>CAWCCZ010000009.1:0-17908 GCA_963794275.1 uncultured Solirubrobacteraceae bacterium | reverse complement strand
TCGCGCCGGAAGACGATGTTCACGGCGCCCTCGGGACCCATGACGGCAATCTCAGCACACGGCCATGCGAAGTTGATGTCCGCTCGGATGTGTTTGGAGGACATGACGTCGTAGGCGCCGCCGTAGGCCTTGCGCGTGATCACCGTCAGCTTGGGCACGGTCGCCTCGGCGTACGCGTACAGCAGCTTCGCGCCATGGCGAATGATGCCGCCGTGTCCTGCTCGGTGCCGGGCAGGAAGCCGGGAACGTCGAAGAACGTCACCAGCGGGATGTTGAACGCGTCGCAGATGCGCACGAACCGCGCGGCCTTCACCGAGCTGTGATGTCGAGCACGCCGGCCAGCTCTTGGGCTGATTGCCCACGATGCCCACCGCCTCGCCATCCAGACGCGCAAAGCCGACGACGATATTCTGCGCATACTCCTCCTGCACCTCGAAGAACTCGCCGTCGTCGACGACCCCTCGATGACCTTGCGCATGTCGTAGGGCTTGTTGGGGTTGTCCGGGATGACGTGATCGAGCTCGGCGTCCATCCGCCGGGGTCCTCGGTCGGACCCACGCGCGGCGGATCCAGGTTGTTGGCGGGCAGAAAGCCCATCAGCTTGCGGCAGTCCTCCAGGCACGCCTCCTCGTCCTCGGAGGCGAAGTGGCGACGCCGCTTGGCGTTGTGGGACGTCGCGCCGCCCAGCTCCTCGAAGCTCACCTCCTCGTGGGTGACGGTCTTGATCACGTCGGGGCCGGTGACGAACATGTACGAGGTCTCCTTGACCATGAAGATGAAGTCGGTGATCGCCGGCGAATACACGGCCCCGCCCGCGCAGGGCCCATCACGGGCGATCTGGGGGATCACCCCCGAGCAGCGGACGTTGCGCAAGAACACGTCGCCGTAGGCGCCCAGCGACACGACGCCCTCCTGGATGCGCGCGCCGCCTGAGTCGTTGATGCCGATCACCGGGCAGCCGATCTTCACCGCCAGGTCCATGATCTTGCACATCTTCGCGCCGATGACTCGCCGAGCGAGCCGCCGAACACGGTGAAGTCCTGGCTGAACACGCACACCGTCCGCCCGTCGATCGCGCCGTGGCCGGTGACCACCGCGTCGCCCCAGGGCCGGTTCTTCTGCATGTCGAAGTCCAAGCAGCGATGGCGTACGAACTTGTCCAGCTCCTCGAAGGTGCCGGGCTCGAGCAGCAGCTCCATGCGCTCGCGCGCCGTCAGCTTGCCGCGCGCGGGCTGCTTCCCCTCCGCCTCCGGCGCCGAGTGCAGTGCTGCTTCGCGCAGCTCGCGCAGCTGCGCCAGCTTCTCCTCGGGGCGCCCCCGGCGCCTTCTGGCGCGGCGGCTTGCGGTGCCCGCCGCGCGAGGCCGCCAGCAGCGCCGCGTCGGAGTGCCTGTCGGTTGTGAGGCGTGCTTGCCACGGGCGCAAATCCTAGCTGGCGCCCGCCAAATCCCAGGCTTTTGGGGCGGCGCGTGCTCATGCTACGGTGAAAACCCATGGCTTCGACCGAGCTGCAGTAGCCGGCCGGCCGCGCAATTGGGCGACACGCAGGTTAGCCGCCGCGCTCGAGCGGCACGTCGCCGATGTCGCCACGCTGTGGGAACGGCTCGGAGCGGAGGGTCCGGGGTTCGGACAGACGATCGACCCCGATCCCGCAATCGCTCGCGAGCGCTACTTCGTGCCGGTGGCGCGGATGCTCGCCGCGGGGATCGGCGGATCGGCAGAGCATCGAGCGGCCTACATCGACTGCCGCCTGAACTACCTGCCGAAGGCGCTTTCCGGCAACGAGCGCGCGGAGTTGCTGCGGGGTCTGTTGCGGCGCGAGGGACATGCGATCGCGGAGCTGCTCGCCGGCGAGTGCCCACCCGAGCTGACCGAGGAGACGCTCGCGAGGCTGCACGAGCCGCTCACGCGCGCGCCCAAGGCGGGGGATCCGAGGCTGCTGCTGATCGGCGACTGCGTGTTCAACGACGTGCGCATGTTCCTCTCCGAGCGAGTAGCGGCGGCGAGCGGACGCGCGCCCGACGTGATCACATCTTCTTCACCGCCGGCGCGCGGCCGCTCGAGGCGGATGAGATCCGCCGTGTGACCAGCAGCGCTCCGCCGAGCGTGATCGGGCTGTCGCTGTTCAGCTACAGCGGCGTGCCCGCCTACACGGGCGTTGTCGCAGAAGCGAATCGGCTGCGCGGCGATGAGCTCCGGGCCCGCGTGCGGATGCTCACCGCGATGGTCGCGGCGAGCATCGAGGCGATCCGCGAGGTCACCGACGCGACGATCCTCGTGCACACCGCGTGTTCGCTGCCTCTGGCGCGCCGGCGCGCGCGATGGTGGTTCCTGCCCGCGGAGTCGCGGGGGCGTGCGCGGCTCAACCAGGCACTGACGGAGGCGCTCGCCGAGCTCGTCGCCGCGACCGAGAACACCTTGCTGATCGACGAACAGCAGCTCATCCGTGAGAACGGCGGCCTCAAAGCGATGGGCTCACCGGTGCTGGGGCCCGAGTACGAGGAGGCGTACGCGCACCCGGCGCGGTTCGGCTCGGTGCTCGCCGACGAGTACGCCGACGTCCTCGCCGCACACGGGCTGCTCGGCAGGGCCAAGGTGCTGCTGGTCGACTTCGACAACACGCTGTGGGACGGCGTCATGGGCGACGGCGAGGTGCATCACTACTCCGAACGCGCGCGGCTGCTGCGTGAGCTGCGCCAGGCGGGAGTGCTGCTGGTGGCGCTGAGCAAGAACGATCCAGCGTCGGTGCGCTGGCAGGAGATGAAGCTCGCGCCGGAGGACTTCGTGCTGCAGATGGTCAACTGGCGTCCGAAGCCCGACAACGTCAGCGACGCGATCGCTGCTCTGGATCTGGCCGCGGGCGCGTTTGTGCTGTTGGACGACAACCCCGTGGAGCGTGCGCTGGTAGAGGAGAACGTGCCCGGTGTGGGGAGCATCGACCCCGCAGACCCTGCCAGCTGGAGGTGGCTCGAGTACTGGCTCGAGATGCCCTCCACGACTCGGACCGACGAGGCGCGGCGGCGGACCGAGCTATACCGCGAGGCTGCCGAGCGTCGCGTCGCGATGGGCAGCGAGCACGACTACGAGCAGATGATGAACTCGCTCCAGCTGCACGCCGAGCTACGCCCTGCAACCGACCAGGACATGCCACGGCTGCTGGAGCTGATCCAGCGCACGAACCAGTTCAACACGACCACGCGGAGGCGATCCGCCGCCGAGGTGAGCGCACTACTCGCGTCTGCCGAGCACGAGCTGTTTGTCGCGTCGCTGCGAGACCGCTTCGGGGACCTCGGCGTGGTGGCGGTGATCGTGACCGCGCGCTCACCGGACGGCGAGGTCGAGATCGACTCGTTCATCATGAGCTGCCGCGCGATGGGATTTGGTCTCGAGCAGTTCGCGCTCGCCGAAGTCACAAAACGGCTTGACGCGCCGCGCTATACCGCGCGATTCGTGCCCACCGAACGCAACGGCCCTGCCGCAGGGCTGTATCCGGCGAATGGCTTCACTGAGACGGAGCCCGGTCTGTGGGTGCTTGATCCGGCGCACGCACCCGAGCGTCCGCCATGGCTGCACGCCGACGCGCGCTGATTCCCGGCCGGGCTCGATCAGGCCAGCGACGGTGCGCGGTCAGCGCCAGCAGTCCGCGCTGATGCAGCAGCTCGGCCAGCTGCACGGCGTTTGTTGCGGCGCCCTTGCGCAGGTTGTCGGCGACGATCCACATGTCCAGCGCGCGGTCATGGCCGGGGTCACGCCGGATGCGTCCCACGAACACGTCGTCCTTGCCGGTCGCGTCGATCGCGAGCGGATACAGCGCCGCGTCGGGGTCATCGATCACGCTGACGCCCGGCGCCGCGCTCAGCAGCTCGCGGGCGCGCTCCGGCGAGAGCTCTGCCCGCGTCTGCACGTTGACCGCCTCGGAGTGGCCGTTCACGACGGGCACGCGCACGCACGTCGCGGAGATGCGGATGTCGGGATCGCCGAGAATCTTGCGCGTCTCGTTGATCAGCTTGCGCTCCTCGTCGGTGTGATCCTCGCCCGCGGCGAACGTGCCCGCGTGCGGCAGCGCGTTGAACGCGATCTGGTGGGCATACGCGTCGGGCGGCTCGATCTGGCGCTCGTGCAGCAGCGCGTGAGACTGCTCGAGCAGCTCGTCCACCGCGCGCTTACCCGTGCCGGACACAGCCTGGTAGGTGCTGATCACGAGTCGCTCGATACCCGCCGCGTCTTGGATCGGCTTCAGCGCCACGACCATCTGCATGGTCGAGCAGTTGGGGTTGGCGATGATCCCGCGGTGCCCGTCCAGCGCCTGCGGGTTGACCTCGCTGACGACCAGCGGCACGTCGTCCTGCATGCGCCAGCGCGAGGAGTTGTCGACCACCGTCGCCCCAGCCTGCACGAACTTCGGCGCCCACTCGCCCGAGGTGGACCCACCGGCGGAGAACAGCGCGAGGTCAAAGCCCTGGATCGACTCCTCGTCGAGGCCCTGCACGACGAGCCCGTCCGCGAGCTCACGCCCAACCGAGCGCTCCGACGCAAACGGAACGATCTCGCGAGCCGGGAACGCGCGCTCGCGCAGCAACGCGAGCATCAGCGTGCCCACCTGCCCTGTGGCGCCGACAACCGCCACCCGATAGCCCTCAGAGCTCATGCAGGGAGATTAGCTGGGCCAGCCGCGTCTTTGACGGGGTGCGGGTCCCCAGCTGCGGAGCGTCGTCTGGGCGTGCTTGCCCGCCGAAGGCCGCAAGCACGAGCAGACGATCGCGGAGCTACTTGACCGCCATGATCACGATCGTCACCAGTACCAGCAGCGAGGCCGCGCTGCCGACAATGTTGAGCGTCCGTGTCGCAGCGCGGTAGCTCTCGCCCGGCACGAACTCGCCGCCGGTGTACCCCTCGAGATCACGCGTGGCGGCCTCCTCGGCCCGCTTGGCAGTCGGTATCAGGACCGCTCCCACCAGCGCGCCGATTACGAGGACGGCGCCCAGGCCCCACTGCACGAAGAATTCGCTCCAGTGGTGGCCGTCGCTGGCGAGGAAGATGCCGGCGGCGAGCGCCACGAGCAGCGCCGGATTCAACAGCATGCGCGAGACAGTGATTTCGATCCTGTGCAGCAGCGGCAGGCTGCGGGGGTCGCGTTTGACCGCGACCGCGTAGACGATCGGCAGCGTGAACGTCCAGCCGAATGCGATCACGATCGAAATGATGTGCAGGGCGAGCACATAGTCGTACGCGGACGCGAGGGGGACGTTCGGCATTGGGGCATCCTAGAGCCAGTCGCGGCGCGGCTCGCCCCGAGGCGGCCCCGAGCAAGCAGCGAGCGCGCTGTGCGACTAGAACGTCGGCGCGTAGGACCCGAACACGTCCTGCATCGCCGCGCACACCTCACCCAGCGAGCAGCGGTCCTTCAGCGCCTGACGGATCGCCGGCAACAGATTGTCGCTGCCGCGCGCCACGTCGCGCAGCTCGCCCAGGCGGCGCTCAACCAGCGCACCATCACGGTCGGACTTAAAAGCTTTCAGCCGCTGTAGCTGTTCGCGCTCTGACTCCGGGTCCACGCGCAGCAGGTCGGGAACCTCGACGGCGTCTTCCTGGTAGGCGTTCACGCCGACGACGATGTCCTGGCCGATGCGGTAGCGCTCCTGGTATCCCCACGCCGACTCGTCGATCTCGCCGGTGATGAACTCGATCGCGTTGACCGAGCCGCCGAGCGCGTCGACCTTCGCGATCAGCTCGTTCGCGCGCGCTTCGATCTCGTCGGTCAGCGCCTCCACGAAATAGGAGCCCGCGAACGGGTCCACCGTGTCGGTCGCGCCCGACTCGTGCGACAGGATCTGTTGGGTGCGCAGCGCGATTTTGGCCGCGCGCTCGCTCGGCAGCGCGAGCGCCTCGTCGAAGCCGTTCGTGTGCAGCGACTGAGTGCCGCCGCATACCGCCGCGAAGCCCTGCAGCGCCACGCGTACGATGTTGTTCTCGGGCTGCTGCGCCGTCAACGTGACGCCGCCCGTTTGCGTGTGGAAGCGCAGCATCGTCGACTTCGGGTTCGAAGCGCCAAAGCGCTCGCGCATGATGTGCGCCCACATCCGCCGCGCCGCGCGAAACTTGGCGACCTCCTGGAAGACGTTGTTGTGGCCGTTGAAGAAGAACGCCAGGCGGGGCGCGAAATCGTCGACCGACAGGCCCCTGTCGATCGCCGCCTGCACGTACGCGATCCCCGATGAAAGCGTAAACGCGACCTCCTGCACCGCGGAGCAGCCCTTCTCGCGGAAGTGATAGCCGGAGATCGAGATCGTGTTCCACTTCGGCACACGCTGCTGGCAGTATTCGAACAGATCCGTCGTCAGGCGCATCGTCGGCCCGGGGGGTAGATGTAGTTGCCCCGCGCGATGTACTCCTTGAGCACGTCGTTCTGCGTCGTGCCCCGCAGCATCTGCGATGGCACGCCCTGCTCCTCGCCCACGAGCTCGTACAGCAGCAGCAGGCACGCCGCGGGCGCGTTGATCGTCATCGAAGTGGACACCTGATCGAGCGGGATCCCGTCGAACGCCGTGCGCATGTCGTCGATCGTGTCGATCGCCACCCCCGTGCGTCCTACCTCGCCGAGGCAGCGCGGATTGTCCGAGTCGAGGCCCAGCTGCGTCGGCAAGTCGAACGCCATCGACAGGCCGGTGGAGCCCTTCGACAGCAGGTAGCGGTAGCGCTCGTTTGACTCCTTCGCCGAGGCATAGCCCGCGTACTGGCGCATCGTCCACGGCTGCTTGCGGTACATCTCGCGATGCACGCCGCGCGTGTACGGGAACTCCCCCGGCTCGCCCAGGTCGAGGTCCTGTGGGAGGTCCTCCTCGGTGTACAGCTCGGATATCTCAATCCCCGAGTCTGTGAAGCGGCGCGGGTCATCCGGGCCGACGATCGGCGCGACGGTGAGGTGCTCCTCGGTCGAGGCCATGTGCCAGATGATAAGGACCGCACGGTCACGGAACTCGCGGCCGGCGCCGACACGCCACTCACTACGCGCGCTTGAGGACGGGTATTCTCCCGCGCAGTGTCCACCTGTCTGGTCACCGGCGGCGCCGGCTTCCTCGGCTCTCATCTGTGCGACGAGCTGCTGGCGCGCGGCAACCGCGTGATCTGCGTCGATAACTTCGAGACGGGCTCGCTGGCCAACATCGAGCACATCCGCGACCCCGAGCGCTTCCTGCACGTGGGCACCGACATCATCGAGCCCTACTTCATCGACGAGCCGATCGACTTCGTCTACCACCTCGCCTCGCCGGCCTCGCCGATCGACTACCTGCGCCTGCCGCTGCACACGCTCAAGGTCGGCTCCTACGGCACCCACCACACGCTCGGGCTGGCCAAGGCCAAGCGCGCCCGCTTTCTGATCGCCTCCACCAGCGAGGTCTACGGCGACCCGCTCGAACACCCGCAGTCCGAGAGCTACTGGGGGCACGTCAACCCGATCGGCCCGCGCGGCGTCTACGACGAGGCCAAGCGCTACGCCGAGGCGCTGACGATGGCCTACCACCGCCAGCAGGGCGTCGACACCGCGATCGTCAGGATCTTCAATACCTACGGCAGCCGCATGCGACCGCACGACGGTCGCGCGATCCCCACCTTCCTGCGCCAGGCGCTCGCCAACCGGCCGATCACGGTGTTCGGCGACGGCAGCCAGACGCGCTCCTTCTGCTACGTCTCAGACCTGATCCGCGGGATCATCGCGCTCGCAGAGTCCGGCCATCACTTCCCCGTGAACATCGGCAACCCCGATGAGTTCACGCTGCTGGAGCTCGCCGAAATCGTGAAAGAGTTGACCGGCTCGACCGCCGAGATCGTTTACGAGGCGCTGCCCGAAGACGACCCCAAGCAGCGCAAGCCGAACATCACGCTCGCCGGCGAGCTGTTCGGGTGGTTGCCCGAGGTCTCGCTACGCGACGGCCTGCAGCGCACGATCGAGCAGTCCGGCGTCGAGTTCCTCGTCGGTGGTGGCGCCAGCTGACGGTGGCCCGCGCGGCACGGATTCGCCTCAGCGCGCTCCCGCAAGCCACCATGCAGCGCCCGTCGGCGGGCGCCGTCCTAACCGCTCCATATGCGAGGCTGCGGTGTTGTGAGTAGCGAGATGGGACCACGCGTCTCGGAAACCTCGACTCCGTCGGCGCCACCTGCCCCTCGCGTGCGTCCGCGGCCGACCTCGCCCGCGAGCACCCAGCGCATCGAGCGCATCGAGCGCTCCGACCGCGACATCCGCCGCAAGCGCCCGCCCGTGGTGTCCTTCCTGCTGCGCACCTCGACGTTCTGGCGCGTGGCGCGGGTGGCGTCGCTGCTCGCGCTCGACTTCGCCGGGGTGGCGCTCGCGATCTTCACCGCGCTCGTGCTCAAGGAAGCCGTCCACGGCCGCGTGCAAGCGGTGCACTCGCGCGAAACCACCGAACACTTCCTGCCCTTCGCCTACCTGCTCACCGCGCTTTTGTTTGCGCGCTCCGGCCTCTACGCGCAGCGCGCCCTGCGCCCCGGGCTCTCACGAATCGTCGGCTCGCTGTTCCAGGTGGCATTCGTGGCGCTGATCTTCGCTGTCGTCAGCGGCGAACACTTCTCCAGCTACTACCTGTTCTGGAGCTCGCTCGCCTTCGCGATCTTCTACATCGCGTCGCTGCGCGCCGCCTATGAACGCATCACGGGACTGCTGCTGCGATCCGTCGGCTACCAGCGGCGCGCCGTACTCGTCGGCAGCGGCAAGCACATCGCAGATGTCGCCCACGCGCTCGCGGACGTGCCCCACGCGCCGATCGAGGTCGTCGGCTTCCTGTCGTCCAAGCCGCTTCCCGACAACGGCCTGCGCGCACTCGGAACGCTCGCGAGCCTCGACGAGTGCTCTCTGAGCGGCGCATCGACGAGGTGATCATCGCCGACCCCGACTTTCCGCAGGACGACGCCGTCGAGCTCGTCGACCAGTGCCACCGACGCGGCGTGCGCGTGCGCCTCGCGCCCTCAACGATGGAGATCCTGATCCACCGCGCCGAGTTCGTACCGGGCCAGTCGGTGCCGCTGTTCGAACTCGGGCCGCCGGTGTTCGAGGGCATCGACTTCGCCCTCAAGCGCACGTTCGACATCGTCGGCGCGACGCTGCTGCTGGCGCTGCTGAGCCCGCTGCTGCTGGCGCTGACGCTGGCGGTGCGCCTCAGCTCGCGCGGGCCGATCCTGTACCGGTCCATGCGCCGCGGCATCGGCCAGCGCCCGTTCGCCTGCCTGAAGTTCCGCACCATGCACATCGATGCCGAGGACTACCAGGCCGGGCTTGAAGAGCTCAACGAGGCCTCCGGAGCGCTCTTCAAGATCCGCCGCGATCCGCGCCTGACGCCGATCGGGCATCTGCTGCGACGCTTCTCCCTAGACGAGCTGCCCCAGCTGGTCAACGTCCTGCGCGGCGAGATGTCGCTCGTCGGTCCGCGGCCACTACCCGAACGCGACTACGCGATGCTCGAGGATTGGCACCGCAAGCGCTACCTGGTGCTTCCCGGCCTGACCGGGCTGTGGCAGGTCTCCGGCCGCTCCGAGCTCGACTTCGACGACCTCGTGCACCTCGACTTCATCTACCTCGAGAGCTGGTCGCTCGCGCTGGATTTGACGATCCTCCTGAAGACCATCCCTGCCGTGGTCACACGGCGCGGCGCCTACTGAGGCTCGAGACCGTCGATTCCCGCGCCCCGCGGCTCCCGCCGGCCGGCGCAGCGGACGGGGGGAGGGGCGGGCATGCTCGATGGCCGCGGCGCTCGCCGCACGCTCGTAAACGTCCCAGGTTGCGCGCGCGGCGTCGTGCCAGCTCCACGCCGGTGGCGCCGGCGCAGGGCGTTGGGCGCACTGCGCGGCCGCGATCAGTGCGTCCATGTCCCCTGCCGCCACGAACGTCGCGCGCTCACCCAGCACCTCGCACAGCGCCGGGGCGTCGCAGGCGGCGACCGGCGTCCCGCAGGACAGCGCCTCGACCGCCGGAAAGGCCGAAACCCTCGTTGGTCGATGCGCACACCAGCGCATGCGCGCCGCTGTAGATCGCCGCAAGCTGCTCGTCGGAGACCCGGCCCGTGAGGATCACGTTCGGGAGCTCCCGCGCCCAGGGGCGTGTTGCGCCGACGAGCACCAGCGGCAGCTCGCGGGGCGTGCCCGCAAGCTTGACTATCTGCTTGCCCGGGTCGGGGTGGCGCAGGCCGCCCACCCACACGAGGAAGCGCTCCGGCAGCTGAAAACGCGCGCGTACCGCCGCTACCTCCTCCGGCGTGCGCGGGTACATCGCGACGGTGGCGGCCTCGGGGATCACAACGACCTGCTCACGAGCGAGCCTCAGATGCCCGACAGCGTCCTCTGCGACCGCCTCGCTCGGCACGATCACGCGCGCAGCGCGTTGCGCCGCGAGGCGGCGCAGGCGCAGCCGCAGGCCGCTGCGCAGGTGCTCGCTGCGGCGCTTCAGCATCGCGAGGTCGTGGATCGTGACCACCATCGGGCAGGGGCTGTGCAGCATCGCGCCGTCGATCCACGGTGAGTGGAACACGTCCGCGCCGCGGGAGCGCGCAAGCGCGGACGGGCGATGCGTCTCGACGATCTGATCGCTGGCCGCGACCGTCTCGCGCAGCGCCTCAAGCAGACAACTGGAATAGCGCCCGACGCCGTCCGGATCAGAAGCAGGACGGCTGTCGAACGCGACCCTCACTGGCGGTCTCGCGCGTTCACTCGCTTCTCCCCAGCGTGCATCGCGCCACAGTATTCGCTTTGCACAGCTTTTGGTAGCCATGAGAGCCACGCTGCAGCTATCCGGCTTAGCCTGTGGCGCGGAATGCCGTCGCGCGATTACTACGAAGGGCTGTGGCAGGGGATCCCGGAGGGGCTCGAGCCGACAGACTTCGCGCTGCGTCGGCGCTTCCTGCTCGAAAACGTCGCGGCGGGACAGCGTGTGCTTGACGTCGGCTGCGGCGAGGGGCGCTTCGCCGCTGAGCTCGCACGCGCTGGGACCGACGTGGTAGGGATCGACGTCGCCGAGGAGCCGCTGCGCCGCGCGCGAGCGCTGCATCCGCAGCTCGATCTGCGGCTCGTGGAGAGCGAAGGCACCTGGGAGCTGCCCGACGCGGGCTTCGACGTCGTCTGGGCCGGCGAGGTGATCGAGCACGTCCTCGACACGGCACGGTGGCTTTCCGAGGTTCGGCGCGTGCTGCGCTCGGGCGGCTGCCTGCTCATCAGCACGCCCTCCCAGGGCCGGCTCGCGCTCGCGCGCACGGCGCTCTCGCGCCGTGCATATGCCACGCGCTTCGACCCCCGCGGCGACCACATCCGCTACTACAGCCGCGAGACGCTCGCCGCGTTGCTCGGCGAGTTCCGCTTCGAGGCGATCAATGTACGGAGCGCGGGCGCCCTGCCCGGTGCCCGCCGGCTGCTGCTCGCGCGCGCCGTGCGCTCGCGCTTTTGATCCTTGCAGCACGGGCCGCCGCCGCGGCGGCAGTCGCCGTTTCCTGGCGCTGGGCAGCCTGCAGCGCCTGGATGTAGTCGTTGTGGACTTCGATCGCTTCCGGGCGTCCGGCCGCGACCGCTTCCATCGAGATCAACTGCGGGTCAAGATAGATCGCCGCCTGCAGCGCCTTCACCGCCGCCTGCGGCTTGCCGGTCACGAGGTCGTTGCGCCCGAGTACCAGCCACGTCTGGGGGTTCGACGGCTGCAGGCGCACCGCGCGTTCGAGCGTCGCCTGTGCGAGTGCCGGATGCCCCAAGCGCCGCTGGACGTTGGCCAGCGCGAACAGCGCTTCGACCGACAGCGGATCGCGCGAGACGGCCGCATCGGCCGCGTCGGTCGCCGCACGCACATTGTTGGCTCCGAGCTGCGCGTCAGCTTGACTGCGGGCGTCTTCCGAGCGCTGCGGCTGCCACTGCGACCACGCCGCCAGCAGCGCCAGCACCACGACCGCGCCGGCCATCAGGGCGCTCGTGTAGGAAGGCCGCCGCCCCGATCCCGGGCGCCAGCCGGTGTCGCTTGGAGTGCCCGCCTGCGCCGCGCCCGCCAGGAGCGGTGTGCGTACCAGCTCGCCGCGGCCGGCGAGCCAGCCTGCGCACAGCAGCGCCACGCATGCGTCACCGGGCACGTACCACGTCCAATCGATCAGTGAGTGCGCTCCGAACACGACCACCACGCACAGCATGCACAGCATGCCTACGCGCTCCGGCGTGTAGCGACTCAGCGCGCGATCGTGCAGCGCTCGCCAGCCGGGGCGCCCGCCTTCACGGATCTGCAGCCAGGCCCGCCAGCTGGTCCAGCGGCGGTTGAACGGGTGCGTCGGGCGCCCCGCCGCGGCCATCCACGTGAGCAGCAGCGCGAGCGCGATGAGCAGACCTACGAGCCCGAGGTCGGCGAGAGTCTGCACGACGAATCCGTGGGCGTGCCTGACTTCGAGCGTCTCGGTTTCGTAGCGCAGGTGCGCCGTCCAAAAGCCTTCGGCACCGGCGCCAAGCGCTGGATGCGCTTGGAAGACCTGCAGCGCCTCCTTCCAGTAGCGCGCGCGCACGCTCGCCACGGCCGTCAGCCGCGCCGCCGTATTCGGAGGCTGTTTTGCGTTGGGATCGGTGAGCGCGCTCACCGCGTGCGAGATGCTGCCCGTGAAGCCGCGCTGGCTGTGCGCGAGCGCCCCCGCGAAAGCAATCAGCACGAGCACGACCATTGCCAGCAGCAGCGCGCCCGCACGCCGGCGAGCGATCAGCGACGGGGCGCGGCGCGCCGTCGTGAAGCCGATCGCGATCCCGACGATCGTCAGCGCCACGAGCATCGCCACGATCACCGCGCCGAGCTGGTGACCAGCCTGCGCACGTTCAACGAGTGGCACGCCTTCGGAGCTGAGCGCGTGCCTGGAGAAGTCCCACGCCACAACCGCCCCCGCGCCGAGCGCCGCCACGATCAGAAGCGCGGCGGCACGCAGGCGCAGCGGCACGACGCAGAACCACAACACGAGGCCGAGCGCGAGCGCAGCTAGCGCCCCGCGCGAATAGGCGAGCACGAGCGTCACCAGCAGCAGGCCCATCGCTGGATACGCAAACGCTCGCGCCAGCGCGTGGCCGGTGCGCCGCGAGCCGAGCCACAGGCAGCAGATCACGCCCATCGCCGCGGTCAGTCCGACGGCGTTCCAGTAGCCGTAAGGTTCGTTCAAGCGGGCGAACGTGTTCAAGGGGTCGAGGCTCGGGAAAGTCTTCGTCGCGAGCGCGTACGCGCACACGACGACCGCCGCGAGCGTCAGGCCGCCGAGCACCGCCGGCCAGCGGTCGGGCACGACACGCACGAGCGCCACCCCTGCGGCGAACACCGCCGTATAGGCGAGCATCCGGCCGGAGTCCTGCCAGCTGTGGTCGGGCTGCACCGACCACACGATCGAGAGCGCCGTGAGAATGGTGAATGCGAGCAGCAAACCGGCCGGCCAAGCGCCGTGGGCGCGCATGCCCGGCGCCGCCAGCAGCACGCACGCTGCGATCAGCACGCCGGCACCGATCGTCAGCGCCATCTCCGTGGAGACCATCGATTCGAGGTTCAGGCCGCCCTTCGCGTAGAAGGTGATCAGGCAGAAGATCGCCGCGATCAGCAGCGTCGGCCACCACAGCGCGCGCAGCCAGCGTCCGCCCGCCTGCTTCGGAACACGCGAGGGCCGGCGCTGCCATCCGCGAATGAGCGGCGCTGGCGGTGCAGCCACCTCCGATGCGGGCGCGAGCTCAGTCGGCGCGGCCGGCACGGACCCGCTTTCGAACTGCACCGCCCGCGAGCAGTGCCAGGCAAAGGAGCACGAACGCGATTGTCGCGAGCAGCGGCGTGGGCATCGCGCTGAACGCCGAAGCGATGTCGGTATGGATCACGCCCGGATGGATGAGCCCGCCGCCGAGCTTCACCGATCCAGGCGCCGCGCGCTGCGCGCGGGCGATCGCCTGTTGCTCAGCCGGCGTGGCAGCGATCGCGACCGCCGCGCCCGCGCCGCGCGCGCCGCCCCGGCCGGCCGCCGCAGCTTCCTGTGCCTGGCGGATCAGCGAAGAGCACCCGCTGTACTCTTCGAGGTCGGCGTTCAGCTCTTTCAGCGCTTGGCGATACGCGCTCTGGCTGAAGCCGCTCAGCGATTCGCGGTGCGTGCAGCGCAGGATGATCGTTTCGCCGATGTCCGCTCGTGCCGGCTGCGCGATCGCGAGCGATGTCGCCGCCAGGATCGCGGCCAGCAACAGCACGGTCTGGGCGGCCGAGCGAAGTCCGATCGGTCGGCTCTCAAGACGGGCGATTCTCATAGGCTGACTATTCAACGCTACCAACCGCTGCGGAGACACCAACGCTCGAGAGCGCCCGCGAGAAGCCCTCGGCCCATGAGCTGTAGTTGAAGGCGAGCACGTCCCGTGCGCCTGCGGCGCCCAGGCGCGTGCGTAGATCGGCGTCCCGCGCCAACCGCTCGATCGTGCGCGCGAGCGCGATCGGATCGCCGGCCGGCACGACGACGCCGTTGACGTCCTCGCGCACCAAGCCGCCGGCGGCGGCGCCGACTGCGTCTGACGCGATCACTGCAAGCCCCTGGTTCATGGCCTCGTTGACCACCAACCCCCATGGCTCGCGAAAGGTGCGCGTCTGCACTGACGGCACGACGAGCACGTCGCACGCCGCGTACACGTCGCGCAGCCGCGCCGGCTCGAGCGGACCGAGGCGCACGATCGGCGAGCCCGATGCCTCGCTCCCTTCCCCATCGAGCGCCATGTGCTCGCCGACGCCCGCGAGCACCAGCGCGCACGTCGGGGAGCTCAGTTGCGCGATGTGCCACGCCGACAGCAGTACCGGCAGGCCCTTGCCGGCGACAGGCCGGCCGACGAACAGGAACCTGACATCGGCTCGCGCGGGCCAGTCGTCGGGATCGTTCGGGCTCAGCTGCTCGCGCGAGCGCCAGAAATCGTTGTCGACCGACTGCGTCGCAACGTGGACGTTGCGCGCGCCGCGCGCGCGGACGTAGGCGCTCACGTGAGGTCCGTAGGTGACGACTGCGTCGGCGGAGCGATACAGGCGACGCAATGGCATGTAGCTGAGCGTGTGCGCGAGGCTCCGTGGATGTGCCCACAGCGAGGCCCACAGGATCAGCGGAACGCCCGCGCGGCGGGCGCCCGCCCATGCGGCAAGCGGCGCGAGACGCCCGCCGGTGGGGCACACCACCGCGCGGTAACGCCCGCTCGCGGCCAGCGCGTAGAGCTCGTGCGGGCGCACGTGCCGGTGGGGGAACGGCAACTGCTCGTGGAACTGCGCGCCGCCGTGCTGCAGGGGACCTCCGAAGAGCGCCAGCTCTATCCCCTCGCGCTCGTGCAGGCACGCGAGTGCCCCCACCCGGTAGGCGGGCGCGTGCCCGGTGATGAACAGCACCGGCTTCACGCCAGGACGTGCTTGTAGGCCGCGAGCGTCTGCTCGCCGCACCGCTCCCACGTGAAGTTCGCGGCGACGCTCGCCCGCGCGCGTTGCCCGGCCTCGCGCAGCCTGTGCGGGTCGGAGAGCAGCTCGTCGATGCGCTGGGTCAGGCGCTCGATGTCACCAGGTGGCACGAGCAGGAAGCCGTCGCCCGCCGCCGCGATCTCCTCCGGGCCAGGCTCACCGCGGCAGCCGATTGCCGGCACCCCCGCGGCCATCGCCTCGACGTAGGCGACGCCGAAAGCCTCCTCGGTGGAGGGCATCACGAACAGGGTGCAGGCGCGGGCGCGCTCCACCGCCGCCGCTGGCTCGAGCTGGCCGAGAAATTCGACACGCTCGGCGACGCCGAGGCGGACCGCGAGCCCTTCCAGGGCGATCCGCTCGGGGCCGTCGCCGATGACGACGTAGCGCAGGGTGGGATGGCGCGGGCCCAGCACGGCCAGCGCCCGCAGCACGTCCGCGTGGCGCTTGCGCGCGACGAGGTGCGCGACCGTGACCAGCGACGGGGCCGGCTGCGAACGGCCGCTCGCTGTCCAGCCGGCGCGTGAATCGCCGCGCACCGGGCGCTGGGCCGACGGGAGCTCGGTTCCGAGATGCACGACGCGTGTCTCGCCGGCACCGTGGGCGCGCGCCAGCTCGGCGATGCCGTGGCTGTTGGCGAGCACAAGCGCAGCCGCGCCGAGGCCATCCGCGACGGCCTTCGCGCCGGCGTGGTCTCGGCGCGCGGTGTAGAGCACGTCGCCGCCGTGCACGGACACGACTATTGGCGTGTGCAGCCGCGCGCGGCGGACAGCGTCGCCGGCCGGCACGGCGTTGTGCGCGTGGATGAGCTCGAATCCGAACGAGCGCGCCAGCAGGCGCAATGCGACGCCGAGCGCCGGCGCCGCCCACGCTCCCCATGCGGCGTAGGAGCGCTCGCGCGGTGGCGAGACATACGGCACATAGGCGATCTCGAGGCCGTCGCGCGTCTGCCTGCGCGGCTCGCGCACCAGCTCGGCGAGCGCGCGCGCGGCCGCCGCTGGACCGGCCGCGAGCGAGGAGCGCGGCGGCACGAGCCGCTGCAGCACGAGCACGCGCACGTCCGCGCCGGCGTCGCGCGCCGCGAGCGCCTGGCGGTGTGCCCACACACCCAGCACCGGGTCGCGCACGCTCGGGTAGAACTCGGCGACCACAGCCACCCGTGGCCGGCTGTGCCTGGAGGAGCTCACCAGCCGCGGTGCGTCATCACGGTGCGGTCAGCCTCGTTCGCACTGAGGTAGGCGCGGTCGTGCAGGAACGCACGTGCCTCGGCGATGGCCGCATCGCGCCCATACGCGGCGGCTGCGGGCGCAGCGCGATGGCGGATCGAGACCGCATCGACGACCCCGCAGCGCCAACCGTGCTCACGCGCGAGCGCCGCCCAATGGACATCCAGTCCCCAGCCCATGCGCAGCTCTGGAAACGGCAGCAGCACCGGGAAGGTGCGACTGGCGAACGCCGTGACCGGCCCGATCTCCACAAAGCGCGTCTCGCGCACCGCGCTCCCCGGCTGGCGCCGCGTGACCGGCCATGCCGCATGGGAGTGCAGGCGGTGGGCCGGCTGCGCGAGCGCCAGTGAATAGCGCTCGCAGAGGAACAGGAAGCGATCGAGGAAGCCGCGCGGCAGCTCGACGTCGTCGTCGATCACCAGCAGCCAATCGTGGCCGTGGGTTGGATAGGCAGCAAGCAGCCGGTTGAGGTTCTCGAACTTTCCCCGGCCCTCCGCGCCACTGGTGTGAAGCTCGACGTCGTGGCGCGAGCGCAACAGCTCCTCGCGGATCGCCTCGGCGAGCACGCGGCGCTCCGGGCGCTCGACGCCGAGGACGAGCACTCGCCGCAGCGGCGGGGCGTGGCGCGCTGCCAATGCCAGGCGCAGTCGCCGGGCGCTGAGCAGCTCCCAGGTGTTGACGGCCGCATCCAGGGCCTCGCGGCGCGCGCCGTCGAGTCCTCCGACGGCGCCGCTCGTGCCCGAAAGGAAGTCCTCGCTCGGGGCTGCGTGCCCCGGCAGGCCGTTCACCGCGACGACTGGGCCGTGCGCCAGCGGCGCGCGTTCGCGGATTCCCTCTCGGACGCGACCGTAGCTGTGGGCCACCATCGTCAGCCCCGCGGGGCAGCGGCGACGCACCACATGCGCGAGGCAGCCAGCGAGCGTGGTGAGCTCCCCCGCAAGCGACGCAGCCTGCCCGCGGCGGGCGTCGAAGCGCCGCGCCGCGCGCCCGCGAGCGTACGCTCCCCGCGCGAGCGAGCGCAGGCGGGCGTCGTTGCCCGAGCGGCGGTGCGCAACCGAGGCCGCCGCCACGTACAGAACCCTCACGCCGGGCTTTCGCCCGCAGGCGTTCCTGCCACTCCTGCTCATCGCCGCCGTACTCCAGCGACACGTCGAACGGTCCCACCTCTTCCGAGGCGCTCCGGCGGATCGCCATGTTCGCGCCCCAGGCGAACTCAGCGTCGGTGTCGCGCTCG
>CAWCCZ010000008.1:0-26948 GCA_963794275.1 uncultured Solirubrobacteraceae bacterium | reverse complement strand
GGACGGGGTGCCGAACAGATGGTGGGCCTCCATCACCTCGAGCCCCTTGTTCATGAGCGTGGCCGAGTCGATCGTGATCTTGCCGCCCATCGCCCAGGTCGGGTGCGCGAGCGCCTGCTTGACGGTCACGTCCTGCGAGGTCGCTCGGCCGCGCCCCCGGAAGGGCCCGCCGCTAGGCGGTGATCGTGAGACGATCCACGGCCCCGGCGGCTGGCCGCGAGCAGCTGGTGCAGCGCCGTGTGCTCGGAGTCCACAGGCACGATGCTGCGCGCCGGTCCCCTCTGCCAGCGCCGTCACCAGCTCCCCGCCGACGACGAGCGACTCCTTGTTGGCGAGCGCGAGGTCGATCCCCTCGCCGAGCGTCGCCACCGTCGGCCCGAGCCCGGCCGAGCCGACGAGCGCGTTGAGCACCAGCTCGGCACGCGACTCGACCACGAGGCGCACGAGACCCTCCGCCCCGCCGAGCACTTCACCGTCGGTCCACGCCTCCGCCGCCCTCGCCGCCGCGTGCTCGTCGGCGAGCGCGATGCGGGTGACCGCGTGCGCCTGCGCCTGCTCGAGCAGACCCTCCCACGAGCGCTCGGCCGAGAGCCCCACGAGCTCGAACTCCTCGCTCGATCTGCAGACGTCGAGCGCCTGCGTTCCGATCGAGCCGGTCGAGCCGAGAATCAAGAGGCGCTTGCGGGTGGCCATGTCGTGCGCCGATGATAGGGGCGTCAACGCCGCGGCCACCGCCTACAGCAGGAACGGGATGATCGCGTGGACGCGCGCCCTGTAGGAGGGATAGGCGGTCGGGAACTGCCTGCACATGATCCGCTCCTCCTGGCGAGCCTTCCACAACAGTCCGCCGCACACGCCGACGTACACGGCAAAGCCGATCGCGCGCCCGTAGTTGATCGCGGTCCCCAGCCCCATCACGAACAGGCCCGTGTAGATCGGATGCCGGGCCAGCGCATAGGGGCCGGACTCGATCAGCTCGTGATCCTCCTTGAGCACGACCTCGGCGCTCCAGTTGCGGCCCAGCGTGACCCGCGCCCAGACCGTAAACGCGGCCCCCGCGAGGACGAGAAAGTCGGTCACGACCCCCAGCGCGAGCGAGGTATGCCACAGCTGCGAGTGCGAGGAAAGGTCCAGCAGCCGCCCGATCGCTACCAATCCAAGGATGAGGACGATCGTGACCAGCCGGAAGCCGACGAGGCCTCCGCGCTGCACCGTGCGCTTGGTCGAGAGCGCCATCGCCGCCCAATAGGCGAGCCACGCTATCCAGCAGCCCGTGATGACCAGCCCGGTCGCGCCGGTCATCTGCTCGCGCGCTCGAGGCCGGCTCGCCCCGCGGCTTGACTGCACCACCGCAGGCGATATAGCTTCGCCGGGTCATCAACTAGGAGGGGGTTCGCGATGTTCGTTCGTGTAGTCAGGTTCACCGGCGTCACAGCCGAGCGGATGGGGCAGCTCGTAGAGCAGATCAAAGCAGCCGGCGGCCCGCCGCCCGGCGTCAGTTCTTCCCGGCTCGAGGCGCTCTTCGACGAGGCTCAGGGCACGGCGGTGGTCCTGCAGCATTTCGCGACCGCAAAGGACATGGAGGAGGGCGCAAAGGTGCTCGCTGCGATGGACCCGTCAGAGACCCCGGGCACGCGCGCCTCGGTCGACTCGTGCGAGCTCAGGCTCGAGATCTAACCTTGACGTGGAGCGGAGAGACCGGCCCGCTCCGGGTCCATACTGACTAGCCCTTGCGGCGTTCGGCGCGGTCGACGCGCTTTTGGACGCGCTCCTCGCGGATGGTTCGGCGCGCGAACACGTCGGCGGTGGCGGTCGTGGCCCAGATGATGAGCGTGGCCCAGACGTAGGTCTGCGCTCCGTGCACGGTGAGCCCGGACACGACGCCGACGGCGATGAACAGCGCGATGACCGTCGACGCGAGCGCGAGCAGGCCGGCGAGCGCGATCGACGGCTGGCGCACGAGCACTTTGAGCGCGAGGAACTGCACCACGATGTGCGCGACCCAGAACACCAGCGTCGCCTCGAGCAGCCCGGTTGCGCTGAGCGAGAGATCTTCGAGCGCGACGCCGCATACCAGCAGCCCGGCAGCGACTCCCACGAGACCTGCGAGCAGCCGGATGGCTAACCTCTTGAACACGCGCAGGTGGAGCATATAGAGCGCCTCCGGCGCCGGCGGCGGCCGTCCGGGAAGCGTGCACTGCGCCTGGCGGGCCGACTACTAGGCGCCCGTCAGCAATCTCCTCGGCCTATGTTGCAACTTCTCCAGAGAGGACTCGGGACGGCCTGAACCCGCTGACGATCAGGTAGATCGCAAACGAGGCCTCGAAGATGAACACCGGAATCGCGAAGATGCTGGCCGCGGAGCTAGTTTGCGATAGGCGCCGAATACAACTGCGATCTTCGAGGCGAAGATCAGCGGACCGCCGATCAGGCCGAACAGGGCGAGGCGCTGTGGCATCAGGCCGGTGCTGTACATCAGATAGCCCAGCAGGATGTCGTTGACGCCGACACAGAATCCTGGTCCGAACACGAACGTCCATTCGTGGATCGCTACGAGCGAGCGACCGGCGATCAGAAGCGACCCGCCGTTGCCGCCAACCGACGCCGCCAAATCGCTGCACGCAACGTCAGGATCGCTAGGAGGCTGATGAGGCCAACGCACGATCATCGTCGACTCGACGATCCGCGACGCGACGTAGCCGAGCGCGAGGCTCTCGCTCTTGCGCCGGAGGATCGGGAACATCACGATCGCAACGCCGATCTCGAGATCATGCAGAACCTCGAGAAAGCGCAGCGAACTCGATGCGAGTATCGTGCCCCGCCCCCAGGATGTAGTTGTGGTCGTGCAGGACGGGTGGTACAGAAGCAGTGCCGGGATCGACGTGGCGAACGTGATCGCCATGAACCATCCAGCCCAAGACGCTGCCCGCTTCTCGCCGGGCGTCGGAAGTCTCGCACCCCTGGCGCGCTCGGCGTGATCGACGGCCACTTCAGACCCCCCCAGTCCTCGCTTGAGTTCGGCGAACCCTACGTCGCTAGATCCTCCCCTGTCAAGGCCCTCGTGTCGGGTTCGAGCCCCTCCTCCCGCATCTCTAGAAACGCCTGCTAACACGGTTTTTCGGCGCTCGCAGCGAGTGGCCGCCGGGGCGAGAGTCGCGCGGCGTGTGCACGCAGATCAGAGCGCTACGCCCTCCGTATCGTTGGGGGTTGCTGGCGGGCTCGGACGGGTAGCCGCTCCCCTAGCGGCGCGCCGAGGAAGTGCAAGGCGCACCCTTCGCCCTCGGCGTGCCGCTACAACACGGGGAACGCAAGGGCGTTGCGCGTACGGTGCGTACTCAGAAGCGCCTAGAGGTTGCCCTCCGGTGCGTCCGAGGGCTCCTTTCGCCCAATGGTTTCGCGCTAGTGCACGTACGCCGCCCGAGCAGGGCCGCCTGACTCCCCCGACTAGACCAACGTGGAGTTGTCCCCCTTTGCCACCGCAGCGAAACTCTGCGCATGACTCGGACGCGCTCGTCGCTGTCCACGTGGGTGGGCGTCCTGATCGTGCTCGAGATCGTAGTGAGGCTGGCGCCGGTCGGATCGTTCGGGCTGTCGGGGAACACGGCCACCTATGGACTCGCCGCGGTGGAGGTCGTGGTGCTCCTGCTGGCCATGGGCGAGGGCAACGACGGGCTCGCCGCGATCGTCGCCCTGCTGATCCTGTTTAGCCTGCTCGGGCTTCTCACGGCAGGCGCAGCGCGGCGGGGCGCAGCGTCTGATCCGGCGATGACCGCGAAGCAAGCCGTTGCGCACGAAGTGGAGAGCTTCTACGCGAACCTCGAGGTGGCCCAGCCGCAATGTCGCAACATGACCCCGTCGGCGGAAGCCCAGGTGGTGCGGGTGTTCCTGAAGGCCGGGCGAGCCCGGCCGCGAGCGTGCAGCGAAGCGCTGGCCCGAGCAGGCTCCGGCGGCTTCGGCGTGCCGGCTGACGCGCCGGAAGCGTCGTCGCGCATCCAGGTCTTCACCGACACGGGCAGTGCTCGCTACACGACCCCCGACGGCGTCGTCTTCGACTGGATCGACCGCGTCGGAGACCTGCATGCCGGGAACTGGCGGCTCGACAGGCTGGAGGGCGGCCGGTTCTCCCGCTGAACCGCCGGCCGCGAGTAGCAGGTCTGGCCCAATCCTGGCCCGAGCAGCCCACGTTTCACCGTTTCACCGCTTGCTAGAGCCAAGCTCCGCCGCTAGTGCACATACGCGGACCACACGTAGTAGCTCGTCACAGCAGCGAACAGCACCGCGTCGAGACGATCGAGCGCGCCCCCGTGCGGTCCGAACAGGCGCCCTGAGTCCTTGACGCCGGCCTCGCGCTTGACGAACGACTCGAACAGGTCGCCCACCGGCGCGGACACCGCCACGCCGAGACCGAGCACAAGCGCGTGGGTTCCGGGCAGCCATTCCTGGTAGCGCCCGGCGATCCACACGCCGAGCACGGCGAAGGCCATGCCGATCACGAGCCCCTCGACGGTCTTGTTCGGTGAGATCGCGGGCGCGAGCGGCCGGCGACCGAACATGCGTCCCCCGAGGTATGCGCCGGTGTCGCCGAGGAACACTCCGGCGAGCACGTCCAGCACGATGCCGATCCCGTGCGGCAGGCCGCGCAGCATCACTGCGTGGGTGAGCGCGAGGCCGATCCAGAAGATGCCGAGCAGCGTCAGCGCGAGCCCGCCGAGGCTCGGGTGCGGTTGCGCGAGCGTGAGCGCGAACAGCAGCGGCAGCGAGATCACGGCGACGAGCAGGACCTGGAACTGCGTCCCGTAGAGGCCCGCTGCGAGCAGCCCCGCGAGCGAGAGGTAGCCGGCGAGCCGCACGGGATGGGTTCGCGCCCACATCGCGTAGAGCTCGTGCATGCAGACCGCGCCGAGGACGAAGAGGCCCAGAGCGAACACGAGGCCGCCCTCGATCACGAGGAACAGCGCGACCGCGAGCGCGGGCACCGCGACCAGCACGCGCCCACCCAGCTCCGAGCGGCCGCGCGGAGGGCGCACGCCCGTGGCGGCGCGCACTCGCGTCGATCCTGTGCCGCCGCGGCGATGCGCGGCGGAGACCCGACGCCGGTGGCCGATTCGCGAGCGGCCCGCCATCACACGGCCATCAGCGGCCGCCAAACCGGCGTCTGCGCTCGGCGAACTCGGCGAGCGACTCTTCGAGCGCGGCGCGGGTGAAGTCAGGCCACAGCTCCTCGCGGAACACGAGCTCCGAGTAGGCGGACTGCCAGAGCAGGTAGTTCGACAGCCTACGCTCGCCGCTGGTGCGGATGATGAGGTCTGGGTCGTGCATCTCCGGCGCGTACAGGCACGCGCGGAACTCCTCTTCGCCGCCGCCCTGGAAGCGCAGCGCTGCGTCAAGGATCTCCGCGCGTCCTCCGTAGTTGAACGCGACGAACAGAGTGATTCGGGTGTTCTTAGAGGTCAGCTCTTCCGCCCAGCCCATCTGCTCGCGCAGGCTCTCGCCCACACCCTCGCGGCGGCCGATGAAGCGCATCCGCACTCCTTCCTCGTGCAGCTCCGGCGTTTCGCTCGCGATGCGCGCGGAGAACATGTCCATCAGCCCCTGCACCTCCTCGGCCGGCCGCGACCAGTTCTCGGTGGAGAACGAGTACACGGTCAGCTCCTCGATGCCCAGCTCGGCGGCGTCGCGCAGCCGAGCCTTAACCGTGTCCGCACCGGCTCTGTGACCCTCGTTGACGGGCACGCCCCGGGCGCGAGCCCAGCGGCCGTTCCCGTCGGTGATGATGGCCACGTAGCGTGCAGATGGGCCTGAGGAGCTCTGGTCGTTCACCGCGCCCGCCGCCGCTCTGCCGGCCGCCGATCCGCGATCAGCCGCGGAATCAATCACACCGAGAGGATCTCCTCCTCCTTGGCCTTGAGCACGCTGTCGAGATCGCCGATGCGCCCGTCGGTCAGCTTCTGCAGCTCGACCTCTGCGCGATGCTCGTCGTCCGAGGACGCATCGCCTTCGGACTTCAGCTCGCGCAGCTGCTGCATCGTGTCGCGGCGCACGTTGCGGATCGCCACGCGCCCCTCCTCGGCGAGGTTGCGCACGACCTTGACCAGGTCGCGGCGGCGCTCTTCGGTCAGCTCCGGGACGACGAGGCGCACGATGTTGCCGTCGTTGGAGGGGTTCAGCCCGATGTCCGACTCGTTGATCGCCTTCTCGATCGCCTTGATCGAGGACTTGTCGTAGGGCTGGATCGTGATCAGTCGCGCTTCCGGCGCTGAGATCGTGGCGAGCTGGTTGAGCGGAGTCATGGCGCCGTAGTAGTCGACGTTCACGCGGTCGAGCAGCGACGGGCTCGCACGGCCGGTGCGCACCGTCGCGAACTCGTGCTGCGCAGACTCGAGCGATTTGGCCATGCGCTCGCGTGCGTCCTCAAGAAGCTCGTCGATCAGGTTTTCAGCGGCCATCGGGGTCTCCTTGCGCGGTGGAGACGAGAGTGCCCACGCGCTCGCCGGAGATTATCCGCGCGAGGCTCGTGTCGTCGTCCATGTTGAACACGTTCAGCGGCATGCCGTTCTCCATGCACAGCGCCAGCGCCGTCGAGTCCATCACCCTCAGGCGCCGCTCGAGCGCCTCCATGTGCGTTATCTCCGGAATGAACTCGGCGTTCGGGTCGAGCGCGGGGTCGGCCGTGTACACGCCCTCCACGCCGTTCTTGGCCATCAGGATGATCTCGGCGTGGATCTCGGCCGCGCGCAGCGCTGCGGCGGTGTCGGTCGTGAAGAACGGGTTGCCGGTGCCGGCGGCGAAGATCACCACGCGCCCCTTCTCCAGGTGGCGCATCGCGCGCCGGCGGATGTAGGGCTCGGCCACCTCGGCCACGCCCAGCGCAGACTGCACGCGCGTGTCGGTCCCCATCTTCTCCAGCGCGTCCTGCAGCGGCAGCGCGTTGAGCACCGTCGCGAGCATGCCCATGTAGTCGGCCGTGGCGCGGTCCATGCCCGCGGCGGCGCCTTTCATGCCGCGGTAGATGTTGCCCGCGCCCACTACGATCGCCACCTCGACTCCCTGGTCGCGAACGTCTGAGACCTGACGCGCCACCCGCACCACTCGCTCGGGATCGGTGCCGTACTGAAGCTCCCCCATCAGCGCCTCGCCGGACAGCTTCAGCAGGATGCGTGTGAACGCGGGGGCCATGGCCGCCGAGAGCCTATACCCGGCACGCGGCCTACTGGCCGATGGCAAAGCGCGTGAAGCGGCGGATCACCACGTTCTCGCCGGTCGTCGCGGCGAGCTCGTCGCGCAGCTGCTGCACGGTCTTTCCGTCGAACTTCGGGTTGTGCATCACCTGCTCGAGCAGCACGATCGTGGACAGCCACGAGTCGAGCTTCCCGGAGACGATCTTCTCGCGCACGTTCTCCGGCTTCTCCGCCGCTTCCTGCTCGTAGATGCGCGACTCGGCATCGCGCAGCTCCTGCGGCACGTCATCGCGCGTCACGTACGCGACCGTCGGGGACGCGGCGATCTGCATCGCGACCTCGCGCGCGAAGCTCACGAAGTCCTCGTTCTTGGCGACGAAGTCGGTGTTGCAGTCGACCTCCACGAGCACGCCGACCTTCGACCCCGCGTGCACGTATGCCTGGATCGTGCCCTCGGTTGCCGCGCGCTCGCCGAGATCCTGGATCTTCTTGCCCTGGCGCACGCGCAGGATCTCGATCGCCTTCTCGACGTCGCCCTGCGCCTCAGTCAGCGCCTTCTTGCAATCCATCATGCCCGCGCCCGTGCGGTCGCGCAGGGCCTTGACGTCCTTGGCTGCGATCTCGGTGGTGTTCATGCGCTCGCCCCAGCTTTGGTCTGCTCATCCTGCTGCTGCTCCTCCGCGGCCGGCGGCTCATCGCCCGCGCTCGCCTGCGCAGGCTCGGCCGGTGCCTCATCCGGCGCCGGCGGCGGGTCATCTGCAGGCGGCGGCGGCGCCTCGGCCGCGGGCTCGGCCGGTGCCGGCTCGCTCGCCGCTGGCGGCTCGCCCGGTGCCGGCTCGCTCGCCGCTGGCGGCTCCGCTGGTGCCGGCTCGCTCGCCGCTGCCGGCTGCTCGGGCGTCGCTGTGGCTGGAGCCTGCTCGCTCGCAGGTGCCGACTGTGGCGAGTCGGCCGGGGCCGTCGCCGGCGGGCTCGGCGCCTGAGCCGGCGCGGCCTGCGCCTCGGCCTGGCGCGCTGCCTCCGCCTGACGGGCGGCCGCGGCCTGCGCCTCGGCCTCGCGGGCCGCCTGTTCCTCGGCTTCGCGCTGCGCCTGCTGCTCTGCCTCGCGGCGGGCGCGCTCCTCGGCTTCGACGCGGGCGCGCTCCTCGGCTTCCTTGCGTGCGCGCTCCTCCTCTGCACGGAAGACAGCGTGTCCCTCCAGCACGACCTGGCCGACTGCCTGAGTTATCAGCGCGCACGAGCGGATCGCGTCGTCGTTGCCGGGGATCACGAAATCGATGCCGTCCGGGTCGCAGTTGGTGTCGACGAGGCCGATGATCGGGATGCGCAGGCGCTGCGCCTCTTTCACCGCGATCGCCTCGGTTTTGAGGTCGATCACGAAGAGCGCGTCAGGGACGCGCTGCATGTTCTTCACGCCGCCCAGATTCGCGCGCAGCTTGGCCAGGTCCGCCTGAGCGGCCATACGCTCACGCGTCGGCAGCAGCGCGAGCTGGCCCTCGGTCTCGTAGCGTTCGAGGTCGTGCAGCCGCCGGATCCGCTGGTTGATCGTCTGGAAGTTCGTCAGCAGCCCACCGAGCCAGCGGTGGTTGACGAACGGCATGTCCGCAGCTTCGGCGACGTCTCGTATCGTGTCGCGCGCCTGCTTCTTGGTGCCGACGAACAGCACCGTTCCGCCGCGGTGCGAAAGATCGGAGACGAACTGCTGCGCCTGCTCCAGCAGCGCGCTGGTCCTGAGCAGGTCGATGATGTAGATGCCGCCGCGCTCGCCATGGATGAAGCGGCGCATCTTCGGGTTCCAGCGGCGTGTCTGGTGGCCGAAATGAACGCCGGCCTCCAGCAGCTCCGCAATGCCAACGTCAGCCACGAGCTACTCCCTTTATGTGATTTGGGTGCGTTTCCACGCGGACGGAGCGGACCCGAAGGCGATGGCCTTGAGGCATCGCGTCGGGCAGGGCCGCAACCGCGGCCGCATGGGTCGAAGAGTTATCGGCCTTCAGGATAGCTCTTCGACCCGTTTCAGCACCGCCTGCAGGTCGCGCGGAAGCGGCGAGACGACGTCGATCGGCTCGCCCGTGAGCGGGTGCTGGAACGCTAGCCGCGTGGCGTGCAGGAATTGGCGCTCGAGGCCCAGCAAGCCCGCTGTGCCGTACTCGGGATCGCCGCACACCGGGTGCCCGATCGCCTGCAGATGAACGCGTATCTGGTGCGTGCGGCCCGTGTCCAGGCGCAGGCGCAGCAGCGCGGTGCGCGGGAACGCGCGCTCGAGCGTGAAGTGGGTGCGCGCCTCGCGTGCGGCCGCCCCGCCCACCGCCATGCGCGTGCGCACGCGCACGTGCCGGCCGATCGGCGCCTCGATCGTGCCGCTGCGCGCCGGCGGCACGCCCTCGACCAGCGCCAGGTACTCGCGCGTGATCCGCCGCGCCGCGAGCGCCGCCTGCAGGCGGCGGTGCACCTCCTCGCTGCGTGCGACCACGAGCAGCCCGGAGGTGTCACGGTCGAGCCGATGCACGATCCCCGCGCGCTCGGGCTCACCGCCCGCCAGCGCCGGAGCGAGCAGCTGCGCGAGCGTGTCCGAGCCGTGACCGCGCCCCGGATGCACGACCACGCCGGCCGCCTTGTCCACCACGAGCAGATGCTCGTCGCTCCAGGCGACCGTGAACGGCTCGCCGGCATTCACGGCTGGCCGTGGCGCGCGCCGCCCGCGTCCTCCTCGGCGTGCGAGCGGTTGCGATCGCCCTCGATGACGATGAACAGGATCACGACTCCCAGCGTGATCGATGCGTCGGCGAGATTGAAGGGCGGCCAGCCGAGCGGAAGCTTGATGAAGTCCGTCACCGAGCCGTCGCGCAGGCGGTCGAGGATGTTGCCGAGCGCGCCACCCACCAGCATCCCCGTGGGCAGCCAGATCAGCGGCCGGCTCGCGTGCAGCGCGAAGTACGCGAGCAGGATCAACAGGGCCACGCCGATCAGGATCGTGACCGCCAGGTGGCTGCCGGGCAGAAAGCCGAACGCGACTCCGTGGTTGCGCGTGTTCACCAGATCCACGCCCGGCAGCAGCTTGTGTTCTTCGCCGGGGGTGATCGAGCTGCGAACCGCGCGCTTGCTCAGCTGGTCCACGACGATCACGCCGAGCGCGACCAGCAGCGCGTACAGCCACGGGCGCAGCCGGGCGGGCACCGCTCGTTCGACGCGTGCGAAGCGCTCGGGCGCGGGCCGGCCTCCTCTGCCGTCTACGCTCGAGCGCACGTGGCCGTCTCCGCGGTCGTCGCTAGCCGTGAATGATGTTGCCGACAACGAGGCTGTTGAGCAGCTGCAGCGTCACGATCGCGAGCAGCGGGCTGAAGTCGAGGCCGCCGAAGGCCGGCAGCACGCGCCGGAATATCCGCAGGAACGGTTCGCACACGTCGCGAAGGAAGCCGAGCACGGCATCGAACGTGCGCGAGTACGGCGGGCGCAGGCCCACCGCGAACAGCAGCTGCAGCACGATGTAGAGGATGATCAGCAGCGTGTACACGTAGATCACGGCGGACAGGAAGTCCGCGATCTGCGTGCGTGCGCTCGCCACGACCATGGCGGTGGCGCCTGCGGCGATCATCTGTGCGCGCTTCCCAGCACCGCGTCGAGCGCATCGCTGAACGCCGCCCGCAGGCCTGCGCGCTCGAGCGCGTCAAGGCCGCGTGCGGTGATGCCGCCGGGCGAGGCGACCTCGCGCCGGACCGCCAGCGTGTCGTAGTCGCGCGCACGCAACAGCTCCGCGGTGCCGGCGAGCGTCTGAACGACCAGCTCGGCCCCCTGCCAGGCGGGGATCCCGGCGCGCACACCCGCGTCGATCTGCGCCTCGGCGACAAGCGCGACGTACGCGGGCGCGCACGACATCAGCGCCATCGCGACATCGAGCCGTGAGTCGTCGAGCACGACCAGCGTGCCCAGCGACTCGAACAGCGCGCGCACGGCCGTGTCGGTGCTCTGGTGCTGTGCGCCGTCGGCCGCCTGCACGACCGCGCCTGCGCGCACCTCCACCGGCAGCGATGGCATGAAGCGGTAGACCGGTTTGCCCGGGTAGGCGTCGTGCAGCGCCTGCAGCGGCGTCGCCGCGAGGATCGAGGCAACGGCCCTGGCCTGCGGCGCGATCTCGCTGGCGACCGACTGCAGCTGCGCGGGCTTGTGGCACAGCACCACGAGATCCGCGCGTTCGGCCACCTGCGCGTTGCCGGCGAGCGCCTCGCCGCCTGTCTCCGCCGCAAGCGCGCGGGCGCGCTCCTCGACCGGATCCGCGCACAGCACCGGCATCTGCCAGCCGCGGGCGAGGGCCCTCGCCATGTTGCCGGCGCCGATCAGACCGACCAGCATCGGACCCTACGACTGATTGAAGAAGCCCTTCTCGATCAGCCGAGCGCGCTCCTCCGCGGAGATCTCGACGTTGCGAGGGGTCAGCATGAAGACCTTGTCGGCGATCCGCTGCATGCCGCCGTCAAGCGCGTAGGTGAGCCCTGAGGCGAAGTCGATCAGGCGCTTCGCGAGATCCGTTTCCGAACCCTGCAGGTTGAGGATCACGGGGATCGAGTCCTTGAACTTGTCGGCGATCTGCTGCGCGTCGTTGAACGACTTGGGGACCACCAGGTGCACGCGCACGTCGCCGTTGCCGCGATTGGCCACCGGCTTGAGCGCCACCGCCCGGCCGCGTCCGCCTCGCGCTCCCGCGTCGGCGGTCTCCTCCTCGCCCCAGATGTCGTCGATTTCGTCGTGCCTGCGGCGCAGGCGGCGCACATTCGGGCGCTCGCGGTAGCGGTCCTCGATCTCGGCCTCCGGCGCCTCGTGGTCGTCGTATTCCTCGTGATACTCCTCGGCGAGGCCGAAGTAGACGAGAGCGCTATGCCAGGAGTCGCGGAAGGACATCGCTACACGGTTCGCCCGGATGGCCGAATTCCCTGCAGATGCTAGTGACTCGCGCCCCGTGAAGCCGCGCTCAGCGATACAGCCTCGTGCCGATGCGCACGATTGTGGCGCCCTCTTCGGCCGCGACCAGATAATCCTGCGAGGTGCCCATCGAGAGGTGCTCGAGGCCATGCTTGCGGGCGAGCTCGCGCAGGGCCGCGAACCACGGCTTGCTGGCCTGCGCCTCGCTGGCCAGCGGAGGCATCGTCATCAGGCCGGCCACCGGCACCGGCGCACGCGCGATGAACGAGTCGAGCTGCTCGGGCGCGACGCCCGCCTTGCCCGGCTCACCCGACACGTTGACCTCGATCAGGATGCCCAGCCCGGGTCGCGCGAGAGCGCGGTGGCGCTCGAGCTCGCGCAGGGCGGACTCGGAGGCGACCGAGTGGATCAGGCGCACGAGCGGCACGATCGTGCGAACGCGCCGGCTCTGCAGCGCTCCGATGAAGTCCCACTCGAACAGCTCGCCGTGCTCGGCGACCTTGCGCTGCAAGTCCTGCGCGCGGTTCTCGCCCACCAGCTCGATCCCGGCGCCAGCGAGAACCGGCAGGTCCTCGCTGGCTATGTACTTGGTCGCGGCCAGCACCTGCACCTCGCCGCCGAATCCGCCAGCGCGCACCTGAAGCGAGCCGGCGCGGACCGCCTCGAGCTCCGCTCGGATGCGCTCGAGGTTCGCGCGGATCGTCTCCGTGCGCAGCTCGCCGATCAGCTCAACCACGCAACCCCCGCGTGCCTGCCCCCGGTCGCGCCTTCGCGGCGATGGGAGAAGTAGCGCTCGTCGCAGATCGTGCACGCCCGCACGTCGTGAAGCTCGCTCACCCCCGCCGCGCGCAGGCGTTCGTGGGCGATCGCGCGCAGGTCGATCCTGTTCCCCTGCCGGTGGCTCGAGGCGAATGCTGCGTGCACCTCCTCGCCGACCTCGTAGCAGCACACGCCGGCGCCGGGACCGACGACGGCGAGGAGCCGCTCCGTGCCGGTGAGCTCGCGCACCGCCCTGGCGCCCTCCTCGAGCACGCCCGCGGCGAGGCCGCGCCAGCCCGCGTGGAGCATCGCGACGGCGCCATCGCCCGCGAGCGCCACCGGCAGGCAGTCCGCGGCCAGCACCATCACGCCGACCCCTTGCAGGTTCGTCGCCTGGCCGTCCGCGTCGGGCGGACGCTGCGGCGGGCGATCGGGGGAGACCGGCGCGCCATTCGCCTGCGCCGCGCTCAGCACCAGGCGCACGGTGCTGCCGTGAACCTGGTAGCCGCGGACCAGCGCGCTCAGCTCGAGGCGCTCGCGCAGGCGCTCGCGGCAGAGGGCGCCCTGCTCGGCGCCCTCTCCGGCGACGCTCGACATGTTTCCGTCGGAGCGCTCGGTGAAGCGCACGTGGACGCCGCCCGCCAGCGCGCGCTCGCCGAACGGTGCCCCGGGAGCGCTCACGCGCCGGCCTCGAGCGCCGCCTGCAGCTCCGCCTCGCGTCCGTCCTCGAGCTCGCCGTCGAGCCGTCGAGCGAGCGCGCGCGCGAGGCGCCCGCCGATCTCGGGGCCCGCCGGGACGCCCGCGGCGAGCAGGTCATCGCCGCTGATCTGCAGACTCACCCGGCGCCAGCTCGAAAGCCACTCTTGCGCGAGCGCGGCAGCGCCGGCGGCGCCGTCCGAGGCGAGCGCGGCGGCGAGCGCGACGGCCTCGAGCGGCACGTTCGCAAGCGCGTCACGGACCTGCGACGGGCGCGCCTGCGCGTGCAGCGGCGAGAGCAGGGTGGGCGCGAGCAGCGCGCTGCGCATGGCCCGCTCGCGGTCGCCCGCCGGGAACTCCATCGGCTCGAGCAGCTCGAAGATCTCGCTGCGGGCATCGGATGCGCCGTGCGAGGCTTCGACGAGCCCGAGCAGCAGCACGGCCAGCAGCAGCAGATCGGGGCGGCCGTCGCTCGGCAGCAGCTCGAGCGCTCTGCGCGTGAGCCGGTCGTGCAGCCGCAGGGCCGGCTCGATGGCCGCGAGCGCGCCGATCGCCTGCAGCTCCTCGATCGCCTCGAGCGCCTCGCGCTCGCCCAGCGCGAGGCGCAGCTCTGCTCCCACGCGAGCGCGGGATAGCGTCGCGAGCGCACCCTGGGCGAGCGCCTCGGCTGCGAGCTCGGCGGTGCGCGGCTCCGCTGCGAAGCCGAGCCGGGCGCTGTAGCGGGCCAGGCGCAGGATGCGGGTGGGGTCATCGATGAAGCTGCGCTCGTGCATCACGCGCAGCGCTCCGGCGGATAGATCCTCGAGCGCGTGGGGCGCGCTCAACAGACAGCCACGCTCGAGCCCCGCCATGGGGGCGGCGATGGCGTTGACAGTGAAGTCCCGCCGCAGCAGGTCCTGCTCGACGTCTCCAGCTCGCACCTCCGGCAGCGCGCCCGGCTGCGGGTAGCTCTCGGCGCGACGCTCGGCCACGTCCACGGTGCCCTCGCTGAAGCTCACCGTCGCGGTGCCGAAGCGTCCGTGCGCGCTCACCTCCGCGCCGGGGTCCAGGCGCGCGGCGAGCTCGCGCGCGAAGCCGGCAGCGTCCTCGCGGACGACCACATCGAGCTCGCGCGGCGAGCGTCCCAGCAGCAGATCGCGGGTCGCGCCGCCCACGAGTGCGCCGTCGTCGCGCTCGCCTGCCAGCTTCAGCAGCTCGCGCCCGCCGGGGTGCTCGCGCATCGCCTCGAGCAGCTCCTCCCCACCTCGCTCAGGCGCATCCGCGCCGCCCTCGCTCACGCGCTACTCGCCGTTCTCGCGGTCGCGTCGCACGGGGATGCCCTCCGAGGCGAGGCGGGCCTTGGCCTCGGCGATCGTGTGCTGCCCGTAGTGGAAGATCGAGGCGCACAGCACGGCGTCTGCGCCGGCACGCAACGCCTCGCCCAGGTGCTCGAGCCCACCGGCGCCGCCCGAGGCGATCACGGGCACGCTCACGGCGCGGCTGACCGCGCCAGTGAGCTCGAGCTCATAGCCGGCGTTGGTGCCGTCGCGGTCCATGCTCGTGAGCAGGATCTCGCCGGCTCCCCGCTCGACGCCCTCGCGCGCCCAGGCGACCACGTCGCGGCCCGTCGCCGTGCGCCCGCCGGCGAGATACGCCTCCCAGGCTGCGGGGGCGCTCCGTTGCCGGCGCCCGTGCGCTTTGCGTCTATCGCGAGCACCACGCACTGCGCGCCGAACACCGCGGCGAGCTCGTCGAGCAGCTCCGGGCGCTCGATCGCCGCGGAGTTCACCGAGACCTTGTCGGCGCCGGCGTCGAGCACCGCCTGGGCGTCGGCCACCGAGCGGATGCCGCCGCCGATCGTGAACGGCACGAACACGTCGTCCGCGGTGCGGCGCGCGAGCTCGGCGATCGTGTCGCGCTTCTCGTGCGTGGCGGTGATGTCGAGGAACACGAGCTCATCGGCGCCCTCGCGGTCGTAGTGCGCGGCGAGCTCCACCGGATCGCCCGCGTCGCGGATGTCGACGAATTCGACGCCCTTCACGACCCGGCCGGCATCGACGTCGAGGCATGGGATCACGCGCTTGTAGTGCACGCGCTCACGGTATCGCCCGCCCGCGCGTCGGGCGGCTCAGCCGCGAAGCGCGCTCTGCGCCTGCACGAGCGTGAATCGGCGCTCGTAGAGCGCCTTTCCGACTATCACGCCGTCGAGTCCCTCGAGCCCCATCTCGCTGCGGAGCGCAGCGAGCTGCTCGAGGTCCGCCAGCGAGCCGATCCCGCCGGAGTAGATGACGCTCCCCTCCCCCGCCTGCCGCGCCGCCCAGATCGCCTCCTCGCGGTTGGCGCCGTGGAGCATGCCGTCGCGGTCGATGTTCGTGAACACGAAGCCTCGGACGCCGAGCTCGCTCAGCGCCGCGAAGGCGTCGCGGGCCCTCACGTCGCTGCTCTGCAGCCAGCCGTGCGTGGCCACGTGCCCGTCGCGCACGTCGATCGACACGAGCACCCGCTCGGGGCCGTGGCTGGCGAGCGCAGCGGCGACCATGGCCGGGTCGGTGAGCGCGGCGGTGCCGATGATCACGCGCTGCGCGCCCGCAGCGAGGGCCGCGGCAACCGACTCGACGCTGCGCAGGCCGCCCCCGTACTGCACGGGCACGCCGAGCTCGCTCGCAATCCTCTGCAGGTGCGCGAGGTTGACCGGCTCGCCGCTCTTGGCGCCGTCGAGGTCGACCACGTGAAGCCAGCCGGCGCCCGCCTCGGTGAACGTGCGCGCCGCGGACAGCGGATCCTCGTCGTAGACCGTCTTGGCGTCGAAGTCGCCCTTGCGCAGCCGCACGGCGTTGCCGGCGAGGATGTCGATCGCCGGGTAGAGGTTCACCGGGTCAGCGGCGCGGGCGCCTCGGCGCAGATGCGCGCGAAGTTGGCGAGCATGCGCAGGCCGGCCGCGGAGGACTTCTCCGGGTGAAACTGCACGCCGTAGAACGAGCCGTGTTCAACCGCGCTCACGAACGGCGCGCCGTACTCGGCGGTGCCGAGCACGTCCCGCTCGCCCTCGGCCACGGGCGCGAGCGAGTGCACGTGGTAGAAGGCGCAGCGGTCCGGCAGGCCATCGAGCAGGCGTGAGCGAGGCTTCGCGAAGCGCACCTCGTTCCAGCCGATGTGTGGGAGCTTCAGCGCGCCGGCCTCGAGCGGGCGCACCTCGCCCGCGATGATGCCGAGCCCCTGTGCGCCGCCGAGCTCGGTCGAGTGCTCGAAGGCGAGCTGCATGCCCAGGCACACGCCGAGCACCGGCGTGCCCGCCTGCACGGATTCGCGCACAAGCTCGTCGAGGCCGAGCTCGCGCAGCTGCTCCATCGCGCGCGGGAACGCGCCGACGCCCGGCAGCACGAGACCGGCGGCCGCCCGCAGCTGCCCGAGATCGCCGCTTACGGCGGCCCGCGCGCCGACGTGCTCGAGCGCCTTCTCGACCGAGCGGCGGTTGCCCATGCCGTAGTCGACGACCGCGATCTCGACCGGCTCGACCGGGGCGCTCATGCGGTGAGCGTCCCCTTCGTGCTCGGCACGCCGCTCTCGCTGGGGTCGATCGCGACGGCCTGCCTGAGCGCGCGCGCGAACGCCTTGAAGGCCGCCTCGATCATGTGGTGAGCGTTGCTGCCGGCTTCCACGCGCAGGTGCAGCGTGAGCTTTGCGGCGTTCGCGACGGCGCGGAAGAACTCCTCGGTGAGCTCGTGCTCGAAGCCGCCGGTGGAGCCCGCGGGAAGGTCGGCCTCGAACAGCGTGAAAGGGCGCCCCGAGAGGTCGATCGCGCAGCTCGCGCGGGCCTCGTCCATCGGGATCGTGGCCCAGCCGTAGCGCGTGATCTGCGAGCGCTCGCCGAGCGCGGCGTCGAGCGCCTGGCCGAGCACGATCGCGGTGTCCTCGGCGGTGTGGTGCGCGCCGGTCTGGAGGTCGCCGCTGACAGCCACCTCGAGGTCGAGCTTGCCGTGGCGGGCGAGGAGGTCGAGCATGTGGTCGAGAAAGCCAACGCCGGTCTGGCGCGTGCCCGCACCGTCTCCGTCGAGTGCCAGCTCGACACGCACGTCGGTCTCACCGGTGCTGCGCTCGATCGTTGCCTGGCGGCTCATCGCGCTTGATTCTCGCGCACTCGCGCCAGCATCGACTCGGCGTGCACGTCGAATCCCTCTGCGTCTGCGATCGGCGCGCCGGCGGCCGCGAGCTGGCGGGCGCCCTCGCCGATGTGCACCTCGGCCATGCGCCTGCGGAAGTGACGCGCCGAGAGCGTGGAGGCGAAGCGGGCTGCACCGGCCGTCGGGAGCACGTGGTTTGACCCGGCGACGTAGTCGCCGAACGCGGTCGCGCTGGCGGCCCCCACGAACAGGCAGCCGGCGCAGCGCACCGATCTGGCGAGCGCCTCCACCTCCTCGCCGATCAGCTGCAGGTGCTCGGGTGCGAGCGCGTTGGCGAACGCGATCGCGGCCCGCGGCTGCTGCACGGTCACGGCCGCGAAGGCGGCGTCGGCGACCGTGGGGCGTTCCTGTGCGAGCTGCTCGAGCTGCTCCGCGAGCGCCTCGCAGACCTCGCCGGAGGGGCTCGCGGCCACCACCAGGCTGCCCTCCCCGTGCTCGGCCTGGGCGAGCATGTCGAGCGCCGCGAGGCGCAGCTCGTGCTCGCCCGAGTCCGAGCCGAGCAGCACGAGCAGATCGCTCGGGCCCGCGAAGCCGTCGATCCCGACGGTCGCGGAGAGCTGGTGCTTGGCCTCCTGCACGTACAGGTTGCCCGGCCCCACGACCACGTCGACCCGATCGACGCTCTCGGTGCCGTAGGCGAGAGCGGCGATCGCGTGCGCGCCGCCCATGCGATAGACACACTCGACGCCGCACAGCCGGCAGGCGCCGAGGATCACGTGGTCGATCTCGCCGTCGGCTGTCGCAGGAGCGCACACCGCGACGTCCAGCACGCCGGCGGAGCGCGCGGTCACGACCCCCATCACCACGGTGCTCGGGTATGGCGCGCGGCCGCCGGGCACGTACACGGCTGCCGAGCGCACGGGCACCTCGCGCAGGAGCACGCGCTGGCCCTGCGGCAGCGCGACCGGGACATCCTCGGACACTCCCGCCTGGGCGACCAGCGCTACGTTCGAGATCGCGACCTGCAGACCCGCGACGAGCTCGCGCGGAAGCAGCTTGATCGCCTCGTCGAGCTCCGCCGCCTCGACGCGCAGCCCGCGCGGCTCGGCGCCCGCGGTGTCGAAGCGGCGGACGCACTCGAGCAGCGCCGCGTCGCCGCCGCTGCGGACACGCTCGATGATCGCGCTCACCTGCTCGGCGACGGAAGCGCCTGCGGGCACCAGCGAGCGGACGCGCTCGGCGGCGGCCTCAGGGCCGCCGAGGGCAGCGACCTCGTGCGCGTCGAGCCGCGTGAGCCGCATCTCAAGCGCCGCCGGCGACGGGCAGGGAGCGCAGCTGCTCGAGCAGCTCGTCGATGGCGGCCGCCTTGAGCTTGTGTGAGACGGGGTTGGCGATGAGACGCGCCGTGCACACCGCGATCTCCTCGCGAATCACGAGGTTGTTCTCGCGCAGCGTGCTGCCGGTGGCGGTGAGGTCCACGATCGCCTCGACCAGCCCCGTGAGCGGCGCGAGCTCGACCGAGCCCTTGACCTCGACGATCTCGGCCTGCCTGCCCGTTTCCTCGAAGTGCCTCGCTGCGATGCGCGGATACTTGGTGGCGACTCGCATCACCCCGAGGCGACGCAGCGACTCGCGCGCAGGGTCGGGGCCCGCCTTGCTGGCGAGCACCATCGTGCAGCGGCCGTAGCCGAGGTCGAGCAGCTCATACACCTCGCGCCCGCTCGCGCCGGGATCGTGGGCGAGGCGCTCGAGCAGCACGTCCTTGCCGGTCACGCCCAGGTCCGCGGCGCCGGCCTCCACGTAGGTGGGCACGTCCGATGGACGCATGGTGATCACGCCGATGTCCTCGAACAGCAGCTTGCGGTCGTTCGAACGCAGCTCGCCGGTGTCGAGGCCGAGCGTGCTGAGCAGCTCGACGGTGTCGTCGAACAGCGCGCCGCGGGGAACCGCGATCGTGAGTCCGTCGCGTGGCGCTCATCGCGAAGACTCGCCGGCGGCCGTCTCTGCGAGCGCGCGCAGCGTGCCCGTGCCGCGCTCCTCGCCGGCCAGCGCGATGTGCAGGCGGTCGACGCCGAGCGCGAAGCCGACCGCGGGCAGCGCGCGGCCGAAGCGGCCGAGCAGCTCGTCGTAGCGACCGCCGCCGCCGATCGGCGCGCCGAGGGCGGGGTCGTAGACCTCGAAGACAGCGCCGGTGTAGTAGCCGATGTTGCGCACCAGGCCGAGGTCGAAGATCATGCGCTCGGCGACCTCGGGGTCGAGCAGCTCGTGCACCTGGCGAAGGCCGGTTGACGGCCTCCACGGCGGGCGCGGGCACGTCCGCGAGCATTCCTCGGGCCGCCGCGGCGCTGGGGCACCTCGAGCAGCAGCTCGCGCGGCTTCGCGCGGCAGTCCCGACTCCGCGAGCTCCCGCTCGAGCCCGACGAAGTCGCGCAGCACGAGCGCCTCGAGCAGACCCGCACGCGCCTGCTCGGGCACCTGCAGGCTGGCCATCAGCGCGGGGAACAGCGATGCGTCGCCGAGGCCGATGCGGTAGTCCTTCAGACCGGTCGCGTCGAGCGCGTGGCAGAGCACGGTGAGCGCCTCGGCGGTCCCTGCGGGCGCGGGCGAGCCGATCAGCTCGATGCCGGCCTGCAGCAGCTCGCGCGGCTGCCCGCGCTGGGGGCGCACGCCGCGATAGCAGTGGGCGAAGTAGCAGAAGCGCAGCGGCGGCTCGCTGGCGGCGTAGCGCGTCGCGACGACGCGGGCGATCGGCACGGTCATGTCCGAGCGCAGCACGAGCACCGCGCCGGTCTCGTCGAACACGCGGTAGGCGGGCTGCGCCTCGGCCATGTCGGCGCGTCGCGAGCACCGACTCGTACTCGAGCGCGGGCGTGTAGACCTCGCCGTAGCCGTGGCGCTCGAACACGCCGCGCAGGGTGTCGGTGATGGCGCGCACCTCGCGCGTCTCGTCGGGTAGCACGTCACGCGTGCCGCTGGGAATCGGGTGGATCATCGAGATCTCCGAGGTTACGCGTCGGCAACGAGGCTCCGGCTCGGTCGCCACGCGCTCGATGCGGGCGCCGAGATCGCGCAGGCGCTCGTCGATGCGCTCGTAGCCGCGGTCGATCTGGCGGATGTTGCCGATCTCGCTGCGGCCCTCGGCGCAGAGCGCGGCCAGCAGCATCGCCATGCCGGCGCGGATGTCGGGCGACTCCATGCGCTCGCCGCGCAGCCGCCGCGGGCCGGTGACGATCGCCCGGTGCGGGTCGCACATGACGATGTCGGCCCCCATCAGGATCAGCTTGTCGGTGAAGATCAGGCGGTTCTCGAACATCCACTCGTGCACGAGGATCGAGCCCTCGGCCTGGGTGGCGAGGGCGACCGCGATCGAGGTCAGGTCGGCGGGGAAGGCGGGCCACGGGCCGTCCTGGATCTTGCTCTTGTACTCCCCCACGTCCGCCTGGACCACGAGCTTCTGCCCGCCGGGCACGAGCACGTCGTTGCCGTCGAGCTCGCGTGCGCAGCCCAAGCCGTTCGAACACGAGGCGGATCATGCGCAGGTCGCCGGGAACGGTGTCCTTGATGCGCAGCTCCCCGCCGGTGACGCCGGCGAGCGCCATGAAGCTGCCGATCTCGATGTGGTCGGGGGCGATCGTCGTGTTCGCACCCGTGCAGGCGCTCGGCGCCGTTGACCGTGATCACGTTCGAGCCGATGCCCTGGATGTCGGCGCCCATCTTCACGAGCATGCGCGCGAGGTCCTGGACGTGGGGCTCGCAGGCGGCGTTGCCGATCACGGTCGTGCCGGGGGTGAGGGCGGCGGCCATCAGCGCGTTCTCGGTGGCCATCACCGAGGGCTCGTCCATGAACACGTCGGTCGGGCGCAGCCCGCGCGGGGCGCTGAGCACGATCTCGCCGTTGCATTCGGCGGTGGCGCCCATCGCGCGGAAGGCGTCGAGGTGCGGATCCAGGCGCCGGCGGCCGATCACGTCGCCGCCGGGCGGCGGCATGACGGCGCGGTGAAAGCGCGCGAGCAGCGGCCCGGCCAGCAGGAACGAGGCGCGGATCAGCTCGGCGAGCTCGCGCTCGATCTCGACCTCGTGGACGGCGGCGCGCGCACAGCGCGCACCTCGTTGGGCCCGCGCCAGCTCGACCTCGACGCCGATCGCGCGCAGGATGCTCGAGCATCGCCTCGACGTCGCGGATGCGCGGCACGTTGCGCACGACCACCTCGTCCTCGGTGAGGACCGCTCGCGGCGAGGATCGGCAGCGCCCCGTTCTTGTTTCCAGCCGGCACCATCGTGCCGGACAGCGGAGCGCCGCCTTCGATGACGAACTTCTCCATGAGCTGTGGGCGCCGCCTGCGCGCGGCCCGAGGTGGCTCGCGGTGGAGCGGCGCCTGGCAAGCGTAACAGCCATCTCCTCGCGTCAAGTTCGAGCCGCGCGGCTCGCTGACCTGCCTGGCGTGCACGAGTCGCGCCGCGCCTGCGGATCCAGCGAGCGCGTCATGCAACTCCGCTTGCAGCCGAGATCCACGCAGCATCGGCTCTGCAGAGCCGATTTCTCGGCGCGGACGCCGACACGTACACATGTTCGTGTCGGTCGTCCGTCCGACGCGGGCCTAGCTTACGAACACATGTTCTCATCGCCGCGGACATCAACGCTTGCGCAGCGCGTCGCTCGGTGCCGCTCCGCCTCGACCCGCTCGTTCCTGCTGCTCGAGGACGACTACGACGTCGACTGGGAGGTCGACCGGGACGAGCGCTGCGGAGGCCATGCATCCGCACCGGGCGGCGCTGCGCGGGCGCTCGGGCCGCGACGCGCAGGCCAGCCGCCGTCGACGCCGCAGGTCGTGCCTCGTCGCCCCGTGGGCGAGCGCGCGAGCCGTGCGGACGCTCTGCGAGCAGCGATCCGTGCAGCGCGCGTCGCGTGCGCCGTCACGCAAGCAGCATGCGCTGCTCCGCTCGTGCGGCTCGACGCACAGCGTCAAGCGCGCGATGCGACCGTCACTGAGCGACGGGCCGCCCGAAGGCGGCCCGTTGCTTTCAAGAAAACCGGCGGCGTCCTACTCTCCCAGGCCCTTGCGAGCCAAGTACCATCGGCGCTGAGGGGCTTAACTGCTCTGTTCGGAATGGGAAGAGGTGTTTCCCCCTCGCCAAAGCCACCGGAAAAAGGCGAGAGACCGCGCCCTCCACGGTCCTTCAAAACTGCACAGCGCCACAGCGGGTATCACAAAAAAATCCGTCAAGCCCTCGACCCATTAGTACCGGTCTCCTTCGGACGTTACCGTCCTTCCAGATCCGGCCTATCAACCTGGTGGTCTACCAGGGGTCTTACTCCCTCTAGGGGATGGGAGAGCTCATCTTGAGGCCGGCTTCCCGCTTAGATGCTTTCAGCGGTTATCCGATCCACACGTAGCTAGCCTGCAATGCCCTTGGCAGGACAACAGATACACCAGAGGTGCGTTCATCCCGGTCCTCTCGTACTAGGGACAAATCCTCTCAACTCTCCAACGCCCACGGCAGATAGGGACCGAACTGTCTCACGACGTTCTGAACCCAGCTCGCGTACCGCTTTAATGGGCGAACAGCCCAACCCTTGGGAGCAACTCCACCCCCAGGATGCGACGAGCCGACATCGAGGTGCCAAACCGGGCCGTCGATGTGGACTCTTGGGCCCGATAAGCCTGTTATCCCCGGAGTACCTTTTATCCGTTGAGCGACGGCACTTCCACTTGCTACCGCCGGATCACTAAGACCTGCTTTCGCACCTGCTCGACTTGTCAGTCTCGCAGTCAAGCTCCCTTACTACCTTTACGCTCTACGCACGATTTCCAACCGTGATGAGGGAACCTTTGTGCGCCTCCGTTACATTTTGGGAGGCGACCGCCCCAGTCAAACTACCCGCCTGGAACTGTCCAGCGCCCGGATTCACGGAACGCTGTTAGAAATCCAATACACCAAGGGTGGTATCTCAAGGTTGGCTCCACGCCAGCCGCAACCGGCGCTTCAAAGCCTCCCACCTATCCTGAGCGAAATGCACCGAACTCCAATACCAAGTTGTAGTAAAGGTTCACGGGGTCTTTCCGTCTAGCCGCGGGTACTCGGCATCTTCACCGAGACTGCAATTTCACCGAGCCCCTCGTTGAGACAGCGCTGAAGTCGTTACGCCATTCGTGCAGGTCGGAACTTACCCGACAAGGAATTTCGCTTATCGTCTTACTCAGATAGCGTCTCGAGCGGATCGCACGTCCTCTTGTGCACCGTGCCATCCCTGCATGTCGCCATGCAGATGGGACCATCTCATGATCCAGTGTCCTGGACCTCTGGCGTATGGTCTCTGAGGATTCTGATCAACTCGTGCCTGGGCTTTTCTGCGATTCATCGTTTGCGCGATCTCGGCGATGTCCGCAAGACCCGCGTGGGTCCGGTGGACACCGCTCTCGACCATCTCAGACGCAACGCGCGAACTTCTCGAAGTCCCGTTGCTTCGACGAATGCAACGGGTGCGTCATGAAGAACGGAATGATCGTGTTGATCAGGTCGCTCTTCCGACGACGCACGCATATCGATTCAGGTGCTCGCTGTGGTTGTCGTACCGCCTGTTCGGCGATCACGCTTCCCACTCCGAAGAAGCTCGTCGAGCTCCTGCAGACACGAGACGCTCTTTGCGCCCTGCGTGACCGCAAATTCGTGAGCCACCTGATAGCCGGTCCTGTAGCCCTTGCGACCCGTCCGCGTTGGTTGCCGAACGAATCCGATGGAGAAGCATCCCTCTCCGTCTACAAAACCAATAACCCAGCCGAGCTGAATCAGCCTTTCCTGCTGATTGTCTGCACCCGACACATTGTCACGGTACCGCCCGCTTGGGACGGTACTCGTAGTGCGGGATACTCAGGTTTCCAGCATATGGCCAGATGCTCACCGCATGGTTACCCATGCGGGGGGCAGCGATCTACCTTAGGACCGTTCCTGACTGTTACTACTCGGGTCTCTTATGCCCGAGCGGCCCGCACATTTCTGGCGGACTCTCATGGTCGCCCATGAGAGCGGACTATCTCATCTCGCCTCCGGTCTCGAGAGGCGAGCCTCGGCGTATAGTCTCTGAGGATTCCCGGCGCCTTCGGCGCTCGACACGACACCGCTCTCGCGGTCAACCGTCGTGGTCGAGCTCAGGCTGCGGGCCTTTCCTGCTGATTGTCCGCACCCGACACATTTTCACGGTATCGCCCACTTGGGACGGTACTCGTAGTGCGGGATACTCGGATGTTCCAGCATATAGCCGAGTTTTACAACTACCTCGGTCAACTGATAGTTACGGCCGCCGTTTACCGGGGCTTAGCTTCGCTGCTTCGGACCGAAGTCCTAACAACTCCACGTAACCTTCCGGCACCGGGCAGGCGTCAGCCCCTATACGTCGTCTTTCGACTTAGCAGAGACCTGTGTTTTTGGTAAACAGTCGCTTCAGCCAATTCACTGCGGCCCTCTCGGGCTCCACTCGCGAAGAGCTTCACCCTACTGGGGCGCCCCTTATCCCGAAGTTACGGGGCGATTTTGCCGAGTTCCTTAACGAGGGTTATCTCGATCACCTTAGTATTCTCTACTTGCCCACCTGTGTCGGTTTTGGTACGGGCACGCGCTTCCTCCCTAGAGGATTTTCTTGGAGGTATGGCGTCAGGGACTCGCCGGCTTAAACGCCAGCTGGCATCGCACCTCAGGTTATGCGGCCCCGCATTTGACAAGGGCCACCCCTACATGCTTACCCCAGGACAACCATCGCCTGGGTTCCCCTAGCCTTCCTCGTCCCCCCATCGGTCAAACGGAAGCGACGTGGTACAGGAATATCAACCTGTTGGCCATCGACTACGCCTTTCGGCCTCGCCTTAGGTCCCGACTAACCCTGAGCAGACGAACTTTACTCAGGAATCCTTGGGCAATCGGCGGAGGGGATTCTCACCCCTCTTTCGTTACTTATGCCGGCATTCTCACTTCCCATGCCTCCACGGCTGGCTTACGCCGCCGCTTTGCTGGCATGGGAACGCTCTCCTACCGCGCGATCGGCCCGAAGGCCTCACGCACCCGCAGCTTCGGTGACTAGCTTGAGCCCCGTTACATTGTCCGCGCTCGAACACTTGACCAGTGAGCTGTTACGCACTCTTTCAAGGATGGCTGCCTCTAAGCCAACCTCCTGGTTGTCTATGCACTCGAACATCGTTTCCCACTTAGCTAGTACTTAGGGACCTTAGCTGGCGGTCTGGGCTGTTTCCCTTTTGACGCTGAAGTTTATCCCCCAGCAACTGACTCCCGGAGTAAACGTGACTGGTCTTCGGAGTTTGCCTGAAGTCGGTAACCTGGTAGGGCCCCTAATCCAAACAGTGCTCTACGGCCAACACGCAATTTATCCGAGGCTATACCTAAATATATTTCGGAGAGAACCAGATATCACTGAGCTTGATTAGCCTTTCACTCCGACCCACAGGTCATCCGCCCAGTTTTCAACCTAGGTCGGTTCGGCCCTCCACGAGGTCTTACCCCCGCTTCAGCCTGCCCATGGGTAGCTCGCTCAGTTTCGGGTATACCGCCTACGACTATGACGCCCTATTAGGACTCGCTTTCGCTACGGCTCCGCTCATCGCTTAACCTCGCCGCAGACGAGTAACTCGCCGGCTCGTTATGCAAAAAGCACGCGGTCACAGGACAAGCCTGCTCCCACCGCTTGTAGGCACGCGGTTTCAGGTACTATTTCACTCCCCTTCCGGGGTACTTTTCACCTTTCCCTCACGGTACTAGTCCGCTATCGGTCACCAAGGAGTACTTAGCCTTGGAGGGTGGTCCCCCCAGGTTCAGTCCGCGTTTCACGGGAGCGGACTTACTCAGGAACGCCTGACAGGAGGCCGTGCAGTTTCGTCTACGGGACGATTGCCCTCTATGGTGCGCGGTTCCACGCGCTTCGACTACCACACGACTTTGTAACTCCCGCCGGATCGGACACGACCCGGAACAAGCGCCCTACAACCCCCGACAGACAACGCGTGTCCGCTTACATCTGCCGGGTTTGGGCTGATCCCTTTTCGCTCGCCACTACTAAGGGAGTCTCTGTTGATTTCCTTTCCTCGGGGTACTGAGATGTTTCACTTCCCCCGCTTGTCTTCCGCCGGCCTATGTGTTCAGCCGGGGATAACGCCGCATTACCAGCGCTGGGTTTCCCCATTCGGGAATCCACGGGTCAAAGGCCATTCAGCGCCTCACCGTGGCTTATCGCAGCCGTTCACGCCCTTCATCGACTCTTGGTGCCAAGGCATCCACCGTGTGCCCTTACTATCTT
>CAWCCZ010000007.1:0-185557 GCA_963794275.1 uncultured Solirubrobacteraceae bacterium | reverse complement strand
CATAGTCGTCGGGCCGCGTGGCGACTTCGCGTGGATGTGCTTTCCACACTGGGATTCGGCCGCCGTGTTCTCGTCGCTGATCGGCGGCTCCGGCGCCTACGCGATCACGCCGAGCGAACGTCACGTGTGGGGCGGCTACTACGAGGCGCGGAGCCTGATCTGGCGCAGCCGCTGGGTCACCCCGAACGCGACGATCGAGTGCCGCGAAGCGCTCGCGCTGCCCACCAACGCCGAGCGCGCGGTGGTGCTGCGCCGCGTGCTCGCGCGTCGCGGCACCGCTCGCGCTCGACGTGATCCTGAGCCCGCGTGGCGAGTTCGGAGAGCAACCGTTCCAGAGGCTCGCCAAGCGCGACGACGGCGCCTGGACGGGCCGGCTCCCCGACATCGAGGTGTGTTGGACGGGCGGCGGGGACGATGCGAGGCCTCAGCCCGACGGCCACGGCGGCAAAGCGCTGACGCTGACGCTGACGCTCGAGGAGGGCGAGCACCACGACTTCGTGCTCGTGCTGGCCGGCGACGGCGCCGCCGGCGAGGCGCCCGACCCCGACGGCGCCTGGCAGGGCGTCGAAGCGGCGTGGCGCGAGCGCGTGCCCAGGCTCCAGGGCACGGTCGCCCCGCGCGATGCGACGCACGCCTATGCCGTGCTCGCGGGGCTCACGAGCGGGGGCGGAGGCATGGTCGCCGCGGCGACGACGTCGCTGCCCGAGCGCGCGCGGCAGGGTCGAAACTACGACTACCGGTACGTGTGGATCAGGGATCAGTGCTTCGCGGGCAGGCCGTGGCCAAGGCCGGTCCTCTCCCGCTGATGGACGACGCGGTGCGCTTCGTATCCCAGCGCCTGCTCGAGGACGGCCCCCGGCTGAACCCCGCCTACACCACCACCGGCGCCAGCGTCCCCGACCAGCGCGAGCTGCAGCTCGCTGGCTATCCGGGCGGCTCGGACATCGTCGGCAACTGGGTCAACAAGCAGTTCCAGCTCGACGCGTTCGGCGAGTCGCTGCTGCTGTTCGCCGCGGCCGCCCGCCACGACCACCTCGACACCGACGGCTGGCGCGCCGCCGAGACAGCCGTCGAGGCGATCGAGCAGCGCTGGGGGGAGACGGGCGTCGACGCGGGCATCTGGGAGATCGCGCCCGACCAATGGACCCACAGCCGGCTGATCTGCGCGGCCGGCCTGCGCCGCATCGCGGATTGCGCGCCAGGAGCCGAGCAGGCCGCTCGCTGGATCGCCCTCGCCGACCATATCGTCGCCGACACCGCGGCGCACGCGCTGCACCCGTCCGGGCGCTGGCAGCGCTCGCCAACCGACCCCCGCCCCGACGCCGCGCTGCTGCTCCCAGCAATCCGCGGAGCGATCCCCGCGTCGGACCCGCGCTCGATCGCGACGCTGCACGCAGTCGCAGAAGAGCTGACCGAGGACGGCTACTGTTACCGCTTCCGTCCCGACGAGCGCCCCCTCGGCCAAGCCGAGGGCGCGTTCCTACTGTGCGGATTCGTGATGGCGCTCGCCTACGCCCAGCAGGGCGAGCGCGTGAGCGCGGCGCGATGGTTCGAGCGCAACCGCGCCGCGTGCGGCGCCCCCGGACTCTGCTCCGAGGAGTTCGACGTCCTGCAGCGCCAGCTGCGCGGAAACCTGCCGCAAGCCTTCGTACATGCCGTGCTGCTTGAGTGCGCCGTGCACGAGGCCGAGTCGACCTCGACGGGCAAGCACGAGTAGTGCCCGGGGGCCCGCTTGCGCGATTGGCAGTGTCGCCGCCGCGCCGGCTCGCCTGGCTGCACCTGCTCTGCGGCGCCGGCTGGCTCGCGGCTCCGCGCCAACTCCGATCCGGAGCCGCGAGCAGCGTCCCGGCGCCGCAGCGGCGTGGGTTCGCGAGCGTGCTCGGCGCTCGTCACATCCTTGAGGGCCTCGTTCTTACGTGGCGGCCAACTCGCGGCTGGGTGCTGATCGGCGCCTCGACCGACGCGGTTCACGCCGGCAGCATGCTCCTCCTCGCACGGGTAAGCCGCGCGTGGCGAAAGCTGGCGCTCGGCAACGCCGCGCTCGCGGCAAGCCTGAGTCTCTACGGCCTGCGCTGCAGCCGACGCACGACATCGGAGCATCACCTGCAGCGTTAGACGCGCTCAACGGGGCGTGCGGACCAAGTTAGCTCCGCACCCACCCACCGCACCTCCCGGTGCTGGGCCTTCCCCTCCAGCGTGCCACCGAGGCCCACTCGTACACGACACAACGTCAGGAGTCTGACTATCCGTCGTACGGCTCGCCCGTGAACCGTCAGGATGCAGGCGACGACGGTGGCTAGCCAGGCCTCGAACATGGTCATTGTCCGCATGCTCGTCTTTGGCGGGACGTTGGGAGGTTGTGGTAATGCGCGGGAAGCCGAGCCTGAGTCGTGGCGCGATCGTCGGGGGGTTGGCGGTGCTGTGGGTCGCCGTCCTGGTTCTCGGCTTCGTTGCTCAGACCACCGAACTCTTCGGGGTGCGGCGTGGCGCTCTCGCATTCTTGCTTCTGGGGGTGGCTGCGCTGGGCTTCATCCTGATCGGCTCCGTAGGGGTGTGGCTGACGCTCGGTGGGGTCGATGAGCACGGCAAGAGCAGCAGTCCCCCAGCAGAGAGGGGCGACGCGTAACGGTCGCAACGACGACCGGCGCCGTCTCCGACCCGAACAGCGGACTGGGGTCGATGTCCCAGGACGCTCGCAGGCACTCGGCACTGTCGAGCGGCTTTATTCACTGAATATCGCGACTCTCCGGGCGCGGCGGCGCCCCCCCGGGGGCTCAGCGCTGTGATACGGAGGTTTGCTGTGGCGCGTGGTCCGGTGAGGCGGTCGCGGGGGCGAGCAGAACCACTCGCCCGCCGGGGCGCAGTTCAATGTCTGCGCGAGGGGCGACGAGCCTATCTCCCTCGGTCACCGCCACGACGCTCGAGCCCGCCGGCCAGGCGACATCTCCCAGCAGGCGGCCGCTTGCCGGCGTCTGCTCGCTGATCGTGACCTCGAGGATCTCGTAGCCGTCCAGCGGTGCGCTGGGCACGTGCACTTGCTCGTGTGGGTCCTGGACGGCGAACTCGGCGGCTTCGGCCCCTCGCTCGATCTCGCGAGCCGATGCTTGGACGCGTCCTATCAGCGCACGCATGACATCTTCGCGGGTCACCCACCCCTGCAGGGTGTGCTCGTCGTGGGAGAGGACGGGCAGCCCGTCGTGGCCGTAGAGCACGAGCTGTCGCAGCGCCTGCTCGAGGTCCTCGTCGTCGAACAGCACCTGCGGGTCACGTACGTCGCTCACGGGGCCGGCGAGCTTGGCCCACAGCTCGCGCGAGCGGGCAGCCGGCTCTGCCCCGGGCTCCGCCGGCGCGAGCAAGCGCGTCCGTCGCGTCGCCGTCTGCGACGGGCTGCATCACGTCGGCGACGGTGAGCTGTTGCCAGCGCGCTGGTGGCCCTCGGCCGCTCGATGTCGATGCCGCGGCGCAGCAGCTTGGTCGTGTAGATGGTGCCGTAGGTGAGCTGCTTGGAGAGCGCGGCGCGATCCCGCAGGCGAGCATCACGGCAGCGTGAGGGTGAAGTTGCCGGTCATCTCAACGACGCTCGCGATCGCGGTGAGCGGCGCCTGGGCGGCGCCCGCGAACACTCCGCCCATCGCGATCACCGCGTACATCGCCGGCGGGCCCGATCGCCGGCGCCGAAGAGGTGACGGGCGAGTCATGCCGAAGGCCATGCCGCCAGCTGCGCCGGTGAACAGCGACGGCGCGAACACGCCCCCGAGCCGCCGATCGAGAGCGTGAGGCTCGAGGCGAGGATCTTGCCAAACATCAGGATCACGATCAGCCAGAGCGCGTCGTGGCCGGCGATCGACCTTGTCCATCACCGGGTAGCCGACCCCGTACATCTGCGGGAGCGCGAGCAGCAGCACGCCGAGCGCCAGACCGCCGACCGCTGGGCGCGCCCACTCCGGGCGGCCCTTCCACAGCCGATCGACGAGGTCCTCGAGCCTGTAAAGGACCGTCTTGAAGCCGACGCCGACCAGCCCCGCGGCGAGCCCGAGCACCGCGATCAGCAGGTAGGTGCGCGTCCGGCGGCGCGAGCAGGTCGTGGGGGAAGCTGGCGAAGAATGGCGCCGGAGCCGAAGAACGCGCGGCTGATCAGATCGCCGGTGACCGCCGACAGGGCGGTCGCGAACAGCGCGTCGAGCGAGAACTCGCGCAGCACGATCTCAAACCCGAAGAACAGGCCCGTGAGCGGCGCGTTGAACGTGGCCGCGATCCCGCCCGCGGCGCCGCACGCGACGATGATGCGCAGGCGGCTCTCCGACATCGCGCACCAGCTGACCGAGCGTCGAGGCGAACGCCGAGCCGATCTGCACGATCGGGCCCTCGCGGCCGACCGACCCGCCGGTGCCGATGCAGATCGCCGAGGCGAGCGCCTTGACGATCGTCACCGGCGGGCGGATCCGCCCGCCGTTCTCGGCGACCGCGAGCATCACCTCCGGCACCCCGTGGCCTCGCGCCTCGCGCGCGAAGCGCTGGATCAGCGGCCCGTAGAGCAGACCCACCGACCACCGGGATCACAGCAGGAACCAGATCCCGAGCCACGGCAGGTGCAGGCTCGCCGCGCGGCCCTGCTGCCCGAACTGCTCGTGCCCGGTCGCGAGCCAGGTGACGGCGAAGATCAGCTCTCGAAACACGACAGCGCCCAACGCCAGCCCCCGCGCCGACTAACAGCGCCATCACGACCAGCCCCAGCCGTGTGCCGCCGAGCCACGTCGATAGGCGCGCGCCTTCTCCTCACTGGCCCCAGCCCAGCGACCAGTCCTGCTCTGGCACCTCGCCGGCCGCATCGGCGAACACCCTCAGTGCCCTCAGTGCCGACGCTCTGTCGGCGCGAGGCATACGCCGTACGATCTGTGCGATCTCGACGCGGCGACGACGGGTGACCTCCTCGACCAAGGCACGCCCCTCATGGGTCAGCGAGATGCGTACCACGCGGCGATCCGCGCTGATCCTGCGCCGCTGCACGAGCTGCTTGCGTACGAGCCGATCGCACATCCGCGTGGCCGTCGAAGGGTCCACCCCCAATGCGCTCGCCAAATCGGCTTGGCGCTGCGGGCCGCGCGCCGCCAGTTCCACAAGTACGCGGTACTGGGGCAGCGTCACATCCTCCGCCAGGTCCGCCAGCGAACGCGCGGCGACCGCCACCAGCGCACGACTGGCGCCCAGCACCGCGTCGATGAGCGCGTCGCGATCCGCGGTGCCCGCAACAATCTTCTCGGCAGCACTCATCCTATGCATAGTGCGATTATTGCACTATGCACGGAGTTTGCCATCGTTCCCCTGCTCGCAAGGGGGATCGCCGCAAAGCGCCTCACACCATCGGCCGGCGAGACGCCTGGCTATCGGCCTCCAGCGGTCGAATGATCAGCTAACCGGCGTTTCGGAGCGGTCCGGGATCTCGGTCGCCGGCATGGCGTCGACCTCGTCACGGAGCACTAAGAAGTCGAGCGCGAATAACCGCCACCAGGGTCGCGACGGTCATTCGTAGTTACGGCGCCAATGCACTTGAGGGGACACTGCTCAAACCCTCCAGAGGCGCTTGAGGCTGTCCTGCGATCGGCTTCCGAGGGCCCAGCAGCGGTCAAAGCGTGGCGGCGCTGGATCGGACGAGGTCCAGGCGCGTCGGCTGACGGGACGACCTGCGAGTGCCTGGGGAGGTCCAGGGCACGCGCGGTCAAACGACCGCTTGCGCCGAGCGACGCGGAAGTGGCGCGTGTCGGTGCGGTGAGTGCTCGGCTCGTCCGTTGCGAGCGTGAGCGTGGCGCCCGTCCGGATGCCTGCGTAGTCAATGAGGGGGAGCCGTAGCGATTCCGGAGTTAGTCTTTGAAGTGTTGGTTTGCTTCGTCGATGACGGCGCTGCCGGCGGCTGGGTCGATGTCGATGTCGAGTGTGGTCATGATGCGGGCGAGCATGGTGTATGTGCCGATGACGAGGAGCAGCTCGATTATCTGGCGTGGCGGAAACCGGCTTTGAGCGCCGCGAAGGTCTGCGTCGTCGGCGCGTGGTCGCTGGAGCACTTCGGAGGTGAAGCGGAGCAGGACTTGAGCGTCGGGGTCAAGGCACGCGGATTGGAGGTCGCCGCGATGGACGGCGCGATCTGCTCGTCATGGATGCCGAGTGCCTTGGCGATGCCGACGTGTTGGATCCACTCGTACTCTGCGCCCGTGTGTGCGGCGACCAGGAGGATCGCCAGCTCGCGGAGCTTAGGGTCGAGCTCCAGTTGCGCGAGCAGGACGCCGCCGAGGCCGAGGTAGGGAACGAAGGCCGAGTCGGCGTGGGCGAGCATGCGGAAGATGTTCAGCGGCGGAAGCGCATCGAGTGCCTCGCGCACGGGCGGCGATGCGGCCCCGGGATCGATGTAGGGCAGTCGCGCCATTGTCTTCAGCGCAGGGCGACGAGCCCGCCATCGACGACGAGCGAGTGCCCCGTGATGTAGCTGGCCTCATCGGAGAGCAGGAACGCGGCGGCGTAGGCGACCTCCCACGCGGTGCCCTGACGTCCGAGCGGGATCGGACGCTCCTCGCGGCTTGGGTCGGCTTTGCTGGCGAGTCGCCCGAGCGACGTGTCGATCAGCCCGGGAACGACGATGTTCACACGAATCCCGACGCGCTGCTGCGTGCTTGGCCAGCCACATGCATAGCCCGTCGAGGGCGGCCTTGGAGGAGTGGTAGGCGATCACCTCGTTGGCTGGCATGAGCGCAGCGATCGAGGATGTCAGCACGATCGCGGCGCCGCGTGGCATCACCGCGAGCGCGTGCTTGCAGGTCAGGTAGTGCGCGCGGACGTTGACCTGGAAGACGCGGTCCCAGTCCTCGGCGCTTGTGTGCTCGAGGCCCCAGCCGCCGACGATGCCTACGTTCGCGACGACACCGTCGAGGCCATCGAGACCCGCGTGCGCTTCATCCACCATGCGCTCGATCTCGACCGGGTCGCCGACATCGGCGACGATGGGAAGCGCGGGTTGGCCCTCGGCGTGCACCTGGCGGGCCGTCTCCTCTACGGCGGCGGCATCTACATCAGCGACCGCCACGCGGGCCCCTTCGCGGGCGAACAGCCTGCTCATCGCACGGCCATTGCCCACCGGGGGGTCCTCGATGTCGTAGCTCTGCTGCCCAGCACCGACGACGAGGATCTTGCGCCGCGCGAGGCGTTCGCGGCCGGCAGCGGCGCCGTCGAGCCTCCGGCGGCATGGTTTCAGGCGGTGGCTGACATGCCGGGCCTTTCTCGCTTTGGCTCGCGGGTCACGACGGAGTCTCAATACCTGACAGTATCGAATACCGGACAGTATCATGTTGATGATGGCGTCCGCCCAGAAGCCGAAGAAGCGTGTGCGCCCGACACGTGCTCAGACACGCGCGCGGCTTGCTGAAGGCTGCCGGCGAGGTATTCGCCGAGCGCGGGTATGACCGAGCGTCGCTCGACGATGTAGCCGCCGACCGCGGGCCTGACCAAGGGCGCTGTCTATTCCAGCTTCGCCAGCAAGGACGAGCTCTTCTACGCACTGATGCGCGAGCGCATCGGCGAGCGACTGGCTGTCCGTCGCAGAAGCTGTTGAGCGTCAGGCGACCGTCGGGGACATCGTGCGCGACGCCGGCGGCGCCTTGGCCGAGCTCATCTCCAGCGAAGCCGACTGGCACCTGCTGTTCATCGAGTTCTGGGCGCGAGCTGTCCGCGACCCGCTCCTCAGCAGAGGAGTTCGCGCGCGAGCGACGCTCCGCGCGCGAACTGATCGCACGTGTCCTCCAAGAACGGGCCGCCGAGGCCGAGGTCGAGCTCCCCGCACCAGCCGAGCAGCTCGCCGTCGCCGTGCTCGCGCTCTCCAACGGCATCGCCATCGAGCACCTCGCCGACCCAGATACCGTCGACGCGTCGACCTTCGGCGTGATCCTCGGTCTCCTGCTCGATGGCGTCGTGGTCCCGAGCCCGTCAGACGCCGACTGAGCGCAACCCAGACAGTTCTGGGACTGCTGCCTCCGCCGGCCTAGCAGGCGCTTGCGGAAGCTTGCCTCGGGCTAGCGCAAACGGACGATAGGCAGCATTCTCTACGACGTGATCAAGGGCGCCGGTTGAGCAGCGCATCGGGCGAAGCGGCTTTCCCCGAACCTAGTGACGCCCGGACTGCGCCTTGCGCGGAAACCGGGGGACTCGCCTTCGTGACCGCGAGCATCACGGCGGCTTTCACGATCGGAGGAGGGTTTGAGTACGGCACCTCTGTTACGCCGCCTATGCACCTGAGTGGACACTACTCAAACCCTCCAGAGCCGGCGGGGTGCTGGCGTCGGCCAACCATCTAGGTGCTGCGGCTGAAGCTCAGCCCGCTTGGCCGCGTGCGGCCCAAGCGGCCGCTGGTTGGGTAAACGGCGCCGAGGGCAGTGATTCTCGGCAGAGGTCGCGCAACCTCTCCTGCTGTGCGGCGCTCAGCCCACGCACATACCGGCCGGCCGGACCGACGCCGAGCGTGTACGGCTCCCACCACGCCTCGAAGCTCGCGTGTTCGACCTCGACCGACACGGTGTCTTCTTCGATACCGAGCAGGCCGGCGGAACGGAACAGCTCGCCGAGGTGACCGGCGCGGGCGCCGGTCAGAGTTGACTCATCCCTGACGCCGTCGTCAAGGGCGCGGACCGCCGCCCAGAACGCCGACAGCGGCCCGCGGCTCCCGGCATGGTCCCAGACGCATGCCGAAACCATTCCGCCACTCCTCGTTACACGGCTCATCTCACGTAGGCCCAGGACCGGCTCGTCCATGAAGTGGACGACGAGCTGCGCCACGGAAGCGTCAAAGGTGTCGTCGGCGAACGGGAGGAGCTCCGCGCCGGAGCGCTTCACCGAGACCCCGGGGGCCCGCTTCTGAACCGCGGCGACGAATTGCTCCGAAGGATCGACGGCCGACACGGCGTCGGCCCCCAGCCTCTCGACAAGCTCGACGGTCAGAGCCCCCGGACCGCAGCCCACGTCGAGCACACGTTGCCCTGGCTCGATCAAGGCGAAATCGGCGAAGGGCGACGCCAACGGGACGGAGTAGCGGCCCATGAACCTGTCGTAGGCGTCCGCGGCGACGTTGAAGCTCACGGAGCAAATTTACGCAACCACGCCACAGACTTGTCCCGTGCCAATGCGCCTAAGTGGACACTACTCAAACCGTTCCCCAGCGTCTACGGGCGTTCTCGATGCTTTTTCGGCGGATTTTCCGGATCAGGATGGCCAACGCAGGCCGGTGCTTGAAGCTTCAAAGAGACGTCGTGCCGGCAACGGCGTGGTTCAGAGGGCCGTCATAGAGGCCTTGGCGGAGGCCGATCGCCCGATGGACGTGGAGGAGGTCCACACCGCGGTCGAAGGGCTCCTCGGATGTCCCGTCTCCCGGGATTCGGTCAATAGCTGTCTTTCGACCGGCGCCCGTGGAGCGCGGCCCAGCTTCCAGCGCGTCGAGCGGGGCCACTACAGGCTCAATCGCGCTGCCTGACGAAAGCCGCGGCGCCAGCGTCATCGCTGCCGCTCGTCCGCAGCAGCAGGTGTCAGCCGACCGTCCGGCGAGACGCTCGCTCAAGTTAGCGTCTCAACACCAGGAGTAGCACGCTGGCGGTTGGAAAAGCAGGACCGGCTGCGGGCGCTCGCTCGCTTGCACTGCGCCGCCGTAGCGAAACCGCCTGGTGTGCCACTCGGAGCGAGCCAGCGCACGAAGGCCACTCGGCCTTTTCGCAAGTAACTTGCCACGACGCCCTGTGGCTCACTACGGACGCGGATTTGTCCGGACCATGATGACCTGCGGGCGACGCACCTAATTCCTATCTCAGGATAGGTCACGATGGAGCGGCGCATGCCGGACGTGGGGCATCCGAGACAGACATTGCTGTCTGCGGTCGAGCGTCGTCGCGCAAAAAGGGAGATGGAGATGGTCAAGGTTTGTGCCGCTGTTAACCGTGTCAGCGCCAGCATGGTAGTGCTCTTGTCGGGGATCATCCTCGGCCTGGCGGCGCCTTCGCCGGCGAGCGCCGCGATTACGTCAGTGTTCAGCGGGAAAGTCACCTGCGAAACCCGGGTCTCAGGGGCAGAAGCCGGCCAGCGTTGGTGTGGCGCCAAAGCGAACACAACCGTCCCAAGCTTCGATGGCACTCCGATCGACGTCTCCGTCGGCTTCCCGGTTGCCTCGGGTTCCGATACAAACTACCCCGTCGTTGGAATCGTCCCTGGGTATGGGGCCACGAAGATACTCCCGTCAAGTACGACCGTCGGAGTCAATTCGCAGTTGTGGCTGACGAAAGGTTACGCGTTCTTCTCGGTCACCCCCCGCGGATGGGGCTCCTCGTGCGGAAAACCATCGTCCCCTCCCAACACCGTCAAGCCGCCCCCCTGCGAAAATGGCTACGAGCGGCTTGCGTCCCGGGCCTGGGAGGTGCGCGACGTTCAGTATTTGCTCGGCTTGCTCGTCGACGAAGGTCTCATCAACCCTCAGGCTATAGGTGCAACCGGTCAAAGTAACGGCGCGGGGACTGCCCTGCAGCTGGGGTCGTTGAAGGATCGCGTCGAACTCCCCAACCACGAACTCGTCCCCTGGACGAGCCCCAAAGGCGTGCCGATGAAGGTCGCCGCCACCGCACCTCAGTCCGGGTGGACGGACCTGAATCAGGCGCTGTTTCCAAATGGCAGCGAGCTCGACTATGTCGCCAACTCGCCGTATGCCGGCGTGCTCGGTAACCACCGGTGGGGGATCGAAAAGCAAAGCTACCTGGAAGGGCTTTACGGCCTCGCTGTATCGCAAGGCTACCTCGGTCCGAACTCCGACGTGGAAGCAGACTTCACCGGCCTACACGAAGTGACGATCACGGGTGGTCCCTACGAAGGCAACGAAGTGATCGCCCAGCAAGAACACGAGTTTGAATACCGTGGTGCCTACTACACGGACCTGTCAGAGCCGCCGGCGCCGGCTCTGATACAGAACGGCTGGAACGACGATCTGTTCCCAGTCGACCAGACCGTCAAGTACTACAACAAGGTCCGCACACGGTACCCCAACCAGGCGATACAGCTCTTCTACGCGGACCTGGGGCACAACCCGCGCTCGGGATCCAACTCCGGTGAGGCGACCGCGGGCGAACTAGACCGCGCAGCGTGGTTTGCCTACTACCTCAAAGGCGAAGGCTCCGAACCCGCGCAGGCGCACGGAGGCGTCAAAGTATTCCCGAGTGAATGCCCGCAATCGAACAACGCCCCGACGGAAATTACGGCCGCCAACTGGGCCAGCCTTATCCATGGCGAAGTCAACTATGCGAGCGCACCAGAACAGACTATCCAGGCCCCGGGCACGGCGCCGGCGAATCCATTCACCGCAGAAAAAACGACAGTCTGTACCACGCAGTCTTCTGCCAACAACGCCTCCGCGGCGACGTACAAGCTTCCGGCAGCGCCGGCTGGTGGCTTCACGCTGCTGGGTGCCACGACGGTGGTCGGAGAATTCTCGACGCCGGGAGCGAATGACCAGCTGATCGCGCGCCTGTATGACGAAAACGTCTCAGCTGGGACTGAGCTGCTGGTCGGCCGCCAGAGCTATCGCCCGCTGAATCCCGGCGAAGGCTTCACAAATCAGGTCTTCGAGCTGCACCCGCAGGGCTGGAAAGTCGCCGCCGGTCACGTGCTGAAGCTCGAGTTGCTCGCCCAGGATTCGACCTACATGCGCAACTCGTCCACGCCGCAGTCGATCCACGTGCGGAACCTCGAAGTGCGCGTGCCCACGACCAACACTCCAGGCGGCATGGTGCAGAGTGCGCTGCCAAAGTACCTACCCAGCGGAAATACGCTCGCACGCAACGTCGTGCCGGCGCCACCGTCCGCACCGCACCTCGCATACGGCAGCAGCCCGAACGCGAACGGTCAGTTCACGCTCGCCTGGGAACCGACGCAGGCGGCAACCGCCCCCTCGTACACGCTCCAGCACAAGAACGCTGCGGGTGGATGGAGCGCCGTGGCCAGCGGCCTGACGAGCCCCGAATACTCCTTCTCCGCGGGAAGCCCCGAGGGTGAAGGAAGCTGGACCTACCGCGTGACCGAGAGCAACGAAAGTGCCGAAAGCGAACCGTCCGCAGCCTCGACCGAAGTAAAGGTCGACAAGACCCCGCCGAATACTCCGACGGTGAAAGCCTCCCGCGCCCCCGACTACTCCGGTGGCGGCGGGTGGTACAAGAACAGCGTCGAAGTGTCCTTTGCCTCGGGCGGCGACCCGAACCTGTCCGACGGCAGCCCGGGAAGCGGCGTCAACCCGGCGTCGATCCCCTCCTCGCAGACGTTCAGCACGAGCGGCTCGCACACCGCGAGCGCAACCGTCAGCGACAACGTCGGCAACGAATCCACAGAGGGCAGCCTCACCGTGCAGGTCGACGCGACCCCGCCGACCCTCGAAATCAAATGCCCGGAAATGGTGGCGGTCGGTAGCTCGGCCAACGCTACGTTCACGGCCTCGGACGCCTACTCGGGTCTCGCGAGTGAATCCAGTGGGACAGTCGCGATCAACACGAGCAGCGCCGCAGAACAGACCCTCAGCACGACCGCGATATCGAACGTCGGACTCGAAACGACAGAATCGTGCACGACGGACGTGGGATACCCGAATCCCGGTGCGCCGGCGTTGACCGTGGGCGCGACTCCGAACGCCAACGGGCTGTTCACGCTCGAATGGAGCGGTCCCAACCCACTGCAGTTCTTCGGCCTGACCTACACCCTTCAGCACCAGAATCACAACGGAACATGGTCGACCGTGGCCAGCGGCATCGAAGCTCTGAGCTACGAATTCTCAGGCGTCGGTGAGGAAGAAGGCACCTGGATCTACCGCGTCCACGGCTCTGACCCCGGGCACGAACTGACGACGGAATGGTCTCCCTCTTCGACCGAAGTAAAGGTCGACAAGACCCCGCCGAATACTCCGACGGTGAAAGCCTCCCGCGCCCCCGACTACTCCGGTGGCGGCGGGTGGTACAAGAACAGCGTCGAAGTGTCCTTTGCCTCGGGCGGCGACCCGAACCTGTCCGACGGCAGCCCGGGAAGCGGCGTCAACCCGGCGTCGATCCCCTCCTCGCAGACGTTCAGCACGAGCGGCTCGCACACCGCGAGCGCAACCGTCAGCGACAACGTCGGCAACGAATCCACAGAGGGCAGCCTCACCGTGCAGGTCGACGCGACCCCGCCGACCCTCGAAATCAAATGCCCGGAAATGGTGGCGGTCGGTAGCTCGGCCAACGCTACGTTCACGGCCTCGGACGCCTACTCGGGTCTCGCGAGTGAATCCAGTGGGACAGTCGCGATCAACACGAGCAGCGCCGGAGAACAGACCCTCAGCACGACCGCGATATCGAACGTCGGACTCGAAACGACAGAATCGTGCACGACGGACGTGGATACCCGAATCCCGGTGCGCCGGCGTTGACCGTGGGCGCGACTCCGAACGCCAACGGGCTGTTCACGCTCGAATGGAGCGGTCCCAACCCACTGCAGTTCTTCGGCCTGACCTACACCCTTCAGCACCAGAATCACAACGGAACATGGTCGACCGTGGCCAGCGGCATCGAAGCTCTGAGCTACGAATTCTCAGGCGTCGGTGAGGAAGAAGGCACCTCGATCTACCGCGTCCACGGCTCTGACCCCGGGCACGAACTGACGACGGAATGGTCTCCCTCTTCGACCGAAGTAAAGGTCGACAAGACCCCGCCGAATACTCCGACGGTGAAAGCCTCCCGCGCCCCCGACTACTCCGGTGGCGGCGGGTGGTACAAGAACAGCGTCGAAGTGTCCTTTGCCTCGGGCGGCGACCCGAACCTGTCCGACGGCAGCCCGGGAAGCGGCGTCAACCCGGCGTCGATCCCCTCCTCGCAGACGTTCAGCACGAGCGGCTCGCACACCGCGAGCGCAACCGTCAGCGACAACGTCGGCAACGAATCCACAGAGGGCAGCCTCACCGTGCAGGTCGACGCGACCCCGCCGACCCTCGAAATCAAATGCCCGGAAATGGTGGCGGTCGGTAGCTCGGCCAACGCTACGTTCACGGCCTCGGACGCCTACTCGGGTCTCGCCGGCGAAGCTACGGGACGGTCCCGATCAACACCGCGACGAGTGGGGCAAAGACGCTCAGCACGACCGCGATATCGAACGTCGGACTCGAAACGACAAAGTCGTGCACGACCTTGGTCGGCTATTACGTCGTGATCCAGGGTCCCGTCAACGGTAATCTAAACGTCCGCTCAGGCGAAGCTGTCGAGCTCACCTCAGCAGCCAGAGTCAGCGGCTCGGTGACGGTCAAACCAGGAGGCGCACTGGACATCGAGGGAGGCGCGATAGGAGGTTCGCTGACATCCACCGGTGCGGCGCTGGTGCGAGTCTGCGGAGCCAGCATCTCCGGCCACGCGACCATCAAAAGCTCGAGCGGCTCTGTCGTGATCGGGGAAAGCAGCGGCTGTGCTCAAAGCACGATCTCCAACGCAGTGATCGTCAAGGAAAACAAAGCCGGCGTCTCGATCATCGGTAACGTCCTAGGCGCAGCGGTGACGGTCATCGGCAACGCTGGCGGCACGGCCGTGACCCACAACAAAGTGACCCGGAACCTGACCGTCACGGGCAATACCGGGTCGGTCATCGACGCACCCAACGAAGTCAAAGGCAAATCAAAACTCCAGTAGCAGCCGAATCGTACGCCGCGCGACCACGCATCGCAGAAGAGCGTGGTCGCGCGGTTCTCGGGCGGATGCGAGTTTTCGAAGAGACTTCGCCCCCCCGTCCTCAGCTCGCTCAGCGGGCGCGAGGAGACGTTACGGCCATGCGGCCTGACCGTGAGCGGGCCACGGGTGCGGATCGTGCGCGCTCGCTCTTGCGCAAAACGAGGCGCCGCTATAAGGCTCGGTCGCGTCCCAAAGCTGCTGTAACTTCGCCGCGGCTTTGGTTCCCTTTGACGTCAGTCTAGGCGGCAACCACCTCCTTCTCCTCGGCCTCTGATTCCGTCGGTTCGTGGTGGAGCCGGTAGAGCTTGTGGCGGTCGATGTCGGAGAGCCTGACCCCGTTGCAGGTGTTATTGATCTGGAGGTCGAGCACGGCCCAGACGAGCGAGAGGCAGCTCTCCTCGCCGGGGAACCTTCCGATCACCTTCGTCCTTCGCTTCACCTCGCCGAGCGTCCGCTCGAGCAGGTTGGTCGAGCGCCAGCGCTTGCGGTGGCGCAGCGGGTAGCGCAGATGGACGACGAGAGCATCGAGATCGTCGGCGAGGCATCTCGCGGCCGACGCATAGCCGGCCCGCTCGAGCTCGGCGACGAGGGCCGCGAGCCGCTCTCTTCCGTCGCGCTCGTCCTTGGCCTCATCCAGCGCCTTCCAATAGGCCCGGCGCACCCGCTCGCGGTCTTGCTCGGGCAGCTTCGCGAACAGGTTGCGCGCCCGGTGAACCGAGCAATGCTGGCGATCCGAGGAAGGCCAGCACTGCTCGACCGCCTTGATCAGTCCGGGGGCGCCGTCGGCGACGACGAGCATCGGCGCGCCGAGCCCGCGGGCGATCAGGTCCCTTGCGAGGGACGAGCCAGTCCTCGTGCGACTCGCGCATCCCGAGGCACACGCCGACGAGGACCCGCTCGCCCTCCTCGGTGAAGCCCCAGGCGCAAAGGACGCCCTCCTTCGGGCCCGTCGGCCTGACGTTCAGGAAGATCGCGTCGAGGAATAGCGCCACTAGCCTGACCCCGTAGAGGTCGCGGCGCTTGAACGCCTCGAAGCGCTCGCGCAGCTCCTCACAGATCCTTGACGCGGTCGACTTCGAGAGCTTGCCGAGCCCCGCCTCCTCGCACAGCGACTCAACGTCTCGCATCGAGAGGCCGCGGACGAATGCACCAACGACCATCGCCTCCAGCGGCCGGGTACGAAGCAGCTTCGTCGAGTGCGGAAACAAAGCGGACACGAACGGCTCGGCAGCCTCGCGAACCTGCGGGATCTAAACCTCCAACTCCCCTTCCGCGGTCTGCACCCGGCGAGGGCGATAACCATTCCTGAGCCCCGACTCGTAGTTGCGAAGCCCGCGCTGGTAATCGGGCCGGCGCTCATAACGCGCCCTGCCGAGCCACGCATCGAACTCGTCCTCGACAGCCCGCTGGATGATCAATCGCGCGCCGAGCTTCGCCAGCTCAGACAGCGCCTCTCTGGGGTTCTCACCGACCCCGACGGCAAGCAACTGGTCGATCTGTGCCTCTATCTCCGCCGACGGCGGTAGCGTTCTCTTCACGGCGTAGGTCTCCCTTCTTGGTCTTGCAGGACTTGAGGGAACCTACGCCGTCTCCTTGACAGCTACTCGGGCTATTTACAGCAGTTACGGGACGCGACCATAAGGCTCGCGAGGCGATCGGAATGGACGACAATCGAGCGTCTCGCCGACCGGCGGCCTGGCTCCTGCTTCGCCGCCGAAGCGGAGCCGCTGCAGGCCCCAGCCGTCGCGCCCCGCGGGATTCAGCCTCTGGATCCACGCCGGCCCCCTATCGGAGCCGAGCGACCGGACATCAGGAAGCCGTCGATTTCCAGGGAAATCGTTGTCATAACGACAACGAAATGCGCCCGAGTGGACTCGAACCACCACGGGGAAATTTCCCCACAAGGCCCTCAACCTTGCGCGTCTACCAATTCCGCCACGGGCGCAGGGTCGCCGAGTATAGCCCTGGTGCACGGGCCGCTTGCGTTCGAGCGGAAAGCGCGTTGAATCTGTCCAGGCGCGGCGCTACAGTGCGAACACATGTTCGTTGCGGTGCTCATCCCAGCCGACCAGGAGGTCACGCAGGCATGGACCTGACCAAGCGCCAGCAGGAGATCTTCGACTTCATCCGCAAGTACTCGGCCAGGTACGGCTATCCCCCGACGGTGCGCGATATCGGCAAAGCGGTTGGGCTTGCGTCCTCCTCGACGGTGCATGCGCATCTGGCGAATCTCGAGAAGATCGGGCTGCTTCGACGCGACCCCTCCAAGCCAAGGGCGATCGAGCTGCTCGACAAGGCTGTGGGCAGCGCGGTTGAAAGCGTGCGCGGCATCGTGCGCTCCGAAGGGCTTCCGCTTGTGGGCTCGGTAGCCGCGGGGCAGCCTGTGCTCGCCGAAGAGAACATCGAGGACTACGTGTCGGTGCCGGACATCGCAGGGGGCCGCGATGGCGCCTATCTGCTGCGGGTTCGTGGCGACTCGATGAAGAACGCAGGGATCCTCGAGGGCGACTACGTGGTGGTGCATCCACAGGACACGGCCAGCAACGGTGACGTCGTTGTTGCGCTGCTCGGCGAGGAGGCTACGGTCAAGCGCTTCTTCCGCGAACCCGACCACGTCCGCCTTCAGCCTGAGAACGACGCGCTCGATCCGATCCGCAGCAAGGAGGTCAAGGTGCTCGGTCGGGTCGTCGGCGTGATGCGCTCGGTCTGAGTCGATCCTTCACAAGTGCGCTCTGGCACGCTACGTTTGACTGGCAGGCCAGGCAGCCGCGGGGGCTCGCGCCTTCGAGGAAAGTCCGGACATCAAAGGGAAGGGTGGTCGAGCGATCGACCCGGGGAAACCCGCGGGAAAGTGTCACAGAAACAAACCGCCGACATCCGCCGTCCCACGTGAACGGCGGGTGGGCAAGGGTGAAATGGTGCGGTAAGAGCGCACCAGCGCCGCGGTGACGCGGCGGCTGGGCAAACCCCGCCCGATGCAAGGCCAAAACGGACCGTTCGCAGGCGTCCCGCCGAGGTCCAGGTAGGCCGCTCAGATGGATGGCTGCTCAACGACAGAATCCGGCTTACAGACCTGCTAAGGAAAAGCCCCGCTAACGCGGGGCTTTTCTATGGGTTGAGTCGCCGGGTGCTCGTCACGCTGGGTTGACCAGTGAAGGAGAACGCGTGCGTCTCTCAGGGGTGTGCGGCATCGCGGCTAATGACCGCAAGCCGCGCTGTACGGCCACGCCGCGCGTAGGCGGGGTGCACGCCGCTAGCGTGGCGGGAATCATTCCGCCGGTCGGTCACAAATCGATGGTGTCGTGCGTCAATCTCGTCATGGACCCAGAAGCGGCGGTGAGCGATCGGGAGCTGCTGGAGCGCACCCGCGCGGGCGATGCGGACTGTTTCGGCGAGTTCTACCGGCGCCGGCGGGGCGCGGTGCTGGCGTTTCTGAGGCCGCGTGTCGCGAGCGCCGAGCTCGCCGCGGATCTGATGTGCGAGACGTTCGCCGCCGCGCTGATCGCCGTGCACGAGCACGCTCGCGACCTGCCGCGTGAGCCAGTTGCGTGGCTCGTCGCGATCGCTCGTAACGAGCTGCTGGATGCGTGGCGGCGCGGCAGGGTCGCAGAGGGCGCCCGGCGCCGGCTCGCGCTGGAGCCCGTCGTTCTTGACGATGCGGATCTCATCGCGGTGGACGATGCGGCCGCCGACGCAGATCTGCTCGCGCAGCTTGCAGATGAGCTCCCTGCAGATCAGCTCTATGCCCTGAGCGCCCATCTGCTCGAGGACCGCGGCTACCCAGAGATCGCGCGGGAGCTCGGATGCTCGCAGTCGGTCGTGCGCAAGCGAGTCAGCCGCGGTCTGATGACCCTGAGAGCGAACCGAGGAGTAACGTCATGAAGGGCGCCCTGGACCAGTTCGAGCAGTCACTCGTGCGAGCGTCGCGCACCCTGCACGAGCAGCACGTCGCGGGTGTCGTGCCCGGTGGGGTGCGGAGCCCCCGGGTGCACTCGCCCAACGGCTCGCGGACATCTCGCGTCAGAGAACTTCTGCGGCGTGCTGGATGGCGTGTCCCGGCGGGCGCGCTCGTGGCAGGCGCACTGGTTGCCGCGGGGACATCGGTGCTCGGCCCGACCGGCGACCCGCGGGAAATCACCCAGATCCAGTGCGGCGAGCAAGGAAGCTCACCGTTCATGACCGGAGAACCGCTACGTGATTGCGCGAGCCTGTGGCCGTCGATCTACCACCAGGCAGCGCCGCCCCTGGTCGCGTGGGTCGCGCAAACAGGCGGCGTCGTGGTTGTGACGCCGGCAGGCCGGCCGCCAGCCGGGGCCGGATGGCAGCGCCTGCCCGCCGGCTGGAAAGCCGATTCCGCGGTGCTCGGACTCCACGTACAGCTGGAAGACATCACGACCGGCCTTGAAGCCCATACGTGCTGGTCGGCCCCTGAAGCGAGTGCGCTCGTCACATCGATCCTGCGCTCTGACGGGCTCGGCGCCTGGAAAGTCCACATCAACAAGGGTCGAGCAAATGGCGCGCACCCGAACTGTCTGACCGTCATCTCGGCCACCGGCGCAGAACCGCACGCGGTTGTCCTGGTCGAGCACTGGGTGCAGGACGCTGGCAACCCGTCGACGTTGGTCAACACCCCGAGCGGGCCGGTCGAACATGCGCGTCTGACCTCCACGGAGACCCACGTCAACAGGGCGCTGACCGCCAACGGCCATTGTGCGAGCGTGAGCGAGGCTGCGACGTCATGGCGCTCAAGCGCCGCTGCCGCGCGCATCCCCGATCGACGGTATGTGCTCTTCACGCAAGCCGACACATCGACCAAGACCGGGTGCGCGCGCGTGCTCGTGAACAGCCCAGGTGGTGGCGGCCCAGCCGACGTGTACGCCGCCGACCTGCCATAGGGCGAGCGTCACACTCCGAACGTAAGTCATCCCCCAACGAGCTCGCACCACTACATCGCCTGAGGTGACGTTTCATGCCTGGTGGATCTCGCGCGTTGGGTAACGGCCTCTGCAGCGACGTGTGAGATGATCCGAGCGTGGGCACCTCCGAGCAGTCTGGCGTGCGGCTGGTAGCGGTCGATGACCTCGGTGACTCACACGTCACGGTCGTGGAGACGACGCCTCACGGCACAATCGCCGTCGGGATGAGCGCGGGCAAGCCGTTCGCCGTGTCCAATCGTTGCCGGCACCTTTTCGCGTCGCTGGGCGATGGGCAAGTGACCACAGAGGGTTGCCTTCAGTGTCCGTGGCACGCGGCACGCTACGACGTAAAAACCGGCAAGATGGTGCGCGGTCCACAGGGCGCGTTCAAGCCGCTGGCAGGCGTCATCAAGTCAACTGCGGGCGCCATCGCGCTGAAGACGTTCCCGGTCGAGCTGCGCGACGGGGCGATCTGGCTGGTGGGTTGATCGAGGGCCCGGTTGGCGGCAGGCTGCGATCGGCTCGCTGCACATCGAACAGCACCGCGACTGGCCTCAACACTCGAGGCGCGGCGAGATGCTGCGTCGCCTCGCTCGCACAGATGAGGTGCGCGCTGCCTGCCTGATAATCGCGTGCTGCGCGCACGGCCGTTGGGTTAGCATTGGCGCCCCGCCGGAAGTTTTTTTCTTTCCGTGATCCCTGCAGACTCCGCCCAAACCGAGGGGCCATCGGCGTTCGCTCAGGCGGCCGAGCTAGAGCTGCGCGGGGTGCGCAAGCGCTATCCCGGTCAGCCGGAGGCGGCCATCGCGGAGCTCACGCTTACCGTCCCGGCCGGCGATGTGTGCGTGCTCGTCGGCCCGTCGGGCTCTGGCAAGACGACCGCGATGCGCCTCATCAACCGCATGATCGCGCTCGACGCGGGCGACATCCTGCTGGGCGGGCGCAGCGTGCTCGAGCAAGAGCCCAGGGCCCTGCGCAGGGAGATCGGGTATGTGATCCAGCAGGTGGGCCTGTTCCCGCACCAGACCGTCGGCGAGAACATCGCGACCGTCCCGCGGCTGCTCGGCTGGAGCAAGTCGCGCATCGCCGAGCGCGTGGATGAGCTGCTCGAGCTGATCGGGCTCGATCCCGCGCAGCTGCGCAACCGCTTCCCCGCCCAGCTCTCCGGCGGCCAGCGCCAACGCGTCGGCGTGGCGCGTGCGCTCGCCGCGGACCCTCCGCTGATGCTGATGGACGAGCCCTTCGGCGCGATTGACCCGATCAACCGGATGCGCCTGCAGGACGAGTTCCTGGCGCTCCAGGAACGGGTGCGCAAGACCGTGGTGTTCGTCACGCACGACATCGACGAGGCGATCAAGATGGGCGATCGCATCGCGATCCTGCGCGACGGCGGCGTGCTCGCACAGTACGACTCCCCAGCGGCGATCCTGAGTCAGCCCGCCGACGACTTCGTCGCGCGCTTCGTAGGCGCCGACCGCGCGCTCAAGCGCCTATCGCTGAGCACGGTGGGGGAGCTCGAGCTGCTCGCGCCCAACGGCGACCGCGCGCCTGACGCCGACGGCGCGGTCCCGCGCGAGATGTCGGTGCGGGACGCGCTGTCGCTGCTGCTCAGCCGCGGCGGCGAGGCGCTCACGGTGCTCGACGGCGAGCAGCGCGTGGCCGGGCAGCTCACGCTCGGCGTGATCGAGCAGCTGCTCGCCTCCGAGCGCAGCAAAGCTGCGTCTGCGTCTGCCAGTGCAGCGAACGCAACCCCGAGCGAGGCCGCGTGACCGCGATCGTGGCGAGCGCCGAACCGATCATCCCCAACTACAGCAAGGGGAGCTCGAGCTGCGTGGTGCACAACCATCTCTTTTGCACCGACTGGATCGAACACAACTGGAGCAGCGTGCTGTGGCCGGCGCTTCGCGGGCACGTCGTGCTGACGGTGGTCGCCGTAGCGATCGGTTTCTGCATCGCGATGACGCTCGCGCTTGCCGCGCACCGCTGGCGCGTGATCGAGGAGCCCACGATCTTCGTGACCACCTTCCTCTACACGATCCCCTCGCTCGCGCTGTTCGAGCTACTCGTCGCACCGGTGGGCCCGAACGTGATATCGGCGGAGATCGCGCTCGTCTCCTACACGCTGCTGATCCTCTTCCGAAACATCCTCACGGGACTGCGCGAGGTGCCCTCAGAGGTGCTCGACGCGGCCGAGGGCATGGGCATGTCGCGTACCCAGGCGCTGCTGCGTGTCGAGCTGCCGCTCGCGCTGCCCGCGATCGTCGCGGGTCTTCGCATCGCGATCGTCACGATCATCGCGCTCGCCACGATCGTCTACACGATCTACAACGCCGGCCTTGGCGTGCCGATCCACTCTGCGCTCGGCGAGGGACCGTTCAAGACGGAGCTGATCGCTGCGGGAGGCCTCACGATCATGCTCGCGCTGCTCGCCGACGGCATGCTCGTGCTCGCTCAGCGTGCGCTCACGCCGTGGGTGCGAGCCGAAGAGTCGGTGGGGCGCTAGCGATGCACGAATTCGTCGAAGCGTTCCGCTTCATCGCCCACAACGGCGCCGTCGCGGGTGAGCCGGGGCTGCCGAGCCTCGCGCATCTGACCCTAGAGACGCTGAAGGTCGGCTCGATCGGGATCGCGATCTCGGTGGCGCTCGCGCTCCCCATCGGGGTGTGGCTCGGGCACATCCACCGCGGATCGTTCCTCGCGGTCAGCGTCGGCAACATCGGTCGAGCGCTGCCGAGCCTCGTGGTGCTCGCGATCGGCGACGCCTTTCTCGGCCTGGGGCTCACGGTGGTCGAGCTCGCGCTCGTGATTCTCGCCGTGCCGCCGATCATCACCAATGCCTATCTCGGCATCACGGGCGTGGACGCCGATCTGGTGGACGCCGCGCGGGGGATGGGCATGAGCGGCACGCAGATCCTCGCGCGCGTGGAGCTGCCGCTCGCGGTGCCGCTCATCTTCGCCGGCGTGCGCACGGCCTCGGTGTTCGTGATCAGCACCACCACGCTCGCGTCGCTCGCAGGCTTCAGCGGCAGCCTCGGCGACATCATCGCGAACGAGACGAGCTACCACTTCTCGGGCGTGCTCGGCGCCGCGATCTGCGTGGCCGGCCTCGCGCTCGCGGTCGACGGCGTGCTCGCGCTGGTGCAGCGCGAGCTCACGCCCCGCGGCCTGAGGTTGGACACGAGCGGACAGCGGGTAGGCGCCGTCAAGCGCGCGCTCCCCGGAGCAACAACTGCATGAGCCTGGATCGACAACCACAGAACAGGAGTCGGCGTATGCCATTCAGCACCTTCAGGAGATCAACGTTTCGCAGCCGCTGCTACCTCTCGGCGCTGACGGCCGCGGTGCTCACGATCGCGCTCGCCGCCTGCGGCAGCAGCAGCAAATCGCCGTCCAGCTCCAGCTCGAGCAGCGTCGCCGCGGCCGCGCCTGCGTCCAGTGGGCCGGGCTCGGGTAAGCCTGCCGTGACGATCGGCGACAAGAACTTCGCCGAGGAGAACATCCTCGGTGAACTCTACGCACAGGCGCTGCGCGCGAAGGGCTACCAGGTGACGGTCAAGCCTAACGTCGGCTCCACCGAGATCATCTACAAGGCGCTGACCGCCGGCCAGATCGACATGTACCCGGAGTACACCGGCGTGCTCCTCTCGGCGGTCGCCGGGCAGACCAAGAATCCCCCCAGCGCGAGCGCCGCGGCAGCGCAGGCGAAGGCGTTCGTCGAAAAACAGGGCCTCGCGCTGCTCGACACGACGCCCTTCTACGACTCCAACGTGCTCGCCACGCTGCCGAGCTACGCGAGCCAGCACAACCTCAACAGCATCGCCGACCTGAAGCCGCTCGGCAAGAGCGTCAAGCTCGGCGGCCCGCCCGAATTCGCCACTCGCTCCCAGGGGCTGCCGGGTCTCCAGCAGGAATACGGCGTGGTCCCGACGTTCGTGCCGATCTCGATCGAACTCTCCTACAGGGCACTCGAAAGCGGCCAGGTGAACGTGCAGAACGTGTTCTCTACCGACGCCCAGCTGCTCAGCGGCAAATTCAAGCTGCTGGCCGATCCCAAGCACGTGTTCGGCTACCAGAACGTCGCACCGATCGTCAGGCAGAGCGTCCTCGCGGCCGAGGGCCCGGCGTTCGCGGAAACGCTCAACAAGGTGAGCGCGCTGCTCACGATCAAAGCGATCCAGCAGATGAACGCGGGGGTGAGCATCGACAAGCAGTCTCCGGCCAGCGTCGCGCAGCAGTTCCTGCACGCCAACGGCCTCTCCTAGGGCGCGCTCGTGGGCGTGCCGGCACCGGCACGTTCACGGCGCGATACGAGCGGGAGCCTCGCTGCGGCGGGCTCCCGCAGCCTGGCGCGCATGCCGGCGCCTAGGTCTCCAGATGCGGGTAGCTCTCTGCGACGAGCGCGCGGTAGCGCGCGTAGATCGGCTTGGTGATCGGGATCAGCTGCAGCGCAGCTTTGATGTCGCCGCCGGTCTTGATGCGACCGCGCGTGATTGCGAAGGCGATGTTTTCGCGGCCCTGGAAGTAGCGGTTGGCCGTCTGCGAGGACATCTTCATCCATACCCTCGCCGACCACGGCACGTCCTCGTTCCACTCCCAGTAGAGGTTCTCGGCCTCCTCCGGCGCGCACGCGCGCACGTTGAGAACCAGGTCGAGATCGGTGAATTCGAAGCGCTGGGGCACATCGGCGTCGCGCAGCTTCGGACCCATCGCGGGGTCCTCGCTCATCATCGCGAACACCTTGTCCATCACCTCTCGAAACTCGGCTGCGGATGCGAATGGACTGTCCATGTGCGGTGTTCCGGCGCGCCCGGCGCCAGCGTGCTGCGCCCTCGCGAGCGTGAAGCTCAGTCGGGCTTGTGCTCCTCGTCGGCCTCGCCGTAGACGGGCATACCCTGATCCGGCGAGAACGACGCATCGCGCATGATTCGCGTCGGGGAGTGCTGGTCGCCGTGCGAGGCGTGTTCGATCAGTTCCTGCTCGGCCAGCTCGAAGCCCTCGGACTCGCCCCCGCCGGCCTCCTCGACGGCACGGCGCGACTCGCGGCGGAGCTCTTCGAGCTCCACGACCCGCTCGTCGGGCGTGTCGGACATCGCTTGAGACTACACCCGCCCGCGCGCGCCGGCGCTCAGATGAGGTGCAGGTGCTCGCGCGCGTCGTCGATCAGCGAGCTGCCGCTCTTCAGCTGCTCGAGCGCGGTTTGCATCGCTTCGAGGTTGCAGTCGACCTTCGCCGGCCACGGCTTGTCGGGGTGATCGTCGAGCGTCTTCAGGCCATTGCCCGTGATCATCGCCACCACGGTGTCATCAGGTGCGAAGCGCCCCGCCCTGACCAGCTTCTCGAGCACCGCGATGGTCGTGCCGCCGGCGGGCTCGGTGAGGATTCCCTCGGTTGCGGCGAGCAGATCGATCCCCGCGAAGATCTCCGGGTCCGAGGCGTAGGCGGCGGTGCCGCCGCGCTTGAGCACAGCGTCGATCACCAGGTAGCCGTCGCCGGGCGCGCCGATCGCGAGCGAGTGCGCCGCGGTCTCGGGCATGACGGGGTGGATCTCGGCCTCCTCGGCGAGGATCGCCGAGGCGATCGGGTTGCAGCCGCTCGGCTGCGCGATGTTGATGCGCGTGCGCGCCGTCTCGGACAGCCCCAGCAGCTCGAGCTCGACGAGCCCCTTGTGCAGGCGCGAGGAGAGCGTGCCGCCGGCGGCCGCCGTGATGATGTGCTCGGGCGAGCGCCAGCCGAGCTGCTCGACGATCTCGAAGGCCGCGGTCTTGGCGCCCTCGGCGTAGAACGGGCGCAGCGTGATGTTGGCGAAGTCCATGCCGGTCGCTTCTGCAAGTTCGCGGCAGCGGCGGTTGGCTTCGTCGTAGTTGCCCTCGACCTGGCAGACCTTCGCGCCGAGCGCTGCGCAGGCCCGCGCCTTGGTGTCCTCGAGCCGGTTGGGGTAGAAGACGTAGGCGTCCACGCCCGCCTTGGCCGCGAGCGCTGCGACCGCGGTGCCGACGTTTCCGGTCGAGACGCAGCCGAGCTCTGTCTTGCCCCGCTCGAGCAGTCGCGCGACCGACATCGAGACGACTCGGTCCTTGTAGGAGAGGCTCGGGCGACAGGTCGAGTCGTCCTTCAGGTACAGGTTCGCGAGGCCGAGCTCGGCGCCGAGCCGATCGGCGCGGATCAGCGGCGTGTAGCCGGCGTGCCGGCCCACCCGCGCCTGCGCGGAGGCGTCGACGATCGGCAGCAGCTCCTCGAAGTGCCAGATGTTCTGGGGGCGCTCCTGCGGTGCCACCTCACGGAAATGGTGAGCGGCGAGCTCGTAGTCGTAGACCACATCCAGCCCCTTGCCGCAGTCCGGGCACGCGAACACGGTGTCCTCGAGCGCGTAGCTGTGATCGCAGCGGTGGCATGCGAGGCCGGTCGCGCACGAGCGCGTCCGCTGGCCCTGCGCGGGCGTGTTGGCGGCATGCGTGCTCATGCTGGCACCCCCAACGATACGACAGGCCAAGCCGGATACGTGAGTTGCTCATCGGCGCCGAGCGCGATCGACAGCTCCTCGGCCATGTGCGGAGCGAACGGGGCGAGCATCGCCACCAGCAGCGCGAGCGCCTCCAGCAGCGCCTCGCGGTCGGAGCGGCCGAGCGCGCTCTGGCGCGCCAGCACCCGCTTCTCGAAGTCCTTGATGCGGTCGAACAGGCGCATCAGGTTGCGTACCGCGCTGTGCATCTCGAGCTGCTCCATCTCCTCGGTGATCTTCTCAGCACCCGTCTGCGACCATTTCACCAGCCGCACGCGCAGATGCTCGCTGGTGTCCTTGATCGGCTCGTCCTCGCCGGCCTTTAGCTCTGTTAGCTCTGCGTCCTTCGCCTGCGCGGCCTGCGCGAGCTTCGAGTGCGTGTACTCCCACACCTGCGTGAGGAACCTGTGGCAGCGCAGCACCGCCGAGTCGCTCCAGTTGAGCGAGCGCTGCGGCCGCGCGGCGTAGAGCACCGCAAGGCGCACCGTGTCCGCGCCGTAGCGCGCGACGAGCTCGTCCGGGTCGACCACATTGCCGAGATGCTTGCTCATCTTGCGCCCGTCGCGTATGACCATCTCGTGAAACAGGCAGCCCGCAAACGGCTCGCCCGCCGACAGAAAGGCGAGCGGGCCGATGTCTCGCAGCGCCTTCGTGACGAACCGCTGGTCGAACACGAAGTTGCCGCTGTCTGACCCCGCCACCAGACGCTCGGAGGGGAGCCAGTGGCGCAGGTCGGGCAGCGCGAAGATCTCATCCAGGGTGTCCTCGCGCCGCTCCGGCGGCACGCACGCGGGAACCCACAGCCACAGCGCGTCGAAATGGCAGTCCAGGGTGTCGGTCTCGCGGCGCGCCGGGCCGCCGCACCCGGGGCAGGTGGTCTGCACGAACTCGCTGAGCTCCGCCAGCGGGTTGCCGGCGCCCGTGGGGCGGATATCGAGCGGCAGGAGCACCGGCAGCTGCTCACGCGGCACCTGCACGGTTCCGCAGCGCTCGCAGTAGACGATCGGGATCGGGGTGCCCCACGAGCGCTGCCTGGAGATCGTGAAGTCCGATGCCTTGTAGCGAACCGCCGGACGCGTCACGAGGGCCTGCGCGCTCGCGCCGCCGTCAAGCGGCGCCTGCTCATCGGGCGCGACGGCGATGCCGAGCCGCCGCGCGATGAGCTCGTCGGTGTGGTCGTGGGAAGGGATTCCAAGCACCGCCGTCACACCGAAGCGCGAGTCGACGAGTGGCGAGACGAGCACCGGTAGCTCGCGCGCACCCGGCCCGGACACGTGCAGACCGGTGTCGATCACCGGGATCGTCTCGGCCTCCCGCGCGCTTCGCTCCCAGCCGCCGCTGCGCAGCTGCTCGAGCTGCTCGGAGACGGCCTCCTGCGACGCCCACGCCTCGACGTCGGGGTGGCGCGCGCTGATCAGCACGAACGCCGCCTCTGCGAGCGCGCCTGCGTGCGGGCTGAAGACCGTCAGCTCGCGCCCGTCGGGCCCGCGCAGCTCGAGCTCGACGCCGTCGACGCGGCCCAGCACGTAGCGCTGGCTCGCCAGAGCGACCTCGTCCCAGATCCCGCTCGCCTCGAGCTCGGCCAGGCGCGCGTCGTTCTCCGGCACATAGGCGCTGATGCGCAGGTACCACTGCGGCATCTGCACGAGGCGCACCGGGCCGTGGCAGCGCCAGCACGTCCCGCCGGGCTCCACCTGGATCGAGGCGAGCGTGGTCTGGCAGTTCTCGCACCAGTCGACGTTGCCCATGCCGCGGTAGATCAGCCCCGCGTCGAGCAGTACCAGAAACAGCCACTGCGACCAGCGGTACATGAGCGCGTCGGAGCTGAGAAACGCGCGCTCCCAATCGAAGGAGAAGCCGAGGCGCTGGAGCTGGCCGGTCATGTGCTCGGCGCAGTCGCGCACCCACTCGTCGGGCGAGATGCCCTCCGCGATCGCGCCGAGCTCGGCGGGCAGGCCGAACGAGTCGAAGCCGAACGAGAACAGCACCTCCTCGCCGCGCGCGCGACGGAAGCGCGCGTAGGCGTCGCCGATCGAGTAGCTGCGCACGTGGCCGATGTGCACGTTGCCGGAGGTGAATGGCGCGGAGGGCTTTATGTACAGGTGCGGCTGCTCGGAGACAGGCGGCGTGCGAAACGCGTCGCGCTCACGCCAGAGCGCCTGAAGGCGCGCCTCGATCGCGTGCGGCTCATAGGTGCTGTTGGATCGCTCACTCATCAAGATCGAGGATATCCGAGCCCCCGGGGCGCATTGCTATGCTCAGAAACCACTTGCCCGCACTCGCCGAAATCGCCCGCGCGGCGCCGCTCAGCACCTCATCCGGCCCCGCCCTGTGCGGGGTCTTCTCGTCCGCGACACGTGTAAGGATCCACAGATGGAGATAGAGATCGGGCGCGGCAAGAAGGGCCGCCGCGCGTACGGCTTCGATGACATAGCGATCGTCCCTTCGAGGCGCACGCGCGACCCCGACGACATCGACATCTCCTGGAAGCTCGGTCCCTACCAGTTCGAGCTGCCGATGCTCGCCTCGGCGATGGATGGCGTGGTCTCGCCCCAGACGGCGGGCATCATCGGGCGTCTGGGCGGGCTCGCGGTGCTCAACCTCGAGGGCATCTTCACGCGCTACGAGGACGCCGAGGAGGAGCTCGAGCGGATCGCGTCCCTGCCCAAGGACGTCGCGACGCGCGAAATGCAGCAGATCTACAGCGAGCCGGTCAAGCCCGAGCTGATCGCCAAGCGCATCGCCGAGATCAAGGAGCAGAAAGTGGTGGTCGCCGCGTCGCTGACCCCGCAGCGGGTGCTGCGCTACCACGAGATCGCGATCGAGGCGGGTCTCGACGTGCTCGTGATCCAGGGCACGGTCGTCTCCGGCGAGCATGTCTCGACGGTGTCCGAGCCACTCAACCTGAAGGAGTTCATCCCCACGCTCGAGGTTCCCGTGGTGGTGGGGGGCTGCGCCTCCTACCACACCGGCCTGCACCTGATGCGCACCGGCGCGGCCGGCGTGCTCGTGGGCGTGGGCCCGGGCGCCGCCTGCACGACCCGCGGCGTGCTCGGGATCGGCGTGCCGCAGGCGACCGCGATCGCCGACGTGGCGCATGCGCGCTCGACGCACATGCTCGAGACGGGCGAGTACTGCCAGGTGATCGCCGACGGCGGGATGCGCAACGGCGGCGATGTCGCCAAGGCGATCGCGCTTGGAGCCGACGCGGTCATGATCGGCTCGCCGCTCGCGCGCGCCCACGAGGCGCCGGGGCGCGGCTTTCACTGGGGCATGGCCACGTTCCACCCGACGCTCCCGCGCGGCGCGCGGGTCGCGACCACGCAGAACGGGACGCTCGAGGAAATCCTCGTGGGCCCGGCGCGCGAGAACGACGGGACGTTCAACCTGTTCGGCGGCCTGCGCACTTCGATGGCGACGTGCGGCCACAAGGACCTCGCGGAGTTCAATCGCGCCGAGGTAGTTGTCGCGCCAGCGCTGCAGACGGAGGGCAAGGCGCTGCAGCGCGACCAGGGCGTCGGCATGGGCGCCACCAACGGGAAGGTCGCAGCCCTCGTCAATGAGTGACGAGCCGCGCTCGACGGTGAGCACCGCCGAACCGGCGAGCAGCGGCGCGAGCGGGGTCATGCAGCGGCCGTCCATCGATCGCGCCGCCCTTGACTCCTCCGCGCCGGTGGCGCCCGAGCGCGGACTGAGCGCACCCGCCGAGGCGGTGCTGGTGCTGGACTACGGCGGGCAGTACTCGCAGCTGATCGCGCGGCGCGTACGCGACTGCGGGGTCTTCAGCGAGCTGCTCGCCCATCACACGCCGATCGAGCAGATCGCGGCGCGCAAACCGCGCGGGATCATCCTCTCGGGCGGGCCCGCGTCGGTGTACGCGCCGGGCGCGCCCGCGCTTGAGCGCAGGCTGCTGGAGCTCGGGGTGCCGGTGCTCGGCATCTGCTACGGCATGCAGCTGCTCGTGCACGAGCTAGGCGGACGCGTCGAGCAGGCCGAGGTGGGGGAGTTCGGGCGATCTGACCTGCACGTGCGCAAGCACGGCGTGCTGCTCGCGGGGCTTCCCGAGGAGCAGACCTGCTGGATGTCGCACCGCGACACCGTGTATGAGCCGCCGCCGGGCTTCGAGGCGCTCGCCTCATCGAGCGCCTCGCCCGTCGCCGCGGTCGAGGACGCTGCGCGCGGCATCTACGGCATCCAGTTTCACCCCGAGGTCGTGCACACCCCCTACGGCGAGCAGATCCTCACGCGGTTTCTCGCCGACGTGTGCGGCTGCGAGCGCACCTGGTCGGCGGCCTCGGTGGTCGAGGAGCAGATCAAGCGCATCCGCGAGCAGGTTGGCAACGGCAGGGTTATCTGCGGGCTCTCCGGCGGCGTGGACTCCTCGGTGGCCGCGCTGCTCGTGCACCGCGCAGTGGGCGAGCAGCTGACGTGCGTGTTCGTCGACCACGGCCTGATGCGCAAGGACGAGGGCGACCAGGTCGTGAGCACCTTCCGCGACACCTTCAAGGTCCCGCTCGTGGCCGTCGACGCAGAGCAGCGCTTCCTGCGACGGCTGCGCGGAATGGTCGAGCCCGAGGCCAAGCGCAAGGCGATCGGCGAGGAATTCATCCGCGTGTTCGAGGAGGAGGCGCAGAAGCTCTCCGGCCCGGGCTCCGGCGAGGACGGCGAGGTGCGCTTCCTTGTGCAGGGCACGCTCTACTCGGACGTGATCGAGTCCGGCGGCGGCACCGGCGCAGCCACGATCAAGTCCCATCACAACGTCGGCGGGCTGCCCGAGGATCTGCAGTTCGAGCTCGTCGAGCCGCTGCGGGCGCTGTTCAAGGACGAGGTTCGCGCGGTGGGCGCCGAGCTCGGCCTGCCCGACCGCCTGGTCTGGCGCCAGCCCTTCCCCGGGCCGGGCCTCGCGATCAGGATCGTGGGCGGCGAAGCCACCAAGGAGCGTCTCGACGTGCTACGCGAGGCCGACCACATCCTCCAGGAGGAGATCCGCGCGGCCGGCCTGTATCGCGAGCTGTGGCAGTCCTTCTGCGTGCTGCCGGACATCCGTACGGTGGGAGTGCAAGGCGACGAGCGCACCTACGGATACGTGGTCGTCGTGCGCGCGGTCACGAGCGACGACGCGATGACCGCAGACTGGGCGAGGCTCCCCTACGACCTGCTCGAGACGATCGCATCGCGCATGATCAACGAGCTGCGCGAGGTCAACCGCGTGGTTCTCGATATCACCTCAAAGCCGCCCGGCACGATCGAGTGGGAGTAGGCCGGCAGTCCATTTCATGTTCCGGTCGGTGCATGCACCGACCGGCCGCCCCGCACATGTGCGGGGCGGGACCCAGCCGCATGCGGCTGGGTCTCCCCAGATGACTTCCGAGCCGGTCCCAGCGGGCGCCATCGCCTATAGTGTCCTCTTCGCCGCGCGGCCGCCGCGTGGCCTTTTCGCGTCATGGCCCCCTCCACGAAGACCTACACGGCGACCCCCGCCGACCGCGAGCGCAACTGGCTGCTCGTCGACGCCGACGGCAAGACGCTCGGCCGGCTCGCCACGCAGCTCGCCGATCTTCTGCGCGGCAAGCGCAAGCCGCAGTACACGCCGCACATCGACACCGGCGACTTCGTGGTGGTCGTGAACGCCGAGAAGGTGCATGTCAGCGGCAACAAGCGGGCCGACAAGCGCTACTACCGCCACTCCGGCTATCCCGGTGGGCTGCGTTCGCGCAGCTTCGAGGAGATGCTCGCGCGCCGTCCCGAGGAGATAATCAGGCTGGCGGTGAAGGGCATGATGCCGCGCAACCGCCTGGCGCGCAAGCAGATCACGAAGCTCAAGGTCTACGCGGGCCCCGAGCATCCGCACACCGCGCAGAAGCCACAGACGCTGGAGATCGACACGTGATGGCAGACGACGAGCAGCAGCAGACGCCCGACGGCGAGAACGACGCCGAGACTCCCCAGCACGCGGTGCCCTCCGAGGAGGCCGCGGAGATAGCCGGCTCAGCCGAGGACGCCGCGCTCGAGGCCGCTCAGGAGGCCGAGGAGGCAGGCGGCCAGCAGCCCGCGCAGGTGCCCGAGGCGGTGCCCGGCGGCGAGGGCCATGCGGTTCCCAGCGAGGAGGCGATGGAGATCGCCGGTGTCGCCGAGGACGCCCCGCTCGAGGCGGCGCAGGAGGCCGAAGACCACGTCGCCGAGCAGGCCGCGGCCGACGAGGAGGAGACAGCCGAGCCCGAGCGACCCGCCAAACCGGCTGTGCCCGGCGCGCACCTGGAAGTCGACATCGTGCCCGAGGGCGTCGATCCGCTGGGCCGCGAAGCTTCCTCCTACGAGGACATCTACGCGGTCGAGGAGGAGCCCGAGCCTGCCGAGGAGGGCGAGGAGGAGCTCTCCGAGGTGCTCGCCGGGCCGATCGCCACAGCGGCGATCGATCTCGCCTCCGGCGCCCGCTACAGCGCCACCGGCAAGCGCAAGACAGCGATCGCGCGCGTGACCCTGCGGCCGGGGACCGGTACCTACCTGGTCAACGGGCGGGCGCTCGAGGCGCACTTCCCGCGGGTCACGCTGCAGCGCAACATCCGCCAGCCGCTCGAGACGGTGGGCTACCAGGACCGCATGGACGTGATCGCCAGACTGCACGGCGGCGGCATCTCCGCGCAGGCCGGCGCGCTGCGGCACGGCGTCTCCCGTGCGCTGCTCGACGCCGACCCCAACCTTCGCGGCGAGCTAAAGCGGCGTGGCTTCCTCACGCGTGATTCGCGTGCCAAGGAGCGCAAGAAGGCCGGGCTCAAGAAGGCGCGTAAGCGCCCGCAGTTCTCCAAGCGCTGAGACTTCGGGCGCGGCGAGGAGCATGGCCCGCAAGCTGTTCGGGACAGACGGCGTCCGCGGTGTCGCCGGCGAGTTTCTGAGCGCCGAGCTCGCGCTCGCGCTTGGGCGCGCCGCAACCCAGCAGAGCCCCGCGCGGCGCCCGCAGGTGCTGATCATCCGCGACACGCGCGAGTCGGGCGAGATGCTTCAGGCCGCCGTCGCGGCGGGCGTGAGCGCCGCGGGCGGCGACGCGCTGCTCGGCGGGGTGCTGCCCACGCCCGCTGCGCCGCTGCTGCTCGCGCGCTACGGGCTCGACCTCGCGGTCGTGCTGTCGGCCTCGCACAACCCCTATCGCGACAACGGCATCAAGTTCTTCGCCGGCGACGGCTACAAGCTGAGCGACGAGGCCGAGCTTCAGATCGAGCGCGAGCTCGAACGCAGCGCGGCCGCGGAGCCCGCGGCAGGCGGGCGCGACGCCGGCGAGATCGGCCGCATCCGCGAGCTGCGAGGCGCCGCCGAGGACTACCTGCGCGAGCTGCACGTGCGCTTCTCAGAGCTCGATTTGAGCGGGCTCGACGTGCTGCTCGACTGCGCCAACGGCGCGACCTACCACGTCGCCCCCGAGATCTTCAGGCGCCTCGGAGCGAACGTGTCGGTGCTCGCCGACACGCCCGACGGGCGCAACATCAACGACGGCTGCGGCTCCACGCACGTTGAGGAGCTCGCCCAGCGCGTGTTCGAGGGAGGGCACGCGCTGGGATTCGCCTTCGACGGCGACGGCGACCGCGTGCTGGCCGCGGACAGGCGCGGCGCGGTCGTCGACGGCGACGAGCTGATGGCGCTCGCTGCTCTTCACCTGCACCGCCAGGGACGGCTCTCCGGCAACGGAGTCGCGATCACGGTGATGACCAACTACGGCTTTCACTCCGCCATGCAGAGCGCCGGCATCGAGGTGGCGACCACCGGCGTCGGCGACCGCTACGTGCTCGCCGAGCTGCGCGAGCGGGGCTGGACGCTCGGCGGCGAGCAGTCCGGGCACATCATCGAGATGGGGTTCAACCGCACCGGCGACGGGGTGGCCAGCGCATTGCTCACGCTCGAGGCGCTGGCCGGCGGGGACCTGTGCGACAGGCACGCGATGGACAAGCTGCCGCAGCGCCTGGTCAACGTGCGCGTTCGAGACCGCGGCGCGCTCGAGCACGCGGAGGGGGTGCATCTCGAGGTGCGCGCAGCCCAGGAGGGCCTCGCGGGCCGCGGGCGCGTGCTCGTGCGCCCGAGCGGAACCGAGCCGCTCGTGCGCGTGATGGTCGAGGCGCCCACCGAGGAGGAGGCCGAGAGCACCTGCATGCGGCTGGTGGCGCTGGTGCAGTCCGAGCTCGGCTGATTGCACGCTCGGGCACGGCGCCGAGCCGCTGGTATCTTCGCTCGGATGTGCGGCATCGTCGGCTACGTGGGCTTCCGCCCGGCGCGCGAGCTGCTGCTCGAGGGGCTCACGCGCCTCGAGTACCGCGGCTATGACTCCGCGGGTATCTCGGTCATCGCCGACGACCACATCGACGCGGTCCGCGCGGTCGGCAACCTGAGCGCCCTGCGCGAGAAGATCGCCGAGCAGCCCGGCGCCTCCGCCACGAACGGTGCCGGCGCGGGCGCGGTCGTGCTTGCCGAGCGGCCCGTCAGCGCGGGCATCGGCCACACGCGCTGGGCGACGCACGGGCGCGTCAGCGAGGAGAACGCTCACCCGCACTTCGACAGCGCCGACCGCGTGCACGTGGTCGTCAACGGCATCGTCGAGAACTACCTTCCGCTCAAGCAGCGCCTGCAACAGGCCGGCTGCGTGTTCACGTCGGAGACCGACGCCGAGGTGATAGCTCACCTGATCGCCGCTCACTACGACGGCGACCTGCCCGAGGCCGTGCGCGCCGCCTACGCGGAGCTCGAGGGGCACTACGCGTTCGTCGCCATGAGCCTCGACGCGCCCGAGGTGCTGGTCGGCGCGCGCAAGGAGTGCCCGCTGCTCGTGGGGCGCGGGGAGGGCGAGCAGTTCATCGCCTCGGCCGTGCCCGCCTTCCTCGCGTACACCAGGAACGTGCAGTACCTGGAAAACGGAGAGGTCGCGGTGCTCCGAGCCGACGGCGTGAGCATCTCGACCGCGGCAGGTGAGGCGGTCGAGCGGCCCGTGCTGAGCGTCGACTGGGACGAGGACACGGCCGAGAAGGGCGGCTATGAGACGTTCATGCTGAAGGAGATCCACGAACAGGCCGACGCGATCGCCGAAGCGATCTCGCACCGCACCGCGCGGCGCGACGGCGTCGATTTGCAGGAGCACGGCGCATTCGAGGAGTCGCTGCTCGATGACATCGCGCGCGTCGTGATCGTGGCATGCGGCACCTCCTACCACGCGGGCCTGATCGGGCGCTACGCGATCGAAGAGTGGGCGCGCGTGCCGGTTGAGATGGACATCGCCTCCGAGTACCGCTACCGCAACCCGGTCGTGGGCCCGGGCGACCTCGTGATCGGCATCTCCCAGTCAGGCGAGACCGCGGACACGCTGGCGGCCATGCGCCTCGCGCACGAGCGCGGCGCGAAGGTGCTCGCTGTCACCAACGTGATGGGCTCCCAGGCCACACGCGACGCCGACGGCGTGCTGTTCACCCGCGCGGGCCTCGAGGTCGGCGTGGCCGCGACCAAGACGTTCGTGTGCCAGGTCGCCGTCATGTACATGCTCGGCCTGCGCCTGGCGGAGCTGCGCGGCACGCTCGAGCCGGCTCGCCTGGCTGAGCTCGTGGGGGAGATGCGCCACCTCCCAACCCGAGTCGGTGAGGTCATCGACGGCGTCGGCGAGCAGGTCGCGCGCATCGCTCAGGAGCTCTGGCGCAGCGAGTTCTTCCTCTACATCGGTCGCCACATCGGCCTGCCGGTGGCGCTCGAGGGGGCGCTGAAGCTCAAGGAGATCTCCTACATCGCCACCGACGCCTACGCGGCCGGCGAGATGAAGCACGGGCCGATCGCGCTGCTCGACGACACAACGCCGGTCGTGTGCGTGGCCACCGACTCGCCGGTGCTCGAGAAGGTGCTCTCGAACGTCCACGAGGTGCGCGCGCGCGGTGCCCGCGTGATCGTGGTCGCTACCGCCGGCAACGAGCACGTCGCCGAGCAGGCCGACGCGGTGATCGAGGTGCCGGACATCGACTGGATGCTGCAGCCGCTGCTCGCCGTGATCCCGCTGCAGCTGCTCGCCTACGAGATAGCGCGCAAGCGCGGACTCAACGTCGACCAGCCGCGCAACCTGGCAAAGACGGTCACCGTCGAGTAGTCCCCAGGGCGACCATCTAGCATCGCGATGGTGGCCGTGCTCCCTGACTGGCTGACGCCGCTGCCCGACGCCGAGCAGATGCGGGCCATCGATCGCTGGGCGATCGATGAGCGCGGCGTGCCCTCACTCGATCTCATGGAGCGCGCCGGCGCTGGCGTCGCACGCGCGCTCGAGGGCCTCGCAGTCGATGGGCGCCTCGCCGTCGTGTGCGGGAAGGGCAACAACGGCGGCGATGGGCTGGTCGCGGCGCGCCTGCTGCGAGAGGCCGGTCGCGAGGTGGTTGTCATCTGCGTCGCTGAGCCGGAGCAGCTCTCAGGCGACGCGCGCGTGAACCTCGAGCGCCTGCCCGGTGATCGGCCCGTGCGTCCCGACGGCTCGCCCTGGGCGAGCGCGCGATCGAAGGCGCGCGGCGCCTCCCACGAGCCGCTCGCAGGGAGCGCGGCGATCCTCGACGCGCTGCTCGGCACGGGCTTCTCCGGGGAGCCGCATGGCGCGGTGGGCGAGGCGATCGAGGCGATCAACAAGGCGCGGTGCCCGGTGCTCAGCGTGGATGTGCCGAGCGGCGTTGACGCCTCGAGCGGCGAGGTGGTGGGAGCGGCCGTGCGCGCGGTCCTCACCACGACCTTCCACGCCGCCAAGCCGGGGCTGTGGATCAACCCCGGCAAGGAGCACGCGGGGAAGGTCGAGACGATCGACATCGGCATCCCGCGCGGCGAGCCCGTGGAGGCGACGATCGGCCTGATCGAGCCGCTGGTGCTCGAGCAGCTGCCGCGCAGGCGAGCCTCGTGGACGAAGTTCAAGTCCGGGCACGTGCTCGTGGTGGGCGGCTCGCGCGGGCTGACGGGCGCGCCGCAGATGAGCGCGCGAGCGAGCATGCGGGCGGGCGCCGGGTACGTCACCGCCTGCGTTCCCGCCTCCCTGCAGGGGACCCTCGCGGGCGCCGGCACCCCCGAGCTGATGACGCGCGGGCTGCCCGAGCAGGACGGCGCGCTGAGCACGGACGGCCTCGATGAGGTGCTGGCGGCGAGCGAGCGCGGCGGCGCGCTCGCGCTCGGTCCCGGCCTCGGCCGCAGCGAGGGCGCATCGAGCTTCGCGCGGCTGCTCGCGCGAGCCGCACCGCTGCCGCTGGTGCTCGACGCCGACGGGCTCAACGCGCACGCGGGACACATCCGCAAGCTGCGCACGCGCAGCGCGCCCACGGTCCTCACGCCTCACGCCGGCGAGCTCGGGCGCCTGCTCGAGCTCAGCAGCACGCAGATCGAGCGCCGGCGCCTGCACCACGTGCGCGCGGCGGCGGCCGCCGCGGGCGCGGTCGTTCTGTTGAAGGGAGACGACACGCTCGTGGCCGACCCCACTGGCCTCGTGGCGGTCAGCCCCGGCGGCACGCCTGCGCTCGCGACCGCCGGCACCGGAGACGTTCTCACCGGCGTGATCGCGGCTCTGCTCGCGCAGGGCCTCGACGCGTTCACCGCAGCCGCCGCGGGCACCTGGCTGCACGCACAGGCGGGCCGCGAGGCGTCGCGGCGGCTCGGCGGCAGCGAAGGCGTGATCGCCTCAGACGTCATCGAGGCGCTGCCGGCGGTGCGCGCGAGCCCCGCGCAGCGCGAGCAGGGCACCCGTCGGCGACGCGGCAGAGGCGCCCGGGCGGCGGGCTCATGAGCGTGAGCAGGGCGCGTGCGCGCGTGAACCTGTCCGCGATCTCGCGCAACAGCGCGAGGCTGTGCTCCGAGCTGGCCGAGGGCGTCGAGCTGTGCGCGGTGGTGAAGGCCGACGGCTACGGGCACGGCGCGGTGGAGAGCGCCCGTGGCGCGATCGCCGGCGGCGCGGGCTGGCTGGCGATCGCATCTGCGCGCGAGGCGTCCGAGCTGCGAGAGGCGGGGCTCGAGGACGTGCGCCTGATCGTGATGGGCGCGCTCTCGAGCCCCGAACTGGCGCAGGCGCTTGCGGTCGACGCCGACGTTGTCGTCTGGAGCGAGCCCGACGTGGAGGCGGTCGCGGCGGCCGGCGGCGGACGCGTGCACGTGAAGCTCGATTCGGGCATGGGCAGGCTCGGCACGCGCGATGCTGGGCAGGCTTCGCGCGTGGTGCAAGCGGCGCGTGCGAGGACGGGCGTTCAGCTGGTGGGCCTGATGAGCCATTTCGCGACCGCGGATGACCTCGACGACGGGGGCTTCTTCGCCGAGCAGCTGGCCACGTTCGCGAGTTGGAGCGCGCCGCTCAAGCGCGAGCAGCCCGAGCTCATCGTCCATGCTGCGAACAGCGCCGCCACGCTTCGCGAGCGCGCAGCGCACTTCGACATGGTGCGCTGCGGCATCGCGCTGTACGGGATGGACCCCTTCGGCCTCGATCCGGGTGCGCGCGGGCTCGAGCCGGCGCTCGAGCTGAGCTCCTACGTCGCCGACGTCAAGCGCTGCGCCGCCGGGCAGAGCGCCGGCTACGGCCGCCGTTTCGTGGCCGACCAGGACACCTATCTGGGCGCCCTGCCGATCGGCTACGGCGACGGCTGGCGGCGCAGCCTGTCCAACAACGCGGACGTGCTGATCGCCGGCAGGCGCTATCCGCTCGTGGGCACCGTGAGCATGGACACGATCACGGTCGATCTCGGTGAGGAGCCGAGCGCCGAGCAGCTGCGCGGCGCCGAGGCGATCCTGATCGGCATCCAGGGCGGCGAGCGCATCACCGCGGAGGAGGTCGCGCGCAGGCTCGACACGATCAACTACGAGGTCACATGTGGCCTCACCTCGCGCGTTCCGCGCGTCTACCACCGCGACGGAGAGCCGTTGCAGGCGAGCGCCGCGCGTGCGCACGCGCGCACGCCCGCGCACGGCACGGGCCACGCATGAGCCCCGCGCTCGAGGCTGTGCGGGCCGCGCTTGCGGGCCAGCGCGCATGGCTGGTGGGCGGCGCGGTGCGCGACCGCGCGCTCGGGCTCGGCGCGCCCGCGGGAGACCTCGACGTGGTGGTCGAGGGCGACCCCGCCGCGGCTGCCCGCGCGATAGCCCGCGCCGCCGGCCAGGCCGCCTGCTTCGAGCTCTCACAGGAGTTCGCAGCCTGGCGGGTGGTCGCGCGCGATCACTCCTGGCAGGTCGACGTCGAGCCGCTGCGCGGCGGATCGCTGCAGGCCGATCTCGCGCTGCGCGACTTCACCGTCAACGCGATCGCCGAGCCGGTGCAGGGGGGAGAGGCGATAGACCCGCTCGGCGGCCTGCCCGACGCGCGCGCTCGGCGGCTGCGCATGGTCAGCGCCGGCGCCTTCGCCGAGGATCCGCTGCGTGTCCTGCGGCTCGTGCGCGTGGCGCTCGAGCTCGAGCTCGGCGCCGACGCGGACACGCTGCGCGCGGCTGGCGCGCAGGCGCCGGCGCTCGCCGGCGTCTCGCCCGAGCGGGTGTTCGCGGAGCTGCGCCGGATCATCGCCTCGCCCCGCGCGCTGCCCGGCCTCGAGATGCTCGATCAGCTCGGCGCGAGCGCGGCCGTGCTGCCGGAGCTCTACGAGCTGCGTGGGGTCGAGCAGAGCCGCTTTCACCACCTCGACGTCCACGGCCACACGCTCGAGGTGCTCGAGCGCACCATCGCGATCACGAGCGAGGGGGCGCCCGACGCCGAGATCGCGAGCGCGATCGGCGAGCTCGCGCCGCAGGTCGGCGCGCTGCTGTGCGAGCCGCTCGCCGATGAGCTCACGCGCGGCGAGGCGCTGCGCTGGGGAGCGCTGCTGCACGATGCTGCGAAGCCGCTGACGCGCGAGGTTCGCCCGGCGGACGGGCGCGTCACGTTCATCGGGCACGACGTGCGCGGCGCCGAACTGGCCCGCTCGGTGCTCGGGCGGTTGCGCTGCAGCGAGCGCCTGCGCGCGCACGTCGCGGCCCTCGTCCGCCATCACCTGCGTCTCGGCTTCCTCGTGCACGAGCCGCAGCCGCTCTCGCGCAGTACCGTCTACGGCTACCTGCGCGCATGCTCGCCGGTCGAGGCCGATGTGACGCTGCTGTCGATCGCCGACCGCCTCGCCACGCGCGGCGATCGCGCGCAAGAGTCGATAGACGCCCACATCGCCCTCGCGCGCAGTGTGCTCGCGGACGCGCTTGACTGGCGCGCGAAAGGTCCCGCGGCGCCGCTGTGGCGCGGCGATGAGCTCGCCGATGCCCTCGGCATCTCCGCCGGGCCACGGCTGGGGGAGCTCCTCGAGGAGCTGGCGCGCGCCCAGTACGCGGGCGAGATCTCAACGCGAGAGCAGGCGCTTGCGCATGCGCGCGGCGCCGTGGAGCGCGCCTGAGGCGCGCCGGGAGCGCGCGGAAGAGCCGCGCGGGTCGCGTAGGATTGCAGCCGTGAGCGCTGATCCCAACTGCATCTTCTGCAAGATCCTCGCCGGAGAGCTGCCGGCGTCGATCGTCGACGAAGACGAGCGCACGATCGCGTTCATGGACATCGCTCCCGCTACCCGCGGGCACGCGCTGGTGATCCCCCGCGAGCACACCCGCGACCTGCACAGCGTCGAGGACGAGGACCTGCGGGCGGTGGCGCTCGCCTCACGGCGCCTCGCCGCGCGCATGACCGAGCGTCTGCGCGCCGACGGCGTCAACCTGCTCAACTCGTGCGGCGCGGCGGCATGGCAGTCGGTGTTCCACTTCCACATACACGTGATTCCGCGCTACGAGGACGATCCGCTGCGCCTTCCCTGGACGCCCGGGCCGGGCGATCCGCTGGAGATCGCCGCGGCCGCGCAGGAACTCGCGGGCGGATAGCGAAATACAGCAACCGCTACATCTCGCCCTTACTCGTGTTGGAACGCCATACATGCGACGCATAAAGACGGCCATCCTCGCGAGTGCCGCGCTCGCCCTGCTCGTGCCCGCCACCGCGCCGGCGACGCTGGCAGAACTCGGCGTGCTCCCCGCGACCACCCCGCCGACGGTCCCCAGCTGCCCGGCGACCCCTTGCCTGGCGGTCAGTCGCACCACCGGCTTCCAGGCCAAGGTCGGGACCACGCTGGCTCCGCTGCGCGCGCCACGCGCGGGGACGGTCGTGGCGTGGACGATCTCGCTCGGCAAGCCCAACGCCACGCAGATCAAGTTCTTCGACACCAACGAGGGCGGCACCGCCGAAGCCGGTATCGCGATCCTGCGCCCGGTCCCCAAACCCAATCTGACCTACAAGCTCGTCGCTCAGAGCCCACCGCTGAAGCTCGAAAAGTACTTCGGCAAAACCGCCCAGTTCCCGCTCGAAACGACGATCCCGGTGAAAAAGGGCGACATGATCGCGCTCACCGTGCCCACCTGGGCGCCCGCGCTTGCGCTCGGGTTCACCGGCGAAACCTCATGGCGTGCGAGCCGTCCGCGCAAGGCTTGCACCTCGACGAGCGCGCAGACGATCCACACGACGGTCGGCTCGGCGGTCCAGTACTACTGCCTGTACCAGACCGCGCGGCTGACCTACAGCGCCACGCTGATCTCCACGCCCTGACGCTAGGGGGCGCTTGCGCCGCCGGTTGGGCTTGATTCTTTGGAGGATTCGCTTTCCGAGCTGGCGCCACCGGAGCTCGATCCTTCGCTCGATTTGCCGCCGGAGCTCGATTCGCTCGATTTTTCCGAGCTGGGTTCGGAGGTTTCGCCGGAGCCTTCGGTGGTGTTGGTCGATTCTCCGCTGCTGGTGGTGGAGGTTTTCGTGGTCGAGGAGGTGGACGTCGAGGTCGTCTGAACGGCGGCCGCTTCAGCGCTCGTGTCCGTCGGCGGCGTGAGGTCGGGCGTGCTTTTCGGCAGCGGGTCAGACACGCTCGAGCCTCCGCATGCGCCCAGCGTGACGCCTGCCAGCAACGCCGCGCAGGCCGCCAGCGTGGCCGGGAGCGCCCTCGGCCCTGGCCGCAGGCCAGCCTCGCGGTGCCGCGTTGAGACTGCGCTAAAGCTGTCGTGTAGGCGGTTGCGTCTCACGCGTTCGCCGCTCTCGCCGGGCGCTCCTCAGCCGCTCCGCCTGGGCGGCGCGAGCGGTCCCATGCGCCGCCCGCAGGTGGGGCAGTCGTTGAGGTCCTTCTGCGCGAGCTGGTCGCACCAGGGGCAGAAGCGCAGGTTCTCGACGGCCCACGGCAGCCGCGACTGCGAGGGCGCGAGCGGAAGCAGCTTGCCGACGACTTCGAGCGCCTCGCCCGTCTCACGGTCCACGTAGATCTCATCCGGCTCGGCCTCGAGCACGAGCTCGCGCCCGCTGGCGGGGTTGCGAAGGCGGTAGCGCTGGCCGGCCACGAGCGGCACTCTATCTAAGCCTGCGGCTGCCCTGAGCCGCTGGCGGCGGGGATAGTGTGCGCGCTCGTGCGGATCCTCATATTTCACGGCTACCTGCTGGAGGGCACGGGCTCGAACGTCTACAACGCCCGTCTTGCCGAAGCGCTGGTGGGGCTCGGGCACGAGGTCCACCTACTCAGCCAGGAGCGCCATCCCGAGCGCCTGCGCTTCGTGGACGCGGCCGGCGACTGGGACGGGGGCGTGCTGCGCGTGCGCAAGCTCACGGACGGCCCGAGCGCCCGCTGCACGGTCTATCGCCCCAACATCGGGCCGCTCCTGCCGGTGTACGTGGCCGACCGCTACGAGGGCATCGAAGCGCGCACGTTCGCCGAGTGCAGCGACGAGCAGATCGCGCGCTATGTGGATGCGAACGTGGCCGCCGTGCGAGAGCTCGCCGAGCTGGTGCGCCCGCAGCTCGCGCTGGCGAACCATCTCGTGATGGGTCCTGTGATCCTCGCGCGCGGGCTGCGCGGGGAGGTGGCGTATGTCGTGAAGGTGCACGGCAGCGCGCTCGAGTACACCGTCAAGCCTCAGCCGGAGCGCTTTCTCGGCTTCGCCCGCGAGGGCCTCGCCGACGCGCGTGCGGTGCTCGTCGGCTCGCGCCACACCGCGCTCAGCCTGTGGACGGCTCTTTACGACGCGGCGCTCGAGCAGCGCACGTGGCTCGGGCCGCCGGGTGTGGACGTTGCGCGCTTCGCGCCCCGCGACAGCGCGGCGGCGGCCGCGGGCGTGAGCGAGCTCAGCGCGAGCATGCGAGCCGCCGCGGACGCCGAGCGCGGCGCGGGGGCGCCGGGCGGGGCGCTCGAGGCGAGCGCCTTCGCCCGAGACACCGCAGCCGTGGCACAGGCGCTCGAACGCATCGCTGCGGACAGCGAGCAGCTCGTCGCGTTCGTGGGCAAGCTGATCGTCAGCAAGGGCGTCGACCTGCTGCTCGCCGCCTGGCCGCTCGTGCTCGAGCGCCAGCCTCGAGCGCGGCTCGTGATCGTCGGCTTCGGTGCTTACCGCGAGGCGTTCGAGCGCATGCTGGCGGCGCTCGCGCGTGGTGATCTCGAGGCCGTGCGCGATATCGCGCTGGCGGGTCGGGCGCTCGAGCGCGACCCGGCCGGGGAGGGCGGCGAGGCCGCCGGCGGGGAGCTTGCCTCACAGGGCGACGGTGGTGCACCGTCGCGCCCGCTGCGCCACCTGCTCGCGTTCCTCGAGGGCCTCGGCGGCGAGCGCCGCGAGCGCTATCTGGCGGCGGCCCGCGGGATCCCAGGCAGCGTGCTCTTGACCGGGCGCCTGGAGCACGAGGAGCTGGTGGAGCTGCTGCCGGCGTGCCAGGCGCTGGTCGTACCCAGCACCTTTCCCGAGTCCTTCGGCATGGTCGCCGCCGAGGCAGCCGCGTGCGGTGTGCTGCCGATCAGCGCCGCGCACTCGGGCCTCGCGGAGGTGAGCGAGGCGCTCGCGCAGGCGCTGGGGCCGAGGATCGCGGGCCTGCTCTCCTTCCCGGTCGACGAGCGCTCCGTGCAGGCGATCGCAGAACGCGTGACCGGCTGGCTCGAGGCGCCGGCCGAGGAGCGCGCGCAGGCGCGCACGGGTCTCGTGCGCACGGTCAGCGAGCGCTGGTCCTGGCAGAGCGTGGCGCGCGGCATTATCGCCGCGGGCACCGGCGCTGTGGGCACGCTCGAGCGCCCCTGACGGCCACGCGCCGGGGGCCGCGGCACGCGCCGAGGCACCCGCTGCTTGGGATAGTGTTCCGCCGCTGATGGGCTTCAAACGCGATCGCAGCCTGCCACCCGGGCTCCCCTTCTTTCGGCGCCAGCGCCCGGCGCGCGGCCGCCTCGGCGCGGTCGCGACGCTGGCTGGCCTGGCGCTGGTGAGCGGCGGCTGTGCGGTCAAGGGGGCCGATAACCCGAACCTGATCTTGGGCAAGCAGGCGTTCGTCGCGAAATGCGGCTCCTGCCACACGCTGGCCCACGCCGAAACGAAGGGGATCGTCGGGCCGAACCTCGACGAAGCGTTCCGCGTGGCGATCGCGGAAGGTCTCAGGCGCAACACGATCCGCGGCGTCGTCGAAGGCCAGATCAAGATCCCCAATCCCGCAGGGGCGATGCCGAAAGACCTCGCGACCGGGGCGACCGCGCGGGACATCGCCGCGTACGTCGAAGAGACCGCCGCGAAGGGCGGCAAGGACACCGGCCTGGTGGCGACCGCCGTGCAGGCGCCGGGAGCCGGCAAGCCCGCGGAAGAGAAGGCGGGCAAGCTGCAGATACCCGCGAGCCCCAGCGGCCAGCTCGCCTACGCGACCAGCAAGGCGACCGCGACGGCAGGGCCGGTGACGATCGAAATGCCGAACATGTCCGGGGTCTCGCACAACATCGCCCTCGAATCGGGAGCGCACGAAGCGAGCGGCCCCGGTCCGGTGCTTGCAGCGAGCACGTTCACGAGCAAGGGCACAGTGACGGTCAACGTGACGCTCAAGCCGGGCAGCTACACGTTCTTCTGTCAGGCGCCCGGCCACCGCGCCGCCGGCATGTTCGGCACGCTCACCGTCAAATGACCGCGGCGCGCGCGCGCCGAAGCTAGCCAAGCGCCGGGCGCGGCGCAGGCGCTCGACGCGGGCGACTCACACGAGCGCGCGCACGAGCAGCGCGAGCACGACGATCACGCCGACCACCGCGAGCACGTACAGCAGCAGGCGAAACGCCTCCTCCTCGGAGCGAAGCGGGTTCAGCACCGCACTGACTCTTCCAGGCCGCTCGCGGGCATGCCGAGCAACACGGCGGCTAGAGGAGGTACACCGTCGAGTACACGACGATCCACATGATGTCCACGAAGTGCCAGTAGATGCCCGGCACCTCGACGCCGCGATGCTCCTCCGGGCTGTAGTGGCCGCGGAAGGAGCGGATCGTCACGAACAGCAGCAGGCACAGGCCGATGAACACGTGCGCGCCGTGCAGGCCCGTGAGCGAGTAGAAGATCGTCTGCTGGGCGCCATCCTGCGGCGCGAACCCGATGTTGGCGTACTCGTTGATCTGCACGAACAGGAATGTGCAGCCGAGCAGGAACGTGGTGAGGATCCCCGCCTTCAGACCGAAGTGGTTCCCTTTGCGGATCGACACCTGGGCCCAGTGGATCGTGAACGAGGACGACACGAGGATCGCGGTGTTGACGCCCGCGACCTGCACCGGCAGATGCGTGCCGGGAGCCGGCCAGGGGTCGCCCTGGGCGACGCGGATGAAGAAGTAGGCGGTGAAGAAAGCACCGAAGACCATCACCTCGGAGATGATGAAAAGCAGCATTCCCAGCAGCTGGGGCTCAACGCGCGAGCTGCGGTTTGCCGCCGGCGGCCCGTGATGCTCGTGGGCCGCGCTGCCGTGTGCGATGCCGGCCGCCTCCACAGCTACCTAGGCGGCCGGGGTGGCGGTCGTGGTGGCCCGGGAGTCGCTGACCACGTGCTCGACCGGAGCGGAGCTCGCGCTGCGCACCCGCTCGACGAGGTTCGCGCGCATCCAGCCCGAGCGCTCGCCGGGGAGCGTGGAGATGACGATGTCGTCGACCCGGAACAGCTCGAGCGCGTTCATCGTCGCCGTGTAGGGGTCGGGATCGCCGATCATGCCCGAGCTGAGCAGCCCGGCGGCGTGCAGCTTGTCGAGCATCGCGGCCAGCCGGGCGCGCGCCTCGCCGGCGGCTCGCCCGCTGCCGTCCGTCTGCGGCACCACCGCGATGAACACGTGCCTGGCGTCGCGGGCCGCCTTGGCTTTGAGATGGTCGATCAGCTCCTCGCCGCTCGAGGTCTTGTTCGCGATCACGAGCGTCACCGAGAAGGGCAGGCCCTCGTGCTCGAGGTCCACGACCACGTGCTCGACCGGCAGGCCCGATGCGTTTTCGATGCGTTCGACCAGATCGCGCCGCAGCCAGCCCGAGGCCGCGGCGGGATGGGTGGAGACGATGATTTCATCGGGCCGGCGCTCGGCCACCGCGTCCATGGTCGCCAGGAAGGGGTCGGCGTCGCCGACCTCGCCCGTCGCCTCGATGCCCTCCGCGTTGACCGTCGAGAGCGCGAGGTCGACGCGCACCTGGGCGGATTCGCGCACGGCCTCGTTGTAGATCACGAGCCCCGCGGAGGGGTCGCTCTGCGGCACCACCAGGCGGAAGCGCGCCGGGCCGGCGCTCGCACGCTCGCGCACCGCGCCCAGCAGCCCCCCGCCACCCAGGGTGCGGTTGGCCACGACCAGGATTTCCTTCACCGCGTCCTCTCCCTCATTCGCTTGGCACCCGCGCCCCGCCGCCCGACCCCGCGCCCACGGTCGCGGGCGCCGGCGCAAGGATGCCGTGGACCGCGCCCGGGACGCCGTACTCGTAGGGACCGCCGACGACGGTGGGCACGCGGTCGAAGTTGAATACCGGCGGCGGCGATGTGACCTGCCACTCGAGCGTCAGCCCGCGCCACGGGTTGCCGACCGAGCGCGGGCCGCCGCGCCAGCTGTTGACCATGTTGTAGATGAAGATCAGCGTCGACAGGCCGAGGCCGAAGCTCGCGATCGAGATGAACAGGTTGAGGTCGGCGAACTTCGAGGCGTAGGTCGCGACGCGGCGCGGCATGCCCTGCAGGCCGAGCACGTGCATCGGCCCGAAGGTCGCGTTGAAGAAGATGAACGTCGTCCAAAAATGCCACTTGCCGAGGCGCTCGTCGTACATGCGCCCGGTCATCTTCGGGAACCAGTAGTAGACGCCCGCGAAGATCGTCATCAGCGAGCCGCCGAAGAGCACGTAGTGGATGTGCGCGACGATGAAATAGGTGGCGCTGACGTGGATGTCGAACGGCACCATCGCGAGCATGATCCCGCTGATCCCGCCCAGCGTGAACGTCGTCAGGAAGCCGAGCGCGAACAGCATCGGCGTGTCCAGATGCAGCACGCCGCGCCACAGCGTGGCAAGCCAGGAGAAGATCTTGATACCGGTGGGCACCGCGATGATTGCGGTCGTCACCGCCATCGGTATTCGGATCCAGGCCGCCATGCCGGAGGTGAACATGTGGTGCGCCCACACGGTGAAGCCAAGCCCGACGATCGCCAGCAGCGAGAAGGCCATCATGCGGTAGCCGAAGATCGGCTTGCGCGACTTCACGGCGATGATTTCGCTGATGATCCCGAAGCCCGGCAGCATCATGATGTAGACCGCCGGGTGCGAGTAGAACCAGAAGACGTGCTGATACATGAGCACGTCGCCGCCCTTCGCGGCGTTGAAGAAGTTGAAGCCGAGCGCGCGGTCGAGCAGCACGAAGAACTGCGACGCGGCGATGAACGGCGTGGCGATCACCACCAGTAGCGAGGTCGCGAAGTTCGCCCACACCAGCAGCGGCATGCGGAAGAAGCTCATCCCCGGCGCGCGCATCGTGATGATCGTGACGAGGAAGTTGAGCGCGGTCATGATCGATGACGCGCCCGCGAACTGCACGCCGATCGAGAAGAAGTCCTGGCCGATCGGCGACGCTTCCGAGAGCGGCGCGTACGCGGTCCAGCCGTTGGCGAAGGAGCCGCCGGGCGCGAGGAAGCTGCACAGCATCATGATCCCCGCCACCGGCAGCAGCCAGTAGGACAGCGCGTTCAGGCGCGGGAACGCCATGTCGGGCGCGCCGATCATCAGCGGCAGCACGTAGTTCGCGAGGCCAGCGAACACTGGGATCACGAACAGGAAGATCAGGAGCGTCGCGTGGACAGAGAAGAGGCCGTTGTATGTGTTCGCATCGACGAACTGTGCGCCCGGCTGCGCGAGCTCGGCGCGCATCAGCATCGCGAGCAGACCGCCGACGAGCAGGAAGAAGAACGAGGTGACCGTGTACTGGATCCCGATCACCTTGTGGTCGGTGTTGATGCGGAAGTAGTCCTTCCACGTGTAGGCGCCGTGACCGGAGTGGTCCTCGGGGCGCGTCTTGCGGCCCGCGGCCCAGTAGAACCAGTAGTCGAAGCCGCCGATCCCGACGAGGAAGGCGATCGGCACTGCCAGCAGCCCGACGGTCAGGATCGCATCGGCGGAGATGAAGTGGCGATAGGTGCTGTGACCCGTGGTCATGCGCACGAGCCACGTGAGCAGGACCGCGAAGGCGCCGCCGCCGGCCATCATGGCGCCGGCACGATAGAAGCCGGGTGCGCGCAATCGTGCGGCCATCAGCCTGTCAGCTCCCGAGCTCTCATCGCGTGGCGCCCATTATCCCGCACTCGTTCCCGCCGCGCCGCCGGCACCGGTGCTCGAGCTGGACGCGGTGAGCTGGCTCGAGAGCCATGCTTTGAACTTCGCCTGCGAGACCACGTGGACGCGGGAGCGCATCAGCGAGTGGCCCACGCCGCAGAGCAGATTGCACACGACCGGGTAGGTGCCGAGCCTGTCCGCGGTGACGCGCCAGTGGGTCGTGATGCCGGGCACCGCGTCCTCCTGGAGGCGGAAGGCCGGCACCCAGAAGGCGTGGATCACGTCCTTCGAGTGGATGTTGAACTCGACCGATTCGCCCTCGGGGATATACAGCTGGTAGCTGTTCAGCGCCCTGCCACCCGTCAGCGCGGGCGGGTACTGGTAGCTCCAGATGAACTGCTGGCCGGTCACGCCGATGTCGATCTCGCGCGCCGGTTTGACCTCGTTGTCGTGCAGCACCACGAACGAGTAGCCCACGAGCCCCAGCAGCAGGGCGGCCGGAAGCGCCGTCCACAGGACCTCGAGCCCGGTGTGGCCGTGGATCGGGGGGCCGTCCTTCAGCTCCTCGCCCGGCTTCATGCGGAAGTTCCAAGCGCAGAACAGGATGACGGTCGTCACGAGCACGAAGATCGGCACCGAGGCGATAACGAGCACGTGGTAGAGGCGGTCGGTGTTGCGCGCCTGGGTGGACGCCTGCACTGGGAACCAGTGGATGACGTAGCTCAGGAAGATGCCGATGCCGGTAGCGATCACCGCGGCCACCGCGGTCAGGATGATCGCTCGGCGGCTAGGCACGCTCGCCCGCCTCGTCGGGCTCAAAAGGGTTGTGTCGGCGGTTCCTCTCCATCTCCGGGAGCGTGATCCTAATGCCTCGCTCCCACGGACGGCGGACGCCTTGACGTCGCCAGCGCAACCCACTAGATTGAGGCAATAGTTGCAAGTCGTCTCCGGGCATCCCCCGTGCGGCCCGGCTGGCGACCGTGGTGCTCGTGCGCGGGACCCTGGCGATCTCTCGAGGAGCCGAGACGACGATGCAGGTTCGACAAGGCATGAGTTCGATGGTTCTGACGGTGGGCCCCGGCCACAGCCTGCAGGCTGTGGCACGGCTCATGTCCGAGCGCTCGGTCGGCGCCGCGGTCGTGCTCGACCCCGACAGCGCCGGGCCGGGCATCATCACCGAGCGAGACATCCTCAGATCGGTCGGCACGGGACAGGATCCCGAGAGCGAGCGGGTGAGAGACCACCTCACACGTGACGTCGTGTACGCCGCGCCCGACTGGTCGCTGGAGGAGGCCGCCGCAGCGATGGTGCGCGGCGGCTTCCGCCACCTGATCGTGCTGGACGGCGGCGACACGACGGGCGTCCTATCGGTCAGGGACATCGTCCGCTGCTGGACCGACGACGGCGCGATCTGCGCCGTGCCGGCCAGCGCTGCGGCGGGGTAAGGGAGGGCAGGCACGCCCGCTGGGGAGTGGGCGTGCCACCGTAAGCGGGCGGACATGGCCGGGGGCCGTGTCCGCTCGGGCGGCCCGTCGCTCGCGCCGTCGCTAGGCGCCGGGCGTAGCCGCTTCGCCCACCTGCTCGGCGGCTGCACGGCGAGCGCGCGCGGCGCCGAGGGTCCCGAGCGCGGTGCTGAGCGCCGCGAGCACGCCGCCGGCCGCGAGCGCGCTGCCGGTGCTCGGCCACAGCGGACCGCCGCCGTTGCCGGACAATGCGGGCTCGAGCAGCGCGAGCGAGACCGTGTAGAGGATCAGCCCGCCCGTCACGAGCGCCATTGCCAGCGCCAGCAGCGCGCCCGCGCGCGAAGCGCGCGTGAGCGAGCGCGCGGGCACGGCGAGTCGGCGCAGCGCAAGCCGCGGCGCGATCGCGCACGCCGTTGCGCAGAGCAGGCCTGCGGCGAACCACGGCAAGCACGATCGCGAGCGTCGTGGTCGTGTGGGTGTGTTCAGGGTTCCCGCGCGCGAGGCGCACCAGCGCGCCCGTGAGCAGGGCGAAGCTCCCGATCGCAGCAGGTGCGAGCGCGAGCGCGAGCGTGAGCCGCACGTCGCGCTCGAGGTATGCCTGGCGCACCGCGCGCCAGCACAGCGGCAGGCCGACGAGCGCGATCACCGCGGCGCCCAGCAGCGCTCCGGCGAGCACCAGGTCGCGGGCCGCGCTCAGCACTGTGTGCTGGTGGCCCGCGATCGCGTATGGGGGATCCTCGGTCTCCTTCTGGAAGCCCGCGCCGGCCACCGACAGCGCGATCCAGCAGCAGAACATCCCGCTGATCGAAGCGCGCATACGGCTCGTCGCGGGCGTCGTGGTGCGCCACACGGCCAGCGGACGCAGGTGCGCGTTGGCCGCGCCGAGCACGATCGAGCCCAGCCCGCGCAGCCGGGGAGGGTCATCTTCGATCAGCGCGCGCATCTCATCGCCGTAGCGCTCGCGCCAGGGCTCGGGGTAGAGCACGACGAGCGCGCGGGCGAGGCGTCTCATGCGCTCGCCTCAGCGGCGCGAAGGCGCGAGAGCCCGGTTGCGGCGACGCTCTCGATCCTCGTCAGCTGCTGCTCCAGCGCCGCAGAGCCGGACGCCGTGATCGCGTAGGGGCGTCGACGGCCTTCGGCCTCGAGCGCCATGATCAGGCCCTGCTCCTGCAGCCGCGCGAGCGCGCCGTAGAGCGTGCCCGGACCGAGATGCACGCCGGCGACGCGCTCGATGTCGGCGACCATCGCGTAGCCGTGCTTGGCCCCGTCGGCGAGGCTCGTGAGGACGAGCAGCGCTGGCTCAGACCAGTGGCCGAGATCCTTCAGCTTTGCACCCATCGCGCTCCCGTCGTCCGCCGAGCGGACGTGCCGACCCGGCCGGTTACTACGTCAGGCGATGTAACGTATCACGTATCAGAGGGCGCGTCGAGCGGCAGCTCGTTCAGTTCGTGACGCGCCTCTTTGATCCAGCGCACGACGCAGTAGATCGTCAGCAGTCCGCCGGCGACCGTGAACTCGATGAACGTCGTGATGCCGATCAGCGTGAGCGTGACGCCGAGCGCGGTGAGCAGCGGCAGGATCGTCGGCCCGGGAAGGTGAATCTCCTCGCCCGCGGGCGGGACCTCTGGGTCAAGCGGGCTCACGACACGTACACGGCGGCGACCACGAAGGTGATGCCGAACATGAACATGCAGATCGCCGCGACGATCATCCCCGTACGGATGTTCTTCCTGGCAAGACGGCGAGTCATCATCGGCGGCCGCGCATTCTACAGGTGCACGTCCGCGACCATCGTGCAGAACAGCAGCGCGAGATACGCGAGCGAGGAGAGGTACATGACGAGCGCCGAGCGGCGATCGCGGCGGCGGTAGAGCCGCACGGCGAAGCCGATGAACGCCAGCCCCAGCAACAGCGAGCCGGCCAGGTAGATCGTGCCCAGACCGCCTGCGCAGAAAGGCAGCTGGGTGACGGCGTAGAGCAGCACCGAGTACAGCAGGATCTGCCGGCGCGTCTCCTCCTCGCCGCGCACGACCGGCAGCATCGGCACGCCGACCTTGCGGTACTCGTCCTTCATCAGCAGCGACAGCGCCCAGAAGTGGGGTGGGGTCCAGAAGAAGACGATGAAGAACAGGATCACCGCAGTGCCGCTGACCGAGCCCGTCACGGCCGCCCAGCCGACGAGTGGAGGCACCGCGCCCGCGGCTCCGCCGATCACGATGTTCTGCGGCGTGCGGCGCTTCAGCCACACGGTGTAGACGAGCACGTAGCCGAGGAAACCGGCAAACGACAGCGCGGCCGCCAGCGGCCCGGCGGCCAGCGTGAGCTCGATCACCGAGAGCGCCGCGAGCGTGCACCCGAAGGTGAGCGCGGCGCGCGGCGAGACCCGCCCGGCGGGCACCGGGCGGTTGCTCGTGCGGGTCATGCGCGCATCGATGTCGCGGTCGAACCAGTGGTTGACCGCGCCGGCGCCACCGGCCGACATGTAGCCGCCGAGGCAGGTCAGCGCGACGAGCACGATCGATGGATCTCCGGCCACATACATGGTCGCGACCGTGCTCAGCAGCAGCAGCGACTGGACCTTCGGCTTGGTCAGCTCGAGATAGTCGCTGAGCAGACGGCGCGTGCGCGGCGCGAGCGCAACGCGCGGCGCCTCGAGGGCCGGTGCCGCACCGGAGCCCACGAGCGGTGCCATCACACGCCGACCTGGGTTGCGCCGGCGGGCACGGTCGCGCGGCCCGATCCGAGCTCGCCACGGCTGCGCAGCTCGACCTCGCGGCGGATGTCCTTCATCGGTTCGACCGAGCGCACGAGTGGGACCACGTCGAAGTTGTTCGCCGGGGGCGGAGAGGAGCTGAACCACTCGAGCGTGTTCGCCTTCCACGGGTCCGGGCCGGCTTCGACGCCGGACTTGAGGCTGCGCGCCACATTGATGATCGTCATCAGTACGCCGGCCGCGATGATGAACGAGCCGACGGTCGAGATCAGGTTGTACAGCTCGAGATGGCCCACGTTGTCGTACTCATAGACGCGGCGCGGCATCCCGTCAAGGCCGATCACGTGCTGGATCAGGAAGGTCGTCAGGATCCCGATGAACATGAGGCCGAAGCTGAGCCGGCCGAGACCCTCGCTGAGCAGGCGCCCGGTGATCTTCGGGAACCAGTAGTAGATCGCCGCGAAGATCGTGAGCACGGCGCCGCCCATCAGCACGAAGTGAAGATGCGCGACCACGAAGTAGGTTTCGTTGACCTGCCAGTCGATCGGGAACGTCGCGAGGAAAACGCCCGAGAGCCCGCCGATCAGGAAGATCGCGATCGCGCCGACGCAGAACAGGAGCGGCGTCTTGAATTCGATCGTGCCCCGCCACAGCGTCGCGATCCAGTTGAGGATCTTGACTCCCGTCGGCACCGCGATCGTGTAGGAGCTGAGCATCACGAACACGAGGATCGCCTCGGGGATCGGCGCGGCGAACATGTGATGCGCCCACACGAGGAATCCGAGGAAGGCGATCGCCACGGTCGATGCCGCGATCGCCCGATAGCCGAAGATCGGCTTGCGCGCGAACACGGGCAGGATCTCGGAGATCAGCCCGAATCCGGGCAGCACCATGATGTAGACCTCGGGGTGCCCGAAGAACCAGAACAGGTGCTGCCACAGCAGGGCCGAGCCGCCGTTGGCGGTGTCGAAGACGTGGGTGCCGAAGTGCCGGTCGGTGAGCAGCATCGTGACCGCCGCTGCGATCACGGGCAGCGCGAAGATGAGCAGCACCGAGTAGGTCAGGATCGTCCACACGAACAGCGGCAGGCGGCTCCAGCCCATGCCGCGGGTGCGCATGTTGGCGATGGTCGCGTAGAAGTTGATCGCGCCGATGATCGAGGAAAGGCCGGTCAGGTGGATCAGGTAGATCCACGCGTCCTCGCCCCCGCTCGGCGAGTAGGTCACGCTGGCGAGCGGCACGGCGCTCGTCCAGCTCGCTTCCGGCGGGTTCCAGAAGATCGAGGCGTAGAAGACGATCCCGCCCGCGAGCAGGAGCCAGAACGACAGCGCGTTCAGCCGCGGGAAGGCCATGTCGCGCGCGCCGATCATGAGCGGCACGAAGTAGTTGGCCAGCCCGGCCATCATCGGCACGACGAACAGGAAGACCATCGTCGTGCCGTGCATCGTGAACAGCTGGTTGTAGGTGGTGGGCGTGACCAGCGTGTTGTTCGGCGCCCCCAGCTGCAGGCGCATCAGTAGCGCCTCGACGCCGCCCAGGCAGAAGAACATGAAGGTCGCGACCATGTACATGATCCCGATGCGCTTGTGATCGGTGGTCGTGAACCAGCTCGTCCATCCGCTCGCCTCGCGCTCGACCCGGTGGGCGGTGACTTGCGGGACTGGGGCTACGTAGGTGGCCATCTCGTGCAGTGATCTCCTCGTCTGCGCTAGGGGTTTTCGACCTGCCCGGCGCCTGCCTGCTTGCCGAGCTTTTCGCGAGCTTCGTGCGCTGCCGCGTTCGCCTGCTGGATCTGGTGTCTGCGGTTCGAGAGCCATTCTTCGAACTGCGCGGGCGCCACCGCGCGGACGGTAGCGATCATGCGCGCGTGGCCGCGCCCACAGATGAACGCGCACTGCCCTTCGAAGACCCCTGGCTTGGGAATCTTGAACCACGTGTAGCTGTGGTAGCCGGGCACCGCCTGGAACTTGCCTCCCAGTTCCGGCACCCACCACTCGTGCACGACGTCCGAGGACACGATGTCGAGGGTCACCGTGGTGTTCGTGGGCACGACCATTTCCTCATAGGAGTAGGGCGCGCCGAGGCCATCGGGTTCGCTCGCGCCGGGGTAGATGTACTGCCAGATGTACTGGCGCCCGATCACGGTGATGTTCAGCGATTTGCCGTTCGGGGGAAGCTTGCGCTTGGCGCTGGCGAAGAGCAGGCCTTCGTCGCCTGCCAGTGCCGCGCCGTCGGGGCCCGAGTTGGGAGGGTTCTCGATCGCGGAGAGCTTTGTGAAGGTGACCACCGCCAGCGCCACCAGGATCACAGCGGCGGCGGTGGTCCAGCCGAGCTCCAGGCGCGTGTTACCTCGTATCTGCGCCGCCACCGCGCCCTTGCGCTTGCGGTACTTGACGAGCGCGTACAGGAGCGCGCCCTCGACCGCCACGAAGATCACGAGCGCTATCGCCAGCGTGATCTTGTAGAGGCTGTCGATTTCGTTTGCGTTCGGCGACCCGCCCGAGCGCGGCGTGAAGAAGGCTAGCGTTGAGTGGATGGCGTGGCCCAAGGCGGCCGGGATTCTATTCAGCCCCGCCCGCGACGCGCTTGATGACATTTGCCACGATTGCGGGGCGAGCGCCGGCAGCCCTAAGGTGTGAGGCATGCGACGTCCCGTGATCGGCATATGCACCGCACTGGAGCGCGCGAGCTGGAGCGTTTGGGACCAGCAGGCCGCGCTGCTTCCGCTCAACTACATCGAAGCGGTGCAGGCCGCGGGTGGGCTCGTGGTAATGCTGCCGCCGGACCCGCGGCTGGCGGCCGAGCCGCAGCAGGCGCTCGAGCTGATCGACGGTCTCATGCTCGCCGGCGGCGCCGACATCGACCCGTCCTCATACGGACAGGAGGCGCATGCCGAGACGACCGGCACCGTGCCGCAGCGCGACCGCTTTGAAATTGCGCTCGTGCGCGGCGCGGTGGAACGCGACATGCCGGTGCTCGGCATCTGTCGCGGCATGCAGCTGCTCAACGTCGCCTGCGGCGGCACCCTGTTGCAGCACGTGCCCGAGCACTACGGCCATCACGAGCACCGTCGCGTGCTCGGATCCTTCGACGGCGCCGATCACGACGTGCTTCTCAGCGACGGGTCCGCGGCCGCGCTCGCCGCCGGCGAGGTCGCCCATGCAACCAAGTCCCATCACCACCAGGGCGTCGAGCGCCTCGGGGAGGGCCTTGTCGTCAGCGGGGTCTCCACGCTCGATCAGCTGCCCGAGGCGATCGAGCTGCCCCAGCGGCGTTTCGCGCTCGGCGTGCAGTGGCATCCCGAGGCTGATCCGGCGAGCAGCGTGATCGCCGCGTTCGTCGCCGCGGCGGGCGCGGCGACGCCGGCTCGCGAGGGCCTTCTCGAGGCCGATGCGGGGGCCCGCGACGGCGCGAGCCGGCGCTAGAGGCGGCGAGCTCACCCCGCATATACTCACCGGCCAGTGCCGCTGTCGAGGGCGATTAGAGCAACCGCCTGGGGGATCGTGGCGGCAGGGGTCCTCACGCCGCTCGTGCGCAAGCGGCTCGGGGCGCCCAAAGTCGCGATGCAGGCGCTCGCCTACTCGGCGCCGGTCGCTCTGTGCGTGGCCGTGCGCAGATCGCGCCGGCGCGACGTGGCCGTGTGTGCGCTGCAGATGTGGGCGTACGTGGCCGCGTACAAGCAGCCGCACGACGACGAGGCGGCGCAGGCCGAGCGCGTGCACGTCGTCTACCCGATCGTGGGCGACCGCATCCTGGGCCTCGGCGAGCTGCCCACGCTGCGCCTTCAGCGCACGCTCGGCAGGGTCGGCGAGGAGGGCCCGGAATGGCGCGCTCTCGACCGCGTGCTCGTGTGGGCCCACTGGAGCTGGTTCATGGTCCCGCACGGCGCGATCATCTACATCCTGCTGCGCGATCCCGAGCGCTTCACGCGCGCGGCGGTGATGACCTATGCGGTGTTCAACCTCGGTGCGATCTTCTACTGGGTGGCACCGACCGCGCCTCCGTGGTACGTCGCGGACGTGGCGGCCGAGGAGCATGAGATGATCGCGGTGCGTCGCATGATGGTCGAGTACGGCGAAGAGTTCTGGGGAGACGGCTGGGCCTCGCTCTACAGTGTGTTTGGAGGAAATCCCCTTGCCGCGATGCCCTCTCTGCACTTCGCAACATCGGCCATGGCAGCCTTGCTGCTCGCGGAGGTGAGCCCGTTGGCAGGCGCGCTGGGATTCGCATACGCGACCACGCTCGGCTTCGCCCTGGTGTATCTGGGCGAGCACTACGTCGTGGATTTGATCGGAGGGCTCGCGCTCACCGTCGCGGTGCGTCGCATCGGTCCCCGGGCGGGGCCCCTGCTCGAGCGGGCGGGGCGCGCGGTGGCGGCGTTGGAGGCGAGAGCGCACGCCACGAGCTGAGGCGGAAGACGCGGGAGAGGCGAAGGCCAAGCGGATGGCGCGGGAGCGGGAAATGGCGCAGGACGAGCAGCCGATCGTGCGAGACGGAGGACCGCGCGGGCCGCGAGCGCCCGATGATCCAGACGCGCCGGGCGAGCGCGAGCGGATCACGCGCGGACATCAGCCCGCCGGGCGCGACGGCGCGCCACCGCGCGGGGCCGAGCCGGCTGCACCGGGGGCTCGCATCGTGCGCCGCGATGCCGCCCGCGAGGACGGCGCGGGCGAGACGAGCGCCGTGCAGGAGACCGATGAGCGCGATGCGATCGCCGCAGCGAATCCGAACGAGGAGGAGATGCCGCGCGTTCGTCTCACGCGCAGGCGACTCGTGGCATTCGGCGTGTTCATCGTCTCGGGAGTCGCGTTCCTGTACTTCGTCCTGCCGAAACTCACCGGCGTCAGCCAGGCCGTGCACCACATCGAAGATGGCGACGCATGGTGGATCGGCTTCGGCGCTGCGCTCGAGCTGTGCTCGTTCGCCGGCTACATCGTGCTCTTCCGCGCTGTCTTCGTGCGCGACAACGCGCGCATCGGCTGGACCGAGAGCTATCAGATCACGATGGCGGGGGTTGTCGCGACGCGCCTGTTCGCCGCTGCAGGCGCGGGCGGCGTGGCCCTGACCGCATGGGCGCTGCGTCGGAGCGGCATGGGGCCACGCACGGTCGCCTGCCGGATGGTCGCGTTCATGGTGCTGCTGTACGTGGTCTACATGGGCGCGATGCTGCTCGACGGCATCGCGCTGCGCAGCGGCCTGCTGCCCGGGGGAGGCTCCTTTGCGATCACGGTCATCCCGGCGATCGCCGCAGGCGTGCTGTTTGCCGTCGCGGCCGCGATCGCGCTGGTTCCCGGCGATCTCGAGCGCCGTCTGGGCAGGCTCGCCGCGGGATCCGGCCGGCGTGCGCGGCTGATCGCCCGCGCGGCGACAGTGCCGGCGCTGACCTCGAGCGGAGTGCGCACGGCCATACGGCTGGTGCGCGAGCGCAACCCGGGTGTGCTCGGCGCGCCCGCGTGGTGGGGCTTCGACATCGCCGTGCTGTGGGCGATGTTCCACGCGTTCGGCTCCCCGCCGCCGGTCAGCGTGGTCGTGATGGCCTACTTCGTCGGCACGCTCGGCAACCTGCTGCCGCTGCCGGGCGGGCTGGGGGGCGTCGAGGGTGGGATGATCGGCGCGTTTGCAGCTTTCGGAGTGCCGCTGCACCTGGCGGTCGTGTCGGTGCTCGCCTACCGTGCGCTGTCCTTCTGGCTGCCCACGATACCCGGAGCTATCGCCTACTTTCAGCTGCGGCGCACGGTCGCTCGCTGGCGCGAGGAGCAGGAGGCGCTCCCGCAGGCGGGCCTGCGCCCAGGCGCGCCAGCGCCGGCAGGGCTCCTGCAGGGCTCGTGAGCATGAGCCGGCAGGTGCTGGCAAACTGACCCGGCACACCTACCGGTTGCTATACTATACAAAGTAAAGTGGGGTGCAGAGCCGCGCCACGAGGCGCCTGCACCGGGTCCCGAACGGAGAGCAGATGGCCGACGTCGAGAACGTGATCATCATCGGCAGCGGACCCGCGGGCTACACCGCGGCGCTCTACACAGCCCGCGCGAACCTCGACCCGCTCGTGGTCGAGGGCTTCGCCTGGGGCGGCCTGCTCCAGCAGACCACCGACGTCGAGAACTACCCGGGCTTTCCCGATGGCGTGATGGGCCCGGAGATGATGCAGAAGTTTCGCGAGCAGGCTGAGCGCTTCGGCGCTCGCCTGGTGACCGACCAGGCCGAGCGCGTCGAGCTTGCCAACGAGCCCGGCGGCGTGCACTCGGTGTGGGTGTCCGGCGTCGAGCACCGCGCGCGAGCGGTGGTGCTGTCGATGGGCGCCGAGCACAAGAACTCGGCGTGAACGGCGAGGAGGAGTTCGCCGGCCGCGGAGTCAGCTACTGCGCGACGTGCGACGCGGCCTTCTTCAAGGGCGCCCCGACGATCATCGTGGGCGGAGGCGACTCGGCGATGGAGGAGGCGATCTTCCTGTCGAAGTTCGCCTCGAAGGTCACGGTGGTGCACCGCCGCGACGAGTTCCGCGCGTCGAAGATCATGCTCGAGCGCGCGCGCGAGCAGGAGAACATCGAGTTCCTGACGCCATACATCGTGAGCGAGTTCAGCGGCGGCTGAGGCGGCGCGCTCGGGCCGCGCGCTGCTCGAGAACGTCGAGACGGGCGAGGAGCGCGAGCTGCCGTATCGGGCACCTTCATCGCGGTCGGGCACGAGCCGCAGTCGGAGCTCGTGCGCGGCCAGATCGACCTCGACGAGAACGGCTACGTGATCACCGAGGGCGAAGTCCACGCGCACCAACCGCCCCGGCGTGTTCGCCGCCGGCGACCTCGTCGACCACACCTACCGCCAGGCGGTCACCGCGGCCGGCCAGCGGCTGCCAGGCGGCGCTCGACGCCGAGTGGTACCTGCGCGACACGCCCGGAGTGCCCACGCCGCCCGGGATGCCGATCGGCGACCCCGCGGAAGCGCAGTGGGCGCCCGCGGCCAACGCAGAGCGGCTAGCGAGCCGGCGAGGGCGTGATCGCGCCCTCGAGCTCGAGCAGCCAGCGCTTGCGATCGAGCCCGCCGCCGTAGCCGCCGAGCGCGCCGCCGGTGCGCAGCACGCGGTGGCACGGGACCACGATCGGGATCGGGTTCGAGCCGAGCGCGTTGCCCGCCGCGCGTGACCCGCGCGGGCTGCCGGCGTCAGCCGCGACCTGCGCGTAGCTGAGCACGCCGCCGTAGGGGATCGCGGCGGTCACTCCCAGCACGCTGCGTGCGAACGTGCCGCTCAGCGACCAGTCGAGCGCGAGCTCGAACGCCGCGGCGCTCGCCCGGAAGTACTCCTCGAGCTCGCGCCTGGCCGGGTCAAGCGGCGCTCGGGCGTGCGACGATCCGCGGCGAGACGCGCCGGGCGAGACGCTCGAGCACCCCGTCGACGTCCTCCTCGGGAAACGCCAGGCGCACCAGGCCGCGGCTGCGTCGCGGCGAGCAGCAGCGGCCCGAACGGCGAGTCCGCTGGCGCGTAGCTCACGTCCGCGAGCCCCTCGGCGAGGGCGCGCTCGATCACGCCTCGCGCAGCCCGCGCGGCGCGCGTCGGAGTCGACCGCCGTGCGAGCCGCGCAGCGTCTGCGTCGAGCGCTGCCGAGTGGTTGAGATTCTCGTCGCTCATGCCGGCACCACCTTTCTCAGCTTGGTCAGGCCCTCGTGCAGCGAGCGCCGAGCAGCCTCCTCCGAGCAGCCGATCGCGGCCGCGATGTCGCGGTGGGGGAGGTCGGCCACGTAGCGCAGCACGACCGCCGAGCGCTGGCGCGCAGGCAGCTCCCGACGGCCTCGCCACAGCGTCTCGTCCGGGCGCATCCGGCGAGCTCTGCGCACGCTGTCCACGGCCGCGGGCTCCGCCACGGGAAGCGCGCGGCGGGCGCGCGCGCGGTGGGCGTCGAGCGCCTTGCGGTGCGCGATCGTCAGCACCCACGCGCGCAGGTTCGAGTCCGCGCGCAGGCGCGGGTAGGCGCGCAGCGCCGAGATGAAGGTCTCCTGGAAGCAGTCCTCGGCCTCGCGTGCCCACCGAGGAGACCAGGAAGCGCCACACGGTGTCGCGATGGTCGTCGAGGAAGCGCTGAAAGGGCGGCAGCTGCTGGCTCACGATCTATAAACGCCGGTGGCGCCCTCGGTGTGAGGCGCTACTCCTGCGTAGGAGAAGAAGCCCGCGCCGCTCGCGCGACCCAGCCGCCCGGCGCGCACCAGCCGCCGCAGCGCCGGCGCCGGCCGGTAGCGCTCCTCGCGGTACTCCTCGCAGAGCGCTTCGAGCACCGCCAGAACGTGGTCCAGGCCGATCGCATCGGCCCACTCGAAGCGGGCCGCGCGGATGGCTCAGCCCGAGCACCATGCCGAGGTCGATGTCGCGCGCGCTGCCGACGCCTTCGCCGCAGCGCAAACGCCGACTCGTTGATCACCTGGCACACGATCCGCCCGAGCACCAGGCCGGGCGCGTCGCCGACCCACTCCACGTGCTTGCCGAGCGCCGCGAAGAAGCGCTCGGCGCGCCCCGCGGCCAGCGGCGAGGAGCTCTCGCCGCGGGTCAGCTCCACGAGCCGCGCGCTGTCGAACGGCGGCAGCACGTGAAACCCGACCGCGCTGCCGCCCGGGTCGAGCGCGCTGAGCGAGCCCCGTGCGCACAGGATCACGCGTGCGCCGCCCTGGTGCGGGGCCGGCATGCCGCGGCGGTCGGGCTTGCGCCCCGTGCCGGGCCCGCCCTCGCGCGGCGCTCTCAGGCGCCGCGGTCGCACTCGAGCACGAGCGCCGGCAGCACCCCGCCGGTGGGCGCGTGCGGCGCGCGCACCTCATAGCCCGCGCGCTGCGCGGCCTCGCGCAGCTGCTCGGCGAGCACGCCGTCGCCCGAGATCACCACAACACCCTCGCCCTGCACAGGCTCGCTGGCGTCGATCGCAGGTGGGTCCTGCGGCGCCGGCGAGCTCTCGCCCGTCGCCGTAGTCGTAGTAGCCGCGCCCGCTCTTGCGGCCGTGCATGCCCGCAGCCACGTAGCGCGCCGAGATCGGAGAGGGCCGCCAGCGAGGCTCGCCGAAGCTCTGCTCGTAGAAGCTCTTTGAAACCTCCAGGCCCGTGTCGATGCCCACCAGGTCCATCAGCTCGAACGGACCCATGCGAAAGCCCCCCTCCATGCGGCAGACGCGGTCGATCGTCTCGATCTCCGCGATGCGCTCCGCGAGCATGCGCAGCGCCTCCAGCCCGAACGGCCGGTTGCAGCGGTTGACCAGGAAGCCCGGGCCGTCGCTCGCGCGGATGACCGTCTTGCCCATCGCCTCGCCCGTCGCATGGGCGAGCGCCAGCGCCCGCTCGCCCGAGCGCTCCCCCGCCACGACCTCGAGCAGGCGCATCAACGGAGCGGGGTTGAAGAAGTGCATCCCCACGACCCGCTCGGGAGCGCTTGCCGCCGCGGCGATCGCGGTCACCGGCAGCGAAGAGGTGTTGGTCGCGAGCACGCAACTCTGCTCCACGATCTCGCTCAGCCCGCGGATGAGCTCGTGCTTGAGCTCGAGCCGCTCAGGCACCGCCTCGATCACCAGCTCGCAGTCGGCGAGCGCCTGAAGCTCGCCCACCGCGTGCAGGCGCTCGGATGCCTCGGCGGCCTCCTGCGCGCTGATCAGGCCGCGTGAGGCCTCCTTGGCAAGGCCCTGCCGGGCCCGCTCGACGCCGCGCTCGAGCGCCTCGGCGATCGGATCGAACAGCAGCGTCTGCGCTCCGGCCCTGCTGGCCAGCTGGGCGATGCCCGAGCCCATCGTCCCGGCGCCCAGCACGCCGATCACCGCGGCCGGCGCCGGGGATGACCCCGAGCCGTCGCCCTGCTCGGGAGTCTGTGGGCGTGGCTCCTCGAACACGTGACCCACCGGCGACTAGGCGGGCACGAGCGCGTTGATCCCGGTCATCGCGCGCCCGATGATGAGCTGCTGGATCTGCGAGGTCCCCTCGTACAGAGTCGTCACGCGCACATCGCGGAAGTAGCGCTCGACCGGATGGTCGTCCACGTAGCCGGCCCCGCCGTGCACCTGGATCGCCGTGTTCGAGCAGTGCACCGCCGCCTCGGTCGCGTGCAGCTTCGCGATAGATGTCTCGAGCGTGTTCGGCGCACCGGTGTCCTTCAGCCAGCCCGCCCGCCATACGAGCATGCGCGAGGCGTCCGTCTTCAGGACCATGTCGGCGATCATCGCCTGCACGAGCTGGAAGCTCGCGATCGGCCTGCCGAACTGCTCGCGCTCCTTGGCGTACTTGACCGACTCCTCCACGCATCCGCGGCAGATGCCGACGCAGCCGGCCGCGACCGAGTAGCGCCCCGAGTCCAGCGAGGACATCGCGACTTTGAATCCGTCGCCGATCGTTCCAAGAAGCTGCTCGTCGCTCACCTCGACGTCTTCTAGAGCGATCGAGGCGGTGTCGGATGCGTGCAAGCCCATCTTGTGCTCGATCGGCTGCGGTTTGAAACCGGGCTGGTCGGTGTCGACGAGAAAGCAGCCGAGCCCCTTGTGGCCGAGCTCCGGGTCGGTCTGGGCGAAGATCAGCGCGACCTTCGCATAGTCGCCCATCGAGATCCACATCTTCGCCCCGTTGATCACCCAGCCCGAGTCGGTCTTGCGCGCACGCGTGCGCTGGTTGGCGGCGTCGGAGCCGGTGTCCGGCTCGGTCAGCCCGAAGCAGCCGAGCCACTCGCCGCTGCAGAGCTTCGGCAGATACGTCTGCTTCTGCTGCTCGGTTCCCCACTTGAGGATGGCCGAGCAGACCAGCGAGGTCTGGACCGAGACGACCGTGCGCACCGAGGAGCAGCCGCGGCCGATCTCCTCGACGATGAGCCCGTAGCTGAGATAGTCGAGCCCGGCGCCCCCGTACTGCGCGGGCACGATCGCGCCGAGGTAGCCCTGGTCGGCCAGCTTCTTCACGAGCTCGAGGTCGAAGTGATGGTTGCGCGCGTTTTCTCGCGAGCGCTCCACGATCTCTTTGTCGGTGAATTCGCGCGCGGTGTCTCTGATCAGGCGCTGCTCGTCAGTGAGCTCGAAGTCCATCTATCTCCTCTCCGGCTACTTCGGGGTTGTCCACGGGGCATGCACTCGAGCCGCCATCTCGGCGGCTATGCCCTCGATCGGCAGGCGCTCCTGTGCGAGCGAGTCGCGATCGCGGAGCGTGAGCGTGTTGTCCTGCAGGCTCTGATGGTCGATCGTAAGGCAGAACGGCGTGCCGATCTCATCCTGGCGACGGTAGCGGCGGCCGATCGCGCCCGACCCGTCGTACTCCGAATGCACCGCGGCCCGTACCTCGCGGTGCACCTCGCGCGCCAGCTCGGGCTGTCCGTCCTTTCCGACCAGCGGCAGCACCGCCACCTTGACCGGCGCCAGGCGCGGGTGCAGGCGCAGCACCGTGCGCCGCTCGCCCTCGCCGGCTCCCTCGCGCTCGACGAGTTCCTCGTCGTAGGCGTCGGCCAAGAACGCGAGCGTCGCGCGGTCGGCTCCGGCCGCCGGCTCGATCACGTGCGGCACGTAGCGCTCACCCGAGCCCTGGTCGAAGTACTCGAGCTTCTCGCCCGAGAACTCGGCATGGCGCGAGAGGTCGAAGTCGCCGCGGTTGGCGATGCCCTCGAGCTCAGACCAGCCGATCGGGAACAGGTACTCGACATCGCTCGTGCCCGAGGAGTAATGCGAAAGCTCCTGCTGATCGTGCGCGCGCAGGCGCAGATGGTCGGGCCGGATGCCGAGGTCCAGGTACCAGCGCTCGCGCTCGGCGAGCCAGTACTCGAACCATTTCGGCGCGTCGGCGGGCGGCACGAAGTACTCCATCTCCATCTGCTCGAACTCGCGGGTTCGGAAGATGAAGTTCCCGGGCGTGATCTCGTTGCGGAAGGACTTGCCGACCTGCGCGATCCCGAACGGCGGTTTCTTGCGCGAGAACTGCAGCACGTTCTTGAAGTTGATGAAGATCCCCTGTGCCGTCTCCGGGCGCAGGTAGGCGCGCGAGCCCGAGTCCTTCACGGGTCCGATCGTGGTCTCGAACATGAGGTTGAAGTCGCGCGCGTCGGTCAGCGAGCACTCCTCGGCCTCGCCGGGATGTTTCGAGGGTTTGCGCCCGCACTGCTGGTTTGCCAGGTCATCGGCGCGGAAGCGCTGCCCACACGTGCGGCAGTCGACGAGCGGGTCGGTGAAGCCTTCGAGGTGTCCTGAGGCCTCCCACACGCGTGGGTGCTGCAGGATCGCCGAGTCGATCGCCACGATGTCATCGCGGTCGTGCACCATCGCGCGCCACCATTCGTTCTTGACATTCGTCTTCAGGAGCACCCCGTAGTGCCCGAAGTCGTAGGTCGATCCGACCCCGCCATAGATCTCAGACGACGGGAACACGAAGCCACGGCGCTTGCACAGCGCGACGATCTTCTCCATCGTCACCGTATCGGCGCTCATGACGCGGAGTTGCTGGCGGCGGGCAGATACATGGCGGCGAGTGATGCTAGACGAGCCGCCGTCGCGGCCGGGAGACGGCGGCAGAACGGCCTGCGCAAGTGTGCCCGCGCGAGATGCCTCAGCGCGGGCCGGGCGCTGTGTGACCCGGCCACGCGCAATCGCGCCCCTTTCCCTTTGGCTGGCTGGCCAAAGCATTGCCTGGACGGTTGTTCGAATGCGTTGCGGGCCGCTCAAGCGCGGTGCTATGAAGCCGAAGGAGATCCTGTCGATGAACCTTCACGGCACAGCAGGGCTGCACGCCAGCGACACCGGGCCGGATGCCTCAGGCGGCAAGCTCGCCTTCTCGATCAGCCAGCGCAAGCTGGATATGCGCACTGCGGTGCTCAGCGTCGAGGGCGACCTCGACCTCGCGTCTGCCCCGAGCCTCAAGTGGGCGCTTGCCGACGCGGTCGGCGCGGGAGCCAATCAGCTCGTCATCGACCTCGCTCGGGTCAGCTTCATCGACTCGACTGCGCTCGGCGTGTTGGTGGGCGTGCACCGAAGCCTCGACAAAGGGACCCGCATGGCGATCGTGTGCTCCAAGCCCGAGGTTCTCAACATCTTCGAGCTGACGGGGCTCGACGGCGCATTCGACATCTTCGGCGACTTCGACAGCGCGCTCGCTCACATCCGCGGTGACGCGGTCGCAGCGGATTGATGTCGCCGGGCGCTCGCGCTGCCCGCGGCCGCCCGCGTGAGGCGAGGCGCGCCGTCAGCGCGACCGCGCTGCTGCTCCTAGCCGCAGCCGCCTTCTCACCGGCAGCAATCGCGACGTCAAGGCGTGAGCCGCCTCGCGTGCCGCGCGGAGCGCCGGCCGGAGCCCCGGCCGAAGCGGCCCCTGCGCCGGCGCCTGGCGCCTCCGCGCCGGTCGCATCTGAACCTGCTGCCGTGCAACCTTCGAGCACGCCGAGCGCCGCGGGAGGGCGAGCGCGTCGCGAACGAAGCGGCCACGGCTCATCCCCGGGCAGGCGCGCCGGCGGAGAAGCCGGCGGCGCAGGCGCACATCGTGGCGAAGGCGGTAGGGGCTCGCGCCGCGGCGGCTCGGGCGCCGGCTCTGCGCGCCGCGTCAACGCGAGCCCGTCCAGCGGCTCCGGCGCGAGCGCCCGCACGGGCATTCAGGGCGGCGGCGAAGTCAACGGCGGCGCGACTCCGAGCGGAGCGCTGTCGGGCGCCTCGCGACGTCGACACGGTCGAGGCGCCCACAGCGGGTCGAAAGCGTCTGCGAAAACACCGAGGACCCAGTCGCATGGATCAACCGCACAAGCGGCCGCGGCAGCGCCGCCCAGCACGACCGCCACGGCCGCAGCTGCAAGTACTCCTGCGCCCGTTCTGCCGGCGGCAACGAGCGCCACGCGCGCACCCTCCGGCCTTTCAGCGGTGCCGATCGCGGTGGCCGCGCAGCACGCGCGCACGGGCAAGTCTGCTCAAGCAGCGGGCGCCGCTGCGGGCTTCGCAGGAATCACCGAAGCAACGCCTGCAGGCGCAGGCGCGGGCCCGGGCGAAGCCGCTGCAACGCCGGTCAAGCGCTCTCGCCCACGCAGCCATCAGGGCCAGGAAAAGAGCTCCTCGCCGATCGTGACCACCGTGACGAAGATCATCGACGTGGTGCCCGCGGCGATGCGCCTGATCATCGGGGTGCTTGCCGCGCTCGCGCTCGCGCTGGCGGTGAGCTCGCGCATCACCGCGCTGCGTGCGCGCAGGCTCAAGCGCCAGCGCGCCGAGCTGCTCGAGGACGTCGGCTTGCTGCAGGCCGCGCTTCTGCCGGAGCTTTCCCAGCGGCTTGGCCCGGTGGGCACCTCGGCGGCCTACACGCCGGCGTCCGGGCCCGCTGCAGGCGGTGACTTCTATGACGTGTTCGCGCTCGCGGACGGTCAGCTCGCGGTGATCGTGGGCGACGTCTCCGGGCACGGCCGCGAGGCGCTGCCGCACACCACGCTGCTGCGCTTCACGCTGCGCGCCTACCTCGAGTCCGGGCTCTCACCGCGGGCCTCGCTGCAGGCGGCGACGCCGGTGCTCGAGCGCCAGCTTGGAGGCTCGTTCGCGACCGTGGTGCTTGCCACCTACAACCCGCGTGAGCGCACCCTGGTCTACTCCTGCGCCGGGCACCCGCCGCCGCTCGTGGCGGGCGAGAACGCCCTCGACACTATTACGGCCGGTGCCTCGCCGCCGATCGGCGCCGGGCGCCCGACGGGCAGGCGCCAGACGGTGGTGTCGGTGCCCGGGCGTGCGGTGGCGTGCTTCTACACCGACGGCGTAATCGAGGCTCGCATCGACGGCGGCCTGTTCGGAGCCGAGCGCCTGCAGGAGACGCTTGCGTCGCTCGGGCCCGACGCGAGCGCGGCGGCGCTGCTCGATCGGGTGGCGGCGATCAGCGACGCGCACCCCGATGACATGGCCACGTGCCTGCTGCGGATCGAGGGGGACGTGCTCGACCCGACGGTGCTCGTCGAGGAATTCGAAGTTGAGAGCCGCGACCTCACGCGCGGACGCGCCGAGCGCTTCATGCGTTTGGCGGGCGTGCCCGGCCGCCAGGTCGGCGAGGCGCTCGTGGAGCTGCGAACCGCGCTCGCCCGCCGCGACGGCGTGGTGCTCGAGCTGCACGCGACGGGCGGGGCGCCGGAGGTTGTGGTGCGCACCCAGAACGTCGCGCTGCTGGGTTCCGCAGTGCGTCAGACCGCGAGCGTAGGATGAGCTCATGAGCGTTCGAGCGGCCACCGACACCGACGCCGCGATCGTGCTCGGCATGGCCTCGACGGCGATGCCGTTCGCCCGCTCCTCCGAAGAGCAGGCCGAGCGCTGGCTGCGGCTCCTGCGCGCGCATGGCACGGCCGGACTGACGCTGCATGCGTTGGGCGTCAGCGAGGCGCCACTGGAAGCGCCCGCCCCAGGCCAGCAGACGAGCACTGGTGCGCCCGAGCCGGACACGCGCGATGTGGTGGGGGCTGTCACCGAGCATGCCGTCAGGCTGGCTGCGGGCCGCGGCCGCGGGGTGGTCGGCACCGGCGAGGTCCTGATGGCTGTGATCGAGGTGTACGGAGAGGACTTCGACCGCGTGCTTCGCGGCCACGGCACGGACAGCCAGGAGGTGCGCGAGCGCCTCGACGAGCAGCTGCGCGAACCGCGCGGCTGAGCAGCGCCCCGCGGCGCTCCTAACATGGCGCAGCGTGGCGCGCGTGCTGATCGTCGGTGGCGGCTGCCGGGGGCGGCAGCTGGCGCGATCGCTCGTCGCTGACGGGCACGTGGTGCGCATCAGCACGCGAGGCGAGGCCGGCCGCGAGGCGATCGAGGCGTGCGGCGCGGAATGCTGGGTGGGTACTCCCGATCGGCTCGCGACCATGCGCGGCGCTCTCGAGGGGGCCGGCATATTGTGCTGGCTGCTCGGCACGGCCACGGGCTCGCCGCAGCCGCTGCACGAGCTGCACACCTCGAGGCTTCGTTTCTACCTCACCCAGGCGATCGACACGACGGTGCGCGGGGTCATCTACGAGGCTGCCGCCAGCGACGCGAATTCGCAGGCACCGCGCGAGGGACGACTGGTCGCGCGCGAGGTGCTCGAGCGCAACGCGATCCCAGCCGAGTACCTCAGCGCCGAGCCGAGTGACACCGAGGCGTGGCTCGCGCAGGCACGCCTCGCGATCGACTCGCTGCTCATGCGTGGAACATGAGCCACCGCCGTCAAGCTTTGCCACAAACGCGTCGATCCGCCAACCACGATGGGCGTCGAGAGGACTCGATACCGTCTCGCGGCAGCCACGGTGGGGGCAAGCGCCCTGGCGGTCTCGGTGTTTCTGCCCTGGTACGGAGTCAGCTTCACGCCGAGCGGCATCGCGCTCGCGCAGCAGGCCGAGCAACAGGTCGCGGCGCAGATCGGCAACTCCTCGCTGCAGAGCTACATGAGCGCGCTGCACAGCCATCTTGCGGGCTTGGCGGGCCAGCAGTTTGCAACGATCAGCGCCCATCAGGAGCTCAAATACGTGAACGTGATCCTGCTGGTGCTCGCCGGACTTGCGCTGCTCGACGCGCTCGTCCCGCTTGCGAGCGGATCGTCTCTGCTGGGCGACGGTGCGGGCGCCTCGCTCACGCTGCTCGGCAGCGTGGCGTGCGCGTGCGTGCTCTACAGGATCGTCTCTCCTCCCAGCGTTGAAGCAGGCGTGTTCGCGCTGTCGGTGCGAGGCGGCGCGTGGCTCGCCCTCGCCTCGTCGCTGACGCTGGTGATCGCGGGCGTGTGGCCGCGCAGCGCGCGAGGGTCCAGGGCAGCGCTCGAGAGCAACGTGCAGAGCGCCTGGTCGGGCCTGTCGGGCTGGACTCCGCAGGGTTGACCTGACCCGCGGCCGCGCGGCCAGCGCGACCGGCTCGAGCTCATCCGCGCAGACTGCGGGCAAGCGGCGCGCGCTATGCTGATCCACAATCTCCTAAAAACCGATCAGGTTTAGTTATTGAGGAAAGAAAGGGCGCCCGCGATGTCCGATTACGCAAACGATGTGCTCGTCGACGCAGACTGGCTGCAAGAGCATCTGAACGACGACAGTATCCGCATCATCGAGGTGGACGAGAACCCTGCGCTGTACAGGGAAGCGCACATCCCCGGCGCGATCGGATTCGACTGGAAAGAGGACCTCCAGGACCACGTACGCCGCGACTTCCTCGCGCCGAGGGAGTTCGGCGAGCTGTTCGGCAGGCACGGCGTGAGCAACGATCACACGATCGTGGTCTATGGAGACCGCAACAACTGGTTTGCCGCGTACACCTACTGGTACCTGAAGTACTACGGCCACGACAAGGTGCTGCTGCTCAACGGCCCGCGCGAAAAGTGGATCGCCGACGGCCGCCCGACGAGCACCGATGTGCTTTCCTATTCCGCCGAGAGCTTCCTCGCGCGGCCAGGCGACGAGGCGATTCGCGCCCGTCGCGAGGAGGTGCAGGCGGCGATCGACTCCTCGACCAAGCTCGTCGACGTGCGCTCGCCCGCCGAGTTCGCCGGGGAGATCATCTCGCCGGCAGGGCTACGAGCAGGAGGGCGCACAGCGCGGCGGGCACATCCCGGGCGCGGCTTCGATCCCGTGGGCTCAGGCTGTGCGCGAGGACGGCACGTTCAAGTCGGCCGATGAACTCAGCGAGCTGTACGGCTCAAAGGGCGTGCTCAACGGCGAGGAGATCATCGCCTACTGCAGGATCGGGGAGCGCTCGGCGCATACCTGGTTCGTCCTGCACGAGCTCCTCGGCCGCGAGAACGTCAAGAACTACGACGGCTCGTGGACCGAGTGGGGCAACCTCGTTGGGGTGCCAGTCGAGGTAGGCGCGTAGGCGCCATCCCGCAGGCGCTCGAGGAGGATCTCGAGGATGCGCGCGGTGGCGCCCCAGATGAGGTGCTCGCCGACGATGTAGGCGTCTGTCTCGAACGTGATTCCGCGGCGTTCCATCTGTGTGCGGGTGCGCCCGGCGCGCAGCTCGGCCGCTGAGAGCTCGAGCACCGCGTCGACCTCACGCGCGGACGGGCGCCACTGCAGTCCCGCGGGGATCGCGCCGACGAACGGGTGGATCAGATAGCCGGTCGCGAAGGTCGAGATCGGCGGCAGCTCGCCGAGCAGTCGCACGTGCGCGCGCGGGAGCCCGATCTCCTCCTCCGCCTCTCGCAGCGCGGTGTCGGCGAGGCTCTCGTCCTCCTCGTCACGCCGGCCACCCGGGAACGCGATCTCGCCGGCGTGGCGGCGCAGGTCGGCGCGCCGGCGCGTGAGCACGACGAGCGGCTCGCCGCCGTCGGAGGAGGCGTACAGCGGCACGAGCACCGCCGCCTGGACCTGGCTCGAGCTGGCTGTGCGCGGCGGCTCAGGCGGCCAGGTGGACGCGCTCAATGCGCTCCTGGAACATGACTTCGCCGTCCAGCGCGCGGTGCACAGGGCACTTTGCGGCGATCACGCGCAGACGCTCAACCTGCTCCTCGGGCAGGCTGTCGGGCAGGCGCATGATCAGCTGAAAGGTGGTCGGGCAGCCGCGCTCGGCCGGCGTGTATTCCACGTCGACCTCGACCGGGCCGACGTCCCAGCCCTTGCGCGCCGCGTACATCTCCATCGTGATCGCCGTGCACGAAGCGAGGCTCACGGCGAGCAGCTCGCGCGGATCTGGTCCGGTGTCCTCGCCGCCGGCCTCGACCGGCTCATCGACGGTCAGCTGGTGGTCTCGCACCTGCACCGTGTGCCGCAGCGTGGCTCCGTCGCGGCGGGCGGTGGCCTTCATCCTTGTAAGCCCCTGCGACTGACTCATTTTGGTCCCTTCATTCGATGCTGTCCCTCATGGCCATCATAGCCCTGCGCCCGAGGACGAGCGGGCGGAATCCTCGGCTGGTTATTAGACAAGTGGGCTGAACAGAAGCCCCGTGAGGAGCTTGGGGAAGAAGAAGGTCGACTTCGGCGGCATGTTCTCGCCGGCCGCGGCCACCTCGCGAACCTGCCCCACCGGGGTGGGGCGCATGAGAAACGCCGCGTCGTACTCGCCTGAGCGCACCATCGCGATCGCCTCGGCCGTGTCGCGCGCGTAGAAGAGGCCGTGGAAATGGGCGATGTCATCGTCGCTCAGCCCCAGAGCGCCCTTCAGCACGAGCGCCTCGAGCACCCCCGTGTCGAGGTGGCGGTAGGCCGCCGAGCGACCTTCGAGCGCCGCGTCGGCAATCGCCTGATCCTTCAGGCGCAGCCTACGCGAACGGCCCTCGTCGTCGAAGTAGCCGAGCTCGAGCGGCCCCTCGCCGGGCGCAGGCGCGAGGTCCTCGACTGGGATCTCGCTGATCTCGAAGTTGCGCTCGAGCCCCTGCTCGAGCGCGCTGCGCCGCTCGGCGTCGAGTCCGGTGATGAGACGGTGCGTGGGGAACACGGTGAGGCCGGGGTCCTCAAGTGCGACCAGGCACATGAGGATGTAGCGGTGCTCACCCTCGCCTCCGAGCTCCTCGGCGTACGCCTGCATCGTCTCGTAGCGATGGTGGCCGTCTGCGATCAGCAGCTCGGCGTCGCGGGTTGCGTCTTCGACCGCGGCGATCGCCTCTGCGTCTCCAACCCGCCAGATTCTGTGCACGGTGCCGTCGGAGTCGCGTACCTCGCCCCATGGCTGATTCTCGGTCGTGGGTGCCAGCGCCTTCCACGCCGCAGCATGCGGGTCGGAGTACAGCGAGAAGATCGGCGAGATGTTCGCTTTGGTGGCGCGCGTCAGGCGAAGCCGGTCCTCCTTCGGACCCGGGTGGGTGCGCTCGTGTGGGCGCACACGGCCGGGGCCGTACGGCTCGATGCGCACGCGGCAGAAGAAGCCCCGCCTCGTCAGCGTGCGACCATCGGGACCCGTGTAGTCCTGCGTGTGCGCCCACAACGCAGGCTCCGGGTCGCGGGCCAGCACACCGCTGCGCTGCCAGCTCTCGAACAGCTCACCCGCGCTGCTGTATGGGTCCGGCTCGCCCTGGGGCAGGTCGACGGCAACGACGTTGAACTGCGAGCGCGCGAGCAACTCAGCGCGCTGGCGTGCATCGATCACGTCGTACGGTGGCGCCACCACGTCGGCCAGCGGTCCCGCGACCGAGGTGTCGTAGTGCAGCGCGCGCAGCGGTCTGATCTCTGCCATTGCGGTGGCGCACGCTAGCAGCGCCGCGCCGGGCACGGGATGCCGACGCGCGGACTACCCTTAGCTCACGGGGCGTGGCGCAGCCTGGTAGCGCACCTGCTTTGGGAGCAGGGGGTCGCCGGTTCAAATCCGGCCGCCCCGATCAACGAAAGCCCTGCAAACGGGCGGATTCCGGCTCGGCGGGCCTCGCCCTTGGACGGCCTCCGCGCGCCTCGTTCGGCGTTTCGTTCGGCAGAACCCCATGAGCAGCCCCGACCGCCTGACGATCGACATGACGGTGATGCGCGACTACCTCGACCCGCGCGAGCAGCGTCACGCACTCGCGCTCGAACTGTTCGCCCTGGCGCGCGATGGCGATGTCGAGCTGGTCAGCGCGCCGCAGGGTCAGCGCCTCGACGTGCCCGGCGGGGAACTCCACGATCAGCTACACGGCCTCATAGAGGCGGGTGACGTGCAGCACGCCGAGCAGATCGCGCGAATTTCCGAGGCGACGGTCATTCCGTTCATCATCGGCCACGTCGTTGAGGGCTTCGATGAGGCATGGAGCGAGATCGTCCGCACCTGGCGCACCCACGAAGGGAAGCGTCCTGAGGAGGTCGCTGTCGATCGCTTCTACGTCGAGACACACCTGCTCGAGGAGCGCGACGTGTTTATCACTGACGACCGCGCGCTGCGCGCCGTGTGTCGGCGCTTACGCGACGAGCACGGCTTCGCGATCGAGGCAATGTCGCTGGCGGACTACCTCGACGGACGACTCTCGTGAGCTTCGACGACTCGACCCTCGACCCCGTGCCCGAGCTTGCGGTCCCGCTGCTGCTCGCGATCGGGCGCCTGGTGCTCGGTGCCGCCGCGCTGGAGAAGATCCTGCTCGTCGACATCGTCACGCGAGAGCTTCACCGCGACGGCGCGTGGCGGGACGAGTTCGTGCAGGAACTCACCGATCTGCAACGGCGCCCCGCTGGCAAACTGCTCGACCGGCTCCGCGGGCTCGGCATCTCGGACAAGCTCGCTGAGCGGATCGGCGAGGTGATCGCACGGCGCAACCGTGTCGTCCATCACCTCATGGAGGACGGGAAGGTCGGCCTCGCCATGCACACGGGAGCGGGCTTGGAGGAGATCGTCGCGGACATCGAGAGCATCGCTGTCGAGTGCCAGCAGATCGTCAACCAGCTAGTCGTGGTCGCCTTCCCCGAACTCGAAGCCGCCATCGGAATGACCGCCCCCGAGCTCGCCGACGCGCTCGCGTCAATCGACCCCGCGACGATCGCGGACCCGAACGTGCGTGCCCAGCTGCAGGCCGCCCGGGTCCTGCGTGATGCACTCAGATGGGAGCAGAAGCCCCGGCCGTAGCTGACGCGACGGGCTCTGACGCAACACCCTCGACCAGCGCCCGCAGTTGCGCCTGCTCTGCGTCGCTGCGCCGCATGGCCTGCGCGTAGACCCGCAGCGCCAGCGCCGCATCCGTGTGACCCATCTCAGCCATCACGACGGGAGGGGACTCGCCGAGCGCGTAGAGCACGCTCGCGAACGTGCGGCGCAGCGAGTGCGGTGTCAGCCTCTCCGGCAGCGGCGGCAGACCTTGCTTGGCTAGGTTCTCGTTCGCGCGCTTGACCGCCGGGGCGAGCACCCGATTGCGGACGTTGTGAGCGCCCGACGTCTTGCCTGTCCGCGTTGCGAACACCGGCGCGTGCTGATCCACCGCGCCTGACGCGCGAACCGCCAGCAGCTCGTCGCGCAGCGCGCCCCTGACCTTCACCTTGCGTCGTCCCGCGTCGGTCTTGGAGTCGCCGACCGTCAGCCACCCGCCCGCGAGGTTCACGTCACGCCACCGCAACGCCAGCAGCTCACCGATCCGCAGCCCCGCGAAGGTGAGAGTGGCGATCATCGCACGGCGCTGAATGTGCTTGCCCTGCTCCTGGGCGTCACGGTCGAGCTCGCCGGCCGCATCGAGCAGCGCCTCGATCTGCGCCGCTTCTTCCAGGTGACTACGCGCCGGTGCGCGTTCACGGACCCTGCGGCGCTTGCCCTTCGCCGGGTTGCGGGTAATCAGCTCACGCTCGACCGCGGACTCGAGGATCGCAGCGAGCAGCGTCACGGTCATGTTGATCGCCCGCGCGGAGAGCGGCCGCACCGTACGGATGAACGTGCGCCCCCGCTTGTCGGTGATCTCCTCCGCGAGCGGCCTGCCGTCTGCCGCTGCGTCGCGAATCTTCTCCGCCTCGGCGAGCTTCGCCGCGATGTACCGCTCCACGGTGTTGAACGTGATCGCGTCGAGTCGCATCTCGCCGAAGTACGGCAGCAGATGCTTCTGCAGCCGCCACGTGTAGTCCTCGCGGGTCTTGGCCGCGAGCTGCGCCTGGTTCAGCAGCCACCATTCGTTCGCGAACCCGTGGAACGTCGAGGCTGTTCCCGCTTCAGCGGCAAGCACCTTCGGCGCGGGCACCGGCGGCCGCCACGTGCCGCGCGCCACGTCAGCCATCACGTAGGAGAGCTGCCGTTCGGCCTCCTCCCGCGTCACAGCACCAAGCCGCAGCGTTTGCCGTTTGCCGTTCGCGGCGAACCGCAGGTAGCGGTAGACGCGACCGTCCTTAGCCTCGTGTTCTTCGATCGAGCCTGTCGCGGGGCGAGGCATCACGCATCGCCTCCGCTCGCCGTGCCGGGTACGTTCTCGCTACTCACGGGTTGCCTCCTGTGGGTCATGCCCCCGGCCGTTCATGCGGCGCGGGGGCGCTTGTCGTCGTCCCGGGCATTGTCGTTGACGCGTCGCCGCTCCACACCCCTCCGGCGCCCGCGAACGTCGCCGCACAGGCGCCCAGGGGCGCGCGTGAGGCGCCGCGAGCGCCGATCCCCACCGCACGCCGCCTCGAACCCGCAGAACGCCCCGGACGCGGCGCTATCCAGCCGGTCAAGATCACGACCAAGAAGCCTCCGAGGGGGGCGCTTCGCGCTGTACGCGACGAGCAGGCTTCCGCCATTTTCCGGAGGGTCGCCCGCAAACCAGCAGCGCGAGTTTTTTTCACGGCGAGAGCGGCATCACCCTTGAAGAAGCGATTTCCGGCTATGTGAACCGCCCCCCCAGGTTTCCGCGTTGTCGCACGGTGCCGAGCGCGCCCGTGGGAGGTACGCGCTCGGCCCGTGATGCCGGACCCGTCGGCGTGCGCCATAGGGTGACGCGCACGCCGCGGGTTCCGGTCCTGACACGCGAGGCACCAGAACCCCAACCCCGCGCGGCAAGAGTGGTCAACCGCATTCACCTATGCGGTTTTGTCGATGATGTAGACGCCGGACACGTCGCGGACGTGAAGGAGTCCCTCGACCTCCATCCGCAGCCGCACAACGTTTTTGGTCATTCCGGAATATGGGTCGATGAGCAACAGTCCGGTCGCGCTGTAGAGCACGCCCGCGATCTTCGGATCGAGCAACATCGGCTTTTCGATGTGCGGCAGTTCGAGCACCGCGAGGCCGAACAGTGACGGCACCGATCCGACTTCGTTGCCCTCTCCAACGAATATGTACTGTTCGAGTCCGCCTGTTCCTGTCTTCATCGTGTCGAGTGCTGCCGCGTCGGTCGGTGACAACGCGAGCATCGTCGGTTGCGCGCCGAGTGCGCGCATCGCTGAGACAGCGGTCCTTACCTTCTCGATGATCGTTGCGCCCGTTTCACCAACAGGCGGTGCGGCCGCTGCGATCTGTGCGAGGACGTGCCGGTCGACCGCGAGATTCACCTGGTAGGCCATCTCGGTTTCGAGGAACGCCCGCAATGCTTCTTCGGCTTCGAGTAGCTTCACTGGCACATTCGCTACGACCACTGCGAAAGTTCTCAGCGACGGCGTCTCCAGTTCGACTTCGAGGTCGAGCGTTGCCTTCTCCTCGGTGCTAACCGGATCTCTCTCTACTTCACCTGTGACTGTGCGGCTGCCCTTTTGCTTGTAGTCCCACAGCGCGAGTTCGCCTTTTTCGAGTCGCGTGCGCTGGAAACTCGGATACAAGAACCTAAGGTCCAGCGCCTTCTCAACGAACGGCGCCATGAATGACGGCTCGGTGAGTCCTTCAGACGGACTGACTTTGAACCCGGCAGCGAACGGCGCGTTCAGGAAACTGTCGGCGGCCATGCTGAAAGGGTCGCCGCCGCCGCGAGGGTGCGTGCCAAGTGCGCGCGCTGCCTGCGCCCACGCGTCGCCCGCGAAGTCGCCGCTGCGCGGCCCGTTCTGGTCACGGCCACCGCGTGGCGTGTCTCGGCCGAGCATCTTCAACGCACCGACCTGCGCCTTCTGCAGGTCAGCGATCCTGTCGTCGCATTCGCGCAGCTCCTCGCTGGCCCTCTCGGCACGCTTGAACGTCTGCGTGCCGGTTGAAAGGTCGCCGCTGTTGGCGTATTCGTTCCGCGTCTTATCGCGCTCTCGCACGCGAACGGCGCGCTCCTCGCGCGCCTCGGACAGCTCGCTCTCGATCTGCGTCAGCTTCTCGCGCAGCGGCGCCTCGGCGACCTCGCACGTCGGCACGCCGCTCGCTGCGATGCGTGCGGAGACTGTCGGCCATGACGGCCGCAGCAGCTCGGCGAGCTTCAGCGCTTCGTGGATTGCGGTTGTGCGTTGCATGGTTCACTCCTTTGTGTGATGCCGCGCCCTTGTGGCGTCGGCGTAAGTTTTCAGACGGTCGCGTGCGAGTTCCCCGCGCCGCTGGCGCGCTTCGACGATGGTCCGCTCGCGGGTGACGGTCGCGTTGCGAGCGCCCGCGCGGAGACGCCCATCGAGCGCGCCGATATTCTCGGAGACTTCCTGCACGATCCGGCGTAGGCCCTCAGCAGCAGCCGCGAGTCGCAGCAGGTCGCGCACCGTCGAGTCGGCCGGATCGGCGGGCAACAGGTCGAGCGCGTCTTGCACGAACGTCAGCGGGTCGGTGCTCACCGTGTCGCCCTCCACGCGCCGAGCGCGAACGCCGAGAGCACCGCCAGCGCGAGAGCCCAGCCGGACGCGACGGCAGCCGTCAGCAGCACAGCCGCGAACACCAGCAGTCGAGGGTCGGAGGTCACGGCTTCAACTCCGTGATCAGCTCGTCGAGGGTGCCCGGGTTGACCACGACCACCTCGCCGCGGCGGATGGCGTCGGGCAGGCATTGAGCGCAGGCGACGGTCCACGGTTCGGCCTCCCTGACGAACTCCGCGCAGATGTGCCGATGATGCGCGCGATGACCGCAGCGCCACGCCGTCACGAATCCGCCGCTCACACGCGGGGCGGTCGCGGCTGCCGCCGTCTCGCTCACGCGGATGTCCTCTCGTTGTCGAGTACTCGCTCGCTCGCGTCGCCGTTCGCCCAGCTCCTCGGCCGCGACTTCAAGACCGAACCGACGGTCGAGGATCGGCGGCGCCGTGGATGCGGCACAGCAGCTGGTGACTCTGCCTTGGCTGCAAGCGCGGCACGTGCTTGCGCCGGGTCGAAGCGCAGCCTGCCGCGAGGACCGCCGAGCCGCACCCCACCGAGCTCGCGCCAGTGCTGGTACACGAACGACCTGTTCACGCCGAGCTGCGTCGCCAGCTCCCACGCATCGACCAGCCCGGCTGGGGTCGTCGGTGCCTCGCCCTCGCGCAAGCGTTCGGCGATGAGGTCAGCCAGCTGCTCGAGCTGGTCGTGGTCGAGCCTCACCCGCCACCCCCAGCGTGCGCCTCGCTGCGGATGCCGCAGCAGCGTTCGCAGCGGTCGTCGGCTGTTGTTGGGACGCCTCCGTCAGCGCAGCGGCAGGTCGGGTTGGCTGCGTCGTAGCGAAGCCGTGCGGCGCGTCCGTGTTTGTCGCCGTGGATTCGCTGCCATACGTCGAGGATGTCTTCGGCGTCCTCTTGGTTGCCGCCCTGCGCTTCCACGGCATCGCAGATCGCGCGCAGCGTGTCCTCTGGCATCGAGGGCCAGCGCATTTCGGTCATCGCGCAGCCCGTTCTCTACGAGCGATCGCAAGGTCCTCAGCGAGCGAGCGCAGCGATCCGGCCTCACCTGCGCGCGGGTGTGGCCGGTGGGAGAGTCACCCTCGACGTCGTTGGCCTCCCCGCGTGCGCGACGTGCGGGGTATCGCCCGCGATGTGTATGTGTGTAGTCTGACGCGCGTCCCGTTCCGGGGATTCGTTCAACTCATGTGTATTGTGTGTATCTGCTGTTTGTTGTTGGCGTTTAGGGGGTCAGATACACAGGTACACACCCTCGTCGTAAAGCCCCCCCGCGTGCGCGCGAGCAGGTAGCACAAGTCATACACATCGTCTTTGCCGAACGCGCTCGGAGCCGGAGCGTCCACAGCCAGCCGCCGTTCATGCTGCCGGGGGGTCTAGCCCCGTTCGTGCAGAGCTTTTTGCGCGGCCCCTGTCGATGGTGAGTGTAGCGCGTAGCCCAACGCTCGCGTAGCTCGTCGTACATCGACGGATGCGGCTCACCGTCCCTGCAGCGGTCGCGGATCAGCGCCTCAACCTGCTCGGCCTTGCTCGGCTTGCGCTCACCCTCTGGCGGATGCGGTCGCTCGGCGTGGAGCAGCTCGCGCTCGGTCACGGCGCACGGCTCCACGTCGGACACGTAGCCGATGAGGTCAGATGAGCCGTCGTCGAGCCGCACGGCGCGCTCGTCGATGCGGGAATGACAGAGCCCCGGGATTCCGCCCTACGTTGCCCTTGCCTCGCACGATGACGCGGCGCTGCTCGTCGTGAGGAAGCGCCAGGTCCTCCGGGTGGATGCCGAACAGCAGGCCGAGCCGTGGCAGTTGCGAGAACGCGCCGTTCGCCTGTACGGCGTCGGCGAAGGTGCCGGCGCGCGCCTTCGGCGGATGGACACCGAACAGCGCCGTGATGTGCCGCTCGCGGCAAAGGCTGATGAGCGGTGCGAGCGCGAGCGCACGAACGTCGGGCTGTTCACGTTCTCGCTGCCGCGTGCCTGGGGCATGTGCGACATCGCCGCGTCGATGAACAAGAGCGACGTGTTCTCCGCGATCGCGTGCGCGAGCAGGTCGATCCCATCGCGCAAGTTCCAGTCGGGGGGATGGTCGAGAAAACAGACCCCATCGAGGTCCGCGCCCGCTGCCTGCAGCCGGGGCTTCCACACGTCCTCGCGTCCGTCCTCGGTCGCCACGATGAGCGCCTCGCGCGGCTCCCCGGTGAACTCGCCGTCAAGCTCGCCCAGAGTCAACCCCCGGATCACCCATGCCGCGAACATCGACTTCCCGATGTCTCCCGCCCCGTCCATACCGCCAGGTAGTCGAGCGCCAGACGCCCCCGCCACAACCAACCCACGCGGCGCGAACGCACAGCGCTGGCGTGTGTAACGGGCCGCCCGCTGCCGTCGCGACCGCTCATTGCGCGGGCGCCGTGGAGTGGCGCTTGACGCGGGCCGCGCTCATCGCGCCGCCCGCCCATTCGGTGAAGCTAGGTGCCGGGCTTCCCCCGGCTCGTCGCTTTCGGGGTCGCCGCTTGACCCGCCGCCCGCTGATCTGCTCGTGACTCGCCGGGCGGGAGCGAGCGCCGCTCGCGCGGGCGTCGTGCCCGGGTGTGACGGCGAGCGCCGCAGCGCGACAGGTCCGGTGCTGCCCGCTCGACCCGATCGCGGCGGGGGTGAAGGATCGCGTTTGCCTCCGCGACGAGCGCGGGCGTTGCGCCGAGCTTCCGCAGCCGCACCCAGACCGTGGGGTCGCGGCGGTGCAGAGCCAGACCGTGCACCACAAGGTCCTCGCTACAGCAGCTCCATGCGCAAGCCTCGTCGTGCTCGTCATCGCCGCAGCCGCAGCCCTCGCAGCCGAGCTGAGACCAGAAGCCCTCCCGGTCACATTCGAGCATCGCCGCAACCTGCGCTGCGGACAGCCAGCGCGCGTGAAGTTCGCTCGCGGCCAGCTCGCGTTGCGCCCGCAGCCTGGCCGAACAGCGGACCCGCGCTGCCGCGTCCTGGTCATCGCAGAGAGCAGCGTAGGTGCGGTCCTCTTGCTCGCAGGCGTTAGTGAAGGGCGCACTCCCGAGCCACGTCTCCCGCGCAACCTCGTCGACCGAGGGAACGCGTGTCGGTCGCGGCTGGGCGGGCTTGTCAGCCGTCGCGGACATGGCGCCTGCCGGTTGTCGTTTCCATTGTCACGAACGATAAACGGGGCAGGCGACGGCATCGCGAACGTATCCGCAAAACCCCGCAAAATCCCTGCAAACGTCGCAAATCGAGGATGGGGGAGAGCCACCGCGCCCCGACGAGTCAGGGCGCGGGTGCCCCCAATGGAAACGAATCGGTCGAAGGCGACCGTGAGGAACAGTAGCGTCAGGTCCGGCGGACGATCTACGCCGCCGTTCCCGCGAGCCGTTCACGCTCGGCGCCAGCGAGGTGCCTACACGCCTCGGAGCAGTACTTCGCGGGCGCGCACCGGCCGCGTCCGGCGGGATCGACGCGCCGCACCGGACACACTCGCGGTCGGGCACGGGCACGCCGCGATCTTCACCGAGCGCGACAAGCGCACGTTCGACCGTGCTCTGCGGCGGTAGTCGCAGCCATGCGTCACGCCACGCGTCGAGGGTCGCATCGAGCGCGTCGGCCCACTCCTGGCGCTCGTCGCGTGACGTGCTCTGCAAAGCCACGGCGACCGCGTGCGGCCACGCCTCCGGGAAGCTCGCCCCGGCCTGGCGGCGGGCGGTCAGCTGCTCGCGGAGGATGCGCGGCGGGAGCGCCACGATCCGCGAGGGTAGGCGGGCGCGCGGACGCCCCCGCGCGTTTCGCCGAACGGCGATCCGTTCGGCAGAACCCCCGCGAAACCCCAATGAATCCGGGCGATCCGCGTCGCCGTCGAAGCCCGCGCGAATCGCGCGAATCCTCACTGTTCATGCGGGATTCCGCGAGAGTCCGGCTTTGCTTTGGGAGCAGGGGGTCGCCGGTTCAAATCCGGCCGCCCCGATCACAATGAAGCCGGCAAAACAGCACAACCGGACCGTAGTCACGAAAGTCTGTACCACGGGGTGTGCGGCGGGCACGTTCCGCCTGTCGCAGCGGATAAACCAGCCGACGGGGAGGCGGCGATCGCGGTCGCCTGCATGAACTGAGGACCTGTCCGGAGTGCGGGACGCGACTCGAACGCGAACTTCTTGGAGTTGGCGCCGGACGCGACACCTGGCAGTCGTGCCCGCTCGCGGCAGCTAACCAACTTTGCGATCACCCAAGGAGCCTCTTCACTCGCCGCCGGGCTCGTGTGGGTAGGCCCGGTCGAAGGACGCCCGCTGACACATTCGGCTTCGAGCTGCGGCAGGTCTGGCTTTGCCGCCTGCGAGCTGATCCGCACGCCGCAGGCATCGAGGGCCGCAGTCGGCTCGCACACGCCGATCACATCGCCGCCTAGCCTGGCCAAGGTGGGGTTTCGCCGCGGCCCGGAGTGATCATCGAGCCCGGTCCGTGGATCACGACGAACCAGAGCACGAACGCCACGGCGCACACGAACGCGGTGGTGCCGAAGATCCTCACCATCACCCCTGTGCGCTGGTCGTGGCCAGCCGCGCGGCGCACGAGGATCCAGGCGCCGTCCAGATCACGCAGGATCATGAGTGCCCCAAACAGCATCGGGAAGAGTGCGAGAAAAGCCACGACGAAGCCCAGGAACACGCTGCCCGAGACGTAGTCGATCTCAGAGCCCACCCACAGGCAGGCCAACGGGATTGGGCCCCAACACACGAGGCTGCCGAAGGCCATCGCCGCGAACAACACGGACGCGAAGGAGGCGTCCACACGCTGGCGCAGGTCGCTGCCACGCCGCGGGGCCCCGCGAAAGTGAACTGGCGCGGTACCCGGACGACGCCCTACGAACAGGCCGCCCGTGTCGGCTGGATCAGTCCGCATCGCTCAACCCTCGCTCTGATCCTACTCTCGTGTTCGCCGATCGGTTCGCGACGAGCTGCAAGCGCTTGCGAGACTGTTGCGCGTGCCTGCGATCACCACTCTGAGGCGGCTCGCGGCGGCTGGCCCGCTCCAGGTTGGTGACGCGTTCACCATCGCCTCGCCATACGCTGATGAGGCTTTCGACGGTGTGATCGTTCGCGTTGCCCCGGTTGACGAAGGGTGGGTCGAGTTCGACGTCGAACATTCGGGCGAGCCACGACGCGCAGGCGAGCACTAGACCCGCGTTCGAGCGGGTGCCTGCGCCGGCCCGGCCCGTCAACCCCCTGCGGGGGTCGCCGCCCTCGGGGCGGCTTGACTGGCCGTGCCGGCCCCGGCATTGGATCGGTCAGGTCGGCTATCGCCGACCGATACTCATGCTGCGGTGCCAGACAGACCGGTGGTGAGAACTGCCGGGGGACTAGTCGTAGGTCTAGTGGCGCCGGCGGTCGGGGACGCAGATCATTGGCGTCATGGCGCGTCGCCGCTCGAGAAGCGAAAGGCTGAGGACGGCACCGGATGGCGCGTCTCCGGAATACCGCTCGCCTCGTGAAACAGCGGCGCCACCGGCCGACGAGGGTGCCGGCTGACGTGCTGTCCGGCGTGTGCGCTTTCGGCTGTGCGTGACCGATACTCGACCTAACGATGTTACGGCGTACGGACAGCATCTTTCATGTCAGCTGGAGAGTCCAGGTGGTGGGCATTGTCAGCCTGCTTGCCGTTCCAGCGATGCTCGCGGCGCTGGCATGGGCGCTGGTGCTCGTATCTCCTTGGCTTGCGGTGGGTGTCGCCGCGGCTTTCGTGGTTGGTGCCCAGGTCGCGTTGGCAAGGCGGTGGAGCAGCGCACGCCCGAAGCCGGTGTCCGCGGCCGACGGGCCTGAGATCCACGCGCTGCTTGACCGTCTGTGCGTGGCGGGCGGGCTCGTCAAGCCGCAGGTCGTTGTCCACGAGGAGCGTTACGCAAACAGCTGGATCAGAGGCTTGACCTCCAAGCGGTCGACGCTTCATCTGACCTCACGTCTGCTCGAGCTGCTCGAACCGCGTCAGCTTGAGGCGGTCATCGCTCACGAGCTTTCCCACGTCGGGCAGAAGGACGCTGCGCTGATGTCGGCGATCGGCTCGCCGGTGGCGGCAATGCAGGACGGCGCCAGCTTCTACTTTCACGCGCCGATCGGCGCTGTGCGGACGATCCGCGCGACAAAGGCCCGGCGTCCGGTGCGGCCCGGCGAATCCCCGACGAGCGAAGCAGCGTTGCTGGCCGACAGCGGGATCTCGGCCGGCATGCTTTGGCTGCTCGTGCTGCCGATCGGGCTGCTGTTCCTCGCGATCGGTGGTGTTGCGAGAGCGATCACGGCGACATTCTCCCGCGCGCGCGAGCTTGAGGCTGACGCCGGTGCCGCCCGCCTCACGGGCGATCCGGCGGCACTCGCCTCCGCGCTGATCGCGCTCAGCGCCCCGCGCTCGCCGAGCCTCCCGCGAGTTGATCTGCGCCGCGCCGCGAGCCTGGACATCTTTCACATCGTCCCTATCGGTGAGGAGCCCCCATTCGTGCACACGCACCCACCCCTGCGACGCCGCCTGGAGCAGCTCTCGCAAATCGAGACACGACTTCAGCAGCCCACGATGAGCTGAACGGTTCTCAAGGCGTCGGTGACAGCTCGCGTGCGCCTGCGCCGTCCCGGCCCGTCAACCCCCTTGCGGGGGTCGCCGCCCTCCGGACGGCTTGACTGGCCGCGCCGGCGAGGGTGTCCGTTTTTCTGTGTAGGCGGTTTTGGTTGTCAGTCGGGTAGCCGGTTTCCGAAGTGGATCTTGAACGCGAGCATTGCCTTTGTCCAGCCGCGGGTCCTGGTCCATTGCGGGCCCGCGTTTCCGATCGCGAGGTAGATCAGCTTGCGGGCGGAGTCCTCGGTCGGGAAGTGGCCCTTCGTCTTGATTGCCGTGCGTAGCTGGCGGTTGAGCGCCTCGATCGAGTTCGTGGTGTAGATCACCCTGCGCACTTCTGGCTCGAACGCCATGAACGGGGTGACGTGCTCCCACGCTGCTCGCCAGGCCTGGCCGATCACGGGCAGCTGCTGCCCCCACTTCTCCTCGAACGCCTCGAACTCCAGTAGCGCCTGGTCGGCGTCAATCGCGGTGTAGATCGGCCGCAGATCCTTGGTGACCTGCTCGTATTGCTTGCGGGGCACGTATTTCAGGCTGTGGCGGATCAGGTGCACGATGCAGGTTTGCACCGTCGTGGCTGGGAACGTCGCCTCGATCGCCTCGGGGAAACCCTTCAGCCCGTCCACACAGGCGATCAGGATGTCCTGGACGCCGCGCTGCTTCAGATCGGTGAGGACTTGCATCCAGAACTTGGAGCCCTCGTTGGCCTGAAACCACATGCCGAGCACTTCGCGCTCGCCGTCGAGGTTGATCGCCAACGCCAGATAGCAAGCCCGGCGCTGCACGCTGCCGCCGTCATGGATCTTCAACACGAGAGCGTCCAGGAACACGACCGGGTAGACGTCATCCAACGGCCGTGTCTGCCACGCCCTAGCGTCGTCCATGACCACGTCGGTGACTTTGCTGATCAGGTCGCGGCCGACCTTCACGCCGTAGATCTCGCCCAGATGAGCTTCGATGTCCCGCGTGGAAAGCCCGCGGGAGTACAGCGCGAGGATCTTCTCGTCAAATCCCTCAAAGCGCCGCTGGCGCTTTCTGACGATCTGCGGCTCGAACGTGCCAGCCCGGTCCCTGGGCGCGTCGATCGGCACCGCACCTTGCTCGGTGACCAGCGTCTTCGGGGTCGTGCCGTTGCGCGCGTTCCCCGCGCCGCCAGGCGGCTCGGCATGCGGCTCATAGCCGAGGTGGTCGGTCAGCTCGACCTCCATCGCGCGCTCCACCAGCCGCTTCGTCAGCTGCGAGAGCAGCCCGCCCGGCCCGACGATCTCCTCCTCCCCGTGGGCGCCGGCGAGCAGCTCGTCGAGCACCTCGTCCGGCAGAAGCTGCTTGACCCGGTCCGGCAAATCCGCCACACCGAGAGGGATAACAGCCTCGCGCCCGCCGGCCTTTCGCTGCGCTCGCCCTACGGGCTCGCTCCGCGAAACGCCAGCGGAAACCTCGCCCTGCGTCTGCACCTGCGCTGCTGTAGACATGAGTCTCCTTTCGACTCACTGCCTACACAGATCACCGGACACTCCCCCCGCCGGGATCCGGAATCCCGCCTTGGCGCCCGTCAGTACTGGGCGGGTGGTCTGGTTTGGTTCTTGACCTCGCCCACTCACCATGTGCGTGCGAGAGGTCAAGAACCAAACAGGAAAAGAAGGAGAGAGGGGAGAGCAAAGGAGAGGAGGAGAGGTAGGTAGGAAGAGAGGAGTGGAGTGGAGTGGAGTGGAGAGTGTTGGTTGGTGTGTTGGGGTTGGTGGTGGGCGGCGGGCGGCCGGCGGCGGCGGGTGGCTGGGGGAAGGCATGGGGTGTAGGAGGTTGCGGGTGTGTGGCGGGGTCGCGTTGAGATTGCGGCGACGCCGGCCGAATCGATCGTGTCTGCACGAGCGGGCGAGTCTCAACAAGTGGCCTGCGGGGGTCGATGCTCAGCTATGAGCGTCCCAAGGATCCTGCCGGTCACCGTCGTACTCGTGCTGACGGTCGTGCTCGCGTTGCCTCGCGGCGCTGCGTAGCGAAGAGCCTAGCCGTACGTCTAGTGGCGTCTTCCCCCGCGCTGCCTGATGATTCACACGGTCGAGCCCGCGGCTCACGAGGGACCACGAATGAGACCACGGACAATGTTGCTCAAGCCGTTTCAGCCGCCCCGGCGCGGATGCGTCGAGGAAGCAGCGGCTGCGGTGACGCTCACTGGCCGCTACATGGCGAGATGACTCGGGCTTCCTGTCTGGAGCCCCACGGAGGCATACGTGACGCGGCTGCGTCGTTGCAGCCGCGCGAGGAAGCGCGAAGCGTGAGGATGAGGGCGGTTCTCCGGAGGGAGTCCCTCGCTGATGTCTACGCGGAGCGCCGCTACCGGCGTGGTCGCAAGGCATATCGAGCGCGCGGGACGGGGCAGCTTGCGGTGCGCCTCGAGTCACTACGGCGATGAGCGTCCAGCAGGACACACGACCCGTGCAACCGGGTGCCGGTTCACCGGGGTCGCAGCGAACCCGGCCAGTCGGTCGAGCGGTCAAGCATGTGCGCGAGCAGAGAGGTCGGCCGCTGATCGTGGCACTGTTGCTACTCATCGGCGTGGCAACAGCGGCTACCTTGGTCGCCGGAAGCGGAGCTCGCGGCGCCAGGTGGGATTTCGGCCCGCAGGCCGGATACGCCTGGCGGGGCCCGGTGCGCTCCGTCGGCGCGTCATGGCGTGTACCTCACATCCTCGGATCTCGCGATGGCTGGGCAGCCACGTGGGTTGGCGCCCAATCTCGGAGTAGTGCGTTCATTCAGCTCGGCATCGCGCAGGTTCGTTCCCGTTCCCGCGACGGGTATGCCGCGTTTTGGAGCGACCGCACCCGGCGTTTTCTCCCGCAGTGGATATTCCGACGAATCCACCCCGGCGACGAAGTCACGGCAACGATCAGCCTCCATGGCGGCGAGTGGACGCTTGTGTTCTCCGACGCGACCTCCGGGCAGCAGACGCGCTTCTCGACTCGCGAGGAAGCCGGCTCGTCGTTCGGCCAGGCTGAGTGGACGCAGGAGGATCCGGGCCCGTCGGGGAAGCCCGTGCCGTATCTGGAGCTCAGCAGCGTGGCCTTGCGGCGGGTATCGGTCAACTCCGCGAGCCCCTCACATGCTCGCCTGTTGTCGGTGTGGATGACGGCTGCCGGTCGCTACTTCGCGCCGAGCCCATTCTCGGGCTCCTCGTTCTCCATTCGTCCGGCTTCGCTCAGCGCGCCCGGTGACCGATATCTGAGCATCATCGTCCCACTCGACAAGGTCGTCCGGCGGCTAGACACGCTCCTCTCGCGTTGGAGCGGCCCTTCTTTTCGACGGCAGATCGGCCCTGCCCTACGCGACTTGGCATCGGAGCTTCGCCGCTCCGATGCCGCGCTCGCCGCCAACCGTTGGCCAGAGCCAGCGGTCGCGGGCGTCAACGCTCTCGTAACACACAACCGCACGCTGTTTGCCATGGCCACAGACGGCGTGCCTGCCTCCGGCGCGCAGCTTGGCGCGTGGGTATCGGCTTGGCGGCGAGTTGCCATCGCCGGGTCAGCCGCCGCACAAGCCAGCCGAGAAGCCCTGCACGTCCCAAGTCTTGGCCCTCGCTTCTAGCCGCCGCGTTCGCTTCGCGCCGGTATTCACTTCGGACTCCACCCAGGACCCGGAATTCCGCGCAAACGCCCGTGACTGCTGGACGGGTGGCCTGGTTTGGCTCTTGACCTCGCCCGCCCACCGTGTGCGCATGTGAGGTAAGAACCACACCGGGAAAGACGGAGAGAAGCAGAACAACGGTGTGAAGCATGGCGCGGCGAACGAGCGTGTCCGCCCGCGCGGCGTGTGCTCAACCGTGGGACGTGAGGCGTCGATACTCGCGGCATGAGGTCGGTCTGTCAGGCAGTTCGGGTTCCGCTAATAGTCGGGTTCGCGCTGGTGCCGGTAATGCTGCCCAGCTCGTCGCTTGCGAGCTCGGCCGTCCGGGGCTGCGGTGGGTACTCGTCCCGGGGCGATGCTGCTGCGCGCGAGCTCGTCGTGACAGCTATGACCACCGCGGAAGTGTTCGCCACCGAACGCCACTTCGAATACACGGGCCTCTCGCCGGAACGCGTGCACGCGCTCGAGCCGACCATCCCGATCGGCTGGCGCCATGCTCGCCGCCACCACCAACACGCGTACCTGCTCTCGGCGACCGGCACGCCTGACTCCTTCGTCGTTACCACGAGGGCATTGAACGGCGACACCTACACGATCAAGCACCTCGCCGGTGGCAGCACGGAACACGACGCGACCGTGTGCGGCAAGAAGCGCAGCTGGTAGCTCGACGAACATGTTTGTTGCCGCGGCGATTGGGACTCTGTCGGCCGGTGTGTTCTCAGCGATTGTGCTGGGGGGGATCGCGTTGTCCTGGGCCTTGGCAATCGCTGGTCGGGCGCGACGCGAGCGTGCCCTGCTCAAGGCGCACCGGCGTGCGCAACGGGCGAGGGGCGCGGCTGTCGAGGCAGGTGAAACGGACCCGCTGTTCGCTCCCGAGGAGATCGAACGGTCAATCGGCGACGTCGTGGCTATCGGTGAAGCGCTGTGGCGAGCCGGTCATGTCGACGCGCTGGAGGGACGAGCGGATGCGCATCTGATCGTCGCATGGGCACGCTCCCGCGAGGCATGGCTGGGCGGTTCCCTTGAAGTCTCGGGGAAACCGCTCGTTGATCTGCTCCAGGTGACTAACCGAAATAGTGAAGCCGAGGATCGCGTGATCGCACGGGTGCGGCTGCACGTCCACCGCAAACGGACCTGGTCCCTGCGGGCCGCCGTTGGCGTCGTGTTGGAACGCCAGCGCGCCGTCCTCGACGAGCGCTGGACCCTCGGCAGAACCAAGAAACGCTGGGCACTGCTGTCAGTGGACGGCGATCCGCTCGCCGGGCCCGTCCTGTCCGCACCGCTGTTACCCACCAAGGCGTACGACCTCGGACGGCTGAAAGAGGAAAGCCTCGCGGAGCTCGCCAACCGCGAAAGAGCGGCGAAGGATGTCCGCCTCAGTGATCTCGTTGCGGCGGACGCTCCTCCGGCGCTGGCGCTGCTGGACCTGTCAATCGTCGATGGCCGGTTTCTCCCCGCGCTCATCGCCGCCGAGCTCGCCCACATGGTCGAAGCGTGGGAACAGGCAACCACGGGCTCGGACGCACCACTCAACAAGCTCGCCTCCGCAGCGGCTGTAGCGGCGCTACTGCGACCCGCCCCAGACCAGCGGCTCATCGTACGCGACGCTGCACTGAACTCATGGCAGGCAAACAAGCTTCATCTCGACCGGCGCCCGCCAGCCGTCGAGGTCGCGTTGACTGTGGCCGCGGTCCGCTACGTGGCTACCGCCGAGCGGGACTATCTCGCGGGAAACGCGGACGCGCCGCATCGGGTGACGCTTCAGTGGTTGCTCGAGCTCACCGAGTCTCCACGACGCCCGTGGCGACTAGCCGAAAGCAACAACCCCGCATCCGAGATCCCGCAATCCGGGTGGATGTCCTAAGCGCCGCTGCCGGGAGCCGTGCGGTCAGCGGCGTGAGTCCGGGCCCGTCTCAGCGCACGACGCGAAGCGAGAGGCCCACGCTGTTGCCGCTCAGAACCGGGGAAGCCTCGGGTGGCGTCGGTGCATCGAACGCGTCTGGGAGGGCGTGCTCGACGCAGACGATTTGATACCCGGGCCAGCGGCCAGAGGTGTCGATGACGCCCTGGAACGGTTGCACCGGTGCACCGCAATACCCGCAGAATCCCTGCCAGCTGTTGCGCTCCATCATTCTCCTCCTTGCGCGTCCCCCGCGCTGACTCCATGGTCGCCTCGGGTGAGTCTGTCGTCTACTCGACGAACGTCTAGTTATGCCTGCACAGGCGATGGCAGGCCTCCGCTCCATCCGGACCCCGTGCGGATTGACCCTTGATTCCAACCTGGACTCGGACTCCGGTCGGAGGCGCTGCGAGATGCGAGGTGAAGAACCAGGCCAGGAAAAGAAGGGGCGACCGTCCAGAGGGGGTGTAGCGTGATGCTGTGCGGTGGCGTCGATGGGGGCAGCGTGCCGGGGACGAGGCGAGTGAGCGCGAGAGCGGCGACGTCGCCCAGCGAGCGAGCCGGACACGTGACCTGGATGTGCTCAAGGCTGCGCTGGAGGGCCTTCAAGGAGAGAATCAACGCCTGCGGGATGCCCGCGCGTCGGTGACGCGGCAGCTTGGCCCCTTGCCGATCTCCGCGGCGCTCATCACCGGCCTGGTTTCCGCGTTCCCGGGCTCGCACTCGCGCAGCACCGCACAGAAATGGCTTACGGGTGTGGCGCTTGGCGCGTTCGCGCTGATGGTTTACGCGAGCGTCCGCTCCAGCGCGTTGATGCCGTACCGGAAGCTCCGCGACAAACACGAAGAAGCCAAGCCGAACGGGGCAGCGTTCGACGATGACAACGCGGGTCGGCCCGACGACGACAACCACTGGACCGCGGCGCCCGGCAGCCCGGAGAGCATCGTCGATGAGGTCCTCAAACGGGTCGAGTCGCGTTCGAAAGTGTGCGCCGAGGAGCGCTGGTATGCGTCAATGATCAGACTCGAGCGGCGGATCCGCGGGCGAGCAACACCGCGCAAGTGGTACGAAAGCCTCGGTTGGTTCCTCTGGCCCGGCAAAGCGACGACGCTCCAGCAGGGGTTCGACCGGGAGTGGCGGGCCCTGTTCATCGTCAAGATGCTTTTCGTCGTGGTCGTGGCGCTGCTGGTCGCGGCGCGCCTCAGTTGACGTGCGGCTTGCCGCGAGGCGCGTCGGATGCGGCCTCCGGGCGCCGCAAGCACTGAAGCTCGCTATTCGATCTCGTGCTCTCGATCGACGGTGCCCGCGTCACGCTCGCCACTTGATGGAGCAGCCAACGGGCTTTGTTTCGGCGGGATCGGGCGGGAGGCCGGCGAGCACCGCGTCGAGCGCTGCACGCAGCCAGCCGGCGTTCTCGCCGGGTGCTTCGTAGTCGGCGTCTGGTGCTCCGCGGTAACGCAGCACGCCGGCAGCGTCGAGCACGAACACGTCGGGCGTGGTCTGCGCGTCGTAGTCGCTCGCGACCTGTTGGGACTCGTCACGCAGGTACGGCACCCCGCCGAACTCGCCGTCTTCGACTCGCGTCCGCATCGCCTCCAGCGAGTCGCGCGGATAACGGTCGGCGTCGTTCGGGTTGATCGCGAGCATTCGTACGCCGCGGTCGCGGTAGTCGTGGGCTACCGCCGTCAGCCGCTGGTGCCACGCGAGCGCGTACGGACAGTGGTTGCACGTGAACACCACGACCGTCGCCGGGGCGCCGCCGGGTTCGTGAAGCGTTCCCTCCGTGTCGGGGAGCGCGAACGCTGGGGCCTGCTCGCCGACCGCCGGCAACTCAGCCAGCCAACTCGACAGCGGACGCGGTGCGCAGGGCGTCGCGTAGGTCGGCCGGGTCGGGCGTCGGGGATACGCGGCCGTCTCGGCGCCTGTACACGCGGCAGGTGAGCCCGGTCGGCTCGTCTTCAGGGGGCTGCACGTCGACTCCGTTGATGCGGATCGTGGGGGACCCGACGAACCGGTCGGCGGCCGCCTCGTCCTCCGTGTTGACCTTGCTAACGACCACCGAAGCGGGGTCGACGCCGATCTCGAGGAGAGCAGCGCGCAGGTCCGACAGCGCGCGTGGATGTGAGGGGCAACCGTCCCAGTAGAGGAACTCGACCAGCACGCGTCAACAGTAGCGAGCGCTCCCCGACGAAACGCCCCGAACATGGCCGGACGGTCGCTTGCTGCTACAGCGCGGTGGCGTCAATCTCGAGGTTGGCCGCCAGCCGGTTGAGCGTTGGCACTCGTGCAAGCGCACGGCTCGTCCGCCACACGGCGCCAGCGAAACGCAAAGCAAGCCCGCTGTCGTGAGTCAACGGCAGCATGTTTGCGCGGGCGCACCTGTCGACGCGAAAGCCGGCGCAGGTGACGAGCTCGGTGGCGGTGCGCCGGTTATAGACCTGGTCGAACGCTGAGGCGCCGTGGTAATAGCCACCGGTGCGTCGGGCTTTGGAGTCGAGATAGGAGCGCCGGTTTGGCAGCTCGCAGATGAACAGTCGCCCGCCCGGGCGTAGCACCCTGTGCAGTTCGACAAGCGACCTTTCCGGAAACTGGACGTGCTCGAGGACGCCCACCGCGACCACGCTCGCGAAGTGCTCGTCCGGGAATGGCAGCGTCACCGGATCGCCGCTCACCCACGCTGTCGCGCCGTCGGCTGCGTCGAGCGTGATCTCGTGCAGCGGCTCGCCGCTGCGGTAGTCAAAGGACTCGAGCGTGACCCCACGCTCTCTGAGCAGCGCAGTCATCTGACCGGAGCCGCATCCCCAGTCGAGCACCGGCGTCTCGGCCTTTCCGGCCACGCGATCTGCGATCGATTCGTACTCGCACATCAGCGCAGTCCGCCGCGGCTTGCTGTCGATCGCCCGCCGCGTGAGTGTGGGCGCAAGAGCGGTCGAGGTGCTGGGCGGCATCCTGCTTGAAGGTATCGGCGCCTTCGGACCGCTCCTTAAGCGGGCGCCGCGCCGGTCTGGACCGATCGGCGCGAGAGGGGTCTCAGACGTCTAGCCGCGGCTACGGCAAGGGCGTGCTCGTGGTGCTCGCCACACCGAAGCCCTGACGGCGAAGCAGGATTTCATAGCGCTCGGCGATGAGCCCGCCGAACGTGCGACTGCCGCTCGTCGCAGGTAGCAGGAGCACCTCAGTCCATTCGCTCACCGGCGTGGTGACCGGGCGCAGCGCCGGGGTCCATCTCGCCGATCCCTCTCCGGGGCGCCACCTGACTTCCAGCGAGTGTTGGCCGGCGATCGCCTGCAGTGACGGGGCGGGTTCTGCGCCGTTGCTCATGGCAAGAGAGTGGTATTCGCCCGCCGTGGTAGCGGTGACCTGGCTCAGTCCGGGGATCATCACCGGCCGGCCTTTGTCGACGTTCGTGCCGTCGCCCAACTGGTGATCCTCGTTCCAGCCCCAGCTGAACATCTGCCCCGAGCTGATCGCCTGGCTGAAGCCGTAGCCGGCAGACACCGCGGTTGCGTTGCGCATCACTGGCACGGGAAGCGAATGCCCGAGCGCACTCGCCTGTAAGCCGGTCAAGATGAGATCGATGCCACACGCACAGCCATCGCCCTGCAGCCACCCCGTTGGGCGCGCCTGCGCCGTCGACGCCACGGCCCGTGGTTGACGCGCGCTTTTCGGCCCTCGCGAGCCTCGCCACGCTGGGGGTGGCCGTGCTCAGCGCCTTCGCAGGAGCCCCTGTCGTGGCGGGAGTCTGGGGTGCGCTCGCGATCGCGTTTGCGGCCCGGGCGCTGCTCGGCTATCGGCGCCGCTGAGGGATGCAAGCTAGGGCAGCGGCGCGGCCAAGATGACCGCTTCGCCGAAGCCGCGGCTCTTCACGAGCACTTCATAGGGCCCCGCGGCCAAACCCGTGACGGTGAACCCGCGGGCGCTCGACGGCAACTGCACCGCTCGCCACCAGGGGCCACGGGGTTTGGATACGGGCCTCCATGCGACCGTCCACGTCGACGATGAGTTCGCGGAGCGCCAGCGAAGGGCGAGAGAGCCGGCGCCGGCGATCGATTCGCACGCCGGCGTCGGGCCGGCGCTGCTGGTCAGCGCCAGGGTGTGGTATTCGCCGGCGGAGATCGCCGTGGCTTCGTCCACGCCCTGCGCCGTCACGGGGTGCGCTTTGTTGATCGTGGTCCCGTCGCCGAGCTGACCGTAGTCGTTCAGGCCGAAGCCCTCGATCGACCCTTCCCTGATCGCCTCGCTGAAGGCGTATCCCGCGGAGATCGCGGAGGCGCCCGTCAACACGGGCACCGGGACCCTGCTGCAGGGATTGCCCGAGCAGCGTTCCGAAACGGTGGTGCCGAGCTCGCCGTAAAGATCGCTGCCCCAGCTCTCTACCGTCCCGTTCGACGTCAAAGCGAGGCTGTGGGACACGCTTGCCGACACCGCCACGACGCCACGCAGCCCGGTGACCGGGGTCGCCGCGGCGCCGCTGAGCATGGTTCCATTGCCGAGCTGCCCCGAGCCGTTGGCGCCCCACGCGAGCACCGTTCCGTCGTTCAGCAGGGCGAGCATGTGGCCTCCGAGCGTGGGCATTCCGCCGACTGCGATGGCGCGCGCGCCTGACACCCCGCGCACCGGCGTGGGCACGTCTTTTTCGACTCGCGTGCCGTCGCCGATCTGGCCGAGTTTGTTTTCGCCCCACGCGAGCACCGTGCCGTCGGCAAGAAGCGCCGCATCGTCCGCGCCGCCGGCCGCGATCGCGACGACGCCGGAGAGTCCGGGGACCGGGATCGGCACGTCGCTGCCGCCCGTTTCATGTCCGGCTCCGGTGGTTCGGTTGCCGAGCTCCCCGAACATGTTGGAGCCCCACGTCTCGACCGTCCCGTTCGAAAGCAGCGCCATGGCGTGTGCCCCTCCCGCCGCGATCGCCGTCACGCCGCTCAGGCCGGTCACCCGCATCGGCGCGGGCGATTCCTGGTGACTGCCGTCGCCGAGCTGGCCCCAAACGTTGCCGCCCCACGCCCTCACGGTTCCGTCGGCCAGCAACGCGTAGCTCGAGTGGTATGTCGACACGATCTGCCTGACCGCACCGAGCTGCTGTGCGGTGACCGGGCCCTGTGGGCCGCTGGTGTAGTCCGCGCCGAGCTCGCCTCGGCGATTCGGTCCCCAGCCGACCACTGCGGCGTGCGCGGGCGCACACGACGCAAGCACGAGCACGATCACGATTAATGAAGTCCGTTTCATCTGTCGAAAGGGGGTGGCGCTTGGCCACCATCGGTCGGCACGCGGGTGCGGACGAATCGGCGTGCGCAAAAACCAGCCTTTTGGCCAGATCGCCGCCGCAACGCAGCCGGCGCCGGGCCCGGACCAGAAGATCCGGGCCCGTCATGGGCTGGCGAATCTCGCCGCCCCCGGCAACAGTTAGTGCGGTTGGCCCCGGCCCCTAAGCGACCGCCCCGGGGGGGATCCACGACCTCTTTTGCGCTCGGAAGAGGTCGGGAGGGACGGCGTGCGGACCGGGTGAGATCTCTCCAACCGCACCTTCGAGGATAGCGCGGGAGGTCAAGGAGCAGCGTCGCGCCGGTACGCTTGACGGCCTCCGCGCAACGGGTGTAGGCTGCGCTCAAATGAGGGGGAAACACTGCGTGAGGTGCGCTCGCGCAGCGCCTGCTCGGGGAAATCCTGAATACGTGGAGTGGGAGGCTGTGAGCGAGGACGGCGAGATGCTCTGTCCTGACTGTCTCGCGGGCATCTCGCGACGCGAGATCGACTCCGAAGCGATGGACATGGCTGCGGAGACGCTGGGGTTCCGCGCGCGTGAGCGACTCGGAGATGCCTCGCGCGACGTGCCCGCCTGGTAGGCGCGTGGGCGCGCAGACAGGACGGTTGCGAGTGCCGGCTCGGCCAGGCGTTCGCGCGCTTTAGCCGGGCTGGCTGTTTGGGTGGCGCAGAGCGAACACGGGCCAGCGACCGGGCACTCCCTTCAGCTCGTGCGATCCGCGGTCGCTGAAGTCAAAGGGGCCGCCGACGACCGTACCGAACACCGTGCCCGAGACGAGCACCTCGCCGGCCTCGGCGAGCTCACTCACGCGGGAGGCGATGTGGACCGCCATGCCGCCAACGTCATCGCCGATCAGCTCGCACTCACCGGTGTGCATGCCGACGCGCAGCTCGAGGCCGAGCTCACGCGCGGCGGCCGTGATCGACAGCGCGCAGCGCAGCGATCGCGAGGGTGCGCCGTCGAACGTGGCCAGGAATCCGTCGCCGACCGTCTTGACCTCGCGACCGCCGAAGCGCGCGAGCTCCTTGCGCAGCAGCTCGTTGTGCCGGGCGAGCAGGTCGCGCCAGCGGCCATCGCCGAGCTGCGACGCCCGTACTGTCGCGTCGACGATGTCGGTGAACATGACGGTCAGCAGCGCGCGCGTCAGCTCGCCGCTCCTGCGCCCGCCCGTAAGGAACTCCTCGACCTCCTCGAGGATTGCAGCGCTGTCGCCGATGAACGGAAACGAGTCTCGCCCCTCGAGCTCCACGTAGCGAGCGCCCGGGATGTTCTCTGCGAGGTAGCGCGAGTGGCGCACGTCCCAGCCCTGTTCGCCGCGGCGGTGCATGACGAGCGCGGGCACGCGGATGCGCGGCAGCGACTGTCGGACGTCGAGGTCGATCGCCGAGCTGAGCAGCCGGCGCGCCTCGCCGGGACTCGCCGCAAGGCGCTGCATGCGCGCCAGCCAGCTCGCGAGCTCGGCATCCTCGGCCATCGTCGGCGCGAGCACGGCGAGGCCTTCATTGTTGGCCTCGCCCCAGGAGATCACGCCGCTCTCGACGAGCGCTTCGCGTTCCTCCACCGTGAGCGCCCAGTCGTAGTCGGGCGCCCACGCGGTGCGTGCCACGGAGGCGTACATCACCAGGGCGCCCACGCGATCAGGGTGATCGGCTGCCAGCAGCGCTCCCACGAGGCCGCCGAGCAGGTAGGTGAACAGCGCCGCGCGTTCGCTGCCCGCCGCGTCGAGAACCGCGAGCGCGTCGCGCGTTTCCTGCTCGAGCGTGTGCTCCTGGCCGACCCGATCGGAGAGTCCGACGCCGCGGCGGTCGAACAGGATCAGTCGTCCGAACTCGGAGAGACGTTCCAGGAAGCGCCGCAGCGCTGGAAGCTCCCACATCTGCTCGATCTGAGAGATCCAGCCGGGCAGGAAGAGCAGGTCGAGCGGCCCGTCTCCGATCACCTGGTAGGCGATGCTGGCGTCGCCGCTGCTGGCGTAGCGGATCGGCGGGGCGGCCATCAATAGCCTTCGATCAGCGCGCGGAAGGGCGCGGCAGCTTGAACCGAGGCGCCGGCCGCGTGCACGCGATCGGCGAGCCACAGATCAGAGGTCACCACGCGCACGGAACCCGGCTGCGCCTCGCCGAGCAGCCGACGCACGATCTCGTCGTCGGCGGAGTCACGGCGTGGCCGCGGAGCGTGCGCGACCTCGATCACAGTGGAGCGGATCGGCGGGGAGGGTGGCCGCTCGAACACCACGGTGACGTCTTCGCCGGCCGCCGCCGCCCAGCGCTCGAGCATGTCGACCAGTCGGATCATCGCCGCGTGCCGATCCTTCCACCACTCGTCCGGCCGCGTACCGATCACGTTCATTCCGTCGATGAGCCAGCGCACGAGTGCAGCGTAGGTGCTCGCTCGCATGGCGCCGGCGAAGGCGAGTCAGCCGCCCTGGGCGGCGGTGTAGGCGCGGGCGGCAGCCTCGAGCTGGTCATCGCCCCAGAAGGCCTTGCCGTCGACCACGACAGTGGGGACGCCGACGACGCCGGCTGACAGCGCCTCGTCGGTGGTCTCGCGCAGCCCCTGCTTGACCGCGGGATCCTCGAGCGCCACGTCGACCTCGGAGCTATCCATGCCAGCGCGGCGGGCTGCCGCCAGCACCACGTCGCGTTCGGCAAGGTCGCCGCCCTCGCGGAACGCAAGGCGCATGGCGGCCAGGGCGAGCGGCCTCAGTTCACCCTGCATGTCGGCGAATGTCATGGCTCGTGCGATCAGCAGATCGCTGGTAGGCCATTTCTCCGGCCAGCGGATCGGCCCGAGGCCGTGCTTCGCCGCGCGCTCCTCGCATTCGGCCATGCCCTGCTCGCGCCCGTCGGTGAGGCCCCACGAGGTGCGGTTGTGCTTCTTGAACACAGCGAACAGGAGCACTCCACGCCAGCGCGCCTGGGGCAGAAATGCGTCGAGGCGCTCGGCGGCGAACCACGAATACGGCGACATCGCCCCGAAGAAGAAGCTGGGCGCAGCGGTGTTCACGCTCATATCGTCGCTGATCGGCAGTGGCGGCGGCCGGCGAGGCGCTGGCGAGGGCGCGCTGGGATATAGGGTCCCTTCATGAGCAATCGCGTGCTGATGCTCTCCTGGGAGTATCCGCCCGTGATCGAGGGCGGGCTCGCGCGACACGTGCGCAAGCTCTCGCAGGCGCTTGCACGCCAGGGGGCGTGCGTCGAGGTGCTCACGCGCGGCTCCGGGGGCGGGGCGGAGTCCGAGGGCGGGGGAGAGGAGCTTGCAGGCCTGACCGTGCACCGGGTGCGCGAGCCGAACTGGCCGCGCGACCTCGATCGCTTCGTGGCGTGGGTTGAGCGCATGAACGAGGACATGATCGCGGCCGGCGAAGCGCTCGCGCAGGAGAGCTGCTTCGACCTCGTTCACGGCCACGACTGGCTTGTCGCGCGAGCCTCCGCGGCACTCGCGGACCGTCTGGGCATCCCCTACGTGGCGACCATCCACGCGACCGAGCACGGCCGCCACCAAGGCTGGGTGCAAAACCCTCCCCAATCGCACATCCACGCGGTGGAACGCTGGATGGCCGCGCGCGCAGACTCGGTGATCGTCTGCTCGTACTACATGCGCGATCACGTCGCCGACATCTTCGACATCGACGAGAGACGCGTCGTGGTGATCCCGAACGGGGTCGATCCCAACGACCTGCGTCCGAGCGGCGATCTGGCGGCACTTCGCGGTGAGTTTGCAGCACCGCACGAGAAGCTCGTCTTGCTGGTCGGCAGGCTGGTGTACGAGAAGGGCTTCCAGCTCGCGCTCGACGCGCTGCCGGAGGTGATCGCGAAGGTCGGCGACGTGCGGTTTCTGGTGGCGGGCAGCGGCACCCACGAGGCCGAGCTCAAGGCGCAGGCCCGCCGTCTGGGGCTCGAGTCACATGGCACCTTCCTCGGCTGGATCGGCGACGACGTGCTGCATTCGCTGTACCGGATCGCGGATCTGTGCGTGGTGCCGTCGATCTACGAGCCCTTCGGCCTGGTTGCGTTGGAGGCGATGGCCAGCGGGTGTCCGTGCATCGTGGCCGACACCGGCGGGCTGCGCGAGGTGGTTCCGCACGGCGAGCGCGTGGGCCTGCGCTTCAACGGCGGCGATGCCGAGCACCTAGGTGTGATGATCGAGCGCCTGCTCGTGGACCGCGCGCTCCGCGACCGCCTCGTGACCGAGGCTTCAGAGCACGTTCTGCGCTTCGATTGGGATGACATCGCCGCGCGCACGCGTGGGATCTACGATGTGCTCGAGGGCGTTGCCTTACGCGAAGGGGTGAGAAGGGGATGACGCAGATGCTGCAGGGGCTGATGCAGGACGACTTTCAGCTGACGCTGAATCACATCCTGCGCCGGATGCGCACGTGCAACGCCGGCGCGGAGCTGGTGTCGGTCACCCAGGACGGTGGAGTGCAGCGCGCGAGCCATCCGGAGGTGGCGCAGCGGATCGATCGACTGGCCCGCGCTCTGAGCGGGCTCGGGGTGCAGCAGGGCGACCGAGTCGGCACGTTCGCGTGGAACAACCAGCGTCATTTTGAGCTGTATATGGCCGTGCCGTGCACGGGCGCCGTGCTGCACACCCTCAACGTGAGGTTGTTCGAGGAGCAGCTCACCTACATCGTCAACCACGCCGGCGACAGCGTGATCTTCGTCGACGGCTCGCTCGTTCCCACGCTCGCCAAGCTCGCACCGAGCTTCACGAGCGTCGAGCACTATGTCGTGATGGGTGACGCCGACACCGAGGCGCTGCCCGGGGCGCTGCGCTACGAGGAGCTGCTCGCCGAGGCGGGCGCGGGCGCATTTGACTATCCGGAGCTCGACGAGCGCCAGGCTGCGGCGCTGTGTTACACGAGCGGCACGACCGGCAACCCCAAGGGTGTCCTGTACTCGCACCGTTCGATAAGCATGCACTCCTCGGCGACCTTGATGCGTGACGGCACCGGGCTCTCGCGCACCGACCGGGTGCTCGCGGTGGTGCCCATGTTCCACGCGAACGCGTGGGGTTTGCCGTACGGGGCTGCGCTCGCGGGTGCGGATCTCATCCTGCCCGACCGCTTCCTCGCCGCGGAGCCGCTGGCGAAGCTGATCGCGGAGGAGCGTCCGACCCTGATGGGCTGTGTGCCGACGATCTTCGCCGACCTGCTGCGCTACGCGGACAGCAACCCCGACGTCGATCTCTCCTCGCTTGACAACGCCGCATGCGGCGGATCGGCGGTGCCCCGCCAGCTGATGAAAGACTTCGAAGAGCGACACGGGGTGCGCATGTTCCAGGCGTGGGGCATGACCGAGACGAGCCCCGTGGCGACCTACTCGCGGCCTCTGGAGCGCGAGCGTGACGACGCCTACTGGGATGAGCGCGCACGTCAGGGCCGCCCGTTGCCGTGGGTGGAGCTGCGGCTCGTCGACGATGACGGCGCCGAGGTGCCATGGGACGGAAGCTCGACAGGCGAGATCGAGGTCCGAGGACCGTGGATCGCGTCCGCGTATTTCCGCGAGGACGACGCTGAGAAGTTCGACGCGGGCTGGCTGCGAACGGGAGATATTGCGGCGGTCGACGAGAGCGGGTCGGTGCAGATCACCGATCGCGCCAAGGACGTGATCAAGTCCGGCGGCGAGTGGATCTCCTCTGTGGAGCTCGAGAACGAGCTGATGTCTCACCCCGACGTGGTCGAGGCGGCCGTCATCGCCAAGCCCCATGAGCGCTGGGCGGAGCGCCCGCTGTGCTGCGTTGTCCTGCGGGAGGGCTCTGAAACGACCGCCGCGGAGCTTGTGGAGCATCTTCGACCGCGTGTCGCCAAGTGGTGGCTGCCGGACGAGTTCGCGTTCGTAGCGGAGATACCGAAGACGAGCGTCGGCAAGTTTGACAAGAAGGTGCTGCGCGGCGAGCTTGGCGCGGGCACGCTCGAGGGTCGCGTGCAGGTTGGGTACGAGGGGTCGGTTTCGGGGTAGAGACCCACGTGCCGGGCACGTGTTATGTATCGTGCCTGAGCGAGAGCGATCTTGCGGGCGCCTTATGGGCTCAAGCGCGAGCGCTCCCGCACCGAAGATGACAGCACGCGCACATGAAATGTCCGACCGATCCTGCTGATAGACCATACGTTCAGCACGGAGGCGGGCAGGAGATCGCGACCAAACGATGAACACTTGCGACTACACTCGCCGCGCGTTTTGCGCGAGCCGGCCGGTTCAACAGGCGGAGCAGTCGCCCCACACCATCAATGGGAGGTTGGCATGACTCGGACCAACGTCATGGCCTCGAGCAGGCCATGCGGCAACAGCGCTGAACGCGCGACCAGGACTTTGAAACGGGCGATCGGCCTGCGTGGGCTGACGATCGCGCTCGTGACGGCTGGGTTGGCTATGCCCTCAGCGGCGATCGCAGCCGAAGAATCCACCTACACGTCGCCTCCCACGACGCCCACGACGCCGACCACGCCGACGACTCCGACGACTCCGACGACTCCGACTACTCCGACAACCCCGACGACGCCGGCGACCACGCCGACGACGCCGACGACGCCGGGCGCGGGGACATCGCCGTCGAAAGAAAGCGAAACGCCGAGCTCGAAAAGCGAACCGAGCACGAAATCCGAACCGGCGGCGAAAGCCGAAAAAGCAAGCACGCTTCCGTTCACCGGATTTGATCTGCGTTGGTCGCTCGCGATCGGGCTAGTGCTCCTCCTGGGCGGCGCGTCCATCGTGGTGGTCCAGCGTCGCGGCCGTCACGGCCAGCGCTGAGAGCTTCGAGGTCCTTCTGCTCCCGCTCGAGCGGGAGCAGAAGGCTTCGCTAGAGCACGCGCGCGAAGTGGTGCGCGTGAACGCTCAGGCCGTGCGCATGGTAGAGCCGGTGCGCGTCAAAGCGATCTGCTCCCACGCCTGAGTCGAGGTGCAGCTGGGTGCAGCCCAGCCTCCGCCCCTCCTCGATCAGCCAGTCGAGCAGCATCCCCGCCAGTCCGCGGCGTCGCGCCTCCGGTGCGGTGCAGAGATCATCGACGTACATGTAGTGACCCCATGACAGGCCGTGACTCACGCGAAAGCCTGCCACGGCCGCTGCGGGAGTCGTGTCCGCAAGGAACGCGCCGATCAGCCTGTACCCGTGTGGGCGCAGGGCCTCGTCGACGTACGCCGCGAAGCTCTCCTCGTGCTTGTAGGCGGGCCGCAGGGTGCGCATCGCAGGGTGCGCGAGAGCCGCTTCACCTGCGGAGAGCTCGCGAATCTGTGCTCGATCGTTCGACATGCGCCTGAGCGGACACTAATCAAACCATTCGCTCAGATGGTCCGGTCAAGCAGCGCGAACAGCGCATCGAAGTGGCGCTCGGCGGCGCCCTCGTCGTACATCGCAGTGTCGGCCATCGTGTACCCGTGGGCGGCGCCCTCGTAGACCTCCGAGCGGTAGGTGACGTCGGCCTCGGCCAGGGCATGCTCGAGCGCTGCGATGTTCTCTGGGGTCATGCTCCGGTCGTTATCGGCATGGCCGAAGTAGACCTCGGCGGTCAGCTCGGCGGCGCTCCGGTGCGGGCTGTCGATGTCATCGGTAACGAGGCCGCCGGCATGAAAGCCCGCGAGCGCCACCACGCGGTCCGGATGGGCGGTCGCGATACGCCAGCCGAGCCGGGCGCCCATGCAGTAGCCGGTGATCGCGAACGGCCCGCGCGCCACTCCGGCGAGGAAGTCGAGGTAGGCCCGGCTGTCGCTTGCGATCCGTTCGGGCGTGAGCTCCTGCATCATCGGTCTGATCGTCTCCATGAACGGTCCGCGCGCGTCCGGGTCCTCGAGATCCGGCATTCTCAGAACGGGGGCCCGACCGTGCCGGTAGAAGACGTTGGGGGCGAGCACAACGAAGCCGTGCTCGGCGATCCGGTCGGCCATCGACTCGATCTGGGGGCGGAGCCCGAAGGCGTCGACGAGGAACAGCACCCCTGGCCGGCGGCCGTCGTCGTCCGCGGGCCTCGCCAGATAACCGTCGGCGAGGCCGTCCTCGGTCCTGATCTCAACCTGTTCTCCGCTCATGGTCCTCCTCGTCGGTGTTCGGATCTGCGCGATGCAACTATGCCTGTCCAGCGTCTTGGTCGCTACGCTGCGCTTCGCTCCTTGCCGCTGCATACGGTTGGGACCGGCTTCTCCTGGGCCAAGCTGGGCATCCACGCCGTCGGTGACGTCGTCGGGCTCGCGATCGCGATGTGGCGCGTCGGCTGGCAGGCTGTGGGAGCTGACGTGGACCGGACTGGAGACAATTGATGGCACAGACATTCTCATACGAGTTCTTGGCGACCGGAGCGCCCGAGGAGGCGCGAACGAGGTTGGAGGACGCGGTCACCGGGTGCCTGCGGCGCCCTATCGACGGGGGTGCCACCGCCGGCATGCATCGCCAGATGCGGCTCGCCCGGCACACCGCAACGACGCTCTCATACAGGCCGCGTCTGGTCGTTCCGCTGCCGCTGTCGCTGGCGGTGTGGCTCAGCCGGATGATGCGCGGCGAGCACATCGAGCTCACCTTCGGCCGGGGCGGGAGCGGGGGTGCGACTAGCGTCCTTGTGGCCGGCAAGCTCGGACGCGGCACCGAAGCGCTGGGGGATCGCGAGCTGTGGGCGGGTGTGCTCGGCCCGGGGTTAAGGCCGCTTCAGCAAGGCAGGCCGATTTAGAGGCCTGCTTTCTCGATGCGGATGAGAGGACTCGAACCTCCACCTGGTTACCCAGACACGGACCTGAACCGTGCGCGTCTACCAATTCCGCCACATCCGCGTGTTGGCCGGGACAGCGAAGATAGCGCACGGCGCAGCACGTCTGTGCGCGTCGCGCCTGCCTCGCAGCGCCGGGATTTGGCCTCGGCCGCAGAGCCGTTCTCGGGGGACCAGGCTCCGGAACCTTTGCTAGCCTCGTTCCCAGCCGCTGCACGCCGCTATCGTCCAGGGGACTAGGACGCCGCCCTCTCATGGCGGAAACCCGGGTTCGAATCCCGGTAGCGGTACCTCCGAAAGCCCTGTAACTTGCAGGGCTTTTGTGTTTTCAGGGCGCGAGGTGCTAACACAAATGCAAACACGCCCGTGTCAGCCGTCATCCGACGTGCGCTCAAGCTGCACCTGGCCGAGGATCAACCACCCGACGGGCGGCCGTCAGCATGAACGCCGCGTGTTGGACGTTCTCGCATTGCCTACTCTGCCAGCCCGACGGCTTTGAGGGCTCTGGCTCGCTCGCTGAATGTCTGGAAGCGTGTTATCACGCCGTCGCGGAGGTGGGCGACCCAGCCGCCTCTCGCGTCAATGACGACACCGCTGTCGCGTCCGCGGCCCCGAATCCACCCCAACGCAATCACCCAGTCTCGGTCGTCACGAACCTCCTCGACCTCCCACTGGAGATTCTCCCAACTGTCCTCGATCGCGGCACAGTACTGAGCGGCGGCGTCCGCTCCCCGATAGACCGTGTCTTCAATCGCGGCTCGTACCGGCACGATCTCAGCGTCTTCAGTGAAGAGACCTGTGAGGCTCTCGACGTTACGCCGGTTGAACGCGTCGATTGCCAGCTTGACGAGCTCCACGTTCTCCTGCGACACCGCCTACTCCTCCAGGCCAAGGTCGGCGAGTGCGCGGTCGCGCTCGAAGTAGGTGATGAACCTGGTCACCTTGCCAGTGCGAATATGGAAGACGCTTGCTCCTCGGGAGGTCTCCCCGGCCATCTTCCCGATCCTCAGCCCACTCCTCTTGGCGCGAGCACTGCGCTCCTCCAGCGCGAGCACCCGCTCGCCGACCAGCTCGCGGTAATCCTCGACGTAGACGCGCCAGTCTTCCCAGGCCCTGAAGAACTCACGCCATCCCTCTGCCATCTCGGCGTGACCGTGCCAGCTGCCGGGCGCCGGACCATCGGCGATCACGACGTCGATCTCGGGGTCCGCCCACTCGCCCGAGCTGAAGTCGCCGCGTTCCCAGCGTGCGTAGATCGAGCGCACGAGGTCCAGGTTCTCAGACATCGCCTACTCCGCCAGCCCCACGGCTTTGAGGGCTGCCCTTTCGCCTGTGTACATGCTGACCGCCGTAGCCTTACCGTCGCGGAAGGTGATCAGGTGGGCGAAGGGGAATTCCACCTCGATCTCGCTGGCCCTTCCCCGCACCCGACAGTGACTGACTGCGAGCACTTGTCCCTCGGGAAGCTCGTCGATCCGCTCTGGCTCGAAGTGCAGCTCCTCGAAGGCCTCGTCGGTCAGGCGCTGCCACTCGACGACACCCTCATGCCCGACAAAGACGCCCGCGATTGGCGAATCAGCCGGATTGCGCCATTCGACCTCGGGATCGAGGTACCGGGGGATTCCGTTGATGCCCTCGCGGTTGTATGCCGCCAACGCCTGGCGCGCGAGTCCCACATTCTCCTGCGACATCGCCTACTCCTCAAGTCCTGCTGCTCGACGGGCTTCTGTTTGATCCAGGTACCCCTTCCCGTGAACGACTCGACGTCCGCGCAGCGTCCCAGAGGATTGCGATGTCTTGTGCCACAGGCACGCCACTGCTCCGTCCGCGCCCGACGATCCGATAGAGGTCCAGCACCACGTGTTCGGTCGACCGAGAGGAAACGGTCATCTTCGGACCGCCACTCCCCCCAAGCCTCATCCACATCGCGTCGGTACTGCGCGAATTCGCCAATGCCCTCGTACGTCTTGGCCTCAACAAGTGCGGATTCGAATGTCATGTCGCGATCGAGGATCGCGAGGGCGGCCTGGGTATCCCTCGCGTAGAACGCCTCCACGAGACGCTTGACGATCTCGACACTAGCCTCCGACACCGCCTACCCCCGTTCCTGCGCGAGGCGTTCGGCGGCAGCACGGGCCTCGTCGGGCTCGGTGTAGATGGTCGCCCGTGCGAGCAGGCCATCGACCCACACGAAGACAAGCGCGGATTGCACCTCGATGTAGCCATGGCGGCTGGTAGCGCGGTGGGCGGTTTGGACGGCCCAGACAACCCCATTGCCAAGGTCGTGCATCTCCTTGACCCGAACCCCATACTCGTAGAGGCTGCCGACCCAGTCATCGGCAAACCGACGGATCGCGTCAGCACCCGTGTGGGTGCCGAGGTCCCAGCGCGAAGCGTCCCACACCGAGGCTGGACCCATCAAGGCTGTGATCGCATCGAGGTCGCGCGTGTTCACAGATGCATACGCTCGGTGCGTAAGCTCGACCGCGTCGGGGCTCGTGGCCTCCTCAGCCATGTCAGCTGCGACGCCACGCTAGGGCGTGACGAGGTCCTCGAGCTCGAAGATGGTGACCTCGGCGTCCAGGTCAGCGCCGGCCGCTTGGAGCACGGGCGCGAGAAGCTCCTCGTCGAAGCGCTGCGCGTACTCCTCGGAGTCCCACACCTGCGCAACGTGCACCCTGCCGTCCTTCTCAGTGACGCCATGCATGATCAGCCCGAGCGGATGTTTCCGGCTAATGTCGAGCGTCGCGCAGATAGCATCGTAGGTCTTCCGGTCCACACCTCGGCTGACGATCCTGAGGATGGTCACGCGTCCCCCCTTCGTTGCGGTCCTCCGGCTAAAGGCTACGCCGATCGCTGTGAGGCGCATAGCCCCGGCCCCCCGCGAACCCTTGTGGCCTTTGGCCCCGACCTGCGCCGCGTCACATTTCCCTCCGCGCCGAAACCCGCAAACCGGGAGGGGGTAGCGCGTGGCTAGCTCGAATGGTCCTGGCGCGGCGGTGGCGCTTGCGGTTCTCCCCGATGCGCCGGGGGATTTCACGAAGGCCGAGCTCGCGCTGTGGGATGAGCTGTGGCGGCTGCCGCAGATGCGCGAGGGCGACCGGCTGAGTGTCGAGCGGCTGTGCCGTCTTGAATCGGAAGCGGCGGCGTTGCGCAAGGCCGTGAGCGACGATGGTGCGGTGCTGAGATCCCGCTCGACCGGCGCGAGGCGAAGGTTCACAGGTTCGCGGTGCTCGCTGACAATGAGAACGCGACCGAGGACGAACGGACGATGGCGTGTGTGACATATATCTGCACGCTCGTGGAACTTGAGGGCCGGGACCCCGTAAGGGCGCTTGAAATGGCGACGGCGGCGTTCTTCGTGCTCGTTGAGCATGGGGTGTCACGACCGCAGGGCTAGGAAAGGATGAAAGGGGCGAAGGATGACCGATAGACGACGACTGGACCGGCTCGAACAAGAGAACGCGCAGCTGAAGCGGGACATTGCGACGATTGCGAGCTTGGCGGCGCCGCACATTCACCCGAAACGCCGATTGAGGGTCGCAACTGGCGCAAGCGCACCGGCGGCTACCTCTGGACGACCGCGCTGCTCGCGCTGATCGTTGGCGCTGCGACCGGGAGCTCGGTGCTCTTGGTGCTGGTCGTGTTCGGCGCCCTGCTATTGCACCGCTATCTGCGTGCGACGAGGCCGTGATGACCTCTACCGGCGCGCGGCCGACGAGTCCGGATCGGGCTCGCGCAGGCGTCGCTGCAGTGTTCGTCGTAGGTCTCGAGGCTTGACCCTCCTGTCCTCGTCCCCAACCGCCCATTCCAGTCGCTCCATTAGCTGCACGGCTGAGTGCGCGTCGGTCATGTGCTCGGGTCTGACGCTCCGCTCATCGAGCAGGACGGTCTTTTCGTCATCTGTTTGCACCAGGATGCGTGCCATTTCCCCTGCTCCGAGGGTTTGGTTCCCGAGTCCGTCCCGTTGGTTCGGCCCAGGCTCATCGAGTGAGCTACCCATGTACCCGTGGGCCAATCGGCAGGTAGCCGGATTGACCGTAGTTCGCGCTCTAATTGAGACATTCGGCCAGTTCGTACATGAGCGGCTCTATTGGCGTACCGTGCTAGGTGATGGAGTTGTCGTGCCGGCGTTGTCGTCGGCTCAGCCGTGATCCGAACGATTACGGCGATTGGTTAGCCGTCCTAGAGGCTGAGGGCGCGCCTGGCTACGTGTGTCCCGGATGCCTCACCGGGCGTGAGGCGCGTCGTCTACACGACTACATCATCGACGTGCCGCGCGAGATGGCCGCTGACGGGCTAGTAGAGGCACCTGCCGCAGAGCCCGTCTAGCTCCTTGAAGGACTACGGCGGGGGCGGCGGTGGGGCAGTGTTCGGTCGTGTCTGACGGTGCGCCATTCGGGGTGATCGTGGCTCAGTAGTTTTCCGCTCCGCAAGAGCGGGCTTGTACGAGACTGCAGGCGCTTCCGGTCAGGCAGCATCCCCTTTGCGTGAAAGGTTGGAGTTGTGCTTACTGCGGCGATGTGATCGGTATGTACGAGCCGGTGATCGTCCTAGCCGAAGCCGAGATACGCGAAACGTCGCTTCTGCAGGAGCAGGTGCGCGAGAGAGGCGAGCCGCTCGGCGTCTGCTACCACCGGGGTTGTTTCCACGAGGCTCACCGTCGGCACGAGACGGGACTGGCGCACTAACCACAGCGACGCGGCTCGCGATCGAACCGGCGGCCCCGTCGCGCGGTTTGGGGTCAAGGGCGCGACGGGAAACGCCAGGTTGGTGGGCGTCGAGTGCGATCCGTGCGCTCGACACGCACGCTAGCGAGTCGCGATCGGAGCGAATCGGCAAGAACCCGCAGTGTGCGAACGAACAACCTCGACCTTTGGCGGTGTTTGCGAGCGTCGCGGGGGCGTACGATCAGGGAGTCCATGCTCGCGCCTCCACTCGGCGCGGCTGCGGACCTCGCGCGTTATTGGGGAACAGCGTGCGCTAGTGCCATCGGACCTGCGCGGCATTCGGGGTCCGATGAGCGCTGCACTGGTAATGGGGCCGGCCGATGGGCACGAGGCCGCCCGTGAGCTCTATTGGTCTCGCGAGCGTCGGTTCTTGCGCACCGCGGCCCGGAGGCGTAGCGCTTGGCGCGTCGCGAGGATCGCGCCCACCCAGAGGAGCCCGACGCCCGCATAGAAGAGCGCGCCAGAGGTCGTGGCGAGCACCACCGCGCCGATGACGAAAACGAGCCACGCGAGCCATAGGCCCGCTAAGGCCGGAGGCCAGCGCTTGACACGGCGGACGATGCGTATGCCCACGAATCGGCTCGGCCGGGTCGCGGCTAAAGAACTGACCGCACCGGGCCGACCCCGAGGCGCACCCGGAACGACGGCTGGCCTTGAAAGGCAGCGTCACGCGTGCGGCTCTTGCGGCTGCGCGTTGCGCGACAACGTGCGTGATATGAGCCTCGCGACGCCGGGCGCGCGGCGGGCGAGGCGTAGGGTGGCGCGGTCGCCCTTGGTGATCAGTGTCGCGTTGGGGGCAAGCGGATCGCGCGCCGCCGCGGCCACGGTCGGTTCGCCGTTGCTACGCGTCCGAGCCACACTGAGCAGCTGCCATTCCCCCGGCACGCCCTTGAGCTCGTAGGTGCCGCGGCCGGTGAACTCGATCCCCGAGCCAACGACGAGGTCGCGCACCGCGCTGGACACGAGCACCTCGCCGGGTGCGGCGTGCGCGACCACGCGCGCGGCGATGTGCACGGCCATGCCGCCGATGTCGGCTCCGATCACCTCGCACTCACCCGTGTGCACGCCGGCGCGGACATCGACGCCGAGGGAGCCGAGGTCCTCACGGATCGCGCACGCGCAGCGGATCGCTCGCGCAGGACCGTCGAAGGTCGCCAGGAAGCCGTCGCCGAGCGTCTTGACCTCTCGTCCGCTGAACGCTGCGAGCTGGCGCCGCACGAGCTCGTTGTGGTTCTCAAGTAGCGCACGCCAACGGTCGTCGCCGAGCGCTGCGGCGCGCTCAGTCGAGCCGGCGATGTCGGTGAGCAGCACCGTTGCCAGGACGCGGTCGGGCTCAACGGCACGTCGAGCTCCGGTGAGGAACTGCTCGACCTCGTCTAGCACGGCATCGCTGTCGCCCATCCAAGGCATGTGGTCACCACCTGCGAGCTCGACGAAGCGTGCGCCGGGCACGTGCTCGGCGAGATAGCGTCCGTACTCGATTGGAACCAAGTCGTCGGTGCGGTGCAGCACGAGCGTCGGCACGCTGACCACGGGCAGTACATGGGTGACGTCGACCTCGGTGTTGAATTGATACATCGCGCGGACCATCGCCGGGCTTGCAGCTGCGCGTTCGAACATGCCGAGCATCCTCTCTGTACTCGGATCACCAGCGAGACTGGGCGCATATAGCGCGAGCGCCTTACCCTCGCCCCAGTGATTTTCGAACGCATCGGTGAACAATCTGTTCTGTTCCCAGGCGCGCTCGATTGCCTCGCGCTGGTCCTCCGGGTAGGAGGCGCCCTCGCGGCGCTCCCAAAGGTAGTGTGGAGCCGGTAGCAATCTTGCGAACGACCCGAACATGATCAGCGCAGTCGTGCGCTCGGGATACGTGGCGGCGAACAGCAGGCTCATCGGCCCGCCCTCGGACAGGCCGAACAGCGCTGCCTGCTGCGACCCGACCGCGTCGAGCACCGCGTGGAGGTCCTCCATCCGCTCCTCCAATGTCGCCACGCCGGAGACCGGGTCGGACAGGCCGGTGCCGCGCTTGTCAAACAGGATCAGCCGCGAGAAGGAGGCCAGGCGGCGAAAGAATGACGTCGTGTCCGGCGCGGACCAGTTGAGGTCCAGGTGCGAGACGAAGGGCGGTGTGAACAAGAGGTCCAGCGGCCCGTCGCCGATGACCTGATAGGCGATGTTCACATCGCCGTTGCGCGCGTAGCTCGTCTTGGGCTGCATTGTGTTTGCCGAACTCGATCGTCTCGCACCTCAGGCTACTGGTGTGCCGCGGCTCGGCGGCGACAGCAGAGCGACGGACGCCACCGCGGACCTGAAGCCGCGCCAGATCCGGGGACCTCTCGGGGACTTATGGCACCCAACCGGCTCCTGTCAGACGCTCGTTCCCGAGACGCTCCGGCTGCCTCCGCCGACGCTCGTCTCGCTCCTCCTATCGAACGCAACCGGTCGTCTCGACCAGACGACCACTTGGGACGACGAGGAGCGGCCAAGCGGACACCCCTCGGTGCGGTCGCTCGCCACGCCAAGCAGCAGCCTCACGGTGCCCGGTTATTGTGACGCTCGGGTCCGGCAGGCGGCACCGGGCTATGCAAGGGCGTAGACTCGCCCGCTCAGGTGGCGGACGCCACGCGGAGGGCGTCGTGAGGGTGTTGCGTCGCGATAAGCGCGACTGAGGGGGGGTCCTCATGTCTGCTGGACGGTTGGGGCGCTTGCGGATCGCGGGCGTTGTGCTCGTGGGCTGTCTTGCGCTGGGCTTGTTGGGCGCGGCGAGCGCGGTGGCGGAAGAAACGGCCAAGCTCACACCGAGCGGAGGCTCCGAACAGACCTTTGAAGTTCCTGCGGGCGTCACTCAGGTCAAAGTGCTCGCCGTCGGCGCCGCGGGTGCGGGCTCGTCCAAGTGTGCAGAACTTGAACTGCCGAGCGCGCCGGGAGGGGCTGGCGCGAGAGTCGGCGGCGTGCTGAAGGTCCTACCCCACCAGACGCTGTACGTCGATTTCGTCGGCGGCGAAGCCGGTGGCAGCGATTGCTTTGGAGGCGGCCAGGGCGGCAACGCCTCCGACGTGCGCAGTGCCAACACGCTTGGTGGGCGCTTGCTCGTCGCCGGAGGAGGCGGCGGTGGTGGCGGTCTCGGAAACACCGGAGAAACGGACCTGCTCGGCGGTACGGGAGGTAGCGCATCGGGCACCACAGGCGAAACGGGCGGTCAGGCGAGCACCTGCATCGCGGGGCCAAATGCGCACTGCGGCGAAGGCGGCGAAGGCGCTAGCACGCTCGGCGGAAAAGGTGGCGCCGGCGGTCAAGGCGAAGAAGTCTGCGTCATATTCAACGGCGAAACTTTCTGCTCTGGCGGAAATGGCGGCTCCGGCAAAGCGGGGGTGACCGGCCAGGCTGGCGCAGGCGGCGGCGCCCGCCAGTTCTGTATTGACGGAGGCGATTTCGAGGGGCCCGGTGGTGGTGGTGGCGGCGGCGGCTACTACGGCGGTGGTGGCGGCGGTGGCGGCGGCCTCCCACCGAACTTCGGATGTGAACACATCCTTGGCGCTGGCGGTGGCGGCGGCGCCGGCTCGAGCTTCGTCGCTCCCGAACCGGAAGGCAAAGACGCAAGCTACGCGGTCGGCCGCAACGCTCAGGGAGAAGCAGAAGAACAGCGGGTCGAAATCTCCTACACGCCTCCGCCGACGTGCACGACCGCGGTTGGGCGTGGCGTGTACAAGCGTCCCCACGAGGAAGGTCGTCTCAGCCTGACGGACAACGTGCACAAGAGCCTGAGCGAAAAACAGCAGCTTGTCGTCGGCAACCTGCCGGCGGGAACGACCCGCTTCTACCTGACAAAGCTGGAAGAAGCGACCTGCACGGGGGCTGCGGGAGAACGAGTCTTCCACGGCAAAGGCAAAGCCGCGAAAGGCACCGAAAAGGGCTACACCGTCACGTTCACGATCAAGGAACAAACAGGCGGATACGTCTTTGAATCCGCGTCTCATGAAAGGCACCGAACTGATCGAACTGAACGGCGGGCCGCTACGGCCGCTCGGGCCGCTCGGCAACGGCTTCCAGAAAATCCTCTAGCCCGCACGTAGGGCGCTGCGTCACACCGGCGCGGCGCCCTACACCACAAGCCCTGAGTCACGGGCTGGCCTTGGTTAGCTGTAGCCCAATAAGGCCAGCAACCAGCGACGTGCTGCCACGAGTCGAAGCGGCACTAGACGACGCGTTGAACGGCGACTAGGCAAACGCACGAGCGCCTTTTGAGGCATCGCCTACTCCTCCAGACCCTGTGAAGGGCTCTGCCGCGTCAGTTCCACCAGGACGGGGATCGTGGACTCCTCAGACATCGCCCGTTCAGTATCCCGCTCACGCCGTGCCGGGGTATCCCGGGCAGCCGGAAGAAGTCTGGCGCGATTCGCGGGGACGCGCGGCAGGTCGTTCTTCCCTCCATTGCGGATCGTCCCGACCAGTACCCGGGCCCGCTGAGCGGCCGCCGCGCCTGCCGCGGGCGGCAGCGGGATGCCGTGCGCTGCGAGCTCGTCCGCTGGACGTTCGACTGACAGCGCCGACGAGGAGGCGTCGTCCGGGTCTCGGGAACGCGTATAGTGCGTGCCTCATGGGGGGGACGCGAACAAGGATGCGCGTCGGGCTTTCGCTAGCGGCGGTAACGCTCGTGCTCGCGATGCTCGGGTTCACTGGCTCGGCCAGCGCGCACACCTCCTGCTCGCAGATCGGGACCGTCTACGGGATTCCGCCGTGGGGCTTTCACACGGGCTCTTACAGCGGCGAATCGTGGTTCGCGAAGGGGCACGGGAACATCAACTTCGAAGCCAACACCGTCTCGGGGGTCATGTGCCAGCAGGATGGGCACGGCACGATCCTGATGTCGATCCTGCACCACCTCGTCTACCACTCGCACGAAGCGATGATGTGGGGTTACCCGGGCAACATCATGAAGATCAAGTTCCAGATCACGAGCAGCAGCGACCCGAAGTGCACCGTCGGCATGGTAGGTCGCGCGACCATCTACGGGAGCTACAACGGCGTGCGCAGTGACAGCGTCCAGTTCTTCTTCCCTGCCGCCTGCAAGGACCAGGATCACGTCTACCACGGCTCGCAGGTCAACGTCCAGGTACCGCCGCCTTGCATCGCTCCCCGGCCAGCTTGCGTTTCCTCACGCCGAGGAAGCGGAAGTCGTTGACGACCTTCCGATCTTCCGATGACCTGAGGCTCGTCTACCTGCGTTCCTTGGCGAAGCGTTCAGCGGCAGCACGCGCCTCGTCCACATCGCGGTAGATAGTGACCCGCTCGATCAGATCGTGCTCCCATACGGTTACGGCGCTGCGGCGGGCGTAAACCTGAACGTCAGCAGGACTTCCAGCCGGACGGCCCTGACCGCGGATGACGGCGAGGATGACGCCGTTGCCAAACTCAGTGATCTCCTCGACCACGTCCGTCGTCTCGTCGTAGGAAGACAGCCAGTCCTCGAGGAACCCGCGAATTGCGGCAGAGCCCTCAAAGACTCCAGCTCCCACAACGGACAGGTCATACACCGAAGCGGGGCCGAAGAACCGCATCGTCGAATCGACCCCTTGGGCTTCGACCAACTCCCGCGTCAGTTCCACCAGGTCGGGGGTCGTGGACTCCTCTCTATGAAGAGGGGCTGGTTTGTCAACTGGGTCGGGGCTCGGCGTCATGGTCCGTGGTGAGGCGTGGGGTTGGAGCGGAGCTCATCTCTCTATCGCCTCCTCTGTGGGAGGACCAGGTTCTATGGGAGCATCGCTCCGGTGGCGCATCTCAGAGAGGGCCGTCTATGCGGCCAGAGGAGTCGTGGCGCCTGCCGGAGCGAAGGGTTGGTTGCGGGTGAGCATGTGCCAGATCGCCTCGGCGAGCTGGCGGGCGATGTCGACCTGGGCGACCTTTGCGCCGCGCTGCTTGCCGAGGCGTTTGGCTTGTTGCTGCTGGTAGCGCTCGCGGTAGACCGGTGAGCGGCAGGCGTGGGTGGCGGCCTCGATCAGCGCCCAGCGCAGGTACTTGGGGCCGGCGTGGGTGAGCGAGCCGCGGCGGTCGCGTTGCACCGGACTGGTAGACGCGTGGGCACAGGCCGGTGTAGCCGCACAGCTTCTTCGGCGAGGCGAACCGGTCGATGTCGCCGATCTCCGCGGCGATCGTGTAGCCGAGCACCCACGCGATCCCGGGAGCGCTCATCAGCAGCGGCACGTAGCGGTGGTCGGCGCCGAGCGCGCGAGCTCACGCTCGATCCCGCTGATCTGCTCGTCGAGGTCCTCGATCAGCGCCAGGCTGCGCGGCACGGTCGAAGCGCCACGGGTCGGGAGATCTAAGCGCGCGAGCAGCTCGTGGCCGTGCTGCCGAACAGGTCTGACACCGGGCAGGGCATGCCGATACGCGAGCAGCTGCGCGTGCACCCGGTGCTTCAGCGAGGTGCGCTTGCGCACCAGGTACAGCCGCCAGCGCGCCCGCTCGCGCTCCGCGCGGACTCGAAGGGTCGGGCAGCCAGATCGCCGGCACCAGATCACGGCGCGAGAGCTCGGCCAGCACCCACGCGTCGATCCGGTCGGTCTTGCACGCCAGCGGCGCCAGCCCCTTGACCTTCTGCGCGTCGGCGACCTCGACCTCCCAGCCGAGCCGCTCGAGCGTGTCGTGCACGAACCGCGCACCGTTCATCGACTCGATCGCCGCGCGCACCGGCTCGCCGTAACACCTCCACGCGGCGCGCCAGCCTGCGCAGGCCATCGGCGTCCGGTGGCACCGCGCCGCGCTCGAGACGCGCGCCATCCTCGCATAGCAGATCAGAAATCCAGACGCTTACGACTGAGATCCAAACCAACGTGCAACATGATGATCGGGGCCTCCTTGGTCAGCTCCTTGGTGACAACCCGGAGCTTGCCACCAGGGAGGCCCCTCTTCATGACATTCAGACATCGCCCGTTCAGTATCCCGCTCACGCCGGGCCGCCACCTCCCCGCCGGCACGTACTGGTCAAGGCGAACCCTCGCCGCTCAACGGCAGTTGGCGGGGCTCGATCTTCACCTCGCCGGCATGAGGATCGCCGTGCGCTGCAGCGATCCGTACGGCGGGCGGCAGGCGCGTCACGCCCCACGCCGTTGCGAGGCGCTCGTGAATGTCGCGCTCGGAGGCGAACAGGATGCGTTCGCGAGCTGTGTACTGCCACTCGAACGGATACTCCCCCGCGTACGCCCGGCACGCGCGCAGAAGGGGATCGGCGCGTGTCGCGCAGGCGCGAGCGCGTGCGCGGTCGCGACACACGAACACGACGAACGGCACGGCGCCGACCCTGCTGCCGTAGCGGCGCGTATGGGCGGACCAGCCCGTGAGGAAGTGCTCGTAGCGCTCGAGCTTGGCGGCTGCGCGGCCCTCCGACAGACGGTCGTCGAGCTCGACCAGCAGATCCGTGCCGTCAAGCTCGACGATCGCGTCCGGCCGGATCGTCTCGAAGCGGGCCACCTCGGTGCGCGCGCCCGCCGAGTCGCTGCGGAGGAAGTCGTGCGGCGTGCGAGCACCCGGCAGTCGCAGGTCAGCGGGCCCGATCGCGACGCGCCCGTCTCGGCCCGAGCTGAATGGCGGCGAGAGAGCCGCCTCACCGGCTCCGCGCAGCGAGAGGTTGCTTTCAGGGAGGAGCCCGGCGAAGGCGAGCGCCCACCCGGCCACGTGGATTTCGTGGCGCGCGTCACGCAGCGATCGTGCGCCACCGCCCGCTGCGGCGGCCGTGGGTGGTTGGCCGGTAGCGAGCGCGCGCAGGCGATACGCAGCGGCCTGCTCGGAGATCAGCTCGCGCTGCTCGAGCAGCTTGGTGGCTGCGGGCGTGATCACGCAGCACATCGGAACGCCGCCGCCATCGCGGCGATGAAACTGCAGGCGTTCCAGCAGCCCCGCGTCCGAGAGGCGCTTCAGGCGTCGCTGCGTGGTGGTGGCCGCACGACCGGGGTTGAACCGTCGATGCACCTGGCTCGTCAGAACATGACCGAGCCGCGCCAGCAGACAGAGGATCTCCAGGTCGAGCGCATCGGGCTCGAAGCTCGCTGCGCTCGCCGCGCATCTCACCCGGCGGACTCGCCCTGCGCGGTCGAGCTCGACCAGCTCGCGGTAGCTCTCGGCCGGAGTGTCTGCCAGCTGTGATGAAACAGAAGCAGCAGGCTCGGACCGAGCGGCGGACGAAACCGATGGCGGCGCCGGCACGTGCACCGGATGCGCGGCCTGAGCGCCGTTGGTAGCCGCAGTGCGAGCGCCGTCGGTAGCCGCGGCGCGAGCGCTGCTGGTGGCCGCGGCGTCCCAATGCGGCTGGCGCAGGTCGGTGCGTGGCTTGCCGCCGCGCTCGGCCTGGCGGGCAGCATGCAGCGCCAGGCGTTCACGATCGATGCGCAGCGGCAACGTTTTCGCGATGAACGGGGACTGCCGGCCTTCCGGCGTGGTCCAGCTGGCGATCGCGTGGTGCTTTGGCAGGTGCAGGCGCACATCGGGGTGGCCAAGTGCTGAGAGGTGTTTGATCCCCGGCCGGATCGAGTCGGAGAACTCAGCCATCGTCAACGAGACCGCAGCACGCGCATCGCGGGCCGAAGCGGTGGCGAAATACACGCGGTGAGCAAACAGCGCATCGAGCTGATCTCGAACCTCGCGTTCGACCCACTGTGCGTCTGTCTGCCAGCAGGCCACGGTCTCAAGGCCCGCCGAGCGCTTGAGTGCCAGCGTTTCCGCGAACCCGCGGTTCAGCACGAGCGGCGCCTCGTCGATCTTGAGCGCCACGGCGATGCGCGTCTCGGCCTCCACGAGATCCTGCTGGCGTGCGAGCGAGGCGTCGAGCATCCCCACCAGCAACTGCATCAACACGGCGGTGTTCCCAGCGCCCATCGTCCCCAGCGCACCCTTGACGACGAGCACCTCCCGGCCCGAGATGATCCTGTCGAAGTCGACTCGCAACGATTCGTTGAGCAGCACGCGCTTGATCGACGCCGAGTTCAGAAGTCGCGCGAGCTTGTTGACGGGGGCATCGAGCTTGGCCGTGGTCGTGCTGCGCGCGTCCGCAAGCTGAGCGGCCAGCTCTTCAGTGAAGAAAGCGGAGATCTCCTTGAACTCGGGCAGCGCACGCACGCGCCCGCCAACAGCGCGCCGGTAGGCGTAGCCCTCCTCGCCGACCGACAGCAGGCGCGCCGCGTCCCACAGCGTGGCGTGTCTGTCGTGCGCCAGCACGGCGATGATCGCATTGCGCAAGTAGCGGTCCGAGGAGGCTCGGATGTCCGCGTCGGTGAAGAGATTCTTCAGCGCGCCGACCACGTAGTCGGCGATCACGTCCGCCGGCGCATCGACCGCGAGCGGGTTGAAGCCGCAGGTGGGAAGAGCAAAGTCCAGAAGCGTGCAGGTGCGATCCGCCGGGACGAGGCTGAGAGCAGCCTCCGCCGCGTCACCCTTCGGGTCGAGCACGATCACCGCGCACCGCGGGCGGGCAAGGTCCTCGCCGACGGTGGCCACGAGGTAGCTCGACTTGCCCTGCTCGACGGTGCCCGGAACCGCCGTGTTCTGCCGGCGCATATCGACGTGAATCGACACCGGCCCGTAGACGTCCAGCAGCGTGCCGCCACCGTCTGCGGGCCGATGGATCGCCGGCGGCGCCGGCGCCAGCGGCAGCGCCGCGCGCGCCAGCGGAACCAGCGCGTAGTCGCTCGCGGGCAGCTGCCACATGGCCGCGAGCTCGGTCGAGGCGAACACGCCCGTGCGAAAAGACGGGAGCGGGTTGCCCTCTCCGCGCTGCACTCGTCGCGAGTACAGCGCGAGCATTCCGTGACGAAGCGCGGTGCCGCGCTCCACGAGCCGGTTCTCTGCCTCGCCCGCCCGCAACTCCGAGGCGATCTGCTCGCACGCTCGGCGACTTGGGCCGACGATGCGCAGGTCGGCGAAGAAAAGGGGCCGGTGCTGAATCTCGAGAGCTCCGCGCAGCTCGGCCTCCTCGACCATCGAGCGCCGCTGCGCGCGCTCGATGCCCTGGCGCGAGAGGCGCGCCTCGTGCCAGCGGAAGAGCCTGCGCGCGAGGTGCTCGAACGAGGCGGGCGTGGGCGTCGCCGCGATCTGGACGAACGCCGGCTCTCGGCAGGCGGCCATCGCCGTGATCAGACGGTGGATCGAAGGTTCGCGCTCGTGCTCGAAGCGATCGAGCTGCTTCACGCGCTTGACGAAGTCCTCGCGCTTCTTCAAGCGCAACACCGTCGGTGCGACACCGATCGTGAGCGTGCTGGGAACGACGCGGCAATTCGGATATGCGCTGCGCAGGGCGGCCTGCACGTTCTCGCTCAGGGGCGCCGGACAGCAGATCGCAAGCCAGGAGCCGGTCGGCTGTGAGCCTGCATGGTGGAGCTCGAGCGCGACCGTTGGCTGCCCCCACAGCAGCCGCCTCCACCAGCGCTGCAGCAGCCGCTTGTGCAGCGACTCGTACATCGCGACGACCGCCTCGGCGCTCGCTCGATCGGATCGATAGGGCTCGACGCGCAGGCGGACATAGCGACGTCGTCGCCTCGCCTGCAGGCGCACGACGACGAGCGCGACCAGCAGCACGCCCGCAAGCGACGGTGCGACGCCGGCCGGACCCGACCACGGCGCCAGGACCTGCCAGAGCTCGCCGACGGCGCTGCTCAGCGCGCCAACGATTGCCGTTGGGTCGAGGGGAGCGAACGCAGTGTGCGTGTGACCACGCAGCGCTCTGCCGGGCCCGCCCGCGAGCAGCCACACGGCGAGCTCGACAGCCGCGATCGCGGCGAGCACGCCGAACAGCCGCCACAGCAGAAAGCGGAGCACGTCGCAAGCCAATCCGACGGGCCCGTCGACGCTGTGACGAGCCGACGATGCCGGCCGACCGGTCTCGGGCGGGGACTGCTCCGGTCAGCCTGAGCGGGTGGCCCGCTCGACCTCGGAGCCGCGCCCGGTCAGATACCAGGCGTTGGCGGCGCCTCTCTCCTGTCCCTCGCCGAGGTTCTCGACGAGAGCGAGCCGCGCCAGTCGAGTCAGCAGCTTTGAGATCTGGCCCTGGTCGGTCACTCCGGAGCCCTCCGCGATCGCGCGGTTGCTCGCTCCCGGCTGCTCTGCGATGACCGCCAGGACTCGAACCGTGCGGTAGGTGAGGCGCATGTCGAGGTTCTTCAGCGGATCCTCGCGCGCGGCGCGGGTGATCCTGCGGCCGTTCGTCCTCAGGCGGATCGGCTCGGACGTCAGTTCACGGCCCGCGGCCCGCGCGCCGAGGTAGGGCAGCACGATCATGCTCATGAGTGGTCCGAGCAGATCAAGCAGGGGCTCGGCGGCGTTCTCGAGCAGACGCGCGTACAGCACCGAGGTGATCGCCCCCACGCTGCCCTCGGCTGTGACGTCGGGCGGGTCGCCGGTGGCGTCGCGCGCATGCCGCCCGCAATCGACGAAGGTCGCGATCTCGTCGAGAAGCCGGGCGCGTCGCTCGAGCACCTGCTCGCCCGCGCCTAGCGCCTCCACCACGCACAGCTTCGCGTATCCCGGCTCTTCGTCCATGAGCGCAAGGACCCGTGCGAGGGCGGCGCGCATCCCGTAACGCCACTCTGGCTCGCTTTCATACGCCTCCCGTGCAATTCGAGCAGCGCGCGCGAGGCCCACTTCGAACGCTGCCAGGAAGCAGTCCTCGCGGTCTTTGAAAACGTCGTAGAAGGTCTTGCGCGACACGCGCGCGCGACCGATGACCTGCGCCACGGTCATGTGCGCATAGCCGACCTCGGCGACCGCGTCGACCGCAGCCGCGAGCATGCGACTCCGTTGAATCTCCGTCACCTGGCCGCGTGGGAGTCCACCTCGACCTGGGCGCAACCGCGACCTTGCGGTCGGCGCCTTATATGTGATTGCCATCGTCTCCGCCTGGTGGTGGCCCCTCGCCGTCCTCGCTCGCGAAAGCGCCGACGGTCGACTGACGACCTGAGCGTATACAGGAAGATCCCTGTGCGTGGAAGTTTATTCCCTCGGCGTTTCCAGTTCCTCCCTGCGCCTAGTAGTCCGCTGCAGGCGTGTGACCGTGTAAGGACGGGTTCTTCACGCAGTTTGCGCACATCTGCGGGTGCGCGGGCGGTTCAGGCGACGGTAAGCGGCGAACGCTGGACGGACGATTGATAAAGGTGTTGAGGCTGGTCCGCGGGTGGAGGCGGGTCCCACAATCAGGAGAGAAGCCATGGCCAGGATCATCGTGACCCCGGATGACCAGAGTGACATTGTGCTGCTCGACGAGCGCCTGTATCCCGTTCATCTCGAGAGCGAGCTTTCGTCGTTGCAGATGATCGAGCGGCTCGCATGGGCCGTCGAGGACGCGGAGACCGATTGCGCCGACAGGCGTCAGGCACGTCTTCGCCCGGAAGTTCAGACATGAGCCGCTTGCAGGCGGCCGGCGCGAACCGTCGGCCGCCTTCGAGCTGAGCGCGCAGGTGGGCCAGTCTCGGCGCGAATTTCGCTGGCCTGCCGAGCGTTGCGCCCTGACGGCATGGGTGCTCGCAACGGTGCTCGCCGCTGCCGGGATATTTGCCGCCAAGGCGTCCGCTCGTCTCGCGGCGAACGGGCTCGCCTATTCCACGGCGAGCGCGCACCTCGTTCAGCCACAGCCCGCCGCGCGCAGCTGCAGCGCAAGGCCAACCGGGCTGTACTCGCTGCCCGACGCCCGCTGCACGCCCGGTGCGCTGAATCCTGCAGCGACACAGGCGACGATCGCAACGACCATCTGCAGAAGCGGCTGGACCTCGACGGTGCGCCCGCCGGAGTCGGTCACGGAGCCGGAGAAGCTTGCGAGCATGCGCGCGTACGGTGAGAGCGCAGACAGCGCGCACGCCTACGAGTACGACCACCTCGTGCCGCTCGAGCTCGGAGGCGCCGTCAACGATCCTCGTAACCTCTGGCCGGAGCCCGACTATGCGACACGCTCGGGCTTCTACCTGAACCCCAAGGACAAGCTCGAGCGAGCCCTCAACCGGATGGTGTGCAACGGCTCGATATCGCTCTCAGAGGCACAGCTGCTGGCGGCGCGCGACTGGGTCGCCGCCTACAGGCGCTACGGCTGAGGATTCACCACCTCCAGCGCCGTGCTCAGGACGTGGCCACTGCGCGATCGCCCGGAGCAACTCCGCGGCAGGATCCGACGGCCGCTGCGGGTAACCCCTGAACATCCTCGCGCCCCATCCCCGATGACCGCGGTCGCTGCAGCCAGCAGACTTCTCCGAAAATGGTTACAGATCGAGGAGGAGTGATGAGGAAAGCGTTCGAGATCGGCGGCATCGTCGCCGCTGTTCTGCTCATTGCGTTCGGAATTGGTGCGATCGTGCTTGGAGCTTCCGGGAAATCGACGGTCAACAGCAACCTCGCCGAACAGAAGATCGTCGGCACCCCCGACATGACGCCGGCTGCAATCAAGGCCGAGGCGGCGAAGGCCGGCCTCAACACGTCACAGATCGCACTCCCGTCCTGCTCGGTCGCGAACAAGGCGGTCACCGACGGCTCGACCGCGCGCTGCTTTGCGCAGTACATGAAAATCCACGCGCTCGAGGCCACTGAAGGCCGTGTGTACTCCGAGATGCCTCGCTATGCCAGCGCTGACGGCGCAGGCACCAACGAAGAAGCGAAGGCGCTGAAAGGCCCCACCGGCAAGCCCGTCGAAAACCCGGCGCGCAACGTGTGGATACAGGAGACCGCGCTCTCCACCGCGCTCAACACGAGCTACATGGCCAATCAGATTTCGCTGTTCGGGATCGTGGTCGGAATCGCGCTGCTGCTGAGCGGTCTCGGCTTCGCCATCCTCGCGATCGGCGGCGCCCTACGCAACCCCGATACAGCGCTGAAATTCCTTCGGCCGCGCGAGCGTCAGGTTGGCACCGGCGCCACGCCCACCCCGACCGGAGCATAAGCCTCATCTGAGCGCTTAGTCACCTTGTGCGATCACTGCGGGCCGCCAATCCGATTGGCGGCCCGCAGCACGTCGTGGCACGCGATAGCTTGGCGTGCCTGCGCCCGCGCATTCGCCCTCGCCGCAACAGGCGTTGCGGCGTCCCCGCACGTCGTTGCCCCATCGCTCTACGCGCCGCCCGCGCAGTCGCCCAACGCCCCGAGCGCGGCGCAACTGCGCGGCCAAGGCCAGCGCCACAGCCAGTTTCCAACTGGCCTTCGAGGGCAACTGCACGGCCTCGGGCTGTGCCCTCAGCGATGACGATGGCGGGTCGCGCAGCAATCACTAGGCTGGCCTCCTCCATTTCGCATCGTCTCCCGCGCCACAAGTCGCTACCAGCCCCACGCAGCTCCCGCTAGCGGAGCTCCCGAGGATCCCGCTCGCGCCAGATTCTGCGCCGCAGCGAGCACGCAGAACGCCCTTTCCGAGACCCCTAAAGGGGTTCTCGGACCGTGAGCGATCGGCGCTTCCAGCTGTTTCCGCGCGCTTGACGGCGACCTGGCCCGCCTCCTACAAGCCTGCCGCACGATCACGCGCGCCGCCCGCAGCGGCGTGCCCGAACAGGCAAGGAGCAAGCCATGACGCACACAATCTCAAGCCCGCGCCGCACGCACGACCCGCGGTCGGCCCAGCCGGCCGGCGGTCGCCGTCGGGCAGCGAGAGCTCGCCCGCGACCCCTCAAGCGCAGCGCCGCCAAGCGGCGGGCGCTCGCCCGCTACAGCGACGCCGACGGTCGGGCGCGCGAGGTGATAGCCGTGGTGGCGGCCGCCGCGAGCGTCCTAGTGATCGATCGCGACGCCTCCACGCGCGGTGACCGCAGGCTGGTCGCCCATATCGGCTCCGATGAGCCGCCCGAGAACGCTGCGCTCGTCTGCAGCCGCTACATCGATGACGGCCCCGCCTACCGCGCGCGCTGCCGGCCGCTTACCGCGGAGGACCTCGACACGGACCCATCCGCAGAGGCGGCGGTTCCGCTCGAGACGAGTGGACGAGCCGCGACCAGCGACACGCTCGTCGGCCCCGGCGGCCTGCACATCCGGCTCGAGCGGGTAAACGGGGGCATGTCGATACCCGAACTGCGCTGGTGCGCCGAGCGAAGCGCCGGAGCGGAGCCGCGGCCATGCTCGCTGCGCGACGTCGTTGGCGCGCTCGAGAGCTACGAGCCGGCGTGCGCCATCACGGCCAGCGTTCTCGCTCTCCACGAGAACGACCTCGCGCTGTCCACGACCGTGCTCCGATCGGAGCTCAGGCGCGTGCAGCGCAGCCCGATCGTCCTGAACAGGGCGCTGCGTGAGCGTGTCCTTGCGGCGGTGGCGCTGGAGCAGCTCAGCATGAGCGAGATCGCGATCCGCTGCCGACGAGTCAAGCGCGACACCAAGGGCAACGAAAGTGGCGAGACGAGCTGGCTCGCCCGCCGCCTCGGCCTGCTCCCCGACGCCGGCCGGCGCAAGCCGACCCCCTGGGTCCACAGCGACGTCCTTGCCCTGATTGCGCGGGACGGCCTCGGCATCAGTCCGCGCGAAGTCGAATCACCGTGAGCGTTCTGTAATCAGCGTGAGCCTTCTGTAGCTCGGAGAAATCTTCGGGCCGAACACGCTCGAAAACGCCCTGACTCGGCCGATCGCCGGGTCTCGCGCATAGCTGCACCGCGACGGCGGGCCTTCCGAGGCCCGCCGTTCTTATTCAGTCAATCGACCGGCCTCGTCCCGGTCCCCCGCGCGTCCCGCCTCAGCTGACGCGCAGAAAGGAGCGGCTCATGCCGTCCAACAGCAGCGAATTCCCCGAACACCCGCCGGCGCCGACGACGCTCATCCAGGAGATCGGGCACTGGGGGCTTGGTGCGATCGCCCACATTCTCCTCGGGCTCCTCGCAGGCGCGCTCCTCGCGCGGCTGCTGCGCCGGCGCAACCTGCACTGGAGCTGGGCGGCGGTGGCAGTCGTGCCGCCGCTGCTCACGGGCTGGTCCATCGGCTCGATCACGCCGGCAACGCTTGCCGTGGCCGCTATGTGCGCCGTGGGTCTCGGTCGCCGCTGGCACGCCGAAGACGTCAAGGCCGGCGCGGATCTCTCCCACCTCGCCCACGAGCGGCGCCGGCCGATCGACGTGCTCCAGCATGGCCTTCGCCGCCTCGAGCTTCGACGGCGCAGGCGCCTCGGCTCGGGCGCATGGATGCGCACCGGCGAGCTCGTCGTGGGCGCCGACGATCGCGGCCGCCCCGTGTGGCTGCCGTTCGACAGCGCAGCCGGCGGGCAGCACGCGCTCATAGTCGGTGCCACCGGCTCGGGCAAGACCGTCACGCAGACGTGGATCGGCGTTCACGCGATCGCGCGCGGAATGGGAGCGGTCGTGGTCGATCCAAAGGGCGATCACGCGATGCGCAGCCAGCTCGCCCGCGCGGCTGCGCAGGCAGGGCGCCGCTTCATCGAATGGTCGCCGAGCGGCGGCTGCACATACAACCCCTACGCGCGAGGCAGCGACACCGAGATCGCCGATAAGGCGCTCGCCGGCGAGCGTTTCACCGAGCCGCACTACCTGCGCCAGGCCCAGCGCTACGTGGGGCACGCCGTACGCGTGATGCGCGCAGCGGGCGTCGAGGTCAGCCTGCAGGCGATCGTTGCGCATCTCGACCCGGTGCGGCTCGAGCTGCTCGCGCGCGAGCTGGCGGCCGCCGAGGCCGAGTCCACGCACGCCTATCTCGATTCGCTCACGGCGCGTCAACGCAGTGATCTGGCGGGCGTCCGGGACCGGCTCGCGATCCTTGCCGAGTCCGACGTCGGGCGCTGGCTCGAGCCGCCCACAGGAGCTGCGGAGTGCTTCGAGCTGCTCGCAGCCGTGCGTGCACGCAGCGTCGTCTATTTCAACCTCGAGTCAGATCGGCGTCCCCTGCTCGCCGAAATGCTGGGCGCCGCGATCGTGCAGGACCTGCAGACGGTCGTGGCAACGTTGCAGGGTCGCCCGATCCCGACGCTCGTCGTCGTCGACGAGTTCTCGGCGGTCGCCAGCGAGCAGGTGGTCCGGCTCTTCGGTCGCGCACGCTCCGCAGGACTCAGCCTGCTGCTCGGAACCCAGGAGCTCGCGGACCTTCGACCTCCGGGTTCCGAACGCCTGCTCGAGCAGGTGCTCGGCAACCTCTCGGCGCTGATCGCGCACCGGCAGGTCGTGCCGGGCTCGGCCGAGCTCCTCGCCGGCGTGGCCGGCAGCACAGGTGCGTGGAGGAGCTCGCTCTCGAGCGACGGACGCTCGACGCGTACGCGCACGCGCGAGCCGCTGCTCTCGCCCGATCGCGTAATGACCCTCGCGCGCGGGCACGCCGCCGTGATCGTGCTGGGGGCGCAACGCAGTGCGCGCATCGCCCGCATCCACTCGCCCGGCAATTGAGCTCGGGCGCCCACATACACAACAGAGGAGGAGCCATGCAGAAGTCCGTAACCGCGCACTCGCCCGAGCGGGTCGCCGTGCTGCGCTGGACCGCGTCCATGGGCGCCGTCACCGCCGAGGCGCTTGCTCATCGCGAAGCGCTCACCGTCGCCTCAGCTCGTGCGCGCCTGCGCGCCGCCTCACGCGCACGGCTGCTGACACGCAGCCGTCCGCTGGCGCAAGCGCCGGCTCTCTACTCGGTCACGCGCGCAGGCATGCGCGTCGCCGGGGTTCACGGGCTCGACCCGTGCACCATCACAGCAGCCGGCGCCGCTCACCAGATCTCATGCGCCGCCGCGGCCGCCGCGCTGGAGCGCGCCTATCCGGGGCATCGCGTGATCGGCGAGCGCGAGCTTCGCCGTGACGAGCGTGAACACGCCCGAGCGCTTGCGAGCGCCCCGGTCGGCGCCGGTCCGTGGGGCGAGCAGCGCCTGCATCGCCCCGATCTGGTGCTGTGGCCACAGGGCTCGCCGGCCGGTCTGCCTGTGGCCGTCGAGGTGGAGCTGACCGTCAAGGCGCCCCGTCGCCTCGCGAGCATCTGTCGTGCCTGGGCACGCGCCCGCGGCCTTGCGGGGGTGCTGTACCTGACATCCCCGGAGGTTCAGCCGGCGCTCGAGCGGGCGGTGCTCGCGGCCGACGCGCAGGAGCGGATCGCAGTGGTCCCGTTTGCCGCGCTCGCGCTCGCGCTGCCCGCCGCGGCGTGACCTGCGCGCCGTTCGCACGCGGCGGCGGCGAGAACCATCCCCGGCGGTGCGTAGCTTGCCCGCCGGGGGCAACCATCTAGCAACGGAGAACACGCAAATGTCGAACTTCGCGATCAACCGAGTCGTTCTGCTGGGCCGCCTGACACGCGATCCCGAGATCCGAGCAATGCCCTCAGGCGCGAGTGTCTGCAGCCTGCGGATCGCCTGCAACACGAGTCGTCGCGACCCCGACTCGGGAGAGTTCACCGAGCGGCCCAACTACTTCGACGTGAGCGTCTTCGGTCCCGCCGCCGACAGCGTTCACACCTACACTCGTCGCGGAAGTCGCGTTGCGATCGACGGACGCCTCGAGTGGCGCGAGTGGGAAAGCGCCGAGCGCCAGCGTCGTCAGGCGGTGAGCATCGTGGCCGACACGGTCCAGTTCCTCGATAGCCCCGGACAGCGCGCCGGCGCTGAGCTCGATGCGGGCTTCGGAGCGGAGGGCGAGGACGCCTTCGAGCTCGCCGGCGCCGGCTCGAGCGAGGTCGGCGACTGATCCGGCGCTGGTGCGCCCACGCTACCTGCGCGCAGGCAGCGGCGGTGTGCGACGACCCGCCGGGGAGGCTGATCGGTACGCCTCCCCGGCCGCGTCGCCCGCTCGCCCCCATGGAAAGGCCGCGGCAGCGTTCGCTGCGTTAAAGGCCCGGTCCGGCGCGGTCGCCGGACTTCGGCTGCCGAGCAGACCGCGCAACAGGGCGTGAGCGCCTCTGCATAAACTGGCGCCCGCCCGACAACGCCCGACGCAGGCCCGTTCTGTGAGGAGCCCGACGCAAGAGGAGCCCGATGCCAGTCAACACGAAAGCGATCGGTAAGACCTACGACGCGGTGCTGTATGCCGTCGGGCGCGAAAAGATCGCCGAGTACGCGCGCGCGGTGGGGGAGACGAACCCGGTGCACCTCGACGTGACGGCCGCCCGGGCGGCCGGCCACACAGATGTCGTGGCGCCGCCGATGTTCGCGGTCGTATACAGCGCACCGGCTGTGGGGCCGCCGATCTTCGACCCCGAGATCGAGCTCAACTTCGCGATGATGGTCCACGCGGGTCAGGAGTTCGAGTGGGGACCCTTGGTCCTCGCCGGCGACGAGATCACCACGACGACCACGGTCAAGGACATCTCCGAAAAGGACGGGCGTGGTTATTACGTGTTCGAGTCCGTCTCGAGGAATCAGCGTGGCGAGCAGGTCTGCCGCGGAACCTGGACGCAGATCGTGAGAGGAGTGTGAACGGGATGGCGGATTTGCAGCAGGGGGCTCAGCTGCCCGAGCTTCGCATCACACCCGACAAGTACCTGACGGTGCGCTACGCCGGGGCCAGCGGGGACTTCAACCCGATCCACATCGACGAGGAGTTCGCGCGGGCGGTCGGGCTCCCCGGAAGGATTCTGCATGGGCTGTGGACGATGGCCCAGGTGGCGCGTGCGCAGACCGAGGCGGCAGGCGGTCCCGAGCATCTGAAGCGGCTGGCCGTGCAGTTTCGCGGCATGGGCCTGCCCGAGCAGGAGGTGCTCGTCAGCGGCGTCGTTCGCGAGGCATCCGACGGACACGTGCTCATCGACACAGTCGCCAAGCAGGGCGGTAACCAGATCATCCGCAACGCCGAGGCCGAGCTTCAGCTGTAGCTCGCGCCCGGGTTGGCCCGTCGAGGCGCCGCCTACAATCAGAAGCATGCTCACGCCCCGCCAGGAGTGGATCCTTTGCAAGGTCGTCGACGAGCACCTGAGCACCGGTCAGCCGGTTGCCTCGCGTGCGATCGCGGCGGACCCGGAGCTCGACTGCGCACCCTCGACCGTTCGCAACGAGCTCGCGCAGCTCGAGGAGTACGGCCTGCTTGCGCATCCGCACGTATCCGCGGGCCGCGTGCCCACCGATGCGGGTCATCGCTACATGGTCGATCGGCTGCTGCGCTCGGGGAACGCGATCGCACGGCCGGCGCCGCGCCTGGAGCTCTCGCTCATCTATCGCGAGATCGACGAGGCGATGCGAGCCACGAGCGAGACCCTCTCGCAGATGACCAACCTGCTCGCCGTGGTCTCGGCGCCGTCGCTCGGGACAGCGAGCATCCGTCGAGTCGAGGTGCTCGCGCTGCAGCCGCAGGTGGTGCTGATCGTGATCATCACCTCCGCCGGCGGCGTCTCGAAGCTGCTCGCGGCATTCGACCGGGCCGTCGACCCGGGACTCGTCGCATGGGCGGAGGAGTACCTCAACGAGCGTCTCGTCGGGCTCGGCCTGGGTGCCCGCATGATCCACCAGCGCCTCGACGAGCCGAGCCTCTCGCTGGCCGAGCGCAGCTTCCTCGCGCGCTTCGCGCCCGCGTTCGCGAGCCTGGCGGCCGAGGGTGAGGACGCGCTTTACGTCGAGGGCACCGCCCGGCTCGTGTCCGCCGCTCAGCTCGAGGACGCCACCCAGGTCAACGAGCTGATCGGCCTGCTCGAGCGGCGAGTTGCGCTCCTGAGCGTGCTGCGCGCCGCGCTGTCGGAGCCCGGCGTGTACGTTCGCATCGGGCGGGAGAACGAGCTGCCCGCGATGCGTTCGCTGGCGCTCGTGGCCACCGGCTACGGCATGCCCTCCCGCAAGCTCGGCACAGTGTCGCTTATCGGGCCGGTGCACATGGACTATCCGGCGGCGATCGCCACGGTGCGCGAGGCCGCTCACGAGCTGTCGCGGTTCTTCGAAGACACCTATGCCGAGAACTGACAGCAGGCCCATGCCGCGCGACCCCTATGAGCTGCTCGGCGTGAGCCGAGGCGCGTCCGATCAGGAGATCAAGAAGGCGTTCCGCCAGCTCGCGCGCGAGCTTCATCCGGACGTGAACGCCCACGACCCCGAGGCCGAGGAGAAGTTCAAGGACCTTGCCGAGGCATACGAGATCCTCTCCGACGCCGAGCGCCGTGCCACCTACGACCGCTACGGCCACGAGGGCCTGCGCTCGGGCGGCTATGCGCCCAACTTCGACGGCTTCGGCTCGTTGGGCGACCTCTTCAATGCCTTCTTCGGCGGCGGCGGCGCGTTCGGTGGCCGAGCCGGGCCTGCACAGGGCGAGGATGTGGTCGTCGCGGTCGAGATCGAGCTCGCCGAGGCTGCGCACGGCACGAGCCGACAGGTCGCGTTCGACGCGGTCGAGCGCTGCGAGCACTGTCACGGCAACGGCGCCGAGCCCGGCACTCCGATCACCACCTGCGAGCGCTGCGGCGGCGCGGGCCAGCTGCAGGCCGTCACGCGCACCGCCTTCGGGCAGATGGTCCGCACGATGGCCTGCGACGCATGCCACGGAGAGGGGAGCGTGGCAAGCGAGCCGTGCGGCGAGTGTCGCGGCCGCGGGCGCACGCGGGTGCCGCGCGAGGTCGAGCTCGAGGTTCCAGCCGGCATCTCAGACGGCCAGCGCATTCGGCTCACCGGTCGTGGGCATGCCGGCGAGCGCGGCGCCCCACCGGGTGATCTGTATGTGCACGTGAGCGTGCGGCCCGACGAGCGCTTCTTGCGCGAAGCAGACGACCTGATCACGCCGCTCGACCTGCCGGCGCCGCTGGCGGCGCTGGGCACCACGATCGAGATCCCCACGCTCGATGCGCCCGTCACGCTCGAGGTGCCCGCGGGCACCCAGCCCGGAGACGTGCTCAGCGTTCGCGGCCACGGAATGCCCTCCGTCGGGCGCAACCGCCGCGGTCAACTGCGTGTAGTCGTCAACGTGATCGTGCCGCGCAACCTCGACGCCGAGCAGCGAGAGCTGCTCACCCGGCTCAACGCCACGCTCACCCCCGAGAATCTGCGCAGCGACGAGTCGATCCTGGGCAAGCTCCGCCGCGTCCTTGGCAGCCGCGCCGCGTGATCAGGCTCGCCCTGCGCGTTCAGCGCGCGCAGGCAGAGCTTGTGCTCGCCGAGCTGCTAGAGCTGGCGCCGGCGGGGGTCGAGGAGGTGCCCGTCGACGAGCGCGTGGTCGAGTACGCGGTCTACGGCGCGCCCGGTGAGCTGCCGAGCCTCCCTGACCTGAACGCCGCTGCAGGCGGCGCGCTCGTCGAGGTCTCCACCACAGAGGTGCCAGACGACTGGCACGAGCGCTGGCGCGAGTTCCACAAACCCGTCCTCATCGAGCCGCCGCGCTCGAACCCCGGCGAGCCCGCGCTGCCCGCGCTGCGTATCCGCCCGCCGTGGGAGCCCGCGCTCACATCTGCGCCGCGGCGCCTGCAGGAGATCGTGATCGACCCCGCGCAGGCGTTCGGCACGGGCGCGCACGACAGCACCCGCCTGTGCCTCGAGCTGCTGCTCGAGCTCGCCGGCGAGCGTCCCGGCGGGGCCCTGCTCGACCTTGGAACCGGCTCCGGCGTGCTCGCCATAGCCGCCGGCCGGCTCGGCTTCCAGCCGCTGCTCGCGCTCGACAACGATCACGAGAGCGTTTCAGCGGCGCGCGCGAATGCGCTCGCCAACGGCGTCGAGGTCGAGGTGCGCCGCTTCGATCTGCGCTCTGAGACGCTCCCCTGGATGCTGCCGGGCGAACGCCCGGAGCGTCCGCTCACCGTCAGCGCCAACCTCCTTCGCCCGCTGCTGCTCGAGCTTGCCTGCACGCTACCCGCCGCGCCACGGCAGCTGATCGCCGGCGGCCTGCTGCGCGAGGAGGCCGACGAGATCGCCGGCGTGTTCGCCGCCAGCACTGCCTGCGCCGAGCGCGAGCGGCGCGAGCGCGGCGGGTGGGCCGCGCTGTGGCTGAGCGCCGGCCCTCGTCTGTGACGCGCGATCAGGCGCGGTCTGGCAGCTCGGTCGCCGCGCGCACGATCGCGCGGTAGACGAGATCGATCGCCGGGCGCACGCCGCCCTCCTCGGACAGCAGCGTCGCGCCGCGCTGAGCGCCGGCCGATCTTCTCGAGTGCCTCGCCGACGGCGTCCGGGCTCGGGGTCACGGCAGGCCGCGATCGCCATGTCAAGCATCGCGCGCGCCTGCTCGACGCGCGCCCGTGAACAGCGCCGGCCCAACCAGGCTCGCGTAGCCGTACACGCGCGCAAGCGTCCCGACAGCTCGATCGTCGGGCCGCGTCGCGGCAGCGCGTCACGGGTGCCAGCTCGCGCGCCGTCGAACAATGCGGCCATCGTGCCCCCGAGCATCGCGCGCGTCGCCTGCTCGTCGAGGCCGCGCCTTGCGGCCACCCGCAGCGCCATGTAGAGCGTGGTCGCGGGCTGTCCGTAGGGCGGATCGGACGCGAACACGATCCGCTCCGCGGGCACGCGCGCGAACAGCTCGATCACGTCGATCGGGAAGAAGCACGAGATGTCGTAGAGCACGCCCGGATGGTCGGCCAGCGCGCGAGGTCAGGATGCCCTGGTCGCAGATCGCGCCGTGGGCGAGGATCAGGACCGTGCCGGGATGGCGCAGGGCGAGGTCCACGAGCCCCTCGGCCAGCGGCGGCAGGCCGCGCCCGGCATGGATCAGGATCGGCACCGCGGCCTGCTTCGGCGAGCCCGAACACGTCGTCGAGCTCCTCGCTGTCGAACACGAAGTCCTGCGCGCGGGGGTGAAGCTTGATGCCGCGCGCGCCCGCCGCCAGGCAGCGCTCGCTCTCGGCGCAGCGGTTCTTCGGCCGGGTCGAGCCGGCAGAACGGGATCAGCCGCCCCTCGGCTCTCGCCGGCCCAAGCGAGCACGCGGTCGTTCGGCACGCTGTAGGCCGGCTTGCGCTCGGGGTCGTGCAGAGGGAACACGCACGCCCGCCGCGCGCCCGCGGCGTCGAGCTGGGCGAGCAGCTGCTCGAGCGTCAGCGAGCGCCCGTCCTCGTCGAGCCCGAGGTGGGTGTGGGCGTCGATCACTTCCGCATCGCGCGGGCGCATCTGCTCGACCTCCGCAAGGAACGGCGCCAGCGCCTCGGCGTAGACGGACTCGTTCACGTCGTGCACCCTATTGTGTCGGTCCGCACCGTCGCGTCCCGGCACGCGCGCGGCTTGCGCGGCGGTCGAGCCCTCGCTCGCGATGCGCCGCCGTGCAGCGCCCGTCGCAGGCGTCCGCCGCCTGCATCGCCGACCGGCGTATCCTGATCTGCAGATGGCGATACGTCGAGCAGATCAAAACCGACCTCCAGGAGGCGATGCGCGCTGGCGAAAAGGAGCGCGTCGGCGCGCTGCGGCTCGTGCTCTCCGAGCTGCAGAAGGCCGCCAAGGAGGGCGCCGACGACGAGCTCGCGGTGCTGCGTCGCGAGCGCAAGCGCCGCCTGGAGGCCGCCGCGCACCTACCGCGAGGCCGGCCGCGAGGATCTCGCCGAGGGCGAGGAGGCCGAGGCCGAGCTGATCGGCGGCTACCTGCCCGCCGAGCTCTCCGAGGAGGAGCTCCAGGCGATCGTCGAGCAGTGCCGTGCGCGAGAGCGGCGCCGCATCGCGCCAAGGACATGGGCGTCGCGATGAAGCAGGCGATGGCGGCCGTCGACGGGCGCGCCGACGGCAAGCGCGTCTCCGGGCTCGTGCGGGCGGCGCTCGCGGGATGAGGACGCAGATCGAGCTATCCAACGAAGTCGCCGCCGAGCTGGCGGGCAGCCAGGACGCCGTGCTGCGCGCGCTCGAGTCGCATCTCGACTGCAAGGTGTTCCTGCGCGGCAACGTGCTCACGTTCGACGGCGAGGAGAGCGAGACGCTCGCCGGCGAGCGCGTCGTGCGCGAGCTCGCCGACCTGATCGCGCGCGGGCACCAGATCGGCCCGGGCACGATCACCGCCGTCACCGGCGCGCTCGACGCGCACGAATCGCCGGCGCGCGTGCTCGAGGACGTCGTCTGGCGCCACCGCGGCCTGCGCGTGGCGCCCAAGACCGTCAACCAGAAGCGCTACGTGGACTCGGTGCGCGACGAGCACGATCACCTTCGGCGTCGGGCCGGCCGGCACCGGCAAGACGTTCCTCGCCGTCGCGATGGCCGCCGCCGCGCTCTCGCGCCACGAGGTCAACCGCATCATCCTCACGCGCCCCGCGGTCGAGGCCGGCGAGCGCCTCGGCTTCCTGCCGGGCGACCTGATGGCCAAGGTCGACCCATATCTGCGCCCGCTGTTCGACGCGCTGCACGACATGCTCGATCCCGAGAAGGTCTCCCAGCACATCGAGCGCGGCGTGATCGAGATCGCGCCGCTGGCGTTCATGCGCGGGCGCACGCTTGAACGACTCGTTCGTGATCCTCGACGAGGCGCAGAACACGACGCCCGAGCAGATGAAGATGTTCCTCACGCGCCTCGGCTTCGGCTCGAGGATGGTCGTCACGGGCGATGTCACGCAGGTCGACCTTCCGCGTGAGCAGCGTCCGGGCTGATCGCCGTCGGCGACGTGCTCGACGCGGTCGAGGGCATCGAGTTCGTTCGCTTCGGCGGCGAGGACGTCGTGCGTCACAAGCTCGTGCAGCGGATCGTCGAGGCCTACGACGAGCACGCCCAGCGCGTCGCCCGGCGCGAGCCGCGGCCGTGGCCGAGCGCCGACGCCGGCGCGAGATCGATCCGCAGCGCCTGAGCGCGCGATGCTCGAGGTCGAGGTCTTCGGCGCGGAGCGCCCGCCGCCGGCGCCAGCGCTCGCAGAGGTGCGCGCGCCTGTGCGCGGCTGCGGCCGCGAGCCGCCGGCGTGCGCGACGGACACGTCGCGGTCGAGTTCGTCGACGCGGAGCGCATCGCCGAGCTCAACCGCGCGCACCGCGGGCAAGCCGGAGGCCGACCGACGTGCTGTCGTTCCCGATCGACGGCGCCGAGCCGGCGCGCCGGCACTGCGCGAGCTCGGTGACGTGGTGATCTGCCCCGCGCACACCGCCGACCTGCGCGAGGCGATCGTGCACGGGATGCTGCACCTGCTCGGGCATGGACCACGAGACCGACGACGGCGAGATGCTCGCGCTGCAGCGAAGCCTGCTGCGTTCAGAGGTCTCGCCGGCGCCGAGCACGAGAAGCGTGAGCCGCAGCGGCTTCGTCGCGCTCGCTGGGCGCCCGAACGTCGGCAAGTCGACGCTCGTCAACGCCATCGTCGGCAGAGAAGGTCGCGATCGTCTCCGACCGGCCGCAGACCACGCAGGCGCGCGATCCGCGGCGTCCGTACCAGAGCGGCGACACGCCAGATCGTGCTCGTCGACCTGCCGGGGGTGCAGCGTCCACGCGACACGCTCACCGACGCGCATGGCCGCGCGCGTGTCAGCCAGGAGCTCGAAGGCAGCGACGCCGCACTGCTGATGCTCAACGCAGAGCAGGGCGTCGGCCCGGGCGACCGCTTCATCGCACGGACGCTCGCGTCCGCTGAGATCCCGGTGATGATCGCCGTCAACAAGATCGACCGGGTCCCCCGCGCCGCCCTGCTGGCGGCGCTCGCCGCCGCCGCCGAGCTCGACGTGGGCGAGGACGTGTTCCCGATCTCCGCGCGCACCGGCTCCGGCGTGCAGGCGCTGGTCGATCACCTCGGCACGCCTGATGCCCGAGGGCCCGTTCCTGTTCGCAGCCGGTGCGAGCAGCGACCAGCCGCGCGAGCTGCTGCTCGCCGAGCTCGTGCGCGAGGCCGTCGATCCGGCGCACCTTCCAGGAGCTTCCGCATGCCGTCGAGGTCGTGATCGAGGAGATCGAGGAGCGCCGCGCGAGGGCGCTCGCCGCGTGCGCGCCCTGATCTGGGTCGAGAGCGAATCGCAGAAGGGGATCGTGATCGGCGCGAAGCGGGCGCATGATCAAGGCGATCGGCGTGGCTGCGCGGCAAGCGAACTCGAACGTGAGCTCGGATGCCAGGTGCACCTCGAGCTCTCGGTGCGCGTGCGCCGCGACTGGCGCACCGACGAAGGCCTGCTCGACCGCCTCGGCATCACCTAGGCGCCCGCTGCCCGCTGCGTCACACCCTCCGCCCGAGCTGCTCGGCGATCCGCTCGAGCGCGCGTTCAGGTCCATCGCCTCGCCGAACACGAACGGAACGCCGATCACCTCGAAGCTGCGGCGGCGCAGGCGCGCGAGCTGGTTGTGCTGAAAACGTGCGCGGTCTGACCCTGCGCGCGTGCGCGGCCGCGTGCGACTCGCTCCGTCGCGTGCGCCGCGGCTCGCGACTCCCCGCGGTGAGCCGCTGCCATCCATGCTCAGCGGCGCGAGCCGCTCCAGCTCCGCCGCGCTGAAGCGCTGCGGCAGCAGCGCGTTCACGATCACCGTGTCGAGCGTCCGCCCGATCTGGCTCGCGGACGCCCTGCTGCAGCTCGAGCGTCTCGGTGACCGCCATGTCGCTGGGCAGCGCCACCGCCACGTATGCGCTGCGCTCGCTGTCCTCGAGCAGCTCGCGCACGCTGTGAGCCTGCTTCGCGACCGACCCCACGCGCGCGATCGCCGCGAAGGTCTGCGGCGATCGCGAGCATGCCGAGCGCGTTGCCCGTCGCGGGGGCGTCCAGCACGACCAGGTCATAGCCCTCGGCGCGCCGCCCCCAGCGCTCGCCGGCGTCAGCTCCCAGACCTTCACCATGCTGACCATCTCCCGCGCCCCCGGCGCCGCGGCCGCGAAGTACTGGAACGTGCCGCTCGAGGCGAGCAGCCGTCCCGGCACGCGTCCGCCGAGCGCCTGCAGCCACTCGAGCAGAGCCTGGTCGGGGTCTATCGAGATGCTCCAGAGGCGCTCGCGCAGCCGCGTCTCGACGCCGGGCTCGCGCGCGCGTGTGCCCGAACAGCTCCGGCAGCCGCCGTTGATCTCCGACCTCGACGACGATCGTGCGGAGGCCTCTCGCCGCCGCGTCGATCGCGAGCGCCGCCGAGATCGTCGTCTTGCCCACGCCGCCCTTGCCGGTGACCACGATCAGCTGGCGTGCAAACAGCGATTGCATCGGCGCAGTCTCTCTCGAATCCGCCCGCCACCGGCTGTACCTACAATCGCTGATCATGAGCGATCCCGCAGCTGCGCAGATCGACGAGCAGGTGAGCTACGACCGCGACGGTCTCGTTCCCTGCATCGTGCAGGACTGGAGCACCGGTGAGGTGCTGACCCTCGCCTACATGAACGCCGAGGCGCTGCGGCGCACCCGCGATACCGGACAGCTTCACCTGTGGAGCCGCTCGCGCGCACAGCTATGGCACAAGGGCGAAACAAGCGGCAACGTTCAGACGCGTGCGGGCGCTGCGGATCGACTGTGACGGAGACACGCTGCTCGCCCTCGTAGAACCGGCCGGTCCCGCCTGTCACACCGGCGAGCGCAGCTGCTTTTTCAGAGGCGAGCACCAGCCGGGGGCGCCTTACGAAACGCTCGCCGCGCTCGAGCGCACGCTCGCCGAACGCGCTCGTGATCGCCCCTCCGGCTCCTACACCGTTGCGCTCCTCGACGACCCCGCGAGGATCGGCGAGAAGGTGATGGAGGAGTCCGAGGAGGTCGTACGTGCGGCACGCGAGGAGAGCGACGAACGCATCGACGAAGAGGCGGCCGACGTTCTCTACCACCTGCTGGTGCTCCTGCGCAGCCGCGGTCGCTCGCTGACCGACGCCCAACGGGTGCTCGATGGCCGTCGCGCCTAGCGCCGCTTCGGCAGCCGCGGCCGAGCAGGGCGCCGTTGCGCTCGCGCCGACCCTCGAGCACGCTCGTCGGCTCGCGGGCCAGCACAACCTGATCCCGCTCAGCTACACGTTCGTCGGCGACTGTGAGACGCCGGTGTCGGCCTACCTGAAGCTGCGTGAGCTCGCCCCGGGCGAGCCCGCGTTCCTGCTCGAGTCAGCCGAGCAGGGCCAGCGCGTCGGGCGCTGGTCGTTCATCGGCTTTCGCCCGAGCGAGGTCCTGCGCTGGAGGCTCGCCGACGGCGGCGACCCCTACGCGCTCGTCGCGCAGCGCATCGAGCGCTTCAATCAGGCGCGTGCCGCCGGTGCCGCGCCGCCGTTCACCGGCGGGGCGGTCGGCGTCTTCGGGTATGACCTCGTGCGCTCGGTCGAGCCCCTCGGCGAGGTCGCTCCCGATCCGCTCGGGCTGCCCGACATGGCGCTCATGCTCTCCGACGCGCTGGTCGTCTTCGATCATCTCAAGCACACCGTCACGTTCCTCGCCAACGCGGACCTGCAGGCCGAGCCCGACGTTGAGCGCGCGTACGGGCACGCGGCGCGCGTGATCGGCGAGATGCGCGCTGCGCTGAGCGGTCCCGTTCCGCGGCTCGCGCCCGTGCCCGCGCGCGCGATGCCCGAGTTCCAGTCGAACATGTCGCGCGAGCGCTTCGAGGCGATGGTGCAGCGGATCATCGACTACATCTACGCGGGCGACGCGTTTCAGGTCGTGCCCTCGCAACGCTGGTCGGCTCCGGTGCCGGTCGACGCGTTCTCGATATACCGCGGCCTGCGCGCCGTCAACCCGAGCCCGTATATGTACTTCCTGGACTTCGGCGACTTCCAGGTCGCCGGCGCGAGCCCCGAGCCGCTGCTCACCGTGACCGGCCGTCACGTGACCACCAAGCCGATCGCGGGCACGCGCCCGCGCGGCCCCACGCCCGAGGATGACCGGCGCATCGCGCAGGAGCTGATCGCCGACGAGAAGGAGCGGGCCGAGCACGTGATGCTGGTGGATCTCGGCCGGAACGACCTTGGGCGCGTTTGCGAATACGCGAGCGTGCGCGTCGACGAGCTGATGGAGATAGAGACCTACAGCCACGTAATGCACATCGTCTCCAGCGTCTCCGGGACGCTGCGCGAGGGTCTCGGCCCGATGGACGCGCTGCGCTCGGTCCTGCCGCCGGGCACGCTGTCAGGCGCCCCCAAGGTGAGGGCGATGCAGATCATCGACGAGCTCGAGCCGGTCAAGCGCGGCGGCTACGGCGGCGCCGTCGGATACCTCAGCTATGCCGGCGACCTCGACACCGCGATTCACATACGCACGGTCGTCGTGAAGGACGGCGTCGCCCACATCCAGGCCGGCGGCGGCACCGTCGCCGACGCGCAGCCCGCCTACGAGTACGAGGAGTCGGTCGCAAAGGCCGAGGCAGCGATGCGAGCCATCGCCCTCGCCTGCGAACAGCCGGACTGGGCGTGAAGGTTCTCGTTCTCGACAACTACGACTCGTTCACGTACAACCTCGTCCAGTACCTCGGCGAGCTGGGCGCCGAGGTCTGCACCGTGCGCAACGACCGCGCGACCGCGTCGCAGCTGCTCGACGAAGGCTACGAGCGGTGCGTGGTCTCGCCGGGGCCGTGCACACCCGACGAGGCCGGGATCACCCTCGAGGTCGTGCGCAGGATGCCCGAGGCCGGGATACCGACGCTGGGCGTCTGCCTCGGCCACCAGGCGCTCGCGCAGGCATTCGGCGGTCGCGTCAAGCTGAACGCGCCCGTGCACGGCAAGGCGACCACGATCACACACGACGGGCGCACGATCTTCCGCGACCTGCCCAGCCCCCTCACGGTGGGGCGCTACCACTCGCTGGTCGTCGACGCGCAGCTGCCCGACTGCATCGAGGAGTCGGCGCGCGGCGGCGAGGTGGTGATGGGCGTGCGCCATCGTGAGCTGCCGGCCGAGGGCGTGCAGTTCCACCCCGAGTCGGTCCTCACCGAACATGGCATGCAGCTGCTGCGCAACTTCCTCGAGCGCGATTGACACGGACAGCGATGAGTCGATGCCCAACAGCAAGCTGACCGCAGCGATCGACGCGCTCGCCTCACGGCGGGACCTGAGCTCCGAGGAGACCGCCGAGGTGCTCGCCGAGATCATGAGCGGCGAGGCCTCGGAGATCGAGATCTCGGCCTTCCTGATCGCGCTGCGCACGAAGGGCGAGACGGTCGAGGAGCTCACCGGGCTGGCACGCACGATGCGCGCGCTGGCGGTGCCCGTGCATCCGGCCAGGCAGGACCTGCTCGACACAGCCGGGACCGGCGGCGGAACGAGCAGCTTCAACGTCTCGACCACCGCCGCGCTCATCGCCGCGGGCGCGGGGTGCGCAGTTGCCAAGCACGGCAACCGTTCGGCCACCAGCCGCAGCGGCTCGGCCGACGTGCTCGAGGCGCTCGGCGCGCGCATCGACCTGACCCCCGAGGCGGTCGCCGCGTGCATCGACGAAGCCGGCTTCGGATTCATGTTCGCGCCCGCTCATCATCGGGCCACGCGTTTCGTGATCGGAGTGCGCAGGGAGTTGGCAGTGCGCACGATCTTCAACCTGCTCGGCCCGCTCACCAACCCCGCCGGCGCGCGTCGTCAGCTGATCGGCGTATCCGATCCGCGCTTCCTCGAGCGGATCGCCGGGGCGCTCGGCGAGCTGGGTGTCGATCGCGCGCTGGTCGTATGCAGCGAGGACGGGCTCGACGAGTTCTCCTCGCGCGCGCCCACGAAAGTGGTCGAGGTCGCAGGCGACGGGCTGCGCGAGTTCACGATCGACCCTCGTGAGGTCGGAGTTGACGCGACGGTCGATCCGGTCGCGAACGGCTGGATGGGCGGCACGCCGACCGAGAATGCGAGCGTCACCCGCGCGATCCTCGAGCCCGGACGCTCGCGCGCGGACTCGCGGCCGGGTGAGAGCCTGGCCGTGATCAACGCGGGCGCCGCGATCTACACCGCCGGCCGCGCAGAGTCGATCGCGGAGGGCGTGCAGCTCGCGCGCGAGGTGCTCGCCGACGGGCGCGCGGCCGATGCGCTCGAGCGTTTCGTGCAGGCGAGCCGGCGCCACGCACCGGCCGAGGCGCTGCGATGAGCGCGCAGCCGGCGAGCGTGCTCGAACGGATTCTCGCCGAAACCCGCGAGCAGCTCGAGCGCCGCAAGCGCGAGCGTCCGGAAGCTTCGCTCGCGCGTGAGGGCGCCACCGATACGAGCGACCCCGTCGCGCCGCGGCCCGCCGGCGCATTTCGGGACGCGCTCAGCGCCCCTGGAATCGGCGTGATCGCCGAGTTCAAGCGGCGCTCCCCCTCGGCGGGCGCGCTGCGCGAGCACGCGGATCTCGCAGAGGTGCTCGAGGCATATGTGCGCGGCGGCGCCGTTGCCGTCTCGATCCTCACCGAGGAGGCGAACTTCGACGGCTCGATCGACGATCTGCGCCGCGCCCGCGAGCAATGCGAGCTTCCGTTGCTGCGCAAGGACTTCATCGTCGATGCCTCCCAGCTGCACGAGGCGCACGCGGCCGGCGCCGACGCGGTGCTGCTGATCGTCGCCGCGCTCGAGCAGGGCGAGCTGCAGCAGCTGCACGAGTCCGCACGCCAGCTGGGGCTCGACGTGCTCGTCGAGGCGCACGACCGCTCCGAGCTTCAGCGCGCGCTCGCCGCGGGCGCGCAGATCCTCGGGATCAACAACCGCGATCTGCGCGACTTCACCGTCGACATCGAGCGCACCGAGCAGCTGCTGGGCGAGATACCCACCGGCGTGCTGGTCGTCTCGGAGTCGGGGATCCACTCGCCCGAGCAGCTGGAACGGCTCGCCGAGCGCGGGGTCCATGCCGTGCTCGTCGGCGAGACGCTGATGCGCTCGCCCGATCCCGCCGCCGCGCTGCGGGCGCTCACGCGAGCGCCCGCCGAGGCTTCCCAGGGGCGCCGGCGGGCCGAGCCCTAACCTTTAGCGGGCCTCGCGGAAGCTTTTAGATGCCCTTCATCGCCCGCCAGCATCCTTGCTTCCAATGAAACGAATGTTCTTTATCCCCTTTGCCGCCGCGCTTCTCGGCGGCGGCGTGGTCGTCGCGGTCGTCGCGGCGTTCGGCGGGCTCGAAGGTGGCCAGCACACGACCGTCACCACGGTGCAGGCAGCTCCCATCGCGCCGTCCAACGCGTCCCTTCGCAACGGAGGGCTCACCCCACACCAGGTCTACGAACGCGACGCCCCCGGTGTCGCGTTCGTCACATCCACCGTCGTGCAGCGCTCGGAATCCCCCTTCGGCCTGTTCGGCGGCGGCGAAACCCAACGCCAGGGTCAGGACACCGGCTCCGGAATCGTGATCGACAGCAACGGCACGATCCTCACCAACTACCACGTGATCGAGAACGCCATCAAGGTCACCGTCAGCTTCAAAAAGGGTGAATCGGTTGAAGCGCAGGTTGTCGGCAAGGACCCGTCCAACGACCTCGCGGTGCTGCGCATCCACCCGGACGGACTCACGCTGCACCCGCTGACGCTCGGAGACTCGAGCGCCGTGCAGGTCGGCGATCCGGTGTATGCGATCGGCAACCCGTTTGACCTCGAACGCACGTTGACCACCGGCGTGATCTCGGCGCTGCAGCGTGAAATCCAGGCGCCGAACGGGTTCGCGATCAAAAACGTGCTGCAGACGGACGCGCCGATCAACCCCGGCAACTCCGGCGGCCCTCTGCTCGACGCGGCCGGTCACGTGATCGGCATCAACTCGCAGATCGAGACCGCCTCGGGCAGCGGCGGCAGCGTCGGCATCGGTTTCGCGATCCCGATCAACACCGCCAAGGGCGAGATCAGCCAGCTCGAGAAGGGCGGGACGGTTCGCGGCGCCTACCTCGGCCTCACCTCGCTGACGATCGACGGGGCCCTGTCGGCGCTCAACCTGCCCGTCAACCAGGGCGCGCTCGTGCAAACCGTCCAACCGGGAACCGGAGCCGCCAAGGCCGGCATCCGCGGCGGCGGCGTGAACAGCTCGACCGCGGAAATCGGGCCGATCAAGGTCGGCGGCGACATCATCGTCAAGATCGACGGGAAGAAGGTGACGAGCTCGGAAGACCTCGCCGGCGACGTCACGGCCAAGAAGCCGGGCGAACGGGTCACCGTCGAACTGCTCCGGCCGAACGGCAAGGGCGGCTATGAACACAAAACCGTCACCGCCACCCTGGGCAGCCGGCCCAACTCGGCTCCCAAAGAAGAAACTCAGACAGAAGGCTAGTCGCCCTCCCCGCGCCCGGCACGCGTCGCCGTAGCGAGTTTGCTCTCCGCGAACTCGCTACGGTTGACGCATGGCGAGCACCCCCCCACAGCACGCGCGTACGAAGGTGAAGGTCTGCGGCCTCACCAACGTCGCAGACGCGGAGCTCGCCGTCGAGCTGGGCGTGTGGGCGATCGGCATGATCTTCTACAGCTCCAGTCCGCGCTGCTGCTCGCTGGAGCAGGCCGAGCAGATTGCCTCACGCCTGCGGCGACGGGTCGAGCTGTGCGGGGTGTACGTCAACGCGCCGCTCGAGGAGGTGCTCGCGAGCGCCGAGGCGCTTGGCCTGGGACTGGTGCAGCTGCACGGCGAGGAGGGCCCCGCGTACTGCGCCGAGGTGAAACGCAGAACCGGTGCGCGCGTGATCAAGGCGGCCCAGGTGAATGGCCCGGGCGACGTGCGCGACCTCGAGCGCTACCACGTGGACTTCCATCTGCTCGACGCGCGCGCGCGCAGGCCCGGCGCCGAGCAGTTGCGCGGCGGCACAGGCGAGACCTTCGACTGGTCGCTCCTGCGGGCGCGGCACTCGCAGGTGCCGCTGATCCTGAGCGGCGGCCTGAATGCGCAGAACGTCGCCGAGGCGATAACCCGCACGCATCCGGCCGCGGTGGACAGCGCGAGCGGAACGGAGTCCGCTCCCGGGCACAAGGACCCGCGGCGCTTGGCCGACTTCATCGCGGCAGCCACCGCCGCGGGCGCGCCCGCCACGATCGGTCAGCCGGCGTGAGCCACGCAAGGCCGGGCGGCCCGCTCGCCGAGGCGGGCCTGAGCTCGCCGATCGAGCACCGCTTCGGGCCGTACGGCGGCCAGTACGTGCCCGAGACGCTGATGCCCGCGCTCGCCGAGCTCGAGCAGGCGTGGCGCGACGCGCGCGAGGATCCCGACTACCGCGCAGAGCTTGCCACCCTGCTGCGCGATTTCGCCGGGCGCCCCACGCCGCTCTACAGAGCGCGCCGGCTCTCCGAGCGTGTGGGGCGGCCGGTGTATCTCAAGCGCGAGGACCTCAACCACACCGGCTCGCACAAGCTCAACAACGCGCTCGGGCAGGCGTTGCTCGCCAAGCGGATGGGAAAGCGGCGCATCATCGCCGAGACCGGCGCCGGCCAGCACGGAGTCGCAACCGCCACCGTGTGCGCGCTGCTCGGCCTCGAGTGCGTCGTCTACATGGGGCTGCAGGACACGCGTCGCCAGCAGCCCAACGTGCAGCGCATGAGGCTGCTCGGGGCGACGGTGATGCCCGTGGAAGCGGGCACGATGACGCTGAAGGAGGCCACCTCCGAGGCGATTCGCGACTGGGTCGGCAACGTGCAGAGCACCCACTACGTGATCGGCTCCGCGGTCGGTCCCGCGCCGTACCCGGCGATGGTCCGCGATCTGCAGCGCGTGATCGGCGACGAGGCGCGGGCGCAGCTGCTCGAGCGGGAGGGCAGGCTGCCGCACCGGGTAATCGCCTGCGTGGGCGGCGGGTCAAACGCGATCGGCATCTTCAGCGCGTTCCTCGAGGACGAGCCGGTTCAGCTGATCGGAGTCGAGGCCGCGGGCGAGGGGATCGAGACCAAACGTCACGGCGCGCCGCTCACCGCCGGCGGTCGCCCCGGCATCCTGCACGGGTCGCGCTCGGCGGTCATGCAGGACGAGGAGGGCCAGATCGTGGAGGCACATTCGATCTCCGCCGGACTTGACTATCCGGGCGCCGGCCCGCAGCACGCTTTCCTGCGCGACAGCGGTCGCGCGCTGTACGTGGCCGTCACCGACGCGCAGGCGCTTGCGGCCTTCCGCGAGCTCACGCGCCTCGAGGGGATCATCCCGGCGCTCGAGACTGCGCACGCGATCGCATGGCTGCTGGCCAACGACGACAGCGAGCTCGACCTCGTGTGCCTGTCGGGTCGCGGCGACAAGGATCTCGCCGAGGTCCTCGACAGCGCCGAGGCATGAGCAGCGTCCGCACCAGCGGCCCCGAGCGCATCGCCGCGGCGTTCGAGATGGCCGGCAAGCGAGCCGCGCTGATGCCCTACATGATGGGCGGCTTTCCGTCCGCGCAGGAGTCGCTGCGGATCGGCGAAGCGTGCGTGTCCGCGGGTGCTGATGTGATCGAGCTGGGGATGCCCTACTCGGACCCGCTCGCCGACGGTCCCGTGATCCACGCGGCCGGGACGGCCGCGCTCCAAGCCGGAGCGAACGTGGCCAGCGTGCTCGAGATCGCTCGGGCGCTCTCCGCGAGCGTACCCGTCGTGCTGATGTGCTACGCCAACATCGTCTACGCGCCGGGCGTGGACGCGTTCCTCGAGCGCCTCGAGCGCTCGGGAGTGTGCGGCCTGATCGTCCCGGACCTGCCCCAGGAGGAGTCTGGGGAGGTGCTCGCCGAGTGCGAGCGACGCGGCGTCGCGCTCGTGCCGCTCGTGGCGCCGACCACGACGCCCGAGCGGATAGCGGCGATCGGGGCGCGGGCGCGCGGGTTCCTCTACACGGTCTCGGTGGTGGGCACGACCGGTGAGCGTCGCACGCTCGACGCGAAGCTGTCTGAGATCGTCGCCCGCGCGAGGGCATGCACCGAGGTTCCGGTCGCGCTCGGCTTCGGGATTGGCACGGCCGAGCACGCGCGTCTGGCGGCTGACGCCGGCGCCGACGGCGTCATCATCGGCACGCGCCTGGTGCGCGCGGCGGCCGAGGCGCAGGATCCTGCGGGCGCCGTCGCGGACGTGCTCGCCGAAATAGGCGCGGGCCTTGCGCCGGCTCGCTAGGATTGCGCGCGGATGGGATTGATACTCACCGTCACCGGGGGCCTCATCGTGTGGATCGTCCTGTGGGCGCTAGGCACCAAGGGCGTCGACGCGTTCCTGCTCGCGGCCGCGATCATCCTCGTGGGCGCGTCCGTGAAGATCCTCTCCGGTTACATGCCGGGCCGCCGCAGCTAGGGGCCGCGTGCGGGCGCGCTGGCTGGGCCTGGCCGCTCTTCTTCCGGTACTGCTCTCGACGAGCGGCTGCGGGGGAACGGGGGCGTCGATCGCCTCCGAAGCGGTGAGCGGGCAGCTCGCGATCTACTCGAGCCTTCCCCTCCAGGGCCCGACCGCGGACATCTCCGAACAGATTGTCGGCGGCGAGAAGCTCGCGCTTGCCGCTGCGCACGGACGCGCAGGCCCGTTCACGATCCATTACGACTCGCTGGATGACTCGAGCCTCACGACCGGCCGCTGGGATCCCGGGGTGACCGCCACGGACGCGAAGACAGCGGCGCAGGACACGAGCACGATCGCCTACCTCGGGGACTTCAACTCGGGTGCCACCGCCGTTTCGCTGCCGCTCATCAACGCGGCCGGGATCCTGCAGGTCAGCCCCGCGAGCCCCTATATCGGGCTCACGGCGTCGCTTTACGCCGGTCAGGACGAGCCGAACCGCTTCTACCCGAGCGGCCAGCGCAACTTCGCTCGGGTCGTGCCGGGCGACCCGGTCGAGGCGCAGACCCAGGTGGCGCTGATGAAAACGCTGAAGCTGCGCAGCGTGTACGTCCTCGACGATGAACAGCCGTTCGACCTGCCGCTCGCGGACCTTGTCGCCTCGTACGCGCAGCTCGCGGGGATCACCGTCATGGCGCACGACTCGGTCGGCTCCACGCAGGGCACCGTCTACAAGGGCGAGGTGGAAAAGATCGTCGCAAGCGGAGCTCAGGCGGTCTTTCTCTCCGGCGACGGCGACGTGGCCGAGGCCACGCTGTGGCAGGCGCTGCACGCGGCCGACCCGCACCTGCAGCTGCTCGGCTCGAGCTCGCTGGCGAACATCTCGTTCACCTCACAGCTCGGCCCGGCCGAAGCCAACACCTACCTGACCACGCCCGTGCTCGCGCCGGGCCTGTACTCGCCGGCAGCGCAGCGGATCCTCGAGCAGTACCGCAGAAACTACGGCGGTGAAGCGAGCGGCTACGTGCTCTACGGCTACGAGACGATGGCAGCGGTCCTCAACGCGATCACGCGGGCCGGCATCCGCGGCGATAACCGCATGGTCGTGACCGAACACTTCCTCGCGACCTCCGACCGCTCCTCGGTGCTGGGCCGTTACTCGATCCAGCCGAATGGCGAAACCACGCTCACGCGCTACGGGGTCGATCGCGTGGCCGGTGCCCACCCCGTCTTCTATCGAGCCTTCGGGGGCTGACCCTCAGCCTTCGCTTTGGCGCAGTCCCGCCACGATGCGCACGCGCTCGATGCCGCCGGAGAGCGAGCCCGTGCCCCCCGAGATCGTGCTCACGTCGCGCAGGTAGGGCAGCGCGCCCGACAGTCCGCCGGTCAGCCCGACGCTTTCGAGCAGGCTGATGATCGTCGGCACGTTCACGCTCAGGCTGGGCTTGATCCCTTCTCCGAGCGCCGAGCTCGCGGCAGCGGTCGAGCTTGCGCCGGCGAGCGTGCTTTGTGGACTGAGTGCCGCCGCCACCGATGCTTCGCCGAGGCCGACCACGAATTTCGTCGTCCCCTGGGCGTCGCGGCCGTTGGCGATGTCGAGGATGAGGGGCAGGCCGCTTACGCGCACCGCGATCGCGGCGTCGGTGCCCGGGATCGAGACCGGTGAGACCGACTGCCCGGCCGCATGCAGCGCCGTGCCGAGCTTCGCGACCGCCGCTCGTGAGAGAGCCGGGTCCTTGGAGTTGATCACAAGCGCGCCGTGCAGTTCGAGCAGGCTGGAGCCGCCGGCGAAGATCCCGCCCGATCCCATCCAGGACGCGAACTCCTGCCTGGCCTGCGGGCTGGGCGAGCCGAGCACGGCGAGCGGCGTCAGCAGGCCTTCCGCGATGCCCTTCAGGCTCAGGCCGGGCGAGCTCGAGCCTTCGCCGTGCGCGCCCGTTGCAAGACCCAGCAGCGCGCGCAGCCCGGCCACGTCTTCGGAAAAGTTCGCGCCGGCGTCGCCGAAGCCGAGCGCCAGCCATGAGTCGCCGGGCAGTTCGGCGAAGGCCTGCGCTCCGCCGGCCCCGGCGCCGAGCAGGCCGCCGCTGCTGCCGCTCGCGCCGGCGACGTCGGCGTCGAGCGCGATCGAGTCCGCCGAGGGCACGAGCGACGCGTTCAGTTCGCGTGGCCCGGCGAGCAGCTGGACGAGGCTCGCTGCACCCTTGCCGGTCGTGCCGGACGCGCCCGCGGCGGCGGTCGCGTTCGAGTACAGGTGCGCGAGCGTGCCGGCGGGTGCGACCGCCGTGAGCTTGCCGTAGCCGGACGCGTTCGCCAGCGAGGAGCCGCCGAGTGAGGTGTCGATGACTCCGTGCACGCCGGCTTCGCTGCCGATCACGGCGAAGCGATCGACGATCGCGAAGGCAACGCCTTCGCCGCTGGCCTGGTAGCTGACGCCGCGATAGCTGCTCGCGTGAGCGCCGGCATGGGAGGCCTGTGAGCTCAGGAACGAGCGTGCCTTCGCGAGGTTGCTCGTGTCGAGCACGATCGCGCCCTGCGCGGCGTGCGCGCCGAATGGGAACGCGCTTGCGGGCCTCGAGGAGGCGGGCAGCGCGAGTGCGAGCAGCGACTGTTCAGCTGCGCTGCTCGTGGCCGCTGAGGTCGTGAAGACGCCCGCGTGTTCGCCCAGCCACGGGGCCACGTCGCGTGAGTATTCGAGTGTCGGCGAACCCGGCGTCTGCAGCAGAGCCACGAGCCGCGTGTACGGGTTCTTCTGGCGGGTCAAGGCGAGCCCCGCGGCCAGGGCCGCGCTCTTCAGGGAGCCGCTCGGGCGAACGGTCGCGCCGGCGTACAGCGGCGCCGCCGAGGGCACCACGCCGGCCGGGTCCGCGCTCGTGCCTCCGCCGCTGGAGGAGCCGCAGCCCCCGAGCGCTCCCGCGATCGCCGCAACCAGCGCCGCGGCCAGCAGGGCGGCGCCGGCCGCCAGCAGCCTGTGCGAATCGCCTCGATGCTTGACCGCTGGGTGGGCTGGGGTCGGCGCGTCTGGCACTTATGGATCCTTTCGGCGGCTGTGGTGGACAGTGATCGTCGCGATCGGCGAAGTCGCGGAAAGCGGCTTTGCACTGTCGCACGCAGCGGCAACGAGCGTTGCAGTGCGTGCGGATGCATTGCAGCTTGCACGCAAAGGGAGCCGCGAGGCGCCGCTCGAAACTTGCGCAAACAGCGCATTGGGAAACGCATTTCGACCGCCAAGGGGGCCTGTGGGGGGCTGTGTGGGAAAAGATGTGCAAATCGAGTTGCATTGTGGGAGGGAGTGGGGTAAGGTCGCGCCAGCGAGCCGGGGTGGAGGGGCTCCTCCCACTCCTCCACCTCGGCTCGGTAAGCACAACTTGGAGCCCCACCAGTGGCCCTCTTCCGCGGCACTTTCGATCACACGCTCGACGCCAAGAACCGGCTCACGGTGCCTGCCCGATACCGGGCGGCGCTGGCCGACGGAGTGGTGCTGGCGATGCCGGTCGACCTGGAACCGTGCGTGTGCGTGTGGCGCCCGCAGGATTACGCGACCTACACCGAGCGCGCGCTCGCCGAGATGCCGCCGCTGTCGCCTCGGCTCAGCGAGCTCGAACGCTTCTTCTACGGCAGCTCCCTCGACGCCGAGCTCGACGCGGCCGGGCGCATCATGGTGCCCGCGTCGCTCGGCCGCCACGCGAGGCTCGCCAAGGAGGTAGTCGTGGTGGGCGTCGGCGATCGCCTCGAGCTGTGGGACAGGGCGGCCTGGGATGAACATCGATCTTCGCTGCTCAGTGGCGTCGCAGAGGTCACGGCCCGTGTCGCGGATGCTTCTTGAGGTCTCCGACACCCGTGGCGCGCTCCTCGCCCCACAGCTGGCGCGGCGCGGGCGCAGGGGGTCGAGCGCGGGGCGGAGCGGGCGCATCGGCCCACGCGATCGCCGCGATGCACTGCCCTCCGCATCGCACACGCCGGTCCTCGCCGGCGAGCTGGTCACGCTGCTCGATCCGAAGCCCGGACAGACCGCAATCGACTGCACCTTCGGCGATGGCGGCCACGCACAGCTCCTCGCCGCGCGGCTCGGCCCGCGCGGCACGCTCGTCGCGATCGACCGCGACCCGCTCGCGCAGGAGCGCTTCGAGGCGCTCGCGGCGAAGGCCGAGTGCTCATTGCGCTTCATCCGCGCCGGCTACGCCGAGGCGCTCGAGCAGCTCTCCAGCGAGGGCCTGCGGGCCGACATCGCCTACTTCGACCTCGGCATGTCCTCGATGCAGGTGGACACGCGCGAGCGCGGCTTCTCCTACTCGTACGACGCCCCCCTCGACATGCGCATGGACCCGGGCCAGGAGCTAAGCGCCCGCCAGGCCGTCTCGGAGTGGGACGAGCGCCGTCTCGCGCAGGTGCTGCGCGAGTATGGCGAGGAGCGCCACGCCTCCGCGATCGCGCGCGCGATCGTGCGCCGCCGTGCGCAGGCTCCGATCGAGACGACGCTCGAGCTCGTGGAGACGATCACCTCGGCGATCCCCGCGCCCGCCCGCTTCGCCGGCGGTCACCCCGCCAAGCGCTCGTTCCAGGCGCTGCGCATCGCGGTCAACGATGAGCTCGCGCAGCTCGATCGTGCGCTGCCGCTCGCCTGGGAGCTGCTGCGCGAGGGCGGCGTGCTCGCTGCCATCGCATTCCACTCACTCGAGGACCGGCGCGTGAAGCGGTTCTTCGCCGATCGTGCCCGCGGCTGCGTGTGCCCGCCCGAGCTGCCGGTGTGCGTCTGCGGACGCGAGCCCGAAGCGGCACTTCTCACGCGCCGTTCGGTCGTGCCCTCGGCGGAGGAGATCGCGAGCAACCCGCGCTCGGGGTCCGCCCGCCTGCGAGCCGCTCGCAAGCTGCGCGACGCAGACGGGAGCGGGTCGTGACGCCGCCGCCCGCCGCCGCGGCTCCCGCAGCGAGAGCGCCGGGCAGGATCGCTCACCCACCCGCGCGCACGCCGATCCCCGCGCGCCCGCGGCGCATTTCCGGCCCGGCTCGCCGCCCCCAGCGTGGGAGCTCGGGGCTCGCGCGCCCGCAGCCACGCAGCTCGCAGGACCCGATCGCGCTGGCGCGGGTGCTCGGCCGTCTCTCGCACAGCCGCCTGCTCGACCGGCTCGTGCGCGGGCGCCTGTCGATCGCGATCGTGGCGTTCGCGCTGATCGGGATCGTGACCCTGCAGCTCGGCCTGCTCAAGCTCAACTCGAGCATCGGCCGCACGCTCCAGCGCGAGGCGACCTTGCAACGTCAGAATTCGGCCTTGAGCATCGAAAACTCGGAGATGCTCGCCGGCGAACGCGTCGAGTCAAGCGCCGCCCATCTGGGCATGCGCCTTGCTCCCGTGAGCGAGCTGCGCTTCCTCAGCGCTCGTGGCCAGAGCCCGATCCTGCCGGCCATGGGCGCGCTCAAGACAGCCGTCGCCGCCACCGGCTCGGGCAGCTCCGCAGCACGCGCCGGAAGCCAGCGGCTCGCAGGCGGGCAGCGAATCAGCCGAAGCCGGCTCCGGCTCCGGCTCCGGTCCGGGTCCACCGCGTCGAGCAGCGCTGAATCATCCGCGCAGGGGACGGGCCAATCCGCCTCGCAGGGCAGCGGCGAACCCGCCTCGCAGAGCCGCGCCGAAGCGCCCGCGCAGGGCGGAGCCGAAGAAGCCTCCGCCGCGGGGGCCGCCGCCTCCGCGGGCGGCGAACGCACGAGCCAGCCCACGGGCGGGGAAGCGGGGGCGGCCTCCCGGCCGGCCGAAGGCGCGAGCCACCCCTCCTCGGAAGCATCATCGGCCGGCGGAGCGCAGGCGGGCGGAGGCTAGCCGGTGGCGCTGGCCCAGCAGCGCATCGGCGCCGTATTCGGACTCTTCTTCATCCTGCTGGCCCTCGCCGGCGCGCGCACTCTCTATCTCGGGGTGGTGCGCGCCGGAGCACTGCGCAAAGCGGCCAGCGACCAGCAGCTGACGCTCGAAGCGGTGCCCGCACAGCGCGGCAGGATCAGCGATCGAAACGGTGTCGATCTCGCTGTCTCCGAACCCGCCAGCGACATCTCAGCGGATCCGTATCTGATCTCCGACACGCTTGCCGCCGCGCAGCGCCTGGCGCCGCTGCTGGGACAGTCACAGGCCAGCGTGCTGCGCAAGATCTCGCAACGCGCCGGGTTCGTCTACCTCGCGCGCGCCCTCCCGGCGCGCGAGGCGCAGGCGGTGCTCGCGCTGCAGATCCCCGGAGTCGAGCGGCGCGCCGGTGATGCGTCGCGTGTACCCACGCGGGACGCTCGCGGCCCAGGTGCTCGGGGTCGTGGGCACCGAAGGCGGCGGCCTGACGGGCCTTGAGTATTCCTGGAACGGGCTGCTGCAGGGCCGGGCGGGCCAGCGTCGCGTAGTCAGCGACGCGCGTGGGCAGCCGGTGTCGATCGGCGAAACGCACCCCGAGATGCCGGGAGCGTCGCTGACGCTGACGCTCGACGCGAACATCGAGCAGCGCACCGAAGACGTGCTCGCGGCCGTCGGTCGCGTGTTCAGCCCGAAAGACGCGACCGCGATCGTCATGGATCCGCGAACGGGCGCGGTTCTCGCCGCCGCGAACTGGCCGCAGGTCAACGCGCAGGATCCCACCGGCTCCTCCACGGCGATGGAGGATCGGGCGGTCGGCTTCGCCTACGAACCGGGCTCGACGTTCAAGGCCATCACCGTCTCGGGGGCGCTGCAGGAAGGCCTCATCACTCCCGAAACCCCCTTCAACATCCCCGACCAGATCAAGGTCGCCGACCGCACGATCCACGACGACACCGAACACGCCGAAGAAACGCTCACCACCTCGCAGATCCTCGCCCGCTCGAGCAACGTCGGCGCGATCAAGATCGGTGCGCTGCTGCAAGCCGAACGCTTCAACCGCTGGGTGCGCCGCTTCGGCTTCGGCACGCGCACCGGCGTCGGGCTCCCGGGCGAGGAACAGGGCCTGGTGCTCCCGCTCAGTCGCTACTCGGGCTCCTCGATGGGCAACCTGCCGATCGGCCAGGGCGAGCTCGTCACGCCGATGCAGATGGCGGCGGCGTACTCGGCGATCGCCAACGGCGGCATCCTGCGGCCCCCGCGGCTGGTGAGCGAGGTCAACGGCCGACGCCAGCCGATGGCGGCGGGCCATCGGATCATCTCGAGCGCGACCGCGGCGCAGGTGCGCCACATGCTCGAAGGCGTGCTCGCCCCGGGCGGCACCGCGAGCGAGGTCTCGATCCCGGGCTACCGGCTGGCCGGGAAGACCGGGACGGCCAGCAAGATCGATCCCAGCACCGGCGAATACTCGAAAACCGCGTATATCGCCTCGTTCATGGGCTTCGCCCCGGCGACCGACCCCAAGCTGCTGTGCGCGATCGTCGTCGACGAACCGCAGGCCGGCTCGATCTACGGCGGGCAGGTCGCCGCGCCGGCATTCGGCCAGATCATGAGCTTCGCACTGCCCTACATGGGCATCGCGCCCGGCTAGCGAGAGCTCCGGCTGGGGCGGAAACTAGACTCATCGTCATGCCGCAGCGGAAGCGACGATGAGGCTGGGCGAGCTCACCCAGGGCCTTTCCGCCGGGACCGAGCCGCTGTCCGCAGACGCCGCGGATGTGCAGATCAGCGGTCTCGCCTACGACAGCCGCGCCGTGAAGCCCGGGTATCTCTTCTTCTGCGTGAGCGGCTTTCGCAGCGACGGCCACGACTTCGCGGCGCAGGCGCTCGACGCCGGCGCTGCCGCGCTCGTGGTCGAGCGCCCGCTTGCGCTGGGGCTGCCCGAAGTGCTCGTCGATTCGGCGCGGCGCGCGATGGCGCCGGTGGCCGCGCGCTTCTACGGCGAGCCCGCGCGCGAGCTGCGCGTGGTCGGGGTGACCGGCACGAACGGCAAGACAACGACCGCCTACCTCGTGCGCGCGCTGCTGGAGGCGAGCGGGCAGCAGTGCGGGCTGCTCGGAACCGTGAAGTCTGTGATCGGGGGGCGCGAGCACGAGGTGGCGCGCACCACACCCGAGGCGGTCGAGCTGCAGGCGGACCTGCGCGCGATGCTCGACGGCGGAGACCGCGCGTGCGCGATGGAGGTCTCCTCGCACGCGCTCGAGCTGTTCCGCGCGGATGCGATCCCGTTCGCGGCCGCGATCTTCACGAACCTCACCCAGGACCATCTCGACTTCCATCCGACGATGGAGGACTACTTCCTCGCCAAGCGGCGGCTGTTCGCGCCCGGCGAGGGAGCCGCGGCACCCGCACACAGCATCATCAACGTCGCCGAACCCTTCGGAAAGCGGCTCGCCGACGAGCTGGATGGCGCGCTCACATTCGCGGTGGAAGCGCCCGCCGACTACAGCGCGAGCGATCTGCGCTGCGGCTTCGACGGATGCCGCTTCCGCCTGCGCACGCCCGCGGGCGAGCGGGACCTCGCGCTGCCGATGCCCGGACGCTTCAACGTCGCAAACGCGCTCGCGGCGCTGGCCGCCGCGCACGCGCTCGGCGCTCCGCTCGAGGCGCTCGTCGCGGCGCTAGAGCGCGGTGTGCGCGTGCCCGGCCGCTTCGAGCCCGTGCAAGAGGGACAGGACTTCGCGGTGCTGGTCGACTACGCGCACACGCCCGACTCGCTCGAGAACGTGCTGAGAGCGGCGCGTGAGCTCGCCGGCGCGGGCGCCGGCGGCGAGCCCGGCGGCCGCGTGCTGTGCGTGTTCGGCGCCGGCGGCGACAGGGATCGCGGCAAGCGTCCGATGATGGGTGAGATAGCCGCGCGCCTGGCCGACGTCGTGCTCGTCACCTCTGATAACCCGCGCTCTGAGGATCCCGAGCAGATCATCTCGGAGATCATGGACGGCGCGACACGCGAGCTCAGCGCGCGCTCGCGCGGCGCGCGACCGGGGCCGCAGGTGCGCGCGCTGCCCGACAGGCGGGCCGCGATCGCCGCGGCTGTGGCCGCTGGCCGGCGCGGGGACGTGCTGGTGATCGCGGGCAAGGGGCACGAGCAGGGCCAGGAGCTGGCAGACGGCCGCAAGATCCCCTTCGACGACGTCACCGTTGCGCGCGAGGCGCTTGCCGGCACGTTGGCGGGGTCGAGCGCATGAGGAGCTGGGACGCCGCTCGCGTGGCGGCCGGCGCGGGCGCGGAGCTCCGCTGCGAGCCGCGCCGCGGGACGGACCGCGCGGGCCCGGTTGGCGTCGCGATCGACTCCCGGCTGCTCGCCGCGGGAGAGCTGTTCATCGGCCTGCGCGGAGAGCGCGAGGATGGCGGCGCGCACGCCGCGGCGGCGCTCGCGGCGGACGCCTGGGGCGTGCTCGTCTCGCCCGCCCACGCGCACGCGGCGGCGGACGCAGCCGAGGGCGCGGCGGTGCTCGTGCACGAGGACCCGCTGTCGGCGCTTCAGGCGCTCGCGCGGGCGTGGCGAGCCGAGCTCGGCTCAAACGGCGCGAAGGTGGTGGCGATCACCGGCTCCACGGGCAAGACCTCCACCAAGGACATCCTCGCGGCGCTCGCCTCCTCGGCGCGGCGAACGGCGAGCAGCCCCGCGAACCTCAACACCGAGGTCGGGCTGCCGCTCGCGATCCTCGCGGCGCAGGACGACTGCGAGGTGCTCGTGCTCGAGCTGGCGATGCGCGGAGCGGGCCAGATCGCCGAGCTGACCGCGATCGCCGACCCGGACGTCGGCGTGATCGTCAACGTCGGCCCCGCGCACCTCGGTCTGCTCGGCACGCTCGAGGCGATCGCGGCCGCCAAGGCCGAGCTGATCGCGGGCCTGAAGCCCGGCGCGGGGATCGTGCTGCCCGCCTACGAGCCGCTGCTCGAGCCGCACCGGCGCGGGGATCTGCGCACGCTCACGTTCGGAGACGGCGGCGAGGTGTTGCTGCTCGCGCGCCGCCCCGACGGGTCCGTGCTCATACGCTGCGAGCAGGACGAGCTCGAGCTGCTGCCGTCCTTTCATCAGGAGCACCACCTCCGCAACCTGCTCGCCGCGGTGGCGGCCGCACGGCTGCTCGGCATCCCAGTCGGCGGGGCGCTCGAGGTCAGCTTCAGCGCGATGCGCGGCGAGCGGATCGAGCTGGCCGGCGAGGTCACCTTGATCGACGACTGCTACAACGCGAACCCGATGTCCATGCGCGCGGCGCTCGACGAGCTTGCCCGAACCGCTGCCGCGCGGCGCGTGGCCGTGCTCGGCGACATGCTCGAGCTCGGCCCGCAGGCGCCGCTCCTGCACCGCGAGATCGGCGAGTACGCGGGCGAGCGCGGGGTCTCGCTGCTGCTCGCGGTGGGGCCGCTGGCGGCACAGACGGTAAGCGCGTTCCCCTGCGAGAGCCACACCGCCGAGGACGCACAGCAGGCAGCCGCGCTGCTCGAGCAGCTGGTACGCGACGGCGACACCGTGCTCGTCAAGGGCTCGCGCGGCATCGGCCTCGAGCGCGTCGTCGCGGCGCTGCGCGCTCGGGCTGCCACGGCCGCGCTGTCCAGCGGCGCCGGCGGGCGAGGCTGAATGGGCGGCATCCTGTTCGGCGGCACCGCCGCGCTGTTGATCTGCATCTTCTTGAGCCCGAAGTTCATCGAGTTCCTGCGCGTGCGCGAGTTCGGGCAGCACATCCGCGAGGACGGGCCGGAGGGCCACCTCCAGAAGGCCGGCACGCCGACGATGGGTGGAGTGCTCGTGTTCCTCGCAGTGTCGGTCGCCTTTCTGATCCTGACCGACTACGAATGGCGCTCGGTGGGCGTGTTCGGCGCGGCGATCGCCTGCGCGCTGCTGGGCTTCGCCGACGACTACACCAAGCTCGTCAAGCGCCGTTCGCTCGGGCTGCGCGCTCGCACCAAGCTCGGGGTGACGATCGCGATCTCGCTCGGCCTGTGGTACATCGCCACGCAGAAGGCGGGGCTGCAGCCGTACCTGTGGCTGAACTTCGTCGACTACCACGTCGACCTGGGTCCGCTGTTCCCTGTGCTCATCTACCTCGTCGTCGCGGGCACCACCAGCGCGGTCAACCTGACCGACGGCCTCGACGGTCTCGCCGCGGGCTGCGCGGCGATCGTGCTGCTCGCGTACGTCGGTATCACGTTCCTCGTCGGCGACTTCGACATGGCGATGCTCGCCGGCTGCCTGGTCGGCGCGTGCATCGGGTTTCTCTGGTTCAACGCCTTTCCCGCCACGATCTTCATGGGTGACACCGGCTCACTGGGGCTGGGCGGCGCGATCGCGGGTCTCGCGGTGATGACCAAGACGGAGGTCCTCTTGATCCTGCTGGGCGGGATCTTCGTGATGGAGGCGCTCTCGGTGGTGATCCAGGTCCTCTCCTTCCAGACCACGCGCAAGCGCGTCTTTCTGATGGCGCCGATCCACCACCACTTCGAGCTGAGGGGCTGGTCGGAGACCAAGATCATCCTTCGCTTCTGGATCGTGGCCTCTATATGCGCTGCGATCGGCTTTGCCATATACCGGCAGAGTCGCGGCATCTGATCGGCACCTGGAGGGTGTGCGAGCCCGCGTTTCGGGTATCTCGATGGGGATCCCGCAAACGTCTCGGAGGTGCTCATGCGACTCGGGCTGGCCATGCTGCGTTTCATCGTTGGAAGCCTCTTCATGGGGCACGGCCTGCAGAAGCTCGCGGGCTGGTTCGGCGGCGCCGGAGTGAAGGGCACAGGCGATCAGTTCGAGGCGATGGGCCTGCGGCCCGGAAAGGCCCACGCCACCGCGGCCGGCGCGGGTGAGACCGTCGGCGGCGCGCTGCTCGCGGGCGGCCTGCTCACGCCACTCGGCGCGGCGCTGCTCAGCGGGACGATGATCACGGCCATCCGCACGGTGCACGGGAGCAGAGGCCCGTGGGTCACGAAGGGCGGCTATGAGTACAACCTCGTCCTGCTCGCCGCGCTGTTCGCGATCGCCGACGCGGGCCCCGGTGGCTTCTCGCTCGACGAGGCGCTCGGGATCCGCCGCTCAGGGCTTCGCTGGGCGATCGCGCAGCTTGCCGCGGGCGCGATCGGCTCGACCGTGGCGCTCCAGCTGGCGCGCGAACCGCAGCCGGGCGAGGGCGAGGCGCCCGCGGGCGCCGCGGACTCGGGCGCCGATCGCCGTGAGCGCGAGGAGCAGCAGGAGCCCGCCGCACGCCAGCCGGCCGGCGCCGGCGAGCTCGCGCGCAGCGACGGCCATCCGCTCCGCGCCTGAGACGCGGCTCCTCTGGGCCGCGAGACCCCGCGGGGCCGCGAGAGGGCTCGGTGGCCGCAAGACCGCTTGCAGCTGCTCGGCCGCGTGCAGGAGATGACCTGGACGCGGCGAGAGGCTTATCCGGGGCGGTGTCGAAATGAGCTGGGATGCCAGCAGCCGCAGCCGGGGGATCGCCACGGAAGAGCGCGTCAACGGCGCGGAAGCGCAAGCGCTCGGCAGGATCGCGCGCGCGCTCGGGAGCGCACCAGTCGCTCGAGCAGCGCATCCTGCTGACGGCCACTCTGTGCCTGCTCGCGTACGGCGCCGTGATGGTCTACAGCGCCACATCGGCGACGAGCCTGCTCACCAGCGGCGGCACCGGCAGCGGCTACCTGATCAAGTTCGTCGTCTACGGCGCGCTCGGGCTCCTGCTCATGCGCGTGCTCGCGCGCGACGGGGTGGCGAGAATCCAGAGCCTCACCGGCCCGCTGCTGGCGCTGTCGTTCGTGCTGGTCGCGGCCGTGCACCTGCCGCACGTGGGGGTCAGCGTGAACGGGGCGCGGCGCTGGATCGGATCGGGGCCGCTGCAGTTCCAGCCGTCTGAGCTGCTCAAGCTCGCGCTCGTGCTCTACTGCGCGGCGCTGCTCGCCAAGCGTCCGAAGCGCGTGCACGATCTGCGGGAGCTGTGCAAACCGCTGCTGTTCGTCGTCGGCGCCGCCTGCCTGCTGGTGTTCAGCCAGCCCGATCTCGGCACCGCGATGGTGATCGCGTTCACGGTCTCGGCGATGCTGGTCGTGGCCGGCATCCCGATGCGACGGCTCGGTCTGCTGTGGGGGTCGGTCGCGGGCGTGATCTTGCTGTATGCGCTCGCGCGACCGTACGCGCGAGCCAGGCTCACGTCGTTCTTCGATCCCTGGGCGCACGCGTCTTCAAGCGGCTTTCAGGCGGTTCAGGGCCAGATCGCGATCGGCTCGGGCGGCATGTTCGGAGTCGGGCCCGGGCAGTCGGTGCAGAAGATCTTCTACCTGCCCGAGGCGCCCACCGACTTCATCCTCGCGGTCATCGCCGAGGAGCTCGGGGTGGTCGGCGTGGGCGCCCTGCTCTTCCTGTACGGACTGATCGGCTACGCGGGCCTGCGTGCGGCCAAGCGCGCGCGCAGCCTCTACAGCGCCCTGATCGCGGTCGGCGTGACCGCCACGATCCTCTTCCAGGCGCTGCTCAACATGTTCGCGGTGCTCGGGCTCGCGCCGCTCACCGGCGTGCCGCTTCCATTCGTCTCCTACGGCGCCTCGAGCCTTGTGGTGATGCTCGCAGGCATGGGATTGCTGTTGAACGTGGCCGGCGGAGCCACCGGTCATGTGCGCGCCGTGCCCGACGCTCGCGGGCGCTCGCGCGACCCGAAAGCGCGCTCGCGCGACGCGCAAGCGCGCGAAACGGCACGATTGGGCGGTGAGCGCAGCGCCGAGGAGGATCGTGATCGCCGCCGGCGGAACAGCGGGACACGTGGTGCCGGCGCTCGTGGTGGCCGACGCGCTGCGGGCTAGCGGCGCGGAGGTCACGTTCATCGGCGGCGGGCGCGCCGAGGCGGAGCTGGTCCCGCGCGCGGGCTTCGCGCTGTACACGATCTCGGTCGAAGGGCTCGACCGCTCGCACCCGCTGCGTGCGCCTCGCGCGCTCGCGCTTTCGCTTGCCGCGGTGCTGCGCGCGCGTGCGCTGCTCGCAGAGCTATCGCCCGACGCGGTGCTCGGCGCGGGCGGCTACGTCGCGGGCCCGGTCGGCCTGGCGGCGCTGACGCGTCGCGTGCCGCTCGTGCTGAGCGAGGCGGACAGCCATCTCGGGCTCGCCAACCGGCTGCTCGCTCCGTTCGCGCGACGCGTGTGCCTGGCCTTCCCGGTCGCCGGGCGCGAGAGTGCGCGCTACCGCGTGACGGGTCGGCCGGTGCCGCCCGCCACACACGAACGCGAGGCCGCGCGCGTGCGCCTGTCGATCGGCGCGCAGGAGCGATGCGTGCTCGTGTTCGGCGGCTCGCTCGGCGCTCGTTCGATCAACCTGGCCGCGCTCGACGGCCTCGCCGAGGCGCCCTTTCGCGTGCTGCACGTGTGCGGGCGGCGCGATTACCCCGAGCTCGCCGCACGCGAGCTGCGCCCGGGCTATGACCTGCGCGAGTACCTCGATCTCGACGAGTTCGGCGACGCGCTCGCAGCTGCCGACCTGGTGGTGGCGCGGGCCGGCGGCTCGATCTTCGAGGTGGCCGCGTACGGGCTGCCCTCGATCCTCGTGCCCTACCCGGCGGCCGCCGGCGATCACCAGAGCGCCAACGCGCGCTGGTTCGCCGACGCAGGCGCCGCGGTCACGATCGCCGACGACGAGCTGAGCGCGCCGTGGCTCGCCGGGGAGGTCGGCGCGCTGATCTCGAGTCCCGAGCGCCTGCGCGCGATGGGTGGCGCGGCTCGCGATCTCGCGCGCCCGGACGCCGCGCGCGAGATCGCCGGCGAGCTGCTCGAAGGCGCAGCGCGATGAGCGCGCCGGGGCGGCTGCTCGCGGGCGCGAGACGATGAGCGCCTCCGAGCGCGAGCCGTGGCGCGGTCGGCGCCTTCATTTCGTCGGCGTTGGCGGCGCCGGCATGAGCGCCTATGCGCGCGCCGCGCACGCGCTCGGGGCGAGCGTGAGCGGCTCAGATGCGCACACGAGCCCCTACCTCGAGCGCCTCGAGGCCGACGGGATAGTGCGAGCGCAGGTGGGCCATCGCGCAGAGAACCTGCCCCCCGGCGAGGGCTTGGAGCTCGTCTATTCCTCCGCCGTCGCGGCGGAGAACGTGGAGCGCGCTGCTGCGCGCGAGCGCGGCCTGCCCGAGCGCCCGCGGGCGGAGCTGCTTGGTGAGCTGAGCGCGCTGCGCCGGACGATCGCGGTGGCGGGCACGCACGGCAAGACGACCACCTCCGCGATGCTCGTGCACGCGCTGCGCGCCGCGCACCTGCAGCCGGGCTGGCTGGTCGGCGGAGCGGTCGGCGATGGCCTCGCAAACGCGCACTGGTCGGAGGGCGAGTGGCTCGTCGTCGAGGCCGACGAGTCGGATCGCTCGATGCTGAGCCTCGACGTGGAGATCGCGCTGCTCACGAACGTCGAGCTCGACCATCATGCGACGTTCGCGACGCTCGAGGAGCTGCTCGAGGCGTTCCGCGCCTTCCTCGCGGCGCCCGCGCACGCGGTCATCTGGGACCGGCCGCAGCTGCTCGCGTTGCGCGATGGGCCGTGCGTGCCATACGACGCACGTGAGCCCGAGCTGACGGTGGGCGGGTCGGTGTTTGCTTGGCGTGGGGAGGAGGTGCGCCTGCAGGTGCCCGGCGCGCACAACGCGGTCAACGCCGCGGGCGCGCTCGAGGCGGCAGCGCTGGCCGGGGCGCGGGCGCGCGAGGCGATCGCGGGCCTGGCGGGCTTTCGCGGCGCGGGCCGGCGCTTTCAGCTGCTCGGACAGAGCGAGTCGGGGGCGGCGATATACGACGACTACGCGCATCACCCCACCGAGATCGCGGCAACGCTGCAGGGCGCGCGCACTCTCGAGCACAGACGGCTCGTGGCGGTATTCCAGCCTCACCTGTACTCGCGCACCGCGCTGCTGGCCGCGCAGTTCGGCCGCGCGCTAGCGCTCGCCGACGCGGTGGTCGTGCTCGACGTGTATCCGGCGCGCGAGCGCGCGGCCGACCATCCCGGCGTGAGCGGCCTGCTGCTCGCCGAGGCGGTCGCCGACGCGGCAGCCGGCAGGGCCGTGTACTGGCTGCCTACGTTCGCCGACGCCGAGCCGGCGCTGCGCGGCATGCTCGCGCCGGGCGACGTGTGCGTGGTGATGGGGGCAGGCGACGTGGACACGCTCGCGCGCGCTCTCGTGGCGTCATGAAGGTGAGCCACGAATACCCGCTTGCGCGGCTCACGACCGTGCGCACGGGAGGCAGCGCCGAGTGCTTCGCGCGCCCTGCGAGCGAGGCGGAGCTGCTGGAGCTCGTCGGCTGGGCGCACGAGCGGGGCCTTCAGCTGAACGTGGTCGGCTCGGGCTCGAACCTGCTGGTGGCCGACGAGGGCGTCCGCGGGCTCGTGCTGAAGCTCGACGGCGAGCTCGCGACGATCTCCGCGCGGGCGCCGCGGATGCTGTGCGGAGCGGGCGCGCGGCTGCCCGCGATCGCCGCCCGGGCAGCGCGCGAGGGGCTCGCGGGCATCGAGTTCGGCGTGAACATCCCGGGCACGCTCGGCGGCGCGGTGCGCATGAACGCCAACGCCTACGGCGGCGAGCTCGGCAGCGTGCTCGAGTGGGTCGACATCGCGACCGCGGCGGGCCTGCGCCGGCGGGCGCCTGAGGAACTGGGCCTCTCCTACCGCAGCTCGAAGATCGCGCCGGGCGAGGTCGTGGTGCGTGCCTCGTTGAGCCTGACGGCGGCCGATCCGGCTGCGGTGAAGGCGACGCTCGAGGAGATGCGCCGGCGCCGCCACGAGGCCCAGCCGCAGGGGATAAGGACGTTCGGCTCGACCTTCAAGAACCCGGAGGACCCCCGCGCCGCGGGTCTCAGCGCGGGGCTGCTGCTGGCGCAGGCGGGCTGCGCGGGCTTCGCGGTCGGCGGCGCGCGCTTCGCGCTCAAGCACGCGAACTTCATCGAGAACACCGGTGGCGCGAGCACGGCCGACGTGCTCGCGGTGATGGCCGAGGGCCGCAGGCGCGTGCTCGAGCGTTTCGGTGTGGAGCTCGAGCCGGAGGTTCAGACGCTGGGCGAGCTGCGCATGCCCTGGACGGACGGGTAGGGGTTGGGCGCGAGAGGTCGAAGTTCAGAGCGATGGATCGCTCGCTCGCCGCCCTGCTCGGCCGCCCGCTCGGACTTGCGGCGCACGAGCCGCGCCGGCGAACGCCGCGCGCAGCAGCGCGCCCGCGGTCCCGCAACGCTTCGCGCACGCGGCGGCGCCATCCCATCGCGGGTGCGCCGGTGCGCGCCGCCGGGGCGCTGCGCGCGACGCTCGCGGCGCACAGGCGGCTGCGCCGCGCTCTGATCTGCGCGCTGCTCGCGGCGTGCGTGCTCGCGGGCGGCTGGGCGCTGTTGCGCCATTCTTCGCTCGTGGCGGTCAGGCAGGTGCGCGTGAGCGGCGTGCACGGCCCCGAGGCGCACGAGATAGATGCGGCCCTGATTGCGGCGGCGCAGCGCATGAGCACGCTCGACGTCAAGCTCTCGGCGCTGCGCGCTGCGGTCGCGCCGTTTCCGCTGGTCCGCGAAGTGCGAGCCTCCGCGAGCTTCCCCCATGCGCTGCACGTGAGCGTCGTCGAGCAGCCCGCGGTGGCCGTGCTCGCCACGGGCTCTTGGCGTAGCGCGGTGGCGGCCGACGGAGCCGTGCTCGGTCCTGCGCTGATCACCGCCTCGCTGCCGACGCTCACGGCCTCGCAGGAGCTGGCGCAGGGCAGGAGCGTGCACGCCGCGAGCCTGCTTTCCTCGCTCGCCGTGCTGGGCGCGGCGCCGCGCCCGCTGTTGAAGGCGATCTCGCGTGTGTACACGGGCCCGAAGGGCCTCACGGTGGCGATGCGAAACGGTCTGCTCGCGTACTTCGGCGAAGCCGGTCGCCCGCACGCGAAGTGGATCGCGCTGGTGCGCGTGCTCGCCGATCCCGGCTCGGCGGGCGCGTCCTACGTCGACGTGCGCCTGCCCGAACGGCCAGCAGCGGGCTTCCCGCCGGGCGTCACCCGGCCGGCCGCCGGCTCCTCGGGCGAAGCGCCGGGCGAAGCGGCCGAAGGCAGCGCGGCCGCGGCGGCGCAGGCGGGCGCGAACGGGCAGGAAGGCACGATCGAAGCGCTGGCTTCCGCTCTCGGCAAGGCGGCGGGCGTAAACGAAAGCTCGAGCTCCTCGGGCGAAGAAGCAGGCAAGCAGGCCTCGGCAGGCGGCGCAAAGAGCGAACGTTCCGGCGAAGGCACGGCGCCGGGCGCCGGGTCCTCAAGCGGCGAATCACGGGAAGCCGAACAGGAACCAAGCGGCTGACGCTTACACTTGACCTATACTTAAGGGTGAGGGTCGCGTCGAGTCGATTCTCAGGCCTTGGTCGAGACTCGGGCGATCTGCAACGATCGTTGCGAGACTGCACCCCTTCGTTGACAGGGCGAAGTTCCCTGCATAACGTGCACAACCCCGGGTTCCGGCAGAGAGTATGCTGCCAACCCTAAACAAGCACTGAAGGCTTCTCGAAAGTAGATCATGGAGAGCGGCGGCAGCTACCTGGCAGTGATCAAGGTCGTAGGCGTTGGCGGCGGCGGAACGAACGCCGTCAGCCGGATGGTCGACGCGGGCCTGCGCGGCGTGGAGTTCATCGCCGCCAACACCGACGCCCAGGCGCTCGCGATGAGCGACGCGGACGTCAAGCTCAACATCGGCCACGACTCCACCAAGGGCCTCGGCGCAGGCGCCAACCCGGATGTTGGCCTTGCGGCCGCGTCGGAGTCGCGCGACGAGGTCAAGGAGGCGCTGAAGGGCGCAGACATGGTGTTCGTCACGGCGGGCGAGGGCGGCGGAACCGGCACCGGCGCCGCCCCGGTGATCGCGGAGATCGCCAAGAACGAGATCGGCGCGCTGACTGTCGGCGTGGTGACACGACCGTTCGACTTCGAGGGCACGCAGCGCGCGCGCCAGGCGACGGAGGGGATCGAGCGCCTGCGCGAGGTCGTCGACACGCTGATCGTGATCCCCAACGAGAAGCTGCTCGCGGTCGTCGAGCGGCGCACCTCGATGCTCGACGCGTTCCGCGAGGCCGACAACGTGCTGCGCCAGGGCGTGCAGGGCATCACCGACCTGATCACGATCCCGGGCCTCATCAACCTCGACTTCGCCGACGTGCGCACGATCATGGAGGACGCGGGCTCCGCGCTGATGGGCATCGGCACGGCAGCGGGCGAGAACCGCTGCGCCGACGCAGCCCGCGCCGCGATCTCATCGCCACTCCTGGAGGAGTCGGTGACCGGCGCCACCGGCATCCTGCTCAACATCACCGGCGGCAAGGACCTCGGCCTGTTCGAGGTCAACGACGCCGCCGAGATCATCCAGAACGCGGCCGACGGCAACGCCAACATCATCTTCGGCGCGGTGATCGACGAGAGCATGGCCGACGACGTCCGCGTGACAGTGATCGGCACCGGCTTCGACCACCGTCCCGGCCGCTCCGCGCGCCGCGACCGCGCTGAGCGCCCCGACCGCAACCCGCGCATCTCAGAGCGACAGCGCTCCACGCTCGAGATCTCCGACGACGACATCGACGTCCCGCCGTTCCTGCGCTGAGGCGCCGCTCGGCTCAGCGATCCTCGCCGGCGAGTGACACCCGCAGCTGCGCGCTGAGCGTCTCGACGTGCGACCTCGCCGGCAGCTCTCCGCGGTCGAACATCTCTGCCTGCAGATGCGGCCCCACCAGGCCATCCGCGCGCCCGGCTCCGACCGGCTGAATCACCCAGTGGATGTGGCGCGGGACGCCCCCCGCGTGCGACCACAGCGTGACGTAGACCTGCTCGGGCTCGAGCAGCCGGTGCAGAGCCGAGGCGGCACGCGCGAGCAGCGGTCCGAGCTCGCCCGCCTCCCGGCGGTCAGCTCGCATGCAAGGCAACCCTCCATCGAGCCGAGACTATCCCTGCCGGGGCCCTCCGCTAGCCTGAGGCCGCATGTCATCCCAGGCTCCCGCGCGCCTGAAACGCACCGCCCTGTTCGATCAGCACCACGCCGCCGGCGCCAAGCTCGTCGAGTTCGCCGGCTGGGAGATGCCCGTGCAGTACTCCGGCGTGCGCGAGGAGCACCTCGCGGTGCGCGCGGCGTGCGGGATGTTCGACGTCTCGCACATGGGCGAGATCGAAACGAGCGGGCCGCAGGCGCTCGAGCTGCTGCAGCTGCTGCTGAGCAACGACCTCGCCAGGATCCCCATCTCGGGCAGCGTGGGAGGAGCCGGCGGGGCGCAGTACAGCGTCATGTGCCGCGAGGACGGCGGCGTGCTCGACGACCTGATCACCTACCGCCTCGACGTCGACCGCTACCTCACTGTCACCAACGCGTCAAACCACGAGAGCGACCTCGAGTGGTTTCGCACGCAGGCGCGCTCGTTCGCCGAGGTCGAGGTGAGCGATGCGGCCGAGCGCTACGCGATGCTCGCCGTGCAGGGGCCGCTGGCGCGCGAGGCCGTGCAGAGCATCTCCGACGCGCCGCTGCCGGCGCGCATGAGCGCCGCCCCGCGGCGCCTGGCCGGCGCGGAGGTGCTCGTCTGCGGTACCGGCTACACCGGCGAGGATGGCGTCGAGCTGCTCTGCGAACCCGCGCTTGCGCCGCTGCTTGTGGGACGAGCTGCTGCGCCGCGGCGCGACGCCCGCGGGCCTGGCTGCACGCGACACCCTGCGCATGGAGGTCGGCTACCCGCTGTACGGGAACGAGCTGAGCGTGCGGCGCGGGCCGATCGAGGCCGGCCTCGGCTGGTGCTGCGTAGAGGACACCGGCTTCATCGGCTCAGAGACGGTGCGCGCGACGCGCGCGCAGGGGCCCGGCGAGAAGCTCGTCGCGTTCACGATCGACGGCCCCGGCATCGCGCGAGCCGGAAATGCCCGTCGCCGGCGGGGGCGAGGTCACGAGCGGCACGCTCTCGCCGTCGCTGGGCGTGGGGATCGGCATGGCCTATGTCCCCGCCGAGCGCGCCACGCCCGGCACCCGGCTGGAGATCGACGTTCGTGGCAAGATGCGCCCCGCTGTGGTCGGCGAGAAACCGCTCTACCGAAAGGACGCGTGAATGGCCCAGGAGAGCTACCCGCCGGAGTTGCTGTATCACGCCGAGCACGACTGGGCGCGAATCGAGGCCGATGACGCCGGCGTGGCCACGCTGGGCATCACCTGGTATGCGCAGGACGCCCTCGGCGAGGTCGTCTTCTTCGACCCGCCCGCGCTCGGCACCGAGCTGTCCAAGGACGCCCCCTACGCGGAGGTCGAGTCGGTCAAGGCGGTCTCGGACGTGGTCGCGCCGCTGTCCGGCGAGATCATCGAGGTCAACGGCGCGCTCTCGGAGAATCCGGCGCTGATCAACGAAGAGCCCTACGGCGAGGGCTGGCTCGTGAAGATCCGCCTGTCAGAGCCATCGGAGTCAGACAGCTCCTCGACGCGGCCGCCTACAAGCAGACGCTCGGCGGCTAGGCTGCTCGGTAGGTGAGCCGCTACACCGCCATCACACCCAGAGATCTCGAGGAGATGCTCGCCGAGATCGGCGTCTCCTCGCTGCAGGAGCTGTTCGAGCGCCAGATCCCCGAGGCCGTGCGCCTCGGGCGCGAGCTCGAGCTGCCCGACGGGATGCCCGAGCAGGACGTCTACGCGCACCTGCGCGAGCTCGCCGCGCGCAACGTCTCGGCCGAGGAGGAGATCAGCTTCCTCGGAGCCGGCATGTACGACCACTACGTGCCCGCGCTCATCGACATGCTCACGGAGCGCTCCGAGTTCCTCACGCCCTACACGCCCTACCAGCCGGAGATCTCCCAGGGAGGGCTGCAGGTGATGTTCGAGTACCAGACCGCGATCTCCGAGCTGACCGCCCTGCCCGTGTCAAACGCCTCGAGCTACGAGGGGCCCTCCGCGCTCGCCGCCGCCGCCTACCTGGCCAAGCTGCACAACTCGCGCCCGCGCCTGGTGGCGAGCGCCGGCCTGCATCCCCACTCGCTGCAAACGCTGCGCACGCACGCCCGCGGCTTCGACATGGAGGTCGTCGAGGTTCCGCTGCGCGGCGGCGTCACCGACCTCGACGCGTGGAGCGCCGCGATCGACTCCGACACGAGCGCTGCGATGTTCGCGCAGCCCAACTTCTACGGCGCCGTCGAGGATGCTGCCGCGCTCAGCTCGGCCGCCAAGGCGCCGGCGTCGGGCGCAAGTTCGAACGGCGCCGGCGCGGGCCGCTCAGCAGCCGACGCGCACGCGCCGCTCGTGGTCGCCCAGGTCGACCCGATCATGCTCGGCGTGCTCGCGCCGCCCGGCGAATGCGGCGTCGACGTCGCCGTCGGCGAGGGCCAGGCGCTGGGCAACCGCCTCGACTTCGGCGGGCCGTCATTCGGGCTGTTTGCGGCGCGCGAGGAGTACCTGCGGCGGATGCCCGGGCGCATCGCGGGCGAAACGCGCGACGTCGACGGCAGGCGCGGCTTCGTGCTCACGCTGCAGACACGCGAGCAGCACATCCGCCGCGAGAAAGCCACCTCGAACATCTGCACCGCGCAGGCGCTCAACGCGCTCGCCGGCGTGGTCTACCTGTCGTGGCTCGGGCGTCGCGGCATCGTCGAGCTCGGCGAGCTGCTGCTCGCCCGCACGCACTACGCGCGCGAGACGCTCGCGGGCCTCGACGGCGTGCACAAGCTGCACGAGCAGCCCGTCGTGCGTGAGTTCGCGCTGCGCCTCGACGCCGACGTCGCCGCCGTGCGTCGCCTGTGCGCAGAGCAGGGCGTGAACCCGGGCGCCGACCTGCACGCGCTGAGCGGCCGCGCCGAGGACCGCGGCGGCCTGCTCGTCGCGATCACCGAGCGCCGCTCGCGCGCAGACATCGACCGTCTCGCCGAGGTGCTCGGCGCGGCTGTCCGCGAGTGCGCCGCCGAGGCGGTGAGCGTGTGAGCTCCGCGGTCGCCGAGGGGCCCACGCCGCTTCAGCGCGAGCCCGCCACCACGATCTTCGAGAAGGGCGCGCCCGGCCGGCGCGCATTCGTGTGCCCCGAGATCGACGTGCCTGCGCCGGATCTCTCAGAGCTGCTGCCCGAGCGCTTTCGTCGCAGCTCACCGCCGCGCCTGCCCGAGGTCTCAGAGCCCGAGATCGTGCGCCACTACGTGGGCATCTCAAAGCGCAACTTCGATCTCGACTCCGGCTTCTACCCGCTCGGCTCCTGCACGATGAAGCACAACCCGCGCCTGCACGAGCGCGCCGCCGCGCTGAGCGGGCACGCGCGCCTTCACCCGCTGCAGGACCCCGAGCGTGCGCAGGGCGCGCTCGAGCTGATGTGGAACCTGCAGCGCTCGCTCGCCGAGATCTCCGGGCTGCCCCACGTATCGCTGCAGCCCTCCGCGGGCTCACACGGCGAGCTCGCCGGCGTGCTGCTCACGCGCGCCTACCACGAAGCTCGCGGCGAGCAGCGCCACAAGGTGCTGACCCCGGACACCGCACACGGGACCAACCCGGCGACCGTCACGATGGCCGGCCTGCAGGTGGTCAAGGTCGCCACCAACGAGGACGGCGGCGTCGACATCGACGACCTGCGCGCGAAGGCCGACGAGGACGTCGCCTGCCTGATGCTCACCAATCCCAACACGCTCGGGCTGTTCGACCGCAACATCGTCGAGATAGCCGAGATCGTGCACTCGGTCGGTGCGACGCTCTACTACGACGGCGCCAACCTCAACGCCGTGATGGGCCTCTCGCGTCCGGGCGACGCCGGCTTCGACATCGTGCACTTCAACCTGCACAAGTCCTTCACCCAGCCGCACGGCGGCGGCGGTCCCGGCTCGGGCCCGATCGCGGTCTCCGAGCGCATCGCGCCGTTCCTGCCGGTGCCCGTCGTCGCGCAGGCCGACGATGGTTCCTTCGAGCTCGACTACGGCTCCGAGCGCGTCGGCTCGCAGTCGATCGGGCGCCTGCGCGGGTTCCACGGCAACTACGGCTGCTTCGTGCGCGCCTACGCCTACATCCGCTCGCTCGGCGGCGACGGGCTGAAGGACGCCTCGCAGGTCGCGGTGCTCAACGCCAACTACCTGCTCGCCCGGCTCGCCAAGATGACCGATCCGCCGCTCGCCGAGCAGCTCCCGCTCGCCTACGGCGAGCTGTGCATGCACGAGTTCGTGCTCTCCGGCGGCCCGATGAAGCAGGCGCTCGGCATCCGCACGACCGATCTCGCCAAGCGGCTGCTCGACTTCGGCTTTCACCCGCCGACCGTGTACTTCCCGCTGCTCGTCGAGGAGGCGCTGATGGTCGAGCCGACCGAGACCGAGACGCGCGAGACGCTCGATGCGTTCGCCGAGGCGATGGGCGCGATCCTGCGCGAGGCGGCCGAGGATCCCGAGATCGCGCGCGGAGCCCCCTACACGACGCCCGTGCGCCGCCTCGACGAGGTCGCCGCGGCCAAGCGCCCGGTGGTCCGCCAGGAGATCTAGGCCCGCCCGCCCGCGCATGCGCATCTTCTCCGGCATCCAGCCGACGGGGCGCAAGCACCTCGGCAACTACATCGGCGCGATCTCCCAGTACGTCGCAAGCCAGGAGCGCGGCGAGGGCATCTTCTGCATCGTCGACCTGCACGCCATCACCGTCCCCTACGAGCCCGCCGAGCTGCGCGAGCGGCTGTACGACACGACCGCGATCCTGCTCGCCGCGGGACTCGACCCCGGCCGCTGCGTGCTGTTTCGCCAGAGCGACGTCGCCGAGCACACCGAACTCACCTGGCTTCTGTCGAGCGTCACCGAACTCGGGCGCCTGCAGCGCATGCACCAGTTCCGCGACAAGTCCGCGCTCGCCCAGCGCGAGCTCGTCTCCGCGGGTCTGCTGCTGTACCCGGTTCTGCAGGCGGCGGACGTGCTCGCCTATCGCGCGCACGAGGTGCCCGTGGGCGAGGACCAACGCGAGCATCTCGAGCTGATGCGCGACATCGCCCGGCGCTTCAACGCCCGCTTCGGCGCAGGCGCTGAGGTGCTAGTGGTTCCCGAGCACCGCATCCCGGCGGTCGGCGCGCGCATCATGGACCTGCAGGACCCCACCGTCAAGATGTCCACGACCGGCGGCAGCGAGACCGGCACCGTGTACGTCCTCGACGAGCCCGCCGCGATCGAGAAGAAGCTCAAGAGCGCCGTCACGGACTCGGGCTCGGAGGTGCGTCGCGCCGCCGAGAAGCCGGGGATCTCCAATCTGATCGAGATCCTCGCGGCGGTCTGCTCTGAGGACCCGGCGGCTGTCGAAGAGCGCTTCGCCGCGGCCCGCTACGGCGAATTCAAGGTTGCTGTGGCCGAGGCCGTGAGCGAGCATCTCGCGCCCGTGCGCGAGCGCTACGCCGCGCTGCGCGATGACCAGGACGCGCTCGAGTCGATCCTCGCCGACGGCGCCGAGCGCGCTCGCTCGATCGCCTCGCAGACCCTCGCCGACGTGCGCGAGCGGATGGCCCTCGGGGCCCCCCGCAGCGCGCGCGAGCGGGCCCCGTCGGCGCCTGCCGGTACGGTTGGCAGATGAGCCTCGCCGCGCTCGAGCTCGACCTCGACGTGTTCAGCGGTCCCTTTGACCTGCTGCTCACGCTGGTGCTGCGCGAAGAGGTCGACCTGCGCGAGCTGCAGCTCGCCGAGGTCGTGCTCGCCTACCTCGACCACCTCGAAGCGCGCGGCGAGCTCGACCTCGAGACCGCCACCGAATTCATCGTGCTGGTGGCCGCGCTGCTGGAGCTGAAGTCGCGCCTGCTGCTCGGCGCAGACGAGCAGGAGCTGCTCGAGATCGAGCCCCAGCAGGCCGCCGAGGAGCTGCTCGCTCGAATGCTCGACGCGCACCGCTTCCGCGCGGCCGCCGCCCACCTGCACGAGCTGCTCGCGGCCGAGCACGGGGTCCGCTTCCGCACGGCGCCGGTGCCCGCCGAGCTGCGCCGCACGATCGTGCCCGCGCCCGCCGGCTCGCAGGAAGCGCGCGTTCTCGGCGAGGCGATCGGCCGGCTGCTGCGCATGCCCGCGCAGATCTCAACCGAGCACATCCTCGTCCCGCGCGTCACCGTCGCGGAGCGTCTCGCGCACCTGCGCACGCTGCTGCGCCGCGGCAGCTTTCACTTCGACGAGGCCGTGCGCGAGGCCGACCGCATGACCGTCGCGGTGACGCTGTTCGCGCTGCTCGAACTCTACAAACTCGGCGAAGCCGACTGGGCCCAGGACGAGAGCTTCGGCGACATCTCGGTGTGGGCGCGGGAGGCGGCGCAGGACTCGCAAGACCCGCGCCAGCCCGCCCCGCTCGCGCTCGCGCGCTCCCGGGGTGCGGCGGGGTGAGCGAGCACGACGCGCCCGGCGCGGGCGCCCTCGCGTGCACGATCGAGGCGCTGCTGTTCCTCTCGAGCGAGCCCGTCAGCCCGGCGGAGCTCGCAGAGGCCACGCTCGCCGGCGAAGATGCCGTGCTCGCCGCGCTCGAGCTGCTCGCCGAGTCCTACGCGCCCGGGCGCCGCGGGATCAGGCTGCGCGAGCTCGGCGGCGGCTTCACGTTCGCGAGTGACCCCGCCAGCGAGGACGCGGCGCGGCGCCTGCTCAGCCGCCCCCGCGCCTCCACGCTCACGCCAGCCCAGGCCGAGACGCTCGCGATCGTCGCCTACCTGCAGCCGATCTCACGCCCGGAGATGACCCGCATCCGCGGCGTGAGCGCCGACTCGGCGACCGCCACGCTGCTCGACCGCGGCCTCATCGAGGAGGCCGGCCACTCGCAGTTCGGCGCGGTGCTGTATCGCACGAGCACCGAGTTCCTGAAGCTGTTCGGGCTACGTTCGCTCGAGGAGCTACCCGATGTCGCCCGCTGGGACCCCAGCCCCGAAGAGCAGGCAGAGCTGCGCGAGCGGCTCTTGCGCGCCGGCGAGGCGCGCGCCGGCGGCGGCTGACTCGCCCTGCATCGCGGCAGCGCTCGCGTCTACGCGCTCTGCGCGGCCAGCTGCCCACAGGCCGCGTCGATGTCGCGCCCGCGCGTCAGGCGCACGGTGGCGGGCACGCCGTTTGCGAGCAGCGCGTCGCGGAATGCCGCGATTGCCGCACGGCTCGAGCCGCTGAAGGCGGAGCTCGACGCGGCCTGGTTGTAGGGGATCAGGTTGACTTTGAATTCAGCCGGTGCGCCCGATCGGCGCGGCGCGAGCGCGCGCGCGAGCGCGAGCGCCTGCTGGTAGCGGTCGTTCACGCCCGCCAGCATCACGTACTCGACGAACACACGCCTGCGCTTGCGTGCGTGGTGGGCGCGGCAGGCCTCGAGCACGTCGCGCAGCGCGAAGCGGTCGTTCACCGCCATCAGCTCCGAGCGCAGGCTTTCGTCGGCCGCGTGCAGCGACAGCGCAAGCCGCAGCGGCGCCTCGTGCTCGGTCAGGCGTTCGATTCCCGGAATCCAGCCCACCGTCGAGATCGTCGTGTGCCGCTGCGATATCCCGAGCGCCGGCAGGCGCTCGCACGCCTCGAGCACGCTGTCGAGGTTCAGCATCGGCTCGCCCATGCCCATGAACACGCAGTTGCTGAGCTGCTCGGGCAGGCGCCGGAAATGCAGGGCCTGCTCGACGATCTCAGACGCCGAGAGGTTGCGCGCGAAGCGCATGGCTCCGGTCGCGCAGAAGCTGCAGGTGAGCGGGCAGCCCGACTGCGAGGACAGGCAGATCGAGCGACGCCCGTCGCGGTAGCGCATCAGCACCGCCTCGAGCGGGCGCCCGTCGACGGTGTGAAACAGCGCCTTCACGGTGCCGTCGCGCGCACGCGACTCTTGCTCGAGCGAGAGGCTCGAGAACGGCACGTCCTGCGCGAGCGCCTCGCGCAGGGGAGCGGGAAGATCGGTCATCTCCTCGTATCCGCCCGCGCCGCGCGCCGCCCACGCCCACACCTGGGCGGCGCGAAATCGCGGCTCGCCGCGGGCGGCGAGCGTCTGGTCGAGCAGGTCGAGATCCACTTGAAGAGGGGCGGGTCGGGCGTTCGCCTGCACCCTATGGTTGCAGCACATGCGTCTCGCCAAGTACCTCGCACATGCCGGCGTCGCCTCGCGACGCGCGGCGGAGACGATGATCGCGGGTGGACGCGTGAGCGTGGACGGCGAGGTCGTCCGCGATCCCGCGCGCGACGTGCGGCCCGGCTGCCGGGTGGCGCTCGACGGCCACGAGCTGTCCGGGCCCGAGCCGCGTGCGGTCTTCGCATTGCACAAGCCGATCGGCGTCGTCTCGAGCGCGCGCGACACGCACGGGCGCCCCACCGTGGTCGAGCTCGTCGACGCCGGCGGCCTGCGGCTGTATCCGGTCGGCCGGCTCGATGCCGACACCAGCGGGCTGATCCTGCTGACGAACGACGGCGAGCTCGCAAACCGGCTCACGCACCCCCGTTTTCAGGTGCCGAAGACCTACCGCGCGCGCCTCGGCAGCGGGCGCGTCCCGGACGCGGCGTTGAGCGCGCTGCGCGCCGGCGTGCAGCTCGAGGACGGCCCCACAGCGCCCGCGCAGGCGCGGCGCGTGCGCGGCAACCTGATCGAGCTCACGATTCGAGAGGGCCGTAACCGCCAGGTTCGCCGCATGTGCGAGGCGGTCGGCCATCCCGTGCTCGAGCTCGAGCGCGTGGCCTTCGGACCGCTGCGCCTGGAAGGCCTGAAGCCGGCCGCGCACAGGCGCCTGCGCGCCGCCGAGGTCGAGCTCCTGCGTGCGCTCTGACAGAATCGCCGCACATGCGACTCTTCGCCCTGCGCGGGGCCGTCAGCGTCGAGCGCAACGACGCCGAGGACATCCTCGGCGCAACGAGCGAGCTGATGCAGGCCATCATGGAGAAGAACGGCCTCGATCCAGGCGCCGTCGTCAGCTGCATCTTCACCGCGACCCACGACCTCAACGCGGAGTTCCCCGCGGTGGCCGCGCGGGCCGTCGGCTTCGACAGCGTGCCGCTGCTATGTGCACAGGAGATACCGGTGCCGCGCTCCGCGGCCCACATCATCAGGGTCCTGATCCACTACTACGCAGAGGACGAGCATCGGCCGTATCACGTGTATCTGCGGGACGCCCGCCAGCTGCGCACCGACCTGAAGGCAGCGCAATGACGTTGCGAGCCGCGCGCCTGCCCGGCGCGGCACAATAGGGCCCATGCCCCTCGAGTTCTCCGAGCGCATCCGTCGCATCCCCTCCTACCCGGTCGCCGGCGGCTACGCCACGCAGGAGCCGCTCGTGCTGCTCGCGAGCAACGAGTCGCCGTACCCGCCGCTGGAAGCGGTGCGCGAGGCGATCGCACGCGAACTCGGCAAGCTCAACCGCTATCCCGACCCGCACAGCTCGCTGCTGCGCCGCGCCCTGAGCGACCGCTACGGCGTGGCCGAGTCGCAGATCGCGATCGGCAACGGCTCCTGCGACATCCTGCTGGCAGCAGGCGAGGCGCTGCTCGAGCCGGGCGCCGAGGTCGTGTACGCGTGGCCGTCGTTCTCGGTCTATCCCCACCTCGGCGCGAGCTCCGGTGCGCGCGCGCTGACCGTGCCGCTCGACTCCGAGCTGCGCCACGACCTCGACGCGATGGCGCGCGAGGTCACGGTTGCCACGCGCCTGGTGATCGTGTGCAACCCCAACAACCCCACCAGCACAGCGATACCGCTCGAGCGCATCGCGGCGTTCCTCGAGCAGGTGCCCGCGCACGTGTGCGTGATCCTCGACGAGGCCTACTGCGAGTTCAATCTGCTCGAGGATCCCGACGCCTCGATCGAGCTGCTCGGAGATCACCCGAACCTGGTCCTGTTGCGCACGTTCTCGAAGGTCCACGGCCTGTGCGGCCTGCGCGTCGGCTTCGCGCTGTGCGGCTCGCAGGATCTGCCGCGCGCGCTCGACCAGGTGCGCCAGCCTTTCTTCTGCAACGCGCTCGCCCAGGCCGCGGCGGTCGAGGCGCTCGCCCACGGGGATGAGGTGATCGAACGTGTCACGCGCACCGTCGCCGAGCGCGAATCGGTCGGCCAGGGCCTGCGTGCGCTCGGCATCGAGCTCGCCGACTCGCAGGCGAACTTCTGCTGGGTGCGGCTCGGCGCAGAGCACGACGAGGAGCAGGTGATGCGCGGCCTGCTCGACCGTGGCGTGCTCGTACGCAGCGGCAGCGCGCTCGGCTCAGAGCAGCCGGCGCTTCGCGTCACCTACGGGCTGCCGCAGGAGAACGAGCGCTTTCTACAGGCGCTCTCCGAGGTGCTCGCTCCCGCCGCCGCGCGCTAGCGTCGGCGCCGAGCTCGCGCGCGTAGGAGCGCGCCGGCGTGAAACTCGCGCGCACGCACTCGACGGCGCGGGCGTTCTCTGCTACAAACCATCGCTAGACGGCCATGAACGCACCGGCTCATGAAACGACGCTTTCCCTCATCGCCCTTGCCGGACGGTCGTCCTACCCCACCTGGCGATTTATCTAGGCGCTTCGGCCCGGCCCGTAGTGAGCGGGTCGCCCAGGCCGTATCCGGCCCATTTCGGGCCAGGCGCCACCCTCACGGGCGCGTAAGCGCCCCTCTCACGGCTCGCATGCCGCGGGCAAACGCCAACCAGGGTTAGAGACGTCAGTGAAAGGATGAGTTGATGATGATCGTGATGAGGGAGACCGCGACCGAGGATGAGGTCGAGGCGGTCATACAGAAGATCGAGCGAGTGGGCGCGCGGGCCCACCGCAGCTCGGGCGCGCGCGTGACCGTGATCGGGGCGATCGGCGACGTGGAGCAGGATGCGAACGTCGAGAGCCTGGGTCTGGAGGGCCAGCCGGGGGTGGATCGCGTGGTGCCGATCCTGAAGCCCTACAAGCTCGCCTCCTCGCAGTTCCGCCACGGCGAGCGAACCGTGCTCGACATCGAAGGGCGCAAGATCGGCGGGGGGAACTTCGCGCTGATCGCGGGCCCCTGCACGGTCGAGTCGCGCGACCAGATGCTGCAGACGGCGCAGGTCGTGTGCGACGCGGGCGCAGGCCTGCTGCGCGGCGGCGCCTACAAGCCACGCACCTCGCCGTACGCCTTCCAGGGCCTTGGCCAGGAGGGGCTGCGCCTGCTCGCCGAGGCCAAGCGCGAGACAGGCATGCCGATCGTCACCGAGCTCATGGACATGCGCGACATCGACGCCGTGCTGGAGGTCGCCGACGTCGTGCAGATCGGCGCGCGCAACATGCAGAACTACCCGCTGCTCGCCGAGATCGGCCGCTCGGGGCGCCCCGCGCTGCTCAAGCGCGGCCTGTCCTCGACGTTGGATGAGCTGCTTATGGCAGCCGAGTACATCCTCAAGGAGGGCAACCCCAACGTGATGCTCTGCGAGCGAGGCATCCGCACGTTCGAGACCGCCTACCGCTTCACACTCGACCTGATGGCGGTGCCCGTGCTCAAGGAGCTCTCGCACCTGCCCGTGATCGTCGACCCCAGCCACGCCGCGGGGCGCCGCGATCTCGTGCTGCCGCTGTCGCTGGCTGCTGCTGCCGCGGGCGCCGACGGCGTCATCGTCGAGGTCCACCCGAACCCGGATGAGGCGATCTGCGACGGGCCGCAGGCGCTCCGCGCGGATGACTTCGCCGACTTCGCGCTCGCGGTCGAGCAGGCGGCTGCGCTTGCGGGGAAGGTGCTCAGCCCGGCGTGAGGATCGCGATCCTCGGCGTCGGGCTGATCGGCGGCTCGATCGGCCTGGCCGCGCGCGCCCGGGTCGATGCCGAGGTCTGCGGCTTCGACCCCGATCCGCGGGTGCGCGGCCGCGCGCTCGCGCTCGGCGCGATCGACGCTGAGGCGGCCGACGTGGAGAGTGCGGTCGCCGGCGCCGAGGTGGTGTTCGCGGCCGCTCCCGTGGGCGCGCTGCCGGCGTGTATCCGCGAGGCGCTCGCGGCCGCCCCGGGCGACTGCGTGGTCAGCGACGTCGGGTCGACCAAGCTCGCGGTCCACCAGGCGAGCGCCGACGAGCGCTTCATCGGCGGCCATCCGCTCGCGGGCGCAGAGACGGCCGGCGTGGAGCACGCTCGAGCGGACCTCTTCGAGGGCGCGATCTGGTACCTGACGCCGGCCCGCGGACGCTCCGCGGGCGTGCTCTATGAGCGCCTTCACCGCCTGCTCTCGAGCTTCGGCGCCCAGCCGACCGCGATCGACGCCGAGACGCACGACCGGTTGATGGCATGCGTCTCGCACCTGCCGCATGTGCTCGCCAACCTGCTCGTCTCCCAGGCCGCCGCCCAGCTCGGCGGCGAGGACTCCCAGCGTCTGCCGCCGGCTGGGCCGAGCTTCCGCGACGCCACTCGCGTCGCCGGCGCCAACAGCTCGATCTGGACCGACATCTACACCTCAAACGCCGATGCGCTGCTCGCCGGCATCGACGATCTCTGCGGGCGCCTGGGCGAGGTGCGCGCCCTGCTGCAAGCAGGCGATGCGGCGGCGCTGCGCGGCTGGATCGAGGCCGCCCGCGGCGATCGTGACGCGCTGCTCGCCGCCGGCGTGGCGGGCGGCCCGGTGCACGAGCTGCGCGCCTCGGTGCCCAACCGCCCGGGCGTGATCGCCGAGATAGCGCTCGCCCTTGGGCAGGCCGGCGTGAACATCGCCGACATGGCGCTGGCGCCCTCCGAGGACAACAAGCAGGGCGTCGTCGCGCTCTGGATCGCCGGGGAGGCGAACGCCGCGAACGCCGCGACGCTCATCGCAGCACTCGGCTTTCCCGTCGCGCGTGCATGATGTGCAGGAGATGAACATGCGCTTCGAGCCAGCGCGCGCGCTCTCCGGCGAGCTGCGCGTGCCAGCCGACAAGTCGGTGTGCCATCGCGCCGCCCTGCTGGGCGCGATGGCCTCAGAGCCCGTGCGCATCGAGCGCTACCTGCAGGCAGCCGACACGAACTCGACGCTCGAGGCGGTTCGGGCGCTCGGCGCGCTGGTCGAGGTTCGCGGCGATGAGGTCGTGGTCCGCGGCGGCGGCCTGCGCGACGCCGCCGAGCCCGGGCTCGCCATCGACGTGGGCAACGCCGGCACGCTGCTGCGGATGCTGCCCGGCTGGCTCGCCTCCCAGGAGGGCCGCTCCTTCACGCTCGACGGCGACGAGTCGATTCGCCGGCGCCCCGTGGACAGGATCGTCGAGCCGCTGCGCGCGATGGGCGCCGAGGTCGACGCCCGCGACGGGCGCTTCCCGCCGCTTCAGATCCGCGGCGCGCGGCTGCACGCGGTCTCACTCGAGCTCGAGGTGGCCAGCGCCCAGGTGAAGTCGTGCATCCTGCTCGCCGCGCTCGCCGCCGACGGCGCCACGACCGTGGGCGAGCCCGCGCACAGCCGCGACCACACCGAGCGCATGCTGCTGCGCGCCGGCGTGTCGATCCACCGCCATGGCCACCACGTCACGGTCGTCAACGCGGACGACCTCGCCTTGGAAGACGTGCGCGTGCCCGGCGATGTGAGCTCGGCGGCCTTCATCATCGCCGCCGGCATGCTCGTGCCGGGGTCGCGGCTGCTGGTGCGAGACGTCGGCGTCAACTGGACCCGCGCGGGCTTTTTGCGCATCGTGCGGCGCATGCAGGGGATCGTGCTCGGCGACATCGAGCCGGAGGGCCGCGAGCTTTCGCCGGATGAGCCGGTCAGCGACCTCGATGTGGCCCACTGCGCGCTAGAGGGCACCACCGTCGAGGCCGACGAGGTGCCGCTGGCGATCGACGAGCTGCCGCTGGTTGCGCTGCTCGGCTGCTTCGCCGAGGGCGAGACGGTGGTTCGCGGCGCGCGCGAGCTGCGCGTCAAGGAGTCCGATCGCATCGCAGGCGTGGTCGACGGTCTGCGCGGCCTCGGCGCGGACATCGAGGCGGCCGAGGACGGCTTTCTCGTGCGCGGCAGCGGCGGACTGCGCGGCGGCACGCTCGACGCACACGGCGATCACCGCATGGCCATGCTGGGCGCGGTCGCGGGCCTGTGCTCGCGCGAGGGCGTGGAGGTGCTCGGGATCGACGCGGCGGCGATCTCCTATCCCGGCTTCGTCGAGGATCTGGCGTCGCTGTCCTCGTGAGGCCCGTGGCGGCGCCGGAGCGCTGATGCTGATCGCCATCGATGGCCCCGCGGGAGCCGGCAAGTCGACGATCGCGCGGGCGCTCGCGGGCGAGCTCGGCTTCGCCTATCTGGACAGCGGCGCCATGTATCGCTGCGTGGGGCTGCTATCGCTCGAGCACCCCGAGGCCGAGCCGGGAGCGCTCGCGCGTGCCGCCGCGATCGAGCTCGGCTGCGATGCGCATGGCGCGACCCGCGTGCGCCTCGACGGGCGCGACGTGAGCGAGGCGATCCGCGCGCCCGAGGTGTCCGCGGCCGCCTCGCGCGTGGCCGCCGACCCCGAGGTGCGCGAGGCGCTCGTGGGCAAGCAACGCGAGCTCATCTCGAATGGCGACTGGGTCGCCGAGGGGCGCGACGTAGGCACGGTCGTGGCTCCCGACGCGGCGCTCAAGGTGTACCTCACCGCCGACCCGGCCGAGCGGGCGCGCAGGCGCGCCGCGGAGCTCGGCGGCGAGGTCGCCGTGGTGCTGGCCGAGCAGACGCTGCGCGACGAGCGCGACGCCACGCGCGAGCACAGCCCGCTGCGGCCCGCCCCGGGCGCGGTCACGCTCGACACCACCGGGATCGGTGTCGCGCAGGCGGTCGAGCGGATCGCAGCGCTCGCGCGGTCATACTGACCGCGATGAAGGTTGCAGTCGTCGGATACCCGAATGTCGGCAAGTCCTCGCTCGTGAACCGCCTGTGCGGCACGCGCGACGCTGTCGTGCACCCGCGCTCGGGCGTCACGCGAGACCGCAGGGAGCTCGAGTGCGAGTGGAACGGGCGCAGCTTCAAGCTGATCGACACCGGCGGCATGGATTTCGCCGACGAGGACCCGCTGTCGGGCTCGATCCGCGAGCAGGCGCGCGCGGGCCTGGCCGACGCGCAGGTGGCGCTGCTCGTCGTGGACGCGCGAGCGGGCGTGCGCCCCGGTGATGAGGAGATGGCCGAGCTGCTGCGGCGTTCGCCGCTGCCGACGATCGTGGCCGCCAACAAGGTCGACAACGTCGCCGACGAGCCGCTCGCGGCGGATTTCCACCGCCTCGGCCTCGGTGAGCCGATCGCAGTTTCCGCCTCGCAGGGGCTCGGCTCAGGGGACCTGCTCGACCGCATCGTCGAGCTGCTGCCCGACGAGCCGCCGGCCGACGCGCAGGACAGCGTGCGCCTCGCGGTGCTGGGGCGGCCGAACGTCGGCAAGTCCTCGCTCGTAAACCGTTTCCTCGGTGAAGAGCGCGTGATCGTCTCGGAGCTCGCGGGCACCACTCGCGATCCGATCGACATCCCGCTGCTCGTCGGCGAGCAGCGGGTCACGCTGATCGACACCGCGGGCATGCGCCGCCAGGCGAAGGTAGCCGACTCGGTCGAGTACTACACGGCGCTGCGCTCGCAGCGTGCCGCCGAGCGCGCCGACGTCGCGCTGGTCGTGTGCGACGCCGCCGACGGGGTCACCGCGCAGGACCTGCGCGTGGCGGAGATCGCGATGAAGGCCGGCTGCGCGACCGCGATCGTGCTCAACAAGTGGGATCTGGGCGAGATGGCCGAGGCGGATCTCGAGCACGCTCGCGCACGGGTCGCGGAGAAGCTGCGCCTGCGCCCGCGCGTGCTCACCGCCAGCGCGAAGACGGGGAGGGGCGTCTCGCGCGCGATGGGCGAGGCGATCGCGCTCGGCGAGCGCATGGCCGGGCGCATCCCCACGCCCGAGCTGAACAGGTTCCTCTCGGAGACCGTGCAGGCACGCCAGCCGCCCGTGGGAACGCGCCGCGGCTCGCCGCAGCACCGCCTGAAGCTGATCTACATGACCCAGATCGACGAGCGCCCGCCGCGCTTTGCCATCCAGGTCAACTCCAGGGCCCGAGTGACCCGCGACTACGCGTATTTCCTGGAGAATCGGCTGCGCTCGCGCTACAGCATGGAGGGCGTGCCGCTGATCATCGACTTCGTCGAGCGTGGCCAGCGCAGACGCGAGCGCGCCGCGTAGCCGATAGCCTGCGCGAGCCTGACGGCCCACGAAACAGCGGAGCGGACCCACATCACCCCATGCACCAGCTTTCTGACAACGAGTTCCTGTTCACGTCCGAGTCGGTCACCGAGGGACACCCCGACAAGATCGCCGACCAGATCTCAGACGGCGTCCTCGACGCCGTGCTCACCGACGACCCCTACGGCCGCGTGGCCTGCGAGACGCTCGTGAACACCGGCCTGATCGTGGTCTCCGGAGAGATCTCGACCGACACCTACGTCGACATCCAGGAGATCGCCCGCGAAACGGTGCGAAAAATCGGCTACGACGACGCCGTGCTACGGCTTCGACTGCAACACCTGCGCGGTGATCAACGCGATCGACAAGCAGTCCCCGGACATCGCCCAGGGCGTGGACGCGGCGTATGAGACCCGCCACGATCCCGCCGACGAAGACGAGCTGGACGTGGCGGGCGCGGGCGACCAGGGAATGATGTTCGGCTACGCCTCGAACGAGACCGAGGAGCTGATGCCGCTGCCGATCTCGCTCGCGCACAAGCTCGCCAAGCGCCTGTCCGAGGTGCGCAAGGGCGAGGTGCTCCCGTACCTGCGCCCCGACGGCAAGACGCAGGTGACGGTCCGCTACCGCGACGGCAAGCCCGTGGAGATCGAAAAGATCCTGATCTCCACCCAGCATGCCGACGGCATCGACGCCGAGTCGCTGATCAAGCCGGATCTCCTCGAGCACGTGCTGCGCCCGGTGCTGCCGGCCGACCTCTACGACGAGAAGAGGCTGATGCGCAACTTCCTCGTCAACCCCACGGGGCGCTTCGTGATCGGCGGCCCGATGGGCGACTGCGGCCTGACGGGTCGCAAGATCATCGTCGACACCTATGGCGGCATGGCCCGCCATGGCGGCGGCGCGTTCTCGGGCAAGGACCCCTCGAAGGTGGACCGCTCGGCCGCGTACGCCGCGCGCTGGGTCGCCAAGAACATCGTCGCCGCGGGCCTGGCCGACCGCGCCGAGGTGCAGGTCGCCTATGCGATCGGCGTCGCGCACCCGGTGTCGGTGATGGTCGAGACGTTCGGGACCGAGCACGAGGGTCTCAGCCGCGGGCAGATCGCGCGCGCCGTCGATGAGGTCTTCGACCTGCGCCCCGGAGCGTTCCGCGAGGAGCTCAAACTGCACCGGCCGATCTACCAGAAGACCGCCGCCTACGGCCATTTCGGCCGCGAAGACCACGACTTCACGTGGGAGAGGACCGACAAGAAGGACGCGCTGCGCGCCGCCGCCGGCCTGTGAGCTGACCGGGGCGGGGGCGAGTGTCTGCGCCCAAGTGCCAGCGATCGCCCAGGTCGAGCCGATGACGACGGCCCGCGCGCTGCGCGGGCCGTTTGACTACCGGCTGCCCGAGGAGCTGCGCGGCGGGGTGGACGTCGGCTCGATGCTCGTGGTGCCCTTCGGCCGGCGCGAGGTGCTCGGCGTGGTGGTGGGACTCGCCGACAGCAGCGAGCGTGGCCGAGGACCGGCTGCTCGCGCCGCTGCGTGCCGCTCGAGCTCGGCGTGCCCGACGAGCTGGTCGCGCTGGCGCGAGTGGATCGCCGCCGAGTACTGCTCGACGATCTCGCGCGCGCTCGACGCTCGTGCTTCCTCCCGGCGCCGCGCGGCGGCTGAGCGGGCGCAAGCGCCGCGCGGTCGCCGCGGCCGCGCAACGTCGCGCGTCGGGCAGCGCCGGTCCGCGCGAGCCGCGCGCTGACCGACGCCCAGCGGGCGGCGCTCGAGCCGCTGAGCGCGGCGCTTCGCGCAGCGCCGGGCCGAGCGGCGGCTGCTGCACGGCGTGACCGGCTCGGGCAAGACCGAGATCTACCTGCAGGCCGCCGCGGCCGCGCTCGAGCAGGGCCGCGGCGCGATCGTGCTGGTGCCGGAGATCGCGCTCACCCCGCAGATCGTCGCGCGCTTCATCGAGCGCTTCGGCGACACCGTCGCGGTGCTGCACTCGCGGCTGCGCCCCGCCGAGCGCTACGCCGAGTGGCGGCGCCTGCGCGAGGGCGAGGCGCGCGTCTGCGTGGGCCCGCGCTCGGCGGTGTTCGCGCCGATCGACGATCTCGGCCTGATCGTCGTCGACGAGGAGCACGACGCCTCCTACAAGCACGAGGGCGACCCGCGCTACGACGCGCGCGACGTCGCCGCCGAGCGCGCGCGCGCGCTGCGGCGCGCTGCTGCTGCTCGGGCAGCGCGACGCCGCGGCCGGAGAGCGTGCAGCGGATGCCGCGTGCGTCGCTCTGCCGAGCCGCGTCGACGGCCGGCCGCTGCCGCGGTGCAGGTGCTCGACATGCGCGGCGAGCCGCACGGGCTGCACCCGCTCACCGCGCGAGGCGCTCGCGGAGGTGCGCGCGCGCGCGCGGCAAGGCGATCGTGCTGCTCAACCGCCGCGGCTGGTCGAACTTCCTCTCCTGCCGCTCCTGCGGGCGCGTGTGGAGCTGCCCGCACTGCGACGTGGCGCTCGTGCTGCACCGCGCGCGGCGGCTTCATGGCCTGCCACCACTGCGGCCACCGCGAGCCGCGTCCCGGCGCGCTGCGGCGACTGCTCCTCGACCTCGGTCGCGCGCCACGGCGCCGGCACCGAGCGCCTGCGCACGAGCTCGCGAGCGTCCTCGACGACGGCGGCTTCCCGGTCTTCCGCCTCGACGCCGACGTCGTCGGCCGCGAGCGCGACGCCGGCGAGCGGCGGCGATCCGAGGGCGCGGGCGCTGCTGCGCCGCTTCGAGGCGGCCGAGTGCGGGGTGCTGATCGGCACGCAGATGGTCGCCAAGGGCCACGACTTCCCCGACGTCACGCTCGGCGTCGTGCTCGACGCCGACGCCACGCTGCGCTTCCCCGACTTCCGCGCCGAGGAGCGCACGTTCGCGCTGATCGCGCAGCTCGCCGGGCGCGTCGGGCGGGGCGGCGAGGGACGGGTGCTCGTGCAGACGATCGCGCCCGAGGCGCGCGCGATCGTTCACGCCGCCGCGCCACGACAGCGACGGCTTCCTCGCCGGCGAGCTCGAGCGCCGCCGCGCGCTCGGCTACCCGCCGTTCTCGCACCTGATCAGGATCGTCTGCTCGGCCGTGGAGTCCGCGGCCGCGCGCGCTGCCGCGTGCGGCGCTGCGCGAGCTGCTCGCGCCGGCTGCGCGCTCGGCGGCCGGCGACTGCAGGCGCCCGCGGAGGCCGCCGGCCGTGCTCGGCCCGGCGGCGCTGTTTCGCCTGCGCGGCCGCGAGCGCCAGGTGCTCGTGGTCAAGGCGCCCGAGCGCCGCGCGCCGCGGTGGCGGCCGTCGGCGAGGCCGTCCGCGCCGTCGCCGCGGGCGCAGGCACGCGGGCGTCAGCTTCAGCGTGGACGTCGATCCGCAGTAGCGATCGGCTGAACGCCGTGCGCGCGGCGCAAGCGGGAGTACGCAATTTGCGGCCTTTCGCCTCGGTCTGGTAGCGTCCCCGGAGCGGCTCGCCCCTTCGTCCAACGGGGGGCAGGGGCGGTCGACTACGCGGCTAGCGTCGTGTGCCAACGAGTGTTCAGCAGACAGAGGGGACCAGTGATCGCCGGGACAAGGAAATACCTCGGGAGCGTGTCCGCGCGCTTATGTCGTGGCGCTCGCGCTGTGCGCTGCGCTGGCGGCGGGGGGGCTGAGCGCGCCGGGCTCAGACGCGATCACCGTCAAGATCCACGGTCGCGGCTACGGCGTGGCCCCCCGCCTGGGGGTGAGTCAGGCCGGCGTGCCGGGCGCGCATGCCGCGGCAGGCATCTCGTCTTCCTCAGGCGTCAGGCGTTTTGACGAACCGCCCCACGGCGGCTCGCCGCTCACATCACAGGGCGGGCCGGTCATGCACAGCTCCGCGACACACGTCATCTACTGGGACCCGAACAGTGAATTCACGAGCGCAGCAAAGACGATCGTCAACAACTTCTTCACCGATGTCGCGCACGACAGCGGGCTCGCGAGCAACGTCTTCGGCGTCGACGCCCAGTACACGGACAAAACCGGACACGCCGCCTACAGCTCGAAATACGAAGGCGAGCTTGTGGATGCCAACCCGTATCCAACGAGCGGAAACTGCGAAACCCCGGTCGGCGAATTCGCCGACGCCGGTCCGGCGGGCGGCTACACGACGTGCGTCCTCGATGAACAGGTGCAGGCACAGCTCAAGACGTTCATCGCAGAACAAGCGCTGCCCACGGGCCCATCACAGCTCTACTTCGTGCTTCTACCGCACAAGGTGGTCAGCTGCTTCAACGAAATCGATGAAGAAATCGGCGAACTGGCGTGCTCCAACAACGTGTTTTGCGCCTACCACGGGCACATTGAAGCGGGCACCGGCAGCGAGATCATCTACGCCGAC
>CAWCCZ010000006.1:0-118093 GCA_963794275.1 uncultured Solirubrobacteraceae bacterium | reverse complement strand
CAACGACGAGCGCGCCTACATCCAGGAACTCATCGACCGCGGTTACGGCGAAGCTCAGGTCAAGCGCGCACTGGTCGGCCAGTACGGCTCGAGCGTTCTTGGCCTGCCGAGCACGCACGGCTTCGATCTGACCGTGTACGTGGTGCCGGCCGCGGTCGTGCTCGCGCTGCTCGTCGCGCTCGCGCTGCTGATGCCGCGCTGGCGTGCACAGGCGCGCGTGCGAGCCTCCGCCGAGGCCGCGCCGGTGGCTCTGAGCAGCGCCGAGCGCGAGCGCCTCGAGCGCGACATGGCGCGCTTTGACTGAGAGCCGACTGTTCAGCCGCGGCTACATCTCCTGCGGCGCGTGCACCCCGAGCAGCTCCAGGCAGCGGGCGATCGTGCTCTTCGAGGCCACGCACAGCGCGATCCGCGATAGACTCGAGCGTGTCCGGCTCGGCGCCCACCACGCGGCAGTCTCGGTAGAACGCGGTGAAGCGCTGCGCGAGCTCGAGCGCATAGGCCGCCACCCGATGAACCGCGCGCCGCTCGGCCGTCTCGGCGAGCTCCGCCGGGAAGTCCAGCAGCTGCTCGATCAACGCACGCTCGGTCGCGTCGAGCGGCTCCACGCGCGCATCCGGCGGCTGCGCAAGCGCGGCATCGACCCTTTGCGGGCTCGTCTTGGCGAGGATCGAGCAGATACGCGCATGCGCGTACTGCACGTAGTAGACGGGATTCTCGCTCGACTGCGCGCGCGCGAGGTCCAGGTCGAGGTCGACCGTCGTGTCGTGCGATCGTGCCAGCAGATACCAGCGCGCCGCGTCCACGCCGATCTCCGCCAGCAGCTCCTCGAGGCTCACGAATTCGCCGGCGCGCTTTGACATCTGCGCGCGCTCGCCGCCGCGTACGAGATGCACGAGCTGCATGATCAGGAGCTCCAGCTGATCGGGCTCCCCGCCGAGCGCCTGATAGGCGGCCTTCATGCGCGCCACGTAGCCATGGTGGTCGGCGCCCCACACGTCGATCTGGCGCTCGAAGCCGCGCTCGCGCTTGTCCTGGTGGTAGGCGATATCCGAGGCGAAATACGTGTGCTCGCCGTTGGAACGGACGAGCACACGATCCTTGTCATCGCCGAAGTCGGTCGTGCGCAGCCACAGCGCGCCCTCGCTGCGATAGGTGTGCCCATGTTCCTCGAGCAGCGTAAGCGTGTGGGCGACCAGGCTTGGCTCGCCCTCGTGCAGAGCGCTCTCATAGGACCAGCGATCGAACGGCCGCACGCCGAACGACGTCAGCGAGGAGCGCATCTCGCCGATCATCGCCTCCACCGCCGCGTGCCCCAGCGCCTCGGCCTCCATCTCGCCGCCGCCCACCCGCCCCACGAGGCGCTCGACGTACTCGCCGCGGTAGCCATCCTCGGGGACCTGCTCGCCGCGGGCGAGCGCAGCGATCGACTCGCCCAGCTTGCGCACCTGCGAGCCGGCATCGTTCACGTAGAACTCGCGCTCCACGCTGTGCCCATGAAACTCGAGCACCCTCGCAAGCGAATCGCCGTATGCGGCGTTGCGCGCGTGGCCGACGTGCATCGGCCCAGTGGGATTCGCCGAGACGAACTCGACCAGGATGCGCTCCGGCGCGGCTGCGTTTCCCGCGCCGAAGCGCTCGCCCGCCGCGAGCACGGCGGCAAGCGCATGCGAGAGCCATGCGTCGGAGACGAACAGGTTCAGAAAGCCGGGGCCCGCCACCTCGTAGCGCGTGAGCCCCGCGCCCAGGCGCCGGGCGAGCGTCTCCCGAGGCGCTCGGCCACCTCTCGCGGCGGGGCGCTCAAGCCGGGCGCCAGCAGCAGCGCGGCGTTGGTCGAGTAGTCGCCGAACTGCGCCCGTGGCGGGCGCTCGAGGCTGATCGCCTTGCGCCCGCGCGAGCGCCCGTCGGCACGCTCTGACTTCGCGCCCTCGGAGGCTGCGCCGAGCGTCGCATGCGCAGCCGCCCCGGCCACCTCATGAGCGGCCTCCAGCACGGCCTCCCGCAGCTCCGCCAGCGGCGCGCGCGATGCGCTCAAAAGCTCCTGCGCGGCAGGCTGATGATCGTGCTCTGAGGGATTGCCCATGGATCGGTGCTCGGCGCTTGCGATACTAGCTGCGTGACCGACCAAGACCCAGGCGCCGAGCGCCACATCAATATCCATCTGTCCCCCGAGATCATGGGTGGCGTATACGCGAACTTCGCGAACGTCAGCCATTCCGACTACGAGTTCACCATCACATTCGCGCGCGTCGACCACGAGGTCGAGGCCGAGGAGGTGCCGGGCGTGGTCGTCTCACGCGTGAACCTCTCGCCCCGCTTCATGCGCGAGCTGATCGACGCGATGGAGGACAACTACTCCAAGTGGCTCACCCGGGAGGGCATCAAGAACCTGCCCGAGTACGGCGGCTCGGAGAAGGGCTCGGAGCGCGAGTAGAGCGGGCCGCGGCCACTCGCGAGCACGCCTCGTGCGCATCTGTTGCGCGTGGAACGGTCGCGCGCGATTGGTCTCCCTACCCTCCAGTGATGAAGGTTGCCGTCATCTCAGACGTCCATGCCAACCGCCATGCCTTCGAGGCCACCCTCGAGGCGGTCGCTGCAAGCGACGCCGCCGAGCTCTGGTGCCTCGGCGACCTCGTCGGGTACGGTGCGGAGCCCGACGCCTGCGTGGAGCTCGCGCGCGAGCACGCGGCGGTGTGCCTCGCCGGCAACCACGACCTCGCCGTGACCGGCGAGCTTTCGCTCGAGGAGTTCTCGCGCGGCGCGGGCCTGGCGGTGCAGTGGACACGCGAGGTGCTCCGGCCCGCGAACCTGTCGTTCTTGCGCAGCCTCAGCCCGCAGGGCGTCGAGGGCCAGATCGCGCTCTACCACGCGAGCCCGCGCGACCCCGTCTGGGAGTACGTGCTCTCGAGCCTGCTCGCCGAGCTGTGCATGGACGCGCAGGCGCGCCGCGTGTGCCTGGTGGGACATTCGCATGTGGCGCTCTCATTCGTGCGCCCCGAGGGCGAGCCGACTACGGGCGAACCGCGTCGTGAGGGCGAGCGCGTGGACGTAGCCGAGGGCGAGTGGCTGCTGAACCCCGGGAGCGTGGGTCAGCCGCGCGACGGGGATCCTCGCGCGGCTTGGCTGATGCTCGACCTCGACGCGATGGACGCCACGTTTCACCGCTCCGAGTACGACATCGCAGGCGCAGCAGCAGCGATCCGCGCTGCACGGCTGCCGGACTCGTTGGCTGAGCGTCTGGAGTACGGTCAATGAGCATGCGCCAAGGCTCGACCGAGGCACGATCGCCCTCCCGTGGGCCTGTCCGCGGGCGGCTTCTCGGCGCCCTGATGGCCGCCACGCTCGCGCTGCTCGCCGCCGTGCTCGTGGCGTGTGGCAGCTCGAGCAAGCTGATACCCGAAGCCAACGCCGGTCCGCTCAAGGGTGACTTCGAAGCCGTGGCGGCAGATGCTAGGAGTGGAGAAGGCAGCTGCGCGGCCACCGAAGCGGCGGTCCTCAAGACCGAACAGGACTTCGCCGCGCTGCCCAGCGCGCTCGACCCCGGTTTGCGCGAACGGCTGCGCGCAGGCATCACGAACCTGCGCAACCGCGCGCTGGTCGAATGCGCGCAGTCCTCCACCGCGGGCACCACCGCGACCAGCACCACGCCGAAAACGACCCCCACCAACACGACGCCGACGACACCCACGAACACCGAAACGACCACGACGACGACCACGCCGCCGACCAGCACCGAAACGACCCCGCCGCCGACCAGCACGAGCACGCCGGGCGGCGGCACGCCAGCACCCAAAGAAGAACCGGGTGCCGGCGGCCAGGGCGGCGGCACGGGCGCCGGTGGCAGCCAGGGCAACGGCCAGGGGAACGGCCAATGAGCGACGTCGAGATCGCCGGGCGCTACCGCCTGGAGGGGCGGCTTGGCTTCGGCGGGATGTCCACCGTGCACCTGGCGCTCGACCTGCGCCTCGAGCGTCGCGTGGCCGTGAAGCTGCTCGCACAGCACCTCGCCGAGGACCCCGCGTTCGTGTCGCGCTTCCAGCGTGAGGCGCAGGCGGCGGCGCGCCTTGTGCATCCCAACATCGTCCAGGTCTTCGACTCGGGCCAGGACGCCAACAGCGGCGAGTACTTCATCGTCATGGAGTACATCGAAGGGCGCTCCTGCGCAGAAATCCTGCGTGACGACCGCTGGGTCGAGGTCGAGGAAGCGCTCGCGATCGTGGAGCAGGCCTGTGAGGGGCTCCACTACGCGCACCGCCACGGCGTGGTGCACCGTGACGTGAAGCCCGGCAACCTGCTTCGCTCACGCGAAGGCGAGGTCAAGCTCGCGGATTTCGGGATCGCGAAGGCGACCGAGCAATCCAGCATCACCCAGGTCGGCTCGGTTCTCGGCACCGCCGCGTATCTCGCGCCCGAGCAGGCGCGCGGCGAAGAGGCGGGGCCGAGCGCCGACCTGTACGCGCTCGGGGTCGTCACCTACCAGCTCATCTCAGGACGGCTTCCCTACGAGGCCACCTCGCTGACCGAGCTGGCGCTCAAGCAACAGCAGCAGGCGCCGCCGACGCTCGACACGATCGTTGCGGCCGTCAGCAGCGAGCTCGCCGACGCGGTCGCGATCTCGCTGGCGCTCGAGCCGCGTGAGCGCTACCAGACCGCGCGTGAGATGGGTCGCGCGCTGCGCGACGCCGCCAACGGGATCGCCCCCGCGGTGCGCCGCACCCCAGTCCACAGCGCGCCCGCCACGCAGGCGACGAGCGTGCTCGCCCGCGAGAGCGGCGGCGGCGCAGGCGCCATCGGCTCGGACCGGCCGAGCCGCGCGGTCGCGCCGCGAAGGCCCCGCCCGGGCCCAGCCCGCGCTGCTCCGGCGCGTCAGGCTCCGGCGGCCGCCCCGCCACGCAGGCGTGGCACCAACCGCCTCGCGCTTGTGATGCTCGCGCTGCTGGCCGTCGCAGCCACGGTCGTCGCGATAGTTCTGTTGACCGGCCCGACGCAGACGATCAGGCTGCGCAAGGTCGTCTACAACGACGTGCAGAAGACCGCCAACGAACTCAAGCAACTGGTGGTCGAAAACACGCACTGAGGCCGCAAACCCTCGAGTTGCGCTGCGAGGGACCGGGCAACGCCGCGCGGCTTCGGCATCCTAGAGGCGCGCGCATGCTCGCATCGATACTCAACGTCAGCCATCTGATCAGCGTGGCCGGCTATCCGCTGCTGTTCGTTCTCGTGATGAGCGAGTCGAGCGGTGTGCCGGTCCCCGGAGAGACGAGCCTGATCGCCGGCTCCGTGCTCGCGAGCCAGGGCAAACTCGACATCGCGCTCGTCATCGGCGTGGCCGCCGCCGGTGCGATCGTCGGCGACAACATCGGCTATGCGATCGGGCGCAAGGGCGGTCGCTGGCTGCTCACCCGGCCCGGAGCCTTCCGGCGCCAGCGCGCCGAGGTGCTGCGTGTGGGCGAGCCGTTCTTCGAAACGCACGGTCCGAAGGCGGTCTTCTTCGGGCGGTTTCTGCTCGGCCTACGCGTGTGGGCGTCTTGGTTGGCAGGGGCGACGCGAATGCGTTGGCCCTCGTTCCTGCTGTGGAACGCCCTCGGCGGGATCACCTGGGCGTGCACGATCGGACTGATCGCCTACTCCCTCGGCCATTCCGCGGGTGGTGCGATCGAAGCGTTTGGCGTCTATGGCCTGGTCGCGGTGCTCGTGGCCGTCGTCGGCGCTCTGTTCTTGCACCGCCACCACCGCCGCGTGACGCGGCCGGCGAGACGCGGCGGCTCCGACGCAGACCTCACGCCGCCCCCAGCGGACGCGCAGGAGGCGGCCGCCGCCGACACGGCGGGCGGCCACCCCTCCAGCGAGCGCGGACGCGGCGAGTGACCGCCGTCAGGCGTCCTCGCCGGCGGCGCCCTCGATCACCGGAGCCTTCTCGCTCACGCTGATCTCGACCCGCCGCGGCTGTGGCTGCGCGGGCTTGGGGATCCGCACGGTCAGCACACCGTTCTCGAAGTGCGCGGCGACGCTCTCGGCGGCGACGCCGTCGGGGACCGTGAGCGAGCGCTTGAAGCTGCCCGAGGCGCGCTCGATGCGGTAATAGCCGTCCTTGCGCTCGCCGTGCTCTGAGGAGCGCTCGCCGGTGATCGTGAGCAGGTTGTCCTCGAGCTCGACCTTCACGTCCTTCTCCTCAACTCCCGGCAGATCCGCGCGCAGGACGAACTCATCGCCCTCCTCGACGAGATCCATGGCGGGAACCCAGCGGCGCACCTGCACCGCCGCACCTGCGCCATCGGGCGCATCGAAGAACGAGCCGAACAGGCGGTTCATCTCCTGCTGGATCGTGTGGAGCTCGCGTGCGGGCTCCCATCTGATAATCGTCATCTTCTACCTCCAAAAGACTGAGAGACCTGTGATGTCCTCAGTATAAAATATGAGTCGCCTGACATCAAGTTTGATGCCGCGACTGCGCGCATATCTCTCGCCGCGCGACCACGCGACGACGTGGATCGACTACCCGGACATTTCGCTCCCTGAGGCTCGGGCGGACGAATGCCCGAGCAATCGCTCGCCGGGACGCTCAGCTGCCGTTGCAGGGCGCGATCCGCTGCCACATGTCGGCCAGCGCCCGCAGCTCTTCCTCGGAGAAGTGCGACAGGAACTGCGCTCGCACCACGCCGAGGTGGGTCACGCGTGCCTCCTTCAGGCGCGCGCGCCCGCTGCTCGTGAGGCACGCGTAGGAGCCGCGCGCGTCATGGTCGCACGAGCAGCGCTCCAACAGGCCGTCGCGCTCGAGCCGGTCCACCAGCCGTGTGAGCCCGCTGCGCGACAGCTGCGCCTGATCGGCGAGGTCGCACATGCGCATGCGACCGCTGCTCGACGCCTGCAGCGTGCTCAGCACCTCATACGAGCTAAGCGGCAGGTTGTGGGCCCGCTCGAGCTCTGTGTCGAGCCGCTTCGCCAGGCATCCGTACGCTCGCAGCAGACCGCGCCAAGCGCGAACCTCCCCATCGGTGAGGTTGTCCTCTACGAATGGGACGGTCTTGACAGCGGTAGACATTGCGGTCCAAAAACTAAACTGCGTCTCAAGCGAACATAGCAGCGTCGCGCCCATCAGCATGGGCGTGCGCTCTCAGCGCCTGCTCGCCCTCCACGCCCAGAGCATCATCAGCGGCTGCAACGGCAGGCGCGCATACAGGGCCCAGCGCGGTACCCGCGGGAATCGCTCGGGCGCGCGCGCCATGTACACGTTGGCCGGGAACACCGCCGCGAGCACCGCCACCAGCCATACCCCCGCAGCCCGGCGCGTGGTCGGCACGAGCACGCCCGCGCCGCCGATGATCTCGGCGACCCCGCTCACCGCCACCACGCTCTTGGCACGGCCCTGCAGGCGCGGAGGCACGATTCGTTCATATGCGCGCGCAAGCACGAAGTGGTTGATGCCCGCGCCGATGAAGAATGCGGCGAGCATGCGTGTGGAGCGTGGCGTCTGCGCCGGCCTGGGAGCGGCGCCGTTGAGCGCGCTCACCGCTCGATCAGCGAGCGTCCGGTCATCGCCGCGGGCTGCTCGATGCCCAACAGCGACAGCACCGTCGGCGCCACGTCGGCGAGCACTCCGCCGCCGTGCAGCGCGAGACCCTCGCGCGTGACGATCAACGGAACCGGATTCAGCGAATGCGCCGTGTTGGGGCTCCCGTCGGGCTCGAGCATGTGCTCGGAGTTGCCATGGTCCGCCGTCACCACGCATACGCCACCGTCCTGCTGCACCGTCTCCACGATCTCCCGCAAGCACGCGTCGACCGTTTCGATCGCCTCCACCGCCGCAGGGATCACACCGGTGTGGCCAACCATGTCAGGATTCGCGAAGTTGATGATCGCGAAGCGCGGATGCTCCTCGCGCCACGCCTGTACGAACGCCCCGGCCGCCGCGCGCGCGCTCATCTGCGGGGCGTGGTCGTAGGTGGGCACGTCCCGCACCGACGGCACGAGCTCTCGCCGCTCGCCCGGCTGCGGCGTCTCCTCGCCGCCACCGAAGAAGTACGTGACGTGCGCGTACTTCTCGGTCTCGGCGACGTGCAGCTGGGTCGCACCGGCCTGCGCGAGCACGGCCGGCAGCGTGGTCGCGGGCAGCTCCGGAGAGAACACGACCGGGTAGCTCCAGTCCTCCTCGTAGCGGGTCAGCGTGGTCAGGCGCGCAAGCGGCTGAGTACCGCCGCGACCCTCCCAGCCGGGAAGCTCCTCGGACCCCTCGCCGAACCCCGGCTCGGCCAGCGCACGTACGATCTGGCGCATTCGGTCGGGCCTGAAGTTGAAGCAGATCACGCTGTCGCCCGGGCGCAAGCACGCCTCTGAGCCGACGAGCGTCGGCTCGATGAACTCGTCCGTCTCGCCGCGTCTGTAGGCCGCCTGCACGGCATCCTCGCCGCTGTCGGCGTGGTGCGGCGCGCGGCCGTGCACAAGCATGTCGTATGCCCGCTGCGTGCGTTCCCAGCGCCTGTCGCGATCCATCGCCCAGTAGCGCCCGACCACGGACCCCACGCGCGCGCCCGTCATGCGGTCGACGCTCGCGAGGTAGCCCGCGCCGGCATGCGGCAGCGTGTCGCGACCGTCGGTGAACGCGTGCACGATGAGATCCTTGACGGCGAGCGAATGTCCGAGCGCGATCAGCGCGCGCAGGTGATCGAGCGAGGAGTGCACCCCTCCATCGGACACCAGTCCCAGCAGGTGCACACGCTCGGCGGCGTCGAACGCCGCGCGCAGGGCCTCGTTCTCGCCGAGCGAGCCGTCGGCTACCGAGTCGTCGATGCGGACCAGATCCTGGCGCACCACGGCGCCTGCACCGAGGTTCAGGTGGCCCACCTCGCTGTTGCCCATCTGACCGTCGGGCAGCCCCACGTCGCGGCCGCTCGCCGAGAGCGCCGTGTGCGGGTAGCGTGCCCACAGCTCGTCGAAGAACGGCGTGTCCGCCAGCGCGACGGCGTTGCCCGGCCCCGGCTCGGCGATGCCCCACCCGTCGAGCACCACCAGGCACGCGCAGGGCGCAAGCGCGCTCATCACGAGGCGCTCGCCACGATCTGCGCGAACGACTCGGCGTCCAGCGAGGCCCCGCCGACGAGCGCGCCGTCGACGTCCGGCAGCCCGAGCAGCTCCGCGGAGTTCTCCGGCTTGACCGAGCCGCCGTACAGGATGCGCACGCTCTGCGCAGCCTGCTCGTCGCGGTCGGCGATGAGGGCCCTGATGAACGCGATCGCCTCCTGCACCTGCTCCGGTGAGGCCACCCGGCCGGTGCCGATCGCCCAGATCGGCTCGTAGGCGACGACGACCTCCGCGAGCCGCTCGCTGTCGACCCTCTGAAGATCCTCCTGGATCTGGTTGCGCAGCTTGCGCTCCGTCTCGGCGGCCTCGCGCTCGCTCTCCGTCTCGCCCACGCAGAGGATCGGGACCAGCCCGGCGTCGAGCGCCGCGGGCACCTTCAGCGAGAGGTCGCGATCGTTCTCGGCGAACAGCTCGCGCCGCTCGGAGTGGCCGAGCACGACGCCGCGCACGTCGAGCTCGCTCAGCATCGGCGCAGAGATCTCGCCGGTGAACGCGCCCTCGCGCTCGTGATGCATATTCTGCGCATACACCTCGACTCGCGAGCCGCGCGCACTGTCGACCATCGCATGAAGGTCCGTGAAGGGCACGCAGATCGCCACGTCGGTGCCCTCGATCGCCGACACTCGCGGCAAGAGCGCCTGGATGTACTCCTCGGCCTGCCGTTCGGTCTTGTACATCTTCCAGTTCCCGGCGACCAGCGGCGTACGGTCCATCAAGAGGCGACTCCCGCGCCTTCGAGCACGTGCACCCCCGGGAGCACCTTGCCCTCGACCAGCTCGAGGGTCGCGCCACCGCCGGTGGAGAGGTGGTCGACCGCGTGCTCGAGCCCGAAGTGCGCCAGCGCCGCCGCAGAGTCGCCGCCGCCGACCACGGTCAGCCCCTTCGCGCCGGCAACCGCCTTGGCAACCGTATGCGTGCCGGAGGAGAACGGCTCGAGCTCGAAGGCTCCCATCGGCCCGTTCCAGAAGACCGTTCCGGCACGCTCGATCTCCGCGGCGTAGCGAATCGCGGTCGCGGGACCGATGTCGAGCCCCATCCAGCCCGCTGGCACCTCGACGCCACCGAGCACACGGTGCGAGGCGTCGGCTGCGAGGCGGTCGCCGATGACGAGATCCACCGGCAGCTCGATGCGCGCGCTGCCCGGGCGAGCGGAGTGCTCGAGCACCCGGCGCGCGTGCTCGGTGTCCTCCTCGTCGCACAACGACGCACCCACGGCATGGCCCTGTGCCGAGAGGAACGGAAAGCACATCGCGCCGCCTATCACGAGCACGTCCGCGATCTCCATGAAGCGGTCGATCACGGCGATCTTGTCGGTCACCTTGGCGCCGCCGATGACCGCCACGAGCGGGTGCGCGGGGTCCTCGAGGACACGGCGCAGCGTCGACACCTCGCCTTCGAGCAGCCTGCCGGCGGCGCTAGGCAGCAGATGTGCGACTCCCTCCGTGCTCGCGTGCGCACGATGAGCGGAGCCGAACGCATCGTCCACATACAGCTCTGCGAGATCGGCGAGCGCACGTGCGAACTCGGGGTCGTTGCGCTTCTCGCCCGCCTCGAAGCGCACGTTCTCGAGCAGCAGGATCTCGCCGTCCGCCAGCCCATCGGCCAGCGCCTTGACCTGTTCGCCCACGACCCCCGGCGCGAGCGTCACGCTCGTGCCCGTCAGCTCGCGCAGGCGCTGTGCGACGGGCGCCATCGACAGGCGCACGTCGTGACCTTCCGGGCGTCCGAGGTGAGACACGAGGATCAGCCGCGCGCCGCGTGAGCGGAGCTCTTCGATCGTCGGCAGCGCTGCCACGATGCGCGTGTTGTCGGCGACGAACGGCTGCCCGTCGGACTCGGCGTGGACGCTGAGGGGGACGTTGAAGTCAACGCGAACGAGCACCCGACGTCCGCTGACGTCAAGGTCGTCGATGCTCCTCATCGCGCTCACAGCACCCTCTGCACGATGTCCACGAGCCGGTTCGAGTATCCCCACTCGTTGTCGTACCACGCGACCACCTTGAGCATCGTGCCGTCGATAACCGCGGTCAGCTCGGAATCGACGATCGACGAGTACGGCGATTCGACGATGTCGGTGGACACGATCGGGTCTTCGTTGTACTGCATCAGGCCGTGCAGCGGTCCGCTTTCCGCGGCGGCCTTGAGGGCGGCGTTGACCTCCTCGACGCTCGTCTCGCGAGCGCACTCGACGGTCAGATCGACGACCGAGCCGGTCGGCACCGGAGCGCGCACCGCGAAGCCGTGCAGCTTGCCCTGCAGCGCAGGGATGACGAGCCCGATCGCCTTCGCCGCGCCTGTCGAGGCGGGGATCAGGTTGATCGCTGCGGCGCGCGCCCTGCGCAGGTCGCTGTGCGGCATGTCCTGAAGACGCTGGTCGGCCGTGTACGCGTGGATCGTGGTCATCAGGCCGTGCTTGATGCCGACCGTGTCGTGGATGACCTTCGCCGGCGGCGCGAGGCAGTTGGTGGTGCACGAGGCCATCGAGATGACGTCGTGCGCCGCGCGGTCGTACACCTCGTCGAAGTTCACGCCCAGAACGACCGTCGCGTCCGGGTCGGCGGCGGGCGCCGAGATGATCACCTTCTTGGCGCCCTGCGCGAGATGCTGAGCCACGGCGGCGCGGTCGCGGAAGTGACCCGTCGACTCGATCACGACGTCCACGCCCAGTTCGCCCCACGGAAGCGCCGCGGGGTCGCGCTCGGCGAACACCTTCAGCTCCTTGCCGTCCACGTCGATGGCGCCCTCGCGCGCGTGCACCGTGCCGGCGTAGGGGCCGAGGATCGAGTCGTACTTGAGCAGATGCGCAAGCGTGCGCGTATCGGCGATGTCGTTGACCGCCACCCACTCGACGTCCGCGCTATCGCCCCTCGCCTTGGCGGCGCGGAACACGTTCCGGCCGATGCGGCCGAACCCGTTGATTCCCACGCGTACTGGCATTCATCGCCTCCTGATCGTTTGGTTGGACACCGACCTCCCGCGCGCCCGAAGGAGCCGATGCGGGCTCCAGCAGACGACCCTCGGGCTGCGGAGCGGCCGCTCTGCGTCCCGACCGCGCAGCAGGCTATCAGCGGCCTCCGGGCGCGCGCATGCGTCCGCGCAACGGACCCCCATCCTGGTTTTCTACGGATTAGCGGCGGTAACCCCTGTGCAGCGATCGGCGCGCGAACGGCGCCCGTCAGAGCGCGCTCGGCCTGCGCTCGATATCGCGGTGGGCCACGGCGACCTCGAGGTCCTCGTGGCCGCGATAGCGCGCCGCAAGGTGCTCGGCGATCGCGACCGAGCGATGGCGCCCGCCTGTACAGCCCACCGCGATCACGAGATGCGCCTTGCCCTCGGCCACGTACTGGGGCAGCAGGAAGTCGAGCAACGCGTGCAGCCGCTCGTAGAACTGCTCGAGGCGCCCGTCGCGCGCGATGTAGTCCACGACGGGTTGGTCAAGGCCGGTGAGCTCCCGCAGCTCGGGCACGTAATGCGGGTTCTCGAGGAAGCGCACGTCGACCGCGAGATCCTCCTCGCGTGGCGGGCCGTGCTTGAAGCCGAAGCTCATGAACGTGAGCGCGAGCGGCCCGGCGGTGCTGCGGGGGAGGAACTCCTCGGCAATCTTGCCGCGCAGCATCCCCACCGACATGCCGGTGGTGTCGATCACGAGATCCGCGCGGCTGCGCAGCGGCTCGAGCAGCGCGCGCTCCGCCGCGACGCCGGCCGCGACGCTCCCGTCCGGAGCCAGGGGATGGCGCCGGCGCGTCTCCTTGTAGCGCGTCACGAGCGTCTGCTCGGAGGCATCGAGGAACAGCAGATGGTGCCTGAGCCCGAGCGCGTCCAGGTCGTCGACGACTGCGCGGAGCGCCTCGAAGTACGCGCCCCCGCGCACGTCGGAGGCGACCGCGGCCCGCTCCACCTTCGAGCCCTCGTGCACGAACAGCTCGACGAGCGAGCGGATCATCTCCGGCGGCAGGTTGTCGACGCAGAAGTAGCCGGCGTCCTCGAACACGTTCATGGCCGTGGACTTGCCGGCACCCGAGAAACCGGTGATCACCACGAGATCCTGCAGTCGCGTCTCGATCACGGGCTTCTTCTGCCTGGCGGCAGACCCGCGGCGAGGGCGCGAAGCTCTTGTCAGCGCCATCGTCTGCATTGTGCCGCGGTTGGCGGACAAGCCGTGAACTTCTCGTCATCGCCTAGCCGGCGCGGTGCAGATAGGCATGCAGTTCGCGACCAAGCTTCGCGGGTAGGCCCGGCACGCCCTGAAGCTCCTCGCTGGTGGCCGCGAGCACCGCGTCGGGGGACCCGAAATACGCGAGCAGGGCGCGCTTGCGCGACGCGCCCACGCCGGGCAGCTCGTCGAGCACGGAGCTGGTCATCGCGCGGTCGCGCCGTGAGCGGTGGTGGGTGATCGCGAAACGGTGCGCCTCGTCGCGCACGCGCTGGAGCAGCTGCAGCTCAGGCATCGAATGGTCGAGCACGAGCGGCGTGCGGCGCCCGGGTACGAACAGCTCCTCGATGCGCTTGGCCAGCGAGACGACGCTCACGCCGCGCTCGCGAAACGCTCGCAGCGGCCCCAGTCCGGCCGCCAGCTGGCCCCTTCCTCCGTCGATCACAACCAGGTTCGGCAGCGCCGCAAAGCTCGCGTCATAGGCGGCGTCGTGGGGCGAGATGTCAGCCTGTCGCTCCCACTGCGCCTGGCGCCTGGAGAGCACCTCGGCCATCGCCGCATAGTCGTCCGAGCCCTCCACCGTGCGGATCGTGAAGCGCCGGTAGTCGCTCTTCTTGGGCGCGCCGCCCTCGAACACGACCATCGATGCGACCGTGTGAGTGCCGCCGAGGTTGGAGATGTCGAAGCACTCGATGCGCACCGGCGGGGCGTCCAGGCCGAGCGCGCTCTGCAGCCCGTCGAGCGCCTCGACGCGACCCTGGCGACGGCGCTCGCTGCGCAGCCGCTCCTGGTCGAGCGCGAGCTGCGCATTGCGCTCGGCAAGCTGAAGGATGCGGCGCTTCTCGCCGCGCTCGGCGGCGCGCAACTCGACCGGTCCCTGACGGCGGCTCGCGAGCGCCTCGCCGAGAGCAGCACGCTCCCCGAGCTCACGCTGAACGACCAGCAGAGCCGGCATCGAGACCTGGCCACCGTAGTACTGCAGCATGAACTCCTCCCCCACCTCCGCGAGGTCGCGCTCGGTCTCGTTCGACAGATAGAAGGACTGGCGGTCTGAGAGCACGCCATCGCGCACCTGGAAGACCTGCGCGTTCGCGTCGCGCCCGTCGAGCGCGACGGCGACCGCGTCGAAGGTGCCGACCGCCTCGTTGGCGACGCGCCTGCGCTCGAGCAGCGAGCGTACCGCGCGGAGCCGGTTGCGCTCGAGCGTCGCCTGCTCGAACTCCTCGGCGGCCGCCGCGGCGCGCATGCGTTCGTCCAGCTCGCGCTCGATCGCCGAGAAGCGGCCCGAGAGGAAGTCGATCACGCCGTCGATGCTCTTGCGGTAGTCCTCGCGTGAGATGTAGCCCACGCAAGGCGCCTCGCAGCGCTTGATGTAGTAGTCCAGGCACGGACTCCCGCTCCGCCGCCCCGGCTCCGGGCCGGTGCACGAGCGGAACATGAACACCTTCGCCAGCACCTCGAGCGTCGAGCGCACGCGCTTTGCGTTCGAGTACGGCCCGAAGTACACGCGCCCCGCGCGGTGGCGCTCGCGCGTGAAGTACACGCGCGGGAAGTCCTCATCGAGCGAGATCGCGATGAACGGGTAGGACTTGTCGTCACGCAGGCGGATGTTGAAGCGCGGGCGGTACTGCTTGATGAAGCCCTGCTCGGCGAGCAGCGCCTCCGCCTCGGAGGCCACGACCACGCACTCGACGTGCTCGATGCTCGCGATCATCTCCGCGTGGCCGGGGCTGCTCGGCACTTGGGCTTTGGAAAAGTGCGAGGCGACGCGCTTGCGGATCGACTTGGCCTTGCCCACGTACACGACCCTTCCGCGGCCGTCGCGAAACAGGTACACGCCCGGCTGATCGGGCAGCCTGCGACGCTGCTCTGCGAGCGTCGCCTGCTTCGAGCCGGCCTGTGTCGGTGCCTCTGTCGCCGCCATCAACTTCAGCGTAGGCGAATGCCAAGCGGCAGCTGTGAGGGCCGCTCAGTAGCTGCGGGCGTGGCGGAACACCTCGAGCAGTCCGTACACCACGATCGCCACGAGCACGAACCAGAAGAGCTCGCCGGTTCCCGTCTGCCACATGCGCGAACGACTCGCGATCGCGAACAGGCCGAGCGCGATCGCGCCGTACAGCAGCGCCCGGTGGCGCTCGCCCAGGCTGAGCAGCCACATGTGCCGTTCCCGGTACAGGCGCAGCCCCATGTAGGCGACGCCGATGCCGAACGCGGTCCACAGCGCCGCTTCGAACGTCGTCGCGGCGCGACCGCCTTCGGGAAGCAGGTACACGGCGGCACCCAGCGCAAGCACGATCGCGATGTTTCGCAGCGTCTTCAGCGAACCCACGAGGACCAAGTCTAGGGCCGCCCGCCCCGCGCTCTCAGTCGACGAGCGCCTCGAGCGTGGCGTAGGCGTCCTCGACCGCCCGTCGCGCCGCCGTATGGCGCGCTTCTGACTTGGCGGCCTCATAGCGGGTGGCCCACGCCGCAGGGTCGGTCAGCTCGGCTTCGAGCGAGCGCATCGCGGCCTCGGCCTCCTCGACCGCACGCTCGGCGCGCTGCTGCGCGCTCAAGCGATTCTTCGAGGGTCCGCGCGCGCGCCTGCGCGCGTTCTTGCCGCTCGCCTTCGCGCTCTCCGCCTCGGACGCCGCGTAATCGGCGCCGCCGATCCGAGGCGCACCCTCGCGGCCGTTCGGCGCCGCCTGCGCCCGGCGCGCAGCGTCGGCGCCCGAACCGCCCGCCGCCGCTTCGGCTCTTCGTTCCTCGCGCACACGCGCGTACTCCGCCCAGCCTCCCAGGTAGGTGTGCAGCGTGCGCTGCTCGACGGCGATCGTGCGTGTGCCGACGGCGTCCAGCAGCGCACGGTCGTGGGATACGAGGATCAGCGCGCCCGCAAACGAGCGCAGCGCGTCCTCGAGCGCCTCGCGGCTCTCGATGTCGAGATGGTTGGTGGGCTCGTCGAGGATCAGCACGTTCGGCGGCCGCGCGCCACCCACGAGCACTGCGAGCGACAGGCGCCTGCGCTCGCCTCCGGACAGGCCGCTGAGCGGTTTCTCGGCCTCCTCGCCGGAGAACAGGAATCGCCCCAACAGCGAGCGCGCCTTGCCCGGGGTCAGCCCGGTGGCGCGCTGCGCGGCGTCGAGCACGCTCTGCTCCGCGGGGCCGCCCGCGCCGAGCTCCGCGGTGTGCTGGGAGAGGTAGCCGATCTTCACGTTGTGGCCCACGCTGAGCCTGCCCGCACCCAGCTCGCGACGCCCGGCGAGCGACTCGATCAAGGTCGTCTTGCCGCTGCCGTTGGGGCCGACCAGCGTCACGTGCTCGCCGCGTTCCAGCCACATTTCAGCGTGCTCGAGCAGCTCGATGGGCGCGCCGGCCCCGTCCCCGCCAACCTGCACGGTGGCGTCGAGAAGCTCGAAGATCACCCTGCCCGAGCGCTCGGGCGTCGTGAACGCGAACTCGAGCCCCCTGCCGTCCTTGGGGTTGCGCTCGATCGGGGTGATCTTCGCGAGCCGCTTCACGCGGGACTGCGCCTGGCGCGCCTTCGAGGCCTTGTAGCGGAAGCGCTCGATGAACCGTTCCATGCGCTCCATCTCCGCGCGCTGCGAGTCGATCGCCTTGCCGAGCGCGATCTCGCGCGCAGCCTGCTCGCGGCGCCATTGGTGCCAGGGCCCGGAGAAGAAGCGCGAACGTCCCGCCTCGAGCTCGAGCACCGCGGTGCCCACGGCCTCGAGGAACCAGCGGTCGTGCGCCACCAGCACGACCGCGGCGTCGAGCTCCACGAGCATCTGCTCGAGCCATTCCAGAGACTCGATGTCGAGATGGTTCGTGGGCTCGTCCAGCAGCAGCACCTCGGCGCCCGTGGCGAGCGCGCGCGCGAGCGATGCGCGCGTGAGCTCGCCGCCGGAGAACGTGTCGAGCGAGCGATCCAGATCGGCCTCGTCGAAGGACAGGCCGCGCGCCATCACCCACGCGCGATCACGCCACAGATAGCCCCCGCGCGCCTCGAGCAGCGCCTGCGCGCGCGAATAGCGCGACAGCGTCGCCTCCTCGGCGGCGCCGGCGGCCATGCTCGCCTCGAGCTCGCGCAGCTGGGATTCGATCTGTAGCTCCTCGCCGCAGCCGGACAGCAGGTAATCGCGCAGCGCCATGCCTCGCTCCCGCGGGGGGCGCTGGTCGTGCAGCGCGATGCGCACGCCCTTGGCGACGCTCAGCTCGCCGCGGTCGATCGAGCTCTGTCCTGCGAGCATCCGCAGCAGGGTGGTCTTGCCCGCACCGTTGCGCCCCGCGATCGTCATCCGTTCACGGCGCTCGAGCTTGAACGACACCCCGCGCAGCAGCGGGCGCCCCGCGATGTCCTTGTGCAGGTCGGATGCCGTAAGCAGAGCCATCGGCTGCTGATGGTAGGGCGCCCGTGAGCGCGTCCGGTAGGATCCGCCGACGATGCGAACCCGCCTGATGAGAAGGGCCCTGGCACTCGCGCTGCTCGCGTCTCTGCTGCTCGCGCCCGCCGCCGGCGCATACAACGACGGCCGCGGCTTCTACGGCGCCACGAACGACAAAGTGGTCACCAATACGGGCTTCATCCTGATCATCTTCTTTCCGCTGTTCGTATTCCTCATGAGCATGCTCCAGCGCAGACTCGACAAGCGCAAGCAGGCGCGCAAGGCAGCCCAAGGCGCGCTAATGGGCGACGCGCACTGGCGCGGCGGCTGGTAGCACGAAGGCCAGCGCGTGGCCGCAGAGGCGACGAGCGAGAGACCATCGGGAGCCGACGCGGTCAGCTATGAGCGGCGTGGCGCGGCTGCCCTGATCACGATCGACCGCCAGCACAGGCGCAACGCCGTCGATGGCCCGACCGCCGCGGCGCTGTACGACGCTTACATGCGCTTCGAGGCCGACGAGCAGGCGCGCGTGCTCGTGCTGTGCGGCGCCGGCGGCGTGTCGTTCTGCGCGGGCGCCGACCTGAAGGCCACCGGCACGATGACCGGACGGCTGATGAGCGCGGAGGGGCCGATGGGCTTCACGCGCGTGACCGCCTCCAAGCCAACGATCGCCGCGATCTCAGGGTTTGCGCTGGCCGGCGGCCTGGAGATCGCGCTGTGGTGCGACCTGCGCATCGCCACCGAGGACTCCAGGCTCGGCTATCCGGAGCGCCGCTGGGGCGTGCCGCTGATCGACGGAGGCACGCAGCGGCTGCCCCGCATCGTGGGCCTCGGCCGCGCGCTCGACCTGATCCTCACGGGGCGCATCATCGACGCACAGGAGGCGCTCGCGATGGGATTGCTCACGGAGGTGGTGCCGGCGGGCGCGCACCTGGAGCGCGCGCTCGAGCTGGCCGAGGGGCTCGCAAGGTTCCCGCAGAGCACGATGTTGGCGGATAGGCGTGCGGCGATCGAGGGATTGGGGATGCCGCTCGCGGACGCGCTCGCGCTCGAGGCGAAGGCTGGGCCCGAGGTCTTCGAGGACGGCCAGCGCGGAGCCGCGCGGTTCGCTGCGGGCGAGGGGCGCGCAGGCGCGGGCGCCGGAGCTTAGGCGCGAGCGCTCGCGGCGTAGATGATGTGGCGCCAGCAGGCGCTTTCCAGGTAGGCTCAGGCCCGTGGCTTACTTCGTGACCGGTGCCACCGGCTTCATAGGACGCCGTCTGCTGGACCGCATCCTGGCCAACCGCCAGGGCAAGATCTACGTGCTCGTGCGCGAGAACTCCGCGGCGAAGCTCGACGAGCTCGTGGAGCGCTGGAGCATCACCGCCGGCCCCTCCACCGCGAACCGCATCCAGCCGGTGATCGGCGACCTGCGCCGGCCGCTGCTCGGCGTCGAGCAGGAGCAGGTGGCGGAGCTGCGCGGCAAGATCACGCACTTCTTCCACCTCGCGGCTGTGTACGACATGACTGCGCCCGCCGAGCGCAACACGTCGGTCAACGTCGGCGGCACCACGCACGCTGTCGAACTCGCGCGCGCCGTCGAGGCGAAGCGCCTGCACCACGTCTCCTCGATCGCGGTCGCGGGCCGATACGAGGGGCTCTTCGAAGAGGACATGTTCGATGAGGGGCAGCGACTGCCCTCCCCCTATCACCTCACAAAGTTCGAGTCAGAGCGCATCGTGCGTGAGCAGCCCTACGTGCCCTGGCGCGTATACCGGCCGGGGATCGTGGTGGGCGACTCCAGGACCGGCGAAATGGACAAGATCGACGGCCCGTATTACTTCTTCAAGGCGATCCAGCGCATGCGAGGGCTGCTACCCGAGTGGGTGCCGCTGGTGGGCATCGACCTCGGCTACACCAACGTGGTGCCCGTCGACTGGGTGGCGGGGGCGCTCGAGCACATCGCGCACGAGTCGGGCCTCGACGGCAGGGCGTTCCATCTCACCGACCCCACCCCACAGCGCGTCGACGAGCTGATCAACGAGCTGGCGGCCGCCGCGCACGGCCCGCGCTTCGCGGTGAGCATCGACAAACGGCTGATCGATCCGCTTCCCAAGTGGCCGCTCAAGCTCGCCGCGGCGCTGCCGCCGTGGCGCCAGCTCTCGCGGCTCGGCATGCACGAGCTCGGCATCCCGCCCGCGGTGCTCGCGAACATGGAGCTCGTGCCGCGCTTCGACACGCGCGAGACCACGCGTGCGCTCGCCGGCTCGCCGCTCGAACAGCCGCCCGCGCTGAAGGAGTACGTGCCGCGGCTGTGGGACTACTGGGAGCGCGAGATGGACCCCGACCTGCGACGCGGGCGCACGCTCAAAGAGGCGCTCGAGGGCCGCACCGTGATGATCACCGGCGCCTCCTCGGGCATCGGCCGCGCGACCGCGCTGAAGGTCGCGACGGCCGGTGGCACTCCCCTGCTGGTGGCGCGCAACGTCGACAAGCTCGAGGAGGTGCGGGCCGAGATCGTCGCCGCGGGCGGCACCGCATACGTGTATGCGGCCGACATCTCAGACATCGAGTCGATCGATCGCCTGCTCGAGCGCGTGCTCGCCGACCACCGTCATGTCGACATGCTGGTGAACAACGCCGGCCGCTCCATCCGCCGCTCGATAGCGCTCAGCTATGACCGCTTCCACGACTTCGAACGCACGATGCAGCTGAACTACTTCGGCGCGGTCAAGCTGATCATCGGCCTGCTGCCGAGGATGCGCGAACGCGGCTTCGGGCACATAGCCAACGTCTCCTCGATCGGGGTGCAGACGAACCCGCCGCGCTTCTCCGCGTATGTGGCTTCGAAGGCCGCGCTCGACGCTTTCACACGCGTGGTCGCCTCGGAGGTGATCGGCGACGGCGTGACCTTCACCACGATCCACATGCCGCTCGTGCGCACCCCCATGATCGCGCCCACGAAAATGTACGACGCGTTCCCGACGCTCAGCCCCGAGGAGGCCGCCGACATGATCTGCGAGGCACTGCGCAGCCGACCGAAGCAGCTCGGCACACGCCTCGGCAGGTTCGGCGAAGTTGCGTACACGCTCAACCCCAGCGCGGTGGACCGGCTCCTGCACCTCGCCTACCGCGTGTTCCCGGACTCCGCCGCGTCGAAGGGCCAGCGCGATGTCGAGGAGCACGTCTCCTTCGAGCAGATCGCGATGGCGACGCTCACGAGAGGCGTGCACTGGTAGCGGCCGGCGGCGCTGGGGCACGATCGTGAACGGCACGGTCCCGGCGATCGAGGTGAGCGCCCTCCGCAAGCGCTACGGGGAGTACGAGGCGGTCCGCGGGATCGACATCGCGGTCATGCGCGGCGAGATCTTCGCGCTGCTCGGTCCCAACGGCGCGGGCAAGACCACCACCGTGGAGATCCTCGAGGGCTACCGCGCGCGCACCAGCGGCGAGGTCTCGGTGCTGGGCCACGATCCCGCGCGACGCTCGATCGAGCTGCGCCGCAGGATCGGCATCGTGCTTCAGTCCGGCGGTATATACAGCCACATCACCCCGCGCGAGGCGCTGCGACACTGGGCGAGCTTCTACCCCCACCCCCGCAGCGTCGAGGACGTGCTCGCCCTGGCCGGGCTCGAGGCGAAGGCCGACGTGCGCTCGCGACGCCTGTCCGGCGGCGAGCTGCGGCGCCTGGACTTTGCGCTGGCGCTGATCGGCGACCCCGAGCTGATGTTCCTCGACGAGCCCACCACGGGCTTCGACCCGGAGGCGCGCAGGGCGGCCTGGGACACAGTCCGCTCGCTGCGCGACCTCGGCAAGACGATCCTGCTCACCACGCATTATCTCGAGGAGGCGCAGCAGCTCGCCGATCGCGTGGCGATCGTGAAGGACGGTCGCGTCCTCGCGATTGGCGCTCCACGCGAGCTCGGCGTGGGCGCGGCGCGCTATCGCGTCGCCTACCGGGGTGGCGACGGCGAGCTCGTGGAACTGCAGACCGACGACCCCACGGGCCTGCTGCACGAGCTCACCGGGCAGGCGCTCGCGCACGGAGAGCGACTCTCCGAGCTGTCGGTGGGCCGACCCACGCTCGAGGACGTGTATCTGGAGTTGACCGCCGATGCCTGACGCGCTCGGCGGCGCGAGCGCGCCGTCGCCGACGAACCCGCTCGCGCTGACCTGGCGCCAGTACAGGCTCGAGCGGCGCATGTTCTGGCGCAACCCGAGCGCCGCGTTCTTCAACTTCCTGCTGCCGCTGCTTGCGCTGGCCGGCGCCGGCGCGATCCTGTCGGGCAGCCAGCATGACCTGAACAAGCTGGTGCCGTCGATCGCCGGCATGAGCGTGATGGCGACCACGTTCACCGCGCTCGCCTACAACATCGTGTTCCTGCGCGAGCGCGGGGTGCTCAAGCGGATCCGCGGCGCTCCCATGCCGACCGGCTCCTACTTCGGCGGGGTGGCCGCCAACGCGGTCACCAACACGGCGCTGCAGATCATCATCATCGTGCTGGCGGGGCGCGTGCTGTTCGGCATCGGCTGGCCGCGCGAATGGGGCACGCTGGTGGTGTTCGTAATCGCCGGAGTGGTGTGCTTCGCGGCGCTCGGCGTTGCGTTCGCGCACGTGATCCCCAACTTCGAGTCGACCGCCGCATACGTCAACGCGGTGTTCCTGCCCGTGGTGGGCGTGTCGTTCTTTGTGTTCGACTCCTCGAGCGCGCCCGGGTTTCTGCGTACGATCGCCGACGCCCTGCCGCTGAAGCCGCTGATCGACGGCCTGTCGGGAGCGCTCGTGACGGGCTCGACGCTGTCGAGCAGCCTCGACTCCCTCGCGGTGATCGCGCTGTGGGGCGTCTTTGGGGTGTACTTCGCCGTGCGCGGCTTCTCCTGGGAGCAGTCGCGGACATGACACGCGAGCACAGGGAGGCGCCGTGAGGCTGATCGCTGAGGATGTCTACCAGCTGCGGGGCTGGCCGCCGAACGCCATCAATGTGTACCTGCTCGGCGAGGTGCTGCTCGACGCCGCCACGCGTCGGGCGCAGCGACGGATCCTGCGCCAGATCTCCGGGCGCCGCGTGAGCGCACACGCGCTCACGCATGCGCACCCCGACCATCAGGGCTCAAGCCACGCGGTGTGCACGCGACTCGGCATCCCGCTGTGGTGCGGACAGGGCGACGTGCCGAGCATGGAGACCCCCGGCGGGGTGGCCTCCGCAAGCGGCGGCGCCGCCACCTTCGTGCAGCGCCACCTCTGGGTCGGGCCCGCGCACCCGGTCGCGCGCGCGCTCGTCGAGGGCGACGAGGTGGGCGGATTCACGGTGCTCGAGACACCGGGGCACTCGCCCGGGCACGTGTCCTACTGGCGCGAGTCCGACCGCGTGCTGATCCTCGGCGACGTGCTCTTCAACCTGAACATGTTCACGGGCAGGCCCGGCCTGCGCGAGCCGCCCGACGCGTTCACAGCGGACCCCGCGCGCAACCGCGACTCCGCGCGCAGGCTGGCGCAGCTGCGTCCGAGCATCGCCTGCTTCGGCCATGGCCCACCGCTGCGTGACCCGGGCGTATTCGCGGACTTCGTCGGCCGCCTGCCCGCCTAGGACGATGGCCGAGACCGTATTCGAGGCCGAAGGCGAGCGCTTCATGCCCACCCAGCACGCGCGCGGACCGTGGGATCCGCGCGCGCTGCACGGCGGCGCGCCCGCGGCGCTGCTGGCCGCGACGTTCGAGCACATGCAGCCGGGTAGCGAGCTGAACATGGGGCTCCTTCGCTTCGAGTTCCTGCGTCCGATCCCGTTCGCGCCGCTCTCGCTCTCGACGAGCGTTCTTCGCCCTGGCCGGCGGGTGCAGGAGCTCGCGGCCGAGCTGCGAAGCGGCGATGATCTGATCTGCCGCGCGAACGCGCTACGCGTGCTGGCGCTGGCCGAGGACCTGCCCGAGCCGGCCGTTTCCGCCGAGGAACGCGAGCGCGCGATGCCGGGGCCCGAGGCAGGCACGCCCATGCGCTTCGCGCTCGAGGAGTCCGATGCCGACAGCTTCGCTGGAAGCGCGATGGAGATGCGCTGGATCGATGAGCCATGGCAGCTCGCGCCCGCCCGGGTGTGGATGCGCCTTCGTCATCCGCTCCTGTCCGGGCAGCCGCTGACCCCGCTCGCACGCCTCGCTGCCACCGCCGACTTCGGCAACGGCGTGAGCGCCGTGCTGCCTTTCGAGCGCTACCTGTTCATCAACGCCGACCTCACGATCCATCTCGCGCGCCCGCCGCGCGGCGAATGGATCGGCCTGGACGCACGCACAGTTCTCCATCGCGGAGGCGCGGGGCTCTCCGAAAGCGTGCTGCACGACGTGCACGGCGTCGTCGGCCGCGCCTTCCAGGCGCTCGTCGTGCAACCCCGCTGAGCATCGTGCGCGCGCGCACGTCCGTAGTTCGCTGCATCAGGCGCAGTGCGCCCGGCGGATGTCAGGTCGGCGTGCTGCTCGCCTTCGCAGCGCTCACGATCTCGCTGGCGACGTGGCGGCTCGGCCGCAGCCTCACCACCTGAGCTCAGGAGCGCCTCAGCGCAGGACCGCCTCTCCCAGCGCTTCATCGATCGCGGCGAGCGTGTCCGCGCTCAACGTCTCCCCAGCGGCAGCCGCGTTTTCGAGGACCTGCTCGGGACGGCTCGCGCCGACGATCGCCGAGGCAACGTTCGGCTGGCGCAGTACCCACGCGAGCGCGAGCTGGGCCATCGTCAGACCGGCCGCCTGCGCGACCGGCGCGAGCCGCTGCACCGCTTCGAGAACGCGTGGCTGAATGAGCCGGTCGATGAAGCCACCCATGCTCTCGCTCGCAGCGCGCGAGTCACCCGGCACCGGCTCGCCGGGCCGGTACTTGCCAGTGAGCACGCCCTGTGCGAGGGGCGACCACACGATCTGCGAGATGCCCTCTGCTTCACACAGCCCGAACAGCTCCGACTCGGGGAATCGGACGATCATCGAGTACTGCGGCTGGCTCGAGACGAAGCGCTCGACGCCGGGCAGCTCGAGCGCCTCGCGGACGCGCGCAACCGGCCATTCGCTGAAGCCGATGTGGCGCGCCTTGCCGGCACGCACGACTTCGCTGAGAGCACCCATCGTCTCAGCGAGCGGCGTGTGCTCGTCGTAGCGATGGCACTGGTAGAGGTCCACGTAGTCGGTCTGCAGACGCTTGAGCGAGGCGTCGATCTGCTTGTGGATCTGCGCCGCCGAGAGACCGCGGTCGGTATCTGACATGGGAAAGTAGAGCTTCGTGGCGAGCACGTAGGAGCTGCGCTCGTGGCGCGAGAGCACCTCCCCCAGCAGCGACTCGGCCGCGCCACGCCCGTACACGTTGGCGGTATCGATGAAGTTGATGCCCGCGTCGAACGCGGCCTGCACGCAGGCCTCGGCCTGCTCGCGGGCCACGCCGCCCGAGTAGGTGAGCCACGAGCCAAGGCTGATCTCCGAGACCTCGAGGTCGCTGGCGCCGAGTTTTCGGTAGCGCATCGCCGGGCAGATTACCCTTCTGGAGATGGAGAGCATCGACCCGCAGCTGCGTATCGGATCGGTTGCGCTCGCGGTCAGCGATCTGCAGCGCAGCAGCGACTTCTACGAGCGCGTGCTCGGCCTGCCACTGCTCTCGCTTGAGGGCGAGGTCGCGCTGCTTGGCACCGACGCAGCGCATCCGGCGCTCGAGCTGCGCGCGCTCGCCGCGCCCACCCGGCTTGAGCCGCGCAGCACTGGCCTCTTCCACGTCGCCTGGCTGCACCCCTCGCGCGCCGAGCTTGCGAGCAGCGTGCGCCGCATCGCCAGCGCGGGCTGGCCGCTCGAGGGCGCCTCCGACCACGGGGTCTCCGAAGCGCTCTACCTCAGCGACCCCGACGGGTTGGGAATCGAGATCTACGCGGACCGGCCGCGCTCGCAGTGGCCGCAGCCCGCCAACGGGCACGGCGTGCGCATGTTCACGGCCCAGCTCGATCTCGAGGATCTGCTTGCTCAGGGGCCCGCGCAGCCGACCGGCGCGGTGGCGCCGGGTACCGTCGTAGGTCACGTGCACCTGAAGGTCTCGAACGTGGAGCGTGCGCTCGCCTTCTACGAGAACCCGCTCGGGTTCGAGGAGCAGGCGCTACTCCCATCCGCGGCGTTCGTAGCAGCCGGCGGCTATCACCATCACGTGGGGCTCAACTCGTGGCAGAGCGCGGGCAGTTCGCCCGCTCCGGACAGCGCCCCGGGTCTGCGCGAGGTGCGCTTCGAGCTGAGCGGCCCGGAGCAGGTTGCGGCGCTGGCCGAGCGGCTCGAGCGCACCTCCGAAGGCGAACCGGCGGTTGCGAGCAGCGCGGCCACCGCCGTCGGCCGGGCAACCGCCAGCGCCTCCGTGCGCGACCCAGACGGCCAGCTGCTGAGATTCGCGGCCTCCTAGGAACTCGCCGCGGTCAGCAACGCCAGCTGCTCGCTGCTCAGCTCGAGCGTTGCCGCGGGCACGATCTGCGCGAGCTGCGCCACCGAGGTGGCGCTCGCGATCGGGGCAGCCACGGTGGGCTGCGCGAGGAGCCAGGCAAGCGCGACCGCCGCGATCGTCGTGGCGTGTTCGCCGGCGATCAGCTCGAGCGCGTCGAGCACCGCGAAGCCGCGCTCGTTGAAGTAGCTCTGCTGCACACTCGCCGCGCGCTGGCTCGCGACGGGCGGGCCGTCACGTCGGTACTTGCCCGTGAGGAACCCGCGCGCCAGCGAGAAGTACGGCAGGCACGGCAGTTCGCGCTCGGCGCACAACGGCGCGAGCTCACGCTCGTAGTCGCGCTCCATCAGGTTGTAATGCGGCTGGAGCGCAACGTATGAGGCGAACCCGTCGCGCTCGCCGAGCTCGAGCGCCGCACGCAGGCGAGGCGCACTGTAGTTGGACGCGGCCGCATAGCGGATCTTGCCCTCCTCGATCAGCTCGTTGAACGTCGCCAGAGTGTCCTTGAGCGGCGTGTCGGGGTCGTCCTGGTGCGCGTAGTAGATGTCGACGGTGTCGACTCCGAGGCGCTCGAGCGAGCCGGCGATCCCGGCGCGGATCGTGCTTGGCGAGAGTCCGCGGAGCTCCGGCGAGGCCCCCACCTTCGTCGCGAGCACGACCCTCTCGCGGTTTCCTCGCGCCGCCATCCAGTTGCCGATTATGCGCTCGGACGCACCCGCGCCGCGAGGCCCGCGGCGCCCGTATGTGTCGGCCGTGTCGATGAAGTTGCCACCCGCCTGGACATAGGCGTCGAGCACCTCGAAGGAGCGCTCCTCGTCGATCGTCCAGCCGAACACGTTGCCGCCGAGGCACAGTGCAAAGACGTCGAGGTCGGTGTGCCCGAGGCGCGCGATGCGCCCAGCCTAGCGTCGCCTGCCGGCTACCTGCGCCTGCCCGCCGCGAAGCTCTGCACCGGCGGCGCGGCGGCGCGCATGCTCGAGGTGATCTCCTCTCCTTTGAGCTCCTCGGCGGGCTCGGACCGGGAGCGGCCATCGCGCAGGTCATGAACGGAGGCTGCGAGGTCACCCTCGATCCCGCCCGGCAGGAAGCGCTCGAGCGAGTGCAGCTCGCGCACGAGCACGTTGATCACCGGCCGGATCTGCTCGTGCTGAGCATCGGCCCGCGGGCTGCGCGGGAGCTCTGCGGCTGCGCGCGCCGCGTTCAGGTCGGCCGGCTCCTGCGAGCGCTCCAGGCGTCCCCTTGCGAGCAGCAGCGGCTCGGCTCGCGCCAGGTGGCGGTTGCGCTCGTAGACGTCGCGGGACACGATCAGGTTGATCGTGCCGAACTCGTCCTCGAACAGCAGGAACATCGTCCCCTTCGCGGTCCCGGGACGCTGCCTTGCGATCACCAGGCCCGCCACCGCCACCTCATAGCCGGAGGGCAGGCGCGCAAGCTGAGCGGAGGTGACGAGCTTCGGCACCTGCAGGCGCTCGCGCAGGATGGCAAGCGCGTGCTGGGCGACCGTGACACCGCTGGTGGAGTAGTCGGCTATCAGCCGCTGCCAGCGCCCGAGCCTGCGCAGGCCCGGCGTGCGCGGCAACCCGAGCGCCAGAGCCAGCTGCGTGCCTCTCCCCTCCGACACCATCTCCGCTCCAGGGGCCAGGCCCAGCTGCCACAGGGCGGAGCGTCTGTCCTGGCCGGCGGCGAGCAGGCTGTCGCAGGCGCCCGACCAGGCGAGCTGTCCGAGGTTCACGCGACGCATTCCTGCGCGTGCGGCCAGCTCTCCGAGGCTGCGGTAGGGCCCTCCCCGTTCGCGCTCTGACACCAGCTCGGCCAGCTCGGCGCTCGGCACGTCCTTGACGTAGCCGAGACCCATCCGCACGCACCCGCCCTGCACCTCGCACAGCACCGCCGAGGCGTTCACGTCCGCAGCCAACACCTCGATGCCCCTGTTTTCGGCCTCGTGCACAAGGCTGTCGGGAGCGTAGAAGCCCATCGGCTGCTCGTTCAGCAGCGCGCACAGGAACTCCGCGCCATAGTGCACCCGCAGCCACGTCGACTGGTAGGCGAGCAGCCCGAAGGCGGCGCTGTGCGCCTTGGGGAAACCGAAGCCCGCGAAGCCCTCCACCATCTGCCACACGCGCTCGGCGGTCGCCTCCTCGGCGCCCGAATGGCGCATCGCCCCCGCGATGAAGCGTTCGCGATGGCGGGCCAGCATCTCCTTCGAGCGCTTGCGACTCATCGCCCGGCGCAGCCCGTCCGCCTCGCCGGGGCTGAAGCCGGCGAACGCTTCGGCCACCTGCATCACCTGGTCCTGGAAGATGATCGTGCCGAGCGTCTCGGAGAGCACCGGCTCGAGCGCGGGATGCTCGTACGGGATCTTGTAGGAGGGGTCTTCCCGCAGGCGCCTGCGACGCTCTATGTAGGGGTTGATCGCGCCGCCCTGGATCGGGCCGGGACGCACGATCGCGACCTGGATCGTCAGGTCCTCGAGGTTCAGCGGCCTGGTGCGCAGCAGCGACTGCATCTGCGCGCGGCTCTCGATCTGGAACACGCCCACCGTGTCCGCCGCGCGGATCGACCTGAAGGTCTGCTCGTCATCAAAGGGGATGCGCGACAGGTCGATGCGCTCGCCACGCACCCGCGCGATCTCCTCGACGCAGCGCTCCACCGCCGAGAGCATCCCCAGCCCGAGCAGGTCGATCTTGAGAAAGCCGGCGTCGGCACAGGAGTCCTTGTCCCACTGGACCATCTGCCTGCCCTCCATCGCAGCGGGCACCACCGGGCAGCAGTCGATCAGCGGCCGTGTGGAGATGATCATCCCGCCGGGGTGCTGCGAGAGGTGTCGCGGCAGCCCGTAGGCCTCCTCGACGAGCTTCGACAGCCAGCGCCAGCGCTCCGAGGAGAGCTCCGCGCGCCCGGCGTGCGGAGCCGCGCCGGAAGAGCCCGAGCCGGGACGCTCGCCCGAGAGCGCCACCGCGAGGTCGTGCTCACTTGCCGCCGAGTAGGAGTCCGCGCCGCGGGCCACGCGCTCGATGTCACCCGCGGGCAGGCCGAGGACCTTCCCCAGCTCGCGGATCGCGCCACGCGCGCGGAACGTGGGGAAGGCGGCGACGAGCGCGGCGCGATCGCGCCCGTAGCGATCGTGCACGCGCGGGATCAGCTTCTCGCGGACCTCGCGCGGGAAGTCGAGGTCGATGTCGGGCAGCCCGCTCAGGTCTTCGTGCAGGAAGCGGCCCAGGGCCAGCCCGCTCGCGACCGGGTCGATGTGCGAGAGCCCGGTCAGGTAGCACACCAGCGAAGAGACCGACGAGCCGCGTCCGCGCCCCGGCGCGAGCAGCGCGCGCACCGACTCGGTGCCTCGCACCTCGCATGCGACCTCGCGCGCGAGCTCGAGCATGTCGTGGTGGAGCAGAAAGAAGCCCGCCAGCCCGAGCCGTGAGATCACATGCAGCTCCGACTCGAGCCGCGCTTGCGCATCAGCTCGGAGCGCTCGCGCAGCGCGCGGCGCGCTTGCCCCATAGCGCTCCTGCAGGCGCCGCATGCACAGCTCGGCGAGGCGCTCGCGCGCCCTCTCGTCCTCCGCGCCCGGATAGCGGTAGCCGAGATCCTTGGTCAGGTCGAACGTCAGCTGCTCGGCCAGCTCGAGCGTCTGGCGGACCGCCTCGGGATGGTCGGCGAAGCGGCTCGCCATCGCCCGCGGCGTGCTCATCACGTGACTGTGGTTGCCGCGACGCAGCGGCTCGGAGGCATCGAGCGTGGAGTGGTGGCGCAACGCCACGAACGCGTCCTGAAGCTCGGCCCTGCTGCGCGCGTGAGCATGCACGTCGCCGCTTGCCACACACCTGACCCCCAGGCGTCTCGCGAATGCGCCCAGCGCACGGTTGCGTGCGCGGTCGCCTCGGGCATACGGTCGCTGCAGCTCCACATAAAGCCCCTCCGGGCCGAACGCGTCGAGCAGCCTTCTGGCAACCGGCTCATCATGCGCGCCGCCGGCCAGCAGCGAGCGCCCGGCGCAGCCCGTCAGGCAGACGAGACCCTCGGCGTGGTCGATCACCGCCCGCACGTCCACAACGGGCTCGCCCGGCTCTCGCCGAGCGGACCCCTCGCGCGTGTGCGCGTGGGCGAGCGTGATGATCCTGCAGAGGTTGCTCCAGCCGCGCGCGTCGCGTACGAGCAGCGTCACGTGGCGGCTCTCGCCGCCCTCGCCGTCGGCGCCGCTCTCGGCCGGCGCAGCGACGTCGATCTCGGCGCCGTGAATCGCCCGCACGCCGTAGCCGGCCGCGGCCTGGGCCAGCTCCATCGAGCCCGACACCGAGTTGTGGTCGGTCAGCGCGAGTGCCTCGTAGCCGAGCTCCCCCGCTCGCTGCGCCAGCTCCTCGGGCAGCGAGACGCCGTCCAAAAACGAATACGCCGAGTGGCAGTGCAGCTCCACATATGGGGATGAGGAGGGCCGCATGTCTGACGTCTAGGGGCTCTGGATGAACCAGCCGCCGGCTGAGCCAGCTCGCGCGCCGGCGCCTGCCCGGTCGGGCGGACCGTGCGTGGCCGCGCAGAGGTCGTGGAAGACCACCAGGTTGCGCCCGCGCTCGCCCACCAGCTCCCAGTAGCGGCGGCGCAGCGGCTCGGCGGTCCACCAGCGGTCCTCCACGAGCCAGGACTCGCGCAGCGACTCGACGGCTTCGCCGTTCACCTCGACAGGGTTCTCGCCGCCCCAGCGCACGCGAGCGGGCAGCGGCTTGTTCAGGGTGCGGGTCATCAGTCTGGAACCGGCGCGAGCACCATGCGCCGCTCGGGCACGCGCGAGTCGGGGTCGACGCACACCGCTCGCAGCGCCGCCTCCTGCCCGGCCACCGCGCGCACCTGTGCGACCGCCTCGCGCAGACGTGCCGCGCGCAGCTCCCGATCGCGATCGAGCAGCGTGACCTGGTCGCTCGCGGCGGGCCCGAAGCGCTCCACCGACAGCCGCAGGGACGCTGCCGGCGCCGGCAGCGCTCCAAGCCGCAACGACAGCGCCAGGCGGATGCGCTCGGGATCGCTGATCGCCTGGCGGAAGACGACCCGCTCACGCCAGCCGCCGCCTGTGGCGAGGCGCGCCGACAGCGTGACCGCGCGCAGCGTGCGCCCGCGACGCTCCGGCCTGGCCAGCAGCCGATCCACCAGCACGCCCAGCACCCGCTTCAGCGCCGCGCCCGAGCTCGCGTCGGCAACCTCCATCGACTCGGCCACGAGGTCCTCGATGCGGCGTGGAGCGAGCGCGCTGTCCTCTCCGCAGGCGAGCCTGTGGGCCAGCGCCCCAGGCTCCCCGAACCGGTCGGCCAGCGCCGCGCGCCCCAGCTTCACGAGCTCGCCGAGCGTGAGCACCCCGAGCCGGGTGAGCGGCTCGACGAGCGCAGCGGTCTGCTCGCGGTGGGCGAGCAGACCGAGCGGCCGGCCGGCGAGCCAGCGCCGGGCTTCGGCGCCCTCCAGCATCAACGGCCTGCGAGAGCGCACCGCCAGGGCCGCTGCCAGCGCGCAGAAGCGCGTGGGCGCGCCGCCGACGCGTGGCGGCCTGCCGGCTCCGCCCGCCGCACCGCGGCAGGCTCCTCGTGCGGCAGCGATCGTGGCGGCATCCGAGCCGTGCAGGCCGCGCAGACCGTCCGCCTGGAAGTACGCAAGCCCCGCCCGCGCCGGCTCGACCTCGGCGCCGATGGCTTCCAGGGCCCGCACCGTTCCCTCCCAGGTCTCGGCCACCGCGGGGGGATCCGGCGGCACGAGCATGAGGTCTGGACAGCGGGCAAGCGCCTCGCCGAGCATCATGCCCGCGAACACGCCGCGAGCTTCAGCCGCCCCTGTGACCTCCCCCACACGTCCGTTGCACGTGTTGCGCAGCGTCGAGGACGAGCCGCGCGCGCCCGCTCGAGCGCCGGCCCCGCAGCGGACGCTGCCAAGCGTTGGGGCCAGCGCCAGAGCCCTCCCCGCCAGCGCCTGCTCGAGCAGCGACTCCCGCCCCGCGGCCGCGACGAGCAGCTCGAAGCGGGGCAGATGCACGCACAGGATCATACGAACGTATGTTCGCATAGATGCTCCCGCTCTGCAAGCGGGGGGACGGGGTCAGTCCATCGTCAACGGGCCCTCCGCGGACCCGTTGAGGAACTGGTGCACGAACGCGTTATCGGAGGAGAACATGCGCTCGGCATCCCCCGCTTCGACGATCCGCCCGCGCCACAGCAGCGCTATGTACTCGCCGATCTGCCGCGCCGAGGCGATGTTGTGGGTCACGACGATGTAGGTGCCGCTGTAGATCGAGTGCATCTCCTGGATCAGATCGCAGAGCAGGGCGGTGCGAACCGGATCCAGGCCAGAGTCGGGCTCGTCGAAGATCACCACGTCGGGCTCCATCACCAGCGCTCGCGCGAACCCGGCGCGCTTGCGCATGCCGCCCGAGAGCTGGGAGGGCATGTCGTCCATCGCATCGGAAAGCCCCACGTCGGCGAGCCGCTGCTTGACGCGCTGGGCGATCTCCGACTGCGACAGACCGGTGTGCTGGCGAAGCGGGAAGGCGATGTTGTCGTACACGCTCATCGAGCCGAACAGCGCGCCGTCCTGGAAGAGCACGCCGATCTTGCGCCGCAGCGCGAGCAGCTTTGGCATCGTCAGGCTGGGCACCGACTGGCCGTGCACGACGATGTCGCCGGAGTCGGGGAACATCAGCCCGATGATGTGCTTGATCAGCACGCTCTTGCCGGTGCCCGAGGGCCCGAGCACGACCGTGATGGTGTCGTTGGGAAAGGCGACGTTGAGCCCGTTCAGCACGGGGACGCCGCCGAGTCGCTTGTGCACGTCCACGCAGCGGATCGACCAGCGCTCGTCGTCGGGGTCGGCCGTCAGGCGAAGGTCGCTCGCGTGGTACTGGAAGTCGTCGTCGCTCATTTACCCGAATAGGTTACGCGCGGGAACTGGCCCGTCTGGCCGTTGAACGTGAACGGCCCCTGCTGGTTGCAGCCAGGCGCGGCCACTTCGTTGGTGCTCGATCCGGGCTTGTTGGCCACTTTGAATTGGATGATCTGTTCGAGGATGCTTTCCGTGATCGTTTCGTTCGCTGGGCCCGCGACCGAGGGCGCCGTGTCGGCGCAGGTGCTCGCATTGAACACCGGCAGCCCGCCGGCGAGCGAGTTGAACGCGCCCGTGTGGAAGTACGGGTTCGAGCGGTCGGTGCCCGGCTTGCTCGGGTAGAGCGCGAGGCTCTCCGGCCCGAGCACGTTCATGGCGGTGAGCAGGTGCTCGGCCGGACCGCCACCCGAGCTGGTGTTGTTCCCGTGGAACTCGGTGGCCGCGGTGAGGTTCGCGAAGAACGCCTGCACCTCGGGTACGTATTCGCCGGTGTACTGCAGGAACGGGTCCAGGTTGTGCAGCACAGGCCTCAGGTTTTCGAGCACCGGCACCGTCAGGTCGAGCGTCTTCTTCACGTCCGGCAGGCCCGTGCGTGCCGCCTTGGTGAGGGGCCCGAGTGCTGTCAGGAGGCTGTCGAATTCGGGCGCGAACGGTTTCGCGGCGGTGAGCAGCGCGCTGAGCTGGCGCTCGGTCTCGCGGAATTCGAGCAGATACGGGTTGGCTACGTTGGAGAAGCTGTCGATTTCTTTGAGCGCGATGCGCGAATTGTGCTCGAAGGTCGGCAGCGCGCGGAACGTTTCCGCCCATGCCTGGCTGCCTTCGGCGAGCGCGTGGAAGGTGCTCTCGCCGCTCCTGATCAGCCCTTCGAGCTGGTGATCGCGGCTGGCGAGCGCGTTGAACACCACGCCCGTGTTGTGCACGAGATCGCGCACGGCGCCTTCCTGGGAGTCCAGCAGCGTCACGAGCTTCGCTCCGTTTTCCGCGAACGGTTCGAGCGCCGCGATGCCCGCGTTGATCTGTTCACCGCGGCCGTTGATGCCCGCGGCGAGCGACCGCTGCCAGATCTGGAACGCGCGACGGGTCTTCGGATCGAAGGCCGACAGGATGTCGTCGAGCGTGACCGACGGTTCAACGTTCGCGTCCGCGAGCTGTCCCCCGTCGGACAGGTTGGGGCCTGTCTGGCCCTGGGGGACGAGCTGCACGTAGGTCTCTCCCAAGAGCGTCTTCTGGCGCAGGATCACGTGCATGTTCGCGCGGATCGGCGCGTAGCGCCCGCTCAGTTCCATGATCACGTGCGTGCGCCCGTCGCTGCCGAGTTTCTGGGCGACCACGTGACCCACGTTGACGCCGCTGATGCGCACGTCCGACTGTTCGGAGAGCGCGAGCGTGCGCGGGACCGCCACGCTGAAGCGGTAGCCCTTCGGCTTCAGCGGAAGCGGGCCGCCGAAGGACTCCCACAGGAACAGCAGCAGGCCGAAGCAGCTCAGCACGAACAGCAGGATCACGAGCAGGTTGCCGAACGTCGGCGCGCGCTTCTGCATCGCTAGCCCCCCGTCCCTCTGCCGGCGCTCGGGCTCGAGCTGTGGGCGAGCGGGTTGGCGGCCAGGCTCTTGCCCGACAGGCCCCCGGACAGTGGCGCGCCGCTAGCCGCGCTGGCGGCTTTCGCCAGCCCGGATTCGCTACCCGTCAGGCTCACGCATTCGGACTTCTGCGGCGGTTTCAGCAGCGACAGCAAGAGCTTCACGGTTTCGTTCACCGCTTCGAACGCCTTTGAAGAGTTTCACCACTTCGCAGTTGAAGTACACGAGCGTGCGGCCCACCGGTCCGGTCGCGTCGGAGGAGCTGACGACGCTGTTGAGGTCATGGTTGCCCCAATCCAGGAAGAACAGGAAGCCGCCCTTGCTCGACCCTGGGTTGTAGGCCAGCTCGTTGAAGAATTCGTTGAGCACGGAGAAGCTCGTTGCGAGCTTGGGGAACGCTTCAGACGCCGCCTGAGTGGAGGGCTGCAGCTCGTTCACGACCGGCAGGATTTCGCGCGCAAACGGCCTGATCTCGTTCTTGATCACCGGCGTGGTCTTGATGGCGAGCTTGCGCGTCGCTTCCTGCGCGGGTGCAACGGCGCGCGCAAACGGTTGCAGCTCCTGCAGTGTCGGGCCGAGCACGCGGGTCGCGGTCCCGAGCTTGCCGAGGCCGGTTTCGGTCTTGTGCAACGCGCTCGGCAGCAGGTGCAGCGTCTTTTGCAGGTTCGCTTCCTCCGAAGCGAACGTGGCGAAAACGGCGTTGGAGGCGTCGACGAGTTCGGCCAGCTGTTTGTCCTTGCCGCCCAGCGCTTCCATCAGCAGCCTGAAGTTGTGAATCGCGCGGGCCGTCTCGGCGTGGCGGATTTCGACCTGCTGGGCGATCTCTTCGGTCAGCTTCGCTGTCGGGTCAAAGCGCTTGAGCGTTGCCGACAGCTGGTCGGCGTTGTCCTTCAGTCCGATGCCCGCGCCGGCCAGCAGCTCCTGCAGGTAGGCGCGCGTTTCGCCGTCCAGGCCGGCAAGGAATTCGTCGAAGTTCACGTTCGGCGCGGTCTGTGATTGGGGGAGCGTTACGCCGCTCTTCAGGCGTCCCGCCGAAGGCGTGCCGGGGTTGACCTCCACCGTCATGTCCTGCAGCTGCGTCTTCGGGCGCAGCAGCAGCGTCGCGTTGCGATAGAAGCGCGCGTATTTCGGCACGATTTTCATCGTCACGATCGCGACGCCGTTGTTGAGATCGACGCTCGCGACTTCACCGACCTTCGCGCCCGCGATCGTGACCGCCTGCCCCTGCCCCGGCGTGATCGCCTGGGCAGTCTGGAATTCCGCTCTGAGCGTGTAGTAGTCGTGTCCCACCACCGGCACCCAGCTCGGGAGCTTCAGGTTCTCGTGGGCGAGGATGTATCCACCGACGGCCGCCGCGATGACGATCATCGTGACCACGGAGATGAAGGGCGTGCGGTAGCGCTCGATCTGTTCGCGAACGCTCAGCCCGCCCTCGTGGCTGCTCGGCGGCGGCATCATTTGGTCCCGTCCGCGGGGCCCTGTGAGAGCGGGCCGTTGAAGTCTGGGAGCGCCTGCTTGTAGCACGGCGCCGATGTTTGGTAAGTCGGCTCTTCGCCCGGGTAGGCCGGGCGCGTGCCAAGCGGCGGCAGCGGCGAGCGGCCGAGCAGATGCAGCGCTTCTTTCTGAATCGGGTGACCGACGATGCCGACGGGCTGGGAGACGAGCGTCGCGCCGCTGTTGCCGACGACGAACTTGGGCATCACGCCGTTGCCGTCGAAGTGCTGGCCGATCCCGCTGAGACCAACGAGGCTGTACCAGAATTCCTTGTACGCCTCGACGCCGGTCGTGCTCGTGCCGTCCTGCAGCTTCGTGTTCCCGGCCGGGAACAGGACGTTCGTCAGGCACTTGTTGAACAGTTCGGTCTGCTGGAACAGCGGCACCTGTTCGCTCTCCAGCTGCGCGAGCGAGGGCATCGCCGCCGCCAGGCCGCTCGCGACGCCGCCGAGCTCGCTCGGCGAGAGCGACGCCTGCACCTGTGCGATCCACGGCAGTGCCGCCGCGACGGTGGGGTTGGTCAGCTTGACCCCGGGGATGATGTCGTGAGCGAAAGCGCGCGTCGGCGGGAAGGACGCATCCAGGCCGGCAAGTCCGGCGTTGATCGCGTGCAGTGAGCTCGGCAGCGCTGCGACGGTGGCGCGCAGGCTCGAGGACTGCGCGGCGAGCGCTCCGAAGAAGGTGTTGAAGTTGACGATCAGTTCGCCGAGCTGCTGCTCGTGCACGTTCAGCGCCGAGCTGACTTTGCCGATGCTCGCCACCAGTTTCGACAGGTCATGCGGTTCGGTGCCGGTGATCGCCTGGTTCAACACCGCGGTCGCGCGCAGCGCCTTGGGCCCGCGGTGGTAGGCCTTGTTGATCGCCTGCGCCGCGTTCAGCCCGTGCACGTCGGGGTCCTGTTCGGCGTTCTCGGCCGGGGTTGGCTTCTGCGTCAGCGCCTTGCCGTATTCGATCAGGAACGTCTGCAGATTGGCGCGCGTTTCCGTATTGAGCGCGTCGAGCACCTGGTCGAGTTGCACCGGGTCGGATGTCTGGGTGACTGGGATCGTGCCGCCCGAGGAAACCGTGGGCGCGGACGGGCTGCCGGGCTGCAGTTCAACGAACCAGTTTCCTTCCAGAAAGATGCGCGGACGGATCTTCAGCGTCGCGTCGCTGTGGATCGGCAGGCCTTTCGATTCGATTTCCATCGTCACGAGGCCGGAGTTGTGTTCGCGCGAGATCGACGAGACCGAGCCGACGTTGACCCCCGCGATGCGCACCGGGGACTTGGGATGGATGTTCAGCACGCTCGCGAACTCGGCCTTCAGGCGGTAGCCGTGTTTGAACGGAATGCGCTTGGTGAAGCCGAAGTACACGACCAGCACGAGGATCACCACCACCGACACGCCGATGCGCACCGGGTTCGAGCGCGCCAGCTCGACCACGGGAATCTCGTCGTGGCGACGCCAGAATCGCCTCATTTCTTCTTCCCCTTGGTCTTGCCCAGCCCGAGCGCCTTGAGTTGGGCGCTCGAATACGTTTCGCCGAACACGTTCTGTTCGCGCGTGGTGAATTCGCGGTTGTGGCCCACCAGGCCGGCTGGCAGGTTGCCGATCGTGGCCTTGCCGACCTGGTATTCCTCGTTGCCCGCTTCGCACGTCTGCGGCTGACCAGGACCGGCGACGTTCGGGTAGGGGTTCGCGTGCACGTGGTTGTTGTCGATGATCGCCGTGCTACCGAAGGCGTGTTCCTGCGACGGGCCGTTGGCGGGCGCGGAGGATGGGTAGCCCTCGTTGTTGGGCCCTTTCGGCGCGAGCACGAACCCCGATCGCGCGAGCGTCCCGACGCCGATGTTCTCCGACTCGAGGCTCGCCAGGTTGCGGAAGGCGAGCGTCAGGTAGTTGCACTGGGCCTGTGCGGGCGCGATGCCGGCGAACAGCGGGTTCCCCAGCTGCAGAGTCTGGGTGAGGTCTTCGAGCCCGAGCGCCGCGATCGGGTTATTGGCGAATTCGGCCAGCGCCTGTGAGGATTCGGCCAGCTCCTTGTTCAGCGTGGTCGCCGCGGCCAGGTTCACTGCTCCGACCGAGACCGCGTGGCCGAGCTGCGGAGCCACGGTGCGGAGCGCCGTCGCGCTGGGACGCAACAGACGCATGAATTCGGTCGCGTTTTCGATGAACGGCGCCTCGTAGGGCAGCGAGTAGGTCGCCTGCTGGAGCGACGCCGGCCCGCCCTCGGTGGCCGCTTCAAGCGACGGCGTCACGCTTGCGAAGGCTGTGAAGAAGGTGTCCTGATCGGTCCACAAGCTCGCCTGCGTCTCGGCCACGGGCGCTCCCTGGGAGGCTGCGCGGTCGAGCGCGATGAAGAGCTCGCGTAGGCCGGTCTGCGGCAGCGCGAGGTTGTGCAGCACAGGCACCGCGTGCGTGACCAGCGGACGCAGTTCGTGGATCGTGTTGTTCAGGCCCAGGCCGCGCCCGGCGAGGCCGTTGCCGAACGCAATCGTGCTCTGCTTGACCGCGGTCCGAGTCTTGGCATCGAACATGTTGAAGAGTTCCTCGATGTTCACCGGTTCGCGCGTCTGGCTCATCGGGATCGTCGCGCCGGCCTTGATCGTCTGCCTGGAGCTGCCCTTTTCGAGTTCGAGGTACTTCAGCCCGATCGCCGATACCGACTGCACGATCGCCTTCGTGTCCGCCGGCAGCGCTTCGATCTTCTTTTCGAGCTTCAGGTGCGCTACCGCGCTGATGCGGCCGGTCTTCGGGTCCTCGTGTGCGGTCATCGCATTGACCAGGCCCACCCGCGTTCCCGCGATCCGCACCTGGTTGGAGGGCTGCAAGCCGGAGGCCTCGGGCAGCGCGACGTTGATGTTATACGTCGGCACGAACGGCAGGCCGTTGTTGGCGTTGTAGGACAGGAACACCGCCACGACCACGATCAGCGTCGTGACCGCTCCGATCAGCAGCGGGTTGGCGGCGAGCGAGTTTCGGCGGCGACGGTCCATCAGGGCGTCTCCGTCGGGTCGCAGCTGAGCAGGCCGTTGTCGGTGAACGGCGAGGAGCCGTCCGCCGGCGGCTGTGTGGCCGCACCCGGGCAGCGGCGCAGCTGGCCGGTTTTGAGGCTGCCGAGCGCCTGTGCGGGGCTGGCCGGTTTGAGCGTGTTGTTTTCGCCGAGCGTGAAGTCGGGCAGCACCGGGGTCAGGCGGGCGTAGTGCCCGTTCGCGTCGTAGTAGGAGCCGGCCTGGCCGAACGTGCGCAGCAGGCCCGTCAGATCAGGCGAGTAGGGACCGAAGAAGGCCGTTATCGGAACCGATTCCTGCAGCGCCGTGACGCTGCTCGGGGAGCTCGTGGTGAGCGACTTCGCAAGCGCGGGCAGCGTCAGCGCGAGGTCGGTGAGGTCGTTGTTCGCGCCCGGGCGGCTGAACGTCTGGCTGAAGTTGTGCACCGGAGTCGTCGCCGTGGTGACCAGGCCGCGCAGCCTTTCGAGCAGGGTGGTGAGCGATGCGGTCGTGGGCTTGGAGACGTCGACGAGTTCTTGCAGCGCCGCAAACGTGCTCGGCACTTCGGCGAACGTGTGGTTGCCCTGGCGCAGCGTCACCGGCAGCTGGTGCAGGCCCTGCGCGAGCTGCGTCTGCTGGGAGCCGATCGCCTGTGAACGTCGTGTTGGCGTTTTCGATCAGATCGGTCAGCTTTTCGCCGCGCGCCGCGATCGTCGTCACGGCCTTTGCGGTTTCGACCAGGAAGCTGGTGAAGACCGGCTGGTCGCAGCACGAGCTCAGAGAACAGGTGATTGGTCGCGGTCAGCGCCGGCGGGAAGTATTCGGTCGTGATCCCGAGGTCCTTGCTCGCGCCCGCGTACTGTTCGGCCGAGCCTTGCAGGAACTGCGACAGGCCCTTGCGCGTCTTCGGGTTGAGCGCGTTGAACAGGGCGTCGAGATCCGTGACCGGTTTGGTCGCGGTCGCGGGAAGCGTCGCGCCCGCCGGGAGCTTCGGCTTGCTGTTGGGCCCCGGCGAGAGCGCCACGTAGCGGTTGGCGACGCTCGACAGCGACGGCACCCGGATTTCGGCGAGGGTGCCTTCGTGCAAGGGCGTGAGCGAGGAGTCGACGTGGATCGTCACGTCGGCCTTGAAGTCCTTGGTGAGTTCGATGTTCGTGACGCTGCCTACGGGGACGCCGCCGACCTGCACCTGGTCTCCCCTCACCAGCTGGAAGGCTTCGGCGAACCTGAGGTGGTAGTTGGCGCCGCCCGAGCCGGCGAACAGCAGATAGGCGACGATCAGCACCACCAGCGCCAGCGCCCCGACGGCGGCCGCGCGGATGCCACCGGCGCGCGCCGGGCGCCGTGCCGGCGGCCGCGGCGGTTGGGGCGGCGGCGGGCCGGGCGCCGCGGGCGGTTTCGGGGGGCTAGTGGTCGCCACCGCTGAATCCTTGGCCCGCGTGAGCGGCGCTCGCATCTGCGATCGCGGCCGCAGAGTGGCCGCGCGAGACGGTTGGATCGGGGATCTCGCCGAGCCGCGCGATCAGCTTGATCCACGCGCTCGGCGGCAGCGGCGAGCTCGACGCGAGCGTCGCCGCGCGCGCGCCGGAGCGGCTCAGCGGGCCGTACGCGACGCCGATCGAGGCGTCTGCGCTAGCGCTGCTCGCGGCGGTGTGGCTGCCGGGATAGCTCATCAGACTGGTGATCCGCTGCGGCCGCGCGAGGCCCTGCAGCATGAGCAGCCGGCGCACCGTGAGGTCGGCGATCGAGCCGGCGCCCTGGTGGCCCACGATCGGCACGCCGTTGACGGCCGTGATCCGAATCGCGTCCTCGCCGGAGCTGGCCGGGGCGTTCAGCTGCGCGGCGGCCGTCGCCGGAGCCTCGCAGCGCAGGCCCGCGACCGCGGGGCGCTCCCCCGACACGGACAGGTACTCGAGCATCGCGAGCACACGCTTGTCGACCTTCCCCGCGCGAACGTCCGCGCGCCCGCAGGCCGTGAGGCGGATGCCGCCGTCGTGTAGCACCTGCGGCTCGAGCTGGCGCTTGGACTCGAGCAGCACCTGACCCGAGCTGGGGGACGTGGCGAGGAACGGGTTCTCGCCGTTCGCCCTGTACACCGAGGAGTTTTCAAGCGCGACCCACCCGTCGAGAATCGGCTTTGGATCGATCAACGGCGCACCAGCTCCCGCGGGACGGATCTGGAAGACGATGTGAGGTTCGCCCCCGCCGGCGCCAGCCCCGAGGTGGCCGAGCACCGTGCCCGCGATCACCTGCGAGCCGGCATGCAGCGGATGCAGGTACACATCCTCGGCGCCTTCCCTGAAGACACGCCCTCGCGGGGGCTTCGCGGCCGGCGCCGGCGAGGAGGGCGCGGCTGCGGCTGGGCTGCCCGTGCCGGGAGCTTCAAGGCCGGCCGCGGCGCCCAGCGCCATCCCCGAGACGATCGAGCTCTCCGACAGCGGCGAGCGCGGCTGTGCGCCGGCGGTCGCAGGCCCGCCCGGCGCCGGTTCGCTGGGGCGCGGCTTCACGCGCGGGCTGGGCGCGCTGTGCACGTGCGGCTGCAGCACGGGGTAGAGCTGGGCAACGTCGCCGAGCTGCCCGTATACGTAGGTGTTGCCGAACGCGTCGCGCAGCACCACGAAACGTCCGAGCTGGTGCGATTCGCCGATCTGCACGACTTCACCGTCCTGGACCGCGATCACCGGCGCTCCCGCCTGTGAGTAGATCGTGGTGGCGGCGAGCGTCTGCGTGCTCGCGCCGGCGAGGGCCGGGAAGCCGTCGCTGAAATGCGCGGGCGCGTGCACCGGGAAGCGCCCGTCGGTGAGCCCGCTGACGGCGCCGAGCAGCTCGGGTGGCGTCGCGCCGAGCAGCTGCGCGCGCAGCATCACCGATTCGACGTAGGCCTGGGCGTGGTTGTAGGAGAAGACGGCGGCCCTGATGTTGTGTGCGCCGCCGGCCGCGCGCAGGTAGCGCGCCGCCGCGAAGATCGCGTCGGCCGGGCTGTAGGGGTCCTTGAAGCCGTCGCCGTTGGCGTCGACGCCGTACTGCGCCCACTCCGCGGGCAGGAACTGCATCCACCCCTCGGCGCCGGCGCTCGACACGCTGAGATCGCGACCGTAGTCGGTCTCGACCTCGTTGATCGCCGCGAGCACCTGCCAGGGGATTTCATATGCGGACCCGGCCGCCTGATAGATCGGCAGCAGGAACGGCGGGAAACGGAAGCTTTCGGCGAAGAACGCGGGCAGGGCGCCGAGGCCTGCTTCCAGCGCGAACGGGAACGCCGGCGTCAGCGTGGAGGGCAGGGCCGCGCGCTTGCCCGCGCGCACGCCCCGCGGACCCGCCGCCGGCGGGCTGCTTTGCCCGCGGGCGCGTCCGCGCGCCCGGCGAGCTCGGCTGAGGCCGTTGCGTTGAGACGCGCGGTACAGGCACCTGAATGGTTTCCGTCACGGTCTGCGTCGGCGTGGTTTCCGCGGGAGCGGGGGAGCTCGCGGCGGGCGTGGTTTCCCCCTGGCCGGCAGGCGCGGGCGCCTGGCCGGGAACCGATGTCGTTTCAACGGGCGGCGGCGCGTCGGCCCACGCCGCGACCGGGCAGAGCAGCACGGCGGCGAGCCCGCATGCGGCGGCGAGCGCCCCCATCAGCTCTCTGGCTGGAGCACGCATCGCCCGGCTCAGTTCCCGAGGAGGTAGTTGAGAAGCATGCCGCCGGCGGCCGCCGCTTCGTTTGACGGCGAGTAGTAGGTGGTGCCCGCGCTCGAGCCACCGACCGGCTGCGCGCTCGCCGCCCCGGCGCCCGAGCTCGGTGCGGCGGCCAGTTCGCTCGCGCTCGGCGCCGAGCCGGGGTATTTGGCGAGCGCCTGCTGCGGGGTTGCGCCCGAGAGGACCGCGAGCGTGCGCGCCATCACGAGGCTCGTACTGCCGGGTTTGATCAGCGACGCCGCGGTTCCTTTCGCGCTGCCCGAGGAGCCGCTCGTGCTGGAGCTCGCGCCGGAGTTGAAGAGTTTGCGGTTGCACTGCGGCGCGGGACGGATCGCGTAGGACAGGCATGCGGTGCCGACACCCTCGGCGCGCAGGAAGTGACCGAGCGCGTCGTAGCCGTTGGCCGACCCTGTGCCCATGAAGATGAAGTCGAGGATCCGCTCGAGACCGCCCGTGTTACGCAGGCTGCTGAGCAGCGAGGCGGCGTTGGTCGCAAACGGCAGGCCCGCGTCGCCAAGGGATTTCAACCGCGCCAGCAGCGGTTTGGTCGCGACCAGCGCCGGTCCCGACTGTTTGCTCCTCTGACCGAGGTTTTCGAAGAAGGTTGCGGAGCTGTTCGAGAACGCCGGCAGGTGCGTGAAGAGTTCGTTGATTCCAGGTGCTGCGGCTTTCAGAGCGGTGACCGTCGGCGTGGTCTGGTCGGCGAAGCGCGCGAGTCGTTCCATCGCCGGCCCGAGCTGTTCGAGGAAGGGCGGGAAGTCCTGCAGGTTGCGTGCGAGTGCGCCGCGGTGCGCGGCTGTCGCCTGCGCAACCTTGTTGCTCTGCACGATGAAGTCGGCCACGTGGTTGCGCACGCGCGCGAACGGCCCTAGCGCCTTGTCGGAGTCGACCGCGAGTTTTGCGAGCACGTGGTTCTCGCTGGCGAGGATCGCGAGCACCTTGTCGAGTTCGGCGAGCGCCGGGTTGGCGCGGCGGATGACTTCGCTCAGGTCGCTGCCGCGGCCGGCCAGGCCCGCGCCGAGTTCGTTGAGGATCAGCGTGAAGCGCTCGCGTTCGGGCAACCGGTTGATGTCGCCGAGCAGGTCGACGTCCACGGGGCTGTGGGTGTTCTGCACGGGCAGCAGGTAGTCGCCGGCGCCTTCCCCGCGGCGGATCTTGCGGAGCGGGGGCGGCAGCGGCGTGCCTTCGACGCGCGGCTGGGTGGGCAGACAGTCGACGTACTTCTCGCCGATCAGCGCCTGCGGGCGGATTTCACAGCTCGCGTCGGAGCGGAAGTTCTTGAAGCCCGCGTTCGTGATGTTGAGGATGACCGCGGCCTTCGCCTGCGGGGTCGCCGTGACCGAGCCCACGGTGCCAACCTGCACGCCGCCGATCTTCACCTCCTCGCCGGCGATGACGTTGCCGGCGTCGTCGAAGATCGCGCGCACCGTGTAGGCGCCGTTCGAGCCGCCGGCCGAGGTCGCGAGCGCGACGATCACGGCGAGTGCGGCGACGCACGCTGCGCCGGCTGCGCCGGCCGCGAATCTTCGCCGCCCGACCGTCTCCTTCCTCACCCCGATCCCTTCCTTGCCGTTCACAACGAGGCGGGCGACCTCACCATGCTCGCTGAGGCCGCCCGTCTCATTTTGCTGCGCTTGAGCTTACGCCTTCACCGGCGCAGGCCCCCTTGCTCCTAGTGCTTTGGGCACGGCGTCGTGAAGTTCGCCACCGCGCTTTCGCCCGCTTCCTTGGCCGGCAGGGCAGAGACCTTGGCGAAGATCATTTCGACCTTGCCTTTGAATCCGCCTTTCTTGCATTCGCCCTTCTTGGGGACGGTGCCGTAGGAGACGACCTTGCCTTTCTTCTTGACCGCGGCCCCGACCTTCACGCTGATTTTTTCGGTCGACGCGTCCGCGGCGCCGGTGATCGGTTCGACCAACGGCACTTCGGTGATGAGCTCCGGCCCGAAGCCGCCGCCACCGCCCAGCTGGGTGTAGTGGCCGTTCGAGACGAATTCGAGCGACACCGGTTTGTGGCCTTCGACGTAGAACAGCAGGCCGCCGGACGTGAAGTACGAGAGGATTTTCACTTCCTCGGGCACGCGTTCGCCGCCGAGTTCGACCACGCCGAGCGCGTGGCCTTCAGGACCGGCTTTCGCCTTGCTGCAGGATTTCGGTTCCTTTTCCTTTTCGACGAGTTCTTTGGTGCAGGTAGCGAAGCCACTGCTGTTGATCTTCGAGCCCTTTGGCAGCCAGAAGTTGACGCCGATCAGCGGCGCCGGATGCCCGCCGTATTCGGTGCCTTTGATTTCAAGTTCGGCTTCGACCGCCGCGCCCTTCCCGTAGAAGTTGCCGGTTCCCGGGAAGCCCGGAATGGGGACCGCTTTGGCCTTGATGCTGATCGTGGGCGCAGCCGAGGCCGCGGCAGGGAGCGCGAACGCAGCCACAAGGCCGAGAACGGCAAGACAGGTAGATGCTCTTCGCATCAGATTCTCTCTCCTCTGTTGATGGACAGCTCCGCCTCGATCCGGGTAGCTCCGGAGCCATACCGGTCCGGCGACATCGAGATCCCCGGCTCTCTCGCGGGGGAACATTGGCGATTCCGGCCGAACCATATAGCGCGCACGCAGCGGCTTCAAGTTCGAACCGATTGCATTGACACGCAGCATGCAGGCCACCTTCGGGGTCACGACGGAGGAGTGCTCGGGCTACCCGCGGAGCAGCCAGCCTAAAACGCTCGAGCTGAAGCTGAGCCTGAGTCAGCTCGGTTCGGCGGGCGGCGCCAGCTCGAGCTCCTCGCCCGCCAGACGAACGCCCACCGGCTCGAGGATCACCTCCCGCGGCCCCTCCTCGACCGCGCCGGCGACGAGCGCGTCGTATCCCTCGCGCCGCGCGATCGCCACGACCTCCGCGCCGGACCCCTGCGCGCAGTACACGGCGAAGCCGCAGCCCATGTTCAGCGTCGAGTAGGCCGTGCGCGCGTCCATACCGGCCTGCTCGGCGATGAAGCTCAGCACCGGCGGCACCGGCGGCAGGGTCTCCACGCGGTAGCGCAGCGCGCGCTGAGCGCGCATCAGCTTGAGCAGCCCGTGGCCGGTCACGTGGCTCATGTAGGTCACCGCCGTGCCAGCCTGCATCAACGCCTCGACCAGCCGGGCGTAGATCACCGTCGGGACGAGCAGCGCCTCACCGAACGTCACCTCACCGACGAGCGCCGTCGCGTATCCGCGCTCGAGGCGCTCGGCGAGCGCGCGGGCGAGCGAGGCGCCGTTGGCGTGCAGCCCGCTCGAGGGCACGATCACGATCTCATCGCCGGGTGCCAGCTCTTCTCCGAGCAGCGGCGAGCGTCCCTCGGGCACCGCTCCCACCGCGGAGCCGGCCAGCTCGATGTCCGCCTCGGCCACGAGGCCCGCCAGCGACGGCGACTCTCCTCCACCCCACGTGCAGCGCGCATCGGAGCAGCCGCGACGCCAGCCCTCGAGCAGCGCCTCGGCGCGCTCGCGCTGCAGATACCACTCGGATGCGCCGGTCGCGAAGTACGCGTTGAGGACCAGCGGCAGGGCACCCACGCAGCACAGATCGTTGACGATCGCAGCGACCGTGTCGTAGGCGACATCCGCGAAGCGGTTGACTCCCTCGCGTTCGAGCACATGGCGCGCGATGATCGACTTGGTCCCGAGACCCTCCACCACGAACGCGAGCGAGCGCCCGGCGAACTCGAACACGAATGCGGGCTCGCCGCGCGAGCGCTCGAGAGCGCGCCCCCCGCGAGCGCTCAGCAACGGCGAGGTCGACAACGCCATCGCCATCGCGTGGCGCTTGGCCGCGTCGAGGGCGTCGTAATCCACACCCGCCGCGCGGTAGCTGACGCCTTGCTGGCTCATCGTGGATGATCCTAAGCCCATTTCAGGAGCGAGGAGAACCGATGGACTTCCAGCCGAGCCAGCGCTGCCTTGAATTCAAAGAGCGTCTCGAGTCGTTCATGGAGGAGCGGATCTATCCGGCCGAGGCGACCTACGAGCGCCAGCTGAAGGAGTCGGGCAACCCGCATCATCAGCCGGAGATCATCGAGGAGCTGAAGGCCCACGCACGCGACGCCGGCCTGTGGAACATGTTCCTTCCCGACGCCGAGCACGGCGCGGGGCTGTCCAACAGCGACTACGCGCCGCTCGCCGAGATCCTGGGGCGCGCACGGATCGCCTCGGAGGCCTGCAACTGCTCCGCGCCGGACACCGGCAACATGGAGGTGCTGCACCAGTTCGCAACGCCCGAGCAGAAGCAGAGCTGGCTGGCGCCGCTGCTCGAGGGCGAGATCCGCTCGGCGTTCGCGATGACCGAGCCGGACGTCGCGAGCTCCGACGCGACCAACATCGCGATGCGAATCGAGCGCGACGGCGACGAGTACGTGCTCAACGGGCGCAAGTGGTGGACCTCGGGCGCGATGCACCCCAACTGCCGGATCATGATCGTGATGGGCAAGACCCAGCCCGACGCGCCGGTCTACAAGCAGCAGAGCATGGTCCTCGTGCCGCTCGACACCGCCGGGGTGACGGTGCTTCGCAACCTGTCGGTGTTCGGCTACGACGATCAGGAGGGACACGCGGAAGTCGACTTCTCAGACGTGCGGGTGCCCGCGTCCAACCTCATCGCCGGTGAGGGAGACGGCTTCATGATCGCCCAGGCGCGCCTCGGCCCCGGACGCATCCATCACTGCATGCGCGCGCTCGGGGCCGCGGAGCGCGCGCTCGAGGCGATGTGCAGGCGGGCGGTCTCACGGACCACCTTCGGCCAGCCGATCGCGATGCGCGCAAACATCCAGGACTGGATCGCCGAATCGCGCATCGAAATCGAGATGGCGCGCCTGCTCACGCTCAAGGCCGCGTGGATGATGGACACCGTCGGCAACCGCCACGCGCGCACCGAGATCGCCGCGATCAAGGTGGCCGCTCCCAACGTCGCGCTGCGCGTTGTCGATCGCGCGATCCAGGTGCACGGCGGCGCGGGCGTGAGCGAGGACTTCACGCTCGCGAGCGCCTATGCGCATCTGCGCACGCTGCGACTGGCCGACGGCCCCGACGAGGTTCACAAGCTCTCGATCGCGCGGCGCGAGCTGGCGCCGTACATCCCGCGCGAGCAGTAGCACCCCGACGGGGCTCGCGCCCTGCGTTGAGTAGAGCATCACAAAGCGGGTAATCCAAGCTGTGCCGGCGAAAGCCCGCGCTGTTCGACGGCAGCAAGCGTTGTTTCTACAAGGAGGTAGAGATGAGGTTCCGACCGGCATGAGCCAGCAGGCTCGCTTCGCACTCACCGGCCTGATCGCGCTGCTCGCGCTCGCGCTCACCGTGCCCACCGCCCAGGCTGGCTTTGGCGTGACCGGCGGCAACGGCTCCTTCGAAGCGGGCACCTGCGTGAACCACACGTGCACCTACAAAAGCGCTGAAGCAAACCCCAAAGAAGCGTTCAAGCAGGCTGCCGGGCATCCACCGTGGGGCATCACGACGTTCGAACTGAACCACAGCGAAGGACTGCTCAAAGACCCCGAAGGCGCCCCGCTCAAGCGGATCCGCGTCGACGTGCCGCCTGGCCTCGCCGCCAATCCACAGGCGCCGCAGCCGAAGTGCCCGATCGCCACCTTCGACGCAAACCCGACCGCCTGTCCCGCGCAGAGCGTCGTCGGGAGCGTCGAAATGGAAGCCGTCGCGGAACCGCTCGGGCTCCTGCCGGTGTCGCTGCCGTCGCTGACCGGCACCGTCTACAACCTCGACGGGACCCCCGCTCACCTTCCGCTGGACTTCGGCATCGCGGTCGAACCCGCCGGTCAGCTGATCACGCCGATCCGGCTATTCCTCGAAGGCCACGTCGCCTGGTGGAGCGATTACCACGAGTACTTCGAAATCAACAACGTCCCCAAAGAAGCCGAAGTCAAAGCCTTGCTCGGGGTCTCCTCGCCATTGAAGGCGCTGAAGTCGAAACTCAACTTCAACGGGCGCGCCGGAGGTAACTTCCTGACGCTCCCGAGCGTGTGCTCGGCCACCACCACGTCTCAGCTCGAAGTCGAATCCTGGAGCGGAGAAGTCTCGCGGACCGATACGCACACTCCCTTCGGCGTCGAAGACTGCGGTGCAGTCCCGTTTTCCCCGTCCGTGACCGTGGCGCCGGAAACAAGCCAGTCGGACAGCCCCGACGGAGCCAGCACGGTCGTGCAGGTCCCGCAAAAAACGAACGAAGACGAAATCAACACGTCCGACATCCGCGACGCGCACGTCACCCTGCCCGAAGGGCTGACGCTCAACCCGTCGGCGGCGCACGGGCTGCAGGCGTGCTCGGCCGCTCAGATCGGCATCGGCACGACCAATCCGGTGGCGTGCCCGGCCGCATCGCAGATCGGAACCGTGCTGATCGAAACCGACCTGCCGCCCGGCTCGCTCGCGGGCAACGTCTACCTCGGCAGCCCGAGCGGCGCAACGATCACCGGCCCGCCCTACACGATCTACCTCGACGCCGAGAGCGCCCTCGGCGTCTCGGTCCGGCTCGCCGGCTCGGTTTCGCCGAACCCTCAGACCGGCACGCTCGAAGCCAGCTTCCTCGGAAACCCGCCGCTCCCGTTCAGCGAGCTGAAGCTGACGCTGCGGGGCGGCCCGCGCGCGCCGCTCGCCAACCCGCTCGCCTGCGCCACCACACAGACGCAGGGCCTGTTCACCCCCTACACCGGGCTCTCGCCGTCGATCAGCTTGACTCCGTTCAGCACCGGCGGCTGCCCGACGCCGCTCCCGTTCTCGCTCGCGCAGAGCACCGCGAACGCCTCGCCCGCGGCGGGCGCCTACACGTCCTACACGTTCAACCTCGGCCGAGCCGACGGGCAGCAGTACCTGTCCCACATCAGAACGGTGCTGCCGCCGGGGCTCGTCGGCATGATCCCCTCGGTGACGCTGTGCCCCGAACCACAGGCGCACGCGGGCACCTGCCCGGGCGCCAGCGAGATCGGCACTGCGACGGTGTCGGCCGGCGCGGGCCCCGAACCGTACTCATTCTCAGGGCCTGTCTATCTCACGGGGCCCTATGGCGGCGCGCCCTACGGCCTGTCGATACCGATCCAGGCAGCCGCGGGACCGTTCGACCTCGGACCGGTGGTCACCCAGGTGGCGATCGGGGTCGACCCCGAATCGGGCCAGGTGATCGCAAGCAGCAGCCTGCCCACGATCGTCGGCGGCGTGCCCCTGCGCCTGCGCGCGATCAGCGTCGCGGTGAGCCGCGCGAGCTTCCTCGTGAACCCAACGAGCTGCGCACCGCTCGCCACCGACTCGCTGCTCGGCTCGAGCATGGGCGCAAGCGACGCCACATCCAGCCCGTTCCAGGTGGGTGACTGCGGCGCACTGCACTTCACGCCATCGCTGCACGCCTCGACAGGCGGCAAGCCGTCGAAAGCCAACGGCGCGAGCCTCGAGGTGAGCGTCTCACAGCCTGCCCGCCAGGCCAACATCCGCTCGGTCGTTACGCAGCTGCCGGTGCAGCTGCCCTCGCGCCTGACCACGCTGCAGAAAGCGTGCGCGGCCGCCACGTTCGCGGCCAGCCCGCGCAGCTGCCCCGTGCAATCGCTCGTTGGCAGCGCCACCGCGAAGACGCCGGTGCTGCCGGGCAGCCTCAGCGGGCCGGCGTATCTCGTCTCCCACGGAGGCGCCGCATTTCCCGACCTCGACGTCTTGCTCGAAGACGGCGGCGTGCGGGTGGTGCTCGTCGGCAACACCAACATCCACGGCGGCGTCACCACCTCCACGTTCGCGCACATCCCCGACGTGCCCGTGTCGAGCTTCCAGTTGACGCTGCCGATGGGCCCGTACTCGGCGCTCGCCGCCTACGGCAATCTGTGCACGCAGAACCTGACGATGCCGACCACGATCACCGCTCAAAACGGAGCGCAGTTCAAACAGAACACGCTGCTGTCGGTGTCGGGCTGCAGCGCCAAGGAGAAGGCGCGGCGTGGCGTGCGCATCGTGCGCCGCCGGATCGTCCACCACACGCTGCTTCTGACCGTGCAGACGTTCGCGCCGGGCCGCGTGATCGTCACCGGCAGGGATCTGCGCGCCAGCGCGCGGAGACTCTCGCGAGCAACGACCACGACTCTGCGGATCCGCCTCTCGCACCGCGGCTCACTCGCATTGGCTCACAAGCACAAGCTGAAGCTCCTCCTGCACGTCCACTTCAAGCCCGCAAGCAAGGCCATACCGGCCTCAGCCGCATCGACGCGCGTCGCCATGAAGCGATAGGCCGCCCGCCGCAGCATCGTCTACGGTTCGCCCGAGGACGGATGCCGACTCGCACGCTCTCAGCCCGCGCGGCCGTGCCGCTGGCGGCTACTGCGCTGGCTTTTGGGAGCGCAACCGCGAGCGTTTGCGTGCTAAGCGTCGGCGCGGCGGCCGCAGGAGCGGGCGGCGCGCCGACTGCCGCAGGGTCGGGCGGCGCGCCGGAAGTGAGCGCAACGATCTCACCGGCGCAGTTCGAGATCGGAACCACGGCCACGATCAGCGGTCGTGTGGCGCTCGGCGGCCACCCGCTGGCCGGCGCACAGCTCGCGCTGCAGAGCGAGCCCTACCCCTTCCGCAGCTTCGCCGTGGTTGCCCACGCGCAGAGCGCGGCCGACGGTAGCTTCACGTTCACGGGGGTCGAACTCGACGGCAACGCGCGCCTGCGCGTGCTCGACGAAGACGCCCCTGGCGCGCTCAGCGAAACGCTGCCGGTGATCGTCGACCCCGCGGTCGCCGTTGGCGCACGCGAGCTCGCGCCGGGCCGCACTCGTCTCAGCGTGCGCGTCCGCCACCTGCTCGGAGTGCCCGGGCGGCCTTTCACGGTGCTCTGGTACACGGCGCCGCGCGGCCAGCGCCGCTTTCAGCTGACCGCCACGAGCACTTCGCGCGAGCTCGCCCCGGGCCTGTCCTACGCCGCCGCCACCGTCGATCCGCCGGCCAGGCGCTTCGTGTTCCGCGTCTGCATGAACCCTCCCTGGGAAGCCGCGATGGGCCCGGCCTCCGCTCACGGCAACTGCCCCCAGCACGACTTCACGGTGCCCAGCGGTGCGCATTGAGGCCCTGATCACGCGACGGCGCGAGCTGGCGCCCGCCGGCACTCGGCGCGCCCGTACGATCGCGCTCCCGCTGCTCGTCTGCGCCGCCTGCCTCGGCGCCGCGGCACCCGCCGCGCATGCGCTCGAGTACCAGGGCGAAGCCAGCGGAACGCCGCTGGCTTCCTATCCGGCGCCGGGCGATATCGCGGCCGCCGGGCAGTACCTCGACGCGCGCGCGGGGCGCACCGCGTTCGCGGTCGTAAACAGCACCGGCGCGCTCAGCGGCGCGCGCGTGCGCGAGCATTTCGAGACAGCCAGCGTCGTGAAGGTGATGATGCTGATCGCGCTCACCCAGCTGCGCGCGGCGCAGCACCGTTCGCTTGACTCCCACGACATGTCGCTGCTGTATCCGATGATCCACGAATCCAACAACGACGCGGCCTCGGCCGTGCTCGCGATCGTCGGAGACGGTGGGCTCGCGCGCGTCGCGCGCGGGTCGGGCATGCGCGACTACGCGCCAGGCGTCGGCTGGTGGGCATTCACGCAGACCTCCCCCGCCGATCAGGCGCGCCTCTTCTTCATGCTCGAGGAGCTCATCCCCGCACGCTTCTACGGTTACGCGCGCTGGCTGATGTCGACGATCGAGCCGGAACAGAGCTGGGGCATCCCGCCGGTCGCACGGCCGCGCTGGCAGGTCTTCTTCAAGACGGGGCAGCTCCCGGAAGAGGGAATCTTCAACGAGGTTGGCCGCCTGGAGCGCGGGAGCATCACGTTCACGATCGCCGTCTTCAGCAGCGGCGACCCGTCGATGTCCTACGGCCAGGAAACCATCGCGGGCGTCGCCGCGCGGCTGCTCGCGCACACGCCATGAGCACGCTGAAGCTGCGTGAGCGGCCCGCGAGCGCGGAGGCGAGGGGACTGCTCATCCTGCACCACGGGCGAGGAACCGACGAGAGCGACCTGCTGCCGCTGGCCGATGTTCTCGACCCGGCCCGCAGGCTGCACGTCGTCCTGCCCCGCGCGCCGCTCGCGCTCGACGGGTCAGGCGGCTTTCACTGGTATGGCGTCCCGCGCGTGGGCTACCCCGATCCCGACAGCTTCCGGGCCGCGTTCGACGCGCTCGCCGAGCTCCACGACGAGCTGTGGCTGCGGACGGGCCTCGGCGCCGAGCGCACGGTGCTGGGCGGCTTCTCGATGGGCTGCGTGATGAGCTATGCGCTGGGCCTCGGCACAGGCCGTCCGCGCCCCGCGGGCATACTCGCCTTCTCGGGGTTCCTGCCCACGGTCGAGGGTTGGAGCGCCGATCTCCCCGCGCGCGCCGGCATGCCGGTGTTCATCGCGCATGGTACGCGCGACCCCGTGATCGCAGTCGACTTCGCGCACCATGCGAGGACCACGCTGGCAGCCGCCGGCCTCGAGGTCTCCTACCACGAGTCCGAGACCGGCCACCACATCGACCCCCGCCACGCGGTGGCGGCGAAGGACTGGCTCGAGAACACGCTCGGCTCCTGATGGCAGCGAGACGCCCGAGCGCCTAAGGTTGACGGCTGCGAGCTAGGGACAGGGGAAGCACGTTGTCAGCCACAGCACCGCCGCAGCACGGGCCAGCTCAGGACGCGAGCGCCCAACACCAGCTCGACGTGGTGATCGTCGGAGCCGGCTTCGGCGGCGTCGCAGCCGCGATCGAGCTGCGCCGGCACGGGATCACCGCCGTGAAGATCCTCGAGAAGGCGCCGGACCTGGGCGGCACGTGGTTCTACAACCACTATCCCGGCGCCGCCTGCGACGTCCCGAGCCACCTGTACTCGTTCTCCTACGCGCAGCGCCTGGACTGGTCGCGCCTGTGCTCTCCCCAACAGGAGATCCTCGACTACCTGCACGAGGTCGCACGCACCTACGAAATCGACACCCTGGTCGAGACCAACGCCACCGTTACCGCGTGCGCATGGGATGCCGAGAGCCAAACCTGGACGGTCACGACCGCCGAGGGACGCACACACACCGCGCGGGCGCTCATCCTGGCGACCGGCCAGCTGCACAAAACGTCGATTCCGCCGATGGCGGACGCCGATCTCTACCAGGGTCACAGCTTCCACTCGGCCGCATGGGACCACGATTACGCGCTCGAGGGCAAGCGCGTGGCGGTCATCGGCACGGGCGCGAGCGCGGTCCAGTTCGTGCCCGAGGTCGCCAAGCGCGCGCGCAGCCTGACCGTCTTTCAGCGCGCAGGCAACTGGTTCCTACCGCGCAAGAACCGGTCTTACCCGGCATTCTTCAAGGCCGCCGTGGCGCGCATCCCCGGGCTTCAGGCCTGGCGGCGCATGTTCGTCTTCTACTACACCGAGTCGCTCACGCTCGCGATACGCAACCCGCGCACCATGGGTCGCGTAATGGCCGCGCGCTCGGCCGCGTTCATGCGCACGCAGCTCAGCGACCCTGACGTGCGCCACAAGGCCTGGCCCGACTACACGTTCGGGTGCAAGCGAATCCTCTTCAGCTCCGACTTTCTGCCCGCGCTGCAGAGAAGCAACGTCGAGCTCGTTACCGACCGGATCGTGCGCCTCGCACCGGAGGGCATCGTGACGGCGCAGGAGAAGCTCCACCCGGTCGACTGCATCATCTGGGCGACCGGCTTCGAGACGACCCGGTTCATGTTCCCGATGCGCGTAACCGGCGCCGACGGACGCGAGCTGGAGGCCCAGTGGCGCGACGGCGCACACGCGCACCTCGGCATCACCGTGCCCGGCTTCCCAAACATGTTCATCCTCTACGGTCCCAACACCAACACCTCCGGCGGCTCGATCATCTTCTACCTCGAGACGCAGAGCTCCTACATCCGCCAGGCCTTGCAAGAGCTGCGCCGGCGCGGCGCGGGTGCGATCGAGGTGCGACCCGAGGTCGAGGCTGCCAGCGACCGGGAGCTGCAGGCGCGCTTCGCGGGCACCGCCTGGACCGAGTGCGACTCCTGGTATCGCAACGAGCAGGGACGCATCGTCGCCAACTGGCCGGGCTACATGCGCGAGTATCGCGAGCGGCTCGCACAGCTGGACGCGAGCGAGTACAGCTTCAGCGGAGCGAGCGACAGGGCGCTCGCGGGAGCTTAGGGGCGACCGGGTGCACGACTACGTGATCGTCGGCGCCGGCTCGGCCGGTTGCGTGCTCGCAAACCGTCTCACCGAGGACCCATCGGTGCGTGTCCTGTTGATCGAGGCCGGCGGCGCGGATCGCTCCTTGAACGTGAAGATCCCGGCGGCGTTTGCGAAACAGTTTCACTCCAAGCTCGACTGGGACTTCGAGACCGAGCCCGAACCCCACGTGGACGGGCGTCGCCTGTACATACCGCGCGGGAAGATGCTCGGCGGCTCAAGTTCGATGAACGCGATGCTCTACGTGCGCGGCCGCCCGCTCGACTACGACAGCTGGGAGGCACAGGGCGCGCCCGGCTGGGGCTACCGCGATGTGCTCCCTTATTTCATCCGTTCCGAGAACAACGCGCGCGGCGCCTCGGAGTATCACGGCGCCAGCGGCCCGCTTCGGGTCTCCGAGCAGCGCTCCCCCCGGCCCATCAACCGGCAGCTGCTCGCCGCCAGCGAGGCCGCGGGCATCCCGCGCATAGCCGATTACAACGGACCCGAGCAGGACGGCGTGTCGATGTTCCAGGTGACGCAGTCGGGCGGGCGGCGCTTCAGCGCAGCCGACGCCTACCTGCGGCCCGCCCTTGGCAGGCCCAACCTCGAGGTGCGCACCAAGGCGACCGTGCTCGGCGTCGCCTTCGAGGGTGAGCGCGCGGTCGGGGTGCGTGTGCGCCGCGGTCGCGGTGAGGAGCTGGCGCGGGCATCGCGAGAGGTGCTGCTGTGCGCGGGAGCGATCGGCTCGCCGCAGCTGCTGCAGCTGTCGGGCATCGGAGCCGGCGAGGAGCTGCGCGAGGCCGGCGTGAGCCCGCGCCACGAGCTGCCCGGCGTGGGCCGCAACCTGCAGGACCACCCCTTCGTCACGTGCATATGGGAAACCTCTGATCGCGACACGCTCTACGGAGCAGACAAGCCGAAGCCGCTCGCCGAGTGGCTGCTGCGCCGATCGGGCAAGCTCACCTCCACCGTGGCGGAGGTCGTCGCCTTCACCCGCACGCGCGGAGGGCTGCCCGCCGCCGACATCCAGTTCCACATGGGCGCGGCCTACTACGAAGATCACGGCGCCGAGACCTACGACGGGCACTGCGTGGTGATCGCTCCCGTGCTCGTCTCCCCGAAGGCGCGCGGACGCGTGTGGCTGCGCTCGGCCGAGCCGACCGAGAAGCCGCGCATCATCACCAACACGCTGTCCGAGCCCGAGGACCTCGAGTCGCTGATCGCCGGCATGAGGCTCGCGCGCGAGATCGCCGCGCAGCGTCCGCTCGCCGAGCTGATGATCAGCGAGCTCAAGCCAGGATCCGGCGTGAGCGCGCGCGAGGAGCTCGAAGCGGACCTGCGACGGCGGCTGATGCTGATCTACCACCCCGTGGGCACAGCACGGATGAGCGATACGCACGAGCAGGCCGTCGTCGACTCGCTCCTGCGAGTGCACGGACTCGACGCGCTGCGCGTGATCGACGCGTCGGTGATGCCCACGATCGTCGGCGGAAACACGAACGCGCCGACGATCATGATCGCCGAGCGCGGCGCGGATCTCGTGCGGGAGGCCGCGTGAGCGAGTCGATCAACCATCACCGCGAGGGGGCAGGACCGGCCCTGCTGCTGTTGCACGGGATCGGACACCACTGGCAGGCGTGGCAGCCGGTGATCGAGCTGCTGGCCGGCGAGTTCGACATCGTCGCCTGCGACTCGCCCGGGTTCGGGCGCTCCGAGCCGCTCGCGGCCGACGTCAGGCCGACGGTCGCCGCATACGCAGACGCGTTCGAGCGCTTCCTCGCCGAGCACGGCCTAGAGCAGCCGCACGTAGCAGGCAATTCGATGGGCGGCGCCATCTCGCTCGAGCTCGCTCGCCGCGGTCTCGCACGCGCCGTGAGCGCGTTCTCGCCGGCCGGCTTCTGGGCACCGTGGGAAAGGCGCTTCTGCCAGCTGTCGCTGGGCCTGCTCGCCGGCATGCCCCGTGCACTGCGACCGCTCGTGGAGGCGCTTGCGCGCACCCGCGCCGGACGCGTCGCGCTGTTCTCGCAGAACTTCGGCTACCCGGCGCGGATGCCGGCAGAGGAGGCCGTGGCGACCCTCCGCGACGCCTGGAGCGCGCCGGCGTTTGCCGCCGCGCTGGGGGCATTCGACGAGTACGCCTTCGGCGAGCCGCAGCAGCTGCGCGGCACGCCGACCACGATCGCGTGGGGAAACCGCGACCGGCTGCTGCTCTACGCGCGCCAGGCGCCGCGCGCGCGCGCGATGCTTCCCTGGGCGACCCACGTCACGCTCGGAGCGGGCCACGTGCCGTTCCACGACGACCCCGCCGCGTGCGCTGCGGTGATCCGCTCGACCGAGCGTCGCGCGCGCGCGACGCTCGAGCCGGCGTTCCAATCCGCCTAGCCGACCGACCCGCGCGGCCGGCCGATCAGCCGGCCGGCAGCGATGGCGCGGGGCCCATGCGGACGAGCGTTTTCATGCCCTCGGCGTCCTCGACGTCGAGCACCGTGGTCGGACCGTCGCTGCCGACGTAGACCTTCTGCGGCGAGCTGACCGTGCGCTCGAGGTCGCCGGCACCGCCCTCGGCCTCGAGCGTGATCACGAGCACATCGTCGCGATCGTCGTAGCTCACGCCGGTGAGCGTCCCGCGTTCGGCCTCGACCTGTGCGCCCGTGTCCAAGCTGATCACCTCGATGCTCGCGATCGTCGTGCGCAGATCGCGACTGAAGTCGTCGAAGTAGCGTTTCCACTCCTCACGCTGGATCTCCTGTGTGCTCAGCGCCATGCGCACATCCTATGACCTCGGTGGCGATTGCGCGGTTACCAGCCGATATGGCTGAACATCATTTCCGCACCCTGCTGTAGAAACTTGCCGCCTTCGTAGCCCGCGTATTCGTGATGCGCGGTGTCCGCCGCGCAGTGGCCTTGTCGGAGGGGTTGAAGCGCGGGTCCCCGTAAAGGGCGACCCCGTACACGTGCGACAGCGAGCTGTCGTTTTTGTTGACGAGGTTTTCGATCGTGTCGCCGACCACGTGCGCGCCCTGCGAGAAGCCCGCCACCAGGATCTTCATGCTCGAACACGAGGCAGCGTCGCCTTTGATGCGCACTTCGAGGTGTTCGTCGCCTTCCCACACGCTGAAGAAGTAGTCCCACGCCTTCCACCATTCGGCGACGTTCGCCGCCTGATATTCGAGTCCGTAGGACTGCAGCGTCTGAGCGGCCGGCTTGCGCGCCTTGACGCGTTCGAACAGCGGGCCGATCTGAGTGCCCATGCCGTAGTTCGACCATCACACTCCATCCCCGCCGGCGCAGCATGCCCGACGGTGACGCGCCGGAGGCCGTGCAGCCCACCGGCGAGCTTTCCGATGGCCGCAATTTATTTCCATCTCCCCGACCAAGTCTTGTACTCTCGCCACCGCAACGGTCGGTTGGGAGGAACTGATCTTGTTCGCCGCGGACAAACTCGCCGGAGCCGACGCCGAGCCCCCACCCATGGAGCTGCGCGCACTGCTGATGCCGGCGGTGCCCGTGATCGTCGAGGAGGCGGTCGCCGCGATCCGCACACGCGGCGCCGCTCCCGGCCACGCCGAGCACGCGCTGGAGCGCAACCTGCGGCGCGGCCTGATCGACGCGGTCGACCGCTGGTTCGACGGCCGGCCCGCAAACGCCAAGGCGGAGCTGCACTTCGCGCTCGGACGCGCGCAGGCGCGTGCGGGCCGCAGCCTCGACGAGCTGATGAGCTTCTACCGCATCTCCGCGCAGGCGATGTGGCGGCGGCTGTGCGAGCTGGGTACCGAGGGCGGGATCGAGCCGGCGGACCTGTACCGCCTGGCCGAGACAGGATTTGGATGGGTCGAGGAGATCTCCACGCAGGCCGCCAACGGCTTTGCCGAGGAGCATTCGCGCCGCCGAGGCGCATCGCATTCGCGCCGCAGCGAGCTCGTGTGGCTGTTGCTCGAGGAGCCTCAACCGTCCGCGGCGATCCTCGAGGCCGCTGCGCGCGGGGTCGGCGTCGAGCTTTCCGCCACGATCGCCGTGTTCCTCGGGCCGTCTTGGGTTACGACGCCTTCACCAGCAACGCACCGGAGCAGATCGTGCTCGGCCCGCGCGGCGAGGAGTTCGTCGGGGTGCTGCTCGACCCCGACGGCCCGGACCGGCGCCGCCGTCTCGCGAGCGCGGCCGCGCACTCACGCGCACACCTCGCCCTCGGTCCCGCCGTGCCGCTCGCCCACGTTCGCAGGAGCCTGCGACGCGCCCGCCAGCTGAGGCTGCTGACGAGCGCCGGCCTGCTCGAGGACGAGCCGCTGGTGGCGGCCGACCAGCACGACGTGGCGCTGCTGCTGAGCGCCGAGCCCGGCCTTGCTTTCGAGCTCACCGAGCGCGCGCTCGCGCCGCTGCGCTCGGTGCGCGGCGAGAGCACGCGAAGGAACCTCGCACTCACGCTGCACGCGTGGCTGCGCAGCCCGGGCCAGCGCAAGACGATCGCGCACGCGCTCGGCGTGCACCCGCAGACCGTGCGCTACCGCATGTCGCGACTGCGCGAGCTGTTCGGCGCTGCGCTCGACGACCCGGACCAGCGCTTCGAGCTGCAATTGGCTCTCCGCGTGCAGCCGTTCGGGCGGCTCGCCATTCCCGAGCAGGCGCTGGGCGGCTCCCCGAGCTAGACGCGAACGGGCTCCACGGGCAATCCGGCGATCTCGCTGCGTGCACGCAGGAGCGTGCCGCCAAGCTCGGGGCTCACGCGATTGTCAGCTGTGCTGATCAGCACGTCGCACATGTCCGCTCCACCGAAGGACAGGCTCGAGACGAAGCTCGCGGGCAGCGCCACCACCTCGTGCAGACGCCCGTCGGCTTGAAAGCGAGCGACACCGCCCGCCTCACCGAGAGCGACCCACACCCCACCCTCGCAGTCAACCGCGAGACCGTCGGCGCTGCCCTGCGGGGAGCGGCAGAACTCCTCACAGGAGCCGCCATGCAGATCGCTCGCCAGCACGACTCCGCGCGCATAGTCGCACACGTACACCGTGCGCCCGTCCGGCGCCATGGCGATGCCGTTCGGCCACGTCAGCGCGTCGGTGAGGACACGCGCCTCACCCGCCTTGGAGATGAGCAGCAGCGCGCCGTTGCGCGGCTCCTCCCCAGCCATAGGGCGGTAGCGGAGCACTCCCGCCAAGAGCTCGCCCGCCGGGGTCGTGCCGAGATCGTTGAAGCCGGCTGCGCTGTCATCGCCGTAGAGCTCGCGCTGGGCGCCGTCGGAACGCACGTGCAGGATGCTTCTGCCGCTGATCACCCAACCGCCCTCGGCGTGAGCCACGATCCCGCCGATCCCGCGCCGCTTCGGCAGCAGCTCGCGCACCTCGCCGGCCGCGCTGCACGAGAACAGCCCTCCGGCGAGGACGTCGCTGTAGATCATCTCCCCGACGGCCGTGATTCGCGGCCCCTCGAGCAGGCCGTGCGCCCGCTGCAGCACGGCCTCCACCGGCGCGACGCCCGAGAGCAGGCTCATGGCTCGCAAGCCTAGGGACCCGGGGCTGAGCGTGGGTGTGGCCGCCCGCGCGGGTGTCGCCGCCCGCGCAGGTGCGGCCGGCCGCGCCGGTGTCGCCGCCCGCGCCGGTGTGGCTATCGTGTGGGCCTGAACGTACGCCGACGCAGAGGAGGATCGTGCAGCCAGCCGCTTCTCGAAAGTCTGCTTCTGCCCCAACGATGATCCGCTGGACCCGCGCGGTGGTGGCGCGGCGTCGTGCGGTGCTCGCAGGTTGGCTTGTGCTGCTCGTCCTCGGCGGCTGGGCCACCGCGAACCTCGGCAAACTGCTCACGAACCGCTTCAGCGTCCCCGGGTCCGATGCTGAAAAGGGCCTGCAGATCCTGCGCTCCCGCTTCCACGAGCGCAGCGATGGCGCGTTCACGCTGGTCGTGCAGTCGCACGGCGGGCGGGCCGTTGCGGCGTCGGCCGAGGCGGCGGCGCAGCGCGCGGCGGCGCGCATCCCGGGCGGCAAGGCCGGCCCCGTGAGCTCGGCCACGACGGGCGTCGTCTACGTGCAGATCGCGACGCCGCTTGAAGCCGCCGACGCGAAAAACTACACCGAAGCGATGCGCCGGGCGATCGGACGCCTGCCCGGAGAGAGCACCTATCTCACAGGCTTTCCCGCGCTCAGCCATGACCTGCAGCCGCTCTACAGCAGCGACCTCAGCCACGGCGAGGAGATCGCGATCCCGATCGCGGTCCTCGTCCTGCTGTACATGTTCGGGACGCTCGGTGCCGTCGCGGTCCCGCTCGCCTTCGCGTTCGTGACGCTGCCCACCACCCTCGGTCTCGTGTGGGTCATCGCCCATCTCGGAAACATGGCCCAGTACGTGACCAACATCGTGACGCTGATCGGCCTCGCGATCGCGATCGACTATTCGATGCTGATCGTGTTTCGATATCGCGAACAGCTGAGCGCGGGCGAAGACCCGCAGAGTGCGCTTGAGACGACGATGGCGAACGCCGGTCGCGCCACGCTCTTCTCCGGGCTGACCGTCGCCATCGGCCTTGCGCTGTTGCTGCTGATGCCGCTCCCGTTCATGCGCTCGATGGGCGCGGGCGCCGTACTGATCCCGCTCGTGTCGATCGCCGCCTCGGCGACGTTCCTGCCGGCGTTCCTGTCGCTGCTCGGGCCGCGGGTCAACCGCCTGCGCGTGGTACCGCTCAGCCTGCTGGAACGTCGCGCGAGCGGCGCGCCCGGCATGTGGTCGCGCCTTGCCGAGTCGATCATGCGCCATCCGGTCACCTACATGGTGAGCGCGCTCGCGGTCCTGCTCGCGCTCGCGCTCCCCGCAATCGGAATGCACCTCACCGGCGGCGAAGCGGGGGGAGGCCCGCCGCGCGGCACGCAGGCTACCGAGGGGCTGTACATCCTCAAGTCGAGCGTCGGGCCGGGGCCGCTGTCACCGCAGCAGGTCGTCGTGGAAACCGGCACCCCCGGCGGCGCCAACTCGCCCGCCACAATCGCCGCGGAGACGCGCCTGATCGCCGAGCTGCGCTCCGACCGGCGCATCCAGCCGGCGACGATCCAGGCGCCGCTGCTGAGCGCCCCGGCCACAGCACGTCAGGGCGATCTGCTCGACGCAAGCGCCCAGACGCTGCAGGTCCGCGCCGCGGGCAGGACGGAATCGGGCAGCTTTGAGGCCCAGGACCTCGTTCACACGATCCGCAGCTCATACATCCCCGCGGCTCACTTCCCGCGCTCTGATCAGGTGCTGCTGACCGGCGCCCCGGCGTTCGGCGTGGACTTTGCGCACACGGCCTTCAACGCCTTCCCCTGGCTCGTGGCGGCGGTGCTCGTTCTCACCTACTTCGTCCTGTTGCGCGCGTTCCGCTCGGTGCTGCTGCCGCTCAAGGCGGTGCTCCTCAACCTGCTGTCGGTGAGCGCCGCCTACGGCGTTCTGGTGCTCGCGTTCCAGCATGAAATCGGCACCGGCCTTGGCTTCAGCGCCTCTCCGCAGATCGAAGCCTGGATCCCGATCTTCTTGTTCGCCACGATCTTCGGGATATCGATGGACTACGAGGTGTTCCTGCTCTCGCGCATGCGCGAGGAGTGGGACGCTCACCACGAAAACGAGCGCGCCGTGGCCTTCGGTTTGGAGCACACCGGCCGGATCATCACCGCTGCTGCGGTGATCATGATCGCCGCCTTCTCGGGCTTCATGACCGGCAGGTTCGCAGGCCTGCAGGAGTTCGGGCTGGGCCTGTCGGCGGCGATCTTCCTCGACGCAACGATCGTGCGTGCACTGCTCGTACCGGCGATCATGAAGCTGCTGGGCCGCTGGAACTGGTGGCTGCCAGAACGCGTGCGCCGGGCGATGAGACTGAAGCAGCCGCGATCGTCGCCGTCGCGCGCCGAGCCCCAGCCGGCTCGCTAGAGAAGAGCCCGCTTGCCCGCGCCCGAGTTGGAGGTGATGCGGCTGGGCCACGGGCCAGCGGTCGTGTTCGTGCACGGCAGCGTGGTGGGCGCGTCGCGCACCTGGCGCCATCAGCTTGCTCTGGCCGAGCGCTGGGCCCTGACGCTGCCCAACCGCCCCGGATTCGGCGCGAGCACTCCGCTTCGGCGCGGTGACTTCGAGCAGGAGGCGCCGATGATCGCCGAGCTGCTCGGCGACGGAGCGCATCTGGTGGGCCATTCCTACGGCGCGGTGATCGCGCTGTACGCGGCCTCGCTCAGGCCCCAGGCGGTTCGTTCGCTGACGGTCTCTGAGCCCGGCTGCCTGCGCGTTGCCGCCGGCGACCCGCTGGTCGATGCGCAGACAGCCGGAGGCGCCCTGCTCTACGAGCGGGCCAGATCCCTTGCGCCGCTCGAGTTCCTGCGTGCATTTCGAGGTGGCGTCGGCTCAACGCACGAGACTCCGGCGGAGCTCTCCGGCGAGCTGCTCGCGGGAGCGCGACTGCTGATGCGCGAACGGCCGCCGTGGGAGGCCGATCCTCCGCTTGAGCTGCTGCGCGACGCGGCCTTCCCAAAGCTCGTGATCTCCGGCGGACATTCGCCGGTGTTCGACGCTGTCTGCGACGCTGTCGCGGCCAAGATCGGCGCCGAGCGTGCCGTGATCGCGGGGCGCGCGCACACGATCCCGGCAACGGGGGCGCCCTACAACGAGCGCCTGCACACGTTCCTCAGCGCGGCCGAGCGCGCGAACGGTCGGCTCACAGCGTGAGCTGCATGAACACGAGATCGAGCCAGCGATCGAACTTGCGCGCGACCTGCGTGAGATGGCCGACCTGAACGAAGCCGAGCGAGGCATGCATGGCTAGCGAGGGCTCATTGTCGGCGTCGATGCCGGCGACCATCACGTGCAGCCCGCCGGCCCGCGCGCGCTCGATCAGCTCCTCCAGCAGGCGCCGGCCGATCCCCTCCCGCCGCCGAGCGCTCGTGACGTACACGGAGTGCTCGACCGTCAGGCGGTAGCCGGGCCACGCGCGGAACTCGCCGTAGCTCGCAAACGCGAGCACCGACTCGCCCTCTCGCGCCACCAGCACGGGGAAGCCCCGATCGCGCCGCGCGCGAAGCCAAGGACGACGCTCCTCGAGCGTCGTGGGCCGGTCGCTGAACACCGCGGTCGAGTTCGCGATCGCGTCGTTGTAGATCGCGAGGATGCCCTGCAGGTCACCCTCGCCAGCGTCGTCGATGTTCATTGCCGGCCGCGCACTCGAGCTCCGAGGCCGCGATCGTAGAGCACAGGCGCGATACAACACTGGGATGGCGGTTGAGGGCATCACCGTGGCGGCGCTCGTCACGGCCCCCGTGAAGAGCCTGCGCGTGTGCGAGCAGACGGCGGTCGTGCTCGGGCAGACCGGCGCTCGGGGCGATCGCTGCTTCTACCTGATCGACGAACGCGGCGTGATGGCCAACGGGAAACGGCTTGGGATGCTGAACGCTGTGGTGGCCGACCTCGCCGAGGACGAGCGCAGGCTCGAGCTGCGCTTCCCCGACGGCCGGCTGGTCGGCGGGGAGATCGAGTTCGGCGCGGAGGTGCAAACCCGGTTCTACTCGCGCGTGAGGCCCGCGCGGCGCGTGCTCGGCCCCTTCTCGGCGGCGCTCTCCGAGCACGCCGGCTGCGCGCTCACGCTGGTCGCCCCGGCGGACGGAGGCTCGGCGGTCGATCGCAGCGGCGAGGGCGCGGTGACGCTGGTCTCGAGCGCCTCGATCGAGAAGCTCGCGCGCGTCGCCGAGATCCCGCTCGTCGATGCGCGGCGCTTTCGCATGACCGTTCAGCTGGCGGGCGCCGATGCGCACGAGGAGGATGGCTGGATCGATCGCGAGCTTGCGATCGGCGAGGCGCGCGTGCGCATCGAGGGCCACGTGGGGCGCTGCATCGTGACCTGCCGTGATCCCGACAGCGGCGAGCTTGACCTGCCGACGCTCGAGCTGCTGCGCACATATCGGAAGGACGTTCCGACCACCGAGCCGCTTGCGCTCGGCGTCCATGGCTCGGTGTTGCACGAGGGCGTCGTCCGCGTCGGCGACCGCGTGCGGCTGCTCGGGTAGCCGGCGCGGCTGCGCGCACGACCCGCCCTACGAGCGCGAGCGACAGCTTCAGCTCGAGCGGCGTGGCGCCAGCGTGAGGGCATCTACAGCGCGACCGGCGGCCCGGCAGCCCGGCGCGATGCACCCACGGACGCGCTGATGACGAGCGCGATGCCGAAAAGCGCGCGTGCGCCGAGATGCTGCCCGAGCACGAGCAGGCCCGCGAGCGCGGCCATCGCCGGCTCCAAGCTCATCAGCACGCCGAACACCGGCGGCGCGATGCGACGCAGAGCCTCGAGCTCGAGCGAGTAGGGAATCGCCGAAGAGAGCACGCCGACGGCGGCGCCGAGCACGAGCACGTGCCCATCCAGCAGGCCGGCGCCGCCGCTGGCGATGCCCGAGGGGGCAAGCGCCAGGGAGGCGACGCAGAGAGCGAGGGTGAGCCCGCTTGCGCCCTCGAATTCCCGGCCCACGCGTGCGTTGAGCAGTATGTAGGAGCCCCACAGGCAGCCCGCGATCAGTGCGAGCGCGACGCCGAGGCCATCGATCCCGTGCGAGCCGGCGCGTGTGAGCGCGAGGATTCCCGCCGCCGCGAGGCCCACCCACAGCAGATCGAGGCGCCGGCGTGAGCCGGCGAGGGCGACGCCGAGCGGTCCGACGAACTCGATCGCAACCGCTATGCCCAGAGGAATGCGGTGCAGCGCCTCGTAGAAGCTGAGGTTCATCCCGCCCAGCACCAGCCCGAAAGCGACTATCAGCGCGAGCTCGCGTCTTCCACGCCCGCGCAGCCGCGGGCGCGCGATCGCGAGCAGCACGATCGAGCCGAACACGGCCCGCTCGAATACGGTGCCCGCGGGGCCGATGCGCGAGAACAGCGTGGCGGCGATCGCGGAGCCGAACTGCACTGAGGCTATGGCGCCGAGGACGAGTCCGCTCGAGGGCGCTCGCCCCAGCCACCCAGCTCGACGCGCACGCGGGGGCGGCAGGGCTACGCGCGGCGGCTCTCGGCTGCGGAGAACAGTGCCTCGTCGATGCCCGAGAGCTCGCACAGCCGGCGCACCATGCGGTTGCCCGGCACGAGCGAGAATGTGACGTGCTCGTGCTCGCAGCGGCGTTTGCAGAAGAGCGCCGCCGACAGGCCACGCGCGTCTATGAACGAGAGTCCGCGCAGGTCGAGCACTATCTCGCGCGCGCCCTGCTCGCACAGCTCGACGACCCGGCGCTCGAGCAGCGCGGCGTTGGCGATGTCGATTTCACCGCTCAGTGCGAGCACGTGACGACCCGCGGCGACCTCCTCCGCAAGCCTCAGCTCACCCGGGAGCACCTGCAGCTCGGGTGCGGCGCGTGTCCCTCTGTTTGTGTTTCGCGGCAAGGTCATCGGGTCGCTTCACGCACGAGCCTAGCCGAGCGCTCGCACTCCCGCGCTCTCGATCGCCGGCCCGGCGGATTCACGCGGTGGCGACGGTCCTCAGCGCAGCCGCTCGAGGTACGCATCGGCGAGCCGCTTGGGCGCGCGCACCAGCCACGCCTCGGTGATCAGCTCCTCGAGGTCCCCCGCCGCGATCGTCTCCAGCCTCGCCAGGATCGCGGGGTAGCCCTTGAAGTGCGACGTCGTGAAGTACACACGGGGATCGTCCGCCAGCAGGGCCTCCTTGGCTCCAAGATGCTCCACGCGCGCTCCCAGGATCGGCCCGTCGGGGGCCTCGTCTCCGAGCTCTGCCACTTCCCGGGGCCGAAGCGGGCGCTCCCACACGAACAGCTTGTCCTTGACCCGCCAGCGGCGATGCCCATGCGAGCGCGCCTCGCTCGTCTCGGGCAGCGCCAGCGCTAGGCGCCTCACGTCATCCCAGTCGGCCATGAGCCAACTCGGGCAGGCTCAGCGCCGGGAGAGCACGACCACCGGTATCTCGCGGTCGGTCTTCGCCTGGTAGTCGTCGTAGGCGGGCCACACCTCGGTCATCGCTGACCAAAGTCGTGCACGCTCCTCGCCCTCGGCCGTGGTTGCGCGCACGGGAATCCGCTCGCCGGGCAGCTCGATCTCCGCGTCGGGTTCGGAAAGCAGGTTCTCGTACCAGGAGGGGTTCTCCGGGGTGCCACCCTTGGAGGCGACGATGATCCAGCGCCCTCCGTCGACACGGTGGATCAGAGGCGTTGTGCGCAGCTCGCCGGAAACGCGCCCGCGCGTCGTGAGCAGCAGGATCGTCGTTCCGCGCCAGTTGTAGCCGCGCTCACCCTGTGTCTCCCGGTAGACCCGGACATGCTCGGCACCAAATAGCTCATCGTCGGAGGCGGCCACCTCGTCGAGTCTAGCCAGCCGAGGGCCGCTATACGGCCTCCTCGACGCTGCTCATGGGCGCACGCCTGCGCCGTTCGCTGATCGCCGCGATCAGCACACCGGCCTCGAAGAGCAGGTACAGGGAAGCGTCTCGAGCACGAGCGTCACCGCATCTCCGGGAAGCATCGCGGCGACCGCGCCGCACGCGGCCACCGCGTAGCGGCGGTTTCGCCGCAGTCGAGCCGGCGTGACGATACCGGCGCGAGTGACCGCGAGGACGAGCACGGGCACCTCGAAGACGAGACCCATCGCCAGCAGCGTGATCGCCGCGAACTTGTAGTACTGGCTGGCCTGCACCAGCACGTTGAACTCGCTGCTGTTGAAGTTCTGGAAGAAGCGCACCGCAGCCGGCAGCACCACCTCATAGCCGAACAGCGCACCGCCTGCGAACAGGGCCGGGACCGCGCACAGCCACGGCCGCACCGCGCGTCGCTGCTCGGGATCGAGAGCGGGAGCGAGAAACCCGTAGAGCTCGAACACGATCACCGGCAGCGCAAGCATCAGGGCGAACACGAGCGCGACGGTCACCGTGCTGGTGAACGGCTCGCCGATGCCGAGCGTCACCGGCCGGTCTCCCTGCGGCGCCGCGGAGAGGCGCTTGATGTCACGGTCCAGCCCGGCGCCGGCCCGCGTCAACGACGCGCTCGCGGCCGCTGTCGGCCTCTGCTCGCTCGAGCCGAGCACGCCCACAACGGTGCGCAGCTGCACGGCGATGTCGCGCGCGCCCTGCTCGACGCTGTACGTCGCTCCGAGCGGCCCGTGGCCATCGCGAACCTGCTGGCGGGTTTGCGCCGCCAGCGGACCGTTCAGCAGGTGCAGCAGCGTGTGGTTCTGCCAGAAGCAAACCGCAAACGCCGCGGCGAGCGCCACCAGCGCGATGATCAGACGTGAGCGCAGCTCGTCGAGATGGCCCACGAGGCTGAGGCGGTCGTCGCGACCGATGCTGCGAAGCGTGTGTCGCACCGGAGTTTGCGCCCGTCAGTCCGACCCAGCGCCGTCCGCGGCTGCCGGCGAGACCGCCTCGACCGGCGAGCTCTGCGCCGGCGCCGAGAGCAGGCTGTGCGACGCCGGGGTGTCTGTCGAAGAGCCGCCCTCGCCGCTGATCGAGTCGCGGAAGCCGCGCATGCCGGCGCCGAGGGAGCGGCCCATCTCGGGCAGGCGCTTGGCGCCGAACACGAGCAGAAGCAGGATTACGAGAAAGGCGAGATGAAGCGGATTGTCAAGTCCCATTGTTCCTCCGGGCGGTGTCGTGAAGAGCTGCTGACTTCCACCACTACGCGCCGGCGGCGCGTTTGGATCACCGCCGCTGTCAGCTCAAGCGGGCAACGATCACCGGCATGTGCGTCGGTGTGCGGCTGCCGCCGAGCGGCTCCGGCGTGACCAGCACTTCGCGCACCCCGTGCAGGTTGCCCGGTACGGCCACCGCGGCGGCGCCGGCCGCGGTGACTCCAAACAGCGCGTCAGTGGGAGCGGGCGGCTGCCCGGCCCGCTTGAGCCAAACCTCATAGATCTTTCCTGCCGGCGCAGCGGGCATGCCGCGGACGCTCAGCTCGGCCGCATTGCCGTTGATGCGCAGGAGCGCGCTGCCGCTCGGACCGCTGACGCTCGCCTGCACGACGCGCGTCGCCGAAGAGCCGCCCGAGGAGAGCAGCGCGGCGGCGATGGCCACGCAAGCGGCGGCCAGCGCGCCGACGGCGAGCGCACGGGGACGCGCGAGCGAGCGCATTCCTCGAGCGCCGCTCGCGGCCGCCGAGTCTCGGCGCGGCTCGGCGCGCGCGGACGCCATCACGGCTCTCCTGAGGCGACGGGGCGCCTGCAGCTGCGGCGCGGAAAGCGGCAGCGTGTCGGCGACCGCCTGCAGCGCCGCGCACTCCTCGCGACAGTTCGAGCAGCTCTCGAGGTGCCGGCTGAGCTGCTCGGACTCCTGCGGCTCGAGCGCGCCCAGCACATACGCCGCCACATCGGCGCTGCGCTCGCAGCGGCCGGCGTTGCCGTCGCCGGGACTCACACCGCCACCTCGAGCGCCGGGCCCAGCGCCAGGCGCAACTTGGTGAGGCCGAGACGCATTCGGCCCTTGACGGTACCGATCGGAACGTCGAGCAACTGAGCGATCTGGGTGTGCGTGAAGCCGCCGAAGTACGCGAGCTCGATCACGTGCCGCTGCTCGGAGGGAAGCTCGCCGAGCGCCCGGCGAACCTCGCTCGCCTCGTCGCGTCGCGCTACCTCGACCTCGGTTCGCTCGGGCGCGGCGAGACGCTCGGCGATTCCCTCGTCGGCGACGGTGCGCCGCTCGCGGGGAACGCCCACCCGCAGCGCGTCGATCGCGCGGTTGCGCACCACGCTCAGCACCCAGGTGCGAACGCTTCCCCGCGCCGGGTCGTAGCGCGCGCCGCTGCGCCACAGCGAAAGAAAGGCCTCCTGCACCACGTCTTCGGCCATCGCGCGTCGCCCGCACATCCTGTAGGCAAGCGAGAATGCCACGTTGCCGTGGCGGTCGAACACGACCTCGAACGCGCGCGACTCGCCGGCGCGTACGAGCTCCATGAGCTCCTCGTCGGCCAGCTCACGCATGTCCGCGTGGCGCCTGCGGGCGGGCAGTCCGAACACCATCGCGATTGTTACGGGTCAGAGCCCACGCCGGATCACAGCCGGGCGCAGAGCGGCACCCGCCACCGTCAAGGCGGATGCCGCTGCGCCTCTCCGGCTGATCCTCAGCCGAGGAACGAATGGAATTCGCCCGAGCGGCTGCGGCAGCATCGGCGTGAAAGGTTCGAACTTGTACGCCTTGCTCGTGTCGAACCCGGCTTTTTCGGCGGCCGTCTTGCTCGCGAACGGCGTGAGCGCTGCCACCGCCTTGCTGATGTTCGTCCAGCTGCAGCGTGCGCTCGTAGCCGTTGTTGTTCGGCGGATCGACGCTCTCGGAGGTCGCCCTGAGGCCGGTGATGTTCTCGATCGGCCCGCCGTCCTGTGGCGACGACGCCGGGCGCGAGCACGCGCGCGAGCGTGCGGTGATCGCTCTCGATGCCCATGATGCGCGCGGCGGTCACGCGCAGGTTGGCGGTGGAGAAGTCGCGTACGCCGACCAGGTAGGCGGCGATGAACGCGTCCTCGAGCGTGACGAGCACGTTCAGCGTCGTCTGCGCGTCGGCGAACATTTTCGGCGGGTAGTAGAAGGTCGTGAACGGCGAGGGCTTACGCGTCACGCTTTCCTCGAGCAGGTAGTGCGACATCTCCTCCTTGCGGGCCGCCTTCAGGTAGCCCTGGTCGTCTGATGCCAGGCGCGAGAAGAACGGCGAGGTGTTGATGATGTTCGTGTAGGTCGTGACCGCGAGCGCCTCCGCGATCTGGGCGGCGCCGAGGATTTCCAGGTCGCCCTTGGTGACGCCACCCTTCTTCGCGGCGGCGGCGAACGAAGGCACCAGCGCCCCCAGCGCGCCACCGCCCACGAGCACGCCCGCGCCGCTCGCGCCGGCGCGAGTCAGGAACTGGCGGCGGTCGCTGCCCTCATCGAGTTGCTTTGCCGACATGTGTGTCTCCTTTCCGAGTTGTCCGTCCGCGAGGCACTACGCGACGGACGCTCGAATGGATCACAGTCGCTCGGAGGGCGCCTTCAGCGCGCGCGCGGTTTGGACCCCTCGCGGCGATCGTAGGCGAGTCGTCCGAAACGCCCACGGAAGTAGGTCAGCGGAGCGCCGGCATACGCCGCGGCGCTGTCCACCTCGGCCAGGAACACCGTGTGCGTCCCCCCCACCGCCGTCTCCGCGACATGGCACTCGAGGTAGGCGAGCGCGTCGGCCAACTGGGCGAGTCCTCCCTGGCTGCGGGATACCTCTTGCCCATCGAACTTCGATTTCGACTTCTGCGCGAAGCGACGCGCAACCTCCTCCTGACGGTCGCTCAGGACGTTCACGACGAAGCGTCCCGTGGCGCTGATCGCCGTGCGTGTTTCGCTGTCGCGGTTCAGACACACCAGCAGCATCGGAGGCGATAGCGAAAGCGAGGTGAGCGCGCTCGCGGTCGTGCCGAAGTCGCGCTCCTGATCCCTCGCGGTGATCACGGCGACGCCGCTCGCGAAATGTCCCATGACGTGGCGAAACATCGCCTCGTCGACTTGACGGCTTGGCTCTCCCGCAGGCTCAGGCGCCATCTCGCCCCACCGTTTGAGCCTACCGCGGCGCCTGGCGTCAGCGGGCGGCGCGCCCGAGCCGCTGTGACGAGCAGCTGCACGTGCTCGATCAGCTCGGCGGGCTCGTGCACGTCGAAGTCGACGCCGATCATCGCGATGCGCACCGCGAGCCACGCGAGGTTCTCATCGCCGGTCCTGTATTCGCAGGTGTGCTCGTCGAGCGGCTCGACCGTTCCCCAGTGGGCAGGAACACGGCCCGCCACCTCCTCGACGCTGGCGTGGAGGGTGACGACGGCCTCAAACCGGTTTGGTGCGCCGCTGATGCTCTGCTCGACGTATGCGGCGGCATCACCGGCCGGGAGCGTGCGGGGCGTGAAGCGCACACCGGTCGACGCCGGTTTGGCCAGGCGGTCGACCCTGAAGGTCCGCCAGTCCTCACGGGCCGCGTCCCAGGCGAGCAGATACCAGCGCCGACCGCGGTTGACGAGCGAGTGCGGCTCGACCTCGCGTCGGCTGTCGAGCCCCTCGCGGCTTCGATAGGCGAAGCGCAGTCGCTGCGAGTCACGGCACGCCGCGGCGATCACGGTGAGATGCTGCGCGTCGACCGTCGGCCCCGCGATCGGGAGCATCGAGGTCGCGCTGCTGAGCGCGGCCACGCGGCGTCGCAGGTGCCCCGGCAGCACCTGCTCGAGCTTCACCAAAGCGCGCACGGCGGTCTCCTCGATGCCGGTCACCGAAGCGCGCGCGGCGGTGCGAAGGCCGACCGCGATTGCGATCGCCTCCTCGTCGTCGAGCAGCAACGGCGGCATCGCGCTACCGGCGCGAAGGCGGTATCCGCCGGTCGGGCCGGTGAGCGACTCGACGGGATAGCCGAGCTCGCGCAGCCGCTCGATGTCGCGCCGTATCGTCCTGGCGGAGACCTCCAGGCGCTCGGCCAGCTCCTCGCCGCGCCAGTCGCGGCGTCCCTGCATGAGCGAGAGCAGCTCGAGAAGTCGGCTTGATGTCTGGCTCATCGGCGCTACGCATACTTTCGAGGATTGAGGACGGATATTGACCTAAACCGCCCGTAGCTTGAGTCTTCGATGTCAACGAGCCAGGAAGGAGCATCAATGCTCAAGCGAGACGGATACCTCCCCGGGGTCCCCTGTTGGGTCGACACCAGCCAGCCCGATCCGGAGGCCGCAGTCGAGTTCTACGGGCGCCTGTTCGGATGGGACTTCGAGAATGCGATGCAGCCGGACGCGCCCGGCAAGTACTTCATCGCGCGCACGCACGGCGGCGACGTGGCTGCTGTCGGCTCACAGCCTGAGGGCGGACCGCCGAGTGCGCTGTGGCGGACCTATGTCTGGGTCGAGAACGCCGACGAGACGGCCGCCAAGGTGACAGCGGCGGGCGGACGCGTCGTGGCCGAGCCGTTCGACGTCATGGACGCCGGGCGTATGGCGGTGATCTGCGACACCGAGGGCGCCACGCTGTGCGTGTGGCAGGCGAAGCGGCACAGGGGAGCGCAGATCGTCAACGAGCCGGGCTCCTTGAACTTCAACGGGCTCAACACGCGCGATGCGCAGGGCGCAAAGACCTTCTACCACGAGGTGTTCGGGTGGCAGACGCTGAACCTCGGCGGCGGAGCCGAGATGTGGCTGCTGCCAGGCTACGGCGAGTACCTGGAACAGCGCGATCCCGGCCTGCGCGAGCGCATGGCCGAGAGCGGCGCTCCGGCCGGCTTCGAGGACGTCGTCGCGACTCTCAATCCGCTCTCAGCGGATGAGACGGGCGTACCCGCCCACTGGAGCGTGACGTTCGCGGTCGACGACGCCGATGCCACGGCCGAGCTGGCCGCCGAGCTCGGCGGCCGCGTCATCGTCGCGCCGTTCGATGCGCCGTGGGTCAGGATGACCGTCATCAGCGATCCGCAGGGTGCCACGTTCATCGCGAGCAAGTTCGCGCCGGAGAACAGAGACCTCGAAGCAGTCCTCGAGTCGAGCGAGCGGGCCGCGTAGGCGCTCGCAAGGCACCTTGAGTTGGCGGCGACGCGGGCCCTGGACGGCTCGCGTCGCCCTCCGCGTCACGCGTGCGCGCGACGCCGGCGTCAGGACATGAGCGATCCACCGGGAACGGTGACCCACAGCCGCGGCGCGAGCTCGACCACGATCTCCGCGTCGAGCTCGCTCACGCACGCCGCCCCGCAGCGCTCCATCTCAATCGCCAGTTCACGCCAGGCGCGTGCCACGGGCGCCACGCGCACAGTCGGCCCCCAGCCGATCACCGAACGCAGCTCATCGGCGCGGACCCTTACGTCCTCGAGCGTGAGCTCGCCGAACGGGCGATCGGCTCCGCGAATGAACACGCTGCTTGCCACGAGCCGCTCGCGCTCGGCGTTGAGCCCGGTCACCTCAGCGACCCCCCTCCCCTCGCGCGAGCTGACCGTTCGCCGGGCCGCGATCGCGGCCTGGCCGAATGAGATCCCGCCGTCGCCGACAGGCAGTCGTTCGGGCGTGATCACACGCAGTCCGGCCGCACCCAGGCCGTCCGCTGCGGACTCGAGCAGGCGCCGGTTCTGAAAGACACCCCCGGACAGCACGATCAGCTCAACGCCCTGCGAGGACGCGGCGCGAACCAGCGCATCGACCGTCGCGGCGCTGATCGCAGCATGGAAGCGGCTCGCGACCGTGGCTGTGGCGACGCCCGCGTGCAGGTCGGCGAGCACAGCGCGGATCGTCTCGCGCGGGTCGATCACGATCAGCTCCTCCTCGCCGATCAGCGAGATCGGATAGCTGCCCCGCTCGATCGGGTCGCAGGCCGCCTCGAGCTCGATCGCCGCCTGCCCCTCGTAGTTGACGCGTGCTCGCAGTCCGCAGAGCGCGCCGACCGCGTCGAACAGGCGACCCATGCTCGTGGTCGACGGTGACTGCACGCCGGTGCGGGCGAGGCCGATCGACCTGCTGCCACGAGGCTTCGTCGACCGACTCGCGAAGCGCGGGCGGGAGCTGCGGCATAGGTCTCGCCCCGCTCCCCCGTTCCCGCGACGGCGAGCCATGCGCACGCCATCCGCCACGGTTCGCGGATCGCGCGGGTGCCGCCCGGAAGTCGCACGGACAGGAGCGCGCCGACGCGGCGGAAGTCCTCGAGATCGCCGACGAGCAGCTCGCCCCCCCAGACGGTGCCGTCGAGGCCATACCCCGTCCCATCGAATATCGCGCCCACCGCACTGGCGCTCTCGCCATGCTCGGCCAGGCAGGCGGCCAGGTGAGCATGGTGATGCTGCACGCCGATCAGATGCTCTGTCTCGCAGTCCATCGCGTACTTGCTGGAGAGGTACTCGGGATGGAGATCGTGGGCGATCACCTCGGGCCGTACGTCGAAGAGCCGCTTGAAATGCTCGATCCCCTCGGTGAACGACTCGAGCGTCTCGTAGTTCTCGAGATCGCCGATGTGGTGGGAGACCCATGCACGCTCGCCCTTGACCAGGCAGAACGTGTTCTTCAGCTCGGCGCCGCAGGCGAGGATCTGATCATCGGCGTGATCGGTGAGCGATAGGCTCGCCGGCACGTACCCGCGCGAGCGCCGCAGCAGCTGGCTGCGCGGGCCGCTCGCGCTGTCGAGCACGCGCAGGACGGAGTCGTCGGTGCGCGTCTGGATCGGGCGGTCGTGCATGACCAGCAGGTCGGCGACTTGACCGAGGCGCTCGAGCGCATCCTCGTCCCGGAAGGCGATCGGCTCATCCGAGATGTTCCCGCTGGTCATCACGAGCGGCGTGCCATCTGGGGTGCCTGTGAGCTCGGCGAGATCGGCCAGCAGCAGGTGATGCAGCGGTGAGTAGGGCAGCATCAGGCCGAGCTCCGCGGCATCCGCAGCGACCGAGCGCGCGACGGGCGCGCGGGTAAGCCGTGGCGCGAGTACGATCGGACGCTCGGGTCCGCATAGCAGCGCGCGCTCGAGCTCGCCGAGGTGCACGAGGCGCTCGGCTGCCTGCAGCGTCGCGACCATCACCGCAAAGGGCTTGTCCTCGCGGTGCTTGCGCGCGCGCAGCTCCGCGACCGCCGCCTCATCATCCGCGCGGCAGGCGAGGTGAAAGCCCCCGATCCCCTTGACCGCCACGATGCGCCCGTCGTGGAGCGCCTGAGCCGCCGCCCGCACGGCATCGGTGCTCCGGCCAAGCGGCGCCGCCTCGCCATTCGCGAGCAGCAGCGACACGGACGGCCCGCATTGCGGACATGCGTTCGGCTGCGCGTGAAAGCGCCGGTCGGCCGGGTCCTCGTACTCGGCCCGGCAGCGCTCGCACATCTTGAAACTAGCCATCGTCGTGAGGGCCCGGTCATATGGGATGCCGCGCACGATCGTGAAGCGGGGTCCGCAGTTGGTGCAGTTGATGAAGGGGTAGCGGTAGCGACGGTCCTCGGCGTCCAGCAGCTCCTGCAGGCAGTCGGCGCAGGTCGCGCTGTCGGGCGTGACGGGCGTGTCGATCAGGCCGGCGCGGGGGCTCTCGCGGATCGAGAACTCGACCTCCCCTCGTGGGTCGCGCTCGTGCGTCCGGACGCGCTCGATCACCGCCAGCGGTGGCGCGTCCACGATCAGGCTTGCCAGGAACTGATCGACCGCACCGGCAGGTCCCTCCACTTCCAGCAGAACTCCGCGGGAGTCATTCAGGACGAACCCGGCAAGACCGTGGCGGCGCGCGAGCTTGTAGACGTATGGCCGGAAGCCGACACCCTGAACGATCCCCTCGACGCGCACGCGCGCGCGGCGGCGTCGCGGCGTCAACGGCGGCACCGGCGCTCACGCGCTGGCCTCCTGCACGGGCACCAGCTCGACGAGCTCGCGCAGAGCATGGTAGGCGCTGGCCTGCGCCTCCTGAATGCGCGGAATGTGCTCGGAGCGTGTCACCACGACGTGGTCGGCCAGGCGCTCGGATGCGACACTTCCGCCGTCGTAGCCGACCAGTGCAATCGTCACGAGGCCCTGGCGCCGTGCCTGGCCGAGCGCGTCGATCACGTTGCGGGAGTTGCCCGACGTGGACAGCGCGATCAGCGCGTCCCCGGAGAGGCCGTAGGCGATCACCTGCCGCGAGAAGATCGCCTCGACGCCGATGTCGTTCGCTATCGCAGTGAGGATCGCCGAATCCTCCGTCAGGTCGATCGCCGGGCGCCTCGGTGCGCCGGGCGCCGCGCGGAAGTCCGCCACCACATCCATCGCGTCGGTCGCCGAGCCGCCGTTGCCGAGCGCCAGCAGCTTGCCGCCGCGCCCGAAGCTGTGCCGCAGCGCGGCCGCCGCGTCCAGCAGCTCCCGCCGATTGTCGGTGAGCGTCTGGATACGCAACTCGCCGATCTCCTCGGCCTTCATCAGCGCCGAGCGCCGCACGCTGTCGATGACCGGCTCGAGCTCGCGCTCGCGCTCGTCCAGGAACGGGTACAGGAAGCTCGACGCGCCGGCGTCGTGCGCTCGGCGAGACTCGCGGCCCGCGAGTAGCCCGCGATGCTCGAAGAAGACGTGCACCAGCTCCCACAGGACGTGATAGAGCGTCTCGACGAGCTCCTGTCGTATCGAGGCATCGTCGCTCGGGGGATCGAACTCCCACTCGGCTCCGAGCGAGCAGAACGCGATCGTCAAACAGCCTCGCGATCGCGCCAGCGCCATCGCGCGGGCCGCATGCAGGGAGTCCTCGTCCGGCGCGAGGAAGGCGATCGCGATGTCCTGCTCGCGGGCGAGGTACGCAAGCTGGGAGCTCAGCGCGGCGCCCTCCGCCACAACGCCGATCGCCGGCAGCGCGCGCTTGCCGACGATCACAGGGTGCACGAACTCGACGGCGACGTGACGAGCGTCGGAGCGCGCCGCCGGCGAGGCCCCCAACGCGAGCAGCCGGCCTCCGCGGGCAAAGCGCTCGGCCATCAGATGGCAGAGACGCGCTAGCCGCTCAGCCTGCTCGTCGAAGAAGCAGCCGTTGGCCAGCGTACGGCGCTCGAGCATCTCCTCGAGATGCGCGGCGAGCGCGCCCTGGATGGCGGCCGTCGTCAAGCGAGCGCTCCCGCGCGCTGGCGGGCGGCGACCTCGGCCAGCCACTGCCGCCACGCCTCGATGCCCTCCCCCGTGCGCGCGCTGACGAGCATCCGCTCGGCGGCCGGGTTCACCTGGTCGAGGTTGTAGAGGAAGCGATCAAGCTCGTAGTCCAGGTGGGGAAGGAGGTCGATCTTGTTGACGAGGACCAGGTCACAGGTGCGGAACATGAGCGGGTACTTGAGCGGCTTGTCCTCGCCCTCGGTCACCGATGAGACCATCACGCGAATGTCTTCGCCGACCTTGAACTCGGCCGGACACACCAGATTCCCGACGTTCTCGATCACGAGCATGTCGATCTCGTCCAACGGCAGCGCGGCCAACGCCGAGCGAACCATGTTCGCGTCCAGGTGGCACTCGCCGCCGAAGCTCGGGTCGGTGTTCAGCTGCGTGACGGGCACATGCAGCGCGGCGAGCCGATCGGCGTCCATCGAGCCCTGCACGTCGCCCTCGAGCACGCCGACGCGAACACCCGGTACTCCCGCAACCACCCGCTCCAGCAGTGACGTCTTGCCGGCACCCGGTGCGCTCATGAAGTTGACGACCGTCACGCCAGCGCGGTCGAAGTCCGCCCGGTTGGCCTGCGCGATCGTGTTGTTCGCGTCCAGCGCGTCCTCGACGATCCTCACTTTTGTGCGATGCATGCTGTCTCCTCGACCTCGATTGACTCGACTTCGAACTCGTTGCCGGCGGCGATCGTGACCTTGGCGCCGCCGCAGGTCGGGCAGCGGAAGGCCGGAATCTCGATCTCCCATTCGAGCTCGCAAACCTCACAGCGCAGGCTTGCCTCGACGATCTCCTGCTCCAGGCGCGCGCCCTCGCAGACCGTTCCCCGCGCGACAAACTCGAAGTAGAACGCGAGCGTGTCGGGAACGACCTGGCGCAAACGCCCGACCCGCAGGCTGACCAGGCTGACGCGTCGCTCGGCGGCGTGCTTGACGACCGTGTTGAGCACGGCGCCGCTGAGCGAGAGCTCGTGCACGGCCGCTACTCCGCTGCTTCCAGGGCGGCGCTGGAGCGAAGCTGCCCGGCCGTCTCAACGACGAGCTCCACCGCGCGCTCGACCGCCGACTGAACGTGCGCGGAGAGGCCGAATCCCAGCTCGTCGACCTCGGCGGGCTCGCACGCGATGACCACCACCCGGCCGGGCCACGCGCCGATCGAGCGGACGAAGCGCAGGACCGTCTTCGGGTCCATTCCGTGAGGATTGATCGCCTCGCCGTCGTCGATCTTGCCCTCGACATCCTCCTCGGGCACCTCCATCACATAGAGCGTCCCCGGCTCGCCTCCCTGGCGGCTCACGTCGAGGATCAGGAGCGCGTCGTAACCGCGCATCACCTCATAGGCGAGATCGAGACCGCCGGTGCCGGCGTCCATCACCGCGATGCCCTCGGCAAGCTCGCGCCGCTCGAGCCTCCTTGCGACCTCGCCGCCGAAGCCGTCGTCGCGTAACCACGCGTTGCCGACGCCCGCAACCAGGATCCGCGGCGGGCGCTCAGAGCTCAAGTGGCTCCCTCGATCGCATGATGATCATCCAAGCACCTCCACCTCGGGAGCAAAGAAGAACAGCAGACGCCCACTCTCGCGCATCAGCTCCTGACCGGGATCGCCGTCGATCGTGACACCAAGGTGTGTCTTGCCGTCGTAGTCGAGCATGATGCGCTCGATCGTGGCGGTGCGACCGTCGAGCATCCGCGCATGGAGGTCCGCGTCCGGGCCGGGCCTGATCCTCACCCGTGCGCCTCGGCGGAAGATGACGCCATCGACCTCCGAGCGCTCCTCGCCGAGCGTCGGATCGACGAGGGCAACCGGCTCCTCGGGCGGCGTATCGCTCACGGGGCTGCGGGCCGTCGAGCCGCCTGGCTCGGAGATCGTTACGCGTCCGTGCAACGCCACGACCTCGGCGGGCGTTGCGCGGGCGGCACGCGCCACCATCGCGCTCACGACCGGGTCCTCACGCGCGATCTCCTCGCGCTCTGCGTCGCTGAGCGCCATCACGTGCAGCAGCAGAGCCTCCTCTATCTCGGTCGAGTCGAACAGGCCGCCCCGGCTCTCGGGCGCGAGCTGCGGATGATCGGGAAGCATGATGGTGGCGCCGATCAGGGCATCATCCTCAGCGCTCGCGAGCACCGGGAAGGTATTGACGCTAGCCCACGGACACTCGAGCGGCGAGCGGAAACGACCTCCCGTCACCCGCAGGATTGGGTGCGTCGAAAGCAGCGAGCGGCCAAGCGCGACGCTTCTCCCGAGCTCCGGCGAGCACTGCGTCCGGTTCTCGACCCGCAAGGCCAGCTCGTAAACTCCCGCTTCGAGCTCCCGCGCGCGCAGCCCGAGCGCGACGACGACGCGCCCGTCGCGCCCGTCGATCTCCGCCACCCTCGCGTGCGAGCGCGCTCCCGCGGGCGACAGGCTCGCCAGCTCCGCCGCGCTGGTGCGCTCGAGCTCCAGGCTATGCGCCTCCGCCTTGCGGCGCGCTGCGCCGACGAGCAGGAACCTCACCTCGCAGCTTACGGCCGCCCGGGGCTGTGCCTCGAGCACGCAGCGGAGCTCGAGGTGGTCGAACGTGCTCTGGAGCGAGCCGGCGTAGGCCGGCGGATACAGGATCCCGAACGGTGTCGGCGTCGCGTTCTTGGTGCTCCCCGGCGTGTACGGGTACAGCGCGTAACCCTCGTAGAGCAGCGACTCGATGAGCTGCTCCAGGGGCTCAGGCATCGCGATCCCCGAGTAGCTCTTTGAGGCAGGCATCCTGGGTGGGAAGCCCCCGCGCGATGCGCTCGCGCTCCAACGAATCCAGCGTCTCCGAGCGGACCGCGACCCAGCCGGTGTTCGGGTAGTAGTGCTCGATCGTCTCGCGCCAGACCGAGATCGGCATGCGATAGTCGATCGAGCGCGACCACGGGATCAGCACCATCTGCAGGCCGCCGCGCTCGTTGGCGTAGTACACGATCCCGTTGAAGTGCAGCGCCAGCGGCACCTTGCCACCGGGGAGCGAGTGAAGATACTTGGCTGCGGCCAGCTCGAGGTCGTAGCTGCATGGGATCGGCACCGACACGGTGCTCGCGCCGGTGAAGGCGGGGACGAGCACGTCGAGCTGCGCCCATACGAGGCTGCGGGTGCTCACCGCCCAGCGCTCGGGCGCGCCGAACAGCCCGGCAAGGCGCTCTCGGGTGTCCTCGTCGTATTCGCGCCTGGCCGGCTCGATCATGAGCTGGATGGTGAGCGCGATCATGTAAACACGGTGCCCAGTTGGCTCTTCGACCTGCAGGTCGAGCACCAGCATCGGCGCTGCAGCGTGACGCAGCGGGCGTGCATCAAGGACCGAGAACTCGGGCTCCGGGCCGACGGTCGGGAGCTCGAGCCACTCGCGTGCCTGCTGCAGCGCGATCTCCGGCGGGACGCTCATACGGCGAGCGCCTCGTGGCGCAGCTGATCGAAGAATGCGGACACCGCGTCGCTTACGCCTGAGCCCCCGCCGATCCCCTCCCAGCTCATCTTGATCGTCCCGGTGAGGGCATAGCAGCGATCGATCGGCGCGATCGCGTACGCCGGCGGCTCAGACAGCCTGTTGACGATCAGCCCCTCGATGTCCGGCTCGAGCTCGGCCAGGACCGGGTTGAGCTCGACCATCCGACTCCATGAGGAGAAATGCAGTTCGCTCTCGGTCGCGCCCGCGGGGCTCGGATACAGCGCAACGACGCAACCGGCGACGCTCGACTCCATGAAGAACGCGAGCCCGATCGGAATCTGAAAGCTCGCCCAGACCTCCTCCGGGACCTCGAGTCCCTCGAGCCACAACGTTCGTGCGCCCGTCGGGCGGTACTCCGCATCGCCCGAGCGCAGCGCCCAGCAGCTCTCGCAGACACACTCGATGCGGCGCTCTGCAAGGTTCAGGAGGTGGCGGTGATCCGCCGGGACGCTCGAGTTGCACAGATCGCACCACTCCCCGCTCGCCGAGGGCGCGGAATCGCCCGCGACCGCCACGGCGCCGTCCCGCGGGGCGCGCTCTCGGCGCACCTCGCCCGCTGCCGGCTGGCGAGGTGCGCGGGTGCCCGGGCGAGCGAAGCCCCGCAGTCCGGTTACGACCTGTGCCCGGCGCTTGGCGGCGACCGCGGCCTCCATCCGCCCGCGCCCGGCAGGAGCCCCGCGGTCGCGCACTCCTCCCGGCGGCGGATCGCCGGAATCGCACCCGCTCGCGCTCACCGTGTCAACGCCACCTTCACGTGGCCCTGCTCGCGTAGCAGCGGAACCGGCTCCAGCTGCAGGCGCTCGTCGTCCATCGAGCGTCCAGCGCGCGGCAGGAAGAACGCCCGCGAGCAGTGGGGACAGGCGAGCGTGCCGCCATTCAGCTCGCCTTCATCGAGCGGACCGCCGCAACCTGCGCACACGTTCGCGTACGCCAGCAGCGTGCCCTCGACGTTCGCGATGAGGAGCACGGCGCCGTCCACCTCGGCGCTGATCGCCCGGCCCACGGGCACCAGATCCAGGTGATCGGCATCGAACCACGACGGCGACGGCGACCGCGCGGGCATGGCCGTCCCGGCGGACGGCGAGAGCATCATCGGCAGCTCGATGCCCGCGCCGACCGGCGCGTTCGCTCGCTCCCCGTCTGCCAACGGAAGGGCCGGCCCGGTCGGAGCCGGCGTGACACCCTCCACCTCCAGGCCCTCCAGATCCGGAGCGGCGTCCTCGAGCGCCTGCTTGATCGCGAGCTCCAACGTCGCCGCCGAGGCGGCGCAGTCAGAGCAGCTGCCACGCAGGCTGATTCTCGCCACGCCGTCCTCGAGCGACAGCAGCTCGACGTTCCCGCCATGCGATTCCATGTACGGGCGCACGTGCTCGAGGGCGGCCTGCACACGCGCCAGCAGGGGCACCGGGTGCAGGTCGTGGATCAGCAGCAGCGCCGCCACCAGATCATCGTGCGCGAGCGCAGCTGCAAGTCGCTCGCCCTCCTCGCCGCAACAATCGAACAGCGTTGCGACGATCCGCTCGAGGCCTGCGCCGTACATCTGCACGACCGCGGAGACCAGCTCCTCGGCGAGATCGCGCGTGCCAGCGTCAGCGACCTCGTCGAGCTTTGCCTGTAGCGCCTGCACGCGCAGGAGCAACTCGTCGTGCCCATCGCCAATCGCCGTCGCGGACATCTCGCGGACCTAGGCCAGGGCCGTGGGCGTGTGGATCACCTTGCGCACCCTGCCATTGCCGTTGTACATGTGCACGCCGCAGGGCAGGCACGGATCGAACGAACGGACGGCGCGCATGATGTCGATGCCCTTGAAGTTCTCCGGCCCGTTCTCCTCGAAGATCGGCGTGTTCTGCACGGCGTCCTCATACGGTCCGGGCGTTCCATAGCTGTCGCGCGGGCTGGCGTTCCAGGGGGTCGGCGGATAGGGCTGGTAGTTGGCGATCTTGCCGTCGCGGATCACCATGTGATGCGAGAGCACGCCGCGAGCGGCCTCGTGGAAGCCACAGCTGACCGCGCTGTCGGGCACCTTGAACTTGTTCCAGCTCTTGGTCCGCCCGGCCTGCACCTCCTTCATCGCGCGCTCGAGGCAGTGAAGCGCGATCAGGGCGCTGTAGGCCTGGTGGTAGCTGCGCGCGCGGTCGCGCTCGACGGCGTTGGACTTCTCAGGCACCTTCCACTCGAGTTCCATCTCTGGCAGGTTCGGCGAGCGCGGCAGCACCATCTGGATCGAATGCCCGGTGGCCTTGGCGTAGCCGAAGTCCACGAGCCCCGCCTTGGCGGTGCACCACTGGCGTGCGAAGGGGCCGCCTCCGGTGTCGCAGCACACGTGCTTGTCCGTGCGTTTGTCGTAGATTCGCGGCGAGACGACCCACGTGTACTTATCGGTGAAATCGCGCTTCTGCGGTCGCGGCAGCGTGACCTTGTTCCATGGATGGTTCTTGTCCACGGGGTTTCCGAGCGGATCCTGCGTAACCAGGGTTGGCTCGTTCTCCCAGGAGTCGAAGTAGGAGGAGCCGAGCAGGATTCGGATCATCAGGTTGATCTCCACGAGATCGGTCGAGATCAGCTCGCCTCCGATCGCCACGCCCGGCGTGATGTAGCGCTTGCGACCCCACTCGGTCATGTTGCGGTAGTCGTAGTCGACGTAATCTGGATCGTCGAAAGAGCCCCAATTGACCAAATTGGTCTCGCGGTAGCCGACCATGTCGTAGCCGGGCAGCTGTTGCAGGAAGAAGTCGTAGAGATCGTCGTGCATCGGCACGCTGCGCTTGACGTAGTCGAAGTAACGCATCAGGCGCACGTAGTAGTCGGTGCAAGTCTGGTGGGTGATGTCAGCGCTGCAGCCTCCCGGCATGATCGTCGAGGGATGCGTGTGACGGCCTCCGAACAGGCAGTACATCTCGCGCGTGTAGCGTGCGACGTGCAGCGTCTCCAGGTAGAACTCGCCAGTGAACGGGTTGAGCGCACGCATGATGTCCGCGATCGTCCTGAACCCGTGGATGTCGCTGTGTGGTGCGGGCGTGCTCTCCGCGGTCGCCAGCAGCGTGGGGTTCGTCTCCTTGACCATCTGCTCGCAGAAGTCGACGTTGGCCATGCAGTCGTTGAAGATCGCGTGGTCGAAGATGTAGTCGGCCGTCTCGGCCAGGTTGAAGGCGAGGTCCCCGAGCGCGGGCGGCTTGACCCCGTAGGCCATGTTCTGGTTCAGGCACGAGCAGGTGCAGTGGTTATCGCCGCAGATGCCGCATATGCGGCTGGTGATGAAGTGGGCGTCGCGCGGATCAATCCCCTTCATGAAGATGTCGAAGCCGCGGAAGATCATCGATGTGCTGTAGCACTTGAGGACCTGTTGATTTGTGAAGTCGATCTCGGTGTGGATTCCCAGGCTCCCTACGATCCTGGTGATCGGATCCCAGGACATCTCCTTGACCATGACTTTCTGCTGCTGGGGCGTTTCGGTCGCCATCGATTCTCTCCTCACTCGGCGTTCAGCCGGAACAAGTCACAAACAGGTCTCTCAGTGCGTCGGCTCGCTGCTCACCATCTCTGTGCATAGCCGCTCGTGAGCGTCTTGCCCTTGCGACGCCACTCCGGCTCTACGTCGTACTTCGTCCTGATGTTGCGTTTGCGGAAGTACCGCACGGCCGGGCCGTAAGTGAACTCGGTAATCGCGGCCGCCCAGCGGCCATACTTGTCCTCGTCCATGAACGGCATGAACTTGTCGGGGAACCCGGGCATCGTGCAGGCCATGCAGATCCCGCCCACGTTCGGGCAGCCGCCGATGCCGTTGACCCAGCCGCGCACCGGCACGTTGCATTTCACCACCGGCCCCTTACAGCCGAGCTTGACCAGGCAGCGGTGGTCCGAGCCATATTCCGTCGCATATTGCCCCTGCTCGGTGAAGCCCGCGCGGTTACAGCTCTCGCGCACCGTCCGCCCGAACAGCCACTTCGGACGTAGCGCCTCGTCGAGTTCGGGCGCGGGCGCGAGCCCCGCCAGGTGCAGCGCTAGGTACAGCAGCGTCTCGGTCATGTTGTCCGGCTGGGCGGGGCAGCCCGGTATGCAGACGATCGGCAGCCCGGCTTTCGACTTCCACTTCCAGCCCAGGTAGTCCGGAACGCCCATCGCCCCGGTCGGGTTGTTCTTCATCGCCGGGATGCCGCCGTATGTGGCGCACGTGCCCACGGCCACGAGCGCGGCGCACTTCGGCGCGAGCCGGTCGATCCACTCGTTCATCGTGATCGGCTGACCGTTTTCGGGATTGATCGCGAAGCCTGTCCAGTGGCCCTCGCCGTTGATCTCCTCGTTCCCCAGCGAGCCCTCGATCACGAGCACGAACGGGTCGAGCTTGCCTTGCTCGGCGTCGAACCACGCCTGCGCATACTCAGCCCCGACCGCATAGTCGACCACCTGGTTGTGGACCACGACCTTCGGCATCCCCGGAATCGCCTGCAGGATGATGTCCTCGAGGCTGGGGTTGGTGGCCGAGGTCATCGCCACCGAATCCCCCTCGCAGCTGAGTCCCGTGGTCATCCAGAGGACGTGAGCGGTCACCCCCTCGGTCTTCTTGTGCTCCGCAAAGGCCACGCTTGCCATCACCTCTCCTCTCGACTCAAATCAACAGATCCTGGGCAGCGGATCACCGACGAGCTGGTCCATCACCCGCCGCCCGCCGAAGCTCGTCTCCACCAGCACCATCCCGGGCGGCTCCGTGCGCACCTCGCCTACCTCCGCTGCCTGCTCGCAACCCGCGACCGAGCGAAGCGCATCCAGCGCCTGCTGCGCCCGCTCGGGAGCCACGAACGCCACCAGCTTGCCCTCGTTAGCCACGTACATCGGGTCGATTCCGAGGATCTCGGCCGCACCGGCCACCGCCGGGCGCACGGGGACCGAGCCCTCGCGCACGAGCATCGCGACCGACGAGGACCGCGCCAGCTCGTTGAGCACAGACGCGACCCCGCCCCGCGTCGCGTCGCGCAGGCAGCGCAGACTCGGCCCAGCCGCCCCCAGCAGCGCCTCGACGGCCGGCCACAGGGAGGCGGTATCGGACTCGATGGACGCGCCGAGTTCGAATTCGTTGCGCGCGAGCATGATCGCCATGCCGTGGTCGCCGATGCTGCCCGACAGCAGGATCCGATCGCCGGGCCGGATGCTGTGAGGGGCAAGGCGTGCGCGAGGATCGCGCCGGCCGAGCCCGGTCGTGCATATGTACATCCCGTCGGCGTGGCCGCGCTCAACGACCTTCGTGTCGCCCGCGAGCACCTCAACGCCTGCTTCGCGTGCGGCCAGCGCGATCGCGTCGACCTCCGACCGCAGCTCAGCGGCCGCCAGTCCCTCCTCGAGCACCAGCGACAGGCTGATCGCGACCGGGCGCGCACCAGCCACCGCCAGGTCGTTGAGTGTGCCGTTGACCGCGAGCTCGCCGATCGAGCCGCCGGGGAAGCGCAGCGGCCGGACCACGTAGGAGTCGGTGGTGACGGCCAGCTCGACGCCATCGATGACCACCTCGCCGGCGTCGGACATCTGGCTCAGCGCCGCTCCACCGAAGGCCGGAACGAACAGGCCCTCGATCAAGCCCTGCGTCGCCTTGCCGCCGGCGCCGTGCGCCATCGTTATGTGCCCGTCGCGAAACTTCGCGCGCTTGCCGCGGGCGGTCTCGATGATGCCGAGGATCTTCTGCTCGCGGTCTGAGACGATCGCCGGCTCGGCCATCACACGACCTCCCGTGTGCGCGCAAAGCGGCCGAAGTTGTAGTAGGCCGCGCACGCGCCCTCCGATGAGACCATGCATGTGCCGATCGGGCGCTCCGGCGTGCAGGCGGTGCCGAACACCTTGCACTCCCACGGCTTGATCACTCCCTTCAGAACCTCGCCGCACTGGCAGGCCTTGGGATCTGCGACACGCACGCCGGGCACGCTGAAGCGAAGCTCCGCGTCCAGATCGGCGTAGGCCTCCGACAGCTTCAGCCCGCTGTGCGAGATGAAGCCGAGTCCCCGCCACTCGAAGTGCGGGCGCACCTCGAACACCTCGGCCATCACCTCGAGCGCGCGCAGGTTGCCCTCATAGGGCACGACGCGCTTGTACTGGTTCTCGACCTCGCACCGGCCCTCGGCGAGCTGGCTCAAGATCATCGCGATCGACTGCAGGATGTCGAGCGGCTCGAAGCCGGCAATCACCACCGGCCGCGCGTAGTCGCCGGGAATGAACTCGAACGGCCTCGCCCCGACAACCGTGGCGACGTGGCCGGGGCCGATGAAGCCGTCGAGACGCAGATCAGGCGACTCGAGCAGGGCGCGCAGCGGCGGCACGATCGTCACGTGGCTGCAGATGCACGAGAAGTTGCTCACGCCCTCCGCGCGAGCTCGCTTGAGCGTCAGCGCCGTTGACGGGGCGGTCGTCTCGAATCCGATCGCGAAGAAGACGACTTCGCTGTCCGGGTTCTGCTTGGCGATCCGCAGCGCGTCCAGCGGTGAATACACCATCCGTACGTCGGCGCCCGCGGCCTTGGCGTCGAGCAGGCTCCGGCGCGAGCCCGGCACGCGCATCATGTCGCCGAAGCACGTGAAGATCACGCCGGGACGCTGCGCGATCGCGATCCCGTCGTCGACGCGGCCCATCGGGATCACGCATACCGGACACCCAGGGCCGTGCACGAGCTCCACGTTCGCCGGCAGCAGATCGTCCACGCCGTACTTGTAGATCGAGTGTGTGTGGCCGCCACACACCTCCATCACCTTGTAATGGCGGCCGGGCTCGACCAGCGAGAGGATCTCACCGGCGACCGTACGGCCGAGAGCAGGGTCGCGGAACTCGTCGACGAACCTCACCCCGCAACCTCCAGGCCGATCGATGCGATCGCCACCCCGGCATGCACGAGCAGCGTGCAGCCGGCGGACGGCGGCTCGACCAGCGCGGTCTCCACGGTGTGGCGTGCTCCCTCGGCGTCCGCGCACAGCGCAAGGCCCCGCTGCTCGTCGATGCGCATTACCGTCATGCGCACACCCTCATCCGAGCACGTGATGCAGTGCTCGAGCCCGCACGAGGGCATCGATGGGGTCGGTGTGCTCACTCGATCACGCTGGCCTTCAGCTCCTCGAGCTCCCGCTCGTAGTCCTCGCCCATCCGTTCGAGCAGTTCGCGCGTGGCCCTTGCCTCATCTTCGTCGACCTTGGAGATCGCGAAGCCGACGTGGATCAGGACCCAGTCCCCGGGCGCGGCGCCGCCGCCGTCCACGTCGAGCAAGCCGATGTTGACCGTGCGGCGCACGCCCGCCACATCCACCATCGCGAGACGATGCTCCTCGTCGACCACCTCCACGAGCTGGCCTGGGATGGCGAGACACACTGGGCACGTCCCTTCTGAATCGGTCTGCCGCGCCGCCTCGCGCGCGGCGGGGTTTACGCTCGAGAGCCACTTGCCGGCTACTCGTCCGGTGGTCTACCATCGCCGTTGGAGAGCTGACAAGTGTCCGGTAATCCTCCTTACACCCATCTGCAGTAAGCGGGATTACCAGGCGTTCAGACGGGTACTCGTCTACACGACCGACGGGCTCGCGAGCGGCCAGCGGGCCGGACTCGCCGGACGGAGTTGACTGGGCTGTCAACGCGGGAGGGAAGTGGGTCTGTGACGTTTGAGGAACGTCGCGACATGGTCGGGCCGGGGAACGTGCCGACGCACGCTCGATCGCCGGCTCCCCGAGCGCCCGAGTCGCCTGCGCTGTACGCGTATCTGCTCGACGCCGACGATGAGCTCGCGGAGGCGCTCGACCTGCGTGAGCGCTTCACGGCGCGCCAGCACGCAACATCGAGGGTGCTGCACGCGGAAGCTGGGGACTGCGACCTCGAACCTTGGCTCGCGGTAGTGGGGAGCGGGCCCGGCATCCTGATCCTCGAGGGTCTGCTCGCCGTTGACACGGAGATCACCGGCCGCACGATCAGTGAGCTGCTCGGCAGCGGCGATCTGCTGCAGCCGCCGAGTCGCCACCTGGATGACATGGTCGAGCGAGTCGTCTCCTGGCATGCCCTGAGCGCGTGCCGCTTCGCGCTGCTCGACCGCGAGTTCGGCGAGCGGGTGCTGCCGTGGCCGCAGATCGGTCACGGGCTGCTGCGGCGGACGGAGCGGCGAGCGGAGGACCTGGCGGCGATGCGCGCGATCGCCTCCCAGCCGCGGCTCGAGCTTCGCCTGGTGCTGTTCCTGTGGCACCTGGCCGCACGCTGGGGCCGCGTGGAGCCCGGCGGGATTCATCTGACGCTGCCGCTCACCCACCGTCTGCTGGGGCAGCTGGTTTGCGCGGAGCGGCCTTCGGTGTCGCACGCGCTCGCCAGGCTGGCAGATGCCGAGCTCGTCAGCGGCGCGGCCAGCGACTGGCATCTCCACGGCAGCCTCGAGGCACACCTCCATTCGCTGGCCGGCACGCCCACGAGACTGAGTCCGGCTCGGCGCGCTCGGCGCTCCGCCAGCAGCCCGCACGGGGCGCGGGCGTGAGCGCCCCGCGCTACGCGCGCCGGTGAGGAACGTAGCGACGCGGCCGCCCCTGGCCCGAGTACCACGGTGAGCGCGCGCTACCGTTTCAGCTCATGTCCGTCAGCGTGGTCTTCACCTGTGAGATCTGCGGCCGCCGGCCCGGACGCGACACCCAGCTCGCGCTGGAGCACCAGATGCTCGACCTTCGCCACGGCGAGTACGTGGACGCCATGCCGGAAGCCTGGCTCAGCTGGCACGGCCGCGGCATGTACGGCCCTCACCGCTACGCCTGCGGCGAGCACCGGGGAGAGCTGAAGGCGCTGCTCCGCGAGCATTACGGCACGCTGGGCTGGCACCCGTGGGCGGTCGGACCGCATCCGTGGGCGGGGCGCCGCGGAACGGACCGGGCTCGGCGTCTCGCGCGCTCGCTGCGCTCGTCGCTGGCTGCACCCGGCTCCTAGGTGCAGGGCACTCGAGCCGCGGCTCGAGTGCCGCGGCATCAGTCGCCATGCGCGTGCCCGTGCTGGCCCCCCGGCCCGTGCCTATGGACGTGCGCGTGGGAGTGCACATGGTCACCGTGGCTGTGTTCGTGCTCGTGACTCGCGTCGGCCGGCGCGGGCCGACGCGAGGTCGAGAGATGCGGCGCCGCTTGCAGGGCGGCGGGCGTTGCGCACTGCGGGCATAGCCCCACGATCGCAAAGTGATCGAAGCGCGCCTCGTATCCGTAGCGCTCTCTGATGCGCAGTCGAACAGGATCGAGCTCCTCGGGCGCCAGCGCTCTCACGGCTCCACAGCGCTCGCAGAAGAGGTACTCGCGCTCGCCGCGGCCGAGCAGCGCATACAGCCCGGGCCCGTGTCCGAGGTGTACGTGTCGCACGAGGCCATGGCGCTCGAGTGCCTCGAAGTTGCGATGCACGGAGGCAGGATCGAGCTTCAGCTGCCGTGCGACCCACTCGGCGGACACCGGTCCATCTGCGGTGAACAGCGCCTCGAGAATCAGCCGCCGCGAGGTCGACAGCCGCAGGCCCTGCCCGCGCAGCGCCGAGACCGCCTCGGCAAGGTTCGCGGCCGCCAACGGCGGGACCTCAGGAGAGACGGTCACGGGGTACGGGCTCAGGCGAGGCCGGGGGCACGCTCCAGCGCTCCTCGACGTGTGCAAAGCGCCACACTGCCAGCGCACTTGCCCAGGTGGCCACGAACATCCCGACGATGATGAAGCCGAGCGTGTTCATGTCGATGGCCCGCCACCATGTCCAGAACGGGTCCCGCAGGTCGAGCTTCTCGGCGAGCAACTGGAGCGTCTCGATCGTGCCGATCACGAGCGCCACGGCCGCCGACAGGCCGGTGATCGTGATGTTGTAGAAGACCTTGCGAAGGGGCTTCGAGAACGCCCAGCCGTACGCGAAGTTCATGAACGAGCCGTCGATCGTGTCGAGCAGCGACATTCCCGCGGCGAACAGGACCGGCAGGCACACGATCACATAGAACGGCAGTCCGGCGCCGGCAGCGCCGGCCGCGAGGAACAGCAGCGCGACCTCGCTCGCCGTGTCGAAGCCGAGGCCGAACAGCAGGCCGACCGGATACATCTGCCACGGCTTCGTGATCGTGTTCGTGAAGCGCCCGAAGAACCGGCTCATCAGCCCACGAGCGTTCAGCTGGCGCTCGAGCTTCTGCTCGTCGTGCGCCCCGCGGCGCATCTCGAAGAACATCCTCACTATCCCCCACAGGATCACCAGGTTGAGCGCCGCGATGATGTACAGGAATGTGGCGGAGACGCCGGTGCCTATCCAGCTGGTGAGATCGTGCAGGCGACTGTTGCCGTTCTTGACCTGACCGCCAAGCGCCTTCGCGCCGACGGACAGCAGGAATGCGAGGGTGAACACGATCGTCGAGTGCCCGAGCGAAAAGAAGAAGCCGACGCTCATCGGCCGCCTGCCCTCCGCCATCAGCCTGCGCGTCGTGTTGTCGATCGCCGCGATGTGATCGGCGTCAAACGCATGACGCAGCCCGAGGGTATAGGCCGTTATGCCGGTGCCAACGGCAAGCGCCCCGGAAGCGCCCACGCGGTAGTGATGGGGTGCCACGACCGCTATCAGCAGGAAGAAGCCGAGCGCGTGCAGCCCCAGCACCACGCTCGCCATGATCGCCATGGTGCGCCATTGCCCGGCGTCGAGCGAGCACTTGATGCGTCGGCGACGAGACGTGGATTGCACAGCGACGGTGTTCGACCGCACTAGCGCCTCTCGATCTCCCTGCGGCCCACGGCCAGGCCGCTGTGGGGCGAACATATATCGAGCGGCTCGCTATTGCAATGTGTTCTCAATTACACACATAAACGAGCAGCTGGGATGGCCTTGACCGCCGACCGCTGCGGCGTCTAGGATCGGCATCCAACAGATGGGCCAACTCGCAGCCAGGACGCTTGAGGATCTAGAAGGCGAGCTACAGGCGAGGGCGTTCGCGCGCAACGCTGAGCTGTTGACGGGCACGGGCCACGACGGTCGGTTCCGAGCGGCTTTCGTGCAGTTCGGCGACCGGATCGCCAGGCGAGGGGTGGTTCTGCTGGAGGCTGTCGCCGGGGACATGCACATCGCGCTCGAGTGTCTGCTCGCGGCCGACGCGGAGCGACCGCCGCGACGCTAGCCCGGCGAGCCGCGCCGGCGACAGGAAAGGCCTGCTTGCCGAGCAGCAGCGGCGACGCGCGCTCAGCCGGCGGTGACGTCGGCGAGGTCCATGGAGCTTGCGATCGTATGGAACTTGACATCCGGGGGCGCCACGATCGTCGCGGGGATGGCCTGCATGAACTCGCGCACATGCGCGCTCGCGAAGTGCAGCTGCAGCGCCTCGTCGCTCTCCCATTCCTCCACGAACACGAAGTCGTTGTCGATCTCGGTGTCCTCGTACAGGCGGTAGCTGATGCAACCCGCCTCTGCTCGTGACGCGGCCGCGACGGCCTGCCCGACCCGCATCAGCGCGTCACGTTTGTCAGCGTCGGTCCTGACCCGTCCAACAACAACGATCATGCTGCCCCCTTCCAATCGATTGTCCACGCCGCGCCGCGCGCGCCGCGGCTATCCAAGCAGCGATTGCGCGCGCGACCAAAGCTTGGCCATGCCCCGGATCCAACGCTGGGGATCCTGCGCCTTACCCACGACGAACTCGTGCATCTCGGGGTGCGTGAGGATCAGGAACAGGTCGTCGCGGAGACCCTCGAGGATGCGTTCCGCGGCCTGCTCCGGCGCGAGCACCTCGCCCCCGCCGATCACTGCGCTCGCCTTCGCCGCGTCGCCTCCAGCACCGGCCCTGAGCATGGCCGTGTCGACCGCACCGGGACAGATGCACGATACGCGCACCCCGCGCCCAAGATAGGTGAGCGCCAGCCACTCGGCGAAGCCGACGGCGGCGTGCTTGGTCGCCGAGTACGGCGCGTCGCCCACCGCGGTGAGAATGCCGGCCATCGACGCAGTCGTGACGAGGTGGCCATCGCCGCGCTCGATCCATCCGGGCAGCAGTGCCCGCGCCGCGTAGACGTGCGACATCACGTTGATATGCCATTGGCGATCCCAATCCCCGTCGGGAGCGTCGGGACCGCCGCCCGTGGACAGCCCGGCGTTCGCGAACCAGACGTCGATCGAGCCGATGCTGTCCTCGACCTGCTCGATGAGCAAGCGCGTCGCCTCCTCGTCGGTGACGTCGAGCACGCGCGGCACGATCGGCGAGCCTCCAAGCTCCTCGGCCAGCCGCTCGACGCCGCTGCCGTCGAGATCGGCGGCAACCACGCTTCGAGCGCCGCGATCGAGCAGGGCGTGCACCAGTGCGCCGCCGATACCGCCCGCCGCTCCAGTGACGACGATGATCCTTCCCTCGGGATCCATGCCGGGACCATATTCGAGCACCGCCGGTCGCGGCTGCGTGCTCTACTCGGCGATGGCGTGCGGGGTCACCGACGAGCCACGCCAGCGCGCGCACCCGGCTCGGCAATCACAGCAATGCTTCGTCCAGCCAGTGCTCTTCACCGTCCCCGTGTCCCATCCCGAGTCCGTATCGGGCGCTCCGGCCGTTGCGGACTGCCACGCAGCCTTCCACGTAGAAGATGACTCGCGCTTCGCCGCCCGCGCGATAGTGAAAGACGATCAGCTCGGAACGTCCGCCGAGCACCTCGTCGCAGTTTGGGTGCCGGCCGATCGGCCCCAGTGCATCCAGTTCGCTGGCCAAGTGGCTCGTGACGTCCTGGCGCACCACGCGTCGCGCTTCCGCGATCGTGTGGGCAGAGTGCCCGTGTTCCCCGCGCGACATCCGGACACGTTCATCTTCGGGTTCCGGCGTGCGACCCGAGGTGCCCCAGTAGCGGCAGATGAGTGCGCTCGACGGGTCTCCGGGTACGAGCACGTCGGTTGCCGTGCTGCTGAGGAGCAGGGGGCGCGGCGCGGCATCGTTCGCTGGACATAGCCGCGAGGATGCCCGGACGGACAGCGGTGTCTTCGCAGACGGTGCCGTCGCGGTCGCCGACTTGCTGCACCCCGGCGCGAGGATCACGAGGAGGGCTGCGGCAGCAACGCCACGGCGCATGTCGAACACCATACGAAGTACGGCGAGCCGCGAAGGCCTGGCCGCGCGGGGGGTTACTCTACGGCCATGCCGGACGAGCCTATCGCGCCTCGGGAGGCTCCGGGCCTCGGGCTGTTGGGTCCGCGGTCCCGGCAGTTGCTTGCGCTCGAGTTCGGCTCACAGGCCGAGTTCGACGACCCGCGTCTGGAGTGGCGAAGGCTCTTCGCTGAGCTGCTCGGCACCTTCCTTCTCGTGCTCGTCGCCGCGGGCGGCGGGATCCTGCACGGCGAGGGCCAGATCAGTCTCGCCGCAGCCGTGGTCGCGCCTGGGCTCATGGTCATGGCGATCATCTTGTCGATGGGCGCTGTCTCGGGCGCGCATCTAAACCCCGGCGTATCAATCGCATTTGCCCTGCGCCGAGACTTCCCATGGAGACGCGTCACGGGATACATCGTCATCCAGCTCCTCGGCGCCACGCTCGCATGTCTCTTCCTCGCCGCCGTGTTCGGCAACATCCAGCATCTCGGCGCCACCATGCCCGGCCGCGGCTACGCAGCCTGGCAGGCGTTCCTGATGGAGATCGTTCTCACCGCGGGGCTCGTGACCGTCATCCTGGGGACTGCCTCTGCCGCGCAAAACGTCGGGCCGATCGCCGCATTGGGAGTCGGCGGATACATTGCGCTCGCCGGCCTTTGGGCAGCCCCGGTGAGCGGCGTATCGATGAACCCGGCCCGCTCCTTCGGCCCCGCGTTGGTGAGCGGAGACTTCACGAGCTACTGGGTCTACGTGGTCGGCCCGATCGCCGGGGCACTGATCGCGGCCGGCTGCGCCTTTGTGTTGCGAGGTAAAGGCGGCACCGCCATCTCCTACGCAGCCGGGTCCGGGGCGCTTGACGCCGGCGGCGCTGGCGGAGGGCGTGATGCCAATCCGCCGAACAGCGCCAGTCGCCCAGGAACCTGAGAGTCCTCGTCGAGGAGGCAGGCCGCGCATGCCCGGTGGTAGCCGTCTGCGATCTCCAACCTGTCGCGCCCGTCATGAATGAGCAGAATCGGCGAGATCGGCGTGCCGCCGGCGATGTGCTCGAGCTTCTCCGCCACCTCGCTGCTCTGCTTTCGCTTGAGCAGGGGTAACCCCGCGGCGCGCAGGATGTCCTTGGCCCGCCAGGCGCCCTCGGGTGCCTTCGCAGAAGTTTCACGGCCGCGCTCAGCTCATCGGGCGCCAACAGCAGCGACAGATAGCTGCTCGCTGCCGCATAGTCCTTCTCCTCGGGCTCATCGAGCCACTCCGGCTTCTTCGCCATCGCCCGCACAACGATACGCCCGATCCTCCGACGCGGCGATGGCCAGACAAGTTGCGCTCTCAGGACGTCGAGGCCATCGCACGACGCGCCCGTTCTAGGCCCGAGCTGATCCTCGGCGGGCCGCCGTGCCGAGCCTCAGTGCTCGGCGGCAGCCTAGGCGAACCCGCGCATCTACTTCCTGGGCGGTCCGAGGTTTCAGCGCAACGTGTACGAGAGCGCAGAGTGCTCGCCGACCACTTCGACCGTCTGTCCTGAGCGATCCACGGTGCCGGGTTCCGCGACGCCGCACGGCGATCCACGCCGGATGCGGCTCAGACTCGGCGCGGAGCACCTTCTTCGCCGGCGGTCCGCCGGGAACGCTGGAGATCGTTGCCATGACGATAATCGGCGCGCTCTCGTTCGGCGCCGAATCGTCGCGCGACACTGTCGCCGCGCTATGCACCGGCCGCCACTCCGCGCTGCATGCTCGGCTAGCGACGCGGTCGGGTCGGCGGCCGCTCGACGGTCGACGAGGCGCAGCGGAACGCAGGCGTTCACCGTGCCCGCGCTGCACGCGCCCGGTACCCCGCGGCTCAAGGTCGTCGGAGAGCAGACGCACACGCCACGACCGATGACGAACAAGCGAGGTCAACGCATGACAGACGACCACTCAAGGCGCCGGCCGCCCTGGCCGGAGCCTGACCCAGTGCGGCCGACATGGCGGCCGACGCCGCGGGACGCGAGGAGGTCTGGCTGATCGTCTCAAGCGCGATGGCCGATGCAAGCCAAGTCCGAGCGCCACGCTCCAGCACGCGACTGCTGCTTCGTGCACCGGCCGTAGCACTGGCCGGTCTGCCGCTTCTCGTCGGCGCGGCGTTCGCGAGCGGCCTGATCACGATCGGCTCGCCCGCGAAGAAAGTCGAAAGCTTCCAGATTGCCGATTCTGGTCTCGGCTCAGTGATCGCTGCCTCCCCAAGAGTGCTCGCGATGCGGGTCGCCGACCCACAAGGCGGCGCGCCGTGGGGCCTTCGCGTGTTCGCGACGACGCGCGGCGCCGGCTGTATCCAGGTTGGCCGCGTAGTCGACGGGCAGATCGGCGTACTCGGCGCCGACGGTGCCTTCGGCGACGACGGAAAGCTCCACCCGCTACCGGTCGCGAGCACCGAACAGCTGGCCTGCTCGGCGCCAGACGCGGACGGACGGATCTTCGACAACGTCAGCAAGGGAGACGAGCTCGCAAACGGCCTGGTGGGCCCCGAAGCGGTGCCGAGCCGCGAAGGACCGGCAGTGCACGACATCTGCGCGGCGGCCGCGTCGACCCCGGCCGAACAGAGCGCGGCGCAGGGCCATATCTGCCCGCAGTCGCAGGAGCGCGACCTCTACTACGGACTGCTCGGCCCGCAGGCCAGGAGCATCACCTATCTCGAAGGTGGGAAGCCGACAACGGTGCCCACGAGCGGTTCCGAAGGGGCATACCTGATCGTCCAGAACGCACCGTCGCAGTGGCAGCCGAACGATGCCTATGGGGTGGGAGAGACCGGCCCTGTGCCCGTCTACGGTCCGATCACCGAAATCCACTACACATCAGGCGCCGTGTGCCATCCCGCCATCCCCAGCGACCCGGCGTGCGCGCCGAACGGCATACCAGCAGGATACGTCGCGGCCGAGCCCACACCGACCGCCTCTCAAGCAGCGGCCACGGTCTCAAGCCGTCTAGTGACGGGCACGGACGGCCACTATGAAGCGCTGGCCACGTTCAACGCCCCGCTCGCGATCTCGAGCGTACGCGACCAGTACAGGTTGCAGTGGCAGCAGCCGGGCAGCAACGCTCCTGAGGAAAGCATCAGCGCTGGAGAAGGCAACGTGACCGCCGGACAGGAACTCACGATCCGCAGCGGCCCGCTACCGCCGGGCTCGACGCAGCTGCATGTGGTGCTCCAACACGCGAGCGGCCCCGCCTTGTTCGAAGGCCCGGGCACGATAGACGTCCCGGTCGGCAGCACGAGCGTCGAAGTCCCCTGAGACAGGTTGCGCCGCAACGCCCACGGCTACCTCGCTGGCTCAGCTGAATAGTCCTCATCGCTGACGTGCTCGCCCCACGTCACAGCGTTCCCCTGGTCATCGACCTGGTGCATCGCGAGATGCGTCATGAACCGGTCGGGGGCGGCACCGTGCCAGTGGTCCTCGTCGGGCTCGAAGAACACCCGGTCGCCGGGGCGGATCTCCTCGAGCGGTGCTCCACGCCGCTGGCAGCGGCCAACGCCCTCGAGGACGAAGATGGTTTGGCCAAGTGGATGGGTGTGCCAAGCGGTGCGCGCGCCGGGCGTGAAGTGGACGCTGGCGGCCGCGAGCCGGTAGCGCTCAGCCGGCTCGGCAGCGATGTCGATGTAGACATCGCCGGTGAACCAGTCTGCGGGTCCCTTCGCGGTTTCGCGGCTGTTCCGTGTGATCTTCATGCCTTCTCCTTAGCGCCGGCGTGGGCGGCGAGCGGGGACTCGAGGTGCTCCATCGTACGCCGCCCGATGCTTGCCGCAATGGGTGGCTGCTACCGAGCCAGACTTCACAACCGTATCGCTGGCACCTACGAATCTCGTGTGGGAGCGGACGTGGTCGGCTTTCTGCGACGCACAGCTGGCCGACGGCTGGGATCTGCGCTATGGCGCGCGCCTCGTCGGCGACCTGCGAGCCGCGGGACTGGTCGAGGTTGAGGCCGACTATTACGCGGACTGCGAACGCGGCGGGTCACTCCACCCTCGCTTGCTGTCCATGACGATCGAGCGGCTGCGTGAGCGGATGCTGGTGCTGGGCGCGGATAGCGAGGAGATCGACGAGGCGCAACGCCTGCTGGAAGACCCTGCGAACACGATCACCGGCCCGACGAGATGCGTCACGCGCGCGCGACGGGCGCTCGAGTCATAGGAGCGGTGGCGCGCCGAGCGCGAGTTGACGGGCAGGCGGTGAAGCCGTCAGAGCCCGAGCTCGCGAACGCCTGTCTCATCGAAGCCGAGGTGGTGGCCAACCTCATGACGCACCGTCTTTATGACCTGCAGGCGAAGGCGCTTGGGATCATCGCCGAAGTCGCGTACGAGTGTGTCGCGAAAGATCAGGATCTCGTCCGGCAAGCCGCCGCCCCCGAAGAAAGGCATGCCACCCAGCTTGGAGCCGACGTACATTCCGTAGGCGTGGTTCTCGGCACCGCGGTCGGAAACGACGATCGCCACGTGCTCCAGCGCGCGTTGGAACTCGGGGGTAGCGCGTCGAGCGCTGAGCTGACGATCTGCTCAAATTCCTGCTCGCTGTAGTGCCTGTGTCTGCTCATGGCTTCGTGATCGGGCCGAGCGTCGCTCATCCGCTGCGCTCATGGGCGCAGCCTATCTCCGTGCGCCTCCGAGCGGCTCGCGCGTCACGACGGTGAGCGTCGCCGTTTGCCGGATGCGAAAGCCAAGCTCCTCGTAGAGCCGGATCGCCCCGGTGTTGCTGCTCATGACGTGCAGGAATACGCGCTGCGACCGACGCTTGATGCCTGCGATCAAAGCGCCCATGAGCCGAGAGGCCAGCCCCTGACCGCGGAAGTCGTGCTTGGTGCAGACGGCGCTTATCTCTGTCCAACCGTCCAGCTGAAACCGCTCGCCGGCCATCGCGACGAGTTCCCCGTCGCGTCGGATGCCGAAGTAATCGCCAAGCTCGATGGTCCTCGCCAGAAATGGCCCCGGTTCGGTCTGCGCGACGAGCTCGAGCATCTCGGGCACATCGGCGAGCCCGAGCTGGATCGCCTCGGAGCAATCGACCCCGGTGACACGCTCCTCGACCATCTGCACCAGATCGAACGCCTGAACCTCCCGCCAGCCGTCGGGCAGTTCGGCGGCGCTGTAGCGGCCGGCCACGTAGCTTCCAGGAGCGACGAGGTCAGCGGCGTCCCGCCAGTCCTGCGCCGTCGGCGGCGAGGGCAGCGCGAGGAACGGAGCCACATCGGCCGGATATCGGCGCGCGCGCCCCCGCACCTGGGCAAGCCGCGCATGTGGCCCGCACAACGCGCCGTATACCGGATCGTCGAGCAGGGCTTCGTCGGTCGGCAACATGCCTGCTTGAGATACCACGCCGACGGTCCGCGCGTCCGCTCGATCCGGGCCACGATCCACCCCGAGCGCAGGTAGCCTGAGCGCATGCCCCATGTCCTGATCGAGGTACGCCGGGAGTACTCGCAGGATGAAGAGCTCGCGCTGATGGACGCGGTTCACGGCGCGCTGCGAATCGCGTTTCGAATCCCTCCGAACGACCGCCATGTCCGGCTCCTGGCTCACGAGCCGCACCGATTTGCCTGTCCTCCGGGTATGAGTCAGCCCGATCGCTACACCCAAGTGAGCATCGACGCCTTCGCCGGCCGGTCGATCGAGGCAAAGCGGGCGCTGTACCGACAGATCGTCGAGCGCCTCGAGCCGCTTGGCGTCCCTGCAGATCATGTCTCTATCGTCGTGCGCGATGTCCCCACTACAAATTGGGGGATTCGCGGCGGCATGGCTGCGTGCGACGTCGACCTCGGCTTCGACGTCAACGTCTGACGCAGCCCCGAGGGCTCACAGCAGGAGCAAACACAGCCAGGACGCACAAGACGCTAGTTGCCCGCCGCCGTTGGGCGGCTACGGTGTCGGGCATGTACGGGATCGCCAGCCTGCTGGCTGCGTATGACGAGCAACTTCGCACGGATGCAGAGACACCCAGCGCACTGGCGGTGGGCCAACTCGGCCCGTTGCGGTTGGTGACGTTCCCCGGCGGACGCGGCTTCGTCACCTACAAAGATCTCGCCGGGGCCGATGTTCAGGAAATCCAGCGACTCGTCAGCGAAGCTCTCGCCCATTACATGCGAGACCCCGGAATCAATCGGGTCGAGTGGAAGACCCGCGGCCATGACGATGCGCCCGGCCTGGAGGATGCCTTGCTGAACAACGGGTTCACCAGAGATGAGCCAGAGTCGATCATGATTGGCGAGGCGCGCACACTGGCCATCGACATTCCCGTGCCTGCGGGTGTTCGGTTGCGACGGGTTAGCAGCGAGGCCGACGTGCGCGCCATGTGCGCCATGCAAGGCGCGGTCTTCGAGGACCCGCACACCGATGAAGTGGCCGACGCTCTGCTGCGCCGACTGACTTTCGAGGACGGTATGGAGCTATGGGTCGCCGAGAGTCAAGGACAGATCGTGAGCGCGGGACGACTGGAGCCGGTCCGGGGGAGCCAGTTCGCTGGTATCTGGGGTGGTGCAACCAGGCCCGAATGGCGCCGCCTGGGAATCTATCGAGCCCTCACCGCGGCGCGGGCAAGGTCGGCGCTGCGGGCCGGCAAGACGCTCATCCACAGCGACTCGACCGAATACTCGCGGCCCATCCTTGAACGCTCCGGCATGGTCCGGGTATCGACGACCACTCCGTACCGCTGGAGACGCTGAGTCGCGTGTGCTTGCTCAACACCTCCTCAGAGCTCGCTCAGACGGCCTCTACTCGGAGAGCCCCGCAACTCGCAACCCCTCGGCGCGATCGAGATACACCCGGGAACGCCAGATCCTGTCGCCGCGGAAATCGAGGATGGTCGCAAACGGCTGTTCGACCGGGACGCCGCTGCCCTTGCCGCGTCCCTTCATCCTGCCGAGCACAAGGACCCGATCGCCGAGATCGCGAAACTCCTCGGCGATGGTTTGGAGCTCCGCCCAGTTTTCGCTGGTGTCGGCGGCGAACCGTTCGACGCCCTCGCGTCCGCGGTAGCCGCCCCCATCGAGGGCCCTCACGATTCCCGGGTAGTACTCGAAGTCGGGTGTCGCGAGCTCGGCGAACAAGCCATCGACGTCACGGCGGTTGTAGGCATCATTCGCTCGCTTGGCAACGTCCACTTTGTCTCGGGGCATCTACGTCGGAGTATTGCGAGCCTGGAACTGGGGGGCGCCCCCGGGCTGGACGGGGCGCCCCGCGGTGCGCGCTACGCCGTGGCGAACTGCGGCGCGAGTTGAGCCAGCCGCAACTGATTGCCGGACGGGTCGCGTAGCCCGCAATCGCGGCCGTAAGGCATGTCGCTCGGCGCCGCCGTGAACTCCACGCCGGCCTCACTGGGACGCTTGTAGTCGGCGTCCACATCCTCGGTCACGAGGAACACGGTCCCGGCGAACCCCTTAGCCATCAACGAGCGGACCTGCTCGGCGGTCTCTGGGTCCATCACCGGGGGGCCCGGGATTGCCATCTAGCCGCCGTCCGGGATCCGGCCTGTTGGCGGTTTAGCTGCCCCGCCGCCGCTTCCCTGCGGGGCAAGTGCTCGCATGACATCGGGGCAGACTGCTCGAGTTCGACGACCAGCAGCAGCCCCGGCCGTCGCCTGCTGGCTACTGCTTCTCGGGTGTCAGTGGCTGACGAGCGTGTTTGTGCGCTGAACGGCGCCCATGGCTGGGTCAACCGGAGGGGCGGTTGCTCGAGTGGTTCATCACCGGTGCACCGTTGGGGAACGTCGCTTGGCTCAGGCGGATCGAGCCGAGGATGACCGATTCGTGTGGCGCTGCGCTGGACGGTCCGTGCGGGTTGAGATAGCTGACCTTGAACGACTCGTTGGCGGCGCATGCGGGCGTGAACACGAACAGTCCGAGCGACACGGTTCTAACCGGTTCGTGGCGTCGAACATCTCTTTCAAGCGTCCATCCGGTTTCCGGCCGCCCGCCGCTCTTGCATTTCGCGATGCTTTCGATCTCGTAGTCGCTTGCGGCGCTCGTGACCGCGTAGGGGGCTGTGAACTCGACCTGGCCCTTGTAGCACGGGTCGAGCAGGAAGGCCGCGCTGCACGCAGAGCGCGACTGCAGCAGAAGAGTCAGATGTATCGGCATGTGAAGGCTGCGCTTCGGCTGGAACCATCTCTGCGGCACGACGATAAGCCGGGTCGGGCAGCGGTTGCGCACCGGCGCGCCGTATCCCTGCGAGCAGAGCTTCGCCCCGAACTTGAACGTCGTTGCCGTGACGATGGTTCTAGGCTCATTCGCAGCCAGCGGTGATGTGACATCGACAGACGCTGCACTGGCCTGCCCGGTGGCGGAGCCCCCGACGAGCGAAGGGTTCTTGACGAGGCCGGCCGGCTCGACGATCAGGAACGCCCCGTCGGCGCCAGCGACCGGGACTGTCCGCAGCCCAGTCGGGGTCCGATAAGTGACGCTCACGGCGTGCGGGCCCAGGACCCCATAGGAGAGCGTCCGCAGGTCCCCCGCCGGGGGTATCTCGCGATCTCGACCCTGTGGCATCCGGAGGAACTCCTCGGGCAGCAGGCGCTCGGCGCTTCGGTCCGCGCTCGCGTCTTCGAAGACCAGCGTCTGACCGGCCGCGACGCATTCGACATTCGCCGAGGAGCCCCCGTAGCCAGGCGGCAGAACATCGGTGGGGAGTGCGTGAAAGCGCCCGTCGCTGCCAAAGGCGCTGTCGAGCCCCAACACGCCGAGCTGATCGCTCCGCACGCGGCCTACCTGCATGCAAACTTGCCCGCGCGTCGTGTGAAAGACGCGCATCCCCCAGCTCAGCCCGCCGGCCGGGTCAGCGACCCGCAGCACCACATGCGTTGCCGTGCCGGAGCTGGGAAGCCCGTTCCCCGAGAACGGGCTCGTTGGCCTTTCGGGCTTCACCGGAGAGCCATTCAGCACCCCGCTCGCCGCGAGCGCTACAGCCCCGCCGGACAGCAGCAGTGCCGTCGCGACCGCGCAGGCGTTCAGCCTGCGCGCGAACCAGGCCCGCAGCCGGGCCGTCGTGTGGCGCTGGCCCGCAAGCCTCCGGGCTGCCGCGGCGAGCTCATCGCCGAGCAAATCGTAGGGGTCTCTCATGCGCCCTCCCTTGATGAACGTCGTAGAGCTGCAAGACCACGCGAGACGCGCTTGCGCACGACCTGCTCGGAGCAACCGATCCTCGCGGCGATCGCCGCGTAGGGCTCCTCATCCAGCACGCGCCGCTCTATCGCTTCCCGTTGCCCGGCCGGGAGCGCGCTCAAGGCGCCCACCAGCTCCGAGGCGCTCTCGCGGTCGATGAGCTCCAGCTGCTCAACCTCTACCACGATTCGCTCCATGCCGAGACGCCTTCGCGACGTCTCCGCCACACGCCCCTCGCGCATAGCATCGAGCAGGAGGTTGCGGGCGATCCCGAGCAGCCACCCAGCAGCGCTGCCACGGTGCGGATCGAACTGGTCGCGACGCTGCAAACGCGCGCGCGAAGGTCTCCGCGACGAGATCAAACACAAGCTCCGGCTGCAGGCCGATGCGGCGGCGCAGATAGCCGCGCACCAGCGGATAGCGGCGCCGATACAGCAGCGCGAATCCTTCGGCTGAACCTTCGCTCAGCAACTCCTCATCAGTCGGGCCGGCAGACACTCTGACGGGTATACGAGCATCGTCCCCGATTTGTGACCGTCACGCCAAGACTCCACCCAGGTTCCTCAACGATCGTGGCGCACCTAACCCCCGCCCTCAAGCGAGCCCAGCCTCGACGCGGAGCTCGTCGTGAGAACATTTTGAGAACAAACGGCCCGCCAGATGCGTCCGATCCGTCCGCGAACGCCCACAAAACGCGCCGTATTTACGGCGGCGTACGCATCTGACACCCCCGCGACGAGGTTGATACCTTGTGGGCAGATGCCGTGGAGAGGAGAGGCGGAGGGGAAGCGTCTACAGCTGGACGCTGGCGGTGAGCTGTCGGATTAGGCGGATGCGGGCTTCCTCGGAGTTGCGTCCGCCGCCGGCGATGACGATCCAGGCGTTCCCTTGCCGGCGGGCGGTGATCGGTTCGAAGCCGTAGTCTTCGGCCGTGTTGTAGATGCCGGGCAGCCCGGGGACTGGCGCGAGCCCAGGGATGAGTGCGGGTGTGACACTGCCGGGGCGGGCGGCGTCTAGGAGCACGGAGGCGCGCATGCCTCTTCCCGGGACGTAGTACTCGGTATCGATGCAGGAGAGAAACCCGCGCCCGACGACACGGCCGGGGTAGGGGAGGATGCGGGCTGCGACCTGCCCCCGCTCGGGGTTCGCCGTGTAGTTGTTGGAGACACGCAGCTGGCATGCGCCTCGCGGCGGGGCAGCCGGGCGGTTCCAGATGAGCCACGGAAGGCCCGAGCCGAGAACGCGTTTTTCGGGGATGTGACGGCCGCCGCGATCGAACGCGGCGACCGCGCCACTAAGCCGTGGCTTGGTGCTGTGAGGCGTTTGCTGCACGGCGACACGGAGACCGTAGGGCAGGCCGTAGCTGGCGAGCGCCGGCGCGGTGCGCCCGTCGCTGAATCTCACCCGCCAGACGCCGGGTGCGGTCACGACGACCGTCGTGTCGTCTCGCTCACCGGCGCCCCAGACCGACATGCTCACAAGCAATGGCGTGGAATCGGTGGGTAGCGGAGCGCACGTAGCGCTGAGACCGTCGCGCTGGATGATCCTCACGCACCAGCCGGCCTGCGCGCCTTCCAGGTTCGGGACCAGCCGCACCGCGACAGACCCCACGTGTCCTCGCACGAGCGCCGCGGGCGGGATCGGCGCCGGTTCGGGCGGGAGACGCAGCGGCCGGTCGGGCGCCACGGCCGTGCCGCCTGTGAAGACGACCGCGGCGCCCAGGCCCGCAATGATCGTCACGGCTGATACCAGAATGCGCATCCGTCGCAGGCGCTGCCGACGGCGCGCCTCCTCGATTACGCCTTGCTCTGGCCCGTCGGCGGACAAGCGCTCCGGGGCCTGCGGCGTCTCGCTGGTAAGAAGCGCCGGCATCTCAGCGAAGCCCTTGGATGATGCCCACCAGCTCGTCGGGCTGGTAGCCATGCTGCCGTGCGAATACGACGAGCTCGCGTGCGCGTGCCGCCACCGCGCCCTGATCGGACGTGCCGCTCACCCGGATGCCGCGCCCGCGACGAAAGTCAAGCAAACCTTCCTCGCGCAACTGGCGCAGCGATCTCAGGACGGTGTTCGTGTTCACGCCCATCACGGCCGCCAGGTCCTTGGCCGGAGGCAGCCTCTCACCCGGCTTCGCCTCTCCGTCGGCGATCGCGCGGCGGATCTGCCCAGCGACCTGGTCGTGCAAGGCCGTGTTGTCGCCGCGGTCGAGCTTGACCTCAAGCATGGTGCTAGTTACAGTAGCTTCTATGCCGTTGCTTGTCGAGCCCTCCGCTCCACCGGCACCACAAGAGCCCGAGCAAGGCGTCATCGACGACGCCCGCCGCCGCCAGCGCCGCCGACGTCAGCGGAGCCTCGCAGCGCTGATCGTGCTGGCCGGCATCGGCGGGCTCGCCGCGGCCATGATCGGCGGACACCACTCCCACCCGCCGGCGAACGCAAACGCAGAAGCCGCGAGCGCGGCCGCGATCCGCGCGAGACGAGCACAGGCGCCGACGGACGTCAGGCTCACGCCCAGCCTCGAAGGCGGCAGCTACGGCTGGTGCCTGTCGATACACGGGGGCGGCACCTGCCCGGTCATTCCGACCGCCGGGGGTGGGTTGCAGGGAGGGATCCTCGTCGAACCGCGCAGCCACACCGAAACCATCACGTTGCTGCTGCCCGACGAAGCGGTTGGCATCCTGGTCGATGGGCAGCGGGTGCATGCCGTCACCATCGCCTCGCTGCCCTACCACCTGCGGCTGGCAGCGGTCACGATTCCGAGGCGCGGCACGCCGAGCACGCCCGCCGGCAACGCGCCACCGCCACCGGGCCCCCCGACGCCACAGTCCCTGCTCGCCATCAACGCCCAAGGGCGCATCCTGCGCTCCCCACCAACCCCGGCCCACGAACCAGGCCCGCGACGCGTCATCTGGTGGGCACGACCGACCGCCCTCCCGCACGGCCCCTGCCAGATCCACGCCCACGGCATGCCCAACCTACAGCCTCAATGGGGCCACGTCGCCACGTCGATCACGCCCTACCCGCAACGCATCATCGGCCGCGCGTTCTACTCCTGCATCGACACCGAGTACTACGTACACCACTGGCCACTCGAGACCGCGATCCTCCTCGACGCCCAGCACCCCGGGAGCACCCCAGCGGCGATACCCGGACTCACGCGCGTCCCCGCGGCAGCCGCCTTCTACAACGGTCCCGGAGACTTCCGCGGCGGACAGACCGCCATCCGTAAAGGCAACGCCTGGCTCGTCGTCGCCGGCGGAAGCGGACTCGCCCAACGCATCGAAGTGCTCACACACCTCACCGCGACCGTCAGGACCCCAGCGGCGGTCGGGCGCTGAACGTAGCGGCTCGCGACAGCGAGACACGACCCAGCACTCTCAGCGCGGGATGGCCAAGGATCTCGCGCGCGGGAGACCATCGCTCGCCGGCGCGAACCTCGCGTTGCGGCCTTGGAGATTTCAGCGTACGCAGCGTACGCAGCCCTGCGACCGTTCTGCGTACCTAAGCCGCCCGCGAGTCCGCAAATCCTGGGATTGCCTTCGGACCGTTTCGCAACCAGACTACCCCGGAATCCCGCATCAGGGTGCGAAGTTCGCGCTACTTCGCCCCTGTGCGCGTCAGTGGAGACGGCGGGAATCGAACCCGCGTCCGCGATCGCGTGAGAGTGGCTTCTACGAGCGTAGCCGGCGCTCTGTTCTCATCCTCCGCTCGCCTCGCCGGCGGGGTTGCGGGGGACCAGCCTCCTTAGCTTTCCCCGGCTTGGCGGAGGCGGACCGCCCCGGGTGAGCCTGCTTTCTGATCCCGGCCTTCCCCGCCGCAGGCGAGCGGGGCCCGAGACCTCACGGCTTAGCTATTGACTAAGCGGCGAGGGCGTACTCGTGAGAGTCCGCACTTATTGTTTTCCCGGGTGTTTTACGAGGCCGCCCGGGACCTCGACTCGCCACCACCCGCACGAGCCGACCGCGTCGAAGCCTGTCGTCCCCGGGGTGTTTGGTGCTCTCAGTGTAGCCGCGCCCGGCAAACGCTTTCGAGGCCAGCGCTGAACGGCAAACCAGTGGCTGGCCGCGCCGCTACCCACGACTCTGGACGCACGGCAGCGTGCGAGGGAGAAAAAAATCGACGCGGTCCCAAGCCGCTTGAGGAACCTGCTGGGTCCGGCCCGAGGGCCTTTCTTCACAGGCGGCGCGGCCTCACACCTCAGTGGCCTCGCTCTTTGCGGCTCGGTTCCGCGTCTGAATCCAACTTAGCCTCGCCCCGCGCGCGATGCAAGACCTGGATCCGCACTACTCCGCATCCTGCGAAAAAAAGAGTCGTGCCCCCGCCAGCAGGGCCGCGGAGAGCGCTCGCCGCGGGCGGTCGCGCGTGCAGCCGCGCGCCGATTGTTAGGAGACGCTTATCGCGGTTGTCACAATGAACCTCATGGAGAACCACGAGCTGTCGGTCCCACCACCCCCGCCGCCGCTGCTGCCGGAACCGCCTGCGCCGCCTGGCGTGCGCGACGAGCAGAATCCGTTCGGCGGGCGCCAACGCGGTGAGCGCGCCGGCGGGCTGCGCGGGCGGATCGGTGGTGCGCTTGCCGCGGTCGCTGCGCTCGCCGCGAAGTTCTTCGCGGCGATCAAAGGCGCGCTGCTGCTGCTGCCGAAACTGAAGCTGCTAACCACCGCCGGCACAGCGCTCGTATCGGTGGCGGCGTACTCGCTGTTCTTCGGATGGAGCTTTGCGGCCGGCTTCGTGATCCTGATCTTCGTCCACGAGATGGGGCACGTGATCCAGCTGCGCCGCGAGGGGCTGACGGCCAGCGCCCCCATGTTCATCCCCTTCCTGGGCGCCGCGATAATGGCCAAGTCGTTGGGCGAGAACGCGCTCGCGGAGGCGCGCGTGGGCCTCGCCGGACCGGTGCTCGGCACCGCCGGCGCCGGCGTCTGCCTGGCGATCGGCGAAGTCGCCAACAGCGATTTCTTCCGCGCGCTCGCCTACATCGGCTTCTTCCTGAACCTGTTCAACCTGTTGCCCGTGGTGCCGCTGGACGGCGGGCGCGCGATGGCGGCGATGGCGCCCTGGATGTGGTTCGTCGGCTTCGGTGCACTGGTCGCCCTGGTGCTGCTGTTCCCCAACCCGATCCTGCTGATCGTGGTGGTGTTTGGTGGGCTTGAAACCTACCGTCGCTGGAAGCAGCGCAAAACACGCTCGCTCGAGCAGACCGCGTACTACCGCGTCGCGCCACGCCACCGGCTGCTGGTGGGGGCGGTGTATCTCGGGCTGATCGCGTTGCTCGCGGTGGGCATGAACCAGGCGCACATCCTTCACAGCTCCGGCCACGGCTTCGGCTCGATCTAGGCAGACGGCTCGAGCGGCGCGCCAGCCGACCTAGCGTCGCGCCTCGCGCACCGCTCGTTCGATGTCGCGCTTGGACTCGCGCTCGCGGATCGTCTGGCGCTTGTCGTACAGGTCCTTGCCGCGCGCCAACGCGATCTCAACCTTGGCGTGCGGGCCGGAGAAGTACATGCGAGTAGGCACCAGCGTGAGGCCGCGCTCCTGCGCCCGTGCGGCGATGCGGTCGAGCTCGCGGCGGTGCAGCAGCAGCTTGCGCGGCCGCTCGGGATCGTGGTTCTCGCGCGAGGCCGGCGCGTAGGGCGGTATGTGCACCGAATGCAGCCACAGCTCGCCGTCGCGCACCGCCGCGTAGCCATCCTTGAGCTGAGCCCCGGATGCGCGCAGCGACTTGACCTCGGTGCCCTCGAGCACCATGCCCGCCTCCAGCCGCTCGATCAGCTCGTAGCGGTGTGAGGCGTAGCGGTTCGACGCCACGTCCCCGGGAGCTGCCTTGCGCTTGCCTTTGCCCTTCGCCATCAGCCGAGCCTATTGCGCGGGACGCAGATCCACCCGCCCGCGGATCGCGTCCACGCCGTCCACGCGCACCTCGATCGGGTCACCCAGCCGCAGCGTCGCGCCCGTGCGCTCGCCCATCAGGATCGTCCCCTGCTCGTTGAGCTCCCACCACTCGCGCTCCACCGCCTTGGCGCCTCGTGTCGCCTGCGCGCCGCGGCCCCCGCCCCCGCGCCCGCGCCCGGCGCCCCTCGCCCGGCCGCCGCGAGCATCTCGGGCCGCCCGCCCGGGCGACCCTCCCGCGCCGCGTGCGCTCGCTCGGCCGGGAGCCGGCGCGCGCATGAGTCGCACAGGCAGCATCCCCTCAAACGGCGGCGGAGCGCCGGCCTCGGATGCACCGGGCGCGCCGAATGAGATGAAGGCCCCCGCCGAGATCAGCCCGCTCACCTCGCCCGCGAACGTCTGCTCGGTGCCGACCTCGGCGAGCACGCGCTCGAGCGCGAAGCAGAGTGCGATGTCGTCGGCGTCGCGCTCGAGCACCGTCGCGTCGCGCTCGCGCTCTGAGGTCCACACGCCCAGCTCGTCGAGGTCGCCCGCCCGCGGCGCGCGCTCGGGCGCGCCCAAGGTCGAGAGCAGCGCCCGGTGGCAGATGATGTCGGGATAGCGCCGGATCGGTGAGGTGAAGTGGCAGTAGGCGGCCGAATGAAGACCGGCGTGGCCGACGTTGCGCGGCGAGTAGTAGGCCTGCTTGAGCGAGCGCAGCACGAGCCCGCTGAGCGCTATCCGCCCGTGGCCGGTGCGGCGCACGTGCTGGTCGACCAGGCGCGAGATCTGCCCGACGAGATCCGCGGCCTGCGACGCGGACATCGGCTGGGGCGCCGGCACGGTGGGCACCTCGAGCGATGCCAGCTTCTCCAGCAGCGCTTCGATTCGCGCCGGCTCGGGGCGCTCGTGCACTCGGTAAAGGCACGGAATCGCGTGCCGCGCGAGGTGGTCGGCCACCGCCTCGTTGGCCGTGATCATTAGGTGCTCGATCACGCGGTGGGACTCGGTCTGCGCGCGCCCCCGCACGTCTGTCACGTTGCCCTGCTCGTCGAAGCTGAACTCCGGCTCCTCGGATTCGACCACGAGCGCGCCGCTCTGCTCGCGGCGGCGCTCCAGCGCGGCCGCGGCTGCGCGCGCAGCCGAGAGAGACTCCGCCCATGGCTCGGCGGCGGCATCACAGCCATCGAAGATGCGCTGAGCCTGCTCGTAGTCGAGGCGCGCGTCGGAGCGGATCAGCGAGCGGTAGAACGCAACGCTCACGACCATCGCCCCGCGCAGCTCGAACTCGACCGTCACGGTCGCGCGCTCCAGGCCCGGCAGAAGCGAGCAGGCTTCGCTCGAGAGCGCGTGCGGCAGCATCGGCTCGACCGCTCCCGGCACGTACACGCTCGTGGCGCGCCTCAGCGCCTCGCGATCGAGCAGCGACCCCTCGCGCACGTGCGCAGCGACGTCGGCGATGTGGACCCATACCCGAGCGCTGCCCTCGCCACTCGCCTCGGCCGATATCGCGTCGTCGAAGTCGCGTGCGCCGACCGGGTCGATCGTGAACGTCGGCAGATCGCGCAGATCGCGCCTGGGCTCCTCGCTCGCGCGCACCCGCTCTGCGACATCGCGCGCCTCGCTCTCGAGCGACGCGTCGAACGCCCGGCGAAGGCCGCGGTCGAGCATCAGCGCCTCGAGAACGTCGCGTGCGATCTCGGGGCGCCCGAGGGCGCGCACGATGTGCGACCCGCGCCGGTCGCTCTGTACGAGCACGAGATCGCCCGCCCGCGCGCGCACGCCACCGCGGCGCGAGCCAGCGCCCTCGCGGATCACGCGTGCGCCCGCCTGCCTGTGCGCCGCCCCTGCGCGGTGCGCGCGCGAACAGCGGAGCCGCCGTCAGAAATCGCCCGCGGCGCTCGAGGACCGCGACCACGGCGTCGGCCGGTGCGGGCGCGGGCGGCGTCACCTGGGCGCCTTTGCGACCATCACGCTCGGCGCTCACCGTACTTTGGCGGCCAGCACGCTCAGCGCCACGCCGAGGCCTCTTTCGCCGTCGACTCCGTGCGCGACCTTCACTTCAGGCTCGATGCCGGCTCCCTGCTTGACGCCGCCACCGCCGAGGTTCTGTCCGTCCGGCATGAAGTACTCGCCGACCGTGATGTCGAGCGCACCGCCGTTGGAGAGCGGCTCCTCCTCCTGGAAGACGCCCTTGCCGAACGTGTGCGTGCCGACGACCGTCGCGCGCGCGTGATCCTGCAGCGCGCCGGTCACGATCTCCGCGGCCGAGGCGGTGTTCGAGTCGACCAGCACCACCATCGGGATCTTCGCCGGGATCGCTCCGCCCGTCGCGGTGAGCACCTGCGACGGCTGGGTGCGCCCGCGCGTGCTCACGATCGTTCCTCGCTCGATGAAGATGCTCGCGATCAGCTGCGCCTCCTCGACCAGCCCGCCGCCGTTGTCGCGCAGGTCGAGCACGATCCCGCGCGCGCCCGCGTGAAGCTCGTGTTCGACCGCCTCGCGCACTTCGCCGTGCGCGCCCGGGCTGAACGTCGCGAGCGCGACCACGCCGAGCTTCACGCCGTGCACGGTCTTCGTCTCCGAGGCGACGACCGGCTCGGAGATGGTCGCTCGGGTGATCTTCACGATGCGAACCGCGCCATGCCGAGCCGCGCCCGCGGATGGGCTTTCGACCTGAAGTTGCACGTCGGTGCCGGGCGGCCCTTGATCAGTGCGGTCGCGGCGTCCGGCGAGAGGCCTTCGAGCTTGCGCCCGTTCGACGCGCCACGATCACTTCGCCGCCCTGCAGCCCGGCGCGGGCCGCGGGCGAGGAGTCGAACACGCGCGCGATCAGCAGGCCGCGACGCTGCGGGCCCGACCGCCACGCCGATGCCCGTGAAGTGCGGCGGCGAGTTGAATTCGCGGTATTCGCTCGGGCGTGAGGTAGTGCGAGAAGCGGTCGCCGAGGCTCGCGACCACGCCGGCGATCGAGGCGTTGGAGAGCTGCGCAGGTGGAGACCGGGCGGTAGTAGTCGCTCGCGATCCGCTCGATCGCTTCGTCCACGACCCGCGTCTGCTGGTCGGCGACGAACGCGCTGCGCAGGAACGCCGGGCAGGTCGTTCGGGATGCCCGCCCAGCCACATGCCCTGCGACGAGCAGGATCGGGACAGCAGCACCGGCGAGCACGCGGCCAGCGAGCGAGTTTGCGTGCGCGGGCTGTGGACATCGCGCTAGCGCAAGCGTAGACGAGGCGCCCTCGCGGCGCCGCCGAGCGCAGCGGGACCCACGGACCTTCTAGGGTGGCGGCGCATGGCCGAGCGTGAGCACGAGCACCGTCCCCGCGCAACGGGCTGCCGTCCACCGCGATCGAGCTGCCCGGCACGCGCGCGCTGACGGTGCTGGTGGCGTTCGACGCGGGCGCGCGCAACGAGCGCCCCGAGGAGAACGGGATGGCCCACTTCCTCGAGCATCTGGTGTTCAAGGGCGGCGAGAAGTACCCGACCTACAAGGACGTCAACGAGACCGCGGAGCGGCTGGGCGGCGTGCTCAACGCGTACACCAGCCACGACCTCGTCGCCTTCCACATCACCGTCCGCGCCGAGAGCGCCGCCGCCGGCGATCGACCTGCTGAGCGGACTTCGTCGGGCGCCCGCGGCTCGACGCCGAGGAGCTCGACCGCGAGCGCGGCGTGGTGATCCAGGAGATCAACCGCGCCTACGACCAGCCCTCGACGGTCGCCGAGTACCTGATCGACCGGGCGGCCTTCGGCGAGCACCCGCTCGGGCGCACCGTGCTCGGGCCCGAGGAGAACCTGCGGAGCTTCACGCGCGAGGGCATCGTCGCCTTCCGCGAGCGCCGCTGGGCGGGCGCGCGCGGCGGCGCGTTCCTGGTCGGCAACCTCGACCACCTGCCCGCCGGAGGAGGAGCTGCACGAGCTGCTTCGCGCGCTTCCCCGCGCTGCCCGAGCCCGAGCCGTACGCTGCCGCGCCGCCGGATTTCGCGCCGCAGACGCTCGTCGAGGAGCGCGACACCAACCAGTCGCACCTGCGCATGATCTACCGGCCCGACGTCGCGGTCGACCGACGTCGCGCGAGCGCGCCGCGCTGTCGATCTACTCGACGCTGCTCGGCGGCTCGATGGGCTCGCGGCTGTTCGAGGAGATCCGCGAGAAGCGCGGCCTGTGCTACTCGGTCTACGCGCTCGACCACGCCTTCGCCGACGTGCCCGATCCTGCAGCTCGGCTCGGGCCTGGAGTCGGCCAAGTGCGTCGAGGCCTACACGCGCATGCGCGAGATCGTCGACGAGCTGCGCGAGGACGGGCCCGACCGAGGAGGAGGTGGAGCGGGCGCGCGCCTACGCCGCCGGTCGGCTGGTGCTGGCGTTCGAGAACACCAACGCGGTGGCCCGCTACGCCGCCAACCAGAAGATCGTGTTCGGCGAGGACATCGACCCCGACGCGGCGATCGCGGCGCTCGACGCGGTCACCTACGACGAGGTCCGCGAGGTCGCCGCGGGCGTCGCCGAGCGACCTCGCGGTGGCCTGCGTCGGGCCGCACAGCGCCGAGGAATTCTGAGCTCCGCGACCCGGCGCCGGCGCGCTCAGCCGATCGCGACCATGCGGTCGATCGGCACGCGCGCGCGCGCGGCGATCTCCTCGGGCACGCGCACCTCGAACTGCATCTCGCGCAGCGCGTCGCGCAGCTTGGGCAGCGTGATCATCTTCATGTACACGCACGAGGCCTCCGCGTTGGCGGGGATGAAGTCGACGTCGGGCGCGGCCATCTGCAGCGGGTAGAGCATGCCCGACCTCGGTCGCCACGACCGCCTCGCGCGCCGGCTCGCGCGCTCGGCCGCGCGCTCGGCCGCGGCGCTGCTGCCCGTCGCGCTCGCGCCGACTCCGCGCGTACTTGAGCATCCCGCCGGTGGAGAGCATGTGCACGCCCTCGGCGGAGACGTCGCCGGCGGCCACGTACTCCATCACGCTCGTCGAGCAGCCGCACTCGGGGTGGATCAGGAAGTCGGCGCCGGGGTGCGCGGCGCGCGTGGCCTCGATGTCGGCCGGGCGGATGCCGGCGTGCACGTGGCACTCGCCGTCCCACACGTGCATGCGCCGGCCGAGCTCCTTCTCGACGTAGGCGCCGAGCCACATGTCCGGGCCGAACAGGATCTCGGTGTCCGGGCCGTGGGTGTCGTAGATGTGGCGCACGACCTCCACGGCGTTCGCGGACGTGCAGCAGTAGTCGGTCAGCGCCTTCACCTCGGCGGTCGTGTTCACGTACATCACGACGACGCCCTCGGGGTACTGCTCGCGCCAGGCCGCGAGCTGCTCGGCGTCGATCGACGCCGCCAGCGAGCAGCCGGCGTCGAGGTCGGGGATCAGCACGGTCTTCTCGGGGCACAGGATCGACGCGGTCTCGGCCATGAAGTGCACGCCGCAGAAGACGATCGTCTCGCCCTCGGCGGCCGCGGCCACGCGCGAGAGCCCGAGCGAGTCGCCGACGTAGTCGGCGACGTCCTGGACCTCCGGGCACCTGGTAGTTGTGCGCGAGGATCACCGCGTCGCGCTCGGCGGCGAGCGCGCGCACCTCCTCGCTGCAGCTCGTGCGATCTCCTCGGGCGACAGCGAGCCTCGGCGGGGGCGCCATCGGCGGGTCACGCCATCCCGGCAGCGTCGGGCGCCGATGGGCAGGGTGTCATGGCAAGGCCTCCAGCGTGCAGGGACAGGTCCAGGGCGGGCGCCGAATGCGTGAGCGCGCCCATCGAGATCCATTCTACCCCCGTCCGCGCGCAGCGCCCCGAGCGTCTGCGAGCGTCACGCCGCCGCTCGCCTCGAGCTGCGCGCGGCCCGCCACCTGGGCGACCGCCGCGCGCAGCTGCGCCTCGTCCATGTTGTCGAGCAGCAGGCGCGGCGCCCCCGCGGCGAGCGCCTGCTCGATCTCCTCGGCGTTGCGCACCTCGACCTCGAGCGTGTCCGCGAGCTCGGGCGCGGCCGCGCGCGCGCGCGCCACCGCCGTGCGCGATCCCGCCGGCGGCGGCGATGTGGTTCTCCTTGATCAGGATCGCGTCGTACAGGCCCGCGCGGTGGTTGCTCGCGCCGCCCGCCGCCACCGCCGCCTTCTCCAGCGCGCGCAGGCCGGGCGTCGTCTTGCGCGTGTCGAGCACGCTCGCGCCGGTGCCCTGCACCGCGCGCGCCGCGCGCGCGGCCATCGTGGCCACGCCCGAGAGGTGGGCGAGGAAGTTCAGCGCGGTGCGCTCGCCGGTGAGCAGCGCGCGCGCGCGCCCCTCGACGCGCAGCACCGGCCCGCCGTCCTCGCGCCAGACGGCCCTCCTCGACGAGCCGCTCGCTGTGCACGCGCTCGGGGTCGAGCAGCGGCGAACGCGCGCTTCGGCGACGTCGCAGCCCGTAGATCACGCCGGGCGCCTTCTGGGTGATCAGCGCCCGCGCCCGCGCGCCCGCGCGGCACGGTCGCCTCGCGTCGTCACGTCGCCCGAGCCGACGTCCTCCGCGAGCGCGCGCGCGCACGAGCGCGCCGAGCTCGTCCACCGCTAGCCGCCCGCGGCGGCCGCGGCGAGCAGGATAGGCGCGCACGAATCCATCGAGGTCGCCGTCGAGCACGCGCTGCACGTCGCCCATCTCGTGCCCCGGTGCGGTGGTCCTTGACCATCGTGTAGGGGTGCAGCACGTAGGAGCGGATCTGCGAGCCGAAGTTCACGTCCTGGGCCTCGCCCTTCTCGCGCGCGATCTCCTCCTGGCGTTCGCGCTCGCGTGCGCTCGAGCAGCTTCGCGCGCAGCATCGCCATCGCGGTCGCGCGGTTGGAGGACTGCGAGCGCTCGTTCTGGCACTGCACGACGATGCCCGCTGGGCCGGTGCGTGATGCGCACGGCCGAGTCGGTCTTGTTGACGTGCTGGCCGCCCGCGCCCGAGGCGCGGTAGGTGTCCACCTGCAGGTCGTCCTCGTTGATCTCGATCTCGCCGCGTGTCCTGCGACCACCGGCGCGACCTCCACGCCGGCGAAGCTCGTCTGGCGGCGGTGCGCGGAGTCGAACGGCGACAGGCGCACCAGCCGGTGCACGCCCCGCTCGGCGCCGAACAGCCCGTAGGCGTTCTCGCCGGAGGCGCGGAAGGTCGCCGACTTGATGCCCGCTTCCTCGCCGGCGCTCACCTCCAGCAGCTCGACCTCGAAGCCGCGGCGCTCGGCCCAGCGCATCTCCATCCGCAGCACCATCTCCGCCCAGTCCTGCGCGTCGGTCCCGCCCGCGCCCGCGTTCACGCTCACGAGCGCGTCGCCGGCGTCGTAGCGGCCGGAGAACAGCCGCTGCTCCTCGAGCGCCGCCAGGCGCTCCTCGACCGAGGCGATCTGCTCGTCGACCTCGGCCTGCAGCGACTCGCTCCTCGGCGGCCATCTCCGCCAGCCCGTCGAGGTCCTCGACGTCGGCCTGCAGCGCGCTGAACGCCTCCAGGCGCCTGCGATCGCGCGCGCGTGCTCGGCCGAGACCGCGGCGGCCCGCTCGGAGTCCTCCCAGAAGCCCGCCGCCCCCATCTCGTGCCTCGAGCGCCGCCACGCGCTCGGCCAGCGCCAGCCGGGTCAAAGATAGTCCGCGAGCAGCTTCATCTGCTCGCGGATCGCCGCCAGGCGCTGGGGCGTGGACTCGCTCGGCGCGCGTCGTGGCCATGCCCCCACGCTATCAGCGAGCCCGAGTCGCCCCTAGGCGCCGTGGCACTTCTTGAACTTCTTGCCGCTCCCGCACCAGCAGGGGTCGTTGCGGCCGACCTGGTGCTCGTCGTCGAGCGACCCGCTGCTCGACCACCGGCAGCGCCTCGAGCTCTCCGTCCTCGCCGGCGTAGCCCCGGCGCCGCGCTGGCCGCCCGCCGCGGCCGCCGGCGGCCGCGAGCGCGCCCGCGCCCGCGGCGCTGTGCCCGCCCGAGTAGGACACGCGCCCGGCGCGCGTCGAGTGCCCGGCGGCGGCGAACGCGGGCGCGGCGCAGGCGCCGCCGTTCTGGCCTTCGACGTTCACCTGCACGTTGAAGATCATCCGCGCGTAGTCGGTCCAGACGCTGTTCATCAGGTCGCCGAACAGCGTGAACGCCTCGTTCTTGTAGGCCACCAGCGGGTCGATCTGGGCGAAGCCGCGCAGGTGGATGCCCTCGCGCAGGTAGTCCATGTCGAACAGGTGCTCGCGCCAGCGCTCGTCGATGATCTGCAGCAGCAGGAAGCGCTCGAGCGCGCCCATCAGCTCCTCGCCGAGCGCCTCCTCGCGCGCGTCGTAGCGCTCCATCGCCATCTCGCACGATGCGCTCGCTGAGCGACGTGCGATCGATGCGTCTCGGCGTCGAGGTCCTCGCTCGCCGAGGTCCAGCGGGAAGAACTGGCCGAGCGCGATGAACAGGCCGTCGAGGTCCCAGTCCTCCATGAAGTCGCCCTGGCGTGTACTCGTCGATCGTGCGCTCGATCACCTTCGCGACCTCGCGGCGCGCCTCCTCGCCGATGCTCTTGCCTTCGAGCACCTCGTCGCGGTAGGCGTAGATCACGCGCCGCTGCTCGTTCATCACGTCGTCGTACTCGAGCACGCGTTTGCGGATCAGGAAGTTCTGCTCCTCGACCTTCTTCTGGGCTTTCTCGATCTGTTTGGAGAGCATCCCGGCCTCGATCGGTTCCTCGTTGCCCTCCTCGTCGACGCCGCCGAGGCGGTCGAGGATCTTGTAGATGCGATCGCCGGCGAACAGCCGCACGAGGTCGTCCTCGGCGGACAGGAAGAAGCGCGACTCGCCGGGGTCGCCCTGGCGCCCGGAGCGCCCGCGCAGCTGGTTGTCGATGCGCCGGGACTCGTGGCGCTCGGTGCCGCAGATGAACAGCCCGCCGGCCGCCATCACGTGCTCGCGGGCCTCGCTCGACGCTTGCGCTCGACCTCCGGCAGCAGCTCGCGCACGCGCTCGCTCGTACTCGGCTCGCGTCGCTCGGGCTCGACGCCTTCGCGCGCGAGCTGCTGGCGCGCGAGGTGCTCGGGGTTGCCGCCGAGCTTGATGTCCACGCCGCGGCCGGCCATGTTCGTCGCGATCGTCACCGCGCCGGGCTGACCCGCCTCGGCGACGATCTCGGCCTCGCGCGCGGCGTGCTCGGGCTTGGCGTTGAGCACCGTGTGCTTGATCCCGCGCTTGGTCAGCCGCTCGGAGAGCAGCTCGGAGACCTCGACCGAGATCGTCCCGACGAGCACCGGCTGGCCGTTCTCGTGGCGCGCGCGCGATCTCTTTGACGACCGCGCTCCACTTGCCCTCCTTGGTCTTGTAGACCTGATCGTTGCGATCGCTCGCGGACCATCGGCATGTTCGTCGGGATCTGCACGACCGGCAGGTCGTAGATCTTCATGAACTCGGTCGCCTCGGTCA
>CAWCCZ010000005.1:0-356747 GCA_963794275.1 uncultured Solirubrobacteraceae bacterium | reverse complement strand
GTGGTCGGGCGCCTCGATGATCGAATAGACGAGCAGGGCGATCGTCGCGGTCGACAGCGCGAACCCGGCTCGGTCGGTCGGCGGCGCGCTCGGGTCGCGCGAGGTCGGGACGTACCGGGCGGCGAGGAGGCCTGCGCCGGCGGCGACCGGCGCCATCGCGAAGAAGATGCTGCGCCAGTCCGAGGCCTCGAGCAGCCAGCCGCCGACGATCGGCCCGAGCGCGATCGCCGCGCCGGTGATCGCTCCCCACAAGCCGATCGCGCGGGCGCGCTCGCCTCGCTCGGTGAAGACGTTGGTGAGCAGCGACAGCGTCGACGGGAACACCATCGCCGCACCGACGCCCATCACCGCAGCGCGCCGCGATCAGCTCGCCGGCGCTGTCGGTCAGCCCGCCGGCGAGGCTCGCGACGCCGAAGACCGACAGGCCGGCGAGCAGCATCCCCTTGCGCCCGAAGCGGTCAGACAGGCTGCCAGCGGCGAGCACCGAGCCGGCGAACAGCAAGTTGAAAGCGTCGACGACCCACTGCAGCTGCGAGTTGGAGGCGTGCAGCTGGCGAACGAGCGACGGCAGCGCGACGTTGACGATCGTCGTGTCGAGATTGATCACAAACGCCGCCAGCAGCAGCGAGATCAGGACTAGGGGCTTGCGTTTCATTGCTCCTCCTCGGTGTGGCTAGCTTGCGTCATGCAAGGCAGACTAGCGAGGGCTCTAGCTTTTGTCAAGCAAGTCAGCTACGCTTCGATTGTGCTCCAACGCGACTATCCAGATCAGGTCTGCTCGATCGCCCGCTCGCTCGAGATCGTCGGCGAGCGCTGGACGCTGCTGATCCTGCGCGACGCCGTTCTCGGCCTAACTCGCTTCGAGGAGTTCCAGGAGAAGCTCGGGATCGCTTCCAACGTGCTCACCAACCGGCTCAAGCTGCTGTGCGACGAGCAGGTGCTCGAGCGCGTTCCGGACCCGGCAGCGTCCCGGCCGGCCCAAGTACGTCCTCACCGACAAGGGACGCGAGCTCGCTCCCGCACTGATCGTGCTGATGAAGTGGGGCGACCGCCACTACCCGACACCGAACGGCCCGCCTCGACTCACGCTCCACGCCGGCTGCGGGGGCAGCATCGGCCGAGACCTCCGCTGCGATCGCTGTGGCAAGCAAGCGGGGCCCGGCCAGATCGAACTCCTCCCCGGCCCGGGAGCGCCGCGCGGCGAGCACACGAGACGATGAGCAGGCGCGCGCGCGGGCGCGCCGGCTAGGCGCGTTTACTGTTGCGAACGGTGGTCCGGGCGCAAACGCCCCCGCGATTCACACATAGATCGGCGAGGGGAGATTCCAGCCGGACGAGTCGCAATCGCGTGGAAGTCGTGGATCCCGCGCGAAGCGAGACTCTTGAGGAACGTCGCGGTCGCGCCTTCGGCCGCGGTGCGCGGGGAGCCCCTCATGCGACTGGCGGGTGGTTGAACGTCCACAGTTCGACCGCTGCGGTCACGAGCACAGGTTCGGGCAGTCCCGCCAGGCGGCGCTCCAGGTCCGGTCTGAGGTGCCGTGCGGCGGGACCCATCCTAAGGATCGCCTCCGCCTCGGTCCCGGTGAGCTGCAGCGTCCATGAGATCGGACGCGCGTTGCTGGCGCGCAGCGCAGGTAGCAGCTGGCGACGAAGGCGCTCACGCTTGCGTGGGTCGACACGGACGGTATGCAGCATGGCGAGCTCCTGCAGATGGTCTGGACCCGGCGTCACGACGATCAGCGCTCCCCCGGGTCGCAGGATCCGAGCAAGCTCCGCGCCGTTGCGAGGTGCGAACACGTTCAGCGCCAGATCGACGGTGGCGTCGCCAAGCGGAATCTGCTGCCACACGTCGCTGCGCACCGCCGCGATTCTCCGATGTGCGCGGGCCGCTCGACGCGAAGCGTCGCGCGAGGCATCCAGGGCAATACCGCGCGCGCGGGGCAACACACCGAGGAGCTCCGCGAGATGATGCCCGGTTCCGGCCCCCACGTCGAGGACGGCCGATGACTCACCGCCGGCGACCTTGTTCGCCTCGCCCGCGAGCGCCGCCGTGAGCGGGTCGAAGTGGCCTGCTTCCTGGACCGCGGCGCGCGCCGTGACCATCGCACCGTCGTCACCGGCGGCGGACCGCTGGCGAGGCGCTTGGAGGGTTACGTAGCCCTGGCGTGCCACATCGAAGCTATGCCCACGCGGACAGATCAGTGACCCGGGCCCAGGCGCGAGTCGCCGAGTACAAACGGGACATTGCAACCGCTCAGCGATGTCCGCCAGCGGCGCCGGAACACCAAAGGACACTAGGACTCCTCTCGGCAGGGATCACGAAACCGACGGCCGCGATCGGCCGCCGGCGCGACTGGACCTTCCTGCCGACTAGAGGTAGGCGTGCGCTGGCATGCACGTCCAAGGTTACAGCCCGAGGCTGGACGGCCGCCAGATTCATCGTTGCTGGCTGCTGTCGGACAGCAGGGCCACGAAAGGCACGTCGACGTACCCGCGGGAGCATGAAGGCAGGTCTCGACCTGGCGAGCGCGCGAGTCTTGCAAATCGCCACTCGCGTCGCACGCCGCACTCGGCGGGAGGTCGACCGGAGCGTCCTCGTATCCGCGCAACGCGGGTGCCCGAGTTCCAGCGCCTAGATGCCCGACGCGACCGCAAAAGGAGGTTTGTTGACGGGCGAGCGAGCGGACGTCTCAGGCACGGTCGTGACGGCGGTGACCGCGACGCGGCCGGGGTCGGCTGCTATCGCAACTCGCGCTCGGCGGGCACGCGATGGGTCGGCATGTTGGTGCCGGCATCCGTGCCGGAGCGGGCGTTAGACGCGCCGATCGAGACCTGGGCCGCCGAGACGACCATCCGCTGTTCGTCGTGGCCGTCCCGGGCAGCCTCAGCACGGTCGCGAACGCCTCCTGGGCTGCCTCCTTCGCCGAGATCGAAATCGTCGACGTAACCGACCATGCTGGCCAGCTCGCGAAACACGCGCTCGATCAACCGGTGTCTTGCATGCCGTCGAGGTGCACCAACGGACGGACTTCTACCACCCCGCCGAGCCGAGCCGCGGGGCAGAGAGCCGCGATCTCGAGCACCGGATCGAGACTCTTCGCCTCGAAGAGGTAGAAGCCGCCAAAGACCTCCTTGGTATCCGCAAACGGGCCGTCTGTGATCAACGTCTCGCCGCCCTCGACTCGCACCGCGCTCGCTGTCTCAGTCGACTGCAGCTGAGCACCCCCGATGTAACCCGGGAGCTGCGCGATCTCGAGATACTCGCGAGTCATCTGCTCCCGCTCCGCAGCGCTCAGCGCCTCATAGGTACCTGGCTTCTCATAGACCAACACGGCGAATTGCATACGCCTCCTTGAAGATCGCTATCAACCGTAGGACGAACAGACACCGCCAGCACGTACGCCTCGCGACCTCGCGTACTCCTTGCCTCCAAGCGAGAGGGCCCACGCGTCGCGCGGGTCCTCGCAGCGCTGAACGACACTCCGCGCTCAGACGCGTGGCTTCTTCCCGACGGCCATCAGCGCCTCTTCGTCGAACTCTGGCGCACCCCCTTCGTAAACGTCGCGAATCCGTTCGAAGGCGGCTTTCTGAAACCGGGCTCTCGCTTTGCGATCGAGCGCCTCTACCGTCGCCCGACCGCCGCCCGTAAATCGCCGCCGCCACCATTGCTCAGGATCGTTGAAGCGCAGCAGAGCCCGCTCGTGCTCACGCGCACGTCGGTGAAGCCGGACGCCGAGGGCGGCACCGAGTTCGTCCGGCGTTCGAATGCTCGCGTTTTTTGCAGGTTGACCGAGCTTCCGAACTCGCGTCGAAGCTCTCCGTCAGCCGTCGCTGGGGTCATTGTGCGCACTTCCAGCTGTGACGCGACCTGCCCCCCGATCGCGGCGCGCGACAAAAGTCGCGCAGCGCCGATTCGGGAGCGGGCAGGCAGAAGATCGCGAACGCGCAGTTCACACAATCGAACTCTCCGTCTATGAACTGCGAAAGTCGCTCCGCGTCCGCCACGCCGACTTCGGCGTTCGTGATCCGGCGTGCCTGTACGTCAGCCGATGTCAGAGCAACCATCTCCTCGGCCAGGTCGACTCCGATCACCCGCCCTCGCTTGCCGGTGCGCTCGGTGGCCGCGAACAGCACCGCGCCGCGCCCGGTCGCGACGTCAAGGACGTGATCGCCCGCATGCACCCCGGCAAGCTCGACGAGTCGGCGACCAAACATGCTGAAGATGGGGGTGCCGACCCGATGTAGTCCGCGCTCCTCGTCCGAAGACGCTGGCCCGCAAGCGCTTCACCGCATCAAGTTCGGGCTCCATCCCCGCGCGGGATCCTAACCGACGCGGGCAAGGCGTTCATCGGCTGGCCTCGTGGCTGAGTGTCTGCTCGTACTCGTCGCGGCGGCGGATCCACAGCGGCTCGGTGGCGCTCTCCTGACGGCCCTTGGGTGTCCGGTCCAACAGCCCGTAGAAGGCCATCACGGGCTCGAGGAGGGTCGTCACGTACGTGCGGAATACGGCTCCGTTCGATCGCGCGTACACGCTAATGCCCGGCCCCTCGGCAACGTAACCGGCCGGGTCGGTTCCGCACATGCCCGCATTTAGCTCGACAATGAGGGGATGTCCCCTTCCAGGAAAGGCTTAAGCTCCTCCGCCTGGAGCGGAAGCCGAGGTCACGGTTGAAGTTGTGCCGCCGCTTGAGACCCAGTCGATTGGCCAGCCCATCCGTTCGCGATAGGCAAGGAGTTTCTGAAGCGGCGCTCGGGAGGCGAGCAGAAGTGTCGTGTCCCTGGCCTTCAGGTGGGCTACCTGTGGAGCGAGTGAGTCTGCGATGGACGAGCACACCGGGCAACCTGCGTTCCAGGAGAGCCCGAACATGAAGTGGTAGATCACGAGCTGCGAGCGGCCGTCAAAGAGATCGGTGAGGGTCTTCGTGCCGTCTTCGGTCTGGAACCGGTAGTCCTTCTCGACCTGCACCCAGGGAAGCTCCCGGCGCTGCTGGGCGGCTCGTCGCTCTGCCTCTTGTGTTCTTCCTCGCGGACCAGTAGCTCTGCCCGCGCGGCCGCCCACTCTTCCTGTGTCCCAATCTTCTGATTGCCCATGGTTTCGCTCCTTCTGGTCTTTGTACTGACAACAGCTCCGCCGGGTGGAGGTTCGGTTGAGCTCTACCAGGGTCTCGACCACCTGGACGGCGCGCGCGATGACCGGCCGAGCTTAGCCGCGCTCGACTGGATGGCGCAAAGCGCGTAGTTGGCCCCGCGAGCGAGGCGATCGAGCTGGCGTCGCGGATCCCGTCGGCTTGTTTCGGCGGCGCGATCGAGGGCTAGTAGCAACAGCCGCGGTCGGGTTTGCGCTTCCTCGCGACACCGGCGGCGTACAGGGTCTTTGGAACGCGGTCCGTCCGCGGCCAGGGGACCGGCCGCGCCGAAGACGGCTCGAACGGGGTTCGCCCATGTCCGGTTCGCATAAAAGCTGTCCCCTAAGCGTGCGCCCGTTCGTCGTTAGGGCGACAATCCACTCTCCCATAGGAGGTCTCAGATGAAGTACGCGATGTTGATCCACTACAAGCCCGGCCACACCGAGGCGCTGGCCGAGGAGGAGTTACAAGGCGATGTTCGCCGAGTACACGGCGCTCTCGAGACGATCCCGCGGTACGTCGGCGGCGCGCAGCTCCAGCCGGTCGAGACCGCCACGACGGTGCGCGTGCAGGACGGCCAGACGCTGACCACCGACGGCCCGTTCGCCGACACCAAGGAGGTGTTCGGCGGCTACTACGTGTTCGAGGCGGACAACCTCGACCAGGCGATCGAGCTGGCCGCGCGAATCCCGGCGGCGCGTCTCGGCGGCGCGATCGAGGTCCGGCCGCTGGTGGAGCGCTAGCGCTGCTCGAAGCAGGTTTTCCGCGACGAGTGGGGGCGTGTGCTCGCCTCGCTGGTCGGCTTCCTCGGCGATTTCGATCTCGCCGAGGAGGCCGCCCAGGAGGCGTTCGCGGTCGCCGCCGAGCGCTGGCCCCGCGAGGGGCTCCCGGCCAACCCGGGCGCCTGGCTGACGATCACCGCGCGCAACCGCGCGATCGACCGGATCCGACGCGAGCGCACGCTCGCCGAGAAGACCCGGCAGCTGGAGGTGCCCGAGGCGACGATGGACGAGATCGACGACACGGTGATCGAGGACGAGCGGCTCGAGCTGATCTTCACCTGCTGCCATCCGGCGCTCGCCGCTCGAGGCACAGGTGGCGCTCACGCTGCGCGCGCTCGGGGGCTGTCGACCGATGAGATCGCACGCGCGTTCCTGGTCTCCGAGGAGACGATGAAGCGGCGCCTGTCGCGCGCGAAGACGAAGATCAAGGCCACCGGGATCCCGTTCGCCGTCCCGGCGGATCACCTGCTCCCCGACCGCCTGCGACGCGGTGCTGGCGGTCATCTACCTGATCTACAACGAGGGCTACTGCGGGCGCGTCGACCTGGCCGCCGAGGCGATCAGGCTGGGGCGTCTGCTCGCCGACACTGATGCCCGACGAGCCGGAGGTGCACGGGCTGCTGGCGCTGATGCTGATCCACCACGCGCGGCGCGAGGCGCGATTCTCCGGCGACGAACTGGTGCTGCTCGAGGACCAGGACCGGTCGCTGTGGGACGCCGAGGAGATCGCCGCCGGGCGCGCGACGCTCGACCGCGCGATCGCGCTGCGCGGGCGCGGGCCGTACGTGCTCCAGGCCGCGATCGCCTCTCTTCAGAGCCGACGAGCGGATCGACTGGACCGAGGTCGCCGCGCTCTACGGCGAGCTCGCGCAGATGACCCGCTCGCCGGTAGTCGCAGCTCAACCGCGCGGTCGCGGTCGCCGAGGCCGGGCGCACCGAGCAGGCGCTCGAGATCGTCGACGGCCTCGACCTCGACGACTACCAGTACCTGCACTCGACCCGCGGCGAGCTGCTGCGCCGCCTCGGCCGGCCCGTCGAAGCCCGCGCGGCGTATGAGCGTGCGCTCGAGCTGGCCCGCTCGGAGCCCGAGCGTCGCTTCCTCGCGGGCCGGCTCGCCGAACTGTAGACCGCTCCGGGCCACAGCCAGGCCGACCCAGCGTGGCTGTCCCCTCGGCGCCCGCCCGTTCGTGGTCAGTACGTAGCGATCACACGACCCGGGAGGACAGCGAGATGACCCAGGCACGCACCGACATCACACGCGAGCTCGACAGGCGCATCGGCGACGGGATCGAGGTCCGGCTGCTGTGGCGCCAGAACGACGGCCGCTTGACCGTGGCGGTCACCGACGCGAAGAACGGTGAGGCGTTCGAGCTCCCGGTACGCGAGGGCGAGCGTGCGCTCGAGGTTTTCCATCACCCCTACGCGTATGCGGCCCAGCCCCGCGCGTCGGCGTGTCCCGATCGCCGCATCCCATTCGTCGTAGCGACAACAACCTGAAAAGGAGGCAGCGATGCAACACCACACCAACACCCAACCTTCCGTCCCTGTCTCGACCGCTGGAGGTCCGATGACGTCCACATCCCCGAACATCAATCGCGGGCGCGCGTTTGCGCTGCTTGCGGTGGCGTTTTTCATGACGATCGTCGATCTGACGATCGTCAACGTGTCGCTGCCGTCGATCGGCCGCGCGCTTCACTTCTCGGAGACCGACCTGCAATGGGTCGCGACGGCCTACGCGCTCACCTTCGGTGGCTTTCTGTTGCTTGGCGGGCGCGCGGCGGACCTGCTCGGCCGCCGCCGGGTGCTGATGGTCGGTTTGGCGTTGTTCACCGCAGCCTCGCTTGCGTGCGGGTTGGCGACTCAGCGACCTGTTCCTGATCGGTGGCCGGGCGATGCAGGGGATCGGCGCGGCGATCATGCTGCCCGCCGCCCTGTCGATCGTGATGAACATGTTCGAGGAGGGCGCCGAGCGCAACAAGGCGCTCGGGATCTGGGGCGGGCTCGGCGCCGCCGGCGCGACCGTCGGGTTGATTCCGGGGGGCCTTCTGACCCGCTACGCCGGCTGGGAGTACATCTTCTATCTGAACGTCCCGATCGGGATCGTGGCGCTGCTCCTGGCGCCGCGGATAGTCCCGGAGAGCCGGCTCGCCAGCGTGCGTCGGCGCTTTGACGTCGCCGGTGCGCTCGCCGGCACCGGCGGGCTCGTGCTGCTGGTCGACGCGATCTCGCAGGCTCCGCAGTACGGCTGGGGCGCCACGAGGACGATCGTCGTGCTGACGGCGTCCGTAGCGCTGCTCGTGGCGTTCGTGGTGGTCGAGAGCCGGGCCAAGGACCCCGTCCTGCCGCTGTCGATCTTCCGGCTGCGGACGCTTTCCGGCGCGAACGTGGCGGGGCTGCTGTTGGGCGGCAGCTTCTTCGCGTTCATCTTCATCGGCACCCTGTACATGCAGGATGTGCTGCACTACTCGGCGCTTCAGACCGGGGTGGCGTGGCTGGCCGCGTCGCTTACCTCGGTCGCGCTCGCCGGCCTCTCGCAGGCGCTGGTCACTCGTGGCGGCGCGAAGGTCGTGATGGCGGTCGGGATGACGCTGATCGGCGCGGGCGTGCTCTGGGCGACGCAGGTCCCGGTGCATGGCCACTTCGTCGGGAACCTGCTCGGACCGTTCATGGTCGCGGGCGCGGGCACCGCGTTCGCTTTCATCCCGATCTCGATCGCCGCTCTGGCCGGCGTGGAGGAGCATCGCGCCGGGCTGGCCTCAGGGATCCTGAACACGAGCCAGCAGCTTGGCGGCGCGATCGGGATCGCAATCGCCTCGAGCGTCGCCGCGAGCCACACCCAGGCGCTACTGCGCGCCGGCCACGCAGTGCCCGCATCGCTGACCGGCGGCTTCCAGCAGGCGTTCTGGGTGCTCGGTGCGATCGGGCTGCTCGCAGTCCCGGCGATCTTCACGCTGGTACGCCGCACCGAGCTCTCCGACGCGGTCGCAAAGACCACGGTTCGCGAGCCGCAGCCGGCACTTGTCCTGGACTCACGGCTCGAGCCTGCCGCATAACACCAGCAACCGACCAACGATCACAGCGAACCAAGGAGTCGACAATGAGCCACACGATCGTCACCTACACCGTGAAGGCGGGCCGCGAGCAGGAGAACGCCGCGCTCGTGCGCGCCGTCTTCGAGGAACTCGCGCAGACCCGGCCAGCCGGATTCCGCTACGCGGTCTTCCAGCAGCCGGACCCTCGCCAATTCGTACACCTGTACACGAATGAGGGCGCCGAAGCCGGCGCACTACAACAGCTGCCGGCGTTCCAAGCGTTCATAGCCGCGGCAAAGGACCTCCACTATCAACCGGCCACCTTCACCGAGCCCCAGCTGCTCGGCGACTACCGCACATTCACAGACACCGACCGTTCGTGACCGAAAGCGAGGACGATGCCTGCGAAAACGGGCATCGTCCTCCCTCGCGCCGGGGCAAAAGGATGCGCGGCGTCCTGCAAAAGGGCGATCCGCGGACAGGCCTGATTAGCGCACCGCGACCACGGCCAACTCAATGCCGTCAGGCTGAACGCGGCGGCGACATGCCTGCCCGCGCCGACTTGGCCTCGCTCCAGCGCATCGCATACATCGCTAGGTAAGTAAGGTCGCACCGACTCTAAGGAGTGTTCGGGGCGGATGCTGGGGCGTCGCCGTCTTGGTCGGTGATGTTCGGGGTTGAGACAGAGCGCTTCCATGTTGATCCCTGATGCCGCATCAGCGCCGCCAGCGTGGCCACTGCTGCTGTGCCTCCTGCGGCGAGCGCAGCCGCCAGAGAATGAGCAGAAACGACAGCGACGAGAAGACCGACGGCGGAGCCGGCAAGTACGGCCGTGATGACCGCGACCATGCCCGCGACGGTTCGGAATCCCTGCCAGCGTCCGCGCCACAACCCCTGGACGTGAAGCCGGCGTTGTGCGCCTGCGTGCCGGGGTGGTTGGGGAAGATCGGCCTGCCGCTGTTCGGGGACGCTGAGCAGATATGGGACCAGCTCGGGCGCCTCATCGAAGTAGTAGCCACGCAGCAGCGCGATGCGTCGCGCGTAACCGAGATCCTCGATTCCCGACTGCAGCACTCGCTCGAACGTCATCAGCCCGGTGAACGCGAGCGTCGGAAGCAGAACGAGGCCGAACGCGTAGAAGGCTGTGCCCACGCGACTAGCCGTTGCGATCAATCCCAAGGCCACCAAACCACCCGAGACGGCCCCCAAGAACATCGTCGCTCGTCCAGTCGACTCCGCGATCGTCGCTGCCCTGGCGCTCTGAAGCGTGAAATGCTCTGTCGTCGCGAACGACACCGCCGCCGGGCGCGGGGCGCCGCTATCAAGCCGTTGGCGGTGGTCCCCGCCTTCGACGCTACTCGCGTGCTCCGCCATTCAGCCGGCCCCTTTCAGTCGCGAGTCGAGACTGGCAAGTCGAGAATGTAGTGGAATTCGGCGACCGCACGGCCACGGCGCCCGCTGAACATCCCGCTCGCGCTGATCGGCACGTTGATCCTGGCGCTACTCGTGACGCAGATCCCGCTCCACCGGGCGGCGCGATTCAAGCCCGGTGATGCGCTCAGGTACGCATGACTGTCAGCCCTCGGCCGTACGCCTGAGATCGAAAGCAGGACTTCCGCCCGGTCGCCCGATAGACCTGAGATTCGCCACTCGCGTCGCACACCGGCACTCGGCGCGAGGTCGACCGGACCGTCCTCGTATCCGCGCCTTCCGGGTCTCCGCAGCAGATACGCATGAATCCTCCTCGAGCGCAAAACCGGGGCTCTCAGGTGCGCTCGGGGCGGCGCCCGCCGCAACCGCCGTGAGCGGGTCTGTTCGCTCCGGCAGAAAATCGTGTGGAAGACTCGGTGTGTGGCCGTTGACGTGGTGACCGAGATCGAGATCGGGCGTCCGCGCGAGACGGTTTCGGCCTTCGCAGCCGACCCGGCGAATGCGAAGGCCTGGTACAAGAACATCCAGGCGGTCGAGTGGGAGACCCCTCCGCCGGCAATCGTCGGCTCACGGGTTCGGTTCCGCGCCCAGTTCCTCGGCCGGACGTTGGACTACACCTATGAAGTCCGGGAGCACGAGCCTGGGCGGCGCTTTGTCATGGCAACCGCGCAAGGCCCGTTCCCCATGGAGACGACCTACACCTGGGAGGAGGTCGCGGATGACGCGACCAGGATGACCCTCCGCAATCGGGGCGAGCCCACGGGCTTTGCTGCCGTTACGGCGCCCTTCATGACTCGAGCGATGCGCAAGGCTAACGGCGCTGATCTGCGGAGGTTGAAGGCGCTCCTCGAGCGCTGACCCGCAGCGCTCGCCCTCGCTGTCCGCGCTATGCGGGTCGCTACGGCGAGCCAGGGTCGCGTCCCCCTATTGACAGCCAGGGGTGGGGTCGACTAGGCGGCTCGGAGGTAGCCGCGTAGCGCTGCGCGGATCAGCTCAGAAGTGGTGGTTCCCTCGGCCTCGGCCCGCTCGAGCAGCTGACGCCGTAGCTCAGGGTCTAGCCGGACTGACTCGACGCTGGCTGGGCCATTCCCGATCGCGGGCCGCCCGCGCTTGTTGCGCCGAGCGATCAGCGCATTTGCGTCGTAGCCAGCCTCTGCTTCGGCGGCTAGAGCATCGACGTCTTTGTCGGTGATTGGGCGCCCGGATTTCGTGTGGCCACGAATCGGTGGTTGAGTCATGGGTCGAGAAGCCTTGTGTACTTGTCGCGCATCGGCATGGCGTGGATCACGATCTGTGTGCCCTCGGCGGTGATCAGGACTACGACCTCGAGCAGGTTGCCTGCGGGATCCGGCCCGATGACCAGCCATCGATCGGGGTCTTCTCCAGCGTCTTCGATCGCGAGCGCATGGTCGATTGCGTGGAGGAGCTGAAACCGGCGGCGTCGAGTCCGGTGTCGCACTGTCCTCGGTCCGCCGTCCGCGGCAGCCGCGTTCCCTGGAAACCCAGGCGTTACACTGCCCTGATTGCCTCGCGCAGAGGCAGCACCGGGAGTGGGGGGACTTGTGCAACAACCGAAGACCCAGTACGCGCGCAATGGCGACGTCAACATCGCCTATCAGGTAGTCGGCGATGGGCCAATCGACCTGGCGATCGTACCGGGCTTCATCTCGCACGTCGACCTGTGGTGGACGATCCCCGAGACCACCGCGTTCATACGCCGGCTCGCGACCTTCTGCCGCCTGATCCTCTTCGACAAGCGCGGCACCGGGCTTTCTGACCCGGTCGCGGGCCTGTCTTCGCTCGAGGAGCGCATGGAGGATCTCCACGCCGTGCTCGACGCAGCGGGTTCCGAGCGCCCCGCCCTACTGGGTGTGTCGGAGGGCGGTCCGATGAGCGTGCTGTTCGCCGCTACTTATCCCGACAGGGTCGCCGCGCTGGCGCTGTACGGAACCTTTCCGACGGGAAACTTCGAGCGCTTCCCCCCGGAGCTGGCCGGACCGGCAGAGGAAAAATTCAGCGAGCTGACCACGATCATCGACGAGCACTGGGGCGAGGGGCTTGCGATCGAGTGGTTCGTCCCCGACCTCGCGGGCAGCACGACGATGCGCCGGCAGTGGGGGCTGTTCGAGCGCGCCGCCGCGAGTCCGGGGATGGTCGCCTCGCTGCTGCGCTCCTATCGTGAGATCGACGTCACCGACGTGCTGCCGACCTTGCGGGTGCCGACGCTCGTCCTGCACCGCACCGGCGACACGGCCGTCCCCGTCGGGGCGGCGCGAATGTTCGCCGAGGGCATTCCCGAGGCGCGCTTCGTCGAGCTGGAGGGAAACGACCACATCCCGTGGTTCGGCGATGCTGACGCGCTGCTCGACGAGATCGAAGAGTTTCTCACCGGCTGCCGCCACGCGGCGGAGCCCGATCGGGCGCTGGCGACGGTGCTTTTCACGGACATCGCGGGCTCAACCGAACGCGCCGCCGCACTCGGCGACCGCCGCTGGCGCGAGTTGCTCGAGCGCCACCAGACACTTGTGCGCGATCAGCTGGCCGCCTACGACGGGCGCGAGGTCAAGACGATGGGTGATGGCTTTCTGGCTACGTTTGACGGCCCCGCCAAGGCAATTCGCTGCGCCTGCGCGATCGTCGAGCGCTCGTCTTCAGAGGGAGTCGAGATTCGGGCGGGGGTGCACACCGGTGAGTGCGAGCTGATCGGTGAGGACGTAGGTGGGATGGCGGTTCACATTGGCGCGCGCGTCGCCGCGCAGGCGGCGCCGAGCGAGGTCCTCGTATCGAGCACCGTCAAGGATCTTGTCGTGGGGTCGGGCATCGAGTTCACCGACCGCGGTAGTCACGAGCTGAAGGGTGTCCCGGGCGACTGGCGGCTGCTCGCTGTTGCGGATCACCGTCCGGCGTCTTCGCAGCCCGCGCCTGGGCACCGCGACAACGTAGCCCCGAACGCAGCGCTGCGACAGCGTGGCGACCGGGCGATGCTTCGCCTCGCGCGGCACGCACCCGGCGCGATGCGCCTGGCGTCTCGGGCCGCACGCCGGCGAGCCGTACACGAGCTCGCAGGGTAGCCCCGTCTTCACTTCACCCGACGCTGGCGACGCTGCGACTGACTCTATTTAGCGACATGCGGGCCGCTGTCGCAATCGGGTGGAAAGGGGTCGTCTCCGTGGAGTCGCCCTCGACTGCCGCAAAGGACGACGACCAGTCGCTGGCGGCACCGGTGGTCCGGCGCTCGCAATGCGGTCGAAAGCGGCGATCGTGATCTTCAGTCGACCAGCCTCACGCCCCGGCCGCAACCGCCGTCGGCGGCGCGGAAGCCGGCGGCTCGACACCGCGGATCACGTCCGCGGCGCGCTCGGCGATTGCGATCGTCGCCGCGTTCGTGTTGCCGCGAACGATGCTGGGCATGATCGACGCGTCGATTACCCGCAGGCCCTGAACGCCCTGAACGCGCAGCTCGGTGTCCACGACGGCCTCGGCGTCCGAGCCCATCCGGCAGGTGCCCACGGGATGAAATGTCGTGTAGGTGTGCCGGCGGACGTAGGCCCGCAGATCCTCCTCGGAGTCCGAGGCCGGCGGGTCGTACGGTCTGACCGTGTAGGGAGCGAGCGCCGGTTGGGCTGCGATCTCTGAGGCGACCCGAAGGCCGTGCATGACCGTCTGCAGGTCGGAGTCCTCGCTGTAGTAGTTGTGCAGGATGAAGGGGGCGACGGTGGGATCGGGCGAGCGCAGCGTCACCGTTCCCCGGCTGACGGGCTTCGCCGGATAGGCGGCGATCGTGATGCCGTGCTCGTATATCGGTTCGTCGACGAGCATCGCCCCCGCGACGTGGAACTGCAGATCGGGCGCGGGCAGTTCCTCGCGGCTGCGCAGGAATCCACCGGTCTCAACGCCGTTGGATGTGAGCGGCCCGGACCCCTCGGCTCTCGAACAGCGCCATGTTCTCATCGCTCATGGCAGTCAACAGGGAGACGGGCTCGTCATGGGTCCATAACCAGCCGCTGCCGGGGTGGTCCTGCAGGTTCTCCCCGACCGCCGGCAGATCGGCCACGACCGGAATCTGCAGCATCGTCAGCAGCTCGGCCGGGCCTATGCCCGAGAGCATCAACAGCTGAGGTGAGTTGTAGGCGCCGCCGGAGAGGATCACCTCGCGCTCAGCGCGAAACTCGTGCAGCTCGCCCAGCCGCTCGGCCTGCACGCCAACGGCCCGGTCACCCTCGAATAGCACGCGGTGGACCTGCAGAAACGTCTCCACGGTGAGGTTCGGACGAGACATCGTTGGGCGCAGGTAGCCCACGGCGGTCGAGCACCGTCGTCCGTCGCCCTGGGTGACCTGGTAGTGCCCGAAGCCGTCCTGCTCGGTGCCGTTGAAGTCCTCGTTGCGCCGCTGCCCGGACTGATCGCAGGCCTCCAGGAAGGCCTCCGTCATAGGGTTGCGTGATCGGCCCTCGGACACTCTCAGCGGACCGCCTACGCCGTGGTACTCAGAGGCGCCGCGCTCGTTGTCCTCCGAACGCTTAAAGTAGGGCAGCAGATCCTCGTAGCCCCATCCCTCGCAGCCCCCGTCACGCCATTCGTCGTAGTCGGCGCGGTGCCCGCGGATATAGACCATCCAGTTGATGGACGACGATCCGCCGAGCGTCTTGCCGCGCGGCAGATGAATGCGCCGGCGATCGGCGAACGGCTCGGGCAAGGTCGAGTAATCCCAGTCCAGTTGCGAATGAAGCAGCTGCGGGAAGGCGAGCGGGACGTGAATGTTCTCGCTCGAATCGGGCGGACCGGCCTCGATCAGCAACACGCTGACATCGGGGTCCTCGGTCAGTCGCGAGGCCAACACGCAGCCCGCCGAGCCCGCTCCGACGATCACGTAGTCGAACATTGCTCAACCCCCCTGCCGCCAGACCGATGTCGCCCGGCGAAATCGGAATCTTCGGCCCGACGAACGAGCCGACCCGAGCGCATCTTCCCACATCGCTCGAGCCCCGGCTGTCGGCTCTCCGAGCGCCTTGACAGGCGCCCTTCGGCGCGTCGACCTACGAGAAAGGCTCTCAGCGACACGCCTGCTCGCCGAGAGATGCACGAGCCAGCGAACCCGGGAGTGTCCGATGATCTGTGTAGGCACTGAGTCGAAAGGAGACTCATGCCTGCCGAGAGCGCAGGTCGAGACGCAGGAGAAGGTCACCGCTGGCGTTTCGCGGAGCGAGCCCGTAGGGCGAGCGCAGCGAAATGCCAGCGGGCGGGGATGCTGGTATCCCTCCCGGGGTGGCTGATTTGCCGGACCGGGTCAAGCAGCTTCTGCCTGATGAGGTGGTCGACGAGCTGCTCGCCGGCGCCCAGGGCGAGGAGGAGATCGTCGGCCCGGGTGGGCTGCTCTCGCGGCTGACGAAGCGGTTGGTGGAGCGCGCGATGGAGGTCGAGCTGACCGACCACCTCGGCTATGAGCCGCATGCCGAGCCGCCTGGCGGCGCCGGGAACGCGCGGAACGGCACGACGCCGAAGACGCTGGTCACCGAGCACGGGGCCGTGCGGATCGAAGCGCCCAGGGACCGGACAGGCACGTTTGAGCCGCAGATCGTCCGCAAGCGCCAGCGGCGCTTTGAGGGGTTTGACGAGAAGATCCTCGCGCTCTCTAGCCGTGGTCTTTCGACGCGGGATATCGAAGCTCACCTGGGCGAGATCTACGGTGTGAAGGTCGGCCGCGACCTGATCAGCAAAGTCACCGACGCGGTCATGGACGACGCGAGGGCATGGCAGACACGGCCGCTGGATGACGTCTACCCCGTCGTGTTCCTGGACGCTCTCGTGTTGAAGATCCGTGACGGCGGCAGCGTGCAGCGCCGGGCTTGCTATCTGGCGTTGGCGATCAACCTCGACGGCGAGCGCGAAGTGCTCGGCATGTGGTTTCAGGCCAACGAGGGCTCCAAGTTCTGGATGCAAGTCCTCACCGATCTGAAGCAGCGCGGCGTCCAGGACATCCTGATCGCCTGTGTGGACGGGCTGAAGGGTTTCCCCGAGGCGATCGAGGGCGACGTTCCCAGCCACGACGGTGCAAACCTGCATCGTGCACCTGATCCGTCACAGCCTGAAATACGTGCCCCGCCGGCAATACGAGCAGGTCACCAAGGATCTGCGGCCGATCTACACCGCGATTGACGCCGACCAGGCGCTGGTGGAGCTCGAGGCGTTCGAGGAGAAGTGGGGGCAGCAGCTGCCCGTGATCGGCCAGGCCTGGCGAGCAGCGTGGGAGCACGTCACCCCGTTCATGGCGTTCGAGCCCGAAGTCCGCAGGGTGATCTACACCACGAACGCGATCGAGGCGCTCAACCGCCAGCTACGCAAGGCAATCAAGACGAAGGGCCACTTCCCGACCGAGGACGCCGCCCGCAAGCTGATCTACCTCGCAATCCAGAACGCGGGCCCGCAATGGACAAGAACCCGCGGCTGGACAAAGGCAATGCTCGCGTTCAAGATCCACTTCGAAGACCGGCTACCCGACCCGGGTAGCTGTCGAGGTGACGGCGTAGGTTCCCTCAAGTCCTGCAAGACCTAGAAGGGAGACCTACGCCGTGAAGAGAACGCTACCGCCGTCGGCGGAGATAGAGGCACAGATCGACCAGTTGCTTGCTGTCGGGGTCGGCGAGAGCCCCAGGGAGGCGCTGTCTGAGTTGGCGAAGCTCGGTGCGCGATTGATCATCCAGCGGGCTGTGGAGGACGAGTTCGACGCGTGGCTCGGCAGAGCGCGCTATGAGCGCCGGCCCGACTATCAGCGCGGGCTTCGCAATTACGAGTCGGGGCTCAGGAACGGCTATCGCCCTCGCCGGGTGCAGACCGCGGAAGGGGAGCTGGAGGTACAAATGCGGCCCCATGAGCGGTGTGCCAGCGACCCCGTGGGCGAGGTCCCTCCTGCGGGTGGCTTCTGGTAGGTTCCGGGATACACCGGCTCGGAGCCGGGCTCCGGGCCTTGACTGGGGGAGAGAGTCCCGATGAGGCTTCAGGGTGTTCTGTTGCGTTGTGGTGCTGGCCTTGTGCTGGTGGCTTTGGGGGTGCTCGCGTTAAGCGCGGTTGCGCTCGCGGAAACCAAGTCGTTCACCGAAGCCGGGTGCAGCAAGTGGGAAGTCCCATTGGCGTCGGCTCGTTGAGCGTCGCGGCCGTGGGCGGGGCCGGAGGCAATGCAGGGCCTGGCAGCGCGGGGGGCAATGGCGATGAAGTCGCGGCGACGGTGAAAGTCGCGGCAGGGAAAGTGCTCTACGTCTGCGTGGCCCAAGGTGGCGGCAAGGGCGGGTCTGACGAGGAGTACGGCGAAGCAGGCCAGGGCGGGGGCGCCTCGGGCGTCGCGCTCGGCAAGGACTTCTCGGCGCCGGTGCTCGTGGCCGGCGGCGGCGGCGGTGGTGGCGTGAACACTGAAGGATTTGGAGGACCTGTCCGTGCTGGCGGTTTGGGTGGTCCGGCCGGCACGCAAGGAGGCGGTCCAAGCGGCGGCAAAGTCGAAGGTGGGTCCAAATTCAACAGTGAAGGCCCGGGCCGCGGAGACACTGGCGAAAACGGTCTCGTCGTTGAACTAGAACCCCCCCACGGCGGCATTGCGGGCGCCGGCGGCGGCGGCGGCGGCGGCTATGTCGGAGGCGGGGGCGGAGGAAAAGGTACCGATACCGCCGGAGGTTCCGGCGGCGTGGGAGGCGCCGACCTCTGTGAAAACAGCGAAGCCGTCAGCTCCTGCACGACTAACGCGGGAGCCGGCACCGGCACCGGCAGCGTGACGATCTCCTACACCCTGCCGGCGTCGGCGTTCCCGTTGTTTGCGCCCGGCAGCGCGCGGCCTTCTGGCTCCGTCCCCTACGCGGTGAAAACCGTCACGCTCGAAACGGTCGGCAAACGCAAGATCAGCTGCCTATCCCGCGAAGGGTCCTTTCAGGTCGAAGGCGAACACTCGCTGAAGCTCGGGCTTTCCCTGTACTCGTGCACCTCGCAACGGGAGCCTTGCTACACCTCCGCTCCCGGGATTGGGACTCGACCCGAAGGGCAGATGTATCTCGAATTCCTTGGCCAGCTCGTGTCCCTGAACAGAGAAAAACACACGGTTGCAGTTCTGTTCTCGCCCTACAACGCTTACCGGGGATACGAAGAATTCCAGGCGACCTGTCGCGACATCCATACCTACTACATCGACGGGCAGGTTCTCGCGCCGATCACCCCGGTCAACAAGCTCATCTATCCACCGGCGACCTTCTCATTGAAGTTCGCTCAGAAAGCCGGGGTGCAAAACCCTGGCCTGTATCAAGGGTCGGGGTCGATCACGCTGACCACGTCCCTCACGCCATATCGACACGAAGAACTTGTCGAAGCACCAGAACAGACCGGCTTCGCGTTCTCCTCGCCGCTCACCTTCTCGGAACCGCTCGAGATCGACGGCTGACCGCGCAAAAGACTGACCCGGAGCCTGGTGACGTATAGCCAGGCCCCGGGTGTTTCGTTGGGGCGCCGTGTTCCTCCGATGCGAGCCGAGGCCCGGCGATCACCTGCGCGCTGCATGACCTGTCGGCGTCACCGCGTCAAAGAGGCCACGGTCTGGGCGGGAGCATCTGCTCACCGTCTGCTCCGGTCGCCCAGTTCTTCTCTTCGGCCACGTCCCGACCCCCTCATGCTCAATGACCGGGAACGCTTTTCCTTGGTAGAGGGGCCGAGTGGACAAGCGACCGGACGAGCGCTTTCGCCGGCGGCAATTGGGGATCAATTTGGGGCCTTAGACCGATGCCAGGACGGCCCCGGGCCGCGGTTGGCCAACGTCGCTCTCGAAGACCCCCAGCCGCGGCCACATGTCCGGGATTCCGTCAGCGCCTGCGGGCCGGCTCTAGGACGGTGATCGTAGGCCTAGGAGCGGTACCGCTGCACCTGTAGGTTTTAGCGCCGCTCAGCCGACGCGGCCGGGTCTTCGGGGTTATGCCGGTTGCCGAGTTCATTGAGCTCCGCGGCTTGACGTTTTGCTTCGGTGGCGAGCGCGTCGTCTAGCGACTCTCGGCCGAAGCAGCAGGACATAGAAGCACGCGCCCGCACGTTCGGCCTCCGGAAAGAGGCGACCCTCCGAGAACAGTTCCTGCACTTTGATGGCGTGGGCCGAGGCCTCCCTTGACAGTGGACCGGTCGCCCTGACCTGGAGTATCCGCCTTCGCCTTGCCTCCAAATCAACAATGGGGGCCGGAAGTTGTCAGAGGATCTTCTTGTTGCCCCCTCCTGGCCGACCAGCTCCTGGAGCCAGTCAACGGCAAGGTCGGTCAGCTCATACGCAACGAGTCCCGTATGTTTCTCCTTGCCGAAATGCGGCGCTTGAGTCAGGTCGGTCCGCGCTGGGTGTTTGTCGGGCAGAATCGAGCCGAACCCTTGGAGGAAGTAGTCGGCCATCCCCATCTCCACTGCCGCCATGTACCGAGGCTAGCGTCTTCCTCACGCGCAGGCCATGCGGCAGAACCGTGACGGGAGCGCGCCGGGTGCCGGGGTCATTGGGGACTCGGGCGACCCGAGCGATCTGCTGCTGCGTCGGCGCTGGTGGGCGACTGCTTTGCCATGGCGAAGGAGCAGTCTGGAAGCGCCCGGCGAGACGATCGACTTTCGTCCTGAGCAGCAGCGGAGCCGAATCTGCCGCGCGGTGTTCTGCCCACCTAGCGACGCGGGCACGTCGGATTCGAGCGGGGGCCTTCGGTCAGCGACAGACGAGGGTCGAGAGCGGCGAGACCTCGCCGCGAAGCCCGCTTCGCGGCCGTGCCGTGTTAGACGCGGCGGGCTCGGCTACTTCGCGGTCGTGCTGAGTCGCGTGAGTCGCGGCGCCTCCCGCAGGATGGTTCGTCCGAGCAGCATCGACGCGGCTCTTTGTGGAGGTTAGAAACCGCATGGCGCGCTCGTAACCGCCGACGCCCCGCCGTCGTGCGTAGGCGCTTGGCTACGCTTCGGCGCGTGGAGCTGCAGCGTCGCATTGCCGACGGGACGGGTGAGTTCTTGCTCTTCGCGCTGACGCCACCGCGCCTGACGACCGAACCGGAGCAAGCCCGTCAGATCGCCGCGAAGACGCTTGAGCGACTCGCCCCGTGGGCATCGACGGCCTCGTGCTCTACGACATTGATGACGAGAGCGACCGCAATCCCGAGGAACGTCCCTTTCCGTTCCTACCCACGATGGACCCGGCCGACTACCTCGCTCGCGATCTCGTCGGCTTGGAAGTGCCTGCCATTGTGTACCGCGCTGTCAGCAAGTACCCTGAGCAACGTCTTCGCACGTGGCTCAGTGAACAAGCCCCAACGCAAGCGCTGTCGGTGTTCGTCGGTGCGTCCTCTCGTGAGAAGGTGGTCGCAACCTCTCTGCTGCGGGCCTACGAACTCAGGAGCGAGGTGCGGCCCGATCTCCTCCTTGGAGGCGTCGCGATCCCAGAGCGGCACGCGCGCGGGCGCGGGGAGCACCTCCGTCTGCTGACAAAGCAGGCTGCAGGTTGCTCGTTCTTTATCACCCAGATCGTCTATGACGTCAATGCCGCGAAGGACTTGGTCTCCGACTATCACTACGAGTGCGCCGCTCGTGACCTCAAACCGGCACCGATCGTCTTCACATTCTCTGTCTGCGGCTCTGTGAAGACACTGGAGTTCGTTCAGTGGCTCGGAGTCGATGTGCCGCGCTGGATCGAGAACGAGCTGCGCCACGCGGATGACACGCTCGACGCGTCCCACGATCAAGCCGTCGCTACGGCCGTCGAGCTGATCGCATTCTGCCGGCGCGTCGGTGTTCCATTCGGGCTCAGCGTCGAGAGCGTCTCGATCCGCCAAGTCGAGATCGATGCCTCCGTCCGCCTGGCAACCCGGCTACAAGCAGAGCTACGTCGCTAGAGGTTCTGTTCGCGGGCGCCGGCGCACTGCAAGAGCTCCTCGTCAGCACAGTCGCCAAAGCGCCCGATGGTCTTGCGCCGATCGAGGCGGCGGCAGCGGGCATCGACGCCGCCGGCGCCGCCATCCAGGAGGGAGGAGAGCTCCCGCGACAGCGTCAGACGATCATCGCTGCAAGCGCTGAGCTCCAGGAGCGCGAGCTGATCAAGCTCGCGTCACTCGCCGCGGCGCTCGGCGAGGCGTTGCGCCAGCGCGGTGTCACAGAGCCGGCAGCGAGTCTGGCGGCCGAGGCAGGCATGGCCGTCTTCAGCATCGCCTTCGAAGGCGTTGACGGTGGAGATGATCTCCTCCCGGCGCGCACGCCCGGCGTGAAAGCCGGCGAGCGTCGCGGGCGAGCGACGCCCGCCCAGCGGAATCGAGCATGGACAAGTCGGTCATGGGTTCTCCTCCCATTAGCGCAGCGGATAGTTAGCGGCGCTCTACCAGCACGGCGACCCCCGCGGGTAGCGAGACGCATCTCGCTGGCGCACGCGCAGACGCGACACGAGGCTTGGCTATGGCAAAGCAGGCCACTGGGCGCCCGGCGAGACGCTCGGCGCTCGTCCGGAGCGCCAGCCTGCCCTCGCGGCTGGCGGGGCGTCCGGGGCAGGCTCGAGGCACCGGCGCGTCGAAAGCGTCGGGCACCTGAGGAACAAAGGCCACCGGGACCGCGGCTTTACGTCGCTGCGATGATGACCTGGAGCGCGCCGGGGCAGCCTGTGCGCAACCCCGGCGGGCTTGCGCGCTCAGTCGCCGTGCTGCTCGAGGTTGTGGACCGTGAAGTCCTTGCGCTCGGGCGGGTTCGGAAAGGCTCGGTCGCCGAGCTGTTGGATGACTGGCATTAGCTTGTTCTGGGTGAAGCGGTCGAATGCCTCAGCTGACTCCCAGAAGTCGATCACGCCCCAGCCCCCGTCGATCGGGCCGGCTGAGTGAACGAGCAAACCGTCGGCCCTGCCGAGCGGGCTACTCGCGTTCACTGTGTCGTGCACGGCTTGGTACTGCTCCTGCGTTCCGCCGGCGAACTTAAGTCTTATCCCGACTGCCATCGTGTGTCCTCTCCTCGGGGTTTCGGGCGAGCATATCCACGGCACCGTGGCCGCGCACCGTGGCCGAACGCGCGCCCTGTGATGGCCGCCCGAGGACTGCTCCGGAGCCCGGCCGAGCGGCGCAGGCGGCGCCACGCGCGCAACGAACGACACGCAGGCGTCTCGTCGAGCGCGGGTCAGACTTCCGCTTTCGGCGTCGGCGATGGCAAAGCGAGCGTCTCGCGGGCCGGGCACCAGACGAGTGCTCGTCGTCCGCAGCGAGCGAGCGCGGCCTTGCTGGGACGCTCGCAATGCTAGGCGCGAGGCCATCGTCCCGATGCAGAATCAGAGGCCCCGCGGCGGCGCTCAAGAGCGTAGAGTGTCCCGCTCAGGGTGGCGGGATGCTACGTGGAGGGGTTCGTGAGGGGTGTTGCGTCGCGAATAGCGCGACTGGGGAGGTTCCTCATGTCTGTTGGAAGGATGGGTGGGCGGACCCGTGATGACGGGCTTGCGGGCGTCCTGCGGCGGCGTGTTGCGAGCCGGGAGCGGACCGCTCGCTGGCCGAAGCAACGAGGACGTTTACGCCCGGCGGCGGCAGGAGACGGTCAGGCCGTCTCTGGCGTTGTGGTTTCGGGGCGGTCTTGGTGGTGGCGTTTGTGTTGGCCGTCTCGGGCAGCGCGTCGGCCGCGACCGCGTGGGTCTACGTCACCAACTATTTCAGCGCCACGGTGACGCCGCTCGAAGTCGCAGCGAACAAAGCCGGCGCAGAAATCAACGTCGGCACCACCTCGTTCGGAGTCGCGATCACCCCCGACGGCAAGACCGCCTACGTCACCAACGACCTGAGCGACTCCGTCACGCCGATCGAAGTCGCGACGAACAAACCCGGCACCGAAATCAAAGTCGGCAACGGAGCGCTCGGGGTCGCGATCACCCCCGACGGCAAGACCGCCTACGTCACCAACGCAGGCAGCGACTCTGTCACCCCGATCGAAGTCGCGACCAACAAACCCGGCAGCGAAATCAAAGTCGGGAGCAGCCCCGAGGGGGTCGCGATCACCCCGGACGGCAAAACCGCCTACGTCACCAACGCGGCAGCGGCACGGTCACGCCGATCGAACGTGGCGACCAACAAACCCGGCACGCGAAATCAAAGTCGGCAGCGACCCGTGGGGATCGCGATCACCCCCGACGGCAAGACCGCCTACGTCACCAACTAGGCGGCAGCGACACCGTCACGCCGATCGAACTAGCGACGAACAAACCCGGCACGAAATCAAAGTCGGCTAGCGAACCGCTCGGGGTCGCGATCACCCCGGACGGCAAGACCGCCTACGTCACCAACTAGGTCAGCGGCACCGTCACTCCGATCGAACTAGCGACGAATAAGCCCGGCCCGAAATCAAAGTCGGCATCGACCACCGATCGGTCGCCGTCACCCCGGACGGCACACCGCCTACGTCACCAACCGGGGCAGCAACACGGTCACGCCGATCGAGCGCCACCAACAAACCCGGCCCCGAAATCAAAATCGGCAGCGACCCGAACGGGATCGCGGTCACCCGGATTTACCAGGCGCCGACCGTCACGAAAATCTCGGCAACCTCGGGCCCCGTCACCGGCGATAGGGTCGTGACGATCACCGGCACGAATCCTCGGCATTGCCGGAGCCGTGGAGTTCGGCGGCACACCGGCCAGCACATACTTCATCAACGAAGAGGGGACCGAAATCGCCGCGCCTTCTCCGCGCGGGGAAGTAGCTGGCACGGTCGACGTGCACCTGTGAATACCCCAGGCGGCACGAGCAAAATCACGACAAAAGACCACTACAAGTACCTGCCGGTGATCACGAGCGTAGAACCCAACAGTGGATCGACGGCAGGCGGCTACAGCCATCATCGTCTTCGGACTCGGGTTCAAGCCAGGCGAAGACGAAAACACGTTCGCCTTTCGGAACCGCGAGCGCACCCTCCTCGCTGTGCTTCCCCGGATCACCTGGGAACTGTCTCGTCACAAGCCCCCCGCACGCGGCAGGAAAAGTCGACGTGAAAGCGACCGTAAACGGCGCCACAAGCGCGAAAACCAAAAGCGGACCAGTACACCTACAAATGATCCGTACCGTCTAGTGTCATTCGGCGGCCCGGCCCTCGCGGTCGGACCGCCGAAGGTTACCGGCTCCCCCACGTGGTGGTTCGTGCCCGCGGGCACACGCCCACTCGAAGTTGTGCTTTACGAGCAGAGCAGGCGTCTCGTCGGCGGCTGCGCTCACGACCGGATCGGACGAAAAGGAGGCGTCGCGTCGGACCCGCGTAGCGCTAGCGCTGTCGCGCGAAGGCGATAGTGGATGAGGCGCAGCGAGCCCTCCCGTCTTGGCGTCCAGGCGCGTGCAACACGATCGGATGTCGGCTGCTGGTGAACAGTCTGGGGAGCATTGAGAACAACTGGGGCCCACTCAGACGCATAGAAGCCAGCAGACACGCGGCGTGTCAACTAAACGGCACCCGATCCCTCGGGCTGGGGGGCCGGGCGGTCGCAGATTCAAATCCTGTCTCCCCGATCGAGGAAAGCCCTGCGGTCGTCCCAGCTGATGCGCGCAGCGCCATCGCTCCGGACGAGGAAGCTGGCGACGTCGGCGGCGTGATCACGCCCGCTTTGCGCCCACGGGTAAGCGATCATCTGCCGAGCCGACGCAGGTATGTCAGCGGTCGGTCGGCGATGATCATGTCAATGCTCAGTCCAGCCGGCGCCGGGCCGCGTCAGGAGACCCCGCGGATCCCCGCCTCGGCCGGGGCGCTGATCTTCGATGAAACCGGTGGGCTGCTGATCTTGAAGCCCAATTACAAGGCGGGGTGGACGATACCTGGCGGCCAGATCGAGCAGACCGGCGAGTCGCCGTGGCAGGCATGCCGGCGCGAGACGTTTGAGGAGTGCGGCCTGGAGATCAAGCGTGGCCGACTGGCTTGCGTGGACTTTCTGCGTCCGCGCCCCAATCGGCCCGGCGGTATGCGCTTCCTGTTTGACTGCGGGCGGTTCCGCGACGAGCAACTGGCGACCATCACCATTGACCGCGCTGAGATCGACGAGCACCGGTTTGCTGAGCTTGCCGAGGCCGCTGCGCTCCTCAGCGGCCCAGTCCGACGGCGGGTACTTTCAGCCGCCGGGCGTAAGCGCTGCGTCTATCTCGAGAACGGGCGGCGCGTTAAGGACGTGCGCAGCTGACGCCAGTCGGACGAAACCCAGCCGCAAGACGACCTGACGTCGGCCGCTGGGGAAGAGTCTGGGGAACAAGCAACTCGGATGCACTCAGGCGTATAGGAGCCAGCAGACATGGGTTCCATCAAGCTCACGGACCCCATCTCTCAAACTGGGGCCGGGCGGTCGCAGGTTCAAAGCCTGTCTCCCTGACTCGAAAGGCCCTGCGATTGGTCCTGGTTCTGCGAGCTGGGGGACGCGGCGCAAATCGGCCGTGGGAGCGCCTATTTGGGTTAGTCCCGCCGGCGGGCGAGATCACGGCGGTCCAGGAAGCCCGAGCAACTGGACCACGGAGAACGCGAGCAGCAGCACGCCGACCCCGATTAGCGCGAATCGCGCTTGCAGCAGGGGAAAATGGCTGCTGATCCCGACAAGAAACAACACGGTCGCAAGGAACACCGTGTCACGCACGTACTTGTCGCCCGTCTCCCCCGCTTGCTCCCCGCGCGTGAAGTTCGCGTCGGCCTTGGCGTCGTCAGCATTGGCCAAGGTTTCCTGCGGGATCACGTATTGGGGCATAAAGGCTGGGCCGGGCGGGGAGTTCGGGTTGTGCCCGGGTCCGTCGCCAGCCAAGCGTGAAAGGCCGGACGGTAGCCGGGACGAAGGCGGCGTTCCGCGATGCGCTCGGCTCTAGCATTTCCCGCCACGAACGCGGCGAACCGAGCGTTGAACGAGACCGAGTCGAGAGTTCGCACCTGTAACGCCTCGAGGTCCGCACGGTTCGCCTTCGTGCGCACGGCGGAGGCCTTCGCGAGCGTCACCGAGAACTTCGTTCCCCACTTCGCGGCGGCGTAGCCGGAGTACGCGGCGAGTACCGCGACTAAGGAGAGCAGCACCGCCTCGAGGATCGAGATCATGCGATCGTGGCGATCCGCTCCACCATCATCGCCTGAACGCTTGGCATGCTCGCCAATCTCCTTGCCCACCTCGACCGCGGAGAGCCCCTCAGGCACCGCTCAGACCCGCCAGCCGGCGAGCAGCACGCTCGCTGAACGATCTTGGCACGGCTCCCGGTGCGCTCGAGCAGGTCGACCCTGGCCCACTCCTCTCTATGTACGACATCGTCCGGCCAGTATCCCTCACGGGCGGTGGAGCAGCTTCCTTTCAAAGCTTCTGGCGCGGCGATAATCGACGTCCGGTGTGAAGTCGCGACGCCGCAGCGCCGGTGCCGACCGATGAGTTCAGGCAGCAGACTGAGTCATATGGCAAATGACCTGTGAACCCTCTGCCGAGTAGGAGGTGCCATGCGGAAGCTCGTGTTGTCGATGGGGGTGTCGCTCGACGGACTGGTTGCTCGGCCCGGGCGGCACGGGGCCGGTGGCTGGGGCCTCCCGCCCGAGGATCCGGCGCTCAAGCAACGCAAGCTTGCGTGGATGCACGACGTCGGCCTGCACCTCATGGGGCGCAAGACCTACGAAGAGATGGCTGAGTTCTGGCCAACCTCGGATGACGCCTATGCGGCACCGATGAACGAGATCCCCAAGGTCGTGTTTTCCCGGACACTCGAGCGTGCCGAGTGGGCGAACTCAAAGATGGCACGCGGCGACCTGGCTCAGGAGATCACGACGTTCAAGCGCGAGCCGGGCAAGGATATGCTCGCCTGGGGCGGCGCCGCGTTCGCCCAATCGCTCAGCAGACTCGCGCTCGTCGATGAGTACCGCCTTATCCTGCAGCCTGTCGCGCTGGGGCAGGGTGTTCCCCTCTTCAAGGATCTCACCGCACCGCTACGACTCGAGCTCGTCGAAGCGCAGACATACCCCACCGGCGCGGCGCTGCACGTCTACCGCCCCGCGCTTGCGGTCTCGTGACTGGCCGCGGTGGCGCTCGCGCTCAGAACACGCGCTGCAGGTCCCGAGTCGGGGGCATAGCGAGTCTCGCTTCTCGCCCAAGAGGAGGGGGCGTGTCGCGCCCGCTCGCCGGCTGAGCGAGCGTCGTCGGCGGTGACGTCTTGCCTCGCCGACGAAACACTCACGTGTGTTCTGCGGCGGCGCTACCCTTTCATGCGTGCGGCCGACCGATCTGCGTGCTCTTTAGGGCATCAGCAGGAACTCGACGCCGGTCCATGCCGGGCGAAAGCCGAGCCGCGAGTAGAGCCGCTTGGGGCGGCCGTCCTCGTCAGCGCTGATCCACAGCTCGCGGGACCCCGCGCCGTGCTCGACTCGCCGCACGCGTCAGTGCCGTGCCGAGTCCTCGGCTGCGATGCTCGGGCGCGATGTAGAGCTGCGTGATCTCCGCGCCGTCGCCTGCTCGGACCAGCTCGGCGAAGCCGACCGGCTCGCCGTCGTGGAGGGGCGCAAGGACGGAGCACTCGCCCGCCCGGTCGATCTCACGCTTGGCGGCCAGGTAATCCTCGGGGTCATAGCCGGGGAAGTCCTCTATATGCCAGAGGGCGCGCAGGGCGTGGACATCATCGTAGTCAACCTCGACGATTCCCCGCTCGTCAGCCCGCGTGGGTGGGAGCGCGATCGTGTGAAGCATCAGCGTCAGCCGGGACGTGCGCCAGCCCAGCGCCTCCATCTCCGGGCGCAGCCGATCTGCTGCCGCCATCCGGTCGAAGGTAATCATGTGGCAGGTTTCTTGAAGGGCGCAATCGGAAAACGAGATCAACTCGTCGGCGCTGAGCGCAGGCTCGTCCTGGACCCGCACCGCGTTATGGAAGTAAAAGCTTGGGTAACGGGTCGCCCTGACGATCGTTCCGTGCTCCCAGGCCGTGACCACATCGCACGGCGCCTCCTGCAGCGCGTGGTGCCAGGCTCTGGCCGCCGCATCCGTACCTTCGCCGAGCTCCACGGGCGAAACGATAGTCTCAGCCGCCCGCACGAGCTGGGGTCTGTCCACCGAGCCCCAAGAATCGCTCCGTCCGTCTGATCGTCAGTCATTTTGAAAGACCTTCTAAGAGCTGCTGTCGGCCAAAGGGGCAAGTTCGGCCACCGGGAGCATCTAGAGCTCGCGTGGAGCTACCTCGATCAGTTTCCGCTTCCGCTCGCGAAGCAGGCAATGGCCTCGGCCATCCGTCACCTCGCCGCGGAGCACGCAGCTCCCAACAAGTACCACGAGACGCTCACGCTCGCTTGGGTACAGCTCGTTGCCGTCCATCGCGAGCGTTGGCCCGCCGGCACGTTCGGGGAGTTCATCACGCGAAATCCGCGGCTGCTCGACAGTCACCTGCTGGAGGAGCACTACAGCGCGGATGCTCTTCGGAGCGCCGACGCCCGTGCTGCTTGGACGGAGCCGGACCTGCGGGCGTTGCCCGCGCTCGCCTCAAGCTGACTGGGACGCTCGGCTTCGAGCGCAGTCGATACAGGAGTGGGGCACGACCCTGAGCTGAGCGGTGAACGACGATCGCTGTGCAACTAACTTCTAGACGTGACGCTCATGGGCGAGCCAGCCGTGGCGCCGGCGCAGTCTCACCACACGCTGAGCGCCTTGAGGTCTGTTCGGGGCCATCTGAGGAGGTTCGCGCTCAGGCTGCTGTTCTTCGGCGTGCTCGCGTTCCTGCTGTTTCGGCTCCTCCCGAGCCCGTCGCAGGCGCTAGGAGATCTCGAGCGCGTCAGCTGGCTGTGGCTGGTTGCCGCGCTTACGCTTGAGACGCTGTCTGAGATCGGATATGTCGTCGCCTGGCGTCAGGTCGTCGACCCCGAGCGGGTGCTCGAGCAGGAGGGTCGTGGCCGGCGGCTTGACAGTCGGCTCGCTTGGGCGCAGCTCGGCGGCGGCCCGCTCGTTCCCGCCGGGTCGTTTTCGGGGGTCGGCGCGGGTGCGGTCCTGCTGCACCGATGCGGGTTGCCGATGAAGACGGTCACCGAGCGCGAGTTCAACCTCAGCTTCCTCAACACGGCGATCGACGCATTCGCGTTGATCTCCTTCGGGCTCCTGCTCGGACTCGGGATCCTGTCCGGTAGGCACGACTTGACGCTCACGATCCTGCCCGCGGCTGCTGCTGGCGCCGGCCTCGTCGGGGCGATCGTGATCGCCCGCCGCGCAGACCATTTCGCCGCGAGGCTCGGACCGCGTCATCCACGCGTGGCCGCGGGGATTGGCACCGTCGCCCGAGCCGTCGAGGACACCGACGCGCTCGTCTTCAGCAGAGCGCACCGGCGGAGTCTGCTCGGCGCCGTCGCCTACCTCTTCTTCGATGTGCTCGTACTCTGGACGGCGTTCTTCGCGCTGCACGCGCACAATGTGCCCGCGTTCGCCCCGGTGCTGATGGCTTACATCATCGGGGCGTTGGGCGGTTCGCTGCCGCTGCCGGCTGGCCTTGGCGCGATCGGGGGGATAGGCGGCTGCCTGATCCTCTACGGTGCCGGGCGCAACGCGGCGGTTGGAGCGGCCATCATCTACGGCGCGATTGGGCTCGTGGTCCCGCTCGTCGGCGGCGTCATCGCTTATCTGCTGCTGACACGCCAGGCGCGAAGCCTGCGCAGGGACACGACCCACCGGCGGACACCGCAACACCCCAGTCCCTAGCGTCGCGGCGAGCATCGGCCCGCCGCGGTGCGACCGACCAAGCCCGCCCGCCGAGGACCCGGCAGCTCGTGCTACTCGTGAAAGTAGATCTTGAAGCCCTCGGCGACGGCGTCGAGGCCGATGTTTCGGTAGAACTCGTGCGCGTCGCGGCGATGCTTGCCGGAGAGGAGTTGGAGCTTGTAGCAGCCGGCCGTTCGCGCTCGCTCCATCAGGCGTCCCATGAGCGCCCTTCCGACCCCGGTCCGGCGGGCCCTGCTGGCGACGATGACGTTCTCCACGATCGCCCAGGGTTCGCCGTGGTGGGTCAGGTTGGGGACGAGCAAGAGGTCCGCCGTACCGACGACCTCGCCATCGAGCACTGCGACGGCCAGCTCTCGCCTGGGATCGGCGAGGATCTCTTCGAGCACTCGCTCAGAGCCGGCACGGTCAACGGGCATCGCGGTGAGCTCGGCGCCCGCGAGCTCCTCGTAGAGCAACAGCAGGGCGCCGAGATCCGACCGAGACGCGCCGCGAACGCCGATACTTCCCACGCTCGCAGTCTCCCAGAGGCTGCATCCGCAGTGCCATCAGCACGGTTCGCTCCGCGAGCTAGCTGGCAATAGGCGATCCGAACCACATGCTCAGCGCCTCAGGGAGCCCGGGCTGCGTTCGCTCTCCGACCCACGCAACGTATCCATCGGGCCGGATCAAGACCCCAGCGGGAGCGGCGACCGCGCCAACTACCGGAAGCTCCCACGGGCCGGCACATTCAGCATCGACCAGCTGGACCCGGTCAGCCCATGGAGCGATGTCGAAGCCGCCGGGCTCGCCGAGGTTGAGCAGCACCGGCTTGGCTTCGTGCAGCAGGCTGAAGACCCGCAGCGGGCCGTCGCTGCTCATGAGGTCCAGATCTGGCATGCGCCGGCCGAGCAGGGGGTGGCCCTGGCCGAGGTCGTAGTGAATGTCCAGCCCCGAGACGAGCCCGGCGAGCCACTTGTGAGGCTCATCCATGCTTGCCAGCTCCGACACGACATCGACGACAGCCTTCATACGCTCATCCGCGCGCTGGAGCGCGGTCTGGGCCATCGTGTACTGAAGCGTTCGAGCAGTGACCGGGTGGCGCTCGTCCTGATAGGTGTCCAGAAGGCTCTCGGGCGAGGTCCCGTTGACCACCTGAGCCAGCTTCCAGCCCAGGTTCACCGCATCCTGCACGCCGAGGCTGAGGCCCTGTCCACCCGCTGGGTAGTGCACGTGTGCCGAGTCGCCGGCAAGTAGCACTCGTCCCGCACGGTAGGCCGCCGCCTGACGTGTCATGTCGGTGAACCTGGAGATCCATGCGGCGTCATGGACCCCGAAGTCGGTGCCGTAGACGGCCACGAGCGCCTCGCTCAGATCGCTCAGGGTGGGCTCGCTGCCGGATCCGAGCTGCTGCTCGGTCACGACGACCCGCACCGGCCCCCCGTCCTTATAGATCACCTCGCCGTCGCGGATCTCGTACTCCAACCTGCCGATGCCATGGGTGCCCCTCTCATCGCGGCGTGTGCCCAACTCCGGCTGCTCAGTCATCTCGGCCTCGGCGATCAGGCTGCTCCTTGTCGCATCCCACCCGGGGAAGTCGATGCCGGCCGCTCTGCGGACCAGGCTGCGTCCTCCGTCGCAGCCAACGAGGTACTGCGCACGCAGCGACTGGCCATCTGCGAGCTCGACGTGCACGCCGGTGTGGTCCTGCGCGTAGCCCGTCACCTCACTTGCGTAATAGATCCGCACCGGCAGCTCGGCGATCCAGGCGGCCATGATCCGCTCGATCTGGTTCTGCCAGATTCCGAGCGAGTATGGATGACGTGTCGGGAAGTCGCTCATGTCCAACACGGCCGTGGCGAACATCGCGGCCTGAGCCACCTGACCCTCCGCGAGGAAGCGATCGGCGACCCCACGCTGGTCGAGAACCTCGATCGTGCGCGAGTGAAAGCCGCCCGCCCGTGAGCCGACGAGCACGTGATCGGGACGCCGCTCGATAACCGCGACGTCGACCTTCGCCAGAGCCAGCTCAGCCGCCAGCATCATCCCCGTAGGACCGCCCCCGGCGATCACCACCGCCTGCTCGCTCATCGGCAACACACGCATTTCATGACTCCCTCTTCCGTAGCTTCTGGCCTGCGGCGGGGCATTATGGGGCACACCCGGGGGCTTGAATCAAGCCCCCCAGTGGGCTATAAATTTGAAGTGGAAAGGAGCGGGCACCGTCCTTTCCCTGTTGCACCCCGCGGACGGCGGAGTTCTCAGCGAAGCGGCGAAGCGCTCACCCCGCGCTGCGCGCGGTTACCGCCCACACGCGGTGTGGCACGGCAAGCGGCTCGTCCGGGAAGCGTTCGACGAGCATCGCCGCCAGCTCATCCGAGCAGGCTCTCACGCCGTCGTCATCCAGGGAGCCCGCGACTGGCGCGCTCGCCCGTACACGTCCGACCCAGCTTTCGTGGGAGTACGGCACGTCGAGGTCGAACGAGAAGGTCTCGATCCCTGTGAAGCCCGCACTCTGCAGGTCCACCAGCCATTGCGGGTAGAGCCCCGCTCGGCCGGCGAACGGCCAGGTGGGGGTATGGCGGAGAATGATCGCCTCGGTGACGGCGACCACGTTCTCGGGCAGCGGGATCCAGTCGAAATGTGCGATCACGACGCAGCCGCCGGGCACGAGCAGCCGAGCTACCTCATGTGCCGCCGCCGGCCGGTCAAACCAATGCCAGCACTGGCCCGCGCTGACTAGGTCAAACTCGCCGCCGGGAAGTCCCGTTGCCTCGGCCCGCCCCTCCCGGCAAGCTTAGGTCGGGGTGAGCATCGTTCGACAATGTCTACCCTTGATGGCATCGTGAGCGTGCCCCTCCTGATCGAGTTCCCCGCAGATGATCCCGAGCGCGCGCGGCGCTTCTGGAGCGAGCTCCTGGGCGTGCAGTTGGACGCGCGCGAGGAGGCGGAGGGGGAGGGGGAGGGCTGGCAGACGCGCTCGGGCGGGACAGCACTCGGCGTCCATGAACGCGGACGTGGTCCCGGCGACTCCTTCTCGCTGCCCTATTTCCCGGTCATCGATATCGCCGAGGCGCTGCAGCGGGTCAGGGCGCTCGGGGGAAGCGTGGTCCACCCAGGCGAGAGGTGGGCGATCTGCAAGGACTCCGAGGGAAGCCCTTTCGGGCTCGCGCAAGAATCGCCCGGGTTGGGGTCTGCCGCTGAGATTTAGGGGGGACAGGCCGCCGGCTCGTGCGCGAGCGTTCGCCGCCTCGTGAACACCCGGCCAGCAGCGAAGACGCCGCGATACGTCCCGGCAGCCGGGCGTGCCTGGCTGACGCGGCTGTACGACCCTGTGACGGCTCTGACGATGCGGCAGGGCGCGGTCACCGGAGATCTCCTCGCGAGCGTGTTGTCCACCTCTCCGGCGCCGAAGGTGGTCCTGGATGTCGGCTGCGGCACAGGCACGCTCATCGCCGCGCTCGCTCGCGCCGATCCATCGCTCGAGCTCCTCGGCGTCGACGGCGATGAGGCGGTGCTGGCGCATGCTCGCGCCAGGACCGCCGCGCTGGCGCAGCGGGTGCGCTTCGCGAAGGGCATGTCTCAATCTCTGCCGGTCGCGGATGCGTCGGTCGATGCGGCCGTGCTCTCGCTGCTCCTGCATCATCTCGGGCCCGACGCAAAGCTCGAAGCGCTCCGCGAGATACGCCGAGCGCTCCGCGCCGGCGGCCGCATGACCGTTCTCGATTGGGGTGCTCCACACGACCGGCTCATGCGAGCCGCGTTCCTCTCGCTGCAGCTGCTCGACGGCTTCGCCAACACGCGCGATCACGTCGCTGGGCGCGTGCCGTCTCTGATCGCCCAAGCGGGCTTCTGTGCGGTGGCGGTCGAGCGACGGTGGCGGACCGTGTGGGGAAGCCTCGAGCTGATCTCCGCGCAGAACTAGCGAGAGCTTGTCGAGAAGGCGAGCCCCGTTTTTGGGACGTGCGGCCAGTGTGCCTGGGGCCGGCGAGCGCAAGCATTTGCGCAGCATGAGCTGTCAGCTATCGAGATCGTCCTGGCTTTCAGAATCCGGCGGCGACGATGTCGTTTTTCTGATGACGACGGGTTGCGGGCCGCCTGAGCGGGGTAGTCGCCGTCTTAGCCCGCGTCGACGCGCAGCATGCGTGCGCGGGATGTCCCTCAAGGACACCCAGAGGAGGTGGCGTAACGCAAGCCCACGGTGAGCAGCCGGGAGCCAACGCAGCGAGCGCAGCTCGCTTGCGGACCACGCCGGCCGAATCGGGCGGCGATGTCCCGATGTCCAGCGGAGTGCTGCTTACCGGCGCGACCGGGTTCGTCGGGATCGAGCTGCTCGCGCGCTATCTGGAGCGCACCGAGCGCCCGGTGTACGCGCTTGTGCGTGCCGCGAGCGATGGCGAGGCGGCCGCTCGCCTGGAGAAGGTGGTGCGTTCTCTGTATGGGCCCGAGCATCCATACGGCGCGCGCGTCGCTGCGGTCCGCGGCGACGTCACAAACCCCGGCCTCGGCCTGGGGCCCAGGCGCGAGGAGCTCGCCGAGCGGGTGAGCGAGATCGTGCACGGTGCCGCGTCGGTGTCCTTCGAGCTCAGCCTGGATGACACGCGCGCCATCAACGTGGCTGGCACACAGCGAGTGCTCGACTTCGCCGAACGCTGCGACGCGCGGGGTGGCCTGCGGCGTTTCTCCTACATCTCGACCGCGTACGTCGCAGGCGAACACAAGGGCTCCTTCAACGAGGATGACCTCGACGTCGGGCAGCGCTTCCGAAACGCCTATGAGCAATCGAAGTTCGAGGCGGAGCAGCTCGTCGGCTACGCACCGCTTCCCGTCACCGTGCTGCGTCCCAGCATCATCGTCGGTGAGCGCGACAGCGGCTGGACGATGTCGTTCAACGTGCTCTATTGGCCGTTGCGAGCATTTTCCCGCGGCGCCTACGCAGCTCTGCCCGCGCGCCGCGAGGCGCCGGTCGACGTCGTGCCGGTCGACTACGTGGCCGACGCGATCTTCGCGCTCAGCCAGGCCCCCGAGGCCGAGGGCGCCACCTTTCACCTCACCGCCGGCGCCAACGCGACGAGCGTGGGCGAGCTGGTCGAGCTGGCAACGGCCTATTTCGGCCGGCCCGCCCCGCGCCTGGTCGCGCCCGGCATGTACAGGCGGGTGGTGCATCCGCTGCTGCTGCGCGCGGCCCCCGACGAGCGCAACCGGCGAGCCCTCGCGCGCAGCGAGGTGTTCTTTCCCTATTTCGCGATGGGCGTCACCTACGACGATCGACGCACGCGCATCGCGCTGCGCGGCACCGGCATCGACGCCCCGCCGCTGCCCCAGTACTTCGACCGCCTGGTCGAGTTCGCCCTGGCCGCCGACTGGGGACGCTCCCCGATCGCGCGCGCGACCCTCGCCGGGCGCGATACGCGTCGCAGCCACAGGCGCAGGCCGCGCGCGCGCAACGCGAGGAGGGAGCCGGCCGCTCGTGCAGGCTCGGTGTTGAGATGACGAGCTGCTCGCGCCTGTCGGCGCTCGACGCCTCGTTTCTCGCGGTCGAGACGCCCACCGCCCACATGCACGTCGGCTGGTCTGCAACCCTCTCGGCGCCCGCTGGTGGGCGCTTACCGCAGTTCAGCGCGCTGCGCCAGCACATCGAGCAGCGGCTGGGACGCGCGCCGCGCTATCGCCAGAAGCTCGCGCCCGTCCCGCTCGGCGTGCACGCGCCAGAGTGGATCGACGACGCGGCGTTCTCGGTCGATCGTCACGTCTACAGAGCGCCGGGCCCGCTCGACGATCTCGTCGACGAGGTGATGTCGCTGCCGCTTCGTCGCGACCGCCCGCTGTGGGAAATGTGGATCTGCGAGGACGTCGAGCGCCAGCAGATCGGACTCGTCGGCAAGGTCCACCACTGCATGGTCGACGGCATCGCCGCCGTCGAGCTCGCCTCGCTGCTGCTCGATCCCACGCCCGAGCCGCTCGCCTGCGAGCCCGAGGACTGGCGCGCGGCGCCGGCGCCCGGCGCGGATCGACTGCTTGTGCGCGGGGTGCGCGACATGCTCTCAGATCAGCTCGGGCTGCTCCGCGGACCGCTGCAGGCGGTCGCCTCGCCCTTCAACGCCGCGCGGCATGTCGCTGCGGGAGCCTCGCGCGTCACGCGTGCTCTCAGCCACTCGCTCGGCGCCGCACCCGCGAGCGTGCTCAACAGCCCGCTCACACCGCTGCGCCAGCTGGTCAGGACGCAGCGGCCGCTCGCGGACCTGCAGGCGGTGAAGCGCACCTATGGCACGACTATCAACGACGTGATGCTCGCAAGCGTGGCGGGAGCGGTGCGCTCCTACATGTTCCGTCTCGGCGAGCAGCCGGTGGCGCTGAAGGCCATGGTTCCGGTGAGCGTTCGAAGCTCCGGCGACGTTCTCGGCAACCACATCTCGTTCGTGTTCGCAGATCTCCCATGCGACGAGCCCGACCCACTCGTGCGCCTGCGCCGGGTGCACGAGACGATGAGCCAGCGAAAGCGCGACGGCGAGCCCGAGGGCGCCGATCTGGCGCTCAAGGCCGCCGCGCTTGCGCCGCAGCCGGTCCAGCACACGCTCTCCCGTCTCATCGCGAGCCCGCGCACGTTCAACCTCGTCGTGTCCAACATCCCCGGCCCCTCGCTGCCGCTGTACATGCTCGGGTGTCCGCTGGAGAGCACCTACCCGGTCGTCCCACTGGCTGACTGTCACGCGCTCTCGATCGGCATGACCACGGTGCGCGATCTCGCATGCTTCGGGATCTACTTCGACCGGGAGACGCTTCCGCACGCGGACGCACTCGCCAGCGGCATCGACGAGGCGATCGCGGAGCTCCTCGCAGGGGTCCGCTGAACGCCGCAGTCGGCACGCTCTCTGCGAAGCTGCGCAGCGGTGGCCGACAGGCGGGATCTCGACTTCACCTACTCCCTGACCGACCGGGTGTTCCGCTTGAGCATGGGCGAGCTCGCGGACTTCAGCGGGGCGAAGTACGACGGCGACTTCTCGCTCGAGCTCGAGCAGGCCCAGCGCCGCAAGCACGAATTCGTCGCCGAGCAGATCGGGGTCGCGCCCGGCCGGCGCACGCTGGATCTCGGCTGCGGCTGGGGTGCGCTGCTGAATTCCGTGCGCGCGCAGGGCGGTGACGGGGTGGGAGTGACCCTGTCCTCCGCACAGCTCGTCGCCTGCCGCCGACATGCCCTGAATGTGCATCTCTGTGACGCACGAGAGATCGGACCCAACTGCTTCGGCGGCTTCGACTCGGTCGCGAGCCTCGGCGCGTTCGAGCATTTCTGCTCGCCGGAGCAGTACCGCGCCGGACGCCAGGATGAGATCTACGAGGACCTGTTCGCGCGCGTAGCGAGCGTGCTGCCCGCCCGCGGCCGCTTCTACCTGCAGACGATGGTGTTCGGGCGGAACATGCTCCCGCCCGAGCAGATAGACCTCGAGGACCTGCAAGGCATGCCGCCACGCGACTCCGACGCCTGGTACCTCGCCCTGTTGGGGCGTCAGTTTCCCGGCTCGTGGCTGCCTTTCGGCAAAGAGCAGATCGTGCGCTGCGCCGAGCCGCATTTCAGCCTCGTGACGAGCAGCAACGGCCGCCTCGACTACATCCACACGATCGAAGAATGGAACGCGCGCATGGGCGCGCGTAGCCTGCGCAAGACCCTGCTGAAGCTGAGGCTCGTTCCCCGCTGGCTCACCAGCGCCGACTTCCGCCTGGCATTCAGCTCGGGCGTGAGCGCCAACAAGGTCTGCTTCGAACGCGAGCTGCTCGACCACTACCGGCTGGTGTTCGAGAAGCGCTAGGCGGCTGTCAAGGTGGGGGCCGTCGTGTGCCTGGCACGCACGACGTGCGCGCCCGGCGATGTTTGAAGGACGCGCCTCCCGGGTATCCAGGGCTCGCCGCTTCGTCAGTGCGCGGGAGCATCTTCCCGACATCTGTCGGTCGGATTCACCCGGCGCCGCGGCTGCGTCAATTCACTCGGGGGAAAGCGAGAAGGATGATGAGCTTCAATGCACGGCGGGCCGCGCTGTTTGTGGGACTCGCGCTACTCGGCGCCGGCCTGGGCACCTCGAGCGCCGAGGCCATGGTCAGCATGTGCAACGTCCCGATCCCGATGAGCGACGGCACGGTGCTGCGGGCCAACGTCTTCCTTCCCTCCGAAACCGGCAGCTATCCCACCGTTCTCACGGCCACCGGCTACAACAAGGACGCCGCCAACCCGACAGGCCAGGACTGCTCTAGCTCGCAGTCGATCGCGGGCGACGAACCGGGCCTCACCGAAAAGGGCTTCGCGGTCATGGTGCTGGACGACCGCGGCACCGGCTCGAGCGGCGGCAAGTGGGAATCCTGGGGCCAGCGGACACAGGACGATTACAAGGAAGTGCTCGACTGGATCCAGGCTCAGCCCTGGTCGGACTCGAGCGTCGCCAGCACCGGCGCGTCATACATGGGTATCACCTCGCTGCTCATCGCCGAGGCTGATGCATCGCGTGTGGCCGAAGGCAAGCCGCGGGCTGTCAAGACCGTGTGGGCCGACATCCCGATGGCGGACGCCTATCGCGACGTCACCTTCCAGGGCGGCGCTCTCGACTCCGGCTTCATCCCCCTGTGGCTTGGGCTGGTCAACGTGCTTTCTGCCCTGCCGCCGTCCTCGCTCAGCTCCAACCCGCAGGAAGCCGCCTCGAACTACCTCGAACACCTGCTCGCCAACGCGGAATTCGCCGGGGAGAAGGTGGTCGGCGCGTCGCTCGGCGAAGAAGCTGCCTACGACGGGCCGTTCTACCGGCTTCGCTCGCCGGTCGTGCGTGCGAGTGAAATCCGCGTCCCGGTCGTGATCAGGGGCGGCTGGTGGGATCTCTTCCAACGCGGGGAGCCGCTGCTGTGGGAATCGCTGCGCAACTCACCTGATCGGGTGCTCTTCATGTCGCCCCACTATCACATCACCGAAGGCCCGCCGATGGAAAAGCCGAACCTCAAGGAAGAATGGTTTGCGCACTGGCTGCAGGGAAAGAAGAACGGCGCGCAGGGCACGCCGAAGGTGAACCTGTACCCGATCAACGGCACCCACTGGGAGCACTACACGCATTTCCCGGTGCCGAAAACCAGCTACGAGCACCTCTACCTGAACGGCGCCTCCTCAGGCTCTCTGCCGATCTCGCTACATGACGGCTCGATGAGCGCAAGCCCGCCGCCCGCCGGCGAAGCCGGTGACCTCGCGCCGCTGCTGCCCGCCTCGAGCCCCTGTTCGCGCATGACAGCCCAGTGGACCGCCGGCGCTGCATCCACGCCGCTGTGCGACGAAAACAACAACACCTATGAGGCGACGTCGCTGACCTACACGACGGCGCCGATGCAGGCCGACACGAGCGTCACAGGGCTCATCACGGCGAATCTGTGGGCCGAGCTCAGCAGCACCGACGCGACGCTCGTCGCGGTCCTGAGCGAAGTCGAACCGTCCGGGAAATCGAACCAGCTGACGGCGGGCTACCTGCTGGCGAGCCAACGTGCGGTCGACCCGGCGCTGTCGACGTACGGCCCCAACCATCTCATGATCAGGCCGTGGCACCCCTTCACCAAAGAAAGCCAGAAGGCCGTCACGCCGCACGAACCGACCGAATACAAGATCGAGATCTATCCGACCTCCGTGGTGGTCAAGGCCGGTAACCGGCTGCGACTGACGATCGGCACGTCGAACACGTTCACGACGCTGACGCCGCTGCCCGACCTGGGCAACGAGCTCGGCGGCACGATCACCCTGCTCCACGACAGCAAGCACGAGTCGAACCTCCTGCTGCCGCTGGCGCCGTAAACGTTCCGGTGAGCGCCGGCAAGCGCGCCGCCGCGCGCGCTTGCCGGGCGCACCGCTAGCTCGCGGTGTGGCTGTCGGCGTAGGGGTCCTGCGCGGCGCCGTCGGGCGCTTCGGCTTCGAGCCTCGCGCGCGTTTCGTCCAGCGCCTTGCCGGCATCGCCGTCGATCGTCGGGAAACGCGGGTCGAGGTCGACGAGCGTATGCGCGAGCACTGCCTCCACGACGATGCGGGCGAACCACTTGTGGTCGCCCGGGACCACATACCACGGCGCCCAGCGCGTGCTCGTGTGCGTGAGCATGTCCGAGAACGCGCGTTCATAGTCATCCCAGTAAGCCCGCTCGTTGACGTCGTTCGGGGAGAACTTCCAGTTCTTCTCCGGACGGTCCAGACGCTTCAGAAAGCGTCTGCGTTGCTCCTCTCGAGATATGTGAAGGAACAGCTTCACCACCCTGAAGCCATTGCCGACGAGGTGCTGCTCCCAGTCGTTGATATGGCGGTAGCGGCGGTGCCAGATGTCGTGTCCGCGCTCTGATGCAGGGAGGCGCTGGCGGTCGAGCAGGTGCGGATGCACGCGCACGACCAGTACCTCCTCATAGTGGGAGCGGTTGAAGATCCCGATCACGCCGCGCCTGGGCAGGCGCACCTGGTAGCGCCACAGGAAGTCGTGGCTCAGCTCCTCTTCGGAGGGAGCCTTGAAGCTGTGCACCGTGACACCCTGCGGGTTCACCCTGCTCATCACGTGCCGGATGGTGCTGTCCTTGCCGGATGCGTCGATCCCCTGGAGTACCACCAGCAAACCGTGTGTGGCCTGTGCGGCGAGCCGCTCCTGATACTCGCCGAGCACCTCGACGCCGAGCGCCAGGGACTCCTCGCCCTCCTTCTTCGTCAGCCACCCCGCCGTGAACGCCGGGTCGCGGTCGTAACGCAGGTCGACCCTCGTACCCGGGGCAACCTGCAGCTCGCCGATCAGCTCCGAGAGCCGCCTCGCTCGCCTGTCGGGCATCGCCTCAGTGTTGCAGCAGATCCTCGAGCGTGCGCCCGCTCAGCACCGACTTGGGCTGCTCGGCCACGACGTCAGAGCCGGGACGCGCGTGCTCGTCGCGTCGCTTGACCAGAAGCCACTGGGCCTTCTCGCCGGGCCGCGTGCGCTGCAACGCAAAGCCGCCGCGGAGCTTCTTTCCATGAAGCACGAACACGGCGTGGCCACGTTCGATCGCCGCCGGCCAGGGCACGCGCCCGCCCTGCTCGTAGGGGCCGCGATCCCACACCACCACGCCACCGCTCCCGGTCGGTCCCTCGAAGGAGTTGTGCGCGAGCGAGTGATCCTCCACCTGCACGGCCAGGCGCTTGACTGCGGGATCGAGCGACGGTCCCTTGGGCACCGCCCAAGAGCGCATCACCCCGTCCACCTCGAGACGCAGGTCGAAGTGTCGGGTGCTGGCCGCGTGCTGCTGGACGACGAACACGCCGGCGCTCACGCCCCGGATCGCGAACTGCTCGTGCCCCTCGACCGGGACCTCCTGAAGGGCGAGCTCGCGAACCTCGGCACCGGGCGGCCCCTCGCGCAGGAGCGCAACGAGCGCGTCAAGCGCCTCCGCGGAGCCCTCCGCGTGCACCGCCACGCTGCCGTCGTCCTCGTTGCGCACCCACCCGAGTGCGCCCAGGCGCTGCGCCTTGCGCCGGATCCAATCGCGCATGCCGACACCCTGCACCGTCCCCGTCAGGACCGTACGCAGGGCGCGTCCGCGCGCGGCGGCATTCTGCCCGCCGCCTCGAGCTGATGTGTGCTTCGACCCTGAGATCAAACCAGGCTCAAGATCGCACACGCTGCGATGCGGCGGCCGGCTGAGCGTGCGCTAGCCTGGCTGCCCGTGAGACCCGGTGAGTCACATGGTGGAGATGTGCTCCGGATGCGGCCTTGCAGCGGGTGTGTCGCGCTCCGCGCGGCGCTCGGTAGCGAGCGGTGAGCGGCGCGGCGCCCTCCACCCAGCGCGGCGAGGATTTCGGGCCGCCGCCCGAGCTGGATCGCTCGCGAGTCAGGCGGAGCGTGCTTACGCTCGTCGTGATCATCGTGCTCGTGGTGAGCGTGATCACGCTGGTCCCCGGCCTTGAGAGCTTCCGCGAGCGGCTCTCGCATGCAAACGCCGCCTGGCTGGGCGTGGGCGCCGTCCTGAAGTTGCTGTCCGGCCTGTGCTTTGTGGCGGTCTTCCGCAGCGTGTTCTGCAGCAGCATGCGTTGGCGGCACAGCAGCGAGATCGGCATGGCGGAGCTTGGAGCCAACGCGGTCGTGCCGACGGGCGGCGCCGGCGGCCTTGCGCTCGGAGCGTGGGCTCTGCATCGCGGCGGCATGGATGGTGAGCGCATCGCCAGGCGCAGCGTCGCGTTCTTCTTCCTCACGAGCGTGCCGAATGTGCTTGGCGTGATCATCATCTCGATCGGGCTTGCGCTCGGTGTCTTCTCGGGTCGCGCGAGCGTCGCCCTCACCGTGGTCCCAGCGGTGATCGCGACGGGGGCGATCGTCGTGACGATCGCCGGCGGTCGCTGGGCGGCAGTCGCCGAGCGTCGTAGCGCGGAGAGCTCGGGAGCCGGCTCGCGCGTCGCGCGGGCGCTGCGCGCGCTCTCCGGCGGAGTCGAGGAGGCGCTTGTGCTGCTGCGCCGTGCCGATCCTTGGCTGGTCGTCGGGCTCGTCGGCTATCTCGCGTTCGACGTGATGATCCTGTGGGCCGGGTTCCGCGCGTTCGGCCCGACGCCCCCGCTCGCGATTATCTGGATCGCATACCTGATCGGGGAGCTCGGGGGACTCATACCGATTCCGGGCGGCGTCGGAGGGGTCGACCTCGGCCTGATCGGCACGCTCGTGCTCTTCCACGTGTCCCTCGGCGCCGCCACCGCCGCGGTCCTCGCCTACCGTACGATCGCGCTGGTCGTCCCGGCGGCCTTCGGTGCGATCGCGTTCGTCCTGCTGCGCCGCTCGCTGGCGCGAGAGGCGCTCGCGATCTCCAACTGCGCGCCGGGCGAGGACGTCGAGATCATCGGCAGGGGCAGCGTGCGCCTGTCCGCCTGAGCCGAGCGCGCATCGAATAAAGGTCCACGATCGCGTTTGAAACGCGCACTAGTCGCTCGCCGCTTGCAAGGATCGCGATATGGCGGGGGCAGGTCGATGACGGGGGTGCCTTCTTCGCGCACGCCGACGCGGCCGGCGGCGACCCACCGATCGAGCTCGGCAGGCAAGCACTCATCAGCTCACGCCGAGCACGGCAAGCACCGAAAGCGGCGCAGGCACCACAAGCGCCACAAGCATCACCACAAGAGCTCCCACCATACGCTCGCGCCGCCCCCGGCCGCATCGGGCTTGGCGGGAGCACCCGCGCCTCCCACGATAGCTCCGAGCCCTCCGGCGCCCTCGAGCTCTCCTGCGCCGGCGGTGTCGGATCCGATCAGTCTCGCGCAGGCGCGTCGGATGCTCTGGCGAGCCGGCTTCGGGCCTACGCCCGGGCAGGCCGAGGCGCTTGCCGGCCGGCCGATCGAAGCGGTCGTGTACAGCCTGACCCGTCCGGTGGGAGCTGCCAACCTGTCCGGGCCGCAGCCGACCGATGACGAAGGAAACGCGCTCGAACCCGCAGACGCGTGGGGCGAGGATCACTGCTGGTGGCTTGACCGCATGGTGCGCTCCGACCAGCAGCTCGTCGAGCGCATGACCTTCATCTGGCACGACTGGTTCGCGAACTCCAACGAAAAGGTGAACGACCAGCAGCTCATGCTGGACCAGAACAACCTGTTCCGCGCAAACGCGCTCGGGAGCTTCGACGCACTGTTCACCGCCGTGACCACAAACCCCGCGATGCTCGTGTTCCTCGACGGGATCTACAACGATAGGTACGAACCCAACGAGAACTACGCGCGCGAGATGATGGAGCTGTTCTCGCTCGGCGCGGACCGCGGCGCATACACCGAGACCGACGTGCGTGAAATGGCGCGCGCGCTGACCGGCTGGACGGCCGACTGGGTCGAAGGTAGCGGCCTGCAGAACTTCCGCTTCGAACGCTCTCGCCACGACGAAGGCGTGAAGACGATCTTCGGGCAGAAAGGCAAATGGAACTGGGAAGACGCGGTGCGACTGTGCGTCACCCATCCGCTGCACTCCTCCTTCTTCGTCGGCAAGCTGTGGAGCTACTTCGTCCCAAGCCCACCGCAGGAAGCGACACTGGCGTCGCTGCAGGGCCTCTACATCAGCTCCGGGTTCAGCATCCGAGCGGTCGTCGAGGCGATCCTCCAGCATCCGGACTTCCTTGACGGCCCCGAGCTGCTCACGCCGCCGGTCGTCTACAACGCGGGGTTGCTGCGCGCGATCGGCCGGCCGATCGACACCACCGCATGGGCGTGGCTGTGCTCCGGCGCCGGCCAGCAGCTGTTCTATCCCCCCAACGTGTCCGGGTGGGACTTCACGCGTTGGCTTGACACCTCAACCGCAAAAGCGCGCTGGGAAATCGCGAGCTACGCGACCGCCAAGAGCTATGCCGAGCCGTGGCCCGAAGAAGGCCAGCCGCGCTACAGCGAAACCGAGACCCCCGCGGAAGCGCTGCAGAGCGCGCTCGCCTACTGGGGAAACCCGGCGCTGTCCGGCGAAGCCGGCGAATGCATCGCTGCGTTCGCGCGCACATGCCTCGAAGGCCTCGTTACCGCGGGCTGGCAGCAGAGCCCCTATCGCGCGCTGCGCCAGAACGCGCTGCGCATGCTGATCGCGACCTCTCCCGACCTGCAGGTGAGCTGACCGATGGTGCGCAGCTGCTCCTGCAACGACTTCACCCGCTCGCAGCTGCTGCGCGCCGGGGTCGCGCAGGCAGGACGCGGTCTGCCCGCGATCGAGCGCGGCATGCCGCTGCCGGCGGGCACCGGGCTGAGCAGGCGCTCGTTCTTGCTGCGCTCGGCCGGAGCGGTGCTGTCCGTGTACGGCGCAGCCGCGCTCTCCCCGCGCCACCTCGAAGAGGGCATAGCCCAGGCTGCGGCGGCCGCGCCGCCCAAACAGCCCGTGCTCGTGTCGATCTTCATGGAAGGAGGCTGGGACGCACTGTCGGTGCTCGCGCCCGTCAAGGAAGCCGCCTACCACGAACTGCGTCCGTCGCTCGGGCTCCAGGAAGGGGCCGGCGTCCCGTTCAGCGAGGACGCAAGGCTGATGTGGCATCCGCAGGCCGGCGGGCTGGCGCAGCTTCACACTGAAGGCAAGGTCAGCGTGTTCCCCGCGATCGGCTATGACCCGCCCGATGAGAGCCACTTCACCAGCCGTCACTACTGGGAGGTGGGCGAACTCAACGCGCAGACGCGCTCGGGCTGGATGGGCCGCTACCTCGACATCGCCGGCGACGCGTCGAACCCGCTGCAGGGCCTGTCGCTCGATTACTCGCTTGCGCCCGCGCTTGCAAGCACAAAGAACCCGGTGGCGGCCGTGTCATCGCCCTCGGACTACAACTTCTGGGCGTATGGCCTGGACGACCCGCTGACTGCGCCCACCCTCGACGTGTTCGGTGAGCTCGGCGGCTTCCCGTCCTCCTCTCCCGCTCTTGCGCAGGCGCGCGCGGCGTCGCTCGACACGGGCATCATCCGCACCCAGATCGCTCCGTTCGCCGAACAGGAAGGCAAACCGGCCTTCACCTCGCCGGTCACCTACCCCACCAGCGGAGGTGACTTTCCCGTGCGCCTGGCGGTCCTCGCCGCGATGCTCGCGGACGAATCGCTGCCGATCAAATGCGTTTCGCTGAACGCGGTCGGCTCCTACGACACGCACTCCGACGAGGGCACCACGCTCGCGACCAATCTCGGCGAGACGGTCGAATCGGTGCTCGCGTTCCAGCGCGACCTCGAGGCCCGCAAACTGGATGACCGTGTGATCATCGAGCTGTGGTCGGAGTTCGGACGCCGGCCGCGCGAAAACGGCTCGGGCACCGACCACGGTGCCGCGGGGGCCGCGTTCCTGATCGGTAGACGCGTGAAGGGGACGATGGTCGGCGAATTCCCCGGACTCACGAAACTCGACCCGAACGAAAACCTCGTCAACACCACCGACTTCCGCGCGATGTACGCCGCGCTGCTTGGCCAGTGGCTTCAAACCGAAGCGGGCCTGGTGATTCCGCAGGCGGGCACCGGGCTGGAAGGCCCAAGCGCCTACGGCCCGGTGCCGCAGCTGATCGAATGAGGAGACGCTCGGGCACTCGCCTGTGCGTGCTGCTCGCTTGCGGCGCGGGCGCGCTCGGGCTGCTTGCGACGATCGCCGCGGCCACGCCCAGCCGGCGAGGCGAAAGCCACAGGCATTCGACCCGCGTGGGCAAGTGCGCTTCGCGCTCGCGCACGCGCGTAGGCCGTTCCCGGCGTCATGCGCGCTGCCGGCGCTCGCGCCATACGCGCGCGCGGCACCCAAGCCCCACCGTGGGCGCCCCCGTTACCCCGCCGGCATCCTCGGGCTCGGCTTCGCCGCCGGACACCAGCGCAACCGGCGGCGCGGCGAGTCCCGTAGCGCCCTTGCCCGGGTCGGGCGCGCAGGGCGAAGCGCCTGGCTCGCCCGGCGGGCCGCCGTCGGTGCCTCACGTGGAGGTGACCGCCGTCGAGTACAGCTTCACGCTCTCGCGCACGACGGTGCCCGCGGGAAGGGTGATCCTGCAGTTCGTCAACCGCGGCCAGGACGAACACAACCTCAATGCCGCGCCCGCCGAAGGCGAACCGGTCGCCTCGGTCCCCAACACGCGCTCGGGCGAAGTGCGCCAGCTGTCCGTCGAACTGCGCCGTGGCAGCTACACGCTCTTCTGCTCGCTGCCCGAACACGCAAAGAAGGGCATGCGCGCCACGCTCGTCGTCGAATGACGCCGAACCGGCGTCAGATCGCCTAGTAGATCGCGATCCTCTCAAGGCCGACGGTGGCCGCTGCCGATGACACCCGCGCCTGCTCGAGGTCGAGCTCGCCCCATCCGCTGCAGCTATGAACGGTTTGAGCCATGAACGATTCGCCTGACCGGCTGCGCGGGGGAATGGGGCTGGCGCAGGTGGTCGACCTCGCGCACCGCTATTTGGGGCTCGACCTGGCGTGCATCGCCGAGCTCACATGCGGCGGTGAGATCTGCAGGGCGGCCGCCGGAGACGCGGCGTCGTTTGACATCGTGGTGGACGGTCAGCTGCCGAGGCGAGAGCGGTATCTGCGGACGTCTGCTCGACGGCGGGATGCCCGACTTCGCATGCGATGCCGCCGGCCACGAACGCCTGCGCGGGCTGCCGGCCGCGACCGCGTCTCGCATCGGTGCGTTCATAGGGGTGCCGCTACACCTCTCCGACGGTACCCGGTTCGGGGCTCTGTGCGGGCTGAGTCGCACCGCCCGCTGCGATCTCGGCCAGCGCGACGCCCAGTTCATGGCGATGCTCGGCGAGCTGCTCGTGGACGAGCTCGACGAGGAGCGCAATCGCCGCAAGCTGCAGTCCGAGTTCACACGCGTCATAGACACCGAGGACCTCCAGGTCGCATATCAGCCGATCTTCGACCTGCGCACCGAGCGATGCCTCGGGATCGAGGCGCTGGCCCGCTTCTCAGAGCCGTTTCGCAAACCAGACTGGGCGCTGGCGGCCGCCGAGCAGTTCGGGCTGCGACTCGAGCTCGAACGGCTCGTCGTGCGCGAGGCGTGGAAGCTGCTGCCGGCTCTCGGTCCGGGGCAGTTCCTCGCGCTGAACGTCGCCCCGGACGCGCTCGTCGAGCTGGCGAGACGCGCCAACCTGCGCGATGACCTTCCGCTCTCCTCGCTCGTGATCGAGGTGACCGAGCACGCGGTCGTCGACCGCTATGGGCCGCTGCTCGGCGAGCTCGCGCCGCTGCGGGCCCGCGGGCTGCGCATCGCCGTCGACGACGCCGGGGCCGGCTACGCGTCGCTGCGGCACGTGCTCGAGCTGCGTCCCGATCTCGTCAAGGTCGACAGGTCCCTGATCGATGGAATCGCACGCGACCACGCAAAGCGCGTGGCCGTCGGCGCGTTCCTGTCACTGGCGCTCGACCTGCGCGCGAGCGTCGTGGCCGAGGGAGTCGAGTCTGGGGAGGACCTGCGTGCGGCTCGCGAGCTGGGCGTGCACGCGGCGCAGGGGTTCCTGCTGGGCAGGCCCACGACCGACCCGCAAGTACTCGCGCAGTGGATCGGCACGGCGGCGCACGGGCCCGGAGGTGCTCCGCCGCTCGTTCGGAGCAGCGGTTTCGTGCCGCGCCGGCGAGTCCCGCAGGTACCGGTGAGACGGGCCCCGAGCGCGCAAACGGGATGAGCCCGTCCGCCGCCGACGCTCGCCGCAAGTCGATCCGCTCGGGCCTCGGCCGGCTCGAGAGAGCGCGTGCCGGGGAGGCCGAGCGCTCCGGCGCCTGGCGGCGCGAGCACGCCGGCTCGGGGCTCACCTCCCGCCTGATCCTGGCCTACGTCGAACGAGAAGCCGGAGGTCAGGCGGTCAAGCGCATGCTCGCCCTGGCGGGCCTCGCGGACTCGGAGAGCAGCCTACGCGACGAGAACTGCTGGTTCTCCTACGAGACCAAGCTTGCCCTGTGGAGCGCGGCGGAGGAGGTGCTGGAGGACCCGAACGTGGCCGCGCACGTCGGCGCGTCGGCCCTGGACATCTCGGTCGCGATGGGCCTGAAGCGAGCTCTGCGCGCGCTGGGCTCGCCGGCTTTCGTTTACGGCAATGTCGTGCGAGCCAACGGGAAGTTCAACTGGGCTCACGAGCTGGTTGCGATCTCGATCGGCGGCGAGAGCGCACGCATGCGCTACACCGACGTCGCCGGCGTCGGCTATCACCACTACGACTGCGAATACACGATGGGGTTGTTGGCCACGGTTCCGCAGCTGTTCGGCCTGCCGCGGGCGCGCGTTGCGCACCCGCTGTGCGGCGCCAGCGGCGGCCCCTGGTGTGAATTCGAAGTGCGCTGGAGCGCCGGCACGCACGGGCTCAGACGCGCGGCCGCAGGGTTCGCCCTGGCCTCCGCTGCGCTTGCAGGCGCGGGCGCCGTGACCGCGCCGGTGCTCGTGCCGGTCGCGGCGGGCTTGCTTGCAGCCGGGGAGCTCGGTGTCCTCGCGCGCGCGAGCAGCTTCATGCGCCGGCGCACGCAGCTGCTCGAGAAGCGCGTGCGCGAGCAGGACGATGCCGCGCACCGCCTGCTCTCCTCGCTCCAGGACCTCTCCTCGGATCTGCGCCTGGACGAGGTGCTCGACCAGATCACCGCGAAGGCGCAGAGCGCTGTGGGCGGCAAGGAGTTCGCGTTGCTGCTGGCCGACGGCGAGCGCATGCGGGCGGACCGGCACTCGGGTATACCGGCCGGCTCGCTCGCGGTTCTCGAGACCTGGGCCGATGGGCATCGCCAGGCGCTGCGAGAGCGCGGCACGTTGCTCGTCGACGACCTCGCCACCGACCGCACGCTCGCGGAGCTGCCACGCCAGGAGCTCATGCCGTTCGGCTCGATGTGCGCGGCACCGCTTGTGTTTCGCGACGAGCTGCTGGGCGTGCTGGCCGCCCTGGCGCACGGCTCGACGGTGTTCCTGCCGGCGGATGCGGCGGCGCTGTCGGCCTACGGCACCCATGCGGCTATAGCCCTGTCCAACGCGCGTCTGGTCGACCGGCTCCGGCGCCAGGCCGCCGAGGACCCGCTCACGGGGCTGGCCAACCAACGCTCGTTTCACAGCCGGTGCGCCGCCGAGTTCAACCGTCTCGAGCGTGCCGGCCACGAGGTGTCGATCGCGATGCTCGACCTCGACGAGTTCAAGGCGATCAACGACGTGCACGGCCACCCCTACGGCGACCAGATCCTGATCGCGGTGGGCGACGCCTTGCGCGGAGCCGTTCGCGGCCACGACGTGGTCGCTCGCATGGGCGGTGAGGAGTTCGCGATCCTGCTGCCCGACGCCGGCGCCGAGACGGCCCGCGAGGTGGCCGAGCGCGCGCGCGTCGCGGTCGCGCAGGTCGCGACCGCGCATACGGTGCTCTCCTGCTCGGCCGGCGTCGCCAGCGCCCGGCCGGGGCTGACCACGCCGATCGACCTGCTCGAACTCGCCGACCGCGCCCTCTATCAGGCCAAGCGCCTCGGCCGTGACCGGACCGTCGCGGCCCCGCTCGACAACGAGGCATCAAGCGCGATGGGCGAGGCGCCGCGCAGGGCGGCATGCGCCTCCCCGAGCGTCTCGGTGAGAGCCGCCTCGTCGCCTTCGTAGGCCGGGCCCGTCCCGTCGCTCAGCAGCAAGTAGAGGATCGCAAGGCCACGGACGTACAGCGGCTGGCTGCCACGCAGCAGCTGCGCGAGCGCGAGCAGCTCGCTGCCGTTGGCCCGCAGCGCCTCGCGTGGGTCAAGCGCCCACCAGCGGCGCATGGGCTCGTGGCCGGCACGCGCGAGCCGCTCGAGACCCTCTGCCAGCTCCTTGCGCGTGCGCCGCGAGCTGAGGATCGCGGTTCGGGCCGCGAGCGCTCGAGAGGCGGCCGGATCGGCGCCGCCGGCGAGCGCTCGATCGAGCGATCCCGAATGCACCATCGCGGCGAGCTTGGCGGGGCGGCTCGGTTCGAGGACCTGCCGCTGGGCGGGGCGGTCGCTGCTGCGCGCTAGCATCATCGTGAAACCTCCATAGCTCGAAAGACGGTTTCGTAACCTATCATACCCGAACACCGGTGTCACAAACCGATCCCGCCGACATCCCGCATGACCTCGATCTCGTGATCGACTACGTCAACACGCTCGATCACGAGGCCGCCAGCGACGCGCTGGGAACCCCGGATGGGGCGGCGCGCTGGCTTTCCGAGCGCGGAGTGCTGGCGGCGGGCGCCAGGCTCAGCGCCTCCCAGCACGCGCAGGCGGTCGAGCTGCGTGAGGCCTTGCGCGCGCTGATGCTCGCCAACAACCGCGGCGAGCAGGCTCCGGATGCATGGAGCGTGCTCGAGCGAACCGCATCCGCAGGCGGCCTCGGCGTGCACTTTGCCGGCGACGGGACGGTGAGCGTGGTCCCCGACGCCGAGGGTCTCGCCGGAGCACTCGCGCGCCTGCTGATACCGATCGCAGCGTCCGTCGAGGACGGCAGCTGGCGGCGCGCGAAGGCATGCCCGGCGGGCGACTGCGAGTGGGCGTTCTACGACCGCTCGCGCAACCGCTCGGCGGTGTGGTGCGAGATGGCCGTGTGCGGGAACAGGACGAAGGTGCGAGCCTTTCGCAAACGGCGCTAGCATCGTGCAGGTCTGATGGCGACCTGCGCCCACCTCGATCAGATCAGGGTCCTTGAGCTGCCCGAGTCGGTCGACGGCTGCGAGGACTGCCTCGCGATCGGGAGCAAGTGGCTGCACCTGCGCATCTGCCTGGAGTGCGGTCGCGTCGGCTGCTGCGACGACTCCCCCAACAAACACGCACGGCTGCACGCCGAACGGGAGACGCATCCGATCATCAGGTCGCTGGAGCCGGGCGAAGAGTGGTCATGGTGCTTCATCGACGAGGTCGCCTTCGTGATCCCCGAGGTGCGCGGCGTCACCCGCATACCGCCCTCGCCGATGGCGTCGTCCTTCTAGACACCGGGTGCGCCCGCTCGTGCACCCGAGCGCAGATGGCCGAGCCGCCTAGCGCGGGGGCGCCGGGGCAGCTCGGCGCGGGCATGGACGAACCGCCGAACCGCAACGGCGCGTTCCCGCGGCTCGACGAGGACCAGCGCGCCAGGCTGCTGGCCCTCGGCGAACTGCGCAGCACCACGGCCGGCGAGCTCCTCTTCCGCGAGGGCGACGAGTCCTATGACTTCTTCGTGGTCGAGTCGGGCGCGGTCGCGATCGTTCAGGGATACGGCAGCCTGAACCACGTGATTGCGGTGCACGGGCGGTATCGCTTCCTCGGCGAGCTCAGCCTCCTGACAGGCGCGACCGTGTATCTCACCGCCGTCGTGCGCGACCCCGGCGAGGTGATTCGGGTGCCTGTGAGGCGGCTGCTCGAGCTGCTCGCCGAGGACGAGGAGCTCGCCAACATCGTCCTGCGCGCATACCTGTCGCGACGCTCGATCCTGATCGAGGCCGGTGCGGGCATGCGCATCATCGGCTCGCGCTACTCGAGCGATGCGCGCCGGCTGCGCGAGTTCCTCGCCCGCAACCGCATCCCCTATCAGTGGTTGGACCTCGAGGACGACGAGGAAGCGGAGCAGGTTCTTCGCGCGCTCGCGATCGAGCCCGCGGAGACGCCGGTGGTGAGCGGTGCGGGCGGCGTCCTGCGCAACCCCTCAAATGCGGAGCTATCGGCGATGCTCGGCCTCGGCTCGCGCGGTTCGCCTCCGGCGATGTGCGACGTGGTGATCGTCGGCGGCGGCCCGGCCGGCCTCGCCGCGGCCGTGTACGGGGCCTCGGAGGGACTCGATACGCAGGCGATCGATGCGGTCGCGTTCGGAGGGCAGGCGAGTACCTCCTCGCGGATCGAGAATTATCTCGGCTTCCCCGCGGGCATCTCCGGGAGCGAACTCGCCGAGCGTGCGGCGCTGCAGGCGGCGAGGTTCGGCGCGCGCCTGGTGGTCCCCGCGCAGGCGGCGGGACTCCACCAGCAGGACGGCCACTTCGCGATAGAGCTCGCCGACGGGGGAACCGTCAACGGCCGCACGATCATCGTCGCCACGGGCGCCCAGTACCGCAAGCCCTCCGTGCCAGACCTCGACCGCTGGGAGGGCATGGGCATCTACTACGCGGCCACGCTCGCCGAGGCTCAGGTGTGCGCATCCGCTCCGGTGCTCGTCGTAGGCGGGGGCAACTCGGCGGGCCAGGCGGCGATGTTCCTCTCCCGCCACGCCGCCAGCTGCCGCCTGCTGATCCGCGGCGGCGACCTCGCCAAGTCGATGTCGCGCTACCTGATCGACGAGATCGAGCAGAGCGGGCGCATCGACGTCCTCACGTACAGCGAAATCGCCGAGCTGCACGGCAACGGCTCGCTCGAGTCGGCCGTCATCAGCGACACGCGCACCGGCGCGCGCCGCGAGCTCGACGCGCGCGCCGTGTTCATATTCATCGGCGCCTCGCCCCACACCGAGTGGCTTCGCGGTGAGGTGGCCATGGACGAGCACTGCTTCCTGCTGACCGGCCGCGACGTGCGCGACGGCGACCTCGGGGAATACGGTGAGGAGCAGCCGTATTTCCTGGAGACGAGCCGTCCCGGGATCTTCGCGGTGGGCGACGTGCACTCGGGCTCGATCAAGCGCGTCGCCTCGGCGGTGGGGGAGGGCTCGATGGCGATTCGCCTCGTTCACCAGCGGCTTGCCGCCGTGTGAGCTCCCGACGCGCGCGCGGCGCCCGGCACGCGCGCGGCGCCCGACACGCCGGCAGTGGCCGAGGCGCGCGCTGCGGCGCGGCGAACACTCCCGGGCGGCAGCGCCAGCAGGGCGCGCACGCGACCCAGGCGCCCGCATGAGCCGGCGAGGGCCGCGCGGAGCGCCGCCCGACCGCGGGCGCTCGGGCGCGTCGCGGGGGCGCCGCTGTAGCGCAGCGAGCGCAGCGAAGCCAGGTAGCTGCTCGCCTCGCCGCGCGCGCCGGGAAGCTGGCACTCCAGTTGGGCGAGGGTCACGCCGGGCGCGTGCGGATAGCCCAGGCGCGCGAGCGCCCAGCGCAGCTCGGCGATCGCGCCGCTGGCATCTCCCTCGAGCGCAAGACGCAGGCGGCGGCGGCCTGAGAACCAGCTGGCGAGGAGCACAAGGGCGAGCAGCGCCGCGATCACGATGGCGAGGAGGTCCAGCGGGATGCCGCCCGGCGCCCGGCGAGCGTGCGCGAGGCGCACGTTCGCCCGCGTGTTGGCGCCTCTCGTGCTTTCGCGCCCGGAGCCAACCAGCGCCCCCTTCGAAAGCAGGCTGGCTGCACCCGTCGCCGAGGACCCCGGGCGCGGTGGCGTGGGGTCGAACGACACCCAGCCGATCCCCGTGAAGAACACTTCCACCCAGCTGTGCGCGTCCAGAGCGCGCACACGCCAGACGGCGGTCCGCGGGTCGAAAACCTGGGGCTTGAACCCGGCGCCCACGCGCGCCGGTATGCCGTCCATGCGCAGCATGAGCGCCATCGCGCCCGAGAACTGCTGGCAGTATCCGCGGCGCTGGCTGAACAGGAACGCCTCCAGCGGATAACGGGCCTGCGGCACGTTTTCGTCGTAGCTGTAGTTGCTCAGCAGGTAGCGCTCGACCCTCTCGACGACGTCATAGCTCGTGCGCGCGCCCGCCGCGAGAGATCGCGCGAGCGCGAACATGGGTGCGTAGGGCGAGGATTCGATGCGCTGAGCGAGCTGCGGGTATTCGGCGGGCGCATGCCCCGGCGCCGGCGGGCCGACGTGCTGCGCGAGCCCCTCCGGCGTGCGCGCCTCGGCCGCCAGATCAGGGTGCTTGAAGGCTGAGGCGCTGGCCTGCGGCAGCGCGAAATCGACATATGGCAGATAGATGCGCGGGAAAGCACGCGGCGCGCGGCGCATCGCGCTCGCGCTCGGTCGCGGCACGTAGGAGGTGATCGCATAGAGGCTGCCCGCGCGCGGCGTCGCGCCGAGCTGGACCGTCCCGTCGGCTTCAAGGCGCGCCGGCGGAATGCTCCCCGCGATCCAGTGCAGCTTGACCGGGACACCACCCGCGTTGGCGAGCAGGTTGGATTGCAGCGCGGCGAGCTGCACGGTCACGCGCGTGTACCAGCCGCGCGCGCCTGGATCGGCGAGATCCAGGCGCGGTGCGCCAGGAGGAGCGGTCGAGCGCAGGAAGCGCAGCCCGTCGAAACGGTCCAGCGAGGTCACGCGCACCAGCGCGGGGGTGGGCGCATCGAGGCTGAACATCACCTGCGGCGAGCGCGGCCAGGGAAGCGGCCCGTAGAGCTGATCCCACTGGAAGGTGCTCGCCTGGCCGGCCGGGCTCGCGACCCACTGCCGGTAATCGATCCACGGCCGGTTCGCGCTCAACGCGGGCGCTGCGATTAGAGCCAGCGCGCCGCACAGGACGAGCCAGCCAGCCGCGCGGGTCAGCTGCGACGCTGCGATCGTGGGCGCCCACAACCACGCCGCGATCAACACCAGCAGCGCAGCTCCCTGAAAGCCGCTCGCCGATTCCGCGCCTGCGTTTGCGAGGCCGGTGAGATACAGCGCGAGGAGCACGGCGAGCGCGGCCACCGAGCGCGCCCAGCCTGCGCGCCGGGCGGGCCAGAAGCAGATACACGCGGAGCTCACGAGCGCGGCGGGGATCACCATCAGCACCGCCAGCCGCGACCAGCGATCGCTGCCGCGGTACGGCCACAGCCAGTCCTTCAGGCCATCGACGCCGCGCGTGACAGCATGCGCGAGCCTACCCCAGTCGGCGGGCCGCAGATCCCCGGCCGGCACACCGATGACCAGCAGCGAGAGGGCGAGCATCGTAACCACCACGAGCACCCGCAGCCACGTCGAGAGCCCAAGCGGAAGCGAGACGCTGGGGGTGAGCGCGAGCAGCGCTCCGCCCGCGCTGGCGATGGCGGCGACGCCCAGCACGCGAGCGCTTGGGACCCGCGTTATGAGCGTCGCATACTCCAACGCGGCGAATGCCGCGAGCGCGAAGAACGCGCCGGCGCGGAACACGATCCGCTCCGCGCCGCCGGTCGCCGGCGCAGCCACAATTTCGGCGCGGGCGCCGGTGGCCGCCGCGGGTGCGGCGTGGGCCAGCGCGCTCACGACGTTGCTCCCACGAGCGCCGGCCTGCTCGCCGTCTGCACGGCGCAGCCCGCGACCGCGAACAGCACGGTACGCCGATGCGCGGGGACGGGTGAGACGGTGTAGGTGCTCGCGCCGTGGCGCCGGCCGCGGCGCTCGGGGCTTCTCGCGCTGACCCACAGCAGGGTGCTCGCGCGCTCCGCCGCCTTCCACGCCGGGGCTCCACCTTGCTCGACGAGGGCAAGCTGGGCATGAAGCTCGGGCCACGCTGCCAGATCCGCGCCCACGAGCTGTGCGCGTCGAGCGCCGGGCAGCAGTAGCAGGCAGCCGCCGGCCTTGGCGAAGGCGACGCACAGGGAGGCCGCGGCGCGCACGGCCATGTCCAGCGCGTCGGTGCTCGCCGGCCGCAGCGAGTCGAGCACGACCATCGGGAAGCGCTCGCTGTCGTCGTGCAGCCGACGCTCGTGCAGCGTTCCCGTGCGTGCGACGGTGGGCCAATGGATGCGCGAAGCGGGGGTGCCGCGCTGGTAAGGGCGCAGATCATCGACGTCGGCGGCGGCCGCGTGCTGTGAATGGCTGCCCAGAGGGCTCTCCCTGCCCGCCAATCGGGCGATGTCGGCCCGCCGCAGCGCCTCGACCCGCGGCAGCACGAGCAGCTCGCTGGCAGGCGAGTTACGTTCGCGTGTGCGTATGCAGAAGGGATCGCTGTACCGCACGACTGCGGGCCCGACCACGCTCGCGCCGCGCCGCGGCGGGCGCACCGTGAACTCGAGGTGCCGGCGATCGGGCCGGCGCAACGGCGTCCACACGCCGGGGACATGCACCTCGCCGCCGCCGAAGGGCACGCGCCAGCCGCCGACGCTCACGTTCAGGCGCAGCGCTTCGCGCTCTTCGATCTGCGCCGAGCGCGGCTCGAGTGAGACCCGCCCGCGCCGAGCCGCGAGTCGCACGGTGCCCTCGGCAATCAGCGCCAGTGCCACGAGGCCCACGCCCGGCACGTACAGCGCCTGCGTGCCGAACGCCCCGCCGAGCAGGCACAGAGCCAGCCCGAGCGTGACGACCGCGAGCCCGCGACCGCCGCTGTCGGCGTCGGGCTCGCCGCCACTCACAGCGCGGGCACCCGCTTGAGCGTGTCCGCCACGATGCCTGCGCGTTCGCTCTCAGGCGTCGCGGGCGCGAGCAGCAGCCGATGGTCGAGAACCGAGTGCGCGAGCGCCTGGACGTCGTCGGGGATCACGTGGTCGCGGCCGTTCAGCGCGGCCAGGACCATCGCCGCACGCAGCAGCATCAGGCCCGCCCGTGGGCTCGCGCCGAGCTCGGTACGCGCATCGCGGCGCGTCTGCTCGGCTACGGCCACGATGTAGTGGCGCAGCTGCTCGCTCGCGTGTACCAGTGCCATCGCCTCCTGGACGGCGAGCACCTCCGCCGTGCTGGTGACGGGTGTCAGCTCGAGCACCCTGTCGCCAGTTGCGTGCTCGGCAAGCATGCTCGCCTCGGCACGTGCCTCCGGGTAGCCGAGCGAGACTCGCACCATGAACCTGTCGAGCTGCGCCTGGGGAAGCGCATAGGTCCCCTCGAACTCGATCGGGTTCTGGGTCGCGAGCACGACGAAGGGCCGCGCCAGCTCGTGCGTGGCGCCGTCGACGGTGACGCGCCGCTCCTGCATGCACTCGAGCAGGCCCGACTGCGTCTTCGCCGACGCGCGGTTGATCTCGTCCACCAGCACCAGGTTCGCGAACACCGGGCCGGGCCTGAACTCGAACTGTGCGTCGCGCTGGTTGAAGACGTTCGTCCCCACGAGATCCGCCGGGAGCATGTCGGAGGTGCACTGCACGCGCGAGTACTCGGCGTCTATCGAGGTCGCGAGCGCGCGGGCCAATGCGGTCTTGCCGACGCCGGGGACATCCTCGATCAGCGCGTGCCCGCCGGCCAGCAGGGCCACCAGCAGATCGCGCATCGCGCCGTTCGGCACCTTCACGGCGCGCGCGACGTTGGCGGTGATGCGCGCGCCCAACTCGGCAACATCGGTGGGGTCGAGCTTGTCAACGGGTTTCATCGTGCTTGCGGCCCCTCGCCTTCTGGCACTCAGACACACGCTCACGATACGCCCCGCGGCGCCGCCCGGGCGCTCCTAGCGGGGGTCGGAGGCCCGCTGAGCCGCCGCGATGGGATGATGCTGGCGTGGCTGACGAACAGGATTGGCGGCTCGAGGCCGAGCTCACCGAGGAGGCGGACCAGCATCACGCGCTCGAGACCCTCGTCGAGGGCCTGCGCCGCGGCGATCATCTCGCCGACGACGCGCAGGTCGCGGTCGGGCCGGCCGTGGCGATCACGCATGACGGGCGGCGGCTGTTCGCCTATGCCAACAGCGAGCCGCGGCTCGCCGAGGCGCGTGCGGCGATCGAATGGCTGCTAACGCGTGACGGTATCGGCGCCTCCGTCCGTCTGAGTCACTGGGATGGCGAGCTGGCAGAGTGGCGCCAGACCTACCCGCCGCTGGACGAGGCCGAGTCCAGGCGCGCACAGGCGAGCGAGGCCGCAGCAGAGCAAGTCGAGACGCAGACGGTCGTCTGCAGCGCCGGCAAGATCGTGCGAGCCTCGGTTGAGCGTGTGATGGGCGAATGGGCGCAACGGCTGGGGCTGAAGTGCGAGGTCGTCGAGCATTCGCATCTGCTCACCACGCAGATCGCCTTCACCGTCACCGGCCCGCATCACAAGCTCGAGGAATTCAGGCGCGCGTTGAGCGCGGAGGCGTGGGCGACGATTCGCGCGGATGGGTTCGGGACGGGCCTCGCCTGAGCCGTCTCACCTCGGCAGCCTGCTCACGGCCGCGATCACGTAGTCGCTGGTGATGCGGAACCAGCGGCTCTCCTCGTTGGCCTCTTCGAGGATCGACAGCGCGGCGGAGCGCACCGCCTCGAGCTCCCCACGCGGCTCGAGAGTTGCGCGCGCGGCGACCCACAGGGGATGGTCGCGCAGCTCGCCGTCAAGAAAGGCGCCGGCCGTCTGCGCATGGAAGTGAAGGCTGTGCGTGCTCACCGACGCGCAGAAGCCGTGGCGGGCAAGCAGGCCGTTGAGCGCGTCCGCGCTGTGCCATGCAAAGGGAGCGGCGCCGGGCGCGGCGCCGCTCGCCGCGGCGAGCGCTTCTGCGCGCAGCCTCGACACTGCCGCAAGGGGGCCATGCGGAAGCCATGCGGAGATAGCGGCACGGCCGTTCCCGTCGAGCACCCGGACGATCTCAGCGGCGGCCGCCCGCGCGTCGGGCGCGAAGATCACACCGAACGCCGACACGGCGACATCGATCGAGCCGCCGGCCATGGGGAGCGCCTGCGCCTCGCCGGCGAGGAATCGCACGTCCAGCCGACGGGCCCCGGCCTCGTCGCGCGCCCGGTCGAGCAGGCGCTCGGCCGGGTCCACGCCGGTCACCCGGGCGCCATGTTCGGCGGCCACGAGCGCTGCGCTGCCGGTGCCGCAGCCGATGTCGAGCAGGCGCTCGCCGGGGCGCACCGCGGCATGCTCGACCAGGGCGCGCGCCGCCGGGCGAAGCTGCTCGGCGATACGCGCGTAGCTGCCGAGATCCCACGGCGAAAGCTCGCTCACCGGCCGCAGCCCAGCCCAGCAATGGCCGCGAGAGTAGGCAAGGCTCCAGATTATTGTGCTGCTGGCAGCGCGTACGTTGGCCGCAGGCCGATAATCGGCGAGTGGCTTCACTGCGCGTACTGCTGACGGAGGGCTCAAGCCTCACGGCCCGCGAGACGGTCACGAGCCTTGGTCCGCTCGGGCACACGCTGGAGGTGCTCGATCCAGACCCGCTGTGCATCACCCGTTTCAGCCGATGGGTGCGCGCGGTGCACCGATGCCCGGCGCCCGGGACGGACCCGCGCGGGTACCTGCGCGTCCTGCTCCGCGTCGTGGATGAGAGGAACATCGACGCGGTATTTCCCACCCATGAGCAGGCGTGGCTGCTCGCGGCGGCTCGCGCACAGGGGGCGCTGCCGGTCGAGCTTCCGGTCGCACTCGCGTCGATCGACGCCTTCGAACGCGTGCAGAGCAAGGTCCAGTTCGCCCGTCTGCTCGATCAGCTTGGCCTTCCGCAGCCGGCATGGCGTCTCGTCGCGAGCGAGCGCGACCTCGAGGGCCTCGCATATCCGTACTGGCTGAAGGCGGCGTTCAGCACGGCCGGGCAAGGAGTCTGCAGCGTCCGCGACGAGGGCTCGCGTCGGGTCGCCGTCGAGCGCCTGCTCGGCCCGGCCGGCGCAGGCGCGGAGGTGATGGCCCAACAGCCCGCGCCGGGGGCCTACGGGCAGGTGCAGGCGCTCTTCGAGCAGGGTCGACTCGTGGCGGTCCACACGAGCGTCCAGACAGGGGTCGGCATCGGCCCCAGCGCCGCGGCGCGGCAGGGCGTCGCGCACGAGAAGCCGAGCCAGCACGTCGCCACGCTCGGAGAGGCCCTTGAATGGCACGGTGGTCTCACGCTCGACTACATGCACGAGCAGGGCTCGCCCACCTACATCGAGTGCAACCCCCGCACCGTCGAGCCGGCGAACGCGGTTGCAAGCGGCGTCGACATCCCACAGCTGCAGCTGCAGCTGACCCTCGGCCGGGCGCTGCCGTCGCTCCCGCCGGCCGCGCTCGCGGGAGTCCGCACGCACGGCACGATCGCACTCCTCCTCGGTGCGGCCGCATACGGAGGCACGCGCCGCGCGGTGCTCGCCGAGCTCGCGCGCGCCGTCGGGCGCCGCGGTCACTATCGCGCAAGCCGGGAGCAGCTGACGCCGCTGCGATCGGATCCGCCGAGTGTCGCGCCGCTTGTGTTCGTGTTGGCGAACGCGCTCGCGTCGCCGTCACGCGCGAGCAGTCTCGCGAGCAAAGCTGTGGCGCGCTACTCCGTCGGTCGCGAGACGCTCGAGCTGCTCATGGGCAGCGCACGCGCGGTGTGAGAGTATGCGCGCCGATGATGCGCAGATCGCTAACCGGCGACGGCGCCGAGACCCTCGGGCGGATGCCGCTGTTCGCCGATCTCTCGCCCGCGGAGCGCAGGATGCTCGCGCGGCTCGTCGACGAGCTGACGGCGCAGGCCGGAGAGACGGTGATGAGCCAGGGCGAGCCCGGCTATGAGGTGTTGGTGATCGAGGAGGGCGGCGCGGACGTCGTACAGGACGGTGTCCGCATCAACACGATGCGCGCCGGCGACTTCTTCGGGGAGCTCGCGGTGCTCGACGAGACCCAGCGTGGCGGGCTGCGCAGCGCATCGGTCATCGCCACCTCGGAGCTGCGCGCGATCGTGCTCACGGCTCACTTCCTGCACGAAGTGCGCGAGCGCATGCCGCTGATCCGGGAGCGGATCGATCAGGTGGCGGCGCAGCGCATCGAGCACGACGCAAACGCGCATCCAGACGCCTGATCCAGGCCCTTAAAAGCAAGAGAGCGCGAGTGCCGTCGGCATCTGCGGGCTACTCCCGCTGGCCGGTTTGGCGGTCGTTCCCTCTGGAACACTCACGCTCTCTATGGCTTCATAGTGACACCAGCGCTACTGCGTGGGATCGGCGAAACACCGCCGAGCCGCTGCGGCTTGACCGCAGGCGATGCGCACCTTTGCGCGGTCGTAGTTTTCGCTTCACGCCGCGGATAGGCTGTGCTGCGGCGAGCGCGATCGCCGAGGAGAAGCGCCCAATCGCATGTCCGAGCATTCCATCGCCGAGCCCGAGCTGATCGACCTGATGCACGTGGCGCGCGCTCGTGTGATCGGCGCCTGGCGCCTCGGCGAGGTGATCGTGGACCCGGGACCGAGCAGCTGCCTGCCGCGGCTGCTGGCGGCGCTCGAAGAGCACCCGCCGCAGGTGATCGCGCTGACCCACATCCATCTCGACCATGCCGGTGCGACCGGATCGCTGCTGCGGCTCTTCCCGGACGCCGAGGTGTGGGTGCACGAGCGTGGCGCGCCCCATCTGATCGATCCACGCAAGCTGCTCGACAGCGCGACGCGCCTGTACGGCACGGCGATGGCGTCGCTGTGGGGCGAGGTGGTGCCGGTGCCGGCCGAGCGCGTGCGCGTGCTGCGCGGCGGTGAGACGATCGAGGGCTTCCACGTCTCCTACACGCCCGGCCACGCATCCCACCACGTCTCCTACCTGCACGAGCCGAGCGCGACCGCGTTCACGGGCGATGTCACCGGCGTGCGGATCGGTGGCGGCCCGGTGCTCGCACCCACGCCGCCGCCCGACATAGACCTGCGAGCCTGGCATGCCTCGCTCGAGCAGATCGAGGAGCTCGCGCCGCGCAGCCTCGCGCTCACGCACTTCGGCGCCCACGATGACGTGGACGCGCACATCGCGGCCCTTCGCGAGGAGCTGCAGCGTGCGGAGCGCAGCGCCGATCAGCTGGACGAGTCCTCGTTCGCCGCGGAGATCCACGCGCTCGTGGCGGGCGCTGCGGATGAGCTCGAGGCGCAGTCCTACGCGCAGGCGACCTCGCCGCAACAGAACTACCAGGGCCTCTCGCGCTGGCTGCGCAAGTCACGGGAGCGCGTGGGGTGAGCGCCGCGGGGGCAGAGCGCTACGAGGCGCTACGGCGCGAGCACCGCTGGGAGGTGCCCGAGCGCTACAACATCGCCGCGGATGTGTGCGACAGCCGCGCGCCGGACGCGCTGGCGATGGTGCACGAGCGCTTCGACGGCGCGGTGCGCGAGCTTCACTGGGGAGAGCTGCAGGCGCTCTCCAACCAGGCGGCAAACCTGCTTGCCGGCCTCGGCGTGGAACGCGGCGATCGCGTCGCGGTCGTGCTGCCGCCGACCCCGGAGGCGGCCGCCGTGTTCTTCGCCACGTGGAAGCTCGGCGCGATCCTGCTGTCGATGTCGGTGCTCTACGGCGATGAGGGCATCGCGCACCGGCTGCGCGACTCTGAACCGAAGCTGCTGATCACCGACACTGTCAGCTCCGGGCGCTTCTCCGGTCCATGGGTTCCGCGGCTGCTCACGCTCGACACGGCTGCGCTCGGCGCCGAGAGCGATCGCTTCGAGACCGTGGACACGGCCGCGGATGAGCCCGCGCAGCTCTACTACACCTCGGGCACCACCGGCCTCGCAAAGGGCATCGTGCACGCCCACCGTTACCTGCTCGCTCACAACGAGTTCGTGTACTGCCACGACGTGCAGGCGGGCGAGCGCTTTCACGGGATGGGCGAGTGGGCCTGGGCAGCGGGCATCTGCCCGCTGCTCGGACCCTGGCGCCACGACGCGGTGCAGCTCGTCTACCAGCGCGAGGGAGGCTTTGACCCGCACCGCCAGCTCGACTTCCTCTCACGCCAGCAGGCGAGCAACGTGTTCGCCACGCCCACCGCGATCCGCTCGATGATGGCGATTGAGGACGCGCGCGAGCGCTACCCGCAGCGCTTCCGCATCGTGTGCTCGGCCGGCGAGCCGCTCAACCCGGAGGCGATCCGCTGGTTTCGCAGCCAGTACGACGTGACCGTGCTCGACTACTACGGGCTCACGGAGTCCTACCCGCTGTGTGGCAATTTCCCCTGGATGGAGGTGCGCGAAGGCTCGATGGGCCGACCCATGCCCGGCTGGGACGTCGTGATCCTGGACGAGCAGGAGCGCCCGCTGCCCGCGGGGGAGCGCGGCGAGATATGCCTGCGCGCCCGCTCGAACCCGCACTACCCGCTCGGCTACTGGCGGCTGCCGGACGCCTCGCAGGAGGTCTTCGGCGGCGACTGGTTTCACACGAAGGACGCGGCGCGCATGGACGCTGATGGCTACGTCTGGTACGAGGGGCGCGCCGACGACGTGATCATCTCCGCCGGCTACCGGATCGGCCCGTTCGAGGTCGAGTCGGTGTGCCTCGAGCACCCCGCCGTCGCGGAGGCGGCCGCGGTGGCCGCGCCCGACGAGCGCCGGGGCGCGGTCGTGAAGGCGTTCATCGTGCTTGCGGCCGGCCACAGCGCCTCGGATGAGCTCGCGCAGGAGCTGCGCGTGTTCGTGCGCGACCGCCTTTCCGCGTATGCCTACCCGCGCATCGTCGAGTTCGTCTCGGAGCTGCCCAAGACGCTGACGGGCAAGATCCGGCGCATCGAGCTGCGCGAACGCAGCGAGGGTCAGTAGAGCGCGGCTGCCATGCGCCGGCGCGTCTCGCGCGCCAGCTCGCTGTCGGGGCCGAGCACGTCGAGCTCACCGACGATCACGCGGCGCACGTCCTCGCGCCTGCCGTCGGCAGTCGCGAGCGCCGAGACCAGCTGCTCGAGCGCGTGCTCGATCTCGCCGCGGTCGAGCGCGGCGAACGCAGCGTCGAGGTCCGGCTCGCCGTCCTGCTCGAGACGCAGCCGCGCGGCCAGTCCGTCCGCCTGGAAGCTCTCCCGCACGTGCTCGAGCACCGAGCTCGCCTGATCGCGTTCGCCGCGCGCGATCAGCATGCGCGCGAGCGGCACCGCCGCGTCGGCGCGCCCCGGCTCGAGCTCGAGCGCCCGGCGCAGGTCCTGCTCGCCGCCGGCGTCCACCAGCGCGTCTGCCTCGGAGGGCAGCAGCGCGTCGAAGAAGCTCTCGACCACCGCCTCGTCCTGGGCGCCCACGAATTCGGAGGCGAGCCGCCCGTCGCGAAACGCCTTGACCGCCGGGATGCCGCGGATCTGAAACGCCTGCGCAAGCGCCTGGTTGGCGTCGGTGTCGAGCTTCGCCAGCACGACCTTGCCCTCGCGCGCGCGAGCTGCGCGCTCGAGCAGCGGCCCGAGCTGGCGGCACGGCCCGCACCACTCGGCCCAGAAGTCGACGACGACCGGAACGCTCGCGGAGCGCTCGATGACCTCGCGCTCGAAGTCCTCTTCGCTGACGTCGATCACCGTCATGCGAACAGGGTAGAACGCGCCTGCTCGAAAAGGACGTACGATCGCCTGCGCGATGCTGATCGCGCAGCTCTCAGACGTTCACGTCGGCTCCTCGCGCTACCACAGCGAGCTTCTGCGCCGTGCGCTCGAGGAGATCAACGCGGCCGAGCCCGACCTCGTGGTCGTGGCCGGCGATCTCACCGACGAGGGCTACCCGGACGAGTTCCCGCTCGCGCGCGAGGAGCTCGACGCGCTCGCGTGCCCGGAGGTGGTGTGCGTGCCGGGCAACCACGATGCTCGCAACGTCGGCTACCTGCGCTACGAGGACGCCTTCGGCGCACGCGACTCGCGCCGGCGGCTGTGCGTCTCGGGCCTTGAGCTGGCGCTCGTCGCGGTCGACTCCTCCAAGCCCGACATCGACGAGGGCGAGGTAGGGCGCGAGCACTACGGCTGGATAGCGGAGGGCTTCGCCGGCGAGGCTGACCTGCGCGTGTTCGTCTGCCATCACCACCTGATGCCGATCCCGGGCACCGGACGCGAGCGCAACCAGGTGCTCGACGCGGGCGACGTGCTCTCCCTGTTGCGTGCCTGTGCGGTGGACCTGGTTCTGGGCGGGCACCGCCACGTCCCGTACGTGTGGCCTGTGGCCGGCATGCTGCTCGTCCACTCCGGCACCGTCTCGACGCTGCGCGTGCGCGGGTTTCCGCACCCGGCTTACAACCTCATCGATGTGCGCGACGGCCGTATCTCGATCGAGGCGTGCATCCCGGGCGGCGCGCGCCACTCCCTGGGCGTCTACCCGCGCGACTGGCCGGCCGAGCTGTCCGCGCGCCACGCCGACCCGTTCGTGCGCCCGCAGCGCGGGCTCTCGCTCGCCGACGAGCGCCGGAGCACAGCCGATGCTTCCGGTTGAGATCGTCCCGGGGCTGTTGCGCTGGACGGCCCCTCACCCCGACTGGAAGCCCGACGCCGAGCCGGGCGGAAGCGGCGATTGGGATGAGATGGTGGGCTCGGTCCTGTATGAGCTGCCCGACACGGTCGTGCTGATAGACCCGCTGCTCCCCTCGCAGGGACGCGAGGAGTTCCTCCACTGCCTCGACGCTCGCGTCGATGCGCGGCCGGTCAGCATCCTCACGACTATCCGCTGGCACAGGCGCGACCGCGAGCAGCTCGCCCAGCGCTACAGCGCGAACACCACGCGCGCCTGGAACGTGCTCCCGAAAGGTGTGAAGCAGTGGCCGCTGCGCGGAGCGGGGGAGACCCTCTACTGGCTCGGAGCGCCCGCCACGCTCGTCTCGGGCGATCGGCTGATCACCATCGACGGGCGGCTCGCCGTGTGCCCCGAAAGCTGGCTCTCGAAGGTTGCGCTCGACCGCCGCGGCGTCGCCGCAGAGCTACGCGAGCTGCTCGAGCTGCCGGTGGAGCGCGTGCTCGTGTCCCACGGCGAGCCGGTCCTTCACGATGGCCGTGCCGCGCTCGCACACGCCGTCGCAGAGGCCGAAGGCCGATAGCCGCCGCCCGGTCGCGCCGGAGCGGCTCTGGACTGGCGAAGCCGGCGGCCTCAGGCGGGCGCGGCCCACGCGGAGCGGGCGAGCACCTGCGCCGCAAGCACCGCCACGTCGTCGCGCGGCGGGCCGTCTGTCGCCTCGAGCAGACCGACCATGGCGTCGATGACCTCCTGGGCGACGGCCGGCTCGCGGCGGGCGAGCACCGCGAGCATCTCCTCGACGGTCAGCAGCAGCTCAGGCGCATGCGCCTCGGTGAGCCCGTCGGTGTAGAGCGCGAGCGTGTCGCCGGGCGCGAGGATGGTGGTGCTCTCGACGATGATGGGGTCGTCGAAGACCCCGAGCAGCGTGCCGTTCTCGCCGAACTCCTCGGCACCGCCGGCGGCTCTGCTGATCAGCGCCGGCGGATGCCCGGCGGCGGCCAGGGTGAGCTGAACGCCCTCGAGCGAGAAGCGCAGGCGCGCGAGGATCGCGGTCGCGAAGCGCCCGTCGAAGTCCTGGTCGAGCATCGCGTCGTTGACCCGTGCGAGCACCTCCGCGGGCGTGACTTCCTCGCGTGCGTAGGCGAGCGTCGTGTGGCGCAGGAAGCCCGTCAACACGGCCGCGTCCGCGCCCTTGCCGCACACGTCTCCGACGACCAGCCAGCAGTCGTCTCCATCGGTGAAGACGTCGTAGAAGTCACCGCCGACGTCGCTGCCGGCTCCCGTCGGGCGGAAGAAGCTCGCCAGCTGCAGGCCCGGCACGAGCGGGAGCTTCGCGGGCATCAGGCTGCGGCGAAGCGTGTGCGCCACGTGCGCGCGCTCGGCGTACAGGCGGGCGTTGTCGAAGGCGAGCGCGGCGCGCCCGGTGAGATCCTCGAGCACCGCGACCTGGGCGGGCTCGTAGCGGGACTCTCCCTGCAGACGCAGGAACGACATCGCGCCGAGCATGCGCCCGCGCGCGACCATCGGCACCACGGCGGCGGCGCGGCATCCCGCGTCGCGCAGGAACCGAGCCTGCTCGTCTCCGTCCTCGGCGGCCTGGGCGAAGATCGTCGAGCGGTCGAGGTCGTTGCGCACGAACGCCTCCCAGCCGCGCAGAGCGTCCGCCACGGGGTGGCGCCCGCGGATTCCGAGCGGGTTCTCTCGACGCATGTCTTCCATCGCGGCCGCCAGCTGTGGATCCGACCCCGCGGCGACGGTCGCGGTGATCGATCCGTCGGAGTCGATCAGGTCGATCACGCACAGGTCGGCGAGCTCGGGCACCGCGGTGCGCGCGACCTTGCGCAGCGTCTGCCGGGGATCGAGCGAGGAGCCGAGGCTCGCCGTGGCGTTGATCAGGAATTCAAGCCGTGAGCGCTCCTCGCGCATGCGTTCGAGCGCGTAATGCACGACCGCGGCGCACAGCAGCGCGAGCGCGACCGCTACGAACGCGATCGCCCAGTAGGTGCGCGACACGTGGCCGTAGGCGAGCGGCGCCAGAAAGCCCGCGAGCGCTGCGAGGCAAACGTCGATCACGCGCCTGCGCGGCTGAAACGCGGCAGCGTGACCGATCGCGAAGAAGTAGATCAGCCCGAAGGGGCTGCTCGCCCCGCCGGTGCTGGCGCACAGGCAGCCGATCAGGACCACGCCCCACAGGTCCGCCAGCCAGGCGATGGTGAGTCGGTTTCTCGCGCGCACGCGGGCGAGCATCAGCGCGGCCGCCGTCGAGTATGCGGTGACCGCGACCGCCACCACGCCCGCAGGCGAGTCCACGTGCGGGAGCAGGGCCGCCGTCGCGGTGAGCGTGGCGCCCACGAGATAGAGGCCGGCGCAGCTTGCGAGCGCTACGCGTCCTTCGCGCTCGCGGGTGCTCTCCGAGCCGGTCGCCAGGCCGAGCGCGGACCCCGCCGCGCCCGCGGCCTGCAGCGACGACCTATCCACCGTGCTCGGCGAGCGCGGCGCGCGCCGGCCGGCGCGCGCGAATGCGCTCACGGCGGACCTCCTCCTCAGAGACCACGTGTTCATCCTAGTGCGGATGTGTACGCACGCGCGCGAGTTTGTCAAGTCGCAACGCTCGTCCCACGGCGCCAAACCGACTCCCGCGCGGGGTTATCATCTCCCGACGGTGCGGCGAGCACCACAGCGGGCGGCCGCGGGGCAGGAGAGGAATTGCGAAAGGGGAGCAGATGAACGGCGCGGTCACGGATGCAATCACCGGCGAGCGGGGCGCCATGAGCGCGCGCACGCTCGCGGAGGCCTTCCGAATCACGGCGGCGGAACGCGGCGAGGAGGTCGCGATCCGGACCAAGGGCGACGAGTTCACGATCACGTGGGCCGCGCTACGCGAGCGCGTCGACGCGCTCGCCGGCGGGCTCGCGAAGCTCGGCCTGCAGCGCGGCGAGACGATCGCGCTGATGCTCTCCAACAGGCCCGAGTTTCACATCTGCGACCTCGCCGCGATGATGCTCGGCGCGACGCCGTTCTCGATCTACAACACCTATGCCCCCAACCAGATCGCCTACGTGGTCTCGGACGCGGACGCGCGCATTCTCATCTGCGAGCAGGCGTATCTGCCGCAGGTGCTCGAGGCGCGCTCGGAGCTGCCCAAGCTCGAGCATGTGATCGTCGTCGACGGCGATGCTCCCGAGGGCACGCTCGCGCTGTCTGACGTGGAGGGCTCGAATCCGGGCTTCGACGTGGACGCGCAGGTCGCGCAGATCACACCCGAGGACGTGCTCACGCTCATCTACACCTCCGGCACGACCGGCCCGCCCAAGGGCGTCCAGCTCATCCACCGAAACCTGCTCGCCGCGGTCGTGGGCTTCGAGGAGCTGATCGAACTGCCGCGCGAGGGGCGCGTCGTCTCCTGGCTGCCCGCCGCGCACGTGGCCGAGCGCAACGCCCACCACTACATCCCGATCGTGTTCGGGCTGCAGATCACATGCTGCTCGGACCCCCGCCAGGTGCTCTCCTACCTGCCGGAAGTGAAACCGAGCTGGTTCTTCGCGGTGCCGCGGATCTGGGAGAAGCTGAAGGCCGGTCTCGAGGCGATGGTCGCGAGCCAGCCACCCGAGCAGCAGCAGAAGATGAAGGCTGCGCTCGATGCAGGCCTGCGCAAGGTGCGCCTGGAGCAGGCGGGCGAGCCCGTGCCGGCGGAGCTGGCGGAGGAGGTCGCGCGCGCGGACGAGGAGATCTTCGCGGGGCTACGCGCGATGCTCGGCCTCGACGAGGTGCTCGCGATCAACGTCGGAGCGGCGCCGACGCCCGTCGAGGTGCTCGAGTTCTTCCATGCCATCGGGCTGCCGCTGGCCGAGCTGTGGGGGATGAGTGAGACCTGCGGCGCCGGCAGCGTGAACCCGCCGGAGAAGATCAAGCTGGGCACGGTCGGCCCGGCGGCGCCCGGCGTGCAGATCAAGCTCGACAGCGATGGCGAGGTGCTAGTGAAGTCCGATGTGGTGATGCTCGGCTACCGCAACCTGCCGGAGCAGACCGCTGAGGCGTTCACCGAGGACGGATGGCTGCGCACCGGCGACATCGGCACCTTCGACGAGGACGGCTATCTGAAGATCGTCGACCGCAAGAAGGAGATCATCATCAGCGCGGCCGGCAAGAACATGTCGCCGGCGAACATCGAGGCAACGATCAAGAGCGCTTCGCCGCTGATCGGTCAGGTCTGCTGCATCGGCGACGCGCGCCCCTATAACACCGCGCTGATCGTGCTCGATCCGGACTTCGCGCCGGTGTGGGCGACCCAGCAGGGAATAGAGGACACCTCGCTTGCTTCACTTGCCCAGGAGCCGGCGGTGCTCGCCGCGGTGCAGCAGGCGCTCGACGAGGCCGGAGAGAAGCTCGCGAAAGTCGAGCAGATCAAGAAGTTCACGATCCTCGGCAGCGACTGGCTGCCCGGCGGGGAGGAGCTCACGCCCACGATGAAGCTCAGGCGCAAGCCGATTGCGGCCCGCTACACCGAGCAGATCGAGGCGATGTACGCAGGCTAGCCCTGCCGTGGTCGCGCGCTACGCCCGCGCGCTCGTCTGCGGGTCCAGGCGCGTCATCGTCACCTGCGAGCTCAGGTCGGAGTTCGCGCCGCCGAGGTAGAGGCCCTTCACGGGCGGCACATCGGAGTAGAAGCGCCCGTGGCCGATCTTCACGTGCGTCTCTTCGCCGCCCACGCGGCGGTTGGTGGGGTCGGCGCTGACCCACACGGGCTCGCGGTGGCCGTCGTTGCTCGGCAGCAGCGCCTCGATCCAGGCGTGGGTGTCGAGTTCGAGCGAGTCCGCGCCGTCGTCCTCGGGTGCCGCCCACAGATATCCGGAGACGTAGCGCGCAGCGATGCCGTTGCGGCGCAGCAGCACGAGCGCGAGGTGGGCGAAGTCCTGACACACGCCTGCGCCGAGGTCGATCAGGTCGGCGACGCTCGAGCCGACGTAGGTCGTGCCTGGGCTGTAGGAGAAGCTGTCGGGTATCACCGAGCAGAGCGACCGCAGGGTGGCGAGGGGACTGTCGGCGGCGATCGCCTGCTCGAGCCGCTCGAGCCCATCGATCGCCGGTTGGTCCTGCCACGGCAGCGTGTACTCGCCGGCGGCGTCGATGTAGGAGCGCTGGCGCAGACTCTCCCAGTCGCCGTCCGGGGCCTCCGGCGGCTGTGATGTGACGACTCGCGCTCGCACGTCGATCGTCAGCTGCTCATGGCTGGTGGGCACGCCGAACTCGAGCACCTCGGTGCCGAAGTAGTCGAGGTGGCGGCTCACGCGCGCTTCGGGCTCGATGCGGGTGTGGAACTCGTCGCAACGCTGTGAGGAGGTCGTGGCGGGACGCACGCGGAGCGCGTTCAGGTTGTCGGTGACTGGGGCGTCGTAGCGGTATTCGGTGAGATAGCGGATGGCGAAGTGCATTGGCAGGCTCAGCGGCCCTCGGAGGCGGAGGCGGTCCCCGCAAAGTAGCGCTCGGCGACGTCCTGATCGATCCGCGCGAGCTCCTGCTGGGCCTGTTTGCAAATGCCGGTGAGCTCGGCGCCGTCGGGTAGCGCCCGGCGCTGGAAGTCAAGATCGGCGGCGAGACGGCTGACGCGCAGAACGGGCTTGGAGTTGCGCGGCCCCGCGTCGGCCGTCATGAAGACGTCGTGCAGAGAGTCGACGCACGCCGCCACGCTGTCGGGATAGGCGCGCTCGAAGAGCAAGAAGCGCGCGACGGGGTGGGCGTTGGGCGGCGCGGTGACCGCGCGCAGGTAGGCGTGGAAGCCGCCGACGGCCTGCAGCAGGATCAGCGCGTGCCCGTCGGCGGGCTGCGCATCGCTGGCTGGCAGCGCGATCCTGAGCATGCGCAGCACCATGTCGGAGGTCTCGATCAGGCCACCCGCGTCGAAGAAGCACTTGGCCTCGTCGCGCAGCATCGAGCGGCTCGCCACGCCCCAGATGAGCGCGGTCCGTTCCTTGATGTACTGGGCGGCGAGATACGGTCCGGCCGCGCCCTCCCAAGCATGCTGCGGTGCTCGCAACCCGAGCGTGCTGGTGTTGATCGCCTCCCACATCTCCGCGCTGATCACGTCGCGCACGGTGCGCGCGCCCTCGCGCGCGCGCTCCATGCTCGCGAGCATCGAGCCGGGGCGGTCGGCCGCGAGCGTGAGCCGGCCGAGCGCCTCGATGCTCCCGGGTGGCCCCTCGACGTGCCCGAGCATCGCCATCAGCCCCGGCGAGCCGAAGCTCACGCCGGCGGCGGCGTCGGGGCTGCCCTGCAGTTCTGCCTGGAAGACGGCCTCGACGGCGCGCGCGGTGAACTCCGCGCGAGCGAGGTTGCGCCCAAGCCAGTAGAGCTCGTGGGCGATGCGCGCGAGCATCAGGCCCGGCCCCGTTGTTGTTGTTGTTGTTGCTGCTGCTGCTGCTGCTGGCCGACCCACTCGCCGTAGCGCAGGTCCGGGAGCGCGGGCGGCTGCGTGTCTGCGATCGGCGGCCCGGCGCGGTCGGCGTCGTCGCCGTCGGCGAGAACCCACGTGTCCTTGGAGCCCCCGCCGCGGGAGGAGTTGACGACCAGCGAGCCCTCCTCGAGCGCCACCCGGGTGAGGCCGCCGGGCACGATGTCGATGCGCTCGCCGAAGACGGCGAAGGGCCGCAGGTCGACGTGCCGCGGTACGAGCGTGCCGTTGCTCTCGACCGTGGGCAGTGTGGACAGGCGAACCACGTCCTGGGCGATCCAGCGTTCCGGATGCGCGCTGATCACGGCGCGCATGCGCTCGATCTCGTGCGCCTCTGCGTGCGGTCCGATCAACACGCCGCGCCCGCCGGACTCGCCGGTGGGCTTGACCACGAGCTCCTCGAGCCGGCCGAGCACGTGCTCGAGCACCTCGGGGTCGGACAGCAGGTAGGTCTTCACGTTTTCGAGGATGGGCTCCTCGCCGAGGTAGAAGCGGATCATCTCGGGCACGTAGCAGTAGATGGCCTTGTCGTCGGCGACTCCGGTGCCGAGCGCGTTGGCGATCGCCACGCTGCCCGCGCGGTAGGCGCGCACGAGCCCGGGCACCCCGAGCAGCGAGTCGCCGCGGAACTCGAGCGGATCCGCGAAGTCGTCATCGACACGACGGTAGACGGCGTGTGCGCGCTCGAGGCCTCGCGTGGTGCGCATGTAGAGCACGTCGTCGCGCACGACCAGGTCGGAGGCCTCGACCAGCTCAACGCCCATCTGGCGCGCGAGGAAGGCGTGCTCGAAGTAGGCGGGGTTGGCGGGACCGGGTGTCCACACGACCACGGTCGCCTCGCTCTCGGTGGACGGTGCGACCGCGCGTAGCGCGTGCAGCAGCAGCTGTGGGTAGTGCTCGACGGGGCGCACCCTGTAGGAGGCGAACAGCTCGGGCACCACACGCGCCATCGCGGCGCGGTTCTCGAGCACGTAGGAGATCCCCGAGGGGATGCGCACGTTGTCCTCGATCACCTTCCAGCTGCCGTCGCTGTGGCGCACGAGGTCGCAGCCTGCCACGTGCGTGTAGACGCCTCCGGGCGGCCTGATGCCGTGCACCGCGCGTGCGAAGTTCGGCGAGGAGGCCACGAGCCGCCACGGCACGATCCCCTCGCGCACGATCTCGCGTCCGTGGTAGACGTCGTCGACGAAGTGGTTGAGCGCTCGGATCCGCTGCGCGAGCCCGCGCTTGATGCTGCGCCACTCGTTTCCGTTGAGCACGCGCGGAACGAGGTCCAGCGGGAACGGGCGTTCTTGCGAGATGCCGCCGGCGCTGCTTGTCTCGAACGTGATGCCCTGCTGCATGAAGATCGCGTCGCGGCGGCGGGCAGCCTCGACGAGCCCTGCGGGGCCGAGACGCTCCAGCACCTCCACGAGCGCACGCGCGGTCGGCCGCGGCGCGCCGTCGGCCGCGAACATCTCGTCGAGGAACGGCGCCTGCGGTCGATAGGCGTCGATCGTGCCTTCCTGCACCCCCGAGCTCACCGAGGGATTCTCGCGCCTCCCACGTGGTTTCACTTTGGACCGGTGCACAAACCGGGCGGCGCGGCGATACGCACCTGTTGCAATCGCATTTTCGCTAGCTCGGCCAGCGTCCGTGGCGCTCGAAATACTCGCGTGCGGCGTCCTCTTCCTCGCGCTCGCGTTCACCGGAGCTGCCGATGCGGAAGAACAGGTTGATGAGCACGATCGACAGCCCCGCGCCGATTATTCCCGCGCCGCCCTCGAGCTCGGTTTCGCTGCCCAGCGCCATCACGATCAGGCCGGCGAGCACGACCGCGGCGGGCAGCACATAGCGCACGGCGGGCACAAGCAAGCCCTGGCGCGGGCGTTGCGGTGTGTGTCCGCGCGTCTCTGTCTCGGTCGCCTGCGCGGGCTCGCGCATGACGGGCACCGCTCGTGGCCTTCTGTTGGAGTGCGTGGCTGCACGTTTTGGCCGTTCGCTCATCTCATCTCTCTACCCGGCTTGCGTCGCGCCCGCCGGCTGGGGTGGGCGATCGGCGAGGCGTTCGCCCGCGCGGCGCGCGGTCCGCTGCGCCCACGGGCCGGTGGTTGCGGCACCAAGCGCGAACACTAGCCCCCCGCAGCCGGCGATCAGCCACCATGCTCCACCGCTCGAGGAGACCAGCCGGGCGCCGGCGAGCGCGCCGGTGGCGGAGCCGATGATCGAGCCGGTCAGAGCCACTCCCAGCGTCTGCCCGACCTGCCTGCTGGTCGACGCGATCGCAGCGGCGACGCCGGCCTGGCTGTTGGGCATGCCCGAGACGGCTGTGAACGTGATCGGCGAGTTGACCGTGCCGAAGCCCACGCCGAACAGCGCGTAGGCGCCGAGCAGGAGCACGAGCGAGGTCCCGACGCGAAGCTGCGTGAGCGCGAGCGCGCTCGTGCACATGCAGGCTCCGGCGATCAGCAGAGGCACACGTGGCCCCGAGTTTCCCACGGTGCGGCCCGCGAGCGGGCTGCAGATGAGCGCGGCTATTGCCATCGGCAGGGTGCACAGTCCGGCCTCCAGCGCGGAGTAGCCGCGCGCGTTCTGCAGGTAGAGCGTGTTGAGGAAGAGGAAGCCGCTGAAGCCCGCGAACGCGCTGATCGCGATCAGCGTGGCGCCCGTGAACGGGGCACTGCGGAAGAAGCGAAGCTCGATCAGCGGATCGGCGCGGCGTGGCTCGTACACGGCCAGGGCGACCAGTGCGCAGGTACACAGCGCGAACAGGCCGATCGTCTGTGCAGAGGTCCACGAGGCGCTCGGGGCGTCGATGATCGCGTAGGTGAGCGAGGCGAGCGCGACGATAACGAGGATCTGCCCGACGGGATCGAAGCGGCGCGGACGGGCGGCGCGCGATTCGGGAACGAACAGCGCCGTCAGCACGAACGCCGCAAGCCCGATCGGCAGGTTGATCCAAAAGATCGCGCGCCAGCTCACGCCCTCGGTGAGCGCTCCGCCGACGATGGGCCCGAGCGCGAGGCTGATGCCGACGACGGCGCCCCACGCGCCGATCGCGCGCGCCCGCTCGCGCGGGTCGGTGAAGACGTTGGTGATGATCGACATCGCGACCGGGTTGAGCATCGAGCCACCCACCGCCTGCAGCGTGCGCGCGACGATCAGCCAGCCGAGCGTGGGGGCGAGGCTGCACAGGCCCGAGCCGCCGGTGAACACGAGCAGCCCGAGCTGAAAGGTGCGCCGCCGGCCGAAGCGGTCGCCGCTCGAGCCCCCCAGCAGTAGCAGGCTCGCGAGCACGATCGTGTAGGCGTCGATCGTCCACTGCAGGCCGGACAGCGAGGCATGCAACTCGCGCCTGATCGAGGGCAGGGCGACGTTGACGATCGTGTTGTCCATCGCCACGAGCAGAAGGCTCATGCAGCAGATCGCAAGGATCGTCAGGCGACGGCGGTCCCCGGGCTGAGGTGCGCGCTCGTTCATGCTCATCCTGTTCTAGCCGCAGCGCAGGCGAGGGAGCGGTTAGTCTGCTGTCGCGGCCACGCCGTCACGCCGTCACGCCGAGCACGACCGTTAGGAGCGAGCGACGTCAGTCACGATCGATGAGATCACTGTGTGCGACGAGCCGCGCGTGTGGGCGGAGCTCGGCTTCGATGTGAACGACGACGCGGTCTTCCTCGGCAGGGTGCTGATCCGTCTCGGCTCGAGCGCACGCGCAGACGCGGGCGGCGGAGCGGGCGATGGGGGGCGCGGCATCGCGGGCTGGTCGCTGCGCGGCGTCTCGAGCGCCGAGCTCGACGGGCTGAACACGACGGTCTCGCAAAGCCCGCCGCGGGAGCCGGCGGCGGCGCAGCCCAACGGAGTGCTCGCGCTCGACCACGTGGTCGCGTTCTCGCCGGACTTCGAGCGCACGCTCAGATCGCTGCAGACGGCGGGTCTTGACCTGCGCAGGGTGCGCGAGGAGCCGACGCCGGCGGGCGCTCCGCGGCAGGCGTTCTTCAGGCTCGGCGAGGACATCCTCGAGCTGATCGAGCTGCCCGAGGATCGGCTGGCGGTGGCGGGCGGACGTGAGGCTCCGGCGCGGCTTGTGGGGGCTCGCGTTCACGGTCGAGGATCTCGAGCGCTCCGTGGAGAACCTCGGGGGACGCGCGAGCGAGATCCGCGCGGCGGTGCAGCCGGGCCGGCGGATCGCGACGTTGCGCCGCGAGGCGGGCCTGTCGGTGCCGGTGGCGCTGATGACCCCGCGGGAGGTGACGGTGCCGTGAGCGACGCCGCCGCGAGCGCGCGTGAGCTGTGGACCGACGTGGACTCCTACACGGCGGATCTGCTGGTGCGAGAGGACGAGGCGCTGCGCAACGCCGCCGCAGCAAGCGTTGCGGCGGGGCTGCCGCAGATCGCGGTGACGCCCAACCAGGGAAAGCTGCTGCACCTGCTCGTGCGCATGCTGGGCGCGCGCAGCATCCTCGAGCTGGGCACGCTCGGCGGCTACAGCACGATCTGGCTGGCGCGCGCGCTGCCGGCGGACGGGCGCCTCGTGACGCTCGAGATCGAGCCGGACTACGCCCGCGTGGCCGGCGAGAGCATCGAGCGCGCGGGCGTCTCCGATCGTGTGGAGCAGCGCGTGGGAGCGGCGCTCGATTCGCTGCGCTCGCTTGCGGGCGAGGGTGCGGGGCCGTTTGACTTCACCTTCATCGACGCGGACAAGAAGAGCATGCCCGAGTACTTCGAGTGGGCGCTCGAGCTCTCCCATCCTGGCAGCGTGATCGTGGCCGACAACGTGGTGCGCGGCGGCACGCTGCTCGAGCCGGCGGGGGACCCGCATTCGGAAGGCGTGCGCCGCTTCCACGAGCTGCTTTCGGCTGCGCCGGGCACGACCGCGACGACGATCCAGACGGTGGGCGCAAAGGGCTACGACGGCTTCACGCTGGTGCTGGTCGAGCCGCGCCCGTAGTCGGCGAGCCGGTAGGGTGCGGCCGGTGGCGGGGGAGCTGAAGCTTGGCCTGAACACGGGCTACTGGGCGGGCGGCCCGCCCGCCGGCGCGCGCGAGACGGTGGCGGAGGCGGAGCGACTGGGCTTTGACTCGATGTGGACGGCGGAGGCGTACGGCTCGGATTGCCTGACGCCGCTGGCGTGGTGGGGCGCGGCGACGGAGCGCATCAGGCTGGGCACGGGGATCGTGCAGATGTCCGCACGCCAGCCGGCCGCGACGGCGATGGCGGCGATGACGATGGACCACCTGTCGGGCGGGCGCTTCATCCTCGGCCTCGGCGTGTCGGGTCCGCAGGTGGTGGAGGGCTGGTACGGAATGCCGTTCGCCAAGCCGCTGGCGCGCACTCGCGAGTACATCGCGATCCTGCGCGAGATCTGGGCGCGGCGTGGCCCCGTGCACGCGCCGGGGCCGCACTACCCGCTGCCGCTGCCAGACGGCACGGGCCTCGGCAAGGCGCTGAAGTCCTCGATCCATCCGCTGCGCGAGGACATCCCGATATTCCTCGGAGCGGAGGGGCCGAAGAACATCGCGCTGTGCGGGGAGCTGTGCGACGGCTGGCTGGCGATGCTGTTCTCGCCGGCGCACCAGGAGATCTACACGAGCTCGCTGCAGGAGGGCTTCGCGCGCGAGGGGGCGCGACGCAGCTTCGCGGACTTCGAGGTGGCGGCGACCGTGCCGTTCATCGTCTCGGAGGACATCGAGGCGGCGGCTGACGCGCTGCGGCCCTACTACGCCCTGTATCTCGGCGGCATGGGGGCGAAAGGCACGAACTTCCACGCGAACGTGGCGATCCGCATGGGCTACGAGGCGGAGGTCGAGCAGATCGCAGAGCTCTACCTCGCCGGCCGCCGCGAGGAGGCTTGCGCGAAGGTGCCGCGCAGTCTGATCGAGGAGCTGTCGCTGATCGGCCCGCGCGAGAAGATCCGCTCGGACCTCGATCGCTGGCGCGAGTCGATCGTGACGACGCTGTTGGTCTCGGGCGACGCGGCCACGCTGCGTGCGGCGGCGGAGCTCGTGCTCGGCTGAAGCTGGTGCGCGGGCGGCGATAGGGTAGGGCAATGGCGGACGCGGAGCGGGCGCTGGCGGAGATGCGCCAGTACGCGAATTTCCAGTACGAGATCTACGGCCGCGGGCTCACGGGAGAGCGCCCACCGCTGCCGCTGACGCCGGGGGGCCTTGAAGAGCGCGCCCGCGAGCTGCTCGGCGCGGAGGCGTTCGGCTACGTGGCCGGCGGGGCGGGCTCGGAGGCGACGATGCGCGCGAACCTGCGCGCGTTCGAGCGCGTGCAGATCGTGCCGCGCATGCTCCGCGACGTGTCATCGCGCGATCTCTCGGCGAGCGTGCTGGGCACGGCGATGCAGGCTCCGCTGATGCTGGCGCCGGTGGGCGTGCAGTCGATCGTGCATCCGCAGGCGGAGCTGGCGGTTGCGCGGGCGTCGGCGGCGCTGGGCGTGCCGATGATCCTCAGCACGGCGTCCTCGCACACGATCGAGCAGGTGGCTGCGGAGATGGGCGAGGCGAGCCGCTGGTATCAGCTGTACTGGCCGAGCGATCGCGATCTGGCGGCGAGCTTCGTGACGCGCGCGGCCCGCAGCTCCTACGAGGCGATCGTGGTGACGCTCGACACGTGGCTGCTCGGCTGGCGCCCGCGCGATCTGCAGAACGGCTACCTGCCGTTCTTGAAAGGCGAGGGCGTGGCGAACTACTTCTCCGATCCGGTGTTTCGCTCGGCGCTGGCGCGCCCGCCGGAGGAGGATCTCGGAGCGGCGCTGGGCCACTGGGCCTACCAGTTCGCGAACCCGAGGGTGACGTGGTCGGACCTTGAATGGCTGCGCGAGCAGACGGAGCTGCCGATCGTGCTCAAGGGGGTCGTGCATCCCGAGGATGCGCGCCTTGCGCTGAAGGCGGGCGTGCAGGGGTTGATCGTGTCGAACCACGGCGGGCGCCAGGTGGACGGCGCGATCGGAGCGCTCGACGCGTTGGCGGCGGTGCGCGAGGCGGTCGGCGATGAGCTCGCGGTGCTGTTCGACAGCGGCATCCGCACGGGCGCGGACATCTTCAAGGCGATTGCGTTGGGCGCGGACGCGGTGTGTGTGGGTCGCCCGTACATGTGGGGGCTCGCGCTGGCCGGTCAGGCGGGGGTGGAACAGGTGCTGCGCTGCATGCTCGCTGAGTTCGACCTCACGCTCGCGCTGAGCGGGTGCACGTCGCTTTCCGAGGTCGACGGGGCGGCGCTCCGAGCGGGGACGTAGGGCACGGACGATGGCGGTTCGCAGTGAGGCGTCGGTCAAGCGGCTGACGCTCGTTGCGTGCATTCTCGGGTCGGGCATCGTGTTGCTCGACGGGACCGTGGTGACGGTCGCATTGCCGAGCATCCAGGCGGCGCTGGGCGGCGGCCTCGCGGCGCAGCAGTGGGTCGTCAACGGCTACCTGCTGACGCTCAGCTCGCTGATCCTAGTGGGCGGCTCGCTCGGGGACGTGTACGGCGAGCGGCGCGTGTTCAGCGCGGGCGTGCTCGGATTCGGTGCGGCCTCGCTCGCGTGCGCGGCCGCGCCGAGCATCGCCCTGCTGGTGGCTGCGCGGATGCTTCAGGGGGTCGCGGGGGCACTGCTCGTGCCGAGCTCGCTGGCGGTGATCGTGAACACTTTCCCCGAGGCCGAGCGCGGACCGGCGATCGGCAGCTGGACGGCCTGGGGTGCGATCGCGGGCGTGCTCGGCCCGCTAGCGGGCGGCGAGCTGCTGGCGATTGCGACGTGGCGCTGGGTGTTCGTGCTCAACGCTCCGCTGGTGCTCGTGTGCGCGGCGTTGATCCGCGTGGCGATGCCCACAGCGCGTGAGGCGCCGAAGGACGGCGCGAACGACGGCGCCGGGCCCTCGCGCAGAGCCGTGGCCGCGTCCGCCGGGCGCAGCGATTTGAAGGGACGCGGCGGCGGGGGCCGCCGCGTTGACGTGGTCGGTGGTGCGTTGGCGGCGGCGGGTCTCGCGGGACCGGTGTTCGCGCTGATCGAGCAGCCGCGGCTGGGCTGGTCGAGCCCGGCGGTGATCGTCCCGCTGATCGCGGGCGTGGCGCTGTTCTGCGTGTTCGTGTTCTACGAGTCGCGCGTGTCGGATCCGATGCTCTCGCTGGATCTGTTTCGCAGCCGTAACTTCACGGCGGGCAACGTGGAGACGCTCGCGATGTACGCGGGGTTGGCCGTGCTGTTCTTCTTCCTCGTCGTGTTCCTGCAGCAGGTCGGCGGCTACACGCCGATCCAGAGCGGCCTGGCGACGCTGCCGGTCACGATCGTGATGTTCGCGCTGTCACGTCGCTTCGGTGCGCTCGCTGACCGCTTCGGGCCGCGGCTGTTCATGGGAGGCGGTCCGATCGTGGCCGGCCTGGGTCTCGCGATGTTTCAGCTCGTGAAACTGCCGGTGGACTTCACCACGGAGGTGCTGCCCGCCGAGCTCGTGTTCGCGCTCGGCCTGTCGATGACGGTCGCACCGCTCACGGCGGCGGTGCTGGCCAGCGCGGACCCCTCCGACGCCGGCATCGCCTCGGGCGTGAACAACGCGATCGCGCGCGTCGCGGGCCTGTTTGGGACCGCTGCGGTGGGCGCGGCCGTGGCAAGCGCGTTCTCCTCCTCGCTGGCGCATGCCCTGACCGGCGTCAGGCTCGGCCATGCGGGCACGGCGGCGGTGGCGCAGGCCAAGCGGCTGCCGCTGGGGCTTCCCGACGTGCATTCGTTGCCCGCAACGCAGGCGCACGCAGTCCTGCACGCGGCCGAACAGGCGTCGCTTCACAGCTTTCACCTGGGCATGGCCGTGGGGGCTGTGCTGGTCGTGCTCGGCGGCATCACCGGGCTGATCGGGATCCGCAACCCCGGCAAGGGAGTGGAGGCGGCGCACTGTGCGGGCGGGCAGATCGTGGGCGCGAGCGAGGACGCGGTGGGCGTGGGAGAGCGGCTGCCCGCCTGAGCGCGCATGGGTGCGGGCGCCTCTCGAAAGAGCTGAATTTCGCCGCGCTGCGCGCCACGCTTGCAGGCGGCTGTGTGAAATTTCTGAGGGCCAGGAAGTTTCTGGGGCGGGCGGCGTCCATTGGGAAAGCAGCACCTCACCCCAGTCCCCCCGAAAGGCAGAAGATGCACTCCTCGACGCAGACCCCTGAGGGCGCTGATGCGCGCGCGGCGAGTTCCCTATCGGAAGAGCAGGGCGGCGTAAGCAGGCGATCGTTGCTAGCGGGCGGCGTGGCGGCCGGCGTGGGCGTTGGCCTGGCGCAGTTCGACCGTGCCGCCCAGGCGTTCGCGGCACCGGCCTCGAGTGGCACGCTGAGCGCCGGCGACGCGGCGATCCTGAGGTTTCTGGCGGCGGCGGAGATCCTCGAGTCGGACCTGTGGCAGCAGTACAACGAGCTCGCGGGCATTCAGGATGCGGAGGTCCCTGGCGGCAGCGGCAACCCGCAGTACACGAAAGCGATCCAGAAGCTGGACAGCGATATGCCGCAGTACATTCACGACAACACTGACGACGAGCTCGCTCACTGGCACTTCCTGAACTCCTACCTGGCTTCGCGCGGAGCTGAACCGGTGAACCTCGACCGCTTCCGCAACCTGCCCAGCAGCACGGCTGACGGCGCGCAGCAGATCGGCAGGCTGACGAACCTGATGGAACTCACGGTCGACACGAGCTGGTGGACGCGCTATCGCAGCTCCACCCAGAACCCCGACCTCGGCGGCACCTTCAAGCAGGCGGTGCCGGGGCTGGCCGAAGGTCGCTTCCCGGCGATCCCGCGCAACAACTCGGACCTTCACCCCAAAGACCACCTGCAGGCGATCGCGAACACGGCGGGCTTTCACTTCTGCACGATCGAGCAGGGCGGCACCAGCCTGTACCCGTCGCTCGCGCAACGGGTGAGCGATGTGGAGGTGCTGCGCGTGGTGCTGAGCATCGGCCCGACGGAGGCGATGCACTTTCAGACCTGGCACGACAAGGCGGGTAACGCGCCGCCGCTCACCGACCCGACGAACGGGCTTGTGTTCCCGAACCTGAACGAAACGCCGTTCGGCGGCGAGGAATTTCAGACAAACCTGATCATGCCGGAGCCGACGGTGTTCCTGAAGAAGTCACTCCCGGCGGTGTCGATTGTGCGGCCCACGAAGACGCAGGGAGCTGCGATGGGCGCGGTCAAGGCGCTGACCGCGGACGGGCTGTTCATCGGCCATTCACAGGAATTCTTCGAAGCGCTCAAGGAACTCGCGAGCGCCGCCGACGCGGCCGTGCGCGAATAGCGGACTCGTAGCAGACGCGAACGCGCGGTAACGGCACGTCCGCGTGGAGACGGCACGTCCGCGTGGAGACGGGACGCCCGCGTCGAACGGCACGCCCGCGTCGAACGGCACGCCCGTGCCGAGCAAAGCCGTGGCCCGAGCTCAGATGGCGCTCGGGCCGCGGCGCTCGGCGCGGGCGGAGCGTTATTTCGTGACGGTGACCTTCCCGTCCATGTTGGCGTGGATCACGCACTCGAAGTCATAGACCCCGGGCGTGGAGAATGTGATCTTCGCGCTCGAGGGAAGCGGCGGCCCGCCCAGCGAGAGAATCCCGGCGTTCTCGAACCCGTTGCCGTGGTTGGCGCCGGTGTAGGGCGGCAGCGGCGGCGGGTCGCTCGGGTAGCCGCCGAGCGGGTTGACCCCGATCGTCGGCGGCCCGGGACTCGCTCCGGGAAGGGGCGCGGTGAACGTTTCCTCGATCTTGGAGGTGTAGGCGGCCGGTCCGAACGTGATCGTGTGCACCTCACGCGCGGAGGCGATCTTGAATTCCACGGTCGTGCCGGCTTTGACGGTGAGGTTGGAGGGGAAGAAGCGCAGCCAGGTGACGGCGCCGGCGTCGTGCCCGGCGAGCACGGTCGCGGCTGCGGGCTTGACCTTCGCGAGCGCGCGCGCCTTCGCGATGCCGGCCCTCTCCTGCGCGGCGGCGGCGAGCCGGTCCTGCTTTGCGGAGGGGACGGGCTTGCCCTTTGGGAGCACCTTGACCGTGCCGCGCATGCCGGGGTGAACGACGCAGTTGAACGTGTAGGTCCCGGCCTTGGTGAACTTCACGACGAACGGCTTCGGCGGACCTTCGCCCGGCAGGCCGCTGCTGAGGAAGCCTGTGCCGTTGTAGGTGTTGCCGCCGGCGGGTGCGCCCGCCTGTGGGTTGATGATCTGGCTCGGGTTGCCGTTGAACCAGAAGGGGATGCTCTGCGAGTCGAGCTTGCCGGTGATCGGGCTGGCCGCGGAGGTGATGATGAGCGGCGGCAGCGACTGGCCCTTGGCAAGGAAGGTGACCGAGTGAAAGCCGTTGATCGACCAGCTGACGGAGTCGCCCACATGGATCTGCGTCGCCGACGGGAAGAACCCGTCGAAGTCCAGGTGCGCGATCTTCGGCGGCTTCGGCGGCCCGGCGCTCACCGGCGCCACGAACGCCGCGGCGGCCCCGGCCGACGCCCAGCCTGCAAAGACACACACCACCACAGCGACCAGCGGTCGCAACATCTTCCCCCGCACCGTTGCCTCCTCGATTGCTACTACAGAAGGTCGCCACCCTAACACGCCGGGGAGGCGGCATGCGCGCCGAGCTTAGCCTGCAGGACCGGGGGCTGGCGCGAGTCCTAGGCTGGTTCGCGCACGTACTCGCGCATCGCTTCGATCAGCGGTGCGAGCCGCCGGCCGCGCGCGGTCAGGCGGTACTCGACGGTGGGCGGGCTCGAGGGGATCACGGTTCGCTCGACGAGCCCGGCTCCCTCGAGGTCGCGCAGTCTCTCGGCGAGCATGCGCGGGGAGATCCCGGCGACGGCATCGGCGAATTCGCTGAAGCGCAGCGCGCCGGCGAGAGCGGCGTAGATGATGGATAGCTGCCACCGGCGCTCGAGGAGGTCCGCGACCTCGCGGACCTCCATCGGCACCGGCTCACATCTACGGGATCCGCGCGACATCGCGAACGGGCTCCAGCGCGCGGTCGAGAACCTCTCGCACGGTCATCACCGGGTGGAAGCTCATCGCCTTGCGCACGTCGTCGGGGATGTCATCGAGATCGCCGCGGTTGCGCTCGGGCAGGATCACGTCGGTGAGCCCGGCGGCGTGGGCCGCGAGCACCTTCTGCTTGAGCCCGCCGATCGGCAGCACGCGTCCCTGCAGCGTGATCTCGCCGGTCATCCCGACCGTGTGCTTGACCGGGCGGTCGGACAGCAGCGAGGCGAGCGCCGTGACCATCGCCACGCCCGCGCTCGGCCCGTCCTTGGGGATCGCGCCGGCGGGCACGTGCACGTGGAACTCGCGGTTCTCGAACGCGCTCTCCTCGATGCCGAGCTCCTCGGCATGACCGCGCACGTAGGAGAGGGCGATCTTCGCCGACTCCTTCATGACGTCGCCGAGCTGGCCGGTGAGCACGAGCCCGCTGCCGCCTGAGCCGCCCTTCATGCCGGTCGCCTCGATGAACAGCACATCGCCGCCCGCGCCGGTCACGGCCAGGCCGGTTGCGACGCCGGGGTGAGCGGTGCGAGCGGCTGACTCCTGGAAGAACTTCTGGCGCCCGAGCGCGTCGCGCACGGTCTCCAGATCGATTTTCACGGGCGTCTCGACCGCGTCCTTGGCCTTGCCGCTGTGGCTGGATGCGATCCGCGTGGCTGTCTTGCGCAGCACGGTGCCGAGCTCTCGCTCGAGGTTGCGCACGCCGGCCTCGTGGGTGTACTCGGACACGATCGTACGCAGCACCTCGTCTGAGATCTCGACCTCGTCCTCGCGCAGGCCGTTGCGGTCGCGCTGGCGCGGCCACAGGTAGCCCTTGGCGATCGCCAGCTTCTCCTCGGAGGTGTAGCCGTCGAAGCGGATCACCTCCATGCGGTCGAGCAGCGGTCCGGGGATCGTGTCGGCGACGTTGGCGGTGGCGAGGAACATGACCTGGCTGAGGTCGAGCTCGAGGTCGAGGTAGTGGTCGCGGAACGAGTGGTTCTGTGCCGGGTCGAGCACCTCGAGCAGGGCGGCGGAGGGGTCTCCGCGCCAGTCGGCGCCGACCTTGTCGACCTCGTCGAGCAGGATCACCGGGTTCATGGTGCCGGCGTCGCGCAGCGCCCGCACGAGGCGGCCTGGCAGCGCGCCAATGTACGTGCGCCTGTGCCCGCGGATCTCGGCCTCGTCGCGCACGCCGCCGAGCGACATGCGCACGAACTCGCGTCCGGTGGCACGGGCGATCGACTCGCCGATCGAGGTCTTGCCGGTGCCGGGCGGCCCGATCAGGGTGAGGATCGCGCCCGACTTGGGGTCGGCCTCGATGCCTCGCTCCTGGCGCAGCTTGCGCACGGCGAGATACTCGGTGATCCGGTCCTTGACGTCCTCGAGGCCCGCGTGGTCGGCGTCGAGCACGGCGCGTGCGGCAACAGGGTCGAGGTGCTCCTCAGAGCGCTTTGACCATGGCACCGCGATCAGCCAGTCGAGGTAGGTGCGGATCATGCTCGACTCGCCGGTCTGCTCGCCCATGCGCTCGAGGCGGCTCAGCTCCTTCAGGGCCTGCTCCTCGACGGCCTCGGGCATGTCGGCCTCGTCGATCTTGGCGCGGTACTCCTCGACTACGGAGGCGTCGTCCTCGCCGAGCTCCTTGCGGATCGACTCCATCTGCTTGCGCAGGAAGTAATCGCGCTGCTGCTTCTCGGCGCCCTCCTGCACGTCCTCGCGGATGCGCTTGCGCACCTGCAGCTCGGCGAGGCTCTCGCGCTGCAGCTTCACGGCCAGCTCGAGCCGGTCTGCGACGTCGAGCGTTCGCAGCAGCTCGACCTTCTGCTCGTAGGAGATGTTGGGGGAGTAGCCGGCGGAGTCGGCCAGTGCGCCGGGCTCGGCGATCGCGCGCAGGAACGCCGCGATACGCCCGTCGTCGCCGCGCAGCTCGAGGATCTCCTCGACGGTGGCGCGGTACTCGCGCTCGAGCTCGCGCGTGCGCTTGTCCACGGGCACCTCGTCGGGGCGCTCGTCGACCTCTACGCGCAGCTCTCCATCGGGGCCGGTCTGGGCGGCTCCGATGAGCGCACGGTGCTCCCCGGTGAGCGCGACGGCGCGCCCGCCGCCGGGGAGGCGGATCTGCTCTGAGACATCGGCGATGGTGCCGACGTCGAGGAACTCGTTTTCGTGGCGAGGCACGAGCACGACGCGCTCGTCGCTGCCCACGTCGACGGTCAGCGTGATGCCCATGTTGGGGAACACAACGGTGTCGTCGAGGGGGATCAGGCGCAGGTGCGCGTTGGTCTCGGGGGTATCGCCTTGGGGGATTTGGGGCACGATGGGCATAGGTAACTGCTCCATATGAGGTTACGAAAGAGTAGTTAGTATAGCGCGCGATGGTTGCACGCGCAAGGGCTTTGGGGTGGATGCTGCGATCGGCGTCCCAGAGCCAAATATGGGCGCTTAGCCGCGACGGCGATCGGTCGCCGGCGTCAGCTCTCGGGCCGCTCGAAGCTCACGGCGACATCCTCCTCGGGCAGGCGCTCCTCCACCTCCGCGGAGGCTGTGAGCGCGCGCTTGTCAGCCTCGAGTAGCGGCTCCGAGAAGAAGCTGCGCGGCCACAGTCGGCGCACCCGCACGACGTTGACCTCGGCGGCGAAGATCGTGAGCTGGGCGCCGAGGTAGAGCCAGGCGAGCAGGCCGAGCACCAGCGCGAAGGTGCCGTACAGCGGGCTGGTTCGCTTGAGTATGTGGTCGAGGTAGTAGCCGCCGAGGTGCTGCAGGAGCTGCCAGAAGACCGCGGCCAGGATCACACCGGGCAGCAGCTCTCGCCAGCTCAGCTCGACCGCGGTGAGCAGCTTGAAGGCGAGCATGAACGTGGCGAGGTTGAACGCGAACGCAACCACGACGCCGGCTGCGACCGCGCCGGCGCCATGGCTTTCCGCGCCGACGAAGCCCGCAGCGACCGTCGAGGAAATCGAGAGCGTGCCGAGGATCGCGAGCAGCCCGAGGCCGCGGAGCCGCACGCGGATGAAGTTGGGGCGGTGCTTGAAGGGCACGTGCCAGATGCGGTTGAACGCGTTCTGCGTGGCGTTGGTGATGCCCATGCCGGCGAGCAATGCCCCGACGATGCCGACGGCGAGGGCGATGCTGCTGCCTTTGAGCGAGTGCAGCTCGAGCTGGTCGCGGATGATCGGGAACTGGCCGAGCGTGCCTTTGAGGATCCTGTGCTGTTCGGCCGGGTCACCCTGTAGCACGAAGCCGAGCACGGTGACGAGCACGAGCAGCAGCGGAAACAGCGAGACGAAGCCGTAGTAGGAGATCAGCGCGGCGAGCTGTCCGGCCTGATCTTCGCTGAACTTCTTGACGACGGCCGCGATGAAGCCCATGCGCGGGCTGTGCTGCTGGCGGCGATCGAGCGAGTGCAGGACGTCGTTGACGCTCATCGCTTCAAGGCCACTGAAATGGGAGGGGGGTGTTGGCGCCGGCTGTCTCGACACGCCCATGTGTCTACCCGAAACGACGCTTGGAAGCCTGCATGGCGGGATGGCGGCGGTCGGGTTACCGGTGACCCAGCGGAGGATCTTGCGCTGGTGAGCGCCAGCCATGAGGGGCGTGCTACGCCCAGGGCTGGCAGGGCCTCCAAACGGGCGGGTGTGCCAGGCTTGGCACGATGTCGGCGAATGTGGATCTCGTGCGGTCGACGTTCATTTGATCACCAGGATCGCGGGATGGGTCGCGAGCAGAGTCTGGGTGAAGACGTAGTCGAAGGCGAAGATCGCCGTGAAGGTCAGCACGACCGCCTCGTTCACGGCGCGGCCGACGCCCTCGGCGCCGCCGGACGCGGCCATGCCCTTGTAGCAGCACACGATCGCGATGATCGCCCCGTAGATGGTGCACTTGAGCACCGACCCCCACAGGTCGGTCGTCGAGGCATTGGCGAAGAGCGTCGTCCAGAACGGACCGAGCGGTTGGCGGTTCTCGAGCTCGGCGAGGATGCCGCCGAAGATGCCGAACAGCAGCGCATAGATGTCGAAGAGGCCGGTGGCGATCATCAGCGCGAGGAAGCGCGGCACGACGAGGTTCTTGACGGGGTCCACGCCGAGCACCTGCAGGGCGTCGAGCTCCTCGCGGACCTTGCGCGCGCCGAGGTCGGCGGTGATCGCGGTGCCCGCCACCCCTGCTACCACGATCGCCGTCACGCTCGGACCGATCTCGCGAATCGCGCCGAGCACGAAGAACCCGCCGACACGGTCCAGCGCGCCGAAGATCGTGAGGAAGTTCGCCGACTGCAACCCCGGAGCTGCGTAGCAAAGAGCGACGGTCGAGATCAGCAGCGGGAACCAGCAGAGCCGCAGCGCGAACAGGAACTGCTGGACGAACTCGCCGCCGTAGGGATACGGGGGCCGCAGAGCAGAGGAGATGGTCCTGCCGCACAGGATCATCATGTCCCCGATTTCCTCGAGGAGGTTCCTCGTTGGGAAGTACGCCTTTTCGGCGACGTTGCGAACCACGCGTGTGTTACCTCTCCTCGGACGGCATATAGACCGCCGAAGAGACTCTACGCCTCGCAACATCCGCCCGCCAACCACGCCGCAGCGCCAGACCTTTACTGGACCGCGAGCTAGCCGAGCTCGGCTCCCACGCCGGAGGCGGACACGGCCGACTCGCCCCTGCCTGAGTGGGCTCAACGCGGTATCCGCAGCTCCGGAAGATTGATCAAAACTGTCGGGTACGCGCAGGCACGGCTGGGACCGTAGAGGGCCTCAGGAGCAGGCGCCTTGGCTGCAGCTTGTGCCGGTTCGGCCTGCTGCGCACCGCAGCCACAGAGCTGTAGACGGGCGCTACGAGCCGCCCTTTCAGGGACCTACGTGCACGAGGCTCGGCTCAGACGGAGCGAAGGCCCTCAGGAGCGATAGCGTCTAGCCCTCACATGTAGAACTAGAGCTCGGCGCAGGTCCCTCGCGCCAGCTGAGTCGGTCTTGCAGGCCGCTTAGCTCCCAGAGCCTGGCCGGCTGAGGGGCCTTGCTCGGGATCAAGAAGAACCCGCAGCCCCGCCCTGCACAAGCTTTCTTGGCCACCATGATGACGCCGATACCGGTCGAGTCGATGAAGGTTACGTCTCGAAGGTCGAGCTCAACCTCTGTCGCATCGTTAGCGCAGACGATGTCAAGCAAGGCTCGCACGACTGTTGCCGTCTCGACCGTCAGCTCGCCTGACACGACCATCGCGCGCTGCCCATCGGACCAACGCAACGTAATGTCAAACGGCACAGTTTGGCCGCCCCCACGAGCTGACGGATAGTTCGGCGCCCCCATTTCTCGCAACCCCCGAAAGTCGCGGCCGACCGCCGAAGCCTACCACCGTGTCACCGCCTTACCGTGGGATCCGCAGCTCCGGGAAATTGATCAAAACCGTCGGTACGCCCAGGGCTGGCAGGGCCTCTCCACGGGCGCGGGACGTATCGCTCGGCGCGTGTCTGTCCGTCCGGGATACTGGCCGAGAGATGGCCGAGGAGTCCACGAGGCCCGATCCGGTTGAGCTTGTGCGCAAGCAGGTTGAGGCTCTGGATCGCGGTGATTTCGACGGGGTGATGAGCAGCGTCGCCGAAGATGGGGTCTTGGACGGGCGGGCGGACCTCATCGAGGGTCGAGCGGCGATACGTGGCTTCCTTGACGAGTGGTTCGGGGCCTACGAGGAATTGGACTACGAGCTTGAGGAGGTCAGCGACCTCGGCGGTGGGGTTGTGTTTGCCGTTGTCATCCAACACGGGCGTCTGGTTGGTAGCGCCGGTCGTATTCGACAACGCGAGGGATGGGTCTACCTCTGGGTGGGAGGCTCGATCGCTCGCCTTACGACCTCCGACGTCGACCAGGCCCGCGCAGCCGCCGAACGGCTCGCCCAGGAGCGAGGGTAGGCGCACCGGGTCTAGCTGGTCGTTTCGCTAGACCGTTACGGGGCGATCCGCAGCTCCGGGAAATTGATCAAGATTGTCGGGTACGCCCAGCCTGGCAGGGCTTTGGTGGCTGCTACGTGCGGCAGAACTCAGTCTTGAGTTGCGGTGGTGTAGTGAGCGTCTGAAGGACGGTGCAGTAGCGCTCGGTCTTGGTCTGAAGTGAGGCGATCTGACCAGCCGTAGCGGTGGGAGCGTCGATCTCGAACCGGACTCGTATGGCGGCGAATCCAGCTCCGACGTCGCGCGGGCTGGCGGCGACCGAGCGAGTGCAGGACGTCGTTGACGCTCATCGCTTCAAGCCACTGAAATGGGAGGGGGGTGTTGGCGCCGGCTGTCTCGACACGCCCATGTGTCTACCCGAAACGACGCTTGGAAGCATGCATGGCGGGATGGCGGCGGTCGGGTTACAGGTGACCCAGCGGAGGATCTTGCGCTGGTGAGCGCCTCCCGACGGGAGCTGCTGCTCCACGCACACCGTCATCGTTTGCGCAGGGAGGATCTCGAGGATTGCTACAGCCAGGCGACGCTCGAGCTCGTGGTGCAAGCGCGCGAGGGGCGGCTCTTTCACACACGCCGGCACGTCGAGAACGCGCTTGAGCAACGGTTTCTCTCCAGGATCCACGATCGGCGGCGGGCGTTAGGCGGAAGGAGTCCCATGCAGGCCGCGTTCGAGACCGCGTCGTCGATCGGTGGCACTGAAGACCGACTAGAGATCGCCGACGCGCGCGCCGAGCTCGAGCAGATCGTGATCATGCGCCACCAGCTGCGGCGCCTCGAACAGCTTGTGCATCAACTGAGCGGCGACCAACGACTCGTGATCGCGTGGCAGCTCCGCGACAAAGGACGAGCCGAATTCTGTGAGCGCTTCGGCTGGTCCGCCGAGAAGTACCGCAAGGTCGCGCAACGGGGGCGAGCGCGCTTACGAAAGCTGATGGCGCTCGATGACGCGGATGTCCCAGACGCGTCTCGAGGTCGGAGATGAGAACCAGGGACCCGGCTATGACTATCTCTCCCCCAACTCATAGGCGCGTCCCCTCGGCCGCCGCCCGTTGGTTGCACGTTCGACGGCGCGGCGATGCCAATCCGCGCGCACGCGGCCGGGCGTCGGAGCATTCGTGCGTCCGATGCCCGGCCGCCCGCGTGACCGGTCGGGCGGGCGGGCGATGACACTGCTGCGGCGAGCCCCGCGCCAGGTCTACCGCGTCTACCCGGAGACCGACTCCCTTGCAGGGACGGCTGAGCAGGACCGGTTGGCGGCGCTCAACGCAGACGAAGACGACCACGGGCGCGAGACGCGAGAAGTGACGCGACCCGATCTCGAGGCGCCGCGACTGACCCGGCGTGTCTCGCATGGGCGGTTGGCCGCGCTAGCCGCTGTGCTCGCGGGCGTTGGTCTCCTAGCGCTGGCCGACGTGCCGTTTCCTCGCCGCGCCGGCCGCGCGGAGGAAGATCTGCGCCGCCCTAGCGCAAGGAGGCCTAGGCAGTCGAGTCACGCAAGACCTCGGGGCTTCGTGCCGCTAATGGCAGGCCGAAGGACTCTGTCGCGGGCATCCGCCGGGAGCCTCCCGGCAAACGTGGGTCGCGCGAGCGCTCCAACGGTTCCTCGTGCGACTGCTCGCGAACCCATTGTCGAGCCGGCGAAGAGCGTCGCCGTGGACGGCCGCCGAGCCGAGTTCGGCTTCGAGCGGTAGGCGCGAAGTGAATCGCAATTCACAGGCTCCGAGTGTTTCGGTGATCCGCCGCCCGTTGTGGCGCCTGCGCCTTACACGCGAAATCCCCCGCTATCTGCTGTGTGCGCTCTCGCTGGCTGGCATTGCGGCGAGCGTCCGTTACGCGATCGCCGCTCCGATGTCGGAGGCGCGCGTCGTGCCAACGGACTCAGAACGTCGCGACGTTGCTGCGGAGGGTTACGCGCTCCTGTTCGCACGCCGCTATCTCACCTGGAACGCAGCCGAAGCGGAATTGAGCGGGCGCGAATTGTCGTCCTTCGCTGGGCCGCAGATGGAACCCGCTGCCGGGCTTCAACTCCCGGCGGGCGGCCAGCAGCAGGTCGCGTGGGCCGCCGTTGTTCAGGAACGTGAGTCGCTCGCCGGCGAGCACGTCTACACCGTCGCGGCGCAGACCATACCGGCCGGGCTGCTCTATCTCACGGTGAGCGTTGTGCGCACGTCAGACGGACGGCTCGCATTGGCCGGCTATCCGGCGTTTGTCGGCCCTCCCGCCACCAGCCCTGCCCAGCGCGGCGAACGCCTACGGGAAGCGACCGAACCGGCGCTCGCCACGGTCGTCGTACGGGCGCTGCGTAACTACCTAGCGGGCGCCGATGGGGATCTCGCCGCAGACCTCACGAGCGATGCCCGCGTGTCGGTTCCGACCCTTTCGCTCACGCTCAATTCGCTGCAACACCTGTTCTGGGCTGGCGACCACCGCTCTGTGCTTGCGGAGGTCCAGGCGCACGACGACCGTGGGGTTCGCTACCTGCTCGGCTACGAACTTGACGTCGTCTACGCGCAGGGGAGGTGGGAGATATCGGCAGTCCAAATGGACCCAACCGCCGCGTGACGACCCGAGGAGGCCACATGAAGACCCATCGAGCAGCCCGTGTACTCGCTATCGCGCTCGCGAGTGGGTGGATGATGCCGAGTGCTGTCGCATTGGCTGCAGTGAGCAACGTCGGTCCAAGCACGGGTGCCGGCGCCGTGTCATCGGAAACCGGTGGAAGCTCGCTGGAATCGGCAGCCGCGAAAGCCGGGAGCGTAGGGCGCACCGTGGCCATGAGCCTGATCGGACTCGCTTTTGCTGTCGCCGGCACCGTGCTGGCCTTTCGACGTGACTTCAAGGAGGCCGCAGGTGTTTTCGCCGTGGGGATCGTCGCCGTGCTTCTTGCGACCTCGGCAGGCGTGAGCCTCTTGCGCGACACGGTCGCAACCCTGTTCGGGACGCACTGATGGAGATTCGCTCCTACCGGCGGGTCTTCGACCTCGAGCGTCGCATTTACCGCATCGACACGATGCGCCTGAATCCGGGTGGGGTTCCGGTGAGAGGGATCGTGTACTTCCTCGCCGCGCTGCTCACGAGCCTGGTCATAGATCGGTTGCCTGGCACGGGGGTGCTGGTTGGTGCTCTGCCTTGGTACTTGCGCGACGTCGCCTTTCCATGTGTGGGCGCTGTCGTCTTGGGCGTAATTCGCATCGAGGGCCGTCCGTTTCACGTTGCGGCCACGGCGATCGTCCGTTATCAACTCGCGGCGCGGCATCTGAGCGGCACCCGTCAGGCGAGGGCGGGACGTGCGCGCTGGCAACCAGAGGACATCACCGTCCTGCCCGACGGCTCTGACGGTGAGATTCGGGCTCTGCGCTACAGCGGCCCCGGGGCGTTTCGGGTCGCTCGCACCCATGGACCGGCGATTCGCGCGAGGCTCCGCTGGGGCTCTTTCGGCGGACTGCGCCGCGCGCGCCTGGTGACGCTCAACGACACAGGCGGAGCGTCTGCCGCCTCGCGGGCTTCGGTGATCGTCCTCGAGCGAGGTGCGCAGATGACGTTGCTACCGGACGCGGTCCAGAGCGAGTAGTTGCGCAGCCCGATCGCATTCATCTACGGCAATTGCATATTCGCGCGGGGCCTCGAGGATGCCTGGGCCGCGTTCGCCGTTGAGGTCACCTCATATGCGTGGATGAGCGACGAGGGCAAGCGCGCCGCCTTCATCGCGCTGATGGGGGCCCTCGAGGTGATCGAAGCCGACGCGCAGATAATCCGGGTGGCACGGCACTGGCCGGTCTCGCGTTACGCGGGCGAGCTCGAAGGAAGCGATGGCACCTTCGCGGCCGGCGCCCATGCTCGCGCGCGGCGGCGCTATGTCTCCGAGCACGTTCGCCGGCTGTCTGAGATCGGTGCGTCCCATCCCGCGCTCTTCATGATCGTCAGCCTGCGGGAGCCCGAGCAGGATGTGGCGACTTACGTTTCGCATGCCGCCGAGCAGCACCCGCGAGAATGGTGGGCCGCAGCCAGGCGGGCGTTCTCGGTGCGCGACAGGCGGTTGTTGAAAGCCTCCGAGCTCGAGCGGGTGCGAGTCAATGCCGACCGAGTTCACGCGCGCCTGGAGGAGTTTCTGCCGGTTCGGCCAGCGCGTGGGGTTGAGCTGCAGTGGCTTGTTCGCAGGGCATTCTGCCGCGGAATCGGAGAACCACAAGTCGACGAGTTGCACGAGCCGCGAGCGCTCTCCTTCGAGTGCAACGGCGAGGCGGTGCTCGCGCCGCTCGAGGGCGACGTGATGCGATGGATGGAGAGCTACGTGGAGCACCGCGCCCGAGCTCTCAAGGTCGAATCGGAGCTAGGCACGAGCTGGCAAGCTCAGCTGGTGCTCGGTGCGCTTCCCGAGCGCGTGCAGTTTCCGGGATCGCGGGCCGAGCTCATGTTCGCGCCTGTGGAACGGCTGCCGTTCGCCGTCGACCTGTCGTTGAACGCTCGCTTTCTGCCTAACGAGCTAGCCCTGAGGGTGGCTCGCCGGCGCATACAGGACGCGGACCAGATCGCTCGCGCTGAGTCTGACGGCGAGCAGGGTGTATCGGACCTGGGGTTCGAGCGAACGCAGGATGCCCGGGATCTGCTCGCCTATCTGCAAGCCTCGAGCAGGCCCCCGCTGCTGCGCGCGACACTCGCGATCGCGGTTGCAGCAACCGAGGAACAGGAGCTCGAGGAGAACGTCGAGACGTGCCGTCGAGCTTACGGCGAGGTACGGCTTCATCGGCCGCTCGGCGACCAGCTCGAGTTGTTCCTGCAGCACCTCCCAGCTCAGCGCACTCGCGTCGCCGGCTACGACGACACACTCACGACTGAACAGGTTGCGGCAATGATGCCGACTGCCGCTCACGTGGCTGGGTCGCGCACCGGCTTCTACCTCGGCCACACGCTCTCCGGCTCACGGCAGCCGGTCAGATTCAACCTGCGGGAGGGCTCGGACAGCGATCGCAACACGACGGTGCTCGGCGTCGGTGCGCTAGGAACCGGGAAGACGACGCTCGCACAGAAGCTCAAGTACGAGGGGTTCCTGCAGGGTGCGAGGATCGTCGACTGCGACCCGAAGGGCGATCACCGGTTTCACCTGCTGGACGAGGTTGCGCCGCACGCTGAGTGCTTCACGTTGCGTCCCGATGCATCGTTGCGTGGAGTGCTCGATCCGCTCCGCGTTGCTCCAGTCCACCTGCGTCAGGACGTCGCTGTGTCGTTTCTACGGGATCTGCTTCCGGGCCGCGCCGAGCCGGCCTGGGAGACCGCGGTACTCGGGGCGGTCGATCGGGTCTTGACGCGTTCGCCTCAGCCCACGTGTCTGGAGGTCGTGCGTGCGCTGAAGGACGGCGACGCCACGGATGTGCACGTCGCCAAGACCCTCGAGGTATATGCGCGGTCCGGGTTGACCCAGCTGGGGTTTGCCGACAACCGCGTGAAGCTGCCCGATGTTGGACACAGCCAGGTCACGTATCTGCCGATCCGCGATCTTCCCGGTCCCGAGCCAGGGACTCCTCGATCCGAGTACTCACAGGCCGAGCGTGTGGGAGAGCAGATCGTCCGGCTGATTGCTCTGTTCGCCATGCACCTCATGTCGCTCGAGCGCGAGCGGCTGAAGCTGTTCTCCTTCGATGAGGGCTGGCGGCTGCTCGGCGACCCCGTGGGCAGGGCGCTGCTGAGCTCATTGCAGCGCATGGGTCGGTCGGAGCTGGCCGTGCCGATCATCAGCACCCAGTTGGTCACGGACACCCTGATCGGCGAGCGTGAAGCGCTGGGAAATCTAGTTGGGGCGACGTTTGTGTTCGGCATGCGCTCCGAAGCCGAGGCTGGGCGGGCCTTGACGTTGCTGGGTCTCGATCCCGAGGACACGAGAATGCGGCGAACGCTGCTTGAGCTCGACGCCGGCCGCTGCCTGTTTCGCGACCACCGCGGCCGTGTCGAGGCGATTCAAGTCGATGTCGTCGCCCCTGCCTTGTTGCGCGCGTTCTCGACCACTCCAGGCAGCGGGTGACGCGACGCACACGTCGGATCGCCCTTGCGGTGCACGTGCTTGTGCTGCTCTGCCTCTCGGGCTGCACCGAGGCAAGCGCTGCCTCGCCGGCGGGTGCGCATCACACCCGTCGAGTGCTCGCTAACTCGGCTGCCGTCCCGGCACGTACCAGGCCGTCAGGCACAGCGCCGAGCGGTCCTCCCCTCACCGCTCGCACACCAGCGGCCGTGGCCAGCACGCCCGAAACGTCCGCGAGTGCCGTTCAGACACAGGCCGACCCACTCGTCGCAAATGGCCTCGGCAGCCCGCTGTGCAAAGGCGCGTTGCAAGCCGGGCCGCTTCCCCTTGCGAGTGCGCGCCATTGCGAAACGTCGGGATTCGTGGCGGCGGGAGCGCGACAGCGAACTTCGGCCTCGACGTACACATCGACACGGGGCTGCTCGGGCTGAGCCAGGGCGGAATCCTCAGCGCCGTCCAGGATTTCTTCATCACGCCTTTGTGGATGGCGGTCGTCTGGGTGGTTCACGCGATCGTGGTGATGCTCGAGTGGTGCTTCACGATTGACCTGCTCGACAGCGCCGCGGCCGGCGGAGTGGGAGCAGGGCTGCGCCAGATGCAGTCCCAAGTCACCGATCCCTGGCTTGCGATCGTATTCTCGCTTGCCTCGGTCATCGCGCTCTACAACGGCCTGATTCGGCGCCGCGTCGCCGAGACGCTTGGCCAGGCCGTCTTGATGCTCGCAATGACGCTCGGCGGCCTGTGGGTCATCGCCGACCCGACCGGGACGGTGGGGGCCGTCGGTCGCTGGGCCAATCAGGCGAGCGTGGGGACTCTCGCTGTGGCAGCTCAGGGCAATCCTGCGCGCAGCGGCGGAGCGCTCGCACATAGCATGAGCACCGTCTTTGCGGCGGCGGTCGAAGCGCCGTGGTGCTATCTCGAGTTTGGCGACGTTACGTGGTGCAGAAGTCCCGCCGAGCTTGATCCGCGGCTACGTGCAGCTGGCCTCAGGATCGCCGGAGAAGAGCTGTCGGCGACCAGCTGCGATCGCGAAGGACTCGTGCCGTGCGCCGGCTCGGGCGATGCTCTCGCAGCTCTCCGAAGCAGCGCAGCGCTGCTCCGCGGAGCGCGCAGCAACGGTGCGATCTTCCTCGCCCTGCCAGCCAACGGGCCCGCCCGCAACTCGATTAATGACGAAGGCTCGCTCCTGCGCACGATCTGCCAAAGCAGCGACGCCACGAACTGCCTTGGTCCCGCGGCGGCGCCGGCGGAGTTTCGTACTAACGACGGCACATGGTCGCGGGTCGGAGGTTTGTTGCTGATCGTCGTGGGCGTGCTGGGTACTGTCCTGCTTCTCGGCTTCATCGCGGTGCGCCTGCTCGCCGCTGCCTTGTTCAGCCTGCTCTACCTGCTGCTGGCTCCCGCAATGGTGCTTGCCCCGGCGCTCGGCGAGAGCGGGCGCGCCGTGTTTCGCGCTTGGGGGATGCGACTTCTGGGAGCGCTCGTGGCGAAGCTCGTATTTGCCTTTCTGCTCGGAGCCGTGCTCGCGGTCCTCGCGATCCTCAGCGGCCTGCAGGCGCTTGGCTGGTGGACCCAGTGGCTGCTTACGTCAGCCTTCACTTGGGGGGCATACACACGTCGCCATCAGGCTCTCGGCTTGGCCGGCACGGTGCTCATGCGGGAGCAGAGGCAACCGCCGCGTTCGGTCACCAGGCGTGCCAGCGACCTCCTCGAGAGCCGCAAAGCGCTGATGGCCGGACGCTGGGCCAGGGGCAAGCTCGCGCGTAGTGACTCGAAAGCAACGAATCACCCAGCTCGCGCGCAGCACATCTGGCGACGAGCCCGCGGGCTCGCCGACGAGCAGGCGCGACGCACGCTGGACGTCGATCGGCAGGAGCTCCGTGCCCGCTCACAGGACGCGCCGAGACTTCGCAAGTCGATCTCGGCTCGCCGCGCTCAGCTCGAGCGGATCGGCAGCGAGCGGACGAAGGCGATCGCTGATGGCGACTCGCGCCGAGCTATTGAACTTGCGCATCGCGCGACGCGCGTCGAGGAACAGGTCGAGCGCGATCAAGGGCAGCTGAACGACGCCGCGCATGCTCCGCGCAAAGTCACCGACACAAACTCGAGCGACCGCGTGCGGGAGCGCGCGCGCTTTCTCGACGAACAGGCGGCGCTTCCGCCAGCCGCGCAGATCTGGCCGCGTTCGGCGGGCGGTGCGGTGGGGGAGGGGCGCGACTACCCGGCCTTGGCGGGTCTTGCACGCTACGGGCGCGAGGGTTATGAGCGCCTCGATCCGAGTCGTCAGCGGGCGGCGCGTCTGGAGATCGATCGCGAGCTCGCCCTGCGTCACGAGCTCGGCCATACCGCACGTGCGGTCGCAGAGCCGTCACCCGGTCGCACTGGCCGGACAGAGCGCAAAGCGGAGCGGGATTTCGATAAGGCCCTGGATCGGCGCATGCAGGATGGCGGACACACGCTCCCGGGGTCGCGGGCGCGCCGAGGCCCGGGGGTGACTCCGGGCGAACCCCAGCGTCGCGAGCGCTCCAGCGTGATGGCCGACGCGCGCGAGGTCGAGGCACGCCGCAAACGTCAGCTCGGCTGGGATCGCGAATGACTGCCTGCTCTCGGCGTGGGAGAGACCGTAAACGTGTTCGCTGCCCGGGCCGAGCGTGTTGATGGACGGGTCCGCCCGTGTGGAGCGGCAAGCACGGCAGCGGTTTGGATCGGCGGTCGTCGCCGGATCTGGCCTGGCTGCGCTTGCGGTCGTCCTCATGCTGCTAGCGGCCACAGCGGCCGTGTTCGGGGGTCTTGGCGGCGCCGATGCCAGCGGCGTCGGCGCAACGTCCGCAGGCGTCTCGGTCCTCGCCAGGCACGACGTACCCCCAAGCTACCTGCAGCTCTACGAGGCAGCCGCCCGTCGCTACGGGCTCGACTGGGCCGTGCTCGCCGGCATTGGAAAGGTCGAGTGTGACCACGGCCGCGATCCAGACCCGTCGTGCTGGCGCACGGGCGCTGTCAACATTGCCGGGGCGGGCGGACCCATGCAGTTTCTCGCCTCGACCTGGGCGAGCTTCGGCGTGGACGGCAACGGGGACGGCCGAGCAAGCCGGTGGGACCCAGCCGACGCCATCTACTCCGCGGCTCGCTATCTACGTGCCTCTGGCGCGCCCGGTGACTATGGCCGTGCGATCTTCGCTTACAACCCCGTCAGCTGGTACGTGGCGGATGTTGAAAGTTGGGCTCACAAGTATCGCGACACTGTGATCACGCCGCCGTATGTTGAAGGAAGCACGATCGGGTGGCTGCAGGAAAGGAGCGCGAGTCCCGTGCGCCTGATCACTGGTGAACACGCCGTTCTCGCCCCCGGCGACGGTCACGTCGCGCTCGTTCCCGAGGGCGTGCCCGCGACCGTGCAGGCGATGATCGCTGCAGGCAACGAGCTGCAGGGGCTGCCCTACGGGCCCGAAGGACATCCCGACCCACGAAACGCTCCGGCCGAGGACTGTTCCAGCACGGTGAATTACGTGCTGTACCGTGCGGGAGTCAGACCAATAGGTGAAATAGTCAACGACAATCCCCTCGCGCAGAATTATGTGACCTGGGGCGCGCCGGGTCCCGGTCGTTGGGTCACGATCTACGCGGCCGATGTTCCTACCCCACATGTCTTCCTCACGATCGCCGGGCTGAGACTGGACACCAGCCATGGTGGCACCGACATAGGGCCAAACCGCAGCGAAGACGGGCCACGGTGGCGCATCTTCGAACATATCCCCACATGGGCTCACTGGTCGGTGCGTCACCCGCCCGGGCTGTAGCTACTGCGTGGTTCACACCGCAAACGCGAGATCGGGGCGGTCGGGCGCAGAGGTGGAGTCGACCGCCGGAGCGCTGGTGGTCGCTCGAGCGCGCCGGGTGTCGAAGCGCCGATGCGTTCAAGCGCACGTAGTCGAGCGGAAGGCGCACGCCTGCCACGACCGCTGAAGCGAACCGCTCGCCGCGATCCTCATCTCCCAACCGCTCGAGATGCGCCGCCAGGATCGACGTGCGCACGAACGCGTTGACGTCCTGGGGATACGTCGGCCGCTGCTCGAGCCAGCACTTGATCTGTGTGAACCCCGCCTCGCGCAGGCGCCGCTCGGTCTCCTGCGGACTTGCGAACACCCACGGCGACCAGCCGACCAGCTCGGGTGCGAGCTCGCGGGCGACCGACTCGATCACCTCTCGCACGTGCGCGATGTTCCCCTCGCCGCCGCATTGGATCTCGAGCACGCCCCCCGGCTTCAGGGCACGCGCGAGTCGCGTCCACAGGCGATCGTGATCGGGCACCCAGTGCAGCGCCGCGGTCGAGAAGATCGCGTCCACCGGTTCATCGAGCTCGAGCTCGAGCGCGTCCACGCACCACACCTGCGCTCGCTCGCCGAGTCGCAAGCGCGCGAGCTCGACCATGTCCTGCGAGGCGTCGATTGCGAGCACCCGCCCTCCCGGCACGAGCCCAAGCAGCTGCTCGGTCACCAGGCCGGTTCCGCAGCCCACGTCGAGCACGGTCGCTTGCGGCGCGATCCCCTGCAGCCGCGCCAGCACGTCCGCCGCCCACTCCTGCTGGGGCTCGCTGGTGCTGTCATAGGTGCGCGCGTCCCACGGAGTGCCCATCGTGGGGCTGAGGCTAGCGGCCATCGCGCCGCGCGAATTCGTCCATTCCCCGTGGCTTTCGCTCAGCGTGGGCCGTGCGCCGAGCCGATGCCTGCCTCCGAGCTGATCGATTCAGGGCAAACCCGCCGCGAGGTGGGGGCGCAAAGCTAGAGGTCTCCTCCTGAGGGGGCGAGATAGCTCGGCTGCCGGCTCTCCAACATCATCGGCTACAGAGCGATCTGGGCCGGGACAAGGAGCCCCTGAAATGACGCACCGTTCAACAGCAGGCCACCGACTCTCCAGGCGGTTGGCGTTGGCCTTCGTGGCCGCCGCCATGATGATCGTCGGGTCCCCCGCGATTGCAGCCAGCTCGGCATCGGAAGGGAATGGCGCGCACCGACAGGTGTCCGCCGGATTCGGTGACTGCAAGAACAGCAATGCCGGGAAGCACAACGGGTACGACTGCACGAAAGCCGACGCGGAAGCGGAAGCGGAAGCCGAAGCACCCATCGTTGAGTAGGGGCTGCTTCGGACTCCCGTGCCAGGAAGGCTCGTTGGCACCGGTCCGAGAGCTGGGGGCGACGCCCCCAGCTCTCGCCTCTTCGGTGAGCTTGTAAGGTGGCGCCATGCCCGACCGCAAGGTCGACTATCTGCTGATCGGCGGCGGCCTCGCGAGCGCAAACTGCGCGCGCTGGCTGCGCGAGGAAGGCGCCGCGGGCGAGGTGCTGCTGGTGGGCCGCGAGCCCGAGCCGCCGTACAACCGCCCCGAGTGCTCGAAGGGTTATCTGCGCGGCGAGGAGTCCCGCGAGGACCCCCTTTTCCGTCCCAACGACTGGTGGCAGGAGCAGAACATCGAGCTGCTCACGCGCACCAGCGTGACCGCGCTGGATACCCAGGCGCGCACCGTGAAGCTCTCCACCAGGGAGGAGGTCGGCTTCGAGCAGGCGCTCCTCGCGACCGGCGCGAACGTGCGGCGGCTCAACGTCGACGGCTGCCAGCTCGAACACATCTACTACCTGCGCACGCTCGCGAACGCCGACTCGATTCGCGAGGGCGTTGCCGACGCCGAGCGCGTCGTGCTGATCGGCGGCTCCTACATCGCCTGCGAGGTCGCCGCGTCGCTGACGATGCTCGGCAAGAGCTGCACGCTCGTGATGCAGGAGAAGACGACGCTGTCCCGTGGCTTCGGCGAGCTCGCCGGCGGCTTCTTCCAGGGGCAGCTCGAAGCCCGCGGCGTGACCGTGCACGGCGAGGACGAGCTCGAGCGCTTCGAAGGCCACGAACGGGTGCACACCGTCGTGACCAGGGCAGGCCTCGAGCTCGACGCCGACGCCGTGGTCGTCGGAGCCGGCGTCACACCCGACGTTCAGCTCGCGCAGAAGGCCGGCCTGCAGCTCGGCGAGCGCGGTGGCGTGCGCTGCTCCTCGCGGCTGCAGAGCGAGGTCCCGGGCGTGTTTGCAGCCGGCGACATCTGCGAGTACGACTCACCCGTGCACGGCGGGCGGCCCGTCCGGATCGAGCACTGGGACGTCGCCTTCAACCACGGCAAGACCGTTGCGCTGAACATGCTCGGCAGGGACACGCCGCACGAGACCGTGCCCTACTTCTACTCCGACCTCGGCGACTGGGGCGGCCTCGAGTACGTGGGCCCTGCCTACGAGTGGGACGAGGAAATCCTGCGCGGCTCGATGGAGGACGCCAGCTTCACGCTCTGGTACCTGCACGGCGGCGCGCTCAAGGCCGCGCTCACGGTCGGGCGCTCACAGGACCTCGACGCCGCCAGACGGCTGATCAGCGACGGCGGCGCCCTCGAGGAGCCAGCTCGCGCGGCGCTCGCCGATCTCGACTCCGATCTCGACGCCATCGCCACCCAGGGCGCCTGAGCGCCCCGGTCAGCTCACGGGCGCCGGCTCCGCGCTGCGTGAGCCGAAGCCCGTCGCCACGCGCCTCAGCTCGTGCGAGGAGATCACCCGGTCGATCAGCCCGTACTCGCGCGCCTGCTCCGCGGTGAAGTAGCGGTCGCGCTCCATGTCCTCGTGCACGTCGCTCGAGCGGCTGGCCGGTGTGGCGGGAGTAGATCTCGTCGACGTGGCGGCGCAGCTCGAGGATCTCGCGCGCGTGGATCTCGATGTCCGCCGACTGGCCCTGAAAGCCGCCCGAGGGCTGATGGATGAGGATGCGGCTGTTCGGCAGCGCCAGGCGCTTGCCCGCCGCCCCGCCCGCGAGCAGCAGCGAGCCCATGCTCATCGCCACGCCGAAGCAGATCGTCTGCACGTCGGGCTTGATGAATTGCATCGTGTCGTAGATCGCAAGGCCCGAATACACCACCCCGCCGGGGCAGTTGATGTAGAGCGAGACGTCCTTGTCGGTGTCCTCGCTCTCCAGGTGCAGCAGCTGCGCGACCACCAGGTTCGCGACCTGGTCGTCGATCGGGGTTCCGATGAACACGATGCGCTCGTTCAGCAGGCGCGAGTAGATGTCAAACGAGCGCTCGCCGCGGGGACTCTTGCTCGACGACCATCGGGATCAGCGTCATGTCGTCTATCCTTTCGACAACTGGTTGGTTGTCAGAGAATAGCAACCATATGGTTGTCAAGGAGGTGGGCATGGCGGTCAGACGAGAGGTAGAGGTGCAGGCGAGCCCCGAGGAGGTATGGGAGGCGCTCGCCACCGAAGAGGGCCGCGAGCGCTGGCTCGAGGAAGACGACGGGCGCGAGATCTCGGTCGAGGTCTCCGATCAGCCGCACCGGCTCGTGTGGTGGTGGGGCCAGCCGGATGCGCCCGCCACACGCGTCGAGTTCACGATCATCGCCGAGCCTCCGGGCACGCGCGTGGTTGTCACCGAGAGCGTCCCCTCATTCCCGATTCAGATGCTCGCGTGCGGCCTCTCCGCGGTGCTCGCTTGAGCGACCCCGTCGGCGAGGTGTTCGCCGCGCTCGCCGACCCGACGAGGCGCACGATGCTCGAGACGCTCTTGCGCGAGGGCAGCACCAGCGTGCCCTCGCTGACCGCGTCGCTGCCGATCACGCGCCAGGCGATCGCCAAGCACCTCTCGACGCTCGACCACGCCGGCCTCGTTGAGCGCGCGCCGGGCGCCGGCCGCGAGGTTCTCTACAGGCTGCGCCCGCACGCGCTGGCGCCGGCCGGCGAGTGGCTGCGCGAGGCCGAAGCCGCCTGGGAGGGACGCCTCGCACGACTCAAGGACGCGGTCGAGCGCGGCCTCTGACCGGAGCGCCGGCGCTGCAGTAGCATCTGCTCACCAATACGGTCGGTGGTGAAGGGAAGCCGGTGAGAATCCGGCGCGGACCCGCCACTGTGACCGGGGATGCCCACCGCGGGCGCGCCGTTCGGCGCGCGGTCACTGATCGCCTGAGAGGGCGATCGGGAAGGCGCGGAGGAGTAGGCCCGGGAGCCAGGAGACCTGCCTCCGGCCGAGGCCCACAAAGCCCTCGTGGAAAGGGGTGGCTCATGCTCGTGCTTCGCCGCATCGCACCGGCGCTTCTCGCCGGATGTCTCATTCTCGCCTGCAGTTCCGCGGCCCTCGCTTCGGGGCCCGCGACCGTCACGGTGCGGGTCGAGGGGATCGGCCAGACGACCGTCCCGCTGACGCAGGTCACGACCAACACGAACCCCGTGGTCAACGGCTCGGAAGGGTCGTGTCCCGGCACCAGCGCGCTGGGAGCGCTGCAGCAGGCCACCGCAGGCAACTGGGCCGGCACCTGGAGTGAAAAGTTCAAGCAGTACTTCATCGAAACGATCGGCGGCGAAGCGCTGGCGGGCACCACCTACTACTGGTCGCTGTGGGTCAACGACGTCTACTCCAGCGCCGGCGCCTGTGAAGTTGAACCGCAGCCGGGCGATCGCCTGCTGTACGCCGCCAGCTGCTTCGAAGGCTGCCCCGGCGGTGAAGCGACGCCGCTTGAGACCGAAGCGCCGGCCGCGGCGGGCAGCGGCGAAGCCGTGCAGGTTGCGGTAAAGCAGTACGACATGCAGGGCAACGCGACGCCGGCCGCCGACGCGAGCGTCGAATGGAGCGGCGGCAAGGCGATCGCCGACTCGAGCGGAAAGGTGGCGCTGTGCTTCTCCAGCGCAGGCGTGTACACCCTGCGCGTCAGCGGCACGCCGTCCTCGCCGCCCGCGATTCGTGCCGAGGCCACGATCGACGTCCACGCGGCTGCCGGCAGCTGTCCGGTGGCCTCGGTGGAAGTGCCTCCGGGCTCCAACGGCTCGACCAGCACCAGCAGCGCTCCGGCGGGCGGCAGCGAGGCGTTCAAATCCAGCTCGGCGCCGTACACCGGACCGTACGCGCTTGTCGCGCGGGCCACGGGCGTGACCGACGGCCACGTCTACTCGCGTGCTCGCGCGCCGCGAATCCTCACGGGCACGGTCATCGCGCACGTCCCCGTGAGGTCGGTTGACCTCGAACTGCGGCGCACCCACCGCGGGCGCTGCTACGCCTACGACGGCGTCAGCGAGCGCTTCCGCCACGCGCGCTGCGGGCACGGATCGCTCTTCAAGGTCTCCACGAGCAGCACGTTCTCCTACCTGCTGCCCGAAGCGCTGCGGCCGGGGCGCTACGTGCTCGACCTCGAGGCGAGCGATGCCGCGGGCAATCGCACGGCGCTCGCACGCGGCACATCGCGGATCGTCTTCTATGTCCGCTAGACGCCTGCTCGCGGTAGCGCTTGCGCTGTCCGCCCCCGCGCTCGCGCTGCCCGCCCTCGCGCTCGCGGCGGCCGCCGCTCCCGCGGACACCGGCAGCCGCGTCGCGACAGCGGCGCCGGTGGTGGCGGGCATGGTCGTGGGCCGGGGAGGATCGGTCCTCTTCGGCGCGCCTGGCGTCAGCGCGAGCGCCACAAGCCTGCGCGTCGCCTCTCGCTCCTGCGCGGTGGCGGCGGGAACGCCGCTCGCTGCGCTCGCGGCGATGCGCCGCGCGGGCGGGCCCGCGTTTGCGCTGCGCGACTACGGGCATTGCGGCTCATCGCCGCGCAACTCCGCCGAGCTGTTCGTGAACGACATCGGCGGCGAGCGAAACCGCGGGCAGGACGGCTGGGAGTACAAGGTCTCGAACGTCGCCGGCTCGACCGGCGCCGCGGACCCGAGCGGCACCGCCGGCGACGGGCGCCTGCTGCGCTCCGGCGAGCACGTGCTGTGGTTCTGGTGCAGCGCCTCGCGCGGCGGATGTGAGCACACCCTGGAAGCCGCGCCGGCGAGCGCCCGCGTGCGCCCTCGAAGCTCGCTGCAGGTGACCGTGCGCGAATACGACAACGAAGGCCGCGGGAGCGCGGTCGCGCGCGCGGTCCTCACGCTGGGCACGGACTTCGCGACGACCGGCGCAAACGGCCGCGCCACTCTGATCGCGCCCTCGAGCCCGGGCAGCTACCCGCTGCGGGCAAGCCGCTCCGGGCTCGTCCCGTCCTTCCCGCAGACGATCACGGTGAGGTGAGGGCCGCGCCGTCGCTCACCGCCCCGGCAGCAGCGCTCGCGCTCGTGGCCGCGCTCCTGCTCGCCGGGTGCGGGCTGGGCGCCGGTCGTGCGCCCAGCGCCGTGAGCCTGCTCGTCACGAGCGGCTTCGGCGCCAAGGTGCTTTCGCGCACGGCGCCGCCCAAGCTCAGCGGAGCCGAGACCGTGATGAGCCTGCTGGAGCGCAACTACTCCGTGAGCACGCGCTACGGAGGCGGTTTCGTGCAGAGCATCGACGGGCTCGCCGGCGGCCACGAGAGCGGCGCGCCCATCGACTGGTTCTATTTCGTCAACGGAGTGCAGGCGAGCAAGGGCGCCGCAGCCACGAACGTGCACCCGGGCGATCACATCTGGTGGGATCGGCGTGACTGGAGCCAGAGCGAGGATGTGCCGGCGGTCGTCGGCTCGTTTCCCGAGCCGTTCCTCAACGGCATCGAAGGCAAGCGCCTGCCGGTGCGCGTCGAATGCGAATCCGTCGGCGGATATGCGTGCGCCACGGTGACCAAGCAGCTGCAGAGCCTGGGCGTGCCCGCGGCCGTTGCGGTGCTCGGAACCGGCGGCTCTGAGACGCTGCGCGTGTTGGTGGGAGGCTGGCCGAAAGTCCGCACAGACCTCGTCGCCTCCGCGCTCGCGCGCGGCCCGCGCGCGAGCGGCGTGTATGCCCGCTTCGCAGCCAACGGCAGCACGCTCACGCTGCTCGACGAGAACGGCCGCGCGAGCGGGCAGCTGGGCGCGGGAGCGGGCCTGATCGCGGCATCCCGCTACGGCGAATACGCCCCCGTCTGGTTCATCACCGGAACCGACCAGGCCGGCGTGCAGCTCGCCGCGCGCGATTTCAACGCCGCAACGCTGGATCACCGCTATGCCGTGGCGGTCTCGGCGAGCGGTGCCGTACCGCTGCCGACCGGAACGGGATGAGCGTGGCCGTGCGCGCTCGCCCGATCGGCTACCGCAGGCGTGCGAGCCCGCTGCACGCCGCCCGCGGCACCGTCGCGGCGGCCTACGGCGCCGCGCTCGCCACCTGCGCGCTGATCGTCGAGCACCCACTGCTGCTGGGAGCGCTGCTTGCGGCGGTGCTGGCCGCGGCCACCGCCGCGGGCGTCGCCGCCGAGATCCTCGGTGCGGCGCGCAGGCTGTGCGTGCTGCTCGTGCTGGTGACCGTTCTCGTCAACGTGCTCGTCAGCCGGCACGGCCTGACCGTGTTCGCGCGCCTCGGCGACTGGGGCGTGCTCGGGCAGGAGAACCTCACGCTCGAGGCGGTCGTGTATGGGCTCGTGTTCTCGCTGCGGCTGCTCGTCGTCATGCTCGCGTGCCTGCTGGTCGTGTGTGCTGCGGACCCCGATGAGCTGTTCACCGCGTTCAGGCGCATCTCGCCGCGCTCGGCGCTCACTGCGGCGCTCAGCACCAGGCTCGTGCCCGTACTTCTCGAGGACTCGCGCCGTCTCGCCGATGCGCAGCGCTGCAGGCCCGACGGCGACGCGCCGGGGCTGGGGCGGCGGCTCGCGATCCTGCGCGCGGCGGTCGGCGGCGCGCTCGAGCGCTCGCTCGACCTCGCCGCGGTGCTGGAGATGCGCGGCTACGGCGCCCGCCGGGTGCGCGCAGTCGCTTCCCGCCGGCGCGTGCACCCGCCCTCGCGTCACGACCTCGCTTTCGGCCTCGCCGCGCTCCTGCTCACTTTGCTGGCGCTCGCCGCGTCGCTCACCGGCGCGGCTCCGTTTCATCCATACCCGCTGGTGAGCATCCCGTTCAGTGCGCTCACGGTGCTGCTCGGCTTTGCGTTCATCGCGATCGCGCTCGCGCCGTTCGCCGACCGCCGGGGGGTCGAGCGGTGAGCGCGGTCTGGTTCGAACATGTCAGCTACAGCTACGCGTCCACCGGCGAGCGGGCCCTGCGCGACGTCAGCCTCGCGATCGAGCCGGGCGAGTTCTGCGTGCTCGCGGGAGCGTCCGGCTCGGGCAAGTCCACGCTGCTGCGCGCCGCCGCGGGACTCGTGCCGCACTTCCATGGCGGGCGCTTCGGCGGGCGCGTGCTGGTCGCGGCCCGCGACACCCGCGAGCACGGTCCCGCGGGCATCGGCGAGGTCGCCGGGACGCTGCTTCAGGATCCCGAGACGCAGGTGATCATGACCTCGGTCCGCGCCGAGCTGATGTTGCCCCTCGAGAACCTCGGCTATGGCGTCGCGTCGGCTGCGCGCGCCGTCGAGGAGACGGCGCTCGCGCTCGGCATCGCATCGCTGCTCGACAGGCGCACGAGCGAGCTCTCCGGCGGTGAGCTGCAGCGCGTGGCGCTGGCCGCCGTGCTCGTCGCCCGTCCGTCCGTGGTGCTGCTCGACGAGCCCACCTCACAGCTCGACCCCGTCGCCGGCGATGAGCTCATCTGGCAGCTGCGCAGGCTAAACCAGGAGTCCGACACCGCGGTGCTGCTCGTCGAGCATCGTCTCGAGCGCTGCCTCGCCGCCGCCGACCGGGTGGTCGCGCTGCACGACGGCGCCGTCGTGTGCGACAGCGACTCCCGCGGCTTCCTGCAGTGGGCGGCCGAGCACGAGCCGGCGTTGCGCACGCCCGGCGCGCGCCTGCTCGCCGCGGCGCAGCTCGGTCCGCCGCCCACCGGCGTCAAGCAGGCGCGGGCGACGCTCCGCCGCGCCGGCGTCCTGCCCGAGGCCGCGACCGGCCTTTCGGCGGCGCGCGACGGTCGCGGTCAGGGCGAGCCACCCCGCCGCGCGCTCGGCGGGCTGCGGCGCAGGCGCGTGAGCCTCGACGCGGCGCTCGAGCTGCACGGCGTATGGCACGAGCTGCGCGACGGGCCCGCGATCCTGCGCGGCGTCGAGCTCGAGATCCACGCGGGCGAAGCCGTCGTGCTGATGGGGCGCAACGGCGCGGGCAAGTCGACGCTGCTGCGGCACGCCGCCGGACTGCTCGAGCCCACGCGCGGAAGCGTGCGGCGCGCCGGCCGCGTCGCGCTGTTGCTGCAGAACCCCGGCGACTACTTCCTGCACGAGCGCGTCGCGGACGAGGCGCCCACCGCCGCGCTCGAGGCGGTCGGACTAGCCGCCTACGGCGAGCGCCATCCGCGCGATCTCTCAGGCGGCGAGCGCCAGCGGCTCGCACTCGCGATCGTCCTTGCCGGGGAGCCTCCGGCGACGGTTGCGCTCGATGAGCCCACGCGCGGTATGGACAGGGGCTCGAAGGCGCGGCTCGCCGCGTGGCTGTGCGGACGCGCAGAGGCCGGGCTGGCGGTCATCGTGGCCACGCACGACGCCGAGTTCGCGGCCGAGTTCGCTGCGCGCGCTGTGCTGCTCGCGGACGGCCGCGTGCTCGCCGACGGGCCGATCGCGGACATCCTCGCCGGCGGCTGGTACTTCTCCACCGAAACCGCGCGCATCCTCGGTGGCGCCGGCGCCGCGCTGCTCCCCGAGCAGGGAGCCGAGCTGCTCCGCGCCGCAGCCGCGGCGCGCGACAAGCAGCCGGCGCACGAGCAGGTGATCCCGTGAGCTGGCAGCTCGGGTCATTCGCGCTTGTGGCGCTCGCACTCGTGCTCGCCTTCTGGTGGTATGAGCGCTCGCACCCGCCGGCCAAGCTGATCGCGCTGGTGGCCACGCTCGCGGCGCTCGGCGCGCTGGGAAGAGATGCGTTCGCAGCGGTACCCGACGTTAAGCCGACCACAGCGATCGTGCTCGTTGCCGGTGTCGCGTTCGGTGCCGGCCCCGGCTTCGCGGTCGGGGCGATCGCGGCGCTCGCCTCGAACGTGCTCCTCGGCGAGGGCCCGTGGACGCCCTGGCAGATGCTGGGGTGGGGCGCCGTTGGGCTCCTCGGCGCGGGCCTCGGTCGTCTCAGCGCTCGAAACCCGCCACGCCTCGCGCTCGCGCTCGCATGCGCCGCGGCCGCCGAGGCTTTCAACCTGATCCTCAACGCCTATACGTGGACAGGTGCCGGTAGCCACACGCTCGCCGCTTACGGATTGGTGATCGGATCGGCCCTGGTGTTCGACGTCACGCACGTGGTCGCGAGCTTCGTGTTCGGCCTGGCGTTCGGCCCGGCGCTGCTGCGCATGCTGCTTCGGGCTCGCGCGCGCCTGCAGGTGAGCTGGGACCCGCAGCCATCCCCGCCGCGAGCTGAGCTCGGCGCCGCGGGCCGAGCGGCCGCCGCCTCCGGCGCTGGACCGCTGCTCGCGCTGACGCTCGCTGCGGCACTGCTTGCGTTGAGCGGGTGCGCGTCAGCGGGAGCGCGCACCGCCGCAGGCGCACGCCCAGCAGCGGCCGGCGCGCGAGCCGCGGCCGCCGCGGCGGCGGGCGGCGTGTCGCGCGGGCTGTCCTATCTGGCAAGCGCGCAGAACGCCGATGGCGGCTTCGGCGGAGCGCCGGGGCAGGCGAGCAGCGAGCTCTACTCGAGCTGGGTCGCGATCGGCCTCGCCGCCGCCGGCCGCGACCCGCTGAGCATGCGCCGTCATGGCAAGAGCGTGCTCGACGCGATTCGCGGCGAAGCGTCGAGCCTCGGCGGCGCCGGCGACCTCGAGCGCACGATCCTCGCTCTGCACGCATGCGGGGCCTCGGTGCGCTCGCTGCCGGGAGGCGACCCGGTCACGCGGCTGCTGCGCTCTCGTCAGCGCAACGGCTCGTTCGGGGGGCTCGTGAACCTCACGGCGTTTGCGATCCTCGCGCTGCGCGCAGCCGGCTACCCCGCCGGCAGCTCCACGGTCGCTGCGGCGGCGCGCTGGCTCGAGCGCCAACAGGAAGCCGACGGAGGCTTCGGCTTCGCCGCGCGCGGCGGCGGCAGCGATATCGACGACACGGCCGCCGCCATCCAGGCGATCGTGGCGGCGGGCGCCGGTCGCGACGTCTCGCGTGCGAGCGCTTACCTGACCGGCCATCAGAACGCGGACGGCGGCTTTCCCCAGCAGCCCGGCGGACCGTCGAACGCACAGTCAACCGCGTGGGCGGTCCAAGGGGTCCTCGCGGCCGGGCGAAGCCCGCGCGCGCTGACGCGGGCGGGCAGCCGCTCGCCGCTCGGATATCTGCAGAGCCTGCAGGCGCCCGACGGCAGCATCCGCTACTCGCGCACGGGAGCCCAGACACCCGTGTGGGTCACCGCGCAGGCGCTCACAGCGCTGGCGTCCAAGCCGCTGCCGGTAGCGCCTGTCCGCGCACATTCAGGCGCCGTTTAGGCGACCGCCTAGCCTGTAGAGCTATGTCCCAGACCGCTTACGGCACGGCAGCCCTCCCGGGTGGGCGTCTGATTCGCACGGCGCGTCGCTCCGCGACCGCTGTCCCGCTGGCCGTGGCGGGTTTGTGCCTGGTGGCGCTGGTCGGCGTGTGGGCTCTGGCCGTACACGTTCCGGCAGCCCAAGCCCGCGACGGCGCTCTGCTCCGCCACTTTCTCTCGCTCAGCAGCCTGCACGTGGATCACGCGGCGGAAATGCTCGTGCACACGCTGAACCCGCTGCCGTTCTCGTTCTGGGCGGCGACGTTGATATGTGTGGCGCTTGCGCGAGGGCGACCCCGCGCCGCGCTGGCTGCAGCGGCCGTGATGGCGCTTGCGGTGGTCAGCTCGGAGACGCTGAAGCCTCTGCTCGCGAGCGAATCCCGCTTCTTCGTCGGCCCGGCGTCGTGGCCGAGCGGCCATTCGACCGCGGCTGCGGCGCTGGCGGTCGGCGCCGTGCTGGTCGCGCCGCATCGCTGGCGGCCGCTCGTGGCCATCGCGGGCGTGGTGTTCGCCGCCACCGTGGGTACGGCGCTGCTGATGCTCGGGCTGCACATGCCAAGCGACGTGCTCGGCGGCTACCTGGTGGTGGCGCTGTGGGCCGCGCTCGCCGTCGCCGCGCTGCGGGCGGCCGAGCAGCGCTGGCCCGAGCAGCGCCGCCGCGCCTCAGCTTCGCCGCAACCGCGCTGAGAGCGCCGCCGCGGCGCGTTTTCTCAGCTCGACGAGCGCGGGCGAGCGGCCGAGCCGTGCGCGCCGGGGTCCCACAGCGGCTCGGAGGGTCCCAGCCGCGAGTTGACCGCGCGGCTGAGGATGAAGAGCAGGTCGGACAGCCGGTTCAGGTAGCGCACAACCTCCGCGTTGCCCTCCTCGCCGACCGCGATCGCGCGCCGCTCGGCGCGACGGCAGACCGTGCGGCAGACGTGCAGGTGCGCCGCGGCCGGTTCGCCTCCCGGGATCACGAACGAGCGCAGCGGCTCGAGCTTCGCGTTGACCTCGTCGCAGGCCTGCTCGAGCCACTCGGTGTACTCGGGCCCGACGCGCAGACGCTGACGTGGTGCGCCCTCATCGGAGCCGTTGTCGGCGTCAGGTGCCGGCGCGGGGACGGAAAGGTCGGCGCCGACGTCGAGCAGGTCGTTCTGCACGCGCCGCAGCCAGCCCACGAAAACCTCCGGTAGCGGCTCCAGCAGCGCGACCCCGATGGCGGCGTTGAGCTCGTCGACGGTGCCGTACGCCTCGACCCGCGGATGCAGCTTGGAGACACGGCTCATGTCCCCCAGATGAGTCTCGCCGTCATCGCCGAGGCGTGTGTAGATGCGGGTGAGGTTGACGGTCATCTCGGTGCGAGTGTGGCACACCTCACACGCGCTCGGAGACACGATGGGATACGTTCTCGCCCGCATGCGGATCGGCGTCCCGAAGGAAACCGCGGCCGGCGAGCACCGGGTGGCGCTCGTCCCCGAGGTGGTCGGCAAGCTCAAGGCCAAAGACCTCGACGTGCTGGTGCAGCGCGGCGCCGGTGAGCACGCGCTGTTGAGCGACGAGGCGTTCGAGCAGGCCGGCGCGCGGATCAGCGCCGATCCCGCGGAGGTGTGGGCTGCGGACGTGGTCGTGGTGATCTCCCCGCCCGACCCCGAGCAGGTGCGCTCGCTCGGCAGCGGCTCGGTCCTGATCGGGTTTCTCGCCCCGCTCACGAGCCCGCAGACCACGCGGGCGCTCGCCGACGCGCACGCGACCGCCTTCGCGATGGAGGCGATCCCGCGGATCTCCCGCGCGCAGTCGATGGACGCGCTGTCCTCGCAGAGCAATGTCGCGGGCTATCGCGCGGCCCTGCTGGGCGCCGAGGAGATGGGTCGCTTCTACCCGATGCTGATGACCGCGGCGGGCACGATCCCGCCGGCGAAGGTGCTGGTCCTGGGCGTGGGCGTGGCCGGCCTGCAGGCGATAGCGACCGCGAAACGCCTCGGCGCACGCACGACCGGTTACGACGTGCGTCCCGAGGTCGCCGAGCAGGTGCAGTCGCTGGGCGCGATGTGGCTCGACCTCGGCCTCGAGGCGAGCGGTGAGGGCGGCTACGCGCGCGAGCTCACACGCGAGGAGCGCGAGCGCCAGCAGCAGGCGCTGACCGACGCGATCAAGGGCTTCGACGTGGTCATAACGACCGCGCTGGTGCCCGGCCGCCCCGCGCCAAAGCTGGTCACGACGGAGGCGGTCGAAGGCATGAAGCCCGGCTCGGTGATCGTCGACCTTGCGGGCGAGGCGGGCGGCAATTGCGAGCTGACCGAGCCCGGCAAGACCGTTGTGCGCCACGAGGTGAAGATCGTGTCCCCGCTCAACCTGCCATCGTCGATGGCCGAGCACTCCTCGCAGCTGTTCGCGCGCAACGTGCTCGCGCTGCTCGAGCTCGTGGTCGGCGAGGACGGTGAGCTGAAGCTCGACTTCGACGACGAGATCATCAGTGGTGCGTGCGTGGTACGCGACGGCGAGATCGTCAACGCCGGCGCGCGCTCGGCGGTCGAGGCGACCGCATGATCGTCGCGAGCACCCTCACCACGAACCTCGCGATCCTCGTGCTCGCCGGCTTCATCGGGTTCGTGGTCATCTCGAAGGTGCCGAACACGCTGCACACGCCGCTGATGTCGGGCACAAACGCGATCCACGGCATCGTGCTTGTCGGTGGCCTGCTGCTGCTCGGGCTAGTGGGGCTCGACGCGTTCAGCAAGGTGCTGCTGGTCATCGCGGTGGCGTTCGGCACGATCAACATTGTCGGAGGCTTCCTCGTCACCGACCGCATGCTCGAGATGTTCAAGGCCAAGCCCAAGTCCAAGCCGCAGGAGGCCGAGGACGGCGCCGAGGAGCAGGGCAAAGGGGCAGGCCAGTGACCTCCGTGCCGCTCGCCAGCTCGTTCCTGCAGAGCGAAAGCTTCATCTACGTCCTCTACATCATCGCGTTCAGCCTCTTCATCCAGGGTCTGCGCGGGCTGGCGGGCCCCACCACCGCGGTGCGCGGCAACCGCATCGCGGCGGTCGGCATGGCGATCGCGGTCATCGCCACCCTCTTGAATCCAGGCGAGGGCAACTGGGGGCTGATCGCGCTGGGCGTCGCGATCGGCGTGGCTGTCGGCGTGCCGGCGGCGCGCAACGTGAAGATGACCGCGATGCCGCAGATGGTCGCGCTGTTCAACGGCGTGGGCGGTGGCGCGGTGGCGATCATCTCGTGGGTGGAGTTCCGCCACTTCGGCTCGACGTACGCGTCGCGCACCTACCATATCGGCGGGGAATTCGGCAGCGTGTCCGTGCACATAGGCGCCGTGTCGACCTACATCGCGGTCTTCTCGGTGTTCGCGGCGATCATCGGCTCGATCTCCTTCTGGGGCTCGAACATCGCGTTCGGCAAGCTCCAGGAAATCATCCCCGGGCGCCCGATCTCGCTCGGCTCCGCGCAGCAGGCGGTCAACGGCGTGCTGCTCGTGCTGGTGCTCGCGGCGGGCGTGGACCTGGTCGCGGGCGCCCACTCGGAACTGCTGTTCATCGGCATGCTGGTGATCGCGGCATTGCTGGGCAACGCTGTGGTGCTACCGATCGGCGGCGCGGACATGCCGGTGGTGATCTCGATGCTGAACGCGTTCACGGGGCTCTCGGCGGCGGCGACGGGCATCGCGCTCAACAACCCGGCGCTGATCGTGGCGGGCATGATCGTGGGGGCGTCGGGCTCGATCCTCACGAACCTCATGGCGGTCGCCATGAACCGCTCGATCCCGGCGATCATCGCCGGCGGCTTCGGCGGCGGCGGCGCGGTGGCGGGCGCGGAAGGAGCGGGCGAGCATGCGGGCACGGTGCATTCGATCAGCGCGCAGGACGCGGCCATCCAGCTGGCGTACGCGAGCCACGTGGTGATCGTGCCCGGCTACGGGATGGCAGTCGCTCAGGCCCAGCACGCGGTGCGTGAGCTGACCAAAGAGCTCGAAGCGCGCGGCGTGGCGGTCAGCTACGCGATCCACCCGGTCGCGGGGCGCATGCCGGGGCACATGAACGTGCTGCTGGCTGAGGCGGACGTGCCGTATGACCAGCTCAAGGAGATGGACGACGCGAACCCGGAATTCCCGCGCACCGACGTGTCACTGGTGATCGGTGCGAACGACGTCACGAACCCGGCTGCGCAGAACACGCCCAGCTCGCCGATCTACGGGATGCCGATCCTCGAAGTCAACCAGAGCCATTCGGTGATAGTGATCAAGCGCTCGATGAACCCCGGCTTCGCGGGCATCGAAAACGAGCTCTACTACGACCCCAAGACCTCGATGCTGTTTGGCGACGCGAAGAGCGCGGTGAGCGAGATCTCCGCCGAGCTCGGCAATATCTGAGGGCGGGCTCTGCGAGACTGGGCTCGATGATCGAGCGCGGTCAGGCCCTGCAGGCGCTTTGCAAGGACGAGTTCGACGTGGTGGTGGTGGGCGGCGGCATCACCGGCGCAGGCGTGGCGCTCGACGCGGCCACTCGCGGCTACAGCGTGGCGCTCCTCGAGCGCGCCGACTACGCCTCGGGCACCTCGAGCCGCTCGAGCAAGCTCGTCCACGGCGGGCTGCGCTACCTGCAGAACTTCGACCTGGGACTCGTGCGCGAGGCGCTGCTCGAGCGCAGGCTGATGGTGAAGCTGGCACCCCACCTTGTGCGCCCGCTCGAGCTCGTGGTGCCGGCGTTCGACGGGGAGCGTCCGGACCGTTTGGTGGGCGTGGGCTTGAACCTGTACGACGTGATGTCGGTCGAACGCGGCCGTCTTCGCTCGCGGCGCGCGCGCAAGACCAGCAGCGAGGACGGCGAGTTCTGGAGCCCGGCGCGCCACCGCATGATCTCGGGCGAGGAAGTGCTCGAGCTGCTGCCGGCGCTGGCCGCGCGCGAACCCACCAGCGGATACCTGTTCTACGACTGTCAGACCGACGACGTGCGCCTCGTGCTGACGATCCTGGGCGAGGCGGAGCGCTTCGGCGCGGTGTGCGCGAACCGCGTCGCCGTCACCGGCCTGATCGAGCGCGACGGGCACGCGCGAGGGGTGCAGGCCACGGATCTGGAGAGCGGCTCGACGATCGAGGTGCGTGCCGAGAACGTGGTCAACGCGACGGGTGTGTGGGCGGATGAGCTGCGCCCGCACGAGCTGCACGACGAGGCTGAGCTGCCGCGCATCAGGCCGAGCCGCGGCACGCACATCACACTGCGCCACGAGGATCTGCCGCTCGTCGGCGGTGCGATCGTCCCGGCCGGCGAGGGCCGCTCGATCTTCGCGCTGCCGTGGCTCGGGCACGCGCTCGTCGGAACGACCGACAACGACTACGAGGGGCCACTCGACCACGTGCGCCCATCGGGCGAGGACATCGAGTATCTCCTGGAGGCGGTCAACGCGTTCTTCGGCTGCGCACTCGCTCTCAGCGACCTGACCGGCGCGTTCGCGGGGGTGCGTCCGCTGATCTCCACCGGCGACCCCAAGAAGTCGGTGGACATCTCGCGCAAGGCTGAGCTGTATGAGACCTCCTCGGGAATGATCACGATCACCGGCGGCAAGCTCACCACCTGGCGGCGGATGGCCAAGCAGACCGTCGACCGGCTGGTCGAGCGCGAAGCGCGCGACGCTCCCTGTCGCACGCACGAGATTCCCCTCGGTCAGGCCATCGACGCGAAGGAGCTGCCGCGTGTCGAGGGCGTGCCGGCGGCCTCCTACGAGGCGCTCGCGTCGCGCTACGGGCATGCCGCGCGCGACGTGCTCGCGCTCGCCGCAGAGCGCGGGGAGCTCGCCCAGCCGGTTCTCGACGGAGAGCCAGACCTGCTTGCCGAGGTCGCCCTGGCGGCGCGCCGCGAGCAGGCACGCAGCATCGGCGACGTGCTGCTGCGGCGAACGCGCCTCGGCCTGCTGTCCGCGCGCGAGCTGCTCGGCATGCCCGAGAGGGGCTCGAGCGGAGCGGCCGCGCGAGTCGGAGAGGTGCTCGCGCGCGAGCTGCGCTGGAGCGAGGAGCGCCTCGCCGGCGAGATCAGCGGCTTCCTGGTGGAGGCCGACGCCGAGGGCATCCTCCCGCTCTCCGATATGCAGACGCCGCTCGCGCGGCGGGAGGGCAGCGTCGCGCACGAACCTGCGGCATGAGCGAGCCCGGCGGCATGAGCGCCACGCCGGATCGCTCGAGGGCGCCGGAACGTGTGCTGCGCGCCGGATCGAGGCGTCTCGAGCTGGGCGGGCGCCCGCGGCTGATGGGGATCGTCAACGCCTCGCCCGACTCGTTCAGCGACGGCGGCCTTCACGCGACGCTGGAGAGCCAGCTGCAGCTGGCGGAGGAGCTGCTCGAGGCGGGTGCGGACATCCTCGACATCGGCGGCGAGTCCGCGTCTACGGGCCACCCTCCCCTTGGCGCAGAGCAGGAGATCGCACGGGTCGTGCCGCTGATCGAGCGCTGCGCGAGCGAGCTGGGCGCGCTCGTGTCGGTCGACACGTACAAGCCGGCGGTCGCTCGCGCGGCGATCGAGGCGGGGGCGAGCATCGTCAACGACGTGAGCGCGCTGCGCGAGGAGGCGCTCGCGCTCCTGTGCGCCGAGACCGGCGCGGCGCTGGTCGTGATGCACACGCTCGCCGAGCCACGCGAACGCCTCCAGGATCGCGGGCTGTATGGGGATGTGACCGGCGAGGTGATGGAGCTGCTGCGCGAGCGGATCGAGCTCGCGCTGTCGCTTGGCGTGCACAGCGAGCAGCTGATCGTCGACCCGGGCCCGGACTTCGCCAAGACGCCCGCCCAGACGATCCGCCTGCTCTCGCAGCTTGAGCGACTGCACGAGTTGGGGCGCCCGCTGCTGATGGCGATCTCGCGCAAGGACTTCATCGGGGCGCTGACGGCCCGCTCGCCGCGCGGGCGCCTCGCCGGCACGCTCGCCGCGCTCGCCCACGGCGTCGAGCGCGGTGCGCACATCTTCCGCGTGCACGACGTCGCCGCAGCCGCGGACTTCCTCGCGGTGCGCGCGGCGCTCGCCGGCGAGGTGGAGGCGAGCGATGAGCTCGCGCTCGCAGACGAGCTCAGATACGACCGCGTCGCGAGCGACTAGCCGCCCGGCCAGGGCGCTAGTGTGGGCGGCGAAACGCGGGTGCCCGCCGTTGCCCAACGCGGCGGGAGGCCAACCGCCCGGTAACCACGAAGGAAGGAAAGCCACATGGCGGTACTTCAACGCTCCGAACTGGAAGCAAGCCCGCTGTCGGATCTGCACGCGATCGCCGACCAGCTCGGCCTTGAGGGCTTCAGGCGCATGCGCAAGGCGCTGCTGATCGACGCGATCCTCGGTGAGAACGGTGCGCCGGAGGCGGCCGACGAGGCGGGCGAGCCCGTCGAGCAGACCCCACCCGGCCGAGGAGGCCCGCGGCGGCGAGGCCGTCGGCGGCGGCGAGGACGCTGGCGGCGAGGATCACCATGAGGAGAGCGCCGAGGAGCGCGAGGCGCGTCCACGCCGGCGCCGCGGTGGGCGCCTGCGCCGGCTGCGCTCGGCCGCCGCAGAGGAGGCCGAGGAGGAGCAGCCGAGCGCCAGCGAGCAGCCCGCCGAGGAGCCAGCACAGGCCCGGGCGCAGGAGGATAGCGCCGAGCCGGAGCGCTCCGAGACCGCGGAGGACGGCGAGGACGACGGCCGCCGGTCCGAGCGGGCCCAGGCGAAGGGACGCGTGGCCGAGGGGGTCGTCGAGGTTCTGGGCAACGGGTCGGCGTTCTTGCGGGTCGAGCCGCCCGAGCCCTCCGACGCGGACGTGTACATATCGGCGGCGCAGGTGCGCCGCTGCGAGCTGGTTTCGGGCGACCGCGTGAGCGGCCCGGTGCGGACACCGCGACGCTCCGAGCGCTATCCGTCGCTGGTGCGCGTGGAGGAGATCAACGGCATGGCTGCGGAGAGCGTGTCCGGCGCCGCGCGCTACGAGGAGCTTCCGGTCGACTATCCGCGCGAGCGCCTTGCGTTTGGCTCCTCGGACCCGACGCTCGAGGCGATCGAGTGGCTCACCCCGCTCGGTCGCGGCTCACGCGCGGTGATCGTGGGCGCCCGTCAGGCGGGCAAGACAGAGACGCTGCGGCGGCTGCTCGACGCCCTGCATGGCCGCGAGGACCTCGACGTGAGCCTCGTGCTCGCCGGGGTGCGTCCGGAGGAGATCGACAGCTGGCGCGAGGGCCCGGTGGCCCCGGCGGCGGCGCTGACCTTCGCGGCCTCGGCCGACTCGCTCGACCAGGCGGTGGAGCGGGCGCTCGACGCGGCCAAGCGTGTCGCCTCGCGCGGCGGCGATGCGCTCGTGCTGATCGACGGACTCGACGGACTGCACCCGCATGCGGCGCGCAAGGCGCTTGCAGCCGCGCGCAACCTGCGCGATGCGGGCTCGGTGACGCTGATCGCGACCGCGGCGCACCCGCTCGGCGGCGAGAGCACGGTGATCGCGCTCGACGCGGCGCTGACCCAGACCGGTCGCTACCCGAACCTCGATCTCGTCAGCAGCGGCACGCTGCGCGCGGAGCTCCTGGTCGGCGAGGACGGCGCTCAGGCGATCGCTCGCGCGCGAGCTGCGGCGCTCGAGGCGGCGAGCTGAGCTCGACCCTGGGCTCGGCTCCGGGCCGTGAGAGCGCCGCGCTAGCGGCGGTAGGCGACCCGGCCCCAGGAGGGCTCGGGAGCGAGCTCGATCGGCTCCCCCGCGCCGGCGGAGCGGGGGTCCGCAGGCTGCACGTAGGCGAAGGTTCCGGTGTGCTCGTCGAACGCGACGGCCAGCTCTCCCTCGTTGACACGCTGGTCGAGCCAGGCGCCGCGGAACACGAGGCGGCGCAGCCAGTGCACCAGCGAGCGCTCGGCCGGCCCCACCAGCTCGGGCCAGCAGTCGCGCACGTGCTCGCCGAGCCCGGACGCGGGGTCCGATGATCTCACCGTTGACGGCGAGGTTGACCAGGTCTTCGAGCTCGTCGGCGCCGAGGCGCCCGCGCACGAAGCCGAGCCTCAGTGCGGCCTGCTCACAGCGCTCGGCGAAATCGGCCTCGTTGAACGTGAAGCGCAGGTCGCCGTATTCGAGGACGAAATCCTCCCCCGAGTCGTAGTTTCCGCGTCGCGCAGTTTCCATGACGGTTACGGAGATCCCCCGGATCCCCTCGTCGGGATCATACGTCCGGTTCCTCCCCAGCCGTTTGCCATGCACGGGATATTGCACCCTACGCGGCCCGCGCGGTCGGGTGTACGCGGCGCCGGCGACGACGGCCCATATACGCTCCGCTGATGGCGCCCTCGGCCCACCGATCGAGCTAGAAGATGGCTCGACTCAGCGAGCACGGCCTGCGTCGTTCGGTCGGGGTGCCGGGCCTGTTCGCGACGGCGTACGGCAACGTCGGCTCCTCGATCTACTACGCGCTGGGCCTGGTTGCGGGCTATGCGCTCGGCCTCACTCCGGTCGTGTTCATGTTCGCCGGCGGGCTGTTCGTGCTGACCGCAAAGACCTACGCGGAGGGCGCCTCGATGTACCCCGAAGCGGGCGGCGCCTCCTCATTCGCCCGGCACGCCTTCAACGAGGTCGCGTCGTTCTTCGCGGGCTGGGCTCTGACGCTCGACTACATCATCACGATCGCGATCTCGGCCTTCTTCGTGCCGCATTATCTCGGCGCCTTCTTCCCGGCGCTCGTGCACAACCCGGGCGACATCATCGGGGGGCTGATCACGATCGTGCTGCTCGCCGCGCTGAACGTGCGCGGGCTCGGCGAGTCGACCAAACTGAACCTGATCCTCGCGGTCGCTGACCTCTCCACGCAGGCCCTGCTCGTGGTCGTCGGCTCCGTGCTCGTGCTGAACCCTTCACTGCTCGTCAACCAGGTGCACCTCGGGGTCGCGCCCACCTGGAACCACCTGGTCTTCGCGTTGTCGGTGGCGATGGTCGCCTACACCGGCATCGAGACGGTGTCGAACATGGCCGAGGAGGCCAAGGACCCCGGCCACGACGTGCCCCGCGCAGTCAACCTGGTGGTGTTCGCGGTGCTCGGCGTGTATGCCGGCATCTCGGTGGTCGCGCTGTCTGCGCTGCCGGTGGTCCACCACGCGGGCCATTACTCCACGCAGCTCGGCACGACCTACGAAAACGACCCGGTGCTGGGCATCATCTCGGCGCTGGGACTGCACGGAACGCTGCTCACGGTCGCCAAAGACTACGTGGGCGTGCTCGCCGCGACGATCCTGTTCATCGCGACGAACGCGGGGCTGATCGGGATGTCGCGGCTGTCCTGGTCGCTAGCCGAGCATCGCCAGCTGCCGGGCATCTTTGCGCAGCTGCACCCCCGCTTTCGCACCCCCTGGTTCACGATCTGCTTCTTCTCGGCGCTCGCCGGCCTCCTGATCCTGCCGGGCGAAACGAAACTGCTCGGCAACCTCTACTCGTTCGGCGCGATGCTGTCCTTCACGACTGCGCACGTGGCGGTGATCGCCCTGCGCGTCAAGGAGCCGGACACCGAGCGTCCGTATCGCCTGCCCTGGAACGTGCGCATTCGTGGCACGCCGATCCCGATGACGGCGGTCATCGGCGGCCTCGGCACGTTCGCCGCGTGGTGCTCGGTCGTGGCGCTGCATACCGAGGCGCGCACGATCGGCGTCCCGTGGATGATCTTCGGCATGGGCTGGTACTTCTGGTACCGCCGTCGGCACGGGCTCGACCCGAAGCAGGTGTGCCGCATCCCGCGCCCGGAGCGCCCGGCGGACTTCGAGGAGCTCGGCTACACAACCGCGCTGGTGCCGATCTTCGGCGACGACGTGAGCGCCACGGCACTGGCGAGCGCCGCGAAGCTGATCGGCGCCGACGGCATCGTGTACGCGGTCTACGTGCTCCCGGTGCCGAGCCAGCTGTCGCTCGAGGCGGGGCTCGAGGAGGAGGAGCAACACGGGCGCTCGGTGCTCGAGAGCGCGCGCATCCAGGCGAGGCGGCGCGGCATCAAGATCCGTACCGGCCTGATCCGCACGCGCAACCCGGGCGCGGCGCTCGTCGAAGAAGCGCAGCGCATCAACTGCGACGTGATCTACTGGTCGGCGATCCACGCCCCCACAGGCGAGCAGCGCATCGGGCCGACCGCGGCCTACCTGCTCAGCAAGCGCCCGTGCCGCGTGATCATCGAGACCGAGAACCGCCCCGCTCCGCGGCGCGAGCCGGCCGCGGCTCCCGCCTAGGGCGAGGCGACGGCGTCGCGCAGCGCCTCGTCGAGCTCGGCGTGTCGAAACTCGAAGCCCAGCATCAGGGGCTTGGCCGGCACGACGCGTGCGCCGCCCGTGACTATCTCGGCCATCTGGCCGTAGAGGAGGCGCAGCGCGAAGCCCGGCACGGGCAGCAACGCGGGCCTGCCGAGGGTCGACGCGAGCGCCCGCGAGAACTCGCGATTGGTCACCGGCTCGGGCGCGGTTGCGTTGCATGGGCCGCTCCAGCGCTCGTCCTCGAGCGCCTGGAGCATCATCGCCACTAGATCCTCGGTGTGGATCCAAGACACGTACTGGCGTCCGCCGGCGACGGGGCCGCCGACACCGAGCCGGAACGGCGGCAGCATCCGCGCGAGCGCACCACCGTGGCGGTCGAGCACCACGCCGGTGCGGATCTGCACCGTGCGCATTCCGAGCTCGCCCGCGGCCGCTGCCTCCGTCTCCCATGCCACGCATACCTGCGCGAGGAAGTCGCGCCCCGGGGGCGCTTCCTCGTCGAGCGGCTCCTCGCCGTGGGGGCCATAGAAGCCGATCGCGGATGAGCTCAGCAGCGTTCGCGGGCGCTGCTCGCAGCGGCGCAGGCCGGCGAGCAGGTTGCGCGTGCCCTCCACGCGACTATCGAGAATCGCTCCGCGGGCCCGCGCGCTCCAGCGCTGCGCCACCGGCTCGCCCGCAAGGTGAGCGACGGCGTCGCGCCCCTCGAGTGCCTCGCCGGGAGCGGGCTCGGCGGCCGGGTCCCAGCCGAACGCCTCGACGTTTCCGAGCCGCGCACGCGCGCCGACGGGGTCGCGCGAGAGCACGGTGACCGTGTTGCCGCGCTCGAGCAACGCCGCGACGAGCCCGCGGCCGATCAGTCCTGTCGCCCCCGTGACGGTCACACGCGCGGCGCTCACGCCGCGCAGCATCTCACACGCGGCCGTCGCTGAGCGGGGCTCCGACCGAGCCGCCGCCGACGCTGTCCCCGTGTGCGAAACCGACCCGTGAGCTGGCGTGCGCGACGCCCTCCGCGCGTGCCTCCTCGGCCACCGCGGCGGCCACCGCGGGGGCGACGTCCCGGTTGAACACCGACGGGATGATGTAGTCCTCGCGCAGCTCCGAGTCGTCCACGATCGCGGCGATCGCACGGGCGGCGGCCATCTTCATCTCCTCGGTGATGGCGGGAGCACGTACATCGAGTGCGCCGCGGAAGACGCCCGGGAAGCAGAGCACGTTGTTGATCTGGTTGGGGTAGTCCGAGCGCCCGGTCGCCATGATGCGCACGAAGGGGGCGGCCTCCTCCGGGTCGACCTCGGGGTTGGGGTTGGCCATCGCGAACACCATTGCGTCGCGGTTCATCCGTGCGAGCGCCTCCGGGGGCAGCGTGCGCGCGCCCGAGACCCCGATCACGAGGTCGGCTCCGTCGATCACGTCGGCCGGCGGGCCGGCGAGGTGCTCGGGGTTGGTGCGCTCGGCCAGCCAGCGCTTGTACTCGTTCATCGAGCCGTCGAGGTAGTCCTCGCGCGCCATATGCAGCGCTCCGCCTGAATCGACGCCGATGATGTTTCGCACGCCCGCCGAGAGCATGATCTTGGCCACCGCGATGCCCGCGGCGCCGAGCCCGATGATCAGCACCTTGATGTCCTCGAGCCGCCGTTCGGTGAGCTTGACGGCGTTCAGCAGCGCCGCCAGCACGACAACCGCGGTGCCGTGCTGGTCGTCGTGGAAGACGGGGATGTCGAGCTCCTGCTTGAGTTGCTCCTCGATCTGAAAGCAGCGTGGCGCGGAGATGTCCTCGAGGTTGATCCCGCCGAACCCGGGCGCGAGCAGCTTGACGGTGCGCGCTATCTCCTCGGCGTCGGTGGTGTCGAGGCAGATCGGGAACGCGTCGACGCCGCCGAACTCCTTGAACAGGCAGCACTTGCCCTCCATCACCGGCATCGCCGCGCGTGGCCCGATGGCTCCCAGCCCGAGTACCGCCGTGCCGTCGGAGACCACGGCGACGGTGTTGCGCTTGATCGTGTACTGGAAAGCCTTCTCTTCGTCCTCGGCGATCGCAAGGCAGACGCGCGCGACGCCGGGGGTATAGAGCATCGACAGGTCCTCGCGCGTCTTCAGCTGGTGCCTGTTGTGCTGTTCGATCTTGCCGCCGACGTGCAGCTGAAACGTGCGGTCGCTCGTGTCGATGATCTGCGCGCCATCGATCGCGGAGATCGCATCGACGATGCGGCGCCAGTGCTCGCGCCCGGACGCGTCGACGACGATGTCGCGCAGGCTTGAGCTCCCCTCCATCTCGACCAGATCGACAGCGCCGACCAGGCCGCCCACCTCGCCGATCGCTTGAGTGACCGCCGACAGCAGCTGGCTCTGGGCGTCGTCGAGCTTGACGCGAATCGTCAGCCGGTATTGCGCGCTTGGCGTCGTTGCCACTGAAACGGCTCCCCTCAATGTTTGCGGGGGAGGATGTTAGGCGCAAACGCGCGCGGGAGCGGCTTGTGCTCGGCAGCTGTGCGTGCGCGGGCAGCTCCTCGTAGAGTGATCTGGCGATGGCAACCAGGGCGACAGCGGCTGCGGGCGCCGACGCGCGCGAGCGCGTGCGGGCGCCGGGAGCCTCTCCGGGCACGGGCGAGCGGCGCCTGTTTCTGATCGACGGCCCGAGCCTGGTCTACCGGGCGTTCTTCGCGCTGCCCGAGTCGATCGCCACATCGACCGGCGAGCCCACGAACGCAATCTTCGGGTTCGCCTCGATGCTGGTAAAGATCGTCACCGACTACGGCGTCTGCCCGACGGTGGTCGCGTGGGACGCGGGGACCTCGGGTCGCACCGAGATGTACCCCGAATACAAGTCCCAGCGGCGCAGCCGCCCGGACCTGCTCAAGGAGCAGTGGCCGGCGATGGAACCGCTGGTAGAGGCCTTCGGCTACCGCAACATGCGCGTGGAGGGCTACGAGGCCGACGACCTGATCGCCTCGCTCGCCGAGCAGGCGCTGCATGCGAGCCCGCCGGTGCCGGTGATGATCGTGACGGGCGACCGCGACGTGTTTCAGCTGATCGACGGGGACGGGCTCGTGAAGGTGATGGCCACCGCGCGCGGGATCACCGACACGAAGATCTACGACCGCCAGGCGGTGATCGACCGCTATGGCATCCCACCCGAGCTGATCCCCGACTTCTATGGGCTGAAGGGCGACACCTCCGACAACATCCCGGGCGTCCCGGGGATCGGCGACAAGACCGCGAGCGAGCTCTTGCAGAGCTTCGGTTCGCTCGAGGGGGTGCTCGCGCACATCGACGAGGTGAGCGGCCCCAAGCGCAAAGCGAACCTGCTCGAGCATGCGCAGGATGCGCGCACCTCGCGCGAGCTGGCGACGGTCCAGCGCGACATCCCGGTCGACTTCGACATCGCCGATGAGGCGGGACGCGAGCCGGACCGCTCGAGCGTGCGCGAGATGTTCCGCCGCTACGAGCTGCGCGATCCGCTGCGTCGCCTCGAAGAGGCCCTCGGCGAGGGCGATCTCGCGGCCCCGCACGCCGAGACCGAGCTCGATCTGAGCGCGCGCGTGCGCTCCGGCGCGATCGCTGAGATCGCCAGCTTTGCGCCGGGGGCGAGCGAGCTGTGCGTGGCCGTGAGAGCCAGCGAGCCGGCCGAGGGCGAGCTGTTCGCCGAGGGCTCGCCGTGGCGGTTCGCGGTGGCGGCAGGCGGCGAGGTCCTGGTGGGTGACTGCGAGGGGCCCGAACAGCCCGCGCGCGCGCTCGGCGAGCGTGCGGTGGTGGTGCACGACGCGAAAGCGCTCGGCTTCATCCCGCCGGGTCTTTCCCACGACACGCTGCTCGGCGCCTACCTGCTCGAGCCGGCACGCCGCGGCTACCCGTTTGCCGAGCTGTGCGAGGAGCGGGGTCTTGGCAGCGACGTGGCGGATCCCGCCGCCGCGGATGCGCTCATGCTCGGAGCGCTCGCGGACTGGCAGCGCGAGCAGATCTCCGCGCGCGGCCTCGATGGGGTGATGCGGGACATCGAGCTGCCGCTCGTGGTGGTGCTGCGCGAGATGGAGCAGCTCGGCGTGCGCCTCGACCTGGAGCGCCTCGGTGCGATCACCGAGCGGGTGCGCGAGGAGATCTCCGGGCTTGAACGGGAGATCTTCGAGCTGGCGGGCGAGGAGTTCCTGATCGCCTCGCCTCAGCAGCTCGGCGAGATCCTGTTCGTCAAGCTCGGGCTCTCGCGCAAGCGTCGTGGCAAGACGGGTTTCTCCACCGACGCGCGCGTGCTCCAGGCGATCCGTGCAGAGCACGAGATCATTCCCAAGATCGAGCGCTGGCGCGAGCTCTCGACGCTGATCAAGACCTACCTCGACGTGTTGCCCGAGCTGGCCGACGAGCACTCGCGCATACACACCACGTTCCTGCAGGCGGTGGCCACGACGGGACGGCTGTCGAGCACCAACCCGAACATGCAGAACGTCCCCATCCGCACGCCGCTCGGACGCGAGATCCGCGGCTGCTTCGAGGCCGAGCCCGGCTCGCTTCTGATCTCGGCCGACTATTCGCAGATCGAGCTGCGCGTGCTGGCACATGCGGCCGGCGAGGACGTGCTGATGGAGATCTTCAAGCGCGGCGAGGATGTGCACACGGCGACCGCCTCGAGGGTGTTCGGCGTGTCGGCGGAGGAGATCGACCCGGGCATGCGCTCGAAGGCGAAGATGATCAACTACGGGATCGTCTACGGGCTCTCGGACTTCGGCCTCGCCGACCGGCTGAACATCCCGCGCGAGGAGGCGAAGGAGTTCATCGACGCGTATCTCGAGCGCTTCCCGCGCGTGGCCGAGTTCATGGCCGCCACGATCGAGCGGGCGAAGGAGCAGGGCTACGTGACGACGCTGTGGGGTCGTCGTCGCCAGATCCCGGAGCTGCGGGCGCGCAACTACCAGGTGCGCACGCTCGGCGAGCGTCTGGCGGTGAACACGGTGATTCAGGGCACCGCGGCGGACATCATCAAGCTGGCGATGGTGCGTTGTCACAGCGCGCTCGCGCAATCGCAGCTGGATGCCCGCCTGCTGCTCACGATCCACGACGAGCTGCTTTTCGAAGCGCCGCCGTCTGAGACCGACGCCGCGCGTGAGCTGATCGAGCGCGAGATGTGCGGCGTGTGGGATCGCGACCCGCCGCTTGCGGTCGACGTGGGCGTCGGCGAGAACTGGCTCGCGGCGAAGTAGCGCTCAGCCGAGCGCCGTGCGAAAGCCCTCGCGCCAGCTCGGATGGGCGGGCGTCCAGGCGAGCGCGCTCTTGACGAGCGCGTTGCTCGCACCCTGCGCGCGCGTCATCACCTGCACACCGTAGGGGCCTGCGACGAAGCGGGCGATCCAGGCGGGCACGTGCCTTGGCTTGGGCGCTCCGATCGCCTCGGCGAGCGCGGGCAGCCACTGCGACACCGGTGCGGGCTCGTCGTCGACGACGTTGTAGGTGGCGGTCTCGGTGGCGGTGAGCGCGGCGAGCGTGGCAGAGGCCGCGTCATCGACGTGGATGAACGACCACACGCCGGCGCCCGTGCCGACGATCGGAAGCCGCCGGCGAGAGACGTCTTGGGCGGTCGAGCCGCCGCTCGAGATCGCGCTGCGCCCACCGTAGAAGTAGCCGTAGCGCAGCACCGTGCCGTTGGCGTCGCGCACCGTGCGCTCGAGCTCGGCGACCGCCCGCGCGCTGCGCCTGAACGGCTCCGGCGCATCGAGGAACAGAGGGTCGCGCTCGCTGTGGATCGCGCCGGACGGCCCGGGAGCGTAGGCGAACGCGATGCTCTGGGCGATGATGCGCTCGGCGCCGGCGGCGCGTGCGGCGTCGACGAGGAGGCGGGTGCCCTCGGTGCGCAGGCGGTCGTTGAGCGCGAAGTCGCGCTCGAGCGTGCGCGGGTTGACTCGCTGCGGGATCGAGGTGAGCTGGTGGATGACGGCGTGCGGGCGCGCGCCGCTCACGGCGGCCGCGACCGCGCTCGGGTCGAGCGCGTCGCACACGACGGCCTCGGCGCCCTGCTCGCGCAGGCCCTGTGCGCGCTGGGCCGAACGCGTCATCGCGGTGACCTCGTGCCCGGCGCCGAGCAGCACGGGCACGAGCCGCTGCCCGATCACGCCGGTCGCGCCGGCGAGGAACACCCTCACCGGCCGTTCGCCTGCGCAGTGGTTGCGAGCATGGGCGGCGCCGCCTGTGCGTCGGGCGTCTCGGCCGGCTCGGGAATCGCACACACCATGCCCTCGGTGAAGCCGGCCGAGCCGATCCCGAGCGCGAGGTTGAAGCGGCCGCGCATGTTCTCCAGCGCGATGATGTTCGTCAACTCGACGAGCTGCGCGTCGTCGAAGCGCCGCCGGAGCTCCGCGAAGAGCTCATCGGAGACGGCGACGGGCGTGCGGCTCATCCCGACGGCGTAGTCGAGCACGAGTTTCTCGAGTTCGTCGAACAGCTCGCTGGCGGAGTAACGCGGCAGAGCCAGCAGCTGCGCATCGCTCAACCCCGCGCGCCGCGCGATCTGCGATCCGATGTCGATGCAGTACTCGCAGTTGGTGAGGGTCGCCGCCTTCAGCTCGGCGAGCAACTTCAGGCGCTCGGGCATGCGGGTGAGCTTGGCGGTGGCCATCTCGAAAATTCCGTAGCCGAGCATCAGCCGAGGCGCAAGCGCGTAGGCGTGCAGCGGCTCGATCATGCTCTCGGTTTCGCTGCCGGTGAGCTCACGAGTCTTGCGCCTGGCGAGCTTGAGCAGGACTTTCGCGAGCGCTCCGGCGTCGCTTGGCGTCGCGGCGATTCGGCTCATGCGGCGCCTCCTTTCCCGTTGGCATAGGAAGTGCGCGGTGGCTGCTGTGCAGCTGCGAGTCGCACCAGCCACGCCAGCAGCAGCGTGGATGCGGCGAGCGAGAAGAAGTCGAAGTAACCGGTCCAGCGTGGGTGGGCGTGTGAGATGTCGAGGAGGTGGTTGACGCTGTGCAGCGCAAACTGGATGAGGGTGACCGTCAGCAGCGGCAACCGCCAGCTCTGATGGCGCACGGCGAGCAGCAGGCCCACGCCCAGTGCGGCGACGTACGTGGCGACGTCGCGAACGTAGTGGTCGTTTGCCACGCCGAAGGGGCCGACCGATTCAAAGAAGGCATGTGGCCAGGCCGCCATGAAGACGGCTAGGGCGAGGTGGTAGGCGGCGAACACGTACAGGCCGGCGATCAGCAGGGAGGCCTCGAGCTCAGAGCGCGTGCGTGATGGGCGGGCAGGGGTCGAAATGCTCATGGCGCAACGATATGGTGATAGTGGAGCCCGGTAAAGGACCACTCTGCGCATGATTTTGGGTACCACCTCAATATCTGAGCTGCTGCTCGAGCTGGACCGCTCGGCGCGCGTCCCGCTGCGCGCGCAGCTCGAGGATGCGCTGCGCGAGGCGGTGCGCTCGGGTCGCCTGCCCGCGCACGCGCGGCTGCCCGCGAGCCGGGTGCTGGCGTCCGACCTCGGCGTGTCCCGGCGCCTCGTGGTGGACGCGTACGCGCAGCTGCTCGCCGAGGGCTATCTGGTTGCGCGGGCGGGCGCCGGTACCTATGTGGCGGAGGCGGCGGCGAGTGCGAGCGCGCCCGCCGCTGTGGCGCCGCCACGGACGCTCGCGTTCGACTTCTTCCCCGGCTATCCCGACCTCGCGTCGTTCCCGCGCCGGATGTGGCTGCGCGCGATGCGCGAGACGCTCGCAACGGCGCCGAGCGCGAGCCTCGGCTATCCCGATGCGCGCGGGGCGGCCGAGCTTCGCCGCGCGCTCGCCGGCCATCTGCGTCGCGTGAGGGGTGTCGTGGCCGACCCGCAGTCGATCGTGGTCTGCTCCGGCGTGGCGCAGGCGCTCGTGCTGCTCGCGCGCGCGCTCGGCTCCCCGCACGTGGCCATGGAGGACCCCGGCCTGCCGGTGCACGGCGCGATCCTGCGGGCGCATGGAGCACGCACGAGCGCTCTCCCCGTCGACGAGCTCGGAGCGCGGGTGCCTGAGCTCGATCGCATTGCGGCAGTGGAGGGTGGGCTCGACGCGGCCTTCGTCACCCCCGCGCACCAATCGCCTACCGGAGTGGCGCTTGCGCCGGAGCGCAGGGCTGCGCTGCTCGAGTGGGCCGGCGCGAGCGGCGGGCTCGTGATCGAGGACGACTACGACGCGGAGTTCCGCTATGACCGCGCGCCGCTGGGTGCGCTGCAGGGCCTCGCGCCCGACCGCGTGATCTACCTGGGCACCGCCTCAAAGACGCTTGCCCCGGCGCTCCGGCTCGGCTGGATGGTCCTGCCGGGCGAGCTCGTCGGCGCGGTCGCCGAGCAGCGCGCGTTCGCCGACCAGGGCGCGCCGACGCTCGAGCAGCTGACGCTCGCGCGACTGATCGAGAGCGGCTCCTACGACCGCCACCTGCGCCAGGCGCGACGCCGTTATCGCCTGCGCCGCGACGCGCTCGTGCGCGCGGTCGCCCGCCACCTTCCGGGCGCGCGGGTGACCGGCGTCGCGGCAGGGCTGCACGCCGTCGTCAGGCTCGGCTGCGCCCTCGACGGCGTCGAGTTGGCGCGCGCTGCGCGGCGACGCTCGGTTGGGATCTACCTGCTCGGCTACGCCTACGCCGAGCCGAGGCCCGCCGACGACGGGCTCGTGCTCGGCTACGCGAACGTGACCGAGTCGGGTATCGAGGAGGGGATACGACGTCTCGCGCTGGCGCTCGCGGACGCGAAGGCGGGCGGCGCTATCGCCAGGTAGCGATCGAATACCCAGCCCGCGAGGCGTCTGCTCTCGAACATGCGGATCGTCTCGTTGAGCGCGCGCGTCGACGTCAGCTGCCCCACCGCTCGCTGCACGCGCAGGAGCCAGCGGAATTTGCGGGCGTGCGCGTCGGAGAACGCGCTGTAGCGCGCGAGCGCCTGCTCGCGGGTGGCGCGCCCGGACACGACCGCGCGCAGCTCGCGGCCGCATGCCAGCCCGAAGTAGAGCGCCGTGCGAATGCCCTCGGCGGTGAGCGGCAGGCAGTGGCCGGCGGAGTCGCCGGCGAAGAACACGCCGTCCTCGACGGCGGCGCGCAGCTGATGGGGGATCCAGTTGCCCTGGTAGCGCTCCGCGGGCAGGCCCAGATCGCCGGAGAGGCGCACCGTCGGCTCCTTGACGTGATGCGACGGCCAGAACGATCCGACGCCCACGCGCATCTCATCGCCGGCCGGGAAGCACCACGAGTACCCGGCGCGCACGTAGCCGGCGTCGATCCACAGCTCCATCTCCTCGCCGCGCCCGTGCGGATGCACCTCGAGGCCCCGCGAGAGGCGAGCGTCCGGAGGCTGGATCGCCGCGCCGCGCGAGAGCACGCGCCGCCACCCGAGCGCGTCTACGATCAGCGGCGCGCTCAGCTCGCCGCGGTCCGTCTGCACGGTGAAGCCCTCGCGACCGGTCACGGTCGCGGTCTCGAACTCGATCCCGGCGTGCTCCGCCCGTCCCCACAGCAGCGCGCACAGCTCGCGGTAGTCGAACGTGGAGAACGACCACGGCAGCGACCAGCGCGAGCTGCGGCGCGGCGTGTGCACGACGAGCTCGCCGAACGTCTGGCGCAGTGAGCCCGTCAGGTCGAGCGCCTGCATCCACAGCGTCGGCATCGCGCACGCCGAAGTCTGGCGCTCGCCGATCTCGTAGCGGTCGATGACCAGCACCTGCGCGCCGGCGTCGGCGAGTTCGCTCGCGACCGCGAGACCCGCGAAGCTTGCTCCGCAGACGAGCACGTCGCAGTCACGCTGCAAGCGGGTGCGCGCTTCTCCCCGCTTGGTCGCTCGAACCGGCATCTTCCGGCAATGATAAGGCTGCGCTACGCTTCGCCCGGTGCACATGGCTATAGAGGATCCTCAGGCCCGCGTGGTTGACGGGTCGAACGGGCTCCTGCTCGAGATCGACGGGCAGATCGTGCCCAACTACGACGCGACCTTCCGTCCGATCGAGGAGGGGGAGGTTGTCACGGGCCACGTCGTGCGCATCGACAAGGACGAGGTGCTCGTCGACATCGGCTACAAGTCCGAGGGCGTCATCCCGGCGAGCGAGCTGTCGATCCGCAAGACGGTCGATCCGAGCGAGGAGGTGCACCTCGGCGAGGAGGTCGACGCGATCGTCCTCACCAAGGAGGATCAGGACGGCCGTCTGATCATGTCGAAGAAGCGCGCGCGCTTCGAGAAGGCGTGGCGACGCATCGAAACGGCTGCCGAGTCCGGCGAGCCGGTCGAGGGCACCGTGATCGAGGTCGTGAAGGGCGGGCTGATCATCGACCTGGGCGTGCGCGGCTTCCTGCCGGCGTCTCTGGTCGACATCCGCCGCGTGCCGAACCTGGACGAATACATGGGCACGAAGATCGAGACGAAGGTGATCGAGCTGAACCGCTCGCGCAACAACGTCGTGCTCTCCAGGCGCGCGGTGCTCGAGGAGGAGCGCAAGGAGGTCCGCCAGCAGATCCTCGACCGCCTGCAGCCGGGGCTCGTCGTCGAAGGCCAGATCTCCAACATCGTCGACTTCGGGGCGTTCGTCGACCTCGACGGCATCGACGGCCTGATCCATATCTCAGAGCTCTCCTGGTCGCACGTGAACCACCCCAGCGAGATCCTCTCGATCGGCGACACGGTGAAGGTCAAGGTGCTCGATATCGACCGCGACCGCCAGCGCATCTCGCTCGGGCTCAAGCAGACGCAGGAGGATCCGTGGCAGCGGATCGTGGACACCTACAACGTCGGCGACGAGCTCGAGGGGAAGGTCACCAAGGCGGTCACGTTCGGCGCGTTCGTCGAGATCATGGATGGGGTCGAGGGTCTCGTGCACATCTCCGAGCTGGCCTCCCACCACGTTGAGAACCCTCGAGAGATCGTGCATCCCGGAGACGAAATCCGCGTGAAGATCCTCGAGATCGACTCCGAGCGCAGGCGCCTGTCGCTGTCGGCCAAGCGAGTCGAGGACCAGATCCTGCCGGTGTCGCGGCCGTCCGATGGACTGCCGCCAGCAGAGGACGCCGAGGCCGAGGGCGCGGAGCCCGAGGCGGGCGCCGAGCCGAGCGCCGTCGAGTCCGCGCAGGCGGAGGCCGCGCCTGAGCCCGAGGCGGCCGCACCGGCCGGCGTCGAGCCAGAGGCCGCGGCCGAGCCAGAGGCGCCGGCCCCGGAGGCCGAGGTCGCACAGGCCGAGGTCGCACCGGCCGAGGTCGCACCGGCCGAGGTCGCACCGGCCGAGGCTGCGCCGGAGGAGCTTGCGCAGGACGAGCAGGATGCCGGCGCCGCGGAGGCTGAGTCGACGAGCGAGCACGACCCGGGCGACAGCGCTGCCGCCGAGCCGCAGGCGGGTGGCGAGGAGCCCCCGGCGCAGGACGAGGCCGGTGGCTCGGAGCCCGCAGCTGAGCCTGCCGAGCAGGGCTGAGCAGGGCTCCGTCGGCGACGCGCAGGCACGCGCAGGCAGCGTGCCGTTCGTCGGTCTGACGGGGGGCATGGGCGCGGGCAAGTCCACGGCGCTGAAGGCGCTCGAGCGCCTGGGCGCGACGGTGCTGTCGAGCGACGCGGTGGTGCACGAGCTCTACCAGGGCGGAGAGCTGCGCGACGCGGTGATCGAGCGTTGGGGCGCGGAGGTGGCGCCGGATGGCGTGGTGGACCGTGCGGCGGTCGCTAGGAACGCGTTCGCGCGCGCGGAGGATCGCGCGTGGCTGGAGAGCAGGGTGTGGCCGCTGGTGGGCGCGCGCGTGGCGGAGTGGCTCGAGGCTGCGCGGGCGCGCACGCCGGCGCCGCGCGCTGCGGTCGTGGAGGTCCCGCTCCTGTTCGAGGCCGGCCTCGATCGCCTCTACGACGCGACGATCGCGGTGATCGCGAGCGAGCAGATCCGCCGCGAGCGAGCGGCGGGCCGCGGGCACGAGCTCGTTCGCGAGCGCGGCGAGCGCCAGCTCTCCCAGGAGGAGAAGGCGCGCCGCGCGAGCTTCGTCGTGCACAACGACGGCAGCGAGGACGAGCTCGAGCGGGAGCTGTCAGACGTTCTTGCAAAGCTTGGACGATGAGTCGCGCGACGCTTGCACGCGGCGCCTCGGCGCCACGCAGCATGAGCGCGGCGCGAGCTGCGGCTGTGATCGCGGTGCTCGCGCTCGCAGTGGTGCTCGTCACGGGGCTGCACAAAGCCACGCGCGAGCTGGCGCTGCCGCTCAACAACGCGAGCATCATCCGCGAACAGGCCGTGGCCAAGCACCTCGATCCGGCGCTGATCGCGGGCGTGATCTACGCCGAGTCGAAATTCGACCCGCGCCCGTCAGCGGCTGGCGCACAGGGCCTCATGCAGATCCTGCCCGCGACCGCCTACTACCTCGCGCAGCTCTCGGGCGGCAGTCGCTTCACCGCGAGCGACCTCGCGACGCCGCGGGTCAACATCGCCTACGGCTCCTACTACCTGCGCTATCTGCTCGACCACTACCACGGCAGCGTCACGCTCGCGCTGGCCGCTTACAACGGCGGGCTCGGCAACGTGGACGGCTGGGTGGCCAAGGCGCAGGCGGCGGGGTCGGGGCTGACGGTCGCGGAGATCCCGTTTCCCGAGACCCGCGAATACGTCAAGCGCGTGCTGGCGGCGCGCAGCGCCTACGCAAACACCTACCCGAGCCAGCTCGGCCTGAGCTAGGCACGGCGCCCGCCCGGGCGCTCGATACCGTAGAGAGCGATGCCCGCATTCAAGCTCGACTCCGTGTTCACGCCGACCGCCGACCAGCCCAAGGCGATCGAGTCGCTGGCCCAGGGCGTGGCCGGCGGCGAGCGCTTCCAGACGCTGCTCGGAGCGACCGGCACGGGCAAGACGATGACGATGGCGGGTGTGATCGAGGCGGTGCAGCGGCCCACGCTGGTGATCGCCCACAACAAGACGCTGGCGGCGCAGCTGTGCAACGAGTTCAGGACGTTCTTCCCGGAGAACGCGGTCGAGTACTTCGTGTCCTACTACGACTACTACCAGCCCGAGGCATACGTCCCCAGCCGCGACCTGTACATCGAGAAGGACTCGGCCATCAACCAGGAGGTCGATCGCCTCCGCCACGCCGCGACGGCGGCGGTGTTTGCGCGCCGTGACGTGATCGTGGTCGCGTCGGTGTCGTGCATCTACGGCCTGGGCTCGCCGGAGACCTACGAGATGAACATGCAGATCCTCACGCGGGGCGAGGAGATCGACCGCGACAAGCTGCTGCGCAAACTCGTGTCGATTCAATACACGCGCAACGACACTGCGCTCGCGCGCGGCACCTTCCGGGTGCGCGGCGAGGTGCTCGAGGTCTTCCCCGCGTACGCCGAGACGGCCTTCCGGGCGACGCTGTTCGGCGACGAAGTCGAGCGCCTGCAGCACTTCGACCCGCTCACCGGCGAGCTGATCGCCGACGACCTCGAGCACGTCGCGATCTGGCCGGCGACGCACTACAACGTGAAGGAGGGCACGATCGAGTCGGCGGTCGAGGAGATCGGCCGCGAGCTGAACGAGCGCTGCGGGCAGCTCGAGGCCGAAGGCAAGCAGCTCGAGTCCCACCGCCTGCGCCAGCGCACGCAGTACGACATGGAGATGCTGCGCGAGATGGGCTTCTGCTCGGGGATCGAGAACTACTCGCGCATCCTCGACGGGCGCGCGCCGGGCTCGCGCCCGTACTGCCTGATCGACTACTTCCCCAAGGACTTCATCTGCTTCATCGACGAGTCCCACCAGACGGTGCCGCAGATCGGCGGTATGCACGAGGGCGACCGCTCTCGCAAGCAGACTCTCGTGGAATACGGCTTCAGGCTGCCGAGCGCGCTCGACAACCGCCCGCAGACGTTCGAGGAGTTCCTCTCGATCACCCCGCAGCTGATGTTCGTGTCGGCGACGCCGGGCGAGTACGAGCGCACGCGTTCGACGCGGGTGGTCGAGCAGATCGTGCGCCCGACCGGGATCGTGGATCCGGTTGTGGAGGTGCGCGAGACGCGCAACCAGATCGACGACCTGATGAACGAGGTGCGCGCGCGTGTGCAGCGCGACGAGCGCGTGCTCGTGACGACGCTGACCAAGAAGATGAGCGAGGACCTCTCGCAGTACCTGCTCGAGATGGGCTTCAAGACGCGCTACCTGCACTCGGAGATAGACACCCTCGAACGCATTCAGATCATCCGCGACCTGCGCCTCGGCGAGTACGACGTGCTCGTCGGCGTGAACCTGCTGCGCGAGGGGCTCGACCTGCCCGAGGTCTCGCTGGTCGCGATCCTCGACGCCGACAAGGAGGGCTTCCTGCGCGGCGAGACCTCGCTGATCCAGACGATCGGCCGCGCCGCGCGCAACGTCGACGGAACGGTTCTGATGTACGCCGACAAGGAGACGCGGGCGATGCGCTCGGCGATCTCCGAGACGAACCGCCGGCGCGAGATCCAGCTCGCGTACAACGAGCGCCACGGCATCACGGCGGCGACGATCGTGAAGGGGATCTCGGACATCGCGGAGTTCCTGCAGGCCGAGTCGAAGGTGCCGCGCGGGCGCAAACGGCGGAGCGCACGCAGCGGCGCGGGCGCGGAGATGCCCCAGCACGAGCTCGAGCGACTCGTGGTCGAGATCGAGGAGGAGATGATGGCCGCGGCCGAGGACCTGCGCTTCGAGTACGCAGCGCAGCTGCGCGACGAGCTGCGCGAGCTGCGCCGCGACCTGCAGGAGATGCAGCGCAGCGGGGCGCCGGTCGCGCAGGCCTCGACAGCTGAATCTCCGCCCGCCGACATCACCTAGGATGCGCGCCGTGGATCTGGACCGACAGGCGATCGAGCGGCGGGACTTCCCGATCGCCAGGCGCGGCTATGACACGGCGGCGGTCGACGCCCACCTGCAGGCGCTGGCGAGCGAGTTCGAGGAGCTGCAACGCAGCTCGCGCGGCGCCGGAGCCGAGACCTCGCTCGCGGTGACCGCGAGCAGCCAGGTGCAGAGCATCATCCAGGCGGCCGAGACCGCGGCGGCGGAAATCGAGCGCGACGCCTCCGAGGGAGCCCGCGTCGCGCGCGAGGAGGCCGCACGCGACGCACAGCAAACCCGTGGGGAGGCGGTGGAGAAGGCGCGGGCGCACGCTGCGGCCGTCTCGCAGGCCGCCGCCCAGCTGCGCGAGCGGGTCGGCTCGATGGACGCCGAGGTGGCGAAGCTGATCGAGGGTCTGCGCGCCGGCGCGGGCACGCTCGAGGGGGACCTGGCGGCTCTGCAGGCGGGCATGGCCGAGCTGTATGACGCCTCGGCCGGGCGCGGATCGGAACCCGCGCGCGCCGAGGCCACCGCGCCCGCGCCCGGTGCCCGCGCCCGAGCCCCGCGCCCGCGCCGCCCGTGCCCGCGCCGCCGTGCCCGCGCCGTCGCATCCCGTGCTTGCTCCGTCGCCGGACCCGACGGTGGCGAGCGCTCCGCAGCTCGACCCCGACGCCCCGTCCCCGCACGCGCTGGCGCCCGAGGGCGGCCCGGGCTCGCCCGGCCAGGCGGCCGGCGACCTCGACGGCGCCCGTCTGATCGCGCTCAACATGGCGCTCAACGGCGAGCCCCGCGAGGAGACCGAGCGCTACCTGGCCGAGAACTTCGAGCTGGCCGACCGGGCACGGCTCGTGGACGAGGTGTACGCGGCGATCGAAGGGTGAGGAGCGAGGAGCGCTCGCTCACCGCGAGCACCACCGCCGCGGGCTCTCAGGAGCCGGGATCTACGACCGTGAGGTCCTCGAAGTAGCCTCGAAAGAACCCCCGATCGCGTGTCAGCAGCCGGTCCGCCTGGAGCAGCGCGTGGGCGCCGATGAGGAAGTCTGCGATCACACGCTCCCGCCCGCTCCGGCGACGCCGGTAGGCGCGCCACATCGCGCCGGCGGCGAGGGCACTGGGCTCCTCCGCAGCCGAGTAGCCCACCCGCAGGCTGGTAAGCCTGTCGACAGTTGTTTCACGGTCGGACAGGCCTGCTGCACACTCAGCCCACACCACCTCGCACGCCACCACTTGCCCCTCGGCCAGACAGCGGCGGAGAGCTTCGGCCGACGCGCGGCCGAACGTCGAGTCGGCGCCGATGACGTCGAGCAGGATGCTGGTGTCGACGGCGGTGATCAAGCGCCGTCGACGTCGCCACGAAGTTCGCGGATGATCTCGTCCGTGCTTCGCTCGAGGCGCACGCTGCCGTAGACGCTGGCTACTGGATCCTCTCGCGTCAGCTTGAGCGCCACCAACCGCCCGTCCTCCTCGAAGAAGTCGAGCCGGTCGCCCGGTCTGATGTCCAAGCGTTCTCGAAGGCGCTTGGGCACCGTCACCTGACCCTTCTCCGAGACCGTCGCCTTCATTCCTACAAAGCTAGCAAGAATTCCTACCATGCTGGTCCTACTCTCAGTCTGGCGTGCGTCTGGCTCCTCCTCCGCCCGGGGCAGACAAGGAACTCGACCTCGGTGCGCTGCGGCCTATGCTCGGTCGATGCTCCGCGCGCTCTTGCCGAACGGTCCCGTCGACCAAGCGGCTCCTGACGGTCCAAGCGCGTCAGCTCTACGCACGAACGTCTGTTCGTAGTCATAGAATGGGCTGCCGATGCCGGCCAGTGCGCAAACAAGCCAACTAGTGGTCTCGGGGGCGCGCGAGCACAACCTCAAGGACATCTCGCTCGCGCTCCCACGGGACGCGCTGGTCGTCATAACCGGGCTGTCGGGGTCGGGCAAGTCGAGCCTCGCGTTCGACACGATCTACGCCGAGGGACAGCGCCGCTACGTCGAGTCGCTGTCGGCCTATGCGCGCCAGTTCCTGGGCCAGATGGACAAGCCGGATGTGGACTCGATCGAGGGCCTCTCGCCGGCGATCTCGATCGACCAGAAGACGACCTCGCGCAACCCGCGCTCGACGGTTGGCACGGTCACCGAGATCTACGACTACCTGCGGCTGCTGTGGGCGCGGGTGGGCAAGCCGCACTGCCCGATCTGCGGGCGTCCGATCGTGGGCCAGTCGGCCGAGCAGATCATCGACCAGGTGATGGAGCTCGCGGAGGGCACGCGCTTCATGGTGCTCGCGCCGGTGGTGCGGGGTCGCAAGGGCGAGTACGGCAAGCTGCTGGACGAGCTGCGGGCCGACGGCTTCGCGCGTGTGAAGATCGACGAGCGGGTGCGCATGCTCGAGGAGTCGATCGTGCTCGACAAGCGCTACAAGCACGACATCGCGGTCGTGATCGATCGCCTGTCGATGCGCCATGACGTTCGCAAGCGACTGGCCGACTCGATCGAGACGGCGGTGGGCCTCGCGGACGGGCTCGTGGAGATCGAGATAATGGGCTCCGGCCGTTCGGCCTCCGCTGGAGGGGTCGGCGGTGAGGATGCAGCGGCCGCGGAAGAGCCGGAGCGCCTCGGCGCCAAGGGCACGAAGGGGACGCGCGCCGCGCAGGCCCAGATCGTTCCCGGAATGGCTCCCGAGCCGGGGGCGATCTTCACGTTCTCCGAGCGCTTTGCCTGCCCCGAGCACGGTCCCTCGCTGGTCGAGCTCGAGCCGCGCATCTTCTCGTTCAACTCGCCGCACGGCGCCTGCGACCGCTGCACCGGCCTGGGATCGCAGATGGAGATCGACCCTGAGCTGATCGTGCCCAACGCGACGCTGTCGATCGGCGAAGGCGCGCTCGCGCCGTGGGCGAACAGCAGCTCGAACTACTACGAGCAGGTGAGCGAGGCGATCGCGGAACGCTACGGGGTCGATCTTGCGGCTCCGTGGGAGGAGCTGCCCGAGGAGCATCGCGACCTGTTCCTGCACGGCACCAACGGCGAGCCGCTGCAGGTCAGCTACCGCAACCGCTTCGGACGCCGCCGCTCCTACGCGACGCGCTTCGAGGGCATCGTCGCGAACCTCGAACGGCGCTACCGCGAGACCGACTCCGAGTGGACCCGCGAGAAGATCGAGGAGTTCATGTCGCTGCGGCCGTGCCCGGTGTGCGGCGGTGCGCGGCTGCGGGCAGAGTCGCGCGCCGTGCTGGTGGGCGGGACGCGCATCGAGGACTTCTGCGCGCTGTCGGCGCACCGCGCGCTCGGGTGGCTCGAGAAGGTCGAGCTGTCGGAGACCGACCGCCACGTCGCGCGGCTGATCCTGCGCGAGATATCAGAGCGGCTTCGCTTCCTCGAGAACGTGGGCATCGGCTACCTGTCGATGGACAGGGCAGCGGCGACGCTGTCGGGCGGCGAGGCTCAGCGCATTCGCCTGGCGACCCAGATCGGCTCCTCGCTGGTGGGTGTGCTGTACATCCTCGATGAGCCCTCGATCGGGCTGCATCAGCGCGATAACTCGAAGCTCATCTCGACGCTCGAGCGGCTGCGTGATCTCGGCAACACGGTGATCGTGGTCGAGCATGACGAGCAGACGATGCGCTCCGCCGATCACCTCGTGGACCTCGGGCCAGGCGCGGGCGAGCACGGCGGTCGGATCGTGGCTGAGGGCACGGCGAGCGAGGTCGAATCCGTGGCCGAGTCGCTCACCGGCCAGTTCCTGGCGCGCAAGCGCACGATCGCGGTGCCCGAGCGGCGCCGCGCTCCGAGCGGCTACATCGAGATCCTGGGCGCGCGTGAGCACAACCTGCGCGACATCGACGTGCACATCCCGCTCGGGGTTCTGACGTGCGTGACGGGGGTCTCGGGATCGGGCAAGTCGACGCTCGTCAACGACATCCTGTTCAAGGCAGTGGCCAATCGCCTGCACCGCGCGCGTAAGCGCGCGGGCTCGCACCGGGCGATCCACGGGCTCGATCAGCTCGACAAGATCATCGCGGTCGACCAGTCGCCGATCGGGCGGACTCCGAGGTCGAACCCCGCGACCTACACGGGTCTTTTCGACGTCATCCGCGACCTCTTCTCGAAGACCCAGGAGGCCCGCGCGCGCGGATACAAGCCGGGGCGCTTCAGCTTCAACGTCAAGGGCGGGCGCTGCGAGGTGTGCCGCGGCGACGGGCAGATCAAGATCGAGATGCACTTCCTGCCCGACGTGTACGTGCCGTGCGAGCAGTGCCACGGCAAGCGCTACAACCGCGAGACGCTCGAGGTGCGCTTCAAGGGAAAGAGCATCGCGGATGTGCTCGACATGCCGGTGGAGGAGGCGCTCGGCTTCTTCGAGCACATTCCCAAGGTGCGCCGCCGGCTCGAGACGCTCGATGCGGTCGGGCTGGGCTATGTGCGGCTCGGCCAGCCCGCGACCACGCTCTCGGGCGGGGAGGCGCAACGCGTGAAGCTCGCCACCGAGCTTTCGAAGGTCGCGACGGGCCGCACGCTGTACATCCTCGACGAGCCCACGACGGGACTTCACTTCGCCGACGTGCAGCGCCTGCTCGAGGTGCTGCAGCGGCTCATCGACGCGGGCAACAGCGCGGTCGTGATCGAGCACAACCTCGACGTGATCAAGTGTGCGGACAGGCTCATCGACATGGGCCCCGAGGGCGGCGAGGAGGGGGGCCTTGCGATCGCGACGGGGACTCCGGAGGAGGTCGCGGTGGAGCCGGGCTCGCACACGGGTCAGTTCCTGGCCGAGATCCTCACCCCGGTGGCCGGGCGTGGCGCTCGGGCCAAGGGCGCCTCCGGCAAACGCCGCTCGCGTGCGCGGCTGGCGGCGTAGCGGCGCAGAACCTTGAGCGGCGCCGGCCAGCGGGCGCGCGTGTGGGCGCAGAAGTGGCGCTGGTATGAGCGCAACTCGCTGCCGTGGAACCGCGCGCTGATCCATTGGGAGTTCATGCGCCGCGAGGCCTTCGTGCGCTGGCCGGTGCAGGGAAACGTGCTCGAGGCGCTGCGCGAGGGGCGCCTCGAGATCGGCGCGGGCGTGCTGCTCGAGCCGAACGTGTGGATCACCGCGCCCGGGTCGGCGCGCATCCGCATCGGCGCTGGCAGCTTCCTGAACCTCGGCGTGATGCTCGCGGCGCACGAGCTGGTCGAGATCGGCGAGCACTGCATGCTCGCCAACGGGTGCTTCGTCTCGGACGCCAACCACCGTTACTCCGATCTCGAGCAACCGGTGCCCTGGCAGGGCTTTGAGAGCTCGGGGCCGACGCGCATCGGCGCCAACTGCTGGCTCGGAGCGAACGTGGTCGTGACGAGCGGCGTGACGGTGGGCGAGCGCTGCGTGATCGGCGCCAACAGCGTGGTCACGCACGATGTGCCGCCGTTCTCGATCGCCGCGGGGGCGCCGGCGCGCGTCATCAGGCCGATCACCGGCGTCGAGTGATCCCACTCGGGCCACGCTGGCCGCGGCTACGATGCGCGGGCATGCATGCGCGAGCAGCCGCGAGGAGCGCCGGCGCCCGCAGGCTCAGCGGGAGCCCTGGGCGATGAGCGACGCGCACGTCGCGCTTGCGGCGCTGCTGCGCGGGACTCTCGCTGGTGCTCCTGGCCGCGGGCGCCGGCAAGCTGCGCAGCCCGCGCCAGCTCGCGCGCGCCCTGAGCTCGCTGCGGCTCCTACGCGCGGGACGCCGCGGACGCGACGTGCTCGCCGGCGAGGATCCAGGCGGCCGGGTCGTGTGGCTCGTGCGGGCGCTGGGAGCGCTGGAGCTGCTCGCGGGCGCGGCTTCGCTGCTGCTCGAGGCGCGCGTCGGCGCGGCGCTCGTTGGCGGCGCATGTTCACGTGCTTCGCGATCACAGCCGGCGCGCTCGCCCGCGCCGGCTGGAGCGAGAGCTGCGGCTGCTTCGGGGAGACTCGCGACCCGGTGCGCACGCCGCGCAGGCGGCTCACGTTGAATCTGCTCGCCGCGGCCGCGGCGGCCGGCGCCGCGGTCTCCGGGGGGCCGGCGCCCGTCACCGTGATGTCGCAGCGCCCGGGCGCTGTGATCGCGCTTCTCGCGCTCGGCTGCGCGCTTGCCCTGCTCGCCACCTGGCCGCGGCGCGCATTCGCCCTGCTCGCCGCCGCGCCTCGCCGCGCGCTCGTGCCACGCGCGTCCGGTCGGCTGATCGAGAGCTCCTCGATGTTTCTCGAGCGCCGCTTCTCCCGCCGCTCGATGCTGCAGCGGCTCGCGCTGGCCGGGTCCGCGTTGTGCGTTGCGCCGCTGCGCTACCTGCTGTATCCGGGCTCGGCGCTCGCGGTGGTGGTCCCGGGGAGCTGCTCCTCGGGCGAGTGCACCGACGGCTATACGGCGTTCTGCTGTGAGATCAACCAGGGGCTCAACCAGTGCCCCGCAGGCACCTTTGCGGGCGGATGGTGGATGTGCACCGACTATGCGGGCCACCGCCTCTGCCGCGGCAGCGGTGTGCGCTATTACGTCGACTGCAACGCGATTCCGGGCAAGCCGTTCCCGGGCGGCTGCAGATGCGCAAAAGATGACTGTGAACACCGGCGGGTGAACTGCAACGTGTTTCGCTACGGGCAGTGCAACACGCACATCGCCGGCGTCACGCCGGTCGTCTGCCGGATGGTGACCTGTACTCGCCCGAGCGCGATCGCTTCGCTGAACTGCAGCGACTCGCTCGCGGTCGATGACGCGGTCTGCGGCCACGACGCCCGCTGCCTGGAACCGCTTGCGGTCCAGCTGCAGGGAGCAGGAGGGGTCTAGCCGGTGACCACCGCGCTGATCTGGCTCGAGAGCGCGTTGCTCGCGCTGCTCGCGCTGTTCGTGGTCGCGCTCCTGCGAGGCCACGCTGAGATCCTCAGGCGCCTCGCGGCGGCCGAGGCGCGGCTGGGCGTGGCGCCGAGCCCGCCGGCGCCCGGCGGCGGAGATCATCCGGCGGCAGACATCGCCGGCCAGACGCTCGCCGGCGACACGGCCAAGATCACGCTCCGCGCAGGCTCGCCGACCACGCTGGTGGCGTTCCTGAGCAGCGGCTGCGCCGCGTGCGGGCCGCTATGGCAGGGCATCCGCGCCGGCGTGCGGCTACCCGCCGGCGCACGGCTCGTGCTCGTCGCGAAGGGTCCGCAGGATGAGAGCGTGGCCAGGCTGCGCGAGCTCGCTCCGGCCGAGTGCGAGGTGCTGATGTCCTCGGCCGCGTGGGTCGACTACGCGGTCCCCGCGTCTCCTCATTTCGTGCTCGTCGACGGCGCATCGGGGCTGATCGCCGGGCGCGGCACGGCAGGCAGCTGGGAGCAGATCGCCTCGATGGTCAGCCAGGCGATCGCTGACGCCTCGATTGCGGCTGAGACCGATGGCGCGCTCGAGCGGTCGGGCGCGGGCCTCGGCACGGCCGCGCGCGCGGCGCGCGCCGAGCAGGCGCTTGCAGCGGCGGGGATCGGGCCGGGGCACCCGAGCCTGCACGCGCCGGGCGATCCGCGCAACGGAGCCGACGGCGGATGAGCGTGGCGCAGTGTGCGATCGTCGGCTGTGCGCTTGCGATCGTGGGGGCGGTGCGCTCGACGTGGTCGCCCTGAGGACAGTCGATGCTCGCGAGCATCACTCCGCTCGGCGAGCGGAGCCGCGGCTTCTCATGGCGCCTCACCGCATCGGCGTTCATCCTCGGCGCGACCGCGGCGGGGGCGACGGCCGGAGCGGCGGCCGGCGCGCTCGGCTCGCTCACAGCGATCGGCGCCGGCACTCGCGCGGCAGCTCTCGGGGTCGTGATCGCGCTGGCGCTCCTGTTCGATTCGAGCTTGCTGTCCCGGCGTCTGCCCACTATGCGCAGACAGGTCAACGAGGACTGGCTGGCGCGCTACCGCGGCTGGGTGTATGGGCTCGGCTTCGGCCTGCAACTCGGCATGGGGCTGGCGACGATCGTGACGTCCGCGGCCGTGTACGCGGCCGCGGCGGCCGCGCTCCTGTGCGCCACTCCGCTCGCGGGCCTTGCGGTCGGCGGTGTCTTCGGCGGCGTGAGGGGCGTGTCGCTGCTGGCCGCCCGTCGTGTTCGCAGCCCGGGCGACCTGCTCGTGCTGCACCGCCGGCTCGAGCGGCTCGATCGCAGCGCCCGGCGCGCGGTGCCGGCTACCGAGCTGGCGCTGATGGCGGTCGTGGCCGCGGCGCTCATCGGCTAGGGCCGGGCGCGAGGTGAGCTCGAGGATCTCCGGTCACGGACGCTCGATCGTCGCCCCTGAAGGCTGGGAGGCTCGCATCTTCCGCCGCGAGCAGGCGCAGCCCGTGCTGCACCTCGCCACTTTCGCCCTGGAGCGGCAGGACGGAGACTTCGGCGCAGCGGCGACAGGGCGGATGCGTCCGGATGATGCCTTCGCGGCGCTAGTGGAGTACCGCGTGGCCGGCTCGCTGCGACCCGGGTCGGGTCTCTTCTCCGCCGGCGCTATCCCGAGCACTCTGCGCGCGGGCGACTTTCACCCGCAGCAGCTGCAGGTGACGCGCCAGGGCCATCTCGGCTGCCAGCGCTTCTTCTCCTATAGCGGTCGCGCGCTCGCCCTGTACGCGGTGCTCTGGCCGATGAGCGCCGCGGGCCTTCGCCCGCGCCTGCATGAGCTCAACGGCGCGCTCGAGACGCTCGAGATCGACCCGCCGGCCCGCCCGCTCGCGTGAGCTAGCTGCCGGGGCCCCGCGACGCGATGGCTTGCACGCGGTCAGCGGGTCCGAGCCGCCGCGGCGACAGCGGGCAGCGCGGACACCAGCGTGCCCGAGAAGGACGCGGCGTCATGGACGGGCCCGAGCGGGCAGGGCGTGGCATCGCTGCGCAGCCGATTGCGATAGCGCGCTGAGATGGCGGTCGCATACGGCGCCCCGGCAATCGCCTGCACGCCGGTGATCTCGACGGAGATGCGAAACGGGACGTAGCTGCCTCGCGGGTAGAGTCGCTTGCGGCAGAGCAGAGGGACGCGGAACGCTCCCCGTCCGGCGTAGCGGCCGGCGGCGATCCTGCGCAGGGTGACGGCTTCGATGACGCCGCCTTCGCGTTCACGCTGAAGCTGCACGATCGTGCACACGCTCCCCGTGCACCCTTGCGATGCGAACGTCCATCGCCTGCTGAGCACGTCGCCGACGTGCTCCGTGGGCACGCGCCGCGCGGCGGTGATGCGACCGGTCATCTGGAAGGCGCCGGCGAGGACGGCATCGCCGACAGGCGAGGGCGCAACGGAGGCTGCCTGGGCGGCGCGAGCGCCGGGCGCGAACGCGAGCGCCGCGGCGGCGATGCACAACGGGGCGCGACGGCACCGGCGCCGCTGCGGCGAGGGTGGCTCGGTCATCTCGCGCGAGCGTAGCCAACGCCCACGGCCGCGGCCGGCGCGTGCAGGCTAATCTGCGCTGCGTGGATCTCTTCCAGGCGATGCGCAGCGCTCCCACGACACGCCGCTTCAAGAGCGACCCGGTACCGCGCGAGACGCTAGTGCGCGTGCTCGACAGCGCCCGCTTCGCGCCGAGCGGAGGCAACCGCCAGGGCTGGCGGGTCGTCGCGGTCGAAGACGCCGAGCGCCGGGCCGCCCTGCGTGATCTGTATCTGCCCGCGTGGCGCGCGTACATGGAGCAGACCGGGGGTGCGCGCATGCTCGCCGAACCGGAGGGGGTGGACCCCGCTCGGCTGCGCATGGTGCGCCGCGCCGACGAGTTCGCGAGCGCGATCGCCGAGGTTCCCCTGCACCTCGTCGTGGGGGTGCGGCTCGAGGATCTCGCGGTCACCGACGCCGCGCTGCCGCGCCAGAGCATCGTCGGCGGCGCGTCGATCTACCCGTTCGTGCAGAACCTTCTGCTCGGGCTGCGCGCAGAAGGCCTCGGCGCTGCCCTGACCACTCTGCTCGTGCCCGCCGAGGCCGAGGTCAGGCGCCTGCTCGAGATCCCCGAGGAGATCGCGCTCGCCGCCTACATCGCGGTGGGCTACCGCGACGGCGACTGGCCGGAGCGCCTTGCGCGCCGGCCAGTCGACGAGTTCGCGTTTCTGGAGCGCTACGGAGAGCCGATCACCCCGCGGGCGGAACCGGCAGCGAGCTGAACGGCGTCGTTCCCTTCGCGACCTGGAGTCCCAGGCCGGTGACGCTGTTGGCGTAAGCGAGCTCCTTCGCGAGCGTGCCGACGCCGTTGCTTGCGGGAACCGGCGCGAACTCCACGGTGGAGAGCACGCCGAGCGCGTCGCCTGAGGAGTTCATGTAGGCGCTGCCGGAGTCGCCGGGGATGCCAGGCGAGACGGTGTAGACCTGCTCGCTCCAGCCTTCGACCGGTTCCTGTTCGCCAAGGCTCGCTCCGAGCTTGGGGCTGAGCGCGGTGATGCCGCCGCGCAGCACGGAGTTGCCGTACGTGAACACGGTTTCGCCGGCCGCGGCGGGGCCCGCGGCGAGCCCGTCGGGGCCGCCCCAGAACGGGACCGTGGGGTTCGCTTCCGATTGGCCGCCGCTGAGCTTGATCAGCGCCAGGTCGTTGTACGCACAGGTGTCGGCGTTCGCCTGTTTTTCTTTCTGCATCGACGAGCCACGAGTTGTAGGCGAGCGTCCCGATCTTCGGTGCCTTCCTGGACGACGCCGTTGACGAGGTTGCCGGTGTAGATGGGGGTCGCCGAGCGGCAGCGAATGCGTGCTGCAGCCGTTCGTTTCGGTGTCTTCGCCAGTCGAGGAGCAGTGCGCCGCCTGGCCCAGGTACACGTTCTGAGAGGCGTCGGTGAAGATGAAGTTGGCGGTGCACTGGCCCGCCCCTCCAAGGAACGAAGAGGCACCGGTGAACGTCATGATCCCTGGGTGGATCGCTGCGCTCGATTCCGGGGCCCACGCCGAGGCGCCTGCTGCGCTCGTGGCCGCGCTCACGGCCATGATGCACAGCACGAGGGCCGTCTTGCAGAGCAGCTTCATGCAATTCCTCCTGTTGGCTGAGGTGCGCCGCCGCGTGTCGCCGCGGGCATCGCCGCGGGCTGGCAGCAAGGTTCGGCGCTGGCGTACCCGACTCGGCCTCGCGCCAAACCCGGCCTTTCGGCCAGTGACGTTCAGCTGAGCAGCGCGTGCAGCTCGGCCAGCTCCGCCGGATCGATCGAGTAGGTGTGCTCGGGGCCGGGGTAGCGCCGCGTGCGGACGTCCTCGGCGAAGGCCGCGACGCCCGCGTCCATTTCGCGCTGGATGTTCGCGTAGCGCTTGACGAAGCGCGGCCCGAGGCCGTCGCGGATGCCGAGCAGGTCGTGGAAGACGAGCACCTGCCCGTCGGTGGCGGGACCCGCGCCGATGCCGATCACGGGAACGTCGATCAGCTCCATCAGCTCCTCGCTGACGGCGCTGGGTATCGCCTCGAAGACGATCGCGAAGCAGCCCGCGTCCTGCAGTGCAAGCGCCTCGGCGGCGATGCGCGCGGCCGCCCCGGCGCTTCGGCCCTGTGCCTTCCAGCCGCCCAGAGCGGTCGATGTCTGAGGCGTGAGCCCCACGTGGCCCATCACCGGAATGCCGGCGCCGATGATCGCACGCGCCCTGCGCACGGGCGCCTCGCTGCCTCCCTCGAGCTTGACCGCCTCGCAGCCCGCCTCCTTGACCATGCGCAGCGCTGTCGAGATCGCCTGCTCGTCGGACACCTCGTAGGAGCCGAACGGGAGGTCGCCGATCATCAGCGGCGTCTGCAGGCCGCGCCGTACGGCGCGTGCGAGCACGAGCATGTCGGTGAGCTCGACCGGCGTGGTCGCGCTGTGACCGAGCACGGTCGTCGCGGCGGAGTCGCCCACCAGCACTAGGTCGACGCCGGCGGTCTCGGCGGCGCGGGCGCTCGGGTAGTCATACGCGGTGACCATCACGATCGGTTCGCCGAGACGCTTCTTCTCGGCGAGCAGCGGCAGCGTCATCGGCAGCCGGCCGGGATCGCTGGGGGTCTGGACTGGAGGGTGACTGGACATTGCTTCCTCTCTGAGTGACGGTTGACGCCCCGCGCTAGCTGAGCAGGGTCGCCACCTTCTCGTCGACGGTGATGATGCGGTTGGTCTGCGCCTGCACGTGCACCACGCGCGGCTCGTAGTGCTCCATGTCGGTGCGGTCGTAGTGGGCGTATGAGATGACGATGATCGTGTCGCCGCGGTGCACGAGGCGGGCGGCGGCGCCGTTGACGCAGACCTCGCCGGATCCGCGCTCGCCGGCGATCGTGTAGGTCTCAAAGCGCGCGCCGTTGTCGACGTCGACGACGTGAACCTGCTCGTGCTCGAGGACGTCGGCAGCCTCCAGCAGGTCCGGGTCGATCGTGATCGAGCCGACGTAATGCAGGTCGCAGTCGGTGACCGTGGCACGGTGGATCTTCGACTTGAGCATCACGCGTTGCATGTCTCGATCGCCTCTCCGGGGTGGTGGTTTGCCGTTCGTGTTCCCGCGGCAGGCTGGAGCGTGACGTTGTCGATCAGGCGCACCTGCCCGATGCGCGCGGCGATCGCGAGCAGCGCCTCGCCCGCGAGCGTGCCGATCGGCTCGAGCGTGTCGGGCTCGACGAGCGCGAGGTACTCGGGCACGAGCTCGTGCGCGGCAAGCGCGGTGGCAGCGGCCTCGAGCAGCGCCTGCGCCGAGCGCTCGCCCGAAGCGGCCAGCTCGCCGGCAGCATTGAGCGCCGCCACCAGGCCGAGCGCGCGCTCGCGCTCGGGCGCGGAGAGCAGCGCGTTGCGGCTCGACAGCGCCAGACCGTCCGGCTCGCGCACGGTCGGCAGCGCCACGATGCGCACGGGCAGGTTGAGGTCGGCGACGAGCCTGCGGATCACGAGCACCTGCTGGGCGTCCTTCTGGCCGAAGTAGGCGACGTCGGGAAGCGCCATGCACAGCAGCTTCGTGACGACCGTGGCCACGCCGCGGAAATGCTCGCTTCCCCGCGCTTCGCCCTCGAGCCGGTCGGTCAGCCCGAGCACCTCCACGGTGGTGGCGAAGCCGGCCGGATAGACCTCCTCGACGCCCGGCGCGAACAGCACCTCGGCGCCCGCCGCGGCGGCCAGCGCCGCGTCGTCGTGCTCGCGGCGCGGATAGCGCTCGAGGTCCGAGCGCTCGTTGAACTGCGCGGGGTTGACGAACAGCGAGACGACCACGTGGTCGCACTCCTCGCCGGCGCGGCGGATCAACGACAGGTGCCCCTCGTGCAACGCGCCCATGGTGGGCACGAGGCCGATCGAGCTTCCCTCTCCGCGTAGCTGGGACAGTGCGGAGCGAAGCTCTGCCACGGTGCGCACGGTCCTCATGCGCAGCGCGAGTGTCGAGTTCGGTGGCTCATTGATCTCGGTCCAGTTCCCTTGGGATACCGGCGCGACTGAAGATGTCTGACGCTTGCTTCAGGTCCATCCCGAGCGAGCTCGATGACGGCCTGGCGCTGATGATACATCCCCGGGGCGTCGGTTCGGCTCGGATGCGCTCTATGCGTGCGCCATCTCACAGAGCCGCCGGTCACCACGCGTCGACGTTGGGGCGCTTCTTGCCTGGCCGCCGCCACCACTCGCCGGGCGCCTCATCGAGCAGCGTCGCGATCCAGCGGCGCGAGTCTGCCGGGTCGATCACATCGTCGATCTCGCCGTAGGCGGCCATGTTGAGCCCGCGGCCGCGCTCGTAGGCCATCGCGACCATCTGCTCGAAGGAGCGCTCGCGCTCGGCCTCGTCGTCGATCGCCTCGAGCTCGCGGCGCATGCCCAGGCGCACGGCTCCCTCGAGGCCCATCGCGCCGAACTCGCCGGTCGGCCACGCGACCGTGAAGAGCGGCGCCTTGAAGCCACCTCCGGCCATCGCCTGTGCGCCCAGCCCGTAGCCCTTGCGCAGCACGATCGTGCCGGTGGGCACGCTGAGGTTGGCGCCGGTCAGGAACATGCGCGAGAAGTGGCGCACGGTCGCGGTTCGCTCGGCGTCCGGGCCGACCATGAAGCCGGGCGTGTCGCACAGGAACAGCATGGGCAGCTCGAAGGCGTCGCACAGCTGCATGAAGCGCGCAGCCTTGTCGGCCCCCTCGGCGTCGATCGCCCCGCCGAGGTGCTTCGCGTTGTTCGCCACCACGCCGAGCGGGCGCCCGTCGACGCGCGCGAGCGCGGTGAGCATTCCCGGCGCGAAGCCGCTGCGCAGCTCGAGCACGGAGCCCTCATCGAACAGCGCAGCGACCACCGCGCGCACGTCATAGGGGCGCTTGCGCTGCTCGGGGATCAGCTCGCGCAGGCGCTCCTGATCGGGCACGGCGCCGGGCTCGCGTGCGCCGGCGAAGTAGGACAGGTAGCGCTTCGCCGCCGCAACCGCGGCGCGCTCGTCGGCCACGCGCAGATCGACCACGCCGTTTGCGTCCTGGACGTCGATTGGGCCCACGTCGGCCGGATCGTGCACGCCGAGCCCACCGCCCTCGATCATCGCCGGACCACCCATCCCGATGCTCGAGTTCTCGGTGGCGATCACGACATCGCAGCAGCCGAGCAGGGCGGCGTTGCCGGCGAAGCAGTAGCCCGATGCGACGCCCACCAGCGGCACGAGCCCGCTCAGCTCGGCGAACAGCTGAAAGGCGCGGCAGTCGAGGCCCGCGACGATCGGCATGTCTACGTCGCCGGGACGCCCGCCACCGCCCTCGGCGAACAGGACGACAGGCAGCCGGCGGCGCGCGGCGAGCTCGAAGAGACGGTCCTTCTTGGCGTGATTGCGCATCCCCTGCGTGCCGGCGAGGACCGTGTAGTCGTAGGACATGGCCACGCATCCACGCCCCTCGACGCGCCCCACGCCGCCCACCAGGCCATCCGCGGGCGTGCGCGTGATCAGCTCCTCGCGGCTTCGCCTGCGCTCCTGCGCGGCGAACAGCAGCGGCCCGTACTCGACGAAGCTTCCGGGGTCGAGCAGGTCGGCGAGGTTCTCGCGCGCGGTGCGCTGGCCGCGTTCGCGGCGGCGTGCCACGGCCTGCGGGCGCGCCTCGTCGAGCCCGACCGCGTGCCGCTCGTGCACCGCGGCCAGGTCGGCTCGTTCGGCGCTGCCCTCGCCCGCGCGCGCGTCCGCCCGCTGCTCGCCATCTGCGACGCCGCCCTTGAGCGCGCTCGGCTCGAAGGTGACCAGCAGCTGCCCTTGCTCGACCACGTCGCCGACCGCGACCGCCACGCTCCTGACGACGCCGTCGCTCAGCGCAAGCACCTCGTGCTCCATCTTCATCGACTCGAGCACGACCAGCGGCGCGCCCGCGTCGACTCGCTCCTCGGCGCTGCACGGAATTGCCACCACCACGCCGGCAAGATCGGCGGTCACTGCGAGCTGTGTCGATGAGGCCATCTCGCAGATGATCGCGCACCGCTCACAACGCGGGTCACGCGGAGCCGGAGGCGGCTCGGCCCGCGCCCGGTCCACCGCGGCGCAGCGGCACCGCGAGGAGCTTACGATGAGGTCGTGGCGCAGGTGCCGAACGAGCTTGCAGCCCCCGAGCGACGGGAGGCGCTGAAGGAGCTCTACATGCGCGCTCGCTCGTGCACCCGCTGCGCCGAGCTCGCCGCGACCCGCAGGTCGGTTGTTTTCGGCGCGGGCAACGCGGACGCCGAGCTGATGTTCGTGGGCGAGGCGCCCGGAGCGAGCGAGGACGAGCAGGGCCTGCCGTTCGTCGGCCGCGCCGGCAAGCTGCTCGACCAGCTGCTTGCGGAGATCGGCCTGCAGCGCGCCGACGTGTTCATCACGAACGTGCTGCGCTGCCGCCCGCCGGGAAACCGCGATCCGCTACCGCTTGAGATCGAGAACTGCGAGGAGTACCTGATGGGCCAGATCGAGCTGATCCAGCCGACGGTGATCTGCACGCTAGGCAACTTCTCGACGAAGCTCCTGCGCGGCGACCCGACCGGGATCACCCGCCTGCACGGACGCCACGAGATTCGCGTGCTCGGCAGGCGGGCCGTGTGGCTGTACCCGATCTTCCACCCGGCCGCGGCGCTGTACACGCCGCGCATGCTCGAGACGCTCCGCGAGGACTTCTCGCGCCTGCCCGATGTGCTTGCGCTCGGGGCCCCCGAGCAGCCCGCGCACGAGGAACCTCCCGAGCCACAGCTGCAGCCGGAGCCGCCGGCCGCCGCGCGCGGATTCGGGCGAGGAGCGCGAGAGGATCGACCAGCTCGGTCTGTTCTAAACGCCGCGACGCGAGAATTTCCCTGCAACAGAGGGTTTTTCTGAGATATCTCGAAAATCTTCGTCCAGGGCCTAAAGTGGGCCGTTATGGCCGCCGATGTAGGTCCTGTCTCCATCCCTCCAGGAGTAACGACCGGCCCGCGACCCATTCTCCCGCGGGCCGGTCTTTTTTCAGCTTCCCCGGGGAGCGGTCGACCGGCGTGCGAGTGCCTCTAGAGTTTCGTCGTGGTTGTGCGCAGCGTCGAGACCGCCGGTCCCGCCGAGACAGAATCGCTTGGCGCGGAGCTCGCGGGTGAACTGAGAGACGGCGATGTGGTGCTCGTGCGCGGCGAGCTCGGCTCGGGCAAGACGACATTCGTGCGCGGGGCTGCGCGTGCGTTGGGCGTCAGCGACCCGGTGACCAGCCCCACCTTCAGCATCGGCCACCGCTACAGGGCGCCCGACGGGATGGTCACCCACCTGGACCTGTACCGCCTCGCGGGCCTCGAGCACGAGGACCCCGACCTCCTCGCCGACTATCTCGGCCGCGGGCGCATCGCGTTCGTCGAGTGGCCACAGCACGACGCGCCCGAGCTGAGCGGCGCGCGCGTGCTCGTGACGCTGAGCCACCGCGGCGGCGATCGCAGGCGCATCGAGCTGGGCGAAGCCGCTCCCGCCGAGGAGGGCGTGGCGCGATGATCGTGCTCGGCTTCGACACCGCCACGCCGGCGACGGCCGTCGCGCTCTCGCTGTCCGCAGAGGAGCGGCTGGAGCGCCGAGATGATCCGCCGGCCGGCGCGCATCCCGGGCACGCCACCCGTCTGCTTGCGATGGCCCGCGAGCTGCTCGCCGAGGCGGGCGTGGGCTGGCCGGAGATCGAGCGGATCGCGGTCGGGGTCGGACCGGGCACCTTCACTGGACTGCGCGTGGGCATCGCGACCGCGCGCGGCCTCGCACAATCGCTGGGCTGTGATCTCGCCGGCGTCTCAACGCCGCATGCGCTTGCCGAGGCGGTCTTCAACGAGCGGCTGCGCGCGAACGCCGGCGCCGGGGAGGCGCCCGCCGGATCCCCCGGCGAGTACGCGGGTGCGGGTGTGATGGCGGTCATAGACGCTCGCCGTGGCGAGGCTTTTGCCGCTGCCTACGAGGCCGCCTCGGACGGACGCTCTGCGCTCGAGCTGCTCGCGCCGCGGGCACTCTCGCCGGAGCGGCTCGGGGAGGTGCCGGCCGAGGCCTCGGCGGGTGAACACGCGGAACAGCGCTCCTGGCTAGCCGTGGGCGATGGCGCGGTGCGCTTCCGCTCCGCGCTGGAGGCGCGCTCGATCACGGTGCCGGCGGACGGATCGCCGCTGAACCTGGTGAGCGCCGCGGCCGTGTGCGAACTCGGTCGGCTCACGAGCCCGGCCGTGGACGCCCAGCGCCTGCTACCCGACTACGTGCGCCGGCCGGACGCCGAGCTGGCGCTCGAGACCGCCGCGGGAGCTCGCAGCCATGGCTGAGCGCTCTTTCGTCGAAGAAGGCGTCGAGGGAGCCCAGCCGGTGCGCATCCGGCGGCTCACGTATCCCGATCTGCCACAGGTGATCGCGATCGAGCGGCGCGTGTTCCCCACGCCGTGGTCGCTGGCGATGTTCGTGCTCGAGCTCTCCAAGCAGTCGGGTATCTGCCTGGCCGCGACGGTCCCCGGCGAGTCGGGCGGCGACGAGCTGCTCGGCTATCTGATCTGCTCGCGCTACGACACGGTGTGGCACGTGATGAACGTGGCGATCGACTTCGACCATCAGCGCAGGGGGCTCGCCTCCGCGCTGCTCGCGGAGCTGTACCTGCAGGTGGCGGACCCCGAGGCTCGCTACACCCTCGAGGTGCGCCGCTCGAACACGGTGGCGATCCGGCTGTATGAGCGCGAGGGCTTCCGGGCGGCGGGAACGCGCCGGCGCTACTACCAGGACAACGGCGAGGACGCGCTCGTCATGTGGCGCACGCCGGCGACGCTCGCGGGTTCGCTGAGCGATGTGCCGAACCCGGCTCAGTGATGGCGATCCTGGCGCTCGAGACGAGCTGCGATGACACCTGTGCGGCGGTGCTCGACGCGGAGGGGCGCACGCTTTCGAACGTGATCTCCTCACAGCACGTGCACGATCGCTTCGGCGGCGTGGTGCCGGAGATCGCCTCCCGCCACCACCTGGAGATCGCCGACGTGATCGTCGCCCAGGCGCTGGCCGAGGCGCAGGTGAGCCTGCAGGACATCGAGCTGGTGGCAGCCACGCAGGGCCCCGGGCTGATCGGCGCGCTGCTGGTCGGACTCTCGCTCGCAAAGGCGCTGGCATGCGCGCGCGAGCTCCCTTTCGCGCCAGTGGACCACATCCAGGGTCATGTCGCCGCCAACTTCCTCGCCGATCAGCGGCCGTTCGAGCCGCCCTTCGTCTGCCTGATCGCAAGCGGCGGCCACACGCTGCTCGCGCGCGTCAGCGAGTTCGACGGCTTCGAGGTGCTTGGGCGCACGCTCGACGACGCGGCCGGGGAGGCCTTCGACAAGGGGGCGCGGATGCTCGGCCTCGGCTATCCGGGCGGTGCTGCGCTCGAGCGCCTCGCGCAGGGCGGAGACCCCGAGGCGTACTCCTTCCCGGGCTCGCCCGGCGAGCACGGCGCCGGCGGCCGTGGCGTGCGTCGACGCGCATACGCGCAGAGCCTCGACTTCTCCTTCGCGGGTCTCAAGACGGCGCTGCTGTACGCGCTGCGCGAGCTGCCCGAGCACGAGGCGCAGGAGCGGGCGCCGGATCTCGCGGCCTCCTACCAGGCGGCGATCGTGGAGCTGCTGGCACGCCGCGCCGAACAGGCGCTCGAGCGCACGGGGATCGAAAGGCTCGCGCTCGGCGGCGGCGTGGCCGCCAACGGCGCGCTGCGCGAGCGCCTGCGCGGCCTCGGGGCGAGCGTGCACATCCCGCCGCCGGCGCTGTGCACCGACAACGCCGCGATGATCGCCAGCGCCGCTCGTTTCGGCCCTCGGCATCTATACCCCGACTATCTCGGGCTCGACGCGTACGCGACCGGGGAGACCGCGTGCGGGTGCTGACGGTGTACTCCCGGCCAGGGTGCCACCTGTGCGAGGACGCGATGGTCTACCTGCGTGGGCTGCAGGGCGAGCTCGAGTTCGAGCTTCAGGAGCTCGACATCACGCTCGACGATGATCTTCACCGGAGCTATTTCGAGCGGATTCCGGTGGTGGCGCTCGACGGCGAGGAGCTGTGCGAATACTTCGTCGAGGAGGACCTCGTGCGCAAGCGTCTAGAGTCACGGCGATGAGTTACGTTGAACCGAGTACCGAGGCGGTTCAGGCCGAGCGTGCCGGGAAGAACGGGACAGCCGACCGGCTGTCGCTCGGCGTAGCAGCCCGCCTGTCGCGCTATCTGCAGGTCCTCACGCAGGCGAAGAAGATGGGCAAGGAGACGATCTCCTCGCAGGAGCTCTCCGACTACACCCACGTCAACTCCACCCAGATCCGGCGAGACCTGTCGGGCTTCGGGAAGTTCGGCAAGCGCGGCGTCGGCTACAACGTCGAGGCGCTCGTGTCGCAGATCCGCAAGATCCTGCGCACGGCAGGGCAGCACAACATCGCACTGATCGGCGCCGGGCATCTCGGACAGGCGATCGCCTCCTCGGAAATCTTCGCCGACCACGGCTTTCGCATCGTCGCGATCTTCGATGTCGATGACGCGAAGGTGGGCACGCCGGTCGGCAGCCAGACCGTCAGGCACATCTCCGAGCTGCGCACGCTCGTGGAGGAGGAGGACATCGTGGTGGGCGTGCTCGCCATTCCCACCAGCGCCGCCCAGGGACTCGCCGACGAGCTCGTCGAGGCCGGCGTGAAGATCATCTTCAACTACTCGGAGTCCCTGCTCGACGTCCCGCCGGAGGTCACCGTGCACACCTCGAGCCCGGCGGTCGACCTGCTCTACGCGCTGTACTTCTATCTGACGTGAGCGAGGCGCCCCGCACCCCGTAATGCCGGCAGGAGCGCTTCCGCGCGCCGGCCGCAACAGACTCCGCGATGAACAGCCTGGATCTAGATCGAGCCACCGAGACGTTCGCAGCCTCGGCGGACTTCACGGTGGGGGTGGAGGAGGAGTTCTCGATCCTTGACCCGAACACGCTCGAACTCGTCCCGCGCTTCGAGGAGCTGCGCGAGATGACGTCGCAGGATCCCGTGCTGCGCGACGCGGTCGCCGGTGAGCTGATCTCCTCCGAGCTCGAGATCATCTCGGGCGTCGGCGCGGATCTGCAGCGCGCGCTTGTTCGCCAACGCGAGCGCACCGCGCGACTGTTTGCGGTTGCGGGCACGCACGGCGTTGCGTTCGGCGCGACGGGCACGCATCCGTGGGCCGACTACCGCGAGCAGCCGATCATCGACACCGAGCACTACCGCCGGGTGGAGGAGGGACTCAAATACGTTGCCTGGCGCAACAACACGTTCAGCCTGCACGTGCACGTCGGCATACGCGACATCGACCGGGCAGTGCGGGTATGCGATCGCCTGCGCCCGGTGCTGCCGCTCCTGCTCGCGATCTCCGCGAACTCGCCGTATCTGGATGGACGCGACAGCGGCCTGCATTCCGCGCGTACGCAGGCCTTCACCAAGAGCTTCCCCCGCTGCGGTATCCCCGACCCCTTCGGGAGCTGGGACGCATACCGCGGGTACATCGAGTTCCTGCTGAACACGAACTCGATCGTCGAGTTCACACAGGTGTGGTGGTCGGTGAGGCCGCACTTCGCCTTCGGCACGGTCGAGGTGCGGATCTGCGACGTGCAGGCGACGGCGCAGGAGTCCGATGCCCTCGCCGCGCTGATGGTGGCCTGCATCGCCCAGGCCGCACGCGACGTCGACGAGGACGTGCCGTTCGTCGATCTCGCCCCGCGGCTGATCGAGGAGAACATGTGGCGCGCAATCCGCTACGGCCTCGAAGGCCGTCTGGTCGATTTCGAGCGAGGCAGCGAGTACCCGGCGCGAGAGGCGATCGAGCGATTGCTCGCGTGGAGCGCTCCGGTGCGGGCCGAGCTCGGCATCGAGCCGCTGTTCCCCGAGCGCAACGGCGCCGAGCGCCAGCGCCGCATGATCGCCGCGGGTGCAAGCCGCGAGGAAGTGTTCGGCGTGACGGTCGGCGAGACCACGGACAGCTACTCGCAGGAGGTGACCGTATGAGCAGCGAGGAGCCCCCCGAGGCGGCGGGCGCAAGCGCGTCCGCGGGCCCGTCGGGCCAGCCGAGCGAGGAGGAGCTGCGCGCCGCCTATGAGGCCGAACTGGCCCGGGTGACCAGCACCGACATGATCGCCCAGGCGGCGGTCTCGCTGCTCAACATCGGCGCGTTGAGGCTCGGGCCCGCAGGCGCCCCGCCGGGCGCGCAGGCGCAGAGCGCCGCCACGACCGACCTCGAGCAGGCCCGCGACGCGATCGACGCGGCACGAGCGCTGCTCGAGATCCTCGAGCGCAGGATTCCAGGCGAGCTGCGCTCGCTGCGCGACGCACTTGCCCAGCTGCAGATGGTCTACGCGCGCGCGGTGCAGTCGGCCGGACCCGCCGCAGCCGCCCAGGAGCCCGCCGGCGGCGCCGCGGCGGAGAAGGGCGCAGGGCAGCAGCAGGGCGAGCAAAAGCCCCACGGAGACGGGGGGAAGCAGGGTGGCGAGGGTGGCGAGGGGCCCGGTCCCGCGCAGTCGAGCGGCCGGCTGTGGGTGCCGGGCAGCTGAACGCGCGGGCGGGCACGGGGCGGCGTCGCCCGGCGCTTGGAGTGCGGGCACGATAGACTCCGCGCGCGTTTGTACCGGGCAGAAGCGCTCCCCTGAGCGATCCGGGCATCAAACGTGCGCGCGAAGTCCTCGCGCGGCACGCAAATCAGACCGCGGAGGATTCTGTTGAGCAGCTTTCTGACGAACCATGGGGTCGTCGTCGCCCTCGTTTGCGCCGCATGCGCTGTGGTGTACGGCCTCTGGACCACCCGCTACCTACTTGCGCTCTCGCCGGGCAACGAGCGCATGCAGGCGATCTCGCTCGCGGTTCAGCAGGGCGCGCGCGCATACCTGAACCGCCAGTACACGACGATCGCCGTCGTCGGCGTGGTCTTGTTCGTGGCGCTGATCTTCGTGCAGAACATCGCTGTGGCGTGCGGATTCGCGATCGGCGGGATTCTGTCCGGCTCGGCCGGCTACATCGGCATGAACGTGTCTGTGCGCGCCAACGCGCGCGTCGCCGAGGCGGCGCGGGGGGGTGTCTCGCCGGCGCTGAGCGTGGCCTTCCGCGGAGGCGCGATCACGGGCATGCTGGTGGTTGGCCTGGCGCTGTTCGGCCTGGCCGGCTACTACGGCCTACTCACGGCGGTCTTCAATTACAGCCAGAAGGCCGCGGTCGACGCGCTCATCGGCCTCGGCTTCGGTGGCTCGCTGATCTCGGTGTTCGCGCGACTGGGCGGCGGCATCTTCACCAAGGCAGCGGACGTCGGCGCGGACATCGTCGGCAAGATCGAGGCGGGGATCCCCGAGGATGACCCGCGCAACCCGGCGGTGATCGCAGACAACGTCGGAGACAACGTCGGCGACTGCGCCGGCATGGCGGCGGACCTGTTCGAGACCTACGCGGTCACGGCGGTCGCGGTGATGCTGCTGGGCGTGCTCACCTTCCACGAGTCCACGCGCGTGGCGCTCTACCCGCTCGTGCTCGGCGGCGTCGCGATCGTCGCGTCGATCATCGGCACCTTCGCTGTGCGCTCGCGCGCGGGCAACGTCGAGCGCGCGCTGTACCAGGGGCTGATCCTCTCCGGCGCGATCGCCGCGGCGGCCTTTGCGCCGATCACCTACTGGCTGATGAACAAACTCACCTTCAGCCAGGTGGGCAACGCCGTGAACCCGCCGTCGTGGGGAAAGTTCTACCTGTGCGCGCTGATCGGCATCGCGGTCACGGCGCTGCTGTTCGTGATCACCGACTACTACACCTCGACCCGCTTCTCACCGGTGAAGAAGACCGCGCGCGCGTCGATCACAGGCCACGCCACCAACATCATCCAGGGCTTCGGTTCGGGGCTGCAGGCGACCGCGCTTCCGGCACTCGTGCTCGTGCTCGGGATCTTCGGCGCCTGGAAGCTGGCGGGCGGCGGCACGACTGGCATCTACGGCGTCGGCGTCGCGGTGATGGGCCAGCTGTCGCTGACGGGGCTGATCGTGGCGCTCGACGCGTTCGGGCCGATCACAGACAACGCGGGCGGTATCGCGGAGATGGCGGAGCTGCCGGAGGAGGTGCGCAACGTCACCGATCCGCTCGACGCGGTCGGAAACACGACCAAGGCGGTCACCAAGGGGTACGCGATCGGCTCGGCGGTGCTCGCGGCGGTGGTGCTGTTCGCGGGCTTCCGCAGGGAACTCGCCGACCGCAGCCACGAGTCGATCGAAGCGCTCAACTTCAGCGTGAACGAACCGCAGGTGCTGATCGGGCTGCTGCTCGGCGGGCTCATGGTGTGCCTGTTCGCGTCGATGTCGATCGAGGCCGTTGGGCGCGCGGGCGGCGCGGTCGTCGAGGAGGTCAGGCGGCAGTTCCGCGAGCACCCGGGGATCATGGAGGGCACCGAAGATCCCGACTACGCGACCTGTGTGGACATCGTGACGAAGACCGCGCAGCGCGAGATGATCCTGCCCTCGCTGCTGCCGATCGGCGTGCCGTTGATCGTTGGGCTGATCGACACGAAAGCGCTCGGCGGCCTGCTCATCGGGGTGATCGTCGTCGGCTTCTTCTTCGCTGTGCTGATGACCGCGGGCGGAGGCGCGTGGGATAACGCCAAGAAGCTCATCGAGGACGGCGCCTACGGCGGCAAGGGCTCAGACGCGCACGCCGCCTCGGTGACCGGCGACACCGTCGGCGATCCCTTCAAGGACACCGCGGGCCCGGCGATCAACCCGATGATCAAGGTCGCGAACATCGTGGCGATCCTCATCATCCCGCTGATCAGCTGACCCCCCGGGCTGAGCGGGGCAGGCGGGGGCGGTCGCCGCGCCGGCGGCTGCTCGCCGCAGGCGGCAATAGCACCTAAGCTCACCTCGACATGACTCCTCGGGGAGCGCATCGCGCCGCCACGCTCGTGTTCTCGCTGCTGATGGCCGTGATCGGCCTTGGCCTGATCGTGGAGGCGCTCGGCGCCGGAAGCTCCGCGCTCTCCGCGAGGCTGTTGCTCGGAGTGCTGTTCACGGCGGCGGGTGTCGGCAGGACCTACGTAGAGCTGCGGCGCGGGCGTAGGGCATGAGCGAGCAGGGGAACGGCGGAGAGGACAAGGCGGCCCCGGGCGAGGCGCAGCACGACGGCGTTCAGAGCGATGACGCCCAGGGGCGCGATGGCGCCCGTGCGGCCGGCGCGACGCACGAGCCCTCGGCGGCGTTCGAGCGTACGGCGGAGCTCGCGGCGCGCTCGCGTGTGATCGTGCGGCGCAGCATCGGCTCGCCGGTGCTGTTCACGATCGTTTACACGTCGCTGGCGAGCGCGATCTACTTCTCGCTGGGCGTCATCTCTAAGCACGCGCTCGGGCTCACGCCGGTCGTGTTCGTGATCGCCGCGGTGCTGTTCGCGCTCACCGCGGTGACCTACGCGGAGGGAGCGTCGCTGCATCCTGAGCGCAGCGGCTCGACCGTCTTCGCTCGTCATGCGTTCAACGAGCTGATCAGCTTCATCGCCGGCTGGGCGATCCTGCTCGACTACATCATCCTCATCGCGGTAACGGCCTACTCCGCGACGCAGTACCTGCGCGAGTTCTGGCATCCGCTCGGTAACAGCGGCGAGGCGCTGGCCCTGTCGTGTGCGCTGATCGCGTTCGTGGTGCTCGGGAACATCCGCGGCTTCGGGGTGTCTCGCGCGCGCCGCGTCGGGATTCTCGTGCTCGCCGACCTCGCCGTGCAGGCGTTCATTGTGGTGCTCGGGCTCGTGCTGTTCCTGGACCCGCACGCGCTCGCCAACAGCATTCATCTCGGGAGCGCGCCGACCTGGTCGGGCCTGTTCTTCGCGATGACGATCGCGGTCGTGGCGTTCACGAGCCTCGAGTCGGCGGCGGGGGTGGCGGGCGAGATCAGGATCCCGCGGCGCGCGCTCAAACGCGTCGTGGGCAGCGGCACGATCACGGTCGCGTTCCTGTACGCCGGCACCGCGCTCGTGGCCGTCTCGGCGCTTCCGGTGCACAACGGCCACACGGAACTGGCGACCCGCTACGTGAACGCCCCGATGATCGGCGTCGTCACGCACGTGCATCCGCAGTGGCTCGCGAGCACCCTCCGCTACATCGTCGCAGGCCTCGGCACGCTGACGTTGCTGGCGGCCGCCAACTCCGCGATGCTCGGCCTCTCGCGGCTAGCCTATTCGCTGTCCACCAACCGCCAGATCCCGAGCGGCCTCGGCCGGCTGCATCCGGAGCGCTCGACCCCATACGTGCTGATCATCCTTGCGGGCTTGATCGCGGCGGGCCTGTCGGCCACCGAGGACCTCAACTTCCTGATCAGCATCTACGCGTTCGGCGCGATGCTCGCGTTCACGATCGCGCACCTGTCGGTGTGCAAGCTGCGCTACTCCGAGCCCGACCGCGACCGCCCCTACCGGGTGCCGCTGTCGGTGCGGGTGCGGGGTGGCGATCTGCCTCTTCCCGCGGTGTTCGGCGCTGTCATCTCGGCGGCCGGCTTCGTGCTCGTGCTGGTGCTGCACCAGGACGCGCGCTACGTGGGCCTCGGCTGGATGCTGGTGGGGCTGACCCTGTACGTGATCTACCGCCGCGCGGATGAAACCTCGCTGCTGCGGCGGGTCACCGTGCCAGCGCAGATCCTGCGCGCCGAGCAGCACGCCGAACGCGAGTACGGCTCGATCCTCGTGCCGCTGTTCGGCACGGCCATCGACGATGACATCGTGCAGACCGCGGCGTTGCTGGTCTCGGGCGAGCCCACCGACGAGGCCGCGATCGACACCGCCACGATCGAGGCGCTGTGGGTGTTCGTGATCCCGATGTCGCTGCCGCTCGACGCCAGCCTGCCGGACGCGCAGATCAAACACGCGCGCAAGGTGCTCGCGCGCGCCAAGGCGGTGGGGGAGGAGTACACCGGCGTGCAAGTCGCGACCGCGATCACGCGCACCCGTCGCGCCGGCTATGCGATCGTCGACGAGGCTCGGCGCCGAGGCGTGGAGGCGATCGTGTTGGGCGCGGAGGAGCCGAGCATGATTCGCGGCGGCACACGCCTGGGCGGCCGAGGCGGCCCGCTCGAGGGCTTCGTGGGGGACGTGACCAAGTATGTGATCGCCAAGGCGCCGTGCCGGGTCATCGTGACCGCCCCGGTCGCCGGCGACTCGGCTGAGCTCGCGCGCGGCGGACGGCCCGAGAGCGCCTCGATCGCCTGAGGCTCGCGGTAGCGAGCAAGCGCCCCGGGCGTGTATGCGCTTGAATCCTGAGAACCTCGGCGGACCGCGGATTTTGCGCCGAGGAGCGTCTCGCATCGTCTACTCTGGGCGCTATGGTGCTTTGCTCAGTCCAATGTTCATCCTGATCGTAGGCGCAGGACGCGTCGGCTCAGCGCTTGCGAAGTCTTGGCTCGCAGCGGGCCACGAAGTTTCGGTGCTCGACGAGGACCCGCTCTCGCATGAGCGGCTCGACGCGGGGCAGGACAAGAGCTGGGAGGACGCCGGCGGCCAGTTCACGATGGGCACCGCGCTCGAGACCGAGGCGCTCATTCAGGCTGGTATCGAAAGCGCTGACGTGTTCATCGCGTCCACCGCGGGCGACAACACGAACCTGGTGATCGCGCAGATCGCCCAAAAGCGCTTTGGCATCGAGCGCGTGCTCGTGCGCGTGATGGACCCCAACCGCGCGGGCTGGTACGGCGAACAGGGCATGCACACGATCTCGCCGACCAAGCACGCGATCGAAATGTTCGAAGAAGCGCTCGCGGCGGAGGCGGCCTAGGCATGTACGTGATCATCGTGGGCGCGGGCAAGGTGGGTCGCAACCTCGCGCGCGAGCTGCTGCAGAAGGACAACGAGGTCACGCTGATCGAGTCCTCGCGCGCGCGCTACTTGATGCTCGAGGAAGAGTTCGAGCATGGCGTGCACTACGGCGACGCAACCGAGCTGTGGGTGCTCGAGCGTGCGGGCATCCAGCGCGCGGATCTGGTGATTGCGGTGACCGGCGACGACGAGGACAACATCCTCGTGTGCCAGGTCGCCAAGGAGAAGTACCTCTGCGATCGGATCATCGCGCGCGTGAACAACCCGCGAAACCACGATCACTTCAAGCTGCTCGGCATCCAGCCGGCGGTCTCGGCGACCGACCTGATCCTGCGCCTGATCGAGCACGAGGTCCCGCGCTACGGGCTCGTGCACCTGCTCGCGCTCGAAGAGGAGCGCCTCGAGATCATCGAGCTCGAGGTCCTCGAGGGCGCACCCTCGATCGGCGAAAAGGTGATCGACATCCCGCTGCCCGAGGGAAGCCTGATCATCTCGGTTCTGCGCGGGCGCTCCGGTTTCGTCCCGAAGGCGGACACGGTGCTGCAGGAGGGCGACCAGGTGCTGCTCGTGCTGGATCCGGGCCTCGAGGAGTCGATCACCGCCTTCTTCGCGCCCGACGGCCAGCCCGTGCGGCTCTGAGCGACGGGGGCTCCTGGCAGGCGAGCGATTATCCTGTGATGCCGATCCGGGATGGTGTAATTGGCAACACGCGACACTCTGGATGTCGAATTTGGGGTTCGAGTCCCTGTCCCGGAGTATCTGAAGGCCCTGCAAATCACGGGGCTGGTTGTGCTCAAGGGCGCTGCCAGTAGCTGCGCGAGCCGAGGTCGCGGCGTCCAACCGCCGCGCATCGGCCGGCCGGGCGTCGCGGGCTGAGCGGCGCGAAGGACCATGAGCGGGCGCGTCCAAGGCGCGCGCGACGAACGGGCAAACCTGGTCGCCCGACGGCGGCACCAAAATCCACTGCGTCGGCGAGTCCGGCCCCGCTGAAATCGCTGGCCCGAAAGAAGTCGCTGGCGTGGTCGCGCACTTCACCAGCCTGCGAATCCTCCGGCGTCAAATGCCAGAACCAAGGCAGCGGCGAAATCGAAACGAACGTGCTCTCAGGAGTCATCGGTCTCGAAACGACCAACGCGGAACTGATCAAAGAGAAGATCGCCGAGGAACTGCACGCGACGCGCGGCGGGCTGCTCGCCGAATTCACCTGCGGGCTCTTCCTGACGAAGGTGAAGGGGTCTGTGCTGCACAACTTCTCGGCCAACAAAATGCTGAGCACAATCAAAGAAAAATTCAGCGCCACCAAAGGCGAGCAGAAACCCGAAAAGTTCGCTGGCGGCGTGACTGACGAACGCATCCTCGAAAGCGAAGCTGCCGGGAAACCGTTCGAAGAGACCGGTCAGACGCTCTTGGCTGTCCTGACCCTCAAAGAAAAGATCGAGGCCAGCACGATCAACTAGCCTGATCTGCCAGGTTGCCGGCGCGGGCGCTCACTGGCCCGCGCCGCGAGGGCGAGCGGCGCGCGGGGGTCCCCGGGCGCCGTTTGCCGCTCATGTGCGAGCGTCGCGGTGGCCTAGTTGGCGAGTCCGGCCGTCCGCAATGCCTCGCCGTGGTCGTGAAGCTCTGCCAGGCGTTGCCGAGGCTCGCGAAGTACCTGTCGATGCCCTCTCGGCCGCGGAAGATCTCGCCCTCGATGGCCACCATCGACGGGGACCATTTCAAGTGTGGGTCCGTGAGGGCGGCGAAGGCATCGAGACGTCGCGCCTGTTGAACGCGCCGATCGCCCGCTTGGCGATCTCCACGTTCTCTTGCGACATCGCCGTCTAGCCCCGCTCCTTGGCGAGGCGCTTGGCGGTGGCACGTGCGCCGGCGATGTCTTCGGTACCGATGACCCTCCCGACGACGCCGTCCGTCCACACGACGACAAGCGCGAAGCGCAGGTTGGGTTCGCCGACGCCGTCGCTCGCACGGTTCATGAACACGCACAGGACAACGCCGTGGCCGCAATCGTGGATGTCCTCGGCTTGGACCTCGAACGAGTCGTAGGCGCTAAACCAATGCGCCACGAACTCTCGGATCGCCGCCACACCTTTGAAGCTGGTCTCGAGCACCTCGGACTCCCACACCGCATCACGGGCGAACAGGACCAGAGCGTCGTCGAAGTCGCGGCGATCGAGGGCGTCGAAGACGCTCTGCGTGAGCTCGACGAGGTCGGGGGCTGTGGGCTCCTCAGACACTGCGGCCGCGACGCCACGCTAGGGCGTGACGAGGTCCTCCAGCTCGTAGACGGTGACGTCGGCGTCCAGGGGAGCCCCGATCGCGTGGAGTATCGGCGCGAGAAGCTCCTCGTCGAAGCGCTGCGCGTAGTCCTCGGAATCCCATATCTGCGCGACGTGTACCCGCCCGTCCTTCTCGCTGACCCCATGCATGATCAGCCCGAGCGGATGCTTGCGGTCGATGTCCAGCATTGCCCGCATTCTCTCGTAGGTCTGCCGGTCCACACCTCGGCTGACAATCCGGAGGATGGTCACCGCGGCCCCCTTTCGTTGTAGTCCGCCGGCTGGAGACTATTCCGATCGCTGCGTTGGCCCGTCCCGCTCGCGCTTGAGCAGGCCCATGCGCGACGCCGGGCTCGCGCGCTAGATCGCCGTCTGCGAGGCCCAGTCGCGATACAGCTGGAAGTAGCGGCCCTCCGCCTCGATCAGCTCGTCGTGCGTGCCCTGCTCGGTGATGCGGCCATGCTCGAGCACGACGATGCGCCCGGCCTGGCGGATCGTGGACAGGCGGTGGGCGATCACGATCGAAGTGCGTCCGGAGAGCAGCCGCTGCAGCCCCTGCTCGATGCGCCCCTCGGTGTGCAGGTCCACGTTGGAGGTGGCCTCGTCGAGCACCAGGATCCGTGGGTCGGCGATCAGCGCCCTGGCGAATGCGATCAGCTGGCGCTGTCCGGCGGAGAGCTGCGCGCCGCGCTCGCCGACCTGCGTGTCGTAGCCGAGCTCCAGTTCGGAGATGAACTCGTCCACGCCCACGGCGTCGGCCGCGGCGCGGATCTCCTCGGCGCTTGCGTCCGGACGCCCAAACGCGATGTTTTCGCCCACGGTCCCCGAAAACAAGAACGCCTCCTGGGGCACGATTCCCATCTGCGAGCGCAGCGAGAAGCTCGACACGTCCCGCAGGTCGTGGCCGTCGACCAGCACGCGTCCCTCGGTCGGGTCGTAGAACCGCGCGATCAGCTTCGCCATGGTCGACTTGCCCGCGCCGGTTGCGCCCACCAGCGCGACCGTCTCGCCTGCGGGCACGTGCAGGTCCACGCCGTCGAGTGCCAGCGTCCCCGGCTCGGCTGCGGTCGAGCTGCCGTTGCTCGACGCGCCGTTTGACCGGTGCTTGGCAGGTGCGCCCCGGGCCCTGCGTGGCGCATACGCGAAGGTGATGTTCTCGAAGTCGATCTTGCCCTCGATGCGCCCGAGCTCGATGGCCGCGGGGCGGTCCTCGAGGTCGGGGCGCACGTCGAGCAGCTGGAAGATCTTCTCGAGCGCCGCCATGCCGGACTGGTAGGTCGTGTAGAGCTGCGAGAGCTGCTGGATTGGTTCGAACAGGTTCGACAACGCGGCGATGAACGCGACCACGGTGCCGACCGTGATCGTGCCTTCAATCGCCTGGTAGCCGCCGTAGAGAACGATTACCGCAATTGCGACGCCGCTGAGCATTTCCACCGATGGGAAGTAGGCGGCGTTCAGCCGCACGGTCTTCATGTTCGCCTCGCGGTTCTCCTCGTTCAGCTTGGCGAACTGCGTCTCGTGGAATGACTCCTGGCCGAAGCTGCGCACGACGCGGATGCCCGACAGCGTCTCCTGCAGGTAGGCCGTTATCCCTCCGATCGTCTCACGAGTCCTACGGAACGCTCCCGTGGAGGCGAGGCGAAACCAGATCGATCCGGCGATCAGCAGCGGGAATACGCAAAAGGTCAACAGCGCGAGCCTGACATCGAGCACCAGCAGGATCACGATCGTGCCGAGCAGCGTTAGCCCCGCCTGGAACAGCGTGACCACCGAGTCGGTGACGAGGCTGTCGAGCGCCTCCACATCGTTTGTCATGCGCGAGATCAGCACGCCCGCGGGCCTGCTCTCGTAGAAGCCGATCGGCAGCGACTGCAGGTGGCTGAAGATGCGAATGCGCAGATCCGCGAGCACGCGCTGGCCCACCCAGCCGACGAGATAGGTCTGCGCGTAGGTCATCACCCACACGAGCACCGCGGCGACGAGGAACGCGACGACCACGAGCACGAGCGTGGTCGTGTCGTGCTGCGTGATGCCCTTGTCGATCGCCACTTTCGCCAGCAGCGGCGGCGCCAGCGATGCGGCGGTTCCGACCAGCAGCGCGAGCACGGTGACCACGCAGCGCCCGCGGTAGGGGCCGAGCAGGTGCACCAGTCCCTTCAGGTTGCGAGCTCGGCTTCCCCGCGGCGCGCGCTCTCCATCCCACTGCGCCCGCCCAGCGCCGCTTCCGGGACCGCGTCCCACTGCGGGACTCACAGCCCGCTCCCGTGAGGCTCGAGCGGCGCGCTGGTCAGGAAGACCTGCTCGGGCAGCCCCTTCTCGACGATTTCGCGGTAGAGCTCGGAGCGCTCCAGAAGTTCTCGATGGTCGCCCTGGGCGGCTACGCGCCCATGCTCGAGCACCACGATTTCATCGGCGAGCGCGATCGTCGAGAGGCGGTGGGCGATGATCAGCGTGGTGCGGCCGGCCATCGCCTCGTCGAGCGCCATCCTGATCAGCCGCTCGGTCGAGGAGTCGACCGAGGAGGTCGCGTCGTCGAGGATCAGCACGCGCGGATCCGCCAGCAGCGCTCGCGCGATCGCCAGGCGCTGACGCTGTCCGCCCGACAGTGTCAGCCCGCGCTCGCCCACGCGCGTGTCGTAGCCCTGCGGCAGGCGCGCGATGAACTCGTCGGCCTGTGCGCGCGCCGCGGCGTCCTCGATCTCAGCCAGGCTGGCTGTGGGCCGCGCGTAGGCGATGTTCTCCGCCACGGTGGCCGAGAACAGGAACGGGTCGTCGCTCACGACCGCGACCGCCTGGCGTAGCGAGCGCAGATCGAGCTCCCGCACGTTCGCGCCGTCGATCAGCACCTGCCCGCTGCTCGCGTCGTACAGACGCGAGATCAGCGACACCAGGCTGGTCTTGCCCGAGCCCGTGGCGCCCACCAGCGCGACCGTGCGCCCGGCGGGTATGTCGAGGTCGATGTCGCGCAGCACCGCCCGCGCGGGTCCTCGCGAGGCCACGCGCGCTGATTGCGAGTACGTCGCGCCGAACTCGTCGTTGCCGTCGTAGCGCAGCGTGACATTGCGCAGCTGGACGTGACCGTTGCCCGCCGGCAGCGCGTGCGCGTCCGCAGGCGCGCTCAGCCGCGGGTCGCGGTCGAGCACTTGGAAGATGCGGGCGCCCGACGCGGTCGCCCGCTGAGCGAGCCCGAGCGTCACGCCGAGCGAGCGCATCGGGCCGATCAGCATGTTCAGCAGCAGGTAGAAGGTGGTGAACTGACCCAGCGAGAGGTGAGCGTGGATGACCCGCTGGCCTCCGATCAGCAGCACCGCGGCGAGGCCGAGCTGCGGCAGGAAGCCGATCATCGGGTTGTAGCGGGCCTCCAGTCGCGTGGCCACCATCGACTGCTCGAACACGCGCGAGACGCTGTGGCGGAAGCGCTCGAGCTGCAGCTGCTCGCGGGCGAAGGACTTGACCACCCGCACCCCCGAGATGTTCTCCTCGGCGTTGGCGGTCAGCTCGGCGATCCGCTGCTGGACCTCCTGGATCGCGGGGCGCGCGCGGCGCCCATAGCGCTGGGAGATGAACACCACGAGCGGGACCGGCGCGATCGCGATCAGACCCAGCGTGGGGTTGATGATCAGCATCAGGATCCCCGCGAGCACGAGCGTTAGCGCGGACTGGAGGATGAACACCAGGCCGTAGCCGAGGAAGAAGCGGACTGCCTGCAGGTCGACGGTCGCCCGCGACATCAGCTGGCCGGTCTGCTGGTGGTCGAAGAACCCGAGCTCGAGCCGCTGCAGGTGGCCGTACAGGCGCTCGCGCAGGTCGTACTCGATCCCCAGCGACACGCGCCCGGCGATCATCCGCCGCGCGTAGGTGAGCACCCAGCGCAGCAGCACCGCCCCGACGATCGCGAGCGCGAGCAACGAGCAGCGTGTGCCGGTCGTGGTTGCGCGCGGCGAGCTCGTGGTGGCTCGCGTGGGTGGCGCCGCGTGTGAGCGCGTCAACGGCGAGGCCGGTAAGGCGCGGCAGCGCGACGGTCATCACCATCGCGACGCTTGCAAGCCCCCATGAGACGGTCAATCCGCGCTTGTAAGGGCGCAGGAATCCAAGCAGTCGGGAGAACGTGGCCATAGTTGTACGGTCAACGATTATTGCAGGCGCCCGGCGGCCTGCTCGCCGCGCGGCGCACGCCGCTCATAAGCTCAGCCTGTGCCCGACGCGCAGGACCTGCCGCAACCGCCCCGTCCCGCTCCGCGCGTCGGCCTGTGCGCGACGTGCGCGCACCAGCAGGAGGTGCACACAACCCGCGGCTCGGTGTTCTCGCTGTGCCTGCGCTCGCGCGAGGACCCTTCCTTCCCGCGCTATCCGCGCCTGCCGGTGCTCCGCTGCAGGGGATACGAGCGACGCGAGGGCTGAGCGGCGCGCTCAAACCGCAGCCGCCTCGCGCGGCGGCTGCGCGACGCCCTCCTGGCACGGGCTGGCTCGTGACGAAGTCGCGGCCGCGCACGAGGATCAGCCCGGCCAGCGCGCCTGCAAACGCCACGGCGGCAGCGATGGTGAGGATGGTGCTGAAGGCGTCGGTGAAGCCGACGCGATAGGCGTGGGTCAGTACCGAGCGGCTGAGCGGGGGTAGATGGGCGGCCACGGAGCCGACGTCGCCCGAGACGAGTGCGGTCGCGAGTTTGCCGTGGGCCGCCGCTATCACGTGCTGGCCGGTTGCGCCGCTCGCGTGCAGCAGCGCGGTCGTGTTGTGCTGGATCTCGTGCTGGAAGACGGCTCCGAGGCCCGCGATGCCGGTGGCGATCCCGACCTGGCGAAAGGTGTTGTTGATGCCTGAGGCCATGCCGCTGCGCGAGTGGTGCACGACTCCGATCGCGGTCGACGCGAGCGGCGGGTTGATCATCCCGACGCCGGCACCGGCGAGCACGAAGCCCGGGATCAGGACGGTCCATCCCGAGGACGCGTCAACCGCGGTCATCGACAGCAGTCCGCCGCGCGACGAGCAGGAGTCCCAGGCCGAGCAGCAGCCGGATGGGCACATACACGCTCAGACGCCCGGCCACCGGTGCGACCACGAACGACAGCAGCGTCACGGGAAGAAAGCGCAGACCGGCCTGCAGCGGGCTGTAGTGGAGCACGTCCTGGATGTAGAGCGTCAGGTACAGGAACATCGAGAACATCGACGCGGATACGGCGAATGCGACGATGCTCGCGCCGGCGAACGCCGGGCGCCTGAACAGCGTGAGGTCGAGCATCGGCCGCGGCTGGCGGTGCTCGACGATCACGAACAGCACGATCAGCACCGCGGATGCGATCAGGAAGGAGAGGATCCGGGTCGACCCCCAGCCCTTTTCGTTGCCCTCGATCAGCGCGAACACGAGCAGGAACAGCGAGCCCGAGAAGGTGATCAGGCCGGCCCAGTCGACGCCACGCGCGTCCGGGTCGCGCGACTCCCTGACCTGGCGAAGCGTGAGCACCACGGCCATCACGCCGATCGGCACGTTCACGAAGAAGATCCACTCCCAGCCGATCCCGGAGGTGATCACGCCGCCGAGCACCGGGCCCACGGCCACCGCCGCGCCGATCACGCCGCCGAATACGCCGAAGGCGATGCCGCGCTCCTTGCCGCGGAACGCCTCGGCGATCAACGCCAGCGAGGTCGCGAACATCATCGCCCCGCCCGTGCCCTGAACGGCACGCGCGAGGTTGAGCACGAGCGGACTTCCCGAGAGCCCGCAGGCGGCCGAGGAGACGGTGAAGATGACCAGGCCGATGACGAACACGCGGCGTCGGCCGAACAGGTCGGCGAGCGAGCCTGCCGTGAGCAGGAACGCCGCCAGCGTCAGCGCGTAGGCGTTCACGACCCATTGCAGGTCCTGGAAGCTCGAGTGCAGAGAGCGCTGGATTTCCGGCAGCGCGACGTTCACGACAGTGATGTCGAGAAGCAGCATGAAGATCGCCACCGAGACCGCGATCAACGTCCACCATTTGCGCTCCAAGCCATCCCTCCTTGGTCGCCTCACAGGTTCTCCAGCACTATAGGAAGGGCCCCGCACCCTTCGCCCCGACCAGGTGAGGCCGCTATGTCTGAGCCTCTAGATGACGCTCGAGGAACGGCACCACCTTCGTCCACAGCTTCGCTGCAGCCTCGGGGCGGTAGCTGGGGCGGTAGTCGGCGAAGAACGCGTGCCCGGCCCCCTCGTACACGTCGACGGCGACCGGCTGGCCGCTCGCTGCTCGCGCGCTCGCGCAGCTGCTCGCCGATCTCGGGCGAGGGATTGTGATCCTCCGCGCCGATCGCCACGAGCAGCGGGCAGTGAAGTTGCTCGGCGAGCTCGAGCGGAGGCGTGGGACGCTCGGGCGTGCGTGCGCTCCTCGGGCGTGGCGCGGTCGATGAAGCCGCCCCAGCAGTCGACGGCCGCGTCCAGACGGTCGCTCGCGCGTCGCGAACAGCAGTGTGTAGCGGCCGCCCATGCAGAAGCCGATGCAGCCCACCTTTCCGTTCACGTCCTCGCGTGCACGCAGGAGGTCGGCTGCGCCCTCCAGGTCGCCCAGCACGGTCGCGTCGGAGATTGAGAACAGCCGCTTCATCAACTCCTGCATGTCGTCCATCGGCGGGGGGCCGCCTTCGCGCGTGTACAGGTCCACGGCCAGCGCCACGTAGCCGAGGTTCGCGAAGCGGTTGGCGACGTCGCGTATGTGCTCGCCCAGCCCGCCGGCCTCGTGGATCACGACCATCGCGGGCGCCGATACGGCGTCGAGGGGGCGCACGAGATACCCGTTCACCGGTGTGTCGCCCGCTCCAGGGTAGGTGAGCTCCTCAGCGATCAGGCGCGACGGGTCAGCGACCGCGCCAGGTACGCCCTCGGGGCTCTGCTTGACCTCAACCATCGCCATGCGCACTCCTCTCGGTGTCTGATCTTGATCGCCCGCACACGCCTGGCGCGGGTCCGCCTAAAGGATCGCTTTCGGGTAGGCGCGCGTGGCAGCCGCGAGCATCACCGCGAAGAAGCTCGCAACGACGAGGAAGTCGAGCCACAGCTCGCCGGCTCCGCCGACGCCGACGAGCATCTGGCGCAAGCCCTGCACCTCGTAGGTGAGCGGGTTCACGCGCGCGATCACGTGCAGCCAGCCGGGCATCACGCTGCAGCGGGTAGAGCGCGCTCGAGGCGAAGAACAGGGGCATCATGATCAGCTGGCCGATGCCCATGAAGCGCTCGCGCTCCTTGCACGCCGGCGGCGAGCAGCATCGACATGCAGGCGAAGGCGGCCGTGCCGAGCATCAGCATCGCGAGCGTCCCGAGCACGCCGGTGAGCGACCAGCGCACGCGCGATGCCCTGTGACCGCGAGCACCACGAGCAGCAGCAGCGCCTGCACGAGCGCGCGCACGCACGCGCCGGCCGCCTTGCCGAGCACGATCGACGTGCGCGACAGCGGCGTCGCGAGCAGCCGCTGCAGCTGGCCGACATCGCGTTCCCAGATCACCGCCAGGCCGAAGAAGATCGCGATGAACATCGCCGCCTGTGCCATCACGCCGGGCGCGAGGTAGGCGCGGTAGTCGAGCGTGCCCAGCGTGAGCGAGCGGTTGTGCTGAAGGGCCGTGCCGAAGATGAACAGCCACAGCAGCGGCTGCACCGAGCGGGTGAGGATGTCGAGGTGGTCGTGGCGCAGCTTGCGCATCTCGGCCTGTGCCATCGCGAGCGTGCCGCTGAGCAGGCGCGCGAGCGTTCCCCGGAGAGGACCGCGGGACCCTCGCCGAGCGCGGCGCGCTCAGCCGAGGCGGCGGGCGACGCGGCGCTGTGCACGGACATCGGACAGCCTCCCTTCCTGACGCCGTCGCCGCCCTCGCCGATCTGCTGGCCGGTGACGGCCGTGAAGACCTCTTCGAGGCTCTCGGTCCCGTGTCGCTCGCAGCAGCTCCGCCGGGCTCGCCCTGCTCGACCAGCCGTCCCGTGGTCCATGATCGCCGAGGCGGTCGCAGTGGCGCTCGGCCTCCTCCATCAGGTGGGTGGTCACGAGGATCGTCGTGCCCGCCTGCTCGCGCAGCGCGTCCAGCCGCTCCCAGACCATCCCCCGCGCGGTCGGGTCCAGGCCGACCGTGGGCTCGTCGAGGAACAGGACGGCCGGCCGGTTCAGCAGCGCCGTGGCGATCTCCAGGCGCCGCAGCATGCCGCCGGAGAGCGTGCGCGCGAGCCGGTCGAGCATCGGTGCGAGCTCCATCGTCTCGATCGCCTGCTCGATCCGCTCGCGCCGCTCGCGCCGTGGCACGCCTGTGACGCTGCCCGTAGAAGTCGAGGTTCTCCCACGCCGTGAGCGCGCCGTCGACTGAGATCGCCTGCGGTATGTAGCCGATGCTCGCGCGCACCGCAGGCTTTCCGAGCCGACGTCGTGGCCGGCGACGAGCGCGCGCCCGTCGGTCGGTTCGAGCAGCGTGGTGAGCACGCGGATCGTGGTCGTCTTGCCCGCGCCGTTCGGGCCGAGCAGGCCGAACACCTCGCCGGGCGCGACGGCGAAGGAAACGCCGCCGACGGCCTCGAGCTCGCCGAAGCGCACGACCAGGTCGTCGACGAGCACCGCGGGCGGGCGACTGCTCATTGCTGCCGGCCTGGTGAGCTCGCAAGTCGGGGACGGGGGCGGGAACGTGCCCACCTCGCGCGCGTCGATGCTCGCGGATCTTGCGCCGCACCCGCTTGCGCGTGTCCGCAAGCTCGCCTTCGAGCTTGCGAAGCTCGTCGGCGCGGTGGCGGACGAGCTCGAGCTGACGGTCGATATGGCCGAGCGCCTCGCTCAGCAGCTCGCGGCGCCTGCTCGGCTGGACGTCCTCGCGGCGCAGCTGGGCGCGAACCTCCGCGCGCGCCTCCTCGGCGGTGAGCAGCGCTTTGAGCTCCTCGAGCGAGACGCCGAGCAGGTCGCGCAGGCGCATCACCTCGCGCAGCCGATCGACCTCCGCCTGCGGTGTAGACGCGGTGGCGCCCCGACGGGCGCGCGGGCGCCTGCTGGAGCAGGCCTATCTCCTCGTAGTAGCGGATCGTGCGCGGCGTCGTGCCGACGAGCCGCGCGACGTCGCCGATGCGCAGGTTGAGCGGCGCTGCGCTCTCGCCTGCACGCGGTGGTTGCGGTGTGGCCGGCTCGCTCGCCATGCTCAGCGCACAGTCGCGGTCAGGGATGCCGGCGCCTCGCCGGCGGAGTCGTCCGCGCCGGCGGATGCCGCCATCTCGGCGTCGGCCTGGGTGCTCGTGTGCGACGGGCGCAGTAGGCACACCACCGTGCCCAGCAGGGAGGTTGCGGCGAGCACCCACAGCGCCTCGTGCATGTTGGCGATGAAGGGAGCGAGCTTCTCCGTGGAGAGCCCTTTGGCGAGGCCCGAGAAGATCGCGAACAGAGTGGCTTTGGGAATCGAGGACGTCACGATCGCGAGCACGAACGCGATCGACAGCACGGCGCCCGTGTTCTGCAGCAGAGTCCTCGCACCCGCCGCCACGCCGCGGCGCTTGGCCGGCACGACGCCCATCATGGCTGCGGTGTTGGGGCTGTTGAACATGCCTGAGCCGACTCCGACGAATGCCAGCCACAGGGCGCTCTGCCAGTAGGGCGAGTGCACTCCGAGCGTCGTCATCGCCGCGAGGCCGGACGCAGTCACGAGCATGCCCCCGGCAGCGAGCGCGCGTGAGCCGTGGCGGTCGGCGTAGATGCCGGCTATCGGCGAGGCGACGAGCATCCCGAGCGCCAGCGGGATCAGCCGGATCCCGGCTTCGATCGGCGTGTTTCCCTGGGCGCCCTGGAAGTAGAAGACGAACAGGAACATCAGCGCGAAGCGCGCGAGCCCGTTGATGAAGGCCGCGCCGCTGGCGGCTGCGAACAGGCGATTGCTGAAGATCTGCAGGTCGAGCATCGGCGCGCGCGAGCGGCGCTCGATCGCCACCCATAAAGGCAACAGCACCGCAGCGGTCGCAAGCGAGGCGATCACGATCCCGTCGCTCCAGCCGCTGAGCCCGCCACGCGAGACGCCGAGCACGAGGCCGGTCAGGCCGAGCACGAACGTACTCGTGCCGAGGACGTCGTAGCCGCGCACCTCGTCGACCTTCGCGAGCTCGCGCAGGATCAGCGCGCCCCAGGCGGCGCCAGCGAGCGCGAGCGGCACGTTGAACCAGAACACCCAGTGCCAGGAGATCGAGACGAGCACTCCGCCGAGCACCGGTCCGAGCACCAGCCCGATTGCCGCGACCATCGTGTTGGCGCCCATCGCGAGCCCGAGCTGCTCCTTTGGGAAGGCGTCGGTCACCAGCGCGGCTGCGTTAGCGAACAGGAACGCCGAGCCGATCCCCTGGGCGATCCGCCACAGGATCAGCGAGGTGGCTCCAGTGGCGAAGCCCGCCCCCAGCGAGGCGAGCGCGAACAGCACGAAGCCACCGACATATGCGCGCTTTCGCCCGAACAGGTCGCTCAGGCGCCCGGCCATGAGAACGAGCACTGTCGCTGCGATGAGATACGCGAGGATTACCCAGACCAGCGCGAGCAGGCTGGTGTGCAGCGAGCGCTCGAGGTCCGGCAGCGCGATGATCAGGGTCCCCGAGTTGGTCGCCGCGAGCAGCATCCCGAGGCTCGTGCACGAGAGCGCCCACCACCGGTAGTGCTCGTGGCCGGCGGCGACGCCGAAACGCTTCGGTGGCGCGCTGAGCGGCGCCTGCCTGGTTGCGGTGGTGCTCGAGATCGGCCGCCTCCTCGTGACGATCCTTGCGGAAACTGACGTGAACGTAAAGATCAGGATAGCAAGCGAGGGCGCGCGCGAAGGGAGTGCTAAAACTCAAGGTCATGGCCTCGAGCGACGCGAATGTCGTGAAGTCCGAGCAGGAGTGGCGTGAGGAGTTGACGCCGGCGCAATACGACGTGCTGCGCAAGGCCGGCACCGAGCCACCGTTCTCGGGCGAGTATGTCTACAACAAGCAGGCCGGCGACTATCGCTGCGCGGGCTGCGGCGCAGTCCTGTTCGGCGCCGACACGAAGTTCGACTCGGGCACGGGCTGGCCGAGCTTCACCGAGCCGTCGATCGCCGAGGCGGTGCTGCTGCGCCCCGACAACAGCCTGTTCATGCGCCGCACCGAGGTTCTCTGCCGCAACTGCGGCGGCCACCTCGGCCATGTCTTCGACGACGGCCCGGGACCGACCGGCCAGCGTTACTGCATCAACTCGCTTGCGCTCTCCTTCGACCCGTCGCCGGCGGACGGCGACGGCGAGCATCGCGACGCGGCTCCCCCCGCCGGGTAGCCTTCGCCTGCGCATGATCATGTTCGAACAGTCCCGGCGGCTGGGAGAGCCGCTGCGCTGGGGGCGTCGCGAGAAGACCGCCGTCGCGGTGCTGTTCAGCTGCCTGGTGCTGGCGCTCGCGGGCCTCGGCGTGTACGCGCTGACGAGCGGATCGAGCTCGCGTGCGGACTGCATCGCGGTCACCTTCGCCAGCACCCTGGGCGCCGCCGAACTGCACGCATGCGGCGCGCAGGCCAGGCACGACTGCGCCTCGGGCGGGTTTCGCAGCATCCGCGAAGAACTGCGCGCCGCCTGTCGCCGGGCCGGGTTCGCCTACCGCGCGCCTGCTTCCTAGGGAGTCGGGCCCAGCCCTGCGGGGGCGTCTAGACAAATGTCGAAACGGTCGTGCCAAGACTTGGCCACGGTGGCCCTAGCCGCTACCCGGATCGCCGGTTTTCATATCCGGGACTGGTAATCCGGTGCGCGGGCGCCGCCGCGGTTTTGCGGTCGCGTGCGCCACTCCCCGAGTAGGAACGGAGACATATGCCGCATTGGCTTCCATACGAAAGTTGGCTCAATCCAGGGGATAACGCGTGGCAGATGACAGCTGCGACGCTCGTCGGCTTGATGAGCGTCCCCGGGCTCGCCGTGCTCTATGGCGGCGTGATGCAGAAGCGCTGGTCGGTGAACAGCATGATGCTGACCTTCGTCGCATTCTGCATCACCCTGATCGTGTGGTGTTTGTGGGCGTTCAAGATGGGCTTCGGCCATCCGATCGCACACAGCGGCGGCGGCATATTCGGCACCAAAGGGTTCCTCGGGACCTTCTGGGGTGAAGGCGGCAGCATCCTCGGCCATGTGGGCGAGGAGGGCGAAGCGCTGATCCCGTCGATCACCGAAGGCCCGCCGTTCCATTTCCCGACGTCGACGCTTGCCTACTTCCAGTTCGTGTTCGCCGCGATCACCCCGATCCTGGCGCTCGGCTCGGTGCTCGGGCGTGTCAACTTCAAGGCGTGGATTCCGTACGTGCTGCTGTGGATCACATTCGTCTACACGGTCAACGCGTTCCTGCTGTGGGGCGGCGGCTACTTTGCCGCGCACGGCGCCCTTGACTACTCGGGTGGTTACGTGATCCACCTGTCCGCAGGGATCTCGGGCTTCATCTTCGCGGCGGTGATCGGACCGCGTCTGCAGCGAGATCGAGAGGTCGATGCGCCCAACAACCTGCTGATGGTCATGGTCGGAGCGGGGCTGCTGTGGCTCGGCTGGAACGGCTTCAACGGCGGTGACTCCTACTACGCCGGCGCTAACGCCTCTGCAGCGGTGCTGAACACCAACCTGTGCACGGCTGTCGCGGTGATGGTGTGGATCGCGTGGGACTACATCTTCCGTGAAAAGCCATCGCTGATCGGGTCGGTGAACGGCATGATCACGGGCTTGGTGGGGATCACCCCCGCGGCCGGTTTCGTGAACGGCTACGGCGCGATCGCGATCGGCGTGGTTGCGTCGACGATCGTGTGGATGGCGATCCGCTTCCTCAGCCGCGCGCCGGTCTTCAGACACGTGGATGACACGCTCGGCGTGATCTATACGCACGGGATCGCCGGGCTGATCGGCGGTCTCATGGTGGGGATCGTGGCCGAGCCGAACGTCGTCGAGTACATCGGCGTGCACGGTGCGTCGAACCTGCCCGGCAAAGCCGGCGTGATCCACGGGAGCTGGACGCTGCTGCGCTGGCAAGCCGAGTCCGCGGCCTGGGTGATCGTGTTCACGGGGGTGATGACGTTCATCATCCTCAAGGTCATCGGGATCTTCATCCCGTTGCGGCTCAGCGACGAGGAGCTCGAGATCGGCGATCACGCGATCCACGGCAACGAGGTCTACCCCTCGGATGTCCCGACGTTGGGCGGTCCGCATGCGCCCCCCTGGACACCGAGCCCTGCCGAAACGGCGCTGCCGGCGGGCGCGGGGGCAGGCAGCTAGCGGTCAAGACTCACGGTGCTCGGGCGCGTCCGCATCAGGCGGACGCGCCCGGCGCCGCGATCGTGCGTTCCGGTGGGGGGACGCCGCAGGGTCCGGGGCAGCGCGCACGGGCACAACACCAGAGCAGGCCTCTCGGGGCCAGTCAATGAGATGGCCCCGCTCCAGGAGCGGGGCCATCTCTCATGCGCCGAGCCCACGCGCCAGGCCACGGCGCTCGCGCGGTGGATGCCGTGGAGAGAGGTGGACGCCGGCATTTAGCGGAGCTGCTTACGCTGCCCGCCTTCACGGGCGGCGCGCACGCGTGCGGGATACTCAGGGGCGATGCTCGAGGAGTCCATGACCCCGGACCTGGTGGAGCTTGCGCGAAGAAGCATCGAGGCGCCCGACCCTGAGGCGGTCCTGAGCTTCTACGCCCCAGACGCTGTGTGCGACTCGACCCCGTGGGGGATGGGCATCTTCGAGGGAAAGGAGGCTGTGCGAGCGTTCTTTGAGGAGTGGGGTAGCTCTTACGCCCACCTGGAGTGGAAGGCCGAGGAGGTTCGCGACCTCGGCAGCGAAGTCACATTCGCCGTCGCCTTCCAGACGGGGCGGATCGTCGAGAGCGGCTCCGTTCAGCTTCGCTACGCAGCTGTAGCGGAGTGGAAGACGGTTTGATCGTGCGCAACACGACCTATAGAGACATCGACGAGGCCCGCGGTGCCGCCGAACGCCTCGCGCAGGAACGGGCGTAGGCGATGCCCGAGGAGTCCACGACCCCCGACCTGGTGGAGCGTGTGCGCAGGCAGTGTGAGGCTGCGAATCGACGTGATATCGCTGCGGTGATGAGCAGCTTTGCTGTGGATGCGGTCTTTGAGGGGCGGGCGTTGGGGGACATCTTCGAAGGCCAAGCGGCGATTCGTGCCTTCATTGAGGGCTGGTTCGGCATGTATGAGGAATTGGAGTACAAGCTTGAGGAGGCCCACGACCTCGGCAACGGAGTTGTGTTTGCTGTGGTCTTCCAAGAGGCTCGGCCTATTGGCATCGCCGGTCACGTTCGGCAAAGAGAGGGATGGGTCTACGTCTGGGTGGGAGGTTTGATCGTGCGCGTTACCGTCTCCGACATCGACGAGGCCCGTGCTGCCGCCGAACGCAAATGGCCACGACGTAGCGATCAACAGCGCTGCGGTGTGGACGGTGCGCGACGGGACGATCGTCCGTGCCGAGTTCCACAGCGATCGCGCGGTCGCCCTCAAAACCGTGGGACTCGAGGAGTAGGCAGTGTCGCAGGAGAACGTGGAGCTTGTCCGTCGGGTCAACGCCGTCGGGAGCACAGGCGACTGGGACGCCGTAGTCGAGATGTACCACGATGACGTCGAGTGGCGCGACCTTCAGCACGCGCCTGACGCACCCGAAGTTGTGCGAGGAAAGGCGGCGATCTTGGCGCTCGGGGCGCAATGGAGCGAGGCCTTCCCCGATTTGAGGCACGACGTGCTTCGGTACATCGACGCTGATCCCTGGGTTATCTGCGACTCCCATTGGCGCGGCACCGGGAGGGAAAGCAAGCTGGTAGTCGACCAGCGTTGCGCCGATGCCTACGAAGTACGAGAAGGCAACGTCGCCCGCGCGGTCCTCGGTTACGCCGACGTGGCGACCGCCCTCAAAGCCGTGGGGCTGGCGGAGTAGGCGACGTCGCAGGAGAACGTGGACGTCGTTAGGTCTTTGTTCAACGCGTTCGACCGGGGCGATCTCAGCGTGGCGGCCGCTTGCCTCGATGTGGACATCGAATAGGACAACTCCGTCCTCATCGACGAGGAGGTCTCATACACGGACGCGACAGGGTGCAGGCTGCTGAGGGACGCGCTGGACGGCAAGCCGGCGAACCTTGACGTGCACGCCCTCGCGGTGGACGACCCAGACGACCCCGACGCGGTGCTAGCTATCGAGGTTGCGGGTCCGCCTGCGCTGCCTGTGGAACCGTCAGATCAACCGGGCAGGCGACGCCCGTGCCGCCGAGGCCGCAGTAGCCGCCGGGGTTCCTCGACGGAGGATTTCGGTGCGCGCAGTTCGCCCATCAGCTCCTAACGGCCGATGCGCGTGCGAGCACCGTGCGGCCATGCGAGGCATGTGTCGCGAGTAGCCCGCGATCCAGTGGGGCGCACGGCGTCCGACCGTAAGCTCGATCTCGTCCCATATCGGCCACCGGGCTGCCCTGTATGTTGGCGTCGTGGATTGGGGTCTTGCGACTGTCGGACTGGCGCTGCTGCTGGTCGCGGCGGTGTCGCGGCGGCTGTCGGGTACGCCGATCACGCCGGCGATGGTGGTGGTCGCGATCGGTGTTCTTGTGGGCCCATTGGTGTTCGACGGCCTCACCGTCGGGCCGACAAGTTCGACGGTACGGAAGCTGGCCGAAGCCACGCTCGCGGTGGTGCTGTTCTCAGATTCCTCCCGTATCGATCTCAGGGCGCTGCGACGGGAAGCCTCCATGCCGGTGCGCCTGCTCGGCATCGGTCTGCCGCTGACGATCGCGCTGGGCGCGCTGGTCGCGTTTGCCCTGTTTGGATCGTTCTCACTGAGCGAGGCCTTGATCCTCGGCGTGATCCTCGCGCCAACGGACGCGGGACTCGGCAGCGCTGTCGTAACAGACCCGGGCCTTCCGCAGCGTGTGCGCCAGTCGCTCAACGTCGAGAGCGGGCTGAACGACGGGATCTGCGTCCCGATCCTGTTGATCGTTCTGGCGACCTCCTCCGAAGCCGGTGGCGCGGCCCATCCGGCGCAGGTGATCGGCGAAGAGATCGGCTACGGGCTCGCCGGCGGCATCGCCGCGGGGGCAATCGCCGCCGCAATCGTGAACACCGCCGGCGCCAGACGCCTGATAGCCGATGAATGGCGCCAGATAGTCCCCGTGGCCGCAGCGGTGCTCGCGTTTGGGATCGCGGAGGCGCTCGGCGGGTCGGGCTTCATCGCCGCCTTCACGGCGGGCGCACTGTTCGGCCTGATCGCCCGCGATAACTCCGCCGCAACGATCCACTTCACCGAGGAGACCGGGGCGCTGCTCGACAGTGTCACATTCCTCGTCTTCGGCGCCATCCTGCTCGGCCCCGCGCTCGAGCACGTGAGTTGGCAGATCGCACTCTATGCCGTGCTGAGCCTGACGATCGTGCGCATGCTGCCCGTGGCCCTCTGCCTGCTGGGCACGAAGGCGCGTGCCCCGACCGTGGCGTTCATCGGCTGGTTCGGGCCACGCGGGCTCGCGTCGATCGTGTTCGCAGTAATCGTCGAGGACACACACCAGGCTCACGGCGCGACGATACTCACGGCCTGCTATTTGACCGTGGGCCTATCGGTACTCGTGCACGGCCTCTCGGCGTCGCCGCTCGTCAGCCGCTACGCCACCTGGTACCGCGCCGCAGCAGGCGTGCGACCTCCAGAGATGGAGAGCGAGCCCGCCCACGAGCATCGGGCCCGGGGACCCAGCGCGCTAGAAGGCAGCCAACCCGCCGCCCAGACCTGAGCACAGTTAGCCCTCAGCGGATCAGCCCGAGCGTCGACCGCTCACGCGCGGGCCCCATGGGCACGGGAGCGGCGTCGCGGAAGCGCCTCGAAGAGGATCATGTAGAGCGCGACGGCGAAGTAGAGCGCTACGGCCACTCGTGGTGCGACGAGTCCGATGAGGATCGCGACCAGGTACCCGCCGATCACGGGAAGCAGTTCGAGTGGTTCGTCCTGCTGCTGCTCGCCCGCTTCCGGGGGCGAGGAGAGGTGCTCGCGCCGGGCATAAGCATCCAGTGCGAAGCCGAGAACCCGGATGGCAAGCAGCGTCAGCCCGTACATCGTCACAAAGACGCGCTCGTTCGTGTTGGAGTGCAAGGCGTCCGCGACTAGTTTCGTCGGGAATGGTAGGAATGCCACCACGAGCAAGACCAGCAGGTTGATCCGCAGCAACAGCGGATCTGTCCGCGTGAGCCCCTCGGTGAGCTGCGTGTGGCCCAGCCAGGCCGCGCCGATCGTCAGGAAGCTAACGACATACGCGAAGTAGAACGGCCAGGCTTTGAGCACCTGTTCGAGCGCTGTGCCCGGCGGATGAATCGCGATGTCGAGCACCAAAAGCGTGGCGGCGATCGAGAACACACCGTCGCTGAATGCTTCCATCCGCGTGGTGCCAAGCGATCGGCGCGCACGCGGCACATCTTCGCCGGCGGACATGCGGCAATCCTTACAGCGCAGGGGGTCCTAGATCGCGACTGGGTCGCGGGCCCCCGCTTTCGCCGGTTGCGATCATCGTGGGAGGCTCCCTCGACTCCGACCTAGGAGCATTTGAGCGATTCGAATGCCTGCTTGTAGCTCGCGGCGAGTCCGGCGACAGCGGTCTTCACCGCAGGCGCGGATTCCTTGAGCACGGCTTCGACGTTCCCCGAGGATTTTGCTGTTGAGGCCGCGGTCTTCGCGAGTGCTACAAGCTCGGCCTCGAGCGCTTTTTGCGCGGTTTCCACTTGACTCTTGCTTGAAGCGGGCAGATTCGAGACGGATTCGTCGATCTTGGCTGCTTCCTTTTTCATCACTTCAGCGGCCGTCTTGATTTCTTCGGGTGCCGTCGAGGAAATCGACAGACTTGACAGTTTGGAGAGCTGGGCCTGGATTTCCTTCGTGGAGGAGCAGACCTGCGCCGTCGCATTTTCTTCAGACGATTCGCCGCACGCGGCCAGCATTATCGGGAGAAGCAGAATCGCCGCTACGACTGCCGGTCTGCTGAAGGTCTTGAACATCGGCTCTCCTTTACAGTTTGAACAAAGGCTCTGATTGCCCGCGTGGGCGGCCCACCCACGCGGGCCCACGGCGCTCGGACAACCATTCGGCGCCCAGCGCCACGACCCCAGGTATTTCGGCTGTCAGGTTGCGGGGTGCGCCCTCAGTGCGCTGTCGGCTTCGTGACCGAGTCGGCGCAGCTCCCAGCCGCCTATGAAGAACAGCGCGCCGCGCACGATCAGCACGATGCCGATTATCACTGCGAGCGTGGTCAGGCCGATACCGGGCCAGGACAGGATGGCGATGCCGGCGACTGTGTCGAGGATCGCGATCGCGATGGTCGACACACGTCCCGCGGGCTCACTGAAAGCGGAAACGAAGCGCACCACGCCGGCCACGATGAACCACACTCCGAGGACGAGCACGAAGACGACGAGCGTGCCGAACGGTTTCTTGATGAGGACCAGGCCGGCGATTGCGCTGAGCACCCCGATCATCGCCAGCATGCCGCGCCCTTCCCCTCTGGCGAAGATCGACGTGCCGATTGCCAGTACCCCGTCGACGAGCAGGAAGATCCCTGCGATCACCGTGAACGTGCTCAGCGTTTCGTGTGGTGAAACGACGAAGAAGACACCGACGCAGAAGACCGCCGCGCCGAACAGCATCACCAACCACCAAAGCTGCGCGAGCGCACCCTGCTCTTCGTCAAACCTAGACACAATCCGACCTCCTCGTCCTGCAGTTCGCGGGTGGCTACTGGTATTCCGATTCCGTCTGCTCGGCGTCGAGCTCGGCTTCGACGGCGACAATGGCGATCCCCAATGCCCTGGTGATCCTTGCGGCGGCGGACACCGTTCGTGGCGTGCCGACGATCGGCGCGACCGCGATCAGGATGCCTTGAACCTGCTCCAGCGTGACACCGGCGTCCGCCGCAGGTCCGATATGCGCCAGGTAGGAGGCCGCAGGGGCATCGACAGCCACGAGAGCCGCAATGCGCGCCGTAAGCAGCGAGTTGTCGTCCAAGCCGCAGCGCTCGACCGAATCCGCGGTGATCGCGGCGAGCGTGTCCAAGACGGGTCTGTCGGAGATGATCGCCATCCTTTGATCCTTTCGGGTTGGGTAACGGGTCCCGTTGGTTGCGCAAGACGCGGCATGTGCACAACAGGCCGATCAGTCGATGCCGTTGTCTGGCGGCTGTGGCCGAGCGTCGGCCGCAGCCTGTCCGGTCACTAGGCCGTCGAGTACTCCTTCTCTGCCTTGTCGAGTTCGCGCTTGAACTCCTTGCTGTCGACGTCGATTTCCTTCTCGATCGTCTTTTCCGCGCGCGTAAGTATCTTGTCGAGGTCTTCTTCAAGGCGCGATTCGCCGATCACGAGCAGCGTTGCCTCGCCCGCTTCGATGAGGTCGCCCAGTTCCTTGGCGTCGGCACTTGAAATGCCCTTTTTGAAGTGTCCGCCGAGGCCGCCGATGACCCCGCCGACCAGTGCCGCAGGGATCACTGCCGGTGCGGCTATGACCCCGACCGCGGCTCCGACGGCGATGCCTCCCCAGGCGCCGTGCTGGGTTGGCTTCTCGTGCTTCTCGACGTGGACCTTTCCGTCGGCGTCCTTGGTGACCAAGGCGACGTCGTAAGTGCCCACGAGCTTCGCCGCGTGCAGTTCGAGAAGGATGTCGTAGTCCCCTTCCGCGCTCGCGGCGTCGGGATAGGTGGCGGCGTAGATAAAAACCGGATTGTCGCTCATCTCGTGTCTCCTGTTCTTGGCGTTGTCGACATTTGAGCGCGACCGCAGGCGGCCGGCATCGGCCAAATAGGTTGAAATCTGATTAGGTGGCCGAGCGGTGCCCTGCGCGTACGTTGACGGTGCGCCCGGCAGCCGGCCCGGCTCGTGTGCTTGATTGTCGACGCGGGGCAATCCTGGCTACCTTTCTTGGCTGTCGAATCCGCCCAGCGGTCAGGTGGAGCGGCCTGCTGACGTCGGAGTGCAGCGTGTCATCTAGGTCCGCTGGCGGGTTGGGGTTCGTGAAGAGTTTGGTGGCCCACCATGCTTTGACCGCGGCGAGTGCGCTAGGGCGCATCCGCCGGCGGCGATGCGCCGATGCCGGTCGGCCATCGCGTCGCATCCTCCCGGTCATGCGTGGACGTTCAGCGTCGGATGCCCCCGACTTCATCAGCCAGATCGGGCGAAGTCGCGAGAACGTGGCACGGCCAGGGAGTCGATCAAACCGAGCTTTGCCGCGCGCTCGATCGCCTCGCTGCGCTTCGTGACCTCCAACTTGCGATAGATCGACACAGCCTGTGTCTTGATCGTGGCTCGCGAGACGTATCGCCGCTCAGCGATCTCAGCGACGGTGAGGTGGGTTGCCAACAGCGGTAGCACTTGCAGCTCAGCCTCGGTGAGCAGTGGGGTCCAGTCACCGGTCAGAACGTGCATCGCGTTGACGCGATCACGGAGTTCGCCGGCCTGCCCGACGAGCACGCCGAGGTCGGGGACCCGTCTTAACAGCTGGTCGATCTCCCTTTGCAAGATCATTGCACCCGCGGCGTCGCCCAAAGCGATGCGGGCGCGCACCAGCTCGAGACGAACCTGCACGCCGTTGAACGGCATGAAGTGCGTCAGCAGCGGTCTTAGGCGGTCGGCCCCAGCGAGATGCGTTTGCGCCGGTTGCAGTTCCCCCCGGTGTAGCGCGACCCTGCCCAGCGCGGCGAAGGTTGTCGCACTCGGCAGATACCCCTCGAACCGTCCTTCGAGCACGCATCGCTCCGCGTCCTGGGCGAGTTTTTCGGCCGTGTCGAGGTCGCCATCCGCCGCCGCCAGTAGCGAGCGCTGAGCGAGAGCGACCGACGCGTTGCTGGGCATGTTGAGTTCCTTCGCCGCCTGCGAGTTGTCGCTAAAGACCTGATCCGCCTGGTCGCTATCACCTGCGAGAAGCAATGCGATGCCGAGCATGTTCGACGCCACCGGTCGCTGCAAGCTCCAGGCGGGAGACAGCTCGAGCGTTCGCTCGGCGTCGATCCTCATACGGTCGACGCCGTGGCGGCACATGGCCGCTTCAAGGCATCTCACCCACGGCTCGATCGTCGCGCCTCCGTCCGGCGCCGGCTGGTCGGTGTTGCCCTGTTTGGCCTCCATTGCCCAACGTTCCGCCTCGACAGGATGGCCTGACAGGCCCTCGCACCAGGCTCCCAGGACCGCGACCGCCGGATATTGTCGTGGGGCTCCACGTTCGGATAGACGCTCGATCCATTTTCGTACCGTCTCGAGCCGCCCGGCCTGGTGCGCCGGGATCGCGCAAACAGCCACCAGCGTCGCGGCGCGCTTGACGTCGTCGCCCGCGAGAGCGTATGCGATCGCCGCCTCCCGCGCACCGTTATCCTCGCTCCAGTCAGCTGCGCGGCGGTTGAGCGTCGGGATCACATCTGGCTCGCGGAGGTCGAGTTCGCGGGCGAGCAGATCACGGAAGAGGTGGTGGTAGCGGTACCACTCACCGTGCCGGTCGAGCGCAACGAGCAAGCGGTTTGACTGTTGCAGCGACTCAAGGATCGCTGCGCTCCCCGTCTGCTTGAGCACAGCGTCGCACAGCGGCCCGCACATCTGGTCCAGTACGGCGGTCCGCGTCAAGAACTCGACCTGATCGGGCGGTAAGCCTGACAGGACCTCAAGCTGAATATAGTCGGCGATCCGACGCGGCGTTCCGCCGATCTCGGATTCGGCATACCGATCGCGAGTGCCGGTCTCACGCAAGGAGAGCGCTGTTAGATAGATGCCGACGGCCCATCCCTCGGTATGGGCCGTCAGCTCTGCGACCTCCTGTTCAGTGAGAGCGACCCCAGCCGCGCGAAGCAGGGACCCCGCCTCGATCACGTCCAGAGCAAGGTCATCGACCTGCAGCTCAGCAACACGACGCTCAGCTCGGACACGAGCGAGAAAACGCTGCGGCTCGTGGCGGCCCGCGAAGATAAGCCGAGAGCCTGCCGGGATGTAGTCGCAGATCGCGGTGAGAACGTCGCAGGCATCGCGCTCGCAAAGCACATGCACGTCGTCGAGCACCATCACCACCGGATGCTCGATCGAGATGAAGGCCGCTCGAAGCCGCGGGAGCGTCGTCGACCATAGCGCGTGAGGCGGGTTGCTAACGGCGTCGAAGGTCGTCGGATCAACGCTGCTGACCCAACTAAGAGCCTGTGCGAGATGGGCCGCTAGGACGACGGGATCATTGTCGGCGTCCTCGAGCGAGATCCACCCGTAGCGCCGACCATCTAACTCCGACGCTTGGGCGAGGAGGGTCGTCTTTCCGTATCCCGCCGGCGCGAAGACCGCCACGACGGGCTCCGCTTGGTGGGCCAATCGCCGCAGTAGCGCAGTCCGCGGGATCAAGTCCGGATGGAGCCGTGGTCCCCCTGAAGTGATCCGCGCTGGCACCTGAACGTCCGGCTGCGGCGCAGTTGCCCTGTCACTTCGCTCCGAAACCGAGATCGCCCGTGCCCTTTGACTGCTCAGCATTACATCCGCTCTCAAGCAGAGTACGGAACCGATCGCCCCTGGGTAGCGAACTTCTTCGCGCGATCCGCGCGGGAAACTACTTACCGTGGCTTGCCGGGCGGCGGGTGGCGGCACGCCCTGGCGACTAGCCCAGATCGCTGAACTCTGCCTTCGTGCAATTTCAACCTATATGGCCGATGCTCGCCCGGCGTCCCCGCGCTGCAATGGAGCAGTGGCCACGACCGAAGACACGCTCGCGAGAATCGCGCTCAGGGACGAGGGCTTCATCCAATCCTTGAGCCGGTCTGGCGGCGAGGAAGCTGAACTCGACACTGAGCTGGACCATCGCACGTGTGAGCTCGTCAAGCTAGCTGTGCTGATCGGTATCGAGGGAGGTATCCCGTCCTATGTCGCGACTGTCCAGGCGGCCCAGGCCGCGGGCGCATCGGACGCAGAAATCGTCGACACTCTCGTAGCGGTCCTCCCGTCGGCCGGTATCGTTCGGACCAGCTCAGCCGCGCCGAAGCTTGCGCTCGCGCTCGGATATGAGCCGAACCACGCGCTCCGGGAGGACGAGACCGAAGCGCCGCGGGGACATCGCCCATGACAGTCGTCCCGGGACAGTCTCCCGATGCTCAAGATCGTCAGAAGACCGGCAGCCGTAGTCGCGATGTGTTGTGTCTCTATCGGGCTGACCGTACCTCGCCCATCCACCTATCCAAGACCTCAAACAACGCCTAGGGGGTAGGCGATGTCTGCTTCAACAGTCGCGTCTTCAAGTGGGCCTCGCCCGATTCGTGGCTCAGCCACCGCAAAAGGGAACGGTACGGTCAAGGCGGTACCGCACCTGAGCGTCGCAGAGCGTGTGGCCCGCGGCAAGGCGGCCCGTGCCGAAGTGCCGCGGGCCAGTCAGGCAGACTTTATCCCGCCGCCGCGGCGCCCTGATCCGATAAAGCTACTGGAGCGCCAGGCAAAGACGCGGGTGTCGGAGCTCGTCCCGATCCGTTACGGGCGCATGCTGGTCTCGCCGTTCACGTTCTACCGGGGAGCGGCGCTGATCATGGCCAGCGACCTCGCCGCGACGCCTCGCTCGGGGCTTCAGGTCCAGTGCTGCGGCGATGCGCACCTTTCCAACTTCGGTGTGTTCGCCTCACCCGAGCGTCAACTGGTATTCGACATCAACGACTTCGACGAGACGCTCCCCGGGCCGTGGGAGTGGGACGTCAAGCGCCTCGCCGTGAGCATGCTGATCGCCGCACGCTTCAACGGGTTCCCCGTCAAGGACCAAGAGCAAATCGTCCTTGACACCGTCGAGGCGTACCGCACCGCGATGGCTGGCTTCGCCGCCATGAACAACCTCGACGTCTGGTATGCGCACCTTGACATCGAGGCCGTGCTCAAGGAGTACCGCTCGCAGTTCAAGCCCAAGGAACTAAAGCGCGGTGAAAAGCAGGTCGCCAAGGCGCGCACCAAGGACAGCATGGCTGCGTTCTCCAAACTGACGCGCGAGGTGGACGGCGAGGCGCGGATCGTCGCCGAACCGCCATTGATCGTGCCGATCGATGACCTCGCCACGGGCCGCGAGCACGATCAGATGTTTGACCTCCTGCACGAGCTCATACGCTCCTATCGCGAAACGCTGCAGCACGACCGGCGCGTGCTGCTCGAGCAGTTCCACCTGACCGACCTCGCACGCAAGGTCGTAGGCGTGGGCAGCGTCGGCACGCGCGCCTGGATCGCGTTGATGCTCGGCCGCGACGGCCAAGACCCGCTGTTCCTGCAGATGAAGGAGGCCGAGTCCTCGGTGCTAGAGGAGTTTCTCGAGCCGAGCGAGTTCGAGAACCACGGCGAGCGGGTCGTCTGCGGACAGCGTCTGATGCAGGCCTCAAGCGACATCTTCCTCGGCTGGTTGCACATCCCGGAGGAGCAGGGAGAAGGAGGTCTCGCCCGCGACTACTACGGTCGTCAGCTGAAGGACTGGAAGGGCTCGGCGGAAATCGAACAGATGGTCCCCAATGCAATGGCGCAGTACGGCAAGCTGTGCGGCTGGACGCTCGCGCGCGCTCACGCATGTAGCGGCGACCGTGTCGCGATCGCCGCCTACCTCGGCAAAAGCGCCGCCTTCGACCGCGCGATCCTCGAGTTCTCCCATGCGTACGCCGAGCAGAACGAGCGCGACTACAAGGCCCTGGTCGCGGCGGTCGAATCCGGGCGCATCACCGCCGAGACCGGGCTCTAACCCCTGGAGTGATCCAAACGCGCCCCGCGACACTATTCGGTGAGTCGCCGACCCGACGGCGGCTCGGAAACCCGGACCCACCGGGCCAAGCCAAACAGGGTCAACTGCTGAGGGCGTGGCCGCCAAAATCACGATCAAGGAGATCCAAGTGTCGCCAGAACCAACAGCCCAGCCCGATGAGTTCGAGGCGCTGTATGTCCAGAGTGCCCAGGGGGTGACGAGCAGCAACGGCTCGATGACATTGCAGGGGCTGGCACCCTCCACACTGATGTTCTCCGACCGACCCGAGCGCATTGTCGGCCACCTCACCTCCGCACAGTTCGTGGAGGGCTGGGGAGATGGGGATAACAGCTTCCTCGAGGATCCGCCAAACGCCGTGCTTTCGTTCCTCGCGTCCCAGGACGAGACGCCCGAGGACGTAGTGGTCACGCTCACGAACCCGTGCTTGGACGGCGAGACGCTCACCTACAACGTGAACGTGCTCGAAGGCGAGATGCCCAACGCAACGGGGCCTTGCTCACTGTTCATAGACCCGATCGGTCGGCCGCTGAGCCCCGTCTCGGTGTGCGGTGTGCGGCGGCGCTCGCGCCGGCGGGCGAGGCGCTGATGCGTTCGGTCGGTCGGCCGGCGGTCGACTGCCCAAAGATGGTCTCGTACTGACACCCGCAACGCAAGAACCTTGATGCAGACGCACGACCAGAGAACCAGCACGAGCCCACCGATCTGCACTCTTCCCTTCCATCCTCGATCGATAAGGACGACCACCATGATCCTCGCGACCAGCTACCCGTTCCTCGAAGTCCTCTGGACGATGCTCATCCTTATCGGGCTTGTGATCTGGCTCTACCTCCTCTTCGTTGTATTAGCCGACATCTTCCGTCGCCACGACGAGTCCGGGTGGACCAAGGTCCTATGGATCATCTTCGTCATCGTGTTGCCGTTTCTCGGCGTCTTTGTCTACCTCATCGCCGAGAACGACGGGATGGCCGAACGCTCTCTGAGTAGGCGGTAGCGGCTCAGTCCAGGCCGTCCGTCGTAAGGCACTCGTCATCACATCATTCGCCTTCAACGTGCTGGGCTTGCTGGCTGTGGCGAATCCTCACAGGCGGAAGCGGCCGGCGGCGGGGGGCCCGACTCCCCCGCGTGTGATTGCGAGAGTGCGGTGAGCTCGGTGTCGAGTAAGGCAGCCACGGCGGCGGCTGGCGGTGTTCTGCTGACGCTGTGCGCGGGCCAGTTCCTGATGATGCTCGACAGCTCGGTGATGAACGTCTCGATCGCGACGGTCGCCAAGGACGTCGGCACGACCGTCACGGGGATCCAGACGGCGATCACGCTTGTACACGCTGGTGATGGCCGCGTTCATGATCACCGGTGGAAAGGTCGGGCAGATCATCGGGCGCAAGCGCGCCTTCGCGATCGGGTGCGTGATCTACGGCTGCGGCTCGTTCATCACCGCGATCTCTACGAGCCTCGGGGTACTGCTGCTCGGGTGGTCCTGCCTCGAGGGGATAGGTGCAGTGCTGATCCTGCCGTCGATCGTTGCGCTGGTGGCGGTGAACTTCGGAGTCGACGAACGGCCGCGCGCCTACGGGCTCATCGCCGCGGCGACCGCGATCGCGATCGGGGTCGGCCCGATCGTCGGCGGCCTGTTCACCACCTACCTCTCATGGCGCTGGGTGTTCGCGGGCGAGGTCGCGATCGTGCTGGGGATCCTCGTCCTTGCCCGCCGGATACCCGAGGGGCCGCGCGAGAAGGGTGGGCACCTCGACCTCGTGGGTACAGCGCTGTCCGCGGCTCGGCCTCGGGCTGATCGTCTTCGGGGTCCTGCGCTCAGGCGTGTGGGGCTTCGTCAAACCCAAACCGGGGGCCCCCGAATGGATCGGGCTCTCGCCAGTGATCTGGCTGATGCTCGCGGGCGGTCTGGTCATCTATCTGTTCATCGAGTGGGAGGATCGGGTGCTCGCCCGCGGCGGCGAGCCGCTGATCGACCCCAAGATCCTCCAGGTCCACGTGCTACGTGGCGGCCTGAACTCGTTCTTCTTCCAGTTCTTCGTGCAGAGCGGCGTGGCCTTCGCCGTCCCACTGTTCCTGTCCGTCGCACTCGGGCTCTCGGCGATCCAGACGGGCGTGAGGTTCCTGCCGCTGTCGATCGCCCTGATCCTCGCCGCGGCCGGGATCCCCAAGCTCTTCCCCAAAGCATCGCCGCGGCGGGTCGTCCGGCTCGGTTTCATCGCGATGTTTGCTGGCCTCGTGATCTTGGTAGCCCTGCTCCAGGAAGGCGCGGGTGCGGCGATAACCACCTTCCCGATGCTGCTCGTCGGCCTCGGCATCGGAGCGCTCGTCCTCCCAGCTCGGGGCCGTGACCGTCTCCTCCGTTCCCGATGAGCAGAGCAGCGCGGTCGGCGGGCTGCAGAACACGATCACCAACCTCGGCATCTCCATGGGCACCGCGCTGACGGGCGCGATCGTGATCGCAGCGCTGAGCACCTCGTTTCTGACGGGGGTGCAACAGAACTCCGCCGTTCCCGCACCGGTCAAATCCCAGGCCTCCACACAGCTCGCCGGCGGCGTCCCCTTCATCTCCGACAAGCAATTGACCGAGGCGCTCCACAAGGCCCATGTGCCACCCAGGGCCTACAGACGCGATCGTCGAAGAGAACGCGACAGCGCGCCTCGACGGGCTGCGCGAGGCTCTCTCGATTCTCGCAATCTTCGCGTTGATCGGACTGGCCTTCAGCCGGCGGATCCCTGCCGACCCACCCGGCTCGCCGAAAGAACCGGCTCCCACGGCAGAAACGGCCCCCATAACACAAACGGCTGCAGCGGCGTGAGCTTGCCCACCTCGGCCAGAGAGGATCGTGGTCGAGATGCCTGAGGGTCTTTCGGCGACCGAGGTCGGCAAGGAGATCGCCGAGCATCGCGAGCACCACGCCCCAGAGGATCACTCCCGGCGTGACCGCTACGTTTCGATCGCTGAGGCCGTGCTGCTCTCGCTCGTGGCGATCATGGCCGCATGGTCGGGGTACGCAGCGGCCAAGTGGGGCACCGAGTCCTCGCTTTCACTGGCGAAAGCCTCCTCCACACGAACGAAAGCCAACCAGGCCGCCATCGAAGCGACGCAGATCCGCACGCTGGACTCGGTGGACTTCAATGCCGCAATCACTGCCTACGCCTCGCACAATCCCCTGCTCTTCCGCGTCGCGCTCAAGCGGCTGCGCCCGAGCGCACTCGCCGCCGTCGAAGCATGGCGAGCCACCAAGCCCCTCACGAACCCCGACGCGCCAGCAGATCCGTCTGACATGCCGCAGTACCGGATACCACAACAGGCCCAAGCCAAGGGCCTCAACGCGAAGGCCGATGCCTACTTCAACCGCGGCCAGTCAGCCGCTGGAACAGCAGACAAGTACGTGCGCCTCACAGTCTTCCTGGCGGCCGTCCTATTCCTCGTCGGGATCGGTAGCCGCCTGCCGCTGCCCGCCGCTCGCTACGGGCTGGTCGGGGTCGCCAGCGTGATGTTCGTCGTATCGGTCGTGGAGCTTCTCAGCCTTCGGGGACCACCGAGCTGACCTCAGCCGGCTGGTCACGGCGAGGCGCGGCGAGGCGCCCTCCAGCGGGCACGACTCGCACAGCTGCAGCCTCGCCTATCCGCGTTGGCGACGGGTCAGCGGTCGTAGCCCTCCCAGTGCTCATGGCCACCACCGCCTACGTGGTCGGCGCACAGTTCGACTGGCGCCGCGGGCTCTCCGAGCGAGTGGGCGGAGCCCGGCGCTTCTACGTCACCCTGGCGGCGTCCATCGGTCTCGGCCTCGCCACGTCCCTGGCCCGGGTCTCGGTGATCGACATGTGCTGGTCGCAGCAAGTGTCATCGGAGGGCTCGCAACGCCGTTTGGCCTGACGGTACTGGTTCGCCTGGCCCGGGATCCCGTGGTCATGGGCGCCCAACCCATCTCGCGCGGCCTCGCCATCGCCGGATGGACGGTCGCCGCGGTTGTCGGCTGCTTCGGCCTGCTGTTCGTCATCGTGGCTGTCATGGGGAGGGTCTGATTCGATGCTCACGCGCGCTCGGACTAGGCGGCGCCAAGTTCCGGACTGAACCACAAGCTGATCTGGCGGACCGTCACGCGTGTCCTTGTGGTCCGACTGCGACGACGAGGCGAGGGTGGTGACGTCGCGTCGACGGTCCTGGATAGTCCCCTGTCTCTCCTGCCTTCCACCAAACGAGGCGTCGCCACCGGCGGCGACCCGGCGCCCGCAAAGGACGAGCTGCAGGCGTCTCGTCGGACGCGGCCCAGGCTCCTGCTCTCGTCATGGCAAAGCAGCAGCCCGCGAAGCTGGTGCCCGGACTAGTGCTCGTCGTCCCGAGCGGAGGGACGCGCTGGACGGCAAGCCGTCGAGCCTTGACGTGCACGCCTACGCGGTGGACGATCCGGACGACCCCGACGCGGCGGTAGCTATCGAGGTTGTGGGTCCGCCTGCTCTGCCTGTGGAACCGTCAGACCAACCGGGCAGGCGACGCCCGTGCCGCCGAGGCCGCAGTAGCCGCCGGGGTTCTTGGCGAGGTACTGCTGGTGGTAGTCCTCGGCGTAGTAGAACGGATGGTCGGGGTCGAGCTCGGCGATCTCGGTCGTGATCTCGCCGTGGCCGGCGGCGGAGAGGACCTGCTGGTAGGCATCGCGTGAGGCGAGCGCCGCGTTGCGCTGGGCCTCGCCGCTCACCAGGATCAGCGAGCGGTACTGGGTGCCCACGTCGTTGCCCTGGCGCATCCCTTGCGTGGGGTCGTGCCCCTCCCAGAACAGCTTGAGCATGTCCTCGTAGCTTGTGCGCCGGGAGTCGAAGGCGACGAGCACGACCTCGGCGTGGCCCGTGCGTCCGCTGCACACCTCCTCGTAGGTCGGGTTCGGCGTGACCCCGCCGGCGTAGCCGACGGCCGTCGTGTAGACGCCGTCGCCCTGCCAGAAGATCCGCTCCGCTCCCCAGAAGCAGCCCATCCCGAAAATCGCGGTCTCGACGCCGTCGGGGAACGGGCCCCTCAGCGGTGTGCCGAGGACCGCGTGGCGCTCAGGCACGGCGATCTCCTGGGCGCGGCCCGGCAGCGCCGTGGCGGCGTCGACCGGCGTGCTCCTATCGCGTCTGAAGAGGCCCATCTCCGTCCAGGCTAGCCGATCTCGAGCACGGCTCGAGGCGAGTTTGCTCAGCGCGAGTTGACGGTGAAGAAATCGCGGTCGTCGGGTTCCAGGTACCTGCTCGACGATCGTTCCATTCCCGGCAGCAGGTTCTTGGGTTGCTGTGCGCCCGGCGCCCCATAGGTGATGAAGCTGGTCCAGTAGGAGTTGATATCGAGCTCCATAGCCCGCACCGCGCCGGCGCGCTTCAGCGCGTGGGCGAGGCTTGAGACGGTCTGGTCTTCGCCGGCCGCGTAGATCAGGTTCCCGTTCTCATCGACGCCGATTCCAGACCTCCAGACCAGCACGGCGGCGCCGACTGTGGCGCCCCATTCTTCGTTGTTTTCGAGGTTCGCCGCGAGTGTGCCTTCGTCGATCAGCAGGTGCAGGTTCTGGCGCGCGAACTGCACCGACGCGGGCGTGGTGGCGCCGTAGGCCCAGTCGATCACGTCCACGCGACCGTTGGCGTAGCCGACGATCGTCGCCTGCCCGTCGCGCATCGGGGCGTATGTATGTCCGGCGAGCACCACGCCGCCGCCGGAGTCGCTCAGCTTGAACGCGCTGTTGAACGCGGCAAGCAGGGTGCTCCGCTGGGTCTGCGCTACCTCCATCGCGCCGCGCGGAAGCGTCACGGCGGGCTCGAGTCGCCCGGGGTTCAGAGACAAGCTGGTGCGTTTCGTGTTGATCCACGCCAGACCGGCGACGACGCGCGGGTATTCGGGTTGATCGCGTAGCGTCGTCACGAGCACCGGTGGCGTCGATTCGCTGGATTCGAGACCCGGACGCGTCGCGTGCCAGACGCCCTCGCCCGGCAGCGCGGTGCCGAGCAGGGCGGGCACGCGCGGTGGCCGGTATTCGATCGGCCGGCCAGATCCGAGCGCCCCCGCTCCGGTCGCCGGGACGGCCGCGTAGCCGACGTGCGGCACGGCACGCAGGCCTGGCCCGCCCTTGCTAGGCGCGGTGAGGCTGTAGTAGATGGACTCGACTTTGGCAACGATCGATGCGGCGCCGTGATCGCGCAGCCACTCGACGCTGCGGATCCCGAAGCTCGAGTTCGACGGTCCGCTCATCGTGTGCACGTAGGAGAAGAGCGCTGGTGTGAGCACGACGAGCGAAACGACCAGAGCGACTCGCCGTAGGCGGCGCAGGGGAGTAGGGCCGGGATCGGGGGATGCGCGTGCGATTGCTTGGCGCGGACGATCGCCGGCGACTTCGAGGTGCATGCCGAAACTGTACGTCCTCGCGCGCGGAGTTCCCGCGTCCTGTTAAGCGCATTCTCACTGAGAACAGTCTCACCTGAAAGCGGCCTTCGCACAGCGGAATCTCGATAGCCGTGTGGAATCCTCTTGACGGATTCGAAGGCGGCGTCGAGTGCCGCGTGAGCCGACCGGAGGTATGAGATCGCTCCCCCAGCAGACGCCGCAAGTAATCGTGAAGGCAGCGCGCTCGAAGTCCCCGCCGCCGCCCGCAGAGCGCAGCTGCGAGCGCTGGAGCCGCCGGGTCCTGCGCATTTCTCGGGGCGCGTCCTGCTGCAGGCATGCCGGCCGCGCCAGTGGAGCAAGAACGTGCTCGTGCTCGCGGCGCCGTGCGCCGCGGGCGTGATCGACCAATCGCTCGTCGTGCTGCAGCTGCTCGGGGCGTTTGCGGTGCTGTGCATGCTCTCGAGCGCCACCTACCTCATCAACGACGTGCGCGACCGCGCGCAGGACAGCTCGCATCCGGTGAAGCGCAGGCGTCCGATCGCAGCCGGGCTGTTGTCCACCCGCGTCGCGCTGCTGGCGGCCGGAACGCTGGCCGTAGTCGGGATCAGCGCTGCGAGTGCAATCCGGCCCGTGTTCGGAATGGTGGCCGTCGGCTACCTGGCGCTGACCGTCAGCTACTCGCTGGTGTGGCGGAACATCGTGATCGCGGACATCCTCGCGATCGCCGCGGGGTTCGTCCTCCGCGCGGCGGCCGGCGGGGCCGCCACCGACATCTACCTTTCGCGCTGGTTCGTCATCGTCACCGCCTCCTTCGCCGTGTTCCTGGTCGCGGCAAAGCGCTATGCGGAGCTGCGCGAGCAGAACGGCGCGATGCCGATGCGCGTGACGCTGCGCCGCTATTCGCCGGGCGGCCTGCGGGCGGCGCTGGTCGTGGCCGCCGCGACCGGCGTGAGCGCATACGGCGGATGGGCGTTCACCCGTCCCGCGCATGTCGCCTGGTATGCGGCCTCGATGGTTCCCCTTGTGCTGGGCCTGGGTCGTTACTCGGCGCTGGTGAGCGCGGGCGCGGGTCAGGCTCCAGAGGAGCTGATCCTGCGCGACCGGGTGCTGCTCGCGCTCGGGCTGGCGTGGAGCGCGTCGTTCATCGCGGGCGTGTATGCCGGTAGCTGAGAACCTCGTGCGCGAGGTCGGCGTTCACGGGCAGGGGGTAGCGTGATCGACAGCGGCGAACGGCGCAGCCTGTGCGGCTGGGGTCGCACCGCGCCGTGCGACGCCCAGGTCTATCGCCCCGTCGACACAGTGGGCGCCGTGGACCTGCTCGGTGAGCTCGCAGAGGGCGACTCGGGCGGCGGCTTGATCGCGCGCGGTGCGGGCCTCAGCTACGGCGACGCGGCTCAAATCTCAGACGGCGCGGTGGTCGAGCTCACCGGGCTCGACCGGGTGCTCTCGATCGACCACGAGCACAGGACCGCGACGGTCGAGGCCGGGGTGACCGTGGCTGCGCTGATGGCGCGGCTGGCTGCGCAGGAGCTCACGCTGCCGGTCGCCCCGGGCACGCGCTTCATCACGCTCGCGGGCGCGATCGCGAGCGACATCCACGGCAAGAACCACCATCGTGACGGCGGCTTCGCGCGCCACGTGCTTGCAATCAGGTTGTGGACGCCGGGCGGTGACGTGCAGCACGTTTCGCCACAGAGCGACGCTGAGCTCTTCTACGCGACGCTCGGCGGCATGGGGCTCACCGGAGTGGTGCTCGAGGCGACGCTGGCCGTTGAGCCGATGCCGAGCCCGTGGGTGGCGGTCGACGTTGAGCGCACGCAGAACCTCGAGCAGACACTCGAGCTTCTGAACTCGGATCGCGGGCACCGCTATTCGGTCGCGTGGCTCGACCTGCTGGCGCCGGGAGCATGTGCGGGACGCGCTGTCGTTGGCCGCGCCAACCGGCTCGACGCGCCGCCGCGGACGCCCGGCGGGCTGGCTCGTTTCTCTGCAACCCCTGCGGCGCTTGGGCGCCCTCCGTTGGTGCAGGTTCCCCGTGCGGTTCCCGACGGCCTGCTGCGGCCCGCGGTGGTGCGCGCGCTCAACGCTGTGCGCTGGCGCATGAGCCCACGCCATGCGGCCGCGCGTCCGAGCGCCCTGGCCCCGTACCTGTTCCCGCTCGACGCTCTTGGCGCTTGGAACCGGCTGTATGGCTCAGCGGGCTTCTTGCAGTACCAGTTCGTGATCCCAGCCGGTAGCGAGCTCGAGCTGGAGCGTTGCTTCGAGGTGATTCGCGCACGCCGGCTGCCCGTGTTCCTCGCGGTGTTCAAGCGCTTTGGTGCGGCGTTCGGCGGCCCGCTGTCCTTCCCGCTCGAGGGCTGGACGCTCGCCATCGACATGCCGGCGGACGCGCCGGGACTCGGCCCGGCGCTGGACGAGCTCGATGAGCTCGTGGCCGGCTGCGGCGGACGGGTGTACCTGGCGAAGGATGCGCGCCTGCGCGGCGAACTGCTCGAGACGATGTATCCGCGCCTTTCGGAGTTTCGCGGCGTTCATGCGCGAGTGGACCCGGCCGGCCTGCTGCGCTCTGATCTGAGCGTGCGCCTCGGGCTCTGCGAGGGCGCGCGATGAGCCTGTCGCAGAGCGCAGCCGCGGGTGAGCGTGTGATCTTGCTGGGTGGCACCTCGGAGATCGGCCTCGCGGTCGCGCGCGAGCTGCAACGGCGGGCGCCGCGCCGGCTGGTGCTCGTGGGGCGCGACCCCGACCGGCTAGAGAGCGCGGCTGACACGCTGCGCGGGTCGGGCTCGCTCACGGTCGCTACCCAGCAGCTCGACGCGCTGCACGTGCACGAGCACGCGGCAGCGCTCGATCATGCGTTCGCCGAGCACGAGGGCGCCGACATCGTGATCCTGGCCGTGGGTGTTCTCGGCGAGCGCGGGGGCCTCCCGGCGAATATCGAGAGCGCCGTCGAGGTGCTGGAGATCAACGCCGTGGCCGCGGGCTCGCTGCTGATGCACTCCGCCGCGCGCCTGCGGGCGCGGGGCGGCGGCACGGTGATCGTGCTCTCCTCGGTTGCGGCCGAGCGCCCCCGCGCCGCCAACGTCGTATATGGAGCCTCGAAGGCGGGCCTCGACGCGCTTGCACGCGGTCTTGACGAAGCGCTGTGCAACCACGGTGTGCGAGTGCTCGTGGTGCGTCCGGGCTTTGTCCACACGCGCATGACCGCCGGCCTGAAACCGGCGCCATTGGCATGCACCGCCGAGCAGGTAGCGAGCATCGCGGTGGACGGCGTGAGTAGCGGCGCAGCGGTCGTGTGGGCGCCGCGCCAGCTGCGCTGGCTGATGCTGATCTTGAGAATGCTTCCCAGGAGACTGTTTCGGATGCTCGAGCAATGAGCGCCGCCCGTCCCTCCTCCGAGCAGCGCATGGCAGCCGAGCCGGTGAGGCGGCGCGTCGCGAGTCCCGAGTCCAGAGCTCGCCGCCGGCTGGCTCGCCGCCGGCGGCGCGTGGCCCGCTGGGACGTCGCACTCGGCATCGCCGGCGCGCTCGTTCTGATCCTGGCGACGCCCGGACTGGCAATGGCAGCCGCTATCGCGCTGGTCGTGCTGGTGCTGTGCGGCGCCTCGTGGATGCTCGAGCGTCGCGCGCGCGGGCGACGCTCAGCGCGGCGGCCGCGGCCGCGGCGGCGCTAGCGCGGCTCGAGGACGAACACGGCGATGTCGCGCGAGGTGCGCTCGGCGTAGTCGTCGAAGCCCGCGTATGTCGAGTTCATTCTGCGCCACAGCTGCTCGCGCTCCTCGCCCTCGGCAATGCGCGCGCGCACGGGAGAGCGCTTGCTGCCGATCTCGATCTCCGCGTCGCCGTTGGCCTTCAGGTTGTAGGACCATGCGGGCTCGTTGACGTTTCCGGCGTTCGAGCCGATCACGACCACGTTCTCGCCGTCCCCCAGATAGACGACCGGAGCGGTTCTGGGCTGGCCCGAGCGCCGACCGGTGGTGTTCAGCAGCAGGACCGGTGCGCGGCCGACCTTGTTGAAGAGGCGCCCTTTGCTGAGCCGGTAGACCGGGACGTTCAGCTTCCCGGCGGCACGCAAGACGCCCGCGGGAAGCCGCATCGAAAAGCGCGCGTAGCGATGGTCGTCGATCACGTCGGGGAGTATCTCACCGGCTGGCGCCGGTGGCGCCCGCCGGTGCGCCTATAGAGTTGGCCGATGAGCGGCGAGCCGATCGTGCGCTACGAGGTGAGCGACCGCGTGGCGCGCCTGACACTCGATCGTCCCGAGCGTGGCAATGGCATCACGCTTGGTCTGGTGCGCGAGCTCGTCGAATGCGTGGAGCGGGCCGATCTCGACCCGGGCGTGCACGTGCTGCTGCTTTCGGGCGCCGGCCGCGGCTTCTGCGGCGGCTATGACCTCGTCGAGAGCGCCGAGGGCATCGGTGGCGAGCACGGCGCCGCTGTGGCGGCGGGCGCCTCGCCGCTGGCTGCGAGCACGATCGCCGCCAACCACGACCCGGCGCGGACGTGGGACCCGATGGTCGACTACGCGATGATGGGCCGCAACGTGAAGGGCTTCATGAGCCTGTTTCACTGCGGCAAGCCGGTGGTCTGCAAGGTGCACGGCTTCTGCGTTGCCGGCGGTACCGACATGGCGCTGTGCTCGGACCTGCTGATGATCGCTGGGGACGCGAAGATCGGCTACCCGCCAGCCCGGGTGTGGGGTTCGCCGACGACAGCGCTGTGGGCGCACCGGATCGGCCCGCAGCGAGCGAAGCGCCTCCTGTTCACCGGCGATTCGCTGTCGGGCAGCGAGGCTGCGGCGTGGGGGCTGGCGATCGAGGCTCCACCCGCAGAGCGCCTGGACGAGCGCACGGAGATCCTGTTGGAGCGGATCGCGGCGATGCCGTTGAACCAGCTGATGATGATGAAGCTGCTCGTGAACCAGACCCTGTATGCGCAGGGGCTGCATTCCACGCAGCTGCTGGGAACGGTCTTCGACGGGATCGCGCGCCATACCGTCGAGGGCTACGCGTTTCAGCAGCAAGCCGCCGAGTCGGGCTTTCGCGAGGCGGTGCGCGCGCGCGACGAGCCCTTCGGCGACGCGGGTCGCTCGACGTTCAAGGGCTGACAGCGCAAGCCCAGCCGCGGCGTCATGCTGTGCGCGCGCCGAGCCTGGGGTTAGAATGAGCGCTCCCGCGGATGTAGCTCAGCTGGCTAGAGCGTCGCCTTGCCATGGCGAAGGTCGAGGGTTCGAATCCCTTCATCCGCTTTCTGTGAAGTCTCGGGTGATCCCGGACACGTGTCTTGGGTGATCGTGGTCAGTCTAGGTGGGGTTGAGGGGCTGGTAGTTGCGGCTTGGGTCGAGTGTGAGCTCGCGGATGAGCTGGCCGTTGAGGTCGATCACGCGGATGTTCTGGTCGGCGATGAGGAGCTTGATCGGTTGGCCTTTGTGGGCTCTGCCGATAGCGATTTTGTAGAGGCGGCTTTGGTGGCGGAGGCTGACTTTGCCGGTCTTGTCGACCTTGTCCTCGCGGACTCTGAAGTGGGTGTTGGGGGTGCTGCCGGCGGGTCTTGCCTTGATGCGGGCGCTGTAGGCCTGTAGCGGGGTTTGTCCGCCGAGAGCTCTGTGCGGGCGGATGTGGTTGTAGTAGCGCGCGAAGGTCTCAAGCTGGGCCTGGAGCTGGTCGAGTGTGGCGGCTGGCGGCTGCTTGGAGAGGTAGCGCTTGAGTGTCTGGTGTAGGCGCTCGACCTTTCCGCAGGTTTGGGGGTGATACGGGCGGGAGTTCTTAAAGACCACGCCGAGACGCTCGAGTTCTGATTGCAGGAGGACCTTGCCGTGGCGGGCGGTGCCGGTGAAGACGGCGCCGTTGTCGGAGAGCAGGGAGTGGGGTAGGCCGTGTAGCTGGGCGGCTTTGTGGAAGCTGGAGACGACGTCGGCGGCTTTGACGCGGTGGTAGGCGTCGGAGCCGAGGAACAGCCTGGAGTGGTCGTCGATCAGGTTGAGGATCTCGGCGGGCTGGCCGTCGGCGAGCTGCCAGTAGGTGATGTCGGTCTGCCACATCTCGTTGGGGAGGTCGGCTTCGAAGCGGATGCGGCTGCAGATGGGGCGCTTCTGCGGCTGGGAAACGATCAGCCCTTCGCGCTTGAGGATCCGCCAGATCGTTGCCCTCGAGGGTGGATCCTCCCGTTGGGCGGCGAGGTGGTAGCGGATCGTCGCTGGGCCGCAGTCGTGGCCGGCGTCCTGAAGCTCCCGGCGCAGCCGCAAGATCTCATCGACGAGCTCTCCTGGCGTCTGGTGCGGACAGCTTCGCGGTCTCCGCGACCGCGGCTCCAACGCCTCATAGCCGCCCGCGCGATATCGCCCGAGCAGCTCGTAGATCCACGTCTTTGAGAGCCCGTGCGCTCGCGCGACCTCCCTAACGCTTCTGCCCTCCAACACCACGGCATCGACCACGTACCGCGCCATCCCCATACCGGCACCACTTTCATCGGGTGTCCGGTATCTACCGAGACATCAGTCCAGCATGTGCTGAAACCACACACCTTCATCCGCTTTCAAACGGAGATGCGGCGGGCTCATCGGCCCGAGCCCCGGGAGTTTGCTACGCAAGCTTGCCGGTGAAGGACACCTTGCCGGAGCATGCGATGGACTGACCGCCCACCATAGCTACCAGGCTCACTTCGACGTAGCCGCTCGCGGTGCCGTTCCGCTTGAAGGTAATGGAGAACGTCGACTGTCCGGTCTGCGGGGGCGCGCCAGCAATGGGCAGTGGCCGGGTAATGGGAGTGTGCTCGGTCAGCTTGCCTGAGCTTGGCAGCGCAACCGGAGTTGCGAAGTTGCCGACTCGCTCCGTTTCGTCGGCGGGCCCCGTGCAGGTGATCGCCGGCGACTTGGGCAGAGCCACGCAGTACTGACGCTTGCCGCCGCACGTCGCGTGCTTCAGCGTCACGGTGTACCCGCCGGCGGGCTTCAGCTTGTACGTGCCGGTCTTGAACGCCGCCGACTTGGCGCTCGCTGCGGCTGCGCTGGTGAGTAGCGCGGCCACCGCGGTTACCAGCAGGACCGCCAGCCGAACTCGGCGCATCTTTCCCCCCTTGGTTGGATGAACCATCCGGCTGAGTGCATCCGGTGGTGCCCGCCAACCTATCAGGAGGAATGCGAACCCCGCCATCGGCTCTGGTCGAGGTTGCGGCTGCGCGCGATTATTCGACGATCGTGATGTTCGCTTGCTCGGCGAGCCTCAGCACATGCTCGAGCCCCTGGCCCACGGCGAGTGGCAGCGGAGGCTCGAGCAGCGCGAGCTCGGTGCGGCGCACGCGGTCGGCGAACAGCAGAAATGAGTAGGAGTCGTCGTAGTGGCGCGAGCGCCAGACGATGCCGTCGGGGGTGGCCGGACAGTCGTACAGCGCCTGGCCCCAAGCGGCGAGCAGTGGGTACTGGTCGGCCTCGGAATCGATCAGCTGCGCGCGGCTGGCGCCGACCCGGCGCAGCCCGTGTCCGTGCAGAGATGCAAGACGCAACGTCCTCGTGCTGGCGAGCGTGGAGATCATGACCGGCACGAGCCGCGCGCGTCGTACCTGCCTGACCGAGGCAGCGACGGGCACGGGCCGGAAGACGTGCTCGGCAACCGCACCGGCGTGATCTGCGGCCGCATAGATGGTTCCGACGATCCGACCCTTCCTGCGCAGCGGGCGGAAGCGCCCCTCTGATGCCGTCCTGTTGAACTCGGTGACCCCGAACCGGGCGTCGTGACAGCGCACGATACGTGTGCCCGCCCGCCATTCGTGGATGAGCGGGTCCAGCGTGCTGGGATCAGGTGGGGCGGGGACGACGGCGCTAGCCTGCGACGTCGCTGACTTCGCGACGTGCCGCCTCGACGACTGCGTCGGCGCCCTCCCCGAGGAGGTCGACCGGACGCCGGCCCCCGAGCCAGCTGGTCGGGGTCGCGAACCAGAGCGCTGCCTGCCAGTCGGTCGTGTGCGGATCGGAGCGCAACCACTCGAGCGCCCGCCCGATCGCGGGATCCGGTCGGCCGTCGGCGTTGAACTGGAAGCCCGGATAGAGGAGCTCGTCCCGGAGGGGAACGGCGAGCACTCGATCTTCTGTGCGCCACCGATTCGCAAGCGCAGCGCGGTTTGACGCCCGAGAGCCGGCCAGGTCGGCGACCTCCTGACTGCGCAGGGCACCGAACTCCTCGAGCAGCGCCCCTCGAGCCTCGGCGTTCCGCCGCGCCTGCAGGACGGCTGCTGGGGTCGGCAGCGCGATCTGCTCCGGCATCAGTGCCTCGATCAACTCCTGCGCCGAGCGGCCTTGGGCAACGAGATTCCTGAAGGCCGTCACGGCGGCCATCGTGGGCGCATCGATCGTTCCTTCCTGCTCGGCTGTGGCGAGGGCGAGCATGAGCGCGGCGAGAACACCGGTCTTGCCGGTCCCGCTCGTCAGGTCGATCTCCACGTGATGCTCCGCTGCTCGCTGAATGCTCTCCGCTGCCAGCTCGAGCACCCGCTCGACCTCCTCGGGCTCGAGTTCCATCTCAGCTGCGACATGCTCGATGACGTCTGATGGAGAGGTGGCGGCGGCGATCATAGTGATCTACATGAGCATAGCGACCATGCGCATTCCTATCACGCGAAGTCGCGCCCGCCTATGCCTCTACCACCTAGCGGACGGCTCGCACGGCACGTAGCGTCCGCCGTCGCCGCGTGTGAGCAGTCCGATCAGCTCGAGTTCGCTCAGGCGCAGGAGCACCTCGCCGCGGTCGGCCGCATCGCCGGTGAGCTTCTCCGGTGTGTCGCGGCCCGCGCCGACGTCCGCGAGGGTCTCTCGCAGCCTCGGCGCGAGCGTGTGCCCGAGCGCGCCGGGGGACGCGCGCTGCGGCGTTTGCAGGTCAAGGAGATCGAGGACGTCCTCGGGCGTGCGCGCCATCCTCGCCAGGCCGTGGGCGAGGAGCGCGTTCGTGGAGAGGGAGAGGGGAGAGGTGACACGCCCGGGGACAGCCGCCACGGTGCGGCCCAGCGCTTGCGCGGCCCGGCTCGCTGCGAGCTCGCGTGGGTGCTCGCCGGCCTCGACGAGAACCGTCACCTGCGCCAGCGCGGCTGCCGCGCGCTGAGCGCCAACGGCAGTCCATCGCCGCGTGGGGGACATGTGCGGTAGCTCAGCCACACCGCAGCCCGTGTGCGTGACGCGCGTCAACAGGCCCGCCAGCCGGGCCGGCCGCGGCGCCTGAAGGCCGCCGCCCAGCACGGCCACGCTCCCACCGCCCACTGCAAGCGCACCGTTGTGCACCGCCGCGGCGATGCCGTCGTCGAGCGTGCTCGCGACCGCGACCCCGCTTGCGGCGAGCCCGCGGGCGAGGCTTGCGGCGACGGCGACCCCGTAGTCGCTCGGCTGCGCGCTCCCCACGATCGCGACCACGGGTCCGCTCGCGAGCGCGCAGAATCGCTCTGAAGCGCCCGAGAGGTGAAGCGCGCACGGCGCGAGCGGGTGTGCGAGCGCGCGGGGGTAGCCCGGGTCGTGGCGGCATATCGCCGCGCCGGCGCCGGCGCTGCAGCCGTCGCTTCGCGGCTGTTCCCCGCGCCGCTCCCACGCAGCCACGAGCTCGTGTCTGCGTCTGCCGCCGAGGCCAGCGATCAGCTCGACGTCCTCGAGCGAGAGGGCGGCGAACAACCGGTCGGGATCGCGCGCGCAGTAGTCGAGGGCGGGCCCGAGCTCCTCGAGCAGCCATGCCCGTCTGGCGCAGGCCGCGCACATCCTGTTGCCGGCCCGGGCATCGGAGTGCGCGCGATCAGGCAGCACGATTCGGTGCAACGGCCACGTCGGTTCGCAGCGCCAGCGCCCCACCGATGTCGCGTGCGCGTATGCGCTCGCTGGCGTCGAGGTCCGCGATCGTTCGTGCCACGCGCAGCACGCGATGCTCTCCGCGCGCGCTCAGAAGCCCCTGCTCGCGTGCGCGCCGCAGCATCTCGGCGCCCTTCTCGTCGAGCCTTGCGAAGCGCCCGAGCAGGCGGGCGTCCATGTGCGCGTTTGCGATCGCCGCATCGCCGCGCATGCGGCGAGCCTGGCGTTCGCGAGCGAGCAGCACGCGCTCACGCGCGAGCCTCGAGCTCGTGGTTGGCTTCGAGGGGTCGTGCGGAGCCTGGCGATGGACGCCCACGAGCAGGTCGATCCGGTCGAGCAGGGGACCGCTCAGCCTACGGCGGTGCCTTGCCATGTCGGCCTGGCTGCAGCGGCAGCGCTCGGCCTCACCGGCGTAGCCGCACGGACAGGGATTGGTCGCAGCGAGCAACATGAAACGCGCGGGGTAAACGACTGAGTGCTGCGCTCGTGCGATCGCCACGCGCCCATCCTCGAGTGGCTGGCGCAGCGCCTCGAGCGTCGGGCGTGGAAACTCGGACAGCTCGTCAAGGAAGAGCACGCCGTTGTGGGCGAGCGCGACCTCGCCTATCCATCCCCGGCGCGCCCCGCCGATCAGCCCGGCGGCGGTGATCGAATGATGCGGAGCGCGAAACGGGCGCTGACGCGAGAGCCGGCCGATCGGGCCGCCGAGCAGGCTGCGCACGCGCAACACCTCGACGGCCTCCTCGCGGCCAAGTGGCGGCAGGATCGAGGGCATCCGCTGCGCGAGCATCGTCTTGCCGGTGCCCGGCGCGCCGCTCAAGAGACAATTGTGAGCGCCGGCGGCCGCGATCACGATCGCGTCAACGGCGTGGTGCTGTCCCCTCACGTCGGCCAGGTCGAGCCCGCGATCGCGAGGGACGGTTCCCGCCTCTGGACGGGTTACGGGGGGAAGTGGGTCTGGGGCGCCGCCGCGGAGCACGCGCACCGCGCTGGTGAGGCGGTCGACCGCGAGGACCGTGATGCCGTCCACGAGGCGCGCCTCGAGCGCGCCCTCTCCGGCAAGCGCCAGCGCCTCCAGTCCCGCGGAGCCCGTGGCGAGGGCGGCGGCGAGCGAGCCGCGCACCGGACGCACGGCTCCGTCGAGTCCAAGCTCGCCGTACAGCGCGTGCCTCCCCAGACGCTCGGGCGCCAGCTGGCCACTGGCGCCGAGCACGGCGCACGCGAGCGCCAGGTCGAGACCGGGCCCGGCCTTGGGCACGTCGGCCGGTGCGAGGTTGGCGGTGATACGCCGCGCCGGAAACTCGTAGCCGCAGTTGACGATCGCGGCGCGGACCCGCTCGCGTGCCTCCCTCACCGCCGGGTCGGCGAGGCCGACGATCGCGAACGCGGGCAGTCCCGGGCGCACGTCGACCTCGACGATCACATGCCAGGCGCGCAGCCCATCGATCGTGAATGTGTGTGCTCGTGCGAGCATGCGCCCCTGTTTGTCCGTTGTCGATGCCAGAGGGCAGCAACGTAGGGAGCGCTTGGGATGGAACCGCGCAGGCCGCCGGCAGCATGGCCGCCGGGGGGCGGGCGGCCATGCATGCGCGGCAGGGCCACGGAGGGCCTGCAGATCAGTAGCCGGCGGGGTGACGGACGACGTAGCCGCCCGTCGAGGTCATGCTGTCAGACCAGCGCGAACCGCCTTCGGCCAGGGCGACGGTGTCGAAGCGTCTGCCGTCGACAACCATGAACGCGTGTTCGGCGTTCGCGTAGATCGTGATGTCGCGTCCGGGCCCGGCTTCGCCGTAGGACTCGAGTTCGCCGGAGTCCTCCGGTGAGCTCAGCAGACCGCCGCCGTGCAGCGCGTATGAGACAGAGCCCGAGCAGTCGTATCCGGTGGACTGGAACGAACCGTGCCCGCCGCCCCAAACGTACGGACGCGTAGCGATTTCATCTCCGGCGGCGATGACCGCAGAGACGACGCTCGAGGAGCCTTCGCCGCCGCCGGCCGTGCTGGTCGAGCCGCCGCTTTCGCCTTGACTTTCGCCTCCGCCTTCCTGGTGTTCTTCATGCGCGGCCACGAGCGCGGAGTGCGGGGGCGTGAGCGTGGCCTCGGTCGAGATGCCGAGCAGCTGCCACGTCTCGGGCCCGACGACGCCGTCGACATTCAGCCCGTGGCGAGCCTGCAGGCGGCGCACGGCAGCCTCGGTCGTCGGTCCGAATTCGCCGTCGACGGGGAGCCGCAGGGCGTGCTGCAGGCGCGCGATCGCGCTCGAGCCGCCTTCGCCGCTTTCGTGCTGAGCTTCCTCGGCGCCGCCTTCAGCGGTCGCTTCGGTGTGCGCTGCGGCGGCGTGCGCGTGGGGCGCGGGCTTCGGCAGCGCGGAGGGCGGCGGCGTGAGTTCTTCCTCGCCGTGTACGCCGATCACATTCCAGGTGGCCGGCCCCACGACGCCGTCGACGCCGAGGCCATGGCGGGCCTGCAGGCGACGCACGGCGGCCTCGGTTTCGGGGCCGAATTCGCCGTCGACGGGAAGCTTCAGAGCGGCCTGCAGGCGCTTGACGGCGCCGTCGGCCTTGTGGGCTTCGCCTTCGCTCGACTTCGACGAGGAGGCTTCAGATGAGGATCCGCCTTCGGCGGACGTGGCCGCTTGCGGCGAGGACTGGGTCGATTCCGAGGACCCGGCTTCCGATCCGGAGCTGCTCGCGGCTGCTTCCGGGGAGCTCCCTTCGGCTGCTTCTTCTGAGCTCAAGCTCGCGGGTCGTGCGCTGCCTTCTCCGGGGGTGACGGTGTGGAAGCTTGCGGCAAGTGCCTGCCCGCCGCCTGCGCTGCGCAGGGCGGCGCTGGTCTGCGGACCGACGACACCGTCGACGGCGAGGCCTCTGGCCGACTGGAAGCTGCGAACGGCCGCTTCGGTTTCGGGCCCGAAGACACCGTCGACTTTGACCCCGCCGAGCGCCTTCTGCAGCAGCTGCACCTGGCGGCCTTCGCTGCCTTCGCTGATCACGATCGAGTGTTCGGTGGTGGTTGCGGGTTCGGGGTTGGGCAGGGCGGGGATCGGGCTCGACTGGCCACTGGCAAGACTCGCCGTCGGGCCGACCGTGAACGCCGCGAGCGCGCCGAGAGACGCGCGCTTGGCACGCGAGGATGCAGGTACGAAGCGCAGCTGGGCCGCGCGCCGGCGAGCTCGGGAGCGTCCGAGGGAAAGCTGCCACGGCGTCTCGTCGGCGAGGTCGCGAAGCAGGTTGTTTGTCTCGAGCCGCGTGGCTAGAGATAGAGCTGCGGCACCTGGGCTGGCGTGCCCGCGGGACGCGCGTCCACGGCGCGCGCGGGAGCGTTCTAGCGAGGCTTTCCAGGGGTCCAGCGCAGCAAGATCACGCGAAGATCCCGACATGCAGGCGTCCTTTCATCCATTCTCCGTTTCATGGCGCCTACGGGGTTAGCTGTCGGGCTCGCGTAAGACTTCTCACGCTACGCCACACTTGTGGCGATTCGCCCCCGCAACCGGGGTCACTTTGGGTCCCCCGCTCGTCGACCCCTTAGGGCCGAGGACTCGGCACGAACGGGCCGCAAACTAACAGATTTCCCTGCAAGATGCGTTACGGACGAAGGACTGCAAGCTTCGTTGCCGACGGTACCGCGTCGCGGCGTGCTCGTCACTGGTAGGCTCGCATCGCGATGGACCGGCGGCTGCGAGCGCTCCTGTGGACGCTTCTGGGGACCGCTGCGATCGCCGCCCTGGCTGTGTTCGGGCTGGCGAGCGGGGGCACGTCCTCGACGGACCGGCCGGCTCCTGCGCTTCCGCGCGAACGCCTGGCGGGGACCCCGGTGACGCTTGCGGATGCGCTCGTGGGAGCACGTGGCCGCTCGGTGCTGGTGGTGTTCTGGGCCAGCTATTGCGGGCCATGCGCGCACGAGGCGCCGGCTCTCGAGCGGCTCGCGAGCAGCCCGGCGGGGCGCTCGAGGGTGGTCGCGATCGACTGGAGCGATCCTGAAACCTCACAGGCGCGGGCGTTCATCAAGCGCTACGCATGGAGCTTTCCGGTGCTGCGTGACTCTGATGGCCAGGTCGGCAACGCCTACCGCATGACGGTGCTTCCCACGAGCTTCGTGATCGGGCGCGAAGGGCATATCCGGGCGGTCCTGCGCGGGCCGCAAACACAGGGCGATTTCGCCCGTGCGCTCGCGTCGGCGGAACACGTCTGAGAACGTCAGGGCTACCGGCCGATGTTCCTCATCAAGGCGCGCTGAGCGCTGATCCTGATGGCTCAGGTAAGAGGCCCCGCACGAGCGGGGCCTCCGCCCGGCCTACGAGGCGTCGAGGGCCTCGTTGACCTGGCGCACGACGCGCCCGGAGCGGAGCTCGGTGGTCTGCCGGATGCTGTAGCTCAGGCTGCTCTCGGCCGAGACGTGCGTGAGCGCGGCGGTGCGCACGAAACGCCCGGCGGCGGCCTCCTCGATCGAGAGGTTCGCAATCGAGCTCTGGGGGAAGCGGTCGAGCACCCGCTCCCAGAAGCTCAGGACGGCCGCACGACCGTGTATCGGCTCGCCCGAATGGAGCGCGGGCGGGGGCACGTAGACGACGTCCTCGGCGAACAGCGCGAACACGGCCTCGAGGTCGCCGCGATTGAAAGCTCGTTCGGCGCGTGCGAAGGCGTCGCGCAGAACCCGCGTGCGCGCGGTGAGGGGGAGGCGCAGGATGATCCGCACGACGGCTGCGGCAACGGCAGGAGCACGTACCTCGAGAGCGTCGGCGAACGGGCGCATCGTGCACCGACCCTAGTCGCTGGCTGCGGCGGCGACGGCCACCCCGCATGGCCTTTCGCGGCGCGGCCGAGGCACCTGAGGTTTGAGAATCGGGCTTTCCGGTAACTAGCGGGCGGTGGCACCCGGTGGACATAAGGTGCCGCTCGAGCCGCGCGGGGCGAGCTCGAGGGGGACCACCGCAAGGCCGGTGCGCTTACATGCCCAGCGAGCGTCGCAGCGGCTCACGCATGAACAGCCGGTACGCGGCGTCGCTGACGGCAAGCGCGGCGAGCAGTCGCCGGATGCGTCGTGCGCGTGCTCTCGATCTCCCCATCCCCGTCCCTCCATGGACCCTGGATGCAATCCAGCTTTCCCCCGGTACGTCAGGAACAAGGTTGCAGATGACCGGCGCCCAGTCAACCATCGGCCGCGAGCGTGCAGCGCCAAACACCCCGCGCGCTGCTACTGCGGCAAAGCTCTTAGACAGGCCCTGTAGTGTCTGGACATGCTGAGCGGCTCACTCGCCGCTACCGCGCGGGTACTTGCGATCCTTGCCCTGCACATGACGCCGGGTCAGATAGAGGACGCCGCGAACGATCTCAGGCAGGAGGCCGCGACGGAGCAGGACGAGACCCAAAAGCGGTTCTTCGAAGACGTCGCAACCGGTCTGTTTCAGCTCGCGCGCGACATGCGCCAACAAGAACTCTGACGGCGCTGCTCGCCGCGCTGGCTGCGCCTGCGCTGCCGGCGGGCGCAGGTGCGGCCGCGATTACGAGGCCGGCCAACTCCGATCCGGTCGCTGCGGCAGTTGCGCGGGCGGCGCGATACTGGGGCGAAACGCCGTGCTCCGGACACATCAGCGTGGTGAGCAGCGGACGCGGCGAAGCTCCTGCGGCCGGCATGAACTCGAGCGGCGCATCTGGCGAAGTGGCTGCGATGTGGGCCACATGGGTCACGCCGCCGAGCCGAGGCGGCTCGAGCGCCGCGGCCGCAGCGTTCGAGCACTGCACCATCCACATCAACCTCGCGGTGTGGCCCAACAGGCAGGTTGACGACAGCGATTTCCCCGTGTTCTGCAAGGAGATGGTGCACGAGTGGGGGCACTTCGAGGGGCGCCCGGACAGGGGCGCAAAGCGTGGAACGGTCGAGTACGAACGACCGGAACTCGCTCGCGTGCCTGCGTGCGAACGGTATCGCCTCATCTACGGGAGCACGATCTATACGCCGACCGCGCGCTTGCACTTCGCGAGCCGCAGATCTCGCTGAGTGGGCAGCTACCGGTGATATGGCCTACGGCGTCGACTGCAGTGGCCACACCTCGACGACCCCGTGGGCGACCGCGCAAGGGGTCTTTGAGGCGAGGCTGACGGCGGCCTCGAGACTGGAGGCCTCGATGACCGCGAAACCGGCGATCGGAAGCTCCGAGCGCAGGAACGCTCCGTCGCTGGTCTGCACGCCCGCTCCGTCGTGATTACGCACTTTCACGGGCTGGCCGGCGATACCCATCAACGCGCCATCCGCATGTAGCCGCTGGTCGTGTTGATGGGCCGCATCACGGATCGCGGGGGCCGTCCGCTCGTACCCTGCGCGGTCGCCGTACCCGATCGTCAGGAATCTCGGCATGAGCACCTCCTCAGTGGTCGCGTTGGGCGCAAGGCTAGTACGCGTGCGGCCGAGCATCGCGGCTGTCCCGCGAGCTAGGGACGGCAGCGCGGCGCTTGAGCGGCTTCGCTTGTGCCGCCGTCGGGTGCGCTCGAAGATAGTGTGCCGCTCGTGACCAGCGACCGGGGGCGGAGGTTGATATGAGCTGGAAGCTGCGACGGACGATGCTCGCCCACCACAATGGGCGTGGGGGGGTGCACGGCGACGCCGAGCGCGCGCACACCGTGTACCAGTCGTCGACCATCGGCGCGTTGCTCGCGGGCATATACGACGGCGACGTCACGATCGCGGAGCTGCTCGAGCACGGCGACTTCGGATTGGGGACGTTCAACCGGCTCGACGGCGAGATGATCGTTCTCGACGGCGTGTGTTACCACCTGCGCGCCGACGGCAGCGCCCGCGTCGCCGCGGCGCAGGAGCTGACCCCGTTCGCGGTGGTCACGTGGTTTCAGCCGGACGCGACGATCGAGCTGGCTTCGGCCACGCGCGAGGAGCTCGCGGCGCTGGTCGACCACACGATCCCCAGCGAGAACCTGCTGTATGCCCTGCGTATCGACGGTACCTTCAAGACCGTCTCGACGCGCACGGTCGCCGAGCAGAGCAAGCCCTATCCGCCGCTCACCGAGGCCGCAGCCGGGCAAGCGCTCGCCGAGTTTCGTGAGGTTTCAGGGACGCTTGCCGGGTTCCGCACGCCCGACTACGAGCAGGGCATCTCGGTCGCGGGGTACCACCTTCACTTCATCGATCAGGAGCGCGCCCACGGCGGACACGTGCTTGGGTTCGAGCTGGAGCAGGGACGCATACAGATCAGCGCATCGTCGGACCTTCAGCTAAGCCTGCCGAGGTCGGGAGCGTTTCTCGACGCGAAGTTCTCGCTGGAGCACATGGCAGACGAAATCGAGTCCGCTGAGGGCTGATCGCGACATCCTCGCCCGCAGGCAAACGAGGCAGCATCGAACGCGGTCAGGGTCGCGTTCGAGATTCTCCGCGGTGACGTAGCGCCCGAGTGCTCAGCCCGGCACGCGGTGCAGGTCGCCTGTCGACCGCCGGCGACACGCTGCGCGAGCGCAGCCGCGGCCCGCCGGATACGCTAGAGCGTCCACGCTCGATGCGTCCCATGCGTGGCTCGATCGGCGCCGCCAGCGCGGGAATCTTTCCAGTTGATCATTGCGTTTGACACATGACCCACGGGGGTTTCTTCCGAATGCTTAGAGGCTTCAAGAACTTTCTCATGCAGGGCGAGCTGATTGTGATCGCCGTCGGGCTGGTCGTGGCGCTCGCGTTCAGCACCCTGATCAAATCCTTCACCGACAACATAATTACTCCGCTGGTCAACGCGGTCGGCGGCGGCGGCACAACCGGGCTTGGCGTTCACGTCAACGGCCAGCTGATCAATTTCGGAGCGTTCATCTCGGCGATCATATATTTCATTATTTTCATGGCGGTCATCTACTTCGCCATCGTCGTGCCGTACCGGTCCTTCCAAGCACGTCGCGGGAACACCGTCTTCGGTGAACCCGGTCCCACGAAGTCATGCCCTGAGTGCCTGAGCTCCGAACTGCCGCTCGCAGCCACCCGGTGCAAGTTTTGTGCCGCCGCACTACCAGCTTCATGACGCGCGCTTGCGTGCGAGCTGCTGTCGAGTCGACAGGGCAGGGTAGAGTGCACGACGTCCATGCTGGCTCCGTCACGGTTCCTCGACCACCTCGCGTTCGACGTCTCTGACCTAGCCGCGAGCCGCCACTTCTATGCGTCCGCGCTTGCGCCATGGGGAGCACGGGAGGTCACGTTGGGCGACTCCTTCGGCTACGGCCCCGAGGGCAGCGAGGATCTCTGGATCTCGCGCGGCACACCGGGTCCGCCGTTACACATCGCCCTGGCTGCGCCACGGCGTGAGGTGGTCGATGCCTTTCATGCTGCCGCCCTCGCTGCGGGCGGCCGCGACAACGGATCGCCAGGCATCCGGCTGCAATACCACCCCGACTATTACGCCGCTTACGCACTCGATCCCGACGGCAACAACGTCGAGGCCGTGCATCACGGAAGCCATTCACAAGGCGTCTGAACACCGCTCAGCTCGTGCCGAGCTTCGCAATCAAGGCGACGACCGGAATCGAACCGGTGTAAACGGCGTTGCAGTCTGGGCGACGCGCTGCTTCTTGGCTTACCTATGCGGTTTTGCGAGACGGCGGGTGCTCTCCGACGACCCCAGAAGTCGCTCGGTTTGGGAGCCTGTTGGGAGCCCACCCGCTGAGCTCCTACCCGTCGGCGGGGGCGCGGAGGGTGGCAGTCCCTACGATCACCGATTTCTGCTGCGGGCCGTCTGCCGCTGTTTGGGAGCTCTCGTTGAAGTACTCGATGGTCGCGCGCAGAGCTTGTAGCCCTCGACTGACGCGCGCCCGGGCTGTGTCGACCAGCGCGAAGCCCCGATGCGCTCGTACTCGATGTCGGTTAGCGGGCGGCGCTCAATCCCGAGACGCGCAAGAGCGCGCCGCTGTGCCCCCTCTCGTCGGAGTTGAACGCCTGGGTCACGGCGTTGAGTGCCACGCGCGAGAGCTGGCGCGCGGCATACGAGTATCAGCCGGCGCCGAGGTGCGAGCGCGTGCTGGCGAGGCTCCGCGATCCTGACGCTAAGCCGGTGCCCGAGACGGCGTGTGCTCGCTGCGGCAACGCTGTCCCGCCAGAGCGAGCCGGCCTCGCCCTCGAACGAGTTCTCCTCCCCGGCGGTGGACACGCCAACAGCGCCCCAACGGGGGAAGAACCACCTCCTCAAGGTGGCGTCCTGTACGAAGAACAGGGGCAGGCTGTTCTCCGTTTTCGAGAAGATGCGTTTCGTTTCGATGAGCCGCTCGTTGGTCGGCGTGTAGGTCTTCGCTCGACGCCAGAACTCCCAGAGTCCGAGCGTGAACAGATAGCCCATCCAAGTGCCTGACGGGCACGGTCGCAGCGTCATCACGACCTCCTCGCCCTCGGCAAGCTGCACGCCCCTCGGCCCTAGCGTGCCTGCATCCGCGCCCTCGGGCACTTGCGGCTGATCGTGCATCTCGCTCTCGTTTCCCAGTCGTCGTCGACGCTCGTCGTGGAAACCGTATATGTCCTCCAAGCGGGAAACCTCGACGTTCGGGCAGTGTTGGCCACCGCTGCCCGAACATAGGCTCGCTGCGTCCCGCGCTTGAGTGTCCACCCGAGCGCGGGACTTGACTTTCGCGTGTTGCCGGGGAACAGCGTGCGTTAGCGCCATCGGGCCCCGCGCGGCATCGGGGCCCGATGAGCGCTTGAGGAGTGCTCGAGTCGGCGGCTAGCTGTAGTTCCTGAGCAGGTTGGTCCATCCGGGCCCCCTTGGAGGCTGAGAGCTGCCAAGCCAACTCAGTCCCAAGGAGGCACCGGATGAATCTTCACGCTAACGCTGCGCTCAGTCTGAATCGACGTCGGCTTCTTTGTCGGCGTGTAGTTGATGAGCGGTGGACGCTGACGAAGGCGGCCGAGGCCGCCGAAGTCAGCGTCCACCGTGCTCGCAAGTGGGTGGGCCGTTATCGAGCCGAGGGCGAGCTCGGGCTGCTGGATCGCTCCTCGGCGCCGAACTCGATCCCGCACTGTACCGAGGAGGAGCGGGCGCAGACGATCGCGGCACTCAGACGGCTGCGATTCACGGGTCCGGAGATCGCCGAGACGCTCGGGATGGCGCTCTCTACGGTCTCGGGGATCCTCACGCGGGTCGGGATGGGCAAGCTCGGGCGTCTCGGGCTCGAGCCGGCGCAGCGCTATGAGCGCGAGCGGCCAGGCGAGCTGATCCATATCGACGTCAAGAAGCTCGGGCGCATCGCCAGGCCAGGCTGGCGCGTCACGGGCGGACGCAAAAGCCGCGGCGTCAGGGGCTACCAAAGCAGGGCCTACAAGCTCGGTTGGGAGTTCGTGCACATCGCCGTCGACGACTGCACGCGCCTGGCCTATGCCGAGGTTTTGAATGACGAAAAGGCCACGACGGTCGTCGCTTTCCTTAAGCGTGCGATCGAGTTCTACGAGCGTTACGGCATGACCGTGCGCGAGTTGCTCACCGATAATGGCGCTGGTTATCGCTCAGTCGTGCATGCGATCGCCTGCCGAGCGCTCGGCATCCGGCACCTGCGGACCCGCGCCTACCGCCCACAGACCAATGGCAAGGCAGAGAGATTCATTCGCACTCTCCTCGGTGGTTGGGCATACGGCGCGACCTACCGCAACAGCAACGAGTGCACCGCCGCACTTGACGGCTGGCTGTGGACCTACAACCATCACCGAAAACACTCAGCCCTCGGCCACAAGCCCCCGATCGCCCGCCTCAACGAGCGAACCAACCCGCTCGGTACTTACAGCTAGCCTTTACGCATGGCGAGCGGGCGCAGGGCGGTGAGCTAACGCGTGTCGGCCGGGGACCCCTAAAAGCTCGCGGTCCCTCACAAATCGCCTCTCGTGAAGCAACTCTGAAGCAAGCTGCTCAGCGTCGCGGATCGTCGGCGCATGTGGTCTCAGGTGCCGTGGGTGGCTCATCATCCAGGCGAGGAAACCAAGAAGCGCGACATCGAGAACTGCGATCACTGCGATTGCGGCTGACAGAGACATTCCAGAACCCCCTAGGTCGGAAACCTTGTCGTGCTTGATGCCCCAAACTAATTCGGCCTCGGCGCCGTGTCTGTGAACTCGGTCACATGACCTCACACGACTACGCCGTATCTGCGCAGAAACCCGCAACGCTAGCCTTTACGCATGGCCCCCGCAGCTCTCTCACCCGCCGAGGAGCTGCTCGCCGCGATCGAGCTGCTCGAGCCGGAGCGGTGGGAGCCTGCGGACAGGGAGCCGCTTGAGGCGCATCAGGTGCCGCCCACTGGCAAGTGGTGGATGTGGCTGCTCGAGGGCGCTCGTGGCTGCGGCAAGACCGAGGCGTGCGCCCGTTACTTCGCGAAGTACATGCGCGAGCATCCCGGAGCACGAGGCAGGATCATCGCCCCGACCATCGGCGACGCGATAGAAGCGTGCGTGCGCGGACCCTCGGGCCTGCTCTCCGTCGACCCGGAGATCCGCTTCGTCGCAGCGAGTGCCGGGGGCGGCAAGCTCTTCTGGCCGAACGGCTCCGAGGCACTCGTCATCGGCACCGCCGCACCCCGCGACGTCGAGCGGCTACGCGCCGCCGGCAACCGCGACCTCGACTGGTGGGAGGAGCTCGCCGGCAACTCGCAGCTCGGGCCCGCGTGGGATCAGGCGGCGCTCGGACTTCACGCCGGGCGACCGCACTCGATTGCTTCGACGACTCCTCGGCCGACGGCTGACTATCGCCGCATCCGCAGCCAGCCGGGCATCGTGCGCACGCACGCGACGATCGACGAGAACCCCCACAACCCGCGAGTGTGGATCGAGCGGATGAAGGTACGCTACGGAGGGACTCGGCTGGGCCGTCAGGAACTTCTCGGCGAACTGATCGACGACGTGCCGGGCGCCTACTGGAAACACGAGTTCTTCGAGGAGCATCGCGTCACCGAGGCACCCGAACTCGCAAGGATCGTGGTCGGCGTCGACCCTGCGATGTCGAGCGGCAAGAGCGCCAATGACACGGGCATCATCGTCGCCGGCGTAGGCCGCGACGGGCGCGGCTACGTGCTCGCGGATGAAACCTGCCACCTCTCACCCGACGGCTGGGCTCGCAGGGTCGCGCAGGCATTCAATCGCTGGCAGGCCGACTGCGTCGTCGCCGAGATCAACCAGGGCTTCGAGCTTGTCACGAACGTGCTCAAGGCCGCGCAATCGAACCTCCCGGTCAAGCCGGTGCACGCCAAGCGCAGCAAGCAGTTGCGCGCCGAGCAGGTCGCGCTCTACTACGAGCAGGGGCGCGTCTCGCACGTCGACAGCTTCCCTCAGCTCGAGGACGAGTGCTGCACATGGGTGCCGGGCGCGGAATCATCGGACCGGCTCGATGCGCTCGTGCACGCGTTCACTGAGCTGGCACCGGGTGACGGTGTGGCTGTGCACGCGCCGATCTTCGGCGAACCGACACGGCCGTCGTGGACGAACGCGATGCGGCCAGGGCAGGCGATGGCCGGGCTCTAGTGACTGGCGCGCGTGGGTCTCGGCGCGACGGCTTCGACGCCGGCGACATCGGGCCGTCGGCCCATACCGCGGCTGCGTGATCTAAGGGCACGAGGCGAAGCGCCCGCCCACTTTGAGAGTTAGCTCGGGTAGGGGCAGTGACGCCCCTGTGGGGAAAGGGACAGCACGACCAATCTCCAGAGGTCGTGCTCTGCGGAGCGAGGGCCACGGAGGTCCCTCGCTCCCGCCGTTTCTGTCGAGACCTCGCCCGCCGAGCAGAGACTTCGGGGACACAACCGGGACACATTGACTTCGCAACAACCTCGTTCGGGCAGAGAAAAGGCCCACAATCACGGGCCTTTTCAACAGAGGCGACGACCGGAATCGAACCGGTGTAAACGGCTTTGCAGGCCGCTGCGTAGCCACTCCGCCACGTCGCCGGGAAGCGCGCCCTTAGGGTATCGGGCCTGCGGCGGACGCTCGTCGGGGCCAAACGCTCGGCATGGGTGCCGCCGGTCCTTACGAAACTCATGGCTTCCCGTTAGCCGCGGTTTCGCTCGCGGTTAGCGGCTCCTCAGTACGGGCTCGCAGGATGGGTGCATGCGCTCCCCGATTGGAGGTCATCGATGAAACGCCCAGTCCTTTCGGTGCTGCCCGCGGCACTCGTTGGCGGTGTGGTCGCTGGCGCGGCCGTGATCCTGTTTGCGGGCGGCGGCAGCACGAAGGCCACGACGAGCTACGGGCCAAGCGGGGGTGCCACCGCGTCGCAGGGCTCGCGCCGCGAGGTCTCTTCGACAGGCCTCTCCGCCAATCAGATCTACCAGCAGGACTCGCCAGGCGTGGTGTCGATCAAGGCGAATACCGCGAGGGGCCAGGACAGCGGCACGGGCATCGTGCTCAACGAGCAGGGCCTGATCCTCACAAACGACCACGTCGTGTCAGGCGCAACGAGCCTGACCGTCTCGACGGGCGGAGCGAACGGCACGAGCCGCACGGCCACTCTCGTGGGTGAGGAAGCCAATAGCGATCTCGCGCTAATTCGCGTGCACCCGTCTGGACTCGGCCTTGCTCCACTTCGGCTCGCCAACTCGAAGTCGTTGCAGGTCGGCGACCTCGTGTACGCGATCGGCAATCCCTACGGGCTTGAAAAGACGCTCACAAACGGAATCGTCTCGGCGCTTGCGCGCGAAATCTCGGCGCCCGACGGCGCAACGATCAAGGGCGCGATCCAGACCGACGCGGCGCTGAACCCGGGCAACTCCGGTGGCCCGCTGCTCAACGAACGTGGCGAGGTGATCGGGGTCAACTCTCAAATCGCGAGCGACGCCACCAGCGGCGCGGGCTCGCAGGCCGGAAGCACCGGCGTCGGCTTCGCGATCAGCTCCGATACGGCCGCGCAAGCCATCAAGAAGATCGAGGCCGGGAGCGGCATCTCGTCCTCATCCGCCGAACTGCGCGAGGTACGCGGACAATCCCAGCAGCAGCCCGAATCCGGAGAAGGTGAATTCGAAGGGCCGGGCGTGACAAGCGTGCCCTGAGCCCGGGCACGGACGCCGCAGCCGTGCACGCACGCCCCGACTCGTTGCGCGCCGTCTCGGGCCGGACGGGATGGGCATGCGCGAGCGGGCCGTTGATACGCTTCGGCGCGACCCAGGGCGATTAGCTCAGCTGGGAGAGCGCCGCCTCGACAAGGCGGAGGTCACTGGTTCGAGCCCAGTATCGCCCATCGCGTTTCGCCCCGTAATCACGGGGCGTTTCGCGTTTCAGGGCAGGCAAAGTCACAATCTGCGGTCACATGTTGGCGTCCGAAGCGAGCCATCCGGGGCCGGATTAGACTCCCCATTGGGTGGTCATGTGCTGACCGTTCATCTCGTAGAAGCCCTGCTCCGGTGGACCTCCTTGGGGCAGGGCTTCGTAGGTTTTCCGACCGGGCGCGGTGACACGACCTTGTGTGCCGCCCTCCGAGCGCGGACCTACCCGAGATGAGCACGATCAGCACACATGCACGACCCTCCACAGTCTGATCTCCGCGAGCGCGATCTCATGCGCCGCCGCTACATCGCGTGCCGCTGGCATGTGCTGGGGCGCTACCAAGGGCGCATCCCCAGGAGTACGACTACGCCGCGCCGCCGCTGCGGTGGCCGTCGCCGTGGCCGTTCTGCTGTGCGCGGGTCATCACGCCGTAGCTCAGCCCGCAGCGGCAATGGCCCTGGCGGTGATCCTGGCGGTGATGATCCCGATGGAGAACATCACCCACCGCAGCATGTAACGCCGCCTAGCTCTCACGAGCCCAGCCTCTTACCAAGGAGGTTGTGTGCCCGTCCATAGCTCTGCCCGGCGCGTCCAGCGGGTCCCCCTGGCTGGAATGTGGCGATTGCGGCCCATAAGGTCGCGGGCCGCTACTGCATCGCTGCCCAGCGGCTTCGCGTCCTGGCGGTGGTCCAATGAGCATGTTCACGCTCGACGTGGATCGGATGCTGACCCCCGAGGAACGGCTCGCAGCCGAACGGCGGATCGCGCACAGAAATCTTGAGGCGACGGTCGCGGTGTTCCGCCGCTGGCTGCACCTGCCGGACCCTGCCGCGCTGCTCGCCGTGCTCGGTGCGGTCGCGGCAAACCGACTCGACGGCGACCCGGTATGGCTGCTGCTCGTGGGCTCGCCCTCGTCAAGGAAGTCGGAGATATTGCAGCCTCGACGAGCCTGCTGCGTGCGTTGCCCACCCCCGCCTACGGGATACTCAACCGTGTGGTGCCCGAGGAGTCCACGACCCCCGACTTGGCGGATCTTGTTCGGCGCTTCAACGATGCGTGGAACCGGCGCGACGTGGATGCCTTTTTGAGCCTTCTCGCGCCGGAGGTCGTATACCGCCCGATCACGACGTGGCCCGAGCCCCAGGAGCGCCGGGGCAGCGACGAGGTCCGTCACTTCTTCATCCCCGACTCCCCGGAAGTTTGGACAGCCGACTTCACCAGCAAGCCCGAGACCATCCGCGAGCACGGCAACGCTGTCATCGCCCTGTTTAGGTTCACTGGCCACGCAAGGGCAACTGGCGTTGAGATCGGCGGGGGGGTCTTCCGGGTCTTCTGGTTCCGAGTCGGTCAGATCGCGCAGATCGAAGACTTCACCCACCGCGCCGAGGCCCTTGCTGCCGCCGAACGCCCCGCCGAGGAACGGGGGTAGGCGATGTCCGAGGAGTCCACGACCCCCGACCTGGTGGAGCTTGTGCGCGAGGCAGTTGGGGCTGGGAGTAGTCGTGACCTTGACACGCTGATGAGCTTCTTTGCACCCAATGCCGTGTGGGACCTATCGCCTATGGGGATCGGCACGTTTGAGGGGCCTACGGCGATCCGTAGCTTCCTCGAAGACTGGCTCGGCAGCTACGACGACTTTGAGATCGAACTTCAGCAGGTGTTTGACCTCGGAAACGGCGTCGTCCTCGTCGTGAACCGTTTGAAGGGCCGTCCCGCTGAAGCACGGGAGACACGCAACTGCGGCAGGCTTGGGTCCAGGTGTGGGTTGACACGATGATCGTGCGGCAGATTCTTACCTCGGCCCCGACGAGGCCCGTGCCGTTGCCGAGCGCCTCGCGCAGGAACGGGGATAGGCGATGTCGGAGGAGTCCACGACCACCGATGTGGCGGAGATCTTGCGGCAAATGTCCGACGCCTCCACTCGCGGGGACTTGGATGCTTTTGCTGGTGTCTTTGCTCCTGACGCGGTCTTTCTGACAGGCGTGGGACGATTTGAGGGCCGGGATGCGATTCGCGGCTACGTTGACGACTTCTGGCGGTCGTATGACGAGCAGTCGTTTGCACCCGATGAAGTCCACGACCTCGGCAACGGGGTGGCTTTGATTTCCGCAGTCGTGACGGGGCGTCCCCGTGGCTCGAACGCCGAGGTCCATTTGCGATTCGCGGTGGTGATCGCCCACGCATGCGGTGTCGTATCGCGCTGGACCGACTACGTCAACATCGACGAGGCCCGTGCTGCCGCCGAACGCCTTGCCGAGGAACGGGCGTAAGCGATGGCTGAGGAGTCCACGACCCCCGACCTGGTGGAGCTTGTGCGGGGCTTGGTCGGCGCCCTAGACCGTTGCGACGTCGATACGGTCGTGAGCTTCCAAGCTCCGGACGCCGTCTTAGCGGCGGAGGTTGGGCGCTTCGAGGGTGTGGCGGCGATTAGGGGCTTCCTCGAAGACTGGCTCGCGAATTACGAGGAGTTCGCGGTCACGCTGGAGGAGGTCCGGGATCTGGGCAACGGCGTCACTTTCAGTGTGATTCTGCAGCAGGGCCGTCTGGTCGGGAGCAGCGGTCACGTGCAGCTACGGCATGCGAACGTCAACGTGTGGGTGGACGGCGTAATCGCGCTCACGGTTACCGGCCCCGACATTGACGAGGTCCGCGCTACCGCCGAACGCCTTGCCGACGAACGGGGATAGGCGGTGTCGGAGGAGAATGTGACGCTCTCCTACGAGTTGGCGGATGCGTTCAACCGGCGCGACATCGATGCCGTGCTCGCGATGTTCCATCCCGACGTGGAGTTCATCTCGCGCCTCAGGGAGGCGGAAGGTGGAGGCGCGTACCACGGCCACGACGGCATTCGAAGCTGGTGGCAGGACCTGCTCGGCATCGCGCCCGACTTCGAGGTCGAGATGGAGGAGGTTCGAGACGTCGGAGAGGTGACGGTTACGCGGCAGCGGAATCGAGGCCATGGCGTTGCCAGCGGCGCACCCATGGAACAGTTGGTCTGGCATGTGATGGAATGGCGCGACGGCAAGGTCATCTGGTGGCGCGCCTGTCCGAGCGAGGCCGCTGCCATCGAAGCAGCGGAGATGCGGGAGTAGGCGGTGTCGCAGGAGAACGTGGAGCTTGTTCAGACGGCGATCGGACACTTCGTTGCAACCGGCGAACCGCAGTGGAGCGTCACCCACGAGGAGGTCGAGGTCTACGACCACGACATACTGGACGCGGGCGACTATCGCGGACACGCGGGCTTTGCGCATTGGCTTGAGGATTGGGCCGCGGCGTGGTCCGATTTCAGCATGGAGCCGGAAGAGTTCCTCGACGCTGGCGAGCCCGTCGTAGCGGTCATCAGCATGAAGGCCACGGGACGGGGCAGCGGCGTGGAAGTCCAACGACAGGACGCGATCGTCTGCAAGGTGCAGGACGGGAAGATCGTGCGCCTCGACTACTACAACAACAGGGCGCACGCCCTAAAAGCCGTGGGGCTGGAGGAGTAAGCGATGTCCGAGAGCCTCGACCTCGTGCGCTCGATCTATGCGGACTGGGAACGCGGCGACTTTCGCAGGAATGACTGGGCGGATCCAGAGATCGAGTACGTAATCGCGGATGGTCCTGATCCTGGCTCAACGCGCGGCCTGGTTGACATGGCACGACGAGCTGGGGAGCAGTTGAGGCCAGCGCAGAACACCAAGCTCGCCGCCCAGGAAATCCGCGAGCTCGACGGCGAACGTGTACTAGTGCTGATCAGTGCCAGAGGACGTGGCAAATCGAGCGGCATCGAAATACCCTACGAGCAGGTACACGTTTTCGATCTGCGCGACGGGAAGGTCACTCGGCTCGTCGTGTACTGGGAACCGGACCGTGCGTTCGCAGAGCTTGGCCTCACGCCAGAGGGCGAGCCAGGATGACCAACACAGCGAACCTCGAACTAGTGCGCTCGATCTACGCGGATTGGGAACGCGGGGATTTCAGCCAAGGCGACTGGGCAGTCTCCGAGATTGAGTTTGCCCGCGTGGGTTTGGGACCGGAGGACGGCACTTCGATCGGTCCGGACGGCATGGCGTCGGTCTTTCGCTCCTGGCTGAGCGCTTGGAGAGACTGGAAGTTGGTCGCCGAGAATTATCTGGAGGTCGACGGAGAGCGCGTGCTGGTCCCCTACAGCTTCACCGGGCGCGGCAAAGCCAGCGGCATGGAGGTGGGGCAGCTGCGTACCGCAGGAGCACATCTGTTCCACATCCGTGCCGGAAAGGTCGCGCGGCTGACCGTCTACGCGGACCCCAACCGCGCCCTCACCGATCTCGGCCTGGAGGAGTAGCCGATGTCGCGGGAAAACGTGGAGCTTGTGCGCCGTGTCTTTGAGACTCCACCCGTCGAGGACAGCGACGAGACGGAGATTCGCGCGATCTTTCACCCCGATGTCGAGTTCCTGCCGCAGCGATCCGGGACCGAGGGGGCGTATCGCGGGATCGCGGGCATAGAGAGGTTCCGCGCCGACACCGAGCAGGTCTTCGAGAAGTTCGAGGTCCATTACGAGCTTCTTGACCTCGGCGAGCGGATAATTGCGTGGGGCAAGGTCGATGTGCGAGCACGGGAGAGCGGTATCGAGGTGGACGTTCCAATGGGCGGCGTATTCGACTTTCGAGATGGAAAGATCGTGCGCTGGGAGGACTTCGGTTCCAAAGAGCAGGCCCTCAAAGCCGTGGGGCTGGCGGAGTAGACGATGTCGCAGGAGAACGTGGAAATCGCCAAGCGAGTCGTAGACGCCTTCAACCGGCGCGATGTTGAGGGTTTCTTCGCGCTGGCTGCGTCGGACTTCGAGTGGTTCCCAGCGATGGCCGGGACTGTCGAGGGTGGCGGCTACCGAGGCCGCGACGGCATCGAGAAATACGTAGTGGACATTGGCGAGGCGTGGGAGGAGTACCGAGTGCTTGCCGAGGAGTTCCGTGACCTCGACGAGCGCGTGGTCATGCTCGGTCGGATAGAGGGACGCGGACGGGGCAGCCACGCTTGGATCGATTCGCCAACCGGGACGATCTTCGAGTTTGTCGACGGCAAGATGTCGCGCGTTCGCACCTATCTCGATCACGACGCGGCGTTGCGGGCGGCGGGCCTGTAGCGGTCAGATGCTGGTGTCCGGTGTGAGGCCGAGGTCGGCAAACACATGGTCCCGCTCGAAGTAGGTGACGAACCTGGTCACCTTGCCTTCGCGGATGTGGAAGACGCTCGCTCCCCTTCGAGCCCGTCTCTCCAAGCCGTGTCGTAGCCTTCGCGCGATGGGACGCCTCGGGGACCTGCTGGCTGGGCTGGACGAGGACGGGCTTCGCCGAGGCAAGCAATTCGAGCGAATCTGCAAGTGGTCTCTGACCAACGACCCGCTGTACGAGCACCAAGTCCGGCGCGTGGGACGAGTGGCCGGGTAGGTGGGGTGCTGATGGGCTTCCCAGTTCAAGCGAGCACCGATACCGCGCGTCCTCCGGGGCTTGCTGCGATGCAGCCGATGCGGGAAAACGCTCGTCCCACGGCCCAAGCAGAAAGGAGTGCGCGTGTATGCGTGATCCAGCGGCCCCAGGGCCAGGAGAACCGGGCATATCCAAATCGTCGCCGACCCATTTGACGCCTATGTCGCGGACGCGATCCTGTACAAGCTCGGCGCGCCGGAAATCACAGCCGCGATAGGTGAACCAAGCAAGCACCACGCCGCACACCACTGGCAGCAGCAAGTCGACGGCGCTGCACAGCAGATGGAGGCGTTGGCGATCGCCTACGCGGCCCGAAACATCACTCTCGACGAGTGGCTCGCGGCACGAGAGCCGATCGAGCAACGTCTTCTCGGCGCAAGAGATGCGCTTGCCCGCGTCGGTGCCCTCGCCGCCATAGGCGACGAGAGCCGCGAACTGCGCGAGCGATGGGACGAGCTGACCATCACCCACAAGCACGCGATCGCAGCCAGCGTGATCGACCACATCATCGTCGGCGCCGGGCGTAGCGGGATCTGCGAGTTCGACCCCACACGCGTAGCAATCGTCTGGCGGTTCTAAGAACGCCGCGGTATGCGCGGGCTACAGAATCCTTCGGACGGTCGCTCGTAGGTCAGGTAGTTCGTACGCATGCTCTGCGGGCATCCCCGCAGCGGAAGCCAGCTGTCGCGCGCGATGGTGAGTAGATGGACCTCGGGAAATGCGCGATCTGCGGCGAGGGGCTGGGCGTGCATGAGGAGCTGGTAATCATCGACCGCGATGGCGCACGGACGACCTCGCATGCAGCCGAGCCGGATCTGCACCAGTACGAAGCCGCCCGCTACCACCGCGCTTGTTACGAGGCGCTGGACGGACCCCGCAGCATCTAGGTCGGGGAGCAGGGGCAGGGTTGGTCGGGGTGTCTGACGGTGCGCCATTCGGGGTGATCGTGGCTCAGTAGTTTTCCGCTCCGCAAGAGCGGGCTTGTACGAGACTGCAGGCGCTTCCGGTCAGGCAGCACCCCCTTTGCGTGAAAGGTTGGAGTTGTGCTTACTGCGGCGATGTGATCGGTATGTACGAGCCGGTGATCGTCCTAGCCGAAGCCGAGATACGCGAAACGTCGCTTCTGCAGGAGTAGGTGCGCGAGAGAGGCGAGCCGCTCGGCGTCTGCTACCACCGGGGTTGTTTCCACGAGGCTCACCGTCGGCACGAGACGGGACTGGCGCACTAACGACAGCGACGCGGCTCGCGATCGAACCGGCGGCCCCGTCGCGCGGTTTGGGGTCAAGGGCGCGACGGGAAACGCCAGGTTGGGTGGGAGTCGAGTGCGATCCGTGCGCTCGACACGCACGCTAGCGAGTCGCGATCGGAGCGAATCGGCAAGAACCCGCGGTGTGCGAACGAACAACCTCGACCTTTGGCGGTGTTTGCGAGCGTCGCGGGGGCATACGATCAGGGAGTCCATGCTCGCGCCTCCACTCGGCGCGGCTGCGGACTTCGCGCGTTATTGGGGAACAGCGTGCGTTAGCGCCATCGGGCCTGCGCGGCATTCGAGGTCCGATGAGCGCTGCCTCCGCGCGGAACCTTCTTGCGGCCTGACGCTGCGGAAGTCGCCTATTCAGCTGCTGCTCACGTCGCGGTAGGAGTGGGCGTGCTGCTTCGCCCGGCGTACGACTGCTGCTCGTCTCTATGAAGGAGACGGGTTTGTCAACGGGGTTTGGGGCGTGAGCCCCGAAGTGATCGCAGTTTTGCCGGGCGAGGCGTGCCGGGTCAAGCGCGGTGTCGGGCAGGGGCGTGCGAGCGCCGGGGTGGCGGCGCTTGACGCGGCGGGGGGAGTCTGGCAGTCGGGTTAGGGGCCACGGGCAGGTTGTTGGTGGCGAGCAACGCTCATCTCTCTATCGCCTTCATCGGGTGTGAGGATCAGGTGTCATGGGAGGTCGCTCCGGTGGCGCATTTCCTAAGGGAACCGTCAAGCGGCTAGACGAAAAGGGGCGCCTGCCGGAGCAAAGGGTTGGTTGCGGGTCAGCATGTGCCAGATCGCCTCGGCGAGCTTGCGGGAGAGGTCGATCTGCGCGACCTTGGGGCCGCGCTGGCGGCCGAGGCGCTTCTTGGTGCGCTCGTAGCGCTCCCGGTAGTACGGGTGATCGCAGGCGTTCAGCGCGGCCTCGAACAGCGCCCAGCGCAGATACTTGGGCCCGTGCTTTGAGATCGGTCCGCGCCGGTCGGTCTCGCCGGACTGGATCACCCGCGGGCACAGGCCGGTGTAGCCGCACAGCTTGGTGGGCGAGGAGAAGCGGCTGATGTCGCCGATCTCACACGCGATCGAGAACCCGACGAGCCAGCCCACGCCAGGTGCGGTCATCAGCAACGGCACGTAGGGGTGATCAGCGCCGACGTACTTGAGCTCGCCGGCGACTGCGTCAATCTGACGGTCGAGCTGATCGATCAGCATGACGCTGGCCTCGACGTTTTCGCGCCATGGCGCGGGGGACATCGAGACGCCCGAGCAGCTTGCGCCCGGCGACACCGAACAGGTCGGAGACCGGGCACGGCTTGCCGAAGGTGATCAGCGTCGAGTGGACGCGGTTCTTCAGACTCGAGCGGTGGCGCACCAAGTGCAGGCGAAACCTTGCGAGCTCGCGCTCGCGACGCACCTGTGGGTCCGGCAACCAGATCGCCGGCACCAGATCACGAAACGAGAGCTCGGCGAGCACGCGCGAGTCGATCTTGTCCGTCTTGCACGCCAGCGGCGCGAGCCCCTTCACGCGCTGCGCGTCGGCGACCAGCACGTCCCACCCCTGCGCCTCCAGCGTCTCGTGCACGAAGCGAACGCCGTTCATCGACTCCACCACCGCTTGCACGCGATCCTCGCCGATCGCCGCGATGCGATCGGTCAAGCCGCGCAACCCGCCCTCATCAAACGGTGCAGCCAGCTCGTCGACGAGCTCGCCCTGATCAGAGATCACGCAGACGTCAACGCGCTTGCGACTGAGATCCAACCCAACGTGCAACATGATCTACGAGGCCTCCTTCTTCGCCGGTCTTCGGTGACAGCCAGAGCGTGCCACCGAAGGGAGCCTCCTTCATCACATTCCTTTGCGCTATCGCTGAGGTAACTTCTGCGCGCGCTCGCTTGCCTTTGCAAAGCGAAACCAGTACCCAGCCGGGGTCCCCGGTTCGACTCGGAATCTCGCCATAGTCGCCAACGCCTAAAGGTCCCCGTCATCGCCGCCCGGGCAGTGCAGCCAGTGCCAGCAACGCGCCGGCGAGCACGACTATGGCGGCCACGCTGAGCCCCAGATTCGCGCCGCTGATGAAGGCCGCGTGGGCGGCGTGCGCGAGCGCCTCGCCCGCGACGCCGCCAACCCTGCGGGCGACTGCGAGCGCGCTGCCGAGCGAGCCGCGGATCGTTTCGGCGATCGCGGAGGGGACATGGTACGGAGCGATGGCAGCATCAATGCGGTGGTCGAAGCGCGTAGAGAGCAGGCTGCCGACGACCGCGACGCCGAGCGCGCCGCCGACCTGCATGAACGAGCCGTTGGTGGCCGCGCCGACGCCCGTGTGCGCGCTCGGTAGCGACCCCATCACTGCTCCGGTCGCAGACGGCAGGGCCAGCCCGGCACCGACGCCTATCAGAACCATGCCTGGCACGAGGTCGCCATAGGTGCTGGTCACGCTCGCACCGGAGACGAGCCATAGTCCCGCGGCCGCCGTGAGCAGGCCTGCGCTGACGGCGAGCTTCGTTCCCGCAGCCCTCACGAGCAGGCTCGACAGAGGCGCTGCCAGGGCGATCGCGCCCGCCACGGGAAGCATGCGCACGCCGGCCTGCAGCGGCGTGTAGCCGAGCTGGAACTGCAGCATCTGGGTGAGCACGAACAGAGAGCCGAACAGGCCAAAGGCGAGCAGGCCGTTGCTGGTCACGGCAGCAGAGAAGCGCCGCTCGGAGAAGTAGTGAAGGTTGAGCATCGGGTGCGTGATGTGCCGCTCCAAGAGGACGAAAGCGGCGAGCAGCACGAGACCGCCGGCCCCCGCGCCGATCACGACGGCGGACGACCAGCCGCGCACGGGAGACTCAATGATCGCCCACAACAGCATGCCTACGCCGGCGATCGAGAGCAGCGAACCGCCGAAGTCCGTGCGCTTGACGTCTGGGTCGCGCGAGTCGGGTACGACCGGAAGCGCGACGAGCGCGCCCAGCAGCGCGATCGGCACGTTCACCAGGAACACCGAGCCCCACCAGAAGTGGGCGAGCAGCAGCCCCCCGACGATCGGCCCGAGCGCGATGCCGGCGCCGCTGGTGGCCGACCAGAAGCCGAGCGCCCGCTGGCGCTCGGAGGCGTCCGCGAACGTGTTGGTGATGATGGAAAGCGTGGAGGGCATGATCAGCGCGGCGCCCACGCCCATTCCCGCGCGCGCTGCAATCAACATCTCGACGCTGCCCGAGGCGGCAGCCCAGCCAGAGCCCGCGGCGAAGACGAGCAGGCCGGCGATGAACGTATGTCTGCGCCCCACACGGTCAGCGAGGCTGCCAGCGACGAGCATCAGCCCGCCGAACACGAGCGCGTACGCGTCGACGATCCACTGAAGCTGGTCGGAGCTCGCGTGCAGCTTGCGCACGAGCGTCGGCAGTGCGACGTTTAGAACCGTATTGTCGAGCGAGATGATCAGCAGCGGCACGCACAGCACCGCCAGCACCCACCACCGCCGCGGCGGTGGCGGCGGCGCAGACGGCCCAGCCCCCGTCTGTGTCGCCCGCACCGGCTGTGTGGCACGGCCGGTCGCGAGGCGGTCGCCGATAGGCAGGGAACGGTCGCGCGCGCGGGCCACGCCCTGAACGCTACCTACGTGATCAAAGCGCGCCCTTCCGCCAAGCTGCCTGGCTGAGAGGGCCGCGCTGTGGCGTGGATAGCATGCACGTCCACGCGATCGGTAGGCGGGAAGCGAGCCATGAAGCTAGGTATCCACTTCGTCAACTTCACCCTCCCGGGCGGACCGGAGGCGCTCGGCCCGACGCTCGGAGCGGCCGCGCAAGCGGCCGAGGAAGGCGGCTGCGCGAAGCTCACCCTGATGGACCACTGGTTTCAAACGGAGCGCTTCGCGACCGCCCGGGACCCGATGTTGGAGGGCTACACGGGACTCGGCTTTGTCGCCGGCCGGACGGAGCGGATCACGCTCAGCACGCTCGTCACAGGCGTGACCTATGAGCAGGTCTGCGCCCACACTACCGGGCACGCCGAGGCGGTCGAGGTGTGGTTCGGTCCTGACCGGGTCTCCTACGAGCAGCTGCTCGATCGCTTCTGGACGGTCCACAACCCCACGACGCGCAACCGCCAGGGACTTGACATTGGCAGCCAGTACCGCTCGGCGATCTCTCACGCACTCACCTGAACAGGAGGCGATCGCGAAGGCCTCGCGCGAGCGCGCGCAGACCCACCGGCGCAAGCGGATCGTCACCGAAATCGTCCCCGCCTCGGCGTTCTACCGCGCCGAGGAGTACCACCAGCGCTACTTCGAGAAGACCGGTCGCGCGAGCTGCGCGCTCAGCGTGAACTGAGCAGCGGCGACGGCAGCCCGACCGACCACGAGGAGTGAAACTTGAACACGAAGTTAGCTATTGACCGATTGGCCGCGTGTGTTCGATGGCTGGCCGCCGCGGTCTTCCTCGCGTTCGGCGTCGGCAAGTTCCTCGATCACGCCTCGGAGCTCGCCTCGTTCCGCCACTACGCGCTCCCGGTGCCCGGCGCGTTCGTCTACCTCATCGGCGTCGTTGAGATAGTAGGCGGCGCGCTGCTCGCGCTCGGTCTGCTCGTCAGACCGGCGGCGATGGCGCTCGCCGGCGACATGGTCGGCGCGATCGTGGTCTCCGGTATCGGGCGGGGAGAGAGTGTCAGCCTCACGCTGGCGCCCGCGCTGCTCGTGGCGATGATCTTTCTCATCTGGTGGGGAGCGGGTAGTTGGTCCTTCGATCGACGCCTCGCCGTGAATGCTGCGGTGCCACCGGCGCCTTCGTGAGCGGATAGGCGTCGCGTTAGCGGCTGCCGTGCTGCTCGGGGTGGCCGGCGTGGGGCTGGTCGCCGCGTGCTGGCGGCGAGCTAGCGCATTGGCGCTGTTTTGCGGCTTGGTCGGGGTCGCCGCCGCGGTTGCCGCGGGCGTGTCCGTGACGGCCGCGCGGGACGCCACCGACGAGCTAGTGGGATCGCTTGCTGCCACGATGATTGGGACGGCCCTCCTGGTCATTGGCCAGGTGGTGCAGCGGCTGCTCGACGCCGAACCGGACGAGGGCCCTTAGGGATGCCGTGACAGACGCGGAGTCCTGCGAAGCGGGCGACCCCTGCCCGCCGGGGCGCATCAGGCCTCGAGCTCGAGCTTCAGCTCACATGCCGTCATGTCCACGGTAGGCGGAGCCGTCCAACCAGCGATCAGTCGGGTACCAGACGACATCGGGCGAGAAGAACGAGAGCGCGGCACCGATTCCTTCGGCACCAAAGGTCTGGAAGGCATTGCACACGAGCTCCACATTCTCCTGCGACATCGCCTACTCCGCGAGGCCGAGGTCGGCGAGGGCGCGCACAGCCTCGTCAGCGAAGTCACCGAGCTCGTTTGTCTCGCTGAACTTCGCCTGCTCGGGATCGAGGACCTCGAGCACACCGAGCACGCGGTCTTCGAGCAGCAAAGGCATGGCCATCAGTCGTCTTGGAACGTAGCCGATCGTTTCGGCTACGTCCTCGGCGAACCGCCGGTCGTGCGTTACGTCAGCGAGGAACAGCGGCTCGCGGGTTGCGAGCACCCAGCCTGCGACCCCGGTGCTGTCGGGGAGCTTCACGCCCACGAGAGACTCGGATCCCTCCAGCGACTCGGATCCCTCACCGGACATCGCAGCGAAAACGAGCAAGCGGCTTTCGGGCTCGTGCACCAGGATCGAGCACGCCTGGGCTCCGAAGGTCCGGCGCGCCCGGTCAACGATGGCATGCAGCAGCTCCTGCGACACCGCCTACCCCTGTTCCTCGGCGAGGCGTTCGGCGATAGCGCGAGCCGCGTCGATATCTGGGTAGTTCGTCACCCTCACGATTACGCCGTTGGCCCATTCGGCGACAGCGCCGTGTCGCAGCCGAAGATACGTACTGCTACCAGCCGACCGCGCGATTTGACGGGCCACTGTGAATGTCAGCCCGTTTCCGAGGTCAACAATCTCCTCAGCCTTCATCTCGAACTCCTCGAACGCGCCGATCCAGTCTTCAAAGAAAGCGCGTATGGCTGCCAGACCGGAGTACGTGCCCAGCCCCCAAGGCGCCATGTCGAAGACCGAGTCGGGGCCGTAGAAGCCGATCATCCAGTCAAAATCACCGCTGTCGGCTGCTTCAAAGGAGCGGCGGGTGAGCTCGAACGCGCTGGGGGTCATGGACTCCTCAGACATCGCTCGCGCAGTATCCCGCCTAAGACAGCGACGTGCATGGCGGATACCCCCGGTCCCCCGCGAACCCCTGTGGCCTGGATCTCCGGGGTGCTGGCGGGGCTGAGAGCACCGCGCACTCCGCTGCCCGCGATGGGCTGATCGCTGTACGCTCGGGCCGTGCGCTTGGCGGACAAGGTCGGGATCGTGGTCGGCGCCGGACAGTCGCCCGGCGAGACCGTCGGTACGGGTCGGGCAGCGGCGATCGTCTTCGCGCGGGAGGGGGCGAAGGTGCTGTTAGTCGACCGGGACGTCGGCTCGGCGCGCGAGACGGCGGAGATGATCGCGGTTGAGGGAGGGGTCGCGGAGTGCATCGAGGCCGACTGGACCTCGGCGGCCGACTGCGCGGCCTACGCGGCCGCCTGCTTGGAGCACTGGGGCCGCATTGACTTCCTACAGAACAACGTGGGGATCGGTACGGGTGACGGGAGCCCGCGCGCGCTTGGCGAGCAGGCGTTCGAGCGCATCCTCGAGGTGAACCTCAAGGGATGCCTGCTTTCCTGCCAGGCGGTGATGCCGGTGATGCGAGAGCAGGGTTACGGCTCGATCGTGAACATCTCCTCGATCGCGGCGGTCGCGGCGGCAGTCCCGCTGACGGCATACAAGATCTCAAAGGCGGGGATCAACGCGCTCGGTCACTCGCTTGCGGCGGAAGGGGCTCCGAAGGGCATCCGCGTGAACACGATCATGCCCGGGCTGCTCGACACGCCGATGGCGATCGACGCGTGGGCGACGGCCATGAATCGCCCCCGGGATGAGATCCGGGCCGAGCGCGACAGCCTCGTGCCCGCTTGGGGGCAAGATGGGCACCGCATGGGACGTGGCATACGCCAGCCTGTTCCTGCACTCCAACGAGGCCGGCTTCATAACGGGTGCGGTGCTGCCCGTTGACGGCGGTCAGCTGACGCGCATAGGCGGGTAGGCGAGAGCCGAACGCCTCGCGAGGCCCTCCGTATCGCCGGCACCTTCCGGCCGCCACCTCATGGTCCCCGCCGGTCCCCGAGCGAGCGCACCTCACGGCATCCAAGAGCATCTCGCATCCCTTTGCGCGCTCGACATGAGCTCACGGCACGTGCAGGTCACTGGTTCGAGCCCAGTATCGCCATCGCTTGCTCCCCGAAGCGCGACCTGCATCCGAAGCGGACGGAGTCGCGTCTGGGTAGACTCGCTCGGTGGCATCGAGAAGGATCGAGCGGCGGATCGACGATGTGCTCTTGGCGGCAGCGACGTGGGCAGGATTCCTGTATATGCGACGGCGCGTCCGGCGCATCCTGTCCGAGGTTGCGATTGGTGCGGCGATCGCCGCCGGCGTGGGCGCTGTGGTGACGCTTGTTGCCGCGCTAGCTTGGAAGCGAAGCCGCAGCAAGCCGCCATCCTCAATCGAATAACGCCGAAGCGGCTACGGCTCCAAGCCCACGGCTTTGAAGGCTTCGTCCCACGACCCGTGGGTCTCGATCACGGTGACCACGCCGTTGTCTCCGTGAGTCACTACGTGTGCCCACCGACGGTCCGTCTCAACCTCATCCCAGCCTTTCGCGACTACGTCTCGAGGGCCAGCACGTCATCGCGGGCGGGCTCTGCAGACGTCGGTCGCTTCCTCTCAGATACGAACCGGCTAGGCGGCTTGGACGTTGACCGCCTTGGGACCCTTGTCCCCGGCCTCTGAGTCATAGGTGACCTTCGCGCCCTCGGCGAGCGAGCGATAGCCCTCTCCAATGATCGCGCTGTGATGGACGAACAAGTCCTTGGACTGGTCGTCGGGCGTTACGAACCCGAATCCCTTCTCGTCGCTGAACCACTTCACGGTTCCTGTAGCCATTGTCTTCCTCCTGCGTAGGTGCGTGCTGCGAACGCGGGAGTTGCTATGAGCAAAGGCTACGAGCGCTGGCACTGCGGTGTTGGACCAATATCCAACCTGATACTTGCACGGTAGCAGGGCTATCCCGAGCGCAGGCGCTCACCAGCGCATCTCGGCGCCGCGCAGCGTCGGCCTGTCAGCGAGGGGCTCATGTTCAGCCTCGCCGCCGCATGCCGCTCGGCGTCTCTGACATCGCGTCGAGGGACCTCACGGACGCGGCCACGAAGGGCTTTGGGGATCCTGGGGGAGTGGGGCGCAGTCGGGGGTTGCGACTTCAATGCCGGTCTTCTGCGCTTCGGCTTGCGGACTTCAGCTGCGCCAAGGTGTATACCCTCGTGTTCTGCGACCGGTCGCGATCGGCGCGCTGGCGATGGCCGGCAGTGGCGTCGCCACCAACTACGATCGCAGCGCAAATCCTCGACTGTCTGAAGAATCCGGAGATCTCCTATCCCAATGAACGCCGACGCTCAACCCGTGCCCGCCGTCGATTCCCTCGGCGTGGTCACGGAAGCCATCGCGCGAGCGGGCGAGACCTTGGAGCTGGCCTCGCGCCATCTTGATCCGTCGCTCGTCGACGTGCTGCGGATCCTCGGCTTCGACAAGGAGTACACCTCTGCGCACGGGTCATATCTCTACGATGCCGCCGGTCGCGCATATCTCGACTTTCATACGGGCGAGGGATTTGCGAGCTTGGGTCACAACCATCCCGACGTCCGCGACGTTCTGCAGGCCACGCTCGCTGCGAACCTCGTCGATGGAGTCCAGCTCCACTACTCGACGTTGGCCGGCATGCTCGCCGAAGCGCTCTCACAACGCTTGCCGGCTGGGCTGGACGCCGTGTTCTTCGCAAGTACAGGCGCCGAGGCCGTGGACTCGGCAATGAAGTTCGCGCGCGCCGCCACGCGTCGGCCGCGTTTGATCTCCTGCGACAGCGGCTTTCATGGTGTCACGCTGGGGCCGCTTTCAGTGATTGGCGACGACTTCTTCAAGGAGGGGTTCGGCCCGCTGTTGCCCGGCTGCGAGCGCGTTCCGTTCGGCGACCTGGCGCGCTTGGAGGCGGAGCTGCGCGCGAAGGATGTGGCCGCTTTCATCATCGAGCCGATCCAAGGCCGCACGGTGAAGCTGCCGCCTGCGGGCTACCTGCAGGCCGCGCAGGCGCTGTGTCGACGCTACGGCACGATGTTCGTCGTCGACGAGATTCAGACGGGGCTCGGGCGCACCGGAAAGTGGTTCGCGCTCGAGCACTGGGCGCTCGAGCCGGACTTTGTGCTCATCGGCAAGGCACTCAGCGGAGGCTACATGCCGGTCGCTGCCATGGTTACGAGCCGCGAGGTCTACCAGAAGGCCGTGGGAGCGCTCGAGCGCTCCTACGTGCATCAGTCTACGTTCGGGCGCAATCGTCTATCAGCCGCGGCGGGTCTCGCCACGGTGCGCATCATCGAACGCGATGGCCTCGTCGAGCACGCCGCCCGCATGAGCAGGGTGCTGCTGGAAGGGCTCGCAGAGCTCCAGCGCCGCTACGAGATGATCAAGGAGGTTCGCGGTAGCGGGCTCATGATCGGGATTGAGTTGCGCGCGCCAAGCTCTCGTGTCGCCCGGCTCAGCTGGCGCTTGATTCACCTGGCGAGTGAGGGGCTCTTTCCTCAGCTGATCGTGATCCCACTGCATCGCGACCACGGCGTGATCACCATGGCGGCCGGTAAGAACGACGTCATCAAGCTGCTGCCGCCGCTGACACTCTCCGAGAGCGAGGCGCGCAGCTTCCTCGGCGCACTCGACGCTGTGCTAGCCGAGTGTCAGGGCGCGGCGAGTCACAACTTGTCGGTCGTGCGCGATATCGCGAAAGCAACCTTGCGTCGCCGAGCCGCGGGAGACGTGCACCCGAGCGACAGTGTGCCGTTTCGCGGCACGCCGGTCGACCCGTCGCGTGAGGAGGTTTGTCTGGTCACCGGTGCAAGTGGGTTCATCGGCGGGCACTTGGCGCGGCGATTGGTGCAGGAAGGCTACCCGGTGCGCTGCCTTGTACGCGACAGCAGCGACACCTCGCTGCTCGACAGACTCGATGTTCAGATCGCTGTCGGCGACCTTACGAGGGCGCGATCGCTCGCTCGTGCCGTGGAGGGTTGCCAGTACGTGTTCCACTGCGGTGCGCTGGTATCGGACTGGGCCACCAGAGAGGAGATCGCGCGCACCAACGTCGAGGGAACGCGGAGCCTGCTCGAAGCTTCCGCCGATGCATCGATACAGCGCTTCATCCATTTCAGTACTACCGATGTCTACGGCTACCCGAACGGTGCGGCGATTGACGAGACCTACACGGCCAGTCGGTTTCGAAACTGGTATGCGAAGACGAAGCTCGACGCCGAGGCTGAAGTCCGCCGTGTCGAAAGAGAGCGCGCGATTCCCGCGGTGATCCTACGCCCCGCGACCGTGTACGGACCCGGTTCGGCCGATGTGATCGGTGAGATTGCGCGCGCGCTGCGCGGGCGCAACATGCTGCTGGTCGACAGAGGTCGCGCGGTCGCCGGTCTCTGCTACGTCGAAAACCTCGTGGATGCTGCTGTGCTCGCGCTCCGTCACGAAGCGGCGCCGGGCCACGCCTTCAATGTCAGCGATGGCCTTGGGGTTACCTGGAAGGAGTTCATCGACGGCCTGGCCGAGGGTCTCGGCTACTCCAAGGTCCGCTGGAGTCTGCCCTATTGGATGGCGAACGGCATCGGCTTCTCGCTCGAGCACGGCTACCGATTCCTGCGCAAGACCACCGGCTTGAATGCGCCGCCTCTGCTCTCGCGCCAAGCGGTCCAGGTGCTCGGTAACAACCAGGACTTCAGCAATCGCAAAGTACGAGAGACGCTCGGCTGGGAACCGCGCGTCGATTATACGCGCGGCATCGGGGCGACCATCGCGTGGCTGAGCAGTGAGTACCTCGAGCACGCATAGCCCTCCCAGTTAGTAGCTACTGGCCGGCGATCTGGCGCGCAAGGCTCGTTAGCAGCGGCGAGTGGACCTCCGGACGCTCTGCCCCGAAGTGATCGCCCCGGATCGGCTGCTGCTTGACCTCGCGACCGTCGGCGAGCTGTCGCGCATCCTCAGAGCCCACGCCCGCCGTCTGGCGCTCCGCCTGCCTCGTCGACCAGCTGCTCGAGCGTCTTGCCCTCGCGCTGGGCGAGCCGTTCGAGCGCTGCTTTGGCCTCGGCTTCGCTCGTGGGGCGCGCGTGGAGGCGCTGTTCAGCGAGCGATATCAAGTCCGCATGCATCGGCTGCCCTCCTCGAAGTCCGTTGGTGTTGTGGCTTACCGGGCCTGTGACTCTCGATGTCCTCGACGAGCCGCGACAGGCGTTCGGACTCGTCCAGAATGATCTCCGCGAGACCAGCGAGGGCGTTGCCGTCCGCGCTGTGCGCTCTGGCCACATCTCCGGCGGCGCTCGCCAATGCGGTTCTCGCGAGCTTCGCGCGCTGCACAGCGCGCGTGATCAGAGCGTCATCTTTTCGCGCAGCTGCCGTTACCCGTCTGAGAAGACGGTCGATCTCGGTGCCGGCCATCGCCAGCTCCATTCTCGCCCCCCTCTGAGGTCGGACAGCGCACAAGAAGGAGAGAGACGAATGAGATCCCGCGCACGCAACCCGCGCTTCCTACTCGCATACACCTGACCGAGCTAGGAATCGCGTACGTCAAGGATATCAACGGGGGGTCGCCTGCGAGGTCGCCTACTGCGCCAGGTTGAGGTCCGCGAGCGCACGGTCGCGATCCAGGTAGTTGGCCAGCCTGGTCACCTGTGCGCCACGGACCTCGAACAGGGTTGCCACGTTCGCCTGCATCTGGCCCAGGTCCAGGCCGCTCGTCCTGCCGCGACCGCTCAGGTGAAACAGGACGAGGACGCGACCGCCGTCGAGCTCGAGGTATTCATCCACCGTGACGCGGTGCTCCGTCATGACGCTGAGGATGTCGCGCCAGCCCTCGGCCATGCCGGCGACTCCCTTCCAGGTGCCGGGTGCCGGCCCCCCTACGTGTGCATACTCGATCTCAGGGTGCGCCCACTCGACCGAGCTGTAGTCGCCGCGCTCCCACGCCGTGCAGATCGAGCGCACGAGCTCGAGGTTCTCGGCCACCGTCTACCCCCGTGCTCAGGGTGCCGTGGACTTCTCAGGGATCACCTGCGCAGTATCCCGCGTGGGCCGGGATCTGGGCCTGAGATGACGCGCCGTCTTCAGAGACGCCCGTTATCGCGAAGCCAGACCAGCGCGCGGATCGTCACGTTGCCGCGCCAGTCGGTCGTCTGGGCCGGCGACCAGCCGGGCCAGTCGAACATCCAGCCGCCGTCTTGCTGCTGCTCGGACTCGATCGCGTCGAGGTGAGCCTCGATCTGCTCATCGCTGAGCAGGCCGCGTGATCGGGTGCCGGGGCGGGGCGAGAGGTCGAGCGGGCGCAGCGCCTCGCCCTCGGCACCGCCGATCGGTATGACCGCGGAGCGCTCGACGCGGGCGCCAAGCGCTGAGATCGCTGCGCGAGCACGCTGCTCGTCTGGAACCGCGTCGAGAAATGCGCAGGCGTACTTCAGCCAGTACGCGCCCGGCTGATCGGCTGTCTCGATCGACCGCCAGCACCAGTCGGTGGCGCGGTCAAGCCACGTGTCGTTGGTCACTCGGCCAGCGTGCTCGGCTGCGGCGAGCGCGAGCGTCAGAACGGACCCGGGCCCGGGCTGAAACCAGGGCGCATGTGGATACTGCTCGAAGCCCGGCAGCACGGACGGGATGCCCCCGTCTGCAGCAGCGATGCGGGCGATGAAGGCACGCGCGTCGCGCGCCAGCTCGTCGTCGGCCGCACCCGCCTCGTTGAGGATCTCGAGGGCGTACAGCGTCGCTGCCGGCTGGCTGGCCGGGCAGCGCAGGTCGGGCTCCAGCGCGTGGCCGAAGCCGCCGTCCGGATTGCGGTAGCCGCGCAGCGCCTCCACGACCGGCTCGGCCGGCCCGTCGGCAAACAGCATGCCGTAGCGGTGGCGGTCCACCAGGCGGGCGGCTGACCAGATGAAGTTCTCGGCTGCCGGATGATCTATCGGCATGCGCCCACGTTACGCGGCAGTGGGCGTGCGGTCTTTGAGAAATCGGACAGGCGAGAGGCCCGCCAGCTGCTTGACCTCGGCAGTCATGTGCGCCTGGTCGGCGTAGCCCGCATCGAGCGCCAGTTCGACCAGCGGCGCCGGAGCGAGTGCCTGCAGGCGCCGAAAGCGCAACACACGCTGAAGCATCTTCGGTCCATACCCGACCGCATCGCCGATGCGGCGCTGGAGCTGGCGCGCGCTCACGCCGAGCTCCGCGGCGACCGGGCTCACACGCGCACGCGGGCGCGCTAGCGCCTGCACCGCGGCGGATACCAGCGGATCAGGGTGGACCGCTCCGTGCGGATCGACCGCCTGCAACAGCAATGCGTGCGGGTCGTAGCCCGACGCCAAAGCGTCGAGCAACGGCGCGCACACGTTCCGTCCGAGGACATCGGCGGCATCCGCTGAGATATCGCAAAGCTCCGAAGCCGGGAGTCCCAAGACCGCACCCGCCACGCCCGTCCGCAGCCGCACGCCAACCACCCGCGAGCCCGGCTGGAGCATGACGAGCCGGGACTGCGTGTCGGGCCCGGCGATCGCTCAGCCGCTCGCCAGCCCAGATCAGATCGACGCAAGCGTCTGGCACGATCCGCTGCTCTCGCCCGGTCGCGGTGACCCGCTCCCACGTGCAGGCCACCAATGGCGAGCCGACGAGGCGCTCGAGGTAGCTCACGCCCGCAACGCTACCCGTCAGAGCACGGCCCCGACCACTGACTTCGAGGGACGCCGCTTGCCTGTGCTGGTTCGCTCCCGTCGCGGGCGAAGACCCGCGTGCAGCGCGGGGGGCCGATAGTCCGGGCTCAGGCGTCCGCGAGCGGCGCGGCGAGAGGATCGAGAGCGGGCTGCTCCACATCTGTCTCGGCGTCTGTGTCCATCGTCTCGTGCAGCGCCTCGGCGGGCTCGTCTGGCCCGTTGGCCGCGGCCAGCTTGCGCGCGTCCTTCCTCGCCTGCTTCTCCTGCCGGCGCTCTCGCAGTCGGCTCTCGCGCGCGAGCTTTGCCATCGTGGTCTTCTTCTTGCCGCCTGAGGCCATGTATCTCAGTTCGTCGTGATTGTCCGCGCCGATGCGGCCGCGGTGATGCGTTGCTTGAAACCACAGCGCCCTGTCGACGCTGAACCTGCCCAGTGGGCGGCGAGAAGCACGTAACCGCCGCCGACTGGGCTCACAAGCGTGCTCTAGGTCAGCTTGACGTTGCCGGCCTTCGGTCCCTTGTCGCCCGCCTCGGCGTCGTAGGAGACCTTCGCGCCCTCGGCGAGCGAGCGGTAGCCCTCTCCCACGATCGCGCTGTGATGAACGAACAGGTCCTTTGACTGGTCGTCGGGCGTGATGAACCCGAAGCCCTTCTCGTCGCTGAACCACTTCACCGTTCCAGTAGCCATCTTCTTCCTCCTGCGTTGTCAGTGCTGCGAACGCGGAGATTGCTAAGCAAAGGCTACGAGCGCGTGCACTTCGATATTGGGCTAGCGCCCAACCTGATTGATGAACCGTAGCAGTCCCTCAGGTCAGCTCGCCAGAATCCGCGCTGGGGTGCGACGGCGGCGCCGTCTCACGCGCCGTTGTCGGCGTCCCTCCGCCGCTGCCGGCTGCCGACTCTTGGGCGCCGACGCGCGGGGGTTTGGGCGGCTCGGCATCCGCAGCCGCTCGGTGGGCGGCTCGGGCGTGGGCGCGGCGGCGCTGTCGGAAGGCTCTTTTCGGCCCTCGCTCCCCGAAGTGCCGCCGTCTTCCTGCTCGCCCTGGTCCGGATCCTCTCCGGACCGCTGCGGCGGTTGCCCGGACAGGTTCATTCGGCCGGCGAGATCGGCGAGCTCAGCGGCGTTCTGGCGCAGCTCTTCCAAGATCTTGTGACGTAGTTGGGTTGCTGCAGCGATCTCCGTGTTGATCGCGTCGAGCTTCTGCTCGGCTCGCTCGTGCAGCGCCCGTGCGCGCTTCTCAGCGGCGCTGACGCGCTCGGACACCTCGGCTTCGGCGCGCGCGAGGATCTCCTCGGCCTCGCGCTTCGCGGCCTCTCGCAGCTCGCGGGCCTGGCTCTCCCCGCGCTCGACGCTCTCCGCCGCTTCGATCTTCGCCCGCCGCGTCGCGTGCTCGGCTTCGGCAAGTGACGCCGCGGTGAGCTCGTCCGAGGCCTCACGGGCGTGCTGCAGGACACTGCTGGCCTGCTCGCCGACGCGCTCGAGCGCGTGCTTGACCGCGGATTGCGGCGAGCGGCTGATCTCGAGCTCCGCGATCACATCGTTGACGCGTTCGACATAAGCGCTCACCGCATCCCGGTCGTATCCGCGCAGCGTGGTCGGGAACGAAGCGTTGCGGATGTCTTCGGGTATGCGGTTCAGCAGGCCGCCGCTCGCGTCCCGGCGCACTGTGGCAACTGCGGCCACGCTCGCGTCGCGATCACGGTGTCCTGGTCGTTCGGAGCCGTCCGCCACAGCTCCCAATTGACCGCGTGGCGGGCATTTCAAACGCGAACGCCGCGGTCCGGCTCGGGAGTGTTTAGAACTGACGATTCGCGGGTATAGACGCCCGCGTTGGTGCCGCTCGGCTGCGTTTAGCGGTCGCTGCGGCGGGCGCGGGGGGTCCGCGCATGGAGACGGGAGACGATGGAGGCGGCAGACAGCACCCACTCCGTTGTGGCGCGCAGCCAGACCGCTAAGGCGGTTGCGGTTCCGCCTGCGCTGGAATGGCGCCCTGCCAGGGTTGGCGGCGCTGCCCAGCGCCTTCTGCAGCTCTTGCGCCTTGCCCAAGAACTCGCCGGCCGTCGCGAGCCTGCCGGCCCGCCCCGCAAATCGCGGCGCGCGCGCCTGCAGCGGCGCTCCCAGCGCGCACGGCCAGCCGCTCGCGCTCTCGGGCGGGTCGTGCCGCGGGCGCTGCCGGGCATGGAACGGGAGGCCGCGATCTCCGAGCTCGTGTCGGGGCTCGTGAGCGAGTACATCGGACGGGGACCACGGGCACGCACCTACCTGAACGGGGACGTGCTTACCGTCGTCGTCGAAGACAGCCTCACCGCAGGTGAGCAGCGCCTCGTCCGCGACGGCATGAGCGAGCTCGTGCTTAGCACGCGTCGCGCGTTTCAGCGCACCATGCGCGAGGATCTCATCGCCGGCGTCGAGCAGCTGACGGGCAGCAAGGTGCGTTTGAGTGCAAACCAGATGGAGCCGGACATCACCGTTGAGGTCTTCGTGCTCGACGGCTCATCCACGGGGGTCGCACCCCCGGGCGGCCGGTAGGGGCCGCGCGCCGTGGCACCCGCCAAGCGGCTAGGTCTCCACCACGACGCCCAAGACGACTGTCATACGCTGCGCCTCGTAGGCGAGCTTGACGTCGCGAGCGCGCCTGAGCTGGAGACGGTGATCGCTCGGCTGTGCGAGCAGGGTGCCCGGGAAATCGTGCTTGACCTGCATGAACTCGACTTCATGGACTCGAGCGGCCTGCGCGTGATCCTGACCAGTACCCGGCGCTGCGAGCGCAACGGCTGCGAGCTTTCCCTGACCCGTGCGCAACCGCGGACGCAGCGGCTGTTCGAGCTGAGCGGCGTCGTCGGCAGGCTGTCGGTGCGGGGTAGGGCGCTGGCGCAGAGGATTGCAAGGCGCCACGCACCCGTGGCAAGGATGCCGATCGACCGGTTCCCTCCGGACTTCGAGGTCACCCTCGATCTGAATCTCGATGCGCCGCGCTCGGCGCGCAACTACGTGCGCGACCTGCTGTACAGCGACGGGTCCCACGAGTTGCGCGAGGCCGTGATGCTCCTCACCTCCGAGCTCGTCACGCCGATCGTGCGATGGGGCGCTTCAAGCTTTCTCGAGTCAGGTGAGCTTCGCGTGTGGATGCGAGCCGACCTCGTCCGGGTCGAACTGCGCGTCGCCAACGAGCTTCTCCCATCCGCGCTGGATGGCGCCCGCGACCGGCACGACGCGATCGTGCTCGACCAGTTCGCCGACCGCTGGTCGGTCGAAGCGGGGGAGCCCCTCGCGCGCGCGTGGTTTGAGATCGATCACCATCCCGCCGCCGGTCACGGCGCAGGCACCGCCGAGCGGCATCGCCCGGCCGGAGCCCAGCCGGGCGATGCGTGCTAGAGCTGTCGTCACGCGATCAGCGTGAACGGAGCCCCGAAGGTCAGCGTGTCGCTCGAGCTGAAGCCCGATTCTTCAAGCGGGCCACCGCCGATTTTCGTGAACGGCACGTCGAGCGGCCCGCCGAGGAAATGCGTGAACTTCTCATGCCCGGCGGGTTTCTGGGCGAACGCCAGAACCAGATGCTGCCCGGGTTTGATGAGCGTTACGTGCGCCGGGGCTGCAAGTCAAGCTCAGCGGACGGATTGCTCTCGAGCGCCCCTGAGGGGCTTCGCTGCGCGGCGCGGAGGGGTGCCCGCGGTGGGCACCTCTAGAGGTGGGCGAGCCGTTCTTCGGTGGCTTGCCGGCTATGTTCTATCCGCGCGAGCCGCGCCTGCAGCGCGGCCTGTTTCTGCTTGATGTGTTCTTCGGTAAGGCGAATGTGAGATTCGAGTTCTGCGACCCGCGCGGCCTTGCGTTCGCATGCGGCTTCGTCGCGGCATTCGCGTTCCTGCAGGCGTTCCAGGTGCGTGCGAGCGGCTTCCAGGAGCGCCGTCCTGCCTGCGATCCCGCGCGCAGCGATGGTGCTGACGTATTCGGCGCGGGTGCGCAGCGCCGCGACTCGTCGGTTGAACACGCTGGTTGCGCGAACGCGGGCCTTCGCCTGTGCTGCGGCGCTGGTGCGGGCGGCTCCCGCGCCCCTTGCGCTGCTGTGGCGGGAGCCTGCTGCCCAGGCGCCACTTGGCAGGCATGCCGCGAGCGCGAACGCCAAGAGGAGAAGGAGTGCTGCGTGCCGGGTGCGCCCTTCTCTCATGTGCGCTACCTCGGCGACGCGGCCAGCGCCTGCAAGCTGTGGTCGTTGGTGCTCGAACAAACGTCTAGCGCCCCGCGAGTCAGAGCGCTCGCTCCCCGCGAGCCGGGATACCGGCTCCTATAACATCGCTGCCAACAGGCGAGTGCCGGGAAGCCCCGTCGCTACGGGGCTTCCCGCTTCACTGCGCTCCTGCTCCCAGCCAGCTCGCTATTCGGCCTGGCCCGTGAATTCGATGACCTGCTGGAACGTGGAGCGGTTCGTCCACTCCATCGTGAACGACAGCAACGGGTCCGGTGGGAAGGAGATCCGCACGCTCGCCGCACGCCACCGTTTCAGGTTGGCGCCCTGTTCGCTCTCGAGGCTTTCGGCCGCGCTCTGGACCACCGCCCACAGCGATTCGCGACAACTCGTCAGGTTCCCGCCGCCGCAGTACTCGCGGCTGAACGGCGATTTGACTGTTTCGCCCAGCTCGCTGCGAAGGTCCTTCTGGACGTAGCCGTACCAACCGGACCCAAACGACGAGCCGGCAGAGTTCGGCGGGTTGTCGGGCCCGGAGATCGACGCGAGTTCGTTCAGCAGTGCTTCGCCGAGCACCGGGCCGAGCACTGCTCGCGCCATCGGCGTCCAGACCGCGTCCATCACTGCGGCGCCCGGCGCCGCCGGACGTTCCGTGCCCTTTCGACTCGCGCGTTTCGCGACCCATTCGTTGATCAGGCCGGCCGCTTCTTCGGCGAGTTTGCTCGGAGCGGGACCGGTGGCGAGCACTTTGTCGATCACCGGCCACACGTCAAGCGCGCGCAGGTCCTGCGTCGCGGCCCTGTTCATGATCGTCGCGTCGTTGGCCTCCGTCATGTGTTTTTTGAATCCGGTGTACATCTGGACGCGCTGAACCGTGCCCTCGGACCAGTTGTCCGACGCTGCGCCCCATTCCGGCGCCGGCTTGTTGTTCCAGTTCGTGAAGGAGTTGGACGCCGGGTCGATTTCGTGCGGGTGTTCGTTCAGCGACAGGAAGCCTTTCCAGTCGTAGGGGCCCGTGCCGAGCGTGGGAAGGCTCGGGTCTGTGCCCGCGGCCGTGATCGGCAGACGCCCCGCCGAGAAGTAGGCGATGTGTTTGCTGTCGAGGTACGCCATGTTGAACGTGGTCTCGAGTTTGTTCGCCGCTTCGAAGAACTGTTCGGGCGAGTGCACCTGGTCGGAGTCCAGCGCGCTGAATGCAAGCTCGCCCGCCGGCTCGCGGCCGCGGGTCGAGCGGTCATTTGCGACGGCGTACGGTTTGCCGCCGACCGTGACGGTGCCGCTTACCGGGCCGTGCACGGTTTCTTTGAAGAACACCTCGTGTTCGGGTTCGCTGTTGCCGGGCCCGATCGTGCCCGCGTCCACCGTCTTCATCGGTTCGCATTCGCCGTTGTACATGTAGTGGTCGCTTTCGCGCGTCGGCGGCGATTTGTCCGGGTTGCACAGTTCCTCGAGGAACTGCATCGTGTTCTCGCTGCCGGCGCTCGTGAGGCTCCAGGCGAAGTCACGCCCGCGGCCGATGAACACGTACGGCGAGATCGGCGCGATGATTCCCTCGGCGTCGATGCCGCGGGCCGTGCAGGTCGCCCTGCATCACGATCTCCGGGTAGAAATAGCCGAGCTGGGGACCCATGACTGCGATCGGGTGGCCCGATTTCGAATCGCCCGAGCCGACCAGCAGGAAGTTCGACGCTTTGCGTTTCGAGGCGCGCGCCGTGCTCATGTTCTGCGCCAGTGAGGCGCTCAACGAGTTGCGGTCGATCAGCGGGGATCCCGGCGTGGGTCCTGTCGGCACGGTGTCATACGGGAACGCTTTCGCCGCGGTCGTGGCCGCTTCGGGGTCGTTGACCTCGCGCAGGTCGCGGAAGATCTTCAGGCCTTCCGTTTCGCCGTATTTTTCCTCCAGGCCCGCGAGGAAGTTCGAGTTGGCGACTTCTGAGCCGCCGCCGTTGCCGAAGATGGAGCCGATGAAGGCAAAGCCGGCAATCGCGTCCGTCAGGGTTACGTGTGGAAGTTCGGGTGTCCCGAGCGTCGCCTCGTAGGCGTTGATGCCTTCTGCCCACTCTTCGAGGTCCTGGATCACCTGTTCGCCTTCAGGCGACCCTTCCAGGACTTTCTTCTGTTCTTCGACGTATTTCCTGGCTTCGGCGCTGGGGGTGAACGAGCGCTGCGTGAGCAGCAGTTCGAAGGGGTTGATGCCCGGCACGCTCGAGCGCCGCCGCATACGCGGGGCCGAGGCCGAGCGCGAGCAGCAGCCCGCGGTCCTTCGCCGCGACCCAGCCCGACCCGTACATCACAGCGGCCCGTGTGGTGCCGTAGATGTGCGGGATGTCGTGGCTGTCGCGCACGATTTCAAGTCCGGGCTCGGGTGTGAGTTCGGTTTTCAACACCGGCCCGACAACGCCGAACTTCTCCGAGACGTAGTCTTCTTCTAGCTTCGTCTGCGAGACCGGCGCCACGCGGGTGAGTTTGTCGTAGAGTTTTCCCTGGTCCGTGGAGTATTTGTTGGGGAACTCGCTCCCTGCCTGCCCCGGAGCGAGAATCTGAAAGGCGGGACCTGAAAGGTCGGTGAAGGTGGGTTCCGCGCCGGCCGGTACAGCCGCCAGCAGCATCAGACCGAGCACCGCCAACACAGCGAGCGCCGGACGCCGGGTCTTGCGGCTCGCCTCCGTGGACACCAACCGCGACAACGACATGACACTCCGCAGCATGCTTGCCTCCCTCGGCTTCCCCCTCTGGAATCCCGGCCGCCAGGGCCCGGGCCTAAGCCCTCCGATCCTACCACTGGCTGTCAAGCCAGGGTCGGCCGCATGTTGCGCGAATTCACAGCTACGCTAGGCGTGATGAAAGCGGTCGTGATGAGCGAGACGGGCGGCCCTGAAGTGCTTCAGCTCCAGGACGCTCCCGAGCCGCAGCCGGGGGAGGGCGAGGTTCTCGTCAGGGTGCTTGCCGCCTCGGTGAACCCGATCGAGTGGAAGCAGCGGCGCGGGCTCGTACCCAAGCCGCTGCCCGCGATCCTCGGCTCGGACATCTCAGGGGTCGTGCAGGTGTCGCGCCACGAGTCCCTGGCCGAGGGCGATGAGGTGTTCGGCTTCGCCGCGAGCGGCGCCTACGCCGAGTTCGCCACGACGCGCCCGGCACTTCTCGCGCGCAAGCCCGCAGGGCTGAGTCACGAGCAGGCCGCGGCGTTGCCGGTGGCGGGGCTGACCGCCTGGCAGGCGCTGTTCGATCGCGGCGGTCTGCAAAAGGGACAGTCGGTCCTCATCGCCGGCGGCGCCGGAGGGGTTGGTCATCTGGCGGTGCAGTTCGCCGCGCGTGCCGGCGCGCGAGTCGCCGCCACGGGCTCTGAGCGCAACCGCGGGTTCGTCACGGACCTCGGAGCACAGCAGTACGTCGACTACACGAGCGAGGACCCGGCGACGGTGCTCGGCGACGTCGACCTGGTCTTCGACACGGTCGGCGGCGAGGGCACGCGCTCGCTACTTGGCGCCGCGCGCGAGGGCGGCGTGCTCGTGACCATCGCCGGCGCTGCACCCGAGGAGGCCGCGCGTGAGCGCGGGGTTCGCGCCGAGTTGTTGATCATGAGCCCCTCCGCCGAGCAGCTCGCGCGGATCGGCGAGCTCGTCGCCGCCGGCGAGGCGCACGTGGAGATCGCCGAGACCCTCCCGCTCGAGCAGGTGCGCCGCGCACACGAGCTCAGCGAGGCGGGCCACACGCGCGGAAAGCTCGTGCTCACGCTCGGCGCTTGAGCTCCCGCCCGGCGGGCGTCAGCGCTGCCCGTAGCCGAGCAGCGCCAGGTTCTGCAGGGCGCTGGCGACGGCCGCCTCGGCGACGTTGACCTGGCTGCGTGTGCTCGCCAGGCGCGTCTGCGATTCCGCATGCGCCGCGGCGGCGAACGCCGTGTATGCGCCCTGCGCCTGCTGCAGGGAGGCGGTCAACGCCGCCTTCGCCGCGGAGGCTGCCGGTGTCGGTTCCGCGGCCGCAAGCGAGCTGGAGGCGTGCGCGAACGCCGCCGCCAGCTGTTCGCCGTCGTGCTGCAGCGTCGGCGCGGTCGCGGAGGCGACCATGGCGCCGCGCAGCTGTGCTCGCGTGCTGTTGAGCGTGCCGATCGTCGTGCTGAGCTGAGCGGCGAAAGCCGGTTCCGGCGTGAGGTCCGCGCTCTGAGACTGTTCGGCGACCGTCAGCGACCCCGCGATTCGTTCGCAGGCCTGCATCGCGCTGACGGCTGTGCTTGCCGCGAAGCAGGCGACTGCGCTCCCGGCGCCGGCGGTGTTGGGCACCGCGTAGAGCGTGAGTTCGCGGTCAAAGCCGGTGAGTCTCACGTGGCGGTAGCGGTAGGCCTGATAGCCGAGCAGTTCGACCACTTCGGCGTTCGGCGTCTGGCGCAGGAGCGCAACCAGCGACCCCGGCAACGGCCCCGGTTCGCTGCCAGGGAGCCTGCCGGCGAGGAGGCCCGCCTGCGCGGCGCTGCCCGCCGGCCCGAGCGCGACCGGCTGTTCCAGGGACAGGCCTGGAATCGGCTGAGCGCTAGTCGGCGCCCAGCCGGGCGGGTAGTCCACGAGCACGCCGTCGGAGGAGGCTGTAAGCAGCCTTTCCGGTCGCGGCTTGCGGGCGTCACCCTGACCCGCGAGAAAGCCTACGAGCGCTGCGAGGATCAGCGCGAGCACGAGCGCCACGGCCAGGGGATGCCTCGGTGAGACCACGTGCGCCTCAGCCTGAGTTTTCGAAGGAGCCGCCGCCGCCCGAGCTTTTGGGGGCGGGGCGGGGCGTGCTCGGTGCGCTCGGAGCAGGTGCCGGTTTTTCTACTGGAGCGACGGTCTGCTGCGGCGCCGGCGTTTCGCTCGCGGGCGTGGTCGCCTGTTCGCTCGGGGTGCTCGTCGAGCTCGACGGCGTCGCGCTCACGAGCGCGGGCTTGGCCGGCGCGCTGGCACGGTGGACCGGTTGCGGCGGCGCCGGCAGCGTGATCGGCGGAGCCGAGCTCAACTGCAGCGGCGCAGAGCTGCTCTGAGCACGCGCGGCAGGCATGTCCGAGCCCGCTTCGCCGTGCGCCCCGGCTTCGGAGCCGGCGCTGCGGCCGAGCACGAACGCGGCGGCGAACACGGCGACGACGGCGAGCAGCCCGACGGCCGCGATCAGCAGCGGGCGCAGGCTGCGCCGCTCGGGCATGCCGGCGAGGCTGCCGTCGATGCCCAGCGGGCCGTTGTCGAAGCCGAGCGTGCTCATGACGGGCAGTTTGCCGGTTTCTTGCTCGACGGCCACAGGCAGTCGTCGGAACGTGCGGGCACCTGTGTTCGGCGGATCAAAAAGCGCGTGTACTTGCCGATCTCGCCGGCTTTGGTCACGCGTATCTCGAGCACCACGCCGGCGTGCAGCGTGCGCGCGAAGCGGCGGAAGCTAATGAGCGCCACGCCGCCCGTCGGCTTGTGCTTGGGCGCGGTCGCCACGTGGCTGACCACGTGAGCGGGGCAGCTGCGACCGCGGCAGGTCACCGTCACGAGCGCGCTGAGCGGGGCCTGCACGCTCAGCAGCGTGAGCCGAGCGCCGGAGCCGGTCAGGCGTCCCACGATCCGCACCACGGGGAACGGCTGCATCATCACCAGCGGGCTCGCCGTCACGTGGATCGTCTGCGTGGAGATTGCCGACCGGCCCTTTGCGTCGCTCACGCGCAGCTGCGTTACGTAAGCTCCCGGCGCGGCGAACGAGGTCGCAAACAGCGCGCCGCCCGGGGCGAAGGCGGCTCCCGCGCCGACGCTCCAGGCGAGCGAAGTGATGGGCGCGCCGGGATCCGTCGAGTCCGAGATCAGAGTGACTGGTTCGCCGACGTGCGGAGCGGAGGGAACCCAGGTGAAGGATGCGGTTGGCGGCGCGGGCGTGGGAGCCGGCGGCGGCGCGCCTACGGTGAATGTGATGGGTGCGCTCACACCTTCGTTGCGCGCGCGGTCGAACTGCACGGCCCGGAGCGTGTAGACGCCCGGTGTCAGGCCGGCGAAGGTCGCCGACCACGATTCGCCCGAGCGCTGCACGGTGAGCGCCGCCAGCGGCTCGCCGCCCGGGCTCGTACCTGCGTAGAGCTGGACTTTGACCGCCGGCAGATCACCCGCTTCGCTGCCCGCGTGTCCGCTCGCGGTCACCGAGCTGCCGGTGAACGCGCCGGCGGCCGGGGAGCTGAGCGTCACCTGCGGCGGCGTCGTGTCGACGGTGAATGTGACGGGCTGGCTAGTGCCGCTTTCGGGCGGCGTCCCTTCGCAGGTGAATGTCTCTTCGGCCACCGCCTGGTACGTGCCGGATTTGAGCGGTTCGACCCAGCTGACTGACCAACTGCCATCAGGTAGCGGGACCGTTTCGAGCGGTTGACCGACGGGTTCTCCGCCCGCAGAGACACTGACCTTCACGACCGCTTCGCAGAACAGTTCGGGTTCGCTGCCCGTGCCTTCGATCGTCGGCATCTGGTTGTTGCTGACGTCCCCGGCGGTGGGGCTGGTGATCGTGAGGACGGGCGTGGCAGCCTGGGCCAGGCCGGGCGCGCTCGCCACGATGGCGCTCACCACGGCGAGCATCCCCGCCAGACGAATCGTCATGCCGCGCACTCGGCGCCGCCGTGTCGAGGTCAAAGGCGTCATTTCGCGGGACAGGCGATGGGCTGGATGATCGCGCCGCTCAGGCAGGCGTCGGTGCGCAGCGGGAGCCTGCGGCGGCGGACGAGCAGCTTGGTCCACTTGCCGATCGTTCCCGCTTTGGTGACGGTGATGCGAAGCGTCACGCCCGGGGGCAGCGTGTGCTCGAAACGGCGGAAGGTGACGAACTGCGCCCTCGACTTGGCGGCCGCCACGGCGTGACTCGGCGGATTTCGTCGGGCACGCGTGTCCGTTGCAATGCACGGTGATCATCGCTCCGGGAGCGGCCAGAACGCTCAGCAGCTCGACCTTCGTCCCCGAGTGGGTGACCAGCGAGGTGATGCGCACGACCGGGAACGGCTGCATCAGCGGCAGCGCCGCAGCGCCGACGGGGATCGTCTCGGCGGCCACAGCCGACTGACCGTCGGCGGCGCTCACGCGAAGCCTGAGCGTGTGGCTACCGGGCGTCGCGAACGTCGTCGAGACCTCCGGTCCACCCGGCGAGAACACGCCCAGCCCCGTCGTGTCCCAGGCGAAGCCCACGATCGGGCTCGCCTTGTCGGACGAGCTCGACACGAGCGAGACGGCTTGTCCGACCGCGGGCTGCGCCGGCAGCCACGAGAACGATGCGCTCGGGCCAGATGCGAGCGCCACGGCGCCGCCCGCCGGTGCGACGGTGAACGTGACGCTGTTGCTGATCCCGACGTTGCCCGCCTGGTCGGTCTGCTGGGCGCGGACCGTGTAGGCGCCGGCAGCCAGACCGCCGAACGCGGTCGACCAGGCGCCGGCGGGCGCGGGCACTTCGATCGTCTGCACCGGAGCCTGACCTGCGGCGATCCCGGCACCTGCGAAGAGCTCCACGGCGACGCGCTGGATATCGCTCGCACGGGTTCCGGCTGTGCCGCTGATCGGTTGCGTTTCGCCGCTCACCGTCGCGCCTGAGGCGGGCGAGATCACTGTGACCGCGGGCGGCTGGGTATCGACGGTGAACGTCACAATGTTCGATCCGCCTTCGTGGCCGCCGGTCGAGACCTGGATCGCCTGCGCGGTATATGTCCCGTCCGGCAGCGCCGGTGCGGTGGGTCCCGAGCTCCAGGCGCCGCCGGTGCCCGCGGCGCTCGCTTTGGAGACTTCGGTGCCGCTCGCGTCGCGGACCTCGACGGTCACCGGCGTCCGGTCGCTGGCTGTGCCGGAGAACGCGGGCGCGGTGTTGTTGGACAGAACGGGCGGGGAGTTGAGTTTCACCGCCGGCGCCGCGGGGTCGACGACGAAGCGCACGGGCGTGCTCTTGCCGGCCTGGTTCCCGAGCGAGCTCGGCTGTTCAGCGACCGCCTTGTATTCGCGTTCGGTCTTTGGGAGTTCGGGCGAGGCGGCCGCGGAGACCCAGGCCGCGCCGGTGCCTTTTGCGGTCGCTTTGGAGACTTCTTTGCCTCGTTCTTCATAGATCCTGACCGTGACTTCCCTCGTATCGCTGGCGCTGCCCTTGAAGACCGGCGCGGTTTCGCTCGAGGGAGACGGCGGCGTTTCCAGCGTCACAGTCGGCGGCAGGGTGTTCACGGTGAAGCTGATTTCGCTCGTGCCCGCCGGGTTGCCGAGCGGGTTTTCCTCGGTTGCGATGGCGACGTAGGTGTGGGTGCCGGTGGCGAGCGCCGGACTGGCTGTGCTCGATGTCCATTTGCCGCTGCTCACGGTTGCGGTCGCGCTTGACACTTCGCTGCCTGTCGAGCTGCCTTCGAGAATCCGGATCTTGACCTGTCCGCTGCCCCTGCCCGTCGCCGTTCCGCTGAACGTCGGCGTCTGTTTGTTGCTCGTGCTGCCGCTTGCGGGGCTGGTGATCGTCACGACCGGGGAGGTGGTGTCGACTTCGAAGGTCACCGGCGAGCTCTTGCCGGTCGGGTTACCCAGCGAGCTGGGCTGTTCGGCCACCGCCGTGTATGTGTGGGCCGGGCTGCCGCCGAGCGCCGGTGTGACTGCGGAGGAGCTCCAGGCGGCGCCGGTGCCGGTCGCGGCGGCGCTGGCGACGGGCGCCCCTTCGACTTTCGAGCCCGAGTACACGTGGACGGTGACCGCGCTCGTGTCGCTGGCGGTGCCTGTGAACGATGGCACGGTGTTCTTCGAGGGCGTGCTCGGTGCTTCGAGGGTCACTTTGGGAGCGGTCGTGTCGACGGTGAAGGTGACCGGCGCGCTGGTGCCGGGCGAATTGCCGATCAGGCTGTTCTGCGTCGCCACGGCGGTGTACTTGTGGGTGCCGCTGGAAAGCGCCGGGCTGGCTTCTGTGGAGCTCCATGCCCCGCCGGTGCCGCTTGCTTCCGCCGTGGCGATGACGGAGCCTTCCGCTTTTTCGCCCGCGAAGATCTTGATCGCGACGGTCGTCGTTTCGCTGCTGCTGCCGGTGAAGGTGGGCGTGGTGTCCTTCGAAGGCGAGGCCGGCTGGTTGAGCGTCACGGTCGGCGAGGAGGTGTCGACGGTGAACGTGACCGTATTGCTCTTGCCGGCGGGGTTCCCGAGCGAGCTTTTCTCGGTGGCCACGGCGGTGTAGGTATGCACGCCGGCCGCGAGAGCCGGGCTGACGGCCCCCGTGGCAAAGCTCCCGCCGCTCACCGCGGAGCCCGCGCTCGCGAGTTCTTTGCCTTCGGGTTTCGTGCCTTCGTAGACGTGCACGACGACCAGTTCGGTGTCGCTCGTCGTGCCGCTGAACGAGGGTGTCTGGTTGTTGGAGCGCAGCGGCGGCGAGTTCAACGTCAGTTTGGGCGGTTCGGTGTTGACGGTGAAGCTCACGTGCGCGCTTTCCCCCTGCGGGTTGCCGAGCGAGCTTTCCTGAGTGGCGACCGCGCTGTAGGCGCCGGATTGGAGTTCTTCCTCGCCGCTCGTGCTCCAGTGCCCGGCGCTCGGCGTGGCGCTTGCCGTGGTCACCGGTTCGTCGCTCGCGTTGAAGATGTGCACGATCACCTTGGTGGTGTCGGTGGCGGTCCCGGAGAGCGTGGGTTTGGGGTTGTTGGACAGCGGCGCCGGCTGTTCGATCGTGACGGTGGGCGAGCTGGTGTCGACGACGAAGACCACCGCGTTGCTCACCCCGGTCGGGTTCCCCAGCGAGCTTGCCTGGGTCGCCACCGCCGTGTAGGTGCCGCTTTCGAGCGCCGGGCTCGCCTGGCCGGAGCCGAAGGAGCCGCCGGTGCCCGTCGCCTGCGCGTGCGCGACGACCGGGCCACCGGTGCCCGAGCCGGAGTGGATTTCGATCATCACGGGCGTCGTGTCGCTCGCGCTGCCGCTGAACGAGGGGGTGGTGACGTCCGAGGGTGTTTTCGGCTGGTTGAGGGTGACGTGTGGGGCGGCCGTGTTGATCGAGAATGTGACCGCTTCGCTCACGCCGGGTCCGTTGCCAAGCGAGCTCGGTTGTGTCGCGACGGCCGTGTACGTTCCGCTCGCCAGCGCGGGACTTGCCGCGCCGGAGGTCCACGGGCCGCCCGTGCCGGTCGCGGTGGCTTCGGCTCGTACGAGCCCTTTGGGTTCCGTCCCGGCGTACACCTGGACGGTGACCGTGGTCGTGTCGCTGGCGCTACCGGTGAACGACGGCTGCGTGTTTTTCGAGGGCGATTCCGGCTGGTCGAGTGTGACCTTCGGTGAGGTCGTGTCGACCTTGAAGGTGACTTCGTTGCTTTCGCCGGCGGGGTTGCCGAGGGAGCTCGGCTGGATGGCGATCGCGGTGTATTCGCCGGTTTCGAGTTCAGGGCTGGCTTCGCCGGTGATGAAGCCGGCGCCGGTTCCGCCGGCGGTTGCTTCGGAGACGATGCCGCCGGAGGCGTGCGAGCCGTGGTAGATGTCCACGGTCACCGTGGTCGTGTCGCTGGCGCTGCCGGTGAACGACGGTTGCCTGTTCTTGGATGGCGATTCGGGCTTGTTGAGGGTGACTTTCGGCGAGGTGGTGTTGACGATGAAAGTCACCGGTTTGCTTTCGCCGGGGGGGTTGCCGAGGGAGCTCGGCTGGATGGCGACCGCGGTGTATTCGCCGCTTTCGAGGGCGGGGCTGGCTTTGTTCGTGCTGAAGTTGCCGCCGCTGGAGCTGGCGGTGGCTTCCGATGCGACTCCGCCCGAGGCGTGCGAGCCATGGTAGATGTCAACAGTCACCGTGGTGGTGTCGCTGGCGCTGCCGGTGAACGATGGCTGCGTGTTTTTCGAGGGCGATTCCGGCTGGTTGAGTGTGACCTTCGGTGAGGTCGTGTCGACTTTGAAGGTGACTTCGTTGCTTTTGCCGGGTCCGTTTCCGAGCGAGCTTTCCTGCACGGCAACGGCCGTGTATTCGCCGGTTTCGAGTTCAGGGCTGGCTTCGCCGGTGATGAAGCCGGCGCCGGTTCCGCCGGCGGTTGCTTCGGAGACGATGCCGCCGGAGGCGTGTGCGCCGTGGTAGATGTCCACGGTCACCGTGGTGGTGTCGCTGGCGCTGCCGGTGAATGATGGCTGCGTGTTTTTCGAGGGCGATTCCGGCTTGTTCAGCTTGACGCTCGGAGGAGCCGTGTCCACCGTGAACGTGACGGGCGAACTGGTGCTCGTTTCGCCGCTGAGCAGTTCGGTCTGTTCTGCCACGGCCGTGTAGGTGCCGTCGGTCAACGCGCTTTCCGGTTCGAGGCTCCATGTCCCTTCCAGCGTCGGGCTCGTTGTCGCAGGAGGCTGGGCCAGCGGACCCGTGGCCGAGATGCCTTCGTGGATCGCGACCGAGACCTGATCGGTGACGATGCCGTCGGTGGTGCTACCTGAGATCGTGGGCAGCGTGATGTGGCTCGTGCTGTCGTTGGCCGGGCTTTCGATCACGATCGACGCATCGGCCACGGCAACGGGACCGAACGCGAGAGTCATGAGGACAGCTCCCAGCGCAACGGCGAAGCCATTGCGTGATTTCACGGCCTTGCCGCCTCCACTGCGCCTCCAGTACATGTGTCTCGAGATCCCTCGGGACTCAGAACGAGCCATGACGCGCAACCCCCCATTCAGGCCGCGCTTCGCGTGCCCACGGATGATAGGCGGCTTTTCCTGCTTTTGCGAACCTCTGCTGCGATTCGCGGAGGTCTCTGGCAGCGCCGGGCCTGGCGCCCGGCGGGCGAACGCCGCGCTCGAGTGCTGGGCGCGGGCGGTTAGCGCGGAAGCGTCTTGGTGAGTTCCACGACCTGCTGGAAGGTGGGCCGGTTCTGGAACGGGAACGGAGGCACGGTGATGCCGCTCGCGCTGGTCCAGCGGTTCATGTCGAAGCAGCTCGCCTGCGGGTCTTCGGCGCATTCCCCGTGTCCGTAGATCTGCTGCGGGCTCACGCTCAGCGCTTCGCTGAGTGAGTTGCGCAACGCCTGCTGGCAGGTGTCGAAGGAGCCTCCACCGCAGTACACGCGCGAGTAGGCGCCTTTCGGCTCGGCGCCCATTCCCTGCGCAGCGAGCAGGTCGCGCAGGTCCTTGCTGACATAGCCGTACCAGCCATCGGCGAAGTCCGGCGCCGTCGGAAGCCCGCCGGGGTAGGGGCCGCCCTGTTCGAGCATGCCTTCGAGCGAGCTGAAGGCTTCCTGGCCGAGCGCGGCGCCGAACTCCGCGCTCAGCAGTTTCGGCCACCACGCGTCCATGATCGTGACCGCTTCGTTGTGCTGGTAGCTGCCGGGCTTCGAGATGTCCCGGTTGGTCAGATCGCGGCGGTGCCCGCCGTCTTCGGCCCAGCTTTCGAGCGTCGCGATCGCTTCCTGAAGACGCGGTTCGCTCGGCGTGCCGAGCACCTGCTTGAGCAGCGGCCACAGCTCCACCGCGCGGATGTCCTGCGTGGCGGCTTCGTCCATCGCGCTCGCGAGCTGTGCGATGTTCATCTTCCTACCGCCGGCGAGGTCGGCTTCGATGAAGTTGCGGATCAGCTGCATGCGGTAGATCGAGCCGAACGAGTACTTGTCGTCGGCCGAGGCGAAGCGCGGCGCCTGCTTGTTGTTCCACGAGACGAGGAAGGGTGGATCGACGGCGTGCGGGTGTGCTTCGAAGGGCAGCAGGTCCATCGTGTGAAGCTGCGGTTCAAATCCCTGCCAGTCGTACTGACCTGTGCCATAGACGGGGAAACCGGGCGAGGTGCCCAGGGCCCGCTGTGGATAGGCGCCAGAGAGGTAGTAGGCGATGTGGTTCGCATCCACATAGGCCCAGTTGAAGCCGAACTCGATCTTCGACGCAGCCTGCTCGAATTGTTCGGGTCCGGTGATGAAGCCGGGTTCGTTCAACTCCGAGAAGCCGATCGCCGAATCGGCCTCGTGGAAGTAGGTGGTGCGCGCGCTCGCGAACGCAACTTTCTGTCCCTTGACCGTGCCGCGCGCATAGATGATCCCGTGCACGGTTCTGTACTCGGTCAGCTTTTCGCTGCCCGGCGCTGTCTGGTCGGTCGCGTTGGGAATCCACGCGTTCGTGTGTTCGAGCTTTTCCATGGGAAGGCACTGGCCCTTGTACATGTAGTGGAATTCGTCCTGGCAGAGCACCTCCGCGAACGTGTCCACGTTGTCGGCCGTCGCGGTCGTCGCGCTCCAGGCGTAGTCGCGACCGTGGCCCAGCTCGACGTACAGGTTCACACCCGGGAAGGCCGCGCCGCGGGCGTCGATGCCGGGCCCGTGCAGGTCCTCCTCCATGAGGATCTCCGGGGTGAAGTAGCCGACCTGCGGTCCCATCACCGCGATCGCGTGGCCGTTGCTCGAGTGCTTCGCGCTCACGAGCTCCCAGTTGGAGGCATGCGGCGGTCCGGCGAGCGCGTCGTGGAGCAGCTGCGAGCCGAGCGACCCGTCCGCGGGGATCTCGTGCGGGGCGGGCGTGTCGGTGACAGCATGCGGAGTGGCCGGGCCGTTCGCACTGAGCGCCTGTGTGCCTTCGAGCGGTTCACCGTCCTTCACGTAGCTGACCGAGCCGGGGTCGGGTAACGCCAGGCCGCTCGTCGCGAACGGCGAGCCCGTCTCGTACGGGAACGCTTTCTTCACGGTGACCGGCGCTTCGGGATCGTTCTGCTCGCGGAAGTCCTTCCATGCGCTGCGCCCCGCGGCGCGGCCGAAGCGCTTTTCGAGGGACTCGAGCGCAAGCGCCGAGCGCACCTCGGCACCGCCGCCCTTGCCGAAGATCCCGCCGATCAGCGACGCCTCGGCGATCACGTCCGTCGGTTTCCATTCAGCCGGCAGCTTGGCCAGCGCCGCATACTCGGCCGGCAGCAGGTTCGGGTTCAGCAGCGCCGCGTGTATGTAGGCGTTGATGCCTTCGACGAAGTTGTCGAGGTCTTCAACCTCCTGGGTGCCCGCCGCGCCGTACAGCTTCGGCGCGTTGTCGATCTGCGACTGCAGGTCCGCTTCGGTGTACGGCGCGATCGACCACTGCACCTGGTCCATCGCGCGATTGCCTTCCGCGCCACCCACGAACGAGGACAGTTCCGCGCGCGCCGTGTGCCTGAGCACGTCCATCAGGAACAGACGGTCGGCCGCGCCGGCATAACCTGCCCCGAACATCAGTCCTGAGCGCGTGCTCGCGTAGATATGTGGCACGCCGTAGGCGGAGTCGCGCTCGATCGTCACATCCGAGCGGGGACTTTCACTGGAGGCGACTTCGCCTCCCTTGACCCCGAACGTGGCGTCCTTGAAGTAGTTGGGTATCTGCTCGGGGGTCAGCTGAGGCGAGCCGTATATGAGGTTGGCATACAGCGGGAGCTGGTCGGAGAAGTGCGGCGGCTCGCTTCCGTTCAGCTGGAACTGGGCGAGCTGAAGGGCGTTGTCGAGCCCGTTCTCGCCGGGCGGAAGGACGTTGCGAAAGCCGCCCGCGTCGTTGGTTCCATATGGCTGAATCGGCACTTCCGCCGCTGCCGAGGACGCAGCCCAGCCGGCAAGCACGGCCACGGCCAAGAGCGCCGAGAGACGACTCACGAAACGGTCTGCTGCGCTCTTCATGCGTTCCCCCGGATTCACGCGCGCTGCCCGACTGCAGCGGCTTTTCGACGGCAGCCGTATACCCGTCGCGGCGCTTGTGTAAACAGCTCTCGCGGGCGCTGGGATGTGAAGCGCGCCCGTGCCATGCTTGGCGGGTGAAGACCGTGTCGGTCACCCACTTCACCGACCCCGCTTGTCCCTGGGCGTATTCGGCGAGCCCGGCGCACGCGGTCCTGCGCTGGCGCTACGGCGGGCAGCTGCGCTGGCGGCTGGTCATGATCGGGCTCTCCGAGAGCACCGAGCAGTACGCGGCCCACGGCTACACGCCGGCACGTCGCGCGCTCGGTTACATGTACTACCGCCGCTACGGAATGCCGTTCACGCTCGCCCCGCAGGCGCGGATGAGCGCCAGCGCGCGCGCCTGTCGCGCGATCATCGCGACCCGGCTGCTGGACCCTGCGCGCGAGCAGGAGGCGCTGCGAGCGCTGCAGTTCGCATGGTTCACGAGCCTGCTGGTGCTCGACGAGGACGACGCGATCGCCGCAGCGCTCGAGAACGTGAGCGGCCTCGATGCCGCCGCGGTCGTGGCGGCGATCGACGCCGCGCCCGACGCTCGAGGCCTACGAGGCCGACAAGCGCGAGACGCGCACCGCCGAGGGCTCCCCGACCGAGTTCCAGGGCAAGGCGCGCCAGACCGATGGGCCGGTGCGCTATTCGGCCCCATCGCTCGTGTTCGAGAGCGGTGCTCAGCGGCTCGAGGCCGGAGGCTTTCAGCCCGTGGAGGCATACGACGTGCTGATCGCAAACCTCGACCGCTCGCTCCAGCGCAACGCGCCGGCGGAAAGCCCGATCGAGGCGCTCGGCGCGTTTCCTGCCGGCCTGGTCACCCAGGAGGTCGCCGCGGTGATGGCGCAGGGCAACCAGGCGCCAGATCGCGACGCGGCCGAAGCGTCGCTGATCGAGCTCGCCGGCGAAGGGCGCGTGCTGCGCACGCCGCTCGGCGACGGGGCGCTGTGGCAGCTCGCCTGAGCGGCGATCTCCGCCGGCTCGCCTGAGCCGCGATCTCCGCCGGCTGGCTGACCGGCGTGCGAGCGGGCGGATAGCCTGCAGCGCTGCCATGCCGATCACCGTCACACTCCCCGACGGCACCCGCTCGAGCTGCCCGACGGCGCCACCGGCGCCGACGCCGCCGCGGCGATCGGCCCGGGCTCGCGCGCGCCGCGCTCGGCGTCGCCGTGAGCCACCCCGAGCTCGCAGAGCAGCCGGAGGTTCGCGATCTCGCGCGACCGCTGCCCGACGGCGCGCACATATCGATCATCACCCGCGCAGCGGCCCGAGGGCGCTCGAGCTGATCCGCCACGACGCCGCGCACGTGCTCGCGACCGCCGTGCTCGAGCTCTACGACGGCGTCAAGATCTCGATCGGCCCGCCGATCGAGGACGGCTTCTACTACGACTTCGAGTTCCCCGAGGGCACGGCCGATCTCCGAGGCCGACTTCCCGGCGATCGAAGAGCGCATGCGCGAGCACATCAAGGCGGCGGAGCCGTTCGAGCGCGAGGACGTGCCGGTCGCGCAGGCGCGCGAGCGCTTCCTGGCCGAGCGCCAGGACTACAAGGTCGAGCTGATCGACGACCTCGTGAGCGCGGCGCCGCGCGGCGCACCCGCTGAGACCGTCTCGCTGTACACGAACGGCCCCTTCACCGACCTCTGCCGCGGGCCGCACGCGCCGAGCACCGCGACGGTCGGCGCGTTCAAGCTCCAGTCGGTCGCCGGCGCCTACTGGCGCGGGGACTCGACGCGCACGATGCTCACGCGCATCTACGGCACGGCGTTCTTCTCGAAGTCGGAGCTCGAGGAGCACCTCGAGCGCATCGAGCAGGCCAAGGCGCGCGACCACCGCAAGCTCGGGCGCGAGCTCGGCCTGTTCACCTTCTCGGATGTCTCGCCGGGCGCCGCGTTCTGGCTGCCGGCGGGCACGACCGTGTTCAACTCGCTCGTCGCGCTCTCGCGCGAGATGGGCCGCGAGCGCGGCTACAGCGAGGTCAAGACGCCGCAGATCTTCGACGCGGAGCTGTGGAAGACCTCGGGGCACTGGGACAAGTACCGCGAGAACATGTTCACGCTCGAGGTGGAGGAGCGCGAGATGGCGCTCAAGCCGATGAACTGCCCCGGCCACGCGCACCTGTTCGCGACCCGCCGGCACTCCTACCGCGACCTGCCCGTGCGCTACTTCGAGCCCGGGCTGCTGCACCGCAACGAGGCCTCGGGCGTGCTGCACGGGCTGCTGCGCGTGCGCCATTTCGCCCAGGACGACGCGCACATCTTCTGCACCGAGGAGCAGGTCCAGGAGGAGGTCGAGGGCTGCCTGGAGATGGCCTTCGCGACCTACGCGCTGTTCGACTTCGAGGTGCGCCTCGAGCTCTCCACGCGCCCGGAGGAGCGCATCGGCAGCGACGAGATGTGGGACCGCGCGCGAGGCAGAAGCTGACGCGCGACGCTCGAGGCGCTCGGCCTGGACTACGAGCTCAACCCCGGCGACGGCGCCTTCTACGGGCCGAAGATCGACATGCACATGACCGACTCGCTCGGGCGCTCGTGGCAGCTCGGGACGGTGCAGCTCGACTACTCGATGCCCGAGCGCTTCGAGCTCAGCTACACCGGCGCCGACAACCAGGAGCACCGCCCGGTGATGATCCATCGCGCGCTGTTCGGCTCCTACGAGCGCTTCATCGGGATCATGCTCGAGCACTACGCCGGCGAGCTGCCGCTGTGGCTCGCGCCGGTGCAGGCGATCGTGCTGCCGGTCTCCGACCGCTTCAACGACTACGGCGACCTCGGTCCGCGAGCGAGCTGCGCGCAGCGGGGCGCGCGTCGAGCTCGACGCCCGCAGCGAGTCGGTCGGCCGCAAGATCCGCGACGCGGAGCTGCGCAAGGTGCCCTACATGCTCGTCGTCGGCGAGCGCGAGCAGGCGCGATGGCGCGGTCTCGGTGCGCGAGCACCGCGGCGGGAGACCTCGGGAGTCTGTCCGGTCGCAGGAGTTCGCAGAGCGCCTGCGAGGGCGAGCTATAATCGTGCGCATTGAAGCCCGGCAAATCCTCAGAGCGCCACGCGCTAGCTCTCGCTTGACGCACGGCCAGCGACAGCTAGTGCCGGTCCCCCGCAGGTTCGACCGGCGCCCGCCGGAGCGGGACACGACGAGGATCAACGAGCGCATCCGCGTGCCCGAGGTGCGGCTGATCGACGACGAGGGCAAGCAGGTCGGCGTGCTCAAGATCGCCGACGCGCTCGCCTTCGCCCAGGAGCGCGAACTCGACCTCGTCGAGGTCGCGCCCGAGGCGCGCCCGCCGGTCTGCCGCGTGCTCGACTACTCCAAGTACAAGTACGAGCAGGCGCAGAAGCAGAAGCAGGCGCGCAAGCACCAGCAGCAGATAACGATCCGCGAGATCAAGTTCCGCCCGAAGATCGCCGAGCACGACTACGACACCAAGAAGCACCACGTCGAGCGCTTCCTGCGCAACAAGGACAAGGTCAAGGTCACGATCATGTTCCGCGGGCGCGAGGTCACCCACCCCGAGCGCGGCACCGCGATCCTCGACCGGCTCGCCGAGGAGCTCTCCGAGCTCGGCGTCGTCGAGCAGCGCCCGATGCAGGAAGGGCGCAACATGACGATGATGATGGCCCCCTCCAAGGCCGTGCTCGCGGGCGCGTGCGCGCCGACGCCGGCGACGACGGCGCGGCCGGCCGCAGCGAGCTGCGCCCGAGCGGCGCGCAGCGTCGGCGAGCGCCGCCGCGGTCGGCGAGGTCCACGGCGACGCGATCAGGCCGGCACGGACGCCGTCGCCGACGGCGCACGCGCCGCGCCGAGCCGGCGGAGCCGGCGCCGCCGGCGAGCGCCGCGAGCAGGCCGCGCGCCTCCGATGCGCGAGCCTGCGGCGCCGAGGTCAGCACGCGGCCGCGCGGCCGGCTGCGCGCAGGGCCGCGGCGCGCGTACCCGGCCGCGGCACGGCCGTGCCATAATCGCGCCGCGCGATCATGCCCAAGATGAAGACCCACTCCGGCGCGAAGAAGCGCTTCAAAGTCACCGCCAGCGGCAAGGTGCGCGGCCGGCACGCCTTCACGAGCCACATCCTCGAGAAGAAGTCGCCCAAACGCAAGCGCGCGCTCGGCCGGCCGGCGACGTGCTCCAAGCGACGACGTGCCACGCGTCAAGCGGACTGCTGGGGGTGCGGCAAATGACGCGGGTCAAGCGCTCGGTCCACGCGCGCAAGAAGCGCCGCGCGACGCTCGAGCTGACGAAGGGCTTCCGCGGCGAGGCGCACTCGAACTACAAGCGCGCCAAGGAGGCGCTGCTGAAGGCCGACGCCTACGCCTACCGCGACCGGCGCAACCGCAAGCGCGACTTCAGGCGGCTGTGGATCACGCGCATCAACGCCGCCGCGCGCACCAACGGGATGAGCTACTCGCAGTTCATGCACGGGCTGTCGCTCGCCGGCGTCGAGCTCGACCGCAAGGTGCTCGCCGACATCGCCGTGCGCGACGCCGACACGTTCCGACGTTTTGCCGAGGTCGCCCGCGAGGCGTCGGCTGCCTGACCCGGCTCCGCCGGCGTCGACCGGCAATCGACTGACAGCCTCCCGGGCGTCGCTCCTGAAAGGGACGGCGCCCTTTTTTGTTCCCGAACCGACCGACACCAACGACAGACCGCAACCGAACATGACCCACATCACCTCCCCACAGAACCCCCGGCTGAAGGCGCTGCGCCGCCTGCACGGCAAGCGCGAGCGCGAGCGCACGGGCACGTTCGTGGCCGAGGGCGAGGACCTGATCGCCGCCGCGCGCGCGCGCCGGCCGCGCCCGCGCTCGAGGGCTACCGCCTCGCCGGCACGCGAGCTCGGCGGCGAGGGCTTCCACGACGTCGAGCCCGCGGCGCTGGCGCGCGCCTCGACGCTCGGCTCGGGCACGCGCGTGATCGGCGTCTACGAGCAGCGCTGGGGCGCCGCCGGCGGGGCCGCTGTGCGTGTACCTGCACGGCGTCGGCGATCCCGGCAACGTCGGCACGGTGCTGCGCTCCGCGCAGGCGTTCGGCGCCTCGTGCGTCGCGCTCGGCCCCGGCTGCGCCGACCCCCACTCGCCGAAGGCGGTGCGCGCGAGCATGGGCGCGATCTTCGCGGTCCCGCTGGCGCGCGTGGCCGACGTAGCGGAGCTGCCCGGGGAGCGCATCGCGCTCGTCGCCGACGCCGCCGAGACGCTGCTGCGCAGCGCCGCGCGCACGGCGCCGATGGCGCCGTGACGCTGCTCGTCGGCGCCGAGCGCGAGGGGCTGCCGGCGGCGTGATCGTGCCGGCGTGCGAGCGCAGCGCGCGGATCCCGATCGCCGCGCGAGTCGCTCAACGCCGCGATGGCCGCGACCGTGGCGCTGTACGAGATGACCCGCGACGGTCGAGCGGCCCAGCGTCATCAGGGTCCCGGCGTCATGATCGAGCGGATCGAGAGCTGCGCGCCGAGGCCGAGAGCGGCGATCGCCGCGGCGCCCTCGCAGCGAGGCGCTCGAGGAGCTGCGCGTGCGCTACCTCGGGCGCAAGGCCGAGCTGCCGCAGATGCTGCGCGGCGTCGCCGCAGCTCGAGCCCGCCGAGCGCGGGCGCGGTCGGCAGGCGCCGCCAACGAGGCGCGCCAGGCGCTCGAGGCGCTGCTCGACGAGCGCGCCGCGCAGCTCGCGCGGCCGAGCTCGAGGTGCAGCTCGAGAGGGACACGCGTCGACGTGACGCTGCCCGGCGCCCCGCCGCAGCCGATCGGGCGCCTGCACGTGCTCACCTCCACCCGCCGCGAGCTCGAAGACATCTTCCTCGGGCTCGGCTTCACCGTCATGGAGGGGCCCGAGGTGGAGACCGTCCACTACAACTTCGACGCGCTCAACCACAGCCCCACGCATCCCGCGCGGGCGCGCACGGACACCTTCTACGTGGAGCTCGCCGGAGCAGGCGAGCTGGTGCTGCGCACGCACACCTCGCCGATGCAGGTGCGCGCGATGGAGGCGCACCCGCCGCCGCTGTACGTGGTCATCCCCGGACGCGTGTACAGGCCCGACTCCGACGCCACCCACACGCCGCAGTTCCACCAGATCGAGGGGCTCGCGGTCGACGAGGACATCACGCTCGCCGACCTCAAGGGCACGCTGCTGGCGTTCGCGCGCGGCAGTGTTCGGCGAGGAGCGCGAGGTGCGCCTGCGCCCGCACTTCTTCCCCTTCACCGAGCCCAGCGTCGAGGTGGACGTGTCCTGCTTTCACTGCGGCGGCAAGGGCTTCCTGCGCGACGGCTCGCGCTGCTACCTGTGCAAGGGCGAGGGCTGGCTCGAGGTGCTCGGCGCCGGCGAGGTCGACCCGAACGTGTACGCCTACGTCCCCACCAGCGATGCGAACGCGCCCGGCTATGACCCCGAGAAGGTGCAGGGCTTCGCGTGGGGCATGGGCATCGAGCGGATCGCGATGCTCAAGCACGGCATCCCCGACCTGCGCCTGTACTTCGAGAACGACCTGCGCTTCCTGGAGCAGTTCTGATGCGCGTACCTCTGCCCTGGCTGCGCGAATACTGCTCCCCCGAACTGGACGTGCGCGGGATCGAGGAGCGCCTGACGATGACCGGCACGAAGGTCGAGGCGGTCCACCGCCACGGCGTTCCCTCGGCAGATCACTTCGTGGTCGGCCGCGTGCTCGCGGTCGAGCCGCACCCCGACGCCGACCGGTTGAAGGTGTGCACCGTCGATCTCGGCGGCGCCGGCGCCTCGCCCGCGAACATCGTCTGCGGCGCAGCCAACGTGCGGGCCGGCCAGACCGTCGCGGTGGCGCAGCCCGGCGCGATGCTTCCCGACGGAAGGACGCTCGAGCGGGTGACCCTCCGCGGCGTGCCCTCGGAAGGCATGATCCTCGCCGAGTGCAGAGCTCGGCATCGGCGCGGACGGCGACGGGATCATGGTGCTCGACGAGCTCGCGCTCGCCTCCTCGCAGGCGCTCGACGCGCCCGCCGCCGCCACGCCTGCGCCCGGCACTCCGCTCGGCGAGGTGCTGCCGATCGCGCTCGACGTGCTCGAGCTCGAGATCACGCCGAACCGCCCCGACTGCCTCGGCGTGTACGGCGTTGCGCGCGAGCTGCACGCCGCCACCGGCGCGCCGCTGGCCGAGCCTCCCTGGAGCACAGACCGCGGCACCAGCGGGCCGCTCCGCGCAGTGGAGATCGCGGTCGAGTGCCCGGAGCTGTGCCCGCGCTTCACCGCGCGCGCGTTCGAGCACGTGCGGATCGCGGAGTCCCCGCTGTGGCTGCGCGCGCGCCTGCTCGCCGCGGGACAGAGGCCGATCTCGAACGTGGTCGACATCACCAACTACGCGATGCTGCTGAGCGGGCAGCCGATGCACGCGTTCGACCTCGACCGCATCGCCGGCTCACGGCTGCGCGTGCGCCGCGCCCACGAGGGCGAGCAGGTTCTCACGCTTGACGAGCAGTCACGGACGCTCGACCCGGAGATGGTGCTGATCGAGGACGCCGACGGCCCCACGTCGATCGCCGGCGTGATGGGCGGCGCGCGCTCGGAGGTGGCTCCCGACACGACGCGGGTGTTGCTCGAGGCGGCCACCTGGAGCGGACCTAACATCCACCGGACCTCCCACCGCCTCGGGCTGCGCAGCGAGGCGTCCGGCCGTTTCGAGAAGGGACTGCAGCCCGAGCAGTGCATGCAGGCTCAGGCGCTCGCCACCGAGCTGATGCTCGAGCTGTGTGGCGCAACACTCGTGCCCGGCACGGTCGACGTCGCGCAGGAGCTGGCGCCCGCTCAGACGATCCGCCTGCGCGAGCAGCGCGTACGATCCGTGCTCGGCGTGGCAGTGGCGCTCGAGCGGCAGGAGCAGATCCTGCAGGCGCTCGATTTCAGCACACGCCGCGCCGAGGACGGCCTCGATGTCACCGTGCCCGCACTGCGCAGAGCCGACGTGACGCGCGAGGTCGACCTCATCGAGGAGGTCGCCCGAATCGAGGGTCTGGAGCGCCTGCCCGCGACGCTGCCGGCCCGTCGCGGAGCCGCCGGGCGGCTCACGCACGCCCAGCGCGTGCGCCGCGCGGCCGAGGATGCGATGGTCGGACGCGGGCTGTATGAGATCGTCGGCTGGAGCTTCGCCGGGCGCGAGCTGCTCGACCGCCTGCGGCTTCCGCCAGATCATGCGCTGCGCCGCGTCGTGGCGGTCGAGAACCCGATGTCCGAGGAGCAGTCGATCATGCGCCCGACGCTGCTCGGCTCGCTGCTCGATGCCGCCCGCTACAACGCCGCGCGCAACGGGCCCGACCTCGCGCTGTTCGAGTCCGGCACCGTGTACCGCGCCGCCGCTGAGCGGGGACCCGGCTCGCTGCCCGCCGACGAGCACCACGCGCTCGGCGTGCTGTTGAGCGGCGCGATCACCCCCCGCGCGTGGGGTGCGCAGCAGGTCAAGGCCGACTTCTTCTCCGCCAAGGCGCTGCTCGGCGCGCTGCTCGAACACCTGCACGTCGCCTGGTCGGTGCGTCCCGCGACGATGCCTTTCCTGCATCCGGGACGCACCGCCGAGGTGCTGCTCGGCGAGCAGCGCGCCGGCTTTCTGGGAGAGCTGCACCCGCTGGTCGCGGGCGCGTGGGACCTCGAGCGCACAGCGGCCTTCGCGGTCGACCTCGGCAAGGTCGCCGCGGCCGCGCCGGAGCTCACCGAGTTCAGCGCGTTCCCCTCAGTGCCCGCGCTGCGGCAGGACCTCGCCGTCACGCTGCCCGACAGCGTCCCCGCCGCTGAGGTGGTGGAGCGGGTGCGTGCCGCAGGCGGGGAGACGCTCGAGGAGGTGAGCGTGTTCGACGTGTACACGAGCGAGAAGCTCGGCGAGGGGCGCCGCTCGCTCGCGCTCGCGCTCTCCTTCCAGGCCGCCGAGCGCACGCTCACCGACGAGGACGTGGCTCCCCTGCGCGAACGGATAGTCGCCGCGCTCGCCGAGCTCGGCGGTGAGCTGCGTGGCTAGCGGACAGCGTTTCGCGCAGCGCTCGCCGCGCGTGCTCGTGGCCGGAGCCACGGGCTTCGCCGGCGCGCTCGCCGCCGAGCTGCTCTGGCGCCACCCCGGCTTCGAGCTCGTCGCGGTGAGCGGGCGCTCCGAGCAGGGCCGCTCGCTCGAGGAGATCTACCCCCGCTACCGCGTGCCGCTCACCGTGCAGGAGCTCGATCTCGAGAGCGTCGACGTCGACGCGGCCGTCGTCGCCTACCCGCACGCGGCGGCCGCGCCCACGGTCGCCGCGGTGCGCGAGCGCGGCGCGCGCGTGGTCGACCTCAGCGCCGACTTTCGCCTGCGCGCGCTGCCCACCTACGAGCGCTGGTACGGAGAGCACCCGCGGCCCGAGCTGCTCGGCGAGGCCATCTACGGGCTGACCGAGCTTCACCGCGAGCGCATCGCAGGCGCCGCGATCGTCGCCAACCCCGGCTGCTATCCGACGGCGTCGCTGCTGGCGCTCGCGCCGCTCGCCCGCGCGGGCCTCGTCGCGGACGTGGTGATCGACGCCAAGCAGGGCATCTCCGGAGCCGGGCGCGTGTTCGACGACACCACCCACCTGTCGATGGCCGGCGAGAACATCCTGCCCTACAACGTCGCCGCGCACAGGCACACACCCGAGATCGAGGAGCAGCTGGCACTGCTCGGCGCCGACGTCAAGGTCCAGTTCCAGGCGCACCTCGTGCCGCTCGACCAGGGTGAGCTCGCGAGCTGCTACGTGACCACCACGCGCACAGTCACCCAGGCGGAGCTCGACGAGCTCTACCGCGAGGCCTACGCGCACGAGCCGTTCGTCGAGCTCGCGCGGGTGCCGCCGGGCACTCGCGAGGTCCTCGCGACGAACTTCTGCCGGCTGTTCTGGGCCGCCGATCAGCACACCGGCAAGGTCGTGGCGCTGTCGGCGATCGACAACCTGTGGAAGGGCACCTCCTCGCAGGCCGTGCAGAACCTGAACCTCATGTTCGCGCAGCCAGAGACGGCGGGGCTCGAGTGAGCGCGCAGCCCTTCTTCCGTTCACGCTGGGTGCCCCGGCCCGAGCACGTGCGCGAACTCGCCGCCGGCGCAGGGCTTCCCGGCGGCTTCCGCGCCGCCGGCGTCGCGGCCGGGATCAAGCCGAGCGGACGACCCGATGTCGGGCTGCTCGTGTGCGACTCCGAGAACGCCACGAGCGCAGCCCGCTTCACCTCCTCGGGCACGGCTGCGGCGCCCGTGCTGCTGTGCCTCGGGCGCTGCCGCCTGGACGCGCTGCGGGCGGTGCTCGCGAACTCCGGCTGCGCCAACGCGGCCACCGGCGCGCGAGGGCTTGACGACGCCGCCAAGACACAGGGCGCGGCTGCGCTCGCGGCCGGCGTCCCGGCGGAGCGGGTCGCGATCGCATCGACCGGCGGGATCAGCCAGCTGCTGCCCGTCGAGGCGATGCTGAATGGGATTCTCGACGCGCGCGCGAAGCTCAGCCGCGACGGCGATGTCGCCTTCCAGCGCGCAATCGAAACCACCGACGCGTTCGAGAAGCGCGCGAGCCTCGAGGTGCAGCTCCCGTCGGGCACGGTGCGCCTGAGCGCGCAGTGCAAGGGCGCCGGGATGATCTCGCCGCGCTTCGCCACGATGCTGTGCTTCGTGCAGACCGACGCCGAGCTCACCTCCGAGACCGCGGACCTGCTGCTGGGCGTGTGCGTAAGACGGTCCTTCGACCGGGCGTCGGTCGACGGGCAGCTGTCGACGAACGACACGGCCATCCTCATGTGCTCGGGGTCGAGCGGCGTGCGCGTGGCGGCCGAGAGCGAGGATGAGGTGCGCTTCGGCGAGGCGCTCGACGCCCTGCTGCGCCAGCTCGCGGTCATGATGGTCGCCGACGGCGAGGGCGCCGGTCGCATCGCGCGGGTGATCGTGCGGGGCGGGCGCGAGGACACCGTCGAGGCCGCGGCCCGGGCCGTCGCCAACTCGCCGCTCGTGAAGGCGGCGCTGCACGGTGGCGACCCGAACTGGGGACGCATCGTGCAGGCCGTCGGTGCCGCGCTGCCGGACACAGCGCCGCTGCACGTCGACGTGTCGATCGAGGGCGAGAGCGTATGCGTGGCGGGCGTAGCGCTGCCCTACGACGAGCCCGCGCTCGCGCGCAGGGTGCAGGCACCCGAGGTCGAGTTCGAGGTGGGCCTGCCGGGCGAGGGAGCCGAAACCGAGGTCTTCTTCTCCGATCTTTCCCACCGCTACGTGACGGTCAACGCCGAGTACACGACATGAGAGTGGTGCCCGAGCGGGGAGGGGCTGAACGCTGATGCGCGACATCGGAACGCTGCTCGAGGCGCTTCCCTACATCAGGGAGTTCCACGGCAAGACCGTCGTGATCAAGTACGGAGGAGCGGCCATGGAGGACGCCGAGTTGCGCGAGGAGTTCGCGCGCGACGTGGTGCTGCTCAAGTACGTGGGCCTGAACCCGATCGTGGTGCACGGCGGCGGCCCGGAGATCACCGGCTACATGGAACGCCTGGGCCTGCCCGTCGAGTTCGTGGGCGGCCTGCGGGTCAGCCACGGGGACACCGTTGAGGTGGCCAAGATGGTGCTCGTCGGAAAGGTGAACAAGGAGATCGTGCTGCGCCTGAACCGCCACGGACAGCCCGCCGTCGGCATCTGCGGAGACGACGGCTCCCTCTTCCAGGTCTCCCGGCGTAGTGCCCCGGGCGGCGAGGACATCGGCTTCGTGGGGCGCATCGACCGCGTCAACACGGGGGTCATAGAGCACGTCGCAAGCGACTACATCCCGGTGATCGCATCGGTCGGCGCAGACCGCGAGGGACACTCCTACAACGTCAACGCCGATGAGGCCGCCGGAGCTGTGGCCGGCGCTCTCGGCGCGCACAAGGTGATCTTCCTGACCGACGTTCCAGGCTGGCTGGCGGACCCGAAAGAGGAGTCGAGCCTGATCGGCGCGGCCGGCAGCGGCGAGGTGCGCCGTGCGCTGGCGCAGCTCGAGGGCGGCATGCGCCCCAAGCTCGAGGCGTGCGTGGAGGCGATCGACCAGGGCGTCGGCGCCGCGCACATCCTCGACGGCAGGGTCGCGCACTCGCTGCTGCTCGAGCTCTTCACCGACGCCGGCGTGGGCACCAAGATCGAGGCCGCGCCATGACGCTCGCCGAGCTGCAGCAGATCGAGCGCGACAGCGTGATCGCGACCTACGCGCGCATGCCCGTCGAGTTCGTGCGCGGCGAAGGCGCGCATCTGTGGGACGAGCAGGGCAACGAGTATCTCGACTTCCTGTGTGGCATCTCGGTGACGAACGTCGGTCACTGCCACCCCCGCGTCGTCGCCGCCGTGTGCGAGCAGGCGGGGCGGCTGATGCACGCCAGCAACCTGTTCTACACCGAGCCCGCGATGCTGCTCGCCCAGCGCCTGTCGCGCTCGAGCCTCGGCGGCAAGGTGTTCCTGTGCAACTCCGGCGCGGAGGCGAACGAGGCGGCGATCAAGCTCGCGCGCAAGGCGCGTGCAGCAGGCGACATAGTGGTCGTGCACCGCGCGTTCCACGGCCGCACCTACGGTGCGCTGTCGGCAACCCCGCAGGAGTCAAAGCAGGCGCCGTTCGCGCCGCTGCTGCCCGGGTTCCGCGCGGTTGAGGCAAGCGTCGAGGCGCTCCGCGCAGCCGTCGACGGCCGCACCGCCGCGCTCATGCTCGAGCCGATCCAGGGCGAGTCCGGCGTGCACGTCCTCTCCCATGAGCTGCTCGCGGCGGCGCGCGCCGCCTGCGACGAGCACGGCGCTGCGCTGATCTTCGACGAGATCCAGTGCGGCATGGGCCGCACCGGCACGCTCTGGGCCTATCAGCAGACCGGCGTCGTGCCCGACGCGATCACGGTCGCGAAGGCGCTCGGCGGCGGCCTGCCGATCGGCGCGCTCGTCACCGGCGAGCGCCTCGCCGACGTGCTCGGAGCGGGCGACCACGGCTCGACCTTCGCGGGCGGGCCCGTCGTCGCCTCGGCCGCCCTGGCGGCGCTCGAGCTGACCGACGACGCGCAGCTGCTCGAGCGCGTCGGCGAGCTCGGCGAGACGCTCGCCGCCGGCCTTCGGCGGCTTCCGCACGTGCTCGAGGTGCGCGGCCGCGGCCTGATGCTCGCGTGCGAGCTCGACGTCGCCGCGCCGGAGATCGCGCGCCGCGCGCTGCTCGAGCAGCGTCTGGTCGTGAACGCGACCGGCCCGAGCACGCTGCGGCTGCTGCCGGCGCTCACGATCGGCGAGGCGGAGGTGCACGACGCGCTGGCACGGCTCGCGGCGGTCCTCGAGGGCTGAGCGGTGCGGCGCGAGATCAAGGACGGCTTCGAGCTCGACGACGATCCCCGGCGACTCGACATCGACGCCGTGCACGCGTTCATCAGCACCGAGTCCTACTGGGGCCTCGGGCGCTCGCGCGAGCTCGTCGAGCTCGCGATCGAGGGCTCGACGCGGGTGCTCGGCCTGTACCGCGGGAGCCAGCTCGTCGGCTTCGCCCGCGCGGTCTCCGATGACGCGACGTTCGCCTACCTCGCCGATGTGTACGTGCTGCCCACGTTCCGAGGCCGCGGGCTCGGCGTCGAGCTCGTCCGCGAGATGGTCGACGGCGGGACCGGCGGAGCAGGTCCGCTGGATGCTGCACACGGCCGACGCGCAGGGCCTCTACGCGAAGCTCGGCTTCAGCGACCAGCCGCCGCGCTACCAGCTGATGGAACGCGGGCGGCGCGTGCAGCCGGGCCGGCGGCGGGATAGCCTTCCGCGCTCGTGACAGGCGAAGACCCGATCGCACGGCCGCGCACCGCCTCCTACGAGGCCGACCCCGCCGAGGTCAGCCGCGTGCTGCTGCTCTACTCGGGCGGGCTCGACACGAGCGTGATGCTCAAGTGGATCCAGGATCGCTACGACGCCGAGGTCGTGTGCCTGACCGTCAACCTCGGGCAACCCGGCGAGGACTACGAAGTGATCCGCGAGAAGGCGCTCCGCCTCGGAGCGCTCGACTGCAGGGTCGTGGACGCGCGCGAGGAGTTCGCGCACGAGTACCTGCTGCCGGCGATCCGCGCCAACGCCCTGTACGGAGGCGGCTACCCGCTGTTCACGGCCCTCGGCCGGCCGTTGATCGCGAAGCTCGCGGTCGAGCACGCGCGCGAGAGCGGCTGCGACACGATCGCTCACGGCTGCACCGGCAAGGGCAACGACCAGGTGCGCATCGAGGCGACCGTCGCGACGCTCGCGCCGGAGCTGCGGGTGATCGCGCCCGTGCGCTCGTGGCGCATGGGCCGCGAAGAGGAGATCGCCTACGCGCGCGAGCACGGCATCCCGATCAAGTCGCATCCGGGCGAGGGCAGCGAGGCGGCGGCGCCATATTCGATCGACGACAACCTGTGGGGACGCTCCTCTGAGGGCCGCTGGATCGAGGATCTCGAGCACGCGCCCGAGGACGACGTCTTCCAGCTCGTCACGCGACCCGAGGACGCACCCTCCGAGCCCGAGCTGCTCGAGCTGGGCTTCGAGCGCGGCACACCCGTGCAGCTGAACGGCGAGCGGCTCGGGCTGGTCGATCTGATCGAACGCTGCGCCGAGCTCGGCGCCCGCCACGGCGTTGGCATCGTCGACCACATCGAGGATCGCATCGTGGGGCTGAAGGTCCGCGACATCTACGAGGCGCCGGCCGCCGCGCTGATCCTGACCGCCCACCAGGAGCTCGAGCGGCTCGTGTGCACGATCCATCAGAACCAGTTCAAGCCGCAGCTCGATCGGCAGTGGGCGTTCCTGGTGTATGCGGGCCTGTGGTGGGAGCCGCTGCGGGGCGACCTCGACGCGTACATGCAGAGCGTCAACGAGCAGGTCACCGGAACGATCGCGTTGAAGCTCTACAAGGGCCAGGCGCGCGTGGTCAGGCGCTCCTCGCCCAACGCGGTCTACGACGCGGCGCTGGCCACGTTCTCCGAGTCGGGCGGGCTGTTCTCACAGGATGCTGCGCCGGGCTTCATAGAGCTGTTCTCGCTGCAGTCGCGGATGGCCTGGCGCCTGCGCAACAGGCGCGCCTCGGGCTAGCATGCGCTTCGCGGTCGTCGGCTGAGCGTCGTGGTCGTGCGGCGCGCCGGCGCCTGAGCGCACGCCGCCGGAGCCCGGGCGGCGTCCCGTCCGCGGCGCTGAGGGCGCTTACGGCTGTCCGGTCTGACCCTTACCGTGGCGGCTGCGTGATGATCGACGGCCAAGAGTCCTCGGGAGGCGACCCGCCGCGCAGGGGAGAGGGAGACTTCTTCTCCGAGCGACGCGCAAGGCGCGCAGCCGAGTCCGGTGAGGCGGCGCTGCTGCGTCGCGCGGAGGCTGCCGAGGCCACCGTGCACACGCTCGAGCGCCACGTGGCCAGCCTGCAGCAACGCCTGAGCGAGCTCGAGGACGAGCGGCGCGTGGCCGAGGAACTGCTCGAGGCCGAGAAGGAGCTCGCGCGCGAGCGAGAGCGCGAGCTGCGGCGCATACGCCAGCGCGAGTACGCAGAGCAGCAGCTGCGGGTCGAGGCCGAGGAGCGGGTGGTCAGCCGCGACCGCGACAGCACCTTCGAGGTCGAGCAGCTCGACGAGCGGCTCGCCGCCGCAGAGCACGAGCTGCGCGCGCTGGGCGACTTCCGCGAGCGTCTGCAGCGCCAGCTCGCCGAGGCCGAGCAGGCCACCGCGGCCGAGCGCGCCGAGCTGGCCCGCGCCGAGGCGGAGCTGCGCGCGCGGGTCGACGAGCTGGAGCGCCAAGGCTCCGAGATGCAGCGCGAGCTGGCCGCCGAGCGAGCGGCGCGTGAAGGCGTCGAACGGACGCTCGCGCGCGTCCGCGACGGCTACCGCCAGCTCGCCGCGCTGCTGATCGAGCTGAAGGCGATCGTGGCGCGCATCGGCCCGGCGCTGGCGGGTGCGGGGCGCGTGCGCGACCCCGAGCCGCGCGAGCGGCAGAGCGCGCCCGAAGCTCCGCGGGCCCGCGCGACGGCCGCCGAGCGCCCGTCGGTCTCTGTGGCCGCGCCCGAGCTTCGCTCGCGGGTCGCGCGAGCGCTACCCGGCGAGGGGCCGGCTGGGCCGCAGGGCGGGCAGCCGCAGGAGCGCGCGGGGGAGATGGCAGACGCGCTCGCGGCCGCCGTGGAGAGGCTGCGAAAGCGCGCCGAGGATGCTCCGGCGGGTCAGATCTCGCCCGCGCAGGCCGCGCAGAAAGCACCGCCGCACAAGCACAGCATGTCGCTGATCGGACGTCTGCGCAACAGACGCAAACAGCGGCACGCGGCCTGAGGCTCCGCCGCCGGCGCGCCTAGGATGAGGCACACGTGAGCAGCCCCTCCTGCGCCCATCTGCACGTCCACTCCGAGTACTCGCTGCTCGACGGCGCGTGCCGGATCGAGGACCTCGCGCAGCGGGCCGCGCAGTTCGACCAGCCGGCGCTCGGGCTCACCGACCATGGCGTGATGAACGGCGCTGTCGAGCTGTACAAGGCGTGTGTCAAGCACCAGGTCAAGCCGATCGTCGGCTGCGAGATCTACCTCGTCGAGGACCATCTCGCATCGGCGACCGGCCGCGGAGAGCGAAACCACCTGACGCTGCTCGCGGCCGACGATGAGGGCTACCGCAACCTCGTGAAGCTGTCCTCGGCGGGCTTTCTCGAGGGCCTGCAGCGGGGCAAGCCGACCGTCGACATGGGTCAGCTCGAGCGCTACGGCAAGGGCGTGATCGCGCTCACCGGCTGCCTCGCGTCGCGCTTCTGCCAGCGCCTGCTCGAGGATCGACCGCAGGATGCGCGCGCGCACGCCGAGGAGCTGCTTGGAGTGTTCGGATCCGAGAACGTGTACTTCGAGGTGCAGAAGAACGGCCTCGCCGCACAGGAGAAGTGCAACGAGGGGATCGTGCGCATCGCGCGCGAACTGGGCAGGCCGCTGGTGGGCACCGGCGACGTGCACTACCTGCGCCGGGAGGACTACGAACACCACACGGCGCTTCTGTGCGTGCAGACGAAGAGCACGATGGCCGAACCGAAGCTGACCTTCGACGCGAACGAGTTCTACCTGCGCGACAGCGCCGAGATGGCGAGCGCGTTCGCCGAGTGGCCCGAGGCGATCGCCAGCACTTTGGAGATCGCCGAGCGCTGCAGCGTGGAGATCGAGCTCGGCAAGCAGCTGATCCCGCGCTACCCGACCCCCGACGGCGTGCCAGAGCGCGAGTACCTTCGCCGCCAGGTGCTCGAGGGCCTACGGGCGCGCTACGGCGACCCGCCGCCCGCCGAGGCCGTCGAGCGGATGGAGATGGAGCTCGACGTGATCGACGGCATGGGCTTCAACGCCTACTTCTTGATCGTGTGGGACTTCGTCCGCTTCGCCAAGGACAGCGGCATCGCCGTCGGCCCCGGACGTGGCTCGGCGGCGGGTTCGATCGTGTCCTACTGCCTCACCATCACAGACGTCGACCCGCTGCGCTACGAGCTGCTGTTCGAGCGCTTCCTGAACCCCGAGCGAGTCTCGATGCCGGACATCGACATCGACTTCTCCGTGCGCGGGCGCGAGCGCGTGATGCGCTACGTCACCGAGAAGTACGGGCGCGAGTCGGTGGCGCAAATCGTCACGTTCGGCAAGATGTTTCCGCGCGCGGCCACCCGCGACGCCGCCCGCGTGCTCGGCTTCGACTACGGCGCAGGAGATCGCCTGGCGAAGCTCATCCCCGACCCGATCATGGGACGATCTCCCTCGTTCGAGGACTGCCTGAAGGCCGGCCAGCCGCTGCGCAAGGCGTGCGACGAGGACCCCACGGCACAGCGCATCGTCGACGTGGCGAAGGGCCTCGAGGGGATCGTCCGCAACTCCTCGATCCACGCGGCCGCGGTCGTGATCGCCGACCGGCCGCTCACAGACATCGTGCCCCTGCAGCTGGCCGACGCCGGAACGGACGAGAACGGCGAGCGCAGCTTCCGCATGGTCACGCAGTTCTCGATGAAGCCAATCGAGGAGATCGGCCTGCTCAAGATGGACTTCCTCGGCCTGCGCAACCTCGACGTGATCGAGGACGCGCTGGACATCATCGAGCGCTCCAGCGGGCAGCGGCCCGACATGACCACGCTTCCCCTCGATGACCCAAGGACCTATGAGATGCTCGCCCGCGGCGACTCGACCGGGGTGTTCCAGTTCGAGTCCGAGGGCATGCGCGAGGCCCTCAAGAAGGTGCGCCCGGACGAGTTCGACGACCTCGTCGCCCTGAATGCCCTCTACCGCCCCGGGGCGCTCGACCAGATCCCCGTGTATGCGCGGGGCAAGCACAGACCCGAGTCGATCTCCTACCCCGACGAGCGACTGCGCTCGATCCTCGCCTCCTCCAAGGGCGTGATCCTCTACCAGGAGCAGGCGATGCAGATCTCCAAGGAGATCGCCGGCTTCTCGGGCGCCAAGGCGGACGACCTGCGCAAGGCGATCGGCAAGAAGAACCGCGCCGCGATGGCGGCCCTGAAGCCCGAGTTCGTAGAGGGCGCGCGCGCGTCAGGCACGAGCCAGGAGACGATCGAGTTCCTGTGGCAGACGAACGAGCGCTCGGCCGATTACTCGTTCAACAAGAGTCACGCCGCCTGCTACGGGCTGATCGCCTACCGCACCGCATGGCTGAAGGCCAACCATCCGGCCGAGTACATGGCCGCGCTGATCTCATCGGTGATGTCGACCAAGGACAAGGTGCCGTTCTTCGTGGCCCGCTGCGAGGAGATGGGGATCGAGATCGTGCCTCCCGACGTCAACCTCTCAGACCACCAGTTCACGGTCGGTCCGCCCCGTGAGGACCCCGACGCGGCGGGTCGATCCGGCGGCGCGCTCGGCAGCATCCGCTTCGGCCTCGACGCGGTCAAGGGTGTGGGCTATCAAGCAGTCGAGGCGATCATCCGCGCACGCCAGCAAGGCGGCCCGTTCACCTCGCTGTGGAACTTCTGCGAGCGCGTCGACGGGCGCACCGTGAACAAGAAGGCGATCGAGGCGCTGATCAAGTGCGGCGCGCTCGGCTCCACCGGAGCCACGCGCAAGGGCATGCTGGCGGTGCTCGAGCAGGCGCAGGCGGCTGGGCAGAAGCTCCAGCAGGACGCGCTCATTGGCCAGGGCTCGATCTTCGACCTGCACGAAGACTCGCCCGCAGGCGAGCAGCCCGGCGCCCCGGTCACGCTCGATGGCGCGCGTGCGAGCCAGTCGGCGGCGCCCGCCAACGGGCTCGCCCGTCCGCTTCACCCGGCCATACCCGCCGAGGAGTTCGAGCAGGCCGAGCTGCTCGCGCACGAGAAGGAGGCGATCGGCCTGTTCGTGTCCGAGCACCCGCTGAAGCCCCTGCGCGAGGCGCTGCTGGCGCGCGTGAGCTGCACGCTCGAGGCGCTCGCCGAGCGCCGCGACCGAGACCTGGTCAAGGTCGGCGGCATCATCACCGAGGCCAAGAGGATCCGCACGCGCAACGGCGATCACATGATGTTCGCGACGCTCGACGACCTCGTGGGGTCGGTCGAGATACTCGTGTTCGGCAAGGCGCTGGCCGAGCACGAGGCGGCGCTGGCGGTCGACGAGGTCGTGCTGGTGGAGGGCCGCGTCGATCACAAGGAAGCCGGCAAGACGTGCCTGATCGTGCAGGGCGTCGGGCCCTTCAGGCCCTCGGCCGAGGAGATCGAGCAGGCGCGCTCGCGTGCGCAGGCGAGCGCGCGCGCGGCTGGAGCACGCTCCCAGCCCCTGCTGTTGCGCGTGTCGGCCTCCGATCTCTCGCCGCAGGCGCTCGAGGAGTTCAAGCAGGCGATCGAGGACTTCCCCGGCCAGGCCGAGGTGCTCGTCGACATCGATACGAGCTCGGGCACACGGCGGCTGCGCCTCGGCGAGGGCTTTCGCGTTGCGCACACGCCAACGCTGCGCGCCGAGCTCGAACACGCGCTCGCGCCGTCCGCCGCCGCCGCCCAGCGCCTAGCGCGCCCGGCGTAGCGGGCGCCCCGCGCTCGCCGAGCGCGTCCCCGTCGCGGAGCGGGCCCCGCCCGCGGAGCTCTTCCTCTTGCGCGCCCGAGCTTTCAGGCCGCGCTCACGCAGCTTCACCGCCAGCGCGATTTCCTCGGGCCCAGGGCCCGAGCGTTGCTCGCCCGGGGTCTCAAGCACGCACGGCAGCCCCTGCAGCGCCGGCGCCGACAGGAACGCCGCGCATCCCCGCTCGCCGAGCTCGCCAGCGCCGACGTTCGCATGCCGGTCGCGGTTGGATGCGAGCGGCGTCTGCGAGTCGTTGAGATGCAGGGAGCCGACGCGCTCGCAGCCGATCTGCGCATCGAGCTGCTCGAGTGTCGCGTCCATGCCAGCGGCGGTGCGTATGTCATAGCCGGATGCGAACAGATGGCAGGAGTCCAGGCACAGACCCAGCCGCGAATCCTCGCCGCACGCCTCGAGCAGCGCCGCGAGCTCCTCGATCGAGCGCCCCAGCGTGCCGCCCGCGCCCGCGGTGTTCTCCAGATGAAGCGGACATGAGCCGCTCTCCGCGAGCGCCTCGCGGATCGTCCGCCCGGCGCGGCTGATCGCGCCCTTCACCTCGCCGGACTTGGCCGAGCCGGGATGCAGCACCACGCCGCAGGCGCCTATCTGCTCGCCTGCGCGCAGCGAATGGATCAGCGAGGCGAGCGATTTTCCCCTGATGTCGCGGTCCTCGCTGGCGCAGTTGAGCAGGTACACCGCATGGATCAGCACCGCGTCGATCTCGCTCGCGGCCATCGCCTCGCGAAACGCCTTCGCGTCCGCGTCGCTGTAGCTCGACGGTTTCCACATGCGCGGCGACTGGTTGAAGATCTGGATCGCGCGGCAGCCGCGTTCGGCGCCGCGCGCGATCGCCTTCGGCAGGCCGCCCGCTGGGGAGACGTGGGCGCCGATTAGCATGCGTGCCGATTATGAGGGTTCGATTTGCGCCGTCGCCCACCGGTGCGCTGCACATAGGCGGCGCGCGCACGGCGCTGTTCAACTGGCTGCTAGCCCGCCACGAGCAGGGCACGCTGGTGCTGCGCATCGAGGACACCGACCGCGAGCGCTCTACGCCCGAGAACATCGAGCAGATCATCGATGCGCTGAGATGGCTCGAGCTCGACTGGGATGAGGGACCGGTCATGCAGACCGCCCGCTCGCAGCGTCACGAGCAGGCGCTGAACGCGCTGCTCGACGCCGGCCTCGCCTACCGCTCCTCGGCGACCGCAGAGGACGTCGCCGCCTACAAGCGTGAGCATGGCGCCGAGCGCGGCTTCCGCGGGCAGGCGCAGGCGGACGGCGCCGTCCGCCTACGCGTCCCCGACGAGGGCTTCACGATCGTGCACGACGTCGTGCGCGGCGACACCCGCTTCGAGCACGTGCACATGGACGACCCCGTGATCGCGCGCGCCGACGGTTCGGTTCTCTACAACTTCGCGGTCGCGATCGATGACCTCGACGCGCGCATCACACACGTGGTGCGCGGCGAGGACCATCTCTCCAACACGCCCAAGCAGCTGCTCGTGCTGGAGGCCGCGATGGCGGCGGGCTTCGCGCCGCGCGACAGCGAGCTGCCCGTTTATGCGCACCTGCCGCTGCTGCACGGGCCCGACGGCAAGAAGCTCTCAAAGCGCCACGGCGCGGCATCGGTGCAGGAGCTGCGTGACGCCGGCTACCTGCCCGAGGCGGTGCGCAACTACCTTGCGCTGCTCGGCTGGGGAGCGGGCGACGATGAGACGGTGCTGTCCACCGATGAGCTCGTCGAGCGCTTTACGCTCGAGCGCGTCAGCAGAAACCCCGCTCGCTTCGACGAGACCAAGCTCAAGTGGCTGAACGGCGTTTACATAAGACAGCTGGATCCCGCGGAGCTGGCGCGGCGGCTGCAGGCATACACCGGGCGCGAGGGCCTCGCCGAGGCGGCGAGGATCAGCCAGGAGAAGATCCACACGCTCGCCGACTTCATGCCGCTGGCCGGGCCGTTGCTCGACGGGCCGGTGGACGATCCGAAGGCGCGCGAGCGCTGGCTCGACGAGAACGGAAGGGCCGCGTTGAGCGATGCGCGCGCTGTCCTCGCGCAGCTGCACGACTTCAACCAGGCCGCGGTCGAGGCGGCGCTCGAGGGCGTCGTGGCGCGACGTGGCGCCAAGCCGCGCGAGGTCTACCAACCGCTGCGCGTGGCGATCAGCGGGACCACCGTTTCGCCGGGCATCTTCGAGAGCGTCGCGCTGCTCGGCCGCGAGGAGACGCTGCGGCGCATCGACGCCGCGCTCGCACGAGCCTGAACGAGTCCCTGCTCGCCGCTGCGCGCCGCAAATTCGCCTGCGCGAGTGCTCAACAGTTGGGCCGATGCTGCCGATACGTACCCGACGTTTTAACGATCACTGGATACACCTAGCCCCCAGGGAAGGGAAATGCGGACCGGTATGCAGACAGCTGTCTCAGCGAAGAAGGCGAAGTCCAACGGTGCTTCGCCGCGTTCAGCGGACGCTGTTCGCCGCGCCGGCGCGGGCCCCCCGGCGGGTGAGCGCCACCAGAACGAGGGCCACGGCCGTCGTCTCACGCTCGCGTTCGAGGCGCTCGAGGCATTTCCCGCGCTCGCCGAGTCGCGCGACCGGCTGCTTGCGGTCATCTCCAAGGACCACGTCGCAACGGCCGACATAGTCTCCGCGGTCGAGTCCGACGTGGCCCTGATCATCGCGATCCTGCGCCTGGCCAACCAGGTCAACGACGGGCACGCACAGGTGGATACCGCGGTCGACGCCGTCGAGGTGCTGAACCCGCAAACCGTGCACGCCGTCGCGAGCCGCCTGCGTACCTTCGACTTCTTCGAGCGCGCGAGCGTTTGGGACGCGGCTCCAGAGCGCTTTCGCCTGCACGCGCTCGCGACCCAGCACGCGGCCGACCGCGTGGCTGCCGAGGTTGGCTACGAGCAGCGCGACCGTCTCACCGTCACGAGCCTGCTTCACGACGTCGGGAAGCTGGTGCTAATGCACGCCTATCCGGGCTACCCGGGACAGGTGCACCGCGGTGCAAGGACGCCCGAGGAACGGCTCCACGCGGAGCGCCGCGAGCTGGGCGTCGACCACGCGCTCGTGGGCGGCGTGCTGGTGCGGCGCTGGGGGCTTCCGGCGAGCATCGCCACGCCGATCGAGCGCCACCACAACCCCGACGCCGAGGGCGAAGCCGCGTTCGTGCGCCTCGCCGACATGCTCGCGCACTACGTGCAGGGCGCACGCGTGTCTCCCGCGGAGATGCTCACGTGCGCGCGCGCGGTCGGACTCGGACCGCAGGAGCTCAGGCGCGTGATGTACGAACTTCCCGGCTCGACCAGCCAACGCCAGCGTCACGTCGACCCGTGTCCGCTCTCGAGCCGCGAGCTCGGTGTGCTGCAGCGCCTCGCCGAGGGCAAGGTGTACAAGCAGATCGCGCACGAGCTCACGCTCTCCACGAGCACGGTGCGCACGCACCTGCACAACATCTACGGCAAGCTCGGTGCGGTCGACCGCGCGCAGGCCGTGCTCATAGCCACCGAGCGCGGCTGGCTCTAGCGACGCGACGTACGCCCGGCCACCCGGGTGGCCGTTCTCGCGCGTCGCGCAATACGATCGCAGCGAGCTGAGCCGCCCACGGTCGCTCCGCGCGCAGAGATGATCTCGATAACCAGCAAGTCGCCCTACGCCGTGCTCGCCCTCGCCGAGCTCGGGCGAAGCGCGGGCGCGGGCCCCGTACCGATCGGCGAGCTCGCGCGCAGGCGCGACGTGCCGGTGCAGTTCCTCGAGCAGCTGTTCGCATCGCTGCGGCGCGCGGGCATCATCGCCTCGCAGCGGGGTGTGAAGGGCGGCTACCGCTTCGCGCGCGAGCCGGCCACGATCACCGTGCTCGAGATCGTCGAGCTGCTCGACGGGCCCCTCGGGCGCGACTCGCAGGGCGTCTTCGCCGACGCCGCAGCCGCCGCTCGTCGAGTGCTCGGCGAGACCACGATCGCCGACGTGATCGAGCGAGAGACGCTCGAAGCCGGCGCCAGCATGTACCACATCTAAAAGGGGGGTAGTGGCTGCGGGCGATTTGGCTTACTAGAGCCAATCTTCACCTCACTGAACCCCGCTGAACCTCACCTAATCAGGGTGCGACTGTCGCACAACTGTCGCACACTCAGGGCTTATCCTGTGCGTCCGTGGCGGTTGAACGAGCGTTCGCGGCGATCAGGGAGCAGCTTGAACAGGACCGACGCTCGGGCACGCCGTTTGCTGATGCCTGGGCTCGCGCATTGCCGCTCGCCTTGTGCAGCGAAGATAGGCAGGTGCTCGCGAGCACGCGCGAGCAGTGGGAATTGGCGTTCCACCACGAAGGGCCGACGGGGCTCACGGGCGAGGGGTAGAGATTGATGCTGTAGACTTCGCCGTGTCGCCTTGAGTAAGCGACACCGAGTGTTCTTCCGCTTCCGTGGAGACATTTTGATCAGCGAGAGCCGTCCTTCGGGGCGGCTTTCGTGTTGGTAGACTTCGCCGTGATCAACGTGTCCATACTCGGAAGAGAGCACCTGTGCAGCACCACACGCCTCGCGGTGAACTCGATCCTGTAGTAACAGCTCGCCGCCCTCGCCGTGGCGCCCCGGGCCGCGACGAGCGCTGGCGCATCGGGCAGCGCTACAGGGCGTGCACGTCGCCCGAGCTCCGTATCGCGATCGCCAAGTTCTCGCTCGGCGACCAAGAGGGCGCCGTTGAGATCCTGCGTGCGGTGAAGACGGACAAACGCTCGCCGCACCACATCGCCGTCAATCTCCTGCTGACCAGGCTGGAAAACGCGCAGCCCGGGGAAGCCACGCTCGAGCTGGCCCTGCGTGCCGTGGGGAACACCGCTCGCGGGGTTCTCAGGTCCAAGCTGCGCCCGATCGTCAAGCACCGCCCAGCAGGCGCGCGCCCGATCCGTCGGTCCCACTGCGGCGGAAGGCGTCGGCCGGGTGCGCGGCGTGTCGCCAGGGTCGACAGCAGCCGCGGCGACCCTGACGAACCCGAGCCGGCCGAACATGGCCGGCGCGCAGCTGATCATCATCATGTAGTTCTTCACCGCGAGGGCGTGCGTTGACCGCGCTCGCGTTCCAGCGCCCCGACGTGTGCCGGGATTGGCCGGAGCAGGCGCTGCTCGCGCTCGCTCGCGCCTGGCCGCCGCGGGATACGTGCCCGAGGTGCGAGGGGCAAGCCCGCATGCCGTTCAAAGTGCGCCCGGCGGCCAACGGGATCGCGGCGTTCTACCGCTGCCCGCACGGCCATGAATGGCGCTCAGATTGGGCGGCGCGGGATCCGCTCAAGGCGATCAGCGACGGGGTGTGCTCGTGACCAGCGCGATCGCACCCCTCGAGCGCACGGCGTTCCGATGGTTTCACCTCGCCACGGCGTCGATGACCGCCGAGCAGCGGCTGCGTGCCTTCTACCGGTTGCCCGACGGGCACCGAGCTCGTGCGTGGCGCGAGCTGCGAATCGCGGTCGAAGAGGAGCGGAAAGCCGATGGCTAAGCCCGCCGCCATCGAGACCACCTATCGCGGCGCGCGGTTCCGCTCCCGTCTAGAGGCGCGTTGGGCCGCGTTCTTTGACCTGCTCGGCTGGCGCTGGGAGTACGAGCCGATCGACCTGGACGGATACATCCCCGACTTCGTGGTGTTGATCCCTGACCCCGTGCTCGTCGAGGTGAAGCCCGGTTGGAGCTGTGAGGAGTTGCAGCACTTGGCGGCCGGGAGAATCGACTCGTCGGGCTGGGAGGGCGGCGCGCTCATCGTCGGTGCGTCTTGGTCAACTCCGGGGTGTCCCAGCGCATTCTGCAGAACCTCAGCGCCACTAGGCCCGTACCGCAACGAGTTTCAGGGCTGGGCGGATAGTGCGTGGGGAAGCTGCCGCCGCTGCTCGTCGACAACATTCGCCACGCCTGACTGCTACAGGATCTGCAGTAGGGCTGGCTGCGATAACGACTCGCGCTACCCGCTACGTGTCGACCATGGACAGTTTGACCGCCCCTGGAACGAAGCGGGCAGCGCGGTGCGGTGGAAGCGATGACGCGCGAACTGCTGCCGCACCACCGCAAGCTGATCGAGGAATCGTCGATCAGCGATGAGGTTGCCGAGGCGCGCGGCTATTTCTCCGTGAGCGAAGCCAAGGAGCTGAACCGCATGTTCGGTCCCGTGCAGCGGCTCGCGCCGGCGCTTGTGATCCCTGTCATCGACGCCTACGGCGAGCGCGTGTTCTTCCAACTGCGTCCCGACAAACCGCGCGTCAAGGACGGCAAACTCTTGAAGTACGAGAGCCCAGCTGGGGTGAAGATGGCGATCGACGTGCCGCCCTCCACGCGCCGGCACCTGCAGAACCCGAAGGTGATGCTGTGGGTCACGGAGGGCATCCGCAAGGCCGACGCGCTCGCCAGCATCGGCTTGCGTGCGGTCGCGCTGATGGGTGTCTGGAACTGGCGCGGTAAGGGTGACGACGGCGGTTCCACCGCGCTCGCCGACTGGGAGGCGATCGCGCTGAAGGATCGCAAGGTGGTGATCTGCTTTGACTCGGATGCCTTCCAGAACCCAGGTGTGCACAAGGCCACCGAGCGGCTCGGGCGCTGGCTTGAGAAACGCGGCGCCGAGGTCAGCTTCGCGTACCTGCCGTGCGGCGAGGACGGCTCCAAGGTGGGCGTGGACGACTTCTTGGCCGCGGGGCATACCAGGGAGGATCTGCTCGCGCGTGTAGTTCGCGAATGGCGTCCGCTCCCATCCGATGCGCGATCCAATGGCAAGCCGCCGGAAGGCCCGTTGCTTGCGACTGAGGAGCTCCTGCGGGCCGTCGCGAAGGAGCTCGACCGATACGTGCGTCTTCCCAGCCGCAAGGCGGCGCTGGCGATCGCACTGTGGGTATTGCACACATGGGCGCTCGACGCCGCGCACGCGACCCCCTATCTCGTCGTTCAGTCGCCGACGAAGCGCTCAGGCAAGACGCGCCTGCAGGAAACGCTCGAGCTGCTCGTGCGTGACCCGTGGATGATCGCCGCAGCCAGCGAATCCGCCATGTTTCGCAAGATCGCCGAGCAGCGCCCGACCCTGATCCTGGATGAGGTTGACGCGATCTTCGCCGGCAAGGCGGAAAACGCCGAATCTCTGCGCGGCCTACTGAATGCAGGCAACAGGCCACGCGCTGCTGTCGCCCGCGTCGTGGGCGAAGGCGCAAATCTCAAGACGGTCGATTTTCCCGTCTACTGCGCGAAGGTTCTCAGTGGCATCGGGACCGACCGCTGGCCCGACACGATCCTCGACCGTTCGATTCGCATCACGCTCAAGCGCAAGAAGGCGGACGAAATCGTGGCTAGGTTTCGCTACCGCAAGGCCTATGCGGAAACTGAGTACCTGCGCGCCGCGCTTGGACGCTGGGCGGCCGAGCACGTACAGACGCTTCACGACGCCGAACCCGAGCTACCCGACGAGCTCGACGACCGCGCGGCCGAGGGATGGGAGGCACTGTTCGCGATAGCCGACCTCGCCGGCGGGGAGTGGCCAAAGCACGCACGGACCGCGGCGACCGGGCTTGCAAAGGATGCGCCCGAGGATGAGGACGGGCACGGCGTCCTACTGCTGAAGGCACTCAAATCGCTGTTCGGTGACGCCACCGCACTCCAAACGGAGACGATCCTCACCGGCCTGAACGAAAGCGACGAGCTGCCGTTCGGCGGCTACCGCAAGGGCGTCGGCATCGACAGCCGCGGGCTGGCGAAGCTGCTCAGGCCATTCGAGGTCAAACCGAAGACGCTCCGGTTCGGCGAGGCCACCGCGAAGGGATACAACCGCGAGCAGTTTGCCGAACCCTGGGAGCGCTACTGCGCCGACCCGAAGAAGCGCGAACAGGGGGGCGACCCCCCCGATAACGAGATTCTATCCGTAACAAGCGTAACAACGGCTCCACAGAGCCAAAAACAGACGATTTCCTATCCGTCACAAACCGCCGATGTTACGGATAGCGAAACACCCGAAAACCCGCATTCCAATGCGGATGTTACGGATGTTACGGATGAGAACACCCAAACCGGGGGGGTAAAGGTCGATGTCGCGCAATCCGAGCTGATCGACGAGACCCTCGCACGCTACGGCGGGGAGCGATGACGCTGCCCCGAGAGCTTCTCGTCGCGATCGCCAGCGCAGTCGAGGCGCAGGGCGGCGACCTGGCCGACGTGGAAGATCTCGTGTCGGTGTGGGAGCGCCTCGCGGCGGATCGTGGTGGGCGTATTGATCGGCTTCGCCTCGAGAACGAACAACGTGTTCAGCTGGCGCCCGCCGAGGAGCACGACGCCGTCGACGAGCACGAGGAGTCCACCCCCAGGCGGCGCGTCCCTCGCGCCCCCAGCTTGGGCCCGTGCGATCGTTGCGGCGCGCTCCACGAGACCGGTCCCGCCGATGTCGTCGCCGGCCCCGGCGTGGTGCTGTGTATGCGCTGCTGGTGGGCGGCCAACGCGGAGGGGCGAGCGTGAGCGCCCCGATCGCCAAACTGGCTCCGCCACGGCTCGCACTGAACATCGCCGAGGCATGCGCCGCGCTCGGAATCGCCGAACTGACGTTCAAGAACGAAGTGCTGCCGGCGATCAAGACGATCAGGCTCGGCCGTCGCGTGCTGGTCCCGGTTAGCGAGCTGCAGCGCTGGCTTGAGCGGGAGGCGTCGCGGTGAGCACCGTTACGGCAAATCAAGGGTTCCACGATGCGACCGTTACGAAGCCGTCACATTGTGCTCACTGTGGCGGCGACGGGCTGCTCGTGGCGCTGCACGGGGATCGCGGTGGCCCGGACGTGTGTATCCGTTGCAGTAGCGAGCTGCTGTCTGGGGCGCGCAAGCGGAAGAAGTCGGTCGATGGAGGACCGTTCGGGGGGGCCTGCCTGCGCTCGATGATATTCGGCATGAAGTCCATCGCCAGCGAGGACGAACTCGACGCCGAGACGCTAGAGGAGGCTCTGAAGCTGACCCACCCGGACCGTCATCCGCCGGAGCGGTTCGAGGCGGCTAACCGTGTGTCTGCTGCGTTGACGGCGTTGCGGCCCTACGTGAAGCCACGCGAGCAACCAGAGCCAGAGCGTGACGACAAAGCAAAGTCCGTCACGACCGACAGTTTGCTAGCCGTAACGCCACCCGAGCCGAACGAGCCGAACGTGCCGAACGTGCCGGGCGAGTGCGGGCTGTGCAAGTACCTGCCGACCATCGACCTGTACTGCGAGGACTGCCGCGCCGTTCACGAGCGCAGGATCGAGCTTCAGCGCAAGGTAAATCATGCGCTACAGACGGCCGAAACGTGCTGGGGCTGCGGCGCGACGCTCGATGCGGTGTGGCGTTTCAAGCGTCGCGTCGACGGCTACCACCGCGAACGGCGCGCCTATTTCCAGCTTCCGCACTGTGAGAAATGCTTCTGTGCCTACCGCGAGAAGCCGCCGAAGTACGAGGAGGCGCCACAGCGCGCGTCGACGGCGCAGCCGTGCGATGGCTGCGGACGGCCGCTTGCGAACACAGCGAACGGCTATTGGCTGACCCGTAAGGTTCACGCATGCTCTAAACGCTGTGCGGCTCGCGCTCTGCGTGCGCTGAAGCGAAAGCCCGAGAGGCCGTGCGATGGCTGCGGCCAGGACTTCACGCCGGCCCGTAGCGATTCTCTCTACTGCTCGGCGGGCTGCCGTCAGCGCGCCTACCGCCAACGACAGGCCGAGCGGTGAGATCTCATGCACCTTGGCCGAGCTCGACGTTTGCCGTGAGCATCGAACGCCACAAAGTCGAGCGCTGGATCCTGCCGCCGCGATCTTGCACGGTCCCCGCCGCGGATTCGGAAGATGCAGCGCTGACCGTCATCCGCTGGCACCACGCCGACCACAACCTGCCGTGCTCGAGGCCGCTCATCAGGACCTCGCTCGAACACACGACAGCGAAGCCGGCCAGTGCGGGCGCGCGGCGCGTAGTTGCGTCAATTGAACAGCCGCAGCTTGAACTTCAGATCGCCGCATGAACCCAACCAACGAAAGGAACAACACGATGACCGAGACAACGACAACCGACAACGAGATCACCCAGGGACAGTGCGACGCCTACGCCGCGGGATATGTGCAGGGCATGAAGGACGCCAGGCTCCTGTATGAGCAGTGGTGGGACGAGCTTGACCTGAAGAGCATGCGCCCGTCCAGCAACGTGAATGCAGTGTTGGAGCGCCTCGAGCAGCCCAAACTGAAGCGCACTCGCGAGGATCCCATGTGGGAGTGGAAGAACGTCCTCGAGGTCGAAGCATGGATCAACGGTGGTCCGCCGCGGCCTAACGTGCTCGAGCGCCAGGCCGCAGTGAATGGGGGAACAACACGATGACCGTGTGTATCGAGGGTGCGGAACTCACTGCAACCGCAGCCGTCGCAGTGCCATATTTTTCTAATGCATTAGAAAAGGCTCGGCTGCTGGTGTGCACCGAAGCCATGCCACGGCGACGTGCTTGTGAGGCTGGCGAATGATTGACAACGCAACGAGTGCTGGTAACCTCTATCACGACAACTTCGAGGATGTCCGGTTGAGTAACCGCCGGAGGGGATTCTCGAAGTCACACAGGAGCAGCACATTGGACGGGATCACATCCATCAGGCTCACGGCAGACCTGCAGCAGCGTGCTCGTGATGCCGCACTCGCAGAAGACCGATCGGTGTCATCGCTCGTTCGTCAACTGCTGAAAGCACACCTCGACCGCGAACACGACAACGGCGACCGGCAGAGCGAGCCGCAGCGATGACGCTCCGACCCTGCCTCAACCATCCAACCCGACTGATCGCCAACGGCTCCTACTGCGGCGAGTGCAAGCGAGCAAACGAACGCCGACGCGGCACAACCACCGAACGCGGCTACGGCACAGCATGGCAGCGCAAGTCACAGCGACTCACCCGGCGAGTCGGACGATGCGAACGCTGCGGCATCGAGCACACCGCGGCAAACCCGCTGACGCTCGACCACCTGACCGCCAAAGCAAACGGCGGCACCGACCACGACACGAACCTGAGCGTCATCTGCCGCAGGTGCAACAGCGCCAAGGGAGCGAGGGCAGCATGAGCCATCGCATAGGACGCCACTCGCCCAGCCAGCAGGTGGGCGGCTGCATCGTCTTGTCTTGCAGACAACCCGCGGCACCCCGAAAAGCTTGTGCGATCGAAACCCTGACCCGCTCATGGGCGGAAACGCGCGTGTGCGGGACTGGTGCCCTTCGGCTTGGGACTGGTCGCCTTCCCTCGGCGGATGGGCTTAGCGTGGCCTGGGGGGTGCTCTGATGGGCGGTTTGGGTCCGGCTCCGAAGCCTGCCGCCCAGCGCCGGCGGCGGCATAAGCCGCATGTTGAGGCGTTGCCGGCGTCCGGGTATATGGGCAGGTTTCCGCCGCTGACGAGGACGTATGTGGACGGCGAGCGGGTGACGTTCTCGGCTGGCACCCGGCGGTGGTATGAGCGTTGGGCGCGTTCCCCGATGGCGAGTCAATTCACCGATGTGGAGTGGATGAAACTCGCTCGGCTTGCGGTTCTTGTGGATATCTTCGCGCGCCGGCCGTTGACGAAAGGGTTGGCGTCCGAGATTCGCATCGAGGAGGCGACGCTTGGGGGCTCGCCGTTGGATCGTCGGCGGATTGGTTTGCGGATCGAGCCTGCGGAGCCCGCGAAGGACGCGCAGCTTGTGGCGCTCGACTCCTACCGGCGGGAGTTGGCGTGAGCACGGCGGAGGCTATCCGGCCGACGTTCGGCACGGTGCCGGATGAGACTCGGACCCTCGGCTGGCAGGTGCTCGCGTGGACCCGCGCCTATCTGCTCACGCCGGATGGGCCGGACGCGGGCACGCCGTGGGTTTTCACGAAGGAACAAGCGAGGCTTGTGCTGCGCTGGTATGAGATCGACTCGACGGGGCGGTTCGTCTATCGCCGCGGCGTCATCCGTCGGTGTAAGGGTTGGGGGAAGGACCCGCTGTTGGCGGCTATCGCGGCGGTGGAGCTGTGCGGCCCGTGCCGGTTCGGCGGCTGGGATGCGGAGGGTAGGCCGGTCGCGGTGGACCATCCGAGCCCGTGGATTCCGGTGGCCGCCGTGAGCCGTGACCAGACGAACAACACGATGCGGCTGTTCGCCGGCATGTTTACGAATGCGGCGGTTGACGAGTACCGGATCGACCTTGGCCGCACGATCATCTACGCCCGCGGTGTTGGGCAGATTGAAGCGGTGACGAGCTCGCCGCGGGCGCTTGAGGGTAAGCGGCCGAGCCTCACGATCCTGAACGAGAGCCAAGAGTGGCTGAAATCCAATGATGGGCACGCGATGGCGGAAGCTACACGCCGCAATTCTGCGAAGGCCAGCGACGGCGCGGCGCGCACGGTGGAGATTTGCAACGCGCACTTGCCGGGCGAGGATTCGGTGGCGGAGCGCACCTTTGAGGCGTGGCGGCTCGCTGACGGTGACGTGCCGGGGCTGATGTATGACAGTCTGGAGGCCCCGCCGGTTGAGGATCTGCGGGACCGGGAGGCGGTGCGAGCGGCGCTGCTGGCGGCTCGTGGTGACTCTCGCTGGCTGGATGTGGACCGGCTCGCGGCTGAGATTGCCGATCCGGTGACACCTGAGCACATTTCGCGCCGCTATTACCTGAACCAGGTGGTCGCCGTTGATGCTGAGCGGTGGATTCCGCCGGGGCCGTGGGATGCTTGTGTGGAGGAGCCTGGGCGGGACATACCGGACGGTGAGGATGTGGTTTTGGCGTTCGATGGCTCCTTCTCGGGTGACTCGACCGGTGTTGTCGCCGCCACGGTGGGCGCTGAGCCTCACCTGACGGTGGTGGACTGCTGGGAGTCCGAGGGTCCCGGTTGGCGGGTGCCGATCGAGGATGTGGAGGACGCGATCCGTGAGGCGTGCCGGCGCTGGCATGTGGTTGAGCTGGTCGCGGACCCGTATAGGTGGGCGCGGTCGCTTCAGCTGCTCGACGCTGAGCGTATCCCGGTGGTTGAGTACCCGCAGAGCCGTGAGCGGATGATCCCCGCGACCACGAGGTTTTATGAGGCCGTGATGAACGGGAAGCTCTCGCACTCGGGTGATGAGCGCCTATCCCGGCATGTGTCAAACGCGGTGCTCCGGGTGTCATCGCGTGGCGGGCAGCTCACGAAGGACTCGAAGGATTCGCCGCGGCGGATTGACCTGGCGGTGTGTGCGGTGATGGCGTTCGCGCGGGCCGTGGAGTACAAATCGGGCATCCCGCGTGTGTGGTGAGCTGATGGCGTTCCCGAAAACTCTGCTCGGTAAAGCGGTCGCCCGGCGTGAGGGTCGGATGGGCTCTCGTCGCTGGTCGACGCCGCAGCCGCCGGGACACGCGGGTAAACGTGTCTGGTGGTGGGGCGACCCGGACCAGCACCCGCTCGATGCCGAGCCCCCGCCGAAGCGCGAGGCCGGCGAGCCGAGGTGCTGGTGAAGCCGATAAGGCCCGACCTCGACCGTGTGGAGCGGCTCGCTGACCTGTTCGAAAGCGACCCGGAGAGGGCCGAGCTGCAGATCCGCGTCTATGCCGCCGAGCTGAGGCCGAAGCGCCAGGCTCGCGCACGGGCGCAGCGTGCACATGTTCTTCGCCGCACACCCACAACAAGGCCACGGCGGCGCCGCGGCTGAAAGGACAGCAGTGGAACGGAAAAACCCTACATCGACGGAAAAGAGACTTGACGAGCTCGAGCGCGAGAACGCCTTGATGAAGCAGGTGCTTGTCCAGCTGATACGCGCTGAGGAAAAACACGCCGGCAACGTTTTCGGCTCGGCTTTGGCCGCGCTCGGTGCCGCACCCGGCCGCGGCGTCCCGGTGTACGGCGACTTCACCGAGCAGCGCCCCCACCAGGCCCCTGAGAGTCGGGTGACGGCATGACGATCTTCGCGGGAACGAGGGAGCACCACGAGCTCGTGGAACGCCAGGCCCGCGAACGGGCGCAGGCCGAGCGTGTCGAGGGGGAGCGGCGCGAAAAGGACCTGCTCGCCGAGCTGGACGAGGAGGAGCGCAAGATCGCCGAGCACCAGGAGCGCATGGCGAGCCTTCCCCCGGAGTCGGGGCCGGAACGCGAGAACCGCGAACTTCGCGAAAGGGTGGAGCGGCTAGAAGCTGCGCACAGCGGCCGAGAAGTCGCGCTAAGCGCGCCCCCGCAGCGATTCGACCGTGTGGCCGAAAGCCGTCAGTGGTTTAGGCGTGATGCCTTGAGGATTCTGCGCGCCGAAAAAAGGTCCCGCGAGCAAGGCGAACGCCAGGAGGCACACGAAAAAGCGGTGGCCGGCGAGCGGGCCGAGCTCGAAGCGCGGATCGGGACGGCCGATGCGGAACACGCGGTCGAGGATCAGCGCCACGCCGAGGCGGAGAGCGAGATTCGCGCACGCCGACGCGCGGCGAGCGACGCGCTGCTGGCGCTGCTGGCGCCGCTCGGCGAGGGCGAAACAAGCGAGGATCGTATGAAGGCAATGGGAGAGAGGGTGTAAATGTCAACTGTCGAGCTACGTCTCATCGGAGGGGAAACCGATGGCGGTGCAATACCCGACGTTGAAGGCATAGCCGGCGGGCAGCCGGAAGGCCGAATGGTGCGCCTCGAAACCCGAGCATCGACGGTCGATACTTGGTATCCGATCGGCGGGGGCGTCCAAGAGAAGATTGTGCCGGGCGCGTTTCGCCGAAGCTTGGCCGCACAGCCAGAAATGGTGTTGGTGATCAATCACTCCGAGGGCGGCGGGTTACCGTTAGCGCACAGCAAGGGCGACCCGCCGCTTGAAGTGATCGAAGACGGAGAAGGGCTTCTCGCGCGTGCTGAACTGCCGATGAGCGACCCCGACGTGCAGTCGCTCAAGAGCAAGGCGGCCCGGATGCCTTTACAGGCAAGTTTCAGTTTCCGGTGCAACCGTGATCGGTGGAATAGCGACGAAACCAGGCGGGAAGTATTAGAGGTAAATTTACACCGCGCTGACATCACGGTTTGCCCTTTCGGTGCCAACCCGGTCACTGAAACATCGGTGCGCGGCGCGAAGTTCACGTTGGAGCAGCGCCAGGCGTTCCGCAAGCGGATCGAGGGTCGCGTGATTGGACCGGGGTTCGCTCTCAGCGAGTCGGAGACTCTGACGGTGGCGCGGCGCTCACCGGAGCCGATCGAATATGCGGATCTGACGCTTGCGAAGCTGAAGATCGCCCGGGCGCGCGGCTGGACTCGCTCTTGGTGATCTTGAGGTCGGCGAGGTTGGAGGAGCATCGGTCCCAGGCTGGGACCGATCCACCCTGCGATGCTGATTGTCGCCGGGAGGCTTCGCTTTCGGCGTGTCTCTGAGCACTTCGCCCATGCCACGTTCCGCGCGGCGCATGATCTCCTGCCGTTTGGACGGCGCCATCGGCGATCTCGAGCAGCATGCTCTCGCCGGTGGTGTTCACGTCGAGCCGGCCGTTGATTATCTGGCCGAGCAGGTGGTTGGCACCGAAAAGATCGCTGAGAGCCTCGCCCGGCTGCACCTTGCGACGTGCACGTCTTCGCGGGATGTGCCGAGCGCGTTGAGCGAAGCGGCTCAGCCGTGACCGTGGCGCCCACCCTTCAAGAGCTCAGGGCAAGCTCGCCCGCACTTCAGGCAAGTGCCCTCGCTGTCGCGGCAAGGCCGCTCGCACTGGCAGTGTCGCGGCGAGGTATCCGGCGGGGAGCGGATGGGCCGGACGACGTTTGGTCGCTTGTTGGCTGTGCTCTGCATTGCGTTGGTGCGGGGGGCCGGGCCCCAAATCCAAAACCCGGCCCCCCGGGTTGGGTGGCTCCTTGGAGTGGGCCGGTGCTGACGCTACGCCTCTACCTGCTGGCAGTCAAGGGCTAGCAACTGGCTACAATGAGAGTTGTGGGTAAGGCTGCCTCAATGGTTCGTGGAACGCCCGATCCGGCGCTTGGCGCCGCGATCCGCCAGGCGCGAGAAGAGGCCGGGCTCTCGCAGGCGCAGCTGGCGGTGCACGCCGGCCTTGCGGTCGGCACGTTGACGCGCTTGGAAAACGGGAGCCGCGACCCGAGCTGGTCGAGCCTGAAGGCGCTCGCGCGAGCGCTTGGTTTGCCGCTCGACAAACTTGGCCGCATGGTGGAGGAACACGAACCCGGCGGCAGCTGAAAAGAAGCCCCCGCGACGCGCGTAACGTCCGGGGGCGTGACCCAAGGAGGTATCAGCTCCATGAGTACCGAGAAGCCTAGCCAGTCCGTCCAGATCGCCCCCTTGGCGCTCGCCGCCGTGATCCGCGACAGCGGTGGCGAATACCTTGAGGGCGACCAGCCCGCCATGCTCGCCGAGCTCGTCGCCAAGATGTCCGCCGAGGAGCTGGCCGAAGGCACCGAGCTAACGATCAGGGTCCGCCACGGTGAGCGCGAGCTGGCGCACATCGAGCTAAGCCCGGAGCTGGCGCTGCTCGACGTCACGCTCTCCGACTTCGCCGAGCCCGAGCCGCCGCCGTTCAGCTTCGACGGCGAGGACGACCGATGACCGCGTCACGGATACCTGACGACGGCGGGCGCGCGCGTGTGCGCACTGCAGCTAACCGTGACCACCCGGCGGTGATCGTGTGCGAAGCCTGCGAGAAGCCGATCGAGGGGGCGGTCTACTTTCACAGCAAGCGCGGTGAGCCGCGCTGCGCCGACTGCACCGAAAGCCTGCTGCGCGACAGGTTCCTCGAGGTCTACGAGGAAGTCGACCGCGAGCGCTACCAGGAGCGCTACGTGGCTCCGCTGCCGCCGTTCGAGGAGTGGGCGGGCGAACGCTTGGATCTTCCGCGCAGCGCGCCGTGCGAGGGCTGTGGGCGGGAGATCGGCTGGGCGCGCCGCTGGTGGTGGGGATACGCCTCGAACCCCGGGGTTTGGGTTTGCTCGCCCGAGTGCCGGCGCGAGCGCGACGCTCGTCGACGCCGCATCGAACCGAAGCCGAAGGTCTGCGAGGTATGCGGCGAGACGTTCACGCCGAAACGCTCGGATGCACGCACGTGCTCGGATCGTTGCCGGCAACGGCTGCGCCGCGAGGCGTCACGGATAACCGGGGGTGGCGCGCGCGCCGCGCGCGGGCGCCAGGCAACCGTGACAGAGGGGGGTGCATGATGGCGACCGGCGTCGACGTCCGCCACGTCCGCAACTGCCGCTCGAGGGACGGCGGGCCGTGCAACTGCAAACCGCGCTACCAGGCGAACGTGTGGGACGCCAAGGAGGGAAAGCGCATCCGCAAGACGTTCCCGACCGCCGCAGCCGCGAAGGGGTGGCGCCACGACGCCATGGTCGCGCTGCGTCGCGGCGACCTATCGGCGGACCGTGGGCCGCGGCTCAGGGACGCCACAACCACGTGGTTGGAGGCGCTGCGATCCGGCGCGGTCACGAACCGCAGCGGCGACCCGTACAAGCCCGGGACGGTGCGCTCTTACGAGAAGGAACTGCGGCTGCGGCTGCTGCCCGTGCTCGGCGACATGCGCGTGAACGAGATCACGGCCACGGACGTGCAGCTGCTCGTCGACGATCTCATCGCCGCCGGCCTGGCCCCGGCGACCATCGACGTGGCGATCACGCCTTTGAAGGCGTTCTACCGGCGGGCGGTCGCTCGCCGCGAGGCACGGGCCAACCCGGCCGTGGGCATCGAAAAGCCCGCCGTGCGCTACCCGCCCCGGAGGGTCGTGTCTGCGGAGGACGCGGAGACGATGATCGCCGTGCTCGTCGGCGCCGACCGGGTGCTGTGGGCGACCGCGTTCTACACCGGCCTGCGCCGCGGGGAGCTCTCCGCGCTTCGCCGCGAGGACGTGGACCTTGCGACCGGGCTCGTGCATGTCCGCCGGGGATGGGATGACGTGGAGGGCGAGATCGAGCCGAAGTCCCGGCACGGCCGGCGCAAGGTGCCGATCACGGCGGTCCTGCGTGATCACCTAGATCAGCATCTGCTCAGCCACGACAACGACAGGGTGTTCGCGTCGCCGGCGTGGGTTGCGAAGGCGGGCGACCGCGCACGCGCCCAGTGGACCGATCACGACCTGCCGGTGATCACGCTGCACGAGGCCCGGCACGTGTATGCGTCCTTCGCGATCGCGGCGGGGCTGAACGCCAAGACGCTGTGCACGATCATGGGCCACGGGAAGATCAGCGTGACCTACGACCTGTACGGGCACCTGCTGCCGGGCAGTGAGGACGAGGCGGCCATGCGGTTGGACGCCTACTTTTCGCGGCCGACTGTCGCGCAAACTGTCGCGCACCCCGAATCGGCCCTGTAAAACCGGGGGGCCGCACCCATGTACCACATCTAGCTAGCTGTAGCCGCGGCCTTATGCGGGCGCCGGCTCAGCCCGAGGTTCGCGCGAGCGCCCGCTGGTAGGCGGGCCGTTCGGTGAGGTGCCCGAGATAGCCCTTGAGGTTCTCAGGTAGCTGCTCGGCAAACCCCGCGCGCCTTGTGAAACCCAGCGCCGTGCCCAGCAGCACGTCGGCGACGCTGAAGCGCCCGCCGACCATGTACTCGTTCGGACCAAGCGCCGCGGCCACCGCACCCGCTGCTGCGTCGAAGCGTCGGCGAGCCGCTGCGGCTCGCTCAGGGTCGCGCTCAGCCTGAATCGCCGCTTCGATCAGCGGCGGCTCGAGCTCGGCCGGGGCGAAGACGGCCCACTGATAGACGAGCGCCCTGTCATGGCTGCCCGGCGGCGGCACGAGGCCGGCATCCGGGTGCAGATCGGCGAGGTGCAAGCAGATCGCCGCCGACTCGAACACGAATCCCTCGTCGTCCTGCAGCACCGGCACGCGGCCGAGAGGATGGCGCGCGCGGTGCACGTCGCTCTTGCCCTCCTCGCGGCTGATCACCTGAAACTCATATGGCTGACCCAGCTCCTCGAACATCCACACAACCCGGACCGGGCGCCCCGCGTGATCCCTGTGAAAGACGCGCATCGGTCTCGCTACGCCACGGCCGCGGCGCGCGTGCGCCTCGCCAGCAGGTGCCCGTTCCAGTGCGCCTCGCGGCTCGGGCCCCCGGACTCGATGGCCGAGTGCTCGTAGCCTGCGCGGTCGAGCTCGTCGGCGACCTCTTCGCGGGTTCCATGCAGCTCGATGATCAGCGCGGGTTTGGCCGCGGCGAGCGTCTCGCGCATGCCGAGCAGAACCCGGAGCTCGGCGCCCTCGACGTCGATCTTGACTGCTGTGGGGGCGGGCTGGCCCGTCGCGGCGAGCCACGAGTCGAGCGCCACCGCAGGCACCAGCCGAGTGCCTTTGAAGTGAGCGTCCGGCTGCGCGCGCAGCTTCGCCTGCGCCTCGCCCTCGCTCCTGTGAAGGCGCCCCTGCAGGCTTCCGCGGACGTCGAACTCGAGCCAGCTGTCCGCGTCGGTGACAGCGGCGGGGATCACGGTCATGTGAGCGAACCCGTTCACCTCCGCATTGCGCTGCGCGTGGAGGGCGTTTTCGAGCTCCGGCTCGAACGCGAGCACGCCTCCCGTCGGGCCGACCGCTCGCGCTGCCAGCAGGCTGTACCAGCCGATGTTCGCGCCGAGGTCGTAGAACACGTCGCCCGCGCCGAGCAGATCGAGCAGCGCCTGCTCGACCCGCTCCTCGCCGCGCGAGGCAACGCGCATCACCGACTGGCCCACCTGCACCCGCAGTCCGCGACCGTTTCCCGCCAGCACCGGCATCGCGCTTCGGCGCAGCGGCCCGGTCAACCAATGCTGAGCTGCGCGAAGATGCAGACGCTGTTGCAGCTCACGGGCCCGCATGGCCGGGAACCTAGCAGAAGCCAGATTCACGGCAGCGTCGCCGACTTCCGTAATAACCACGTAAGAACGATGTGAGCATGCAGGCTCGTGCGGCGGGCGAGAAGGGCCTTGCCACACAGGGTTCCGACCCCCGGCCTGGACGCCCGTGCAGCGCTTCGCCCGGTGTCCAACTTGCCCGTAATTGCTTGACTTACGCCCCGCTCTGTGTAGCCTCAGTGAAGCAGCTGTTGGCAGGGCGCACAGAGAATGTTGTCGCCCCGGGGGAGGTGCCGCCGGCAAATCGATCGCGACTACGGAGGGTTGCCTTGCCAGGGCATCGGAGAGCAACCGGATTTCTGATAGCCGAATGACGGGGCGCTTGGGACTTCCATCGCGTGCCGTAACAACGCACGTGAACGTCACGCTCGGCGCGGTCCTCCTGGCAGCGCTGGTGAGCGCTCTGATACAGGGCCTGCTCGCGCAGCCGACGCCTCACGAACCCGTGACAGCTGAGGCCCAGCGGGTCCCGGCGCTGCCATTCTCCTCGCGCGTGCAGCTCTCGGATGCGCTCGGCGCAGACGCGAGTTCCTATCGCGTGCGCACCTCGCCCGGCGGCGCGCTTGAAGCCGTCAACGCCGCTCAGCGCCTGCGCACCCGCTTCACCGCCGCCGGGGTACAGGTGAGCTCGGGCCGCTCCGTCGTGGGCCTGCGGCTGACGGGGATCGGTGAAGCCGGCAACCTTCGGACGGTCGCACCCGTCATGCCGAGCGCGCAGTGCAAACCACGTCGTCTACGCGCACTCACAGGTGAGCGAGTGGTACGCGAACGGTCCGCTCGGGCTCGAGCAGGGCTTCACCATTTCGCACGCACCCGCCGGGACCGCGCCCGGTTCGCTCACACTCGCCCTGCACACCTCGGGCGAGGCCCGTGCATCGCTCGCGCCGGATCGGCGCAGCGTCACCTTCACCTCGCCCCGAGGCGGAGGCTCGCTCACCTATGGCGCCCTCGCGGTCACCGACGCGCGCGGACGCAGCCTGCCGAGCCATCTGTCGCTGAGCGGCGGGAACGTGCTGGTGAGCGCCGACACGCGCGGCGCGCGCTTCCCGGTGCGGGTCGACCCGCTCGTGCAGGACGGCACCAAGCTCACGACCGGAGAATCGAGCGAAGGCAGCATGCTCGGCTACAGCCTCGCGCTGTCGGGCGACGGGAGCACCGCAGTTGTCGGCGGTCCCACGGACGCAGGCGGCGCCGGTGCCGTGTGGGTGTTCGTTCGCTCAAACGGCTTCTGGGTCCAGCAGGGGCCGAAGCTCGTCAGCGAAGAAAAAGCTGAAACGACCGAACAGTGCGGTGAACTGGAAGGCGAGGATGAACAGTGCGCATTCGGACGCAGCGTGGCGCTGTCCGCCGACGGCAACACCCTGATCGTGGGAGCGCCACGCGCGAGCGGGGCGTGCCGCGAGGAAAGCGGTGAATGCGAGTTCCAGGGGGTTGCGCGTGTGTTCACCCGCTCGGGCTCGACCTGGAGCCCGCAGGCGGACCTCCTCGGCGGTCCGGAAGAGTCCGTGGAAGCCCGCTTCGGCCGCAGCGTCGCGCTGTCGGCCGATGGAAGCACCGCGATCGTGGGCGCGCCGAACGACGGCAACGGCCTCGGCGCCGTCTGGATCTTCGAGCGTTCGGGCTCGGGCTGGAGCCAGCAGGGGCCGAAGCTCCTCGGTGGGGGCGCGAAGGAAGCGCATGTCGGCGTCAGCGTCTCGCTGTCCGCCGACGGCAACACGGCGCTGGCAGGCGGTCCCGGCGACAGCGAAGGCAACGGCGCGATGTGGGTCTTCGAACGATCCGGCTCGAGCTGGGGCGCGCAGGGACTCAAGCTGACGGGCACCGGCGAGACCGCGAACATCCACTTCGGCAACAGCGTCGCGCTGTCGGGCGACGGCAGCACCGCGCTCGCCGGCTCGCGCGACACCGAACACGTTGGCGCGGCCTGGGTGTTCGTGCGCAGCGGCTCCGGGTGGGCGCAACAGGGCGAACGGCTGACCGACACCGAAGCGGCCCCGTCCCCACCGCAGTTCGGGTACAGCGTCGCCCTCTCCGGCGACGGGAGCACCGCGCTGATCGGTGGTCCGAGCGACGACAGCGGCACCGGCGCCGCGTGGCTGTTCACCCGCTCGGGGAGCTCGTGGACTCAGGACGGAGCGAAGCTGACCGGGGTCGAAAGTCCCGGCGGCGAACCGCGCCGGGGCAAATTCGGCTACAGCGTCGCGTTGCGCGCCGACGGCAAGACCGCGCTCGCAGGAGCTCCCGGGGACTCGGGTAGACGCGGCGCGGTGTGGGCCTTCGCCGAACCCGCGCTGCTACCCGCGGTCACCGGCGTCACACCGTCTTCGGGCCCGCTCTCGGGCGGCACGAGCGTGACGATCGCCGGCAGGTTGCTCGCAGGAGCCACCGCTGTCACCTTCGAATCGGCGCACGCGGCCAGCCCGGCGCTGAGCTTCGAGGTCACCCCCGCCGGCTCGATCAGCGCGGTCGCGCCTCCCTCGCCGAGCGGCAGGCCCGGCGCCGTGTATGTGCGCGTGACGGGGCCGAGCGGCACGAGCCCGGCCACCGCCTCCGCGATCTTCACCTACGTCTCGGGCGCAGGTGGCTCCTCGGTGTCCATCGACCCAGCTGGCACCGTGACCGGTGACCCGCGGGGCGCGCTCGGCGGCGTGCTCGCCTTCGTGAGCGGCTGCAGCCCCCAGCTCGTCAGCCACAGCGTGCGTGTGGGCGTTCACCTCCGCGCCGCGGTCAGGCTCCTGTGGCGCGGTTCAACGACATGTCGTGGCCGGCTGACTCTGAGGGTCGCGGTGAAGTCGGGCAAGCACTACAGGACAAAGGCGATCACCTCGAGCTTCCCGTTCGCCCTGCGCCCGCGCAAGGCGCTGACGGTGTCGCTGAAGCTGAACATGTTCGGTCGCCACATCTTCCGCTCCCATCACGGCCGCCTCTCGGCGAGCCTGCTGATGGCGAGGCTCTCTCCGGCAACCGTTCTCGCGCGCACCACAGGCGTGCGACTGCTGGCGCAGAAGCCCAAGCCCAAGCACCGCAAGTAGCCATCCCGCGTGTGACCGTGCGTCGAGCGCTCGACTATTGTCGTGGCCGATGTCCGGAATTCCGATCAACATTGCCGAGCTCGTAGGCAACACGCCGCTCCTGTCCCTTCCCCGGCTGCTGGAGGGGACGCCGGCGCAGGACAACGGCGTTGAGCTCTTCGCGAAGCTCGAGTCGTTCAACCCGGGCGGGAGCGTGAAGGACCGGATCGGCGTCGCGATGATCGAGGCCGCCGAGGCTGAGGGCAGCATCCAGCCAGGGCGCACCACGATCGTCGAGGCCACCAGCGGAAACACCGGCATCGCGCTCGCGTTCGTGTGCGCGGCCAAGGGCTATGAGCTCGTGCTCACGCTGCCCCAGGGCATGAGCCGTGAGCGTGAGAGCCTGCTGCGCCTGTACGGCGCGCACGTCCAGATCACCGAGTCGCTGGGAGGAATGGCCGAGGCCGTCGAGGCCGCCCGCGCGATGGCCCAGTCCGCCGACGTGTTCCTCCCCGACCAGTTCTCCAATCCCGCCAATCCCGAGATCCACCGCCGCACCACGGGGCCTGAGATCGCCGGTGCGCTCGACGGCCGTCTCGATGTGCTCGTCGCAGGAGTCGGAACCGGCGGAACCATCACCGGCGCGGGCGAGTACCTGCGGGCGAACGTAAACGCGCAGCTGCGGATCGTCGCCGTCGAGCCGCGAAGCTCGGCGGTGCTGTCCGGCGGCGCGCCGGGCCCGCACCGTATCCAGGGCATCGGCGCCGGGTTCGTCCCACCCGTGCTCAACCGTGACCTGCTCGACGAGGTGATCACGGTTTCCGACGAGGACGCGATCCAGACCGCCTGGCGGTGTGCCAAACGCGCGGGCCTGCTCGCGGGGATCTCATGCGGTGCGGCGATGTGGGCGGCGCTGCAGGTGGCGGCGCGCCCTGAGTCGAGCGGCAAGCGGATCTTGGTGATGATGCCCGACTCCGGCGAGCGCTACGTCTCGCAGGCGTTCTTCGCTCCCTGACGCGACCGCGCGAAACGCCGCTACGCTGTTCGCATGCCGGGTTTCGGCGCGTTCGCGCGGGTTGCCAAAGAGGTGCGCCGCGACGTGATCGCAGCACGCGATCGCGACCCCGCGGCGCGCGGCGTCGCGCCGGCCGAGATCCTCGCCACGTGGCCCGGCATCCACGCTCTGCTCGCCTACCGGGTCGCGCACGCGCTGCATCTCGCCGGCGTGCCGTTCATCCCCCGTCTGCTGTCCATGTGCACGCGCGCGGTGACGGGTATCGAGATCCACCCCGCCGCTCAGGTCGGCGAAGGGCTCTTCATCGACCACGGCGCGGGTGTGGTGATCGGCGAGACCGCCGACATCGGCGACGACGTCACGCTGTATCAAGGCGTCACGCTCGGAGGCACCGGCTTCGCCACCGGCAAGCGCCATCCAACCGTGCAGGACAACGTCACGATCGGCTCCGGAGCAAAGCTGCTCGGGCCGATCACGATCGGGCACGGCGCGAAGATCGGTGCCAACAGCGTCGTCATCACCGACGTGCCCGCAAACTCCACCGTGGTCGGCAACCCGGGGCATCCGGTGCGCGTGGACGGCCGCCGCGTCGAGGGTCCCGACGCCGACTGGATTCACCTGCCCGACCCGATCGCCGAGGCCATCCAGGCGCTCTCGGCGCGGATCGTGACGCTCGAAGCGACGATCGCAGAGCTCTCGGACTCCCAGCCGCAGAGGACCGCGCAGGTGAGGCCGCTGCGCACGGTCAGGGGACCCAACCCCGCCGGCGGATAGCGCTCGCGGCGGCGGGCGAGCGCCGGCCGGGCGCGCATCTATGCTCAAAGGGCAGATGGCAGCGAACCCGCACGCAGAGCACCTCCAGGAGCTGCTCGAGGACCTCAACGAGCCCCAGCGCGAGGCCGTCACGCACGGTGAGGGGCCGCTGCTGATACTCGCAGGCGCGGGCAGCGGCAAGACCCGCGTGCTCGCCCACAGGATCGCCTTCCTCGTCTACACCGACCAGGCGCAGTCCGGGGAGATCCTGGCGATCACGTTCACCAACAAGGCGGCCAGTGAGATGCGCGAGCGCGTGCACAGGCTGCTCGGCCGCGACACCCGCGGCATGTGGCTGATGACCTTCCACGCCGCCTGCTCGCGGATCCTGCGAGCCGAAGCGCAGCGCCTCGGCTACACGCGGCAGTTCACGATCTACGACCAGGCCGACGCGCGTCGTCTGACCAGGCGCTCGGCCGATCGGGTGGGCGTCGACTTGAAGCGCTTCACTCCCGTGGCGATCCACAACCAGATATCGGCCGCGAAGAACCTGCTGCTCGACGCGGGCTCCTACCGCGAAGCGGCCGCCTCGCCATTCGAGGAGATGGTCGCCGACGTGTATGACATCTACGAGCGCGACCTGCTGCGCATGAACGCGATGGACTTCGATGATCTGCTGTTCAGGACGGTCAACGTGCTCGAGCTGTTCGAGGACGTGCGCGAGCGCTACGCGAGCGCGTTCCGCCACGTGCTCGTCGATGAGTATCAGGACACCAACCACGCTCAGTACCGGCTGCTGCAGCTGCTCGTCGGCGGCGGCCGCGACGCGCCCCGCGCGCGGACGGCGGACGAGCCTGCCCGGGCACCGGAACCTGGCGGTCGTCGGCGACGACGCGCAGTGCCTAGTGGAAGGGACGCTCGTGACGATGGCGGACGGCGTTCAACGTCCGATCGAGCAGATCCGCCCCGGCGACTCCGTCCTGGCCGCGCAGGGAAGCGGCAAGTTTCGCCCGGCTCAGGTGCTCGCGTGCCACCAGGCCCGCTGCGAGGAGGGGATCGCGATCACCACGCGCTCCGGACGGCGCATCGTGAGCACGCCCGAGCACATCCATTTCGCCGGATTCGTGGCCGGTCAGACGCCCCAGATGCACATGACCTATCTGATGTGGAAGCGAGGCACGGGCTTCCGGGTGGGGACGTCTCGCACCTACACGGCGGGCCAGGCAAAGCCGATCGTCGGCGTCAGATCGAGGATGAGGATGGAGGGGGCCGACTCCGCCTGGGTGCTCTCCCTGCGCGAGACGGATGCGGAAGCGCGCGCCGCCGAGCACGTCCTGTCGATTACGTACGGCCTCCCGACGCTTCCGTTCAATGCCCGTCCAAGCGCTCGCAGCTTAACAGCCTTGTCGGAGATCAAGCGCTGATAGACGAGGTGTTCGACACCGTCGACACCGTCGACAGCGAGTCGGCGGGCCGTACGCTGCTCGAGCATGAAGGCCTTAGCTTCCGCTTTCCGCACTTCAGCGCGGCAGGGCACACCTCCCACGGGCTGGGCTCGCCACGCATGCGGCGGCGCATGGTGCTGACCCTGTGCGGCGATCCACGCGGGCGCTCAACGATGCATCGCATCTCCATGTTCGGCTACGACGAGCCGGGGCGTGAGGCCCTCCGAGGTCTTGGGCTGAGTGTGCGGCCAGCGAGGAGGGGATCGCACGGCTGGCGCTTCGAGACCGCGTCAGCGGATATGGGATCGCTGCTCTCGACGGTCGAGCGCGTGCGGGATGTGCTCGACTTCCAGCTCCACATGAACGCTCGCCTCGCCTGCACAGCCGACGGCTCCGCCAACTCATTGCCGTTCATGCCTGCGTCCTCGCTCAGGCCGGGGATGGTCATGGTTGGCGACGACGGAAAGTTCGACGTAGTCGAGGTTGTCTCGCGCGTCCCGCTTGCCGAGCACGTGTACGACCTGGACATCGAGCGCGTTCATAACTTCATCGCGAACGGCATCGTGACGCACAACTCGATCTACTCCTTCCGCGGGGCCGACGTGCGCAACATCCTCGAGTTCCAGGAGGACTTTCCGGACGCCCGGGTTGTCAAGCTCGAGCAGAACTACCGCTCGACCGAGACGATCCTGCGCGCGGCCAACGCCGTCATCGCGAACAACCGCGGCGGCATCGCCAAGCGCCTGTGGAGCGAGCTCGGGGAGGGCGAGGCGGTGCACCTGCGCGCGCTCGACGACGAGCACGCCGAGGCGCGCTACGTGGTGGGCGAGATCCAGCGCCTGCTCGACGAGGGCGCCTCGCGCGCGGAGATCGCCGTGCTCTACAGAACCAACGCGATGTCGCGCGTGATCGAGGACACGCTCGTGCGCCGCGAGATCGCCTACCAGGTGATCGGCGGCACCAAGTTCTACGAGCGCGCCGAGATCAAGGACGCGATCGCCTACCTGTCCCTGATCGCCAACCCCTTCGACGTCGTGAGCTTCACGCGCGTCGCCAACTCTCCGCGGCGCGGCATCGGTCAGACCTCGCTCGCGCGCATCATCGCGCATGCCGAGAGCGTCGACGTCCCCGTGTGGCAGGCCGCCGCGGCGCCCGAGCAGGTGCCGGGCCTCGCGACCGCGGCGGTCAAGGCGCTCACCCGCTTCATGGACACGATGGCGTCGCTGCGCGCGACGGCCGGCCTGCAGGCGCTTGCACAGAGCGGGGGAGAGACCCCGCAGGCGACGAATGAGCGCGCATCGATCGCCGAGCTGCTCGAGGCGGTTCTGTCGCAGACGGGCTACGTCGAGGCGCTCGAAGCGGAACGGACGATCGAGGCTCAGGGCCGCATCGAGAACCTAGAGCAGCTGGTCGAGGTCGGCAGGGAGTTCGACTCCTCGGCGCTCGAGGGCGAGGACACGCTCGACATGTTCCTGCAGCAGATCGCGCTGATCGCCGACGCCGACACGCGCAGCGACGACGAGGGCCTCGTGACGCTCATGACCGTGCACAACGCGAAGGGGCTCGAGTACCCGATCGTCTTCATCGCGGGCTGCGAGGAGGGCGTGTTCCCCCATTCGCGCGCCCTCGACGAAGGCGCCCTGGAGGAGGAGCGACGGCTCTTCTATGTGGGCGTCACGCGCGCCATGCGCACCCTGTACCTGACGTGGGCACGCAGGCGCGCGGTGTTCGGCTCCCATGCCTACGGCCTGCGCAGCCGCTTCCTCGACGAGATCCCGTTCGAGCTGCTCGACGAGCAGCAGGAGGGCGGCTTGCGTCCCGGGCTGCTCGCCCCGGCGGTCGACGGCGTGGTGAGAGCCGCCAGCCTGCAGCGCGATGTCGCCGCCTCGTTCCGGCTCGGCGAGGACGTCGTGCATGCGGCCTTCGGCGATGGCGTCGTCACCGGCGTCGAGCCGGGTGGGGTGATCGTGGTGCGCTTCGCCGGCGACGGCTCCGAGCGCAAGCTGATGGCCGAGTACGCACCCGTGAGCAGGCGCTGATGAGCGCCACGATCATCGACGGCAAGGCGATCGCCGCCCGCGTGCGCGGTGAAGTCGCCGCCGAGGTCGCGGAGTTCGTCGAGCTGCACGGCCGTCCGCCGGGGCTTGCGACGGTGCTCGTCGGCGAGGACCCCGGCTCGGCCGTGTACGTGGCCGGCAAGCAGCGAGCCTGCGCGGAGGTGGGCATGGCGGCGTTCGATCGCAGGCTGCCCGCCGAGGTCTCGCACGAGCTGCTCGCCGCCGAGCTGGCCGAGCTGAACTCCGACGAGGCCGTCAGCGGAGTGCTGCTCCAGCTCCCCGTGCCGGCCCACCTCGACGGCCCGGCGCTGACGTCGCTGATCGCCCCCGAGAAGGACGTCGACGGGCTCACCCCGGTCAATGCCGGGCTGCTCTCGCTCGGCCGGTCCGGCCTGCGGCCGTGTACGCCGCTCGGCGTGATGGAGCTGCTCGCCGACGCGGGCGCCGCGCTCGACGGCGCCGAAGCCGTGGTGGTCGGGCGCTCGAACCTGTTCGGCAAGCCGATGGCCCAGCTGCTGCTTGGCGCGAACGCCACCGTGACCGTCTGCCACTCGCACACGAGAGCTCTCAGCGAGGTGTGCGCCCGCGCCGACGTGCTGATCGCCGCGATCGGCCGTCCGCGCATGGTCACCGGAGAGTTCGTCAAGCCGGGCGCCGTGGTGATCGACGTCGGCATCAACCGGCTCACGCCCGAGCAGGCCGGCAACCGCAGCGGCCTCGTGGGCGACGTCGACTTCGCGGCGGCCGCCGAGATCGCCGCGGCGATCACGCCGGTCCCGGGCGGCGTGGGACCGATGACCATCGCGCTGCTCCTGCGCAACACGCTGCAGGCGGCACGCGAGCAGGTCGGCGAGGCGCTCCCGGCATGATGCTCGGGCGCCTTCGCTCAGGCGAGCTGCTGGCGGTCGCGGGGGCGGTGTGCGTGTTCGTATCCCTTTTCGAGCCGTGGTACGAATCGCCGCTGGGCAACCTCGACGCGTGGGACACGTTCGGCGGTGCGGTCGTACTGCTGATCGCCGCCGCTCTCGCGGCGCTTGCGCTCGCTATCAGCGCGCTGGCCGAGCGCAGCCCCGCCCTGCCGGTCGCGCTCGGCGTGTGGTGCACGCTGCTGGGCTTGATCGCGGTGATCGCCGCGATCGTTCGCGTGCTCGAGCGGCCCGACCAGGCAAGCGGCCTGTGCATTGGCGCGTGGCTTGCGCTCGCCGGCGCCGTTGCGATTTTCGCGGGTGCGTGGCAGTCGCTGCGCGACGAACGCACCTCGCGCTACCCGCCCGCGAGCCCCGAGCTGCGCGAGCTCCCTTAGCCCAACGCGGCGGCCCCGTAGAATTGCGCGCGATGATCGTCCGCGATGAGGTGCTCCACGTGGCACGGCTCGCTCGCCTCGCGCTCGCCGAGGAGGAGATCGAGCCGATGGCGCGCGAGCTCTCGGCGGTGCTCGAGCACATCGAAAGGATCGCCGAGCTCGACCTCAGCGAGGTGCCGCCGACCTCGCACGTGGTCGAGCTCACGGGCGCGCTGCGAGCGGACGAGCCGGCGCCTTGCCTGGCACGCGAGGTCGTCCTCGCGCAGGCGCCGGCCGCGGAGGTGGACGGCTTTCTCGTGCCGAGCCCGCAGGCATGAGCGCCACCGAGCTGTTCGAGCTGACAGCCGCCGACGCCAGCGCATCGCTCGCCGCCGGCGAGGTCTCGGCGAGCGAGCTGTTCGAGGCCTACCGCGATCGTGCCCAGAGCGACCGCGCGGCCGGCGAAGACGGGCTCAACTGCTTCACCTGGGTAGCCGAGGCCGCTCCCGCCGGGGAGCCGCCGGCGCCGCTGTGCGGCGTGCCGCTGGCGGTCAAGGACCTCTTCTGCGTCGAGGGGGTCCCCAGCCAATCGGGCTCGCGCATCCTCGAGGGATATCGCCCGCCGTACACCGCCAGCGTCGTCCGGCGCCTGCTCGCAGCGGGCGCCAGCGTTCTCGCGAAGACCAACCAGGACGAGTTCGCGATGGGCTCCTCCAACGAGAACTCGGCCTTCGGCGTGGTGCGCAACCCGTGGGATCGCACGCGCGTACCAGGCGGCTCCTCCGGCGGAAGCGCCGCGGCGGTCGCGGCCGGGCTCGCGCCGTGGGCGCTCGGAACCGACACCGGAGGCTCGATCCGCCAGCCGGCCGCGCTCTGCGGGATCGTCGGGCTGAAACCCACCTACGGCGCGGTCTCGCGCTACGGAATGATCGCCTTCGCGTCCTCGCTCGACCAGGCCGGGCCACTCACCCGCAACGTCGCAGACGCCGCTCTTCTGCTGCGTCACATGGTCGGGCAGGACCCGTGTGACGCGACCTCGCTCGCCTTTGCGCACGAGGTCGAGCTTCCCGGCGCCGAGCGCCTCGACGGCATCAGGCTCGGCGTCCCCGAGGAGCTGACCGGCGAGGGGATCGAAGCCGGGGTGCTGAGCGCGTTCTCCGAGACGCTCAGGCGCGCCGAGTCGCTCGGCGCCGAGCTCCACGACGTGCACCTGCCGCACGCGCCGCACGCGCTGTCCGCCTACTACGTGCTCGCGCCCGCCGAGGCGTCCTCCAACCTCGCGCGCTATGACGGCGTCCGCTACGGGTTCCGCGCCGAAGGCGCCACCGACCTGCTCGACATGTACACGCGCACGCGCCACGACGGCTTCGGCGCGGAGGTCAAGCGGCGCATCATGCTCGGCACCTATGCGCTGTCCTCCGGCTACTACGACGCCTTCTACGGTCGCGCCCAGCGCGTGCGCACGAAGATCGCCGAGGACTTCGCGACAGCCTTCGAGCGCGTCGATTTCATCCTCACGCCGACCGCGCCGACCGTTGCCTTCAAGCTCGGCGAGAAGACCGGAGATCCGCTCGCCATGTACCTGAACGACTACTGCACGGTGCCGATGTCGCTTGCGGGGATACCTGCGATCTCGATCCCATGCGGCCTCAGCGACGGACTGCCCGTGGGCCTGCAGATCGCGGGCCCGGCGTTCAGCGAGAGCCGCATGCTGGACGTCGCGCACGCGTTCGAGCGGAGCATCGGCTTCGACGGTGGGCAAGCCCGTGCCTGAGCGCGAAGAGACGCTGGCAGAGGCGGGCGCCGAGCGCGCCGGCGCGGATCTCGAACCGGTCATCGGACTCGAGATCCACGTCCAGCTGAAGACCGCCACCAAGATGTTCTGCGGCTGTGAGCTGTCCTTCGGCGACCCGCCAAACGTCCACACGTGTCCGGTGTGCCTGGGGCTGCCCGGCAGCTTGCCCGTGGCCAACGCGCGCGCCGTTCACCTCGGCCTCATGATCGGCATGGCGCTCGGCTCGGAGCTCGCCCCGCGCTCGATCTTCCACCGCAAGAACTACTTCTATCCCGACCTTCCCAAGGGCTACCAGATCTCCCAGTACGACGAGCCGCTGTGCCGGGGCGGCCGCCTCGCGGACGTACGCATCCACCGCGTGCACCTCGAGGAGGACGCCGCCAAGCTGACCCACGTGGGCGCCAGCGGCCGCATCCACGGATCGGAGGAGTCGCTCGTCGACTTCAACCGCGGCGGCACGCCGCTCGCCGAGATCGTGACCGAGCCCGATGTGCGCTCGCCCGAGCAGGCGACCGAGTGGCTCAAGCTGCTGCGCTCGACGCTGCGCCAGCTGGGCGTGAGCGACGTGAACATGGAGGAGGGCTCGCTGCGCTGCGACGCCAACATCTCGCTGCGCGAGCGCGGCTCAGAGACGCTCGGCGTCAAGACCGAGCTGAAGAACATGAACTCCTTCCGCTTTCTCGAGCGCGGCATCAGGGCCGAGATCGCCCGTCAGACGAAGATCCTCGCGGCGGGCCGCGAGGTGACCCAGGAGACGCTGCACTTCGACCCCGCAAGCGGCTCGATCACCTCGCTGCGCTCCAAGGAGGAGGCCCACGACTACCGCTACTTCCCCGAGCCGGACCTCCTGCCCGTCGCGATCGACGAGGCGATGGTCACAGCCGCCCGAGCCGACATCTCAGAGCTGCCCGCCGAGCGCGCCGAGCGCCTGCAGAGCGAGCTCGGCCTGAGCGCCGAGAGCTCGCACCTGCTCGCCTTCCGCGCCGAGCTCGGCGAGTACTTCGACGCTGCCCTGGCCAGCGGTGCGGATCCTGCGCCGCCGCCGCAGATGCTCGCCAACTGGATCACCGCCGAGCTGCTGGGACGCGTCGGGGAGATCGAGGATCCCGCCGACTCCCGCGTGCAGCCCGGAGCGCTCGCGGCGCTCGTCGGCCTGCACGCCGCGCGGCGCGTGAGCGTCGGCGCGGCGCGCCAGGTGCTCGAGCGGCTGATCGCCGACGGGGGCAGCGATCCGGCCGCGATCATCGAGGCCGAGGGCCTGGCCGCGATCGACGCGGGCGGCGAGGAGCTCGCCGAGATCGTCGCCGCCGCGGTTGAGGCGAACGCAGACGCGGCGCAGCGCGTGCGCGAGGGCAACGCCAAGGCGATCGGCCCGATCGTCGGCCAGGTGATGCGCGAGACGAAGGGACGCGCCGACGGCACCGAGGTCGCGCGCCTGATCCACGAGCAGCTCGGCGTGTGAGCGCCCGCGCGGCGCGCTCGCAACTCGAATAGCGGCGCCGCGCACATTTTGGACGCGCGGCCAATGTCGCCGGGGCCGCGCGGCGCCAACATACCGACAGTGAATCGGTTGGCTATCCGAACACATGTCACACCTCCTCGGCGGTTCGTCCTCCTCCCCGAGGAGACGGTGGATGTGTCCGCTCCTGGGCTGCGGATCCGCCGCTACCGACTCACCAGCGTTGGGCTGGGCGCGGATCGCTCTCGCGCCGAGCTTCGTGGTGCGCAGGCAGCGTCGACACGGATGGCCCGTGGGCTGGCAGGAGCGGATCGCATCTGACGGCTACCGCAAACGACCGCGCCGGCTTCCCTCGGCCGGCGTGAGCCGCGTGCGGCCGGGGAGGGCAGCCGCCCTGCCCCGGCCGCACGGCCGTCCCTTGGCGCTCAGCGGTCGCTGCTTTCGTGGCAGGGGTGCGACCGTCTAAACTCCAGTTGCGATGAACGAGTCACAGCCGCGAACCTTCGGACGCACCGTCGTGGCGGCCCTGGTGCTGCTCGTGGCAGCCTGGCTGCTGCTCAAATTCGTGGTGGGGATTGCAGCCTTTCTCTTCTCCATCGTCCTGATCGTCCTCGTGATCGCGGCGATCGTGTGGGCGTTGCGCGTGCTGCTGTAGAGCACGGCGCCCGCGATGGCCTACGTGATCATCGCCGTCTGCTTCGGCCTCTCGGGCGGCATGATCGGCAAGCTCAAGGGCAGCTCGTTCATGCTGTGGTTCTTGATCTCCGGCCTCGTGCCGTTCTTCGGCCTGCTCACCGCGATCGTCTACCGATTCGAGACCGACGAGCTGCGCCGCGCCTGCCCGCAGTGCGGGCGCGTCACCAAGATCTACGACGCTCTGTGCATGCGCTGCGGTGCCGAGCTCGACTACCCCGAGCGGGCGATCGCGCCGGAATCGTGGCGGCGCACGCCGACCTCGCCGGCCGGCCGCGGGTGAGGCTCACCTAATCCCGCTTAGGCCGCCCTAAGCGGCCTCGTCTCATACGCTGGCCTCGATGACTGCCACCAACGCAGCGAGCTCCGACACGCTGATCGATCGTCTGATCCATCGCGCCGGCTTCCGCGACGACCGCGAATTCTTGCTGCGCGTCGTTCAGCCGGGCCTCGTGGGCCTCATCGACGGCACGATCTCATCGCTCGCTCCGATCTTCGCGGCGGCGATCGCGGCGGACTCGCACACCGCGCTCGTGGTCGGACTCGGCGTCGCGCTCGGCGCGGGCGTGAGCATGGGCTGGTCGGAGGCCGGCTCGGACACCGGTGAAGAAACCGGGCGGGGGTCGGCGGTCGTGCGCGGCAGCATCACGGGGGGGATGACGATCCTCGGCAGCATCTTCCACACGCTGCCGTTCCTCATCCCCAATGTCCACCAGGCGCTGATCGTGGCCGGGATCGTGGTCGCGATCGAGCTGCTCACGATCGCCTGGATCAGACACCGCTTCCTCGGCATCCCGATGCCCTCCTCGCTCGCGTTCGTGGGCGTCGGCGGACTGATCACGCTCGGGATCGGCGTTGCGCTCGGCGTGAGCTGAGAGGGCCCTAAACCCGCTGGTACACTGGGCTTTTCCGGCGAGATGAAGGAAAGGAGGTCGGTGCGATGCGGGCTGTCGATGCCCTGATGGAATGCTTGAAGGCGGAGGGCGTGGACGTCGTCTTCGGCCTGCCCGGCGGCGCCAACCTGCCCACCTATGACGCGTTCGTCGACGCCGGCATCCGCCACATCCTCGTCAGGCACGAGGCCGGTGGCGGGCACGCGGCGGAGGGCTACGCGAAGGCGACCGGCCGCGTGGGCGTCGCCTTCGCCACGAGCGGCCCGGGCGCCACGAATCTGATCACGCCGATCTGCGACGCGATGATGGACTCGGTTCCGGTCGTGTTCATCACCGGCCAGGTGCGGACCGAGCTTCTCGGAACCGACGGCTTCCAGGAGGCCGACACGCTCGGTATCACGATGCCGGTCGTCAAGCACTCGTTCATGATCCAGGAGTCGCACGAACTTCCGCGTGCCATTCACGAGGCGTTCCACATCGCGCGCAGCGGCCGCCCGGGGCCAGTCGTGGTGGACATCCCGATGGACATCTCGCGCGCAGAGATCGACTACGAGCCGGTCTCCGACGTGCGTCTGCCCGGCTACCAGCCGCGGATCGAGGGCAACCAGAAGCAGGTGCGCCAGGCCGCCAAGGCGTTGGCCGCGGCGCACCGGCCGGTGATCTACGCGGGCGGTGGCGTGATCAATGCGAACGCGGCCGAGGAGCTGACCGAGTTCGCGAAATGCGACCGCTTCCCGGTGACGTGCACCCTGATGGGACTCGGCGGCTTCCCCGCTCCGCACGAGCAGTGGCTCGGGATGCTCGGCATGCACGGCACGCGCGCCGCCAACTACGCGATGGATGAGGCGGATCTGATCTGCGCGGTGGGAGCGCGCTTCGACGACCGCATCACCGGCAAGCTCTCGGAGTTCGCTCCGCGCGCGAAGTTCATCCACATCGACGTCGACCCCGCCGAGATCTCAAAGAACGTCCCCGCGCACATTCCGATCGTCGGCGACGCCAAGCACGTGCTCGCCAAGCTGATCGTCGAGTACCGCGCAATCGGCGCCGACGCCGGCCGGCTCGACGCGTGGTGGGCGAGGATCGAGGGCTGGCGCGAGAAGCACCCGCTCGGCTACGAGGACAGCCTCGACGCGGAGATCAAGCCGCAGTACATGATCAGGGCGTTGTTTGAGGCCACCGGTGGCGAGGCGATCGTCACCAGCGACGTCGGCCAGCATCAGATGTGGGCCGCCCAGTACTACGACTTCCCGCGGCCGCGGCGCTGGGTCAACTCCGGCGGCCTCGGGACTATGGGCTTCGGGCTGCCCGCCGCGATGGGCGCCGCCGTGGGCTGCCCCGATCAGCTCGTTTGCTGCATCGCCGGCGACGGCTCGGTGCAGATGAACGCACAGGAGCTTGCCACCTGCGCCGAGAACAACATCCCGATCAAGGTGTTCATCATGAACAACGGCTACCTCGGCATGGTGCGCCAGTGGCAGGAGCTGTTCTGGGACGGCCGCTACAGCCACGTCGACATGGGGAGCTTCCCCGACTTCGTCAAGCTGGCGGAGGCCTACGGCGTCACCGGCATGCGCTTCGAGGACAAGCACACGCTCGTGCAGGACATGCGGCGCGCGATCGCCACCGAGGGTCCGGTGCTCGTCGACGTGCGCGTGACGCGCGAGGAGAACACCTACCCGATGATCCCGGCTGGCCACGCCGCTCGAGAGATGGTCGGCTGATGGGCGAACCCGGAACCAAGGAGCCACTCAGCCTCGAGGAGCTCGAGGCTGCCGCCAACCTGCGCACCGGGCGCAAGCACACGCTCTCGATACTCGTCGAAAACAAGTCGGGAGTGCTGACCCGGATCGCCGGCCTGTTCGCCAGGCGCGGCTTCAACATCGACACGCTCACGGTCGGCCCGACCGAGGACGAGCAGATCTCGCGTGTGACGCTGACGGTCGACGGCGCGCTTCACCCGATCGACCAGGTCACCAAGCAGCTGCACAAGCTCATCAACGTGCTCAAGATCCGCGACCTCGAGCCCGGCGACACGGTCTCGCGCGAGCTCGCGCTGTTCAAGATCACCGCCGACGGCGTGCAGCGGGGCGAGCTGATGCAGATCGCCGAGATCTTCCGCGGCAAGGTCGTCGACGTGACCAAGCGCGCGATCATCATCGAGATCACCGGCACCACCGACAAGATCGAAGCGTTCGAGAACATGGTGCGCCCGTTCGGCCTGATCGAGATGATGCGCACGGGCGAGATCGCGATCTCGCGCGGGCGCAGCGAGACCTGACTTGCGACTGAGCGCCGGCTCGCGCTCGCATCTCGAGCTCCCCGCGGGCGATCGCGAACGACTCGCGGGCAGGCTCGAGCGAGCGGTCTCGCGCGCCCGGCGCAGCGCCGGGCAGGCGCTTGCGTCGATCTCGATCGAGCTCGACGGCGACGCCGACCCGTCCGCGATAGCGCTCGCCTCGCGCCGCGCAGGCGAGCACTGGTTCGTGCTCGAGCAGCCCGCTCGCACCCGTGCAGCGCTCGCATGTCTCGGCGAGGCGGTGAAGCTGCACGCATCCGGCGCCGAGCGCTTCGCCAGCGTCGCCGATAGCTGGCGCCGGCTCGCCGCGGGCGTGCTCGCCGACGACGGCTGCGATGCGAGCGCGATGCCGCTCGCGGTCGGTGGGTTCGCGTTCGCGCCCGCCGGCGGCCAGTCGCCTCATTGGGCCGGATTCGAGCCCGCGTCGCTCGTCGTGCCCGAGGTCTCGATCGTGCGGCGTGGGACGACGAGCACGCTCACGTTGACCGCCGCCGCATCGCCCGACGACCTGCCCGAGGAGCTGCTCGAGCGGCTCCAGAGGCGACTCTCCGAGCTGCGGTTCGAGCCTCTGCCGCTGCTCGACCCCGCGCCCACGGGGCGCTTTCGCGTGGTCAGCACGATGGCCCCCGAGCACTACGAATCGGCGGTCGCACGCGCGGTCGAGCGGATCGCCGCCGGCGAGCTCGAGAAGGTCGTGCTCGCCCGCGAGGTGCAGGTGCACGCGCCGCAGGCGTATGAGCCGGCGGCGCTGTTCGCGGTGCTGCGCGAAGAGTTCCCCTCCTGTTTCGTCTTCTGCGCCGGACGCGGCTCCTGCACCCTGATCGCGGCGAGCCCCGAGCTGCTCGTGCGCCGCGAAGGTCAACGCGTCAGCTCGCTCGCCCTCGCCGGGTCCACCCGGCGCAGCGCCGACCCCGCCGTCGACGCGCACCTCGGCGAGCAGCTGCTGCGCGACGCGAGCTTCCGCGAAGAGCACGCAATAGTCGCGCGCCGCATCGAGCGCACCCTGCGCGAGTACGCCGTCTGGGTTGCCGCGGCGCCGGAGCCCGAGCTCGTCAAGATCGCCAACATCCAGCACCTGGCGACGCCCATTCGCGCGCAGCTCGCCAGGCCGATGGACGCGCTCGCGCTGCTCGGCGCGATGCACCCGACGCCCGCCGTGGCGGGCGAGCCGCTCGGCCAGGCGCTGTCGCTGATCCCCGCGCTCGAGGGCCTCGACCGCGGCTGGTATCTCGGCCCGGTCGGCTGGACCGACGCGACCGGCGACGGCGAGTTCTGCGTGGCGCTGCGCTGCGCGCTGCTGAGCGGCAACGTCGCGCGCTGCTACGCAGGCGGCGGCATCGTGCGCGAGTCCGACCCGGCGCGCGAGCTCGCCGAGACGGAGGTCAAGCTGGCCGCGCTGCTGCCGCTGCTCACCGCCTGAGCGCGGAGGCCACCGCGTCCCACAGGCGGGAGTGCAGCGCCACGTTCGCCTCCCGCTCGCCGCGCACCTCGATGATGCTCGAGCCGTGCTGCCCGAGCGCCCGCTCAAGCGCGGCACGCAGCTCGGGCACATCGCCGACGCGCTGGTGCTCGAGGCCGTAGAGCGCGGCGGCGGACGCGAAGTCGAGGCCCGTGGGAGTTGCGATGTGGTGGGTGTAGATGTCCTCGGCGGCCGCATCCGCCGCGTCGAGCGCGCGCCGGGGTCGGGGCTCGCGCGCCATCTCGGCCCGCGACACAGCCAGGAAGTCGAAGATCCCGCCGCCGCCGTTGTCGAGCAGCACGATCGTCAGCTCGAGCTGCAGGCGGCGTGCGGCGATGAGGCCGCCGATGTCGTGCGCGAGCGCAACGTCGCCGAGCAGCAGGAGCGCCGGCCCCGACGCTCCCGCGGCAGCGCCGAACGCGGCCGATACCGTGCCGTCGATGCCGTTCGCGCCACGGTTGCACAGCACTCGCGGCGGATCATCACGGACGGGCCAGAACGTCTCGATGTCGCGCACCGGCATCGAGGAGCCGACGAACAGGGTCGCCTCCTCGGGCAGGAGCACACCGAGCTCCGCCGCGACCGCGGGCTCGGAGAGCACGCCGTCGCCGAGCAGGCCCCGGAACACCTCCGCGGCGCGCTCGTCGGCGCTGCGCCAGCGCGCGAGCCAGTCAGCCTCGGTCGCGCCACTGCCCGCCAGCGGCCGCTCGCGAGTGCGCGCGAGCTCGCGCAGGACCTCGGCCGGGTCGATCGCGAACGACTCCGCGAGCACGCTCGCGGGGTCCTGCCACGCAGCATCCGGATCGATCGCGATCTGGCATACGCCCTCGAGCCCCGCGAGCCACGAGCGCAGCGGCTTGGACACCGGCAGATCGCCGATGCGCAGCACCAGGTCCGGAGTCTGCGTGGCCGCGAACTCAGCGTCGCGCAGCAGCGCGTCGTAGTGGGCGACGGCCGCGGCCCCACGGCGAGCCCCCGAGAGCGGGTCGGCGAGGAGCGGCCAGCCGGCGTTCTCGGCGAACGCAGCCGCAGCCAGGCCGAGCGGCGTGCCGAGCTCGTGGCGTCCTGCGACGAGCAGCCCACGCCGCGCGCGCGCCACGCGCTCCCCCAGCGCGGCAGCGTCGGCGCTCGGCGAGAGCGCGGCAGGGACGCGGCGCACGTAAGGACGACCCTGCTCGCGGCCGCTGGTGTCCTGCGCCAGCACGCCGTCGAGCACGAGCGGCTCGCGCAGCGGAAAGTTCAGGTGAACGACGCCCGGCCGCCCTTCAAGCGTCGTCCAGTAGGCGCGGCACGCGAGCGTGCGGATCCAGCGCAGCCTTGACGCATCGGGCGCTTGCACGTCGACCTCGAAGAACCACTTGGCCGCGCTGCCGAACAGCTTGAGCTGGTCGATCGCCTGTCCGGCGCCCACCTCGCGTAGCTCCGCCGGCCGGTCGGCGGTCAGCAGCAGCAACGGCACGCGCGCTTCGCGCGCCTCGATCGCCGCCGGAAGCAGCTCCGCGGCGGCGGTTCCCGAGGTGCACGCAACCGCCACCGGCAGCCCCGACGCCTTCGCGAGCCCCAGCGCGAAGAAGCCCGCGCAGCGCTCGTCCACGTGCGAGAAGCAGCGCAGGCGCTCCTCGCGCGCAAGCGACAGCACGAGCGGCGCGCAGCGCGAGCCCGGCGATGTGCACGCCGCGCGCATGCCGCAGCGCGTCAGCTCATCGACGAACGCCCCCAGCAGGAGATAGGTGTCGGTCGGGTCGGCGGCTTGACTCATAGGATTGCGCGGTGCCGGAGACGATCGTCCTGCTGCACGGCTTCGCCGGCACACGCCGTGCGTGGGATCCGCTCGCGCGGAGGCTTGACCATGAACGCTACATCCCCCTGGCGCTCGACCTTCCGGGGCACGGCGAGCAGGCCGCCGCCGCGCCGATCGACTTCGCCGTCTGTGTGCAGCACGTGCTCGCACGGGCGCCCGCCCGATTCGAGCTGTGCGGCTACTCGCTGGGCGGGCGCGTCGCCCTGCACGTTGCATTGCACGCCCCCGAGCGGATCAGCCGCCTCGTGCTGGTCTCCACGAGCGCCGGCATCGAGGACGACCGCGAGCGCGAGGCGCGGCGCGCCTGCGACGAGCGGCTCGCGAGCGAGCTCGAGAGCGAGCCGTACGAACGCTTCATCGAGCGCTGGCGCACCCAGCCGCTGTTCGCCTCCGATCCTCCCGAGGTCGGCGAGCGAGCCCGCGAGGATCAGCGACGCAACAGCCCGCGGGCGCTCGCGCGCGCGCTGCGCGGCATCGGCACAGGGCAGATGGAGCCATTGTGGACGAGGCTCGGCTCGCTAGCCATGCCCACCGTGGTGCTCGTCGGCGATCGCGACGAGAAGTTCCTCGCGCTCGGCAGGCGCATGGCCGATGCGCTGGCGCGCGGTGAGCTCGTCGTCCTCGCCGGCGGCCACAGGCTGCCGCTCGAGAACCCCGCGGCGCTCGCCGCGGTGCTCGAAGCACGAGAGCCGCAGCCTTAGAACGGCCCGGCGCCCAGGCCCGGCGCGGCCGGCACGGCGATCCTGCCCTCGCGCGGGGCGAGGTCGCTGTCGAGGTCCTCGAACATCGCAAGCGTCGCCAGGCCGCACGCCGGCAGCGGGCCGCGCGCGGCGAGCGCCGCCGCCGCGTGCACCGCAGCGGCTATGCCGATCGGACCGTCGAGCGTCGAGGAGAGGTACACGTCGGCGCCAGTCGTCCTCACCAGCGCAGCAGCCGCGAGCAGCGCCGCGATCCCACCGCAGCGCGAGAGCTTCAGGCAGACCGCATCGGCCGCGCCGCCGGCGAGCGCCCCGGGCTGCGCCGCGGTCTCGTCGATCGAAACGCGCACAGGCACGCGCTCGCGCACCTCACGCACCTCACGCAGCCCATGCACCGGCTCCTCCACCAGCTCGAGGCCGGCGGAGGAGAGCGCCTCGATCGCGCGGACCGCCTGATCGACGCTCCAGGCGCCGTTCGCGTCGAGGCGAAGCGCCACCTCGGGGCCGACCGCGGCGCGAACCGCAGCAACCCGTCCGGCGTCGTCGCCCACCCCGACCTTCAGCTTCAAGCAGTCGAAGCCCTCCTGCGCCGCGAGCGCCGCCTGCTCGCACGCTCCGGCCCTGTCGAGCGCTGTCAGCGTCGCGTTGACCTGCACCTCCAGCGCCGGTCGATCGGTGAGCAGCTGCGCGACCGGCTTGCCCGCGCGCCTGCCCGCTCGGTCCCACAGCGCGAGGTCGATCGCGGCGAGCGCCTCGGGAAGCTCATCGGCCGTGCGGCATGTCTCGAGCGCGGACGCGCCCGTGCCCGTGTGCCCGGCGAGCGCCGTCTCATAGCGTTCGAGCGCGCCGAGCACCCGCTCCAGCGATGGTCCCCCGTAGGACTCGAGCGGGGCCGCTTCGCCGTAGCCGACCAACCCGTCCTCGTCGCTCAGCGCGACGATCAGCAGCTCGCGCTCGCGCACCGAGCCATAGGCGGCGTGCAGGGGCGAGGCCAGAGTGAGCGTGCGCGGGCGCACCTCGAGCCTCACGAGTGGACGCCGCCGCTCGCGAGGATGCCGGCCGAGTAGAGCAAACAGAACAGCAGCTGCAGCGCTCCGGTGCGCGCGAGCGCCGTGTTCAGCGCCGGCCCGTCGCTGTGCGTGCGCACCACGCGCACGAGCCGCAGCGCCAGTGGGATCACGGCCCACGGCAGGAGCAGCCATGGCCCCATCGATCCGAACGCCCACGGAAGCGGCGCGACGATGAAGGCCCCGAGGAGCATCGCCGCGTACAGCGAGCGCGTACGCGCGCGGCCGAGGCGCACCGCCAGCGTGCGCTTGCCGGCGCGCCGGTCGGTGTCGAGATCGCGCACGTTGTTGACCACGAGGATCGCGCTGGCGAGCAGGCCCACGGGCACCGCGCACACGAACGCCTGCCACGGCAGCTGCTGCACCTGCACGAAATAGGAGCCCACGACGGCGACGACGCCGAAGAACAGGAACACGAACAGCTCGCCGAGCCCCTCGTAGCCGTACGGGCGCGGGCCGCCCGTGTAGAGCACGCCGGCGAGGATCGAGGCGGCGCCGACCGCCAGCAGCTCGGGACCCGCGACGGCCACGAGATAGGCGCCGCAGGCCACCGCCAGGCCGAACGTGACGTATGTGGCCAGCAGCACCTGGCTTGGCGGGACCAGGCCGCCGGCGGTCACGCGCACCGGCCCCAGCCGGTCCTCGGTGTCCGCGCCGCGGCGCGCGTCGGAGTAGTCGTTTGAGAGGTTCGTGCCGACCTGGATGAACACTGCGCCGAGCAGCGCCGCGACGAACGCGAGCGGGTGGAAATGCCCGTCGCCCAGCGCGAGCGAGGAGCCCACGAGCACCGGCGCGACCGCCGCCGGCAGCGTCCGCACGCGAGCGGCCATCAACCAGATGCGAACCGCGCTCACACTAGGCACGCCGGGGAAAGCGCGAGAAGTCCGGTGTGCGCTTCTCGCGGAACGCGTCGCGTCCCTCCTGCGCCTCCTCGCTGCCGTAGAACAGCAGGTTTGTGTCGTGCGCGAGCTGCTGAATGCCGCTGAAGCCATCCTCGGACGCGTTGAAGCTCGCCTTCAACAAGCGCAGCGCGAACGGCGAGAGAGCAAGCATCTCGCGGCACCACGCCACCGTCTCCTGCTCGAGCTCCTCGAGTGGCACGACCGTGTTCACGAGCCCCATGCGCAGCGCCTCCTCGGCGGAGTACTGGCGGCACAGGAACCAGATCTCCTTCGCCTTCTTGGGCCCGACCAGGCTTGCCAGCACGCTCGCGCCGAAACCTCCGTCGAAGGAGCCCACGCGCGGCCCGACCTGCCCGAAGCGGGCGTTATCGGCGGCGATCGTCAGGTCGCACACGAGATGCAGGACATGCCCGCCGCCGATCGCGTAGCCGGCGACCATCGCCACAACAGGCTTTGGCAGCCTGCGCATCTGAACGTGCAGGTCGGTGACGTGGAAGCGGCCCACCGACGCGAGCTGACCGCCGTGCTCGTCGAGGTAGCCGGAGTCGCCCCGCACACGCTGGTCGCCTCCCGCGCAGAACGCCTCGTGCCCTTCGCCGGTGAGCACGATCACGCCGACCTCGGGGTCCTCGCGCGCGTGCTCGAACGCACGCGAGAGCTCGATGATCGTGCGCGGCCGAAACGCGTTGCGCACCTCGGGCCGGGCGATCGTGATCTTCGCGATTCCGCTGACCGGCGCCGAGGACTTCTCGTAGCGGATGTCGCTGAAGCCGTCCTCGCCCTGCTTCGCGGCCGGTGTCCAGGCGGTCATCATTGCGCGAAGGCTAGCCTGTGCGCCATGGTGCTCGAGGGATGGCTCGCGCGCGCCGCCGCGCGGAGGCCCGATCGCACGGCGCTGCAGACCGAGGGGGCGAGCGTTTCCTACGCGCAGCTGTACGCGGCTGCTCAAGCCGGGGCGCAGGAGCTCGCCGGCCGCGGCGCCTTCTCCGGCACGCGCGTGGCGATCGCGCTGCCGCCCGGCCTCGCGTTCGCGCACGCGCTTCACTCGTGCCTGCTTCTCGGTGCGGTCGCGGTCCCGGTCGACATGCGCCTCGGCGGCGCCGAGCGGGGCGCGGTCGAGGCCGGCGCCGCGATCACGCTGCAGGGGCCGCTCGAGAGCCTCGAGCGATGCGCGCTCGAGGCGCCTCGGCTGGGGCCGGCGCAAGCGCACCCGGGCACGCACGACCCCGACGCGGTCGCGGTCGTCATCCACACCTCGGGCACGAGCCGTGCGCCGCGAGCCGTGGAGCTGAGCTACGGCAACATCCTGTGGAGCGCGCTCGGCTCCGCGGTCGCGCTCGGCGTCGACGAGGACGAGCGCTGGCTGTGCGCGCTGCCCGTGTCGCATGTCGGCGGCATCTCGATCCTGCTGCGCTCGGCGATCTACGGAACGTGCGCGGTGCTGCACGAGCGCTTCGAGCGCGAGCGCGCCCTCGCCGCGCTGCGCAACGAGCGGATCACACTCGCCAGCCTCGTCGCGACGACCCTCTCCCGCCTGCTCGAGGACGGACTCGAGGCGCCGCCGCGGCTTCGCTGTGCCCTCACAGGCGGCGGGCCCGTGCCGCAGGCGCTGCTGGCGCGGGCACGCGAAGCGCGTGTACCCGTGAGCCTCACGTACGGGCTGACCGAGGCCGCCTCGCAGGTCTCGACCACGCCCGTGGCGCAGATCGGCACGCTCGATTCAAGCGCGGGCCCGCCGCTGTTCTGCAGCCGTGTGCGCATCGCTCCGGACGGCGAGATCCTGGTGCGCGGGCCGACCGTCGCCGCCGCCGCATGCTCGCACGACGGCTGGCTTCACACCGGGGACCTCGGCGCCTTGGACGACGCGGGCAAACTGCTCGTCAGCGGGCGCAAGGCCGACACGATCGTGAGCGGCGGCGAGAACGTCGCGCCCGCCGAGGTCGAGGCGGCCCTCGAAGCGCATGCGCTCGTGCGCGAGGCGGCCGTGCTGGGAGCCGCGGATGAGGAGTGGGGGGAGGCCGTGACCGCCGTCGTCGTCGCCGTTCCCGGCAGCGCGCTTGACGCCGAGGAGCTGCGGGCGCACTGCGCGCGGATGCTCGCGCCATACAAGGTGCCAAAGCGGGTGCTGCTGCGCTCAGAGCCGCTGCCGCGCACCGCCTCGGGGAAGCTGCTGCGCAGGGAGCTGCGATGAGCTTTGACCCGAGCGCTCATCGGCAGGCCAGCCTGGAGGGCTGGGAAGAGGCCGCCGCCGGCTGGGAGCGCCACCAGGCGCTGCTGCGCGAACTGGGGGCGCCCGTGTCCAGATGGATGCTCGACGAGCTCATGCTCGAACCGGGGCAGCGCGTGCTCGAGCTGGCGGCCGGTCTGGGCGAGACGGGAATGCTCGCAGCAGAGCTCGTCGCTCCCAGCGGCGGGGCGATCATCTCCGACCAGGCCGAGGCGATGCTCGCCGGCGCCCGCGCGCGAGCCGCCGAAGTGAGTCTCAGCAACATCGAGTTCCACGTGCTGAACGCCGAATGGATCGACCTTCCCGTGGCGAGCGTCGACGCGGTGCTGTGTCGCTGGGGCTACATGCTGATGGCAGATCCGGCCGCCGCGCTCGGCGAGACGCGCCGCGTGCTGCGCCCGGGTGGACGCCTCGCGCTGGCGGTGTGGGACGCGATCGAGCGAAACCCGTGGGCGCTCGAGCCGGCGCTCGAGCTGAACGAGCGGGGACTCGGACCCCCGCCGGCGCAGGCTCGCGAGCGGCCGGGACCGTTCGCGCTCGGAAGCACCGAGACCGTCGCCGAGCTGCTCGAGCAGGCGGGATTCACAGAGATCCGCGTGGAGGCGCTGGATCTCGAGCGCCGCCACGCGAGCTTCGAGGAGCTGTGGGAGGTCACGCTCGACCTCTCGCGCGTGTTCCACGACACGGTCCTCGCGCGCCCCGCCGCAGAGGTGCAGGAGATCAAGCAGGCGATCGCGCTGCGCTTCTCGCGCTACGCGAGCGCGGACGGGGCGCTCGCGGTGCCCGGCCGCACGCTGCTCGCCTCGGCCAGCGCGTGAGCCGCGAGGTTGGATAGCCTGCGGCCCGTGATCTACGACGACGACGCAGACCTCACTCTCCTCGACGGCAAGACCGTTGCGATCATCGGCTACGGCTCGCAGGGGCATGCCCACGCGCTGAACCTGAAGGACTCGGGAGTGAAAGTCGTGGTCGGGCTCCGCCCCGACTCGGCCTCGGTCGCCAAGGCCAAGGAGCAGGGCCTCGAGGTGGTCTCCGTCGTCGACGCCGCCAGCCGCGGCGACCTCGTGATGATTTTGCTGCCCGACGAGCGCCACCACGACGTCTGGGAGCAGGAGATCCGCGACGGGATCGCCGAGGGCAACATGATTCTGTTCGGCCACGGCTTCTCGATCCACTACCGGGAGATCGAGCCGCCGCCTGGCGTCGACGTCGGCATGGTCGCACCGAAGGGCCCCGGCCACCTCGTGCGCCGTCAGTTCACCGAAGGCTCCGGCGTACCCGGGCTGATCGCCGTCGAGCAGGACGCCAGCGGCAACGCACGCGCGCTCGCGCTGGCCTACGCCAAGGGCATCGGCTGTACGCGCGGCGGGGTGATCGAGACGACCTTCAAGGACGAGACCGAGACAGACCTGTTCGGCGAGCAGGCCGTCCTCTGCGGCGGCGCCTCGGAGCTCGTGCAGGCCGGCTTCGAGACGCTTGTGCAGGCCGGCTATGACCCCGAGATGGCCTACTTCGAGTGCCTGCACGAGCTGAAGCTGATCGCAGACCTGATGTACGAGAAGGGGCTCGCCGGGATGCGCTACTCGATCTCCAACACCGCCGAGTACGGCGACTACACGCGCGGAAAACGCGTGATCACCGAGGAAACTCGTGAGCACATGCGTCAGATCCTCAAAGAAATCCAGTCGGGCGACTTCGCCCGCGAGTGGATCGCCGAGAACCGCGCCGGGCAGGAGAACTTCAAGCGCATGCGCGCTGAGCAGAGCGGCACGCAGATCGAGCGCGTGGGCGGCGAGCTGCGCTCGCACATGGACTGGATCAAGCCGTCGTTCTAGGCGGCGCGATGCTCGCCTACCTGTTCTGGCACCGCCCCCTCGATGGCGACGCGCTCGGCGCCTACGAGGAGGCCGAGATCGCATTCCATCGCTCGCTTGCGCGCAAACCGCCGGTCGGGCTGCGCGGCTCAGCGACGTTCCGCCTGAGCGAGGCTCCCTGGCTCGGCGCCGGGCCCGGCGCGTACGAGGACTGGTACCTGCTCGAGGACTATGCCGCGCTGGGCGTGCTCGGCGAGGCTGCCGTGGCCAGGGGTCACCGCAGCGCACACGACGCGGTCGCTCGTCGCTTCGGCGCCGGCTGCGGCGGGCTGTACGGGCTGCTCGAGGGCGAGCCCGCGGCCAGCCTGCTCGGCTCGATCACCACCGCCGTGTGGGTGGCAGTGGCGCCCGGGTCGCCCAGGCCGCTGCTCGCGGAGCTGCTCGCCGACGGGATGGATCCGCGGCGCTCGGCCCTGTGGCGCCGCCAGCTCGTGCTGGGACCCGCGCCCGAGTTCTGCCTGCACTCGCCAGAGCAGCCCGCCGGCGTGTCCGCGGCGCGGCTGCCCAGGGGATGGAACGCGACCGCGCTCCAGCGCGAGCTGCTCTACAGCCCCTGACGCGCTCTCGCCGCGCGCACGCGCGACGCTAGGGTGTCTGCTCGTGGCGGGCGTCGCGTTGACCTCCCTCTCGCACGGAGCCGGCTGCGGTTGCAAGCTGGGGCCCGGCGAGCTGCTGGCGCTCCTGCGCGAGCTGCCGGCGGTGGAGGATCGACCGAGTCCTGGTCGGCTCCGCGACCGCCGACGACGCAGCGGTGATCCAGGTGCGCAGTGATCTCGCGCTCGTTCAGACCGTCGACTTCTTCACGCCGATCGTCGATGACCCGTACGACTTCGGACGGATCGCCGCGGCCAACGCGCTCTCCGACGTGTATGCGATGGGCGGCACGCCGCTGTGTGCGCTGAACCTCGTCGCCTTTCCGCTCGAGCGTCTCGGAGCGGACGTGTTGCGTGCGGTGCTCGCGGGCGGTCTCGACGTCGCCGCCGCGGCCGGCTGCGCGATCGTCGGCGGTCACTCGATCGACGACGCCGAGCCCAAGTACGGGCTCGCCGTGACCGGCACCGTCGATCCCGCGCAGCTGCTCACCAACGCCGGCGGCCGGCCGGGCGACGCGCTGGTGCTGACCAAGCCGCTCGGCGCCGGCGCGATCGCCACGGCGCGCAAGCGCGGCGCCGGCGGACGCCGCGCACTTGCCAGCGGCCGTCGGAGCTGATGGCCAGCTCAACGCGCGGCGAGCGCGGCCGCGCTCGCCGCGCAGGCGCACGCGGCGACCGACGTCACCGGCTTCGGCCTGCTCGGCCACCTTCATTCGCTCGCCCTGCAGAGCGGGCTCGCCGCCGAGCTTCGCGCCGAGCGCGATGCCGGCGCATCGACGGCGTCGCGGCGCTGCTGGAGGGCGGGCAGGGGCGTCTCCGGCGGGACCCGCCGCAACCTCGACTACGCCGAGGGCTTCGCGTCCTTCGACGATGCGGTGGCGCCGTGGCGCCGCTGGCTCGCCTGCGACGCGACGACCTCCGGCGGCCTGCTCGTCGCGCTCGCCGAGGAGCGCGCGGCAGAGGTGCCGGGCTGGCGGGTCGGACGGCTGCGCGAGGGCGTGCCCGGTGAGATCACGGTCATATAGTCGCATGCGCTCGAGGAGCGGCCGGGGCCGGTGCCCCAGCCGGCCTTCAAAGCCGGCGAGCCGTGGCAGCCCCACGGTGGGAAGGTTCGACTCCTTCGCCGCTCCGTACTCGTGCGCGCACGGACACCGCACCCGGGCGGCGGGAGCCCGAGCTTCGTGACCGCACGCAAGGATCGCGCCGGCGAGGAGAGGAGCCGGCGGCTGCGCGAGCTCCCCTCGGTGGACAGGCTCGCAACCTCGGTGGCGCGCGCGGAGCTCGAGGAGCGCCGCGCGCGAGCTGCTCGCGGGCGAGCGCCGGGAGGCGAGCACCGAGGCCGGGACCTGCTCGCGCGGTGCGCGCGAGCGCCTGCGCCCTTCGCTGCGGCGCGTGCTCAACGCCACCGGCGTGATCGTGCACACGAACCTCGGGCGCGCTCCGCTGGCGCGCGCCGCACGCGCCGCGGTGCGCGGCCGCCGGCGAGGGCTACAGCAACCTCGAGTTCGACCTCGCGGGCGGCGAGCGCGGCTCGCGCCGCGACCACGTCGAGTCGGCTTGCTGCGCGAGCTCACCGGCGCGCAGGCCGCGCTGGTGGTCAACAACTGCGCCGGCGCGGTGCTGCTCGCCGCCGCCGCGCTCGCCGGCGACGGGCGCGAGCTGGTCGTCTCGCGCGGGCAGCTGATCGAGATCGGCGGCTCCTTCCGCATCCCCGAGGTGGTCGCGCAGGCCGGCGCGCGCCTGGTCGAGGTGGGCACGACCAACCGCACCCGCCGCTCGCGACTACGAGCGCGCGATCGGGCCCGACACCGGCGCGCTGCTGCGCGCGCACCCGTCGAACTTCCGCACGCTCGGGTTCGTCGAGCGAGGTCGAGATCGAGGAGCTGTGCGAGCTCCGGCGTGCCGGTGATCGACGACGTCGGCTCGGGCGTGCTCGCCGAGGAGATCGAGCTGCTCTGCGACGAGCCGCCGGTGCGGCGCTCGCTGCGCGCGGGGGCCGCGCTCGTGTGCTTCTCCGGCGACAAGCTGCTCGGCGGCCCGCAGGCCGGGATCATGCTCGGCACCGCGCGACGGCCGTCGACGCCGCCGCGCGCCATCCGCTCGCGCGCGCGCTGCGCATCGACAAGCTCTCGCTGGCGGCGCTCGCGGCTACGCTCGCGCTGTACCGCGATCCCGAGCTCGCCCGTCGCGAGATCCCGGTGCTCGCGATGCTCGACCAGCAGCGAGCAGGAGCTCGCGCGGCGCGCGCAGGCGCTCGCCAGGGGCACCGGCGGGAAGCGTCGTGCCGGGCATCTCGCGGGTCGGCGGCGGCGCGCTGCCGCTGCTCGAGCTGCACGGGCCCGCGGTGGCGCTCGACGCCGGCGCGGGCGAGCGTCGAGGAGCTCGCGGCGCGCGCTGCGCGCCGGCGAGCCGGCGGTCGTCGGGCGCATCCACGAGGGGCGGCTCCTGCTCGACCCGCGCACGCTCACCGACGCCGAGGCCGGCGAGGTCGCGCGCGCCGTACGCGCCGTGCGCGGGTGAGCGAGCGAGACCCTCACCGACGAGCAGCCCCTCACGGTCGGCACCGCCGGGCACGTCGACCATGGCAAGAGCGCGCTCGTCGGCGCGCTCACGCGGGCGCACGCACCGACCGCCTGCGCGAGGAGCGCGAGCGCGGGCATGACGATCGCGCTCGGCTACGCGCCGCTGCGCCTGCCCGAGCGGGCGCACGCTGTCGCTGATCGACGTGCCCGGGCACGAGCGGCTCGTGCGCATGATGGTCTCCGGAGCCACCGGCATCGACATGTTCCTGCTCGTGATCGCCGCCGACGACGGTGTGATGCCGCAGACGATCGAGCACGCTGCGCGTGCTGCGCGCCCTGCAGGTGCGCGCCGGAGTGGTGGCCGTGACGAAGGCCGACCTCGCCGATCCCGAGCCGCGCGCTGCGCGCGGCGCGGCGAGCTCGCTGCCCGAAGCGCCGCGCGCTCGCCTGCTCGGCGCGCAGCGGCGCGGGGCTCGAGGAGCTCGCGCGGGCGCTCGACGCGGGTGGCCGCGGGTGTTCGCAGCCGGGCGGACGCCGGCGGCGAGTGCGTGCTGCACATCGACCGCGTGTTCAGCGATCCGCGGCGCCGGCACCGTCATCACCGGGACGTTGTGGTCGGGCCACGTCGAGCGCCGGCGAGCGCCTTCAGCTGCTGCCCGGCGGGCGCGTCGTTCGCGTTCGCGGGGTGCAGGTCCACGACGAGCCGCGTGAGCGGGCCGCCGCCGGCCAGCGGGTCGCGGTCAACATCACCGGCGCCTCGCGCGAGCACGTGCGCCGCGGCGACGTGCTCGCCTCGCCGCGCCGTCACGCTGCATGCGAGCCACATGCTCGACTGCCGCGCTCGAGCTGCACGGCCCCGTCTCCGACCACGCGCGCGTGCAGGTCCACCACGGCACCCGCGAGAGCTCCGCGAAGCTCGTGCGACTCGGGCGCGAGCTGTGGCAGCTGCGCACTCGAGCGCCCGCTGCTCGCCGCCGCCGGCGACCGGCTGGTGGTGCGCAGCATCAGCGCGCCCGACACGCTCGGCGGCGGGCTCGTGCTCGACCCCCACGCCCGCCGGCACGGCCCTCGGGCGCTCTTCTCGAACGGCTCGAACGCATCCGCCGCGGAGAACCGTCCCCGCCCGAGGATCCCCGCCCGAAAGCACGCCGCCGCGCGCATCCGAGGCGGCCGCCCCGGCGCCTGCGGCGCCCGCCTGAGCCCCGAGGCGCTCGCGCTCGAGCAGCTGCTGCGCGAGGCCGGCGCGCGGGCGCCGAGCGAGGCCGAGCTCGGCGATGCGGCGCGCGCGGTGCCCGAGCTGCGCGCCGCCGGCATAGCCGTGCGCGTCGGCCGCTCGATGTACGCGCACGCCGACACCGTCGCCGAGGTCGCCGAGCGCGTGCGCTCGATCGTCGGCTCGGAGGGTTCGCTCACGCTCGCGCGCCTGCGCGACGAGCTCGGCATCTCCCGTCGCTACGCGCAGGCGCTGCTCGAGCACCTCGACGCGGCGCGCCTGACACGGCGGCTGCCCGACGACACGCGCGTGCTGCGGCCGGGAAGGTGATCCGGGACACGCCGCGCGCGGGGAGGGCGCAGCGAGCCCCGGTCAAGCCCGGCCATGCGTTCGCTACACTCGGGCTCTCGTCGCGACTGGCGCTCGGGTGGAGCTCACCACCGGGAAGCGAGCGAGAGCACCGCCGCGCGCCTGGGCACCTCCGACATCACATATCCCGCGAGGTCGAAACCAGCGAGGAGCCCGAAATGACGCCGAGCCAAGCCGCAGCAGAGACGCATCTGGTCATACCCGAGCAGCTGAAGCCCGCCGATGGACGCTTCGGCTGCGGCCCCTCGAAGGTGCGCAACGAGGCCCTGCAACGCCTCGCCACCGACGGTGCCTCGCTGATGGGCACCTCGCACCGCCAGAAGCCCGTGCGCTCGCTCGTCGGCGAGCTGCGCGAGGGACTCGCGCAGCTGTTCTCCGCGCCAGATGGCTACGAGGTCGCGCTCGGCAACGGCGGCACGACGGCGTTCTGGGATGCCGCCGCCTTCGGGTTGGTGCGCGAGCGCGCGCTGCATCTCAGCTTCGGCGAGTTCTCGCAGAAGTTCGCGACCGTCACCAGGGGTGCGCCGTTCCTGGCCGAGCCGCTGATTCTCGCCGCCGACCCCGGCGACGCGCCCGAACCGGCGTCGGCGGGCGCGGTCGCTCAGCAGGGCGACGCGGACCTGCTGGCGTGGGCTCACAACGAGACCTCGACCGGCGTCATGACGCCGGTGCTGCGGCCGTACGGCGCGGGCGAGGCGCTGGTCGCGATCGACGCGACGTCGGGCGCCGGCGGGCTGCCGGTCGACCTCGCTCTCGTCGATGCCTACTACTTCGCCCCACAGAAGTGCTTCGGCTCCGACGGCGGCATCTGGATCGCGATGCTGAGCCCCGCCGCGCAGCAGCGCATCGCCGAGCTCGCCGAGTCCGCACGCTGGATCCCGGAGTTCCTCTCGCTCAGCACCGCCCTTGAGAACTCGCGCAAAGACCAGACCTACAACACGCCGGCGCTGGCCACGCTGTTTCTGCTGCGCGAGCAGATCCGCTGGATGCTCGCCGGCGGAGGCCTCGACTGGTGCGTCGAGCGCTCGAGCGCCTCTGCGCGACATCTGTACGGATGGGCCGAGGCGCATGCGGCGGCGCAGCCGTTCGTCTCCGATCCGGCGAAGCGCTCGCTCGTCGTCGGCACGATCGACTTCTCCTCGGAGGTCGATGCGGCGCAGCTCGCCGCCACGCTGCGGGCCAACGGAATCCTCGACGTGGAGCCCTACCGCAAGCTGGGGCGCAACCAGTTGCGGGTCGGAATGTTTCCCGCGATCGAGACGTCCGACGTCCAGGCGCTCACGGCGTGCATCGACTGGGTACTCGAGAGGAGCGCGGCATGAGCGCGGCGACCGAGCAGCTCAGCGGCGACCAGCAGGGCTCCGACGGCCGTGCGAAGGTGCTCGTCAAGGAGAAGATCGGCGACTCGGGGGTCGCGCTCCTGCGCGAGCACTTCGACGTCGAGATCGGGGTGGACTGGAGCGACAAGCAGTTCGCCGAGCGCATCGGCTCCTACGACGGGATCGTGATCCGCTCGGCCACCAAGATGACGCCCGAGCTGATCTCGCGGGCGACGCGCCTGCGGGTGATCGGACGCGCCGGCGTCGGCGTCGACAACGTCGACGTCGAGCGCCGCGACCGAGCGCGGGATCGTCGTCGCGAACGCGCCGAATCCAACGTCGTCACGGCAGCCGAGCACACGATGGCGCTGCTGCTGGCGCTCGCTCGCAACATCCCCCAGGCCAACGCGTCGCTCGATCGCCGGCAAGTGGGAGCGCTCGAAGTTCTCGGGCGTGGAGCTGTACGAGAAGACGCTCGGCATCCTCGGCTTCGGGCGCATCGGCCAGCTCGTCGCGGCGCGCGCCCGTGCCTTCTCGATGCGCGTGCTCGCCTTCGACCCGTTCGTGAGCGCCGAGCGCTATCGCGAGCTCGGGGTCGAGAAGGCGGACTCGCCCGAGGACATCTACGCGCACGCCGACTTCATCACCGTGCACCTGCCCAAGACCGCCGAGACCGAAGGCTTCCTCGACGCGGCCGCGTTCGCCAAGATGCGCGACGGCGTGCGCGTGCTCAACGTCGCACGTGGAGGGCTGATCGACGAAGCGGCGCTCAAAGACGCGCTCGACTCCGGCAAGGTCGCCGGCGCAGCCCTCGACGTGTTCCCGAAGGAGCCCGACACCGAGAATGAGCTGTTCGGCTACGCGAACGTGCTCGCCACGCCTCACCTCGGCGCCTCGACCGCGGAGGCGACCGACCGCGCGGGCTATCAGAGCGCAGAGCAGGTCGTGGCCGCGCTCACGGGCGGGGTCGTCTCCACCGCGGTCAACATTCCGGCGGTCGGCGCCGAGGACATGGAGATCCTGGGGCCGTTCCTGCCGCTCGCAACCAAGCTCGGGCAGCTCGCCGTGGCGCTCGCCGAGGGCAGCTCGATCGAGCGCATAGAGGCTGCGTTCTTCGGCAAGATCGCCGACTTCGACACGCGCCTGCTCGGCCTCGCGGTGCTCGTGGGGGCCCTGCGGGGGCGCACCGAGGAGCAGGTCAACTTCGTCAACGCGCCCACCATGGCCCATCAGCGCGGCATCGTGGTCGAGGAGAAGGCGGTGTCCGCCGCGCAGGACTTCAACGAGCTGATCCGCGTCACGGTCGTCGCCGGAGACGAGCGCGTGGCGGTCGCCGGCACCGGCATGGGCCCCGGCCAGGTGCCACACCTCGTAGAGGTGCAGGGCAGGCGCCTCACGATCGAGCTCGAGCGCTACGTGACCGTGTTCCGCTACGAGGACCTGCCGGGCATGATCGGGCGCGTCGGAACGATCTTCGGCCGCCACGGGATCAACATCTCCTCCGCAGCCGTCGGGCACGACGCCGACGGAGCTGGCCAGGAGCGCGCCCAGCGTCTCGCGGCGATGGTCGTCACGACCGACGCCCCCGTGCAGCGCGGGGTGCTCGAGGAGATCCTCGCCGCGGATGACTTCGAGGACGGCTGGTCGGTGGATCTGATCGGATAGGCTCGCGCGCAGCGATGCGCGAGGTGCTGATCACCAAGCACGGCGGACCCGAGGTGCTGCAGGTGCGTGAGCGTCCGGACCCGACGCTGGCTGCCGGCAAGGTGCGCATCGGGGTCGCGGCCGCAGGGATCAACTTCGCGGATGTGATGGCGCGCATGGGGCTCTACCCCGACGCGCCCAAGCCGCCCTGTGTGATCGGCTATGAGGTCGCCGGCACCGTGCTCGAGGTGGGGGAGGGGGTGAGCGGCCTGCGCGACGGGCAGCGTGTGCTCGCCGGGACGCTGTTCGGCGGGTATGCCTCCCAGGTCGTGGTGCCCGCCGAGGACGTGGTCGCGCTGACCGAGGGGTTGAGCTTCGAGCAGGGCGCGGCCATCCCTGTCAACTACGGCACCGCGTGGGCCGCGCTGATCGGCTACGGCAACCTGCAGCCGGGGGAGCGCGTGCTCGTGCACTCCGCCGGCGGCGGGGTTGGCATCGCCGCCACGCAGATCGCAAAGCGCGTGCCCGCCGAGGTCTACGGCACCGCGTCTCCCGGCAAGCATCAGCAGATCAGCGCGCTCGGTGTCGACCACGCGATCGACTACACGAAACCCGGCTGGGAGCGTGGCCTGCCGCCGTTCGACGTGATCCTCGACGCGATCGGCGGCGCGAGCTTCCGGCGCAGCTACCGGATGCTGCGGCCAGGCGGGCGCCTGGTCGCGTTCGGAGCCTCGACGCTGGTCTCCGGTGAGCGGCGCAACCTCCTGCATGCCGCGCGCGGAGCGCTGCAGATGCCTCGCTTCAACATGATCAAGCAGATGTCCGAATCGAAGGCGGTGATCGGCCTGAACATGCTCTCGCTGTGGAAGGATCGCGGCACGCTCGCCCCGTGGATCGACCCGCTCACGGCGATGCTCGACGACGGCACCGTCAAACCGGTCGTGGCCGGAGCGTTCAGCTTCGAGGAAGCCGGCGCCGCGCAGACGATGATCGTCGAGCGGCGCAACGTCGGCAAGGTCGTGCTCGTCCCCTAGGTGTAGTTCCTGAAGACGTTGTTCATCCGGGCCTCCTTGGAGGCTGAGTGGTGTCGAAGCCCCTCAGTCCAAGGAGGACACCGGATGAAGCTGCACGCTAACGCCGCTCTCGGCCCGAAGGGCCGGCTGACGATGGTGCGTCGTGTCGTTGAGCAGGGCTGGTCGCTCACGGAGGCGGCCGAGGCCGCCGGCGTGAGCGACCGCACCTGTTGGAAGTGGGTCGCGCGCTACGGCGCCGAGGGCGAGTCTGGCCTGCTGGATCGCTCCTCGGCGCCACGCTCGGTGCCGGCGCGCACCAGCGAGGAGCGCGTCGGCACGATTGCCGCATTGCGCAAGCTCCGCCTGACCGGCCAGGAGATCGCCTTGGCACTCGGAATGCCGGCATCGACGGTGTCCGGGATCCTGACGCGGATCGGGTTGGGCAAGCTCTCGCGCCTGGAGCCACTCGAGCCCGCGAACCGCTACGAGCGCGAGCGGCCCGGGGAGCTGATCCACATCGACGTCAAGAAGCTGGGACGCATCCAGGGTGGCGCTGGCAAGCGGATCACTGGCAAGACCCGCAACCCGAGCCCCAGGCGCCGCGACGCCGCCGGCGTCGATCGTTGCGTCATAGGCTGGGAGTTCGTCCATGTCTGCGTTGATGACGCGACTCGTCTGGCGTTCGTGCAGGTGCTCCCTGACGAGAAAGCGACCACCGCGATCGCATTCCTCAAGCGTGCGATCGCGTTCTACGCCGGTTACGGCATCACAGTCGAGCGCCTGATGACCGATAACGGCTCGGCCTACGTCTCGACCCTGCACGCCCTCGCCTGCCGGGCACTCGGGATCAAGCACATCCGCACCCGCCCCTACCGGCCACGCACCAATGGGAAGGCCGAGAGATTCATCCGCACGATGCTCGGCGGTTGGGCCTACGGTGCGATCTACCGCAACAGCCACCAACGCGCCGCAGCTCTACCCGCCTGGCTCGAGTGGTACAACCACCGCCGACCACATGGCTCACTCGGTCGCCATCCGCCCGCAGCTCGCCTCAGCGAGCTGAACAACCTCCTCGGGTCCTACACCTAGGCCGCGTCCTGCGGCTGCGCGCCGGTGCTAATCTCAGCCTCAGCGATGTCGTCGTTCGCGCTCTCACTGCTTTCTCTCCTGCTCCCCCTCCGGGGGGAATAACGCGTGGCGGCCGCGTAGCCGCAAACCAACAGCCAGGAAGAGAACGCGAGAGAGAGAAAGGAGCACGTACGACATGAGCACACACGAGCACCGCAACGCGGCAGACCGCGTGCTGATCTTCGACACGACGCTGCGCGACGGCGAGCAGTCGCCGGGCATCTCCCTGAACAGGCAGGAAAAGCTCGAGATCGCACACCAGCTCGCGCGGCTTGGCGTGGACGTGATCGAGGCGGGCTTCCCGATCACCTCGCCCGGCGACTTCGAGTCGGTTGAGGCGATCGCGCAGGAGGTCGAAGGGCCCGTGATCTGCGGCCTGGCACGGACCGCCAAGCAGGACATCGAGGCGGCGTGGAACGCGGTGCGCCATTCCCAGCGCCCGCGCATCCATACGTTCATCGCGACCAGCGACATCCACATAGAGCGCAAGCTGCAGACGACCCGCGAGGACGTGAAGGGCCAGGTCCGCGCGGCCGTCGCGCAGGCTCGCGAATACACCGACGACGTCGAGTTCTCGCCCGAGGACGGCTCGCGCTCAGATGTGCAGTACATGGCCGAGGTCATCCAGATAGCCCTCGACGAGGGCGCGAGCACGATCAACGTGCCCGACACGGTGGGCTACACCATGCCGAGCGAGTACCACGCGATGTTCGACGAGCTCTACCGTCTCGTTCCTGGCCTGCGCGACGTGGTCGTCTCGGTTCACTGCCACGACGACCTCGGCCTGGCGGTCGCCAACTCGCTCGCTGGCTTGGAAGCGGGCTGCCGGCAGGTGGAGTGCGCGATGAACGGGATCGGCGAGCGCGCCGGCAACGCCTCGCTCGAGGAGATCGTGATGCTACTGCGCACGCGCGCTCCGAGCCTCGGCCTGTGGACCGGCGTCGAGTCCACCGAGATCGCTCGCACGAGCCGTCTCGTCTCGCGCCTCACGGGCTACCAGGTGCAGCCCAACAAGGCGATCGTCGGACGCAATGCGTTCGCGCACGAGGCCGGCATCCACCAGGACGGGGTGCTCAAGGAGCGCACCACCTACGAGATCATGGACGCAACCACCGTGGGGCTTCGCAGCAACTCGATCGTGCTCGGCAAGCACTCCGGTCGCCACGCGCTCAGCCAGGCGCTGCAGGAGATGGGCTTCGAGCTGCAGGGCCACGCGCTCAACACGGCCTTCAAGCGCTTCAAGGAGATCGCCGACCGCAAGAAGCAGATCACGGCGATGGATCTCGAGGCGCTCGTCACCGACGAGCTGCGTGAGGAGGTCGCCGGCTACACGCTCGAGTCATTCGAGGTCGAGGACTCCTCGGAGCGCCCGCCGCTCGCGCGCGTCAAGGTCGGGCTGCCGGATGGCTCCTCCGCGAGCGGCGCGTTCACCGGCGACGGCCCGATCGACGCGATCTTCCAGGCGATCAACGCCGCGTGCGCAGTGGCGCCGACGCTGTCGGAGTTCACGATCGGCGCGGTCACCGAGGGCCAGGACGCGCTCGGCGAGGTGTCGATCGTGGTCGAGCTGGGCGGCTTCACCGGCGCCGGCCAGAGCGTGTCCACGGACATCATCGACGCTGCCGGGCGCGCCTACGTGCGCGCTCTGTCGGTCGCGCTCGCGCGCTCGCAGGCGACCGACGCGCTCGGGCTCCCCGAGACGGCCGAGGGCTGAGCGCAAGGCCCCAGCGAGGCGATGAGACGCACGCGATCGGCGATCGCGGCCGCGTAGGCTGGAGCGAGCGAATGCAGCACGAGACGCGCTATGCCCGCAGCGGTGCCACGAACATCGCCTATCAGGTGATCGGCAGCGGCGATGTCGACCTGCTGTTCGTGCCCACCTTCATCTCCAACATCGAGCTCGGGTGGGAGCTGCCCACGCTCGCCCGCTTCCTGCGCGCGCTCGCCGGCTTCTCCCGCCTGATCGCGTTCGACCGGCGAGGCTGCGGCGCCTCCGACGGGCCCACGGGCGCAGCCACGCTCGAGCAGCAGCTCGACGACGTGCGCGCGGTCCTCGAGGCGAGTGAAGCTCGCCGTCCGGCGCTGATCTCACTCAACGAGGGCTCGGCGCTTGCGCTGCTGTTCGCCGCCAGCCACCCCGAGGTGGTCCGCGCGCTCGTGCTGATGGATCCCCAGCCACGGCTCGTCGCCGGTCCGGGGTACGAGTGGGCGCCGTCGCTCACCGAGCGCGAGCAGAGCATGCGCCTGGTGGTCGAGCACTGGGGACGCGCAGACGGGGCGAACCCGTGGCGGGTGTTCGCTTCAGCGGACCCCGCCGAGCAACTTGCCATGGCCCGCTATCAGCGCCTGGCCACGGGGCCCGGCGACGCCGCAGCGGCACTGGCGCTCGCCGGGGAAACCGACGTGCGCGAGGTTCTCGCGAGCGTGCAGTGCCCGACGCTCGTGCTGCGGCGTGCCGGGGACGAGTTCATCGATCGCCGCCACTCGCTGTACGTCAGCGAGCACGTGCCGGGCGCGCGGCTTCTCGAGCTTCCCGGCGCAGGACCGCCGTGGGTGGCCGGCCCGGAGGAGGCCGCCGGCGAGATCGAGGCATTCCTGACCGGCGTGCGGGCTCCCGCGCGCAGCGAGCGCGTGCTCGCCACGGTCCTGTTCACCGACATCGTCGGCTCCACCGAGCGCGCGCACCAACTGGGCGACGCGCGCTGGCGCGCGCTGCTCGAAAGCCACGACGCGATCGTGCGCGCCGAGGTCGAGCGTCACCGCGGGCGCACCGTGAAGTCGCTCGGCGACGGCGCGCTCGCGCTGTTCGACGGCCCCAGCCGCGCGATCGGATGCGCCCTCGCGATCCGCGACGGCGTGCGTGAAATGGGCCTGCAGGTGCGCGCCGGCCTGCACACCGGCGAGTGCGAGCTGCTCGGCCGCGAGGACGTCGGCGGCATCGCCGTGCACATCGGCGCGCGCATCGCAGCGCTCGCCGGCGAGGGCGAGGTGCTCGCCAGCGGGAAGGTGCGCGACCTCAGCGTCGGATCGCCCTTCCGCATGCTCGACCGTGGCGAGCAGGAGCTGAAGGGTGTGCCCGACCGCTGGCGCGTGTTTGCCGTCGAGGCGTGAGCGGATGAGCACGGCTGCTGTCTGTGATAACGTACGTTTGTATGAGAGCAGTGGTTGAGCCTCCGAACGCGGACGCCGCCGTGGACGCGCTCGACCCGACCGTGATCGGCGCGCGCGTGAAGGCGCTGCGCGAGGCCTCGGCGCTGTCGCTGCGCGACCTCGCCGCCCGCAGCGGCGTGAGCGCGCCGATGCTCTCGCAGGTCGAGCGCGGCGAGACGAGCCCCACGCTCACCGTCGCCGCGCGCATCGCCGCAGGGCTGCAGCTGCGCCTCTCACAGCTGCTGCGCCTCGACGAGAGCGGCGAGATCACGATCGTCACGCCCGCTCAGCGCAGGCGCGGCGGAAACCGCAGGCGCGGCCACAGCTTCGAGGTCATCACGGCAGCGCAGCCCGGCCAGCGCGCCGAGCTCTCGCGCCACCTGCTCGACGCCGGCGGCGCCACCGGCGCCGCCGATGACCCGCCCATGCACGAGCCCGGCAGCCGCGAGACCGCGCTGGTCGAGCGCGGCTCGATCGTGCTCGTGTGCGACGGGCGCGAGCATGCGCTCGGCGAGGGCGACTGCGTCACCTTCGATGCCGACGTGCCGCACCATTTCGAGAACCATTCGAGCGAGCCCGCCGCCTTCCTCGCGGTCGTCTCCGCGGGGCTGAGGAGGAGCTAGATGACCGCGCCGCGCGACCCCCACGACCCCGTCAGGGGTCCCATAAACAGAGATCAAGAGGACCGATGACCATGTCCAAGACCATGTTCGAGAAGATCTGGGAGGCGCACGAGGTTGCGCCCGGCCTGCTCTACATCGATCTGCACCTCGTGCACGAGGTCACCAGCCCGCAGGCGTTCGACGGGCTGCGGTTCGCCGGGCGCTCGGTGCGCCGGCCCGACCGCACGCTCGCGACCGCCGACCACAACACGCCCACCGACGGCACGCCCGTGGCCGCGCGCATCAAGGACGAGCTCTCGCGCGTGCAGGTGCAGACGCTCGAGCGCAACTGCGAGGAGTTCGCCATACCCATCTACTCGCTCGGCTCCGAGCGCCAGGGGATCGTGCACGTCATCGGCCCCGAGCTCGGCGTCACCCAACCCGGCATGACGATCGTGTGCGGCGACTCGCACACCTCCACCCACGGCGCGTTCGGCGCGCTCGCTTTCGGCGTCGGCACGAGCGAGGTCGAGCACGTGCTCGCCACCCAGTCGATGGTCCAGCACCGGCCGCGCTCGATGCGCGTGCGCTATGACGGCACGCTCGGCTTCGGGGTCACCGCCAAGGACCTGATCCTCGCCACGCTCGGGCAACTCGGCGTCGGCGGCATGACCGGTCACGTCGTCGAGTACGCCGGCCCCTCCATCGAGGCTCTCTCCATGGAGGGCCGCATGACCGTCTGCAACATGACCATCGAGGGCGGCGGGCGAGCCGGCATGATCGCGCCGGACGAGACCACGTTCGAGTGGTTCCGCCAGGCGCAGCGCCCCGGCGCGCCACGTGCAGAGAAGCTCGATGCCGTGATCGCGAGCTGGCGTGAGCTGCGAAGCGACGAGGGCGCGTTCTTCGATCGCGAGGAGAGCGTCGATGCCTCCTCGATCACGCCGCAGGTCACCTGGGGCACCACGCCGGGGATGGTCCGCCCCGTGACCGGCGCGGTGCCCTTCCCCGAGGAGTTCGACAGCCCCGCCGACCGCGAGGCCGCAGAACGCGCTCTCACCTATATGGCGCTCGAGCCCGGCACTCTGATCGAGCAGATCGCGATCGACCGGGTGTTCATCGGCTCGTGCACCAACTCGCGCATCGGCGACCTGCGCGCAGCCGCCGAGGTGGTCGCTGGGCGCCGCGTCGCCAGCGGCGTCTCCGCGATGGTCGTTCCCGGCTCCCAGCACGTCAAGGCGCAGGCCGAGGCCGAGGGCCTCGACCGGGTGTTCCGCGAGGCCGGCTTCGACTGGCGTGTAGCCGGCTGCTCGATGTGCCTCGGCATGAACCCCGACATCCTCGCGCCCGGCGAGCGCTGCGCGTCCACCTCCAATCGTAACTTCGAGGGACGTCAGGGCCGCGGCGGGCGCACCCATCTCGTCTCGCCCCAGATGGCCGCCGCCGCCGCCATCGAGGGCCGGTTCGTCGACATCAGGGAGTGGCAGTGAGCGAGGCCCGCGGCTGGCGCGCCCCGGAGCTCGCGGGCTCCTATCTCGAGGGGCGCGAGGCCCTGATCCCGATGTTGGGCGTGATGGAGGACATGGTGTGGCGGTTGCTGGCGCGCGCGCCGCGGCCGATCGGGCGCTTCCTGGACCTCGGCTGCGGCGGCGGCGCGATGAGCGCGCTGGTGCGCTCCGTGAGCCCGGATGCCGCGGCCGTGCTGGTGGACTTCTCCGAGCCGATGCTCGCCGAGGCGCGCCGGCGCGGCGACGGGGACGAGCGCTGGCAGGTGGTGCGCGGCGACCTCGGCGCCCCGGGCTGGCGCGCGGCGATCCCCGACGGCCGCTACGACGCCGTCGTTTCCGGCCTTGCGATCCACCACCTGCCCGCCGAGCGCAAGCGTGGGCTGTACGCCGAAGCGCACGAGCTGCTCGAGCCCGAGGGGCTGTTCGTGAACATGGACTATGTGACCCAGCCCGGCGTGCTCGCCGGGCTGTGGGACGAGGAGATGCTCGCCGCGGCCGTGCGCGCCGACCATGCGCACGGGCACGAGCGCAGCAAGGAGGAGGTCGAGGGCGACATGTTCGACGACAGCGAAGAAGACCGCCCCGACACCGCCGAGGAGCAGATCGAGTGGCTGCGAGCGGTCGGCTTCGACCCGGCGGACGTGTACTTCAAATGGGCCGAAGCAGCCGTATTCGGCGGCCAGCGGCCCGCGAGCTAACAGGAGGCGCGATGCAAGCGATCAAGACGATCCAGGGCAAGGTCAGCCACCTCGACCGCGCCAACGTGGACACCGACCAGATCATGCCCAAGCAGTTCCTCAAGCGCGTCGAGCGCTCGGGCTTCGGCGAGTTCCTCTTCTACGACTGGGCCAAGGAGCCCGGCTGGGATCTGCCCGCCAACCCGATCCTCGTGGCCGGCGAGAACTTCGGCTGCGGCTCCTCGCGCGAGCACGCTCCGTGGGGGCTTCAGGACTACGGATTCCAGGCCATCGTCGCACCCAGCTTCGCCGACATCTTCTACTCCAACTGCACCAAGATCGGGCTGCTGCCCGTGACCCTGTCGCCGGAGGACTGCCACGCGCTCGCCGCAGCCGGCGAGGGGGAGATCGACCTGGAGGCTCAGGAGGTGCGCTTCGAGCACCTCGAAATCCCGTTCACGATCGACCACGAGGTGCGCCGACGGCTGCTCGCCGGACTCGACGACATCGGCGTCACGCTCGGACAGGAGCAGCTGATCGCAGCATTCGAGCGCGAGCGCGAGCGCAGCGGCCCGGTCACGACCTCGCTGTAAGCGTCGCCGCACGCGTTCGCGCGCCCGCCGATTTCTGGCGCATCGCGAGCAACTACTGAGCTCGCCACGGGTTTCAGGAGTTGCCCCCGACCACAGGAGGATCAGTGATGCGCAAACGCGTCGCCTGCTCCGTCGCAGTTGCCACGAGCGTCGCCACTCTCGGCATCAGCGCCCCCGCGCTCGCCGGGCCGCTCGCCGGCGAACGCACCTTCCAGCAGACATATCCAGTCGCCTCGGTCCTCTGTGCCCGCGTGAGCGCCGGCACCGAGGGCAAGCACCTGAAGCGCTTCGCAGCCCGCGTGCTCGCCGACTGCGCCACGCTTGAGAGCAACTTCCTCGGCGCGCAGAGCACCGTGCTGAGCGCGCGCGCAGCGATCCTCGCGCAGATGGCAGCCGATCGCGCCGCGATCGCCGCCGCGTGTCCGGTCGCCGTCAAAGCCCCGCGGCCGCTGTGCCCGCGCACGCTTCGCATCGACAATGCAGCGCTCGAAACGCTGCGCCACCAGAAGCGCGCCGCCGCTCGCCGCTACTACCGCAACGTCGAGGCCGGCCGCGACCGCTTCTGGAACGAGATTCGCGCCCTTCCGGGCGAGCATCACGCGCGCACAGACGCGCCGATCCCGCTGCTCTCGAGCTGAGCGCGATCTGACCCAAGCCCGCCCGGCGCCGTGGCTCAAAGGCGCCGGGCGATAGCGTTGCGGGCGCATGGCTCCGCGCATCGTCACGCTGCCCGGCGACGGCATCGGGCCCGAGATCATGGCTCCGACCGTGGAGCTGCTGCGCGCGCTCGGCGACTTCGAGTTCGAGGAGCACCTCTTCGGCGGCGCATCGATCGACGCCCACGGCGCAGCGCTCACCGACGAGGTGCTCGACGCCTGCCGCGCCGCCGACGCGGTCCTGCTCGCCGCCGTCGGCGGCCTGCGCTGGGACAGCACCGACCCCGCGCGCCCGCGTCCCGAGCAGGGGCTGCTCGGCCTGCGCAAGGGGCTCGGCCTGTATGCGAACCTGCGCCCGGTCAAGCCGCTGCCCGCGCTGTATGACGCCTCGCCGCTGCGGCGCGAGCTGATCGAGGGCACCGACCTGCTGGTCGTGCGCGAGCTCACCGGCGGGATCTACTTCGGCGAGAAGACACGCACCGCCGACGCCGCCTCGGACGTGTGCTCCTACACGCGCGCGGAGATCGAACGGATCGCGCGCGTCGCCTTCAAAGCCGCCCGCTCGCGGGTCACGAGCGTCGACAAGGCCAACGTGCTCGAGACATCGCGGCTGTGGCGCGAGGTCGTCTCAGAGCTTCACTCGCGCGAGTTTCCCAACGTGCTGCTCGAGCACCTGCTCGTCGACAACACCGCCATGCAGCTCGTGTCCGCGCCGCGCCACTTCGACGTGATCCTCACCGAGAACATGTTCGGCGACATCCTCTCCGACGAGGCCGCCATGCTCACCGGCTCGATCGGCATGCTGCCAAGCGCCTCGCTCGGCGGCGACGGCGACACCGGTGGCGATCGCACGGGCGCCGGCGACGGCGCGGGCGGCCCCGGCCTGTTCGAGCCCGTGCACGGTTCCGCCCCCGACATCGCCGGCCGCGGCATCGCAAACCCGCTCGCCATGTTCCTCTCGGCCGCGCTCATGCTCAGGCACGGGCTGGGTTTGGCAAGCGAGGCGGCGGCTGTAGAATCGGCAGTGCAGCGTGCGCTCGACGCGGGCCTGCGCACCGCCGATCTGGGCGGAGACGCGGGAACCGCGCAGGCTGCCAAGGCAGTGCTCGAAAACCTCGACTAGGAGCTTTAGTGAACGTGGAGCCCACCGACCTCATCTGGATGAACGGAGACTTCGTCGCCTGGGAGGACGCGAAGGTCCACGTCCTCACCCACGGGCTGCACTACGGCACCGGCGTGTTCGACAGCATGCGCTGCTACGACACCGAGCTCGGGCCCGCCGTGTTCCGCAACGCCGAGCACATCGAACGGCTGCTGCGCTCCGCCGAGCTCTACTACATGCCCGTGCCCTACACCGCCGAGGAGCTGCGCAGGGTCACGCTCGAGCTGGTCGCGCGCAACGGGCTGCGCTCCTGCTACATCCGGCCGATCGTCAACCGCGGCTACGGGCAGATGGGGCTGAACCCGCTCGAGGCACCCGTCGACGTCACGATCGCCTGCTGGGAGTGGGGCGCCTACCTCGGCGAGGACGGCAAGCGCGAGGGCGTTCGCGCGAAGGTCTCCTCGTGGCGGCGCATCAGCCCCGACTCGCTGATCCCGCACGCCAAGGCGTCCGGTCAGTACCTCAACAGCGTGCTCGCCAAGATCGAGTCGCTGAAGGCCGGCTACCAGGAGGCGATCCTGCTCGACGACCACGGTCACGTGTGCGAGGGCACCGGCGAGAACGTGTACATCGTGCGCGACGGCGAGATCGCCACTCCCGGCCAGCACAACTCGATCCTCGACGGCATCACGCGGCGCTCGCTGATCCAGATCGCGCGCGACCTCGGCTACACCGTGGTCGAGCGCAACGTCGCGCGCGCCGAGATGTACCTGGCCGAGGAGATGTTCATGTCCGGCACCGCCGCCGAGCTCGTGCCCGTGCGCGAGATAGACGACCACGTGATCGGCTCGGGCGCTCCCGGTGAGATCACGCGAGTGCTGCAGGCGGCGTTCGACGATGCGATCCACGGGCGCAGCGAGCGTTACCGCGAGTGGCTCGACGTGGTGCCCGTGAACGCGCTCGAGACGCCCTCCGGCGACGCCGGCCGCAGCGGCGCCACCACGCCCGCGGGTTAGCCCGATGGCCGACATCCAGCTATACGACGCCACGCTGCGCGACGGCATGGGCGGCGGCGGGCTCGCGCTCACCGCGCAGGAGAAGCTGCGCGTCGTGCACGCGCTCGACGATCTCGGCGTCGACTTCATCGAGGCCGGCTTCCCCGCCTCCAATCCCAAGGAGCAGGAGCTGTTCGAGCTGCTCGCCGGCGAGAGCCTGCAGCTATCGCAGATCGTCGCCTTCGGCATGACGCGCCGCCGCGACGTCGCAGCCTCGAGCGACGAGGGTCTGCGCGTTCTCGCCGACAGCTTCGCGCCGGTGTGCACGCTCGTGGGCAAGGCATCGGTGCTGCACGTGGAGAAGGTCGTGCGGGTCTCGCGCGAGGAGAACCTCGCGATGATCGCCGACTCCGTCGCCTTCCTCGTCGGCGCCGGCAAGCGCGTGCTGCTCGACGCCGAGCACTTCTTCGACGGCTTCTCACTCGATCCCGGCTACTCGCTCGACTGCCTGCGCGCGGCCGCCGAGGCGGGCGCCGAGCGCCTGGTCCTGTGCGACACCAACGGCGGCTCGCTGCCACCGCAGATCCGCACCGCGTTCGTGGTCGTGCGCGAAGCGATCGGCGATCATGCGCTCGGCATCCACACGCACGATGACTCCGGCTGCGCGGTGGCCAATACGCTCGTCGCGGTCGAATCCGGCGCCACGCAGGTGCAGGGGACCGTCAACGGCATCGGCGAGCGCACCGGCAACGCCAACCTGATCACGATCATCGCCGACCTGCAGCTGAAGATGGGCTGTGAGCTGCTCGCGCCCGAGCGCCTCGCGCGGCTCACCGAGACCGCGCACTTCGTCGACGAGCTGCTCAACCGCGCGCCCGACCCCGCCCAGCCGTATGTCGGAAAGCACGCCTTCGCGCACAAGGCCGGGCTGCACGCCGCCGGTGTGCGCGCCGACTCGCAGACCTTCGAGCACGTCGACCCCGACCTCGTCGGCAACGACCGCGACGTGCTCATCTCCGAGCTCTCCGGACGAGCGTCGATCATCGACAAGGCGCGCACCGCCGGCATCGAAGCCGACGAGCAGCTCGCGCAGCACATCGTCGAGCGCGTCAAGGAGCTCGAGCACTCCGGCTTTCAGTTCGAGGCGGCCGACGGCTCGTTCGAGCTGCTGATGCGCAAGGAGTCCGGCGACTACGAGCCGCTGTTCCGGCTCGAGTCCTGGCGCGTGCTCGTCGAGAAGCGCGCCGACGGCAAGGTCGAGACCGAGGCCACGATCAAGATCTGGCTGGGCGGCGAGCGCTACGTGCGCACCGCCGAGGGCAACGGGCCCGTCAACGCCCTCGACAAGGCGCTGCGCGATGCGATCGTCGAGATCCACCCGCATCTGCGCGACATCGACCTCGTCAACTTCAAGGTGCGCATCCTCGACGAGGCCAAGGGCACCGGCGCGGTCACGCGCGTGCTCATCGACGCCTCCGACGGGCACGACGTGTGGGGCTCCATCGGCGTCTCCGAGAACGTGATCGCGGCCTCCTGGGACGCGCTCGTCGACTCGCTCGAGTACGGCATGCAGCCGGGCAGACGTCCCGCGGCCGGGCCCGACACGGGCGCGAGCACCGCTCCCAGCGCCGGCGGCAGGAGCTAGTGGCGAGCGAGCCGCTGCCGCTCGCGCGCCCCGCGGCGGGCGAGGCGATCCCGCTCGCGCGCCCCGCGCTCGGCGAGGCCGAGGAGCGCGCGGTGATCGACGTGCTCCGCTCCGGGCAGCTGTCGCTGGGGCCGGCCGTCGAGGATTTCGAGCGCCGATTCGCCGCCCGCCTCGGCGCGGCGCATGCGAGCGCGCTCAGCAGCGGCACCGCAGCGCTCCACCTCGCGCTGCGCGCGGTCGGCGTGGAGCGCGGCGATGAGGTCGTGACCAGCCCGTTCTCGTTCGTCGCCTCCGCCAACGTGGCGCTGTACGAGGGAGCGCGGCCGGTGTTCGCCGACATCGACCCTGTCACGCTCAACCTCGACCCCGCCGCCGCCGCGGCGGCCGTCAACGAGCGCACGCGCGCGCTGCTGCCGGTGCACATCTTCGGCTATCCCGCCGACATGGCGGCGTTCGAGCGGCTGGCCGCACGCAGCAGCCTCGCGATCGTCGAGGACGCCTGCGAGGCGCTCGGAGCGCGCCACGGCGACGGCATCGCGGTCGGCGCCCGCGGGCATCCCGCTGCGTTCGGCTTCTACGCCAACAAGCAGATCACCACCGGCGAGGGCGGCATGCTTACGCTCGGCGGGCGCACGATGAAGGAGCGCGTCGACTCCGAGCGCAACCAGGGGCGCGCTCCCGACATGGGCTGGCTCGACCATGACAGGCTCGGCTTCAACTACCGCCTGTCGGACCTCGCCTGCGCGATCGGTGTCGCGCAGCTCGCGCATCTCGATGAGATGCTGCGTGGTCGCGAGCGCGTCGCCGCGCTCTACCGCGAGGCGCTCTCCGACTGCCACGGGCTCGAGCTGCCATGCGAGGATCGCGCGGGAGAGAAGCGCGGCTGGTTCGTGTTCGTCGTGCAGCTGCCGCGCGGCGTCGACCGCGACGAGACCGTGCGCTCGCTCGCCCAGCGCGGCATCCAGAGCAAGCCCTATTTGCCCGCGATCCACCTGATGAGCTTCTACCGCGAGCGCTTCGGCCACCGCGAGGGCGAGTTCCCGGTATGCGAGGACGTCGCCGCGCGCTCGCTCGCGCTGCCGTTCTTTCCCGAGCTCGGCGAGGGGCAGATCGCGCGGGTCGCGGCCGAGCTGCAGGCGCTGCTCGGCCGCTAGGCGCACGTAGACTCACGCCCGTGTCCCGCTTTCACGAGCCGCAGCACGAGGACTTCAGACGACTGAACACGTCGGTCGGCTTCGACAGGCGCCTGTGGCCTCACGACATCGCACAGTCGCGTGCGCACGCGCGCATGCTCGCCGAGCGCGGGATCATCGCCGAGGAGCATCGCGAGCAGCTACTCGCGGGCCTCGAGCTCGTCGAGCGCGAGCTCAGCGAGGGGCGCTTCCCCTTCGCGGCGCAGGACGAAGACATCCACATGGCGATCGAGCGGCGGCTGACCGAGGTCGCAGGCCCAGTCGCCGGCAGGCTGCACACGGCCCGCTCGCGCAACGACCAGGTGGCAACCGACATGGCCATGTACGTGCGCTCGAGCGCCGTCGATGCGCAGCAGCGGCTCACAGCGCTGATGGCGGTCGTGCTCGCGCGCGCCGAGCAGCACGCCGACTGGGCGATGCCCGGCTACACGCACCTGCAGCGCGCGCAGCCGGTGTACCTGGGCCATCACCTGCTCGCCTACTTCTGGATGTTCGCGCGCGATCGGCGGCGCTTCGCGTTCGCCGAGCGCGAGGCCTCCCGCCTGCCGCTGGGTGCGGGAGCGCTCGCCGGCGTGAACTTCGACACCGATCGCGACAGCGTGGCGCGCGAGCTGGGGTTCGCGGAGGTCGTGCCCAACTCGATCGACGCCGTGTCCGGCAGGGACTTCGTGCTCGACTATCTCAGCGCGGCCGCGACCTGTTCCACGCATCTGTCGCGGCTGGGCGCCGAGCTGGTGCTGTGGTCGAGCACCGAGTTCGGCTTCTGCGAGCTGCCCGACGCGTGGAGCTCGGGCTCCTCGATCATGCCGCAGAAGAAGAACCCCGACGCCGCCGAGCTGCTGCGCGCGAAGGCGCCGCGGGTGCTCGCCTCGCTGTCGGCGCTGCACGGCGTGATGCACAGCCTGCCGCTCACCTACAACAAGGATCTGCAGGAGGACAAGGAGGGGCTGTTCGACGCCGTCGACACGCTCGAGCTGACGCTGTCGGCCGCCGCCGGGATGCTCGAGGGCGTGCGCTTCTCGCGCGAGCGCATGCGCGAGGCCGCAGCCGATGAGCTCGTCGCGGCCACCGACCTGGCCGACCTGCTCGTGCGCCTGGGCGTGCCCTTCCGCGAGTCGCACGGCATCGTCGCGGGACTCGTGCGCGCGGCGCTCGACGGCGGCAAGAGCCTCTCGCAGATGACCGCGGCCGAGCTCGCCGCGCACAGCCAGCTGCTCGCCGAGCACGAGACGGAGTTCAGGGAGGTGCTCGAGCAGGGTTCGTGGATCGAGTCCAAGCGCTCCGCCGGAGGAACCGCGCTGCGAGCGCGTGCGCGAGCAGACGGCGCAGGCCCGCCAGGTGCTTGATGAGCGTCCTTGAGCGCGACTTCTACGCGCGCCCGGTGCTCGAGGTGGCACGCGATCTGATCGGCTGCACGGTCGAGCACGAGGGCGTCTCGGGAGTGATCGTCGAGACCGAGGCCTACCACGAGAGCGAGCCCGCGTGCCACGCGTTCGTCGGGCTCACGCAGCGGACACGCACGCTCTTCGGCGAGCCGGGGCGGGCGTACGTATACCGCTCCTACGGCATCCACGCGATGCTCAACGCCGTGTGCGAGCCCGAGGGCGTCGGCGCGGCGGTGCTGATCCGAGCGCTCGAGCCGTGCGAGGGCCTCGCCGTCATGAACGCGCGGCGCGCCGCCGGCGCAGAGCAGTGGCTGCGCGGCAGGGATCTCTGCTCGGGTCCCGGCAAGCTGACGCAGGCGCTCGGCGTGGAGCTCGAGCTGAACGGCTCGAGCCTGCAGAGCGGTCCGGTTCGCATCCACGCGCGCACGCGCGCCTGGCGTTCACCAGAGCTGTTGAGCGGGACGCGCATCGGCATCTCCCGTGCGGCGGAGCTGCCGTGGCGCTTCTGCGCAGCCGGCAGCGAGCACGTGTCGCGGCCGCTGCCGGCTCAGGGAGCCGCGGCGCCTCCGCCCGTGCCGCCCGTGGGCGAGCCGGTGGGGGAGCCCGAGGGGGAGCCGGTGGCCGGGGCCCCCTGCGCGCCGCTCGCAGGGCCCTGAGCGGAGCCGGGCGCCGAGGGCGCCGCCGCCGGAGCTTCACCGGCGCCCGCTTCGCCCTGCCCGCCGGCGGGCGCGGGCGTGCTCGGGTTGGCGGTCGTGGAGGGCGCGGGCGTTTGGTTTACGTTGCCGGAGGGTGCGGTCGGGGTCTTGGCGGCGGGACCGGTCGCCGCGCCGGCTTCGGCCGGCGTGGTCGCGCCCGTCCGGCCTTCGCCTTCGTGAGAGCCATGCTTGCCCGCCTGGGATTCGCGGGCATGTTCGGCGCGTTCCTTTTCGACCTGCACGGCGGAGGTCATGAAGTCGTGCCAGATGAGCGCCGGGAAGGTCCCGCCGAGCACGGGCTGGCCGTTGAAGTCGGTCGTCATCGGGATCAGCTTGTTGGGGTAGCCGACCCACACTGCGACGGTGTAGCGGGAGTTCCAGCCGACGAACCAGGCGTCGCCGTAGTTTGAGGTGGTGCCGGTCTTGCCCGCGGCGAACTGGCCGATCGCGGCGGCCCGGCCGGTGCCGGAGGAGATGACCGTCTCGAGAATCGAGGTCTCGGTTTCGGCTATGTCGTGCGGCAGCACGCGCACGGTGTGGGTGTGGTCGATGTCGCGGCTCGACGGCGATCGCACTTCTTCGATGCCCACCGGCGAGGAGTCTTCGGCGAGCGTTCCCGTCACCCGTTCGCCGCCGTGGGCGATCGTCTCGTATGCGTGCGCCATGTCGAGCGGAGTGACGCCGACCGTGAGGCCGCCGATCGTCATCGAGGCGTTCGTGGAGATCGGCGTGGTGATGCCCATGCGGCGCGCGAGGCGCGCGATGCGCTTGGTCCCGACCTTCAGTCCCACTTCGGCGTAGATCGAGTTGTCCGAGAAGGTCGTCGCGCCGGTCAGCGTGTTCGAGCCGGAGTAGGCCCCTTCGTCGTTGTGCACGATGAAGCGTTCCCTGCCGTTGGGCCCGTTCACGAGGAACTGCTTCTGGCGCGATTCCCACACCGATTCCGGCGAGATCCCGTCCTCGAGCGCGGCGGCGAGATCGAACGCCTTGAAGGAGGAGCCGGGTTGGCGCTCTCCCTCGGTGGCGAGGTTGAACGGGGTCGTGTCGTAGTTGCGCCCGCCGACCATCGCGCGCACCTTGCCGGTGGAGTTTTCGATCGCTACCAGCGACGCGCCGGGGCCGCCGGGGTATTCGAGGTAGTTGTTGATCGCCTGTTCGGCCGCGTGCTGCAGCGACAGGTCGAGCGTGGTCTTCACGCGCAGGCCGCCGTAGAACGCGCGCTGGCCGTAGCGTTCGATCACCTGCTGCTGAACCCAGCTGTCGAAGTAGCCGACGTCCACGCCTTCCACAGCCTGCTCGGTTGGCGCCTGGATCTCACGCGGCGCGGGCAGCGCCTGTCCGATGCTCTGGTTGTACTCGGCGCGCGTGAGGTAGCCCTGCTGGAGCATCTGGGACAGCACGGTGTCGCGGCGCGAGCGCGCGTCCACCGGATTGTCGACCGGGTTATACGCGCTCGGCGACTGGATGATGCCCGCCAGCAACGCGGCCTCCCACGGGGCCAGCTGTTCGACGCACAGCTGGTGGCGCGGGGTGCCGCAGCCGAGATGGTTGACGTCACGCCCGAAGTAGGTCTCGGCGGCCGCCTCGATCCCGTAGGCGCCGTTGCCGAAGTAGATCGTGTTGAGGTAGGCGGTGAGGATCTTTTCCTTGGACCACTTGTGCGAGAGCTGGTAGGCGAGGGCGGTCTCGCGGAGCTTCTCGAGGATCGTGCGATGCGACTGCGCCTGCAGCGCGTTCTTGATGAACTGCTGCTCGATCGTGGAAGCGCCCTGCACGCCGGCCCCGTGGGTCACGTCTGCGACGAGCGCGCGCACGATGCCGCGGATATCCACGCCGCTGTTGGTCTTGAAGCGCTTGTCCTCGATCGAGATCACGGCCTGTTTGACGATCGGAGGGATCTGTTCGCCGGTCACGATGATCCGGTTCTGCTGGCTGATCGTGCCGATCTGGTTGCCTGTGTCGTCGAGCAGCACCGAGCTCCTGGCTTCCTTGAACTGCGCGAAGCGGGTGAGCGAGGGCAGATCGGAGACGATCGAGATGAACACGCCGAACACGAACGACACGAGCCCCAGCAGCAGCACCGCGGAGAGGATCGCGAGGAGCCGCAGTCGCTTCACGCGCGGCTTCGGCGCCGGTGACGGAGCGGGGGGTATGTCGGGGGCGATCGTCGCGCTCATGAGGCGGGAAGCACAGCAGCGCCGTTCGCTCGGTGGCGCGCTGAGGGTCCCTACCCGATTGCAGCGCCGCGTACTGGACCGGGTGTTGGGTACCCCCCGGGTGCGGGCGAGAGTCTAGCATTGCGCTCCCATGCCGAACGCTGAGGACGCGGCCGCCGAGGACGCTGCGCGGCTCGCTGCCGAGCTGGCGTGGGGCGCCGTCGAGGACCTGCCGCGAGGAGCGCTTGCGCAGAAGCTGCGCGAGGCGCAGGCCGAGCGCAGGCCGCTGCGCGTGAAGCTCGGCATCGACCCGACGGCGCCCGACATCCACCTGGGACACGCGGTCGTGCTGCGCAAGCTGCGCGAGTTCCAGGACGCGGGCCATCGCGTCGTGCTGATCGTGGGTGACTACACCGCGCGCGTGGGGGACCCCTCCGGGCGCACGGCGCTGCGCCCGATCCTCTCCGAGGCCGAGATCGAGGCGAACGCGGCGACCTTCCAGGACCAGGCGCTGCGGATCCTCGACGGTGACGAGCGGCTGCTGGAGGTGCGCCGCAACAGCGAATGGCTGGACATGCCGATGAGCGAGCTGCTGGGCCTCGTGCGCACCACGACCGCCGCGCAGCTGCTCGAGCGCGACGACTTCGCGAAACGCCTCGCCGCGAACGAGCCGGTCTCGATGCTGGAGCTGCTGTATCCGCTGCTTCAGGGATACGACTCGGTCGCGGTGAACGCCGACGTGGAGCTCGGCGGCACAGACCAGAAGTTCAACCTGCTGCTCGGGCGCGACATCCAGCGCTCCTACGGCCGCCCCCAGCAGGCGATCCTGACGATGCCGATCCTGGTGGGCACCGACGGGCAGCGCAAGATGTCAAAGTCGCTCGGCAACCAGATCGGGATCACCGACCCTCCGCAGGAGATCTACGGAAAGACGATGGCGATACCCGACGAGGCGATCGCCGAGTACCGGCGGCTGCTGCTCGACCGGCCGCCGGCGGAGCTCGCGTCCGCTGCAGCGGCACAGCGGCCGGGCGAGGACCGCAAAGAGGCGACGGAGCTCTCACCGCGGGACGCCAAGCGGGAGCTCGCGCGTGGTCTCGTGGGATGGCTCTACTCGCCCGAGCAGGCGAGCGAGGCCGAGCGGCACTTCGACCGCGTGTTCGTGCAGCGGGGCGCTCCCGAGGAGATCGAGGAGGCGAGCGTCGCCTGCGAGGACGGCGTGGTGCACCTGCCGGGTGTGATCGCGAGCGTGTTCGGCCTGTCGCGCTCTGAGGCGCGGCGCCTCATAGACCAGGGCGGCGTGACCCTCTCGGAGGTCCCGCTGACGGGCGGAGAGCACGATGTTGCCTGCGCGCGTGCCGACGGGGCGGTCCTGAGGGTCGGCAGGCGGCGCTTCGTGCGCCTGCGGGCGGGCTAGCGGGGCGCTTCGGGGCGTCGCTTGCGGGTGCGCGCGCTGGCGCGCCGGGGCCGTTCCGCGCTATACTCCCCGGTCGGCCTGCAGACGTCCATGGACGCTGGGTCGAGTCGGTCTCCTCGGAAGGAAACCCCTCAGGCGAGGCTTGGCGGTCTTTGAAAACTCAACAGCATGCGCATCCGCGACCCGTTTTGGGTTGTGGATAGCGTCCAGGTTCGACCCGCCGGCGGGTGCGACCGATCCTAGATCGGCCAGCGCATCTCGACGGCGGTCAAAGAGTCAAGTAGAGAAGTACCCCGTCATGGTTCGGGACCACTGTGTATAGGTCCCTACCCACCCCGGCCGCCGGCGGCTTGCCGCCCAAGTGGCAGGGGAACTCCATGACAGCTTTTCGTGAAGTTCTTCACGGAGAGTTTGATCCTGGCTCAGGACGAACGCTGGCGGCGTGCCTAACACATGCAAGTGGAGCGACGAACCAGGGCTTGCCCTGGGGCAGAGCCGCGAACGGGTGAGTAACACGTGGGTCACCTGCCTCGATGACCGGGACAACCCGAGGAAACTCGGGCTAATACCGGATGTGCCCGCAAGGGGAAAGGAAGCTTCGGCCTCCGCATCGAGATGGGCCCGCGGCCCATTAGCTTGTTGGTGAGGTAACGGCTCACCAAGGCTCCGATGGGTAGCTGGTCTGAGAGGACGATCAGCCACACTGGGACTGAGACACGGCCCAGACTCCTACGGGAGGCAGCAGTGGGGAATCTTGCGCAATGCGCGAAAGCGTGACGCAGCAACGCCGCGTGGGGGAAGAAGGCTTTCGGGTTGTAAACCCCTTTCAGTTGGGACGAAGCTTCGCCGGTGAATAGCCGGCCGGAGTGACGGTACCTTCACAAGAAGCACCGGCTAACTACGTGCCAGCAGCCGCGGTAATACGTAGGGTGCAAGCGTTGTCCGGAATTATTGGGCGTAAAGAGCGTGTAGGCGGCCCGACCAGTCCGCTGTGAAAGTCCAGGGCTCAACCCTGGAATGCCGGTGGATACTGTCGGGCTAGAGTCCGGAAGGGGCGAGTGGAATTCCTGGTGTAGCGGTGAAATGCGCAGATATCAGGAGGAACACCAATGGCGAAGGCAGCTCGCTGGGACGTGACTGACGCTGAGACGCGAAAGCGTGGGGAGCAAACAGGATTAGATACCCTGGTAGTCCACGCTGTAAACGATGGCAACTAGATGTGGGGGTGTCGACTCCCCCCGTGTCGAAGCTAACGCATTAAGTTGCCCGCCTGGGGAGTACGGCCGCAAGGCTAAAACTCAAAGGAATTGACGGGGGCCCGCACAAGCAGCGGAGCATGTGGTTTAATTCGACGCGACGCGAAGAACCTTACCTGGGCTTGACATGTGAGTGACCGGCGTGGAAACACGTCTTCCCTTCGGGGCACTTTCACAGGTGGTGCATGGCTGTCGTCAGCTCGTGTCGTGAGATGTTGGGTTAAGTCCCGCAACGAGCGCAACCCCCGTCGCATGTTGCCAGCATTTAGTTGGGGACTCATGCGAGACTGCCGGTGACAAACCGGAGGAAGGTGGGGATGACGTCAAGTCATCATGCCCCTTATGTCCAGGGCTACACACGTGCTACATTGGCGCATACAGAGGGTTGCGATACCGCGAGGTGGAGCGAATCCCTTAAAGTGCGTCTCGGTTCGGATTGCAGGCTGAAATTCGCCTGCATGAAGGCGGAGTTGCTAGTAATCGCGGATCAGCACTGCCGCGGTGAATACGTTCCCGGGCCTTGTACACACCGCCCGTCACACCACGGGAGTGAGCAACACCCGAAGCCGGTGGCCTAACCCTTTTGGGAGGGAGCCGTCGAAGGTGGGGCTCGTGACTGGGGTGAAGTCGTAACAAGGTAGCCGTAGCGGAAGCTGCGGCTGGATCACCTCCTTTCTAGGGAGCACCTAGCGGTGCCCCGATCCAGGGCCAATCGCGAGTCGGGCCCGCGCGGTCGCCGAGCCCTCGAGGCACGGCGACGACTAAGCGGATCGGGCCTAGCACGTCGACCGAACCTGGCTGGATGGCCGAGCGGCGAAACCGCCCCTACTACTTGGGGAGGCTTCGCGGCCTCGGCCGCAACGATGCCAGCATGCTGTTGAGTTTTGAGAGACCGGCGCCCGCCGGTCGCCGCGGAGCCGCATCGAATGCGACTTCAACATGTGGCGTCCAGCCGGCGTTATGCGCCTCTCCACGGTCCTTGAAAACTGCACAGAAGCCACATCAGCCGCCATCGATAAGCGGCGGCTGAAAAACGGGTATCACCGAGCCCGATGCGACTCCGGTCGCGTT
>CAWCCZ010000004.1:0-424632 GCA_963794275.1 uncultured Solirubrobacteraceae bacterium | reverse complement strand
CACCCGCAGTCGCTCGTCCACGGGCATCGTCCACCTCGCCGACGGCGCGATGCTCGCGCACCTCGGCCCGCCCGACATGCGCATCGCGATCTCATATGCGCTCCACGGCGGGAAAGCGTCGAGCTTCCGATGGCCCGCTCGACCTCGCCGCGCTCGGGCGAGCTGACCTTCGAGCCGGTCGACCTACGACGCGTTCCCCTGCCTGCGCCTGGCCGGCGAGGCGGCGCGAGCCGGGCGGGACCGCGCCCTGCATCCTCAACGCGGCCAACGAGGTCGCCGTGCACGCGTTCCTCGAGGGCGCCTGCGCTTCCTGGAGATCCCCGACGGTGATCGAGCAGACGCTCGTCGGAGCTCGACAGCGAACCGGTGCGCTCCTTCGAGTCGCTGTATGAGGCCGACCGCGCGCGCGCGCGAGCTTGCCGCCGAGGCCGTCGCGGCGCTGCCCCGAGCTGCAGCCGCCGGTGCGGGCGACCGGCGGAATCCGAGCCGAGCGCCTGCCAAACTGGGAGCAGTGAGCTGGGTCTTCACGATCCTCGGGATCGTCGCCCTGATCATCCTGCACGAGCTCGGCCACTTCACGGTCGCCAAGCTCGTCGGCATGCGCGTGGAGCGCTTCTCGCTGTTCTTCCCGCCCACGCTGTTCAAGGTGCGCCGCGGCGAGACCGAGTACGCGATCGGCGCGATCCCCGCGGGCGGCTACGTGAAGATCACCGGCATGAACCCCGAGGAACTCAAGCGATCGTCGAGCCCGAGGTGGCAGCGCGCCGCGCCTACTACAACCAGCCGCCGTGGAAGCGGATCGCGGTGATCCTCGCCGGGCCCGGCGGTGAACATCCTGATCGCCTTCGTGCTGTTCTGGGTGGTGCTGTTCGGCGGCAACCTCGACGGCGCCGACGCGCTCGAACGGCTCAACCCTCCGTGCACACGCTCGCAGGCAGACGACCATCGGTGCAAGCATCGAGAAGGCACGCCCGCCGCCGGCGTGCTGCGCCCCGGCGACCGCATCCTCGCCGTGGACGGCACCCGGCGAGCGTCGCTCTCGACCGAGCAGCGGATCGACCGCGCACCGCTGCGCCGGGGCGCAGACGAACGGCTGCCGCGCGCCGCCACGCCCGCGCGTCTGACCGTGCTCCGCAACGGCCACGCGTCACGCTGCTGCGTGTACCCGCGCTACACGCCCAACGCCAAGCGGATGCTGATCGGCTTCGGCTTCGGCCCGGCGCCAAGCACTTCGGCGTGCTCGCGGCCGCGGCGGCCTCGCTGTGCGGAGATGTGGCACATCACGACCAGCACGCTCACGAGCTTCGGCACGCGCGTCACCAGCTCGAAAGTCCGCCGCGCAGCTCAGGAGCATCGTCGGGATCACCACCAGACGCCCACGAATCGGTGGCCGCCGGCGCCGGCTACGCGCTCGTGTTCCTCGGCTTCATCTCGCTCGTGCTGGCGGTGATCAACCTGTTCCCGTTCCTGCCCCTCGACGGGGGCCACGTGCTGTGGGCGGTGGCCGAGAAGGTGCGCGGCGGGCGGATCTCGCTGGCGGCGATGTACCGCTTCAGCTCGGTGGGCATCGTGCTGCTGGTGTTCCTCGTGATCAACGGCATCAGCAACGACATCAGCCGCCTGGCCGGCTGATCGGCCGCCACGCCGCCGCGGTCCGCGGCCCTTGCCGGGCGCGAGGCGCTCGGCCACGGGGCGCACGCACACCCAGCTCTTGACGAGCGGCCCGAACCGCTCGGGCCGGCGCCGGGCCGAACAGCGCCTCCAGCTCGCCGCGGCGAAGCAGCGAGATCTCCTCCCAGCTCTCCGGCAGCGCCCAGACGCCAGTAGGCGCCTGCGCAGCGCGCGCCGGCAGCCAGTGGGCGCCGGGCAGCAGCGAGTGCGGCTCGATCGGGAAACGAGCAGGCCGGCGTCTGCACAAACCAGCCGCGCGCGACCCGGCGCAGCTCCGCCGCGAACGCATCCCGGCGCGCGGGCGGCACGTGCTCGATCACGCTCGAGCAGTACACGAGATCGAACTCGCCCGTCGCGAACGGCAGCCCCGTCGGCCGGCGTCCGCGCGCACGAACGGCCCCGGGTACCCAGGACGGTCCACCAGGTCGACGCCGGTGATGTCGAGCTCCGGCTCGAGCGCTCGCAGGCCCATGCGCCCGCAGCCCAGATCGAGCACGCGCGCCGTCCTCGGGCAGGTCGGCGAGCGCGAAGAAGCGCTCGTGACGGCGGGCGCGGGCCCGGGCGGCGAGCGGGCGAGGCGATGCGCGCCAGCGGTCCGCGCGCGGTGGCGTAGACATCCGGCATCTAGAATCAGCCTATGGCCTCCAAGCGCCAGATCCATGTCGGGCCGGTTGCCATCGGCGGCGGCGCGCCGGTTGCGGTGCAGACGATGACCAAGACCGAGACGGCGAACCTGTCGGCGACGATGGATCAGATCCGCACCGTCGCCGACGCCGGCGCGGACATCGTCCGCGTGGCGGTCCCCCGCGAGCAGGACGCCGAGGCGCTGAAGAGATCGTGGCGCAGTCGCCGATCCCCGTGATCGCGGACATCCACTTCAACCACACGCTCGCGCTGAAGGCGATCGAAGCGGGCGCCCACTGCGTGCGCCTGAACCCCGGCAACATCGGCGGACCGGAGAAGGTCGCGGAGGTGATCGCGCTCGCCAAGCAGCGCGGGACGCCGCTGCGAGTGGGCGTCAACTCGGGGTCGCTGCCCAAGCATCTGCGCCAGCTCGAGTACGAGAACCCCGTGGAGGCGCTGGTCACGGCCGCGATCGAGACCGTCGAGCTGATGGAGCGCCTCGATTTCGCCGACTTCAAGGTCTCGATGAAGTCCACCTCGGTCCCCAACACGATCGCCTCCAACCGGCAGCTCTCCGAGCGGATTCCCTACCCGCTGCACCTCGGCGTCACCGAGGCCGGCACCAAGTGGTCGGGCTCGCTGAAGTCGGCGGTCGGGCTCGGCACGCTGCTCGCCGACGGGATCGGCGACACGATCCGGATCTCGCTCTCGACCTTCCACGCCGAGGACGAGGTGAAGGTCGCGTGGGAGATCCTCAAGGCGCTCAAGCTGCGCGAGAAAGGCCCGGTGCTGATCGCCTGCCCCACCTGCGGACGCCTGCAGTTCGACATGGACACGGTCGTCGCCGAAGTCGAGCGGCGCCTCGAAGACTACGAGGACCCGATCGAGGTGTCGGTGCTCGGCTGCGCGGTCAACGGCATCGGCGAGGCACGTCACGCGGACTTCGGGATCACCGGCGCGAAGGACATGGGCATGATCTACTCCAAGGGCGAGCCGCTGAAGAAGGTCCCCACCGGGCAGCTCGTGGAGGAGCTCTTCAAGGAGATAGACCGCTACTACGCGGCCGGCAAGCGAGTGCAGCGCGACGAGGCGGCAGCCGCGGAGGCGCGCCGCTGGCTGGCCGAGAACGAGGACCTCACGGCGATGACGCCCGAGCGCATCGCAGCGCTCGAAGCGGCCGCCGACCAGGAGGACGCCGCGGCGGGCGCCGTGCTCGACTCGATGCTGACAGCAGCCGGCGCCCCTTCAGCGGCCCCCGGCTCAGAGGCCGCGGTGCTCGACGAGGACGCCTCGCCGGTCGCCGGTCGCCGCTTCTCCAGGAACTGAAGCCAAGTTCGAGGAGAGGCCGCATGCGGCCTCTCAGGGCCAGCCGCATGCGGCTGGCCCACGGTGGGCGCATGCGCCCACCGGCCCCTCGCACATGTGCGAGGGGCCACTCAACACTCGAGCTAGTAGGCCTCGATCTAGGAGGCCGCCGCGAAGCGCTCGGCGACCTTGCCCCAGTTGACCACGTTCCACCACGCCTCGATGTAGTCGGGGCGTCGGTTCTGGTACTTCAGGTAGTAGGCGTGCTCCCACACGTCGACGCCCAGCAGCGGTGTCTTGCCGTTGGAGATCGGGTTGTCCTGGTTGGCGCTTCCGAGCACCGCCAGGTTCGAGCCGTCGAGCACCAGCCAGGACCAGCCGGACCCGAATTGGTTGACCCCGGTTTCCTTGAGCTTGGCTTGGAAGTCCGCGAAGGAGCCGAACGCCGAGCTGATCGCCTGGGCGAGATCGCCGCCGGGCTCGCCGCCGCCGTCCGGGCTCATGTTCTCCCAGAACATGGTGTGGTTGTAATGGCCGCCGCCGTTGTTTTTGACGGCGGCGCGCTTGTCATCGGGCACCTGGCCGAGATCCTTCAGCACATCCTCGATCGGCGCATCTGCGAGGGACGTTCCCTCGAGGGCGGCGTTGACCTTGTCCACATAGGCCTGATGGTGCTTGTCGTGATGGAATTCCATCGTCGCCTTGTCGATGTGCGGCTCGAGCGCGTCGTATGCGTAGGGGAGCGCCGGGACGCTGTATGCCATTGAAGCTCCTTTGTCCGTTTGAATGACTGGCTCTGCACCTATTCATAGCGCGCAGGCGGTGCATAGGATGTCGCGCAGCCATGCCGCGCCTGTCCGAGTACCTACTACCCACCGAGAAGCAGGCGCCCGCAGACGCCGAGGCGATCTCGCACAAGCTGATGGTGCGCGCCGGCCTGATCCGGCAGATGGGCGCCGGCATGTGGACCTGGCTGCCCGCGGGCTGGCGCTCGCACCAGCGCGCCGTGGCGATCATCCGCGAGGAGATCGACGCGATCGGCGGCCAGGAGATGCTGATGCCCGTGCTGCAGCCCGCCGAGCTGTGGCGCAAGAGCGGGCGCTACTGGATCGATGAGCTGTTCAAGCTCACCGACCGCAAGGGCTCAGAGCTGGTGCTGGCGATGACCCACGAGGAGGCGGTCACGACACACGTCGCGCAGGTCGTGCGCTCCTATCGCGACCTGCCGCTGATCCTCTACCACTTCCAGGTCAAGGAGCGCGACGAGCCGCGGCCGCGCGCGGGAGTGCTGCGCACGCGCGAGTTCGTGATGAAGGACTCCTACACCTTCGACCGCGACGCTGAGGGCCTGGAGGAGCGCTACCAGCTGCACGTGGGCGCGTATGACCGGATCATGGAGCGCACCGGCCTGCGCTTCTACCGCGTCGAGGCCGACGTGGGGATGATGGGCGGGCTGGGCGCACACGAGTACATGGCCCCCTGCGCGGCAGGCGAGAACGAGGTCGTGCTCGCCCCCGGCTACGCCGCCAACCTCGAGGTGGCGCGCGCCGAGGCTCAGCCCGTCGCGCTGCCGGCCGCGCCGCCGGCGCCCGAGGCCGTGGCCACGCCGGGGCTGAGCACCGTGAGCGAGGTCGCAACGTCGCTGGGGCTCGCGGAGGGAGCACTGCTGAAGGCATTCCCCGTTGTCGCTGAGGACGGCACCGGCGGACAGAGCCCGGCAGAGCAGCCCGCGCTCGTGCTCGTGCTCGTGCGCGGCGATCACCGAGTCAACGAGGTCAAGCTGGCCAACGCGCTCGGCAAGAGCTCTCGGCCGGCGCAGCCGCAGGAGATCGAGCGCGTGCTCGGCCCGCCCGGCTTCATCGGCCCCGTGGGCCTTGACGGATAACGTCGAGATCCTGCTCGACGCCGCCGCGGCACACGTGGGGGACGGGCGGCTACGTGACGGGCGCCAACCGCGCCGACGAGCACCTGCGCGGCGTGGTCCCAGGACGTGACTTCCCCTTTCGCGAGGCGGACGTGCGCACGGTCTGCGCGGGCGACACGGTCGGCGGGGCGCCGATCACGATCGAGCCCGCGATCGAGGTCGGCAACATCTTCAAGCTCGGCACCCGCTACTCCGAGCCGCTGGGCGCGACCTACCTCGACGAGAGCGGGCGCGAGCAGCCGATCTGGATGGGCTCCTACGGGATCGGCCCGGCGCGGATCGTCGCCGCGGCCGTCGAGCAGTACTCCGACGAGCACGGCATCTCCTGGCCGAAGGCGCTGGCGCCGTTCGCCGTCCACCTGGTGGCCTCGGCAAGCGCGGACACGCCCGAGCGCGAGGCTGCCGAGCGCCTGTACGAGACGCTCGAGCAGCGGCGGGCTGGAGGTCCTCTACGACGACCGCGACGCCGGCACCGGGGGAGAAGTTCGCCGACGCCGAGCTGCTCGGCTGCCCGCTGCGGCTGACCGTCGGGCGCCGCTCGCTGGAGTCCGGCGAGATCGAGGTGCAGATCCGCCGTGGCCGCGAGCGAGGGTCCCGCCCTGCCGCTGAACAGCGAGCGCGCGGAGCTCGCTGCGGCGAGTGGACGAGCTGTGGCAGAGCCTCCCCTGAGGCGGCTGAGCGCCCGGCGCCTGCTCGGCCTCGACCGCTCCGGCCCGCCGCCGGCCGCAGACGCGAGCCGGGCCAGCCGCTGCGGCCGTGGACGATCCCCAACGCGATCGGCTTCGTGCGGCTCGCGCTGATCCCGGTGTTCCTGATCGTCGCGCTGTCCAGCCCCGACGGCGCGGCGCGGCGCTGGCGACGCTGTTCGGGGTGATCGGCTGGGGCGACTACGCCGACGGCATCGCGGCTCGAGTCAGCGGCCAGTACAGCCGCCTGGGCGCCCTGATGGACCCCGTCACCGACCGCCTGCTGGTGCTCGCGGGCGTCGTCGTGACGTGGCACTTCGATCTGCTGCCGCGTTGGGCGCTCGCGGTGCTTGCGGCGCGCGAGCTGTTCGATGCTCGCCGCGGGCCGCTACGCGCTCTCACACGGCGTGGAGCTGCGCATCAACTGGCCAGGCCGGCTCGCCGTCGCGCCCGTGATGGGCTCGTTCTTCTTCGCGATGGCGGGCCTCGAAGGTTTGGGCGAAGTGCTGCTCTACGTGGGGCTCGCGCTCGCCCTGCTCGCCACGGCCATGTACGTGCACACCGGTCTGCGCAGCATCGACGCAGCACCCTGAGGCCACTCGGCAGGGCAGGCCGCGCGCCACGAACCCGCGACCCAGCCAGAGTCTCAAGCTCAGCCTGACCGTTTGGGCTATACTCGGCGGTTCTGGCCGGCTCGCCGAAGCACTCTGTAGCGGCGCCGCCCGGCACAAGCCCGGCAGGAGGAGAGTGCTAACGATGGACGAGACGTTCCCCGACCTCGGCTCACTGACGGATGCCGAGCTCAAAGACGTGATCCGCCAGCTGACCGAGGAGGAGACCGAGATCTCCTACAAGCGGCGCATCCTGCACGGCAAGATCGACATCCTTCGCGCCGAGCTCGTCAACCGCCTGCGCAACAAGCACGAGGGCGGCGAGATGGCGATCACGGGCGATGACGTGCAGAAGCTGACCGACATCCTCGCGCAGGGTCAGCCGAGCGAGGGGACGCGAGCCTAGGCCGGGCCTGCGGCTGATGGCCCTGCACTGCACCGAGTGCGGCTTCGTCAACAGCGAGGGAGCCAACTACTGCCAGCGCTGCGGCGCGCTGCTGGCGCGCGCGGAGGCGCGCCGGGGACCCGTCACGGCGACCTACCGCATCGACGACGAGACCGGCGAGCTGGTGCCGGTCGAGCTCGAGCGAGGTCACCGCGACGGGTCCGGCGCTCGTGATCCGTGCAGGCGGCGGTCGCGTCGGCGAGAGCTTTCCCGTCGACGGCGAGCGCATGAGCATCGGCCGCCGGCCCGGACTCGGAGGTGTTCCTCGACGACATCACCGTCTCGCGCGACCACGCGCTGCTGATCCGCCGCGGCGACAGCTGGTACCTGGACGACTGCGGCTCGCTGAACGGCACCTACGTGAACCGCTCGCGGATCGAGTCGCACCGGCTGGAGGAGGGCGACGAGGTGCAGATCGGCAAGTACAAGCTCACCTTCCACGCGCGCTGATGGCCTCGCAGACGACTCACAGCCGAGCGCGACGCCGCGCGGCAGCTCGAAGCCGAGCTGTCCGCGGACGCCCAGGGAGCCGGCGAGGCCGCGCCAAGCGCCAGAAGTCGCTGACGATCGGCGCGGTGTGCAAGGCGCTCGCGCAGGAGTTCCCCGACATCTCGATCTCGAAGATCCGCTATCTCGAGGATCAGAAGCTGCTCACCCCGCGGCGCACGCCCGGCGGCTACCGCCTGTACACGCAGGGCGACGTTGCGCGCCTGCGCACGATCCTGCGCATGCAGCGCGACGAGTTCCTGCCGCTGCGCGTGATCCGCCAGGAGCTCGCCGCGGGGCGCGCCGGCGAGCCGCCCCGCCCCCGGCCGCGTCGCGCGCGAGGGCGGCGCGCGCGCGTGGCGCCCGAGCGTGAGCGTGCGCGAGGCCACCGGCGCGCTGTACTCGCTCGAGGACGTGCTCGAGGAGACCAAGGCCGAGGCCAAGCTCGTGCGCGAGCTCGAAGAGTACGGCGTCGTCAAGGGCGAGCTGCGCGGCGGCGTGCGCTACTTCGACGAGACCGAGCGCGAGATCATCGCCGCGGTCGCCGAGCTCGCCCGCTACGGCGTCGGCGGGCGCAACCTGCGCGTGTTCCGCTCCTCGGCCGACCGCGAGGCGAACCTGCTGCAGCAGATCCTCGCCCCGGCCCTGCGCTCGCGCAACCCGCGAGCGGCGCAAGGAGGCCGTCGAGGCGCTCGAGAACCTCGCCGCCGTGGCGACCCACCTCAAGCACCTGCTGCTGATCCGCGATCTGCGCAAGATCGTTCGCTGATGAACAGCGCTGGACCTGCGCTCGCTGATCCGCGACATACCCGACTTTCCCCAGGCCGGGAGTCGGCTTCAAGGACATCACGCCGCTGATGGCCGACGCGGACGCGCTCGCGCTGGGCGTCAGCGGCCTCGCCGAATACGCGCGCCCGCTGCAGGTCGACTGCGTGGTCGCCGCCGAGGCGCGCGGCTTCCTGCTCGGCCCGGCGCTCGCGCTGGAGCTGGGGCGGGCTTCGTGCTGGCGCGCAAGCCGGGCAAGCTCCCGTATGAGACCGTCAGCGCCGAGTACCTGCTCGAGTACGGCGCCGGCCAGCTCGAGCTGCACACCGACGCGGTCGCGGCCGGCCGGCGCGTGCTCGTGCACGACGACCTGCTCGCCACCGGCGGCACCGCGCGGCCGCTGTGCGAGCTCGTCGAGCAGCTCGGCGGCGAGGTCGTCGGCTGCGGCTTTCTGATCGAGCTCGCGTTCCTCGGCGGGCGCGAGCGGCTCGCGCCAGCACGACGTCCACGCGCTGCTCACCTACGAGTCTAGGCTCCAGCTCACCGTGCCCACCGCTCGAGCCAGCCGCACGATCGCTGCGCCAGCCGAGGATCTGTGGGAGCTCATCAGCGACCCCCATCACCTGCCGCGCTGGTGGCCGCGCGTGACTCGCGTCGAGGACGTCGCCGACGGCGCGTTCACCGAGGTGATGAAGACCGGGAGCGGCAAACCGTGCGCGCCGACTTCGACCTCGTCGCCTGCGACGAGGCGGCGGGCGCGCTGCGCTGGTCCCAGCGCGTCGCCGGCACCCCGTTCGGGCGCGTGCTGCGCAGCTCCGAGACCGAGGTGAAGCTGAGCCGCAGCGGCGACGGCGAGGTCCTGGGCACCGAGGTGACGATCGAGCTGCGCCAGGCGCTCACCGGGTTCTTCCCGCGCTTCGGCGGCTTCATGGTCCGACGCGCCGCGGCCGCCACGCTGCACGAGGCGCTCGACGGGCTCGAGCGGATCAGTGTCTGAGCAGCTCGACGCGCCCACGATGCGCTGGTGGGGCTGGGGCGAGGAGGGCCACGCCGCCGGCGCTCGGCGCGGACGCTCTGGGCTTTCTGCGTGAGCGCGCCGGCATCGTCTCGGTGCCCCGCCCGCCGGTCGCGCTCTCGGCGGTGAAGCTCGCGCCGCGGCGCGCTCCCGGGCAGGCGCTCGACGGCCTGCGCCGCATCCTCGGCGCTGGCGGCGTGCGCGACGAGCACGCGGAGCGCGTGCGCCACGCGGCGGGCAAGGGCTACCCCGATCTCGTGCGCATGCGCGCCGGCCGGCCGCAGGAGGCGCCCGACGCGGTCGCTCTACCCGCGCACGCACGAGCAGGTGCGCGAGGTGCTCGAGCTGTGCGCACGCGAGTCGCTGGCGGTGGTGCCGTTCGGCGGCGGCACGAGCGTGGTCGGCGGAGTGGCGCCGCTGGCGGGCGAGCATCGCGGCGCCGTCTCACTGGACATGGGCCGGCTGGGCGCGGTGCTGGCCCTCGACCGCGAGTCGGCCACCGTCAACGTACAGGCCGGCATCCGGGCGCCCGCGCTCGAGGCCCACCTGGGCGCGCGCGGCCTCACGCTCGGTCACTTCCCGCAGTCCTACATGTACGTGTCGCTTGGCGGCTGCGCCGCAACGCGCTCGGCGGGCCAGGCCTCGACGGGCTACGGAGCGATCGAGAAGATGGTGCTCGGCGTGCGCTGCGTGACGCCGACCGGGGAGCTGTCGCTGAACGCACTGCCTGCGAGCGCCGCGGGCCCGTCGCTCCGCGCGACGCTGGTCGGCTCGGAGGGCACGCTGGGCGTGCTCACAGAGCTCGATCTTCGCGTTCGGCCCGCCCCCCGCGAGAGCTCATACGAGGGCGTCTTCTTCGCGAACTTTGCCTCAGGCGTGCAGGCGCTGCGCACGCTCGCGCGCGAGCACGCGCTGCCGGACGTGGCGCGGCTCTCGGATGAGGCGGAGACGCGGGTCTCGCTGGCGCTGGCCGGCGGCGGCGCGAAGGCCGCGCTCGGCGCGGCCTATCTTCGCCTGCGCGGCTACGGCCACGGCTGCCTTGCGATCGTGGGCTTCGAGGGCGCCGGCGCCGAGCTCTCTGCGCGCCGCTCGCGCGCTCAGCGGCTGATGCGCGACGCCGGCGGGCTGCCCGTCGGCAGCTCCCCCGGACGGGCGTGGCTTCGCTCGCGCTTCGAGGGGCCCTACCTGCGCGATGACCTGCTCGACCATGGCGTGATGGTGGAGACGCTCGAGACGGCCACGCAGTGGTCGAAGCTGGGCCGCCTCCACCGTCAGGTGGCGGCTGCGATCGATGGCGCGCTGAGAGCTCGCGGCACGCCCGGGATCGTCATGTGCCACGTCTCGCACGTGTATGAGACGGGTGCCTCGCTGTACTTCACCTTCATCGCGCAGCAGCAGCCGGGGGAGGAGATCGAGCAGTGGCGCGCCGCCAAGCAGGCGGCGTGCGAGGCGATCGTGCGCGGCGGCGGCACGATCACGCACCACCACGCGGTCGGCCGCGATCACGCGCCGTTCATGACCGCGGAGGTAGGGGAGACGGGAGTGCGCGCGCTACGCGCGCTGAAGGCCGAGCTCGACCCGCGCGGGATCATGAACCCGCAGAAGCTGCTGCCGCTCAGCCCGTCAGGCTGAAGGGGCCGCGCAGCACGATCTGCCCCGGGTGCGTGGGTCGTGCGGTGTGCTCCTTGGTGACGATCATTTCCTTGTAGTTGCCCGCATTTTCGGGGAGGAACGAGCCCCCGGCGAGGCGTTCGTTGGAGGTCACGGGCGAGGCCACGCTGAGGCCGGCGAAGCTGTGCGGCGAGTTGTAGAGCCAGATCACGTAGTTGAAGCCGTGCGACGGCGGCAGGTGTTCGGCGGCGATGTAGAAGGCGGTTTTCCCGGCTTCCGAGAGCACCTCGACGAGGGCGATCGTCTGGCTGGACGTCGTCGATTTGAGCACCAGGCGGGCGTCGACTTTCGGCGAGGCCGTCGACGTCGCTTTCGCTTTGCCCGCGCTCGCTTTCGCTTTCGCATGCGAGCCGCCGCCACCGCTGATCAGCAGCACCGCGACGACCACCGCGGCAACGATGACGGCCAGCAGCACTGCGCCGCCGAGCCTCGAGCTCGGCAGCGTTGCGGGAGCGCGCGAGACGGCGGCGGCCGCGCTCGAGCTCGCAGCCTCCTCGGCCGGCGCCGGCTCGGGCGTCGCGCTGGACGCCGCTGGGATCTCGGGCAGCGCGCCGTCTGCGATCGAGCTCAGCTCGAGCTCGAGCTGCTGCGCCCAGGCGCGCGCGTCGGGGGAGCTCGCGAGCAGGCTGCGCGTCGCGAGCCGTTCGGCGAGCGTGGCCTGCGCTCCGAGCACGTACTCGCCGATCTGCGCTCTGCGCTCCGCGTCCAGCGCTCGAGCCTGTTGCGGCGCGAGCACGGCGAGCGCGGCGTGTGCACGGTCGTGAACCGCGCGCTCAGGAATGCCCAGCATGCCCGCCACCTCGGCGTAGCTCTTGCGTTGGCGCAGCAGCAGCGACAGCGCAGCGCGCTGGTCGGGGGGAAGCTCATCCACGCGGCTCATCGCTTGCTCATTGCTTGTGCTCGCCGGGCGGCAGAGACCGCACGTTCAGCAGCCCCGCGGGGCGCCGGCGAAGATACCTAGGCTATCGTGGCGCCGCGATGGCAACGCCGACACCACAGCAGCTGAACGGTGTGGCCCGCGGTTTTGACCGCCTGTACGGCCTGGAGCTGCTCGCGTTCTCGGACACCGAGGTGCTCGCCCAGGTGAAGGTGCGCGATGAGATCAAGCAGCCGATGGGACTGGTCCACGGCGGCGTGTACGCGGCGATCGCAGAGTCGATCGCCTCGATTGCGACGGCGATCGCGGTGTTCGAGCACGGCGACATGGCGATGGGGCAGTCCAACGCCACGAGCTTCCTGCGCCCGATCACCGACGGCACGATCCACGCTCGCGCCACCCGCCTGCACAGGGGCCGCAGCACGTGGGTGTGGGATGTGGGCTTTCGCGACGATCACGAACGGCTGTGCGCGATCACGCGCATGACGATCGCGGTGCGTGCGATGCCCGACGCCGGCGAGCGTGGGGACAGCCGAAGCTGAGGGAACGCCGCTCGGGCGCAACGGCCTCAATGGAGGATGCGCACGGGGTTTGGCACCTGGGAAGGAAGCGGCGCCTCGCCGTAGCCGGTGTCGGGCAGCGCCTTGGGCAGCGGTTCGCGCGGCGAGCCCGGAGCGTTGATCGGCGCGAGCGTGAGGGCCGCGGCCAGCGCGAGCGAGGGCTTGTGGGCGAAGATGTCGATCACGACACCCCCGGTTGGCAGCACGAGCGCCCGTCCACCCACGGCGAGCGTGGCGGTGGCGCCGCGAACATCGATGGTCCTTTTCGGCGTGCCCGTACCGGGCAGGAAGCTGTTATCGGGCGCGGTGACGATGCGAAGCGCCGGCACGCAGCTCGACTGGCCGCCGCTCACGCAGTCGCCGTACTGCACCCAGTAGGCGCCGCCGGGGTCCTGCTCGGCGTCGGTGATCGCGAGGCCGTGGAAGCTGCCGCCGAGCCAGTAGACGGGGAACGGCGCGACCATCAGGCTCTCGAGCTCGTTGTGCGGGATCGGCTGGTCCTGCAGCGTGTTCGCGCAGCCACCGAGCGCGGCGGCGCAGAGCAGCGCGAGCGGAAATCGAACGAGGCGCACCGGCGCAGGGTAGAGCCTCGCGCGCGGCGCGGCTGCCGCTCGGCTGCTAGCCGCGATAGCGGTTGGTGATCGGCATGCGCCGATCGCGGCCGAACGCGCGAGTTGAGATCTTGATGCCGGGAGGCGCCTGGCGGCGCTTGTACTCGGCGAGGTCCACGAGCCGGATCGTGCGCTCGACGTCGGCCGCGGGCAAGCCTTCGGCGATCAGCTGCTCGCGACTGCTGTCGAGCTCGATGTAACCCTGCAGGATCCGGTCGAGCAGCTCATACGGAGGCAGCGAGTCCTCGTCGCGTTGGTCGTGGCGCAGCTCCGCGGAGGGTGCGCGCTCGATGATCGAAGCCGGGATGGGCGCCTCGATCGGCCGGCCTGCGCCGGCGATCGCGCCCGCGGCGGCTCCCGCCGCGGAGTTGCGCCAGGCGCACAGACGGTAGACGAGCGTCTTGGGCACGTCCTTGATCACCGCGAATCCGCCCGCGAGATCGCCGTACAGGGTGGTGTAGCCGACTGACATCTCCGACTTGTTGCCGGTCGCGAGCACGAGCCAGCCGAAGCGGTTGGAGAGCGCCATCAGCAGGTTGCCGCGGATGCGCGCCTGCAGGTTCTCCTCGGTCAGGTCCTCGCTGCTCGCCTCGCTGGCCGAGCCTCCGGTGCCGAGGTCCGCGGTGGCGGCGCCAGCACCCATGAGTTCGGCCCGCAGCGTCTGCAGGTAGGCCTCGAAGACCGACTCGATCGTGAGCTCGTGCACGCGCACCCCAAGCGCGCCGGCGAGTGCGCGCGCGTCCTGCTGTGTGGCCGAGGAGGAGTAGCGGGAGGGCATCACCGCAACGCTTACCTGCTCGGAGCCGAGCGCGTCCGCGGCGACGCAGGCGACGAGCGCCGAGTCGATGCCGCCGGAGAGCCCGAGCACGACGTGCTTGAAGCCGTTCTTGTTCACGTAGTCGCGCAGGCCGAGCGTGAGTGCGGTGTACACCTCGGCCTCCTCCGGCGCGAGCGGCTCGGTCAGGGCGCAGGAGGCGGTGCGGGCGGGCGTTGCGGCGGCGGGCGGCGCGAGCTCCTCGGCGAGGGGAGCGAGCACGGCGACGCGGCTCTCGGAGCGCCGCGCGGCGGGACGGTGGCTCGCATCGCGCAGGCGTGCCGCGGCGGCGGCCGCGAGGTCCACGTCGCAGACGAGCAGCTGCTCGCGAAACTGGCCGGCACGGGCGATCGTGCGCCCGGTGTGGTCGACCACGCACGAGTGGCCGTCGAAGACGAGTTCGTCCTGGCCTCCCACGAGCGCGCAGAAGGCGACGAAGGCGAGGTTGTCACGGGCGCGCTGCGCGAACATGCGCTCGCGCTCGATGCCCTTGCCAGCGTGATAGGGCGAGGCGGAGATGTTGGCGATCAGCGTGGCGCCGGCGAGCGCCTCGTCGCTGGCGGGCGGCCCGGGCTCCCAGATGTCCTCGCAGATGCTCAGCCCGATGCGCTGTCCGTGGAAGTCGATGACGGCCCCGCCGGGTCCAACCTGGAAGTAGCGCTGCTCGTCGAAGACGCCATAGTTCGGCAGGTACACCTTGCGGTAGACCGCGTGCACCCTGCCGGCGGAGAGCACCGCGGCGGCGTTGTAGACATCCTCTGCGCGGTCGGGGAAGCCGACGATCGCCGTTATCCCCGAGATCTCGGCTGCGAGCGATTGCAGCGCGGCGGCGGAGTCGGCGAGGAAATGCTCCTTCAGCAGCAGGTCCTCGGGCGGGTAGCCGGTCAGCGCGAGCTCGGGGAACAGGACGAGCTCGGCGCCCTGCTCGTGCGCGTCCTGCGCGCCGGCGCGAATGCGCTCGGCGTTGCCGGCGATGTCGCCGACGGTTGCGTTCATCTGGCAGAGGGCAAGGCGCACGGCTGCCAGTATGGGCGAAGCCGGGTCCCGGAGCCGTGCTCGCCCGGCTGTGGCGCTGCGCCGCTCAGCCTGCGCCGAGCGCTTTACCCGCGGTCGGTGAGCGCTTGCGCGAGTTGTTGCTCTTGCGCGAGTTGTTGCTCTTGCGCGAGCGCTCATCGGCGCCGATGCGGGGACCGCGTCTCGTTCGCACGCCGGCCGCGCGCGCGAGCGCCGCGATCGAGCGTTTGAGGTCGGCGGCGATCTCCTCGAGCTCGGGCAGTGCGTCGTAGTCGCCCAGCAGGCCGAACCCCAGGTGGCCGTTGTAGCTCATTACGGCGATGCCGAGCGCCTGCTTCTGGGCGAGCGGGACCACCGGGTAGAGCACCTCGAGGGGACGGCCAAGCAGGTAGAGCGGGAATTGTGGGCCGGGAACGTTGGTGACCACGAGGTTGAAGAACGGCTGTCGCGGCGTGAGGCGCGCGGCCTGGCTGAGGATCGTGGGCGGAGCGAACCCGGCGAGGTTGGTGAGGACCTGCGCGCCCACCGCCTGACCGGAGCGCTTGAGCTCATCCATCGACGCTGCGATCCTGCGCAGGCAGTCGGCCGGATTCTCGACGCCGACGGGGAGCGGCGCCCACATCGCCGCGACCTGGTTGCCGAGCGCCCCGCGATCGGACTTGGGACGGACCGACACGGGCACCATCGCCTTCAACACGAGCCCCTCGGTGTCGTGTCCGTGCTCGCGCAGGAAGCGCCCGAGACTGAGAGTGACGGAGGCGAGCACGACGTCGTTGAGCGTGCCGCCCAGCGAGTCCTTGATCGCCTTGAACTGGGCGAGGTCCGCGTCGAGGAACGTGTAGCGGCGGTGTGGACCGATTTCGACGTTGAACGGGGTTGGCGGCGCGGGCGCGTTGATGCCGGCGAGGGTGGTGGCGCCGATGCTCTCGAGCGCGCCCTTCACCTGCGATGCGGCCCGGCGCGGCGCGCGCAGGATCGCGCGTGCTCCGCGTGCCATCTCACCGGGCATCGTGGTGCGCTCGATGAGCGCCTCACCGAGGAGCTTGGCGGACCCGGGCAGCGGCTTGGCGCTCCAGGCGCTCGCGGGGGCCGACCCGGCGCTGGGTTCACGCGCTGTGTCGAACAAGACGGTCGTGATGTCCACGCCCGAGATGCCGTCGACGAGGGCGTGGTGGGTCTTGGCGATCAGCGCGAAGCGCCCGCGCGACATGCTCTGCACGAGCCAGATCTCCCATAGCGGCTTCGAGCGGTCCAGGCGCTGCGAGAACAGGCGCCCGGCCAGGCGCTTGAGCTCGCTGTCGTCGGCGGGCTTGGGCAGCGCGGTGTGGCGTATGTGGTAGTAGGGGTTGAAGTGGGGGTCGTCGGTCCATATCGGCCGGCCCTGGCCGAGCGGCACGTAGGCCAGGCGCTGGCGGTAGCGCGGCACGAGGTGGAGCCGGTTCTCTACATGCTGGACCAGCTCCTGCAGGGTCGGCGCGGCACCCTCGAAGACCATCACCGACGCCACATGCATGTGGGCGGTCGAATGGTCCTCGAGATGCAGGAACGTCGAGTCGAGCGCGGTGAGGCGGTCGGGATTCGCCATTCCGAACGATTGTGGCTGCTGGGGCGGCGCGCGTCAACGGCCGCATCGCATGCCTCCAGGCCCCGCCAACAAAGTGGAGCCCGCCGAGGCGGGCTCCACTGGACCGTGAGACACAGTTGCGTTCCTAACGATACCTGATGTGAAGCACGTTGGCTGTGCGGCCAGGAGGCACGTGAAAACCCTGCGGGGGAGCGCCATAGAGATACACCCTGGCTGTTTTCTCGGTGGGCGTCGGGAGCACTATCATCGCGCTGTGCGGCTGTGGGTGTGCTACGGGACCGTTGGGCCGTCCAAGCACCACGCGTGTGCGCGGGCGCACCAGGCCCTCGTGGCAGCGGGCCACAAGCCGGATGTCGTCAGGAGCTACGGCTGCTACGGCACGGATCGCCTGTTCAAGGGCCGCCGCGAGGTCAAGCGTTTGACGGGCAACTTCAAGGTCCCCACGCTCGAGCTCGACGACGGCACGGTGATCGACGAATCGAGCAACATCGTGGCGTGGGCGAAAGCCAACCCGGCCTGAGCTCGCGGCCATGGACTGCGCGTCTAGGCCGTGAGCGAGCCTGGTGGCAAGCGCTCGAAGCAGACCTTGTGAAAGCAGGCTCCTTCTCGAAGCGGCAGATCCGGCTCCGCCGCCTGCGCCGTGATCCGCGGGCCGCTCTTGTCGATGACCACGACGGGCTCATATACACCCAGCCTGTCGCCGCAGATGCCGCAGCTTCCGAGATCCATCCCGCTCGCCATCGCTAAACGATGACGCTCCCCGCACGAGCCGACATCTAGGCGAGGCCGCCGTGCGCCGTGGCGAACTACGACAGAGTTTGCGGCACACCCCCATATCTCACGGTCGGGGCGAGCGCCTCCATCCCTGTCGCTCGGCTCGGTCCGTCGTCACGTCTCCACGACGAGCCTGGGCTGTGCCGCAGGGGACTACTACCCGCCTTCCCGGCCTCGACAATCATGCCGCGAGCGGTGGGCCGCAGGGAACGCTCGGAAGTCGTGCGGCGTCTAACGCTCGCCTGGATCGTGTAGGAGGGCGACGAAGCCGCAGGTCTCGCAAATGAACGGGCGCACGTTGAGTCCGGCGACCACGCCATGCGGCGCGGCGGTCCATCCGTCTTTGCGGCAGTTGGGACACCGGCCCACCACCGGCTCGGGCGGTCGGCTCTCCTCTTCGTCGGGCATGCCTGCGGTCTACCACAGCTTCGACCCGCCGGACATGACTGGGACGCAGCCACAGCTTGTCCGCGGCGTAGTTTCATGTGTGACGTAGCTCACACAAGTACGGGCTAACACGCACTAGCCTACGAACAAACGTTCGACCTGCCGAGTCGTCTTCCGGGATGGAGATGAGCGGGGGACCCACTGCCGAGCGGCCTCAGGGCGGCTTGGATGGGGCGAATCGGCCACTGATGCGGCCGTAACGCCCGGATTGCACGCGCTGTCTTGCGTGTGCGCCGGCCGTGAGCCCGACAGCTAACCCCGTAGGCGGACACGCAAGGAGGTAGTTCCGCATATGTACGTTCCGCCTACGCTAGGCCAGCCCACCGCTGCGCTTGCGCCGGTCTCGATAGTCGCGAGCGCTCCCGCGAGCGCGACTCCGCCGGCACGAGCGACGCTCAGGGTGACGAGCTCGCAGCTCAACGTTCTCGACGGGCAGCGCGCGTCGGTCACCGGCACGCTGGCGCAGAGGGCGCCACGGTTGGCGCTCGCCGGCGATCTGCTCACGCTGCAGGAGCTCTCGCGCCACGGATGGCGCGGGCTCGCACACACGCGCACCCGCGCCAACGGGCGATTCCGCCTGATCTTCACCCCGCGCAACCTCGGTAGCGCAAGGGTGCGCCTGCTGTTCGCGGGCAACTCCAACGACACGGCCGCGCGCCACCCGCTTGGCCGGCTCAACGTCTACCGCCTCGCCGGCGCCTCGTGGTACGGCGGCGGCGGCGGGCTCGCGTGTGGAGGGTCGCTCACCAGCTCCACGCTCGGCGTGGCCAACAAGGCGCTGCCGTGCGGGACCCTGGTCACGCTGCACTACGCCGGCCACACCGTGCGTGTGCCCGTCATAGATCGCGGCCCGTACGTCGAAGGTCGCGAATTCGACCTCACCGAAGCGACCAAGCGCGCTCTCGGGTTCGGCGACACGGGCCAGGTCTGGACGACGGCCTAGACGACTCCGCCCTGCGCGGGGATTCCCTGCGCCGGGCGTGCTTCCCGGCCGGCGCCGAGCGGTTGACGGCGAGTAACATCCGGCCTTCAGAGAGGCGATCACGGAGGTCCCGATGGCGACGGTTGAGCGCGACCTGAAGGCAATCGAACTCAGCGACGAAGATCTGTGGAGCGACGGACCTCCGTATGCGGTGTTCAAGCAGCTGCGCTCCGGCTGCCCGATCCATTGGACCGAGAGCTTCGAGGAATTCCCCGAGGAGGCGGGCTTCTGGTCGGTCACGACCGCCGATGACGTTCACACGGTGAGCCGGGACTGGAAGACCTACTCCTCGGAACTCGGCGGTATCACGGCCGCCTCGGTCGTGTTCCCGCTCGAGCTGGTGCGGGCGATGTTCATCGGGATGGACCCGCCGAAGCACGACAGGTTGAAGGCGCTGTTCCAGGCCGGCTTCACCCCCAAGCGGATAGCCGCGCACGAGCAGGCGATCCGCGAGATCACAGCGCGCGTGCTCGACCGGCTCGATGGCCGCGACCGTTGCGATCTGGTCACGGACGTCGCCCAGCCGGTGGTCTCGCGGGTTATCGGCAGCTTCATGGGCATCCCCGAGGAGGACGACGCGATCTGGGCGCGGCTGATGAACTCGACCCTCGGCGCGGGCGACGCTGATCTCAACCCCGACGGGTTCGAGGGGGCGATCAACAAGGACGTGCCTGAAATCTTCGAGCTTTGTCGCAAGCTGATCGCGGAGCGTTTGGAGCGCCCGACTGATGATCTGACCAGCGTGCTCGTGCACGCCGAGGTGGATGGGGAAAAGCTCGAGGAGCACGAGATCGTGATGGGCTTCTTCCTACTCGTTGCTGCCGGGAACGACTCGACCAAGGCCACCTACTGCTCGGGCATGCGCGCGCTGATGGAAGACCCGGCCCAGAAGCAGCTGCTGCTCGACGATCCCTCGCTTGTGCAAGATGCAGTGGAGGAGTCGCTGCGCATGTTCCCCGCGTTCGCGCACTTCCGTCGCACCGCCACCTGCGACACCGAACTGCACGGGCAGACGATCAAGGCGGGCGAGAAGGTGGTGATGTGGTACGTGTCCTCCAACCGAGACGAGACGCGCTATGAGAGCCCCGACCGCTTCGATCTGATGCGCAAAGCCGAGCACCAGGCGTTCGGCGCCGGCGGCCGGCACTTCTGTCTCGGGACCGCGCTCGCGCGCCTGGAGCTGAAGGTGCTGATCGAGGAAACCCTGAAGCGCTACCCGAACATCGCCCTCGACGGCGCCCCCGTGTACGTCGAATCCCCGTTCGTCAACCAGCTCAAGACGCTGCCTGTCCGCCTCCACGCCTGAGATCACCACCGCCCGGCTGCTGCTGCGGCGTTGGCGGAGTTCCGACCTCCAGCCATTCGCGGAGCTCAACCGCGACCGCGAGGTGGTCGAGTACCTGCCCGGGCCGCTGTCGACCGAGGAGAGCAGCGCGCTGATCGAGCGCATCGAGGCCGGCTTCGAGCAGCACGGGTTCGGGCTGTGGGCGCTCGAGCTGCCCGGCGAGGCGCAGCTGATCGGCTGGACAGGCCTCGAGGCGGTCGAGCCGCACATGCCGTTCGCGCCGGCCGTCGAGGTCGGCTGGCGCCTGGCCAGGCCGTTCTGGGGCCGCGGCTTCGCCACCGAGGCCGCCTCCGCGGCCGTCAGCTTCGCCTTCGAGTCGCTCGCGCTCGACTCGCTGGTGTCGTTCACCGCGCGCGGCAACGCTCGCTCGCGGCGGGTGATGGAGCGCCTGGGCATGCATCACGCGGAGAGCGCCGACTTCATGCACCCGTCGCTGCCCGCGGGGCACCGCCTCGCTGCGCACGTGCTCTACCGCCTGGATGGCTCCTACTGGCGAATACGCTGAGGCCATGTGCGGGCGCTATACCAACACCGCTGGACCGGAAGAACTCAACGACCGCTTCAGGATCCCGATCACCAGCGACGCCGGGACGCACCGCTACAACATCGCACCCACCGAGGAGGTGCTCGCGATCACATCGCCCAAGGGCGAGCCGCAAGCCGAGCTGCTGCGCTGGGGGCTCATTCCCTCCTGGTCAACCGACCTGAGCGCCGGCGCGAAGATGATCAACGCGCGGATGGAGTCGGTCACCACCAAGCCCGCCTACCGCCGGCTCATCCCGAGAGCGCAGCGACGCGCGTTGCAGATCGCCGACGGCTACTTCGAGTGGCTGAAGCCCGAGAAGCGCTCCGAGCCGCGCCAGCCCTTCTTCTTCCAGGTCGACGGCGGTGTCCCGTTCGCGTTCGCTGCGCTGTGGACACCCGCGAGAGTCGACGGCGAGTGGATCCACAGCGTCGCGCTGCTCACCTGCGATGCCGCGCCCAACCGCGTCGCCGCCGCGATCCACGACCGCATGCCCGTGATCCTCGCCGACCGCGAGGCCCAGCAGGCGTGGCTGGATCCCGCGCTCGGAGCCGAGGAAGCGCTCGAGCTGTGTGGGGCACTGGCGGGCGAGCGTCTCTCGGCACGGCCGGCGAACCCGGCCGTCAATCGTGCCGGCGAGCCCGAGCTCGAGGGCCCCGAGCTGCTGCTCGCGCCGAGCTGAGGCCGGCCTACCCGCCGGTCAGCCAGCGTCGCGGGTTCTCGACGAAGATCGTCTCGTAGGTCTGATCGTCGAGCACGCCCAGCTGGCGCAGAGCCGGCACGACCTCATCGAAGACCAGCGTCATCGACCAGTTGCGAATCGCGCCGCTGCTCTCGAACACCGCCTCGGCCTCCTGCGGAAACCAGTCGATCGTCGCGCAGTAATCCTGTGAGAGCATCACGCGCTCGACGTGCCCGCGACGCAGCAGCTCCGCCGCGGTCGCGTTGCGCTTGTCGATCGGTAGGAACATCTCGAGGCCGTAGCGGTCGAGGCCCGCGTACACGCCCTTTGCGATGAGACCCTCGATGTAGTCCACGTCGTCGGTGTCGCCGCAGTGCGCGACCTGCACGCGTGCGAGATCAACGCCCTCCTGCTCGAAGATCTCGACCTGGCGCGGGCCCGTGCCCACCGCCGGCATCGAGTGCGCCATGATCGGCGCCCCTGTCTGCAGGCTCGCGCGCGCCACGGCGCGATGGATCTTCTCGACACGCTCGGTGACGCCCGCCGCGTCCGCCGCGCACTTCAGGAACGCCGCGCGGATGTCGGTCCCCTGGATGCCCTCTTCGATGTCCGCGACGAAATGCTCGGCCATCACGTCCACGTCGCGGTTCTCGAAATAGTGGGGGAGGTAGTCGTAGCTGTAGATGCCGGTGCACGCGAGAAGGCGCACGCCGGTCTGCTCGGCCACGCGCTTCATGAAGCGCACGTCGCGGCCGCCGAACATCGCCGTGGGGTCGACGATCGTGCGCGCTCCTTTGGCCTTCGCCGCCGCCACAGCCTCGATCGCGGCGTCGAACTCGGCCTGCTCGTCGTAGCGTCCGGGCCACTCCGCTGCGACCGCCTCGTCGCGGAAGCGAACGTGCTCGTGCACCAGGACCACGCCCAGCTCGTCCGCGTCGACGGCGCCCTCGACTGTCTCTACGTTCGGCAATGCTGCTCGTCTCCTCGGGTGCTCTTCAGCGAAGCGGATCGCCCCAGCTCGTCTGCTCGCGCAGCTGCGCCTTCAGCAGCTTGCCGCCGGGGTTGCGCGGCAGCGGCTCCCCGCGCACCGAGACGAACTGCGGGACCTTGAAGTCTGCGAGATGCTCGCGGCAGTGCGCTATCACCGCCGCCGTGTCGAGCTCGCCGCCACCGGCCGCCACGATCACCGCGCCGACCTTCTCTCCCATCATCTCGTCGGGCACCGCCACGACGGCCGCCTCGGCCACGCCGGGCGCTGCCGCGAGCACGTTTTCAACCTCGATCGAGTACACGTTCTCGCCGCCGCGGTTGATCATGTCCTTCTTGCGGTCGACGATGTAGAGCAGGCCGTCCTCGTCGATGCGCGCCACGTCGCCGGTGCGCAGCCAACCGTCCACGAACGTTTCAGCGCTCTCGCGCGGCTTGTTCCAGTAGCCCTCGACAACGTTCGGTCCGCGAACGAGCAGCTCTCCCGCGCCCGTGCCGGGATCGGGGTCTTCAAGCGCGATGTCGACGACCGGCATCGCGAAGCCGACCGAGTCGGCGTGCTCGGCGGCCTCCTCGTGAGGCAGGAAGGAGGTAAGCGAGGATGTCTCGGTGAGGCCGAAGCCGTTGCCCACCCGTGCCGCGGGGAAGGCCTCCATGATCGTGTGCACCAGGCTCTCGGCGATCGGAGCGCCGCCGTAGGAGACCCAGCGCACGCCGCTGACGTCGAGCTGCGCAAAGGCAGGGTGGCGGATCACCGCGTGGTAGATCGCGGGCACGGAGACGAGCTGGTTGACGCCGTGCTCGCCCACGGCCGTGAAGAAGCCTTCGAGGTCGAGAGGGCTCGAGAGGATCTCGACGCGCCCGCCGTGCTCGAGCATCGGGATCAGCTGGCTGTTGCAGCCCGTCACGTGGAACAGCGGCACCGATACGAGGGTCGAGATCTCCGGCCCCTGCGAGCGATCGGTGGACAGGCAGCGAAACGCGTTCTCGCTGTTGGTCATGAAGTTCCCGTGCGAGGTCATCGCGCCCTTCGGAAAGCCGGTGGTGCCGCTCGTGTAGAAGATGGCCGCGAGCTCGTCCGCCGCGAGGTCCTCGACCGCGACGTGCTCGCCGTCGGGCAGCCCGCCGCCCGCCAGGAAGGTGAAGGCGGCGCCCGAGTCCTCGATCACGTACGCGGCCTCCTGATCGGTGAAGCGCGTGTTCACCGGCACCGCCGCAGCGCCGAGCATCTGCACGCCGAAGAACGCGAGCACCCACTCGATCCCGTTGCCCAGCCTGATCGCCACGCGGTCCCCGCGCTGCACCCCGGCCGCACGCAGCCCGCCCGCCACGCGTCCCGCCCGCCGCCACAGCTCGCCGTAGCTCAGCTCCGCGCCAGCGACCTCCACGATCGCGCTGGCGCCGGCGTCGCGCTCGACGCTCGTCGCGAGCATGTGCACGAGCGAGGGCGGACGGTCGAGGTAGCGCGCACGCCCTTGCGCGTCGCGCTCGACGCCCTCCTCGCCGAATGGGTTGCGGCCCCTGGGATACGGCTCCCTCACGTCCTTCGCTCCTCTCCTCGCGCCGGTCGCGCGCCGGCCCAGCGCCAGCCTACCCACCGAAGTGCTTGGCCGCCAGCTGCTCGATCGTGCCCTTGGTACGCCGCGTGCTCACGCCCAGCAGCCGGTCGATGGCCTCGAGGTCGAGCGGCGAGTCGAGCAGCCCGGCCGCGGGAAGCCAGTACAGCTCGCGATCGCCGAAGGACAGCCTGTCCTCATCGCTTGCGAGCGCGAGCACCTGGCTGCGCGCCTTCGCCCGCGGCGCCTGCGCGAGCAGCGAAACCTGGAGTTTCCCGGCGGACGCCGCGACGTCGGCCGCGGCGAACGGCTCGTGCTCGGCGATCGCCTGCACCTCTGCGCTCTCGCGGATGAACGCGGCGACCGCGTAGCCGAGCTGTGCGGCAAGGGTCTCCTGCACCTGTGCCGACAGCGCCTGCACGGCCCGCGGCTTGCTCGAGAACACCACGTTGCCACTCGCGCGAAAGCACGCCACGTCCTCGAAGCCCATCGCTTCGAAGTGCGCGCGCAGCTGCTCGTTGCTCACGCGATGATGGCGCCCGACGTTCAGACCGCGCAGGAACGCCGCGTAGCGGTGTTCAGGCTGCGGCCGAGGCGGCGACACGACGGGCGAGGATCGCGGCAAGCTGCGCGCGCTGGCGGCGCCCACCGCCGAGCAGGGCTGCGTCGAGCTGCGCGCGCTTGTACAGCCAGTGCACGTCGGCCTCCCAGGTGAAGCCGATGCCGCCGTGCGCCTGGATCGCCCACGCGGTCACCTCGCGTCCGGCGTCTGATGCCGCAGCCTTGGCCATCGCGGCCGCCTCCGCAAGACGCTCGGGGTCGGCGTCCGCGGTCCACGCCGCGAACGCGGCGGTCGAGCGCGCGCGCTCGGTGTCCAGCAGCATCTGTGCGCAGCGATGGGACACGGCCTGGTAGGCGCCGACCGGCACGCCGAACTGCTTGCGCTCCTTGACGTAGGCCACGGTCATCTCGAGCGCTCGGTCGCACACGCCCACGAGCTCCGAGCTGACAGCTACGAGCGCACGGTCGACTCCGGCGGCGACATCGCCGCCGAGCGGCTCGCCGGCGTCCTCGGGAGCGCTCACGCGCGCCGCCGAGCGGGTCGGGTCGATCGAGGACACCCGGCTGACGTCGGCCTGCTCGGAGGCGAGGATTCGCCCGCTGCCGTGATCCTCGACGAGCACGATCACGTGCGCCTCGCGCGCCGCCGATCACGAGCTCGGCCGCGCCGTCGACCGCGACGCCGAGGGCGCCGAGCGTCTCACCGGCGGCGAGCCCCGGCAGCCAGCGCTCGCGCTGCTCAGCCGAGCCGGCGTGCTCGATCAGGGTCGCCGCGAGCGCGCTCGGCAGGAACGGCACCGGCGCGAGCGTGCGCCCGAGCTCCTCGCACAGGATCGAGAGCTCGATGCGGCCGAGCCCCTGTCCGCCATGCTCCTCCGCTATCGCGATGCCGGGCCAGCCGAGCTCGCACAGCTCGCTCCACAGCTCCAGATCGCTCGTTTCGGCCTCGGCGTGCTCGCGCACGCGCTCCGGCCGGGCGCGCTCTGCCAGCAGCTCGCGCGCGGTGCGCTGGATCTCGCGCTGGTCGTCTGTGAGGCCGAAGTCCACGGCGCCTCAGGCGGCGGCCTTCAGCCGCGGCAGGCCGAGCACGCGCTCGGCGACGATGTTCTTGAGCACCTCGGTCGTGCCGCCCTCGATCGTGTTGCCGCGGGCGCGCAGCAGCTCGTAGCTCCAGCTGGTCCCCGCGGTCAGCGCCTCCGGTCCCACGATCTCGGCGGCCAGCTGGGTGAGGCGCTGGTTGGTGTCCGACCACAGCCACTTCACGAGCGAGCCCTCGGGGCCGGGCTGGCCGTAGCGTTCGGCGTCGGTCAGCCCCTTCCAGGCCAGCAGGCGGATCGACTCGCAGCGCACGTGCAGCTCCGCCAGCGCGTCGGCGTAGCAGGGGTCCTCGAGCAGGCCGCGCTCGGCGGCGATCGCGATCACGTCGTCGAGCAGCTGGCGCAGGCGGATCTGCAGCGCGAAGCCGAGGCCGGCGCGCTCGTTCATGAGCGTCGTCAGCGCGACCTTCCAGCCGTTGCCCACGCCGCCCACGACGTTCGCGTCGGGGATCCGCGCCTCCTCGATGAACAGCTCGTTGAACTCGGCCTCGCCGGTGATCTGGCGCAGCGGGCGCACCTGCACCGCGTCCTGCTCCATGTCCATCAGGAAGTAGGTGAGGCCCTTGTGCTTGGCGCACCTCGGTGTCGGTGCGCGCGACGAGCATGCACCACTTCGAGTACTGCGCGCCGCTGGTCCACACCTTCTGCCCGGTCACCACCCATTCCTCGCCGTCCTTGACCGCGCGCGTCTTCAGCGCCGCGAGATCCGAGCCGGCGTCGGGCTCGGAGAAGCCCTGGCACCAGATCTCCTCGCGCGGAGAGGATCGGCGGCAGGTAGCGCTCCTTCTGCTCGGCGCGTGCCCCACACCATCAGCGTCGGCCCGCCGAGCAGCAGCCCGAGGATGTTCGCGGCGCAGCGGCACGCGCGCGCGGCCGATCTCCTCGAAGTAGATCGCCGATTCGGTCGGCGTGGCGCCGCGCCCGCCGTACTCGGTGGGCCAGCTGGGCGCCGCCCAGCCCGCGTCGTACAGCCGCCGCTGCCAGTCGCGCCGCCAGGCGCTGCGCGCGTCCTCGCCGCCCTCGGCGGGCTCGGGGTCGGGCGGGTTATCGGCCAGCCAGGCGCGCAGCTCGTCGCGGAAGGCCGTCTCCTTGGGGCTGAAAGTCAGGTCCATGAGCGGGCCGAAGCCTACTGCAGCAGCGCACCCGGTCGCTGTTCGCAGCGCGTTCCGCGGCGCCGCGCGCGGCGCTAGATTCGAGTCGACCGTGATCAGCAGCGAGACCGCTGAGCTGAGGGTCGCCCACCTCGACGCCGACGCCTTCTACGTGTCGGTCGAGCTGCTGCGCCACCCCGAGCTGCGCGGCAGGCCGGTCGTGGTCGCGGGCAGCGGGCCCGCGCGCGGTCGTGACCACCGCCAGCTACGAGGCGCGCCGCTTCGGCGTCGGCTCGGCGATGCCCGCCTCGCGCGCCCGGCGGCTGTGTCCCGACGCCGTCTTCCTGCCCCCGACTTCCCCACCTACCGCGAGGTCTCGAGGCGCCTCATGGACATCGTGCGCTCGCACGTCGAGCGCGTCGAGGTGGTGGGCCTCGACGAGGCCTACCTGGATCTCGCAGGGCCTCTACTCGCCGCGCGCCGCGATGCGCCGGCTGCTCGCCGAGATCCATGCCGGCACGCGGCTGACCTGCTCGGTAGGGATCGGCCCGAACAAGCTCGTCGCGAAGGTCGCCTCCGACGCCGAGAAGCCCGCCGGGTTCGTCGTGCTGACGCGCGAGCAGGCGTGCGCTCGCTTCGCCTCAGCTCGCCGCCGCAGCTCGTGCCGGGCATCGGCCCGAAGACCGCGAGGCGCCTCGCCGAGCTCGGGCTGACCACGCTCGCGGCTGCTCGCGGCGGCGCCCGAGCAGCTGCTCGTGCAGAGCTTCGGCGCGAATCTCGGCCGGAACTTCAGCGTCGCGCACGCTTCGAGCACGGCGGCGTGGTCGGCGCGGCGCGCAAGGTCGTCTCGGAGTCGCGCGAGCGGACCTTCGACACCGACATCGACGATCGCGAGCGCATGCGCGACGAGCTCGCGCGCATGGCCGAGGAGCTCTGCGCCGGCCTCGCGGCGCCACGAGCGCCGAGGGCGCACGATCGGCATCAAGGTCCGCCTGCGCGACTTCACCACGGTCACGCGTGCGCACACGTTGCCGGAGGCCACCTGCGAGGCGGCGCTCGTGCGCAGCGTCGCGTTGCGGCTGCTCGACGAGTACGCCCCGCCCATGGCGGTGCGCCTGCTGGGCGTGCGCGTGGCCGGGCTCGTGTCACCGGCGCAGACGGCGCCGCAGCATGACGGCGACGAGGCGGCGGGCGCTTCCGCGCGCGCCGACGCGGAGGCACAGCTCGAGCTGCCGGTGTGAGCGACGCAGCTCAGGCGCACGAACGCGCGGCTGGGCACGGCTGGCGATAGCATCACCCCATGCCGACGGTCAGGGCCGGAGAGGTCGAGCTCGACTACGAACGCAGCGGATCCGGTCCGCCGCTGCTCTTGATCATGGGCATGAGCGGCACCGCGCTTCACTGGGGCGAGGAGTTCCTCGACGCCCTGCGCAAGGACTTCGACGTGATCGTCTATGACCACCGCGGCGTGGGTGCCTCAACGCCGCTCGACGGCCCGGTCACGATCACGCAGATGGCCGATGACGCCGACGCGCTGCTCGCCGCGCTGAACATCGACTCGGCACACGTGCTGGGCATCTCGATGGGCGGCATGATCGCCCAGGAGCTCGCACTGCGTCACCCCGAGCGCGTGCGCACGCTCGCTCTCGGCTGCACGTACTGCGGCGGCGAGGGCTCCGCGCTGACCGAGCCCGCGGTTCTTCAGTCCCTGACCGAAGCGATGATGTCAGGCGATCAGATGCGCGCCCTGCGCGCCGGGGTCGACGCGAACTTCTCCGCGCCGTTCGCGTCCGATCCGGAGCTGTTCAGGCGCTTCGTCGCGATCGCCACCGAGAGAGCGGTGGCCGTGCCCGTGATCCTGGCCCAGATGCAGGCGTGCATGGCGCACGACACGAGCGAGCGCCTTGCCGGGCTCGATCTGCCCACGCTCGTGATCCACGGCACGGCCGACCAGATGCTGCCGGTCGCCAACGGACGGCAGATCGCCTCGCTGATCCCGGGCTCGCGCCTCGAGATCTTCGAGGACGCGGGGCATCTGTTCTTCTGGGAACAGCCTGAGCGCTCGGCCGAGCTCGTGCGCGAGCACGCAGCGGTGCCCGCCTGATAGACGAAGCCGGCGCCCTGACCGTGCACGCGGACGGCGTGCAGCTCGCCGGCGAGGACTCCGGCGAGGGTCCGGCGATCGTGGCGCTGCACGGGCTCACGGCGACGCGCCGCTACGTGCTGATGGGCTCGCGCACGCTCGAGCGCTCGGGCCACCGTGTGATCGCCTACGACGCGCGCGGGCACGGAGCCTCCGCTCCTGCACCCGGACGCGCCTACGGCTATGAGCACCTCGCCGCCGACGTCATCTCGGTGCTCGACGCCACGGGCGTGGAGCGTGCGCTGCTCGCCGGCGTCTCGATGGGCGCGCACACGGCCGTGCGCGTTGCCAGCGAGCACCCGGAGCGGGTCGCGGCGCTTGCGCTGATCACGCCGGGCGTCGACCCGGTGAGGGGCCACAGCGCGGAGGAACTGCGCGCCTGGGAGGCTCTCGCGAGCGCGCTGCGCAGCGGCGGCATCGACGGCTTCGTGCGCGCGTATGACTTCGGCGGCGTGCCGCCGGTCTGGCACACGATCGTCGAGACGGGCCTGCGCCAGCGCATGGCCGCGCACGAGCATCTCGGCGCCGTGGCCGACGCGATCGAAACCGTGCCGCACACCCGCCCGTTCGCGGGCATCGAGGCGCTCGCCGGCATCTCGGTCCCCTCGATCGTGATCGGGAGCCGTGACGCGGCCGACCCTGGGCATCCGCTGGCGCTCGCCGAACGCTACGCGCGCGCCATCCCGGGCGCGCAGCTGCTCGTGGAGGAGCCGGGGCCGCCGCTGCAATCGCCGCTCGCATGGCAGGGCGGCCGCGTCTCGAAGCTGATCCGCGAGCTGGCGGCACGTGCGCGGTATACGTGATAGCGTACAGATGTATGTCAGTACGCAATTGGGATGGAGCGAGCTATGACCGCATCTCGGGCACCATGGAGGCGCTCGCGCTGGAGGTGCTCGACCGCCTGCAGCTGCGCGGAGATGAGACCGTGCTCGACGCGGGCTGCGGCTCGGGCCGCGTCACACAGGCGCTGGTCGAGCGCCTTCCCGCCGGCCACGTGATCGGCATCGACCAGTCCGCCTCGATGATCGAGGCGGCCCGCAGGCGCCTGGGGGAGGACGCAGACCTGCGCCAGGGCGACCTGCTCGAGATCGAGCTCGAGGAGCCCGTCGACGCGATCTTCTCGACCGCGACGTTCCACTGGATCGAAGACCACGAGCGGCTCTTCGCGGTGCTTCACCGTGCGCTCGCGCCGGGCGGGCGGCTGCTCGCGCAATGCGGCGGGCGCGGCAACATCGCGGTGCTGCGCGGCCGGGTCGCCGGCCTGCTCGAGAGCGACCCGTACGCCGCGCACTTCGCGGATTTCCGCCCGCCGTGGAACTACGCGGGCCCCGATGAGACGCGCGCGCGGCTGCTCGCCGCGGGCTTCGGCGAGGCCGAGTGCTGGCTGCAGCCGTCGCCGCGGCAGCCGCAGGAGCCGCGCGAGTTCCTATCGACGATCGTGCTCGGACCGCACGTGCAGCAGCTGCCCGAGCAGCTGCGCGAGGCGTTCATGGACGACGTGCTTGCTGAGCTCGGCGAGCCCGTGGTCGTCGACTACGTGCGGCTGAACATCGACGCGTCAGCCTGAGCGCGTCTCAGGCGAGCGCCGCGTCCGAGCTGCCCGCGGCGATCGCGGCGCCGCTCAGCATCGCCGCATAGCGCCCCTCGAGCGCGAGCAGCTCCTCGTGGGTGCCCCGCTCCACGATGCGCCCGGCATCCAGCACGAGGATCTGGTCGGCGTCGCGGATGGTCGAGAGACGGTGCGCGATCGCGATCGTGGTGCGTCCTCGCGAGAGCTCGTCGAGCGCGAACTGCACGGCGCGCTCGGTCTCGTTGTCGAGCGCCGAGGTGGCCTCGTCGAGGATCAGCACGGGCGGGTTGCGAAGGATCGTGCGCGCAATCGCGATGCGCTGCTTCTCGCCGCCCGAGAAGCGGTAACCGCGCTCGCCGACCGGCGTGTCGTACCCCTCGGGCAGCGAGGAGATGAGGTCGTGGATCTGCGCTGCGCGGGCAGCCTCCTCGATGTCCTCGTCGCTCGCGTCCGGGCAGGCGAAGCGCAGGTTCTCGCGGATCGACGAATGGAACAGGTAGGTCTCCTGCGACACGAGGCCGACCGTCGCGGCGAGCGACGACAGCGTGACGTCGCGCACGTCGAACCCGTCGATGCTGACCCGCCCGCGCTGCGGCTCGTACAGCCGCGCGACGAGATACGCGAGCGTGGTCTTGCCCGAGCCGGTCTCGCCGACGAGCGCGGTGCGCGTGCCCGCCGGCACCTCCGCGTCTATCGCCTCTAGCGTCCATGGCGAGTCGGGTGCGTAGCGGAACCACATGTCCTCGATGCGCACGTCGCCGCTCACGTGTTCCAGCGTCACCGCGTCGGGCTTCTCGTCGATGTCGACCTTCAGGTCGAGGTACTCGAAGATGCGCGCGAACTGCGCGAGCGACTGCTGCACTTCGAGATTTACCGACAGCAGCGACTGGATCGGGAACAGAACGCGCGTCTGCAGGGTGGTGAAGGCGACGACCGTGCCGATCGAGATCGCATGCCCTCCGGAGGCGATGTTCCGTCCGGCGAACCAGTACACCAAAGCGGGCATGATCGCGAAGCTCATCTGCACCGAGGCCATCCGCCAGCGCCCGGTCATGCGTGCGCGCACCTCGATGTCGGCTATTTCGCTCGACTCCGAGCGAAAGCGGCGCACAAGCTCCGGCGCGCGGCCCATCGTCTTACCGAGCAGGATGCCCGACACCGACAGCGACTCCTCGATCAGCGTGCTCATGTCCGCCAGGCGTCCCTGGCGGACGGACTGGATGCGGCGGCGTTCCCTTCCGACGCGCTGCGTGAGCCACACGAAGAACGGCAGCAGGATGAGCGAGAAGACGGCCAGGCGCCAGTCGAGCAGGAACATGGCGATCACCACCGCGACGACGGTGGTGACGTTCTGCACGATCGAGGTCGCGGTGGATGTCACGACGCTTTCGAGGCCACCGATGTCGTTGGCGATACGCGACTGCACCTCACCGGTGCGCGTGCGCGTGAAGAACGCCAGCGACATGCGCTGCAGGTGCGAGTACACGGCGGCGCGCAGGTCGTGCATCACACGCTGACCCACCTGGTTCGAGATGTAGGTCTGCGCGACGCCGATCACGCCGCTGAGGATCGAGAGCGCGATCATGCCCGCGACGAGCTCGGTGAGGAGCGTCGTGTCGTGCTGCGGGTAGGCGGTGTCGATCACCCCGCGCAGCAGGAACGGGTTGACCACGCCGAGGCCCGCCGCGATGAAGATCAGGGCGAGCAGCGCGCTCAGGCGCAGCCGGTATGGCCTGAACAGGCGGCCCACCCGCCGCAGCGACACGTGCGTTTCGGGGAGGTCCTGCGGCCGCAGCGCTTGAGTGCTCGAGTGGCGGCCTTCGCCCGAGCGACCTGGGCCGAAGGGCTGGCTGCTCACGCGAATGACTTTATCGTCGCGCCGCGGCGCTCCGGGCGGGCTAGGAGACGACGAGGTGGGTGATCACGTGGCGGTCGGTGAGCCCGCCGGTGCCGGCGGAGAAGCCGAGATAGGCGCTCGACGACAGCACCAGCGGTCCGTTCAGCACCTGGGTGCCGTTGATCGACACGGTGATGTTGCCATTCGAGGTCACGACCTTGACGTGCTGGCCCGAGCCGCGCACCGAGGTCGCGAGCGTGTCGGTGGCAACCCATTTCAGCAGGTACGGTTCGCTGCTTTTCAGCGGCCCTTCGGTTATGCCCACGAAGTTGGCCGACGGGTTTGCGCTGTTCTTGTAGGTGTCCAGCGCCACCGCCCAGCCGGGTATGCCGGCGAAGCCGAGCCCGCCGCCGAGCGCGCCGAGCGATTTCGCCGTGGCGCCTCTGGTGGCGTCGGCGATCACAAGCGCAAGCCCGTCGGCCCCCGTCCCGCCTCCGAGGAACGCTTCGAATTCGACGGTCATGTTGCGCGGGTCGATCGTGTGCGGCCAGAATGCGCTGCTCGCCGCGTTCTGCACCGCGCCGGTGAGCACGAGTTCGCTGCCGCTGAGGGCCGTTTTCCCGTTGAGCTGCCAGCCGCCCGCGGAGGGGTCCGGGATGGAGGTCGTGCTAGCCGTGTAGGTATTGGTGAAGTGGACCGAGTTGGCGCCCGCGGCGAGCGCGAAGCCGGGCACGGTCAGCTGGCCGCCCGAGGCCGTCAGCGGCGTTTCCGGGCCGCCGTTGACCGACACGGTTGTGCCCCAGCCGGCTTCGCTCGGCGCAGCCTGCGCGACCGTGCAGCTCGCGCCCGCGACGGCGCCGGTGAGCGTGGGCGTCGCCGATTCGCCGCTTGCGAGCGCTGCGGTGGTGAAGCTCGACGGGCACGAGCCGCTGTAGGTGAACTTGGCGGCGGCCTGCGGCGAGCCGCTGGGCGCGTTCACGCTCGAGCTGATCTGCAGCGAGGCGGGGGAGGGGGGACCGGAAGGTTCGGGTTCGCCGCTCACGCTCACGTTCGCCACCTGGTGCACGTCGGTTGACCCGCCGGTGGCGCCGGTGAAGCCGAGCAGCACCTTGGGCGCGACCGTGACGGTGGAGCTGAGCGCGCGCGTGCCTTCGACCCACACGCTGAGCGTTCCGTTCAGCAGTTCGACCTTGACGTGGCGGGTGGCTGTGCGCAGGGCGGGGATCGAGGTCGAGGTCGTGAGCCAGTTGAGCAGGTACGGTTCGCCGCTCGTCTTCGGCCCGTTGGTGATGCCGACGAAGTTGTTCGAAGGGTTGACCGCGTTCTTGTAGGTGTCGAAGGCGACCGCGATTCCGCTCAGGCCGGAGAAGCCGAGTCCCCCGCCGGCCGCGCCGATCGACGCGCTCGTCGTTTTGGACGCGTCCGCGAACGTCAGGGTGAGGCCGTCGGCACCGCTGCCCGAGTTGATCGTCTGTTCGTATTCGATGGTCAGATGGCGGCTTTCAAGCGGCGTGGTGAAGAACGAGGAGCCCACCTGCCAGCTGCTCGCCGCGGTCAGGTGGATCACGCCGCCGGAGATCGACGCGTTGCCGTTGTGCGACCACGCCGCGCCCGGCGCGGGGACGCTGCCCGTGCCCTTGAACGAGACTTCGTGCAGGCCCGTTGAGTCTTCGCCGTTGATCAGCCACACGCCGCTCGCGTAGCCGGGCGCTTCGGGTTTGAACTTGACGGTCTCGGTGACCGTTTCGCCCGGAGCGATCGTGCTGCCCTCCGACAGTGCGGTGGTCGCCTGGTAGGCGCCTCCGAGCGGCGGCTTTGACTTTGTGATCGTGACCGCTGTGCCGCCGGTGTTCGTGATCGTGAACGACTTGCTCGCTTCGCCGCCGACGGTGACCGAGCCGAAGTTGTTGGTTTCGCTCGTGATCTTCAGCGAGCCCGGTGTTCCGGCGCTGCCCGTGAGCGCCACCGAGGCGTTGCCGCCGGTGCTTTCCAGCGCGATTTCGCTGCTGTAGTTGCCGATCGCGGTCGGCTTGAAGGTGACCGGGATCGTGACCGACGCGCCGGGTTCGAGCGTGCTGCCGACGGCGGGCACGCCGGACGCGGAGAACGGTGCGCCGGGCAGCTTGACCGCGTTGATCGTGAGCGGTGCGCTGCCGACGTTGCGGAAGGTGGCGGTCCCGGCCAGTTCGCCGCCCACGGCGGTCCCGCCGAAGGACTCGACCGTCGGGCTGCTCGTCAGCTGCGCGGCGGCCGACTGGCCGAGGCCCGACATCGAGAACGAGGCCGGCCCGGCGCTCGTTTCGGCGCTGAGCGTGCCACCGATGAGGCCCGTCTGCGTGGGCTTGAAGGTCAGCGGGACCTGGATCTTCTGGCCGGCTGCGAGCTGCGCGGGCAACGCGATCGAGGGGGTTCCCACGGTGAACTGGGAGCTGCTGGAGCTGAGCTTGCTCAGCGTGAGCGAGCTGGTCGCGGTGAGCGTGAGCGTCTGCTGGCTTTCCGAGCCGATCGTCGTCGTCGGGAAGCTGACCGCCCCCCCGGTGAGCGGCGGTGTGACCGGCGAGCCGAACGCGAGCACCTTGCCTTCGCGCGTGCCGACGTACAGGCGCCCGGCACCCACGCCCGGCGTCGAGAACTTCGACGCGGTCCCGATCGGTGCGCTCCAGCGCAGAACCGGCTTGCCTTCGACAGGGATCGGGTTGTAGGCGCGCAGCTGCCCGCCTTCGCCGGCACCGTTGGACGCCCAGATGATCCACACGAGCGCCGAGCCCGCAGCGGTGCCGTTAGAGGTGATGACGGGAGCGCCCGAGCTGAAGCCGAACGCGTCCGAGGAGGTGCCCTGCAGCGCAAGCGTGGGTTGCCCGCTGCCGGACACGCCGTACTGGTAGACGCGCAGGAAGCCGCTGTAGCCGCCGGGACCGCCGGATGCGGTGGGGATGTAGACCCAGCCGCCTTCACCGCCCCAGACGCCGGGCCGCGACCACACGCCACCGTAGGGGCCGACCCGGTCGACGACGTTATCGCCGCCGCCGCTGGCCTGCTGGAAGCCGCCGAGGTTTTCGCGGTTGAGCAGGTACACGTACCCGTCCTTGCCGACCGCCACGGCCAGGCGCGGCGTGGTGAGGGTGCCGAAGAACTGTTCGTTCAGCGCGGTCACGCCGCCGGAGGCGAAGTCGGCGTCATGCGCGTCGAGTTCGACCGCGTCGAAGGGCGCGAAGAAGTCGACGGCCTTGAGCGAGCCATCCGGCTGGACCCGGAGGCGCACGACCGACTCGCCGAGGCTCGCGGGCGGCGAGCTGCCCGGCGTGGGGACCGTGGGCGCGCCGCCGTTACCGGTGCTCAAGAGGATCGTGCCGGAGCCGTCGGAGGTGAGGCCGGCGCCGGACTGCCAGATGCCCGCACCGTCGCCCGAGGGGCGCGAGGTCCAGCGCGCGGTCACCTTGCCTTCGGTCGAGACGCCGAAGACCCAGCCCTGCCAGGGCGTGTGGTCGCAGTCGGAGCCGAAGCCCGCGTACACGACTCCGTTCATGAGCAAGAGGCCCGGGCGCTGCAGCTCTGTCTCCGGTTCGAACTTCTGCGAGGGCGCGTTCTGCGCGCTGCCGGCGAGTTCGACGGGGAACCCGGCCCGCTCTTTGCCGGTCGCGACTTCAACCGCGTCCATGTACCAGCGAGATGCGCCGGAGCTTCCCGAGACGTAGGTCTTGTGGGTCATGTAGGCGATGTTGGTGGCGGGATCGACGACCGGCGTCGCGGTCACGCCGAGGTTCGGCGCGAGATCTGCGCAGCCGATGTCGGCGGCCTTGAATGGCGTGCCGAGGTTGAGCGGCGCGGCCCATTTCAACGCGCCGGTGGCCGGATCAAGGCCATACACCTTGTTGGCCTCGGTCGCCACCAGCAGCGTGCCGGCGGCGAGCAGCGGCTGCGCGTAGACCTGTCCTTCGACGTTGGCCGACCACAGCTGCCCGAACGTGCCGCCGCTCACGAGCGAGGGCGTGAGCGAGCCCTGTTCCGGGTACCACCCATCGCGGAAGTTGTCTCCGGAGTTGGTTATTTCGGTGGCGGCCACGGCCTGTGCCGCCGAGGCGAGCGCCACCGCGCCCAGCAGAACGAGCAGCGCGAGCAAAGGCCTTGCCCGCCCGCGCCCGGGCCGGCCTGCGGGCCGGTGGCGCGCGTTGCGCAGGCGAGGCTCGCCCGGCTCGTGCATGCCGCTGTCGCTACCCACCGCGCTGCGTCCCATCCGTGGTCGCTTCCCCCCTGAAATGCCCGGGCTGCTGTCGCCCGAGTGGCTTGAAGGCGGCGAATCATACGGGACATCCGGCGGCCCCGCTCCTCAGCCGGGAACGACGTTGCCGTCGTTCCGGTGGCGTCAGCTACCGAGCAGGCCGGGGACGTCGTGGATGATCTGGCTCGGTTCGAAGTTGGCCGAGTAGATCGTGGTCAGCTTCCCGCTTGCGCTGATGCCGTAGATCAGGGCGGAGTGGTTGACCAGGCCGGGGTTTGCGGCGTCCTGCTGGGAGCCCACCTTCCAGGCTTCCCAAACGGCACCGAGCTGGCTCGCGGAGCCGAGCAGATAGCGGGCCTCGCCCGTGAGGCCGTGCTGGTGCACGAATGCGCCGACGGTCCCGGGCGTGTCTCCGTGTGGGTCGACCGAGACGGCGACGATCGCCACGTGGCTGCGCATCGTCGGAGTCATCCTGGCGTAGGCGTTGTGCAGGTTCGATGCGATCAGGGGGCACACGTCGGGGCAGTGCGCGTACAGGAACGTCACAAACACGGCCTTGCCGCGTTCGGCGCCCAGGTTGAACGAGGAGCCGTTGTAGTTGTGGAGCGTGCTGAGCGCCGGGGCGGGCAGCCGCGGGCTCAGAACCAGTCCCTGGTAGGACCCGAACTTCGCCGCGTTCGCCTGGCCCGGCAGCGCCGGCTTGCTCGAGCCGCCGACCAGGAGCGCGGTGGCGCCGCCGAGGATCACAAGGATCACGAGGATCGGGAGGATCACCCTGAGACCCGTTGAGCGGGACGGGGTTGACGCGCCGGAGGGGGACGGGGTCGCGCTCATCAGCTGTGTGAAGTATCGCATCGGCGGATCGACGTGACGCCACCAAGGGCCGCGGCGCGACGGTATCCCCTGACCCAGTGATGGCAGGAGCACCCGCGATCGTCTGCCCCTGGCTGGCATTGGTCACGGCCGTGCTCGCCCTCGTCAGCGCCCACGTCGGAGGGGTTACGCTGGCGCACGACCGAGCGCTCGCGTCCTACCGCTCCACGCAGGACGCCATGCGCTCGCAATACTGGATGCTCGTCGCGATGGTTGGCTTCACGAGCCTCGGGCTGTGGCTCCTGTCCGCGGTCAACACGTGACGGTTCGCGCCGAAGGCAATGCCGCTACTCGCTCACATAGGCAAGGTTCCCGTGGAGGAGTGGCTGCCGTTCGTCGTGCCCGTAGTCGCGCTGTTCATCTACGGCAGGCGCAGAGATCGACGGCGCAAACTCGCCGTCGGTCGCCTGCCGGAGCCGTCCGAGCCGCTCGGCGAGAGCACCCTCGAGGCGGTCGAGGCGAGTTGGGCCCAAGCGAACCACACCGAGATCACGCGCAGCCACCTGCCGATCCTCTACCCACCCGGCCCCGACGGGATGAACGCGGCCGAACTGGCCGAGCGCTGCCGGGCGGATGCTGGCGTGGTCGAGAGGATGCTCGAGGAGCTGGCAGACCTCGACTATCTCGAGCTCGACGAGCGCGAAGGCTTTGAAGGCCAGCGCGCGTGGTTGACGTTCAAGGGATACGAACTGGTGGACAACACCGAGAACGCCCTGATCGCGGCGCTCGCCGTCAACGCGAATTCAGAGTAGATCGGCCGCCGCTGGGCGTGGCGGGTGCGGACGGCTACCCTCGGAGGTGCCGTGAACGGCCCGAACGCCAATGAGCACGTGAAGTCCGCTGAGGATCGCGCCGCGTGAGCGCCGCAACCCACACATTTGCAGCCCCTTCGGGCCTCTCATCGAGCGAGCTCAGGGTGCTCGGCTGCCTGCTCGAGAAGCAGCGCACGACGCCTGATGCCTATCCGCTGTCTCTGAACGCGCTGCGCCTGGCGACGAATCAGTCGACGAACCGCGACCCGGTGGTCGACTACGACGAGCACCTCCTGCGGGACTCCATTCATCGGCTCGAGCGGCGCGGGCTGGTGCGCCTCGCGAGCGGCGCAGGCAGCCGCGCGACGAAGTACCGCCACCTGCTCGCCGAAGCGCTGCCGATGAACTCGGCCGAGCAGGCAGTGATGTGCGTGCTCATGCTGCGCGGGCCGCAAACGCCCGGAGAGCTCAAGCAGCGCTCGGAGCGCATGCACGCATTCGCGGATCTCACGGGCGTGCACGAGACACTCGAGCGCCTGATCGAGCGGGGGCTGGTGGAACGGCTCCCGCGCCGTCCGGGCCACAAGGAGGAGCGCTACTCACAGCTGCTGGCGGCCGCGGCCGACGCGCAGCGCGACGGCGCGGGGAGCGCCACCAAGCCGGCCGGCTCGACGTTCCCTGAGCACACCGGCGCCCCACCGGAGGAAGCGTCCCTGCCCTCGCCCGCGTCCGGGGGCGATCACGGACTGCACGAGCGTGTTGCGCGCCTAGAGAGAGAAGTTGCCGAGTTGCGCGCCGCGATGCGCGATCCTTCAGTGCACGCCCAATGATCCACGCGACCCTCATCGCCAGCTCGGCATCCGACACAGCGACGGGAGTCGGCATCCCGATCGCTCTTGCGGCCGGGCTCGTGTCGTTCCTCTCGCCGTGTGTGCTACCGCTCGTGCCCGGCTACCTCTCGACCGTGATCGGCGTGACGCCGGCGGACCTCAAGGAGGGGGTGGGAGCGCGCAGGGTGCTGGTTCCGAGCCTGTTGTTCATCTCAAGCTTCTCGGCGATCTTCATCCTGCTCGGGCTCAGCGCAACCGCGCTCGGCTCGACCCTCAACACGCACAAACACGCGCTCGAGATGGCGGGCGGCATCGTGATCATCGTGATGGGCGTGGCGTTCCTGGCCAGCCCGTTCGTGCGCGTGTTCGCCCGCGAGTGGCACTCGGAGACCCTGATGCGGCTTGCGGGCCGCGGTGGGCCGGTGATCGCGGGAGCGGCGTTTGCGATCGCCTGGACCCCGTGTACCAGCATCACGCTCGGCGCGATCCTGGCCCAGGCCGCGGTTTCCAGCTCGGCGGCTCACGGTGCGCTGCTGCTCGCGTTCTACTCGGCCGGTCTCGCGATCCCGTTCCTGGCGATCGCGCTCGCGTTCGAGCGCATGACCACCGCGCTCACCGTGGTCAAGCGTCACTTTCCGCTGATCATCGCGCTCGGCGGCGCGATCATGATCGCCCTAGGCCTGTTGATCGTGACCGGCGAGTTCACGGTGCTGAACGCGAAGGCCAACGAGCTGACAGGCTCGCTCGGCATCACGACCTCGATCTAGCCGCAGCGCGTGCCCCGTACAGGGGCCACTTGAGGTGGCGTCGCAAGCTCTTTCCAGAGGAAGCCGCCGGCTTTACTTGCCCTTGCTCACGAGGAGCCCGACCTTGGTGCCCGACGCGACGCTCTTCCCGGCGCTCACACCCTGTGAGACGACGTCGCCCTTCTTGACGTGGCTGGAGCGTTGCTTTTTGATCGCTCCAACCTTGCAGCCCGCTTTCCGGATCGCCTTTTCCGCGCTCACTTGGGCCTTGCCGAGGACCTTGGGCACCTTGCATTTCCCGGACCCGCCGCCGCCGCTGGTGGAGCTCGTGAAGCCAGGGAGGGGACACGCGGTTACGGGAGACCCTCTGAAGCCAGCACCCGCGCCGCTACCAAAGATTTCGCCTTCCGGCTTGAGCTTGGCGATCAGGTCCACTTCGAAGAACGACAGTTCGGCACCCGTGTAGCACATCTGGAAGCTCCCGCCCGGCTGGAGTGAGGTGTTGCAGACGATGAAGCCGTGGTAGGAGCAGGCGGAGCTGGGAACGATCTGTTTGGGCGGTGACGGCGATTCGGGAGACCCTGTAACGAATTCGAAGCCCGTCATTTCCACTTTGCCCGTGTTGGTGACGGTGACCACGTAGCCGCTGGCCGAGCCCGTGATTGGCGAGACCGTGAGCTTGCCTTGCGCCGACGCTGCCCAGGCGGACACGGGCGCGACCGCGATCACGCCAGCAGCCATACACCCGAGCAGGACCGCCCTGCGCACCGCACCCCCGCGCCCTGAGATCGCCTTCCGCAGCCTCCGAACTGCCCGATCGGCTCCCATGTCGCTCCCCCCTCATCGTCGCTAGAAGACCAGGACATACACATACTCCAAGGGTGGCTCGCCGTCAAGAAGCAGCGATCCCGCCGGCAGCAGCCATGGTTCACGTCGGCAGAGACGCGGTGCTTCGCAGGCCGTCAGGTCTAGCGAACGCGAAGGCCAACGAGCTGACAGGCTCGCTCGGCATCACGACCTCGATCTAGCCCGCGATGCCCAACCTGGGCGGAACCCGCAAGCCCCGACAAACTGACGCCGACGGCCCACGCAGAAGTCTTCTAATAGCTGATCCGCGACGGGCGAGGGGCGCTCACGCCTCTCGCCCGGCGGGCGATGCCGGCCGCGAATCAGGCGACCGGCTGAGCCGGGCTGACGCTCGCCTGCCCGCGGCGCTCGAGGAAGCGCCTTTCCCACGCCTCCTGGTTGCGCTTGGCGTCGAGCACGAACGGCGAGAAGCCGATCGCCTTGATGATCAGCCGGTTGATCGTGGACTCGGGCTCGGGCAGCGGCCGCAGCACATCGACGAACAGCACCACGCGCGTCTCATCCGTGTCGTTCCAGACCTCGTGGTTGAAGGTGTCGTCGAAGATCATGCTCTTACCGGCCTCCCAGTGGCGGATGTCCTCGCCGACACGAATCCGGCACGCCTCGGCGTCCTGCGGCACGATCAGGCCGAGGTGGTAGCGCAGCACGCCCTTGTACGGGCCGCGGTGGTCGAGGATGTGCTTGTGCGGCGAGAGGATCGAGAACATGGCGGTGCTCATGCCCGGGATTTCTCGCATCAGGGCGGCGGTGCGCGGGCACATCTCCACGCCGAGCTTGGCCTCGAAGCCGTAGCCGTACAGGAAGAAGGTCTTCCAGCGGTCATCGTCGGTGATCTCGATCTGATCCTTGGAGATGTCCTGGAAGTTCGCGAGATCGCCCTGCACCTCGAGCAGCCGCTGCGCCTCCTCGCGGATCACGGTCCAGTTCTCCTCGATATGCGCCACCCAGGGGAAACGCTCGAGCGGTAAGAACGTCGCGTCCCCGACCAGCGAGCGCTTGCCGATGAAGCGCTCGATCGGCACAAGGATCCGTTCGCCGATGGAGATCGTCAGCTCGACGACCCGCTCCCACAGTGACTTCTTGGTCATCCTCGTCTCCTGACTCGTGGCACGCTCGGTCCGAGGCGCAGTGCAGCTTAGAGGCTCGTGGGGACCAACTCCGCTGGGCCGCCGCTCGGGCTGCGCCGCCATCGACTACGCTCGGCCGGATCGACTTCGGCTATCTTGGACGCCGATCGCGCACGGACGGAGGTGCAGATGCCACGGAGGTTGCTATCGGCGGTCACCTTGATCGCGGCGCTCGTCTGCAGCGCCGGAGCTTCGATCTCCCAGGCCACGCCCTCGCCTGAATGCGCCGCCGTGAATGCCCGCACCAAGCTGCGCTACTTCGACCTCCAGGACGCGGTCAACGCGGCAGCGCCCGGTGACACGCTCAAGCTCAGCGGCACCTGCTACGGCGACAGCACGGTCGACTTCAACCTGACGATCGCAGGAGCGCCCTCAGCGACCCTCAACGGGGCCAACAGCTCCTCGGCGCCGGGCACGGTCGTCACTGTGGGCGGCGGCGCGAGCGTGGCGATCAACCACGTGACGGTGAGCGGCGGCTACGCGAGCGGAGAACTGCACGAAGCCGGCGGCGGCATCTACGTCGTCAACAGCTCGCTCACGCTCACGGGCGCCACGGTGAGCGCCAACGTGTCGGCCTCCTCGGGGTTGTTCGAAGCGCCGGGAGCGTTCGGGGGTGGCGGCATCTACAACGAAGGCGGCTCGCTGACGCTCAACAGGACCAAGGTCACCGCCAACACGGGCCTGGGCTTCGGAGGCGGGATCTATAACTCGGGGCGCCTCGCGCTCACGGGCTCCACGGTCAGCGCCAACCTGGTCACGTATTCGAACCGCGGCGAGCTCGAAGCTACCGCCGGCGGCGGCATCTTCAGCTCGGCGCAGGGCCAGGCCACGCTGGACGAATCCGTGGTGACCCAGAATCGCTCCGGTGAAGGCTTCGGCTGCAACTCCGCAGGTGGCATCTATGCGGGTGGGACCCTCACGCTGACGAGCTCGAGGGTCACGAACAACACAGCCGAAGGGGAATGCGGCGCCGGCGGCGGGATCGTCAACTCGGGTGCGCTCACCTTGGACGGCTCGACGGTCAGCGGCAACTCGGCTTCGCCCGGCGGTCGCGGCGGCGGCATCCTCGCATCGAGCCGCGCCACCTCGACCACACTGAGCGGCAAATCGCTCCTCGCCCGCAACCTCGCACGCGACGGCGCGGGCATCTACAACGAATCGGTGCTCACGCTCAGCGGCGCCGCCTCGGTGACACGAAACCGAGCGACCGAACTGGGCGGCGGCATCTTCGACGAAGAAGAAGCGAGCATCGTCGCCCGCGAATGGAGCGGGAGCCTGTCAGGCAACATCCCGGAAAACGTCTTCACGCGCTGAGCGGCCTGACGTCCGCGAGCCCGCGAAGGGCTGTCGGGCGTCAGGCGGCCTCGCGGAGAGCTGCCAGCTCCGGCGACTCCGCGAGCTTCTTCAGTGCGCGCTGCTCGAGCTGCGAGGCACGCTCGGCCGAGAAGCCAAGCCGCTTGCCGATCGCGGTTAGCGTCTGTGGCTCCTCGCGGCCTGTACCGAAGCGCAGGGTGAGGACCTTGCGCTCTGTGTCAGGCAGCTGCTCGATCGCGCGGTGCACGATCCGCTCGCGCTCGTTGTCCCAGGCGGTCTCCTCGGGCATCTCGTAGTCCGACGGCAGCAGGTCGCCCAGCGCTGTGTCTCCGTCTTCGCCGATCTGCTGGTCGAGGCTCACGAGGGCGGCGCGCTGGTGGCGCACCTCCTCGACCTGGTCGATGGGGAGCCCGGTCTCCTGCGCGAGCTCCTCGAGCGTGGGCTCGCGGCCCAGGCGCACGGACAGCTCGCGCTCGACTCGCCCGACCTTGCGCGAGCGCTGCGCGACGTGCACGGGCAGGCGGATCGTGCGGCCTGAGTTCTCGAGGCCGCGCTGGATCGCCTGACGGATCCAAAGCGTCGCGTAGGTGGAGAAGCGGAAGCCCTTGCGCCAGTCGAACTTCTCGCTGGCGCGGATCAGGCCGAGCATGCCCTCCTGGACGAGGTCGCCGAGCGGCAGGCCCTGGTTCTGGTATCGCCGAGCGTTGGAGGCGACGAGGCGCAGGTTTGAGTTGACGAGCAGTTCCTTCGCGTACAGGTCGCCGCGCTCGATCTTCTTGGCGAGATCGATCTCCTGTGCGGGCGTGAGCAACGGGTAGCGCCGCGAGTGCGCCAGCAGCTGGTCGACTGCCTCGGGGATGAACGTGTCGGCCACCGTCAGGTCGGTGCGCTCGATCGGGCTGTCGAGCTGCTCGGGGGCAGCGGTGGACTCGCCGTCTGCGACGGTGTCCTGCTCGACCTCAGCGCCCTCGATGTCGGGGGTCAGCGCGAGTGTGGGGGAAATGTTCTTCTGTGAATCTGACATGGCGTCCTTCTAATCCGATGCTTGGAGTCGGAATTATACGCCTCGATAGTTGCGTTGTCAACCATCCGCCGGCGACCGGCAAATGATCCTTCGACGCCTGGACACGCCTACCTGCTTGGGGGCTTCGGAAGTGGCTTTCCCGGCCCTCCGAGCTCCAAACCCGCGCACGCGCGGAAAGGATCGGCGGGGACCGGCAGGGGATGGATCGGCGTCATGCCGCTCCGGGCTGAAATCGCGCGAGCTAAGCTCGGCGGATGAACATCAACCTCTCCAAACAGGTTATCGCAATCACTGGCGCGTCGTCCGGCATAGGCGAGGCCACCGCTGTGGCCTGCGCCCGCGCGGGCGCCGCGGTGGCGCTGGCGGCGCGGCGGGGCGAGCGCATCGAGGCACTGGCCGAGCGCATCAAGGGGGAGGGCGGGCAGGCGATCGCGGTCGCCTGCGACGTCGGCGAGGAGGACCAGGCCGGCGCGTTCGTGCGGCGCGCGCACTCCGAGCTCGGCCGCCTCGATGTGCTCATCAACAATGCCGGCGTGATGCTGCTGGGACCGATCGAGGGCGCCGACACCGAGGAATGGCGCCAGATGATCCACGCCAACGTCTTCGGCGTCCTCTACTGCACGCACGCGGCGCTGCCGCTGATGCACGAGCAGGGCTCCGGGCACATCGTCAACATCAGCTCGGTCGCCGGACGCTTCGCCCGCGAGGGTTCGGGCGTGTACAACCTCACAAAGTTCGGCGTGGGCGCGTTCTCGGAGTCGCTGCGCCAGGAGTGTGTGCGTATCGGCGTGCGCGTCACCGTGATCGAGCCAGGCGCGGTCGCCACGGAGCTCGCCAGCCACAACCGCCCGCCGATCCGCGAGACGATCTCGAAGATGTTCGCCGAGGTCGAGCCGCTCACCGCCGAGCAGATCGCCGACGCAATCGTCTACTCGATCGGCCAGCCGCCGAACGTGAGCATCAACGAGGTGCTGATCCGCCCCTCCGGGCAGGCGCGCTAGCGGACAGCAGCCGCCTGCGGATCGCATCGGCGTGCTCTGCGCCGAGGCCGGCGTCGGCGAGATACGCATGCGCGCCGCCGTGAGCGGCGTCGAGATGCTCGAGCAGCGCGCGCATGGTGGCAGGAGCGGAATGGTTGCGCCGCGCCGCGTCGCGCACCGCCGCGGTCTGGCGCATCCGCTCGAGGCCGCGCGCGATGCGCGCCTTGCTGAGCGCGTAGTCCCCAGCGATCTGATCGCGCCCCACTCCGCACAGCGACAGCGCGAGCGCAATTACGATCCCGGTGCGGTCGCGGCCGGCGCTGCAGTGGATGAGCACGCCGCCCACGGGCGCCCCGGCAATCGCGCGCAGCGCCTCAGCCAGCCGCGCGGCGCGCTCATCGGCAATCAGGCAGTAGGTGGCCGCGTGGTCTTCGCTGCCGTAAAAGCGCGCGCCCGCCGAGTCCTGCGGGGACGGCAGCAGCTCCACGGCCACGCGCCTCAGCGAACGCGACGGAGGCTCCGGGCCGCGTTCGCGGGCGGGACGGTAGGCGTGGCGCTCGTCGCGATAGCGCAGGTTGATGATCGTGCGCACGCCGTGGGCGCCCAGCATCTCCCAGCCGCGGCGCGTGAGAAAGGCGGGATCATCGCCGCGGATCAGCGCGCCGGACACGGTCGCGCCCGCCTCCGCTCGCAGCCCGCCGAGGTCGCGCACGTTCCAGCAGGCCGGCCAGCTCAGGTCGCGGCCGGCGCCGGTCAGTGCCATCCGGTCGTGCGCCAGTTGCTCGTGGGCGATTCCGGTGCGAGCCACTGCGGCAGCGGCAGATCGAGCCAGCCGGCGATCGCGTTGATGTACCCCTCGTACAGGCCGCGCAAGCGCGTGGCGCGTTCATGGATCGTCGCGAGGTCCGCGGCGGGCTCGATGCCGGCCTCTCGCAGTTGGCGCAGCAGCTCTTCGAGATCCGCCAGCGGAAGCCGATCGGGATCCGGGTCGAGCGGGTCGACGTGGTAGGTGTAGCTGAGGTCGACAACGGCGTGGCGCGCGATCGCGAACGTGAAACGGGCAGCGTCGACGGTGCCCTTCGGCGCACAGACCATCGCGATCACGCAGCCGTCGAGCACCGTGCACAGCGCCGAGACCCAGTTCTGGTTTACGTGCTGGGAGCGGAAGTACGCCAGCACCGGGTAGGCGAGGTGGGTCTCCATCAGCTCCGCCACCCACTGCTCCCAGCCACTCAGGTAGTCGCCCAGAGCCGGCCAGCCGCCCAGCTCGGCCGAGCGCAGCGCGAGCCGCCCCGCGCTCGGCGGCGAGCCCGCGCGGGCGTCGAGCTGCGAGACGGTGGCCTCGCGACTCGAGAACGCCTGATAGAGCGAAGGCAGGTAGCCGATCACGATCGCGAGCACCGCAAGGCCGCTGCCGGCATCGATGATCTGCACGGCGCGCGCGAAGGTCTCGTGCGCATCGAGGCCGCCGGGCGAGCTCGAGACCATCGTGGCGGCCGCGTAGTAGAGGTCGTTGCCGAAGTCCACCTTGACGGCGCCCGGGCCGAGGTGCGAGCCGCCCGCCCACTGTAGGCAGGCGTAGCCGAACATCATCACCGCGACCCACAACACCAGCTCGAGCACCAGCCCGAGGGGCCCGTAGATACCGAGCATCTCGTCTTCGCTCGTCGTTGGCAGCGCGCTAGCCACGCGCCTCCACGGCCGCCACACGCGCACGAACACCGCGCGCACCAGTCGCGGGTCGCGCTTGACGCGCCGCGGCAGCAGAAACGCGACGAAGATCTCCCACAGCATCGCCGCCACAAGCAGGGCCCCGATGACGCCGACGAGGACGTGCACGCGCCTAGCTCTGCTCGGCTCGCGCGCGCGGCTGGATGTCGAGCAAGCCTCCGCCGCGGGAGTGGTCGACCTGCAACGTCGTGTGCTCGAGCGCGAATCGCTCGCGCAGCATCGCCTCCATCGTGCGCCGCGCCGCGTGGCAGTCGCAGTCGGGCCGCACGAGCACATGTGCCGCGAGCGCCGGGAAGCCGCTCGTGATTTCCCACACGTGCAGGTCGTGCACCTCGACCACGCCGGGCTGGCTCACGAGCGCCTCGCCGACCGTGTTCGGATCGAGGCCCTCGGGCGCCGCCTCGAGGAAAACGCGCGCGGAGGCGCGCACGAGCGCATAGCCGGACCGGGCCATCAGCCAAGCGATCAGCAGCGAGACGATCGCGTCGGCACGCTGAAAGCCGCTCACGAGGATCACACCGGCGGCGAGCGCCGTGCCGATGAACCCGTACAGGTCGGTCAGCACGTGCTGGAAGCTCCCCTCGATGTTGAGGCTGCGCCGGTCCGCTCCCGCGAGCGTCCACGCGGCGAGCAGGTTGACTGCGATGCCCGCGAGCGCAACCGCCAGCACCAGCCCGGCGTGCACATGCGGCGGGTTGAAAAGGCGGCGCACGGCCTCGTAGACGATCAGCGCCGCGAGCACCAGCAGGGTGACGCCGTTGGCCTGCGCCGAGAGGATCTCAACGCGGTGCAGCCCGAACGTCATCGCACCGCGCGCCGGGCGCGTGGCCAGGCGCAGGGCGAGCAGCGAGAAGCCGATCGCCCCCGCGTCGGCGAGCATGTGGCCGGCGTCGGAGAGCAGGGCGAGCGAGTGCGCAACCGCGCCGGCCGCGATCTCGCCCGCCATCAGCGTGAGGATCAGCGCGAGCGCCACGGTGAGCCTGCGGCGGTCGCCCTCGCGCGCGGCGCCGTGCATGTGCGGGCCGTGCGCGTGAGCCATGGTGCCCACCATACGCCGCGCGGGGGCGCGATCGGGCCTCCGGCCTGTGGCGGCTTTACGCTGGGGCGATGGTCGAGCCTCCGACGCGGGCCGCGGGCGTCTCGCCGCAGCGCACCATGCTCGTCTCGATCGCCGCCGCAGGCGTGCTCGTGGGCGTGAAGCTCGGCGTCGGGCTCGCCACCGGCAGCCTCGCGCTCGTCTCTGCCGGGATCGAGTCAAGCGGCGACGTGATCGCGGCCACGATCACCTTCTTCGCCGTGCGCCTCGGCCGGCGCCCTGCCGACAGCGGGCACCCCTACGGGCACCGCCGAGCCGAGAACCTGGGCGCGCTCGGCGAGTCCGCGATCCTGCTCGCTGGAGGCGCGGTGGTGAGCGTGCAGGCGATCAAAGACCTCGCGTCCGGCACCAGCCCTCCGCAGGTGCACTGGTACCTGTTCGCGGTGGTTGGGCTGGCGCTCGCGATCGACGCGAGTCGCGTGTTCATCTCGCTTTCCGCCGCGCGCCGCCTTGCAAGCCCCGCGCTGCGCTCGAACGCGCTTCACTTCGCCAGCGACATGGCCGGCTCGGTGGCCGTGCTCGCCGGCCTGCTTGCCGTGCGCGCGGGCTTTGAAGCGGGCGACTCGGTGGCTGCACTGGTCGTCGCCGCGCTCATATTCGCGGCGGCCACGCGACTGATCACCGAGAACGCCAACGTGCTGATGGATCGCGCGCCGGCGCACGCCAGGGAGACCGCGGAACGCGCGATCGCCTCGCTCGGATCGGAGATCGAGCTGCGCAGGCTGCGGCTGCGCGAGAGCGCCGGACGCTACTTCGCAGACTTGATCGTGAGCGTTCCCGCCGGAGCCGCGCTCGTCCAGGGGCATCAAGCGGCCGACCTCGTCGAGCAGGCGATCGAGCAGGCGCTGCCCGGCAGCGACGTGGTCGTCCACGTGGAGCCGCGCCGTCGCGGCCTTGACCTGCGCGACCGCGTGCTCGCGATCGCGCTGTCAGAGCCGCTCGTGAAGGAGGCGCACGACATCACGATCTTCCAGCTCGACGGACTCGGCGAGCGTGTCGCTGCACCTGAAGTTCCCGGCCGACCTCGACCTGCGCAGCGCCCACGAGGTCGCCGAGCGCATCGAGCGTGCGATCGAGGCGAGGCCGGGGTCGCAGACGTGCAGACCCATCTCGAGCCGCTCGAGCAGCCGCTGCCCTCGAGCGGCCCCGAACGCGCCGCCGAGCGGCGGCGCCGGCGCGAGATCGAGCGCGTCGTGCGCGAGCGCACCGGCAGCGACCCGCGCGACGGGTGACGCTGCTCAGCACCGACGCAGGGCGAGTGCTGTTCCTCACGGTCGGGTTCGACCGCGGGCGAGTCGCTGACCGACGCGCACCTGCTCGCGGGCGAGCTCGAGGACGAGCTGCGCGCGCGCATCGCCGGCCTCGCCGACGTGGTCGTGCACACCGAGCCGTGAACGCTCGGCGGGAAGGAATCGGCGTGTCGCGGGATCTAGCGGTCTGAGGTGACCTACAAGGGCCATCCGCTGTATTACTTCACGAGCGACAAGGACTCCGGCGACGCATACGGCCAGGGCGTCAGGTCGTTCGGCTCGGACTGGTACGTGCCGGCACCGAGCGCGAACAAGGTCAACAATTCGTGAGAGCTTCGTGAAGTCCCCATCCGCAGGCACGAGAAACGGAGGATCGCCGTGACGCATCATCCGAGGACACATCGCGTATCCGCATACTCGCCGGCGGCGCTGATCGCGCTGGTCCTGGGCGTGCTGGCGCTGGCGGGATGCGGGAGCTCCTCGAAAACCCCCTCCAGCAGCTCCTCGGCGACCTCGACGCCGGCAAGCGCGCCCACGAGCTCGAGCTCTGAATCGAGCAGCGGCTCGGCCCAGTCGCTCAGCATCGCCGCAAACAAGGAAGGCCAGCTGAAATACAGCACCAACACGCTCACGGCGAAAGCCGGGAACGTGTCGATCGCCTTCACCAACGAAGCCTCGCTTGAACACAACTTCACGCTCGAATCCTCGAGCGGCGGCACGGTGGGCGCGACGCCGACCTTCCATGGCGGCACAAAGACGCTCTCGGTGAGCCTGAAACCGGGCACTTACAAGTTCTTCTGCACAGTCCCTGGTCATCGCCAGGCCGGCATGGAAGGCACGCTCACGGTCCAGTGAGGGCTTAGCGCCTCAGGCCTCGGCCCAGGCGGCGCGCGTGTGCGAGAGCGTGTGCGCGAGCAGCGCCACGGCCAGCACGATCGCGCTGGCGGCGGCGATCGCGGCGGCGATCGAGACCTTGAGCGCGAGCAGCCCGCCCGCGAGCGCGCCGAGCAGCATCGCCGCCACCGCCACGAAGCGCCGGCCGAAGTGCGACCCGGGGCCGCCCACGGCGCCGGCTTCCGATGCGAGGCCCGTGAGCGTGCGGGTGAGCACGGTGGTCGTCAGCTCCGGCACCGCCAGGCGCTGCGCGGCCGCGTTCTGGACACCCATGGCAAGCGCGAGCGGCACGAGCAGCACGTAGCGCACAGCGGTGCTCGGCGGTTCGGATGAGACGAGCGCGACCACGAGCGCGAGCACCATCAGCAGCGCCTGCGCGCCACCCGCGGCGCGCAGCTGGCGGGCGCGATGCTCGGAGGTGCGCGCCGCCACGCGCCCGGCGAGCAGAGCGCCGAGCAGAAACGCGGCGAGCGCGGCCAGCGACTCGACCGCCGAGAGCGAGCCCGCGCCGGCGAGCGCGAAGCCGATGAACACCACGTTGCCGGTCATGTTGGCCACGAACACGTGCCCGAGCATCAGATAGCTCGTTGCGTCCACCAGGCCGGTGACCAGCGTGAGCGCGACCATCATCGGCACGAGCGGGCCATGACGGTCGCCGGCTGGCGGGCGAAGCGTGTCGGCGACCTCGCGCAGAACGCTCATATGGTGCCCTGGGCCGCCGCCACGCCTGCACACTACCCCGCCTCGCCATGCGGCAAGATCGTGCGCCCATGGGCGTACCCGCACTCATCCCAGAGGGCCGTCGGACCGGCGCGATCGGCGCCTGAGCATGGACGCCGGGGAAATCGCGGCGCTGGCCGCTGCGGGGCTGGGAGCGGGTGCGATCAACGTGCTGGTCGGCAGCGGCACGCTGATCACCTTCCCCGTGCTGCTCGCGCTCGGCTACTCGCCGGTGACCGCCAACGTGTCGAACTCGGTCGGCCTGGTGCCGGGCTCGGCCATCGGGCGCTTTCGCCTATCGTCGCGAGCTCGAGGGCCAGCGTGGCCGCGCGCTGCGCTTCGGCGCGGCCTCGGTCCTCGGCGGGATCACCGGCGCTGTTGTGCTGCTGCTCGCGCCGGCCTCGGCGTTCAAGGCGATCGTGCCGGTGTTCATCGCCGCAGCGCTCGTGCTGACCGTGGCGCAGCCGCGGATCGCTCGCTGGCTTGCGCATCGGCGTATCGACCTCGAGCGCCCCGGGGCGAAGCTGACGCCGCTCGCGGTCTACCTCAGCGGGGTCTACGGCGGCTACTTCGGCGCCGCGCAGGGCATCATGCTGCTGGCGATCCTCGGGGTTGCACTGAACCAGGACCTGCAGCGCACGAACGCGCTCAAGAACGTGCTTGCGGGGCTCGTGAACGGCGTCGCAGGCCTGTACTTCGTGTTTGCCGCGCACGTCGCGTGGGGCGCCGCGGGGATCATCGCGGCGGGGTCGATCACGGGCGCGGCGCTGGGCGCGCGCTACGGACGCAGGCTCCCGCCGAACGGGCTTCGCGCGCTGATCGTGGCGGTCGGGATCTTCGCGATCGTGCGCCTGCTCACCGAGTGAGCGAGCATACGGCGACCAAACAGCGAGACGGAAGCGAGAACCGATGAGCGAGGACACACCGCAGGCCGCCGACGTGCTCGTGATCTTCGGCATCACGGGCGACCTTGCGAAGAAGATGACGCTGCGCTCGCTCTACCGCCTCGAGCGGCGCGGCCTGCTCGACTGCCGCGTGGTGGGCGTGGCGGTCGAGGATTGGACGCTCGAGCACCTGCGCGAGCACGCACACGAGGCGATCGTGGCGAGCGGCGAGCAGATCGACGAGGATGTCTTCAAGCGCTTCGCGGCCAAATTGTCCTATGTGAGCGGCGACTTCAACTCGCCCGACACATATGCGCGCCTCGGCAAGGAGCTCGAGGGCACGAGCATGCGCGTGTTCTACCTGGAGACGCCGCCGTCGCTGTTCGCGGCCGTGGTCAAGGGGCTGTCCGAGGCGAAGGTGCTCGGCGGCGGGCGCGTGGTCGTCGAGAAGCCGTTCGGGCACGATCTCGCCTCGGCGCGGGAGCTGTCGGGCGAACTGCACCGCTACCTGGCCGAGCAGCAGCTCTACCGGATCGACCACTTCCTCGGCAAGATGGGCCTCGAAGAGATCCTCTACCTGCGCTTTGCCAACTCGATGCTCGAGCCGGTGTGGAACCGCAACTACCTCGCGTGCGTGCAGATCACGCTCGCCGAGGCCTTCGGAGTGGACGACCGCGGGCACTTCTACGACCCCGTGGGCGCGCTCCGCGACGTGGTCGTCAACCACCTCATGCAGCTGGTTGCCGCCGCCGCGATGGAGCCCCCGGCGGGCGGCGACGCGGACACGATCGCCGACGCCAAGTTCGCGGTGTTCCGCGCGATCGAAGACGCGCGGCCCGAGCACTACGTGCGTGGACAGTACGAGGGCTACCAGGACGTCGACGGGGTGGCGCCCGGCTCGAGCACCGAGACCTACGCGGCGCTGCGACTCGACATCAACAACTGGCGCTGGGCAGGCGTGCCGTTCTTCATCCGCACGGGCAAGGAACTGCCGGCCACGCAGACCGAGCTGCGCCTCGTCTTCCAGCACCCGCCGCGGCTGCTGTTCATGGCCGACGTGCAACGCACGCCGCAGCCGAGCCAGATCGTGGTCAAGCTCGACCCCTCGACGGGGATCCGCATCCTGCTCGACGCGCACCGCGCGGACAGCGGCGGCCCCCAGACGATCGAGCTCGACATGGAGTTCACGGGGCAGGGGGGGAGGACGCAACGCCGTACGAGGTGCTGCTGCACGCGGCGCTGATCGGCGACTCGACCCACTTCACGCGCGAGGACAGCGTCGAGGCGTGCTGGCGGATCGTGCAGCCGCTGCTCGATAACCCGCCGTCCGTTCAACCGTATGCGCGCAAATCGTGGGGGCCGGCGAAGGGCGATCAGCTGACCGCGCGCTGCGGCGGCTGGCACGGGCCGTGGCTGGTGGAGAACGCGTAGCGCGGCGCAGGGGGCGGGCGGCTCATGGGCGGCCAGCCCCTGGGCACGTGGCGCGTCAGAGGGCCACCGGCTCGCGCGCAAACTCGGCGATCAGCTGCGCGCTGCGCTCGGGCTGGTCGAGCGAGATGAACGTGTAGCTGTCCTCGACCAGCTCGAGGCGCGCGTTCGGGAACGCGTTTGCCAGGCGTTCGGCGTTGCGCAGCCTGAAGAAGTGGTCTTTGGGCGCCCACGCAATCAGAACCGGCTTCGTGAACTCGCCGAAGTGCTCGGCCGCGCGCAGCGTGTGGCGCTTGGACATGCCCTTGAGGATCGACGCGACCTGGCGGCGGAGCTCACGGTTCGAGAGCGCCGGCTGGAGCCATGCGCGCGTGAGCGGGTAGTCGGCGCGTTTCATCAGCCACCCGTAGGAGGTCGGCAGACGGTGCGCCCAGGCGGGGCGCAGCAGATTTCCGATCACGAACACCGACCCCGGCACGTAACCGAGCAGCTGCAGGGGCTTGAACGTGGCCGGCGGGAAGTCCTCGAAAGCATCGCATGGGGTGAGCACGAGTCGGGCGAGGCGCTCGGGGTGTTCGACGGCCACGAGCTGGCAGATCGCGCCGCCGGTGTCGTTGCCGACCAGGGTCACGTCGCGCAGGTCGAGCGCGTCGAGGAAGGACGCGACGAGCGCGGCGAGACCGGAAGGGGAGAGGTCGCTGCCGGGCTTCAGCGGAAGCTCCTGGGAGCCGAGCGGCCAGTCGGGTGCGATCACGCGGTGGTCCTTGGCCAGGCGCGGCACCAGCTCGCGCCACAGTTCCCCGTTGGTGAGCAGGCCGTGCACGAACACGATGGGATCGCCCGAGCCGGCTTCGCGGTAGCGGATGGTGCCCTGGGGAAGGGTGATCTCGTTCATTTCGTTCTCCTTTGCGTGAGGGTGTCGAGCAGCGCACTGAAACGCAGCCGTAGGAACCTCGGCCATATCGATGGGTGGGCGGCGATCGCGGCGAGCACGGGGGCGGGGTCGAAGTAGCTGTGGCGCTCGAGCGCAACGCCGTCGCGGAGCGTGACCCTGTCGCACGCGCGCCAGCTGAGCTCGCGCCCGCCGACCGTGCCGCGCAGGGTCAGCTCGATGTAGAGCGTGTCGCCGCGAGCCGCCCAGTCCTCGACGTCTGCGTGGATGTCGGGGATGAGCGCGAACAGCGGCCTGACGAAGCGCTCCTCGAACGCTCTGCGCCCGACGAGCGTGGGGCGCTGCGGCTGGATCAAACGCACGTCTGGCGCGAGCCAGTCGCGGAAGTGGGCCGCGAACGCATCGGGCCCGCGTGGCGCGCGCCAGCCCTCCGCGAAGGACGCGACCCAGGCCTGCGCGTCCGTGCCGGCCTCGGATGCTCGCACTGTGGCTGTCGCGTTGGCTGCGGTCACGAACGCTCCTCTCGTGGGGGAGTGGGGGTCGCCTGCACGAACTCGTTCAACATCAGACATACAGGTTGTATGTATGTAGCATACAGACTGCATGGATGTCAAACCCAGTGGGGAGGACGCGCCCGCGCGAGCGGGCGGACTGAAGGCCGAGCAGTCGCAGGCGACGCGTGCTGCGCTCATCAAAGCCGCGCGAACGCTCTTCGCGGAGCGCGGCTATGCGGAGGTGGGCACCGAGGAGATAGTGCGCGCCGCGGGCGTGACCAGAGGAGCGCTCTACCACCATTTCGCAGACAAGCGAGAGCTGTTCGAGGCGGTCTACGAGGATGTGGAGCGCGAACTCGTGGAGCGGATCGCGAGCTCGGCGGTGGCCGCGGCGGCGGACCCGCTGCAGGCGCTGCACGCGGGCGCGCAGGCCTTCCTGGACGCGTGCGAGGACCCGGCGGTCCAGCGCATTGGGCTGCTCGACGCGCCGTCGGTGCTCGGTTGGGAGCGCTGGCGTGAAATTGGCATGGCGTACGGTCTCGGGCTCGTCGAGGCGAGCCTGCAGGCGGCGATGGACGCGGGCCTCATCGGACGTCAGCCCTCACGCCCGCTCGCGCACCTGCTGCTGGGCGCGCTCGACGAGGGCGCAATGCTGGTCGCGCGCGCCGAGGATGCGGTGGAGACGCGCAGACAGGTCGGCGCATCGCTCGCAGGACTGCTCGACGCGCTCGCTTCGAGCGGCTCGCGCTAACAGCCTGCCTCGCGACGGGGCGGGGTGGGCGAAGATTCGTGCCGTGACGGTTCTGCTCACAGAGCGCCTGCGACTGCGCCCGCCCGCGGAAGCTGACCTGGATGCGCTGTACGCGCTCTACAGCGATCCGAGGGTTGAGCCGTGGATCGGCCATCACAGCCGCGAGGACACCGCCGTGGAGCTGTCGTTTCACATCGCACACTGGTCGCGCTTCGGCTGGGGCTGGTGGGCGGTGGAGGACCTCGCCACGGGCGAGGTCATCGGCGACTGTGGTCTGCAGCCGTTCGCGCGCGTCGGTCCCGAGGTCGAGGTCGGCTACGAGCTTCAGCCCGAGCATTGGGGCGCCGGCCTCGGGACCGAGGCGGCGCGCGCATCGGTCGAGCACGGTCTGAAGGCGCTCGAGCTCGACCGGATCATCGCGGTCGTCAAACACGGCAACACGGCGTCGCGTCGGGTGCTCGAGAAGTCCGGGCTGAGGCTCGCCGGCGAGCGCGAGGCGTATGGCGAGCTGCTGTTGGAATACGAGACCGGCTCCCAAGCCGAGCCGCGCGAGTAGACTCCCTCGTGTCAGTGGTTATTTCGGAGGGTTAGGGCGCCAATGCCCTGGGGAGATGAGGAAAGACGATGGGGGTGAGGCAGGGATGCCTACTCGGAGAGCAGCACCCTGGAGGTCGGACGCACGATCGCGGCTGCGCGATCAGCGCGGCGGCGTCGCGTTCGCGTTAGCGGTTCTCCTGATCACGGCGCTCGGCGTGATGGGACTGCTGTTCGCAGGATCCGCGCTCGGCACCTGGTGAGGCGCCGTCGCGTGACTCAGCGCCGACCCTGCGGCCGGTGCCGAGGCCATGCGCCCGCCTGGTCCAAGCGAGCGGCCCGCCAGGCAAAGGTGGCCATGATCAACGCGCCCACGAGGGGTAGCACGCCGAGCAGCACATCGCGTTGCGAGGAGAAGCCGAACAGGGCAACCAGCACCCACAGGCCAGCGACGACCGCGAACTGCGTGGCCTTTGAACCTCCGCCCGAGGTATCACGCACAGCCCTGCACGCTACCGCTTTCGGCCGACGGACTGCGTCGGTCGTCGCCCCCTGGGCCGGGCAGGCTGTGCGACGCTCGATAATGCACGGCCGTGGCGCCGCAGCAGGACCCGATCGCACGCATCGAGCGGGTCGCACTGGACGTGCAGCGACTTGCCGATGAGATCGGCGGGTAGCTAGCGACGCGACGAGCGTCGGCCCCAGCGGAAATACGCTGCCGCACCCACGGCGTTCAGCGAGATGACCCGCCAGAGCAGCCTGCCGCCGCTCACCTGAGCCTCAGTGCGACTCTGGATGTCCCGCTCGGCGGCCGCCACCAACAGCAGCGATGCGCCTGTGATGACCAGGATCAATAGCCGCTGCCCGAGAGGGCGTTCGCTAAAGCGCGGCTTCGACACACCTTGGAGTGTAAGTCGCAACCGAGCGATGGAGTCCAGACGCAGGTCCGACACGCTCGATAGTGCATGGTGCGATGACACCTCAGCAGAATCCGCTCACCCGCATCGAGCAGGTCGCGCTCAACCTGGAGCAGCTTGCTGACGAGCTTGGCGCCTACCTAGGTCCCGAGGCCAGAAGGGCACTGCTCTACTGGCACTCGGAGCTGCTGGCGGCGATCACCGAGATCCAGCAAGGCAGCGCGGAGAAAGGCGATGGCGATCGCCCTTGACGCTCGACAATGCATGGAGCGTCGGCCGGCGGCGCCGATCACGGACTTGCGCTGTGGCTTTCGACTGCCGACCCGTTTGCGCAGCGAATTACTGCGCGCCCGCCGCCTGCTTCGAGCGCGGTTGGCGTGGAACCGGGGCAGGGGGTGAGGAGGCTGCCGCCGGCAGACCTGAGTGAGTGAACGAGGCCGAAAGCAAAGGCAGCGACAACGACGGCAGCCACAAACACGAGGAGCAGGGTGATCGCGCTTCGCCTGCGCGCTTCCCGCAGCTGCTCCGCTTCCCGCTCCTCGCGGTAGCTGCGCCCCTGCATATGAGAAGTTTTCTTGCCCGCGAGCCCGCCAACAACTAGCGCTTGGTCTAGTTGCCAGCGTGGGAGCGCTCGGGCGAGTCGGGTCCGTCAGCGCGCCGTCACGCTCGATAATGCATGGACGGAAGCCGGGGGCGGGGAACGAGTGAGAATGACCCGACGCACGATCATCAGCGCAGACGAGCACACCCTGCTCCTCGAAGTGGTAGAGGGCTGGCAGCCAATGTTGCGCCCGCTGGTTGACGAGCTCGTCGCGGAAGAGCGGCGTTTGACGGCCGACGAGGGCAACTTGCTCCGCGACGCAGTGGCCGAAGAACTCGCGTATTGCGGCTTCGACGAGAGATATGTGCCTACCGACCGGGGCCGCGCGCTTGAGGATCTCATCGACAGGCTCGGGCACGCGACGGCACTGTTCGATTAGCCGAGCGAGGACGCTCGATAATGCATGGTGCGGCGACGGCGGGCTGCCCTCGCCAAACGCTCGATAATGCATAAGCGGAAAGCTGGGAGAACTCAGGGGCTATGGACGTGGGTTTTCGCTTTCTCGCGTTTGCCCTTACGTTGGCGGTGATCGCAGAGCACGGCCTGCGGTATCGCCGGCTGCGCGCAGATGGAGACCCCGAGGCGCGTGGTGTTCTGGTCACAGCGGTGTGGGCTGGGCTGGCCCGCGGTGGGCTTCGGTTTATCTCGCGCTAGTCGCGGTGCTTTGATCGGCGCCCGATAATGCATGGTCGGCAGCGCTGGCGCGGCCTAACCCGCTCCGTGGTTGAGGTGCTGTACGACGAGCTTGCTGAGCTGGCGGCTCGCTGAATCGACGAGGGGGCGTTCAGAGTTGCGGGCGCCGGCGTGCCTGGCGGATTTCCACATTAAGCGCAGGAACTCCGAGTAGCCAAGAGGACGCAAGGACCGCTGGAATCCAACGCGACGATGGGCTCAGGAAGAGCCACGAGCACGGCAATTGCCTGGAGCCATCGGGACGAGTATGCGTAGGTAGTAGCGAACCAGAGAAGGCGGGTCAGCTTCGGTGCGTCTCTTCCCCCGGTTTGACGCCAAAGATACGGTTGAACTAGCGCCATAAGGTCTTGCCCCACGGGACGAACATCGACACGTCCGGGCGCAGCGTTGAGCCTAACGCGATACGCCCTCGATAATGCATGGACGGTGGAGCGCACTCAGGTACCCACTATCAGCTGCATCCGAAGAGCGGCACCTGGGCGAATCGCGACCGGCTCGACGTTTGCGATCTGACCGTCACGTATGACGGAGAGCAGCTCGCCGGAAACAACATTCAAGCTGTGGGCGGAGCGCCAGATCAGAGACGGTTCGGGCTCGACGAGGAGGTCTTTATGTGGCTCGATTCTGGCTGGTGGATCACGCTTCGCAATGAGTTCAGCCGAGCCCGGATGTCGCGCGTCAAATCCTCGAATCGGCCGCGGAGGCGATGTCTGCGATCACGTCCGACCCGTTGGGGGCGGACGCGTCGATTCTCGGGGCGAGCGTGATCGAGGCCGTTGGCCCCGCCTACTGGTGCTAGCGGCTGCTGGTGACTTCGACGCTCGATAATGCACCGGACGGAAGTAACCAGGGTCGGGCCCCGATCATCGAATCCTGCCCGCCAGCCGATAACTAGCTCGTGAGGGACATCGCTGATGATCGCGATCCCGGCGCTTGGACTTCTCGCGGTGCTCGTCCTTCCGGGCGAGCGCACGCTCGACCCGGCGGTTATGGTTCGCAAGCGACCGGCCACAACGGCGTTATCTGGCCGCTGGATTCGCACTGCTGCTCCTGGTTGCCGTCGTCCTGGCGGTCTCGACCTGAGAGAGCGCGCGCCTCGGTGCTCGATAGTGCATGATCGGCAGGTGGGCAACCGCCCCGTCTGCAACGCTTGGAGCGTGCCGAAGATGGACGATGGACCGACGGATGGTCCTCCAGGGCGCACGCTCAAGACAGCAACCGTCGTCCTCACCGAAGCCGAGGCGAGGGAGCTTCTTCTCGCCCTCAGGACGTGGGCTGAGGAGATGGTCGAAGGCGATGTTGACCCCGGCTGGCACGCCCACGTCTTGGACGATGATGGCAACGAGCTGACTGTCGGCATCGAAGCCGGTCGACCACCTGCCTAGTCACGCTCGATAATGGATGTCACGCTGAGCGCGCAGGGGCTGCACGAAGGTCTAGTTTTGTGCGGCGGGCTGGCGGGGGATCATGGCGCGCATGACGGCGTGGAAGGTGGTGGTAGCGCGTCGTGGTGTGGCTCTTATTCCCTGTGTTGTTCATACACGCGATAAGCGGACGGGGCTGGGATTACAGCGTCACGTTCACGCTCGCGTGCGCCCTCGGGGGGGCATCACCTACGCTGTGGTCGAGTCCTCATCGATCGCGCCGACGATGAGCTTCGCGCTCTCTGCGCTTCGATAGTGCATGGTCGGGACTGGTTAGCTGGCCTAGATGAACGTCTAGTTGGCTACGCCAGGCCACGTGAGACCCTGGGTTCGTGGAAAGCTCGTACTCGCTCGCTAGCCAGGCAGCGATTACGTCATTGGCGTCGAGCTATTCGTGCGCATCTTCCCGATCGGGAGCCTCGTCGAACGAGTGGATACCGGCCTGGACGCAAGGCTTGTGGTTCTTCATCGTCGTGGAGCTAGTCGTTCTTGCGTTTCTGCTCGCGGCAGGCCACAACGTGTTGGCCGCGATTCTCGCCGTCCTGGCGCTGCTGCATTTCGTCGGGCCCGCGACGAACCTGAGCCCGCTGCGGCTGTCGAAAGTTCAGTCAACCCGGTCAGCGCACGAACGGAGTCAGGCCGCGGAATCGGCTGGGTTGCCGGTCGGTCGGCTGTATCGCGCGCTAGACGAAGACTCCGCACGCCCATCAGTCGAACGCTATGTCGAAGCCGGCGAGAGCGTCTGCCAAGAAGAAATGACACCGAACGCGCAGGCGCAACTCGCTGGCAAGTTCCTGAGGCCGCATCGTCCGTTCCTGAAGGAATGTCCTCTCGCGCTGGGAGAAGCGGCGCGACGATCATGCTTTCGGCCCTCACCCCGACCAGGTCCTCGACCGGCTCACTCTGTCCGGCAGTCGTCAAACCGCAGTCTTTCGGGCGGCCAACGGCGTGACCGTGTATCTCAGGAACGCCTCGCCCAGCCGCCCGCCGAATTTCCAGCGGTGGGTGATCGCCGGATTTGGCGGCATGTGACCCAAAGGTGTGTGTAGCGCTGATGCAAAGCAGAATCGTCGTCGTGGGGCCTCGCGATAAGCGGCTTCCCTATTTCCCAATGATCCGTGGCGGCCAGCTGCTTTCTTCGCGTGCCAGCCGCCCTGAAACGGCCACAGCCAACGGCTTCTCACCAAGTTTGACTGGGCATTCTCGACGACAAGCCGCAATCTGATGCTCAGGCTGCCGAGGCTCTGCGGGCTGAACTTCTCGTGCTCGCGCGATTCGTCGCAAACGCAGAGGCTGGTCAGCCGAACCCAAAGCCGCGCCCACCGGCGCCTCTCCCTCCACGCGGCCGCCAACCCGGTGTTCGAGCCCGCCCCGAACGCTGTTCGTAGGGCGCGATCGCGGTTTGGCCTATTCCGACCGCCGGTGGCACCGCGATCGCGCGTGTGGACCTTGAACGTCGGCATCGCCGGCACGAGCTCGTCGCTCGCATAGCATCCCGGCTTGACCGTTCGCTTACCCCGGGAGGAGCTAGATGGCCAACACGCTGTACACAGCAGAAGCGCACGTTACCGGCGGCCGCATCGCGGGTCATGGGCGCACGAGCGATGGCAACCTCGAAGTCGATCTGCGCTTGCCCTCGGAGCTGGGCGGCAACGGCGATGGCACCAACCCCGAGCAGCTCTTCGCTATCGGCTTCGCCTCCTGCTTCGAGAGCGCGCTCGGCGTTGCGACTCGCCGCGCCAAGGTCGAGCCCGGCGAAGTTGCGATCGACTCGAAAGTGTCGCTTTCGCCGGACGGCAAGGGCGGCTTCGTGCTTGGGGTCGAGCTCGACGTGACGCTCCCCGACGTCAACGATGCCGAGACCGCGAGCGAGCTCGTGCGCACCGCACACCGTGTGTGTCCCTACTCGAACGCCACGCGCGGCAACATCGACGTCACGCTGACCGCCAACGGCGCGGTCGTCGAGTAGCCGAAGCTCAGCGCCCGAACGTCCGAACCATCGCGCGCGCGCTCGAGCCTACGCCGGCGAGCAGCCCGCGCACGTCCTCCAGGCTGGCGCGCAGCTCGGCGTCTCCCACCTCGACGGGGAGCATCGAGTCCTGCAGCGTCGCCAGCGTCGTATCCGCCTCGCCTACCGCTTGGACTGCGGTTTCGATCAGCTCCTTCACGCCGTGTGCCGGAGCGGCCTGCGGCGCGGGCGCAAACGCTCGCGAGGGCAACTCGTACCTCGTTGCGAAATCGGAGTAGGCGCGTTTTGCGCGCCCGTAGGCAAGCTGCACCGGCCTGAACACGCCGTGTTCGAGCTCCTCGGCGCCGCGTTCGTCGAGTTGCTCGTACGCCTCGGAGAGCAAAGCAAGCGCTCGCGAGAGCGCCTCGGCGGCGGTTGCGACGCTGTCGAGCAGCTGCTGCCTGGCATCGGCTGTCGTGTAGCTCATCGCGGGGCCACGTTAGTCTCCTGCGCGGCCTCTGCGAGCACCTGCAAGCGGCCTTTCGCGCAGGCATGCCGGCCAGCTGGCTAGGTCGAGCAGGTAGCCGAGACCGACGGTGGCGTACACCTTGCAGGTGCCGGCGGCCGCGGCCTTGCCGCTGCGTGCTTCTTCTTTTTCTTGTGCTTCTTCACGGTCGGCACAGGCACCGGCGCCGACGCGGCGGCGAGTGGGGCTACGCGCGCAGACTGACCGTTGCCGAAGTCGGGCTGTTCGCCTTCGTACTGGACGAATCCGGTCGTTTCACCTTCGCTGCTGGCGGCGCCGCTCGTGCACTCGACGTAGCCGCCGTCCTCGACGATCGTCTGCACCGCGCCCAAGCGTCGCACCCGCGGTGCTCGCCAGGAATTCCGCCTTGCCCTTGCCGTCGGCCAGCGCCGCTGCCATCGCCTGTCTGTAGGCGGCGTCGGCCTGGGCGAGACTCGCGTGCTGTTCGATTGGCGCGCTCGCGACCCCCTCGACGCTCACCGCTCGCACCGGCGTGGCCGTGGGCGCTTCAGCGGCGGCGACTCCGATGATCCCGGTGAGCACCGTCGCGAGCACAGCGGTAACAAGCGCTGCAAGCGTGATTCGCATCGACCTACAGAATGTAGCGCGCGTGGGCAACGGCGTTGTCCTGCCCCGCGCTCCCGGCGGACGCGCCAGCGGCCATCACACCCGGGCGGGGCTTCCGGCCAGCGCTATGGCTCGCCGCAGCACCTCGTCGATCATCGGCTCGGTGAGCCTGCCCGTGAACGTGTTCTGCTGGCTCGGGTGGTAGCAGCCGAGCAGCGCGTAGCGCTCGGCCGCGAACTCTGCTCCGTGTGCGAAGCGCGGCCGTGGTCGGGGCGGCGAGCGGTCGCTGAGGCGCGAGGCGAGACGCAGCGCAGCGTCCCAGGCGAACGCGCCCAGACACACGAACACGCGCGCATTACCCAGCAGGCTGAGCTCGCGCACGCTCCACGGCAGGCACTCTTCGCGCTCTTGCGGCGTCGGCCGATTGGCCGGCGGTGCGCAGCGCACCGCCGCAGTGACCCATGTGTCGCGTAGCGCAAGACCATCCTCCAGCGCCCGCGAGAGCGGCTGGTTCGCCAGGCCGCAGCGCCAAAGAGCCGCAAACAGGAAGTCTCCGGAGCGGTCGCCGGTGAACACCCGTCCCGTGCGGTTTCCTCCGTGAGCTGCCGGCGCGAGCCCGAGCACGACGATGCGTGCGTCCGCGTCGCCGAAACCCGGGAGCGGCCGCGCCCAGTAGCTCTCCCCCGCGAACGCCGCGCGCGGCTCGCGCGCAATCTGCTCACGCCACGCGACAAGCCGCGGACAGCGCCGGCAGGCGGTGATCTCCCCGGCGAGCGCCGCGAGCTGCGCTCGCACTTGCGATTCCACACGGCAGTAGTAGCATCGCTCGCACGATGCCGCTTTGGGCGTGGATGGTGCTTCTCGCCGGGTTGATCAAGCTTCCCGTTGCGGCCCTGATGCTGTGGCTCCCGTTTCGCTACGACGAATCGATGCAGTCCACCGACGTGTCCGACTCCTCCGAAGAGGACGGCGGCTCGAAGGCTCTTCCCGGTGGTCCGCTCGATCCGCATCCACGCGCGCCGCTGCCTCGCTCGCCCAGGCGCGGACCCCACGGCGGCCCCGCGCCGCCATCGCCCCGGCGCGTGCGCACGAACGCCAGGAGCGCTCGCCTGGTGAGGATCTCGCGCTAGTCGTCCGCTAGCGGTTGCGCTTGCGCTGCTGGCGCGCTGCCTTGGCTTTGGCTCTGCGCTTTCGCAGCCTCGCGGCAGAGTCCCGTGCGGCGCCGCGCTCGATCGCCTCCAGGTCTCCAGCCGGCGCCACTTTGCGCGCGTCGCGGGCGATCACAAACGCGATCCCACTCAGCAGCAGCACCGCCGCGCCGAGCGCGATGAAGATCGTCGTATGCGAGTTCGTGGGTTCGCTCGTGGTGGTCGAGCTCGACGTCGCGGGGGTGGTGCTCGTCGATTCGGGCTGTTCTTTTGCCAGTTCGCTGAACGCGTGGCTGGTTTCAAGCGACGTCGCGCCGGCGCTGGACGCGGCGAGCAATCCGATCGCAAGCGCCGCAGCGCTCAGCGCCACGCATACGAGCGCTCGTGAGGACGCCCTTGAACAGCGCAAGCTCGACACCGCGCGAGCATAGCGCCTGCTCTACCGCGCAAGGCGCGGGCGTCCAGTCGCGCAAGCATCGCCCCCGCGAGTGCTCCGGCAAACCATAGAATCAACCTGATGGCCCCCAAACCGAGGCAGATCCGAATGGAGCAGCGCGGCGCGCTCGAGGCGATCCAGGCGCTCGAGCAGCGCTCCGACGAGGAGCTCGAGGCGGAGACGAAGTACAAGTCCGCCGCGCTTGCGATTCTCGGCGCACGCGCCTCGGAGCGCTTCGACGCCGAGGCTGCACGCAGCTACTTCCAGCGCGCCCTCGCCGCGGCGCGCCCGCAGGAGCGGATGCAGCTCAGGCGCATGGCGGACGCGTCGCTGGCGCTCGCCGAACGCCGCGCCGGAGACCTCAAAGAGGCCGTGGAGCGTCTCGGTCAGGCGCCGCCGAGCGGCAGGCAGATGTTCGCTCTTCGCGCGATGGGCCTACTGGTACCGCCCGCCTCCGCAGGCATCCTCGCGCGCACGCGTGGCGTCCTGTTGATCCTCCTGCTGATCATCGCGCTGCTCGCCGTGGGCCTGGGTATCGTCGAGCTGGTGGCGCTGCCATTCGGCGGGCTGGGCGTCGCGCCCGCGGTGCTGCTGGGCCTGTTTGTCGTGGTAGCCGCGCTCGCGATCATCGCGGCGATCGGCAGACGACGGCGCGACCGCGCGAAAGCAGCCGCGAGCGGCGCTCCCTAGCAGCGCCGCGTCCACGCTCGCGCTCGCTCGACACTACGCTTGACCGATGTCCGCACCGGTTTGCCTGATCGTCAATCCCAGCGCCGGCGGCGGCAAGGCCGGACGCCTCGCGCGCACGGTGGAGCGCGCGCTGGCCGGGCACGGCCTTAGCGTCAGGCGGGTCGACACCCGCGACATCGAGCACGCACGCGACCTCGGCCTGGAGGCCGCCCGAGCAGGCGAGACCGTCGTTGCGCTGAGCGGCGACGGCATGATCGGCGTGCTCGCCGACGCCCTGCGCACGGTTCCAGGAGCTGTACTCGGCCTCCTGCCCGGCGGGCGGGGCAACGACCTCGCGCGGATCCTCGGGATATCCGAGGACGCGGTACAGGCGTGCGCCACGATCGCCAACGGTGTGGTGCGGCCGGTCGACCTCGGCGAGGCGAGCTATGCGGCAGGCGAGCAGGGCCAGGCATATGTGGGCATCGCGTCCGTCGGCTTCGACAGCGACGCCAACCGCATCGCGAACGAGGCGCCCTCCTGGCTGGGGGGCCTCGTCTACACCTACGGCGCGCTGCGAGCGCTGCTCGCGTGGCGCCCGGCGCGCTTCACCGTGCAGCTCGATCCGCCCGAGGGCGAGCGCCACGAGTTCACCGGCTATTCGGTCGGCGTTGCCAACTCGAAGGCCTACGGCGGCGGCATGATCGCCGCACCGGACGCCCTGCTCGACGACGGCCTGCTCGAGGTTCTCACCGTCGAGCACGTCGGACGCCTTCGCTTCCTCACGGTGCTGCTGCCGAACGTCTTCCGCGGCACCCACGTGAAGCTCCCCTACGTGCACGTGTATCGCGCGGAGTCGGTCGAGATCTCCTCCGACCGCCAGTTCACGATGTACGCAGACGGCGACCCGATCGGCTCGCTTCCCCTGCGCCTGCGTGCGCTCCCGGCGGCCGTCAACATGATCGTCCCCCCCGAGCCGGCCGCGCGGCCGGTCTTCTCGCGCTCCTCCCCCATCCGCCGCCTCCTCCGCGCCGGCCTGATGAGCGACACGCTCGCACCGAAGCTCGCGCTTGCGCGTGCAGCCGGCGCGCTCTCGCGGCTGCGTGGCGGCGGAGCCACGAGCGTTCCCGGCAAGGTCCTCATGCGGCTCGCGCCCGGTGCGATCGGCTCGCTCGGCGCGCGCCTGACTCGGGGCAGCGCGTTGATCTCCGCGACCAACGGCAAGACCACGACAGCGGCGATGGCAGCCGCCGTGCTCCGCCGCGGCGGCGTCGCTCTCGTGCACAACGAGGCCGGCGCGAACATGGCCGGCGGGATCGCCAGCACGCTGCTGGCGGCCGCCCGCCCGCACGCCAAGATCGACGGCGATCTGGGCCTGTTCGAGGTCGACGAGATGTGGCTGGCGGCGCTGGCCGAGCAGCTTCACCCGCGGTCGATCCTGCTCGGCAACCTGTTCCGCGATCAGCTTGACCGCTACGGCGAGCTCGAGGCGATCGCAGAGCGCTGGAAGCAGGCGCTCGCGCGCAGCGACGCGCAACTCGTGCTCAACGCCGATGACCCGCTCGTCGCAGACCTCGGCCGCGAGCACGACCAGGCCGTCTACTTCGGGGTCGAGGACGCCTCACTGGCGCTCGACGCAATGAGCCACGCGGTCGACGCAAGGCACTGCCGCCGCTGCGGCGCCCCCTACGTCTTCGACGCCGTCTATCTCGGCCATCTCGGCCACTACCACTGCGAGCGCTGCGGCCAGCGCCGTCCCGTGCCTTCGGTCAGGGCGACCGATGTGACGCTCGAGGGCGTGCGCGCGGCCCGCTTCACTCTGCACACCCCGGCGGGCAGCGGCGAGGTGCGCCTGGCGCTACCGGGCCTATACAACGTCTACAACGCCCTCGCCGCGGCCGCGCTCGCGAGCACTCTCGGCGCGACGCTCGCGGACATAGTCGTCGGCCTCGGCGAGGCCCGCCCGGCGTTCGGGAGAGCCGAGAGCGTGCTCGTCCGCAGCCGTGCGGCGGCCAACGGGGCGCCCGCCGCGCCACGGGAGCTGCGGATGCTGTTGGTGAAGAACCCTGCGGGCGCAAACGAGGTGCTGCGCACCCTCGCCCTCGAGCCCGGCCAGCACGACCTTCTGGGGGTGCTCAACGACAACATCGCCGATGGACGCGACGTGTCCTGGATTTGGGACGCGGACTTCGAGCTGCTCGCCGGGCGCATCCGGCGTGTGACGTGCAGCGGCACGCGCGCAGCCGAGCTCGCGCTGCGCTTCAAGTACGCCGGCGTCGATCCCGGGCGCATCAATGTCGAGGAGAACCTCGAAGCGGCACTCGACCGGGCCGCCGGCGAGCGGCCCGACGGCGACGCGCCGCTCTATGCCCTGCCTACCTACACCGCGATGCTCGCCCTGCGCGCGCTGCTGGTGGCGCGCGGGGAGGCGCGCAGCGCATGGGCGTGAGCAACATCGGCGGCGAGCGCAACGCCGCCGCGGTCAGCGACGAGGTGGTCTGGCACGACCTCGAGTACGGTGACTACGCCGAGGATCTCGAGCTGTGGCACGCGCTGGCTTCAAGCGCACGCGCGCACGACCGCAGCGGCGCGATCCTCGAGATCGGGGCGGGCACGGGGCGCGTGGCGCTGGCGCTCGCACGCGCAGGGCACCGCGTCACCGCGCTCGACAGTGACGCGCGATTGCTTGCCGCACTCGAGCAGCGTGCGAGCGGCGAGCTCTGCGTCGTCTGCGCTGACGCGCGCTCGTTCGAGCTCGAGCGGCGCGACTTCTCGCTGTGCATCGTGCCGATGCAGACCGTGCAGCTTTTCGGAAGCGCCCGCGCGCGCCTGTCGTTCCTGCGCCGCGCCCACGCGCATCTCTCGCCCGGCGGCCTGCTCGCGATCGCGATCATCACCGACTTCGAGCCGTTCGACTGCTCCCTCGGCGACATGGGCCCCGAGGCGGAGAGCGTGCGCAGCGGCGCGCGCGTCTATGTCAGCCGGGCGACGCGGGTGCGCCGGCGCGTACGCACCACTCTGATCGAGCGCGAGCGACGCATACTCGACGCGGACGAGCATGAGCTCTCCCGTGAGCGCGACGTGATCGCGCTCGACAACGTGAGCGCCGAGCGGCTCGAGCGCGAGGGCGCCGGGGCCGGATTCCATGTCGCCGAGCGCCGTTCCGTCGCAGAGACGCCCGAGCACGTGGGCAGCGTTGTGGTGATGCTCGATGCCTGACCTTCCCGCCCGTCCGCCCGGCGAGCGAACCCTGAGGGTGTGTGCGCTGTACCCCGACCTGATGAACATCTATGCCGACCGGGGCAACCTGCTCATGCTCGAAGCACGCTGTGCGTGGCGCGGGATCGGCTTCCAGCTCAGCGCGAGCGGGTTGGGAGAGTCACTTGACGCGGACGCGCACGACCTGTTCTACCTCGGCGGCGGGCAGGACCGCGACCAGCTCTTGTGCGCGAGCGATCTGATCGAGACCAAGCGCGATGGGCTGCTTGCCGCCGCGGCCCGCGGCGCCACGGTGCTCGGCGTATGCGGTGGCTATCAGCTGCTGGGGCGAAGCTACACGCTCGGCGGCGAGCAGATCGACGGCGTCGGCCTGCTCGACGTCGAGACCGTCCGCGTCGAGGGCCCGCGCCTGATCGGCAACGTGGCGATCGAGGTCTCGCTGCCGACGAGCTCGGCGCCGACACATGAGCGGATGCTGGTCGGATTCGAGAACCACGGCGGCCGCACCCGGCTGGCGCCCGGTCAGGCTGCGCTCGGACGGGTGATCGCAGGCCACGGAAACGACGGCTCCAGCGGCTTCGAGGGCGCTCGCACCGGCTCGACTATCGGCACCTACCTGCACGGGCCCCTGCTACCGAAGAATGCGTGGTTCGCCGACTGGCTGATCGCGTCCTCGATCGGTATCGACCCCGACGAGCTCGAGCAGCTCGACGACGAGCTCGAGCAGGCGGCCCACGCGAGCGCCCGACACGCCGCCGGCGTGTAGTTTCTCCGCCGCGCCGGCACGTACGATCGCGCGATCGAACTGTGCCAGTACCAACAGCTCTCGCGCCGCACCGCGCAGTACCCGCGTCAGGCGTGGCTTACCTATCCCGCGCTCGGCCTCGCAGGCGAGGCCGGTGAGGTCGCAGACCACGCCAAGAAGGTGATCCGCGACGACGCGGGCACGGTCACCGAGGAGCGCCGTCGCGCGATCTCCAAGGAGCTCGGCGACGTGCTCTGGTACGTGGCGCAACTCGCGAGCGAGCTCGACCTCGACCTCGAGGAGATCGCTCAGGAGAACCTCGAGAAGCTGTTCTCACGCCAGCGCCGCGGCGTGCTCGCCGGCAGCGGCGACGAACGCTAGCCGGCGACCGCGAAGCGCGAGAAGCGCTGTACGAGCTGGGCCGGCACGAGCGCACGCACGCGCACCCCCTCGGGCGTGTCCTCGCGGCGCATGTCGCCCGCCACCTCGTGCAGCTCGGCGAGGCTTCCACCGTCGGTGTAGGGAACGAGCAGCTCGACGCTGCGCAGCGTGTGCTTGAGCTCCTGCTCGATGCGCTCACCCAGCGCCTGCAAGCCCTCGCCGGTCACGCCACTGACGAGGATCGCGTCGGGGTAGCGCAGGCGCAGTTCATCGCGCGCGTCGGAGTCGAGCAGGTCGATCTTGTTGAGCACGAGCAGGCGCGGTCGCTCGCCGGCGCCGATCTCCTCGAGCGTGCTCTCCACGGAGCGGCGCATCACCTCCGCCTGCTCCTCGGGCGCCGAGCCGTCGAGCACGTGCGCCAGCAGCTCCGCGCGGCGCGTCTCCTCGAGCGTCGCTCCGAACGCGTCCACTAGCTGGTGCGGCAGCTTCGAGATGAAACCGACGGTGTCGCTCAGCAGATACGCGCGCCCGTCCAGGCGCGAGGCGCGCGTGGTGGGATCAAGCGTGTGAAACAGGCGGTCGCGTACACCCACTTCGGCGCCCGTGAGCGCATTCAGCAGCGTCGACTTGCCGGCGTTTGTGTAGCCGACGAGCGCGATCGTGGGCAGCGCGGCGCGCTCGCGCTCCGCACGCTGCACCGCGCGCGTGCCCTTGACGTGCTCCAGGCGGCGGCGCAGCGTCGCGATGCGGTTGCGCGCGAGACGGCGGTCGGTCTCGATCTGCGTCTCACCCGGGCCCCTCGTGCCGATGCCGCCCCCGAGGCGCTCGAGGTGGCTCCACAATCCGCGCATGCGCGCGAGGTTGTACTCGAGCTGCGCGAGCTCGACCTGCAGCTTGCCCTCGGCGCTGCCCGCGTGCGCGGCGAATATGTCGAGGATCACGGTCGTGCGGTCGACGACCGGCAGTCCGAGCGCCTCCTCGAGGTTGCGCTCCTGGCGGGCGGTCAGCTCATCGTCACACGCGAGCAGATTCGCGTCGAGCGCCCGTGCCGCCGCCTTCGCCTCAGCGACCTTGCCCGGGCCGAGATAGGTGTCCGGGTGCGGCTTCTCGCGGCGTTGCACAAGCTCGCCCGCGACGGCCACACCCGCGGTGCGCAGCAGCTCACCGAGCTCGGCAAGGTCATCCCCGTCGGGACTCGCGGCTATGCACAGAGCGCGCTGGCGCGCGCGCGCAGTGAGCTGTGACCCGTTGGAGGACGCTTCAGCACGTCCCGAGGTGACGGTGCTGCGACCGTTGCGACTCCTGTCCATCCACCACCAAGTTTAGGACCTCGTGGCCAGTGTGCCCAGGCGCTCGACCGCCTCGAGCAGCCGCTGGTCGGGCGTGGTCAGGGAGATTCGAAACCAACCCTCGCCGGCCGGCCCGTAGATCGCTCCCGGAGAGAGCACCACCCCGACCTGCTCGAGCACGTGCTCGCAGTAGGCGGAAGAGCTCTCGAAGCCGTGCGGCACCGGCGCCCACACGTAGATCGTGGCGTGCGGCACTCGCACCTCCACGCCGATCGCGCGCAGCGCGTCGCACACCAGATCGCGGCGGCGGCGATAGAGCTCGCACATCGAGGCCACCTCGGCGTCGGCGTCCGGCGAGAGCGCCGCCACGCCCGCGAGCTGGATCGCCTCGAACAGGCCCGAGTCGATGTTCGTCTTCAGTCGCCAGTAGGTCTCAAGCGCCTCGGCGTTGCCGACCAGCACCGCGCAGCGCCAGCCCGTCATGTTGTAGCCCTTCGACAGCGAGAAGACCTCGATGCCCACCTCCTTCGCGCCGGGCGTGGCGAGGAAGGACGGGGCGCGGTAGCCGTCGAAGCAGATCTCCGAGTAGGCGCTGTCGTGGACGACCAGGATGTCGTTGGCGCGTGCGAAATCGACGACAAGCTCGAAGAAGCCCGGTGGCACGACCGCGCCGGTGGGATTGTTCGGATAGTTGAGGTACATCAGCTTCGAACGGCGCGCGACCTCCTCGTCGATCGCGTCGAGATCGGGGACGAAGCCGCGCTCCGGGACGAGTCCCATCAGCACCGGCTCGGCGCCCGCAAGCCATGGGCCGCCGGTGTACACCGGGTAGCCGGGGTCGGCCGCAAGCGCGTAGTCGCCCGGGTCGAGGAAGGCCAGGTTGAGGTTGAAGATCGCCTCCTTCGCGCCGATCGCCGGGATCACCTCGGAGTGGGGATCGAGCACCACGTCAAAGCGCCGCTCGTAGAAGTCGCGGACGGCCCCGCGGAAGTCCTCACGGCCGCGGTTTGACGGGTAGCGATGGGTTTCGGGCTCCGTCACGGCCTCCTGCATCGCCTCGACGATCAGCGGCGGCGTGGGCCGGTCGGGGTCGCCGATACCGAGGCTGATCACGTCGACCCCGGCGGCGCGCTTCTCGCTGATCTTGCGCTCCAGCTGCGCGAACGCATACGGCGGGATGAGCTCCAGGCGCTTACTCGGTTTCATGCAGCTCCTTTGTGAACTCGTCGCTGAGACGCCCCGCGAAGACGGGCTTGGCCCAGCCTGTCAGGTTGACGCGCAGGTCCTCGCCCACCGCGACCTCGAGCTCGCCGCCGTCGAGCAGCACGGTCACGCTCACCGGCTCGCCGGCCCGCGCGCCGCCGCGCACGCGCTCGATCGTATAGGCGACCGCCGCGCCACTTGCGCCCGTACCGGAAGACAGCGTCTCCCCCACGCCGCGCTCGAAGATCCGCGCGCGTATCCGTCGCCTCCCGTCCTGCGCTGCGAGCTCGGCGTACCACGACACGTTGGTGCGGTTGGGGAAGCGCGCGTCGGATTCGATCTGTGCGCCGATGCGTGGCAGCTCGAGCCCCGCGAGCTCCTCTGGCGAGTCGACGCGGATCGCGCACTGCGGGTTTCCGATCGAGACGTGGCGAAAGGCCCACGTGCGTCCCGCGGCGAGCACCTCGCCGGTGCCGTCCTCGGGACCGTCCGGGAAATCGCGCGAACGGAGCGCCGCGGTACCCATGTCGACCGTGCACGAGTTCGGCCCGGTGATCGTCGGCCGGATCGGGCCCGCGGCGGTATGCAACGTGAAGCTGTCCAGGTCGGTCCAGCCTCGGGCGCGCAGGTAGAGGATCGCCTCGCGCGCGCCGTTTCCGGACAGCTCCGCCTCCGAGCCGTCTGGATTGAAGATGCGCAGGTCGGCGACGTCCGCGGGGTCGGCCGGGCGTGAGAGCACCAGCACGCCGTCGGCGAACACGCCGAAATGGCCCTCGCACAGCCGTCGTACGCGGGCTGGCGTGAGCGCGAAGGGAAGCTCGTCGTGCTCGACGATCAAATAGTCGTTGCCGAGCGCCTGCCACTTCTCGAATCTCACAAGGGGCCGCAGTCTAGGATCTCGCGCGCGATCACCCCGGCGTCGCGGCCGCTCACGTCGATCACCTGCACCCCGGCAAGCTTGCGCATCCAGGTCAGCTGGCGCTTTGCGTAGTTGCGGGTGCGGCGCTTCATGCCCTCGACGTCACCGCGCAGAAGCTCGTCGAAGCCGAGCGCCTTGCGCGCCGTCTCAGAGGCTCCTGCCGCGTGTGCGCGCGCGACCTCCTCGCCCACACCCGCGACCAGCATCGCTTCCACGCGCGCGTCGATCGCCGCATACAGCGCCTCGCGCTCCATCGTGAGCCCGACCAGCAGCGTCGGGTGGCGCAGCTCCTCGCTCCAGAGCTGCGAGGGGCCGTCGGGAGCTTCGAGCTCGCCCAGAGCGAGCAGCTCGAGCGCGCGCACGACGCGCTGGCGGTCGTTCGGCTCGATGCCTCGAGCCGCCCACGGCGCCTGCGCCGCCAGGCGCGCATGCAAAGCGGGCGCGCCGCTGCTTTCGAGCTCCGCGATCAGACGCTCACGCACGCCCTCCGGCGGCGGCGGGCGCAGGTCGAGTTCGCTCAGCGCAGCACGCAGATACAGGCCCGTGCCGCCCACGACGAGCGGCCGTCGGCCAGACGCCAGGAGGCCGTCGATCTCAGCGTGGGCCAGCTCCGCGTACTGGCCCGCGCTGAACGTCGCGTCGAGCGGCAGAAACGAGATCAGGCGGTGTTCGAGGTGCGCGCGCTCGGCGGCCGATGCGACGCCGGTGAGTGTCTCGAGGCCCGCATACACCTGCAGCGCGTCCGCCGACACGGCGACCGGGTCCTCGCCGCGCCCACGCAGCAGCTGGGCGAGCGCGACCGCCACCGCGGTCTTGCCCACCCCAGTCGGTCCGAACAGCGCAATGATCCGCATGGGCGTAGGCTCACAGTTTGTGCAGATCCCCGGCTCAAGCGTGCTTCTCACGGGAGCCACCGGAGGGATCGGGGGCGCAATCGCGCAATCGTTGCGAGCTCGCGGCGCATCGCTGATCCTGAGCGGCCGGCGCGCTGAGCGGCTGGAGGCGCTTTCTTCTGAGCTCGGCGCCCAGGCGCTACGCGCCGACCTCTCCCAGCCGGGCGAGGCGGTCCGGCTCGCCCGAGAGGCCGGCGACGTCGACATCCTGATCGCAAACGCCGGCGTGCCCGGATCGGGCCTGCTCGAGTCGCTCTCAACGGAGGAGATCGACCTCGCGCTCGAGGTGAACCTGCGCGCCCCGATCATCTTGGCGAGGGAGCTCGCGCCGGCGATGGCGCGCCGCGGGCGCGGTCACATGGTGTTCATCTGCTCGCTCGCCGGCAAGGCTGCAACGCCGGGGGCGTCGATGTACAACGCCTCGAAGTACGGCCTGCGCGGCTTCGCCGGCGCGCTGCGCGCCGAGATGCGCGGCAGCGGGGTCGGCGTGTCGGCGGTGTTCCCGGGCTTCATCCGCGAAACGGCCATGTTTCCCGACGAGAAGGTCAAGCTGCCCCCAGGTAGCGGCACGCGCAGCCCTGACGACGTGGCTCGGGCGGTTCTCGACGCGATCGAGCGCAACCGCGGCGAGATCGACGTGGCTCCGTTGCCGCTGCGCGCCGGCACCGCCCTTGCGGGCCTCGCCCCCGAGCTGGCGGCGAGCGTGGCACGGCGGCTCGGCTCCGAGCAGATCACCCGCACGATCCTCGAGAGCCAGCGAGGTTCGCCGTGAGCAAGCGAGCGCCTGATCCCCCGGCTACGCACTCACAGCGTACGTAAAAACACGTACCGCGGAGATTAAGTGAAATCCGCAATACCTCACCCGGACTCAGCCCGGCGCCACGCAGACGGCGCCGGCGGCGCTGTTGTGTGCGTTTTTGCGGGTAGCGCGGGCGGCCGTCAGCGGCGTGGCAGGCGCGCGCTGGCGAAGCCCGGCGGCCTGCTGTCCTCACATGCAACGGACGCCCCTGTTCGGTGCGTGTTGCGCGTGCGCCGCTGAGCGCTGGTTGCCTCGAATTTGGCTCCAGCACAGGCATAGAGGCGACGTCCGCGCCTGGCGAGGCGCTGCTCATGCGGACCTGTCGAGGACTCGCCGCCGCGGAGCGCGGCGGTCTGGCAGGCCGCCACAACCAAAGTTGCGACGGCCAACCAGACGAGAGGGATCAGGATGAAGAACACGTACCGGTCTTGAAGACTCGACAGGGCCACAGCGGCATTCCGAGTCCCTGCCTCAGGTACGCCCCCCGATGTGCCATCAAGCTTATTTCCCGAGAGGCGGACCTGTCCAATAGAATTTGTCCGCTCTGGCATAAGGAGGCGGGTATGTATCTCGAAGGAACGAAATGACATCGCTGCGCCAACTGCACTATTTCGTGACCGTTGCCGAAGAGGGGCAGCTGACGCGCGCGGCACAACGTCTCCATCTCTCCCAGCCCGCCCTCTCCCAGGCCGTGGCGCAGCTCGAGGCTCAGCTCGGCGTCGAGCTGCTGGAGCGCCACGCTCGCGGCGTGGGACTGACCACCGCGGGAGAAGCCTTCTTCGAGAAGGCGCGCTCGGCGGTGGCGGCGCTCGCCGAGGTAGACGTGACAGCCGACTCGCTCTCGCGCGCGGCCCGGCATTCCTGTGATTGCGGGTTCATCGGCTCGCCGCCCACTGTCGATGCCCCGGTGCTGTTCGAGCAGTTCGCCCTGGCCTACCCAGACGTTGACGTGGCATTTCGCGAACTGCCTTTTCCCTGCGGCACGACCGCCTCGTGGCTTGAAGAGGTGGACGTGGCCCTGTGCTTCGTGCCCACGCCCGACCCGGAGGTCGAGGTCCAGCTGCTGCGCGACGAGCCGCTTTACGTCGTCATGGCCAGCAACCACCCTCTCGCCGAGCGGCCCGAGCTCGCAACCGCCGACGTGCTGGATGAGACCTTCTGCGGCACCCACCCGGCGTGCGAGCCTGCGCGGATTGGCTTCTGGACGCTCGACGCCCAGCGAGGGAAGGCGGCTCGCACCACTGGCGACCGAGCCATCAACCCCCAGGAGGTGATCGCCGTGGTCGCATCCGGGCGGGCGATCTGGACCGCGTCGGCATCGAGCGCGACGAAGCTGCTCGCGACCGCCGGGCTTGCTGCGGTGCCGCTCCTCGACGCGCCCGCGGTGCCTTTTGCGCTCGTCTGGCACCAGGCCAACCACAATCCACAGGTGGCCGCCCTGGCGCGCATAGCGCGCGGGGCCACAAGCAGCGTCGGCGCCAGCCTCTGAGCGGGCGTTCACCGCCGGGGGGTTAGAACAACGTCTCCTGGGTGCAGCGGGCCCGGGTCGATCGCTGAGCCTCCTGCGCCTCGGGCCAGGTCGGCTCGACCGACCTGAACCCGCCGGGCCGCCCTCGCCAGCGCACGAGCCGCGCGAGCCGCTGGCGCTCCTGCTTCGGAGCGTATGCACCGCGGCGGTAGAGCTCGCGGTAGCGCTCCACGAGATCCGGACGGTACGCCTCGAGCCAGCCCATGAACACCTGACGGACCTCTCCACGCATGTGCAGCGCGACGCCGCCGATGCTCCGTCGCGCCGGCCTCGGTCGCGGCGGCCAGCAACGGCTCGAGCTGGTGGGGCGCGTCGTTGATGCCAGGCATCAGCGGCGCGATCAGCACACCGGTGGGAATGCCCGCGCGATTGAGCTCGGCGACGGCCTCCAGACGCGCCCGCGGACTCGGCGTATGCGGCTCGGTCGCACGCCACGCCTTCTCATCCAAGGTCGGGACCGAGAGGCAGGCGCTGAAGCTCGCGCGTTCGGCTATCTGCAGCATCAGCGGCAGGTCTCGCAGCAGCAAGGGCGACTTGGTCAGCACCGAGCACGGGTTGGCGGCGTCTCGCAACGCTTCCCAGATTCCCTCCATCAGCCTGTATCGGCCCTCGACCCACTGGTAGGGGTCCGTGTTCGTGCCCAACGCCACGTGCTCGTGCTTCCACGACGAGCGTTTCAGCTCCCCGCGCAGCACCTCCGGCGCGTTGACCTTGACCACGATCTCGCGCTCGAAGTCCCTGCCGGCGTTGAAGTCGAGATAGGTGTGGGTCGGCCTGGCGAAGCAGAACACGCACGCATGGGTGCAGCCGCGGTACGGGTTCACGCTCCAGCGAAACGGCATGCGCGACTGCGCTGGAACGCGGTTCAGCACGGATCGCGCGCGCACCTCGTAGAAGCGGATATCCAGAGCCTCCGGCGCCTCGAAGCGGCGCACCGCGGCCGGGTCCTTGTAGCCGGGCAGCTGCTGCTCCTCTGGCGCCCCGCTGAGGTTGCTCCACCGCACGAACGTATGTTCGCATACGCGCAGGACGTAGGCCCCGTAACCAACCCCCACGCACGCTGAGCAAGCTCTCAGACAATCCCAACCAAGCCGTTGGCCTCGGCTTAAGGTCGCGTCGCACGATGGGTGCCTCACATTCCCCACCGCAGGAGGTAGCAGTCCAATGCACATCAAAAAGACGCTCGGCGCAACCCTTGCCGCCGGAGCGCTTGCCGCGGGCGGGCTGGCCGCCATCGCCAGCGCGTCCTCGGGCAGCCAGGCGAGCACGTCGACGTCCCAGGGCGCATCCGGCTCAAGCGGTGCTGCCGGCGGCGTGCCGGCGACAGTCGCCTCGACCTCGACGACGCCCAGCACGCCGACCACGCCGACGACGCCGACCCAGAAACAGGGTTCGCCGCCCTCATCCGGCAGCGGACATCACTGCCCGAACATGGGCTCCCAGAGCGGGAGCTCGGGCTCCGGGTCGGGGTCGAGCTTCCAGGGGCCGGCCGGAGCGCCGGCTGTGACGGCCCAGTAGGACTCGCTCCGAGCGTACGCGCTGGCGCCGATGAGGCGCAGGCAGCGTCAACCGGCAGGCGTCTCGAGTGCGAGGCGCCTGCCGGTGGCTCACGTCTCGCTCGGCGAGAACCCCTCCGCGCTCAGTGAGCCGCCGCGCGGGCCACGAGCAGCTCTTCGCCGGAGAGCGTCTGGCTCGTGGCCGCGTTGACGTGCACATCGACGAGCTCGCCGGGCGCCGCAAGCCCCGCGAAGTTGACCACCTTGTTGTGGCGCGTGCGTCCGCGCAGCCGGTCGGGATCGGTTCGCGAAGGCCCTTCGACGAGCACCTGCAGCGTGCGTCCCACGAAGCGCTCGGCGCGCTCGCGGGCACGGCGCTGGACCACCTCAACGAGGCGCTCCATGCGCGCCACCTTGACCGGGTGCGGCACGAGACCCTCGCTCAGACTCGCTGCCTGGGTGCCTCGCCGAGGCGAGAAGACGAACGTGAACGCGCCGTCGTAGCCGACCTGCTCGACCACCTCGAGGGTCTGCTCGAAGTCCTCCTCGCTCTCGCCCGGGAAGCCCACGATGATGTCGGTCGTCAGCGACACGTCGGGAAGGTGCTCGCGGATCATCGCGACGCGGTCGAGGTAGCGCGCGCGGTCATAGGTGCGGCGCATCGCCTTGAGGATGCTGCTCGAGCCCGACTGCAGCGGCAGGTGTATGTGCTCGCACACGCTCTCGAGCTCCGCGTGCGCGCGCACCACGTCCTCGCGCATGTCCTTCGGGTGCGGACTCGTGTAGCGGATGCGCTCGATCCCCCCGCACGGCGTCGATCCCGCGCAGCAGCTCGGCGAAGCTCGTGCGCTGAAGCGGGCGGCCGTCAGCGTCGCGGGCCGGCAGATCGCGCCCATAGGAGTTCACGTTCTGCCCGAGCAGCGTCACCTCGCGCACGCCCTCCTGTGCCATCGCGTACACCTCCGCGAGCAGCTCCGCCGGCGGACGGCTGACCTCGCGCCCGCGCGTTGAGGGAACGATGCAGTACGAGCACGCGCAGTTGCAGCCCACGCTGATCTGCAGCCATCCCTGAAACGGGCGCTCGCGCCGCGCGGGCAGGCGGCCGGTGAATCCCTCGAACTCGAAGTAGCCCTGCGCGCTCAGCGAGTCGCTCGTGAGGAACTCCGCCAGCTTGTGCACCTGTCCGGGGCCGAACGCCACGTCCACGAACGGGAAGCGCTCGAAGACCTCGTGCTTGAGCGACTGTGCCCAGCAGCCTCCAACGCCGACCACACGCGCGGGGTCTTCGCGCTTCAGGCGCCGCGCCTCGCCGAGATGGGCGATGAAGCGGCTGTCGGCCGTCTCGCGGATCGAGCACGTGTTGAACAGGATCAGGTCGGCAGCGCCCCGCTCCGGGGCCTCCTCATAACCGAGCGACTCGAGCATCCCCTTCATCCGCTCGGAGTCGTGCTCGTTCATCTGGCAGCCGAACGTGGTCAGGTGGAACCGCTTGGTCATGTCCCCGACAGGGTAGAGCGAGCGGGCCGGCGCAGTTGCGGGGCTGCCCGTCAAGCCATTGCGCTCGGCGGCCGCGCGCGAGCGCTACGCGGCGACCACAGCGGGTTCGCTTGCGATCGGCGCCGCTCCCGGCTCCTTCGCGGGCTCCTTGCTGCCCGAGGCGGCGATCGGCGTTACCTCCTCGCGACCCAGGCCGAGCGCCACATAGATCTTCTCCTCGATCTCCTTCGCCAGTGCCGGGTTCGCGTCGAGATGGGCCTTTGCGTTACCGCGCCCCTGCCCCAGCCGGTCGTTGCCATAGGAGAAGAACGATCCCGACTTCGCCACGATGTTGTGCTCCAGCCCCAGGTCGATCAGACAGCCGGACGTCGAGATGCCCTTGCCGAACTCGATGTCGAACTCGGCCTGGCGGAACGGCGCGGCGACCTTGTTCTTGACCACCTTCACGCGCACCCGGTTGCCAACCGCCTCGGTTCCATCCTTGAGCGTCTCGATGCGCCGAATGTCCAGGCGCTGGGAGGCATAGAACTTGAGCGCACGGCCTCCCGGCTGGGTCTCCGGCGAGCCGAACATCACGCCGACCTTTTCGCGGATCTGGTTGGTGAGGATGCACAGCGTCTGCGTGCGGTTCAGGTTGCCGGCGAGCTTGCGCATCGCCTGGGACATCATGCGCGCCTGTGAGCCGACGGTCTGGTCACCCATCTGCCCCTCGAGCTCTACGCGCGGCGTGAGCGCCGCCACCGAGTCGATCGCCACCACGTCGACCGCGCCCGAGCGTACGAGCATGTCGGCGATCTCCAACGCCTGCTCGCCGTAGTCGGGCTGGGAGACGAGCAGCTCATCGATGTCGACGCCGATCTCCTTCGCGTACAGCGGGTCCATCGCGTGCTCCGCGTCGATGAACGCGCACACTCCGCCGAGTTTCTGCGCTTCGGCGAGCACGTGGTAGATGAGCGTCGTCTTGCCCGAGGACTCCGGCCCGAAGACCTCGACGATGCGTCCACGCGGGACTCCGCCGATGCCGAGCGCAAGATCCAGCGACAGGGCCCCCGTGGGGATGGCGTCGCAGCGCACCTGTGCTCCCTCATCGCCCATGCGCATGACCGTGCCCTTGCCGAACTCGCGCTCGATCTGCGTGAGCGCACCCTGCAGAGCGGCGTCACGCGCCTTGGCGGCCTTCTCCTGGTCGGTCACGGGCATGGTCTGGCTCCTCCGGTTTGAGATGGACAGGGCAAGTTAGAGCCCGCTCCGGACGGAACAGCTGTTCGCATAGAGCCCTCGACCCGGCTCTTCCAGCGCCGCCCGGCGGGGCGCCCGGCCGTTTCCCTGCGCACCGGCCCAGCGGGGCTGTTCGTCCAGCAGGAAGCGCGGGCTGTCGCGTCGAAAGGCCCTCGCGACGATGACACGCGCAGAGGCTCGATGACCCGCTACCCGCTACCCCGCCCGCTCATCGCCGCCCTCGCGCTCGCCCTAGGAGTATGCGTCGCGCTGCTGGCTGCGCCTGCCGCCTCGCTCGGCGCCCATGCCCACAAGCCTGCGTGCACGCACGCCAAGCGGCACCCGCACGCCTGCGCGCGCTCTGTCAGGAAGAGCAAGCGCCACGTTCATCGCACGATCGCACGGCACCAGCACGCCACGCCGCAGGGATCCGCGCCTTCCTCCCCCCCACCGGCGGTGCTAGTCGCGACGTGCGAAGACGGAGCTTCGCCCCGAGTTTGGCGCCGAAGAGACCTTCAGCTGCCCGGACGGCAGCGAACCGGGCTGCGAAGCCGGCTCGGTCATGACCCTTTCCGGTGACGGATCGACGCTCACGTGCACCGCACCCGCCGAAGGCTTCAACCTGGAATCCAGCTGCGAACCGGGCGCCTGCGAAGACGACGAGAGCGAATCCGGCTGCGAAGGCGTCGCGCCCACGATCGGCGCGAGCGGCCGCGCGACGTGCGAAGTGCCCGCCGGCGCCGGCGCCGGCGGCGAAGGCGAAAGCTAGACGCAGGCGCCGGCGCACCGCCTCAGCGCAGGCGGTCCGGCGCATCGGACGGTGTCAGCCGCCCGGGCCTTTGAGCGGGCTCCACGCGAGCGCCTCATATTCGCTTCCAGCAGGCGTGAGCCGCGAGCGGTAGAGCACCATCGACTCGGGCTCGAAGGCGACCTGCGGCGTGGCCGGCAGCACCATCGCGTCGCGACCCCGGGGCCCTTCGCGCATGCGCACGACCGTGACGTGAGGCCGAAAGCGCAGGCGCTCGGGCTCCCACTCGCTCGCCTGGGAAAGCGCGCGCACGACGTCCGCCTGCAGAGTGGCCAGCTCGCCGCTCTGATCGCGAACCTCGACCGCCAAGGCATGCGGGCGCCGCGGTGGCAGCCACACGGGGGCGCCGAACGACAGCTCCCCGACGGTGCCTGTGCAGCGTTCGAGCGCCGCCGCGAGCGCGTCGATCTCGCCGACGGGTCGGTTGCCGAGAAAGCACAGCGTCAGATGCAGCGAGGCGCGCTCGAGCACCCGCGGCACGCGGCGCGTCCACGAGCGCCAGCCGGCGACCGCCTCTCGAGCCCAGCTCGAGAGTTCGTCGCACACCTCGACCGGTGGGTCCAGCGCGATGAACAGCCTGGCGGTGGCGGCCCGCGCCATCGCTGCCTTCAGGTGGGGCTGAGCGTTCGTCGGATCAGGTGCAGTGCGACCGTGGTGGCCCGCTCGCGGATGTCCGCTCGCCCGCCCGGCAGGTTGACCGAGCGCGTGAGCGGCTCGCGCCCGGAGGCGGCCACGCTCAGCCACACGAGGCCCACGGGCTTCTCAGGGCTGCCGCCGCCCGGCCCCGCCACCCCGGTGATGCCGACCCCCACGTCGGCGCCCAGGCGCTCGCGCGCGCCGTGGGCGAGCGCGAGCGCGACCTCCTGTGAGACCGCTCCATGCCTCTCGATCATCTCGGCGGGCACGTCGAGCTCGGACACCTTGACGTCGTTGGAGTACGCGACGACCGCGCCGCGCACGTAGTCGGAGGAGCCGGCGAGATCGGTCAGCCGTGCCGCCAGCAGGCCGCCGGTGCACGACTCGCCCGTCGCGATCGTGAGCCCAGCGTCGCGCAGCAGGCGAGCAACCTGCTCGTCCACGGTTGCGCCGTCGCGCGAGAAGAGGGTGTCCCCGTGGCGCTCGGCGATCAGATTCTGGAACGCCACATACGCGTCCTCCGCCTGCGGCTCATAGCGCGTGACGATCTCGATCTCGCCGCGTTTCATGCATGTCGTCACCTCGAGCGAAGCCAGGTCCACGCCATCGCGCTCGGCGACGCGCAACGTCTCTGCGATCTCGGACTCGGGGATGCCGAACAGGCGCAGCGTGCGCAGCCGGTAGGTGGTTGCGCCCGCAAACGCAACGTCCAGCGCACCGTTGCCGAGCGCCGCCTGCCACATTGGCTGAAGCTCGCGCGGCGGCCCAGGAAGGACCACGATGGTCGGGCCCGCACCATCCTTCAGCGGCGGCACGACCAGCCCGGGTGCTGTACCCACCGGCGCGAGCACCGTCGCCCCCTCGGGCACAGTCGCCTGCTTGATGTTCGCCGCCACGATCGCATCCCGGTCGATGTGGGGCCAGCGTTCGGCCAGCGGCCGCACGATCTCCGCGATGCGCTCCTGCAGCTGCGTGTCGAGCACCATCCTGCGGCCCTGAAACGCGCCCACGACCGCGGCGGTGAGGTCATCGGCCGTCGGCCCGAGCCCGCCGCTCGTGAGCACCACGCTCATCCCCTCCTCGGCCATGAAGCGCAGCGCCCCCTCGATGTCGCCCGGTCGGTCCCCGACCACCGAGGTGAACGCCAGCTCGACGCCGAGCTCGAGCAGCCTGTCCGCAAGCCACGGGCCGTTGCGATCGCTGACCCTGCCCGTCAGCACCTCGGTGCCGGTGACCACTATGCCGGCTCGAGCGCCCATTGCTCTCAGGTGCAGGTGGGCATGTGGCCCGTGCCCAGCGGCTGGCGCCCGCGCGCCTTGGTCAGGGTGTAGCCGATCGCTTCGGTGGAGGGCGCGACGCTGCGCGCTCGCCCGTCGATGATCATCGTCACGGAGCTGTTGCCCAGCGTGATTTCAAAGCGGCGAGCGTGATAGGTGCGGGTCGTTTCACCCGGCTGCAGTTCGGTGCCGGGGATCAGCTTGCGGCCTTCGTCGCCGAGCAGGCACACGTACACCGCCCCGCTCGCACGCAGCGACAGCGAGATCACCGCGGGTTGAGCGCTCGTGCGCGCGGGTGTGGTGCTGTGCGCGTGATGAGCACGCGAGCTGGGCTTGGCGGCGCTCGAGGTGGTGCCGGTCTTCTTGCCCGAGGAGCCTGCCGCCGCTGATCAGCAGCACCACCAGCACGACGATCAGCACGGCGATGCCGACCACGGCGGCGACATAGCCGCGTGATGGGCCTGATGGCGGACGCGAGCGCCTGCTGCCCGTCGGGGCCGAGACGATCGGCTCGAGCGCGCCCTCTCCCGGCTGCTCGTGGTTCAGCCGGTATTCCTCGACAAGCGCCTTCCCGTCCAGGCCGAGGGCCTGGGCGTAGGTGCGCAGGAAGCTCTTCACGAAGGTCGGCCCGGGCAGCAGGCTCCACTCTTCGTTCTCGAGCGCGCGCAGGTACTTCGCGCGGATCTTTGTCTGCGCCTCGATCTCGGAGACGTCGATTCGGGCGCGCATACGCGCCTCCCGCAACGTGGCTCCAATCTCGGGCATCGAGCCTAAAGGCTAGTCGCCCGCAGGCGCGCGGGCTGACTCCCCGAGCGCGGCGAGGATACGCGGCAGATCGGCCTCCGTGATCAGCACCTGGCGCGGCTTTGACCCCTCGTAGCCGGAGATCACGCCGCGGCGCTCGAGCATGTCGATCATCCGCCCGGCGCGCGTGTAGCCGAGCCGCAGCCGCCGCTGCAGCATCGAGGTCGAGGCGGTCTGCATCTCTGCGACGAGGACGATCGCGTCGGTCAGCAGCGGATCCTCGTCGGGGTCGAACTCCTCGCCGCCCTCGGGCTTCTCGCTCTCCACCTCCTCGAGCAGCTCCTCACGCAGTTCGGGCTCGCCCTGGCGGCGCCACAGGTCGGTCAGCTTGGCGATCTGCGACTCGTCGATGTAGGCGCCCTGGATCCGCTGCAGCCGCGAGCTGCCGACGGGGCTGAACAGCATGTCGCCCTGCCCGAGCAGCGACTCGGCGCCGTTCTGGTCGAGGATCACGCGCGAGTCGGTCTGCGAGGAGACCGCGAAGGCGATCCGCGACGGCACGTTCGCCTTGATCATGCCGGTGATCACGTCCACACGCGGGCTCTGCGTCGCGAGCACCAGGTGGATGCCCACCGCGCGAGCCTTCTGCGCGAGGCGGATGATCGAGTCCTCGACATCCGCCGGTGCGACCATCATCAGGTCGGCGAGCTCGTCGATCACACACAGGATGTAGGGAAGCGGCGGTTCGTCGCGCCGCTTGCGCGCGGCGTTCAGCTCGACCAGTCCACGCGTCCGCGCGAGCGACATGATCCCGTAGCGCTGCTCCATCTCCTTGACGAGGTTCTGCAGCGCGTTCGCGGCCATACGCGGGCTCGTGATCACGGGCGTGAGCAGGTGCGGGATCGACTCGTAGTGGTTGAGCTCCACCTGCTTGGGGTCGACGAGCACGAGGCGCACCTCGTGCGGCGTCGCGCGCAGCAGCACGCTCGAGAGCATCGCGTTGATCGCCCCGGACTTCCCGGCTCCGGTCGTGCCCGCGACGAGCAGGTGCGGCATCTTCGCGAGGTCGGCGCCGATCGCCTTGCCCGCGACGTCCTTCCCGAGCCACACCGTCAGCGGCGACCAGTCCTTCGGCGCTTCCTGGAAGACATCGCCGAGGCGCACGATCCGCCGCTTCGCGTTGGGAACCTCCACTCCGACCGCCTGCTTGCCCGGGATCGGCGCGAGGATGCGGATGTCGGTCGCCGCCAGCGCATAGGCGAGGTCGTCCTTCAGCTGCGCGACCTTCGCGACCTTCGTGCCCGGCGCGAGCCGCAGCTCGTAGCGCGTGATGTGAGGGCCGGCGACCGTCCCGATCACCGTCGCCTCGACTCCGAAATGGCCGAGCGCCTGCACGAGCGCTGCCGCGGTGCGCTCCTGTCCCGCGGTGTCTGGCCGCGACTGCTCGCCGCTTGAGCGCGTCAGGATCTGGGCGGCGCTCGGCAGCTTCCAGGCGAAGTCCGGATCCTCGCTGACGACGCCGCGCAGCCTGCCCTGTGGCGTGAGCTCGCCGGGGTCGGTTCGGGCAACGCCCTCGGGTATCCCCTCGTCCTCCTCGTCTGCGGCGGCCGAGGCGTGCTGCGCGGCCCCCGCAGCGGCCGTGCTGGGCCGCGGGTTCCGCCGGCGGGCTCCTCGGCCGGCTTCGCCGAACCGGCTGTCTCCTGCTCGGCGCCGGGCCGTTCGCCTTCGCGCCAATCCTGCGAGGGAGCCTCGACGTGCGTTGCGCGTACGACCAGCTCGGCCGCTCCCGGCTCGGGAGGCTGCACGAAGAACGGCGCTTCGAGCGGCTCGTCGTCCTCTCGGGCGCGACCCGGCCCCGCGCCTGCGCGCGAGCGCGGTCGGCCATCGCCCAGGCTCCGCAGCATGCGGGTCGTGTCGGCGACGCCGCTGCCCGTGGCTCTGACGACGCCGGCCAGCGATGCGCCCGTCAGCAGGATCACGGCGGCGAGCGCGAGAAAGACGACGAGGATCTGCACGCCGACGTCCTGGCCGAGCCTGTGGGTGAGCTGGTAGAGGGCCTCGCCGAGCACTCCCCCGTGCGACTGCATGAACGCCGAGCTCCAGGGTTCGTGCGCGTGAGCATGGCCTGAGCTCAGCCCGAGCGTGCCCGCGGACAGGGCGAGCGTGAGCGAGGCGAACAGGCAGCACGCGCCGGCGCGCAGCGGACGAAGCGCAGGCAGCACGCCCCGTGCCAGCAGCACGCCCCCGCCGAGAGTGAGCGCGAAGGGCACGAGCACGCGAGCCCTGCCGAGCGTCCAGCCGAGCGCGATCGCGAGCGCATGGCCGGCTCGCCCGCCGGGCTGCGCCCCGGAGCCGTAGAGCACGAATCCCATGAACACCCCGAGCGCGATCAGAGCGAGCCCGAGGATGTCGCGCTGACGCTGGTCGAGCAGCGGAAGGCGCGGACGCGCGCGCGGCGAGCGCGGCCGCGAGCTGCGCGAACGGGCTTCTCGAGCGTCGCGCGCGCGCAGGTGGCCTGCGGCCGGCGCGCGCGCGGCCGGCCGGCGCGCGGGCGCGCGGGCGCTTACGGGTGCTTGGCATGCACCGCGCAACTTCGACACCGCGAGCCCGGAACCTCCCCCGGGGGCCTTACCATCGGTTTACACCGGATCGGTTACATAAAGAGAGATGAACGACTTCTCGCGTGCACCACGCGTGCTCGTCGTCGAGGACGACGAGGACATAGCCCAGGCGCTCCAGCGCTCGCTGCGCATGGAGGGCTACGAGGTGCGCTCGGCCGCCGACGGCGAGACCGCGCTCGAACAGGGCCGCGCGTTCGCACCCGACCTCGTGATCCTCGACCTCGGGCTGCCGCAGCTGGACGGAGTCGAGGTTGCTCGGGCGCTTCGCGCGGAGGACGATGTGCCGATCCTCATCCTGACCGCCCGCGACGCGCTCGAGTCGCGCGTGGAGGGGCTCGACGCGGGCGCCGATGACTACCTGGTCAAGCCGTTCGAGCGCCAGGAGCTGCTCGCGCGCATGCGCGCGCTGCTGCGTAGGCGCCCGCCGCGTGGCTCGGCGCCGCTGCGGGTCGGCGACCTTACGCTCAACGCGGACACCCACGAAGTGCTGCGCGGCGAGCGCGCGATCGAGCTGACCCAGCGCGAGTTCGAGCTGCTCGAGTACCTGATGCGCAACGAGCGCATCGTGATCTCGCGCCAGCGGCTGCTCGACGAGGTCTGGGGCTATGACCCGTTCTCGACGACGAACACGATCGAGGTGTTCGTCTCGAACGTGCGTCGCAAGCTCGAGGCCGACGGCGAGCCGCGGCTGCTTCACACGATCAGGGGAGCCGGCTACGTCCTCCGTGCGTAGTCCGCTCGGGGGGTTGCGGCGCGGAGCCGCGCGCATCTCGGCAGGCTTCGACCGGCTGCCGATCCGCACGCGCCTGGCCGCTGCCTCGGCGCTGCTCACCTTCGTGATCCTGTGCGCGTTCGCGATGGCGATCGGTTCGCTGACCGTCCATCGCATCCGCTCGGACTTCAACCGCCAGGTGCTCAACACGACCAACGAGATCTCAAACGAGCTGAAGGTGACGGCGTTCCCGTTCACCGTCGAACCGCGCCTGTCCGCGTTCGCCGAACCAGCAGAACATTCGGTGATCAGGATCTTCTCGGACGCCGGCGTGCTCGAGCAGACACCCGCGAAGGCGCCATGGTTCGGCCAGCCCAGCAGCACCGAGGCCACGGTCGACGGCTATCGCGTGCTCAGCCGCCTGGTCGCGGTGCACCGCTCCCCCACGAACGACGAGGTGCTCGGGCACGTGATCGTTCAGTACGGGCGGCGCGTGGCCGGCACCGAGGCCACCGTCAGGCGCGTGGAGCTGTTTCTGTTGATCGGCGTGCTCGCGGGCACCGCGCTCGCGCTGCTCGCAGGGATCGCGATCGCACGACGGGCGATGGCGCCGATCGCGCAGCTGACCTCGGTGGCGGCGGAGATCAAGCGGACCCGTGACCCGTCGCTGAAGGTGCCCCAGCCCGAGGCCCAGGACGAGGTGGCCGAGCTTGCGCGCATGCTCGAAGGCATGCTTCGCGAGCTCGATGCGGCGCGTGAGCAGACCGAAGCCTCGCTCGCCCGCCAGCGGCAGTTCGTCGCCGACGCCTCACACGAGCTGCGCACGCCGCTGACAAGCGTTCTGGCGAACCTCGAGCTGCTCGCCGAATCGCTGCACGGAGATCAGGGCGAGGCGGCCAGCTCTGCGCTGCGCTCCTCGCAGCGCATGCGCCGGCTCGTGGCCGACCTGCTGCTCCTCGCCCGCAGCGACGTCGGGCGGGTGCCCACGCGCGAGCCATGCGACCTCGCTCAGATCGTCGTCGAGGCGGCGGCCGAGCTCGGGCCGATGGGCGCAAATCACGAGATCACGCTCGACGTGCAGCCCGCGCCCGTGCAGGCAGCGCGCGATGAGATCTACAGGCTCGCGCTCAACCTGATCGAGAACGCGCTGCGCCATACGCCGCCGGGCACCGAGGTGCGCGTTCGGACCGGCACGACGGCCGACGGCAAGGCCGAGCTCGTCGTCGAGGACAACGGGCCGGGCGTGCCGAAGGAGTTGCACGCCACCCTGTTTGAGCGTTTCGTGCGTGGCGCGGGCGACCGCGGCGGCTCCTTCGGCCTGGGGCTTTCGATCGTGCAGGCGGTGGCGGCGTCGCACGGCGGCACTGTCGAGCTGGCCTCGCGCGAGCACGGCAGCGGCGCCCGCTTCATCGTGCGTCTGCCCGCGGCCTCACACCTCGACGACGACGGGCAGCACCATCGGCCGGCGCTTCAGCCGGTCGTAGACTAGCTTCGCGAGATCGTCGTGCAGGGCCTGCTGGAGCAGGTCGACCTCGCGGATTTCCTCACCTGCGGCGCGGCTCAGCGACTCATCGACGGTCGCGCGGATCTCCTCGAGCAGATCGTCGGCCTGGTCGCGGAACGGCACGCCACGGAAGATCACCTCGGGGTCGGCGACCGAGCTTCCGTCCTGCTCGGCGATCGTGACGACCACGATGAAGATGCCGTCGGCCGAGAGCATCCTGCGATCGCGCAGCGCGACGTCGGCCATGTCGCCGATCTCGACGCCGTCGACGAAGATCATGCCGGACTGCTCGCGCTCGCCGAAGCGCGCGCCCCGCTCGTCGATGTCGAGCGGCAGCCCGTTGTCGCCCTGGAAGATGTCCTCGCGGCGCGACGCCCACCGCGGCTGCCAGCTGCGCGTGCAGCCGCAGCCGCTTGAAGTCTCCGTGGATCGGCATCACATAGCGCGGCTTGACGAGGTTCAGCATCAGCTTGACCTCCTCGGCGTAGCCGTGCCCGGATGCGTGCACGGTCGCGTCACGTGCGGTGATCACGTCACAGCCGATGTGATACAGGCGGTCGATCGTCTCGTTGACCGCCCGCTCGTTGCCAGGTACGGGCGTGGCAGAGAACACCACCGTGTCGCCGCTCTTGAGCTGCAGCTGCGGGTGGTCGCGGTAGGCCATCCGCCGCAGCGCGGACAGCGGCTCGCCCTGCGAGCCGGTTGAGATCACGACCACACGATCGTCGGCGAAGTCGTTGATCTCGCGCGCCCCCACGAGCAAGCCGTCGGGGACCTCCACGTGGCCGAGCGCGCGCCCGATGCCGACGTTCTTGCGCATCGAGCGCCCGACCAGCGCGACCTTGCGGTCGAGCGCGTAGGCCGCGTCGAGCACCTGCTGCACGCGATGGATGTTCGACGCGAAGCTCGTGACCACGATGCGGCCCTCGCAGCGCGCGAACACCTCCTCCAGATGCGGCCCCACGACCGACTCCGAGGGCGAGAAGCCGGCGCGGTCGACGTTGGTCGAGTCGCCGCACAGCAGCAGCACCCCCTCGCGCCCCAGTTCGGCGAGACGCGAGACGTCGGCGGGCGGCCCGTCGACGGGCGTCTGGTCGAACTTGTAATCGCCGGTGATCAGCACGGTGCCGAGCTCTGTGCCGAGCGCGACCGCCGTGGAGTCGGGTATCGAGTGGGTCATGTGCACGAGCTCGAGCGAGAACGGGCCGAGCTCGATCGTTTCGCTCGGCTCGAACTCTTCGAGCACGACGTCGTTGAGCTTGTGCTCCTCCAGCTTGGAGCGGGCCATCGCGATCGTGAGCGGGCCCGCGTACACCGGCGCGATGTCGCCCCCGAGGTCGCGCAGCACCCACGGCAGCGCGCCCAGGTGGTCCTCGTGTCCGTGGGTGATCACGATCGCCTCGATGTCCTCTGCGCGTTCGCGCAGGTAGGCGAAGTCGGGCAGCACGAGGTCGATGCCGACCATCTCGGGCGTGGGAAAGCGCAGTCCCACGTCGACCACCACGATCCGCCCGTCGTATTCGACGACGGTCATGTTCTTGCCTATCTCGCCAAGCCCGCCGAGGGGCAGTACACGCAGACGGGTACTCACGCGGTGGCGCGCGCGAGCAGACCGTGGCGTTCGAGCATCGTGCGCACCGCGGCGGTCTCCTCGGGCGTTGCCTGCACGAGCGGCAGGCGCAGACCGCCTACCTCGTGGCCGAGCAGGTTCAGCGCGGCCTTCGTGCAGGTGGGACTGGAGGTCAAAAACAGCGTCTCGTACACGTCGCGCAGCGACGCGTCGATCTCGGCGCGATGCTCGGGCTCATCGACCATGCGGCGCATCTCGTTGCCGACGATGTGGCTCGCCACGAGCACGCCGCCGGCGCCGCCCATGTCGAGCGTGCGCGCGAAGCTGCCGTCGTCGCCCGCGTAGAGGTCGAGCCCGTCGATCGGCTGGAGCTCCTGCGCGTTGGCCTGCTTGACGCCGGTGATGTGCGGAATCAGGGCGAGCTCCGCAAGCAGGTCGGGCGGCATGTTGGTGGCCGTGCGCCCGGGGATGTTGTAGAGCAGGACCGGTTTGTCGGTCGCGCTCGCGACTGCTTCGTAGTGGCGCCTGAGTCCGAGACGGCTCGGCTTGTTGTAGTAGGGCGTGACCGACAGCGTCGCGTCGACGCCCAGTTCCGTCGCGCGGCGCGTGAGGTGGACGGCCAGGCGCGTGTCGTTGGTGCCGGTGCCCGCCACGATCGTCTTGCCGGCGGGGCGCTCGCGCACGGCCAGCTCGATCAGGTTGAGCTGCTCCTCGTCGGTCAACGTCGAGGCCTCGCCCGTGGTGCCCGCCACGACGAAGCCGTCCGAGCCGTTTTCAGCGAGGTGGCGCATCAGCGCGACGAAAGACTCCTCGTTGACGCGGCCCTCCTCGTCAAACGGGGTCACGATCGCCGTCAGGATCACGCCGAGGTCGCTCATCGGCTGCAGTATCTCACCATCGTGGCGCGCTCGACGACTCAGCTCGCATCGAACAGCAGGCTCTCCAGCCCGACTACGAGCGGGCTCGCAAGCGTGCCCACGCGGCGCACCGCCAGCAGCACGCCGGGCATGAACGACTCGCGGCTGATCGTGTCGTGGCGGATCGTGAGCGTCTGGCCGAGGTCCCCGAGGATCACCTCCTGATTGGCGACGAGCCCCGGCAGGCGCACCGAGTGAATCGGGGGCTCAGGCCCGGCGGAGGACTCGGCCATCAGTCGCGCGGTGAGCGCCGCTGTGCCGCTGGGAGCGTCGAGCTTCTGCTCGTGGTGGAGCTCGATGATCTCCGCCTTGCGCATGTGCTTGGCCGCCTCGGCTGCGAAGCGCATCATGAGGACCGCGCCGATCGCGAAGTTCGGGGCGATGAGCACATTTGCGCGCGCGGAGGAGCCGGCCTGGCGTGCGCGTAACGGCTCGGGGTCAAAGCCCGTCGTGCCGATCACCACATGCACGCCCGCCGCGAGCGCCGCGAGCGCGTTCGCAAGGGCGCTGCCTGGTGTGGTGAAGTCGACGAGCACGTCCGCATCGGGCAGGACCTGCTCGAGCGTCACCCCCAGCAGCGGGTCCGCGCGCCCGCTGAGCTCCATGTCCTGTGCGTGCTCGACGGCCTCGCAGACAGTCTGCCCCATGCGTCCCGCAGCACCTGCAACGGCCACGCGGATCATCGCCGCACGCCCTGCGCCGCCGCCTCGCCGCTGTCATCCGCGTGCTCGGCGTTGACCGCAGCGCCGTCCTCGGCCACCGCGCGGCTCGCTGCGGAGCGCCCGAACGGCTCGAGCGCGGCCTGAAAGGCTTCCTCGTCGGGGCCCACGCCCGCGAGCGAGAGCTGCGCCGGCCTGAACAGCTCAGCGGCCAGTTCGCGCACCTGCTCGAGGCCGACCGCGTCGATCCGCTCGATCATCTCCTCGACCGACAGGATCGGCAGCCCGTACAGCACGCTCGAGCCGAGGCGGCCCATGCGCGCGCCGGTCGACTCCAGCGCGAGCGCCATGCGGCCCTTGAGGTTCTCGCGCGAGCGCTCGAGCTCCTCCTCGCTGGCGGGGTCCTCCACGCAGCGCTCGAGCTGCGTTGGCGAGCACCGTGAGCGCCTCGTCAAGGTTCTCCGGGCGCGTGCCGACGTAGATCCCCACTTCACCGCTGTTCGCATACAGGTTCGAGAAGGAGAACACCGAGTAGGCCAACCCACGACGCTCGCGCACCTCCTGGAACAGACGCGAGGACGAGGTCGCCCCGAGCACGCCTTCGAGCACCCGCAGCGCAAAGCGCCGCTCGTCATCGCGTGCGATCCCGCCGCCGCCGGCGCACACGTGGACCTGCTCGGTGTCTTTGCGCAGGAACCGCACGCGGCGCTCGAAGCGCGGCGGAGCGCCCTCGAGCGCAGCCGCACTGGAGATCGAGCCGGCCGGCCCGCCACGCCATGAGCTCTCGGCGGCCCGCGCCAGCTCCATGATCGTGTCGTGCTCGAGCGAGCCGGCAGCAGCGATCACGATCGCCGGCGGGCGGTAGCGCTCGGTGTGAAACGCCGACAGCTGCTCGCGCGTGACCGCCCGTACCACCTCGGCGGTGCCGATCACGGGGCGCCCGAGCGGGTGACTGCCGAAGATCGCCCGGCCGAGCTCCTCGAAGACCTGATCCTGGGGATCGTCTTCGTACATCGCGATCTCCTCGAGCACCACCTCGCGCTCGGTCTCAAGCTCGCCGAAGCGGGGACGCGCGACCATGTCGCTCATCACCTCGAAGGCACGGCCCAGGTGACGGTCGAGCACGCGCGTGTAGAGCGAGGTCGACTCCTTGTCGGTGCCCGCGTTGACCTCGGCCCCCAGCGCGTCGAAGATCTGGTCGATCTCCTCTGAGCCGAAGCGCTCGGTGCCACGGAAGAGCATGTGCTCGAGCAGATGCGAGATCCCGGCCTCCCCGTCGTGCTCCATGACCGAGCCGTTCAGGATCCAGAAGCCGAGTGCCACCGAGCGCACGCCTGGCACGCGCTCGGTGATCACCCTGACGCCGCTGTCGAGCTCGCCTATGCGGTGCTCGGCCGCGTCCTGCAACTGTCCGGCCGCGTCAGTCGCGGTCACGCCCGTGACGCGGGCGCCCTGAGCCCCTGCTCATGCCGCCGCCGCCCTGCCCGCCCTCGCGCCTGCGCGGGCGATCGGAGCGCTCGCGGCCGTTGCTCGAGGAGCGTCGCTCGCCGCCGCGGCCACCGCCGCCACCGCTTCCGCCTGTGCCGACGCCGACGAGTTCCTCCACGGACTTGCCGGCGATGTCAGGGTCGGCGGCGAGCCGCAGCCCGATGCGTCCGCGCTCGCGGTCGACCTCGACCACGCGCACGCTGACCTCGTCGCCCTTGTTGAGCACGTCCTCCACGCTCTCCACGCGCTCGCCGGGCGAGACGTTTGAGATGTGCAGCAGGCCGTCGGTGCCCTTCGCGAGCTCGATGAACGCCCCGAACGTGGTCGTCTTGACGACCTTGCCGAGATACTCGTCTCCGACCTCGACCTCCTTCATCATCATGCGCACGCGCTCCACGAGCGCGTCGCCGAGCTCGCCGTTGGCCGAGTAGATCAGCACCTGGCCGTCGTCGTTGACGTCGATCTGGGACTCGAACTCCTCGGACAGGCCGCGGATCGTTTCTCCGCCCTTGCCGATCAGCAGGCCGATCTGCGACGGGTCGATCTGGATCGTCTGGATGCGCGGCGCGAACTGGCTCAGCTGCGAGCGCGGACCCGTGATCACGTCGGCCATCTTGCCGAGGATGAACTTGCGGGCATCCTTGGCCTGGGTGAGCGCGTCACGGAGGATCTCGAAGGTTACGCCGGAGATCTTGATGTCCATCTGCAGCGCGGTGATGCCACGCTCGGTTCCGGCCACCTTGAAGTCCATGTCGCCGAGGTGGTCCTCGACGCCGGCGATGTCCGTCAGCACGATGTAGTCATCGCCCTCCTTGATGAGGCCCATGGCGATACCTGCCACGGGGCGCTCGATCGGCACGCCCGCGTCCATCAGCGAAAGCGAGGAGCCGCACACCGATGCCATCGAGGAGGACCCGTTGGACTCGAGGATGTCGGAGACCACCCTGATCGAGTACGGGAAATCGTCGATCGACGGGACCATCGGCGCAAGCGCCCGCTCGGCGAGCGCCCCATGGCCGATGTCGCGCCGCTTCACGCCGCCCATGCGCCCGGCCTCTCCCACCGAGAAGGGCGGGAAGTTGTAGTGGTGCCAGTAGTACTTTTTTGTCTCCAGCCCGAGCGTGTCGACGCGCATCTCCTCCTTCAGCGTGCCGAGCGCGACCGCGCTGAGCGCCTGTGTCTGACCCCTTGTGAAGAGCGCTGACCCGTGCGTGCGGGGGGTGACGCCGACCTCGATCGTGATGTCGCGGATCTCGCTCTCGGCGCGGCCGTCGGGACGCTTCTTGTGGACGGCGATGCGCTCGCGGATGATCGACTTCTCGAGCGCGTCGAAAGCCAGCTGAACCGCTGCGCGGCGCTGCTTGGCGGCGAGCAGCTGCTCGTCCGAGGCACCCTCTGGGGCGGGCGGCGCGTACTGCGCCAGCACCGCCTCCTCGACCGCCTTGGTGGCGTCCTGGCGCTGGAGCTTGTCCTCCACCTGCGTGGCCTCGTCGAGCTGGGAGCCATGGGAGTCGCGGATCGCCGCGAGCAGGTCGGGGTCGACCTTGACCGGATCGAACGCTTTCTTGTCCTTGCCGACTTTCTCGGCGAGGTCGCGCTGCAGCGCGCACAGCTTCTTGATCGCGCTGTGGGCGATGTCGAGGGCGTCGAGGATCTCCGCCTCGGGGATCTCGTTTGCGCCTGCCTCCACCATCAGGATCGCGTCCTCGGTGCCGGCCACGATCAGGTCGAGGTCCGAGGCATCCTCGGCGTCGGCCAGCAGCGACGGCTCGGGCGGGTTGACCACGAAGTCGCCGTTGATCTTGCCGATCCGCACCGCGCCGACGGGCGTCGGCAGGGGGATGTCGGAGATCATCAGCGCAGCCGAGGCGCCGTTCATCGCGAGGATGTCGTAGGGGTGCTCGTGGTCGATCGAGATCGGAATCGCCACGAGCTGGGTGTCATAGCGCCAGTCCTTGGGGAATAGCGGGCGGATGGGACGATCGATCATCCGCGCGGTGAGGGTCGCCTTCTCTCCGGGGCGCCCCTCGCGCTTGAAGAATGATCCGGGGATTTTCCCGGTCGCGTACATGCGTTCCTCGACATCCACCGTCAGGGGGAGGAAATCCACGTCGCGCTGGGAGCCGGCGACGGCGGTCGCGAGGACCATCGTGTCGCCTTGGCGGACGACCACTGCGCCCGAGGCCTGCTTGGCCATCCTGCCGGTCTCAAATGAGATCTCGCTGCCCGAGACCTCCACGGAAACCCGCGTAACAGCATCGCTGCTCATATGTTCACTGCCTTCCTGTCCCGCCCGTCGGTCGGCGGGTCCGTTCCTAAATAATCGTCAATATCCGAACCAACGGAGCTTAGCGGACGGCGTCCGCCGCCCAAGCGGAAAATACCTAGGCCCAGAGCGCCAAGCCGCCTCTGCGAAGCGAGCGGGCAGCAGGGCCGGGCCGGCGCTGGACGGGCGGCGTCGCTCAGGCCGCGGGCCCGGCCGCGAGCGCCTGCTCGACGCCTTCGCGCACGAGCTCGGCGGGCGGCAGCTCGCCCGGCGAGTCCGCTTCGTAGCTGAAGCGCACGACAGCGTCCGGGCCGCTCACCACGATCGCCCGCTGGGCAAAGCCGCCGGGGTGCAGCACCCCGAACGCCGTGCAGGCTGCGCCCTTCGGCTCGAAGTCCGACAGCTGTTCGCTCGAGACGCCGAGCTTCTCGATGAACGCCCTCTGCGCCCATGAGGAGTCGCAGGAGACGCCGTAAAGCTTCGCGCCCTGCTGGGCGAGCTCGCCCAGCAGCGGCTCATACAGCTGCAGCTGCTCGGTGCACACCGGGCTGAACGCGAACGGATAGAACACGAGCACCGTGATCGCGCCGTGCAGGTCCTGCTCGCCGAAGCGCTCGCCGCTGACACGCCCGAGCGAGAAGCTCGGCGCGGGCGTGCCGGGCGCGATCACGCTCATCAGAAGCGCGAAGCGTCCACGGCCGTTCTCACTTGCGCAGGCCGAGCTCTTTGATCAGCGCGCGGTAGCCCTCGAGATCCCGGCGCTGCAGGTAATCGAGGAAGCGGCGGCGGCGGCCGACGAGCATGAGCAGCCCGCGGCGCGAATGGTGGTCTTTGCTCTGCGCGCGCAGGTGCTCGGTGAGGTGGTTGATGCGCTCGGTCAGCAGCGCGATCTGCACCTTCGTGGAGCCGGTGTCCGTCTCGCCGGCCCCGAACTTGACGGCGATCTCGCGCTTGCGCTCGCTTGTGATGGCAGGCATTGGCGGCACGGTAGCAGACGTCTGCGTGCGCCTAGAGCGATGCTGCGGTGATTTCGCGGGTGTGCTCCACGTCGCGACGAATCTGCTCGACGAGCTGCTCGGGGCTGTCAAAGCGCCGCTCCCCGCGCAGGCGTGCGAGGAATTCGATGCGCAGCTGTCTGCCGTACAGGTCCCCGTCGAAGTCGAGCAGATGTGCCTCGATCAGCTCGCCGCGACCGGTGGTGAAGGTCGGGCGAACGCCGATGCTCACGGCGGCAGGGTGCCCGTCGGCGAGGCCCGCGTAGACGCCGTGCCCTGGGCACACGAGCGCCTCCTGGGGCACGAGGTTGGCGGTGGGGAAGCCCAGCTCGCGACCGCGTTCATCGCCATGAACGACCTCGCCGCTGACGAGAAAGGGCTGGCCGAGCAGCCTGTTCGCCTCGGCCACCTCGCCGGCCAGCACGAGCCCGCGGATGTGGCTCGAGGAAACGATCTCGCCGTCGATCTCGAGCAGCGGATGCACCACGGTGCTGAAGCGCTCGTCGGCCGCGAGCAGTTGCGCGTCGCCGAGTGCGCGGTGCCCGAAGTGAAAGTTCTCGCCGACCGAAACGCATGCCGCGCCCAGCGCGTCGACGAGCACGCGGCCGATGAACTCCTCGGCGGAGAGCTGGGCGAAGTCGGCGTCGAATGGGATCACGACCAGCTCGCTCACCCCGAGGTCGGAGATCAGCTCGGCCTTGCGCTCGAGCGTGGTGAGCAGTTTGGGCGTGTGCTGCGGCGCGACCACGGCCACCGGGTGGGGATCGAATGTGAGCACGCTGTCGGAGCCCGCGATCACCTCGCGGTGTCCGCGATGCACCCCGTCGAACGTCCCAACCGCCACGCTGCGCCCGGCTGCGGGCTGCACGTCGGGCAGGCGAGTGACCTTCACGGGCGCACAGGTTATTGGCGTCCCGGCGCGCTCGCGCCGAGCATCCCGGCGAGGCGATCGAGCGCGATCAGCGGCGGGTCGGGCCATTGCCGCCCGCGCTGCGGCGGCGCGACAGCGTCAGCCACCTCGAAGGGCCCGATCGCGGTTCGCCGCAGCTGCAGGCAGTACGCGTCGCCGAGCGCGGCTATGAGCGAGCGCACGTAGGTGCCCGAGCCGCATTCGATCGAATAGGCGGCGGTTTCGAGCCCCTCGCACGCACCGGCTTGGCCGGCGCCGGCGGCTTGCGGCTGTCGCCATAGCTGCTCGAAGCGATGCACGCTGACGATCCGCTCGGGCATCTCCACGCGCTCTCCCCGGCGCGCGAGCTTGTATGCGCGCTCGCCGCCGACCTTGACCGCCGAATGCATCGGCGGACGCTGGCGTACCTCGCCGGTGGGCAGCTCGGGCGGGTCCGGCGGAAGCCGGCCCGTGAACGTGATCTCGCCCTCGGTATCGCCTGTGCTCGAGGTCGCGCCGAGCTGGGCGATGGTCTCGTAGCGCTTGGGCAGCGCCATCAGCACGCGCTGGGATTTCGTGGCCCGTCCGACGAGCACCAGCAGAAGACCGGTCGCGAACGGGTCGAGCGTGCCCGCGTGGCCGGTGCGCACTCCGCCCAGCGCGCGCCGGACCGCGGCCACCACGTCGTGGGAGGTGATGCCCGCGGGCTTGTCTATCAGCAGGACGCCGTCCATCTGGCGTGGGAGCGCTCTCGCGCGTTCTCGCCGGGAGCCTAGGCCGCTGTGGCGGTCGCGCGCCCGTCGGGCGAGGCGTGTAGCTGCGCGGCGATCGACTCGCGCAGGAAGTCCACCAGCTCGGGGAGCTCCAGCGTCGTCGTGAAGCCGGCGGCGCGGCGGTGGCCCCCTCCCCCCTGCGCACGGGCAATGATCGACACGTCGACGTCGTCGTCGGTGGCGCGCAGCGACACTTTGTGCTGGCCCTTGCGCTCGCCGCTCGAGAGCTCGCGCACGAGTACCGCGACCTTCGTTCCGCGCAGCGAGCGCAGCTGGTCGATGATCCCCTCCGAGTAGCTTTCCTCGGCGTTCGCCTTGGCGAAGTCGGCGGTGCTCAGGAACGAGATCGTGAGCTCGCCGGCGTCGAAGCGCTGCATCTGGCCGAGCGCGAGCCCCAGCAGCGCGAGCCTGCCGGCCGGCATGTCCTCGTACAGGTGGCGGTATACGGCGGCGACGTCCACACCGGCTTCGATCAGGGCGCCGGCCATCTCGTGCGCGCGCGGAGTGGTGTTCTCATACATGAAGCGCCCCGTGTCGGTGATCAGCCCGATGTACAGCGCCCGGGCTATCGCCGGCGTCGGCGTGACATCCAGCCCGCGCATCAGGTCCCACACGATCTCCGCGGTGCATGAGGCGTTGGGCAGCACGTAGTCGAGCGTGCCGAAGTGAGTGTTGTCGTGGTGGTGGTCGATGTTCAGCAGGTGCCTGCCGTCGCGCAGCACGCTCGCCGAGTTGCGGTCGATGTTGCCGCAGTCGAGGAAGACGACGGTACGCTCGGCGATGTCCTGCGGCGGCGCCTGGATCAGCCCGTCGAACGGGAACATCGTGTACTCCTCGGGCAGCGGCAGATCGTCGCTCGAGATGAACATCTGCGAGTCCTTGCCAAGCGCTGTGAGCAGGCCCTGCATGGCAACGAGCGAGCCGAGCGCATCGCCGTCGGGGCTCTCGTGCGTGGCGAGCACGAAGCGCGAATCCGCACGGAGTCGCGCGAGCACCTGCTCGCGGGCACGCTCGGAAGGTTCGCCCGTCATGTCCCGTCGATCTCGTCGATCAACGCCTCGATGCGCATCGCTCGGTCGGTGGTCTCGTCGTAGAAGAACTCGAGCGTGGGCGTGCGCTTCAGCCGCAGCTCGTGCGCGACGCGTCCCTGCAGATACCCGTGCGCGCTGCGCAGGCCCGCAAGCGTGGCCTCGCGCTGCTCGGGCTCGGACGGTCCGCCGCCGTCGCCGAGAACGCTCACATAGACGCGCGCCTGGCGCAGGTCGGGGCTGGTCTTGACATCGGTCACGGTCACAAAACCCACTCGCGGATCCTTCAGCTCCCCGGCCAGCGCGTCGCCAATCACGTGGCGCACCGCCTCATCCACCCGACGCATGCGTCCACCGGTCATCCTACTCGCACCATCCAACGCGACGAGAAGCGTGACGGCTCGCTTGCATGAGTGTTCGCTCATGCGGGAGCCGGCCGTCTGGCCGGCGTCCACGAGACCGGCGCTCAGGACGACAGCTCCCGCTCCACCTGACGTGTCTCATAGGTCTCGAGCACGTCGCCCTCGTGCACATCTTGGAAGTTCGTGAGCACGATGCCGCACTCAAACCCTGCGGTCACTTCGCGCACGTCGTCGTTGAAGCGGCGCAGGCTCTCGATCGTCGTGTCGTAGATGACCGTGCCGTCGCGCACCACCCGCACGCTCGCGCCGCGCACGACCTTGCCCTCGGTGACGAACGAGCCGGCGATCGTGCCGATGCGAGACGCGCGGAACAGCTGGCGCACCTCGGCCTGGCCCACGGTCGTCTCCACCTCGGCGGGCTCGAGCATGCCCTGCATGGCTGCGCGCAGCTCCTCGGTGGCGCGGTAGATGACCGAGTAGGAGCGGATCTCGACGCCCTCGCGGTCGGCGATGTGGCGGGCGTCGCCCACGGGACGCACGTTGAAGGCGAGGATCACACCGTCGGAGGCCGCGGCGAGCATCACGTCGGACTCGTTGATGCCGCCGACGCCGCGGTGGATGATGTTGACCTTGACCTCCTGCTGGGGCAGCTTCGCGATCTCGTCCTCGATCGCCTCAAGCGAACCGGCGACGTCCGCCTTGACGACCAGGCTGAGCTCCTTGACAGCGCCCTCCTGGGCGAGCTTGAAGACGTCCTCGAGCGAGACCTTGCGGCCGGAGCGGCGGGCCAGCGCCTCGGTCTTCAGGCGGTTCGCCCGCTCCCCGGCGAGCTGGCGCGCGCGCCGCTCGTTCTCGACCACGCGCACGTGCTCGCCCGCCTCGGGCACGCCGTCGAAGCCGAGCACCTCGACGGGCTGGCCGGGCGTGGCGCGCTTCAGCCGCACGCCCATGAAGTCGGCCATCGCGCGCACCCTGCCGAAATGAGCGCCCGCTACGAGCGCGTCACCGACGCGCAGCGTGCCGCGCTGGATCAGCACGGTGACAACCGGACCGCGGCCCGGGTCGAGCTTCGACTCGATCACGGTGCCCGAGGCCTCGGCGCCGCTGTTGGACTTCAGCTCCTCGAGGTCGGTGACGACCTGGATCGTGTCAAGCAGCGCGTCGAGGTTCTGGTGCGTCTTGGCGCTCACGTCGACGAACTCGATGTCGCCGCCCCACTCGGCGGGCTGCAGCCCCTGCTGGGTCATCTCGGTGCGCACGCGCTCTGGCTGCGCGCCCTCCTTGTCGATCTTGTTGACCGCCACCACGATCGGCACTTCGGCCGCCCTCGCGTGGTCGATCGCCTCTTCCGTCTGGGGCTTGACGCCGTCGTCGGCCGCCACCACGATCACCGCCAGGTCGGTCACGCGCGCGCCACGTGCGCGCATCGCGGTGAACGCCTCGTGGCCGGGGGTGTCGAGGAAGGTGATCTCCTTGCCGGCGTGGCGCACCTGGTAGGCGCCGATGTGCTGCGTGATCCCGCCGGCCTCGCCGGCGACGACCTCGGTCTCGCGGATCGCGTCCAGCAACGAAGTCTTGCCGTGATCGACATGGCCCATGATCGTGACCACCGGCGGGCGGTCGACAAGGTCCTCCTCGGCGTCCTCGAAGGCCGGCTCGACCTCGAGGTCATCGGCGGCGTGCACGATCTCGATGCGCTTGTCGAACTCGTCCGCCAGCACCTGGATCGCGTCGTCGGAGAGCGTCTGCGTGAGGGTGGCCATCTCCCCGAGCGACATCAGCTTCTTGATCACCTCGGGCACAGGCACCCCGAGGTACTCGGCGATGTCCTTGACCGTCGAGCCCGAGTTCACGCGCACGAGGTCGGTCGCCTCCATCGCGGCGGTGTCGATCGGCTGGATCGTTTCGTCGTAGGTGCCGCGCCGACGGCGACCGCGGCGTGGCGGTCGTCGCTGCGGCTGGCTCGCGGGGCCGCCCTGCTGGCGGCGTGAGGCCTGCGAATCGATGACCACGCGTCGACGTCCGCCCGGCCCGACCTCGCCCGGCGTGCGCTCGCCGGTGCGCGAGTCGCGCGTCGGGCGCACCCGCTCGGCGCCTGCGGGCGCCGAGCCAGCGCCCGCGGGCGCAGCTGCAGCCGCCGGCGGCGGGGCAGCCGCGGCAGCGCCGGCCTGAGCCGGCGCGGCGGCGCTCGAAGCCTGTGCCTGTGCAGAGGGGCTCGCGGGCGCCCCGGCCCCGGTCGCCTGGGCCTGCGCACGTACGGCGGGTGCGGCCGGCGAGGAGGAGCTCGGCGATGGCGCCGCGGCGGGCTTGGGCGAAGCGGAAGTCGTGGCGGTGGGCGCGCTCTTCGCAGGCGGCGGCGGCGGCGCGGCTTGTGGGGGCGCGCCGGCAGCTCCGTTCGGGCTGCTTGGCGCCCCCGAGCCGTCGCTGCCCAGCACCTTCAGCGCGGCCGCCTCGTCGATCGAGGATGCGGCTGCCTTGGCCTCTACGCCGGCAGCCTTGAGCTTGGCCAGCAGCTCCTTGCTCGAGAGGCCGTGCTCCTTGGCGATTTCGTGGACGCGCTTCTTGCTCATGGGCTCACCGATTCTACGAGCTTGGGGTCAACCGCCACTGCCGCGCGCAGAGAGCGCGGTATCGCGCCGCGCCGCAGCGCACGCTGCAGGCAGGCTGCGGCCGGGCGTCCCGGGGTCGCCTCGGCGCACAGATACGCACCGCGGCCGGGACGCGAGCTGGACGCGTCGTACACGGCGCGGGCGCCGCCGTCGACGCGCTCGATCGCCAAGCGCATCAGCTCGTCCTTGGGTGCGGAGCGTCCACAGCCGACACAACGGCGCTGCGGAACCTTCGCGCCTATGGCGTCTGCTCCCCGCCTGCGCCCTGCGGCGCCTGCTCGACCGCCGGCGGGTGCTCGTCGGGGAGCGTCACCGGCGCCTCTGCGGCGACGGCCGACGGCTCCGGAGCCTCCGCGGCGACGGGGGTCGGCTCGGGGGCCTCCGCCTCGCCTCCGTTGGCCTCGGCTGCGAGGTCGCCGATGTTGTCGCTCGCGATCGCCGCGAGCGCCTGGTGGCTCTCGAGGCCGCAATAGCGCGAACCCGGCAGCGCCGCGTTGGGGCAGCGCCTGCCGTTTGAGAGGATCGCGGCGCAGCGGCCCTGCACCTCCTCCTCCTCGTAGCCGTGCTCTGCCTCCTCGGCCGCGAACTCGGTCTCCGAACGGATGTCCACGCGCCAGCCGGTGAGCCGCGCTGCGAGGCGCGCGTTCTGGCCCTCGCGGCCGATCGCCAGCGAGAGCTGGTCGTCGGGCACGATCACGGTGGCCTGCTTGGCCTCGTCGTCGACCAGCACCTCGCGCACGCGCGCCGGCGAGAGCGCCTTGGCGACGAAGCGCGCGGGCTCGTCGTTGAAGGGAATGATGTCGATCTTCTCTCCGCGCAGCTCGGAGACGACCATGCGCACGCGCGAGCCGCGCGGGCCAACGCAGGCGCCGACCGGGTCGACCCCGTCGGTGTGGGAGATGACCGCGATCTTCGAGCGGTAGCCGGGCTCGCGGGCGACGTTTGCGATCTCGACGAGGCCGTCGGCGATCTCGGGCACCTCGAGCTCGAACAGCTTCTTGATCAGCTCGGGGTCGCGCCGGGAGACGATGATCGCCGGTCCCTTGGTGGACGGCGAGACCTCCTTGATGACGGCCTTGATGCGCTGGGAGTGGTCGTAGCGCTCACCGTCGACCTGCTCGGACTTGGGCAGCAGCGCCTCGACGCGTTCGCGCAGCTGCACGAGCGTGTAGCGCGAGTCCGACTGCTGCACGATCCCGGTGATCAGCTCGCCGACGCGGTCGCGGTACTCCTCATACATCATGTCGCGCTCGGCCTCGCGGATGCGCTGCAGGATCACCTGCTTGGCGGTCTGTGCCGCGATCCGCCCGAAGTCGTCGGGAGTGACGTCGCGCTCGTCTATCTGATCGCGGTATTCGGCGAACTTCTTCGGGTCGATTTCCGGTTCCTCGGGTTCGCGCATCTCGCCGGTCTCGGGATCGATCGTGGTTTCCTCGTCGATCGTCTCGACGATCAGGTGCGCCTCGAGTCGCTCGGGGATGATCAGTTCGATGACCCTGAAGTCAGCCGTCTCGCGGTCCATTTCCACGCGCGCGTACTTGGCCGAGCCTGGCTGCTTCTTGTAGGCCGACAGCAGCGCATCCTCGAGCGCGATCATCAGCTTCTCCGGCTCTATGCCCTTCTCGCGTGCGAGGGCGTGCATGGCGTCAAGGATTTCGCGTGACATGTCCCTCTACTCCTCGATCAGGTTGGACCGTCGTATTTCCGAGTAGGGGATCGCGATGACGCCACCGTCGGCGGCAAGCGTGACCTCCTCTTCGGATGCGCTGATGAGCTCGCCCGTGAAGCTTCGCACCGCACGTGTTTCGCCGTCCTCGCCGCAGCCTGCCTGCACCCGTTCGATCGCGTGGGGGTGGCGCGTGCGCACGCGCGCACGACGCCCCACGAAGCGACGGAAGTGCGCGGGCTTGGTCAGCGGGCGCGCTGTTCCGGGCGATGAGATCTCGAGCGAGTAGCGTTCGCGCAGGTCGCCAAGCCGCGCGCTCACGCGCTCGCACATCTCGAGCGTGACGCCATCGGGGTGGTCGATGAACACGCGCAGACAGCGTCCGCCGAGGACCTCGGCGAGCAGCACCTCGATATCCGGCTCGCTGTCTACGAGTCGCGATTCGACGTCTGCCTGCAATGGGCTCATGAACACACTCCTTACGAAAAAAAAGTGGGCGAGCGCCCACCTTCGGTACTGCAGCCGGCGCCTTTGCGCGGGCACGAAAGCTTTACATCGAGGATAGCATCGGGGCGCATTTGCGCCCAGCTCTAGGCGAGCGCGGCCTTGCGCCTGGCGCGGTCCCGATAGAGCCTGTAATCGGCGCGCTCGGGACGCAGCGAGCAGGCCAGCGCGAGCGGCCGGCAGGCCTCGCGATGACGTCCCAGCAGCTGCATTGCGCGGCCCAGGCAGAACAGCGCGTAATCGTTCGTGGGCGTTCTCGCCGCGACCGCTCCGAACTCCTCTGCGGCGCCTTCGTAGCGGTGCGCGTGAAACAGCGCGCGGCCGAGCGCCTCGCGGATCGAGGCCTTCTCCGGCTCGAGATCGCGCGCTCGCGAGAGCGGCACGATTGCGGCCTGGTGATCGCCGTGGTCGAGCAGGTCACAGCCGCGCCTGTAGAGGTCATAGACGCTGTCCATGGAGACGATTTTATCTACTGCCGCGCAGGCGCTCGACCACATCGAGGATGGCGTCGGCGACGAGCTCCTTGCTCGCGCGCGGAACGTGCCAGCTGCGCGGCTCGCTGCCCGCGGGCCCGGCGGCGAGGACCGTGACCTCGTTGTGCTCGGAATCGAATCCGATGTCGGCGCGTGAGATGTCGTTGACGACGAGCGCGTCGAGCTGCTTGCCGTCGAGCTTCGTGCGCGCCCCGTTGGCCGCCGCGGCGCCGTGCTCGGCGGCGAAGCCGACGAGCGTCTGTCCGTCGCGACGCTGCGCGGCGAGTCCTGAGAGCACGTCGGGCGTGGGCTCCAGCACGAGCTCGAGCGCCGCGCGACCGCCCTTCTTGATCTTTCCTTGCGCGCTCTGGGCGGGCGTGAAGTCGGCCACGGCGGCGGCCATCAGGAGCACGTCGCAGGCCGGGAACTCCTGCTCGCATGCGTGAGCCAGCTCGGCGGCGCTTGAGACCTCGAGCCAGCGCACGCCCGCGGGCCGCTCGAGCGCGACGTTCGCCGCGATCACGGTTACCTGCGCGCCTCGCTCGCGCGCGGCGCGCGCCAACGCGAGGCCCATGCGCCCGGAGGAGCTGTTGCCGATGAAGCGCACGCTGTCGATCGGCTCGCGCGTGCCGCCCGCGGTCACGAGCACCTTCAGAGCGCTCCAGCTCTGCGTGGCGCGGTCGCTCAGCGCCGCTTCGCAGGCGGCGAGCAGCTCGGCGGGCTCGGCCATGCGCCCGACGCCCTGCTCGCCGATCGAGGCGAGTCGCCCGCTGCCGGGCTCGAGGATGCGCACGCCGCGCTCGCGCAGGGTGTGCAGGTTGGCGCGGGTGGCGGGGTGCTCGTACATGCGGCTGTTCATCGCCGGCGCGAGCACGAGCGGGCAGTTCACGGCGAGCGCGCAGGCTCCGAGCAGGTCCTCGGCGAAGCCGCCCGCGAGCTTGGCGATCGTGTTGGCGGTCGCCGGCGCGATCAGGTACACCTCTGCGCCGGCGGCGAGCTGCAGGTGGCTGATCGGCTCATGCGCGGGCGCCGCCTCGCCGGGGTAGGCGCCGCGCAACGGGTCGCGTTCGAACTCGCTGACGAGCACGGGGGCGCCGCTCAGGGCGGCAAACGACGCCTCGCCGACGAAGCGCCGGCTGGCAGGGGTCTGCACGACGCGCAGCGAATGACCGGCCGCGGTCGCGAGGCGCACGAGCTCGAGCGCCTTGTACGCGGCGATTCCGCCGCTGACGCCGAGGAGTATCCGCGACATGACTCCTTGGTTTTAGAGGGCGCGCGCCCCGGCGGCAAGCGCCGGCGGGTGAGTTGCGCGCTCGCGCGGCGCCGCCGACCCGTCGGCGACCGGCGCGCGGAGCGCTCCGGCCGCGGCCGTTGGGCCTAGCGGTAGTGGTACTTGAGCTTCCCCGCGGCTACCTCCTCGAGGGCGATCGTGAGGTAGTTTTTCGAGCCGGACTCGATCATCGGCGGGGGGAACTCGTCGAAGGTGCCCTCGCCGAGGTTGTGGTAGTAGCTGTTGATCTGGCGGGCGCGCTTGGCGGCCACGATCACGCTCGCGTAGTTTGAGTCGACCTGCTCGAGCAGTCTGTCGATGCGGGGTGAGATCACTTGCGCTGCCTTTCCTGGTTGGGCAACTGCAGTGTAGTCGCCCGAGGCCGTGGGCCCGGCTCAGCGGCAGCCGGCGTGCAGGCTCTCGTTGACGATCTCGCTCAGCTGCTCGATCGCGTCCTCGAGCCGGTCGTTGACGACGACGTGCTTGAACTCCGCCTGTGCGGTGAGCTCGTGCTCGGCCACGGCGAGCCTGCGCTCGACCTCGGCGGAATCGTCTGTCCCGCGCGCGAGCAGGCGCTCGCGCAGGGCGGCGAGCGAGGGGGGCGCGATGAACACCTGCACCGCGGAGGGCATCGCCGCGCGCACCTGGCGCGCGCCCTGGACCTCGATCTCGAGCACGACCGGCTCGCCGGCGCCGAGGCTCCGCTCGAGCTCCGAGCGCAGCGTGCCGTAGCTGCGCCCGGCGTAGTCGGCGTGCTCGACGAAGGCCCCTTCGGCGACCCTGCGGTCGAAGTCCTCGCGCGTGAGGAAGTGGTAGTCGACCCCGTCGCGCTCTCCCTCGCGCGGTGCACGGGTGGTCGCGGAGACCGACAGGTACAGGCCCGGCACCCGCTCCATGAGCCCGCGGATCAGCGTTCCCTTTCCGACCCCCGAGGGGCCGGTGATGACGAACACGCACGCCACCGCTTGCACCCTAGTCGCGGCTTCGGTGGGAACGTCCGGGCCGTCTCAGTGGCGAAGCAGCGAGATCAGCTCGCTGCGCTGGCGCTCTGAGAGCCCGCCGATCGTCTTGCTCGGTGCGATGCGGCAGTGAACGAGGATCTTGTTGACCTTCACACGCCCGTACTTGGGCACTGCGAGCAGCATGTCGAACACCTTGGCGGTCTCGACCCACTCGGGCGGGTCGGTCAGCAGCTGGTGGATCGAGCGCCGCCCGGCCTTCAGATCGCGCTTCAGCTGAGCTCGCTGTATGCGAATCTGATTTGCTCGCGCGAGGGCGTCCATCCTCTGGTTGAGCGACCGCTGCGGCGCGGTCGATGAGCTGGAGGACGTCGTTCCAGTCGCCGTCGTCATGGGCGGCGAGTCTACACACACGCCGCCCCTGATCAAGCGAAAGTGATCGAATTCAGCTCGACCTCAGGCAGAGCTTTAGCCATGTAGAGCATGGTGGACGGTGTAGCGCGATGTTTGCAGGGGTTTTCACGCAGACCTCCGTCTGCGAAAACGTGCGCGCAGCGCGCAAAGGCAACCCCGCAAGATGCGGACTTTTTCGAACGTATGAACGTCCGCCGGGTTCGATCGCGAGAGTCCGATTGTGCTACAGGGACGCGGCGATCGCGGCGCCCACGCCGGGATCGCGGAAGCTCTCGGTGCCGACCGCGACCACTCTCGCACCGACGTCGAGCAGGTCGCGCGCGTGATGGGCGCTCTGCACTCCGCCCATGCCGATCACCGGGATGCTGACCCGCTCGGCCACGGCCGCGACCTGGGCCAGCGCGACCGCGCGCACGGCCGGGCCTGAGAGCCCGCCGGTGCCGCCGCCGAGCCAGCGGGCCGCGCCCGGCAGGCGCTGGGGGCCGCGCGCGGCTCGCGGCGAGAGCGCCATCGCGCGAAGCGTGTTGATCAGCGACACCGCGTCGGCGCCGCCGTCCTGGGCGGCGGCGGCGCAGGCGGCGACGTCGGCGGTGTTGGGAGTGAGCTTCACGATCAGCGGCTTTGATGTGCGCGGGCGAACCGCGCGCAGGACCTCGCGCAGCGTGCCGGGGTCGGCGCCGATGTCAAGGCCGGTTGCGACGTTGGGGCAGGACACGTTCAGCTCGACCGCCGCGATCTCGGCCCGCTGCTCGCACGCCTCCAGCAGCACCGCGATCTCCTCGGCGCTCGAGCCCATCACGTTCGTGATCAGCGGCACCGGCACGCTCGCGCCACCGCCGGGTTCGAGCGCCTGCAGGTCGCACAGCTTCGGCAGGTCCTCGCGCATGTAGCCATCGAGGCCCTTGTTGGGAAGCCCGATCGAGTTGATCAGCCCGCCGGCGGTCTCCCATAGGCGCGGCGGCGGATTTCCGAGGCGCGGCTCGAGCGTGATCGTCTTTGACACGTAGGCGGCGAACGGGAAGTGCGAGACGAGCTCGTCGCCGAAGGCGGCGCGGGCGGCGATTGCGTCGAACGTGCCCGACCCGTTGATCACCGGGTGCGCGAGGCGCAGGCCGCAGAGCTCGACGCTCACGCCGGCGCCCCCGCGTGCTCGCAGACCCGCTCGAGCTCGGCCGCGGCGAGCACCGGGCCCTCGACGCACACGCGCGCGTAGCCGCCGTCGCGCTTTGGCACGACGCAGCCGAAGCAGGCGCCGAAGCCGCAGGCCATTGCCGCCTCGAGCGCAAGCTGCGCGGGCACCGCGGAGCGCTCGCAGATGCTTCGCACGCCCTCGAGCATCGCTGCCGGGCCGCACGCATACACGACCGCGTGGGGGTCGCGCGCGAGCTCTGCCTCGAGCAGCTCCGTGACGCGTCCGTGGTGCCCGTGCGAGCCATCGTCGGTGGCGAGCTGTGCGTCGGAGAGCAGCGCCGCGCCGGGCGCCCGCTCGCGGTCGCGGAAGCCGAGCAGCACCGTGGCCGGCTCGGGAAGCTCATCCTGCAGGATCGCGAGCGGCGCGATGCCGACGCCACCGCCGAGCAGGATCGCGCGGCGCCCGTCCTGCGGCGGCTCGAACCCGCGCCCCAGCGGCCCGAGCAGCCACAGGCGCTCGCCCGCGCGCAACTCGCCCAGGCGACGGCTGCCGGGGCCCACATCCTCGAGCAGGAAATGGCATTCGCCGGCGGCGTGGCGGGCGATCGAGAAGGCCCGCGAGAGAAACGGGCGCTCGTCCTCTCCCCCGCCCCAGCGCTCCACGGCGGCGATCATCGCGAACTGGCCGGGCCGCGGCACCGGCCCGTCGGGGTCGGCGACGCGCAGGACGCTGTAGGCGCCGAGCCGCTCGCAGCCCGTGACGGTGAGCGCGCGGCGCGCGAGCGGGGCGCTCACGCCACCCCGGCGCCGTCGCGGCTCGCCGGAGCGACGGGCTCCTCGGCGTTCGCGGCGCCACCATCGCCGCGGCGCGCGCTGCCGTGAAGCTCCTGCAGGCACACGACCTCGGGCACGCCTCCGCGTCGCGCGCTCGCGATCGCTCGTGCGGCCGAGACCCCCGCGGCCAGCGTGGTCAGGCAGGGCACGCCGTGGGTCACGGCGGCGCGGCGGATCTCATAGCCGTCTGAACGCGCGCCGACGCCGGTGGGGGTGTTGACGACGAGCGCGACGTCGCCGCGCTCGATCCAGTCGAGCACGTGCGGCGAGCCTTCGGCGATCTTGTTGAGCTTCTGCACGGGCACGCCCATGCGGGCGATCACCTCGGCGGTGCCACGCGTGGCGACGATGCGAAAGCCGATGTCGTGCAGGCTCTGGGCGACGGCGATCGCGCCGGGCTTGTCGGAGTCGGTGACCGATATGAAAGCGGTGCCGGTGCGCGGCAGCGGCGAGCCGGCGGCGGCCTGCGCCTTTGCGAACGCCGTGGGGAAGTCGCGCGCGATCCCCATCACCTCGCCGGTCGAGCGCATCTCGACGCCGAGCAGCGCGTCCGAGCCCTCAAAGCGGTCGAATGGCAGCACCGCCTCCTTGACGGAGACGTGGTCGCCGAAGCCGAGACCTTCGCGGGTGCGCTCGAGGCCGAGCTCTGAGATGCGCTCGCCGAGCATGATGCGGCAGGCGAGCTTTGCGAGCGGGATCCCGACGGCCTTGCTGACGAACGGCACCGTGCGCGACGCGCGCGGGTTGGCCTCGATCACGTACAGCTCGCCGCCGTGCACCGCATACTGGACGTTGAGCAGACCCACGACGCCCACGGCGAGCGCGATCCGCCGGGTGGCGGCACGGATCTGCTCGAGCATCTCCTCGCCCAGCGAGTGCGGCGGCAGCACGCAGGCGCTGTCTCCGGAGTGCACCCCGGCCTCCTCGACGTGCTGCATGATCCCGCCGATCCACACGTCCTCGCCGTCGCAGAGCGCGTCGACGTCGACCTCGGCGGCGTTCTCGAGGAAGTGATCGAGGTAGATCAGCGTGCCCTCGGAGCCGCCGGCGCTCGAGGAGACCTCACGCCCGAGGTAGTCGGCGAGCGCGTCACGCGAGTAGACGATCTCCATCGCCCGGCCGCCGAGCACGTAGGAGGGCCGCACGAGCAGCGGAAAGCCGACCTCCTCGGCGCAGCGCAGGGCATCGGGCACCGAGGCGGCCGTGGCAAACGGCGGCGCCTTCAGCTCGAGCTGCTCGAGCAGCGCTCCAAAGCGCCCACGATCCTCGGCCAGATCGATCGCCTCGACGCTCGTCCCGAGCAGAGGCACCCCCGCTGCGGCCAGGCCCGCTGCGAGCTTGAGCGGCGTTTGGCCGCCGAACTGCACGATCACGCCGGCGAGAGGGGCGGATTCGGCGCCATCCCCACTCTCGGCCTGCACCACCGCCAGCACGTCCTCGAGCGTGAGCGGCTCGAAGTAGAGGCGGTCGGAGGTGTCGTAGTCGGTGGAGACTGTCTCGGGGTTGCAGTTGATCATGACCGCGTCGCGGCCTGACTCGCGTACGGTCATGGCGGCGTGCACGCAGCAGTAGTCGAACTCGATCCCCTGCCCGATGCGGTTGGGTCCCGAGCCGAGAATCACCACCGACTCGCGCTCACCGCGCTCGATCTCGTTGCAGCGCGTGCGCTCCCAGCCCGAGTAGTAGTAGGGCGTGCGCGCGGGAAACTCGGCGGCGCAGGTGTCGACCGAGCGATACGAGCGCTCGCCGGCGAAGGTCGCGTCGGGGTCGAGCGCGTGGCTGCGCATCTGCTCGAGAAACCAGCGGTCGATGCTGGTGCGCGCGTGCAGCTCATCGACGCCCGCGCCACGCGAGAGCAGCTCGAGCAGGGTCTCGAAGCGCTGTGGCCCGGGCGTCGAGACGCCCTCGAGCAGCTGCTGCTCATCCAGCTCGGCGAGCGAGGCGGGCTTGTCGAGCTCGCGTGAGCGCAGCGCCTTGGCGAACGCCTGGCGGAAGGTGCGGCCGATTGCCATCGCCTCGCCGACAGACTTCATGTGCGTGGAGAGCGTGGGCTGCGTGTGCGGGAACTTCTCGAAGGCGAAGCGGGGCCACTTGACGACCACGTAGTCGATCGTGGGCTCAAAGCATGCTGGCGTGACCCCGGTTATGTCGTTGGAGATCTCGTCGAGCCGATAACCGACGGCCAGCCGCGCGGCGATCTTGGCGATCGGAAAGCCGGTGGCCTTCGAGGCGAGCGCGGAGGAGCGCGACACGCGCGGGTTCATCTCGATGACGAGGATCTCCTCGGTCTCGGCGTTGACCGCGAACTGCACGTTCGAGCCGCCGGTCTCGACGCCCACGGCCCGGATCACGGTGATCGCCTGGTCGCGCAGTCGCTGGTACAGGCGATCGGGCAGCGTCTGCTGGGGCGCGACCGTGACCGAGTCTCCGGTGTGCACGCCCATCGGGTCGACGTTCTCGATCGAGCACACGATCACGACGTTGTCCGCGCGGTCGCGCATCACCTCGAGCTCGAACTCGCCCCAGCCGAGCACGGACTCATCGAGCAGCACCTGACCGATCGGCGAGGCTTCTATCCCGCGCGCGGCGAGCGTGCGCAGCTCCGACTCGCTGCGGGCGATGCCTCCGCCGCGCCCGCCGAGCGTGAAGGCGGGACGCACGATGCACGGCAGGCCGAGATCGCCGAGCGCGCCCATGGCCTGACCGACGCTCGTGGCGATCACGCTGCGCGGCATGCGCAGGCCGGCGCTCTCCATCGCGGAGCGGAACAGCTCACGGTCCTCGGCGCAGGCGATCGCGTTGTAGTTGGCGCCGATCAGCTCGACGCCGAAACGCTCCAGCGTGCCATCGTCGTGCAGCTCCTTGGACAGGTTGAGCGCAGTCTGTCCGCCGAGCGTGCCGAGCAGTGCGTCGGGCCGCTCGCGCTCGATCACCTGCGCGACCGGACCTGGCAGCAGCGGCTCGATATAGGTGGCGGTGGCGAACTCGGGGTCGGTCATGATCGTCGCGGGGTTGGAGTTGACGAGCACGACCTCATAGCCCTCCTCGCGAAGCACCTTGCAGGCCTGAACGCCGGAGTAGTCGAACTCGGCGGCCTGCCCGATCACGATCGGCCCGGAGCCGAGGATGAGGATCTTCGAGATGTCGCTACGCCGTGGCAATGCGCGCCAAGAAGCGGTCGAAGAGGTAGAGGCTGTCGTGCGGGCCGGGGCCGGCCTCGGGGTGGTATTGCACCGTGCCGCCGGGCACGTCGAGCAGTTCGAGCCCCTCGACGGTGCGGTCGTAGAGGTTCACGTGCGAGAGCGCGGCGGCGCCGAAGTCCGTCTCCCAGCGCACCGGCTCATCGCCGGCGATGGTGCGCTCGCCACCCGGGCCGAGTGCGGCGAAGCCGTGGTTCTGGGAGGTGATCTCGACGCGCCCGGTGGCGAGGTCGCGGACCGGGTGGTTGGCCCCGCGGTGGCCGAACGGCAGCTTGAAGGTGTCGAGGCCGACGGCGCGGCAGAGCAGCTGATGCCCGAGGCAGATGCCCCATACGGGCTTGCGCCCGACTATCTCGCGCACGGTCTGCACGATGTACTCGAGCGCGGCCGGGTCGCCGGGGCCGTTCGCGAGGAACACCGCGTCGGGGTCCTCCTCGAGCAGCTGCTCGGCGCCCGCGGTGCACGGGTGAAGCGAGACGCGCGCGCCGCGCGCGGTCAGCTCGCGCACCATCGAGGCCTTGATGCCGGTGTCGATCACGGCGATCACAGGACCCTCGCCCCAACCGTGGTGGCTGACCTCGCGCGGGCTGACGAGCGCGGCGAGGTCCTGGCCGGCCATCGGCGGCTCGGCTTCGATCAGCTCGCGTGCCTGCGCCTCGCTGAGGTGTCCGCCGAACACGCCCCCGCGCATCGCGCCGGCGTCGCGGATGTGCTTGACGAGCGTGCGCGTGTCGACGCCGCTGATGGCCTGCACGCCGCAATCGCCGAGCCAGTCGAGCCAGCCGCGCTCGGCGCTGGGGGCGTCCTCGCGGTTGCCGGCCTCGCGCATGATCGCGGCGCGCGCCCAGGCACGCTCTGACTCCATCGCCTGGGAGCTCACGCCGTAGTTTCCGATGTGCGGGTAGGTGAACGCGATCAGCTGGCCAGCGAAGGAGGGGTCGGTCATCGACTCCTGGTAGCCGGACATCCCGGTCGTGAAGACGATCTCGCCGACGGCGTGACCCTCGGCGCCGCAGCATTCGCCGTCGAAGCGCGTTCCATCCTCCAGCAGCACATAGCCGGGGGCGCTCATAGGATCAGCTTCTGCACTGCCTTGAACTCCGGGGTGCCGGCGCGCTCGAGCAGCTCGAAGAGGACCGCCTCGACCGTGCTGATCACGGCGCCCGCGCGCTCCATGCGCTCGAGGCCGCGTTCGTAGTCGATCAGGTGGCGCGAGCCGACTGCGTCTGCGGGGATGTGCACTTCGACGCCGTCTGCGAGCAGGTCGTGCACGGTCTGGCTGACGCACACGTGCGTCTCGATGCCGCACACGATCGCCTGGCGGCGTCCATGCAGGTCAAACCCGTCGGCGCGGGCGGCTGAGAACACCGTCTTCTCGATGCGGGGCTCATCGGCGAGGCCCACCTCGCGCGCGGTGTGGCCGAGGCCCTTCGGGTACTGCTCGCTGGCGAGCGCGGGAACGTCGAGCAGGCGAGCGCCCGCGAGCAGCTTGGCGCAGGCGGAGGCGACATCGGCGAAGCTGGCGTAGGAGCGAAAGCCCTCCTGCACGTCGACGAGCAACAGCGTGGCGTCCGCGCGCGTGAGCAGGCTCATCGTGCGCCCGCCATGGAGAGCGTGCGCTCACGGTAAGCGAGCGCGCCGGCGGCGAGCGTGAGCAGCACACGCCCGCGCAGCTGTCGGCCCGCGAAGCAGCAGTTCTCCGAGCGGCTCTCCCAACCGTGCTCCCCTGCGATCCAGCTGGCATCGAGGTCGAGCAGCGTGAGGTTGGCGCGCTCGCCCGCCGCGATCGTGGGCGTGGGCAGCTCAAACAGGGCCGCACCAGCGCTCATGCGCTCGATCAGCGTCTCCAGCGCGAGCAGGCCGGGCAGCACGAGCCCGGTGTGCAGGGCGGCGAACGCGCTCTCAAGGCCGGTGGTGCCCATCGGAGCCTGCTCGAACGGCACTTCCTTCTCCTCGCGCGCATGCGGAGCGTGATCGGTGGCCACACAGTCGAGCACGCCCGAGCGCAGGGCGTCCACGAGCGCCACGCGGTCGGCCTCGGTGGCCAGCGGAGGGTGCATCTTCATGCGCGTGTCGAGGCTGCGCACGTCCTCTTCGGTGAGCAGCAGATGATGCGGGCAGACCTCGCCGCTGACGGCGTAGCCGCGCGCCTTGGCGTCGGCGAGCGCGTCCACGGAGGCGGCGCAGCTGAGGTGCTGGAAATGCACGCGCGCGCGCTCGAAGCCCGCGAGCGCGGCGTCGCGCGCGACCATCGTGGACTCGGCCACGGTGGGGATGCCGGCGATGCCGAGGGCGGCGCTGACAGGGCCCTCGTTCATGGAACCCTGGCGCGAGAGCGTGGGATCCTCCTCGTGCAGCGCCAGCACGCCGCCGCACAGGCGCTGGTACTGGAGCGCCTTGCGCAGCACGCCTGCGCTCTGTACGGGCTTGCCGTCGTCGGTGAAGCCGAGTGCGCCGGAGTCCCTGAGCTCTGCCATCTCGGTGAGCTGCTCGCCGCCGAGGCCGCGGGTGATCGCAGCGAGAAAGCCAACCTGAATGCGCGCTTCGCGCGCGGCGGAGTCGCGTAGCGAGCGAAGTAGCGGTGCGGCGTCGAGCACCGGGTCGGTGTTGGGCATCGCGATCACAGCAGCGAAACCCCCCGAGGCGGCGGCGCGCGTGCCGCTCTCGATGTCCTCCTTGTGCTCCTGACCGGGCGTGCGCAGGTGCACGTGTGGGTCCACGAACGCCGGGGCGAGCAGCAGCCGTCCCCCCCCTTCAATCCTCTCCTGCTCGCCTACGGGCTCGAGCGTGCCGGGCTCTGCGAGCTCCGCGATGACCCCGCCGGAGATGCGCACGTCCAGGCGCTCGTCGATCCCGGCGCGCGGGTCGAGCACGCGCACGTCGTCAAACAGAACTTTTGCGGGCGGCTGGGGCGCGCAGGTCAGCGGCTGTGCGCCGCTCATGCGGGCTGTCCCTCGCCGCCGGACGTGGCGGCGCCGACCCGCGCACGCTCGCCCGCGTCGCGAGCCACGTCCTCGGGGTAGGAGTCGTGAGTCGCGGCCGCCGACTCGCTGCGGCCGGCGAGCAGCTCATAGAGCACCGCCATGCGCACGACCACGCCCGCCTCGACCTGCGCGGTGATGACGGCCTGGGGCGAGTCGACGACCTCGCCGGAGAGCTCGACGCCGCGGTTGACGGGCCCGGGATGCATGAGGATCTGGGGCGGCTGCAGGCGCTGGGCGTTGATCTGATAGCGCGCGGCGTACTCGCGCAGCGAGGGCACCCAGGTCTCTGACATGCGCTCGCGCTGCATGCGCAGCGCGTACACGACGTCGGCGCTCGGGAGCTCGTCGAGCGTGTAGCGGACCTCGCAGCCGAGCTGCTCGATGCCGCGCGGGATCAGCGTGGGCGGCCCGGCGATCGTGACCTGCGCTCCCATCCGCTGGAAGGCGATGATGTTCGAGCGCGCCACGCGCGAATGGGCAACGTCGCCGACGATCCAGATCGAGGCGCCGCTGATGTTGCCGAGCACGCGCTGCAGCGTGTACACGTCGAGCAGCGCCTGGGTCGGGTGCTCGTGCTTGCCGTCGCCGGCGTTGACGATCGCGGCGCTGCACCAGCGCGAGACGAGCTCTGAGGCGCCGGCCCAGGGCGTGCGCAGCACGATCGCATCGGGCTTGTGGGCGCTGAGCGTGAGCACGGTGTCCTTCAGCGACTCGCCCTTCTCCACCGAGGAGCCGCTCGCGGCGAAGTTGACGACGTCGGCGGAGAGCCGCTTGGCGGCCAGCTCGAAGGAGCTGCGGGTGCGAGTGGAGGCCTCGTAGAAGAGGTTCAGCACCATCCGCCCACGCAGCGCGGGCACGGTCTTGATCTCACGATCGGAGACCTCGGAGAAGCGTTCGGCCTGGGCGACGATGCGTTCGATGGCTGCGCGGTCGAGATCCTCGATCGAGATCAGATGGTTCATGCGGAAGCCTCGAGCACGCTGGGGCTCACAATCGAGATCTCATCGACGCCGTCGAGCTCGCGCACTCGCACGCGAACGTGCTCGGCGGTGGCGGTGGGCAGGTTCTTGCCGACGTAGTCGGGGCGAATCGGCAGCTCGCGATGGCCTCGATCGACGAGCACTGCGAGCTGCACCCTGCGCGGGCGCCCGTAGGCGAAGAGCGCCTCGATGGCGGCCCGCACGGTTCGCCCGGTGAACAGGACGTCGTCGACGATCACGATCGTGCGGCCGGTGACATCGAAGTCGATGTGCGAGGCGTGCAGCACGGGAGCATCGCGACGAGATGCGACGTCGTCGCGGTAGAAGCCGATGTCGAGGTCGCCAAGCGGCACCTCGCAGTCGAGCAGCCCCTCGAGCAGCACGTGCAGGCGGCGCGCTATGAAGGCGCCGCGGCGGTGGATGCCGAGGAGAGCGGGAGCCTCGAGCGGGTTTCGCTCGAGAATCTCATGCGCGATGCGCGTGAGCGCGCGGCGCACCTCCTCCTCGTGAAGGACGACCTTCTCGTTGCTTTTCATCGTTTCCTTCCTGGCCTCGCGGGACCGGGTTAAAGGACCAGCGCAAATCTATCAGGACGGTGCGGCGGCGCCGGCGGGGGGGACCTCGGCGGCATCGCCGGCGCGCTCGCGCGCTTGGCGATCGGACCAGCGCAGGAGCACTGCGGGCCCGCGCTCGGGGAACGGCACCTCGATCGTGTCGAAGTCGCGCGGCGCCTCGGTGGCGGCGAATATGGCGCGCGCCTCATCGCGCAGCTGCCCGCCTGCGTAGCGGCTCGAGATGTGCGTGAGCGCGAGCAGCCGCACGTGCGCGTCGCGAGCGAGCTCGGCGGCCTGGCGCGCGGTGCTGTGCGATGTCTCTCTCGCGCGCTCCGCGTCCTCCTCGGCGAACGTCGACTCGTGCACGAGCACGTCGGCTTCGTGCGCGGCCACCGCCAGCGCGTCGCACGGCGCGGTGTCGCCGGAGATCACGATCTTTCGCCCCTCGCGCGCAGCCCCCATGACCTGCTCGGGGCGCACGCCCGACACGCTCTCGCCGCGCTGCAGCCTGCCGAAATCCGGGCCCGGTCTGACCCCGAGCTGCTCCGCTGCGAGCGGGTCGAATTCGCCGGGGCGCACGTCCTCCACGAGCGCGTAGCCGAAGGCGGCGTTGCGACCGTGGACGACGGGCACAGGCGTTATCGCGTAGCCGTCGCGCTGCACGCTCTGCGCTGGCTCGAGCTCCACGATCGAGAGGCGGTAGGGAAGGCGCCCGTACACGATCCGCATCACGCTCATCAACTCCTGCAGGCCGCGGGGCCCGTAGACCGTGAGCGGCTCAGAGCGCTCGCGCAAGGCGAAGGACTTGAGCATCCCCGGCAGCCCCAGCCAGTGGTCGGCGTGGAAGTGCGTGATGAACACGCTGTCCATGTCGAGCAGACCGACCGAGCGCAGCAGCTGACGCTGCGTGCCTTCGCCGCAGTCGAACAGCAGGCGATCGCCGCCGCGGCGCACGAGCACGGCCGGGAGCCCGCGCCGCGGCGCGGGAACCGAGCCGGCGGTGCCGGCGAAGAACAGCGACAGATCCATGCGGGCTACGGTATCGAGGCGGTGCGGCGCGGGGCGAGCGCGGCCTGTGCCGTCAACCCGCCCCTTGCCGCTTCAACGCGCGAGCAAGGCTCAGCTCGACGGCGTGAGCATGCCGGTGAACGTGCATTTCGCGCCGGCGATGATCGCCTGGATGTCGATGCGCTCGTACTTCGCGCTGGTGCCGGGGCGCGCGACGATGTCGAGAGCGGCCGCGGTCGCGCTTTCCGCGCTGATCGTGCTGCCCCCGCCGTTGGCGGTCACCGGCGCGAGGGTGACACCGTCGGATGTCGTGCCGACCGCCTGGAGGTTGCTTTCTTTGGATGTCACCGAAACCAGGACCTTGCCGGCTTCGCAGGTGCCTTCGAGCGTCATGCCGTTGGCGAGCGTTGAGAGCACCGTCGGCGTTGTTGTGCCTTCGGGGAGGGTCGCTTCAAAGGAGCTCGCGCCCGGTCCCTGCGGTCCCTGCGGGCCCGTCCCCCCGACCGCACCGGCGGCGCCGCCGGTGCCCGCGAGACCCCTGAGCCCGCGTCCTCCCTGTGGTCCCTGCTGTCCCTGTGGTCCCGCTTTGTTCCACGTCACCACGCGCTCGTTGTGATGACATCTGCTTGCGATTCGAAGCGCACCGGTCCTCTTGTTGGCGCAGGCCCTGATAAGCGGACCGGCTGATGTCGCCGCTACCGCGAGACCCGCAGACGCGGCGACCAACGCGGCCAGGGCGAGCAGCATCGAGGGCGAATGCGTGAGGAACTTGACGACACGGTGCATTGGGGCCTCCATCTATCGGTGTGACGCGAGCCTACCCGCGGGCCGCCCGCCCAACCACCGGGGCGGCGCGCGGCCGATGGTTCCACCAGGCCCGAATTGCGCAGTAGGCTCGTCTGCGGAAAGACCCCGAGGCGGTTATCCACCCTGGCCTCGGGGTCTCTCCTTCCCCCCGGCGGGCTCGATCGTGGTCATGACGATCGGCCTCGGCGCTAGCTTCGTTCGCCGGCCGATGCCGTGTCTGTGCCGTTGGTCACACGTCACGCGGCTGTGTGCCCGATCTCACAGACCTCCGCGCTCGCCGCAGGCGTATCGACGGGCGTTGAACACGTCTGTCGGCGTATCGAGCGGCGACTAGACAGGCGTATCGACCCAGCGTAGGATGCCGAGCGAGGCAGGGACGCCCGGCTGATGGGGAACGGACTCGCAAGGGGCGTGGCGTCCGCGCGACAGCTCCGAGCACGTTGGGGCCAAGGCCCCGGAACCGACATTGGGGCAAGAGAGGCCCCGTCGGTTAGTGACGAACGGAGTCGAGGAGGAGGCCTCATGGATCGTCTGGTACGGCTGGCGGAGCAGCGCGTCCATGCGCGCCCGACGAGCGAGCAGGTGGCCCGCGAGACGCTCGAATGGATCGCTGCGCGCGAACACAAGACACTGGCGGAGCTGGTCGAGGAGATGCTGCGAGCAACACCGCAGACGTAGCCGGCCTGGGCCGAGAGCGAAGACGAGCCTCAGGCCGCGCTTGAATGGCTCGCTGCGCCCTAGGGAGATCCCTCACAAAGGTGTGCGTCGGATACGCTGCCGGAGCACGTCGGAACTCCGATCGAGCCCGTCCCGCCGGTCGTTTGGGCGAACGATTGGGCGCACAGCCCGATTTGGGCGCTCAGGAAGGGATCAGGCGGCACCGGAAACCGCCTGTTTGCAGGCAAAGCGCCCGTAGCTCAGTGGATAGAGCGCTCGCCTCCGGAGCGAGAGGTCGGCCGTTCGAATCGGCCCGGGCGCGCTCTACGAAATGCCTGCTAAGCGACTCTTCTGACCCAGGTCCGATGGCGCTGTTCCATGATCCTTGCGACGGTAAGCCCCGGACGCCAATCGGGCGCTTGGTGACCTAACCTGTGCCGATGACCGACCGCCAGACCCGGCAAGTGCAGGATCACGCAGCTGGCATGCCAGCCGTGCCGGTGTTCGCGGACATCCTGTGCGCCATCGACGGGAAACCGGGCGGCTTTGCGGCTGTCGAACACGCTGCCGCACTAGCCGGACCGCAGGGCCATCTGACGCTCCTCGTCGTGACGTCATACCGGTCCGAGGGCGAGTTCCGCTCCCCAGCGATGGGACCAGGGCAGGTCACCAAAATGCTTGACCACGCCACGCAGATTGCGCAAGAGGCCGGAGTACCGTGTACCTCCGAGGTGGACCCAGCAGGCCCCCCATCGCAGGTCATCCTCGACTGGAGTGCGCGGTATGACATGCTCGCCCTGGGCGCGCCCGCATCGTCGCGCCTGGGCCGAATGTTCATCGAGGGAGTCGGCGACGCGGCGCTGGACGTGCTGACATGCCCTTTGCTCGTCGCCCGCTCGGCGCCGGCCGCTCGCGATTTCGCCGATCGTATCCTCGTGGCAAGCGATTGCCTGGACGGCTCGGAGGAGCTCGTCGAGCTGGCGGGCCAACTGGCCCACGCGGCCGGAGCACACGTGACCCTGCTGCACGCGACCGGGCACGAGCCACACATAAAGCACCGCCCGCACGAGGATCAGGAACGCAGGCTGCAAGCGCAGAAGCGCAAACTTGAGCTCACCCTGGACGGCAGGAGCGAGGTACGGATCGAGCCCGGCAGCGCCCACGATGTGATCGTGAACACCGCCCAGGGCGTGGAAGCTTCGCTCGTAATAATGGGCAGCCGTGCGCTGCAGGGGCTGCGGGCAATCGGAAGCGTAAGCAGGCGGGTCGCCCACGAGGCTGCATGCTCGGTTCTGCTCGTGCCCCCCGCGAACCTCAAGCCGTAGAAGCACCGGACGACAGAATGCGGCGACGCCTTCGCGCGACCGACCGGCACACAGAGCGGGCCGCTGAGGTTGCCGCGCAGCTCGCAGACCTTCCCGCCGAGCCCGCCACCCTCGCCGCGATCACGCAGGCGTGCGTGCGGCATCACCCGGCGTTAGCGCGCCGCCGCTATCCGCCGCGCGGTGCCTGCGGTGGTGCCGCCTCGGCCAGCCATTCGCCGTCTGCCTCGCGGTAGACGTAGCGCTCGGAAGGCGGGAGGATTGTTCCCGTTGGCGTGGCTGTTTCGTCGGCCCAGAGATGACGTGACGGGAGCGATGCCGCGTCGCTGCCAGTTGCGACGAGGTGCGCGAGCATCTGCGCGACGAGCCCATCGTGTGAGCCGCCGACGTATCGAACGGACACCCAGTCGTCTTGATCCACGACGCCCAGTCTACGCTGCTGCTCGTGGAGCGGCGCCCGTGTAGGCGACTCGCATGTGGCGGCGTACTGATGACCACCAAGCCGCTCTTGCCTGGTCTATGCGGGTCGTGGGTCACACACCCGCGACGGGGGCTACACAACAGGAGGGCAAGCGCACATGGAGGGACGCTTGAAGTCGCTGGTAGCGCGGCTGACGCACGCGCGCCCCGTTGATGAAGACGAGGCGAGGGCTGCACTCGAATGGCTTGCCCACAGACAGGGGAAGTCGCTGAGCGAGCTCGTGCACGAGTTGGTCGCGGCCAAGTAGAGGGAGCACGCTCACCTTTGGTGCGTGCGCCACCCAGCGCGCCAACGGTTGGGCGTGTCGTGCAGGCGCTGGCTGGGTCGCGCGTTGGATCAGCGAGGCACCTGCGACGATCGACGGCGCTACGGAGATTGCGGCGCAGCTCGCAGACTTGCCCACCGAGGCGACTGCTCTTTGACGCAATCAGCGCGGACGGGTCCGCGCTGTCTCCAAGACCGGCGTCTCGATGTTCGCGGGCGGTGAGCGCTCGAAACATCCCCGGTGGTAACGGGCACTTTCGCGGCGCAGCAGGTCCGGCTCGGCCGCCTGCGATGTGACCCGCGAGCCGTCTTGGTCAACCACGACGGTCGGCTCATACACGCCGAGCCTGTCGCCGCAGATGCCGCAGACGTCGAGATCCATGTCTGCATGATGGGGCCGCCCGCGTTATTTCCCATCTGCACAAAGCCACCGGTCGCCACGGGCGAACTACGCCAGGAGTTTTCGCGGCACGCCCCAAACCATCTCATGACGGGGCAAGCGTGCTCCATCCTGGCCGCCCGACCCCGGGACAGGCGACGGACCAGGTCGTGCCGCACCGAGCCTCTACCCGGCAGTGGTGATCGCAAGCGCCCGTCTCCCGTGTTCACGCGAGCAGTCAAATACCGGCGGCGCCCTGTTCTCGTTGGCGAAGGCGTGAGGGTCGAGGCGCGTCGCCAGGTCGCATACCGCTGTTGCGCTATTCGAGGGGCTACCGCGTAACACCGCGAGCCTTGAGGCGTTGGACCAATGTGGGGCGACGTGGGGCCCCTGGCGCGACAGCTTGCCCGGTCGTGCCGACGGGAGCGAAGGCAACGGATAGCCTTCGCTCCCGTCTCCCGTTCGTCGCAGCGTTCACCGCCTTAGCCCTTGCGGGTGCTGCGGGGTGGCCGACTACACCACGCGCAAAGCCCGCCGGCGCAGGGCGAAAGGAGCAAGCCCCTGCGCAAAGCATCGAGGGAGAGCGCAGCATCGGTCAGCTCGCCGGCATGTATTGAGCCGCGATAGCGCTGGCCTGCTGCATCAGAGCTTCGCGGCGGGCCGTATCTTCCGGGCGCCCTTGCAATTCCTCGTAGATCGCCGTTGCCCGTGCTCGCAGGTTACTTGACGCCGTTAGATCGTTCGCCACGTCCTGCAACGCCGCCGCAGCCGCCCTAGCTTCCGCCGCGCTCGCGCCGGCAGCCTTTAGGGTGTTGACGCTTTCGAGGTTTCTTTTCACACGCGCGCTCATCGCCTCACCTGCGCCCGCGCGCGCTTCGCCTTTGCAACGTCCAGATAGCCGCGCGGGCTAGTGCCCTTCCCTTTCCATTGACCTTTCCAACTGGCCGGCACGGCATCCTCGGCGTCGAACGCCTTGGCGCGATCGTAAATCCACGCCTTGATCGCATCTTCGTCGGGGCCTTTCGCGTGGCCTACCTGCACCGCGGTCACAGCTCGGAGAACGTCCCTAGCAGAGCCAATCTCCCGAGTCGATCCCCAGGGTGAAAGCGGGAAGTCAGCGGTCGCGGGTCGAAGCGCTGAACCTTTGACCCGTCCCCGCCGCCTCGGGATAGTCCTGTTGGACGCGAGAGGCGGGATACTGGACGCACCATGCCCGAGACCGACCGAGCGTGTTTGAGCACCTTGGAGCTGACACGGCAATCCTTTGAGGCTGCCAATAGCCGCGACTACGACGCGATAATGAGCTCGTACGGGCCTGATTCGGTGTGGGACATTTCGCCGTCGGGTCTTGGCACGTACACGGGGCGAGCCGCGATTCGCCGCTTCTTCGAAGACTGGATCGGTGCTCTGGACAGGTGGGAAGTCGAGATCAAGAAGATGGAGGACCGCGGCGATGGTGTCGTTGTTGTGATCTCTGAGCAGACGGGATGGTCGGTGGGAGGCGGACCAAAGCTGAGTCTGCGCCATGCCTCTGTGTTCGTCTGGTCCAACGGCGTGATCGCGACAGCAACACACTTCCGCAACATGCGCGAAGCCCGTGCTGCCGCCGACCGCCTCGCCGAGGAACGGGGGTAGGCGGTGTCGGAGGCTAGTGTCGAGCTCGTCGAGCGTCTCGTGGACGCGTTCTACGCGAGGGATACCCAAGCCGCCCTCGCAATCCTCGATCGCGACATGACATTCGAATCGGCACTTGTTGAGGCCACGACGTACAGGGGCATTGGCGAATTCGCGCAGTACCGACGCGATGTTGATGAGGCTTGGGGGGAGTGGCGGTCAGAAGATGACAGCTTCCTCTCCGTCGACCGAACACGTGTGCTGCACCTCTATCGGATCGTCGGGCGCGGACGGGCCAGTGGCGTGCCCGTGGCACAAAACATTGCAATCCTCTGGACGCTGCGCGGACGTCGAGTCGTTCACGGGAAGGGGTACCTGGATCAAACAGCAGCCCGTCGAGCAGCAGGACTGGAGGAGTAGGCGATGTCGCAGGAGAACGTGGAGATCTCCTCCAACGCCATGGCCGCGCTGATTCGCGACGGGGTTGAGGAGTTCCTGGACTACTGCGATCCGAACATCGAATGGATCACGCCCCCGGACTGGCTCGAGGAGCGCGTGTACATCGGCTACGACGGCGTCAGGCAGGCGGTCGCTCTGTTCGGGGGCCAAGTCGACGACTTCCATGTGGAGCTGGAGAGGGTCGTCGACGTCGATGATGACCGCGTCGTCGTGCTGCTCTATCAGCGCGGGCGCATCAAGGGAAGCGGCCACACGTTGGAGCAGCCACTCGGCGTAGCCACCGAGTTCCGCGACGGCCGGGCAACGCGCTTCGAGGTGTATTTCTCCTGGGAGGAGGCCCTCAAAGCCGTCGGGCTGGAGGAGTAGGCGATGCGAGAACGTCCCACACGCGGCGTTCATGCTGATGGCCGCCCGTCGGGTGGCCGATCCTCGGCCAGGTGGGGCCGGGACGCCCGTCTCTGACGCGCCCTGCCCGGCTGCGGGGAACTACGCTTTCGCCTGCCCGCGCCCGGAACGAAATGACCTGTATGGCGCGGAACTGGACATGCCCCGACTGTAAGGACGCCGTGATCGGCGTGTATGAGCCGGCGGTCGTCCTCGACGGCCCCGCCGCTCGCATCACCTCACAGCTCAACGAGCCGCATGTGCCGAGCGCGAGCTACCACAAGCGCTGCTATGTCGCGCTTGCCTCGCACGCGGCGAGCGCGCAGCCGCAGCATCTTGCTCTCAGCTGACCCAGCTGCCGAGCAGCGGGTCACGTTCGGCAGCCTCGCGCAGGGCTGAGGCGGTGGCGGCTCGCAGCTCATCCTTGGTGCGCGCATAGGTCTCCGGCGGGAACGCGGCAAGCTCTCGCGCGAGCTCGACAGCGCGCGCAAACACGCGCTGCGGCTGGGCGACCTCGTCGAACACTCCCAGGCGAAGACACTCCGCGGCGTCGATGAGGCGGTTACCGAGTGCGAGCGCTCGCGCCGCGTGCGGCGCGAGCTCGGCGCGGACCACACCGACCGCCGCCTGTGGGTAGGGGACGCCCACCTTCACCTCGGTGAGGCCGTAGCGGCCCGCGCTCGAGGCCACGCGCAGATCGCTGCACAGGGCGAGCACGAGGCCGCCGGCGATGGCGTGACCACTGATGGCGCCGATCACCGGAAACCGCAGCGAGTACACGCCGAGCGCCATCGCGTTGATCGACTGCACCATCTCGCGTTGCTCGTCCTCGCCGTAGGTGGGGACCGCCTTCAGATCGGCCCCGGCCGAGAAGAAGCCCTCGCGTCCGCACAACACGAGCGCGGCGGGCGGGTCGGCCTCGATCTCGGCGACCGCGGCGATGAGCTCCCGCAGCAGCTCGACGTTCATCGCATTCGCGGGTGGCCGATCGATCCTCAGCACCGCAACGCCGTCCGAGCGGTCGATGCTGATGTGCTCCACGACCTCACCCTACATCACCGCCAGCGCTCGACGTTCGTTTCACCGTTCCAACAATTAGCGCCGGTTTAGAAAGGATTCCGCCGCGCGCGTGTCTGGATTGGCGTACCCCCAACTGCCTTCCTCGCCGATGCGGCGAAGCGGAGGTGAACGTGTTAATCGCATCCGAGAGGAACGAAATGACCATCAAGCGCACGCGCCGTCCGGCCGCCCTACTCGCCCCGCTCGTCACGGGCGCCGCTCTGGTGATCGCCGGCTGCGGCGGCTCGGGCGCAGGCATGAGCAGCGCGACCAAGCAGGCCGCAAGCAAGCCCGCGACGGGCCCTGCCCCAAGGAGCACCCAGGTGAGCACGCCGACCACGAGCGCCAACAGCAAGGCACCGCACGCAAGCAAGTCCTCGGCCGAAAGCAAGCCGCCCACGGAAAGCATGCCTCCCGCCGAAAGCAAGCCTGCCGCCGAAAACAAGCCGCCCGCCGAAAGCAAGCCTGCCGCCGAAAGCAAGCCGCCCGCCGAAAGCAAGCCGCCCGCCGAAAGCAAGCCGCCGACCGAACGCAAGGCCGCACCGGCGGAACGCGAACCGGCAAGCGCCGGCAGCGAACCGGCGAGCTCGCCTGCCGCGGGACACACGGAATCGATCCCGCAGGGCAACGGCGGCGACCAGGACTCCGACAACAACGGCGGACCCAGTGACGGCGACGGCAACCTTTAGGCACGACGGGCGCCCGCGACGCGCGGGCGCCCGCGCCGACGGTGTCCTGCCCGCGGCGGCTGTCCTGCTCGCGGCGGCTGTGCTGCTCGCGGCGGCGATCCTCGCAGTCGCGCTCGCCCTCTCATCGAGCTCCGGCGGCGCTCGCCCGCGCGCACGCCAGGCGCATGCTGCGAGCGCGTTCGTGTGGCTCTCGCCCTCTGCCCCGCCCGCGGGTTGGGCGAGCGCGACGATCGCCTCGGGGGCGGCGCGGTTGTTCTACCCGCCGAGCTGGCGCGCGATCACCGGAGATGCCGGCACGGTCTCGGTGGCGCTGCGCGACTCGCGCGGTCGCTACCTGGGCTATCTGAACGTGACGCCCCGCCAGGGCGAGGAGCGCCCGGCAGGCTGGGCGGCTTTCCGCATCGCTCGAAACAGCGCCGAGGGAGATCGCGGCGTCCGCGAGCTGGCGGCGGCCGAACACCTGCGCTTCAGCGCCGCCGGTGGCTCGTGCGTGATCGACGAATACAGCTCGCGGGTCGGCTCGAACCGCTACCGCGAGATCGCCTGTCTCGTCGCGGGACACGGCGCGACGAGCGTACTGGTGGCCGCCGCGCTCGCGCCGGACTGGGCGGCTGTCGGCCCGCTGCTAGAGCGCGCAGCCTCTGCCTTCATCGAGCGCTGAGGGGAGGCGCCGATACCGCCCGTTTGCAGGGCAACTTGCCGACGTGCCCGCGACGAACAAGCGTCCAGCTTGAGGCGATTTAGTCTCGTGGAACACCTGTAGCGCCCGAAAGGGACGACATGAGTTGCCCGAAAAGGGCAGCCATCCCGCATCGAACATGAAGAGCAAGGGCCCAGACATGCACACCAGTCCAACGAGGCGACGCGCGGCGAGAGCGCAGAGCGCCCCGCGTGTGAATCTCCGCGAGGCGGTAGCCGACATCGCCGATCACACCAGCCGCCCCCACATCGTCAGGCCGCGACTGCGCTGCGTGGCGTCCGGCTATCTTTCCGGCGGCTGCTCCTGCACGACGAGCATTCCCACCGGTGTCGTCGTCGCTTCCTGGGCTCGCGAGCGGCGCTCTGGCGCCGGCGGCGAGCGCTTCTTTCACTTCTCCTGGCGCGGAGAGAGCTGGCTCGCGTATGGCCTCGCCGATGGCGGGGTACGCGGCGTTTACTGTCCCCCCCACGCCGCGCTGCGCGACCAACGGAGCGCCCAGGGCTAGGTCGCGGCGCTCGCCCCCGCGGCGCCGCGACCTCCACCCTCCACCTACGCCTGATCGCGCCCGGGCCGCCGCGCTCGCGCGTAAGCGCTGCGCTAGAGTCGCGGGCGTGAACGGCGGCAAAATCATCACCGCACTTGCCGGCCTGCGACTCGCGATCGGGGCGGGAGCCTGGGCCACACCGGGCCTGGCCGGCAGCCTCTTCGGGCTCGACGTCGAGGCGAACCCGCAGTCCCCATACCTCGCACGACTGTTCGGCGTCCGCGACGTTGCGCTCGCGTGGGGAACGTTTACGAGCGAGGGCGAAGCACGCCGGCAGTGGCTTTTCGCGGGCATCGCCTGCGACCTCGCCGACGCCGCAGCTGGCGTGATTGGAACGCGGAGCGGCTACCTCCCGAAGCTCGCCGGAGCGCTGGTCACGGGAACAGCCCTGTCGGCCGCCGCACTCGGCACAGCGGCGCTGCTCGAAGACTGACGCTCGGGTCCACGCGGACATGAGCGCTCGCTGGAGCAGCGACCAGATCCCCGACCAGCGCGGGCGCACCGCGATCGTGACGGGAGCCAACAGCGGCCTCGGCTTCGCCACCGCGCTCGAGCTCGCGCGTCACGGCGCCGAGGTGCTGCTCGCGTGCCGCGACACCGTCAAGGGCGAGGAGGCGCTTCGCGCGATAACAGCCCGAGCACCCGGCGCGCGCGTTCAGGCGGCGGCGCTCGACCTCGCCAGCCTCGACTCGATCGCGAGCTTCGCCGAGCGCTTCCGCGAGCGCCCCGAGCACAACCTCGACCTGCTCGTCAACAACGCGGGCGTCATGGCTCCTCCGCGGCGGCTCACCGCCGACGGCTTCGAGCTGCAGCTCGGCACCAATCACCTCGGCCATTTCGCGTTGACCGGCCTGCTCATCGCTCACATGCAGGGGCGAGCCGACGCGCGCGTGGTGACGCTTTCCAGCAACGCGCACAAGCTCGGACGCATCAGCTTCGAGAACCTGCAAGGGGAGCGGCGCTACATGCGCTGGGCCGCCTACAACCAATCGAAGCTCGCGAACCTGCTGTTCGCGCTGGAGCTCGACCGACGCCTGCGCGTCAGCGGCTCGAACATCAAGAGCGTCGCCGCACATCCTGGCTACGCGGCAACCAACCTGCAGTTCGCCGCGCCTCCGATGTTCGACCGCGTCGTCATGCGCCTCACCAACCTGGCAGCCCAGAGCGCCGACGCGGGCGCCCGGCCGGCTCTCTACGCGGCGACGCAGCCGGGCCTCGAGGGCGGAAGCTACGTCGGGCCGGACGGCCCCGGCGAGTTCAGGGGCGCGCCGCGCATCGTCGCGCCCGCGCGCGCGGCGCGAGACGAGTCAGCGGCGGCGCGCCTGTGGGCGCTCTCGGAAGAGCTCACCGGGGTGCGCTTCTCGCTCGCCCCGGTGCCGGGCGAGACCTGAGCGCACTGGGCCACGAGCGCGAGCAAGCGCTCGAGCTCACGCTCTCGCGCGAGGTTGAAGACTGCAATGCCCTCGCGGCTGGCGAGGCGCAGCGCCTGCCCGGTCCCCTCGGCGCTTTGCTCGCCGCCGTCGACGCCGCCGCCGCCGCCTGCGGTCCAGCACACCACGAGCTTGGCTGGTGCGGCGAGATCGACGCCGAGCACCTGATGGCAGTCGCGCGCGCGAAGCCTACGCTCGCTCTGGCCGAGCTTCGTCCATGCCGGGTGCACGCGCGAGCCGAGCTCGAACGCCCGGCTCGTCGGGGTCCCGAGCACGCGCAACAGAGCGGGATCGGCTTCGCGCCAGCTCTCCTGGCCGAAGGCCTCGAACGGCAGATACAGCTCGACGAGACCACCCGCGTCCAAGGCGCCGTTCAGGAACGCGCGATCGGCGCCCGGTGATGCGCCGGTGCGCAGCACCCATCCGGCGGATGCGAGCGTCGCGGCGAGTGAGCGCATGTCGGCCTGGACCTCGGGCGGCGTGCTGCGCGAGCCGATGCCCGCGTAGGCCGCGCCCGCGTGCGGGGGGCTGTGGAAGCGCTCGGCGCGATTGCGGGCGCCCGGTCGGTGTCCCCTCACCGACCGGGCTCCGCGCCCACCAGCTGGTCTTCGTGTCGCAGCGCGGCGAGCGGGTCCCCCGACCGGCCGCCGCGCTTTGCGGCTACCAGCCGGACTGGTCTCCCCCCGCCCACCCGGTCTGGCTGACCGGGCCGAGGCACTTGCGCGCCACCGCCTCTGTCCTGCGCGAGCAGGTCAGCGACCGGAGCGTGAGGCGTGCGCGCACGCATAAATCGGATCTGCTTTCGCGTTGGCCGCCCGCGATGCAAGACTGGCGGCCAAAGCTCCTCCACGCTTTGCGATGGGGTGAGTGTTCACACAAGACAAGCCCTCCGTGGCGTGCACTGGAAGTCGAGCTATCTCGTGGAGACCCCTGACTTTGCGCCCTCGCCTCACGACGAGTTTGCCTTTTTCAGCGTGGTTATCCGGTAGCCGCAAAGTGTACGCGACGGAGCGCCCGAGTGGGTGCTCTAGACGAATGTTCTAAACGGAGCGGTAGCGCGGCTCTCGAGCTCACAACTCGAGGTAGCGCAGCACGACACGTCCCAACACGAGAACGTCGCCGTTTGCGAGGTCCGCCTGCTGTACGCGACGGCCGTTTACGAACGTTCCGTTTGAGCTGCGGTCGTCGAGCACGCGTGCGCCGTTCGGGCGCGGAACGAGTATCGCGTGCTTGCGCGACACCGAGCTCTCGTCGAGACGCAGATCGGCGGCGTGGCCGCGTCCGATGTGAAGCGGCTCGCGCCCAAGCGGTATCAGCAGCGTGCGCTCGGATCCCTGGATCTCCACGTAGCGACCGGGCTCGGCCGGCCCAGCCGCCGCGGCGCGCTGGCGCGCGCGCTCGTCGAGGCATGCGATCGGGTCGAACCTCTCGGTTACGCCCTCTGCGGCGGGGGAGCGAATGAGCGTATCGGAGGACATTGCGGGTAACTTCATGGTACCCCCGGCGAGATGAAGCCAGTCTAAGAAGTTCGGCCTGATCTGCGGTCCATTTACGACGCCGTGCGGCGGCGGTAAGCCCGGCTGGCGTACCCTGCCCTGGCATGCGCAGCCTGCCGATAGCCGTGTCGGAGGACGTCTGGGCGGCCATCCAGTTCGGCCCCTTTCTGCTCGCGCTCGCGGCCGTCTACGCGAGGCGAGCGCGCACGCTCGCGCAGGCTGGGCATCCCGTCCCGCGCTGGCGCCAGGTGTGCTGGTACTGCGGTCTCGCGTTGATCGCAGCGACGCTCACCTCGCTCGGCGGGACGAGCGAGGAACTGCTCTACGTGCACATGATCGAGCACCTGCTGCTGAGCGACGTCGCAGCGCTGCTGATCGTGCTCGGGCTGACCGGCCCGATGCTCGCGCCGGTGCTGCGCATCCGTTTCTTCGACCGCCTGCGCAGGCTCTCGCATCCGGTCGTTGCGTTTTCGCTGTGGACCGTCGATCTCTACGCCTGGCACTTGCCCGTGCTCTACCAGGCCGCCCTGCGCCACTCCTCAGTGCACGCGCTGGAGCACGGGATGTTCCTGTTCTTCGGCATCAACATGTGGCTCTGCCTGTTCGGGCCACTGCCGACTCCGGCCTGGTTCGGCAACTTCGCCAAGCTCATCTACATCGTCGCTGTGCGCCTCGTCGGCACGATCCTCGGCAATGTGTTCCTGTGGTCGGGCACGGTCTTCTACCCGTACTACACGCACGGCGACGCCGCCTTTCATATCGCCCCGCTGACCGACCAGAACCTCGCCGGCGCGATCATGATGATCGAGGAGTCGATCCTCACGCTCTGCCTGTTCTGTTGGCTGTTCCTGCGAACCGCGCGCGAAGGCGAGGAACGCCAGGACCTGCTCGACCTCGCGCGCGCCCGTGGAGTCGATCTCAGCGAGGCCCGCGCCGCGCGCGCGGTATCTGCCGGACGCGGCGCGGAACTGCGCCGGCGCATACAGGCCGGCGCCGGCGCAGCCGAGCGCTCCTAGTCCTATCCTTGTTCCCATGTGTGTGGGTTGCGCGATGGCGGCCGCCTCCGCGGCTACGGGTTTCAGGACCTGGCTCCAGAACCACGGCATGCCTTGGCTGACGCCCAGACGGATGCGCGCGCTGACCATTGCCGCGATGTGCGCTGCGGGCATCGTCTCGACGGTGGGCTTCTCCGGGTCGAGCGCGGCCTCGGTCGACCACGCAGCGGCGCCCGCCGCGCACACGTCCCGCTAGCGCGGCGTGCGGGCCGCGCTCAGCCGCCGGCCACCGCGGGCAGGATCGTCAGCTCCGCACCGTCGCTGACGGGCGTCGCGAGCCCGTCGAGGAAGCGGATGTCTTCGCCCGCGAGGTACACGTTCACGAAGCGCCGCAGCGAGCCGTCGTCGTCGGCGATGCGCCCGCGCAGCTCCTCGAAGCGCTCGAACAGGCTGTTCAGCACCTCCTGCACGGTCGCCCCGTCGACCTCGGCCTCGGCCTCGCCGCCGGCCGCCGCGCGCAGCTGCGTGGGAATCTTCACTACGACGCTCATCACACGCCGACGGTGTCGCCAACGGTCGCTGCGAACGCCTCGACGGTGGGCTTGATGGTGCTCGTCTCGAACGTGCCGCGAACCGCGTCGAGCGTCTTCAGACCCTCGCCGGTGATCACCAGCACGACGCGCTCGTCGGGGTCGATCTCGCCGCGTTCGGCGAGCTTGGCGAGAACCGCCGTGGTGACGCCGCCCGCGGTCTCGGTAAACACGCCGGTGGTCTGCGCGAGCAGCGCGATGCCGGCGCGGATCTCCTCGTCGCTCACCGCGTCGACCGACCCGCCGCTCGTGCGCGCGAGCTCGAGCGCGTAGGGACCGTCGGCTGGGTTGCCGATCGCAAGCGACTTGGCGATCGTGTTCGGCTTGACCGGACGGCACACGTCGTGGCCGGCTGCGAACGCGCTCGCGACCGGCGAGCAGCCCTCTGCCTGCGCGCCGCTCATGCGCGGCAGCTCGCCCTGCACGAGTCCGGCGTCACGCCACTCGCGAAAGCCCTTTGCGATTTTCGTGAACAGCGAGCCCGAGGCGACGGGGACCACGCAGCGGTCCGGCATCTCCCAGCCCAGCTGCTCGGCGATCTCGAACGCGAGCGTCTTTGACCCCTCGGCGTAGTAGGGGCGCAGGTTGATGTTCACGAACGCCCAGTCGCGTTCCGCGCACAGCTCGGTGCAGAGCCGGTTCACGTCGTCGTAGTTGCCCTCGACACCGACCAGGCGCGTGCCGTATACGCCGGTCGCGAGGATCTTCTGCTCCTCGAGGTCGGCGGGGATGAAGACGTAGGAGTCGAGCCCCAGCGCGGCCCCATGTGCGGCCACCGAATTGGCGAGGTTGCCGGTCGACGCGCACGCGATCGTCTGGAAGCCGAGCTCGCGAGCGCGGCTCACGGCGACCGACACAACGCGGTCCTTGAAGGAGTGCGTGGGGTTGGCGGCGTCGTTCTTGACCCACACCTCGCGCAGGCCGAGCCGAGCGGCGAGCCGGTCAGCGCGGATCAGCGGCGTGCAGCCGGACGGCAGGCCGACCCGCGAGGCGAGCCTGCCGGACGGCCCCGGGGGCCCGCCGGCGAGCGGCAGGAAATCCGCGTAGCGCCAGATGTTCTGCGGTCCGCCCTGGATGCGGCGACGCAGCTCGCCCACGTCGCCGGCGACGCCCCGCCTGGCGTAGGCGACCTCGAGCGGCCCGAAGCAGCGCTCGCAAACGTACAGTGCCTCGAGCGGATACTCGGCCTGGCACTCCCTGCATTCCAGATGACTCACAGCCATTGGGGCTCCCTTCGCTTGAACTTCGCCGTGTCACCGGTGTGGCGAAGAGCAGAAGCCCGCCACACATCTCTCTGGAATTGGCACCTTCCCGCCGTGACATTGCGGTGGTTGCCGGGGTTTCGTAGGGCCAGTCCCTCCACCCCTCTGGATGTGTCCAGCTATGTGAGCGGAAAGTCTAGCAACCATCCGGACGCGTGCGCCGCGCGGGTGCCGCTGCGCGGTAACGGCCGCGGGCCCGCGGTGTAGCGGTCTCGGTGAGCACCTCCGCGCCCGAGCGCCACGATCCCCCGGCCGCAGCGCCTGCGCAGCTCGAGCCCACCTCGCAGGCGACGCGGCGGCGCATGCTGATCATCGTGAACCCCTACGCCTCGACGGTGTCCGACCGGCTGCGTCACCTGGTCGTGTACGCGCTACAGGGCCGCTTCGAGGTCGACGCCGTCGACACACAGGCGCGCGGCCATGCGACAGAGCTGTGCCGCGAGGCGGCGCACGAGGGCTACGACGTCGTCGTCGCGTTCGGTGGCGACGGCACCGTCAACGAAACGGCCAACGGACTGCTCGGGTCGAGCACGCCCGCTGTGCTGCCTGCCCGGTGGCTCGGCGAACGTGTTCGGCCGCATGCTTGGGATCCCCGGCGACCTCGTGGACGCCACCGAGCACCTGCTCGCGATGGCCGACCACTGGCGGCCGCGCAAGGTCGACGTCGGTGTGGTCAACGGGCGCTGCTTCACGTTCGCGTCGGGACTGGGCCTGGATGCGAGCGTGGTCGAGCGCGTCGATGCGAATCCCCGGCTGAAGGCGCGCTTCGGCGCCTACTTCTTCACCTGGGTGGCCGTCAGCACGTTCACGCGTCGCTACCTGCTGAGACCCCCGCGGCTGCAGCTCTGCGCAGGCGGGCAGACACTCGACGGCGTCACCGCGATCGTCCAGAACGGCTCGCCGTTCACGTACTTCCAGAATCGCCCGGTCGAGATCGTCGAGGGCGCCGACCTCGCCTCAGGAACGCTCGTGGCGGCCGTGCTGCAGCGCGCAACGCCCGTCTCGATGCCGTTCATCGCCTGGCGTGCGCTTTCGCACAATGCAAAGGTCACACGCCACCGCCAGGTCGTGGGCCTCTCTGACCTGCACGAGCTGACCGTGCGCAGCAGCGACGATCGACCGCTGCCTCTGCAGGTCGACGGCGACTACGTCGGCGAGGTCGCCGAGGCGAGCTACTCGATCAAGCCGGCGGCGCTGACCGTCATCTCCTAGACACGGGCTAGGTCGCGCCGCCGGGCGTCACACGGTAGGCGTCGAACACCGAGTCGATGTTGCGCAGACGCGTTATCGCGCCCTTCAGGCTGTGGTTGTCGGCGACCTCCACAACAAAGCGGTTCTTGACCATCGGAGGGGTCGACAGGCAACGCGCTTCCATGATGTTCGCGCCCGACTCCGAGAACGCGCGCGAGAGATCCTCGAGCAGGCGGTGGCGGTCCCAGGCGTCGATCTGGATCTCCACCACGAACCCCGTCGAGCGGTCGCCGTCCCAGGACACGCTCGTGAAGCGCTCCGGATCCTTGCGCAGTAGCGCCACGTTCGTGCAGTCCTCGCGGTGGATCGTGATGCCGCGGCCGAGCGAGATGTAGCCGACGATCTCATCGCCGGGCACCGGCCTGCAGCACTTGGCCAGGCGCAGCATCACGTCGTCCACGCCCTCCACGCGGATGCCGTACTGGCCCGAGGACTTGGTCGGGCGCCTGCGCGTGTTGCGTCCGACGCGCAACAGATCGGCAGCAGCGCCTTCGTCTGCGTCGGCGGACTCGCCGTGCTTGAGACGCTGCATCACCTTGTTGACGACCAGCTTTGGCGAGACCTTGGCCGCCCCGAGCGCGATGTAGAAGTCGTCCGCCTTGCGGTAGCCGACCTCGCGGATCACGTCCGCGAGCAGCGCCGAGCCGGTGATCTTCTGCGCGGGCAGACCCTGCCTGCGCAGCGCCTCCTGCAGCAGCTCGCGCCCGGTGTGCTCGGTGTCCTGGCGGGTCTCCGCCTTGAACCAGGCCTTGATCTTGTTGCGCGCGCGCGTCGTCTTGGCGATCGCCAGCCAGTCGCGCGAAGGGCCACGCTCGCGCTTGGCGGTGAGGATCTCGACGATGTCGCCCGAGCGCAGCTCGTAGTGGAGCGGCACGATGCGCCCGTTCACGCGCGCACCCACGCAGCGGTGGCCGATCTCGGTGTGCACCTCATAGGCGAAGTCCAGCGGCGTGGCGCCAGCCGCCAGCGACTTGACTTCGCCCTTGGGTGTGAACACGTACACCTCCTCCTCGAAGAGGTCGTTGCGGAACGTGTCCATGAACTCGTTCGGGTCCGAGAGCTCCTTCTGCCAGTCGAGCATCGAGCGCAGCCACTTGAGCTTCGCGTCCTCGCCCGGCGCGCTCCAGCCGTCGCCGCTGCTGCGCTCGTCCTGGGCCGCGCCCGCCTGCTTGTACATCCAGTGCGCTGCCACCCCGAACTCGGCCATGCGGTGCATTTCGTGCGTGCGGATCTGGATCTCCAGCGGCCGCCCCTCCGGTCCGATCACGGTCGTGTGCAGCGACTGGTACATGTTGAACTTCGGCATCGCGATGAAGTCCTTGAAGCGACCCGGCAGCGGCTTCCACAGCGAGTGGATCACGCCGACGGCCCCGTAGCAGTCCTTGACCGAGTCCACCAGCACGCGCATCGCAGTGAGGTCGTAGATCTCGTTGAACTCGCGGCCCTTCTTGGTCATCTTCGAGTAGATCGAGTAGAAGTGCTTCGCGCGCCCGGCGATCTGCGCCTCGATGCCGACGTCGCCGAGCTCTGACTCGCAGATACTCGCCTGCCTCGCTCACGTAACGCTCGCGCTCCTCGCGCTGCTGTGCGACGAGCCCCTTGATCTCCTGGTACTTGCGTGGGTGGAGCGTCGCGAACGCGAGGTCCTCGAGCTCCCACTTGATCGCGTGGATGCCGAGCCGGTGCGCGAGCGGCGCGTAGATCTCGATCGTCTCGCGCGCCTTCTCGATCTGCTTCTGCTTGGGCATCGCGTCGATCGTGCGCATGTTGTGCAGGCGATCGGCGAGCTTGATCAGGATGACCCTCACATCGGTGGCCATCGCGACCATCATCTTGCGGTAGTTGTTCGCCTGCGCCTCGTCGCGCGACTGGAAGGTGATTCCGGTCAGCTTCGTGACCCCGTCGACGATCGCCGCGATCTCCTCGCCGAAGCGCTCGCGCACCTCCTCGATCGAGGCCGAGGTGTCCTCGACGGTGTCGTGCAGCAGGGCGGCGCACAGCGTCTCGGTGTCGAGCCGCATGCTCGCGCAGATGCGCGCCACCCCGACCGGGTGCACGATGAAGTCCTCGCCGGACTTGCGCCGCTGCGCCGCGTGGTGGCTGCAGGCGAACACGAACGCCTCTTCGACACGGTCGCGGTCGATCGCGTCGGCCGAGTCCGCCGCGTGCTCGGAGACGATCGCGAACAGGTCGTTGAGCAACCTGCGCTCGGGTGCGTCGAGGCTCAGGCGCGCCTGCGTGTCCTTTACAACGACCGGCGCCGCCGTCGCCTGTGAGCCTTTGCGGTCTTCAACGCTCGCCATGGATCAAGGTTAGGGGACCGTGCGGGAGTATCCAAGCCGGGAGCCTCACGGCAGCGAGAACAGCACCAGCTCGCTCTCCGGCTGTATCTCCGCAGGCTCGCCGCGATCGTCCTCGGCGGGGCGCGCGCGGCGCAGCACGAGGCGCGGCTCGCTGACACCGCCCCACTCGTTCACCTCGAGCGTGAACGTCGCGTCGACCGGCTCGTCCTCCTCAACGCCCAGCCGCGAGCCCTGGCCGAAGGCAACCGCGCGCGCACGCGCGCCGCGCGAGCAGACCGTGAAGCGCGCATGCCTGCCTTCGCCCATCGGCCTGATGTCGAGGAACCTCGCATCCTCGAGCAGTAGCGAAGCCGGCGGGTTGCGGTGGCCGAACGGCGCGAGCGCCTGCAGCTCCTCGGCGAGCTCCATGCCGAGCTCCCCGCCGTCCACGATTGCGTCGACCCGCTCGACCGGCATGAGTCGCTCGTCGTCGAGCTCGCGCTCGGCGTGCGCCGAGAGAGCCTGCGCGAACCCATCCAGGCGTGAGCGCTCGAGCTCGAGCCCCGCAGCGGCGCGGTGGCCACCGAAGCGCAGCAGGTGTCCGCCGCACGCGCGCAGCCCCGCGAGCAGGTCGAACGCCTCGATGCTGCGAGCCGAGCCGCGTCCGCGCTCACCCTCGAGCGCCACGAGCACGACCGGGCGCCCGCTGCTCTCAACCAGGCGCGAGGCGACGATCCCTATCACGCCCGCATGCCAGCCCTCGCCCGCGAGCACGTACGCGCCGCGCTCTCCAAGCGCCGCGATCTGCGCTTCGGCGTCGATGCGTATTCCTAGCTCGACATCCCGGCGCTCGCGGTTGGCCGCGTCGAGCTCGCGCGCGATCTCGCCGGCGCGCGCCGGGTCGTTTGTCATCAGTAGCTCGAGCGCCGCGTCGGCGCGGTAGAGACGACCGGCGGCGTTCAGCCGCGGCGCGAGCGCGAAGGCCAGCGCGCGCTCGCGCACGTGCGCGCCGTCCACGCCGGAGACCGCCATCAGTGCGCGCAGGCCCGGCTTGCTGGTGCGCGCGAGCGCGCCGAGGCCGCGTTTGACGAGCGTGCGGTTCTCGCCGAGCAGCGGCACCACGTCCGCCACCGTCGCGAGCGCCACGAGGTCGAGATCCTCCTGCAAGCCCGCGGACGCCCGCGCGAGCGCCGCCGGATCGAAGCCTCCCTCGCGCCCGGCCCGCTCGCTCACGGCCTGCGCGAGCTTGTGCGCGACCGCGGTGGCGCACAGCTCAGCGCACGGATAGCCGCACACCGCCGGATGCACGATCGGCGCGCGCGGCAGCACCCCGTCGGCAGGCGGGGCGTGGTGGTCTGAGACGACGACCTCGAGGCCGAGCTCCCTCGCACCCGCCACCTCGCGCGCCGAGGTGATGCCGCAGTCGGCGGTCACGAGCAGGCGCGTGCCGCGGGCCGCGAGGCGCGCCACCGTGTCTGCGCTCAACCCATAGCCGTCGCTCGCGCGATCCGGCAGGTAGGAGTCGACGTTCGCCCCGAGCGCACGCAGCGCGCGCATCAGGACAGCGGTCGAGCACACCCCGTCGACGTCGTAGTCGCCGTGGATCGTGATCAGCCCGCCGCCACGAGCATGGCGCAGGATCGGCTCCACGGCCGCGTCGATACCCGCGAAGCGCGTCGCCGGGTACTCCTCCTCTGCGGCCAGAAACGACGCGGCGCGAGCGGGATCGCCAAGGCCGCGGCGCACGAGCACCTGGGCGAGCGCGCCGCTGCACCCCAGCTCGCTGCGCAGCTCCCGCACCGCCGCCGGCGGGCAGGGCGCGATCTCGAGTCGGTGCTCATGCACCCCGGCCACACTACGGCCGGCACGGGACGGAACCGCTAGGCGGCGGGGCGAGCGCGCTCGGCCGCGCGTTCGCGGCGGATGCCCTCGAGATACACGATCGCCATGCCGATCAGCGAGCCCGGAATCGCGTACAGGACCACGCCGATGTCGGTTGCTTTTTCCCCGGGGACGCGCAATGCGGAGACCTTCACGGAGAAGATCGCGAAGCCGAGCACGACCGCCCCGACGAGCGAGCCGAGCAGCGCGCCCACGATGCCGCCCCAGAAGCGGTCGGGCAGCCAGATCGTGAAGTGCCAGATCGCAAGGCCCATGATCACCCAGCCGAGCAGTCCCATCAGCGCGCTCTCCCGTGGCGTTTGTTGCGCGGGCGGCGCCGTTTCTCGCGTTTGGTCGCGTCCTTGAGCACGAGATCCTCGGGGGTGAGGTCCGCCGCCGGGTCACGCGCAGGCTCGGGCGCCGCCCGATCGGCCGGCGCGAGCTCCGGCTCCTGCTTGGCGGGCGTGCTCGGCGGCGCCGGCGCGGCAGCAGCGGCGGCGCGACGCTCGGCGCGCGTTCGCCGCGCGCCGCTGCGCGCGGGCTCTGGCTCTGGCTCGGGCGTGGGCTCGACGTCGAGGTCGCGGACGAGTTCCTGGAACTCGTCGCGCGAGAGCTGCGCGCCGGGCTCCTCGGGCGCGATCAGGCTGCCGCGGCGGGTGCGCTTGCGTTTCTGTTCGGGCTCGATGTCCTCGGGCGCGCCCGTGGTTGTGGTCGCGTACGCGGGCACCGCTCCGAGTTCGCGGATGATGCGTTCGCGGCGGCTGCGGAAGGCTCCCTCGCGTTCCTTCCAATGGGTGAGCACGGGCGAGGCGATGAAGATCGACGAGTAGGCGCCCGAGGCGATACCGACCATCAGCGCAAAGGCGAAGTCCTTCAGCGTTTCACCGCCGAGCAGCAGCAGCGAGAGCACGGGCAGAAGGGTGCAGAAGCTCGTCGCCAGCGATCTGGTGAGCACCTCTGACATCGAGCGGTTGACGATCTGCGAGAAGGCGGCGCGCGGCATGCGCGGGACGTTCTCGCGCACACGGTCGAACACGATGATCGTGTCGTACAGCGAATAGCCGAGGATCGTCAGCAGCGCCGCGACGGTCGCGGTTGTGACTTCGCGACCGGTCAGCGCGTACACCCCCGCGGTGATGAGCAGGTCGTGCATCAGCGCGATCAGCACCGGTACCGCGTACTTCCACTCGAAACGCAGTGCGATATACGCCGAGATCACCAGCAGCGAGGCGATGATCGCGATGATCGCGCTGCGCGCGATCGTTTTCCCGAACGTCGGCCCGATCGAGGTGTTGGAGAAGTTGCGCGTTTCGAATTTCGAGTCGAGCGCCGACTTGACCGCCGCGACCTTTTCCGGTGCGAGCGTCTTGGTCGAGATCTGGAAGCCCGCTCCGCCGACGTTCTTGCTCGTGATCTTCTGCACGGTCGCGTTGCCGTAGCCGGCCGCCGACATCGCAGTGGCCACCTGCTGCTCGCTGACGGGCTTCACGAACGCGGTCTGGATGCGCGTGCCGGACTTGAAGTCGATGCCGAAGTTCAGCCCCTTGCCGCCGATCGCCAGCGCGCCGACGAGCAGGATCGTGCCCGACAGGGAGAAGAACCACTTGGAGGAGCCCATGAAGTCCATTCCCCACGCGCGCCGTCTGCGCTCCGCGCCGAGCGCCGCGGGATGGGTCACCACGCGCGTGTGCGCCATCGTGCCCAGCGCCGCCCGCGTGGCGAGCACCGCGGTGAAGAGCGACACGAGCGTGCCGATACCCAGCGTGAAGGCGAACCCCTTGACTTCGGCGGTGGCCAGCGCGAACAGGATGAAGGCGGTCATGAACGTGACCACGTTGGCGTCGATGATCGCCGCGAAGCCGCGCTTGTAGCCCGTCGCGATCCCCGAGATCACCGATCTGCCGCCGCGTATCTCCTCCTTAACGCGCTCGAAGATCACGATATTGGCATCGGCCGCGACGCCGATCGTGAGGATCAGCCCGGCGATCCCCGGCAGCGTCATCGTGATCGGTATGAGCTTGATCAGCCCGTAGAAGTAGATGCCGTAGATCACGAGGCCGCCGACCGCGATCGCGCCGAGCACGCGGTAGAACAGGAGTAGGAACACGCACACCACGAGGAAGCCGACGAGGCCCGCCGTCAGTCCCTGGCTGAGCGCCTGTTTGCCGAGCGTGGCGGAGACCTGCGAGGTCGAGATCAGGTTGAGTTTCAGCGGCAGCGCACCCGACTGGAGCTCTTCGGCGAGTTCCTGCGCGCCCGTGATCGTGAAGCCACCGGAGATCTCAGAGCCGTTGGACGCGTCGATCCCTTCCGGGTAGCGCGTGTAGTCGATCGAGGGCACCGTGATCAGCTGGCCGTCGAGCACGACCGCGAAGTGCTGCAGGGTGCTTTCGTGCGGGACCCCTGGAAGCTGTGCTTCCTGGCCGCGATGGGCGATCTTCTTGGTGACGTCTTCGAAGACTTTCTTTCCATGCCCGCTGAAGCCGAAGTTGACGTTGGGCTGGCCGTTGCCGCCGGTGCCTTCGTCGAAGCCCTGTTGGGGGTGCGTGATGTCCGAGCCGTTGAGTACCGGTTCGTCGTTGAGCACGTACCAGCTGTTGGGCGAGCGGTTGGTCACCTTGCCGCTGCCGCTTTCGACCGCGTGCGCCTGCACGAGCACCGTGCCCGGGTTCACGCGGACCACCTTCGTCTTGGCTCCGGGCGGCGGTTTGTAGCCGTCGGCGTAGAGGTTCTTTTCGATTTCCTCGGGGCCTCGCAGCACCTTTTCGTGCGCGGTGTCGAGCAGGTACCAGCTCCCGTAGATGCAGTTGCCGACCTGCGCGGCCGTGCAGCCCGGCTTCCAGGTGGTCGAGTTCTTGTGCAGGATCGGCGGGCGCAGTGCCGCGCGCAGCACCGCCTTGTACTCGGGCAGCCCCGCGGTCACGCCGCCGGCGCCGGCGGTGGTCTGGTCGCCTGTGACCGTGCCTTCGGTCGGCGCCGGCTTGCCGGTCGGACCGATCACGTTGGGCTCCCAGTCATAGAAGAACAGCTGGGCTGTCTTGCCGACCTCCGCCTGCGCGCGCGCCTCGTTTGACACGTCGGGAAGGTCCACGAGGATTTCGTTTTCGCCCGAGCGCTGGATTTCGGGCTGCGCCACGCCGATCTTGTCGACGCGGTTGCGCATGATGTTGATCGACCGTTCGAGCGATTCGGAGTCCACCTTGGACTGGGCGGTCGGCTTGGCCTGGTAGGTGAGCTGGACGCCGCCCTTCAGGTCCAGGCCGAGGCGCGTCGGCTTGGTGGCGATGACCGCGAGCGATGCTGCGGCGAGCCCGGCGACCAGGAGCAGGATGAGCGCGTTGCGGCGGCGGTCTGACATGCCGGTTCAGACTACTTGTCGGGGGTGAGCACGAGCAGCAGTCCGCCGTCGCCGTCGTAGGCGGGAAACAAGTCGGCCTTCGCGGTGGCGGCAATATCGCGTTCGCCGGAGACCTGGACGGGCACCTCTAGCGCCCGCACACCCCACTCGAGCACCTTTGCGACCGGGTCATCGCCGTTGGCGAAACGCAGACCGAGCACCTGCTCGACGGGCTGCCCGATCACGTCCTCCTCCTCCAGCCCCGTGAACGCGAAGGAGTTCTTGCCGCAGCCGACGACACGGGCCTCGCCGTCGCACACGAAGAACGCGGCGTCGGGCGCCGGGAAGTAGTCGTCGAGCAGTTCGAACAGGAAGGCGAAGCCACACTTGCTGCAGCCCTTGCGCTGGCGCGTGAACCCGAGGTTGCGATCGAGCTCGCTGGTGCGGTGCCCGCAGTTGGGACAGATGAACGGATGGGCCATGGCCTCACACAGACTACGAAAGCCACGCGTGGCTGGCCACCGGCAGCCGCGCCGGGCCGCCGCGCGGGCTCGCGCGAGCTCAGAACAGGGAGCTCTCGGCTGCCTCGCTCCTCTCCAGCCCGAGGTGCGCGAACGCGGCTGGCGTGGCCATACGCCCGCGCGGGGTGCGCTTGATCAGGCCCTCCTGCAGCAGATACGGCTCGTACACGTCCTCGAGCGTGTCCTGCTCCTCGCCGACCGCCACCGCGAGCGTCGAGAGGCCGACCGGCCCGCCCGAGAACTTGCTGCAGATCGCCCGCAGGATCTCGCGGTCGAGGCGGTCGAGCCCGCGCTCGTCGACCTCCAGCATCTCCAACGCCGCCTCGGCGGCGCGCTCGGTGACGACTCCCTCCATGCGCACCTCGGCGAAGTCGCGCACGCGCTTGAGCAGGCGGTTGGCCACCCTCGGGGTGCCGCGGCTGCGCCTGGCGATCGCCTCGGCCCCGCTGCGCTCGAGCTCGATCTGAAGGATCCCGGCCGACCGGTGCACGATCACCGCGAGCTCAGCCGGGCTGTAGGGCTCGAGGCGTGCCTGAATTCCGAAGCGGTCGCGCAGCGGCGTGGTCAACAGGCCGGTACGCGTGGTTGCGCCGATGAGCGTGAACGGCGGCAGCTCCAGGGTGACCACCCGCGCACCTGCTCCCTGTCCCACCGTGATCGGCAGGCGCCGATCCTCCATCGCCGGGTAGAACGTCTCCTCGAGCGTTCGCGGGAGCCTGTGGATCTCATCCACGAAGAAGACGCTGCGCGGCTCGAGAGCGGTCAGGAAAGCGGCGACGTCTCCCTTTCGCTCCAGCGCGGGGCCGGCGGTGGCCACGAACGGCACTTCGAGCGCCGCCGCGACGATCTGCGCGAGCGACGTCTTGCCGAGTCCGGGCGGGCCGGCGAGCAGCAGGTGGTCGAGCGCCTCGCCGCGCGCGCTGCACGCCTCGATCGCCACCGCGAGTTGCTCGCGCAGCGTCTGCTGGCCGACAAACTCATCGAGCGTGCGCGGGCGAAGCGAGCGGTCTAGCTCGTCCTCGGCGAGCAGATACGGCGTCTGGATGCGCTCCGCGGTGTCGTTCATGACCCGCTCCTGGCCAGACGAAGCGCCGCCGAGATCAGCTCCTCGGCGCTATCGCCCTCGGCCCCGCAGAGCAGCTCCTCGGCTTCCGCCGGCGCGTAGCCGAGCTCGAGCAGGCCCTCGCGGGCGAGCATGCGCGGCGGCTCGCCCTCACCCCGTCGCGCCACGATCGGAGTGCGCGCGTGCTCGCCCGGTTCGCCCTGGCCGGCGACCTTCTCGCGCAGCTCGACGATGATCCGCTCGGCCGTGCGCTTGCCGATCCCCGGCACGGTCTGAAAGCGCGCCGCGTTGCCCGCGGCGATCGCGGCGATCAGCTCGCTCACCGGTCCCGCGGAGAGCACCGCGAGCGCGACCTTCGGCCCGACCGCCTGCACGGCAAGCAGCATCAGGAACAGCTCGCGCTCGGCCTCGGAGTGAAACCCGTACAGCGTGAGCGCGTCCTCGCGCACGATCAGGTGGGTGTGCAGCGTCACCTCGGCCCCGACCGCCGGGACCTGGCGCAGCGTCTGCGCCGAGACCAGCGCGCGGTAGCCGACCGCGCCGCACAGGACGAGCACGTGATCGGCTCGGCGCACCGCGACCTCCCCGCGCAACAGCGCGATCAAGCCCGCACCTCGACCAGCGCGCGCGCGAGCGGCGCGCAGTTGGCGTGGCAGATGGCGACGGCGAGAGCGTCGGTGGCGTGATCGGAGAGCCGCTCCGCCGGCAGGCCGAGCAGCGCCTTGACCATGTGGGCGACCTGCTCCTTGGCCGCGCGGCCGCTGCCGCAGACGGCGCTCTTGACCTGCTGCGGGGTGTAGCCCCTGCACGGGATCCCACGGCGACCGGCCGCGAGCATCGCGACGCCGCGCGCCTGGCCGACCGCGAAGGCGGTGCGAACGTTTGCCCCGAAGTAGAGCTCCTCGAGAGCCACCGCATCGGGCTCGTGCTCCGCGAGCAGCGCATCGAGAGCGTCGTGTATCTGTGCGAGCCGTCGCTCGGGCGGGTCGTGTGCGGCGGTGCGCAGCACGCCGCCGTCGAGCGCAACGAGCTTGGCGTCGCGGCTCGCGACCACGCCGTAGCCGGTGCTGGTCAGGCCCGGGTCGATGCCGAGGACGATCACGGACAGTGATTCTGCGCCGCGCCTCGGACGCCTGCCTGCCGTACGCTGCGGCTGCGATGGCCGAGGAGCGAATCGATTTCGAGGCGGAAGGCCTGCTCGACGGCCTCGAGGGCGAGCAACGCACCGAGCGGCTTGCGCTGCTGCGCGAGCTGAGCGCAGAAGGCGTGCCACTCGCCGAACTGCGCCGCACGACCGCCACGGGAAGCGTGATGTTCCTGCCCGCGGATCGCGTGATCGTGGGCACACGGCGCTACACGAGCGCCGAAGTCGCGCGGCTGGCGGGCGTGGAGGAGGCGTTCCTGGTGAAGGTGCGCCGGGCGATGGGGATGCCGATTCCCGACCCCGACGAGGCGATCTACACTGACGCGGAGCTCGAGTCGGCGCGCATGATCGCGATCTCGCGCCAGGCGGGCGTCTCCGACGAGGAGATCCTGACGCTCGTGCGCGTGCTCAGCCGCGGGCTCGCGCAGGCCGCCGAGACGCTGCGCGCGGTGCCGTTGCGCTTCGTGCTGAAGGCGGGCATGAGCGAGGGCGAGCTGGCACGCAACTATGCCCACGCGGTGTCCCAGCTGTACCCGCTGCTCGAGCCGATGCTGAGCAACATGCTCCTGCTTCACCTGCGTCAGTCGACCCAGACCGAGGTGATCAGCGCGCTTGAGCGCAGCGGCGGGCAGCTACCCGGCTCGCGCCAGGTCGGCGTGTGCTTCGCCGACCTGGTGGGCTTCACGCGCCTCGGCGAGGAAGTGCCTCCTGACGAGCTCTCGAACCTCGCGGCCCGCCTGGACGTGCTCGCCAGCGAGGTCGTCGAACCGCCGGTGAGGCTCGTGAAGACGATCGGAGACGCTGCAATGCTCGCCTCGCCCGAGCCCGAGCCGCTGGTTGCGGTCGCCCTCGGCCTGCTCGACGCTGCCGACCTCGAGGGCGAGGACTTTCCGCAGCTGCGCGCCGGCGCTGCGCTCGGCATCGCGCTGCCGCGCGCGGGTGACTGGTTCGGGCGTCCGGTGAACCTTGCCAGCCGCATCACCTCGATCGCGCGGCCGGGCAGCCTGCTGGTCGAGCGCGAGCTGCACGAGGCCGCACTCGAGGCCTACCGCTGGTCTTACGCGGGCGAACGGCGCCTGCACGGGGTGCGCGAGCCGGTGCCGCTGTTCCGGGCGCGCAGGCTCGCGGCGCCCGGGACCGAGCCGCGCGCGGGCGACGCGTCCTAGCCGGCGACCCGCTCGAGCACCTCGGCGGACACGTCGAAGTTGGCGTGCACCGCGCCCACGTCGTCGTTGTCTTCGAGCTTCTCGATGAGGCTCATGAGGCGGGCCGCCTGCGCCTCCTCTACGGGCACGAGGCTGGTGGGCCGGTAGGTCATGTCTGCGCTCTCGAGCTCGACGCCGGCCTCTTCGAGCGCGTGACGCACGGCCGTGAACTCGGCGGGCTCGGCGATCACCTCGAAGACGCCCTCGTCGGTGATGAGGTCCTCGGCGCCCGCTTCCACGGCGACGAGCAGGTCGTCTTCGGAGTAGCGCGAGGAGTCGATCACGATCGTGCCCTTCTTCTCGAACAGGTAGGCGACGGACCCGGGCTCGCCGAGGCTGCCGCCGTTCTTGGTGAAGATGTGCCTGATCTCGGCGCCGGTGCGGTTGCGGTTCTCGGTCAGCGCCTCCACCAGGATCGCGACGCCCCCGGGGCCGTAGCCCTCATAGAGCACGTTCTCGATCGCGTCGGCCTCGCCGCCTTCGCCGCTGCCCTTGGCGATCGCGCGTTCGATGTTCTCCTTCGGCATCGACGCTTCCTTGGCCTTGCGCACCGCGTTCTCGAGCGCCGCGTTGCCGTCGGGGTCGCCGCCGCCTTCGCGCGCCGCAACGGTGATCGCGCGCGTGAGCTTTGAGAACTGTGCGCCCCTGCGCGAGTCGACGACCGCCTTCTTGTGCTTGATGCTCGCCCACTTCGAGTGCCCGGACATGCAGCGCAGTCTACGAAGCAGGCGCGCAATAGGATGCGCGCGGTATGAGCGTGGCTGTGTCCCCCGAGATCTTCAAGGCCTATGACATCCGTGGCATCTACGGCGAGCAGATCGACGGCGACCTCGCCGAACGCATCGGCCGCGCGTTCGCGCGCGTGCTCGCGCGGCTCGAGGGCAAGGACGTCTCGCAGCTGCGCGTGGGTCTCGGCCACGACATGCGGCTGAGCGCGCCGGAGCTCTCGGCGCGCTACCGCGAGGGCCTTCTGGAGGAGGGCGCGAACGTGCTCGACGCGGGCCAGGTGGCGACCGAGATGCTCTACTACCTCGTCGGCTCGCGCGAGCTCGACGGCGGCCTGATGTGCACCGCGTCGCACAACCCGAAGACCTACACGGGCGCGAAGCTCGTGCGCGAGGGCGCGATCGCGCTGTCGGGCGACAGCGGCATCCAGGACATCCGCCGCGCGGTCGAAGAGGGCGACACGGGCGAGCGCGCAGCGATCCCGCGCGGCTCGGCGCAGAGCGTCGAGGTGGCAGACGGCTTTCGCGAGGCGGCGATGCGCTTCGTGGACCGCGAACTGATCCGCTCCAGAGATCGTCCGCTGAAGGTGGTGGTGGACGGCGGCAACGGCATGGCGGGGCCGATGGTCGGTCCGCTGCTGGAGGATCTCGGCCTCGACCCGATCGAGACCTACTGGGTTCCCGACGGGCACTTCCCCGACCACGAACCGAACCCGCTGCTCGAGGAGAACCGCACCTTCATCATCGAGCGCGTGCGCTCGGAGGGTGCGGATCTGGGCATCGCATGGGACGGCGACGCGGATCGCTGCTTCTTCATCGACGACACCGGCGCGTTCGTGGACGGCGACTTCCTCACCGCGCTGCTCGCCGAGCAGCTGCTGCGCAAGAGCCCCGGCGAGGCGATCCTGTATGACGTGCGCGCGTCGCGCGCGGTGCCCGACACGGTCGCGCGCGCCGGCGGAAAGGCGTTTGTGAACCGCGTGGGCCACGCGTTCTTCAAGACGCGCATGCGCAAGGAGGGCTCGCTCTTCGGTGGTGAGGTCTCGGGCCACTACTACTTCCGCGACTTCTACTGCGCGGACTCGGGCTCGATCCCGGCGCTGCTGATGCTCGAGCTGCTCTCACGCCAGCCGAAGAGCCTCTCGCAGCTGCTCGAGCCCTACCACAGCAGGTACTTCATCTCGGGCGAGATCAACTCCGAGGTGGCCGACCAGCAGGCGAAGATGGAGGAGATCGCGCAGCGCTACTCGGACGCGCGCATCAAACGCCTGGACGGGATCTCGATCGACTACGAGGACTGGCACTTCAACGTGCGCGCGTCCAACACCGAGCCGCTGCTGCGACTGTGCCTGGAGTCGTTGATCTCGCACGAGGACATGGAACGCCGCCGCGACGAGGTGCTGGCGCTCATCCGCTCATGAGTGCCGATCCCGCTGCGGCCGACGCCGAGCGGGCGGCGGAGCAGGCGCTGCGCGAGGCGGCCGCCGCGGGGATCCACCGGCTGGCCATCCCGACGCCCTTCATGGTGGGACGCGTGAACGCGTACCTGATCGAGGACGAACCGCTCACGCTGGTCGACTCGGGTCCGAACTCGGCCAAGGCGCTCGACGAGCTCGAGCAGGCGCTCGCGGCGCACGGGCACGCGGTCGAGGACCTCGAACTGCTGATCGTCACCCACCAGCACATCGACCACTTCGGCCTCGCTCCAATCCTCGCGCGCCGCTCGGGCGCGCAGGTGGCAGCGCTCGAGCAGCTCGCGCCGCTGCTCGCGCACTTCGGCCAGGAAGCCGAGTTCGACGACCTGTTTGCCGAGCACACGATGCTGCGCCACGGCATACCAGCGGAAATCGTGACGGCGCTGCGAGCGGTGTCGGCGAGCTTTCGCGCCTGGGGCGCGGCGGTGGAAGTCACACGCCCGCTCGCCGACGGCGCGCAGCTGCAGCTGCGCGACCGCACGCTGCGCGTGCTGCACCGCCCGGGGCACAGCCCGTCGGACACGGTGTTCGTGGACGAGCAGCGCAAGATGATGCTCGCGGCCGACCATCTGATCGAGCACATATCCTCGAACCCGCTGCTGTCAAAGCCGCTCGGCGTTCACGGCGAGTACATGGGGCCGCGCCCGAAGGCCCTCGTGACCTACATCGACTCGCTGCGCAAGACGCGCGAGATGGAGCTCTCGCTCGTGCTCTCGGGCCACGGCAGGCCGATCACCGACCACGTATTGCTGATCGACGAGCGCTTTCGTATGCACCGCCGCCGCGCCGAGCGCATCCGCAAGCTGATCGCCTCCGAGCCGCGCACCGCGCACGAGATCGCTCAGGAGCTGTGGGGCAACGTGGCGGTCACGCAGGCCTACCTCACGCTTTCGGAGGTGCTCGGGCATGTTGACCTGCTGCTCGATGAGAAGGCCGTCAGCGAAGAGGAGCGCGACGGCGTGGTGCGCTTCCGCGCGGCCACCTAGCCCCCGGCCTGCTCGATCTCGTCCAGGTGCGCGACGTTGGCGCGATCCTCATCCTCCCCGCTCGCGTCTTCGGCGAGCCACGCATCGAGGATCTCCGACAGCTCCGCGGCAGAGGTCGCGCGCAGGCTGAGCGCGAGCACGTTGGCGTCGTTCCAGCGGCGCGCACCCGCCGCCGTGGCCGCGTCGAGGCACAGCGCGGCGCGCACGCCCGCGACCTTGTTGGCGGCGATCGACGCGCCGGTGCCGGTCCAGCAGCAGACGATGCCCTGCTCGGCGCGCCCCTCGGCGACGTCGCGCGCGGCCGCCTCGGAGGCCCACGCCCAGTCCTTTCGCTCACCCTCGCGCAGGGCGCCGTGGGCGAGCGTGCGGTGGCCGCGACGCTCGAGTTCCGCGGCGAGCGCGCCCGCCACGCCGGTGAGCTCGTCGGCGGCGATCGAGATCAGCATGCGCTGCCAGTATCGCGGCTATCGCGGCGCGGCTCAGGTGCTGAAGGTCATCGGGCCCGTCGTGCAGGTCGCGCCGTCGCTGTGCTGGATGTAGGTCTGCTTCAGCGAGCCGGTCAGGTGTTTGCCGGAGATCTTGCCTTCGACGGCGATCATGTCGGAGCTCGTCTTGCTCAGGGTGATGCTGCCCTTGAAGGCGCCGCGGCGGACCTTCGGCCCCTTGCACCTGGCGTGCGATGAACGTGGGTTGTTCTACGAGCGAGCTCATCTTTTCGACGGTGCACACGAAGTACGCCTTGTAGGTGAGCTTTTCGACCCGCTTGTGCCCCACGAGGAGGCTGAACGTGGATGTGATCGTCCTCGTGGCACGCTGCCCCACAGTGACCTGCTGGGTCAGCGTGCCCGTGTAGGTGGTGCTCGCGAGCGCCGCCGCGCCGGTGAGACCCGCCAGACACACGCAGGCGACGCACACCGCCGCCGCCGGCCCACGCACCGCGATTCCGATCCTCACCACAGCACACGCCCCAGTCTGCCTGCAGATACCCGGCAGAGCTTACGCCTCGCACGCGGGTGCCCGAGAGGGTGCGGCGGCGCTGCTGCGGCCCCGCTCCACGCTCTCGAGGAACAGGCGGTGCACGCGGTCATCGCCGGAGAGCTCGGAATGAAACGAGACCGCCAGGATGGCGTCCTGGCGCGCCGCCACCGCGTGGCCGTCGAGGACGCCGATGATGCGCACGCTCTCGCCGTGATCGGCGATCCATGGCGCGCGGATGAAGATGCCGCGCAGCGGCGGCCCGTCGATGCCCTCGAGCGCCACGTCCGCCTCGAAGCTGCGCGTCTGGCGTCCGAACGCGTTGCGCTCGGCGAGCATGTCCATCATCCCGAGATGCTCGCGGTCGAGCAGGATCAGCCCGGCGCACGAGCCGAGCATCGGCAGCGAGCCCGCCGCGAGCTCGCGCAGCGGTTCGGCGAGCCCCTCGCGCGCGATGCCCAGCATCATCGTGGTCGACTCGCCGCCGGGCAGCACGAGCCCGTCGAGGCCGTCGAGCTCATCGCGCACGCGCACCTGCCGCGTGCGCGCGCCGAGCCGCCGGAGCATCCTTTCGTGTGCCTCGAACCCGCCCTGCAGCGCGAGCACGCCTATGAGCGGCGGATTCATGGAGCTTCGTGGGCAAGCGACCGAGCACGCCGCCCCGCGAAGGTCATCGTGCGGCTGGCTACCAACCTCTGGAAGCCAGGAGCTGCTCGTCCTCGAGCTTTGAGGACTCGAGGCTCTCCATCGCCCCGCCGAGACCGCGCGAGGCGGCGGCGATGCGCTCGGGGTCCTGCCAGTGCGTGGTCGCCTCGACGATCGCTCGCGCTCGCGTGGGCGGGTCCTCGGCCTTGAAGATGCCCGAGCCCACGAATACTCCTTCGGCGCCGAGCGACATCATCAGCGCGGCGTCCGCGGGCGTGGCGATGCCGCCGGCGCAGAACAGCACGACCGGCAGACGGCCGTCTCCGGCCACGCCCTGCACGAGCTCGAGCGGAGCGGCGATGTCCTTGGCGGCGCTCGGCAGCTCCTCCGGGGCGAGCATGCCGAGGCGGCGGATTTCTCCTGTGATGCGGCGCATGTGGCGCACCGCCTCGACGATGTCGCCGGTGCCGGCCTCGCCCTTGGAGCGAATCATCGCGGCGCCCTCGCCGATGCGCCGCAGCGCCTCGCCGAGGTTGGTGGCTCCGCACACGAACGGAACCTTGAACTGCCACTTGTCGATGTGGTTGCTCTCATCCGCCGGCGTGAGCACCTCGGACTCGTCCACGTAATCCACGTCGAGCGCCTCCAGCACCTGCGCCTCGACGAAGTGCCCGATGCGCGCCTTGGCCATCACTGGAATGCTGACCGCCTCCTGGATGCCCGCGATCATCTCGGGGTCTGACATGCGCGCGACCCCGCCGTCGCGGCGGATGTCGGCGGGGACGCGTTCGAGTGCCATCACCGCGGCCGCGCCGGCCTCCTCGGCGGTGCGCGCCTGCTCGGGTGTGACCACGTCCATGATCACACCGCCCTTGAGCATCTCCGCGAGCCCGCTCTTGACACGGAAGGTGGCCTCGTCGCGCATGGTCCTAGTCTGACACGCTCCGTGGGCGCCCGGCGCTCACAGCACCGTGGCCGGTGCACTCGCGGGCGCCGCTCTTTGTGGCCTCACGAGGAAGGACACGTGCGCCGCCACCGCGCCCTCAGGCCCCGATCTGCCCCTCCACGATTTTCTCGGCCGCGCGCAGCATCCCGAGCGTCACCCACGGGTACTGCCCGGCGCGAACGCGCAGGCCGACGTTTCCGTCGGAGCGCAGAACCTCGACGATCGTGATCACGCGACCGATCTGATAGTCGTCGCCGAACTCCGTTTCGATGGCGTCCATCTCCGCGGCCACTTCCTGCATCAGCTTCGCCCTGGGGTCCGACGTTGGCCGATCGCCTGCGCCCTGGTCGTCTGCCGCGCCTGCCATGCCCTCATCATCTCATCGATTGAACACCGGTCGGCGCGTGCACCGCGGTGAGCGCTACTTCAGCCGAAACGCCCGGATGCGGTCGTCGTACTGCGCGGTGTCCTTCGCGTAGACGCCGTAGGCAAGCGCCTGGATGATGCTCAGCAGCGCGACGTGCGAGCGCACATACGCGGGGCTGTTGGATGAGTAGTAGACCTTGATCTGCGCGAGCTTCGCGACCTCCGAGAGGGTCGCGTCGGTGATCGCCGCGGTGCGCGCTTCGCGGTGGCGCGCGAGCTTCATCGCGCGCACCACCAGCGGGTGTGGGCGACCTGCGGAGAGGCCGATGAGAAGGGTCGATGAGTCGATCCGCCCGAGGCGGCTGAGCGCCTCCTGCGAGGGGCTGGCCACGACATCCACGCGCAGGTCGAGCAGCATCAGCAGATGGCGCAGGTAGCTCGCGAAGAACGCCATCTGGTCGGTTCCCGCCACGAGCACCTTCTCGGCGTCGGCGATCGCCTGGATGAGCGCGTCGACAGAGTCGCGCGAAACCTTGCGCGCGGTGTCCTCGACGTTGAGATGATCCGCCGCGAGCGCCGACTCGAACTCGTTCTGGTCGAGTGAGAACAGCGGCGTGCTGCTCGTGCTCGCGCCGTTCGTGGGCGCGGTTGCGTGCACGCGGCGGTATTCCTCGCGCGCGGCCGCCTGCAGCTCGGGGAAGCCCTCGAAGCCGAGCGCCTGCGAGAAGCGCACCACGGTCGAGCTCGACGTGTTGGCGCGGCGGGCGAGCTCCTCGGCGGTCTGGAACGCCGCCTCGTCGAGGTGGTCGACGATGTATTGCGCCACATCCTTCTGCGAGCGCGAGCATTCGTCGAAGCGCGCCTGGATGTACTTCGACAGGCTCTGGTGCTCGCTTGTCCCGTTGGCCGGGCGCTCGGTGGTGTTCTCGGCGGAGCGCTTCATTTCCGCGCCTTCTGTTCGACGCCCGAGGCTCGCACTCCTGCCCGAGCTTGCGCGATGATCCGTTCGGCATGCGTCTCGTCGAGCTGAACAAAGGCGAAAGCTTCTGGTCGGAGGTCCTCGCCGGCGAGCTGCAGCCGTTCGGCGAGATCGGCACGGGGCTCAGCTGGCGCGATAAGACGCTGAACCTCGGACTGCGCTCGGACGACGGCCGTCTGCTTGCGCTGGCGGGGCTGGTGGCGGCCGACGTGCGCGTGGGCTCGCAGACGCTCACGGTCGCCGGCCTGGGCAGCGTGATCGTGACGCGTGACGCCCGCGGGCAGGGTCTCGGCCGGGCGATCGTCGAGCATGCGCTCGCCCGCGCGAGCGAGCTCGCCGAGCGGGCGATGCTCTTCTGCGATGCCGACAAGCTCGCGCTGTACCGCAAGTTCGGCTTCATTGAGATCCAGGGGCCTGTCACGGCGGGCCAGCCCGACGGGGTCATCGAGATGCCCATGCACGCGATGTGGAAGCCGCTGCGCCCGGACGCCGACTGGCCGCCCGGTCGCGTCGCGGTGATCGGCGAGCCGTTCTGAGGCGGGCGGCGAACGCGGCTCTGGCGGCGCTAGGGTCTGCCCCGCGATGAAGCGCACGTTGTTCGAAGCCGAGCACGAGGACTTCCGCGAGAGCTTCCGCACGTTCCTGGCGCGCGAGGTGATCGGCGAGGAGGGTCGCTACGGGCAATGGGAGCGCGAGGGCATCGTCCCGCGCGAGGTGTTCGCACGCGCCGGCGCCGGCGGCTTTCTCGCCATGTCGGTGCCCGAGAGCCACGGCGGCGCGGGGGTCGATGACTTTCGCTTCAACGTGGTCATAAGCGAGGAGTGCCAGCACGCCGGCGTCGGCTCGTTCGGGCTCGGCATCACGCTTCACAACGACATCTGCCTGCCCTACTTCATGCGCTACTGCAGCGCCGAGCAGCGCGACCGGTGGCTTGCAGGGATCGTCTCGGGCGAGCTCATCACCGCTCTCGCTATGACCGAGCCGGGGATCGGCTCCGACCTCGCCTCGATGACCACGCGCGCGCTGCGCGACGGCTCCGACTACGTGCTCGACGGCGCCAAGACGTTCATCACCAACGGCATCAACGCCGATCTGGTGATCGTCGCGGCGAAGACCAGGGTGGGCGGGCCTCAGAGAGACCACCGCGGGATCAGCCTGATGGTGATCGAGCGCGGGATGGAGGGCTTCGAGCGCTCGCGCAAACTCGAGAAGCTCGGCCAGCACGCCCAGGACACCGCGGAGCTGTCGTTCTCCGGGGTGCGCGTGCCCGCCTCGAACCTGCTCGGCGAGGAGGGCGAGGGCTTCAGCTACCTCGTCGGCAACCTCCCCCAGGAGCGCCTGTCGATCGCCGTGTCCGCCGTCGCCGCCGCCGAAGCTGCGCTCGGCTGGACACTCGAGTACGTGCGCGAGCGGCGCGCCTTCGGCCAGCCGATCGGGTCTTTTCAGAACTCGCGCTTCAAGCTCGCCGAGGCGCGCACCGAAGTCGAGATCGCGCGCTCGTTCATCGACCGCTGCGTGCTCGCGCTCGGCGACGGCGAGCTCTCCGCCGAGGACGCCGCGATGGCCAAGTGGTGGTGCACCGAGCTGCAGGGACGCGTGGTCGACAGCTGCCTGCAGCTGCACGGCGGCTACGGCTACATGCTCGAGTACCCGATCGCGCGCGCCTGGGCCGACGCGCGCGTGACGCGCATCTACGGCGGCGCCAACGAGATCATGAAGGAGATCGTGGGCCGCTCGCTGGGGCTATGACGCCCGCAGCGTGCCCGCGAGCTCGATGAAGTAGTCGAGCGCGGCGGGGTCCGCGAGCGACTCGCGGCTTGCCACCTCGCCCGGGGCGGCGCCCATCAGGATGCGCTTGACGGGAACCTCGAGCACCTTGCCCGAGAGCGTGCGTGGCACCTGCTCGATCTGCAGCACGTCGTTCGGCACGTGCCGCGGCGAGCAGTCCTCGCGAATGCGCCGCTTGATCTGCGCCTTCAGCTCATCGTCGAGCTTCACGCCCTCGCGCAGCACCACGAACAGCACCATCCACAGCTCGCCGCCCTCGCGGGGCACGTCCACCACGAGCGCCTCGAGCACCTCCTCGACCGAGCCGGCCGCACGGTAGATCTCGCTCGTGCCCATGCGCACGCCCTGGCGGTTGATCGTGGAGTCCGAGCGGCCGTAGATCACCGCGCCGCCGCGCGGCGTGATGCGGATCCAGTCGCCGTGGCGCCAGATGCCCGGGTACATCGCGAAGTAGCTGTCGCGCAGGCGCTCGCCGGACTCATCACCCCACAGGAACAGCGGCATCGAGGGCATCGGCTCGGTGATCACGAGCTCGCCGACCTCGTCGAGCAGGCTGTTGCCCTGCTCATCCCACGCCGCCACCGCGCAGCCCAACGCGCGGCATTGCAGCTCGCCCTCGTACACCGGCAGGAGCGGGTTGCCGGCCACGAAGGCGGTGCACACGTCCGTGCCGCCGCTCGTCGAGAACAGCCAGATGTCGTCCCTGACGTGCTCGTAGACCCAGCGGAAGCTCTCCGGCGCGAGCGGTGAGCCGGTGGAGCCGATCGCGCGCAGCGCGCTCAGGTCGTAGTCGCGGCCGGGCTCAAGGCCGGCCTTCTCGCAGCTCGCGAGCCAGCCCGCGCTCGCGCCCAGGCACGTCATGCGGGCGCGCTGCGCAAGCGACCACAGCGCGCCGAGATCGGGCTGCGCGGGGCTGCCGTCGTAGAGCACGATCGCCGCCTCGCTGAGCAGGCAGCCGACGAGGAAGTTCCACATCATCCAGCCCGTCGTGGTGAACCAGAACATGCGGTCGCCGGCGCGCAGGTCCAGATGCAGACGCTTCTTCAGCTGCTCCAAGAGGATGCCTCCGTGCCCCTGCACGATCGCCTTGGGCAACCCCGTGGTGCCCGAGGAGTAGAGCACCCACAGCGGGTGCGAGAACGGCACCTGCTCGAAGCTCAGCGCCGCGCCCTCGCCGAGGCCAACCAGCTCGTTCCACCCGATCCTGCGGGGCGCGGCGCCGGCAGCTCGAGCGTCAGGCGCGGCGCCGCGCGCGCGTCAGGGGCGCGAGCTCGGATGCAGATAGCGAAGCGTGACCGCGTGCTCGACCGTCGGCAGCTCGGCGAGGATGCTCGCGGCCGCCTCGGAGCGATCGAAGTCCTTGCCGCCGTGGCGGTAGCCGTCGACCGCGAGCAGCACCTTCGGCTCGATCTGCGCGAAGCGGTCGACCACGCTGCGCGCGCCGAACTCCGGCGCCGCGCTCGACCAGATCGCGCCGATGCTCGCGGTGGCGAGAAACGCGATGAGCGTCTCGGGGATGTTGGGCATGTAGGCCACCACGCGGTCGCCGCGTGCGACCCCGAGCGCGCGCAGGCCGCCCGCGACCGCAGCCACCTGCTCGCTCAGCGTTCCCCAGCTGAGCTCCTGGAGTTCTCGCAGCTCCGAGCTGTGCAGCACCGCCACTGCAGCCGGGTCGCGACCCGCGAGCAGGTTCTCGGCGTAGTTGAGCTCGGCGCCCTCGAACCAGCGCGCGCCGGGCATCGCGTGCGAGCTGAGCACGCGCTCATACGGGCGCGAGGAGCGGACCCCGCAGAACTCCCAGATCGCGGCCCAGAAGTCCTCGAGGTCGCTCGACCGACCAGCGCCACAGCTCGGCGTAGCTCGCGAACGCCTCGCCGCGACGTTCGCCTGCAAAGCGCATGAAGCGCGCCATCTCGGTGCGCTGCGCCGCCTCGGCCGAGGGCGCCCACAGCGGAACCTCCTGGTTGACGCTGGCCATGAATGTATTCTCGCCATTTGTGAGCGTGACCGCGCTGCGAGGCGAGTTTCCGGTCCTGGAGCGGCGCGCGTATCTCAACGCGGGCACCGACGGGCCGCTTCCCGCGCGGGCGGTCCAGGCGGCCGTCGAGGAGCTTCGGCGCGAGCGCGACGAAGGCCGCGCGGGTGCACACTTCGAGCGTCGCGGCGAGCTCTGTGGCGCGCTGCGCCGCTCGTACGCTCGCGCGCTCGGCTGCGAGCCGCGCGATGTCGCGCTGAGCACCTGCACCACGGAAGGGATGGCGCAAACGATCGCCGGCCTGGAGCTCGCGGCGGGCGATGAGATCGTGACCAGCGACGAGGAGCACCCGGGGCTGCTGGGCGCGCTCGGCGCGGCGCGCAAGCTGCGCGGCGTGCATGTCCGCGAAGTGCCGCTCGCCGAGGTCGCCGAGGCGGTCGGCCCGCGCACACGTCTGGTGGCCTGCTCGCACGTCGGTTGGGTGAGCGGCTCGCTCGCGCCGCGCGAGCTCGCAGACCTCGACGTTCCGGTGCTGCTCGACGGCGCGCAGGGCGTGGGAGCGGTCGAGGTTGATGTGAACGCGCTCGGCTGCGATGCGTATGCGGGCGCGGGACAGAAGTGGATGTGTGGCCCCGACGGCACGGGAATGCTCTACGTGAGCCCCGCGCTGCGCGGGCGCCTTGCGATCGCGCGCCGCGGCTACGCGAACCTCGAGAACCCCAACGCGGGGCTCGATGCCGTGCTGCACGACGACGCGCGCAGCCTCGACGCGCTGTCGCTGAACGCCGAGAGCGTCGCGTGCGCGCTGGCCGCGGCCGAGCTGCTCGAGTCCGCCGGCTGGTCCGCGGTGCACGAGCGGGCCCGCTCGCTCGCACAGCGCCTCGCCGAGCAGCTCGCGGAGCTCGGGCGCGAGCCGGCTCCGCGCGGCGACACCACGCTCGTGTCCTTCCCCAGCCCCGACGCCGAGGCCGAGCGCGTCCAGCTGGCCGAGCGCGGGGTAATCGTGCGTAACATTCCCGGGCGCCCCTGGCTGCGAGCGTCGGTCGGAGCGTGGAACGACGAGCACGATCTGGATCGCCTGCTCGAAGCGCTTTCCTGAGTAATGCATCCCGTGGGCCTAGAGCCGGGCACCCCCGCACAGCCACTTCCAGCCACCGACCCCAGATGAACCCCGCGCAGCCAACCGACACCGGCAGCCATCCGGTCCAGCAGCCGGCCGCCGGCGCGGCTGCGGACGCGAGCTCGACCACGCCCCGCATCAGCAGGATCTCGCCGGAGAGCGGCGCGCCGCCCGCTGCCCCCGCGGGCGCTCCGAGCGACGCCGCGGCCACCGCGGAGTTCCCTGTCACGGGACCCGCTCCGAGCCGCCTACGCCGCCTCGCCGCTCGAGCGATACCCCGCCCCCACCATTTCGCGCTGTTCGGCGTGCTGGCCCTCTCGGCGGTGCTGAACACCTACAGGCTCTCGAAGAACGGCTTCGCCAACAACTTCTACTCGGCGGCCGTGAAGTCGATGCTGCACTCGTTTCACAACTTCGTGTTCGTGTCCTTCGACCCCGCGGGCTTCATCTCGGTCGACAAGCCTCCGCTCGCGCTGTGGCTGCAGGCGGCGAGCGCGAAGGTGTTCGGATTCGCGCCGCTCAGCGTGCTGCTGCCGGAGGCGATCGTGAGCGTGATTGCGGTGGCGGTCCTGTACGGCGCGCTCACCCGCCGCCTCGGACCGTGGCCGGCGATCGGAGGAGCATTGGCGATGGCCGTGTTCCCCTCGTTCGTCGCGGTCTCGCGTGAGAACGCGGTCGATCCGCTGCTGATCCTGCTGATGGTGTGCGCGTGCGCCGCCGTGCTGCGTGCCTGCGAAACGGGCCACTGGCGATCGCTGCTGCTGAGCGGCGTGTTCGTTGGCCTCGCGTTCAACACCAAGACGCTCGCCGCCTTCCTCGTGGTGCCGGGGATCGCCCTCGCATATCTCCTGTGCGCGCCCGGCTCGCTGCGGCGTCGCATCGTGCAGCTGCTCGCCGCGGGCGTGGTCATGGCGGTGGTGTCGCTGGCGTGGATGGCCTACGTCGATGCGACGCCCGCGTCCAAGCGCCCGTACGTGGGCAGCTCGACCAACAACTCGGAGATCGGCCTCACGTTCGGCTACAACGGCTTCGGCCGGGTGGGCGGCCAATACGGAGGCCCCGGTCCGCTGAAAACGCGTGCGGGCGCGCGCATCGTCCTGCCGCACAACGCGAAAATCCACCACCGGCACGTGGTCCCGGTACAGCTGCCCAACAAACGCGCGAAAAGCCCCACGCCGTTCGGCGGCCCGACGGGCCCGGTGCGCCTGTTCGACTACTCGCTCGGCGGACAGGCGGGCTGGCTGGTGCCGTTCGCCTTCTTCGGGCTGATCGCGCTGGCGCTGCTCCTGCTCGTCGAACGCGGGGCGCAGGACTCGCGAGGCCGGCGTGACCCGCGGCTGGCGGTGCTGCTCGCGTTCGGCGGCTGGTTCATGGTCGAGGCCGTGGTGCTGAGCTTCTCCAAAGGCATCGTGCATCCCTACTACACCTCGGCGCTCGCGCCCGGCGTCGGCGCGATGGTCGCGGGCGGGGCGGTCGGGCTGGTCGGCCTGGCCAATGCAAAGGGCTGGCTGCGCGTCGGCGGGATAGCGCTGGCGGCGCTCGCGGTGCTTGCCACCCTCGCCGTGCAGGCTGTGTTCCTGGAGCGCGAAGAATATCTGCGCTGGTTCATCCCCTTCATGCTCGCCGGCGGCGCGATCGGCGTGGGCGCGATGGTCGCGCTGCGACGCACGATCGCTCCCGGCATGGCACTGGCGCTGTGCGCGCTGTTGGTCGCGCCCGGCGCGTTCGCCTCGACGACCTGGGAAGTGCCGGTCGAGGGTACGTTCCCTGCGGCCGGACCGAAAGCGGCCGGCGGGGCAGGCGGAATCGGCATCACGCGCGCGGGCCTCGGCGGCTACTACAGCCTGATCAACTACGTGAAATTCCACAGGCCGGGGACGCGCTTCGAACTGTTCACCGACTCCGCGCCCACCGCGGCGCCCTACATCCTGCTGGGGCTGAAGGCAGCGTCGCTCGCGGGCTACAGCGGCACCGACCCCGCCATCAACGGCCCGGGCATGGCGAGGCTGGTGGCAAGCGGGGAAGCCCGTTACGTGCTGATCGGCGGGGAGTTCTCCTCGCGCGGCGGCAACGGCGCGACCGCGGCGGTGATCCAGGCGTGCCGGATCGTCGCGCCGCGCTACTGGAAGGGCCCCGAGATCTCGCCGTACGGCCTTGTGCTTTTCGACTGTGCCGGGCGCGAGCGCGGACTCGCCACCCACTGAGTCGCCGTCTGTCCTAGGAGCCCGCGTGCACTCCCGCGCGCGGCGTCTCGCGACCGGCATCCGGCGCGGCGACCCTCAGCTCGTGCCCGAACGCGCGCGCAAACAGGTCGCGCTCGCGCCGTGCGGCCCAGCGCGGAACCGCGGCCTCGCCCTCGACGATCAGGCCCAGGTGCACCACGCCGTCCTCGCCCAGCTCGATGCTCGTGGCCCGCACGAGCTGGTCGCGTGAGCGCTCGAGGTCCTCGGCGAGGCGCAGCAGCGCGGCGCAGCGATCGAGCCGCTCCGAGTCGCCTTCGCCGAAGAGCGCCGCCATCGGCCCCGGTGAGGGCATGCCCTTGCGGTGATAGCGCGCAGCCTGCGCGATGATCGCGGTCTCGATCGGTTCGAAGCCGGGCAGCGCGCCGTTGAGGATCAGATAGCGGGAGTGCTTGTGGTGGTCGTCGTAGTCGATCGTCATGCCTATGTCGTGCAGCATGCACGCCGCCCACAGCAGTTCGCGCTCGCGCGGGTCGCCCGGATGCAGATGCAGGCGGGCAAGCTCGTCGAACATGCCGAGCGCCAGGCGCGCGACGTGGCGCGTGTGCTCGACGTCGATGCGGTACTGCGCGGCCATGTTGAGCACGCTCGCGCGGCGCACGTCCTCGAACAGCGCCAACCTATGCGGCCTGGCGGGATCGGACAGCAGCCGCTCGAAGAAGACGCCCTCGCGCAGCCCCGCTTCGGTGGTCTCGATGCCGGCGAAGCCTCCGGCGGCGAGAACGCTCTGCACAACCACGGCGCCCGCGAGGATCAGATCGGCGCGCGCGGGCTTCACGCCGGGCACGCTCGCGCGCTCGGACGCCGGCAGCGCAGCGAGGCGCTGGACGAGCTGATCGAGCGCCTCGCGCTCGATCAGCATCCCCTGCACGCCGCTCGAGGGTAGTGCCGCCGCCCGCTGCGCAGCCGCTGCGAGGTTGCGCACCGTCCCCCCAAGTCCCACGATGCGCGAGTCCTGTGCGCGCGGAGCGCGGCCGGTCAGCCAGTCGGCCTGCGCGAGCTGGCCGGCGAGGTGCTCACGCAGCTCATCGAGCTGCTTGCGCTTGGCGGGCCCGTTGGGCGGCAGGAAGCGCTCACTCATGCGCACGGTGCCCACCGGCCAGCTCCCCGACTCCTGCGCGACGCGGCCCGCGACGTGGACGAGCTGCAGCGAGCCGCCTCCGAGGTCGAGTACGTAGCCGTCGCTCAGCGTCGTCGAGTTGACAGCGGCGAGATAGCCGTAGCGAGCCTCTTCCTCGCGGCTCAGCACGCGGATCGGCAGCCCGAAGCGCCTGCGTGCACGTGAGAGGAACTCCTCGGCGTTCTCGGCGTCACGGATCGCGCTGGTGGCGACAGCATCCACCGTGCCCTCGCCGAGGCCGCTCGCCCGGCAGAAGTGCGCGAATACGTCGAGCGTCGCAAGCGCCCGCTCCATCGGCGCCTCGCCGAGCGACCCGCTCGCCATCAGTCCCTGGCCGATGCGCACAGGCTCGTAGATCTCATCCGTGCGCTTCCACCACCCCTGCCCGGCGGTGAAGACGACGAGTCGGAACGAGTTGGACCCCAGATCCGCCACGGCTAGGCGCTCGCCCGGCTTCATAGGCTCAGCGTATTCACAGCGGCGGCGGGCTCGGGTGGCCTGCCTGACCGATCTGGGCCCGTGCGGCCCCTCGCGCGCCCTCAGTGCGCTCTGCGGAGGTGCTCGTCCCGGTGCTGCTGCATCGCTCGCCCAGCCTGTTCGAGCGCGCGCTCGGCGGTCGCGGTGCTGGAATCGATGAGCGTCGCGCCGATGCTCGCGCGCGGATGCACGACCTCCTCGCCGATGTCGACGCCGCATGCGCCGATCACCCGCGCGAGACCCTCTGAGACGACCGCGATCGCGTCCGCGTCGACGTGAGCCAGCAGGACGCCGAACTCTTCGGCACGCAGCCGTGCGAGCAGATCGGTCTGGCGCAGGCGCCGCGAGAGCGCCCTGCCGACCGCCTTGAGCACCTCCTCGCTGGCGCTTGGCCCGTGGCGCTCGTCGATCTCCGCGAAGTCGTCGAGGCCGATCACGAGCAGGCCCGCAACCTCCTCGTAGCGGCGCGAGCGCGCGACCTGCAGCTGCAGGTCGCATTCAAAGAGTCTGCGGCTGCGAAGGCCGGTGACCTCGTCGCGGTCCGCCAGGCCGCGCAACTGGTCCTCCAGGTGCTTGCGCTCCGATACGTCGTGCAGCGCGACAACGTAGTGCAACGGCGAGCCGTCGCGGTTGCGCACGAGCGACATCGAGACGATCGCGCTCGCGGTCTCGCCGGCGGCGTCGAAGTAGCGCTTCTCGACCTGGAAGGCCGGGATGTCACCGGCCATCAGCCGCGCACGCCCCACGAGGTCGTTGCCCACGTCCTCGGGGTGGGCGATACCGTCGAAGCGGGTACCTGCGAGCTCCTCGGCCGTGTAGCCGGTCATGTCGCACAGCGCACGGTTGACGAGCAGCCAGCGTCCCTCGATGTCGAGCAGGCCCATGCCCGAGGGCGCGCCCTCGAAGACCACCTCGAAGCCTTCGCTGGGCCTGCGCGCGAGCGCTTCCTGGTTGCGTCGAGCGGTTGCGTCGAGCAGCACGGCGATGCCGGCGTGACCTGCGTGCGGCGCCGGCGTCGCGTCGTCGGGCTCGGGCGCGAGCGGTCCGACGTCGACCATCAGGCAATGGCGGCGCTCGCCGCTCCAGATCTCGCGCGAGCGTGTCTCTCCATCGAGCGCAGAGCGCAGCAGCGGCTCGAGCGCAGGCCACACGGCCGGTGCGATCGCGCCCTGCAGCAGGCGGCCGGTCTCACAGCGGGCCGGCTCGCCGAGACGCTCGATCACGTGGCCGGCCGTGGCGAGGAAGCGCAGTTCCTCGTCGAAGGTGATGACGAGCGCTTCGGGAAGCTCGCGCAGCGCCGCGGCCGCGGCCTGCTCGGCGCTCGAGAGAGTGGGATCGTGAGCCAGCTGGCTGCCGCTTGAAAGCGCCACGAGACAACCATCGGACGCAGACCGCGATCCCTTTACCGACGGTCGCGGGCGTGACCCGCATGCGCGGCCTAACATCGAGGCAGCCGTGATCTCGATCTCGCGCCCCAAAGCGGCGGGAACGCTCGGCGCCGCCGCAGCCCGTCTCACGCTGCTCGCCCGCCGCCTGCCTGTCCTGCTCGGCGCGTGTACGCTCGCATACGGCCTCTCGACTGCGGCACTACTGTGGAGCCACATGGGTCACGGCTGGGGATTCGTCGACCTGTCGGTGTACCGCGAAGGCGGGCGCGCAGCGCTCGACGGCGCCCACCTCTACGCGCTGCGCTTCCCGGGCGCGCTCGCCTTCACCTATCCCCCCTTCGCCGCGCTCCTGTTCGCGGGCCTCACGCCGCTCTCGAGCGCCGCACTCGCACCGCTTGTGACCGCCGCGAACCTCGTGGCGCTGCCCGCGGCGCTGTGGTTCGCGCTGCGCCTTGCGCCGCTGCGTGGCGGGCTCACCCCGCGGGGAAGGCTCGCTGGGGCTCTCGCGGCGTCCGCCGTTGCGCTGTGGCTCGAGCCGGTGTGGAGCACTCTGCGTTACGGCCAGATCGACCTGCTGATCGCCGCGCTCGTGCTGTGGGACCTCAGCCGCGACGCGAGCGCGCGCGCACCGGGCGTGGGCATCGGTATCGCGAGCGCGATCAAGCTGACGCCGGCGATCTTCATCGTGTACCTCGCGCTCACGCGCCGAGGCCGCGCGGCGGCTGTGGCGGCCGGCACCTTCTGCGCGACGGTTGCGCTCGCGTTCGCAGCGCTGCCCGGCGACTCCGGGGCATTTTGGGGCGGTGCCCTCCTCGAACCCGGCCGTGTGGGACGCATCGAGAACGCGGCCAATCAATCGCTTCGCGGCGCGCTCGCGCGGCTCCTGCACAGCACGAACGTGGACGCGACGTGGCTGTGCGGGGCGCTCGTGATTGGCGCGGCGGGCCTCGCGCTGGCCGTGCGCAGCGCACGCCGCGGCGATGAGGCACTTGGTTTCTCGCTGTGCGCGCTCACAGGGCTTCTCGTCTCGCCGGTGTCATGGTCTCACCACTGGGCGCTCGCCGTGCCCGCGCTGGTGCTCTTCGCGGTCCGCTCATACGCGCGGCGCTCGATCGCCGGCCTCGTGGGGTGCGCGCTGCTGGCGGCCGTGGCGGTCACCCACGTCATCTGGTGGGTGCCCGTCGATCACCCGCTTCACTCAGAGCTGCGCCTCGATCCCCTGCAGCTCACGTTCGCCGACGCGTACGTCATGGTCGGGCTCGCAGTGCTGGCGCTGGCCGCGGCGCGTGATGCGCTGTCGACGCGCGCTGCGCTGTCGACGCGGGGAGTGCGCTCGACGCGCGCTGCGTTGTTACAGCGTGTGGGCCGCGGCGCAGACGCGCTCGAGACGCGCCGGAGCCAGCTCGAGGCTGCGCCGTGGGAGCGCGCGGGCGAGCAGCGCCCGATGCTCGGCCACCCACCGGTACGCCCGCTCGCCTGAGCTCGGAAAGCGCTCGCTCACCGCGGCCAGCGGGCGTCCGCCCGGCAGATGCCGCAGGACAGGACCGAGCGCCGCCGCGCCGGAGCGCATCACGCCTTCCGGATCGCGCGCGTGCCAGGAGCGCAGCTGCTCCTCGCGCGTCATGCGAGCGAGCGTGCGCGCGCCCTCACGACCCTGGATGGGCGCGGGGCGCAGCATCCTGCGTCGGTCCAGCCGCAGCAGCTCGAGCATCAGCCACGCGCACAGGCGACACTCGGCGTCGTAGAAGACGAGGATCATCGCAGCGTCATCCGCCTTCAACGCCGATCGGGACCGCGACCGGGATCGGGATCGGGATCGGCGCGGACAGCGTGCCCAAGCTCGTCAGCTCGCTGAGGCCCCGCACGGGCGATTGCCCGTTGATCATCGCGAAATCGCAACCGCAACTCTTACAGCGCTTCATGCTCAGCATGACCGCGAGGAGACCGCGCGAGTCGATGAACGACAGCTCGGTTACGTCGAGCGTGACCCCTGCGGCGCCGTCCGCGCACAGCTGCAGCACCCGCGCTTCCAGATGAGCTGAGGAGTCGACGTCGATCTCCCCCACAAGCGAGAGGACGTGCCTTCCGGAGCCCGCCTCAGAGCCCTCGAGCTTCAGCTCACCGGTCGCGCCCCGAGACATCGTGACGGTCCGCCCCCGGCGCGCGCAGCGTGGACAGCGATCGAGCAGCCCCTCGCGTCCGCGAACCTCCAGGGTGAGCCCGCAACGCCGACAGTTCAGGTAGCACATCGGTCCTCCGCTTACTCGTGCAGTCCGCTGCGTCAGGAGGCGCGAGCGCGTCCCCCCCGCCTCGTCCTGGCGAGTCATGGACCAGCGTAACTAGCCCGCAGCCGAGCGCCCCCGGCGCACCTGCGAATCCCCGCCGGCGTTGGCGTCGCGGGCGTCGCGGGTGTTTCCATCCCCGCCCTGTCTCATGCGGCCGCGAAAGCCCCACAGCGCTCTCTGCTCTGCCAGCGTAAGCAGCCGCCAGCGGCCGGCGGCGACGCTCCACACATAAACGCGCGCGTCCAGCACGCTGCCCATCCCCTCGAGCAGCTCGAGCGCCTCGCGCGCGCCGAGGTCCTCGCCGAGCAGCCGCGCGCCGAGCACGTCGACGACCTTGAAGCGCAGCGGGGCGTGAGGCTCAGGCGCCGTCGCGGGCCGCGGCGGCCGCGTGAAGGAGTGAGTGGAGAGCTCCGCGTCCGCGGCCGGTCGCGCGTGCGCGTCGAAGGGCGCGACGTGTGCGCCGGTGCCCTTCGTCTCGGAGTCGAGATGCCAGATCTTGGCCATCGCCTCCAACATAGAGCGTGGAGCGCGAGCCGTGAACGAGCACGGCGCTGCGAACTGCCCGCTCGGGCGCGACGGCGTTGACGCAATAGCTTTCGTGGCCGAGCACGGCCAGCGTGCTTCCGCAGCGTGAGCAGACGATCTCGCTACGAAGCGTGGTGCCCTCGATGATCAGCCTGCCGCTCGCGGTGCCGTTGTGATCGCACGCGGGAGATTCGACGATCCGGGAGTGGGTGTGGCCTGCACTCTGCATGGCACCCATCAATTCGGCGTCACAGCTCTTCACGCGTACGCACATCTCCGCAGCATGTCTGCGCGTGCGCCGCAGGCATGATCGCCTTCGCCCTCGCTCAATCGGAGAGCCGGCCGGGCGTGGGTGAGCGGATTCTCACCCCCTCTTTGCCAAGCCGTTAGTCGCCGAGAGCAAGCTCATCGCAGAAGCGCGGTGAACCAATGAACCAGCACGCAGTGGCGATATCTGCGATCGAGCCCCGCTCCAGAGCGTCGGCGGCGCGCGTGCTGCTCGTGGAGGACGAGCGAGCGATCGCCGAGCCGTTCAGCCGTGCGCTCGGACGCGAAGGGTTCGAGGCGGTCGTGGCCCACACCGCCGCGGCCGCTCGTACCGAGCTCGCGGCGTGCGAGCCGGACATCGTGCTCCTGGACCTGATGCTGCCCGACGGAGACGGACGCGAGATTGCGCGCGAGATCCGCGTTCACTCGCAGCTGCCGATCATCATCGTGACGGCCCGCGGCAGCGAGATCGATCGTGTCGTGGGGCTCGAACTCGGCGCCGACGACTACGTCGTCAAGCCGTTCGCCGCAGCCGAGGTGATCGCGCGCATCCGGGCGGTGCTGCGCCGCAGCGCAGCGGCCCCGCAGCCGTCGCAGCTGGCCGCCGGCGACGTGCGCATCGATCTGCGGGCACGGCGAGCATGGCACGACGACGCGGAGCTGGCGCTGACGCGCAAGGAGTTCGACCTGCTCGCCAGGCTGCTCTCCAGTCCCGGCGAGGTGGTCACGCGCGAGCAGCTCATGAGCGACGTGTGGGACGTGAACTGGTTCGGTTCGACGAAGACGCTCGACGTGCACATGGCAGCGCTGCGGCGCAAGCTCGGCGAGGGCTCCGGAGCGCCGGCGCACATCCACACGTTGCGCGGCGTCGGCTTCCGCTTCGCCGCCGCGCAGGAGGCGTGAGCCGTGTCTCTGCGCACCGGGCTGCTGCTCGCCTTCACATACGTGCTCGTGCTTGCGGTCGTCTCGCTGGGCGTTCCGCTCGCGCTGAGCCTGCGCGACCGCGTCAACGCCGAGGTGCACTCTCAGGCGCTGAGCCAGGCCGACGTCGTTGCGGCGACCTCGGCGGACCTCATGGGCCCCGCCAACGCCGCCGGTCTGAGCGCGCTCGCGCGCTCCGGCGGCAGCTCGGTGCGCGGCCGCGTGATAATCGTCGATACCAGTGGTCGCGTGCTCGCCGACAGCGCCGGCAGCTCGGCGCTGGGATCGAGCTACCTGACCCGGCCGGAGATCGCGAGGGCGCTGCGCGGAGGCGCCGTGCAGACGCAGCGCGCCAGCCACACCCTCGGTGAGAACATCCTCGCGACCGCGGTTCCGATCCTGCGCGGCGGACATCCGATCGGCGCGGTGCGCATCACGCAGAGCGTCGCAGCGGTGCAGCACGCCGTGCGCAGCACCGTCGCGAAGCTCGCGCTGGTCGCGGGTACGGTGCTCATTCTCGGGCTGCTCGCGGGCGCGTTCATCGCCCGCCAGGTCGCGCTGCCGCTGAGACGCCTGGAGGCAGCCGCGCGGCGCATCGCCGGAGGCAATCTCTCGGCCCGCGCGCAGGTCGAGGGCAGCACCGAGCAGCGCTCGCTCAGCGGCTCCTTCAACGAGATGGCAGACCGCGTGCAGCGGATGGTGCTCGCGCAGCGTCGAGTTCATCGCCGACGCATCCCACCAGCTGCGCACGCCGCTCACGGCGCTGAGGTTGCGGCTCGAGGAGGCGCGCGACGGCCATGCGAGTGCCGCAGCTGGCCGCCGAGCTCGACGCCGGGATGGCCGAGGTCGACCGCCTGGCGGCGATCCTCGAGGAGTTGCTCGTGCTCAGCCGAGCCGAGGACCGCGAGCTGAACGGCGAACTCGTCGACTTGGCCGACGCGCTGCAGCGCGCCACGAGCCGCTGGCGCGCAGCGGCCTCCGCGCGAGGAGCGCAGCTCACCGTGATGGCCTCCGAGGACGTCGGGGCTGCGTGGTGCGCGCAGGCGGATCTCGACCGAGCGCTGGACGTGCTCGTCGAGAACGCGCTCGGCTACTCGCCCGCGGGCGGCGCGGTGACGCTGTGCGCGGGCCCCGGTCGCATCGAGGTGCACGATCGCGGCCCAGGTCTCGCCGCCGGCGAGGAGGAGGACGTGTTCGAGCGCTTCCACCGCGGACGCGCCGGCAGCGACGGACCGCCGGGCAGCGGGCTCGGACTCGCGATCGCAAGGACGCTCGCGCGCGCCTGGCAGGGCGACGTGCGCATCAGCAACCGACCCGGGAGGCGGCGCCGTGGCTGCGCTCGAGTTTCCGAGGGTGCGATGAAGGTCACCCGCAAGAGCCTTCTCATCGTGCTCGGCGCGTTCGCGGGCATCGCGCTTGCGGCCGCGATCACGCTCGGCACGAGCCAGCTCGTGCGCCAGCACATCGGCCTCGCCTCAGAACCGCTGTCGGCCGGCAGCCGCCTGCTACCGGCCGCGGGCGGCGCAGCGGGTAGCGCGCGAGACACCGCCGAGCCTCACATCGCGCCGCGGGCAGCTTCGGCCGGCTCGCACAGCTCCGCGCCGCGGGCCGCGGGCGGCGGCTCACCGGCGCCCGCGTCCGCGGCCCCCGCCACAACCCAGACGGCAACGCAAACCAAGGACAGCGCAGTGAGCCCTGCGACGAGCGAAGCCGGCGCCGCCAGCCGAGCATCACAACAGCAGCCGAACGCCTCCGGTGAAGCCGACAAGCGCTCGCCCGGCAGCAGCCCCGCATCGCCGGCACCCGCCGCCACCGACAAGGGCGACGAACCCGCCCCCACCCGGCGCGATGACTGAACGCGCCACGAATCTTTGCCGAAAGCTAACCGGCGGCTGGCCCGTTGCTTGGGATGCGCGCGCGACAGTGGAGGCATCCGACGACAGGAGTGCCGATGCGACGCATGGAGATAACGACCGCTGCCGGAGCGACGCTCGCGGGGCTTGGTGTACTAGCTGGGCTGGCGATCGGGTCGGGCAACAGCGCTCCGAGCGCGACCGCCCCCCGCCCACAGCCGGTCGAGGTGCGAACGGAAGTCATCCGCAAGACCGTCAACGTGTATCGCCGGGCACACCGCAAACCAGCGGCAGCCGGCGCCGGCAGGGGAACGGGTGGCGCCGTTTCACGCTCCACGCCAGCCGCGGCGGGCGTGCCGGTGACACGCGCAAGCGGCAGCGCCGCGGGAACCGGCAGCGGCGTCGGCGTGGGTGCGCCGTCCTCGGCCGTGACAACGCGCTCCAGCGGCTCGAGCTCGGGCTCTGCCTCGCACGGCAGCAGCGGAGCGGCGCCGGTGAGCACCCACACGAGCGGCTCCGCAGCGGGCGGCTCCGGCGGTTCGCGGCCCGTTTCGACGCACTCGAGCGGCCACGGCGGCGACGGAGGCGGCGGCCACGATGACTAGCCGCGAGCAGCCGCTGCTGAAACCCTTTCCGCTCGCGGTGATGAGCATCGCGACGCTGCTCGTGCTGTTCGCGCTGCTGATGGCGCGGATCGACGCAGGCTCTCGTTCGTTCGCCGGCGGCACCGCGGTCGCCCACACCCAGCGCGTCCCTGCGTAGAGCCATGACTGAACGGCCGACACAGACAGCACGGAGCCGCCAGCTGCGCTTCGGCGCCCCGGCGGTGGTGTGGGGCTCGATGGCGCTGTTTCTCGCACTGCTCGCCGCGCTTGCGATGCGCGCGGCTGCCGGCCAGGACCCGGCGCTGCACGCGCGAGCGGCCAACAGGCCGGCCCCGGCCCGTCGGGTGCTGGTGCGGCGCATCTATGAACGACGCGTGGTCGTGCACCTGCCGGCGGGCGCTCCGCCGCAGCAGGCACAGAGCTCTCAGCAGCAGCTCAGCGCCGCAGGCTCCTACGCAGCCACGCCCGTCACGAGAACCTCATGAGCGCGCCGTGCGATTTGACCTTCCGCTCGATGGGCAGCGACGTTCGCCTGCTGATCGACTCGCCCCTGCAGCCCGGGCTTCCCTCACCGGAGCAGGCCGCGGCCAGAGAACAGGTCTTCATCGAAGACTTCGCGCGGCGGCTGTCGCGGTTTCGCCCCGACAGCGAGCTGTCGCTGCTTAACGCAGCACAGGCAGCGGAGGTGCCGGCATCGCCGCTGCTGCGCACGGCGGTGGCCGCCGGGCTGTGGGCGGCGCAGCGAAGCGGCGGCCTGGTGGACCCGACGCTCGTGGCCGAGATCGAGCAGGCGGGCTACCGCGAGTCCCATGACCGCCAAGAACCGGCGTCGCTGCGGCGCGCGCTGCAGGGCGCCCCGCCACGGCGCCCGGCGCGGGCACACCCCGCCCAGGCGCTGGCGCCAGGTGCAGGTCGACGACGCTCGCGAAACGGTGCGCCGCCCACCCGGGCTGCGACTCGACACCGGCGGCACCGGCAAGGGGCTCGCGGCGGACGCCGTCGCACACCGCCTGCGCGGCTACACGCGCTACATCGTGGACTGCGGCGGCGATCTCGCCGTCGGTGGCGTTTCCGTGCCAGCTGCAGCCGGTGGCCGTGGAGGTGGAGCATCCGCTGAGCGGCGAGTGCATGCATACCCTGCAGCTGAGCGGCGGAGGAGTCGCCACCTCTGGCCTGAACGTGCGCATCTGGGAGCGAGACGACGGCCGCTTCGCACACCATCTGCTCGACCCCTTTACCGGCGAGCCGGTGTGGAGCGGGCTGATCGGCGCGACCGCGCTTGCGCCGAGCGCGCTCGAAGCCGAGACGCTGTCGAAGCTCGCGCTGCTGAGCGGGCCCGCTGGGGCGCGGCGGGTGCTGCGCGAGCACGGCGGATTGGTCGTCCACGACGACGGCGACGTCGAGCTGATCGGCCTCGATCCGAGCGCCACGCGCGCCATTCCCCTGATCCGTGCGGCATGAGCAACGCCCCCTCGCACTACATCTTCTGGCTCGCCGGACGCTCCGCCGGCCTGGTCGCGCTGGCGCTCGTCACCGGCTCGGTGATCCTCGGCCTCGCGATGGCCGCGCGCGTGCTTCCGACGCGCATGCGCCGCGGCGCGATGCGCACCCACCAGCACCTGGCGCTGATCGGGCTCGCCGCGATCGCCGCCCACGGCCTGCTGCTTGCCGCCGACCCGTGGCTCAAGGCGGGGGTCAAGGGCGTGCTCGTGCCGTTGGCGATCGGCTACAGGCCCGCGTGGATCGCGCTCGGCATCCTCGGTGGATACCTCGCGGCGATCCTCGGGCTCAGCTTCTACCTGCGCCGTCGCATCGGCGCACGCCTGTGGCGGTCCATGCACAGGCTGACCGTGCTCGCGTACGTGCTCTCACTGGCACACGCACTTGGCTCCGGAACGGACGCCTCGGTGCCGCTCGTGCGCGGGGCGATGCTGGCGAGCGCACTGCCGGTGCTCGTCCTGTTCGCGCTGCGCCTCGCGCGCTCCGGTGAGAGCGCTCGCGCACGCGAACGCGCCAGCAGCGTGCGCGCCGGCACCGCCGCGCGGGCGCTCCCCGCACCCCCGGGTCAAGCCGCCCCAGCCGTGCCGGCGCCGGCACGCGCAGCACCAGCCAGGACGACCGCGGCCCCGGGCCGGCTCGGTGTCAGCCCTTCACAGGCCCGATGACCAGAAGAAAGGAGTTCAAACGATGAGCTATGTGCCACAAATCGACGAGGCGAGCTGCATCGCCCAGGGCGATTGCATGGAGCTGCTGCCGGACGTGTTCGATGTCGGCGACGTCGCCGTAGTGATCGGCAGCGGCCCCGGCGAGCAGATCCTCGCGGCCGCGCGCGCATGCCCGGTCGAAGCGATCAGCGTGCTCGACTCCGACACCGGCGAGCAGGTCTATCCGTGAACGCCGCCCAGCCCGCGACACGTGAAGGGGGCGTAGCAAGATCTTTACCCGCGAAGGTCCGCTGTGCGCGATACTTGACGGGCGATGGCGCGTACGGCCATACGAGGGGGACGCGGGGACACTGAGACGCTGGCGTTCGACGCAGCGATCGAGGCGATGCTCGTCTTCTACGCCGAGGACGTCGTCTGCCACCCGGCTCCCGGCTGGGCACCGGAGGACACCGTGTATCTGGGTCACGACGGCGTGCGCAATCTCGCGGTTGTGTGGAGCGAGAGCGTCGAGGGCGCGACCCTCGACATACACGAGGTCCGCGACCTGCATGACCGCCTCGTGATCCTCGCGCAGCTCACGGGCCGGGACCGGCTCACCGGCGCAGAAGCCTGCCAGCGCTTCGGAGTGCTCAACTCCGAGCTCGGCGCGGACGGTAAGGTTCACGACGTCCGCTTCTTCTTGAGCTGGGAGCAGGCCCTCGAGGAGGCCGCGGGCACGTCGCATTCGTGAAGGCGCTCTGAGCGCGCGCGGCGTATCGTGCCTGCCGAGAAAAGTGAACGGCGCGCACAACAAGAACCTGGTGCTCGCCGCGATGGTGTTCGCGGTCGCGATGACGTTCATCGATCAGACGATCGTGGCGATCGCGATCCCGTCGCTGCAGAAAGACCTCTCGATCTCGGCGACCGGCTCGCAGTGGATCATCAACGGCTACCTGCTGGCGCTGTCCGCGCTGTTCGCATTCGGCGGACGCCTCGGCGACGTGGTGGGGCGCCGGCGCATGGTGGTGATCGGCGTGGTCGGCTTCGCGGTGACCTCCGGACTGTGCGGCCTGACCCCGACGGGCAGCCTGGCCGAGGCGTGGATCGTGACGTTCCGCGTGCTGCAGGGCGCGTCGGCCGCGCTGATGTTCCCGGCCGCTGTGGCGATCGTCGCGGCGTCCTTTTCCCTGCGCGAGCGCGGACGAGCGATGGCGATCTTCTTCGGCATCTCGGGAGGTCTCACGGCGATCGGGCCGATCGCGGGCGGCTACCTCACGCAGTGGACGTGGCGTGCGATCTTCTGGATCAACATTCCGGTGGCCGTCGTCGCGCTGCTGCTGATCTGGCGTTCGCGGCCGCCTGACGAGTCGCACCCGGCGAAGCTCGACTACCGCGGGACGGTCCTGATCACCGGCGCGATGGGGCTGACCGTGCTCGGCCTTCAGCAGTCCGCGGTGTGGAGCTGGCACAGCGCTGCGACGTGGGGATGCATCGTGGCGGGGCTCGCGCTGATGGTCGGGTTCGTGGCCTGGGAGCTGCGCACGAGCGAGCCGCTGTTGCGGCTTGAGATCTTCCGCGACCGCGGCTTCGCGGCCGACACGGCGCTGCTCGGGCTGCTCTCGATCGTGTTTGTCCCGTTCTTCTTCTTCTCGAGCGTGTACGCACAGGTATCTCTCGGCCTGTCCTCGAGCAAGGCGGGCGAGTACATCCTGTACTTCTTCCTCGGGTTCGTCGTGACCTCACAGATCGGGGGACGCCTGCTCGACAAGCGCGGGGCGAGGCTTCCGATCGTGCTCGGGGCCGCGCTTGGCGCGGTCGGCTTCTACCTGCTCGCGGGCAAGCTCACCGACCTATCGCTGAGCGCGCAGTGGGTCGACGTGATGCTGGCCGGTGGCGGGCTTGGCCTGATGCTCGGTCCGGCGAGCACCGACGCGGTCAACCGCGCCCCCAGCTCGAGCTTCAGCGAGGTTACCGGCATCACGCAGACCGCCCGCAACTTCGGCGCGAGCCTCGGCCTCGCGGTGCTCGGTTCGGTGATGATCAGCCAAAACCTGAGCAACGTCACTGACACCCTCACGAAGGCAGGCGTGCCGCAAGCGCTCGCGCACCGTGTCGCCTCGTCTTTCAACTCGCACACGCCCGGCCCGCACGCGGGCGCACACGAGCCGCGGGCGCTGGTGCACGGCGTGCAGCTCGCGTTCGCGCACTCGACGCAGACGGTCTTCTACGTGATGGCCGGGGTCATGGCTTTCACGTTCCTGGTAGCCGTGCGCCGGCTTCCGCGTGGCCGCGTCCAGACGCAGGCGCTCGAGCCCGAGATCGCCGCGCGGTCCTCGCCCGCGGAGCTCAGCGCGTAGCCCTCCACCGCCGCCGTGCGTGGCGCGGGCGCCCTACTTGAGCAGCGGCGCGGCGGGCTCACGGGCGAGGCGCCACAGCTCGATCGCTGCGCTGTTCCACAGTTCGCGGCCGCTGTGCATGTAGCGGCGGTAGAGGGCGAGCGCGGCGGCGCGCGGATACTCCGCGTAGCTGGACAGTTCGCGCATGGCGTGGTTCAGTTCGTTTGCCCCCACGCCCAATTCCGATTCGGCGATCGGGAGTTCCTCTTCGGCAGCCTGGTATGTGGGCAGTCCCGCGCGCGCCTGGTTGACGCGTTCGCGCGCGGTTTCGGCAGCTGTGCGCAGGCTGGCGAGCTGACCAGCGGTCGGCCGCGAGGCGAGCGCCGCCAGCCGGCTCTCGGCTTCCCCGATCGCGGCCTGCGCGCGAACGGCGTTCACCTTGCGCGCGTCGACGAAGCTCACCGCCTGTTCGTCGGTCGCCACGCCACAGCCGGCCGAGCCGAGAGCCAGCAGCACGGCGGCCACTGCAAGCCCTCGTCGCGCGGGTGCGCGAGACCTGCTCATAGCAACGCCAGGAGCTCGCGACAGGCTTCGAGCAGGTCCCAGCAGGCCGCGCTCGCGGGGCCCGCGGCGGCGTCGGTCTGCGCGAGCAGGATCGTCGGATCGATGCCCTGCTGCGCGAGCTCGTGAGGGTAGTTGCGCGCCCAACCCGCGACGATCGCGCTGTCGACCTCGGGGTGAAACTGGATGCCGATGCTCCTGCCGTGCACGAACGCCTGCGGACCGGCAGGGCTGCGAGCGATCACGCGTGCGTGGGGCGGTGGCGAGAAGGTGTCGAAGTGCCATTGAAACCACGGACCCGGGGGGATCAGCTCGGTGCACCGGCTGCTCACCTCGAGCCAGCCGATCTCCGGCTGCGGGGCACGGAACACGCGGCCGCCGAGCGCGCGGGCGAGCAGCTGGCATCCGAAGCAGATGCCGAGCACCGGCGTGCCCGCCGCGATCGCCTCGCCGAGCAGCGCCAGCTCGCGGCCGACCCACGGCAGCTCATCGTCATAGGCCGAGAACTCGGAGCCGAGCGAAACGATCAGCGCGTACGCGCCGGCCGGCTCATGGCCGGCTCCCTCGGCGATCTCGACGGCGTCGACATCGACGCCGTGGTGCTCGAGCCAGCCGCCGAGGAGCCCCGCGGGCGTATCGCGCTCGTGCTCGATCACGAGAACTCGTGGCCTGGACACGCAGCGCATCGTAGGGGCGACGCGCCGGCGCAGGCTCACGGGCGCCTGTCGCCGATCCAGTAGCGCGGCCCCGCGCCGGCGGCTGCGGCGCGGTCCTCGGGGTTGGCGAGCCGGCAGCGGTCGAGCGATAGGCAGCCGCAGCCGATGCACTCGGTGAGACCCGCCCGGAGGCGCTCGAGCTCTGCCATGCGTTCATCGATGCGCGCGGTCCAGCGCGCCGACAGACGCGACCAATCGCGCCGCGTCGGCGCGCGCTGGTCGGGGAGCTTGGCGAGCTCGGCGCCGATCTCCTCGAGCGTGAGGCCGACGCGCTGGGCGAACACGATGAAGGCGATCCGCCGTAGGACCGCGCGCGGATAGTGGCGATGACCCGAGCCGACCCGCTCTGAGCCGATCAGGCCGCGCTCCTCGTAGAAACGCAGAGCTGAGGCTGCCACGCCGCTTCGCCGCGAGACCTCTCCGATGCTGAGCAGGCTGGGCACTTGACTTCAAGCTTACTTGAACTTCTAGCATCGGTGTGATGATCAGGTCCGAAGCACAACGAGAGGAGTCGACCGTGTCTTTGACCATGAGCGCAGGCGAGCAGATCAAGCGCGAGCTCACGTCATGGCCCGGCGTCGAGGCCGGCCCAGGACGCCGCGGTGAGTTCGCATTCAAGGTGAGGGGGCGCGAGATCGGACATCTTCACGGCGACCGCGCCGCCCACTTCTCTTTCCCGAAGCCCGTGTGGCGCGAGCTCAAAGAGCAGGGCAGGATCGTCGAGCATCCCGTGTTCCCCGGTCGTGAGGGCCCAGCCGCGCACAACATCCGCTCCGAGCACGACGTCGCGGAGGTGATCGAGCTGATGCGCCTCAACTATGCGCGCGCGGTCGCTCGCACCGAGAGACCGGCCAGCCCGGCTTGACGCGTGTCCAAATCGATGCTGCGCACGCTGGCCACTCGGCCGAGGCGCGTCGCGAGCCCCCGCGTCATCGTGTTACACGTGACACGGCATCCCGAGATCATCGCCGGGCCAACCCGAATCGCGATCCCGCGAGTCGGAGAGGTGTACCGCTGGAAGGTTCAGGACGGCAGCGCCGAAAAGCACGTGTATGTGCAGATCGCGGAGGCGCTCAATCCCGAGACGGTCGAGGAGCCCCTGCGCTCCGGGATTGAATCCAAGGGCGGCTCGCTGCTCGTGAAGCTGCTCGAGCGCGACAATGTCCCGACGCGGCTGAAGATCACCTCGGCCGGCATAACCGAAGTCGGGGTCGACCGCCGCGCGCGCCCCTGTGCGCTGTGATCAGCCGCGCCCGCTGGACAGATACACCTGAACGGCGGCCTTTGGCGGCAGCAGTCTGCCCGGCGTCGCGCTTAGCTTGATCACGGCTCCGCGCCTGCGTGCACTGTGAACGCGGTGAATCTTGCCCACGGTGCAGTTGGCGGCCTTCAGGCGCGCTGTGATACGCGCGAGCGTCCGCGCCGTGCCGATCCGCGGCACCGTGCACGGCGGCCCGGCGGAGACCGCGAGCGCAAGCTGGTAGCCATGGGGCAGAGATGTGCCGACCGCCGCCTGCGCGCTCACGACGCTGCCCTCGCGAACGCTCCTGCTGCCAACGTAGGTGACAGACCCCACTGTGCACCCCGCTGCCACGACCATTTCCTCGGCGCTGGCGAGCTCCACGCTAAAGACTTCTGGCACCACGCACGGGGAGGACGGTGCTGCTTCAGCCAGGTGCGCGAGCGCACTCGAGCTTGCCTGCCCGGCGGCTGTCGCGCTCGGGCTTGCGCCAAGAGCGAGCGCCCCGCTAAGCGCGAGCAGCGCAGCAGACGATCGCAAGGTGCCGACACGCTTCATGTGAGTCCCTCTCTCCGGTTCGATGCGCGCGACTTAGCCCGCTCGAGAGAGGATACCGCCGCTCCGCGAGCATCTCGCTGATTGCCGAGTTCGCCGCGCGCGCGCCGTTTGGACTGCGGGCCGCTGGCGCTGAGCAGGGCGGAATGGTTCGCGCTAGGGTCGAAATTCATCCAACCAAGCAGGGGAGGCGAGCATGGCCATAGGTCTGCGACTCAGGTTCGAGGGCGGCACGCAGGCACAGTACGACGCGATGCATGGGCAAATGAACATCGACGGCAGCCCGCCGGAGGGCCTCATCTTCCATGCTGCCGGCCCCGTCGAGCAGGGCTGGGGAGTCATCGACTTCTGGGAGTCACGTGGGGCCTTCGACCGCTTCGTCCAATCACAGTTGATGCCCACTGCGCAGGAGCTGGGCGAGCGCGCCTTCCCGAGCCCGCCGGACATCAGAGAATTCCCGGTGCACCACATCACCAAGCCGTAACGTCCCGCGAGCGCAGTGGACCTGGCCAGGTGGCGCCAAGCGGGTCTTTAGCCCCAACGGTGTGGGTTCGACTCCCACCAGGTCCATCACGCGCTGCGGCGTCGCCTCGAGCAGCGCGTCCGTCGCTCGCAGGTCAGCCGCCGGGCGAGCGAGGCGATCGCTACCCGCTGACCTCGCGGTAGTCGGTCGCTGCAGCCACCACGGTGGCATGGCGTGCGGGCGCGCGCGTGCGCCGGGGTGGGCTGCTGTCAGCGTCTTGAATGGCGCGCCCGAGTCGCGTGAGCAGGCTTGCGGGCGAGGCACTGTCGTGCATGTCGGCGAGCCGCACGTGACGCTCGTCGAGCACCGTCAGACAATCGTTGGTTTGAACCAGAATGCGGGCCATGGCGTCTCTTTTCTGATCGTGGGAGAGCTCGCTTCGGGTGGTGCCGTAGATGCTCGTGGTCGCACCTAATGCTGCTCGAAAGCCGAGATGAGAATGGCCTTAGCGGGCGCGGCTGGCCCGACGCGCGCGCGTCCTGCTGGCGCGTCAGCTATAGCTGAACTGGTCCGCCGGCGCGTTCTTCGGGCTGGTCACGCCGCCGACGCGGGCTTTCACGTCGACGGTGCCGAGCGCGTGCGCGGGCGCGAGGACGGTGCAGGTGGTCGTCGAGGCGCATTCGACCGACGTCGCGGATGTTGCGCCGAACTTGAACGTTGAAAGGTTCGCGCCGACGGCGAATCCAGTGCCGGTGACCGTCAGGCTGGTCCCTCCGGATCGCGGCCCGCCGCTCGGGCTCACGCCGGTGACCGACGGCACGTACTGATAGCGGTCGGCCGCAGAGGTTGTGCTGATGCCCATCCCCGTTTCCACGGTCACATCCACGCTGCCGCCGACCCCTGGCGGCGCCACCGCTGTGATCGACGTCGCCGAAGCCACCTGGTAGCTGCTCGCCGCGACGACGCCGAACCTGACCGCCTTGACGCCGACCAGTGCGCTTCCGCTGATCGTCACGGTGCTCGCACCCGCAGCGGGACCTTTCGGAGGAGCGACCTTGGTCACAGAGGGCGGCCCGTAGCTGTAGTTGTCGGCTGGACTCGCAGGGCTCGTGCCCGCCGGGGTCCTGACGGTCACGTCCACGGTTCCGGCAGCGTGTGCCGGCGCGGCAGCGACGATCGAGGTCGGCGAGGTGACTTTGAAGCTGCTGGCGGCGAGGTCGCCGAAGTCGACCGCGAGCGCTTCGTTGAGTCTCGTGCCGGTGATGGTCACCGAGGTCCCACCGGCCGTCGGCCCGATCTCGGGGCTTACGCTGGTGACGGCTGCCAGCGGTTCGCCGAGCGCGAGGCTGTTGAAGTAGCCGGCGGCGATGCCGTGCGCCTCGCTGAGCCCGCTGACGGTCACCGGCGTCGTGCTGCACGGTTCTTTTCCGCAGATGCTCGGCCCACTGGTGGTGCCATCGCCGAGCTTGCCGTACCGGTTGTTTCCCCAGGCCATGATGTGGCCGTCGGAGAGCAGCGCGAGGCTATCGTTGCGTCCGGCCGCGATGGCGAGAACGCCGCCCAGTCCGCTGACGGGAACCGGCACGTCGCTTCCGACGGTGGTGCCGTCGCCGAGCTGTCCCTGGCTGTTGGCTCCCCACGCCTTCACCGTGCCGTCGCTGAGAAGCGCAAGCGAGTGGCCGCCTCCAGAGGCGATCGCCGTGACGCCTTCCAGCCCGCTCACTTCAACGGGCAGGTCGCTGTCCTTGGAGATGGCGCCGTCGCCGAGCCCTCCCTGTCGGTTGAACCCCCAGGCCATCACCCGCCCGTCGCCAAGCAGCGCGTAGCTGAGCGCTTCTCCGGCGGCGAGCGCCTTCACGCCGCTCAGGCCGGCGACGGCCACAGGCGTGGTGGAGCAGCTCAGTTTGTCGCACGTGCTCGGGCCCGTGTCGGTGCCGTCGCCGAGCTGACCCCACTGGTTTCTGCCCCAAGCCATCACAGTGCCGTCTTCGAGAAGCGCGAGTGTGTGTGCACCGCCGGCCGCGATCGAGGCGACGCCGCTCAATGCGCTTACGGGCACCGGCGTCGTGCTGCACGGGCTCGCCGGCGGTCGCGGTCCACCGCATAGGCTCGGTCCCTTGCTGGTGCCGTCGCCGAGCTGTCCGCCGTCGTTTTCGCCCCACGCCATCACGGTGCCGCTCGAGAGCAGGGCAACGTCGTGGTAGTCGCCGGCCGCGATCGCCGTGGGGTTGCCGAGGCCGTTCACAACGATAGGCACGTCGCTATGGGTTGAATCGGTGCCGTTGCCGAGCTCGCCGAAGGTGCCTGCACCCCACGTCTCGACCGAGCCATCTTCGAGCAGGGCCAGGTTGTGAAAGCCGCCCGCGGCGATCGCCTTGACCCCGCTTAGCCCGCTGACGGCCACCGGCGTGGCGCTCGTCGCCAGGGTGCCGTTGCCGAGCTCCCCGGCGGTGTTCAACCCCATGCCATGACTCCGTAGGAGGCCGCGGCGGCGCTGCTCGTCAGCGCGAGCAAAGCCGAGGCGATGAGGATCGCTTGTGTGAGGGCGCGCAATCGGCGGCGAGTCTCGGATGTTCGCCGTCGCGCTGGGAAGCTGCGCATCGGACCTCCAGACGGCCTCGCGCGACGCGGCGCTGGCGCTGCGCCGGAGCACGTAGCGTTCAACCAGAATGTCGCGGGAAAGTCAAGGGCTCGATCGTCGCACTGCGGTTTTCGCGCAGACCTGCTTCAGTGCGCTCGCATGAGTCTCGTGACCGCCCCCCTGCGCCGGGAGCTCGCACAGCTGCTGCCGGTGCGCCCGTTTGATGTTCGCTTCTGGGACGGAACGACACTGGCGGGCACCACGCCCGATGCGCCGGCATTCATCGTCCGCGCACCGAGCGCGATCGCGCACATGCTTCGCGCGCCGGGCCGGCTCGGCCTGGGTCGCGCCTACGTCGAGGGCTCACTCGACGCCGACGATCTCGACGATGCGTTTGGCGTGGTCGACTCGTGGGAGCCGCCGGCGATCGGGGTCGCCGGGAGGCTGCGCCTGATCGGCGCCGCAGCCGTGGCGGCGGCGGGCACGAGGAGGCTCCGCCGGCCCGCGGTCGAGCTCGTCCTGCGCGGTGAACGGCACAGCCGCGAGCGCGACGCAGCCGCGGTCCGCTACCACTACGACGTTGGCAACGACTTCTTCGCGCTGTTCCTCGACGAGTCGATGACCTACAGCTGCGCGGTCTTCTCGAACGGCGCGCAGACGCTCGAGCAGGCACAGCAAGCGAAGCTCGAGCTCGTCGCGCGCAAGCTGGGGCTGCGTGAGGGCCAGCGCGTCCTCGATGTGGGCTGCGGCTGGGGAAGCTTTGCGATCCATGCCGCTCGCGAGCATGGAGCGTCGGTGCTCGGCATCACGCTGTCGCAGGAGCAGGCGGACTTCGCGACAGAGCGAGCCAAGGATGCGGGCGTCGGCGATCGCGTCGAGATACGGGTGGCCGACTATCGCGAGCTCTCAGACCCGCCGTTCGACTGCGTCGCGAGCATCGGCATGGTCGAGCACGTCGGCGAGAGGCGCATCGACGAGTATGCGCGCCGGCTCGCCTCGCTGCTGGCGCCCGGCGGCCTGCTCCTCAACCACGGGATCGCGGCGTTGCGGGCGGACGACGACGCCGCCGGGGACACGTTCACGAACCGGTACGTGTTCCCTGACGGGGAGCCCCTGTATCTGTCGCGTATAGCCCTTGCGCTCGAGCGCGCTGCTTTCGTGAGCGAGCACGTGGAGGCGTTCGCGAGTGACTACTCGCTCACCCTCGAGCACTGGAGTCGCCGCCTCGACGAGCACCTGGAGGATGCGATCCGCATCGCCGGGCCGGAGCGTGTTCGCGTGTGGCGCCTGTACCTGCGCGCCGCGAGACTCGGGTTCGACACCGGTTACACCGCCGTGTACCAGGTGCTTGCGCGGCGGGCTGGCTAGGCGAGCTTGGACGACTGGCGCGCCGAGGACACGACCACCACGTCCCACACTAGGCCGGCGCGTGCGAGAGCGTTGATCACCCACCAGGAGGGATCGAGCTGCCAGCGACGCTGCCCGTGGCGTGCACAGGTGGGAAACGCATGGTGGTTGTTGTGCCATGCCTCGCCGAGCGTCGGGAGCGCGAGCCAGGCGAGGTTGCGTGACTGATCGCCGGTGTCAAATGGCTGGCGGCCGAAGAAATGGCACAACGAGTTGATCGAGAAGGTCGCATGGTGCAGCAGGAAGATGCGCACCGCGCCACCCCACAGTAGTCCTGTGAGGCCGCCGGCGATCGAGCCGGTGAGCGCAACGCCGAGCCCGAAAGGCAATGCGAGGCCGGCGAGCAGCCAGACGATGAACATGCGGTCCACCAAGCGCGCCACGGGGTCGGCGAGGAGGTCCTTGGCGTAGCGCTCGGGCGCTGCCAGCGCATCTCCCCCGAGGATCCAGCCGAGATGCGCGTGAACGAGCCCACGGAGCGCGCCACCCAGCCCGGAGCCATGATCGTGCGGGCTGTGGGGATCGCCGGCCTCGTCGGAGAAGCGATGGTGCTTACGATGATTCGAGACCCACTCGATCAGCGGTCCCTCGATCGCGGCCGAGCCGAAGGCGCCGATCACGAAGCGCAGCGTCCGCCCGGTCTTGAAGCCACGGTGCGTGAACAGGCGGTGGAATCCGACGGTTACGCCGAGGCCGGTGAGCGAGTAGACGATCGCCAGCACGACCAGGTCAGACCAGTGAAGCGCGCCGCCCCAGGCCCGCCAGGCGGCAAAGCCGACGAGGCCGCACGGAAGGGTCATCGCCGCGATGTTCGCGACCTGGTCGATCCGCGCCTCCCGTGATGGGGAGAGAGCGGTATTGGCAGAGGTTCGGGTTATGGAGATGGCGATAGGACCGTTGGGTGTGCAATGACCGCGACCCCTGAGCGGTGATCCGTCCCCGCTGCCGCGCCCAGCTCAGTCTACTCGCGCGACCAGGCAACGTCCGTGAACGCGCGTGCCCTCGTAGCGCACGAGCTCCGCGGCCAGTGCCGTCAGGCGCTTGTGGTCGTGCTCGTCCACGACAACATGCAGCTCATACTCCCCGATCTCGCCGCCGCAGGCAGCGCATGTCAGGACATCCAGGCCGTGCGACTCCCGTTGCTCTCGTTGATTCGCGGGCATCCGTGCCCCTCTCCGTCGCGGCGTGCGTTTCAACCTCGAGCATGACGAGCTGGCGGGCGAGTTCAACTGGACCTTCGTCTAGAGCCCTTCCCCATCGATGTCTGGTGTCCCGCGCGAAGGAGCGCGAGACACCGCGAGCCTAGTTCGAGTCCGGCCTCAGCCGGTCACCCGCCGGGAGTGATCGTGGGCAGTGTCGAGGCCGGCACGTAGGCGTAGTGCAAGCCCCAGTTGAACGCCACCTGCTCGGCGCCATTCGCGCACGAATACACGTAGTAGGTGCCCGTCCACGCCGACGCCCAGGTCGACCCGGCGGCCTCAGCTGTGCCTTTGCACGAGAAGCCCGCGCGGCTGTAGGCAGCGCCTTGCGCGCCGTCCGCGCCGTAGCCGACCGATTCGGCCGCCGAGCATTCCGCGCCACCGCCGATCGCGATCTGCGCGTAGGCAGATTCGTCTGGAAACCTCTTTGCCTGACACTGGCCTTCTCCCACCGGAGCGGGTTGAAGCGTGCCCGCCGCCGGGGCACCCGGGGCCGAGCCGGCGGCGTAGTTCTTCCAGGTGGTTTCGGCATGTGCGAACGTCTTTCCGCTGCTCTTGTTCACAACGTAGGCGCAGAACCGATGTTGTTCTGTGTTGTTCGCGTGGAAGTGGATGATGATCGAGAAGTGCTTACGCTTGGCGATAGGTTGGCTCACGAACAGGAACAGCGAGCCCCGTTTGGCCTCGGACTTATAGGTAGTTGCACAGCTCTTGCTGTAAGGCACCTCCCACCCATACACATAGTTCGATGCGCCGCTGGCAACACCCGCAGCTGTGTATTGAAACGAGGTGTTGTAAAGGTTCGTATGAGGGCCGTGGAGCGTGATTGAGGTCCCACTGGCCAGTGCGGGCGTACTCACGCTCAAGAAAGCAACAGCTGTAGCGATCGGTCCCACCCAGCACCGCAGAAATCTATAAAGTCGCATGCCGCTTGGCCCCCCTTTGGCAGTTCAACCTATTTCTGCGAGCTTAGCTTATGGACTCCCCGACTGCAACGGGCTCGCGTCTAAGCGTCACGCAGCATCGCGGCGAGCGCCGGGGCAATCACTCGGTTCGAGCGCTATGACTCCTCTCGCCGGTGCGAAGAAGGCTGCCCTGCACTTGTGGCGAGTCCCGGCGTGTGGCGTTTCCCGGTTCCTTGACCGACCACCGTTCCGGGACTCGTCTTCGCGCGCTGTACGCAAAGTCACCTCAGCCAGCGCACCCACGGGAGTTCAAGACGGTGGACGCCAACCTCTGGCGAGCGTGGTTTGACCCACCTCGATCAGGTAGCCGTCGGGGTCCCGGATGTAGCAGCGCAGCTCCGTCTCGTGCTGCTTGGGCGGCGTCAGGAATTCGGCGCCCCGCGCGCTCCACTCGGCGTACACAGCTTGGATGTCCGCAACCCGAATGTTGAGGAAACTGCTTACCCGATCTGGGTCGCGCAGCCTCTCGAGCGTGACGGTTGGCTTGTCGTCCGTCGGACCTCCTCCGACGTTGATGATGATCCAGCTGTTGGCTAGCGCCACGTAGGTCACCTCGTCCTTCGCCTCGCCGGAGATGACCGTCTTGCCGCCAAGTACGTCGGTGTAAAAGCGGCGGGAACGCTCGACATCATCGGAAACGATGAAGTGAGCTAGGACCATTTCCACGTCGATCGTGCTCATGTTGACCTCGATTGTTGGGGTTAGCTCCATATTCGCTCCCGACACCGCGATTCGCGCCTGCGCGTGCCCTGGTCAGGTGCGGGGCCGCTGCCCGCCCGCCTCTGCGCTCGCCGCCCGCCCCAGCCACGAGCCCCCGTTCTCAGGCGCGCCACGGGATGTCTTCCATGCCGTGGAGATGCACCAACGGACGGACCTCCACCACCCCGCCGAGCCGAGCCGCGGGGCAGCGAGCCGCGATCTCGAGCACCGGATCCAGACTCTCCGCCTCGAAGAGGTAGAAGCCGCCAAAGACCTCCTTGGTATTCGCAAACGGGCCGTCCGTGATCAACGTCTCGCCGCCCGCGACGCGCACCGCGCTCGCCGTGTCGATCGACTGCAGCTGGGCACCCCCAATGTAACCCGCGAGCTGCGAGATCTCGAGATACTCGCGAGTCATCTGCTCCAGCTCCGCAGCACTCAGCGCCTCATAGGTACCCGGCTTCTCATAGACCAACACCGCGAACTGCATACGCCCTCCTTGAAGCTCGTTATCAACCCTACGACGAACAGACACCGCCGCAGCGGACAGGACTTCCGCGACTAGGCCTGCAGGCGAGATGCGCGTCCGACCACGAAGGCTCTGGGGCTGGCCGTAAGGCGCGGGGCCGAGCGTGGCTGCTCCACATCTGGAGGGGCCACGCCCGCGCCGTGGCCGCTTTGCTCTCGGAGGCGGTAGCACCCGGTCGGGCCACAAGATCGCTGAGTTCGTTCCGAACCGGCGGCGCCACCGTGGATCGGGGGCGGTAGGGTCGGCGGGAGGCGCCTGGACCGCGCGGCGCTTGACCTGGTTTCCTCCCGTCGCTCGGGCTTCACGGGCTTCGCCCATTTCCGGTTCGCATGAAAGCCGTCCCCTAAGCGTGCGCCGGTTCGTCTTTAGGGCGACAATCCAGTCTCCTCAGTAGGAGGTTTCAGGTGAAGTACGCGATGTTGATCCACTACAAGCCCGGCCACACCGACGCTCTGTCCGAGGACGAGTTCAAGGCGATGCTCGCGGAATATATGGCGCTCCGAGATGACCCTGGGTATGTCGCCAGCGCCGAGCTGCAGCCGATCGAGACCGCCACGACCGTGCGCGTGCAGGACGGCCGGACGCTGGCGACCGACGGGCCGTTCGCGGACACCAAGGAGGTGTTCGGCGGCTACTACGTGTTCGAAGCTGACAACCTCGACCACGCGATCGAGCTGGCCGGGCGGATCCCGGCGGCCCGTCTCGGGGGCGCGATCGAGGTCCGGCCGTTGGTGGAGCGCTAGCCCTGCTGGAAGAGGTCTTCCGCGACGAGTGGGGGCGTGTGCTGGCCTCGCTGATCGGTTTCCTCGGCGATTTCGATCTCGCCGAGGAGGCCGCCCAGGAGGCGTTCGCGGTCGCCGCCAAGCTCTGGCCTCGCGACGGTGTTCCGGCCAACCCGGGCGCCTGGCTGACCGTCACCGCGCGCAACCGAGCGATCGACCGGATCCGCCGCGAGCGTACGCTGGCCGCGAAGACCCGTCAGCTGGAGATGCCTGAAGCCACTATGGACGAACTTGACGACACCGTGATCGAGGATGAACGGCTCGAGCTGATCTTCACCTGCTGCCATCCCGCGTTGGCCCTCGAGGGACAGGTGGCGCTCACGCTGCGGGCGCTCGGCGGGCTGACGACGGAGGACATCGCTCGCGCGTTCTTGGTCTCCGAGGAGACGATGAAGCGGCGGCTATCGCGTGCGAAGGCGAAGATCAAGGCCACCGGGATTCCGTTCGCCATCCCGGCAGACCACCTGCTGTCCGACCGCCTGGGCGCGGTGCTGGGCGTCGTGTACCTGATCTACAACGAGGGCTACTCGGGGCGCGTCGACCTGGCTGCGGAGTCGATCAGGCTGGGGCGTCTCCTCGCCGCGTTGATGCCAGACGAGCCGGAGGTGCATGGGTTGCTGGCGCTCACGCAGATCCACCATGCGCGGCGCAAGGCAAGATTTTCAGGCGAGGAGCTGGTGCTGCTCGAGGACCAGGACCGCTCGCTGTGGGACTCTCAGGAGATCGCCACCGGGCGCACCGCGCTCGCGCGCGCACTCGCTCTGCGCGGGCGCGGGCCGTACGTGCTCCAGGCCGCGATCGCCTCGCTTCAGAGCGACGACGCGATCGACTGGCACGAGGTGGCCGCGCTGTACGACCAGCTCGCGCAGATCACGCGCTCGCCGGTGGTCGAGCTGAACCGCGCCGTCGCGCTCGCCCAGGCCGGAGCAACAGTACAGGCGCTCGAGATCGTCGACGGGCTCGAGCTCGACGACTACCAGTACCTGCACTCCACTCGCGGCGAGCTGCTTCGCCGGCTCGGCCGGACCGATGAGGCGCGTGCCGCGTTCAAGCGCGCGCTCGAGCTCGCGCGCTCAGAGCGCGAGCGTCGCTTCCTCGCCGGTCGAATCGCCGAGCTGTAGATCGTTCCGGGCAGCGGCCCTGCCGGCGCACCGTCGCTGTCCCCTCGGTGCCCGCCCGTTCGTCGTCAGCGCGTAGCGATCACACGACCCGGGAGGACAGCGAGATGACCCAGCCACGCATCACACGCGAGCTCGACCGCCGCACGGGCTACGGGATCGAGGTCCGGCTGCTGTGGTCTCAGAACGACGGCCGCGTCACCGTGGCGGTCACCGACACCAAGACCGGTGAGGCGTTCGAGCTCCCGGTACGCGAGGGCGAGCGCGCGCTCGAGGTGTTCCATCACCCCTACGCGTACGCGGCCGAGCCACAGCATCGGCGTGTCCCGATCGCGGCCTCCCATTCGTCGTAGCGACACAACCTGAAAAGGAGGCAGCGATGCAACACCACACCAATTCCCACCCTTCTGTCCCTGTCCCGACCGCGGGGGGTCCAATGCCATCCACATCAACGCCCATCAACCGCTGGCGCGCCTTCTCACTGCTGGCGGTGGCGTTCTTCATGACGATCGTCGATCTGACGATCGTCAACGTGTCGCTGCCGTCGATCGGCCGCGCTCTGCACTTCTCTGAGACTAACCTGCAGTGGGTCGCGACCGCGTACGCGCTTACCTTTGGTGGCTTTCTGCTACTTGGTGGCCGCGCGGCGGACCTGCTTGGCCGACGTCGAGTCCTAATGGTCGGCTTGGCGTTGTTTACGGCAGCCTCGCTTGCGTGCGGGTTGGCGAGCAGCGACGTGTTCCTGATCGGAAGCCGGGCGGTACAGGGGATCGGCGCGGCGATCATGCTGCCCGCCGCGCTCTCGATCGTAATGAACATGTTCGAGGAGGGTGCTGAGCGCAACAAGGCGCTTGGGATCTGGGGCGGGCTCGGTGCCGCCGGCGCGACCGTCGGGTCGATTCTCGGGGGCCTTCTCACTCGCTACGCCGGCTGGGAGTTCATCTTCTATCTGAATATCCCGATCGGGATTACGGCCATGCTCCTAGCGCCGCGGATAGTGCCGGAAAGCCGGCTTACCAGCGTCCGTCGGCGCTTTGACGTCGCCGGTGCGCTCGCCAGCACCGGCGGGCTCGTGCTGCTGGTCGACGCGATCTCGCAAGCTCCGCAGTACGGCTGGGGCGCTCCCAGGACGATCGTCCTGCTCGCGGCGTCCGTGGCACTGCTGGTGGCGTTCGTGGCGATTGAGAGCCGGGCCAAGAATCCCATCCTGCCGCTGTCGATCTTCCGGCTGCGGACGCTGTCAGGCGCGAACCTGGCGGGGCTGCTGTTGGGCGGCAGCTTCTTCGCGTTCATCTTCGTCGGCACCCTTTACATGCAGGATGTGCTGCATTACAGCGCGCTTCAGACCGGGGTGGCGTGGCTCGCCGCGTCGCTGACATCGGTCGCGCTCGCCGGCATCTCGCAGGCGCTGGTCACCCGTGGCGGGGCGAAGGTCGTGATGGCGGTCGGGATGACACTGATCGGCGCGGGGGTTCTATGGGCGACGCAGGTGCCCGTCCACGGTCGCTTCGTTGGAAACCTGCTCGGGCCGTTCATGGTCGCCGGCGCAGGGACCGCGTTCGCGTTCATCCCAATCTCGATCGCCGCCCTGGCGGGGGTGGACGAGCATCGCGCCGGGCTGGCGTCAGGGATCCTGAACACCAGCCAGCAGCTCGGCGGAGCGATTGGAATCGCGATCGCCTCGAGCGTCGCCGCCAGCCACACCCAGGCGCTGCTTCACGCCGGCCACGCCATGCCCGCGTCGCTCACCGGCGGCTTCCAGCAGGCGTTCTGGGTGCTCGGCGCAATCGGGCTGCTCGCCGTCCCGGCGATCTTTGCGCTGGTGCGCCGCAACGAGCTCACCGACGCCGTCGCGAAGACCACGGTTCGCGAGCCCAAGCCGGCACTCGTCCGGGACTCACAGCTCGAGCCTGCCGCATAACAGAGCAGCAACATACAACGATCACTACGAAACAAGGAGTCGACAATGAGCCATACGATCGTCACCTACACCGTGAAGCCGGGGCGCGAAGAGGAGAACGCCGCGCTCGTGCGCGCTGTCTTCCAGGAACTCGCGCAGACCCGACCCGCCGGGTTTCGCTACGCGGTCTTCCAGCAGCACGACCCCCGTCAGTTCGTCCACCTGTACACGAATGAGGGCGCCGAAGCTGGCGCGCTGCAACAGCTGTCGGCGTTCCAGGCGTTCATTGCCGCAGCACAGGACCTGCACGAGCAACCGGCCACCTTCAATGAGCCAGAGCTGCTCGGCGACTACCGCACATTCACGGACACGGATCGTTCGTGACCACTGGTGACTGGAACGGGGACGATGCCCGCCAGAACGGGCATCGTCCCCGTCGCGGCGGGGGATGGGTGCTGCTCGTGTGCGGACGCGAAAGCTCAGTCCCCCTCTGCGCGCCAGCGCCGGTATATGGCTGTGAACTCGTCGTGCATCTCGGGCGTCAGATCCTCTGTGCTAAGGCGGCCGGTGAGTCGGATCGTCGCTCGCATCTGCTCGAGGTACTCAGCACAGTGCTCGCACCCTGCGAGGTGCGCGTCGAAGCGCCGCCGCTGCGAGCGCGACAGCGCCCCCTCTAGGTAGTCGGTGATCAGCTCGACCATCTCCTGACAGGCCAGCTCGTTCCTGCGCCTCAGCAGCATCCTCACACCCTCCCGAGTTCGGCTTCCAGAGCCTGGCGCAGACGGCTGCGCCCTCGGTGCAGCAGGACCCTCTGGTTGGTCTCACTGAGATCGAGCACCTCGCACACCTCCTGGCCGCTCAGACCATCGACGTCGCGCAGCAGCACGACCTCGCGCTGGCGTGGCGGGAGCTCTTGCAGAGCGGTTTGGATCGACTGGGCCAGCCCCTGTGCGAACACGCGGTCCTCGCTGTCCTCGATCCAGTGCCGCGGCGGCGACATCCACGCCCCGGAGGCGTCGAATCGGGAGCTGTCAACGGCCGGGCCGGCATCGCCGACAGCCACGCTTCGATGCTCGCGCACGCCCGTGCTCCTAGCTCGGTTGACGAGGATCGTCATCAACCAGGTCCGAAATGATGAGCGGCCCGCGAACCCGTCCAGGCCGCGCAGCACGCCCAGCCAGGTGTCCTGCACGACCTCTTCCGCGACGGCTGTGCTCGATACAAACACGCGAGCGAGGCGCAGCATGGCGGCATGATGGCGCGCGCATAGCAGGACGAACGCTTGCTCGTCGCCCGCCCGCAGGCGAGCGACCAACTCGGCGTCCTCCTCCGCGGCATGCCTGCCGGCCGCGCTGGCGCCTTGGCGACGATGCAGAAGCGGAAGCGTCATCGCCCCAATCAATCCCACGCGCGCGCCGGGACGCTAGAGCGAACATGCGCATAACACCCTGAGTTCATGTGCCGCCATGCAAGACTACGGCGCCTGCAAATATGGCGGCGCCGCAGCCTGCATGACATGGTTTCATTAGCCGGCGACGATGCCCTCGCCGCCTGCGGCACCCGGGAAGATCACGGACCCGACGGTTTCAAGCGATCCGCCCGCCCTGACCTGGAACTCGTCCACGGTGCCTTCCCCGCCGCCCTGGACGTAGAGGAAGTCCCCGGTTGAGGCGCCATCCACGGTGCCGGGGTGGGTTTTGGTGTTGCCCAGCAGCGTGAGCTGGCCGCCCCAGGTTGCCTGGAAGCCGGTCAGCGTCGCACTGCCGGCGTTGGAGGTGTAGTAGTACCCCGCTGCCGGGGTGACCCAGCAGGTGGCGGCCTGGTTGGTCTTGACCGAGTCGAGTTCGGTGAGACTGCCGTTGGCGTTGAGCTGGAAGCTCGCCAGCGCACCGGCGGCCTCGGCGACGAGCACGTGGCCCTGGGGGTCGAAGGTGACGCCGAACGGCACAGTTTCGTCCGAGGTGACGACAGGGTTGCGCGAGAGGCCTCCCCACGGGTAGACCGTGAAGACCTCGATGGATTGCCCGGCGGCCTTGGTCGTGACGATCAGCTTTGAGCCATCCGGTGAGAAGGCGACCTGGCCGGGGGTGTGCGTGAACTGTTCTTCTTCGCCGGGCTTGCCGGTAGTCAGACCGAGCGACCGGTGCGAGTACGGGAGGAGCACGAGGTGGCCGAACACGACGGCGTAGCCCTGGATCGATCCGCCTTCTTCGGCGTTCAGGACGTACACCGCGCCGCGCCTGGCGGTCACACTGACGGGGAACACCCCACCGGAGCTGATCACCTGGCGCAGCACCAGGTGATCGCCGAAGACTGCGAACACCGAGACCGTGTTGCTGCCGGCGTTCACCGCGAACAGCAGGTTGTCGGAGCCGTCATATGTGAGCGCGCCCTGTGATGCGGTGTGGTCGACGACCGAGCCCGTGAGCTGCCCGCCCCGCCCGCCGGTGTTGTAGACGCCCATTTGCGTCAAGGTGCCATCGTCTGCTCGATCGTAGGCAACGATCTGATTGCCGCTAAGGCCGTCCGTCTGGACGAACACCGCGTTGCGCAGCCCGAAGCCAGGGGGGCCGAAGCCGGGGACGTCTGCGCCTGCCAGCGCGGGCGCGGCCCCGGCGCCGCCGGCGAGCATGCCCATAACCACGAGCGCACCGACGCCGTAACGAGTCAGTCGATTCATCGGGATTCTCCTAGGTTGGGGTCGATCTTGCCGCTCAGTCCTCCTGGCGGCCGATCCGTTACAGACGCGTGGACGTGCGACTCGTCGCATCGCTCGCTGGCGATCGGGCGGGCCGGGCTGAACACGGCCGACCTCTGTCGCGACTTCCTGCAGCCACGCCTTGCCACGCGCGACCGGAGGCTGCGGATCGCGCCCGCTTCGTTCTGCGAATGCGAGCACGTGGGGCGGCTACTCAAGGCCGAAGGCCGGGAGACCCCGATGCGGCCCGCTAGGGAAATCAGCGGCGCATCCGTAGCCGCCGCATCGTCGAAGACTTTGGGTTTGCAGGGGATTCTGGATGGGCCCGGCTGGACTCGAACCAGCGACCTACCGATTATGAGTCGGCAGCTCTAACCAACTGAGCTACGGGCCCCGCTCGCGCTGCGTGCGCGGCCGGGGAGACGCTACCAGCGAGCCGTGATGCGCTTCCCCCGGCCTGGAGCTGTGCGAGCGGCCGCCGTGGCTAGGCAGATCCGCTCTACTCCAAAACGGCCAAATACCTCATGAGACTTCTGCCACAACCGTTGCCCACGGCGGCGCAACTGCAGCCTTGCGACCGAGTTGAGATCGATAGAGAACAGCGCGTCATCAAGCTCGGGGGGAACCAGACACGGCGCACTACAGAGGAACCCACCGACTTGCTTGCTACCTTCGACAAATCGGCCAAATCCGGTCCGCGGCTGCGCGATGGATCCCCAGAGCTGGCCGTTTGATCCCGTGCTCACCGCCGCGCTCGTGCTGCGCGCGATCGACGACATCGACGAAAGCGATGAGGAAGACCGCGAGGCGCTGCTCGCCGCTCTGATGTGCGCGGCCTGGGGACCTGACTGGGCGCAGGACCAGTGAGCTGAGTCGCGTCTCGGGCCCGCGCTGCTTGCACGGTCGCGAGACGCCACCGGCGATATGTGTGGAATGCTCGGGCGCGCCGCCGCGCCGGGCAGCGGCGCCGATCGGCTCAAGCGAAGAGGGAGGAAGCAATCACATGCCAGTAGAGCGCGCCGCGATCGTCACCGGAGCATCGAGCGGGATCGGTCTCGCCACCGCACAGGTGCTAGGCGAGGAGGGTTATGCGATCACGATGGCCGCACGCCGCGCCGAGAAGCTCGACGGCGCCGTCACAGCGCTCGCGGAGCAGGGCTTCGACGTCCACGGCGTTGCCGCCAATGTCGCCGACGAGGACGCGATCCAGCGAATCGTCTCGGCCCATCGCGAGCGCTACGGGCGACTCGACGTACTCGTCAACAACGCCGGCGTCGGCATCGGAGCCCCCGTCGGCGAGATCGAGACCAAGCGCCTTGACATGCAGCTAGACATCAACCTGCGCTCGATCATCATCTTCTACCGCGAGTGCCTGTCGATGCTCCAGGCCGCCGCCGCCGAGCACAAGAACGCGGTTGTCGTCAATACATCCTCGATCTCCGGTAAGCGAGGCGAGGCCTGGCTCTCGGTGTACTCCGCCGCCAAGCACGGAGTCGTCGGCTGGACAGAGGCGATGAACAAGGAGCTCGGAGCGCAGGGCATCAAGTCAACGGCCCTGTGTCCCGCGTTCGTCGACACCCCCATGACCGACTTCGTCAAGGAGCACGTTGCCGCTGAGGACATGATCCGCCCGGCCGACATCGCCGAGTCCGTCCGCTATCTCCTGCGGGTCTCCCCCGCCTGCGTGATCCCCGAGATCATGTTCGTGCGTCCCGGCGACGCCCTCTGATCGCTCGCGCCGGCGCGCTCAGCGGATCACGCGATCACGAGCCGCGTGCGCCGCGCCCGTAACCGCCGCGCCGCTATCTCGCCCGCCGGTTCAGCCTGCTCGCGCCAGCGCATGCGTGCACGCATGCTCCGACCGCGCAACTCGCGGTGCTCTGCGATGGCGCGGTCGAAGTCGAGCTCGCTCGCGCTCAGCAAGCTGTCTTCGAGCTGCGCCACCAAGATCGCCACCTCGCGCTCGCTCGCCGGCCGGGCGTGACCATGGGCGCGCGTGAAGCGGTCCCACGACTTCGCAAAGGAGAGGAAGTCGGTGCGTCCGCCAGCACGGTGGGCCGCAAGCATCGGGCAGGTGCCACCGCGCTCGTCCACATAGGCGCCCACGATGATGCGCTCGCTGGCGCGAACCCCGCGAAGCATCGCCTCGCGCGTCGCCACCGGCAGGCAGTCGATCGTGAGGCGCAGGCGCTCCACCGAGCTCGTGCTTTGTCTGCGTCCCTTTCGCATACGCTGTGCCCGGCCGCATGCGCTCCTCGCTGCGGCCGAATGCGCGGCCAACGGTAGGTCACGCGCTCCCTTCCCGCAACGAATTCCCTGCAGCTGAAAGGAAACTTGCACATGAAGCTCGGCGTGCACATCGGTTACTGGGGTCTCGGCCTGAGCTCCGAGGACCAGCTCCACATCGTCAAGGAGGCCGAGCGCCTCGGGTATGACTCGGTGTGGGCCGCCGAGGCCTACGGCTCCGACACCGCCACCGTGCTCGGCTGGCTTGCCGGGCAGACCTCCAAGATCCGCCTCGGCTCCGGGATCTTTCAGATGCCCGCCCGCTCGGCGGCGATGACCGCCATGACGGCCGCCACGATCGACCAGCTCTCGGGCGGACGCATGATCTGCGGCATCGGCTCCTCGGGCCCGCAGGTCGCCGAGGGCTGGCACGGCCAGCGCTTCGCCAAGCAGCTGCAGCGCACGCGCGAGTACGTCGCCGTCATGCGCATGGCACTCGCGCGTGAACGCGTCGAGTTCCACGGCGAGACGCTCGAGCTGCCGCTGCCCGATGGACCCGGCAAGGCGCTCAAGCTCACCATCTCCCCCGTGCAGGAGCGCATCCCCATCTACCTCGCGGCGATCGGACCCAAGAACACCGCGCTTGCCGGCGAGATCGCCGATGGCTGGATCCCCACGCTGTTCTCGCCCGAGCACGTCTCCGAGCTGCGACCGCTGCTCGAGGAGGGCGCACAACGCTCCGGCAAAGACCTCGCGGACTTCGACATCGCACCGACGGTCAACGTGTTCGTCACCGACGACCTCGAGGGCGCACGCAACGCGATGCGGCCATTCATCGCGCTGTACGTCGGCGGCATGGGCTCGCGCAAGCAGAACTTCTACAACCAGCTCGTGCAGCGCTACGGCTACGAGGACGACGCGAAGCGAATCCAGGACTTCTACCTGGAAGGAAAGCGCGATGAGGCAATGGCCGCGATCCCCGACTCGCTGATCGACACCGTTTCGCTGTGCGGGCCGAAGGACGTGGTGCGCGAGCGCCTCGCCGTCTACCGCGACGCGGGCGTCGGAACGCTCGGCGTCACCCCCACCGCGTTCACCGCCGCCGAGCGGCTCGAGCAGCTTCGCCTCGTGGCCGAGCTCGCAGCCTGAGCGCACCGGCGTGAACGCAGCCGCCCCAGGAGGGCAGCCGCTGCGGGTGCTGCTCGGCGCCTTCGGCGACCCCGGGCACGCCTTTCCCATGATCGCGCTAGGGCGCGCACTCGCCGCGCGCGGGCACGAGGTCACGTTGCAGACGTGGAGGCGCTGGGCGCCGCACGTGGAAGCCGAGGGGCTCGCGTTCGCGCCCGCACCCGAGTACCAGGTCTTCCCCCAAGGACCCGAGCCGCTCGACTTCTACGAGGCCGTCGTGCACGCCACCCGCGACACATTGCCGCTCGTACGCGAGCTCTCGCCCGACGTGGTCGTGGCAGACATACTCACGCTCGCGCCCGCGCTGGCAGCCGAGAGCGAGAACGTCCCCTGGGCCACGCTCATCCCCCACGTTTTCCCCTGCGGCGAGCCCGACTTCCCCGTGTTCTCGCTGGGCGCACGCCTGCCGCAGACGAACATTGGGCGGGCGATGTGGCGTCTCGCGCAGCACCCGGTGCGCGGCGGGCTCGAGCGCGGACGGAACGAGCTCAATGAAACGCGCGCGCGGCTCGGTCTGCCTGCGCTCGCTCACGTGCACGGCGGCATCAGCCGCCAGCTCGCGCTGGTGGCGACCTTCCCGCAGCTCGAGTACCCGCGAGCATGGCCCGAGCACGTGCGCGTCGTGGGACCGCTCATGTGGGAGCCGCCGGCGCGCGAGGTTGAGCTGCCGCGCGTCGGAGTCGCGGACGGGGCGCGCGAAGCGCCGCTCGTGCTGATCGCTCCGTCCACCGCGCAGGACGCCGAGCATCGCATGCTGCTCGCGGCCCTACGCGGCCTCGCCGAGGCGCCCGTGCGCGTGCTCGCCACCTACAACCGCCGGCTACCGCCACACCCGCTGCCGGTAGCCGAGAACGCCCGGGTGGTCGACTGGGTGTCCTATTCCCGCACGATGCCGCAGTGCGACGTAGTCGTCTGTCATGCCGGCCACGGCACCCTCGCGCGCGCACTCACGAGCGGCTGTGCCGTCGTCGCGTGTCCCGCGGTCGGCGACATGAACGAGACAGCAGCCAGGCTCGATTGGGCCGGCGCCGGGGTGCGGGTGCCGCGGCGCTTCATCTCCCCGCGCGCCGTGCGGCTGGCGGTGATGCGCGCGCTCGAAGACACCTCGATCAGAGAGCGCGCACGCGAGATCGCAGCGTGGGCTCGCCAGCGCGAGCCCGGGGCCAGCGCCAGCGTCGCGGTGGAGCAGCTCGCAGCTGCGTCTCGGGCATAATCGAGCGCATGGACGACGCCGTGCAGCGCTACTGCGCCGCCTCCGAAGCCAACGACATCGACGCGCTCATGCAAACGCTCGCGCCGGACGTCGAGCTCGTCTCGCCGCTGTCCGGGCACATGGTCTTCCGCGGCCGCGAGGACGCGCGGGTGCTGCTCTCCGCGGTCTACGGTGGCTTCAGCGAGCTGAACTGGGGCGAGCAGATCGGCGATGGAGCCACCCGCGTCGCGGTGAGCGAGGGACGGCTGCGCGGCACGCGGCTCGATGACTCGATGGTCTTCGAGCTCGGCGAGGACGGACTCATCAAGCGCATCCGTCCACACCTGCGGCCGTGGTTCGGCACCACCGTGTTCGCGCTCCTGCTCGGGCCGCAGGTCGCACGCAAGCCCGCGATGCTGCTGCGGGCGCTGCGACCGCGCTGAGAGAACCCGCTTACGCGCAGGATGAAAGCCGGGCGCCGGTCGCGCCAGCCGGCTCAGCCGCCGAGGGACGGCACCGGCGCCGTCGCAGCCCACGTACCCGCGCTCAAGAACGCTCCCGATTTTTCAGAGGTCGTCGAGAGCGTGGCCCCGAACGCGAAGCTGCTGTCCACCGACACGCCCGTGCTGTTCGTGCGCGTCTCTTCGAAGATGCACAGGAAGCCCGGCAGCGCCTGAGGAGAGCCGACAGTCCCCGGGCACTCGAGCGACGGCGGAGCGCCTTCCGCGACGACCACCACTTCAGGCTCCCCGGGCAACGTCGTCACGAACGAGATCGACCCGGCGGCGAGCGCGCCGCCCGCGGTCGCGCTTGCGCCTACGCCGTAGGCGCCACGAACCGTGGCGCCTTCAGGCAGCGTCGTGGCGAATGAGCCAGGCGCGCCGTTCACACCGTTCACACCATTCACGCCGTTCACACCCCTGGCTCCCGGTGCTCCAGCCGGGCCGGGCGCGCCCGCGGGTCCAGCCGCTCCACGTCCGGCGGCAGGAAGTTGTCCCTTGGCGAAGTCCACGCTTTTCAGGGTCCCCTTGCGCACCTTCGCCGCGGTGACCGCGCCATTCTTGAGCTGCGCCGTCCCCACGCTGTTTCGCGGCAGCTTGAACGCCGCGTAGGAGGTACCGCCCAGGGCAACGAAGAGCGCTAGATACGCCACGGCCTGGCGGCGAATATGTGCGAGCACTGCCTGCATGAACCCCCTGCTTCCTTGCTGCGGTGCTCGACGGCCGCGTCTCCAGACGGCTCATGCTCGTCGAAGACGGCCGCCGCCACCACTCTTCAAGACAGTGTCGACCCTCGGCGCCTGCGGCACCACTCCCCGTTGGTCTAGGTCGAGCTAGCGATAAGTCGCGGCAGCAGTGCTGGGCCCTTCCACGAGCTCATCTCCCCCGAAGCGGCGTTGGGCTGGATCGAACTCCGGGGGTGGGACTCGAACCCACAACCTCTCGGCTTAACAGCCGAGCCGCACTCTGCCAATTGAGTTACCCCGGACTGGGCTACCCCGGAATCGGCGGGGCGGAGCGTCATTCTAAGCGAGTCGACTCCTGCTCAGGCGATGCAGACAGCCGGCCTCGACCTCCGCATGGCAATTGGCGCACAAAGCACGCACCGGCGTGCCTCCGCCCTCGCCGCCGCGAGCGAGCGTGCGACACCCTATGGCGTCCGATAATCGCTTTCCGTGGGACCAGTGGTGGAACTGCAGCGCGCGATGTAGCGGCCGTAGCCGCAGAGCGGCACGCAGCCGCCCGCCTCGCTGACCAGAATCGCCTTGACCTTGCCTGCGCCGACGAGCCACCGCCTCCGATCTACACCTTTGCACCGTATCCACCGGTCGCCCGGCGACCACGAACTCGTCAGGCCATGGCGCGACAGCGCATCACTCATGCGTAGCCCTGCCCGCTTCGCGGCCTGGATCTCCGCGCTCACGCGTCGAGCCGCGCACTACGGTGTCTTCAACCCGATACCGCGCAGCCAGTGCCGCACCGTCGTCTTGCTGCGATCCAGTCTGTCCGCGATCTGCGCGCTCGACATTCCCGCTTCGACCAGTGGCTCGAGCGCATCTCGCGTCAGCGCACCCTTGGCCGCATGCTTGGCGCGATTGACGGCGTGTAAACGGTGTTTCTGGCCCAGTAGGCCACCGTGCTTACGTGTAGCCCGAAGCGCCTGCCGATCTCCGCAAGCGACAGGCCCTGCTCCAGAAGCTGCTCCAGAGAGGTGCGATCCATAGCTGGATTCTCCGCGCCGCTTGGGATGAAACTGCTGCAAACCGGCCTATTCGAGAGCGACTGCGCGCCAGCTTCGCAGGCTGCGGATCCGCGCGGCTCAACGGCGCATACGTACGTGCCGCCCTACCCCGCCTCCCTCTCCCCCGTCTCATCAAGCACGCGCGAGTACTCGCGATCGAAGTCGCTTTTGACCCGCGCGCGCTCTTTGGCGAGCTCGTTCACGTCCGCGCCCTCCACGCCGCGCGTGCGCTGGATCGCGCGGTCGAGGCGGCCGAGCTCGAGCTGCAGGCGCTGCACCTCGAGCATCGCCGGTGGAGCGTGCTCGCTACCGGCCTGCACGATCAACTCGGCAAGCAGCCCCTTCAGCTCGGGGTCGCCATCGATGTCGCCCAGCTTTCCCGCCGGGTCAGACAGCGGCTCGTGCAGATCGCCCTCGCGCAGACGCCTCGCGGCCCGGCGCAGCAGCTCACTGGAGAAATGCTCGTCCACGTCGAGGCTCTCGAGCGCCGGCCTGCCGAGCTCCGGCGCAGCGATGCACAGCGCAAGAAACGCCCGCTCAGGGTCCTCGCCGCGCTGCGCGCGCCGCGCGACCGCGCCATTGGTCCCCCGCGCCGAGCCATCCGTGCGCGCCTGCTGCGCGCCCCTGAAGCTCTCGCTGCCTGCGGGCGCGCGCCCGCCAGGCTTCCCCCCGCCCCCGCCCGTCGCGCCCTGCGCGAGCAGGGTCTCCGCGAGGCTTTCCGGCAGCGCCAAGCTGCCTGAGACCAGGCGCGTGAGCTCCAGGCGCATCGCGCTCGGCGGCAACGTCGCAAACACGGGGCGCAGCTGCTCGATCATGCCGTCGCGGCCCTCAGCGCTCGCATGGTCGCCCGCCGCGAGCACCTGTTCCACGCGAAAGCGCACAAACGGCACCGACCGGCCGATCGCCTCGCGCATCGACTGCGCGCCCTCGCGCTGGATCAGCTCCGCCGGATCCGCTCCCTGCGGCAGCGCCACCACGCGCAGTTCAAGCTTTCGCTGTGCCGCCACGCGAGCCGCACGCAGCATCGCCTCCTGGCCCGCGCTGTCAGCATCGAGCGCAAGCAGAACCGTCTGCGCCATCCGCGCGAGCTCGCTGAGCTGCTCGGAGGTGAGCGCCGTGCCCATCAGGCCCACCGCGTTCTCGATCCCCGCCTGGTGAAGCGCGATCGTGTCCGTGTAGCCCTCGCACACGATCACCTCGCCGGCCTTTGCCGCGTGCGGGCGCGCGAGATGCGCGCCGTACAGGTGCTTGCCCTTGTGGTAGAGCTCGTTGTCGGAGGTGTTCAGGTACTTCGGGCCGCGCTCCTCACTCAGCGCACGTGCGCCGAAGCCGAGCACGCGCCCGCGGATGTCCGCCAGCGGAAACGTGATCCGCGAGCGAAAGCGGTCATACAGCTGGCCGTTGCCGCGCGAGCGCTGCGCGAGGCCAGCGTCGTAGATCTCGCGGTTCGAGTAGCCGCCCTTGCGCGAGGCCAGCAGCACGCGATCCCACGCGCTCGGCGCGTAGCCCACCTGAAAGGCTTGCAGGACCTCCTCCCGGAAGCCTCTCTCAGACAGGTACGCGCGTGCCCGCGCCGCCTCCTCGGACTCCCGCAGGTAGCGCTCGTAGTACGCCGCGGTGCGCGCGAGCAGCTCGAGTAGCCGCTCGCGCCTGCGGCGGCTCTCCGCCTGACGGGGGTCCTCCGCTTCGCGCTCGAGCTCCACGGCATAGCGTTCCGCGAGCAGCTCCAGTGCTCCCTTGAAGTCCACGCCCTCGGTCTCCTGAACGAACGTGAACACGTCGCCCGAGGCCTGACAGCCGAAGCAGTAGTACACCTTCTGCCCCGGGTCGATCCCGAACGAGGGCGTGCGCTCGTCGTGAAACGGACACAGGCCCTCGTAGCGCGCCGGACCGGCGCGGCGAAGCTCGGTGCGCGCCGAGACCAGCTCCACGAAGTCCACCGCCTCGCGCACGCGGTCCTTCGAATCGCTCGTGTAGAGGGCCACGTCTCGGCACGCTAGCGGGCAAACGCCTGCGGCACCTGAAGCTCCGTGTAGGCCCTTATGCAGTAGCGGTCGGTCATACCCGCGAGATAGTCGCTCACCCTCCGCGCGAGGCTCTCCTCCCCCAGCCCCCCAGCGCCGCCCGGGCGCTCGGGCAGCTGCTCGGGATGCTCCACATAGTGCTCGAACAGCCTCCGCATCACCGCCGAGATCTTCGCGTGCTCCGCCCGCACCGCCGGCCCGAGGTAGATGCGCTCGAACATAAAATCGCGCAGCTCGCTCATCGCCGGGCCGGCCTGCGGCCCCTGCACGATGTCGCCGGCCCGCTCTGAGTGCTCCACCATGTCGTGCACCAGCGCGTCGATCCGCGCCGAGCCCGTGGCGCCCAGCACCGCGATCGGCTCGCCCGGCAGATCCTCGTTTCGCAGCAGGCCCGCGCGCACCGCATCGTCGATGTCGTGGTTGATGTACGCAACACGGTCCATCACCCGCACGATCCTGCCCTCGAGCGTCGCCGCCTGCGGCGTGCGGCTCGAGTGCCGCGCGATCCCGTCGCGCACCTGCTCGGTCAGGTTCAGCCCGAGGCCGTCGCGCTCGAGACGATCCACGATGCGCAGCGACTGCTCGAAGTGGCGAAAGTCCTCTCCGAAGCGCTCCTTCATGCATCTGTCGAGCACCTCCTCGCCGATGTGCCCGAACGGCGGATGGCCGAGGTCGTGGCCGAGGCCGATCGCCTCCGTCAGATCCTCGTTCAGCCGCAGCGCGCGCGCCACCGTGCGCGAGATCGTCGTCACCTCGAGCGTGTGCGTGAGCCGCGTGCGGTAGTGATCGCCGCGCGGCGCCACGAACACCTGCGTCTTGTGCGTGAGGCGCCTGAACGACTTGCTGTGCACGATGCGGTCGCGGTCACGCTGAAACGGCGTGCGCAGCGCACAGTCCTCCTCCGGGCGCGCGCGCTGGGCTGGGTAGGAGCGCGCCGCAAGCGGAGAGAGCGCGCTCTCCTCGTGCTCGCGCACCCTCCGCGCGAATGCCGCGCCAACCCGGTCCTGCTCGCCCGCGATGCCCATCATTCGATTCTCTCAGGGCGCGCGCCGCGGCCGACCCGAGGGCGCCGGCGCTCAGTCCTCTTTGTGCCAGTCTTTGCGCAGCGCCAGGCGGTTGACCCAGTGGCTCCACTTGGTCTGCGCGGCAGGGTCCTCGTCGTACACGGGCGCGCTGCCGCCGGGCGCGGGCAGGCGCTCGGCTTGGGCAGCGTCGATGCTCAGGTCCACGCCATGTTCGTGCAGCGACGCCACCGCTTCGGCGGGCACGAAGCGCCGCTCGCGCACGCCCGTGGTCATCACGATGCCGTGGAAGATGTCCTTCTCCTCCGCAGCCACAACGTGGTGGACCTTGCCCACCTGCGTGCCGTCGCTCGCGAACACCGGCACGTCCTTCTCCAGCACGCGATATGCGATCGGGTCGCCCTCGTCCACACGCTGCACGTTACCCGTCTGGGCCGCGATCAGCAGCTCAGCCTGCCCGAGCGAACGCCGGCATGAGGCGCACGTGCGCGTGGTGCTCGAGCGTCGCCGCGATCGCCCGCTCGGCCTGTCCCAGCGCCGGGTCGGGCGCTGCGGGCGCCTCGCTCAGAGGGCGGGCGAGCGCTTCCGTCAAGAAGCCGTACGCCTCGTCGTCAAGCGGAAACGAGCCCGCCTCGCAGGCCGTGCACACGACGCCGCCGGCCGCGCCGGAGAAGCCCACGAGGTGCTCGCGCTCGCCGCAGCTCGCGCACGAGCCGAGGTGTGGCGCAAGGCCGGCTGCGTGGAGCAGCTTCAGCCGGAACGCAAGTGCGCCGGCCCAACCCGTTGGGCCGCGCCCATGCGAGTGCGCCTCGCGGTTGACGCCCGCGCCCACCGCCGCGTTCTCGTCGAGCAGCGCAAGCTGCCTGCAGAGCAGGTTGAACACGCCGGGGTGCGGCTCTGAGGTCTCGAACAGGCGGCTGACCGCGTCGCACGAGCGCGCAGCTGCATCCAGCGCGCGGGGATCCTCGCGCAGCTTCGCGTGCGCCTCGATCGTCTGCGCACCCGTCACCGTCAGCAGCTCGCCGCGTCCCTCGTGCAACTCCAGATGAACGCGGAAGAACGGCTCGAGCCGACCCCCGAAGCGGCTGCGAGCACGGCGCACTCCCTTCGCGATCGCGCCCACTCGTCCCCGGCCGGGCGTGTACACGTGCAGGATGCGGTCGGCCTCGCCGTAGCGCATCGAGCGCAGCACCACCGCCTCGGTCTTTACGGGGCCAGCCATCTCAGGGCTCGAGTGTAGGCCCGTCTCCGGCGCGCCCCCGAGCTCCGCGCGAACCGTCCCCGAGCCGCGTCAGCGGCATTCTCGATATCCGTGCAAAACACCTATTTTGTTTCCAAACCTAGACAAAGGTCTAGCCATGCCTAGACCAATGTTCGGTTCTCCGCCCTACCAATTGCCTGGAACGCCCGTGTAAGATCCGCCTCATAGCCTTTGCAGGGGGGAACGACGCTCAGGGAGGAGCTCGAAAACGTATGGACACGTCGTTGAAGGTTCTGATCGCAGATGACCACCCGCTGGTGTTGCAGGGAATTCGCCGGGCGCTCGAGGCGAGCGACGGCATCGACATCGTCGGCGAGGCGCGCAGCGGCGACGAGCTGCTGGGGATGGTCGAGCGCCGCAAGCCCGATGTGGTGCTGCTCGATCTGCGCATGCCGGGCCTGGACGGGGTCGACTGCATAGCTGAGATCACACGTGTTCACCCCGGGGTCAAGACGGTCGTGCTGTCGGCCTGCGAAGACCGCGCGAGCATCGACTCCGCGCTGCTTGCCGGAGCGAGCGCCTACATGGTCAAGAGCGTCAGCCCTGTGGACATCCCCTCGGTGCTGCGCCAGGCCTCGACCGGCGCGGTCTACCACTCGCCGGCCACAGCGCCCGCGCAGGCCAGAGGCGAGCAGCTCGGAGAGCCCGGCCCGGGGCTGACTCCGCGTGAGACGATGATTCTGCACGCGATCGCGGGTGGACTTACGACCAAGGCGATCAGCCGCGATCTGTGGCTGAGCGAGCACACCGTCAAGTTCCACCTGACCAACATCTATCGCAAGCTCGGCGTGTCAAACCGCAGCGCGGCCGTGCGCTACGCGTACGAGAACGACCTCGCGCAGGCCCCTGTCGTGCCGCTGACCGCCTGAGCCCGGCGACGGGCCCGCCCCCGCCTGCGTCAGGCGCTTTCGGCGTGCCCTGAGGCGGAGCCCAGCGCAGGACGCCAGCGCGCGAGCGACACCGACACCGTGGTCGGACCGCCGGGCCTGGTCTCGATCCGGCATTGGCCCCCGAGCAGACGTACACGCTCGTTCATCGCAACGAGCCCCACACGACCCTGGCGCGCGGTACGCATCAGCGTGGCCTCGAGGTCGAAGCCCTTGCCGTTGTCGGAGATCTCGCAGCGCACGCCCTTCTGGTCGACCGACAAGCTCACCTGCACCGCGGTCGCATCGGCGTGCTCGCGGATGTTGTTGAGCGCCTCGTGGATGATGTTGAGCAGCGCGATCTGCTGAGAGGATGAGATCAGGCGCGCGTCGCCGCGAAGCGTGAGCTTCGGTTCGATGTCGGTTCGCGCCGCAAACGCCTGACAGCGGTCGGCCAACGCTCGCCGAAACGGCCTGTTCAGCAACACCGAGGCCGACTGCACTTCGCCCGAGAGCCGGCGCAGCTCCGCGTCGACGCCGACGAGCTGGGCCTCGAGGTCTTCAAAGCGTGCCCGCACGACCTTGCGCTTGGCCAGCGGACCGGCGAGCATCTCGAGCTGGTCGCGAAACAGGCGCAGGTCCTCGGCCAGCATCGCCACGTCCTGAATCGGGCCGTCGTGCAGGTCGAAACCGAGGCGAGTGAGCTTGCGCTCGCTCGACTCAACCAGCGCGCGCTCGGATGCGGCGTTGCCCGAGAGCAAGAGCTCGCGCTCGAGCACGGCCGAGATGATCGGCACAGCCTGAACGAGAAACGTCCGAGCGTGATCGCGCGCCCACGGCTTCGCTGTCGCCACCAGCGCTGCCAGCGGCTCCTGCCAACGCCCCACAGGCAGGCCGAGCAGCAGCGTGCGTGCACCCGTTCCCCCTTCCTCGTTCTCTTCGCTCGAGAGCACACGTTGCGCGAGCTGTCTCACACGGCGAGATGGCTCGCCCTCGCCGACGTGGTGCGCGCACGTCGCCTGTTCGCCCTCGTCGAGCTTCCACAGCGACACGCCGCGCAGCGGCCCGAAGGCGAACAGCATCGTCAGCTGCGCTTCGACCGCAGCAGCGGGCGAGACGCTCATCAGCTCCGGCGCCCGCAGCACCTCCCGTGCGAGCACCACGCGCGGAATCCCGATCACAGTCTCGATCTCGTCCACCAGGCCAGCCGCAACATCCTCGCGTGACACGAGCTGAGACTCGAGGCCGACGAGCAGCTCAACCGCTGCGGCCAGCAGCACGGCGCGGCGGATCTCGGCGCTCGGCCGGCATGTCTCGAGCACCTCCGCGGCGCGCGCCCGGGCCCTCTTGCGCACGCTCGCGAGCGTTCGCCGCTCCGGCCAGTCGACTTCCGTGAACAGGTGCTCGAGCCGGCGCAGGTCCGCCAGCACGCTCTCGTGTGTGCCCGCGCCGTCGGGCTCGGCCACGGTCGCCGGAGAGCGCCCCTTGGCGCGCGCGGCGCTCGTGACGACGTTGTGTAGGTCGGGTTCGCTTGCCATGTGCTTATCGCCCTGTGCCGACGCAGCATCGGTTGCTGGCGGCTTGCGGCTCGTGTTTGGTATCGACATCGGGCGGTCCTCACTGAACAACGCAACTCCGCCTCCGGGCTCGCTACGCAGCTTCTGCGTAGCGGCAGGAAGCGGGCGCCGTGTGGCCTTTCACCTAGCCGTTGTGCACCTTGAAGACGGTCGACAGCGACACCAGGAACTCGCGCATGATCTCGCCGGCGGGGGTCCACGCGCTCGCACCGTGGTGGCTGAGCGGGTCGCCGAGCGCGTCGGAGAACCCGATCTCGATGTGTCCGTGACCTAGCGAAAGCGCGTCGCCCGTGTGGCCCATGATCGCGATCGGCTGGCCCGCCTCGACGTGCTCGCCTGGGATCACCAGCGACTGGGCGACGTGTCCGTAGTAGATGTGTTGGCCCTTCAGCGAGCCGTGCGTCGCTTCGATCACCGGATAGTTCGGACCGAAGCCGGCCGGGTCGCTCGCCACCGCGGTGACGACGCCCGGGGTGATCGAGTACACCACCGCTCCGTCGGGCGCCGACTCGATGTCCACGCCGTCATCGGTGCGGCCGAGTTCACGCATGTACTTGCGCGCCAGCGGCATCGCATAGCCCTTCTCGAGCGCGAGCGCCGAGGTATCTATCCGGTGTGCGCGGAAGAGCACCTCGGCGACGTACCAGTCGGCGTGGTTGTAGGCGAAGATCGCGCCGGAGAGGTCGTGTTCGGCGCCGCTCGCCTGCAGGTAGCGGGCTGCAGTGAAGATCGCGTCGCGCGGCGAATAGGGATCGGCCTTCGCGTCGCCATCGGCCTCAACGGCCCACTGCTGCCACGTTTCGGGCATGAACTGCATCCAGCCCATCGCGCCCGCGGGCGAGGTGCTGAGGTCGCGGCCGTAGTCGCTCTCGACCTGGTTGATCGCCGCCAGCACCCGCCACGGAACCTTGTAGCGGTGTGCGGCCTCTTTGTAGATCGGGATCAGGTAGGCCGGCGGCTGGATTTCAGCCGCCGTGATACCCGAGGGAACTTCGACCAGCGCTTGCGGCACTTCGCTCAGCGCGCTCGGAGTGGCCGACCCCGTGACTTCGGGGGTGGGCTCGGCGGTCTCATCGGCTTCGGGCGTGCTCTGATGAGGATGCGCCGCGGCGTGCTTGGGATGGCGCTTGCCCTTGCCCTTGCCCTTGGAGTTGGGCTTTTCGCCGGGACCCGGTGCTTCGCCGCTTTCGCCCGAGACGCCGTCGCGCTTGCCGGCTGCGTTGCGAGGCACACGGATGTGTATGACTTCGCTTGCGGGCGCACTCGCGGGCGCTGTCGTCGTCGCGGCCGAGGTGGCCGGGGCCCCGTCTCCCGGGGCGGCAGCCGGTGGCGGCTGCGGAGTCTGCGCGCCCGGTGCTTCGGGCGGATTGTTCGCATGGGGCGGCGGTTCGTGGCCCTGTTCGGAGGGCGGCTGCTGGGGTTCGGTGTGCGTTTCTTCGCCGGCGCCGGTTGGAGTCTGCGTTTCCCCGGCCGGCGGTTGGGTTTCCCCGGCCGGCGGTTGCGCGACCGGTTCGCCCGGAGGCTGCTGTTCGACCTGTTCGGGCGCGGTTTCAGCGCCTTCGCCGCCGGCCGCGAGCGCCGCCCCGGAGAGGCCGGGAGCGAGCGCGAGCTGGCAGCTGACGACAAACATCAGCGCCGTCCTGCGCATCACGTACGGCCATGGTTTCGCCACGTGGTTGCGATGGGTGCGCGCCTGCACGGGGTGCAACCCGCCAATACCGGCGGGCGCCGGCAGCACAAACAACGCGCCTGCGCTCGAGCGCAGGAAGAAGCGAAGGTCGGATTCGCGCTCGAGCTCGAGATCCACAGCAAAAGAGGCGCGCCACAGCTGGCCGGGCTGGCGCCCGCTGTGCGCGCGGGCAAGACAGCTGAGCAGGGGCGAGACGCTCGTGCACAACGAGTCGCGCTCGATCTCCAAATGAGGGCGAGCGGGACCGGACACCTCGCCGGGCAGTCGCAGCGCCAGGCGCAGCAGCAGCGCTGCGGGCACGTACTCGAAGCGCTCGACACGCAGTTGCGGGAATTCAGACTCGGCCTGCCGGCGTGTCGGTGTCTGGTGAGCGAGGTCGCGGGCCATGGCTCGAGCTCAGTTCGTGGACATGCCGAGGAGCGTCGGGACGAACATCACGATGAGCGCGCCGAGCGCGAGGAACGGGCCGAACGGGAGCGCGGCTTTGCGCGCCGCAAGCCCTTTACGAGCAAACATCGCGAGCGTGACCGGGAGGCTGAGCGGGAACGCGATGAGCACGGCTCCCACCACCCCCCAGCCGAGGCCGGCGCCGAGCAGGAGCATCAGCTTGGCGTCGCCCATGCCGATCCATGAGCGCCCCAGAAGCTGCGGCAGCGCGAACACCACCGCGCCGATGAGCGCTGCGAGCGTCCACTCGAGTGCCTGGTCCGGAAACAGCGCCAGTTGGAGCACGAGCATCGCGGCCGCAGCCGGCAGCACGATCCGGTTGGGGATCACTCGGCGCTCGATGTCGATCGCCGACAGCACAACGAGGACCGCCGCGAGTGTGGCCACGACGATCGCGCGATCGAGGCTCAAGGTCTCGAACGCGAGGATGACCAGCGCGGATGCCGCCACGAGGACGAGCGCATTGCGCCAGGACACCGCCTCGCGCGGCGCAAGCGGAGCTTTGCTGGGTGCCACGAGCGGCCCACCGGCAAGCACCTCGGCGCTCGGCACGCCATCACCGATCACGCCGTCGCCTCCCGACTACCGCGAGCTTCTCCCGCGCGCTCCACCGCCGCGAATAGGTCCTCGAACGCGCCCCACTTGTTCAGGACCGCCGGATGCCGGTCGGGGGCCGACTCCTCCTCGGAGACCACCACCACCCCGACTGGGCGCGCGTCGTCGCGAAAGGCGGGAGCCATCGACGCTTCTCCCGAAGCCGCGGGACCGGCGTCGATCACGACCACCTCGACCTCGTCGCGCGCAACGAGCTTGGCCGCGCGGCTCACGTTCGCAGTGGCCGTGACCGAGCAACCGCGGTGGGCGAGCAGCATCATGGTCGATGTGCGGAACTGGCGGTCCGCCGATACGACCAGCACCCGCATCGGCACAAGCCGCACGACCTCACCGCCATCCCTCACGTCGGCGGGCCAGATGATCCCATCGCGGCTTATGGGCTCGCTCGCCCTCGACACGCGAGCCGTGCGCGTCGGCTCGGAATCCCAGCTGGGACTCGAGACGCCCACCGACAGATCGCGCAATGCCAGCAGATCACCGCCTTGAACTCCAAGACGCCGGCACTCGCCCGCGGGAAGCTCGAGCACCGATCTGGCGCCCGATCTCGACGCGATGCGCCATGGGCGAAGATCTCGAGCGATGTGCAGCACGCGCAGGTCGCGCGTCCAAGAAAACGGCGTCGATCGCGAAGCGCATGAACGCGGTGTGTATCGCCGGAGCGGGCTGAATCAGCAGGCCCTCGCCGGACGCGCAGCCCTCGGCGGCCCATCAGTCCCCTCATGCGCAGCAGCGGCCGGTTCGGCGAGCGTGCCTACGCAAACTGCGTTTCCTCGCGTAACGTTCAACTATTAGCCTGGTATCGGCTGCCAACCCTCGGCACCCCTCTCCGCGACGCTTGTCCCTGCGGGCGAGCCGCAATGCCGAGGACCGTGTCGCTGCAGACAGTTCATGGTTCTCCTGAGGGCAGCGAGGCCCTCACCGAAGGAGTCTTCACCGTGGCCCTCGTCGCGCACACTCCCCGTTGGTCTAGTTCGAGCTAGAGGTTGGTCTCGTCTCGGCGCGTATCACAGCGCCAGTCCGGCCCATTGTTCCGCCGGCGTGCGAGTGTCCGCGAGTCGGCCGCGCCGACCGCGTGCATGGCTGCACGTTGGTCTAGGTGGAACTAGAGCTTCTTCTCGTTGAACGCGTTCCCGGTCAGATTTAGCTTTGGTCAGGGAATGTGCGTACGCCCGGGTTAGCGCCTGCGGCCACAGCTCATGATTCCCGTCAGTTCACAAACCGGCCTGACGGTCCGGCTCCAGGAGGGGTGAAGCAAGACATGTGGACAGAGTTCAACCGGATCGCTCTCATGCTGTGGACCCGCGCTCACATCAGGAGCGACGAGGGTCAGGCGCTCGTCGAGTACTCGCTGATCCTCGCCCTCGTAGCGGTAGTGGCCGTGGCCGTACTCAGCAACATCGGCGCCGACGTCGTCGCAAAGCTCGAACGGGTGGAAAAAGCCTTCTGATCCCCGAGGTAGTGCGTCGAGCACGACGCCACGGCCCAGGGAGACCACACCAAGGTCTAGGCACAACTAGCGCTTCTTCTCGTTGTCTCCAGACAACCCCTTGCATACGGTTCTCGCGACGGGAAGCCAGGAGCCAGGTGGTCCGAAAGCTCGGGTAGCCATATCTCAGGGCCCCCGCAACTCCTGCAATCTGCCTGTGAAGGCATCGTACGTTAGGGGAGGGGGTGAAAACCATATGTGGACCAAGCTCAACCAGGGCATTCTCTCGCTCTGGACGCGTGCCCAGATCCGGAAGGAGGAGGGTCAGGCGCTCGTCGAGTACACGCTGATTCTCGCGCTGATCTCAGTTGTCGCTATCACGGTTCTGACCGGTATCGGCACTCAGGTGGCCGCGAAGCTAGGGATCGTCCTCGAAAAGCTCGAAGCCGCGTCGTAAACCAACGGACCATCTGGCAAGGTGCCGCCTCCGAGACATCTCCGCCCGTCGCGGGGGCGGCGCCTGCTTTTCATTCACACCTACACACCGGCGGACAACACATCGCATGCGTGCAGTTGACCACACGGCCCGCCACGCAGGGCCACCACCCATCGACCATCGACCATCGACACCACAGTGCCACGCTCACACCGTACATCCACAACACGGGCCGCCACCCTCGCCACATCGCGGCCTGCGTCGCGCCTCCTTCGGCTAACCCGCTGGCGGTCCGAGGACGGTCAGGCGCTCGTGGAATTCACGCTCGTCCTACCCGTGCTGATCACGCTGTTTCTCGGCGTACTCGTGGCAGGCGGCGTCGGCTTCCACAGCGCGATCGATGAGCAACATCTCGCAGCTGCCGCCGTGCGCTGGGCCGCCGTAGACAGCGAACACGGCGAAGGTACCGAATTGACCGAAGCAAACTTTCTTCGCTGGGTGAAAGAACAAGGCGATACCAGCAACGTCAGAGAAGCCCACGTCACCATGTGCTCCCCCCACTCAGAACTCGGCGAATGGGTCGAAGTACGCCTGGCATACGTCTACAACTGGTTCAAGCTCCTCCCCTTCACCACGCCAATGGAAACTCACGCAAAGATGCGCATCGAGAAAAAGCCCGTCGCTCCTTTTGCCACCACGTGTTAGGTAATCCATTGTGCTGCGTCACACCCGGACATCCGACGAGTCAGGAGCTGTTGTTGTCCTGTTCGCGATCTTCTCGGCGGTCATCATTCTCATGCTCTCATTCGTGCTCGACGTGGGCAACTGGTATGTGCACCAGCGCCATCTTCAACTCCAAGCCGACGCCGCGGCCTTTGCAGCGGCGCAGAGCTATCAGTACCCATGCACGAAACAGGCGGCAGAAGAAATGTATGGCGTGGCCGGCGAGTACGGCGGCGCGGAACAGGTCATCGCACCGACGGAAAAAGGGAAATTCGCGTCATTCCCAGCAGCACCATCCACCGAACCCGAAGCAAAGCCATACAACCGTCAGTTCGGCGGCACGCCCGCAGAGCAACATCCACGAGGAGATCAACAAGAAGGCCTACTACGGTCAACCGCTCCGCGCCGCCAACGCCGAAACCACGACGGTCGAAAACCTGCCATGCGAACGCGAAGCCAACATGGTGGACGTCAAGATGACCGAGACCGAACCTTCCCTGGTTCTTCAAAGCGGTGAACGTGACCAATATCAATGCACACGCCCGAGTATCCGTCACGGCCGAGACGACCGCTAGCAAAGTGCTTCCGATCATCGAGTCCGAACCGATCGAAGTCCGCGTGTTCTACGTGGACGACACGAAATGCCTCAACAATGGCACCAAAAAATTCGAAACGTGCACTGACGGCTCCGACGGCAACTACGAAAACGAACTGATCTCCACGTCTCTGCTCGAACACACCGGCTCAAACGAAGAAGACGGCACGATCACGTGGACGAATAAAGCCCATCCGGTTGCACTGATGATCGGCAAACACCAGCACATTGGCGTGCGCTTCGCGCTCGCGGGCCAGTCTCGGCGCCCTCGTTGGAGCTGCCAACGAAGGCACCTCCGTCTGCACCCACAAATACGTCGAATGCTTTGACCACGACTCGGGCGTCGATCCCGCCGCTCCTCAACATCCAGGGCTACTCCGCGACGGCCGCGGGCACATCGACGCCGTGGAAGCCCGTCGTCCGACGCGTCACCCTCGCGGCCAACCCGGGCAACACCTGCACAGACCCCTACTTCAACAAGTGGCCGCTCTCCGAAAAAGGCGTCACCTGCACGATCTCGCTGGCTGCAGAACTCAACTACGGGAGCGAAAGCACCAACGACAACTGGCGTCACCGTCACGCCGAAGCTCGCCTACACCGAAGGCTTCACGAACAAAAAAGAAGAAAAAGCACAGCCGACGCTCAAATACGAAGAAGGACTGTGGAAGGGCAACATCAGTATTCCCAGCTACTACTACGGCAACTTCGGCTCTGTCCAGGTCAACCTCGAAGTCAGCTGCAAAGCCGAAACCAAATCGCCCTGCGCCACCAACAAAGAATCGAAAAAATCCGAAACGCTCACGGATGTACAGCGCGACTTCGCGGCGGGGCCTGACGGTTCCAACCGAATCGTCAGCGCGCGCGTGTTCGAACCGGCCGCCCCGGGCGAACCCGACGCCAACGCATTCGAGGTCTGCGAGCCCGCCGACGAAGAAAAATGCACCCACAACGTCGCTGCCACCATCAAGCTCAGCGGAAGCCTCCAGGACGCGAAAAAATTCCTCACCGCGGAAAACCAGCCGATCTCGCCCTTCCACGTGCTCTATGCCGACAACGACCAGGAGAACGACGACCAGTTCGTGATGACGTGCCCGCCGACGATAAACCCAGTCAACGCCGCCGTCCCGTGGGAGCAGGCACTCGAACGCGGCTGCGAAGGCCAGTACAACGTCAACGCTAAAGGGCCGAGCGGCACTTGCGCGTCGGAAAAAGAACTCGGGAACCACGAATGCGTGGGGCTGGTCGCCACCGACGAAAGCAAAACCAACTTCAAAGGGGCCACCGAAGGCAAGCGGGCCGAAGAACTCACGGTGGCCTTCCAGAGCAGCGTCGCGCACAGGGTCGAAAACGGCGTGAACGGCACGAAGTTCGAATGCCCGAACAAATGGCAGAACGACAACGGCGGCGGCGTACCAATCATCAAAGCAAACGACTCACGCCTCGTCCAGTTCTTCGTTGTGCCGTTCACAGTGACAGATTTTGAGAGAAAGGGTGAAGTTTCGCCCTTGGTTCCGATCACGAACTTTGCTACGTTCTACGTTACGGGCTGGGGAGCCGGCAACGTGAACGCCGGTCAGGGGTCAGGGGTGTTCTGGAACCCCAAAGAACGGCGTGATGGGTGCAGCGAAAAACTATTCAACAAACCAAGCGGATCGTGGCATATCTTCAACAAGGAAGGAAAAGAAGAATCCGTCGGCCCGCTGACCGCAGCAGAACGCACAGAACTTGAAAACGAAGCAATACCGCTCAAGACGCGCGAACAGAAAGAAAAAGAAAAAGGCTTCGACGACGACGTCGAACAGCCTCGGGAAGTCGTGGGCCACCTGATCAAGTACGTCAACGTGCTCGGCGAAGGCTCGGGTAACGTGACGTGCAAACAGGAATCCTTCGAAACCTGCGAAGAGCATCTAACGGAATAGAGGAGAGCTAGACATGGAAGTCACCCAGAGAAGGCCCGTCGGTGGCAGCCTAGGCCGGCTGTCCTCCACGCGTCGCGGAATACTGACGATCGCTGCGGTCAGCGCGCTGATTGCCGGCGGGATCATCGTCTACGCACTGAGCCACTACCGAACCAACGCAAACTCGAGCAACCAGCCGGCGACGGTGCTCGTTGCGACAAGATTCATCGCGCAAGGCACGGCGGGTGGCGCGATCGGGGCGGGCGAGCTGGCCAAGGGGACCAACGTCCTGGAGAAGCAGCTCTCGCCGGGGGCGCTTGCCGATCCCGGGCTCTTGCACGAAGAGGTTGCGACCCGCAACATCTTTCCGGGACAGCAGCTGACCACCGCAGACTTCGCGAAGACCGGCGCCTTCCATAGCAGGCTTCCGCGCGGGGATCGTGCGATATCGGTGCCGGTGGACGGTAGTCACGGGATGGTCGGCTACCTCCACAGCGGAAACCGCGTGGATGTCTACGTCAGTTTCCCGGGCAGCGGGTCGACGAACAAAGTGCCCTATCTGCGTCTGCTCGCCACCAACGTCGTCGTGCTCGACGCGGCACAGGCCGCCAGCGGTGGCATCGGCAACACCAATACGGCCAACGTCGTGCTCCAGCTCGATAGCCGACTTGCGGCCGACCTTGCCTTTGCGTCCGACAACGGGAAGATCTGGCTGATCCTCGGCCCTGGCTACGGCGCTCGCCCGAGCAGAGAAATCATCACCGAACAAGCAATCATCGCCGAAACGCAGCGCGCGGCGACTGGAGGTGCCAAATGAACAGCGGCCCTGTACATGCGCTAGTCGCGATTGACGCCGACATCGATCGCGGCGTGGTCGAATCGCTGCTCGCCGGCGAGACGATGCGCGTGATCGACTATCTCGATCTTGCGCGTCTCGAACCGGATGACCCGGGCGCAGGCGACGTCCTGATCGTCGCCTGCCTGCAATACACTGCGGACGTCGGCGTGCATCTGTCGTCGGCCTCGCGCCACCACCCGACGCGCCCGGTCGTGTTGCTGTGCCCAGCAGCCACGAACGGCTATGTCGCCGAAGCCTTTGCGGCGGGCGTGGATGACATCATCACGCTGCCCGCCGACACGGGCATCGACACGGCGCAGGCGATGTCGCGCCAGGTGCTGTTCACCGTCGAGAAGGCAGTGGCCAGGAAGAAGGGCAGCGGCGGCGGGACGGGCGAGCACCTCGGTGCGATGATCTCGATGCTCGGCCTCAAGGGCGGCAGCGGGAAGACCCTGACCGCGACGAACCTGGCGGTCGCTCTGGCCAGCTCCGGCTACCGCGTCACGGTGGTCGACCTCGACCTGCAGTTCGGCGACGTGGGGCTCGCGCTGGGCCTCAGCCCTGAGCGAACGGTGTACGACCTGATCATGTCCGGCGGATCGCTCGACGCCGAGAAGCTCGAGGACTTCCTCGCCGTGCACCCGTCCGGTGCGCGGGCGCTGCTTGCTCCATCGCGGCCCGACCAGGCCGGCGTCGTCACGAGCGAGGTCCTGCGCGACATCTACGCGGTGCTGCGAGAAATGAACGATTTCGTGATCATCGACACGCCGCCGAGCTTCACGCCGGAGGTGATCTCCGCCGTCGACAACTCCACGGCGGTGTGCGTCGTGGCGATGCTCGACTCGCTCTCGCTGAAGAACACGAAGCTCGGGCTCGAGACGCTCGAGCGCATGAAATTCGACATGGACAACGTGCGGCTGCTGCTCAACCGCGCCGACAGCAACGTGGGCATCGCGCGCGAGGACGTCGAGCAGATCATGGGCGCGCGGCCGGAGGTGCTGGTGCCGAGCGACCGGACGGTGACGCGCTCGATCAACCGCGGCGAGCCGATCGTGCTCGAGCGTGGTCGTTCTGACGCCGCGAAGGCGTTCCAGGGGCTCGCGCAGATGTACATCGACGAAGCGCGCGCTGCCGCAGGCCTGAACGGCGTGCCCACAAAGCGACGCTGGCGCATTCTGCGCCGGGCGAAGGCTGCTTAGGAGGCCTGCGATGGAAATGGAGCTCCACGAAAGATCACGCAGCCGCCGGCCGAGACGGCGCGGGCGATGACCGACCCGTTCGCCGAGTTGAAGAACCGGATCCACCTGGGGATGATCGAGGAGCTCGGCCGCCAGATCTTCAACACCGAGATCGACCCGCAAAGCGCTGCGCGAACGGGTGCGCGCGGAGATCGCCAGCCGGCTCAACCAGGAGCCGGGGATCTCGCGCGAGGACCGCGAGCTGCTGACCGGCGCGCTCACCGACGACATCCTCGGCCACGGCCCGCTCGAGCGGCTGCTCGACGACGACACCGTCACCGAGATCATGGTCAACGGCCCATACGACGTCTGGGTCGAGCGCGCCGGCAGGCTGCACAAGACCCCGGTGCGATTCACCGACGAATCGCATCTGCGTCGGATCATCAACAAGATGGTCGCCCAGGTCGGGCGCCGGATCGATGAGTCCTCGCCGATGGTCGACGCGCGTCTCCCCGACGGCAGCCGGATCAACGCCGTCATCCCGCCGCTGTCGCTGTCCGGGCCGCTGCTGACGATCCGGAAGTTCGGAAGCGAACGCCTCAACCTCGATGACCTCATCCGCTTCGGCACGCTGACGCCGGACACCGCCGAGCTGCTCACCGCGTGCGTGATGGCGCGGCTCAACATCCTGATCTCGGGGGGCACCGGCTCGGGCAAGACGACGCTGCTGAACGCGCTGTCCTCGTGCGATCCCGGACGACGAGCGGATCGTCACGATCGAGGACGCCGCCGAGCTCCGCCTGGCCCAGCGCCACGTGCTGCGCCTGGAGTGCCGGCCGAAGAACATCGAGGGCGAGGGCGAGGTCACGATCCGCGACCTCGTGCGCAACGCGCTGCGGATGCGCCCCGACCGCATCGTCGTCGGCGAGGTCCGCGGCGCCGAGGCGCTGGACATGCTCCAGGCGATGAACACGGGCCACGACGGCTCGCTCTCGCACGGTTCACGCGAACTCGCCGCGCGACGCCCTCGCGCGGGTGGAGACGATGGTGCTGATGGCCGGCTACGACCTGCCGCTGCGTGCGATCCGCCAGCAGGTCGCCTCCGCGCTCGACCTGATCATCCAGCTCGAACGCATGCACGACGGCACCCGCAAGGTGATCGCGATCACCGAGGTCCAGCGCATGGAGTCCGACGTGATCACGCTGCAGGACCTCTACAAGTTCGAGGTAGACGCGGTCGGAAGCGACCAGAAAGTGGTGGGCGAGCTGAGGCCGAGCGGCCTTCGGCCGTTGTTCCTCGAGAAGTTCGCGCGCCGCGGTGTGCGGATGCCCGAGTCGATGGCGCCGCAAGGCGGACCGGTGCCGCTCTCGCTCGCCGCGAAGGGAGCCACGAGATGAGCGTGGCGCTGGCTGCCGCCTCCACGTCCTTCTGGTCGTCGTCGGCGTCTGCAGCGCTAGTCGCGGCAGTCTGCGCCCTGGTTGTCGGCTGCGGCGTCGCGCTTGCCCTGCGCAGCCGTGCGCGGCGTTCCGGCATTCGCGAGCGCGTGGCCGAGTTCCTCAACGCCGCAGAGGCCGCCACCGGCGAGGAGCCGCTGCGTCGGCCCGAGCCGACGTCGCCGAAGGGCCTGCGCGGCGCGCTTGAGCTGGCGCTCGAGCGCGAGCACTGGTGGGAAGACTTCAAGCGCAGCCTGGACGTTGCTGGCCTCGACCGCTCACCCGTCGAGGTGATCTCCCTGACGATCAGCGGCTCGCTGATGGCGGGCCTTGTGCTATGGGCGCTGACGAAGAATGCAGCCGCCATGATCCCGGGGTTGCTGGTCGCACCGTTGGTCACTCGCTTCGTTGTCAGGCGCGGGGAGGCACGCCAGCGCAACATGTTCAGCGAACAGCTGCCCGCGCACCTGCAGGAGCTCGCTGCGGCGATGCGCGTCGGCCACAGCATGGTCTCCGGGCTCGGCGTCGTCGCTGAGGGAGCGAGTGAACCCACGCGCGGCGAGTTCCAGCGCATCCTCGCAGACGAGCAGCTCGGCCTACCGCTGCAGGAGGCGATCAGGTCCTCGGCGGAACGCATGGGCGCCGAGGACATGAAGCAGGTCTCGCTCGTCGCCGAGCTCCACGCGCAGACCGGCGGCAACATGGCCGAGGTGCTCGACCGGGTGGCCGAGGCGGTGCGCGAGCGCGCTGAACTGAACCGAGAGTTGCGCACCCTAACCGCCCAGGCGCGCGGCTCGCGCTGGATCGTCACGCTGATGCCCCCCGGCCTGCTGCTCGTGATCGACCTGCTGAACCCCGCCTACCTGAACCCCTTGTTCAACACCGAAACGGGCAACCTCCTGATCGGGGTGGCCGTGGTCCTGATGGTGCTCGGCTCGCTGGTGATGGGTCGAATCGTGAAGATCGAGGTGTGATCCATGGCTGCCCTGTTCGTAATCGCAGTCGCGCTCCTCGCGGTAGCCGTCGTGCTCGTGGTGCGCGCCATCGCGCTGCCGCGGATGCGTGTCGCGACCAATCTTCGCCGCATCCAGAAATACGGCCTGGAGACGCCGGTAGGGGAGGAGGGCGTCCTACTAAGGCCGCCGGGCAACCCGGGGATAAATGCGCTCGCCGAAGGGATGGGCCGCTTCATGCTCGGGTCCGTCCCCGCGCTCAAGCCAATCTCTCGCCAACAGCTCAACTCCGCCGCGATGTACAAGATGTCGGTCGAGGCACTGCACGGTTACCGGAGCCTCGCGTCGCTCGCGCTGCCGGCGTTGGTGCTGATAGAGGCGCTGTCCTCCGGGACGAATGCGGCGGTAGCGATCCTCCTCGCCGGCGTGGCGTGCGCCATATGCTGGTTTCTGTTCGGCGCGGTCGTGCGGCACAAGGCCGATTCACGGCTCGCTGCGATCGACCGCGAGCTGCCCGAGCTGATCGACGTGCTGATCGCCACCCTCGAGGCCGGGCTTGGGTTCGCCGGCGCCCTGCAACTGGTGGCGAGCAGAGTCAAGGATCCTCTGGGCGCCGAGCTGCGCCTGGCGCTGCAGGAGCAGGCAATGGGGCTGTCGACGAACCGCGCGCTTGCCAACATCCTCGAGCGCTCGGACACCCCCGCCATGCGCTCGTTCGTGCGCGCCGTGGTTCAGGGCGAGACGTTCGGCATCTCGATCGGGATGATGATGCGCAACCTGGCTCAGGAGATGCGCTCGCGCCGGCGCCAGTCGGCGCAGGAGCGGGTGCAGCAGGCGCCGCTGAAGATGCTCTTCCCGCTGATCTTCCTGATCTTCCCGGCGATGCTGATCGTCCTGCTGTATCCGGCGGTGCACGAACTCCTCCAAGGCTTCTCGAACCTGTGATGAGCCGCTGGGCGGCCCCCGTGGTCTTCACGGCCCTGGCGGCGTTTGCGCTAGCCCATGCCGTGTCGTCGCTCGCCGACCTGACGGGCGCGCCCTCGGCCCGCGCGTCGCTGGTCGCCGTGTACTTCGTGCTGCGCGCATTGGTGGGCGGCGCGTTCGCTTACTTCATGTTCGCGCGGCCCGCGCCCAAGAGCCACGCGCGCGAGCCCCTCGCGGTCGCCTCCTGCGTGGTCGCGATGGCGCTGGTGACGCCCTTCGGCGGCCCAGGCAATAACACTGCCACCGCGCTGGTGCTCTCGGGCGACCTCCTCGCGGTCGTCTCCTGCGTGTGGCTGTTCGTGTCGGTGCTCGCGCTCGGGCGCTGCTTCGGCATTCTGCCGGAGGCCCGCGGACTCGTCACGAGGGGGCCTTACCGGGTTGTGCGCCACCCGGTGTACCTCGGCGAGATCGGTGCGCTCGCGGGTCTCGCGGTGGCATCGAGCGAGGCGTGGACGGTCGCCATGGTCGCCCTGTTCACGGCCGCGCAGGCCATCCGCATGCGCCTCGAGGAACGCGTGCTGAGCACAGCATTTCCCGAATACGTGGCATACGCCGCCGTCACCCCGCGGCTCATACCGCGAGTGCGCATGCCCCGCGCTTCGGCGGCGCCCACCCGCCCTGCACCTTGGTCTAGCTCGACCTAGCGGTTCTTCCGTCGAATCGTTGGAATACGGCCAGTAGCGTCGACATCGCGGCCATGATGCGTAAGATCACCCTCATAGCGGCCACCGCTGCACTGTTCGTTGTCGCGATCCTCGGAGTCGCGCAGGGGGCCGTCAAGCACAGCGCCAAGCATCCGAAGGTCGTGCACGGCCTGCACGCTCCCGCCCTCCTGTCCCCCGGAGACGGAGCCCACGTCCAGGAGCTTCCTGCATTCACGTGGAGCGCCGTCAGCAGCGCCGCTGTCTACCAGTACGAGATCGCCGCCGACCCGCACTTTCGCTCGCTGCTCGTCGTCAACTCAAGCGGGCCGAAGTCTGGGCCGCTCACGTCCAACCTAGCCGGTTCTCTCGAAAAGCCGATCACGGACGGCACCTATTACTGGCGCGTGCGCGCTATCAGTACAGCCAAGCGTCCAGGCCCGTGGTCGACGGCCCGCTCGATCGTGAAGAGCTGGACGCAGGCGCCCCAGATCATCAGCCCGGCAGACGGCACGCAGGTCAGCTGGCCCTCACAGCCACTCGTGCTGCATTGGAGCGAAGTGCCGTATGCCTTTGAATACATCGTGACCATCGCCACGGACGAACACCTCGCTAACGTAGTGCTCTCGACGCCGTCCTCGCCGCTCAAGACGCAGGGGAGCACATTTGTCGTGGGAAGCGGGCTACAAGCCGGCCAGACCTACTACTGGGACGTGACGCCGGTCGACGCGGAAGGCCACCGCGGATTGCCCTCGCGGGTCGGTAACTTCACCTGGTCGTGGCCCACGACCACCGCGACCTGGATCGCTCCGCTCAACGCCCTGCCCGGCGAAACCGAACTCAGCTGGACGCCTGAATTCAGTTGGAATCCCGTCGCGGGAGCCGCTCGCTACGAAGTTCAGGTCAGCTCGGCTGCGGGCTTCCCCACCGGCTCCACCTGGTGCTGCAGCGGCTCGACCATCGGCACCTCCGCCTCCCCGGCCGTGCCGCTCGACAACAACGAATACTTCTGGCGGGTGCGCGCGGTCGATCCCAACGGACACACGGGCGTCTGGAACGAAGGCCCCAGCTTCATAAAGTCGTTCGACCCCACCATCAACAATCTGCGAATGATCGACTCGAGCCAGAACGCGACGCCGCAAGACCCGACCGTGGAAACGCCGGTCATCACATGGTCGCCCGTACCCGGTGCGGCGAGCTACGAAGTCCAGATATCACGCTACGACGCTGAATCGGGAACCTGCGGATCACCAGCCGTCTTCACCACTCCCTCGCCGTACTGGACGCCGATCGCGCCCGGCGCGTACAAACCTCAGGAAAGCTGGCCCTCGCCGGAGACTTCGCGATCGTTGACGCGTGGTCAGACGTATTGCGTTCAGGTGGCGGCGCGAGCCGACACCGACGCGAGCGGAAGGCCCATCGAGAGCGGACTCACCTCGCTGAACGGGACCAATCAGCCTGCGTTCACGTACGAAACCCGGATCGAACGCTGCGAACATGCCAAGAAATTCGAAGAAGAAGCCAAAGTACACCCGACCGAAGCCGTCAAAGACGAAGAAGCAGGCTCAGCACATCTAACAGCAGTACGAAACGCTGTCGAAGGAAGAATGCAAAGCGATTATCCAGGAAGCTAGAGAATCGCCGGGGGCCACTCCGCCGGACGCCTACGTAAGCCCGAGTCCAGGCTCGACAACGACGCTCACCCCGCCGCTCTTCACCTGGAAGCACGCAAGAGCCGCCCACGGCTACTACGTGGTGGTGGCGCGCGACAGCCGCTTCACGAACGTCGTCGACGTCGCCAAGATCGAAGGCACCGCCTACGCACCGGCGATCGACGGAGAAGAGCCGCTCGACGACGAGACGACCAGCTACTACTGGGCGGTCATCCCCGATCAACCAGAAAGGCGAAGTGATCGGGACGCCTCAGAGCAACTCCGATCAGGCCTTCAACAAATCCTCGATACCTCCCTCCCCGATCTATCCCATCGGCGGAGTCGAAGTCAGCAACCAGCCTGCATTCAAATGGGCTCCGGCCGAAGGTGCTCTCGACTACACGCTGCAGGTCTCGGCCAGCGCGACCTTTGACACGCGGCTCGACGAAGTGACCACCGACTCGACGTCCTACACGAGCTCCTCGACCTACCCGGCCAACGAAACGATCTACTGGCGGGTGCGCGCCAACGACGTCAACACGCATCACCCGGGGCTGAACTGGTCGGCGGTGCAGACCTTCAAACGCACGCTGCCTGTGCCGCAGCCGCTCGCGAGCAACCCCTTCAGCTCCACAGCGATCCCGGTACTCGGTTGGACGGCGGTGACCGGCGCGGTGGGCTACGAAGAGCACGACGAAGAACCAAACGGCAAGACCAAAGACTTCCAGGTCGGGTCACCGGCAGAGACAGCGAGCCTGTGGGCGGGACCGGGCATCTGGCGCTGGAAGGTTCGGGCGCTGTTCCCGACCAGCCTGGGCGCGTCGTGCCGGGCGCCTACTCGCACTGCAGGCCATCGCGCACACGGCCGCACAGCCGTCCGGCGCGATCGGGATCAAATCCGGCGGTCGGATCGTGATCTCGTGGAACCCCCAGGCATACGCCAAGCAGTACGAAGTGGCGATCTCCACCAACGAAGCGTTCAGCACCACGGTTGCGAGCGCGAAATTGACCAGCCAGACGAGCTGGGCACCGAACCTCGATCCAGCCAAGCTCCGGGGGACCCTCTTACTGGCACGTGACCGCGGTCGACTCGGCTCGGCAACGTCGGGCCGTACGCGAGCGGCGCGTTCGTCGCCAAAGCCCCGCCGCACTGCAAGACCGTCAAGCACGGCAAGAAGAAGATCAAGGTCTGCCCGAAAGCCGCCAAGAAGAAAAAGAAGTAGGCCGCTTGCGCGGCGCCGCCCGCACAGCGTACTCATAGCTCCTCACCGCGCTTCAACGGCGAGCGCCAGCTAGACAAAGGTGCAGGTGCTTCCGACCAAGGTGCAGGTTGCACACGGCCAGCGGTCGGGGACAATTTCCCCAGGATGGCGGGAGTGAGGTTGACACGATGAAGGGCCGTAACCTCGCCATCGTCCCTGCGCTCAACGAGGTCGAGGCGATCGCGGGAACAGTCGCCTCGATCCGCGAATTCGCGCCGGACTTCGATGTGCTCGTGATCGACGACGGCTCGAGCGACTCGACCGCCGAGCGCGCGGCAGCCGCAGGCGCGATGGTGCTGCGCATGCCGTTCAACCTCGGCATCGGCGGCGCGATGCAGGGCGGCTACATCTTCGCGCTCGAGCACGGCTATGACGTCGCGGTGCAGGTCGACGCTGACGGTCAGCACGACCCGGCGCCACATCTCAGAGCTGCTCGCGCGCCTGAAGGCTGATCCAGCGCTGAGCTTGGTCACCGGCTCTCGGTTCCTCGACCCCTCGCGCGACGACATACCGCTCCTCGGCGACGCGGCGCGTCGGCATCCGCATCTTTGCGCGCGTGCTCTCGCTGATCACCCGCCAGCGCGTCACTGACCCGACGTCGGGCTTTCGGATGACCAACCGGCGCGGCATCGAGCTGTTTGCACGCGACTATCCGCACGACTACCCGGAGGTCGAGGCGATCGTGCTGATGCACTCGCACCGCATGCGCAGCTGCGAGGTGCCGGTGTCGATGCGCCCGCGCCTCACGGGCGAGTCGACGATCTCCTCGAGCCAGTCGGTGTACTACATGATCAAGGTGCTGCTGGCGGTATTCGTAGCGCTGCTGCGCGCGCAACCGGCGTCCGAGCAGCCGCAGTCCGCGTCCCCTGTGGTGGAGCACGCACTGTGAGCCTCGCCGCCACCCACCTTTCACCTGTGATCAGCCAGCGCCTTGAGGTTCTCGCGCTCGTCGTAATCGTGTGCGGGCTGATCGTCGAGCTGGTACGCCGCAAGAGGCTGATGGAGCGCTACGCGATCCTGTGGCTCGTGGCAGGCCTGACGGTGCTCGTGTTGGGCGTGTGGCAGGGGCTGCTGACGACGCTGTCGCACGCGGTCGGGATCTACTACCCACCGTCTGCGCTGTTCGCCGTCACCTTCCTGTTCGTGCTCGTGATGCTCGTGCATTTTTCGACGACGATCTCGCGACTGTCGACTCAAAACAAGATCCTCGCGCAGCACATGGCGCTGCTTCAGCAGCGCATGGACGAAGAGCGCTACGGCACCGCCCAGCCCGACGTCGCCTCGGCGCTTTGGCCGCTTGACGAGCTCGAGCACACCACCTAAACCTCGCGAACGTCCGCGACGCGCCGACACGCCGGCGGCCCAGACTGAAAACAAGGCTCGGGTTTGCAGGGAGCACAGCCGATGCTGAGGGAGACGTTGCTCAAAGGCCCGCCACGCACATGGTCCCCTCGCTCTATGGCATCTGCCCACCGACCAGCCGCACATGACGTGCCACAGCAGCTCGATCCGTCTCCGCAAGCGTCGGGCGCAGCGGCAGGCAAGCCCATGTCCGGAGGGCGACATGCGGCCGGCGCGCCGGTGAGACACGACCACGGCGACGTGCTCAGCTCTGCAGCCGCGGGCGGGAAGGTGATCCGCGGCAGCGCACAGCGCGTGATGGGCAACGCGGTCGGCATAGTCGTCGGAGTTGCCACCGCCTCACTTCTGCTGCGCCACCTCGGTGTTGCGGACTCCGGCCGCTACGTGACAGTGATGTCTCTGGTGGCGATCGCTGGCAGCGTCGCCGAAAACGGCCTCAATGTGGTCGGCAGCCGCGAGCTCGCCCTGCGGGCGCCCTCCGACCGCGCAAGGCTCATCGCCAACATTCTGGCTCAGCGACTTGCGGTGACGCCTGTGGCTGTGCTAGCGATCGTCGCGTTCTCCGCGATCGCCGGCTATCCAGCGAGCATGGTGCTCGGGACAGTCCTCGCCGGAACAGGCATGTTGGTCGTGTCGCTAGCCAACGTGCTCCTACTTCCGCTCATCGTGGAACTGCGCAACGCGGGCCTGGCGTTCGTCGACTTCCTTCGCCAGGCGGTGACGCTCGCGGGCGTAGCCGCGCTTGTCGCGCTCGGCGCCCACCTGACGGCGTTCCTCGCCGTGCAGATCCTGGTCGGCGTCGTGGTGCTCGCTCTGGTTCCGCTGTTGGCGGGGCGCCGAGCGATGCTTGTCCCGCGGATAGACCGCGAGGAGCAGAGACGGCTCGTGAGCCGGACGCTCCCGGTGGCGGCGGCGATCGTCCTCGGGCAGCTCTACTTCCGCCTCGTCATCGTGCTCATGTCACTGATCTCGAGCGCCCATCAGACCGGCTACTTCGGAGGATCGCTGCGCGCGATGGAAACGCTCGTGAACATCCCCATCCTCGTCGCGGGAGTGGCGCTGCCGCTGCTGGCCATGGCCGCACGTGATGATCGCGCGCGGCTCCGCAATGCGATCGAGGGCCTCAGTCGCGGAGCGGTGATCGCCGGCGTGCTCGTCATCCTGGTCACGGTTCGCGCGGCCGAGCCGATCATGGAACTCATCGGTGGCGCCGCCTTCCGTCCTGCCGGTGCGGTGCTTCGCATCCAGGTAGCCGCGCTGCTGTTCATCGCGCTTTACCAGATCTGGACGGTGTCGCTGATCGCCCTTGGCCGCCAGCGTGAGCTGATCCTCACGAACGGCCTCGGACTGCTGGGCGTGGGCCTGTTCGCAGCGGTCCTCGTCCCGTCTTTCGGCGCGCAGGGCGGGGCAAGCGCGAGCGTGCTCGGGGACGCGCTGCTTGCGTGCCTCATCTACTGGCGTCTGCACAAAGTGGCCGGCGGAGTCATGGTTGGCCACGGCTTTCTCGCCCGGGTCGCCGTGGCCGCGGCCGCGGCGAGCGCGGCTCTCGCGCTGCCCGGCCTGCCGGACTTCGCCGCCGCGGCGCTGGCCGGCGCGATATTCCTCGGAGCTGGAGCGCTGCTGGGCCTGTTGCCTGCCGAGCTGCTGCAAGCATTGGGCCTTCGAGGTCTGCTCGCAGGGCGAGGTGGCGCCTAAGCGGCACGGCTAAAGGTTGGCTATCGGCCGGCCGAATCTCTCTGTGAATCCCCTACCGCCATGCGTCTGCCAGACCGCGCGACGCGTTTGACAACCACCCGCGACAGGTCTCGCTCCGATGACGACAATCACCGCGGTAATCGTGTGCTACGACGAGGATCCGGATCAGATCCGCGGCGCCGTCGACAGCCTGCTCGCACAGTCACAGCCTGCGGCTGAGATCATGATCGTGGACAACGGGCCCGAGGGCGCGCTTGCGAGTGCCTTGGAGAATTACGCGCCACAGGTGCGGGCGATGCGCTCGGCAGGCGACTTCGGCTACGGCGCGGCGGTCAACCTGGCGGCAGCACGGGCGAGCAGCGATTACCTGTTCTGCCTGAACCCTGACGCCCGCGCGCAACCCGACTGCCTGGCGCGCATGGCGGGCGTGGCGGACTCTGACGAGCGCATCGCGATCGTCGGCGGGCAGGTGTTGCTGGAGAACGGGCAAACCCGCAATGCGGGGGCGAACCCTTTGCATCCGACCGGCATCTCGCCGTCCGGCGGCTTTGGCGAGCCGCGTGAGCCCGGTGAGCCGCGGGATGTCATCGTCGTCTCGGGCGCGTGCCTGCTGCTGCGCCGCCACTCGCTACTGGAGCTCGGCGGGTTCATCGAGGAGTTCTTCCTCTACTACGAGGACACGAACCTCTGCTGGCGAGCGGTCCTGGCCGGCAAGCGCGTGGTCTACTGCCCGAGCGCGATCGTCCTGCACGACTACGAGTTCGGAGGACGGCCCGAGAAGTGGTTCCTGCTGGAGCGCAACCGACTCTTCAGCGTGCTCTCAAACTACGAGCTGCGCACGCTCATGCTGCTCAGCCCGCTGCTGCTTGCAACCGAGGCGGGGCTGCTCGGCGTATCCGCCTCGGGCGGCTGGCTGCGTGAGAAGCTGAACGCATACGCCTCTCTGTTTGCGCAGCGCGAAGCTCTGAGCGGCCGCAGAGGATCTGTGCAGGCGTCCCGCCGGCGCTCGGATGCCGTCGTGCTGAGCTACATGCGCGACCGCCTCGACTCGGCGCTCATGCCGCACGCGTGGTCGTCACTCGCGAACCTGTTCTGCGTTCCCTACATGGCACTCGTCCGCTGGGCTCTGCGCTGCGACCCGGCCGTTGGGCCCGGCTCCTGAAACGCCCATGTCCCTGATCTCGGCATGGGTTCTGTTCCCGCTCGTCCTCGCGGCGCTCGGCGCGGGCTGGGGGGCGATCGTCGAGCGCGCCGCCGGTGCGAGGCTCGATGGCGCTGTTGCTGGTGCCCACGGGGCTCGCCGCCGCGCTTGTGGTTGCGGGCACCGTGACGGCTTCTCGGCGCACCGCGCGCGCGGCGCCGGCGGTCGTGGCGGTCGGAGCGCGTGGCGGGCTCGTGCTTGCGTGGCCCGGGTGGCGGCTCGGACGCTGGCCGCTGCTTGCCGCCTCGGCGTGCTGCTCGTCTACGGCGCGCCCGGTGCTCCTCTCCGGCCAGGCGACGTTCACGGGCTATATAAAGCTCGACGACACCGGCGACCTGGTTCAACATCATCGACCACGTGATGGCGCACGCGCGCTCGGTCAGCGGCGAACTGCCATCGACCTACTCGCTCGTCTTCAGCGGCGACGTCGGCCCCGAGCTACCCGCTCGGCGCGTTCATGCTGCCGGGCGTCGGCGCGCGCGCTCGTCGGGCATCGACATCGCGTGGGTCTTCCAGCCCTACCTGGCGTGCTGCGCGGCGGCGCTCGCGCTGTGCGTGTACGCGCTGATCGAGCCGCTCGTCGCCTCGCCGCGCTTCCGCGCGCTGCTCGCGTTCCTCGCGCGCCCAGTCGGCGCTGCTGTACGGCTACAGCCTGTGGGGCGGGATCAAGGAGCTGACGGCGGCGTTCCTGCTGGCGCTCGGCGTCGCGCTCGCCGCCGCGCTCCTCGCGCGCCGGCCGGCGAGCTGGCGCGAGCTGCTCCCGCTCGCGATCGCCGCGGGCGCGCTGATCCAGACGCTCGGGCCGGGCGCCGGCGGGTTGGGTCGCGCCCGCGCTCGTGCTCCTCGTCGCCGTCGTGGCTGTGGCAGGCGAGCGCGGCGCGCGAGCGGCGCCGGGCAGGCGCTGTGATCGCTGGCGGGGCTGCATCGGGCTGACCGCGGCGTATGCGTGGTGCCGGTGTGGCTGGTCGTCGGCGACTTCTTCTCGAACAAGGGCGGCCTCTTCGCGGGCCTCTTCTCGAGCGGCCAGTCCGCAGGCCACGAAGCTCGGCAACCTGATCCACCCGCTGAGCGTGTTCCAGCTCGCCGGCATCTGGCCGGTGCGGCGACTTCCGCCTCACCGCGCCGACGCTGCCGAGCGCGCTCCTGATCGCGCTGGCGCTGCTCGCTGGCGGCCGTCGGCGCGTGTGGGCGAGCTGCGCGCGCGCGCGCAGTTCGGCGTGGCCCTCTACGTGGCGGTCGCGCTGATCGGCTGCGGCGCTGTCTACCTCTCCGGCGGCACGCCGTGGGTGACGGCAAGGCGCTCGCGATCTCCTCGCCGGCGCTGCTCGCGGCCGCGCTCGCGCGGCGCCGGCATGCTGTGGAGCGCGCCGCGCGCGCGGACGCGCGGCGACGCCTCGGCGGCGGTCGCGTCGTAGCGGCGCTGGTCGCGGCGGCGTGCTGTGGTCGAACGTGCTCGGCTATCACGACGCGACGCTCGCGCCGCGCGCCGCGACTGGCCGAGCTGCAGCACATCGGCGGCACTGCTCGCGCGGCAAGGGACCGACGTTCGTCAACGCAGTACGAAATCTATGCCGACCGGCACTTCCTGCGAGACGGCGCGCCGGTCGAGCCGGCCGAGTACCGCATCGCGGCGCTGCCGCTGCGCAAGGCACGGTGCTGACGAAGGCCGCATGGGCCGACCTCGACTCCTTCCCGCTGTCCACGCTCGCGCCCTACCGCTCGCTCGTGATCCCGCGCTCGCCCGCGGAAAGCCGCCCGCCGTCGATCTACAGGCTCGTGTGGCAGGGCCGCTACTACGAGCTCTGGCAGCGCCCGCGAAGTCACCGGTCAACGTGATCCTCGAGCACGTGCCGCTCGGCGAATCGAACGCGCTGCCCTACTGCGGCAACGCGCAGAACGGGCAGAGCAAGCCGCTCTGCTCGCGTCGACCCGGTCGCGACTCCTCCTTGCACCGCAGATCCAAGCCCTCGGCCGCAGGCGCGCGCGCGAACGCGCAGAGCTGCTCGCCTACCAGCGCCCTGCGCCGATCGTCGCCCGCGGCGATCAGACCCTGTGGCCCGCGCACCTGGCTCCACGACGCCGCAGAACACACGCTGGTGCCCACGACGCCTGGCACGCGGTCAGCCACATCGCGGTCGCGAGCGCCCAGAGCTATGAACTGTGGCTGGGCGGCAGCTTCTCCCGCGGCTTTGAAGTGAGCGTCGACGGCCGGCACGTGGGACGCGTGAAGAACGAGCTCGCGAGCATCAACGGCTACGCCCACGTCGCCGATCTCGTTCCTGAGCCCCGGCGTGCACACGTTCGCGCTCACCTACCCCCACGCCGACCTCACGCCGGGCAGCGGCGAGAACGAACTCACCTCGCTCAGCGCGATCGCCCTTGAGCCGCGCGAGAGGCCATCGAGCGAACTGCTGAGGGTCGAACCCGAGCAGGCCAAGCAGCTCTGCGGGCGCCCGCTCGACTGGATCGAGCTCGTCAGCGAAGACTGACGACGGCGGCGGGCTCAAGGCCCGCCGGCGCCAGCCCGGACCCTACTTGCCTTCGTAGGTTACGTAGCCTTTGTTGTTCTGCTCGGTAACCACGAAGGTCGTTTTACCGGTCTTGACCGGCGTCTTGGTGGTTCGAGTGGTGGCCACGCATTCGAACTTCCTGCCAGCTTCCTGCGGCACCGCGGTGGGACACACCACGGTGGAAGTCAAGTGACGTTGGCTGGCGATGCTTTGTTCGATCGATCGCACCACTCGCGCGGTGTCGAGGTTCGTTTTCGTGGCGGCGGAACTGGTGGTCGGCGACTTTGAAGAGCCGCAGGCGCTCACAAGCGCCACGCAGGCCAGCGCAGCGGCCGCGGCGCCCACCCGACGAGGTGCGCGGGCGGCACAGGCGGTTCGTTGATTGTAGGAGTTCGTGTGCATATGACAATCGTAAAGTACGACGCGGACGCGGATGGGCCTGCAACAACAATCTCGCGCTCAATTCGCCACAATCGCGACCATACCTACCGCACGCCACGGCCTCGTGCACAGCCGGGCGCTGCGCCCCACCATCCTCGGATGTCTCTCGCTATCTCCGCGGGGCAATACGACGAGCGCCCGGCCGATTCGGCCGGGCGCTCGCGTGCGTCTCGTGTTATGAGCTCAGCCGATCAACGTGCGGGGTTGAGCAGGTAGGAGGCGTTGACCAGTTTCGCAAGCGCCTTGGCTCCCGCGACCGAAAGGTTGGTGTCGCCGTCCTTGCCGGCCGGGCTCCCGCCCGCGACCTGCACGTTCGCGTTGCACATTTCGGTGTATTTGCAGATGTTCTTCTGCTCATTCGTGGAACGTTCGCCGCCTTTGTTGAACACCGGGAACGGATTGGCGTAGGACACGTTGGCGAACTTCGGCATCACTTCTGTTTCCAACGCGGTGTTCAGACCCTGCGTCAGTCGGTCGGTGCCCGCGAGCACGAACGAGTTCGGGTTGTAGAGCCCAACAAGGATGATCGGGCCTGTGTAGTGGCCTCCACCCGGGGCGGTGCTGTCCAGCACGCCAAGGATGTCTTCCACGTTTTCGATGATGCGCGGTTGAGTGACATTCGCTGCCGTCGTTTCGACGCACACCTGCACGGCGTGTGATTCGGGTCCGACTTCTTCTTCGCACTGCTTGATGGCAGCGAGCACATCGCTCATGCCGATGTCGAGCGTTATCGCATCGATGGGATGCGCCGGGCTGCCTTCTTTGAGGATGCTCAGCGCGTCTTCGAGCTGCGAGGTGCTCGCCAGCGAGTTGTGCAGGGCGAAGCCGTCGAGGCTGTGGTAGGGGCATGGATCATATTCAGCACCTGCGCCACCTCCGGGCAAGTTGTGGCCGATCAGCCCGTCGGAGGTCTCATTGGGACAGCCGTCGTTGACCAACGTGACGGTCCTGCCCACCTCGGTCGGCTTGTCGAGAGCCAGAGTAAAGGCGTTGCCGAACCCTTCTTCGAAATAGCTCGGAGCCTCGTTGGGGTAGTTCACATTGAACTTTTCCAGCGCGTAGCCAAAGGTCGCTGAGTCGCCGAGGGCGAAGTAGCTGGTTTTGGTGCTGGCGACGGCGGCCGGTGAGAAGACCAGCCCCGACAACGCCAGCGCGAACGCGGCCAAGCATCCGATCAGACGCCCGCCTGTGCGGAACGCAACTGCAGAGCCGTTCGTGGCTTGCATCTCACAATCCTCCTTGAATGAGTGAGGAGAGCCCTCAGCGAGATTCGCCCTGGCGCAGCCCCATCTGCATTGTTCCCTTACGTGTAGCACTCCCTACCACTCCCCAGCCATAGCGTCAGCTAGGTCGCGCTAGCCAGGATACTCACGGGATGCGGCTAGCTCATACCCCACTTTGGTCTAGGCCGACCTAGCGCTTCTACTGGTTGCCTACCCCACCTCCCGCATCTACGGTTTCCCCGGGAAAACCCACGAGTCCGTGGCCCGATGCTCGCTTAACAACACCTCACCGGAGGGGACTGGGAGACAATGCGCCAGCGCAAGGAAGCCAAGAAGTACGCAAGAACGATCTCGAGTGCGGCTCGCCGGCACGCCCTAGCGCACCTGCTTGCGTGTGTGTTTGCGGTGTTTGGTGTGCTGCTGTTTGTGGTTGCTCCGTTGGCTGCGGCGGAAGGGCCGACTGGTCCGACTGGTGCGACTGGGGCGACTGGTGCGACTGGTGCGAAAGGTGTGACCGGGGCGACTGGTGCCGAAGGCGCGAAAGGCGCTAGGGGCGAAAAGGGCGCGGCGGGCGCGACGGGGGAACAGGGTCCCCAGGGCATCCGCGGTGAAAAAGGCGCGACTGGTGCGGCTGGGGCTACTGGCGCTAAAGGCGTGACGGGCGCGAGTGGCGCGACCGGCGCGACCGGCGAAACTGGAGCTGAAGGAAAAACTGGAGCGGCTGGCGCTAAAGGCGAAGACGGCGCGACGGGCGCCACTGGCGCGACCGGCAGCGCGGGCGAAAAAGGCGAACGCGGTGAAACGGGCGCGCAAGGCGTGACCGGCGCGGTTGGAGCCTCTGGGGCGACCGGCGCGACTGGAGCCGAAGGCAAAGAAGGCGCCGCAGGAACCAACGGCACCAATGGGACCAATGGGACCAACGGCGAAAACGGCGCGACCGGCGCGACCGGCGAACGCGGTGAAACCGGCGCGCAGGGCGTGACCGGAGCAACCGGCGCGACCGGCGCCACCGGCGAAACCGGCGCCACCGGAGCCGAAGGCAAAGAAGGCGCCGCCGGAACCAACGGAACCAACGGCGCGACCGGTGCCACCGGGGAACGCGGTGAAACCGGAGCCGAAGGCAAAGAAGGCGCCGCAGGAACCAACGGCACCAACGGGACCAACGGCACCAACGGCGAAAACGGAGCCACGGGCGCCACCGGCGAACGCGGTGAAACCGGAGCCGAAGGCAAAGAAGGCGCCGCAGGAACCAACGGCACCAACGGAACTAACGGGACCAACGGCGAAAACGGAGCCACGGGCGCCACCGGCGAACGCGGTGAAACTGGAGCCGAAGGCAAAGAAGGCGCCGCAGGAACCAACGGCACCAATGGGACCAATGGGACCAACGGCGAAAACGGAGCGACCGGCGCGACCGGCGAACGCGGTGAAACCGGCGCGCAGGGCGTGACCGGAGCAACCGGCGCGACCGGCGCCACCGGCGAAACCGGCGCCACCGGAGCCGAAGGCAAAGAAGGCGCCGCAGGAACCAACGGCACCAACGGCACCAACGGCGAAAACGGAGCCACGGGCGCCACCGGCGAACGCGGTGAAACCGGCGCGCAGGGCGTGACCGGAGCAACCGGCGCGACCGGCGCCACCGGCGAAACCGGCGCCACCGGAGCCGAAGGCAAAGAAGGCGCCGCCGGAACCAACGGGACCAACGGCACCAACGGCGAAAACGGAGCCACGGGCGCCACCGGCGAACGCGGTGAAACCGGAGCCGAAGGCAAAGAAGGCGCCGCAGGAACCAACGGCACCAACGGCACCAACGGCGAAAACGGAGCGACCGGTGCCACCGGCGAACGCGGTGAAACCGGAGCCGAAGGCAAAGAAGGCGCCGCAGGAACCAACGGCACCAACGGCACCAACGGCGAAAACGGAGCGACCGGTGCCACCGGCGAACGCGGTGAAACCGGAGCCGAAGGCAAAGAAGGCGCCGCAGGAACCAACGGCACCAACGGCACCAACGGCGAAAACGGAGCCACGGGCGCGACCGGCGAACGCGGTGAAACCGGCGCGCAGGGCGTGACCGGAGCAACCGGCGCGACCGGCGCCACCGGCGAAACCGGCGCCACCGGAGCCGAAGGCAAAGAAGGCGCCGCCGGAACCAACGGCACCAACGGCACGAACGGCGAAAACGGAGCGACCGGCGCTACCGGCGCGGGTGAACGCGGCGAAACCGGAGCGACCGGCGCGACCGGCGCGACCGGCGAACGCGGTGAAACCGGAGCCGAAGGCAAAGAAGGCGCGCAGGGCGTGACCGGCGCTGACCGGAGCTGTCGGAGCAACCGGAGCCGAAGGCACCGCAGGTAAAGACGGCGCGACCGGCGCCACCGGCGAAAGAGGCGAATCGGGCGAAGCGGCCGCCAAAGGCGCGACCGGCGCGACCGGCGCCACCGGAGCCGAAGGCAAAGAAGGCGCCGCAGGAACCAACGGCACCAACGGCGAAAACGGAGCGACCGGCGCCACCGGCGCAGGTGAACGCGGCGAAACCGGAGCGACCGGAGCCGAAGGCAAAGAAGGCCAGACCGGAGCCACCGGCGCGACCGGAGCCGAAGGCAAAGAAGGCGCCAAAGGCGTAGCAGGAGCAACCGGCGCGACCGGCGCGACCGGAGCCGAAGGCAAAGAAGGCAAAGAAGGCAAAGGCGCGACCGGCGAAAAGGGAGCCACCGGCGAAAAAGGCGAATCCGGAGCCACCGGAGCCACCGGCGCAACCGGTAAAGAAGGCGCCAAAGGCACTACCGGCACAACCGGCGAAAAGGGAGCCACCGGCGAAAAAGGCGCCACCGGAGCCAAAGGCGAAACCGGCAAAGAAGGCGCCCAAGGCGAACGCGGCGAAATGACCTGGGTAGGCACATGGAGCTCGTCCGTGACCTACACCAAAGGCCAAGCCGTCACGTGGAAAGGCACCTCTTACATCTCAGTCTCGAGCTCCGGCAACAAAGGCAACGAACCACCTAACGCCACGTTCTGGAACATCGTCGCCGAAAAGGGCGAAAAAGGCGAAGTCGGAGCGCAGGGCGTGACCGGGGCCACAGGTAAAGAAGGCGCCACCGGTAAAGAAGGATCGAAAGGCACCACCGGTGAAAAAGGGGTGACCGGCGAAAAAGGCGTCACCGGAAACGAAGGCAAAGAAGGCAAAGAAGGCAAAACCGGAGCCACCGGCGCAACCGGAGTCAAAGGCGAAACCGGCGCCCAAGGAGCCACCGGCGCAACCGGAGCAACCGGCCCATCCGGCGGACCCACCGGCCCCACCGGACCCGAAGGACCCCAAGGCAAAGAAGGCAAAGAAGGCGCCAAAGGCGTCACCGGATCAGCCGGACCAACAGGACCCGCCGGAGCAACCGGCGCAACCGGAGCAACCGGGCTCTCGACGGCCGGAAGCAGTGGCCTGGCCGTTGAAGTCAAGACGGCCACCGCGACTAGCAAAGCCACGGTTCAGTGCACGGCACCGAACTCGGTTGCAGTCGCCGGTGGTTTCAACGACAGCAACGGGTCGAACGCGCACATGCAGATCTCGGCACCTGTCAACTCAAGCGGCACCATAATCACGAGCGGGCAGGCGGCCGGCTGGACGGCCACAAACGACGACAGCGCGAGCATCACCGTCTACGCGCTCTGCTCGAAGTAGCCTCAAGCGCAAGGAAGCGCGCTAAGCGAGAAAGGGAGGCCTACGGGCCTCCCTTTCTCATGCCCGCACGCATCGCTCGGCCCCGCCGGCCGAACGCCTTTCAGCCGCAAGCCACGTCGCTCGTGGGTGACGAACGTACCCGGCAACTAGAGCCGCTCACTCGACCTTGGTCTAGGTTGGCCCAGAGTTTGGTCTGGTTGAACTGACCTGCGGTCAAGCTTACGGTTCCTCCAGAGATGGCCACACGGCCGTGGCCGGACATGTTCGCCACGCACGTTATCGGAGGAGAATGATGTATCAGCGCAGGGAAGCCAGGCATACGAGGGGTGCCGCACCGAGCTCCACCAAGGACAATTTGAGGGGCATTCGCGGCCGCGCTGCGGCCATCCTTGCGTGTGTGTTTGCGGTGTTTGGTGTGCTGCTGTTTGTGGTTGCTCCGTTGGCTGCGGCGGAAGGGCCGACTGGTCCGACTGGTGCGACTGGGGCGACTGGTGCGACTGGTGCGAAAGGTGTGACCGGGGCGACTGGTGCCGAAGGCGCGAAAGGCGCTAGGGGCGAAAAGGGCGCGGCGGGCGCGACGGGGGAACAGGGTCCCCAGGGCATCCGCGGTGAAAAAGGCGCGACTGGTGCGGCTGGGGCTACTGGCGCTAAAGGCGTGACGGGCGCGAGTGGCGCGACCGGCGCGACCGGCGAAACTGGAGCTGAAGGAAAAACTGGAGCGGCTGGCGCTAAAGGCGAAGACGGCGCGACGGGCGCCACTGGCGCGACCGGCAGCGCGGGCGAAAAAGGCGAACGCGGTGAAACGGGCGCGCAAGGCGTGACCGGCGCGGTTGGAGCCTCTGGGGCGACCGGCGCGACTGGAGCCGAAGGCAAAGAAGGCGCCGCAGGAACCAACGGCACCAATGGGACCAATGGGACCAACGGCGAAAACGGCGCGACCGGCGCGACCGGCGAACGCGGTGAAACCGGCGCGCAGGGCGTGACCGGAGCAACCGGCGCGACCGGCGCCACCGGCGAAACCGGCGCCACCGGAGCCGAAGGCAAAGAAGGCGCCGCCGGAACCAACGGAACCAACGGCGCGACCGGTGCCACCGGGGAACGCGGTGAAACCGGAGCCGAAGGCAAAGAAGGCGCCGCAGGAACCAACGGCACCAACGGGACCAACGGCACCAACGGCGAAAACGGAGCCACGGGCGCCACCGGCGAACGCGGTGAAACCGGAGCCGAAGGCAAAGAAGGCGCCGCAGGAACCAACGGCACCAACGGAACTAACGGGACCAACGGCGAAAACGGAGCCACGGGCGCCACCGGCGAACGCGGTGAAACTGGAGCCGAAGGCAAAGAAGGCGCCGCAGGAACCAACGGCACCAATGGGACCAATGGGACCAACGGCGAAAACGGAGCGACCGGCGCGACCGGCGAACGCGGTGAAACCGGCGCGCAGGGCGTGACCGGAGCAACCGGCGCGACCGGCGCCACCGGCGAAACCGGCGCCACCGGAGCCGAAGGCAAAGAAGGCGCCGCCGGAACCAACGGGACCAACGGCACCAACGGCGAAAACGGAGCCACGGGCGCCACCGGCGAACGCGGCGAAACCGGAGCCGAAGGCAAAGAAGGCGCCGCAGGAACCAACGGCACCAACGGCACCAACGGCGAAAACGGAGCGACCGGTGCCACCGGCGAACGCGGTGAAACCGGAGCCGAAGGCAAAGAAGGCGCCGCAGGAACCAACGGCACCAACGGCGAAAACGGAGCGACCGGTGCCACCGGCGAACGCGGTGAAACCGGAGCCGAAGGCAAAGAAGGCGCCGCAGGGCACCAACGGCACCAACGGCGAAAACGGAGCCACGGGCGCGACCGGCGAACGCGGTGAAACCGGCGCGCAGGGCGTGACCGGAGCAACCGGCGCGACCGGCGCCACCGGCGAAACCGGCGCCACCGGAGCCGAAGGCAAAGAAGGCGCCGCCGGAACCAACGGCACCAACGGCACGAACGGCGAAAACGGAGCGACCGGCGCTACCGGCGCGGGTGAACGCGGCGAAACCGGAGCGACCGGCGCGACCGGCGCGACCGGCGAACGCGGTGAAACCGGAGCCGAAGGCAAAGAAGGCGCGCAGGGCGTGACCGGCGCTACCGGAGCTGTCGGAGCAACCGGAGCCGAAGGCACCGCAGGTAAAGACGGCGCGACCGGCGCCACCGGCGAAAGAGGCGAATCGGGCGAAGCGGCCGCCAAAGGCGCGACCGGCGCGACCGGCGCCACCGGAGCCGAAGGCAAAGAAGGCGCCGCAGGAACCAACGGCACCAACGGCGAAAACGGAGCGACCGGCGCCACCGGCGCAGGTGAACGCGGCGAAACCGGAGCGACCGGAGCCGAAGGCAAAGAAGGCAAAGAAGGCAAAGGCGCGACCGGCGAAAAGGGAGCCACCGGCGAAAAAGGCGAATCCGGAGCCACCGGAGCCACCGGCGCAACCGGTAAAGAAGGCGCCAAAGGCACTACCGGCACAACCGGCGAAAAGGGAGCCACCGGCGAAAAAGGCGCCACCGGAGCCAAAGGCGAAACCGGCAAAGAAGGCGCCCAAGGCGAACGCGGCGAAATGACCTGGGTAGGCACATGGAGCTCGTCCGTGACCTACACCAAAGGCCAAGCCGTCACGTGGAAAGGCACCTCTTACATCTCAGTCTCGAGCTCCGGCAACAAAGGCAACGAACCACCTAACGCCACGTTCTGGAACATCGTCGCCGAAAAGGGCGAAAAAGGCGAAGTCGGAGCGCAGGGCGTGACCGGGGCCACAGGTAAAGAAGGCGCCACCGGTAAAGAAGGATCGAAAGGCACCACCGGTGAAAAAGGGGTGACCGGCGAAAAAGGCGTCACCGGAAACGAAGGCAAAGAAGGCAAAGAAGGCAAAACCGGAGCCACCGGCGCAACCGGAGTCAAAGGCGAAACCGGCGCCCAAGGAGCCACCGGCGCAACCGGAGCAACCGGCCCATCCGGCGGACCCACCGGCCCCACCGGCCCAGCCGGAGCCACCGGCGCAACCGGCGCAACCGGCAAAGAAGGCGCCGCAGGCGTAACCGGATCAGCCGGAGCGACAGGCAAAGAAGGACCGACTGGCCCCACCGGCCCAGCCGGAGCCAGCTACGAACAGAAAACCAACATCAAAGTGGTCTACGCCACGGGCACCAGCAAGATCGCCAGTGCGAACTGCCCCGAAGGCTACGTCGCGCTCGGCGGTGGTGGATCAAACGACGGATCAACCCTCCAGACGCATTACACGATGTCTGGCCCGGTCAACTCCGTCACCAAAACGCCGCCAACATCGGGCAGCGGCACGTACTCGGCCGTGCCCACCGGCTGGTACTACGAAAACGTCGGTGACTCGGGCTCGACGCAAGTCACCGCCTACGTGATCTGCTCGAAATAGAGCAGGCCGAGCAAGGAAGCTCACAAGAAGGGAGGCCCTCGGGCCTCCCTTCTTCGTTTAGGCCTCGGCCTGCCCGACAGCCGTGCCGGCAGCTCGGGTGCCGGTGGGTTCGACCTTAGGATCGCGGCCGTCCTCCACTATACTTTCTGAAGTAATGAGTCAGCATAACCGTGTACTCAACCGATCCGTGCTCGTTCTGCGCCCGCGTGAAGGGGCTACTCAGTTCCCGCGGGTTCGAGTTCGCCGAGATCAACCTGGCCAAGGACCCCGTTGGCCGAGCAGAGCTCGCGCGCGAGACCGGCATGATGAGCTTCCCCCAGGTGCTTGTCGACGGCCACCTCGTCGGCGGATACGCCGAGGTCAAGGCCGCCGCCGATGACGGGCGCCTCGACGAACTCCTAGCCGCCTGAGGTCCCCGCGAGCGCCCTGGGCGTGACGTGGCGTGCTCGCGGACGCGGCTGGCAGGTCTCGCACACGTAGGTGCCGCGGCCGGCCACCACCATCTTCACGATCGTGCTGCCGCAGCGCACGCACGGCTCCCCCGCGCGGCCGTACACGAGAAAGCGCTCCTGGAAGCTGCCCTGCACGCCGTCGATGTGGCGGAAGTCATCGATGCTCGCGCCCTTCGCGTCGATTCCCGCGAGCAGCGAGGCGATGATCGCCTCTCGCAGCGCCGCGCACTGAGCGAGCGACACGCGGCCGGCGGGACGCACCGGATGGATGCGCGCGCGAAACAGCGCCTCATCCGCGTAGATGTTGCCCACGCCCGCGAGCCTGCGCTGGTCGAGCAGCAGTGCCTTTACGGGTGCGCGGCGGCCGCGCACGAGCGTTCGAAGGTGCTTTGCGGTGAAGCGCTCATCTAGCGGCTCGATGCCCAGGCGCGCCGAGAAGAACGCCTCTAGCGCCTGCTCGCCGAGCAGCAGCTCGCCGGTGCCGAAGCGCCGCGGGTCGTCGATCACGAGGCGGTGGCGCGGCGAGAGCTCCATGCGCACGCGAACATGCGCCGGCTCGGGATCCGGCTCCCACAGCAGCGCCCCGGTCATGCGCAGGTGCTGCGCGAGGTAGACCTCCTCCTCGAAGGCCCACAGCAGGTACTTGCCCCGCCTGCCAAGGCTCTCCACGCGTCTGCCGCGCAGCGCGTCCTCGAGTTGCTCGGGCGTGAGCGGCCGCGACCAGCGCGGATCGAGCACCTCTATCTGGCGCAGCGTCCTGCCGCTCACAAGCGGCGCCAGCTGGCGCCTGATCGTCTCCACCTCGGGAAGCTCTGGCATCCCATCCAGCTTATGCGCGCAGCGCCGGCGCCAAGCGCGATCCGGGCCGCGACCGCGCAGCGACGCGGCTCAGCGCGTGATCCGAGCGCCCGGCGAGAGCTTGCTCGCGTCCGCTTGAGTCGCGCGGGGATGGGCGCCGAAGTACGCATCCTTCAGTCGCTCTGCCGAGAGGTGCGTGTAGATCTGGGTGGTCGCGAGGTCCGCGTGACCCAGCATCTCCTGCAGCGAGCGCAGGTCGCAGCCGCCCGCAAGAAGATGGGTCGCGAACGTGTGGCGCAGCGTGTGCGGGCTCATCCGGTCCTGCAGGCCCGCGCTACTCGCGTAGCCCTGCACGATCTTGTAGAGGCCCTGGCGCGTCAGGCCCGTGCCGCGGCGGTTCAAGAACAGTCGCGCCTGCGCACGCTCGCCCGCGAGTCGCGGGCGCCCACGCGCGCAATATGCGCGCAGCGCCGTGACCGCCTCGCTGCCGATTGGCACGAGCCGCTCCTTCGAGCCCTTGCCGCGTGCGCGCAGCACACCCTCATCGAGGTCCACGTCCGAGAGCTCAAGGGCCACCGCCTCTGACGCGCGCAGCCCGCACGCGTACATCAGCTCGAGCAGTGCGCGGTCGCGCAGCGGACCAGGCTCGGTCCCGCGAGGCTGCGAGAGCAGTCGCATCACCTCGTCGCGCGAGAGCACCCTCGGCAGCCGCTGGGTCTTCGGCGGCCCGCGCAGCTCCGCAGCGGGGTCGTGCTCGATCAGGCCCTCACGGCGGAGGTAGCGGTAGAAGGAGCGCAGGCACGCCACCTTGCGCGCGAGCGTGGCCGCGCCGAGAGCCGGCCGCTCGGCGGCTCCCTCCGCGAGCTCAGACAGGAACGCCGCGATGTCGCCGTGGCTCGCATGCAGCGCATCCAGGCCGTGACGGTCGAGGAACGCACCGAACTGGAGCAGGTCCGTGCGGTAGGCCTCCAGCGTGTTGCGCGAGAGGCCGCGCTCAAGCTCCAGATACGCGAGGAAGTCGAGCGCCAGCGGCTCGACCCCCACGGTCGGCGCCTGCGGCGCCGTCACAGCTTGAGCCATGAGCCATGACTTCGCCTCGCGCCGCAAGGCTCCTTGGCGTTGCAATCAGGCGTTCAGTCGGCGCGCGAGCCACATCAGCCCGATCAAAGTCTTCGCGTCACGGCTTTGCTCGATCGCATCAGCGAGCCGCGAGAGCGGCCAGCGGACCAGCTCGATGCGCTCGTTCTCGCCGCTGTCGGCGTGCTGCTCGTAGAGGTCCGACGCATGAAACAGATGTACGCGCTCGTCGCTGAAGCCCACGCTCGAGTAGTACGCGAAAATCGGCTCCCAGGTGCGCGCGCCGCGCCCGATCTCCTCGGCGAGCTCGCGTTGCGCCGCCGCGAGCGGCTCCTCCCCGTCCACATCAAGGCGGCCCGCCGGGATCTCCAGCAGGTCGAACTCGCCCACCGCCTCGCGTGGCTGACGGACCAGCCACAGATCCGTTGCATCGTGCGCCACGATGCCCACGGCGCCGCGGTGGCGCACGATCTCGCGCGTCACCTCCTCCCCGTCGGCGTGGCGAAAGCGCTCGATGCGCACCTCGATCAAGCGGCCCTCGTAGACGCGTTCGCCGCCCAGCGCCTGGAAGGGCGCGCCCGGCCCGCCAGCGCCCCCCTGGACCCGGCGTTCACTCGAGCTCGCCCGCCGGCTCCTGCGTGGCCGCGGCGAGCGGAGCGCCCAGCGCCAGCTGCGCCAGCGCCGCACCACCCGCCAGCGCCGCGCCGAAGAACAGCGGGTCCTCCGCCGGTCCGCGCCCCATCGTCGGCTGCGCAAGCCCGCTTGAGGCGAACGCCGGCAGATCAACCGGCGCCCGGCGCCAGTCGTGGCGGGTGATCCGCACCGGACGCTCCACGTTCAGCTCGAGCGCCGGGCGCTTCGCGCTGGCACCGGCGAACATCGAGCCGAGGCCCGCGCGCAGCTCGGTGCCGACCGGAGAGCGCATGCCCGCCGGGAGAGCGACCGTGACCGGCTCGAGCAGCAGGTCGAGCACCGTCAGCGTGTGGTGGGAGATGCCGCGGTGCCTGGCGCGCGCGTCGCTCGAGGACATGCGCGCGACGAGCAGCGTGCTGCAGCCGAGCGCGAGCGAAGTGTGAGCGGAGTCGAGCGCCGCGATGCCGCCGTGGCCGAATGCGGTGGCGGAGCCGATGATCCCGGGGCCGGGGCCGCACACCGCCGCATCCCAGCCGAGCGTGTGAAGGCCATGGTGCAGAGCGCCGGCCGTAGTGATCGCCTCGCCCTCACCGCCGAAGCACGCTCCCGCGGTGAGGTGTCCTGCGAGTAGCCCACGCCTTCGCAGCTCCGCGACGGTGCGCGAGCGCGCGCCCGGCAGCGCCCCGCCCTCCGTCTGCACATAGCCGAGCCTCAGCTCGCAGGCCGCCTGCGCGAACGCCCATGCGACCGACGCGAGCTGGCCGTGCAGCGCAAGCACCGCCACTGGCCGCTCGAGCGGCAACGCGACCTCGAGCTCCTCGACCGGCGCCACGGCGTGCTGCAGGCTCGTGTAGTTGAGCTTCATCACGCTCGCGCCCTGGGTTCCCTCCCCGCGCAAGCCGCGGGTGAGGTTCGCGTGCACCACGTCGAAGCCTCCCGAGCCGAGGCCAAGGTCAAGCGCCTGCACGTTCACGATCAGCTCGTCGCCGGTCTGCGAGCGACCCACCAGCGCCACATCTGCGATCGCCGCGCGCCGCGCCGCCGTCCTCGAGCTCGATCTCAAGGAGCTGCTCGCCGTCCTCGCCGCCCTCCCCCACGCCGTTCTCGCGCGCACCCCCAAGCCCGAGAACGATTGCGCGACGGAGCTTCAGCATCGCCAGCCGACGCTAGCGCGAGGTGCTCGGCACGAGCGCCGCCTCGTGGAGCAGGGCGAGCGACACGTCGAGCATGTGATCGAGCGCCGCAGCGCTCACGCGCTCGTCGGGCTCGTGGTTGCGCTCGGTGCCATTCGCCAGGTTCACCGTCTGAAAGCCTTGCGAGAGCAGCGCGTTCGCGTCAGAGCCGCCACCGCTTGAGATGTTCTCGGGCTCGTACCCGCACGAGCGGAGCGCCGCCTGGGCGACCTGCACGGCCGGCGCGCTGCCCGGCAGCCTGTAGCCCGGGAAGGTCAGCTCCACGCTCACGTCCACGTCGCAGTCGCAGTCGGGGTGGTTGGCCGCCTCGTGAATCCGGTCGACCATCTCCTCGGCCTGCGCCTCCGCCTTGCTGCCGTCGATCGAGCGCACCTCGGCGGAGAGCGTGCAGCGCTCCGGCACCACGTTGATCGCGCTGCCGCCGGAGATCGTGCCGACGTTCGCCGTCGTCTCGGCGTCCAGGCGGCCCAGCTGCATGGCCGCGACTGCGCGCGCTGCGGCGAGGATCGCGCTGCGTCCGTCCTCGGGCCGGATGCCCGCGTGAGCCGCCTGCCCTCTGAAGGTCGCGTCGATGCGAAAGTGCGTCGGCGAGGCGAGGATCACCTCCCCAATCGGCGTCGCGTGGTCGAACACGTAGCCGAAGTCGCTGCGCAGGCGCGAAGCGTCGAACACGCGGGCGCCCGCCAGGCTGCGCTCCTCCCCCACCGTGAACAGCAGCTCCAGGTCCACAGGCGCGCCCTCGCGGCGCACGTGACGTGCGAGCGCCAACAGCACCGTCACGGCGGCCTTGTTGTCGGCTCCGAGGATCCCGTCGTTCGCGTTCTCCCAAAAGCCATCCACGAGCACCGGCTCGACCGGCGCCAGCAGCGGAACCGTGTCGAGGTGAGCGCACAGCAACAGCGAGCGCCGCGGCGACTCCTCGCCCGCGCGAGCGCCCGGGATGCGGGCCAGCAGGTTGCCGCAGTCAGAGCCCGCCAGCGGCCCCGCGTCGTCCTCCTCGACATCCACCCCCAGCGCGCGGAGCTCCGCGATCACGCGCTCACCGCACGCGCGCTCGCTGCCCGACGGGCTCTCGATCCGGCAGAGCTCTGCGAACGTGCCGCTCAGGTAGCGGCGCTCGAGCTCCCCCACGCCGTGCGCCGGGGAATCCACCGTCACGCGGTGCGCTCGTGCCCGCCGCTCGCCTGGGCGGCACCCGAGCGCGCATCGTGAAGGTGAAAGTCCTCTCGCTCCGCGGCGCGCTCGAGCGCGGCGGCGATGAACCCGCGGAACAGCGGAGCAGGACGCTCCGGCCGCGACTTGAACTCGGGGTGGAACTGCGAGGCCACGAAGAACGGATGGCCGTCCAGCTCGATCACCTCGACCAGGCGCTCGTCCGGCGAGGTGCCGGAGATGCGCAGCCCCTCCCCTGCCTCGGCCGCGTTCGTGAGGCGCTTGCGCAGCAGGTTGTTGACCTCGTAGCGGTGGCGGTGGCGCTCGTAGATGACCGCCTCGCCGTACATCTCAAGGGCGCGCGATCCTGGGTGCAGCTTGATCGGGTCGGCGCCGAGGCGCATCGTGCCGCCCATGTCAGCTACCTCCTTCTGCTCGGGCAGCAGGTCGATCACCGGAAACGGCGTCTCGATGTCGAACTCGGTCGAGTTCGCGCCCTCCATGTCCGCGACGTTGCGCGCGAACTCGGCGACCGCGACCTGCATTCCCAGGCAGATGCCGAGATAGGGGATCCGGCGCTCTCGGGCCACCCGCGCCGCCGCGATCTTGCCCTCGATGCCCCGCCCGCCGAAGCCACCCGGCACGAGAATCCCGTCGGCTCCCGCCAGCAACTCCATCGCAGCGTCCTCGGTCTGATCCTCGGCGCCCTCCCCGCCCGATCGCTCGAGCTGCTCGGAGTCGATCCAGTCGATCTGCACGTTCGCGTCCTGCAGCGCGGCCGCATGGCGCAGCGCTTCGGAAACCGACAGGTACGCGTCCGCGAGCTGCACGTACTTGCCGACCAGGGCGATGCGCACGCTTTGCTCGGCGCGTTCGGCGCGTTCGATCGGCTCCTTCCAGCGCTCGAGCGCCGGCGGCTCCGCGCTCTGGGCGAAGTGTTCGAGGATGAACTCGTCCACGCCCTGTTCGTGGAAGGTGAGCGGCACCTTGTAGATGTTGTCCACGTCACACGCCGACACGATCGCCTCCGATGGCAGGCTCGCGAACAGCGCGATCTTCTTGCGTATGTCCGCGGACAGCGAACCCTCCGAGCGGCACATCAGCATGTCCGGCGCGATCCCGATGCGGCGCAGCTCGTTGACCGAGTGCTGCGTGGGCTTGGTCTTCAGCTCGCCCGCGTGGCCGATGTACGGGACGAGCGTGAGGTGGATGAACATGCACCTGCGCCGCCCCACGTCCACGGGGAACTGACGGATCGCCTCGAGGAACGGGAGCGACTCGATGTCTCCCACCGTGCCGCCAACCTCGGTGATCACGAAGTCCACGTCGCTCGACTGCGCGATCAGCGCGATGCGCTGCTTGATCTCATCGGTGATGTGCGGCACCACCTGCACCGTGCCGCCGAGGTAGTCGCCACGACGCTCGCGGCGAATCACCGTGTCGTAGATGCCGCCCGCAGTGACGTTCGAGGCGCGACTCGTGTTCACGTCGGTGAAGCGCTCGTAGTGGCCAAGATCGAGGTCGGTCTCCGCGCCGTCCTCGGTCACGAAGACCTCGCCGTGCTGGTAGGGCGACATCGTGCCGGGATCCACGTTGATGTAGGGGTCGAACTTCTGCAGCCCCACCGACATCCCGCGCGAGACCAGCAGCTGGCCGATTGAGGCGGCCGCGATGCCCTTGCCGAGCGATGAGACCACGCCGCCGGTCACGAAGATGAACCGGGTCTTGGACGGCGCCTGAGCGTGGCGATCGGGCTGGTGCAAGGTCATAAGGGCCTGCCAAGAGAGTCTAGTTTGCGCAGCACCGGAACACGGTCCACCAACATGGAGATCGAGCGAAGCTCGCCATAGAGCGTCACCGCACCGAGCACGGCGAGCGCGACCAGCTGGCCGGTCCCCGACAGCGTGAGCACGATCCACAGGCCCGCGAGCGCGCCCACCACGCTCGCACCGGTGTCGCCGAGCATCGCCTGCTCGCGCAGGTCGAACCAGCCGGCCACCAGGGCCGGACCCGCGAACACGCCGACCGCCCAACCCGGGCGCAGGTCGCTGGAGCCGATCGTGAGCCCCGCCCCGAGCACCAGAAAGGCCTTTGCCGAGCGGCCCGGGCGCAGGTCGAGCAGGTTGAAGACGTGCGTTGCCAGCACGAGCACCGCCGCCGCCAGCAGCCAGCGTTCCTCAGAGCTGTAGTAGCTCGCGGCAGCCAGCGCGAGGCCGATCGAGCCGAGCAGCTTGAGCGCACCCGTCGAGAACTCGCCGCGCGATACGGCCGCGGCGTGGCCGCGCAGCCCGCGGGGCGCCACGGCGGCCACGGCACGGCCCGAGCCAAGCAGATCGTCGATGAGGCCCAATACGAGCACCCCCAGCGAGTAGAGCAACACGTACGCGAAACGCGGCTCGAACAGCCGCACCGTGCCGAAGCGCGCCACCAGCGCGAGCGGCGTCAGGGCGATCAGCGCCGCGGCCGCAACGAGCACGCCGAACGGGCACGGCAGCGCCCGGCCGCGATAGTTCAACCGCGTCACACCACGCTCGCGCATCGCTCCCAACAGGGCTGGGGCGATCAGCGCAGCGATCGCCAGCGCGAGCACGAACGGGAGGGCATGCACGTGCGGCAAGCTAGCGCCCCGCGCGGACGCGCGAGGGGCCGCCGGCTGCGCTCAGCCACTCGACGGCGAGACCCCGAGCCCCGCCGCCGCCAACGCCTCCTCCACCGACGCGAACACGCGCACGCGCACGACCAAGCCGTCGCGGATCCTCCACACGCCCGCCATCCGCTGCTCGACCTCGATCGCCGTGTGCCTGCCCCTCGCGGTGATCCGCATCGAGATAACCGTCTCCTCGGCACCCTCCCACACGCTCTCCGCAGCGAAGCGGATCTCGCTCATCACCTCGCTGAAGGACTCGAAGTAGCGGCGCATGCCGTCGTGGCCGCGATACACGTCGGGCTCGGTCGAAAGGGCCGGAGGAACGTCGATCTCGACGTTGGCGTGCGCGAGCGCGAGCACCGACTCGATGTCTTCGCTGTTGTACGCCTCGAAGAGCGCCTGCACAACCTCCGCGTCCTGCGCGCCCATGTCGAGGGCCAGGATCCCACAGGTGCGCTTGCTCGGCGTGCTCAGCCGCCGGCCGCGAGGCTCGGCAGGAGCGAGTCCGCGCCGGGCTTCACGCCGAAGCTGCCATGCTCGCCCGCGAGCGCATAGACCAGGGAGGTCTGGCCGGCGAGCGTGTCGAGATCATCGACGCTCGAGATCCCCTTCGCCTTGTACCACCCCACCTGCGAGGGCTCTGAGCCCTTCAGCTCGACACCCACCGCGCTGACGCCCGCCGCGTTCACGCCCGAGAGCAGGCCCGACTCGAATGCTTCGCTGGCGGTGCTCTGCGCAGGGGTCATGCCGCTCGGCTCAGCGCGCATCACGACCAGACCTTCCAAACGCACGAGCTGACCATCGAACGCGCTCAACAGGCTCGAGCTCACCCGCGCGAGCAGGCCGTGGGCCACATTGACCCCGCCGCTCACGAGCTCGCGCCCCGCAAGTTCGCCGAAACGCGCCACCAGCGCCGGCGACGCGGCCAGCGCCGCGTAGTGGGTGCCGGCCGCTTCACGCGCGATCGATTCGAGCGCCAGCGGCTCGCGCACCGCCACGACGATCGCGAGGTTCGCGCCGGCGCGGGCCACCGCGCTTCGCACGAGCGAGTTGACCGTGTCAGAGGAGGAGCCGAGGAAGACCAGGCCCACGCTGCGCCCGCTCAGCACCTGTGGACCGCGAGCGGGTACACGCCTGTCGCGAACGCTTCCTCGGCGGATAGCTCTTCCTGCAGCTGGCCCACCTGGCGTTCGGAGGCGGCCACTTCCGCTTTGAGCGAGTGCACCACCCCGCTCTTGGCCGAGGAGAGGACGTTCGAGTCGCCGATCGCAACCCCGATCAGGACGCCGAGCGCCAGCGCAAACAGGACCGCTGCGAGCGATAGCGCGTGGTAGCGATAGTCGAACACTGCACCCGCCGAGCCGCAGAGCGGCCCTCAGCCGGCGATGCTCCCCGGCGTGAGCGCAAGCGCGCCGGCGTCGGCGAGCAGCTTCAGGCGAAGCCACAGCAGTTCCACGACGTCGCGCAGCACCGGGGTCATCAGCACAACCGCGATCATCGCGATCAGGCCGGCCGCAATCACGACCAGCAGCGGCGTGAGACCCGGTCGCGGCCGGTAGAGCCGGCTCACCCCCTTCGCGTCCACGAGAATCTCGCCCACGCGCAGCCGCGTCAGGAACGTCGAGGACATGCCCTCGCGGTTGCGGTCGAGGAACTCGACGAGGTTGAACTGCGAGCCGACAGACACGATCAGCCGCGCGCCCTTCTCCGCTGCGATCAGCAGCGCCACGTCCTGGCTCGTGCCGGGCGCCGGCACCAGTTTGAACAGCAGCCCTAGCTCCTCCAGGCGGTGGCGTCCCGGCGCACGCCCGTCCGGGTAGGAGTGGACGACCAGCTCGGCGCCGCAGCGCAGCGCAGCCTCGCCAGCCGAGTCCATGTCGCCGACGATCATGTCCGGCGTGAGCCCCGCCGCCAGCAGCGACTCGGCCGCCCCGTCAACCGCCACGAGCAGCGGGCGCATGTCGCGGATGAACGGACGCAACGTGCGCAGGTCACGCTGGTGGCCCACACCGCGCACCACCACGAGCGTCGAGCGGTCACGGAAGTCGGTCGCGAAGCGCGGCAGCTTGATCTCGCCCGCGAGCAGTTCGCGCTCCTCGCGCATGTGCTCGATCGTGTTGCGCGCAAAGCGGTCCAGCGCCTCGGAGATCTCGTGGCGCCGCAGCTCCGTTTCGGCGCGCACGCGGCGCAGGTCCAGCACCTCTCCGAGCGCCAGCAGCTCCGCGGCGCCAACCCGGTCGTGCTTGCGCAGCACCTCGGCGCGCGAACCGGCCGGCGTCTGGACGATCCGCACCTCCACGCGCTCGCCGTCGCCGACGCGTCCGAACAGCTCATCACCGGGAACGTCGATCAGCGGAATGCCCGCTTCGACCAGTAGCTGCGGGCCGCGGTTGGGGTAGGAGCCGGTGGAGGACGAGCTGCAGTTGATCACCGCCGCCGCTCCCGCCGCGATCAGCTCCTCCGCGGACACGCGGTCGATATCCGCGTGATCCACGAGCGCGATGTCGCCCCGCACGAGGTGCTTGACCAGCAGCTTCGTCTTGCGGCCCGGACGCACCGGACCGGCGACGATACGTGTCCGTGCAGCCGCCGGCAGCGCACTCTCCGCCCGCACATACCCTGGCGGGCTTCCTCGGGTTGCGGCCATCAAATTCGAGAGTAACGCGCATGCACACGCGATGCGGCGGCGGGAGCGCCCACGGCGCGAGGCGCGCAATGGCACCTGCGGCCCTTGGCAGGCCGGCTAGGCCGCGCGCAGCAGCTCGCGCGCATGGCGGCGCGCACTCACGTCCTCGGTGTCCGCGCCGAGCATGCGCACGAGCTCCGCCACCACCTGCTGCTCGTCGAGGCGCCGCACCGTGGTGCGCGCGGGCTGCTCGGAGGTGTCCTTGTCGATCGCGAAATGGCGCTCGCCGAGCGAGGCGATCTGGGGAAGGTGCGTTATGCACAGCACCTGCCTGCGTTGCGCAAGCTCGCGCAACCGTGCGCCCACCACCCGCGCGGTGTGTCCGCCGATCCCCGCATCCACCTCATCGAACACCAGCGTCGCCTCGCCCGAGGACCCGCTCGCGACGCTCATGATCGCGAGCATGATCCTCGACAGCTCACCGCCCGAGGCGATCTCGCGCAGCGGCGCCGCCGGCACGCCGGGGTTGGGCGCGATCAGGAACTCGACGGCGTCGGCGCCGCTTGCGCTCGGCTCGCGCTCTGACATGACCACCTCGAAGCTCGCATCGGCCATCGCCAGCGCGCCCAGCTGCTCGCGCACCGCCGCTGAGAGCTGAGATGCAGCCGCGGCGCGCGCGGCACGCAGCGCCTGCACATGCCCGGCGAGCTCGCCGGCGGCCTGGGAGAGCTCCGCCTCGGAGCCCGCGAGCGCATCCTCCAGGCCCTCGAGCTCCGACCGGCGCGCGCGAGCGGAGCGCGCGAAGCGCTCCATCGACTCGACGCTTCCACCGTGCTTTCGCATCAGCCGCTCGATCGCCGCCAGGCGCTCTTCGACGGAGTCAAGCGACGCCTCGCCCGAGAGGCCCGCGCCGACGTCCTCAATCTCGCCCGCGCGCTCGCAGTAGTCGGCCAGCTCGCGTGCGAGCTCGCGCGCCTCGATGCAGCTCGTGCGCAAGCGCTCCGCGAGCGCGTCCAGGCGCGCGTCGATCCCGGACACGCCCTCCACGCGGACGAGAGCCTGGGCGAGCAGCTCAGCCGCCCCCTCGCCCGAGTCGCCCGACAGCGCCTGTGCGCCCGCGCCCGCCGCCCCGCGGAGCTCCTCCAGCGAGCGCAGGCGCTCTCGCGCACCGAGCAGAAGCTCGTGCTCGCCGTCGCGCAGCGCCAGCGCGTCGAGCTCCGCGAGCTCGTAGTCGAGCAGGTCGAGCTCGCGCTCGCGCGCCCCCGCCAGCTCGCCCAGCTCCTGCAGGCGACGCTCGCTGGCACGCACCTGCGCCATGGCCGCGGCGCACGCCGACAGACGCCGCGCGTGCTGCTCGCCGCACAGCTCGTCGAGAACCTCGAGCTGAGCGCCCGCGAGCGTCAGCTTGCGGTGCTCGTGCTGTCCGTAGAACGCGAGCAGGCGCGCGCCGAGAACGCGCAGCTCGGCCACGGTCACCGAGCGGCCGTTCAGGTACGCCCGGGTGCGCCCCTCCGCGCTCACGCGGCGCGCGAGCACGACCTCCTGCGCGCCCGCCGGCAGCGCCTCGCCGAGCTCCTCGCGCAGCTGCTCGGAGGCGTCGAAGGAGCCCTCCACATAGGCCTCCTCGGCCCCCGGGCGAACGATCCCCGGCTTCGCGCGCCCGCCCAGCAACAGGTCGAGCGCGTGCGCCAGCACCGTCTTGCCCGCGCCCGTCTCGCCGGTGAGCACGTTCAGGCCCGCCGCCGGGCGCAGCTCGGCTCGCTCGATCAGCAGCAGGTTCTCCACACGCAACTCTTGCAGCATCCCGTGAACTGTCGCAGCGGCCGCCGACGGATCGCGCGGGCCCGCGCCGGGCGCCTCGGGCCTCACGAATCGCGCCGCGCGACCCCTCCGGCCGCGAAGCGGCCCATAAAGATGCAGCTGAAGCTGCCGATAAATACTACGGATCGGCTGGTCAGGCGCCGGACGCGCAGGCATAATCCAGTACTAGGAACGACAGGGGGACGGATCCCCGCGTCGCCTACTCTGATCCGCCCTACGGCATGGCTGCCAGCTCACCCAATCCACCCTCCGATCCGCCCTCCCAGGACAGTGCCGGCTACCTGTCCGCGTCCGAGCTCGGCGAGCGCATCGAGGAGGAGATCGGACGCGCCGAACGGCACGGGACGCGCCTCGCCTGCCTGCTCGTCGTGATCGAGAACCTCGACGAGATGGAACGCGAACACGGCTCGCAGCTCTCCGAGCAGACGCTCGCCTACCTCGGCGGCACGCTGCGGCGCGAGCTGCGCCGCTTCGACCGGGTCGGCCGTCCAGGCGAGCACGAGCTACTGATCCTGCTGCCCGGCGCCGACAGCCCGCGCGGCGAGGTCGTCGGCCGGCGCGTGCTCGAGCGGGTCAGCGCGATCAAGGTCGAAACCGACGGCGAGCGCCGCCCGCTGCGCATCTCGCTCGGGCTCGCCGCCTGGAGCAGGGACACGAGCGCCGATCAGCTGCTCGCCCGCGCGCGCGCCGCCACGCGTGTCGGCAACGGCGAGAACGGCGCGGGCGCGCCCGGGCCGGCCACGCCCGCCTGATCGGACTACGTGGTTTCGCGGCACAAACGCCCGTCCACGCCCACGGGCACGTCCGCGAGCGGGTCATAATCAGCTCCAGTGCTTTCAGGATCAGAGCTGTGGTTGCTGCGGCTGATGGCCGACCGCGGGCTGGCGCTGCTCGAGGCGGACACGCTGCTGATCGCGATCGAGGAGAAGGGCGAGCTGCGCGTCGCCGCAGACAGCGGCGACGCCAACGTGCGCACCCGCATCACGCCCGTGCAGGGCTCAGCGCTCGGCGAGCTCTACCTCGCGGGCAAGCCGCTCGCGCTTGACCGCCCGCGCGGCCCCGAGGCCGCGTTCCTGCACGAACTCGGCATCGAGGCGCGCTCGGTGCTCGTCGAGCCGCTCAGCATGGAGAACCACGGAGGCGGTCTGATCATCGCCCTGCGCACCAGCGGCAACTTCCGCGGTCCCGACCGCAAGGCGCTCGGCGCGTTCGCGCGCGAGCGTCGCCCAGCGGCTCGCCGCCGAGCGCTCGCACGAGATCGAACGGCTCCGCTACGGAATGGAAGCGCGCGAGCACGAGCGCACGCGCTGGGCGCGCGAGATCCACGACGAGAGCATCCAGGGCATCGGCGCGCTGCGCCTGCAGCTCGCCAATGCGCGCGACCTCGACGACCGCGAGGCGCTGCGCCAGGCAGTCGAGGCGGCGCTCGAGGGTCTCGGCACCGAGATCGACGGCCTGCGCCACCTGATCACCGAGCTTCGTCCGGCTGCGCTCGACGAGCTCGGGCTCGGCCCCGCGCTGCAGGCGCTCGCGCGGCGCGCCCAGGCGATCGACGGGCTCGACGTGTCAACCGAGATCGACCTGAGCGAGAGCCCGGGCGCCGCCGAGAACGGCGGCGGCGGCCGCCTTGACCCCGAGCTCGAGAGCACCATCTACCGGGTGATGCAGGAGGCGCTCACCAACGTCAGCCGTCACGCGCAGGCCACGAGCGCCGTGATCCGCGTGAGCGAGCGGGGCGGCTCCGTGATCGCCTCGGTGACCGACAACGGGCGCGGGATGCCCGGTGCCGAGCGGCTCGGCCCGCGCGGCGACGGCCTCGAGGGAGGCTTCGGCATGTCCGGCATGCGCGAGCGCGCTGACCTCGTCGGCGGCGAGCTCGAGTTCGGCCCGGCGCCCGGTGGCGGGACCGAGGTGCGCCTGTCCGTGTCGCTCGCGGGGCGCCCGGCGCCCACTCCCGCGGGCAGCTGACGCGGAGCTAGTCGGCGAGACCCACGCGGCGCACGTACGCGGTGATCTCGGCGCGCGATGACACGCCCAGCTTCTCGATCGCTCGTGCGCGGTAGGTCTTCACCGTGCGCTCGGCCACGTTCAGCCTGTCGGCGATCTCGGGGTTGGTGTAGCCGTTTGCGATCAGCCGCACCACCTCCTGCTCGCGCTCGCTCAGAGCCACGCCCTCCTGCGTGGCGCCCTCATCGCCGGTCGCCATCAGCGCGCCCAGGCGCGGGTGCAGGTAATTGCCCCCGGCGACCGCCAGGCGAAACGCCTGCAGAAGCTCGGCCGGCTCGGCCTCCTTGAGCACGTAGCTGCGCGCGCCCGCGCGGAGCGCCTGGCGCGCGTACTCGGGGTCCTCGCGCATCGTCAGGATCGCCACCGCGAGCGTCGGGTGCGCGATGAAGCACTGCGGCAGCGCAGCGAGGCTCGACCCGCCCGGCATCGTCAGGTCGAGCGTCAGCAGGTCGGGCTTGTGCTCGCGAACTTCGCGGATCATCGACGGGACGTCCGCCGCTTCCGCCACCACGTCGAACTCGCCCTCCTCGCGCTGAAGCACCGCGCGGATGCCGTCCCGCACGACCGTGTGGTCGTCGGCGATGATCACCGTCACTGGGCGCGTAACGCCTGGAGCGCCTGCCTCCATCTCAGCTAACCGTAGTCCTAGCGCAGGATCGAACCCTGCCGACATACGGGTTTCCGGCTTGAGAGCGCGCAAACGACATGATCGCTGCATTACTCGACCGGCGCGAGCGCACTCGTTAGCGTGGAGCGCATGCGGTCAACGCTTCGCTCACCGCAGCTGCGGCGGATCATCGCCGCCTACGCGATAAACCGCCTCGGCACCTGGTTCGGGGTGATCGCGCTGTCGCTTGCCGTCTTCGACCACACGCACAGCGCCGTCGCCGTCGCCGCCCTGCTCATCGCCGCCCAGGTTCTGCCCGCGTTCGTCGTGCCGGCGCTCGTCGCGCGCGTCGAGTCCTCCAAACGCCAGCGCGAGCTGAGCGCGCTGTACTTCTTCGAGGGCGCCGCAACCGTCGCGCTCGCCGTCCTGCTGTGGAATTTCTGGCTGCCCGCGATCCTGCTGCTGGTGGCGCTCGACGGTACCGCTGCGCTGACCGCCAGCGCGCTGCTGCGCACCGAGGCCGCGCGCGCAGCGCGAGAGAACGAGGAGGCAGGCGACCCGCAGTCCGCCGAAAAGGACGCCAACGCCGCGATCAACCTCGCCTTCTCGGTCACCTTCGTCGCCGGGCCGGCGCTCGCCGGTCTGCTTGTCGCGGGCACCAGCGCCTCCAGCGCGCTGTTCCTCGACGCCGCCACGTTCCTGGCCTGCGGCGCGTTGCTGCTCGACCTGCACCCGCACGTCGAAGAAGCCGGCTCGGCCTCTGTGTCCGCGCGCCTGCGCACCGCCTGGCGCTACATCAACTCGGTGCCCGCGCTGCGCCGCCTGATCGTCGTCCAGGGGCTCGCGCTCGTCTTCTTCGAGTCCGCAGCGCCGATCCAGGTCGCGTTCGCCAAGGCGACGCTTCACGCCGGCGACGGCGGCTACGGCCTGCTCGTGACCAGCTGGGGAGTCGGCGTGGTGATCGGCGGGATCGTGTTCGCACGCTCCCCCCAACGCATGATCGGCACGATCCTCGTGCTCGGCGCGTTCGCCGTGAGCCTCGCATACGTCGGCTTCGCGATTGCGCCCTCGATAGCCGTCGCGTGCGCCGTGGCGGTGTTCGGCGGCACCGGAAACGGCATGCAGTGGGCGCCGCTGGTCAGCGCCGTGCAGGCCCTCACCCCCGCCAACCTGCAGGGTCGGGTGATGGGCGCGCTCGAATCCGTCGGCGCGATAGCTCCCGCGATCGGGCTCGCGCTCGGCGGCGTGCTCGTCGAGCTCGCGGGCACCCGCACCGCCTTTCTCGTCGTCGGCATCGGCGCGGTGATCGTCAGCTGCGGCTTCATCGGCGTGTCGCTCGAGCCGCCGCCCGGCAGCCGCCACTGCCGCCGATGCGCCGCCGACGGCCGACGCCGTCGCGGCCGCCGACGCGCGGGCGAGCGGCGATGAACATGCGCTCGCCCCCACTGCGCGGCGCGACGGCGCGGCGCACGCCGACAGCGACGCCGCCGCAATCCAAGCGCGACGCTCGGGCAGCGCCGCCCAGCGCTGAGCGCTGAGCGCCGGCGCCGTACGGCGCCGGCGCGGCGCATCGGTGCCATAAACGCACGGCCCCGCGTGCCTATCGCCGGGCGCCCGCGCGGGGTCTCGGCCGCGCCTTCTGCGGCGGGCGCGGGCACGAGCCCGAATGTCCAAACACACAATTGCCCGTTAAGGACGACACGGTTTTGGCCGTTAAGAGCGACAGCGGGGTATGTCCTTTCTGACTCACAAGCTCTCCAGGCGGCTGTTCTGGGCATTCGAGGCCTCGGTGCTCGTGGGGGCGGTGACGTTCGCTGCGCTCAGCTCGCGCGGCGTGGACTGGCGCCCGGCCATGCTGGTCGTGCTGCTGCTGGCGCTCACGCTCGTGGGGCAGCAGCTCGGCAACTCGCTCGGCTCGGGCCTGCTCTCGACCTCGCACGTGGCGCTCGTGCTCGCCATGTGCCTGCTCGGACCGGCTCCCGCGGTGCTGTTCGGGCTGCTCGCGATGACATTGACCTCGGCCGTGCGGCGCCTGCAGCCGTCCTACTGGCTCAACAACCTCTTCAACTGTTCGCTGCACCCGATCGTCGGGGCCCTCATAGTGGTCGCGCTCGCGGGCAACATCCACGACCCGCACAACCAGCTTCTGCTGGGCGTCCGCTTCGGCCTGATCGTGTTCGTCGTGTTCATGGTCACGATCGCGCTCAGCTTCACCGGCGTGGCGCTCGACGTCTTCTTCGAGGACGGGCGCTCGGTCGTGCGCCAGGTGCGCGAGATGTTCTTCCCCGTGCTGCCCGGTCACCTCGCCACGGCCGTGCTCGCCGCGCTTCTCGCGGTCGCCTACACGAACCTGGGGCTCACCGTGCTGTTCGGCGCGATTCTCGTCCTGGTGATCTTCCAGTACCTCACGATGGCGCTGCTCCGCTCCGAGGATCGCGCCGACCAGCTGGAAGCCCGCTCGATCCAGCTCGCCTCGATGCAGTTCGGAGTGCTGGCCACCCTGATGGACGCGCTCGCCCTACGTGACCGCGGCACGGCACGTCATGCAGCCTCGGTCGCGCGCTTCGCCAAGAGGCTCGCGATCGAGCTGGACTGCAGCGAGGACGAGCAGGAGACGGTCCACACGGCCGCGCTGCTTCACGACATCGGCAAGTTCACGCTGCCCGACCGCATCCTGCACTCCGAGCTGCTCTCCGACGACGACTGGTCGATGGTTCGACGTCATCCCCAGGACGGCGCCGCGCTGGTCGGCAAGCTCGATGGCTACGGGTCTGTCGCCGACGCGATCCTCTACCACCACGAGCACGTCGACGGCAGCGGCTACCCCGCCGGCCTGATCGGCAAGGAGATCCCGCTCGCATCGCGCATCATCTCCATCTGCTCGACGTATGACACGCTGATCGCGCGCGACAGCTACCGCCCGACCATGACTCCGCAGGACGCGATGGCCGAGCTTCGCCGTGTCGCCGGGCGCCAGCTCGACGAAGAGCTGGTCGAGAGCTTCATCGCGATGCTCGAGCGGGACGGTCCAAGCGCGCTCTTCAGCGAAGAGCCCGCCGACTTCGCCTCAGAGCTCGCGTTCGAGCAGCGGGTGCGCCGGATGGCCATCCCCGCGCGCACCTAGCGGCCTTGCGGGGGCGCCCGCGCCGCGCCGCAGACGGGCGCTTTAACGACGAGAGGACGCCACAGCTCGCGTGGCGTCCCTCATCTTCCTGCTCTACAAATGACTATTTATCGGCTGTACGTCATTGTTTCGTCTCCCTCTCGGTGGCCGCGAGGCCTCTAGAAAGGCGGCACGCTTGTGTCTCCATCCACAGTTGTCCCGCTAAGCGGTTGAGTAGGTTTGCGAAGCATAGCCCACGTCTGGACCGATTGTCCAGGGTTTGTGCGTGATTTGCAGGTTTGTTTGCAAAGCGAGCGGACAAGACGGGGGAGCCGATCCGCGGTTTTCCGCATCAGCAAGCCGTAATTGGACGCAAGGTCAGGCCTTTTCCGCTCGCCGCCCGCGCCCCTGCGGGAGGAACCGCGCGCCCCACGGCGACGGGTTGGGGGCGTCTTTCTGTGCCAAACGTCCGCAACGCTCCGCTGCGCTCAAGTTCGCGGCCCTTTCGGACGAAACCTGAAGCATGCAAACCTCCCTCCCACCCTCCCCGCGCGCCGGCGGGCGCCAGCTGGTCTTCACGAGCTCCCAGGCCGCCAAATACCTGGGCGTGTCGCTGGCGACGATCCGTCGCTGGACCGACGCAGGGCACGTCAGCTGCTATCGCACGCCGGGCGGCCAACGGCGCTTCTCGCGCGAACAGCTCGATACGTTCATCACCTCGATGCAGCGCGACAGCCACGCCCCCGCCTCGGCCAACGGCACGCACGCGGTGCACACCGCGCGCGGCCACGCGCACGTCGCCTAGCGGCGCGCGCGCCGCTAGGGCTGCGCCGCGGGCTCGCCCGCGGGCGAGACGCCGTGCGTCAGCGGGCTAGACGGCCGAACTTCTCGCGCAGCCTGCGATAGAAGGACGACCCGGGCAGCTGCGCGATCGTGCCGACGTCGTGAGCAAAGCTCGCCACGATCGTGGCACCCGCCGCGAACTCCCCCGACGGGGCGCCCGTCGATCGCCATGTCAAGCGGCTCCTGCGAGCGGTTGTGGATCGTGAGCCTGTCGCCTGGCGCCACCACCAGGGCGCGCGCCGTGAGCGAATGGGGGGCGATGAACGACACCACGAAGCCCTCCACCCCCCAGGCCATCACGGGCCCGCCGTTGGCGAGGTTGTAGCCGGTGGAGCCCGCGGGGGTGGCGACCACGAGCCCGTCGCAGCGCACGCTCCCCAGCTCCTGTCCGCCGAGCGCGTAGGCGAGGTCGGCGACGCGCTCGCCGACCTTGCGGTGGATCGCAAGGTCGTTGATCGCCACCCGGCCGTTCGGAGCCGCCTGCCCGTCGACTCCCGGCTCGCCGAGCTCGATCGCAGGCAGACGAAGCAGCTCGAAGTCGCCGCGCAGCGCGCGCGCGAAGCCCTCCTCGCCCTCGCCCCGCTCGGCGGTCGCGAGGAAGCCGATCTCGCCGAAGTTGATCGCAAACACGGGCACCCCGGTGCCCGCATACAGCTGCAGCGCGCGCAGGATCGTGCCGTCGCCGCCCAGCGTCACGCACAGCTCCACGTCCACCTTCAGCGGAGCGTTCAGCTCGACGCCGGGCATCTGTGTCAGCCCGTGCTTGCTCGTCTCCTGCTCGTCCAGGCGCAGCGTCACCCCGGCGCGCGCCGCCTGCTCGATGAGCCGCCGCAGCGTCGGCGTGGTCTCCTGCGGGGTCCGGTGCGTGAGCACCGTCACCTCCCTCACAGCGGCTCGACCTCGAGCGCGAGGCGTTCGAGCTCCGCCGGCGAGGGAGCCGCCTGCGCGGGCGCGCCGTCGAGCGCACCGTGCGCGAGCCAGATGAAGCTCTCACGGTTGCCCTTCGGCCCCGGAAGGCCCGAGGAGCAGTAGCCGCGCACCGACTCGCCGAGCGCCACCGCGACCTTGCCCACCTCGATGAGCGCCTCGCGCCTGGCGGCCGCGTCGCGCACCACCCCGCCCTTGCCCACGCGTCCTCGGCCGACCTCGAACTGGGGCTTGACGAGCGCCAGCACGTCGTGGCGCGGCGCGAGGCACGAGATCACCGGCTCGAGCACCTTGGCGAGCGAGATGAACGACACGTCGATCGTCGCTAGATCGGGAAGCCCCGCGTTGGCCTCATCGAGCGGCTGCGGCAGCATCGCGGCGCTCAGGCTCCGTGCGTTCGTGCGCTCGAGCAGCTGCATCCTCGGGTCGGTTCGCAGACGGTAGTCGAGCATCCCGTAGCCGACGTCGACCGCGACCACTTCGCTGGCGCCGTGCGCCAGCAGGCAGTCGCTGAAGCCGCCGGTCGAGGCGCCGACGTCGAGCGCGCGCCGACCCTTCACCGCAAGGCCCCAGGCGGCAAGCGCGTTCGCCAGCTTGATTCCCCCGCGAGAGACGAACGCGGGGCGCTCCTTGACGCTGAGCGCCACCTGCTCGTCGAGCAGCTCTCCCGGCTTCTGCGCGCGCCGCTCGGAGTCGCCGACGCGAACCTCCCCGGCCATCACCGCCGCGGCCGCGCGGCTGCGTGTCGCGAACAGCCCGCGCTCGGTGAGGAGCATGTCCAGGCGGCGCTTTGGCCATCGCGCCGGCAAACACTCTCACAGCGCCTCCCTGGCAAGCTCGCTGCGATCCGCCGCGGCGAGCGCCGCAAGTCCAGTGTGATCGATCTCACACACGTACTGCACCCTCGCGGGCATTATGAGGAGCGGATCGAGAGCGATCACATCTCTCCTCATCCTCCTCCTCCCCGCTCTGAACACGGCCCGCTTCCCCCGGCGGGCCGTTTCTTTTCTGGGCCTCGCGGGCCAGGCTCAGGCGCCTACCACCGCCGACGCGTGCGGAGCGAATCGCCGCGGCGACCCGCTCGGCTATCCGCTTGCCGGTGTAGCCGACCTCCTCGTGCAGCAGCGCGGGCTTGCCGTGCGTGACGTAGCGGTCGGGCAGCCCGACCCGCAGTACGCGAGGCGTCGCGCCCGCCTCGTTCAGCGTCTCCCAGACCGCTGAGCCGAAGCCGCCCGCGAGCACCCCCTCCTCGACCGTCACGAGCAGGTCGTGCTCGGCCGCGAGCTGAGCCATCAGCCCCGCGTCGATCGGCTTTGCAAAGCGCGCGTCCGCAACCGTCACCGCGATTTCGTGGCGGTCGAGCTCCTGTGCGGCTTCGAGCGCCTTGCCGACACCCGAGCCGTAGCCGATCAGCGCCACGCGCCGGCCCGCCGGGGCAGCGCCGGCGAGCGCGCTCTCGCGCAGGATCTCGCCGCTGCCGATCGGGATCGCCTGCCCCTCCTTCGGGAGCGGCACGCCGACACCCTCGCCGCGCGGGTAGCGCAGCGCGATCGGCCCATCGTCGTACTCGAGCGCGGTGCGCAGCATGTGCACGAGCATCGCCTCGTCGCGAGGTGCCATCAGCACGATGTTGGGAAGGCAGCGCAGGTACGCGATGTCGAACGCGCCGTGGTGGGTGGGCCCGTCATCGCCCACGAGCCCCGCCCTGTCCATCGCGAACACCACGTTCAGCTTCTGCAGGCACACGTCGTGCACGATCTGGTCATACGCTCGCTGCAGGAACGTCGAGTAGATCGCGGCCACCGGCTTGACGCCCTGCAGCGCGAGCCCCGAGGCGAAGAGGATCGCCTGCTGCTCTGCGATGCCCGACATCGAAGTAGCGGTCGGGCATCGCCTTCTGCAGGATGTTCAGCCCGGTGCCCGAGTTCATCGCGGCGGTGATCCCGACCACGCGCTCGTCGCGTTCGCATTCGCTCACGAGCGCATCCCCGAACACCTGCGTGTACTGGGGCGGCGGGGTCGCGACCTTAGGCGAGCCGCGGACCACACTCGCGGGCGAGCCGTTGACGATCGACTTGGGCTTGGCCGCGTGCCACTTCTCCATGCCCTCGAGGCCGCCCTCCTCCGCCGGCGCGAACCCCTTGCCCTTGACCGTCGCGATGTGCACCACGACCGGTCGCTGCGCCGCCAGCGCCTCGCGCAGAGAGGCGCGCAGCGCCTTGACGTCGTGCCCGTCCACGACTCCCATGTAGGCCCAGTCGAGCTCCTCCCACCACAGGCCCGGCGCCCAGAACGCCTTGATCGACTCCTTCAGGTGCGGCCCGAGGCGCTCGAACGCCGCGCCGATGCCTCCGGGCAGGCGCACGAGCCCGTCCTCGAGGTCCGCTCGCGCATGCCACAGCTTCGGGTTCAGGCGGATCCGGTTGAAGTAGCGCGAGAGCGACCCCACGTTGGGCGCGATCGACATCCCGTTGTCGTTGAGCACGACCACGATCGGCGTGCCCAGGCCGCCTGCCTGGCCGATCGCCTCGAACGCCACGCCGCCGGTCATCGCGCCGTCGCCGATCACCGCGACCACGCTGCCGTCGTCGGTGCCGCTGTGACGCATCGCCTCCTTGATGCCGACCGCGTAACCGATCGAGGTCGAGGCGTGGCCCGCGCCCATGATGTCGTGCGCCGACTCGGCGATCGAGCAGAACGGCGCGAGCCCGCCGTATTGGCGGATCGTGCTCAGCTGATCGCGACGCCCCGTGAGCACCTTGTGCGGGTAGGCCTGATGGCCGACGTCCCAGAGGATCTTGTCGCCCGGGGATTCCAGCAGCGAGTGCAGCGCGACCGCGAGCTCGCACGTGCCGAGATTTGCGCCGAAGTGCCCGCCGATCTCGCCGACGGTGTTGATGATGTGCTCGCGCACCTCCTGCGCGAGCTGCGCCAGCTCCTGCTCGGAAAGCCCGTGCAGGTCCTCGGGTGCGTCGATGTTCTCGAGCAGGCTCATGAGCTCCGCGTGTATATGAAGTCGGTGATCGCCTCGAGCTCGGACGTGTCGCGTTCGCGCCTGCCATTCGCACCGGAGCGCTCGCGGCCGGAGCTGACCGTCGCGAGCGCCTCGCGCGCCGTGTCGTGGGACTGCGCGGCCAGCTCCCTGGCCCGGCCCATGCCGAACTCGCTCACGTAGGTTCGCTTTCCATGCCGCTCATCGCTGCCCTGTGGCTTGCCCAGCGCATCGTCTGTGCCGGTCACGTCGAGTATGTCGTCGATGATCTGAAACAGCACACCTAGCTCGGCTGCAAAGCGACGGAAGGGAGCTGTCTCAGATCCATCTGCTTCAGACAACAGTAGTACGCACAGCACCGACGCGCTGATCAGTCGGCCCGTCTTGAGCTCGTGCAGTCGACGCAGATCCACCGGCCCCGCTGAGGTCTGCGGATGCACGTCTGCATACTGGCCGCCAACCATACCGTTCACGCCCGTCGCCGCCGCCAGCTCGCCCGCCGATCGCAGCAGCAGCTGCGGCGGGGACTGCTGGGCGCTGAGCAGGTGCCTGAACGCCTCGGCGTAGAGGCCGTCACCGGCGAGAATCGCCACGCCCTCTCCGAACTTCACGTGGCAGGTGGGCTCGCCGCGGCGCAGCGCATCGTCATCCATCGCCGGCAGGTCGTCGTGGATCAGCGAGTAGGTGTGGATCAGCTCGATCGAGGCGGCCAGCGGGAGCACCTCGCGCGGCTCCATGCCGACCGCGCGCGCTGTCGCGAGCGAGAGCACCGGACGGATGCGCTTGCCACCGGCGAGCAGCGAGTAGCGCATCGCCTCCTCGAGCCCCGCCGTGAGCGTCTCCTCGGAGAAGCGCATCTCGTGCAGGTAGCTCTCGATCTGCTCGCGCAGATGCTCGGGAAAGCCCGAGCCGACGACGGCCGCGGCGGAGGAGGTGCCGGGCGCCGGGTCTATAGCAGCGTGTCCTGACCGGGCGCGGGCGCTGAGACCTCGCTTCGCGTCAGCTGCTCGAGCTCTGCCGCCGCCTGGGCCGCGAGCGACGCGCAGTCCTCGACCAACGTCGCGGCGGCGTCAGCCGAGAGCTCGCCGGAGCGCAGCTGCTCGGCTGCACGCTCCAGCCGTGCGATCAGATCATCAAGGTGCTCCACGCTACTCATTTGATCTGCGCATTGTCTCGCACCTCGCGCAACGCTGCATCGAGGACTCCGTTGACGAAGCCCGGAGCGTCCGGGCCGCAGAATGTCTTCGCGCTTTCGACGGCCTCCTCGATGGCCCCCTCGGGCGGGATCGGCTGCTCCGCCGGCACCTCATCGGGGTGCAGCATCTCGACGAGCGCCACGCGCATGATGCTCCGCTCGAGCGGCTGGATGCGGCTCACCGACCAGCCGTGCGCATGGCGGTCGATGATCGCGTCGAGCTCCGCGGAGTGCTCGACAGCGGCGCGTGCGAGCTCGCGCACGAACTCCGACGCGTTGCGTCCGAGCGTCTCCTCGGGCAGCCTGCCGGTCAGGTCGTGCTGGTAGATGGCGATGACCGCGGCCCGACGTTGCTCGGAGCGCCGCATTCAGACCCGCGCAACGTACTCGCCCGAGCGGGTATCCACCCGGATCCGCTGGCCCTGCTCGACAAACAGCGGCACCTGGATCACCGCACCGGTCTCAAGCGTGGCCGGCTTCGTCCCGCCGCCTGACACCGAGTCTCCCCGAAGCCCCGGGTCGGCCTGCGCGACCTCGAGCTCGACCGCGCTCGGCAACTGCACGTCGGAGGGCTGATCGTCGATGAACAGCACCTCCACGTCGCTGCTGGGCGCCATGAAGCGGAGCGCATCGGCCAGCGTGCTCTCGGGCACCGCCAGCTGCTCGAAGGACTCGCTGTCCATGAAGTGCGCGTCCGAACCGTCCGCATAGAGGAACTGCATTCTGCGCGACTCCGTGCGCACCGAGCGGAACTTCTCGCCCGCTCTGAACGTGCGGTCGATCACGTTGCCATCCGAGGAGCGGCGCAGCTTCGTGCGCACGAACGCTCCGCCCTTGCCGGGCTTCACGTGCTGGAACTCGACGATCTTAAAGACGGTGCCGTCGACCTCGATGTGGTTGCCGTTCTTGAATTGGTTCGTTGAAAGCACGGCGACAAGACTAGCTGCGCTCCGCAGGGGCACAGGCCCGCGGCTGCTTTTTCCACACGACCGGCGCAGTCGCGCGGGCGCCCGAAGGGCTAACTGAAAACCAACTCCCAAGCGGCGGCGTGGCGCTTGGGCTAGGTTGCGGAGAGGACAAGCTCGGCCCTCGAAGGAGGCACGCATGGCGGTTCCCACGCAGGAGGACGGAAAGATGCTCATCCAGCTCGCACAGCTGGGTCAGTCCTACGGTCTGATCGACGTGATGCCGGTGATCTTCGCCGACGACTTCGACGCGGAGAGCGCCGACGTGATGGACGCGCCCGTGCGCACGATGCTCGCCTACGGAGAGCTGATCGGCACGCTCGTCAAGCACGACCTGATCAGCGCAGAGCTGGTGCACGACTACCTCTGGCTCGGCGGGATTTGGGCGCGGATTGGACCCGCGGCCAAGCGCCAGCGCGAGAAGCTCGGTGAGCCGCGCCTGTATGAGAACTTCGAGGCCCTGGTCGAGCGGGGGCGCCTGACGGTCAGGGTACGAGAGTAGGACCTCAGCATGCTACAGTATGAGCATGCCTCTTGAGCATCGCCTCCAGATCCTCATCGACGACGAGCGCCACCGGCGAATCTCGGCTGCGGCGAGGGCGCGAGGCGTGTCGGTCGCGACCGTCGTGCGCGAGGCGATCGACCGCGGACTCGTGAACCCCGATGCGCGACGAGCGGCCGCGGGAGCGCGAGTCCTCGAGGCGCCGGACATGCCCGTGCCTGAGCCGCAGCAGCTCCACGCCGAGCTGGAAGCGCTCCGCGCTCGCCACGCGTGATCCTGCTCGACACGACGGTCCTCGTATATGCCAAGGGCCAGGACCACCCTCTGCGCGATCCCTGCCGGGAGCTCATCGCAGCCATCGCCGAGCGACAGATCGAAGCGACCACAACGGTCGAGGTCATCCAGGAGTTCGTGCACGTTCGCGTCCGCCGCCGCGATCGTGCCGACGCAGCGGCACTCGGGCGAGACTACGCCGAGCTGCTTGCGCCCCTGCTGAGCCCGACGGTCACCGACCTGCAGGAGGGGCTTGCGCTGTTCGAGCGAGCCGAGGGGCTCGGGACGTTCGACGCCGTGCTGGCCGCGGCTGCTGCACGCGCCGGGATCGGGACCGTCGTGTCAGCCGACAGCGGGTTCGCACGGGTATCCGAGATATCCCATGTGATCCCGGATCGAGCGGGAGTATCGGCCCTGCTGGCCAGGGATGTGGCCGGCTGAGCGAGCCTGCCGCGGCTGCTCGCCGAGCCGATCCCCGCCCGCTCGCCTACGCCGTCGCGCCGGCCAGCGTCGCCTGGTCTATCCCGATCACCTTCAGGCGCCTGTTCAGCGCGTTGAACGCGAACGAGTTCGTGTCCTCCATCGTGTAGTCGAGGATCGCGTAGTCGTTCGGGTCCTGCCCGCGCGGCACGAGCACCAGGGCGGCCAACGGGATCAACTCGGCCAGGCGCGCGGCGATGCGGTCCCGCAGCGCCTCGTCTCGAGCCTTCTCGCGCAAGAACCAGGTGCCGTACGCGACGTGGCGGTGCTCGTCCTGGGAGATCAGCTTGAAGCCCTCCACCCAGCCGGGCAGGATCTGATGGCGTTCCATGTAGTCGGTGAGGAAGTACTGGCCGGTGAGCGCGAGCGTGCCCTCGATGATCATGTGGTAGAGCGTCACGAAGTCGACCTTCGCCTCGATGTCGCCGGGATCGTCGATCAGGCGCCGGCCCCAGTCCACGAGCACGCCGTCGAACATCTCTATGAACGCCGGGTTGAGGTTCTCGCGTGCATACTCCAGGCGCTGCTCGAACGTCCCGTCGAGACCCAGCACCTGCTCGTAGAAGCGGTTGAAGTGCTGTGCGTGGCGTGCCTCGTCGACCTGCTGGGTGGCGAGAAACGCCTCTTCGCCCTGGCTCTCATAGGCCATCACGAGACCGGAGAACTGGGTTGTCACGCGCTCCTCGCCAACGAAGAACGACGACAGGTTCCACAGCAGGTTCTCGCGCAGCTCGCCATCGATCGTCTCCCAGTCGCGGATGTCCTGCTCGAAGGAGATCGTGTGCGACTGCCAGTTCTGGCGCTCCCATAGCTCGTAGAGCTGTTGCGGGTTCATGAGCGTGACCGACGAGAGCTTCGACTCGTCGCTGATCGTGCCCACGTCCCCCTGGCTGGTGAGATCCAACAAAGACGGCATCACTGCACCTCCCCTGGTGTGATCGACTGTGGCCTCCTCCACCGGTGTGCCGGCGTCCGCAAGGGGCGCGCCAGCGCCGGCCCGGCGGCCACGATACTCCACGATCGCCCGCGGCACGCTGCGCTCAAGCCGGCGCTGCACGGCGCCGATGCAAGTACATGCGGCAGATTGTGCGCGAGAACGCCGTGTGCGCACTGGCGGCTCTCTTCGCCTCGGCGACCGTGGCGTGGCTCGCCCTGTACGGCTTCGCCTGGAACGACTACGACACCGAAGTGCGCGGAGCCTTCGAAGCGCTCGTCGGCGGCCACGTGGCGAGCTTCCTGCGCCTCGCGCCGGCATACGGCGGCTCGCTCATCGAGCGCGCCCCGTTCGCGCTCGTGCCCGGCCTGTGGGGCGGCGGAGCGCTCGCGGTCTACCGCATGGTCGCGCTGCCCTGCCTGCTCGCGGCGGCGCTGCTCGGCATCTGGATCGTGGCGGGCATGCGCGCCCAGGGTCACCTGCGCGGCGCGCGGGCGCTCGCGCTGGCCCTGTGCGTCGCGAACCCGGTGACGCTGCGGGCGCTGGAAATGGGCCACCCTGAGGAGCTGCTCGGAGCGAGCATGTGCGTCGCCGCCGTTACGCTCGCCGGCGGCAGCTCGATCTCTCGTCTGCGCGCTCTCTCCGTCGGCGTGCTGCTGGGCCTCGCGATCGCCAACAAGGAGTGGGCGCTGCTCGCGGTCGGCCCCGCCCTGCTGGCGCTTCCCGCCAGACGCCGAATCGCCTGCCTGACCGCGACCTTCGCGAGCGCCGGCGCGGTGCTCGCGCCGTTGCTGCTCGTCTCATCGGGCAGTTACGTGTCGGGCACCAAAGCGCTCGCGAGCGCCACCGGCGCGATCTTCCAGCCGTGGCAGGTGTGGTGGTTCTTCGGACACCACGGGGCGCTCGTACATGGCTCGTTCGGCGCCGCGAAGCCCGGCTACCGCGAAGCGGCGCAGTGGGCCAGCACGCTCAGCCATCCGCTGATCCTGCTCTTCGCAGCGGCGCTCTGCGGCGTCGTGTGGCTGCGCAGCCGCCGGCTGTGCACGCGCGATGCGCTGCTGGCGCTTGCGCTGCTCGCGCTCGCGCGCTGCGTGCTGGACACTTGGGACGCCGTCTACTACACGCTGCCCTTCCTGCTTGCGCTGCTCAGCTGGGAGGTGCGCGCGGCTACGCGGCGCCCGCCGGTCATCACGCTCCTCGCCACGATTCTCACGTGGGCCAGCTTCCAGTGGCTGGCGGGCCTCGTCTCGCCCGACGTGCAGTCCGTGTTCTTCCTCGCGTGGACCCTGCCGCTAGGCGTGTGGCTCGCGCGCCGCCTGCTGTGGCCGGCGCAGCCCGTTCTCCGCCCGAGCGAGCGCGGTTCGCGGGCTCGCTCGCGCCGCCTGCGCTCCTCTCAGGAGACGACCGTGAGCGCCTTGGGCAGGCTCGTGAGGAGCTCGTGAGAGTCCTCGCCGACGAGCACTAGATCCTCGATCCGCACGCCGAGGCTGCCGGGAAGGTAGATGCCGGGCTCGACGGTGACGATGTTCCCGGCGACTAGCGGCTCCTCGCCGGCGGTGCGCGACAGGCGCGGCGCCTCGTGGATTTCAAGGCCGACGCCGTGCCCGAGGCCGTGGCCGAAGTGCTCGCCGTGCCCCCCCTCCTCGATGACCCGCCTTGCCACCGCGTCGAGCTCGCGTCCGTTCGGGCCGGCGCGGAGCGCCGCAAGACCGGCCTGTTGCGCCTGCAGCACGAGCTCGTAGACCTCGCGAGCCTGCGCCGAGATGCCCTCGCCGGTCGCGTACGTGCGGGTGCAGTCCGAGCAGTAGCCCTCGTGCAGCGCGCCCCAGTCGATCGTGACCAGCACGTTTGCCGCGATCGGCTCCTCGCGGGGCTGCGCGTGCGGCAGCGCCCCGTGGGCGCCCGAGGCGACGATCGTCGGGAAGCTCGCCGCCTCCGCGCCGAGGCGGCGCATGCGCAGCTCAAGGTCGATCGCGATCTCGCGCTCGCTGCGCCCGAGCAGACCCGCCTCGAGCGTCTCGCGCAGCGCCTCGTCGGCAAGCCGTGCGGAGGCCCGCATCAGCGCGATCTCGCCCGGGTCCTTGACCGCGCGCAGCCGCTCGAGCAGGTCGCTGCACGGGACCAGCTCCCAGCCCTCAGGCAGCACCTCGCTCAAGCGGCGATGCGCCTTGAACGTGAGCTTTGCCTCGTCGAAGCCGAGCCGTCCACCGGCGCCCTGCAGCAGCTCGACGAGCTCGTCGAGCAGCTCGCCGCTCACGATCTCCGCCTCGATCGAGGCGGGAAGCTCCTGCGCGGACTGGGTCCGGTAGCGGAAGTCGGTGAGAAAACGCGGCGGGAAGCGCTCGGCCGCGGCGCTTGAGGGCAGCAGCGCAAGGCCGCTGCTGCCGGTGAAGCCCGTGAGGTAGCGCACGTCGATGAGGTGGGTGACCAGTATCAGGTCGACCTCGAGTCGATCGAGCTCGGCCTGCAGGCGAGCGATGCGCCGGGGGCCCGGGTGGGCTTCTGCCGGGACGCTCACGGCGCTCTCCGGTCGAGCTCCTCGCGCATCAGCGCGAGCGCGTCGGCGTAGCCTGCGGGCCCGCGCCCGGAGATCGTCGCGAAGCACAGCTCGCCGATCACCGATTTGCGCCTCCACTCCTCGCGGCTCCGAACGTCGGAGAGGTGGATCTCGATCGCCGGCTTCGCCGCGATCTCGAGCGCGTCGCGGATCGCCCAGGCGTAGTGCGTCCACGAGCCGGGGTTGAGCAGGACGCCGTCGATCTCGTCGGAGAGCCCGTGCAGATGCTCGACGAACGCCCCCTCGTGGTTTGTCTGAAAGAAGCTCGTTTCCAGGCCGAGCGCGCGTGCGTCGCTGTCGATCTGGCGCTCGAGCTCGGGGAGGGTGAGCGTCCCGTAGAGCAGCGGGTCGCGACGGCCGAGCTGGTCGAGGTTGACGCCGTGCATGACCTCCACGCGTATGCTCGCGGGGCTCATCGCGCGAGCTCCGCGACGGCATGACGGAGGTCCTCGTCGGCCACCTCGCAGCCGGTGAGCACCTCGCCTGCGCGTGCGAGCAGCACGAACGGGACGGCGCCGCGCGTGCGCTTCTTGTCGCGGGCGCTCGCGTCGATCACGGCCTGCACCGATATGTCCGGGTCGAGGCGCACGGGCAGTCCGCGTCGCTCGAGCAGTCCGCGCACCTGGCCTCGCAGCTCCTCGAGCCCGGACAGCCGCAGCGCGACGAGCAGGCCCAGCCCGACCGCTTCGCCGTGGCGGTAGCGCCGGTAGCCGCTGGCGGTCTCGATCGCGTGCCCGATCGTGTGGCCGAGGTTGAGCGCCTGGCGGCGGCCGGCGTCGCGCTCGTCCGCCGCGACCACCTCGAGCTTCGTGCGCGCGCATGCAAGGATCACGGCGGTGTCGATCTCCGCGCCGCGGGCGACCGTCTCCCACAGGCTGCCGCCGGCGATCAGCGCGGTCTTCAGCACCTCAACCCAGCCGGCCGAGAGCTCGCCGGCGGGGAGCGTGGCGAGCGTCTGCGGATCCACGAGCACCGCCGCCGGCTGGTGGTAGGCGCCGATGTAGTTCTTCGCCTCCGGCAGGTCGACCCCGGTCTTTCCGCCGTAGGCAGAGTCGACCTGGGCGACGAGCGTGGTCGGCACGTGCACGACCGGCACGCCGCGCTGGTAGGTGGCCGCGCAGAAGCCCGCCAGGTCCCCCACGACTCCGCCTCCGAGCGCGACGAGATGATCTGCGCGCGTCATCCCGCCGGCCACGAGCGCGTGCCACACGCTCTCGGCGCTCGCCAGGGTCTTCGAGCTCTCGCCGGGCGCGATCGTGACGGTCGCATGCAACGCGCCGAGGCGCTCCCCATACAGCCCCGCGACGCTCTCGTCGCTGACGCAGAACGAGCGCGAGAGCTCGCGGTCGAAGGGCCACACCGCATCGACCTTCTCCTCGGCGAGCAGCCCGTCGGCGACGTACACGGGGTATTCCCCGGATGCCGAGCGGGCCCACAGCAGACGGGCGCCGGCTCCGAGCGCGTGGAGCGCCTGGAGCGCCTGCACGGCGCGCAGCGCGCGCTCGGCGCCCCCGTCGGGGAGCTGCGGAAGCGTTGCGTCGGCGATCAGCTCGTAGAGCTCGCGGCGAGTGGAGTGCAGCTCGAGGAACTGCTCGCGATTGCGTGCGAGGGGACGCTCACGGCCGTTCTCAGAGCGCCCCACCCGCTCCCAGGCCGTCACGGGGTCCACGTCGAGCAGCACCGTGAGATGCCCTGAGAGCGCGTCGCGCACGCGCTCGGAGAGGACGCTGCCGCCGCCGAGCGCGAGCACGTCCTGGGGGCCCGCGTCGGTGAGCAGCTCGCACACGAGCCGCTCCTCGGCCGCGCGGAAGCTCTGCTCCCCGCGCAGCTCGAACTCGTGCGCGATCGTGTGACCGAGCCGCTGCTCGAGCAGCTCGTCGCTATCGAGTGCCGCCACCCCCAGCTCGGCCGCGAGCGCGCCGGCGAGGGTGGACTTGCCCGAGCCCATGAAGCCGATCAGGACGAAGGCCACCCGATCCGCTCCTCATAGGCGCGCACGGCCGCCAGCGCGTCGTCGAGGTGGTCCCCGCCGAACTTGCGCCGGTAGGAGTCGGCGAGCACCAGCGCAACCATCGCCTCGCCGACGACGGCAGCGGCCGGCACCGTGCATGAGTCGGTGCGCTCGCGCAGCGCCTGCGCGGGCTCGTGCGTCTCGGTGTCGACCGAGCGAAGCGGCTTGGTGAGCGTCGGCAGCGGCTTCATCGCACCTCGCACGATCAGCGGGCAGCCGGTGGTCATGCCGCCCTCGAGGCCTCCAGCCCGGTTCGTCTCGCGGTAGTAGCCGCGCTCGGCCGAGTAGAAGATCTCGTCGTGCGCCTGGGATCCCGGCAATCCGGCGACCGTGAACGCGTCGCCGATCGAGGCTCCCTTGATGGCCTGGATGGAGCACATCGCCATCGCGAGGCGGCCGTCGAGGCGCTCCTCCCAGGAGACGTGCGAGCCGAGGCCGGGAACGATGCCGAACGCCTGCACCTCGAAGATCCCGCCGAGCGACTCGTTGGCTCGCCGCATGTCGTCGATCTCTCTCACCATCGCCGCGCTTGCGTCGGCGTCGAGGCAGCGGACCGGCGAGGCGTCGACCTCGGCGAAGTCCGCCGCGGTTAGCGCCGCGACCGGCGCCGGGGCGCTGACCGAGCCGATCTGGAGCACGTGCGAGTGCACGCTCACGCCGAGCGCTCGCAGGAAGGCCTTGCACAATGCACCTCCGGCGACGCGTGCGGCGGTCTCTCGGGCGGACGCTCGCTCGAGGATGTTGCGTACGTCGGACTGCTTGTACTTCTGCGTGCCCACGAGGTCGGCGTGTCCGGGTCGCGGGAGGTGGACCTCCGCGAGCTCCTCCTCCACCGGCCACGGGTTCATGCGGGTTTCCCAGTTGGCGTAGTCGCGGTTCATCACCGCAAGCGCGATCGGGCCGCCGAGCGTGCGTCCGTGGCGGACTCCCGCGGTGACCTCGGCTGTGTCGCGCTCGATCTTCATGCGACCGCCGCGTCCGTGGCCGAGCTGGCGGCGCGCCATGTCGCGGTTGAGCTCCTCGGGGGTGAGCTCGAGGCCCGCGGGAAGTCCCTCGACGATGCAGGTGAGACCGGGGCCGTGCGACTCGCCGGCGGTGATCAGACGGAGCGCCACGCCCGCAAGCTTATTGGCGGCTCGCGCGGCGTCAGCGAGTGGGGCGCGAAGCGGCGACCGTTTCGAGGCCGAGCGCGGGACGCGAGCTCTCCGCCAGCGCGAGCGCAGCCACGACCGAGCCGCCGCGTGCTCCCGGTGCGATCAGCAGCCCGGCGTTGCGCAGCAGGGTGAGGCCGGCCTTTGAGGCGTGAGCCAGCGCGCGTCGAGCGGCGCTGGCCTTCGTCGAGTTGATTTCGACCAGACGCAGTTCGTATGTGAACGTTTCACCGCTCGGGCCGAGGTATTCGAGCTGCTCGGTCTGCCCGCTGCGCAGGCCGAGCTCCTGGCATTGCGCGGGGCTGGGCAGGCAACTTCCGGTGCCGTGCAGAATCGCTTCGCCGATGAGCGTGAAGGCGGCCTCTTTGCCCTTGTCGATCACGCCCCTGAACACCAGCAGCGGCTGCTTGGCGGAGGGAAGCGGCGTGAGCATCTTCAGGTTGTTGTGCGCGGTCAGCGTCGCGGTGCCGGGCGCGGTGCCGGGCGGGACCAGGCCGAATAGGACCGAGACGCGGTAGACCGTGAGCTGCTTGGCCGGTTTGGACGGTTTCGGGGGGCTTTCGGTTTTCGAGGAGCTCGGGGCGGAGCCGCCTTGGCTCTGCGTGCTCGAGGAGCTCGAGGATGAGCTGGAGCTCGAGGACGAGCCGGAGGAGCCGGTGCCCGAGCCGGCGGAGCTAGAGCCGGAGACCGGCCCCGTGGAGGTAGTGCTGTTGTTCGCGGCGGCGCCGGGAACCGGTGCGAAGGGGTCGCGCGCGACGCCCCCGTGCTGGACCGATTCCCCGCTCGAGGTCTCGGCCACGGCGGCCTTGGTGTTGCCCTGCGGTTCGCTGACGTTCACCCCGGAGGGCACGGTCACGCGCGCAGCGCCCGCGGGCGGTGTCACCTTCGAGGAGCCGCCGCTGAGCGCGTACACGAGCGCGACAGCGAGGGCCACGGCGATCAGGGCGACGAACGGCACCATGCGCCTGTCAAGCAGGTCGTCCTTGAGCGATACGAAGAAGCGGTTCATTGGGTCACCTGGGCGACGGCCGGCGCCGCGGAGGAGGATGCCGGGGAGCCGCTCGAGCCGCCGCGCGGCGTCGTCGCGGGGGTGCTCGGGCTTGCGCCGGCGGCGCTCGATGAAGCGGGCGAGGCAGACGCGGGCGAGGATGAGACGGGCGAGGACGATGTGGCTCCGCCGGTCAGGCTCTGGCCTGCCGGCAGCACATAGGCGGTCGCGGTGATCGTTCCGCTCAGCTGCTGGCCCGCGCCCTTGCTCGACCCTGTGCCGCCGGTCGTGAGCGGCGCCAGCTTCACGCTCTGGACGGTCAGCAGCCTGCCGCTGACCAGCAGGTCGCCGGAGGCTGAGCGCACCGTGAACCCGTTGAGCTGCTGGAACAGATGTTCGAGGGCGAAGAAGCCGCCGTTGAAGATGAACGTGAACGGCATCTGCGTGAAGCCGGCTGCGGCAGCGGTGCTCGCGGGGGTCGATGCGCCGCCCGCGGAGGAGGTGGTGGTGGTGGACGCGATCGAGTTGAATTCGACGTGCTTCTGATTCGACGCCTGCGAGAGCTGGAAGATCAGCGAGGGCACTTCCTGGCTTGCCGGCACCGCTTTGCCGAGGCTCACGACCGATGCGTAGGCCGCGGAGTACTTCGCCTGGGCAGCGCGCGCGCCGGCGAGCTGGCCTTCGGCGCTCGCGAGCTGTGTCTGGGCTTCGCTCACCTGGCTTCCCAGCTTGCTTGACTGCTGCGCGCTTCGGCGAGACGACGCCGAGCCAGCCGGCGGCCAGCACAACGATCACGATCACTGCACACAGGACGATGCGGTCGCGCTTGGTCACTTGCCACCTCCGCTCGGGCTCTGGCTGCTCGTGAGCGCGGCCTCGGCCGTGACCGCGGCCTGGGTGACGGCCGGCGCGGGAAGCGGTTCGAAGCTCACGTTGGCGGTGAACTGGGGGGCGCCCGCGGCGCAGGCTCCGCCTCCTGACCCACTCGATGCGGGGGTCTTGGTGGAGCTCTGCAGGGACACGTTGCTCACGCCGTCGATGAGACGCAGTCGCTCGAGCATCTGAGCGACCACCGGCTGACTGATTGCGCAGCCGCCGATCGTGAATTGAGGCACGCTGCCGGGAGGCGTGGCGGAGGTCGCGGTCGAGCCCGCGGCGGAGCCTGCGAGCTGGCGGCCGAGGTGCCGCCGGTCGTCGTCCCCACCGTCCCTGAGAGCGTGGAGAGCGAAACGCCTGCGGGCAGGACGCGTCCGAACTCGTGCATCACGTGCGCCCAGTCAAAGCGCGAGTCGACCAGTGTCGCGACGGCGTGTTCGCGCTGTTCGCGCAGCGACACGAAGGTGGTGTAGGGCGCGAGCTGGCTCGCCTGCGCCTGCGCATGTTGAGCCTGTTCGCGCAGCGACGCGGCCTGCGTGCGGCGCGAGGAGATCTGGTGATTGGCTTGGCCGTAGAGGAAGGCGAGCAGGGCGATGCCGCCCAGCAGGACGAGGATCGCGTAGGCGACGCCCTGCGAGCGACCGGCGCCCATCCCTGCACCCTCGCGCTCCTCTGCGGGTATCAGGTTGACGGCTCTCATTGGGGAGCCTCCGTCACCGCGAGCCCGGTCGCGACCGCGAGCCTGTGCGGTGAGACGCCGCCGAGCCGCTCCTCGGAGATGTCGATCGACTCGCCGCGCACCTCGACGCCGAGAGACGCCTGCAGGCTGCGCGCGAAGCCGGGGATGTCCTGAGCTGCGCCGCTCAGAACGACGTGGGAGACCTCGCCCCCACCCTCCTGCGAGCGGTGGAAGTCAAGCGAGTTGCGCACCTCTCCGGAGATCTCGCGAATGCCGTTTTCGAGAACTTCGCGGGCCAGCACCGACTCGGCCGACGCCGGGGCTGCGCTCGACGCGGGCGGTGCGCCCGACGCGGGCAGCGCCGTCATCTGCTGATAGCTCATCGCGCGCTCGCGCGCCTCGTGCTCCTCGGCGCTTTCCGGGTGCGCGGCAGGGTCGGCCGGCTCGGGCTTGGCCTCACCGATCATGTGCTCCGCGGGGGCTGCCTCGGTGGCCGCCTCGGGAGCCGGCGTGGGTGCGCTCGGCGGCTCGGCGTCGAGGTCCACGGCGGCGAGAAGCTCGTGCGCGCTGGCGACGGGTACGCCGAGACGTACCGCGAGCTCGCCGGCCAACCCCTCGAGGCCGGCGCCGACCACACGCGTGAAGCGACACATCTTGCCCTCGGCGATCGCGAGGTTGGTGAGCCCGTCGACGTTCAGGTAGAGCACGCGGCCATCGCGGTCATCGTCCGGGCGGAACAGCGAGCGGATCAGGGCGAAGGCCGACAGGTCGACTCCTTCGGGACTGAGGTTGGCCGCGCGGACCGCGTTCAGCAGACGCTCGACCATGTCGCGCTGTGCCGCGACCAACACGACGCGCTGGCGTGGCCCGGACGGAGTGTCGACGATCCCGAGCGGGTGAAAGTCGAGGACGGCGTTGTTCAGCGGCATCGGAACCTGCTCCTGCGCCTGGAAGCTGACGGCGGCGGCGAGCTCCTTGCGGTCGGTGAGCAGGCGGCAGCTCGAGGATGCGCAGCACGGTGCGCTGGTTTGCGATGCCGAGCGCGCACGCGGCGGCTGAGGCCGCTGCCGTGGAAGAGTTTGCGCAGTGCCTCGGCGAGGGCCGCGGAGTCGGTGACTTCGCCGTCTCGCACGATGTCTGCGTCGAGCGCGGCCGTGGAGACTCGCTCGGCGATCACGCTGCCGTTGCTGCGGGCTTGTACGGCCGCGATGAATCCGGGCTGCACGTCGAGCCCGACGATGTTCCCTCCGGCACGACCCGTGAGGCGGATGTTCATTTTCGGATTCGGAAGTCTCATCGCAACTGGCGGGTCGGATCGGTTGCACCCGGTGTCCGCCCCGCACGAGGGGTATCGGCGCCAGGCTGACGGCGCTTTAGTGGAGAAAGTGATTGGAGTAGAGGTCGACCAGCGGCTGCCCTGCGTAGACCGCGAGCGACCGCCCCCGCTGCAAGAAACGGCCCGAATGGGATCGCGGTCTTGCGCCCGGCCACGGGCTCCCTTGCGCGCGATCACGAGCGATCCCCACGATGACGCCCGCGAACATCGCCATCAGCAGCGCGGGGGCCACCGCCTTGCCGAGAAAGAGACCCATCACGCCCGCGAACTTCACGTCTCCCATGCCCATTCCGCCGGGATAGGCGATGGCGGCGATCAGCAGGAAGCCGCCTGCGGCTGCGCCGGCGATGAGCCGCTGGGGCTCGCCCCCCGGATCGAGCGCCGTGCCGATCACCAGCGCGAGCACCGCGCCGAGCGCGGTCAGCCGGTTGGGAATGATCCTGTGCTCGAGGTCGATCAGCGCGGCTGGCACGGCGAGCAGGATGAGCACGATCCCGAGCGCGATGCCGGCTGCCGAATGCTGCGCGAGCACCACGCCGACGCACAGCGCGGCGGTGAGCGCCTCCACCAGCGGATAGCGCTTGGGGATCGGCGCCGCGCAGCTGCGACAGTGTCCGCGCAGCAGCAGCCAGGAGACGATCGGGATGTTGTCCCTCGGCGCGATGGCCGCACCACAGTTGGGGCAGCGCGAGCGCGGCTTGACGAGCGACTCATGCCGCGGAAGGCGGTAGGCGACGACGTTCAAGAACGAGCCGAACACCGCGCCGAGCACTCCGGCGAATGTGGCCTCCATACGAGGGTGATCGACCGCGCGGTCGGCACACTTGAGCAGCGCCGGGGCCGCGCGGCCCGATTTGACACCCTTGCTACCAGCTGCTGTTCTGGCAGCCTCCGCCTTCTGATCCGGTCTTGCCGGTCGGCGTACAGACACGTTCCACGGTGCCGCCTTCCTTCTTGACCGTGAAGGTGTGTCCGGCCGTCGTCGAGCTGGCCGTGACTTCGTACCCGGTACCGCCGCCGAGAACTTTCGTCGCGCCTTCACCTTCCATGTAGGCGTTGCCACTGCCTGCTCCCACCTGGATCGTGGGCTCGTATTCCTTGAGAATTTTCGTTGTCATACCTTCGTAGCTGCCACCGTGGTCGGTCGCGTAGGTCTCCGCGGTGGTCTGAGCCGTACGCGCAAGCTCCTTCGCCGAGGAGTCCGTGGCCTTGCTCTTCTGGCTCAGGAACGACGGAATCGCGATGGCGGCAAGAATGCCGATGATGAGGATCACAACGAGAAGCTCGATCAGGGTAAAACCATCCTCATCACGGAAACGCTGGCGCAGTCGGTAGTGCATTACTCCTCCTCAAAGGTTAGGTGCCAGCCGCGGAGCCCGTCCGATGACGATACGTCCCCCTCTCAAGTGGGACGCTGGCTTTGTCATGCACCCGCGCGGGGTGCTGCCAGGAACCTCGGATCTGGCTGTGTTACTCCCGACATCGGCCGCTTCCCGCGTTATGTGAATCCGACGTCTGATAATTGGACACTCGATCTGGCCACGAGCCCCGTCAGGAGCGCTTCGAGTGGCGCCATCCAACGAGAAGAGGCGGCCCGGAGGCCGCCTCTTCGCGGTACTTCAGACGAGCGTGTTGCTACCAGGAACTGCTCTGGCAACCTCCGCCTTCTGACCCGGTCTTGTTGGCCGGCGTGCAGACACGTTCCACCGTCCCACCTTCCTTCTTGACCGTGAAGGTGTGTCCGGCCGTGGTCGAACTGGCCGTGACTTCGTACCCGGTGCCTCCACCGAGGACTTTGGTCGCGCCTTCACCGTTCATGTACGCGTTCCCGTTTCCGGCAACCGTCTGGATCGTGGGCTCGTATTCCTTGAGGATTTTCGTGGTCATGCCTTCGTAGCTGCCGCCGTGGTCGGTGGCGTACGTCTCCGCCGTCGTCTGAGCCGTACGCGCAAGCTCCTTCGCGGACGAGTCCGTGGCCTTGCTCTTCTGGCTCAGGAACGACGGAATGGCGATCGCGGCAAGAATGCCGATGATGAGGATGACAACCAGAAGCTCGATGAGGGTAAAACCACCCTCGTCACCTGAGCGCTGGCGCAGTCGGTAGAGCATTGAATCTCCTAAATGGATTCGGTTACATTGCGCCAGGCCGCGGTGATCGTCCTGCGACGATGCGTCCCCCTTGAAACTGAGAGCCGCTGGCTTTGTCATACACCCTTTCAGGTGATGCCTGGGCACCTCGAACTGGCTTTTCAGCCACTCCATCGACCGCGTGCCACACGACCTTGATAGGTGCAGCAACCTCTGGACACATGACCCGCACCACGGATTTGTGTCCGTGTGAACCCGCAATGCGCGAGCACGCAGCGGTCCGCGCGCAGGCGCCGGCGCGCGCTTGAGCTATGCGCCGTCGTCGCCGACGGCGGGGGGCTCGCCGGGCGAGGAGCGCTCGTCCTGGCGCTCTCGCCAATGCTCCTGGGCATCGACGCCGGGAACGCGCACACCGCTACCGGCGCACCACGGGCACGTGAGCAGACTCGGGCTTCCGCCGAGGTTCGAGATCACCTGACCGGTGCCGCGGCAGGGCATACACTCCCGCGGCTCATGGGATGCAGCCGTCCTGTCCTCAGCGTCCGACGCCGGCTCGCCGGTTTGAGCGTCTCCGCCAGCCATGAGCGGCCCACACTAGCGTTCCCAGCATGAACCAGCCAACGCTTGCAGACACCCCCGAGCAGCAGGCCCGCGCCGCAGGGCCGTCCCGAGGCCGGGCCGTCGTCACTGGCGATGTGGGCTGCGGTCGCCGCGATCACGTGCGGTGCAGCGGCGCTACGGCTCCTCTATCTGACCCGGGTTTCGCCCGACCCGTTCTACGACGCGGCGGTGCGCAGCATGGGGCTTTCGTGGCACAACTTCTTCTTCGGCGCCTTCGAGCCCAGCGGGAGCGTCTCGATCGACAAGCCGCCGGTCGATCTGTGGCTGCAGGTCGTGAGCGTGAAGCTGCTGGGCTTCAGCTCGACGACGCTGAAGCTGCCCGAGGCGTTCGCGGGGACAGTGGCGGTGCCGCTGCTGTTCGAGACGGTCCGGCGTCTGTGGAGCGCACGGGCGGGGCTGATCGCGGCGGTGGCGCTCGCGGTGCTGCCGGTCGAGGTGATCACCGCGCGCAGCGACACGATGGACGCGGTCATGATGGCCGTGATACTGCTCGCGCTGCTGTTCACCGTGCGCGCGGCCGAGACCGGCGGGCTGCGCTGGCTGATCGCGGCGGCGGCAATGATGGGGCTCGCGTTCAACGTGAAGCTGCTCGAGTCGCTGGTGGCGCTGCCGGGCCTGCTCGTGTTCGCCTACTTGAGCTTTCCGGCGTCGCGCCGCAGGCGCATCGCGACGCTGTGCGCGGCCGGCGCGGTGTACGTGGCGGTTGCGCTGTCGTGGCTCACCGCGACGCTCCTGTTTCCGGCGCACGAGCGGCCGTGGGCGGTCGGGTCGACGAACGGCAGCGCGTGGAACGCCGCCTTCGTGTTCAACGGGACCGATCGCCTGGGCGGCAAAAACCCGGAACCGGGCGGCACGGTGTACGAGCCCGGCCACCACTACCCCGTCGCAACGCAGTCACAGCGCGACCACATCCCGATCGTGCCGCCGTCGGCCACCCGGCTGCTGGCGAGGATCGGGCCGCTCTCCGGCGAGCGTCTCGGCCTCGAGCTCCTGGTCGCGCTGCTGCTCGGCATACCCGCGCTGCTGTGGGGCGTGCTGCGGGCCCGCGAGCCGGCACGAGCGGGGCCGGAGGAAGGCCCGGATGCGCGCATGAGCAACGCGCTCGCGGCGGGCCTGGGGCTGTGGATGCTCACCGGGATCGTGCTGTTCAGCGACCAGGTGCGCCTGCATCCGCGCTATGTCGAGGCCTTCACGCCGGCCGTGGCCGCGATGCTCGGGATCGGGCTGGCCTGGGCGGCCGCGCCGCGCGGGCGCGTGCGCCCGGCGATCCTCGGCGTGACGCTCGCGATCGTGGTCCTCTACGCCGAGCGGCTGATGTACGGCACGCCGGTGACGTGGTGGGTGACGCTGCTGGGCGCGCTCGGCGCTATGGGGTGCATGTGGCTGGCTCGCATGCAGCGGATATCGGCGGGTTTGCGCGGTGCGCTCGCGCCCGGCGGCGTCATCGCGTTCACGCTCGTGGCGGTGCTGGCGGTGCCGTTCGGAGCCGACGTGACCGCGATCCGCGACGGGGTGACCGACGCGGGCTACGTCGGGGCGCTGCCGAGCAAAGAGCAGTCGCTGCTCAGTTCCTACGTGCGCGCGCACCAGGGCTCTGCAAAGTACGAGCTCGCGGCGCAGTCCGCGACCGCCATCGGCTCGCTTGTCGTGCAGGATGCACGTCCGGTGCTGGTGCTCACGACCTATAACGCTCAGGTGTTCGTGCCGGTGGCGAAGCTGAAGCGACTGATCGCCCAGGGCCAGGTCCGCTATGCGTTCCTGAACAGCACCTGCGGCCGTCGCGCCGCGACCGTCAACCCGGCCTGCTCGGCTCCGGTGAGATGGATCCGGGCACACGCGACCGACGTCTCGCAGCTCGCCGGGCTGCGCACGGGGCTCCTGTGGCGGCTGCCCGGGGTGCCGGGTTGAGCGAGCCGGCTCAACAGCGCCTGCTCGAGGCGTTAGCCGAGGGCGCCCGCGTCGAGGGCAGGATCGCGCTCGACACCGAGTTCATGGGCGAGGGCCGCTACCGGACCCTGCTGTGCCTCGTTCAGCTCGCTACTCCCGAGCGCCACGATGCCGGCGAGCGGATCATGCTGATCGACCCGCTGCAGGAGGATCTCGACGGCACGCCGATCGCCTCGGTGCTCGCCGACCCGGCTGTGCAGGTGGTGGTGCACGCGGGCCGACAGGACATCGCGCTGATGCGCCGGCGCTTTCAGACAGAGGTGCGAAACGTGTTCGACACGCAGGTGGCGGCCGGCTTTGCGGGCCTGAGCGCGCAGTGCTCCTACGACACGCTGCTGTCGGAGCTCCTCGGGCTGCGGGTCGCGAAGACCGCCAGCTTCACACGCTGGGATGTGCGACCCCTTTCACGTGAGCAGCTCGCGTACGCGCGTGAGGACGTCGTGCACCTGCTCGAGCTGGCAAGCGCACTCGAGCGCCGCCTGGGTGAGCTGGGCCGCCTCGACTGGGCGCGCGAAGAGTGCGAGCCGCTCGAGCGCTCGAGCGACGAGCGCGACATCGAGAGCATCTTCATGCGCCTGCCCCGCGTCGCCTCGCTCAGCGCGTCCTCGCGCCCGATCGCGCGAGAGCTCGTGCGCTGGCGCGAGGAGACCGCCGCCCGCCAGAACCGCCCGGTGCAGAGCGTGCTCAGCGACGCCGCGATGGTGGAGGTCGCCCGCCGCGCCCCCTCGAACCACGCGGAGCTCGAGCGCATCCGCGGCGTGGGCGTGGGCGGCGCGCGCCGACGCGCCGGGGAACTGCTCGAGGCGGTCAGGCGCGGGCGCGAGCAGCCCGCCGAGCCGGCGCCGAGAAGGCCGCGCCTACCTCCGCCGAGGCCCGATGACGCGCCGCTCATCGCCCTGGCCGAGGCGCTGTTGCGGGCTCGTGCGCGCGAGGCGGGCCTCGCCTACGAGCTGCTGGCCTCACGGGCGGACCTGCAGGCGATCGTGGCCGCCGGTCGCGGCGGCGGTGAGGCTGACGTCCGCACGCTGGGCGGCTGGCGCCGCGCGCTGGTCGGAGAGGAGCTGCTCGAGCTGCTCGACGGGCGTCTGTCGCTGTCGGTGCTGGCGGAGCGCCGCGGCAGGCACATCCAGGTCGGACGCGTCTCCAGTGACTGAGGAGCCGGGCCAGGCGATGGCGCAAGAGAACGTGGAGATCGTTCGGCGCGTGTACGACGCCGGCCAGGAGCTTGAGAGCGTGGGCAGGGGTGGACGAAACCTGGCGGCTCATCCTGCGATGCAGCTGTTTCACCCAGAATGCGTCCTTACCGAGCCTGCCGAGATAGTGGACGGCGCGTCCTACCACGGGCGAGAGGGAATCGCACGGTTTTTCCAGGCGGTCTATGGTGAGGTTTGGGACGAGTGGCGTATCGCGCCGACCGAGATCATCCCGGGTCCCGGGGGCGTGTTCGCGGCGGTGCATAACTCGGGACGATCCAAGAGCGGAGTCGACGCGGAGATGGAGGTCTTTCAAGCGTTCCGCTTCCGCGACGGCATGATCAGTGAGGCCACGGCGTGGTTCGACCGCGCCGACGCCCTCAAAGCCGTGGGACTGTGATGCGCTTGCAAACCGCGCCGATGTAAGACGCGACCGAGGAGGAGTCATGGGTACCGAACGGGACAGAGCAACGGCATTCGTCGACGGCTATGGAACAACCTGGGAGAGTTGGGACATCGCCGGCTTCGTTGATTTGTTCAGCGACGACGTTGTCTACGTCGCCCACCCAACCGAGGAGACCGTAGTCGGCAGGGAGGCGCTGAGAAGCTACGTGGAGAAGGAGCAGGCCGAGCAGGGCCGCGTAAGCGTGCGCATGGGAACGCCGATCGTCGATGGTGACCGCGTCGCGTCTGAGTTCTGGGTTACGGCGGCCAATCGAGGCGAGGAGGCGACGATTGCCGGCTGCTTCATCGCTCGGCTCGACCGGACAGACGGGAGATGCACTCACTTCCGCGAGTACTGGTTCGACATCGATGGTCGCGTCGGCCCCTTCAACGGCTGGGGTAAGTAGACCGAGCGCCCGTGCCTCGCGTACAGCGACAAGGCTGAAGCCCTCAAAGCCGCGGGGCTGGAGGAGTAGCCGTCGGCGCCGCTGAAGCGCTATTCGATGTGGTTATGGCGCGGCCGTACTGGCCGATGCTTCCGGGTGCTGGTACCGCCACGTTCGGGGGTTTTCGCGGTCGCCATGATGGCGGTGTCAGTTCGTCTGGCTGCCTTCGCTGACATTGCGTTGACAAGCTAGCCGGGGGTACCTCGACCCTGCCTGAGCGGGATACTGGACAGCGATGTCTGAGGAGTCCACGATCCCGGACGTGGCGGAGCTTTTCCGGTGCAGCATCGAGGCTGTCAATCGCGGAGCCCTCGACTCGTACATGAGCTCTTATGCTCCCGACGCCGTATTTGAGACGGGCGTCGGACGATTTGAGGGCCGGAACGCGATACGAGCCTACCTCGAGGACCTGCGCGGTTCGTATGACGAGCTGGCGTTCGCGCTGGAGGAGTTGCATGACCTCGGCAATGGGGTGGCTTTCGCTGCCATGCGTTCGACGGGGCGTCCCCGTGGCACCGATGCCGAGGTTCATTTGAGATATGCGTTGGTGGTCACCCACGAGGACGGTGCCTGAGTGCGGGTCACCGACTACGTCAGCATCGACGAAGCCCGTGGCGCAGCCGAACGCCTCGCCAAAGAACGGGGGGAGGCAATGGCAAAGGAGTCCACGACCCCCGACCGACTGGAGCTTGTTCGGCGTGCCAACGCTGCGTTTATCCGCCGCGATGTTGACGAGTGGCTGAGCCTCCTCTCGCCAGACGTCGTGTACCGCCCGGTCCCGACGTTTACCGACACCCAGGATCGCCGGGGGCTCGACGCGATGCGTCGTTTCATGGAGGAGTGGTATGACGCGTGGGCGGACGACTTCACCACCCAGGCCGAGAGCGTCCGGGAGTACGGCGATGCCGTCATCGCCCTGTTGATGTTCGCGGGCCATGCGAAGGCAAGCGGCGTCGAGGTTGCAGGCGGCATCTTCCAGGTCGTCCGATTCCGAGAGGGCCAAATCGCGCTGATCGAGAACTTCACAGATCGCGACGAGGCTCTCAAAGCCGCCAGCGTTGAGGGGTAGGAGATGTCGCAGGGGAACGTGGAGACCTATCAGCGGGGCGTCGCAGGCATCAACGGACGCGAGTTCTCTGATGAGCTTTTCGCAGAGATCTGCACGCCCGACTTTCGTATGGAGAACACCTCGACTGCCGTCACCGATAAGACGTACCACGGCGCCCAAGGGGTGCGCGAATGGATCAACGACTTCTTTGAGGCCTTCGGCGTCGGGACGCGCTACGAGAATGAGGAAATCATCGCCCACGCCGATGACTTTGTTATCTCCGTCGTCCGTCTCATCGGACACGGTGCTCGCTCCGGCGCACCACTCGAACTGCGATGGGTGGCCGTGACGTGGTTTCAGGGAGCCAAGATGAGCCGCGCGGTGGGCTACCTCAGCCGCGGTGAAGCCCTCAAAGCCGTGGGGCTCGCGGAGTAGGCGATGTCGCAGAAGAACGTGGAGATCGTGAGACACGTAATCGACGCGTACAACGCCGGTGATCTCGACTTGATGCTGAGCTTCCACGCGCCAAATATGGAGGCGATACCAGATGCCTCGGTGTTTCCCGAGGCGACACCCCGACGCGGACGCGAGGAGTACCGCGCCTTTCTGGGCGAGATCAGTACAGCCTGGATCAAGCCTCAGTATGGGATCAGCGAGCTGTTCATGATCGATGACGGGCGCGTCGTTCATCGCGGCGATTGGGGCGGCGAGGGAGTTTCCAGCGGCATCGAGCTGGCCTCGACCCTCACCGCTGTCTACACAATCAGCGAGAGCCAGATATCGAGGGTCGTGTTCTTCTTCGACCACCTTGAGGCGCTCAAGGCCGTGGGGCTTGAGGGGTAGGCGGTGTCTGAGGAGAACGTGGACCTTGTGCGGTCGATCTACGCGGACTGGGAACGCGGGGACTTCGGCAGGAGCCGACTGGGCCGACCCCCTGATCGAGTTCGTATATGCGGGCGGTCCTGAACCGGCAAGCTGGAGCGGCGTCGCCGCAATGGACGAGAGGTGGCGCGAGTGGCTGAGAGACTGGAGCGGTTTCCGTGCGAAGGCCCTCGAGTACGTCGTCGTCGACGATGCCCGTGTCCTTGCGATCGTACGCAACGCTGGACGCGGGAAGGCGAGCGGCGCGGAGCTCGAGCAGCAGTCGGTCGGCAACCTGTTCGAGATCCGTGACGGCAGGGTGACGAGGCTCGTCGTCTACCTCGACTTCGCCCTCGCCCGCTCCGACCTCGGCCTGGAGGGGTAGGCGGTGTCGCAGGAGAACGTGGAGAGCGCCCAGCGAGCGATGCACGCCCTCAATCAGTTCGACCTCATGGTCGGCCGAGGTGATCCGCTCCCCACGCTGCGTGAGTTCTGCGATCCCGCTGTGGAATGGGACTTCTCGCGGCGAGCGATTGATCCCGAGATCTATCACGGCTACGACGGCTGGTTGCGGATCGCTGAGCAGTTCGGGGACGCCTGGCAGGAGCTTCGGATGGAGATCGACGAGATCATCGACGCCGGTGACGACGTCGTCCTCTTCACGACAATGCTCGGCCTATCCAAGTCCGGCATAAGACTCGGCATGAGAGTCGGCCAGATCTGGACGTTTCGCGATGGCAAGGTCGTTCTCGACCGATACTTCGGTGAGGATCGGGCAGCATGCCTCAAAGCCGTGGGGCTGTCGGAGTAGGCGGTGTCCGACAACCTGGACCTCGTGCGCTCGATCTACGCAGACTGGGCGAGAGGCGACTTCAGCCGGACCGACTGGGCGGATCCCGAGATCGAGTTCGCGATTGTTGGCGTGCCCGATCCGGGCAGATGGCACGGGCTGGGCGCAATGGCTGATGGCTGGCGCGGATGGTTGGCGGCCTGGGATGACTATCGGGCCGACGTCGATGAGTACCGGGAGCTCGACGACGGGCGAGTGCTCGTGCTCGGACACATCCGCGGGCGCGGAAAGACGAGCGGCGCGGAGGTTCAGACGGAGTTTGCGAACCTGTGCGCGATCCGCGACGGCGCTGTCGTCGCACTGACGCTCTATCCGAACCGCAACCGTGCCTTCGACGACCTCGGCATCAAGGAGTAGGCGGTGTCGCAACAGAACGTGGAGATCGCCCGCCGTTCGTGCTCGCGAGCGGCCTAGCGCCAAAGAGAGGGGAGCCACACCATGCCTCACGAGTCGCCGTTTCATACCGACAGTCCCGAGTACAAGCCAGCTCACAGGAACGTGTATCACGACAACCCCCTGTGCGACCACGGCAAAGCGATCAAGCAAGAGCATCGCGTCCCTGGGACCGGTGGCCGGCCCCGGTGCGAGCGCTGCAACACCCTCGCCAGCGGTGAGCACCAACGGCCGCTCCTATGGGTCATATCGGCGCCTTTTCGCGTCGTCGGCAAACTCGTCAGCAAACTCGTGCGCCCCGACGGCTGACCCCGGCGTAGGTTCGAGCCTCTGTGCGCGCTCCAGCCGTTCCCGCAGTGACTACCGCAACAGCCAGCTAATCGAGCTCAGCACCTACGCGCACCTTCTCCCCCGGTCGGACGTACAGGCCGCGGAAGCGCTCGCCGCGGTTCTCGCTGACAAGCCGTTGACAAACGCGCCTGCTTGACCCCCGAAAATGGCTCTATAGAGCGCTGGCCACCGCTGTCACGCTATTCGATGTGGTTATAGACTTCGAACAGCGGCAGGTACATCGAGATCACGATGAAGCCGACGATGCTTCCGATCACGATGATCATGATCGGCTCGAGGATCGAGGTCAGCGCCTTCACCGACGCTTCAACCTGTTCCTCGTAGAATTCGGCGACGCGGTCGAGCATCGCATCGAGCGCACCTGTTTCCTCCCCCACGCCGATCATGTGGGTGACCATCGTCGGGAAGATCGGCGCCTGCGCGAGCGGTGCGGCGATCGTGCCTCCGCGCTTGACCGAAGCGATCACGCCCTCCATCGCGTCGTCGACGACCGAGTTGCCGGCGGTCTTGCCGGTGACGTCGAGCGCCTGCAGGAGCGGCACGCCGGCGCCGGTGAGCGAGGCAAGAGTGCGCGACCAGCGGGCGACAGCGACCTGCTGCACGATCGTCCCGATCTTCATGGGAACGTGCAACCGGAACTGATCCCAGTGGCGCCGGCCACGGGGGGATTTCTTCCACTTGATGAAGGTCATGATCACGACGAACACGACGGCGAACATCAGCCACCAGTAGCCGGTGACGATTTCTGACATCAGGACCGAGACCTTCGTGAGAGCCGGCAGTTCGCCGCCGAACTGCTTGAAGACGTTCTCGAACACGGGCACGAGGAACGCAACGAGGGCCATCATCACGCCCACCGCGAAGATGATGACCATCGTCGGGTAGACCATCGCCGAGCGGATCTGACGACGCAGCGCCGCGTCCTTCTGCAGCTGGTCGGCCACGCGCACGAGCGAGTCCTCGAGCACACCGCCGGTCTCACCGGCCTGGGTCATCGAGACGAACAGCGGATTGAACACCTTGGGATGGCGCGCAAGCGAGTCGCTCAGCGACAGGCCTGCCTCGACGTCCTTGCGCACCGCGATCACGGTTTCTTTGAGGAACTTGTTCTCGGTCTGATCCTCGAGCACGTACAGCGCGCGCAGGATGCTCATCCCCGAGGAGATCATCGTGGAGAGCTGGCGCGCGAAGATGGCGAGCTCGTTCGCGTTGACACGCTTGAGGAAGCCGAACTCGATCTCGCGCGAGGAGTACTTGTCGCCGATGTCGAGGACGATCAGGCCGCGCTGCTTGAGCTGGTCGGCGACCGCCTGCTTGGACTCGGCTTCGACCTCTCCGCGCGCTTTGGCGCCGGCGAGGTCGATCGCCTTGAAGGTGTAGGTGCTCATCGCCTACGCGACCGCCAGCGACGGGCTGCCGAGCAGGCGCCTGAGCTCGTCGGGCGTCGTCGAGCGGGACTCGGCCAGCTTCTGAGTGATCTTGCCCTCGCGCACCAGCGAGGCGAGCGCCGCATCCATCGTCTGCATGCCGGTCGCCGAGCCAGTCTGCAGCACGGAGTAGATCTGGTGGGTCTTGCCCTCACGGATGAGGTTGCGCACGGCGGGAGTCGGAACGAGGATCTCGGTGGCCACGACGCGTCCGGAGCCGTCGGCGTTGGGCAGCAGCTGCTGGGTCATGATCCCCTGCAGGGAGACCGAGAGCTGCACGCGCACCTGCCCTTGCTGGTGGGCGGGAAAGACGTCGATGATGCGGTCGATCGTCTGCGCTGTGTCCTGCGTGTGCAGGGTCGCGAAGACGAGGTGACCGGTCTCGGCCGCGGTCAGCGCGGTGGAGATCGTTTCGAGATCGCGCATCTCGCCGACGAGGATCACGTCGGGGTCCTGGCGCAGCGCTGCCTTCAGCGCCTCCGCGAAGCTCTGCGCGTCTGAGCCGAGCTCGCGCTGGTTGACGAGACACTTCTTGTGCCCGTGCAGGAACTCGATCGGGTCCTCGATCGTCATGATGTGCTCCTCGCGGGTGTTGTTGATCTCGTCGATCATGGCCGCCAGCGAGGTGGACTTGCCCGAGCCGGTGGGACCGGTCACGAGCACGAAGCCGCGCGGCTTGCGCGTGAACTCGTGCACGGTCGCGGGCAGGCCGAGTTCGTCGATGGAGAGAAGCTCGAAGGGGATCAGGCGAAACGCGGCGCCGATCGCTCCACGCTGGTAGTAGGCGTTCACACGGAAGCGCGCGTGCCCGGGGATCGAGTAGGCGAAATCGAGCTGCCAGTTGGTCTCCAGGCGCTGGCGCTGGTCGCTGGTGAGGATCGAGTAGATGATCTCCCGCGTGTCGCTCGCTGACAGGCGCGGATATTCCTCGAGCGGTGAGAGCCTGCCGCGCACGCGTACACACGGGCGTGCGCCGGCGGCCAGGTGAAGGTCGGAGGCGCGGCGGTGAACGACCTCCATGAGCAGGTCGGCGAAATCGATGTCCATGGGCAGCGGATCGACGGACCTGGGCTCCACGGCGCACGCGCGATGGGGCGGCTGGACGAAAGTACGAGTCATGCCGAGCGCTCTGCACGCCATCGTGCGAGCGATGCCCCTTGGCTCGCCCCGCGCGCGCGTCAGTTGCTGCCGATGATGCGGGTGATCTCGGCGACCGAGGTGAGCCCGTCGCGGACCTTCTCGAGGCCGTCGTCGCGCAGCCGCAGCATCCCCTGTTCGACCGCGACCGCGCGGATCTCCTCCGCGGGCCTGCGTTCGAGCGCCATGTTCTGGATCTCCGGGCTCATGTCCATCACCTCATATATGCCCGTGCGACCGCGGTAGCCGGTGCTGCTGCAGCGACGGCACCCGACCGGCTCGTAGGCCTCGAGCTCGACGAGCGCCTTGTAGCCGTGGTCCTGCAGCACCTTGGCCGGGATGATCGTGCGCCGCTTGCAGTTGGCGCAGAGTGTTCGCGCCAGACGCTGGGCGACCACACACTCGAGCGCGGAGGCGACGAGGAATGGCTCGACCCCCATCTCGATGAGCCGCGTTATCGCGGAGGCCGCGTCGTTGGTGTGCAGCGTGGAGAGCACCACGTGTCCGGTCAGCGCCGACTCGACCGCGATCTGGGCGGTCTCGCGATCGCGAATCTCTCCAACCATGATCACGTCGGGATCGGCTCGAACGACGGCGCGCAGGCCCGCCGCGAACGTGAGTCCCGTCTTGGCAGCGACCTGCAGCTGGGTGAGCCCGGCGATTTCGTACTCGACGGGGTCCTCGATCGTGATGATGTTCTTCTCGGGCGTGTTGAGAAGCTGCAGCGCCGAGTAGAGCGTGGTGGACTTGCCTGAGCCGGTCGGGCCGGTGACGAGCACGGCGCCGTGCGTCTCGCGGAAGGAGCGTTCGAAGCGCGCTCGCGCTCGTGGCGACATGCCGAGCTTGTCGAGCTCGACCATGACCGAGGTCTTATCCAGCACGCGCATGACCAGGCCCTCGCCGTTCACGCTCGGCATGGTCACGACGCGCAGATCGATGTGCCGCCCGTCGACCACCAGCCCGACACGCCCATCCTGGGGCATGCGGCGCTCGGCGATGTTGAGCTCGGCCATGATCTTGACGCGCGAAACCACCCCTGCGGCGAGCTTGCGCGGCACGTGGGTGATGTCCTGCAGGACGCCGTCGATTCGAAAGCGCACGCGTAGCTCGCGTCCCTCGGGGGCGAGGTGCACATCGGAGGCGCCGACCTCGACCGCCTGGGCGACGATCTGGTTGACGAGCTTGATGACGGGCGCGTCGTCGGAGGTCTCGTGCAGCGCGACGACCTCGCCGCGGTCCTCCTCGGCGGCCGCGAGATTCTCGGCCGAGTCGTCGACGACGTCCTCGAGACGATCGAGGCGCGCGATCAGTGCCGCGATGTCGTCGGGTGGCGCGACGGCGACGCGGATCTCGTAGCCGGTCATGATCGCGATGTCGTCCACGGCGAGCACGTTGGAGGGATCGGACATCGCCACGAGCAGCGTGCGCTCGTCTGCGAATGCCACCGGCAGCGCCTGGTAGCGCTTGGCAATCGCGGTCGTGACGAGGTTGGCGGCGGTCATGTCGACGGCGAACACGCCGAGGTCGAGATGGTCGAGCCCGTAGCGCTCGGCAAGCGCGCGGGCAAGCGCATCGCCGCTGAGCACGCCCTTCTCGAGCATCACCCGCTCGGGCGTGGTGCCGAGCATCCGTGAGGCCTCGATCGCCTCGTCGACCTGCTCGCGCGTGGCCATGCCCATCTCGACGATCACGTCCGTGAGAAAGCGAGGGCTCGATCGCAGACGCGACGGTCGGGTCAGTCCTGTGGTCTGCGCTGGCGCCGGCACGTCGGGCGCTTCTCGGGGCGGCTCCTCGAAGCTGGAGATGGCGTCCTGCTCGACCTCGATGTCGGGCGGCTCGGCGATGCCGTGCTCGACAACCACGTCGGGGTCAAGCTCGACGCGATGCTCGCTCTGCGAATCGATGTCGAACGTGACGTCGGGTTCGAGCGCGCCAGGCTCACTGTCGGCGCCGCGTTCTATCCGCGGCTCTCCCTCGGTCAACGGCATTCCGGCGCGCGCGTCGCCGTTTATCGAGACGGCCGGCTCGGCGCCCGCGCGCGGGTCGTCGATCCCGAAGATCGCGTGCAGGTCGGGACCGGCGTTCCGGTCGCTCATCACATGCACGCTCCGGCGCGCATCCGCTCAGGCGACGGTTCCCTCGCGCGCGGCGCGTCGCATGACCTCGAGCGGAGGCGACCGGCCCGTCCACATTTCGAAGCTGAGCGCGCCCTGGGCGACGAGAATCTCGAGCCCGTCGAGCGTGCGCGACCCGTGCTCGCGGGCGGCGGCGAGCAACGGGGTGGGCTCGGAGCGGTAGACCAGGTCGATGACATAGGAGTACTTACCGACTTGATCGAACGTCAGAGCCGAGTTGGTTGAGCGCCTGCTCGTCACTAGCCGAGGGTTCTAGGCCGAGGCCCACGGGCGTGCAGTTCACGAGCAGATCGGCGGGGCAGCGGCGCGCGGCACCGCTCGCACGCCGAGCTCGAGCGCCAGCTCTTGTGCGCGCTCGGGGGTACGGCTCCAAAGCATGACCTCGCCGGCGCCGGCCTCGCGCAGGGCCCACGCCGCGGCGCGCGCGCTCCCACCGGCGCCCAGGATGAGCACGCTGTGCCCGCGCGGCGAGTCAGCAAGGGCGGCGAGCAGGCCGGGAGCGTCCGTGTTCTCGGCCGAGATCGTCCCGTCGGCTGCGAAGGCGAGCGTGTTCGCAGCGCCGATTGCGCGCGCCGTGGCGCTCGCGCGTCGCTCAGCTCGAGCGCAGCGCGCTTGTGGGGAATCGTGACGTTGGCGCCCACGAACCCGGTGCCCGGCAGAGCCGCGCACGGTCTCGGCGAACAGCGCCGGCGGTACGGGCAGCCGCTGATAGCGCCACCCATTCATGTCCAGGGCGGCGATCGCCGCGTTGTGCATCGCGGGAGAGCGGCTGTGCGCGACGGGCCAGCCGAGGACCCCGAGGCGCCGCATCACTTCCTGGAGCAGGCCGGCGCGTGCCCGTTGTTCTTGCTCAGAGCTTCGCGGTAGGCCGCTTCGTGGACTTCGAATTCGGCGGCGGTGACGTGAGAACACGTGCTCGCCGCAGCCGTCGGGCGCAAGCACGTAGTAGAGGTAGGGAACGTGCGCCGGGTACGCGGCGGCGTGAATCGAAGCCACGCCCGGGGTTGGAGATGGGCGTGGGCGGCAGACCGGTATGCGTGCGGGTGTTGTACGGCGAGTTGATGAAGCTGTGCCTCGGTCAGTTCGCTCGTGTAGGTGGCCACGCCGGCGCGCAGCTCGATCGCGTAGTAGAGCGTCGCGTCCACCCCGAGCGGCATGCCTTCGCGCAGGCGGTTGTAGATGACCGCGGCGATCTTCGCTCTGTCGCCGGGTACGCGCGCCTCTCGCTCGACCATCGAGGCGACGATCAACAGCTGGTAGGGCGTGATGTGCAGCGCGTGTGCGCGGGAGATCTCGGTGACGCCGAAGTTTTCGTGAAACGCGACCAGCTGCGCCTGTACGAGCCGGTTGACGGGCGCGCCGGTGAACATGTCGTAGGTGGCCGGGAATAGGAAGCCTTCGAGGTCGGGGGTGCCGTGGGGGGCGCCGTAGCTGGCCGGATCGAGCAGCGGCGAGCGGCGCGACGCGGAGCGGTAGCTGCCCGTGAGCCCCTCGGCGGGGCGATCTGCGCGATCTGCAGGCGGGTCTCGCCCTCGGGGATCAGAACCTTCACGATGCTGGGCGCTACCGGTGCGTCCGTTTTCGAGGTGCTGGAGTGAGAGCGCACGAGCAGGAAGACCACGACCGCGACGAGCGCCAGTGCGAGCACGGCGAGTATCCGCGCGGGCCGGCCGTGGGGCCCACGCACCCGTCGCCGTGGACCGCCGGGCGTCTCGCGCGCCGACCCGGGCGGTATGCCGGCTGTTGGCGCAAAGGAGCCGGGTGGCTGTGTAGCCGCGCCCGCGACGAGCACCGGCGGGCTCGCCGGCGCCGCCGGCCAGTCGGGCGGCGGCTCCGGGTCGGGCTCGATCGGAGCTCTTGGGACGTCGGGCTCAAGCTGCGCTTCGGGTATGTCCGGCCCGATCGGCTGCGCCTCGAACGGTGGCGCCTCGATCGCCGCGGGCGTGGGCTCGCTCGGCCAAGGCGCAGCCTCCTCGTGGGGCGGATCGGCCGGCGGCGGCTCGGGATCCCCAGGCCCCGGGGCGGGCCCGCTGGGCTCATCTGGCGGATCGGCCGGCGGCGGCGCGAACCCCGCTGGCGCAGGCTCTACCGGCAGCGACTCGAGGAAACCCTGGTCCGCTGCTCCTGCGGGCGGCTCGGCGGGAGCGTGCTCGGGTCCGCCGGGGGCGCCATCCGTCGCCTCGGAGGCTTCCTGCGCCTCACGCTGCGCGCGGCTACGAGCTCGCTCTTCGCGCGCCATTTCGCGTTCCTCGTGGGTGCGCTGCGAGGACGGTCGTGGTCGATTGCCGCGAGACAACAGCACAGACCCTAACGCGAACGCGCGGCCAGCCAGCTCTCCAGGAGATGCGCGGCGGCCCTGGAGTCCTCGCTGCTGTTGGAGGGAGACTCCAGGCGCTGGGCCATGCGCGTGGTGAAGCGCTCGTCGTGCAGCTCCACCGGCACCTCGCCTCCCAGCCGCGAGGCGAGCCGCTCGGCGAACTCACGCGCCTCGCGTGTCTGATCGGTGTCCGTGCCTCGCAGCGAGAGCGGCAGGCCGACGACGACGCGCTCGACCTCCCACTCGCGCACGAGATCCGACAGGGCGGACATGCCGCGCTTGGTGGCCGGCCGGGTGACGCTGGCGATGGGCGTGACGATCGTGCCGGTCGGATCGCTGACCGCACAGCCGCAGCGCGCGCTGCCGTAGTCGAGCGCGAGCACGCGCATCAGCGCGCGCGTGCGAGAGCAGCTTCGATCGCGCTGCGGGCGGCCTGCATCGCCTCGGGGAGTCTCTCCGGTTCGCGCCCTCCGGCCTGCGCCATCGTGTCCCGGCCCCCGCCGCCTCCCCCGACGGCCTCGGCGGCGCTCTTGACCACAGCCCCGGCCTTGACACCGCGCTCGACCAGCTCGGGCGAGACGCTGGCGACGAGATGGACGCGCCCGTCGACGGCGGTGGCGAGCAGGATCGCAGCGTTCGCCAAGCGTCCGCGGACCCTGTCGAGAATCTCGAGCAGCTCCTTCGCGCCAGGCGCCTCGACCGTCGCCAGCAGGACGGGGACGCCGTCGAGCTCCTCTGCGCTCTCGAGCAGCGCGTCGATGTCGAGCTGGCTCGCCTGCGCCGCTCCCCCGCCACCCTGCTTGAGCGTCCTTTCGAGGTCCTTGCGCTGCTGCACGAGTGCGCGGACGGCCTGTGGGGCGTCCTCGGCTCGCACGCGAAGCTCCCCCGTGACCTCGCCGAGAAGGGTGTCGTGCGTGCGCAGGAGCTCGACGGCGGCCGGGCCCGTGAGCGCCTCGATGCGCCGCACGTTCGCCGAGCTGGAGGTCTCGTGAAGGATGCGAAAGGCTCCGATCTCCGCGGTTCGCTGCACGTGCGTGCCGCCGCACAGCTCGCGCGAGTACCGGCCATCGCCGATCTCGACCATACGCACGACCTCGCCGTACTTCTCGCCGAATAGCGCCATCGCTCCGAGCCGCTTGGCCTCCTCGAGCGTGGTGCTGATGGGCCGCACGGGATCGTTGCGGGCGATCCACTCGTTCACGCGGTCCTCGACGTCGCGCAGCTCCTCGCGGCTGAGCGCCTGCCCGTGGCTGAAGTCGAAGCGCAGCTTGTCCGGGCCGACGTAGGAGCCGGCCTGGCGCACGTGGCTGCCGACCCGCTCGCGCAGCGCGGCCTGCAGCAGGTGGGTGGCCGTGTGGTTTGCCTCCGTGGCGTGTCGCGCGATGTGATCGACGCGCGCCACGACGGCCTCGCCGGGCTCGAGAGTGCCCTGCTCGAGCACGACCGCGAGCGCCTGGTCTTCGCCCAGGCGGTACACGTCCTCGACCCGCGCGCGGCAGTCGCCGCTCTCGCATTCGATCGTGCCCACGTCGGCGACCTGTCCTCCGCCGGGGGCGTAGAACGGCGACTCGGTGAGCTTCACCAGGTAGCGCGTGCCGGGGCCGGCGCCGTTGCCCGCGCCACCCTCTGCATGCGTGCTCTGCACGGCGCCGACGGTCGTGCGCTGCCGCTCGGTCTCATAGCCCGTGAACGTGGTCTCGAATCCGCTCTGCCCGGCGAACGTGCTCGCCGCCGTCCGCGGGTCGACCCCGTCCTGCGCGCTCGACACGCGCGTGCCCGCGCGACCGCGAGCGCGCTGCGCGTCCATCAACGTCTCAAAGTCGCCTTCGATCTGAAGACCCTCCTCGGCGAGCAGTTCGCTGGTCATCTCGTACGGGAACCCGTACGTGTCGTGCAGGCGAAAGACCTCCTCGGCGGGAACGGCGCCGGACCCCTGCTCGCGCGCGTGCTCGATGTGCAGCCGCAGCGTCCCGAGGCCCTGCGCGAGCGTGCGCCCGAAGCTCTCCTCCTCGGCGGAGACCCACATGTCGATCGCCTCGGCGTGCTCGCGCAGTTCGGGATAGACGCCGCCCATCACCTCGCGCACGCGTTCGGCGTAACGGGTGAGAAAGCCCGCCTCGAGCTCGAGCGCACGGCCCTGCTGGATCGCGCGGCGCATGACGCGACGCAGCACGTAGCCGCGCTCCTCGTTTGAGGGAACGACTCCGTCGGCGATGAGGAAGGTCATCGCGCGTGAGTGGTCGGCGAGGATGCGAAATGCCCGATCGAGGGCGAACTCCTCGCCGTAGCGATGGCCGGAGAGCTCCTCGCCGAGCTCGACGAGCGGGCTGAACTGGTCGGTCTCGAAGACCGATTCCTTCTCCTGGAGGATCGCGGCCAGACGGTTGAGCCCGAGGCCGGTGTCGATGTTGTTGGCCGGCAGAGGCTCCAGCCGCGGCGCCTTGCCCTCGGCCGTCCGCGCGTTTGTCGAACTGCATGAAGACGAGGTTCCAGTACTCGAGGAAGCGCTCGTTCTCGCCGCCCGGCAGGTCCTCGGCAGTGCCGAAATCGAGCCCGCGGTCGAGGTAGAGCTCCGAGCAGGGACCGCAGGGCCCGGTTGGGCCGGCCTGCCAGAAGTTCTCCGAACGCGGGCACAGCACGATCCGCTCTCGCGGAACACCGACGGCGAGCCAGCACTCGATCGCCTCCTCGTCGGGCCCGAGACCGAGCTCCTCGTCGCCTTCGAACACGGTCACCCAGATGTCGGAGTCGACGAACCCGAAACCCTCTCGCGACAGCTCCCACGCGTAGTTGATGGCCTCGCGCTTGAAGTAGTCGCCGAACGAGAAGTTGCCGAGCATCTCGAAGAATGTGAGGTGGCGAGTGGTGTTGCCGACGTTGTCGATGTCGACCGTCCGGAAGACCTTCTGGCAGCTCGTCAGCCGCGGCGCGGGTGGTGTCTCCTGGCCCAAGAAATAGGGCTTCAGCGGGTGCATGCCGGCGACCGTCAGAAGAGCCGAGGGGTCGTGCGCGGATGGCACGAGCGAGGCGGATGCAATGCGCCGGTGCCCGCGCTCCTCGAAGAAGCTCAGATAGCGCTCGCGGATCTCATCCGAGGTCATCATGGGCGGATCTTAGGCATGCGCGACCGGCGGTTGGCGTTCTAGGCGGCGATGGTGCGCGTGCCCGACGACAAGCTCGCCGCTGTACAGGCACGCGATCTGCCCGGGCGCGGTTCGCTCGGCGTCCTGCTCGAGCTCTATGCGCGCGCGCCCGTGACGACCCGGGCGCAGCTCGCCTGCGAGCTGGCACGCGAACGTGCGGCCGTGCGCGCGCACGCGCACGCCGTCGACGCTCTGCGCAGGCAGGCGCAGCGTGAGGTCGCGAACGGCGATGGCGCGCGCGAGCAGCTCCGTGCGCGGTCCGACGGTGACGGTGTTGGCACGGGTGTCGGTGTCGAGCACGTAGAGCGGCGTGCCGCCGCCGATGCCGAGGCCGTGACGCTGACCGACGGTGAAGGCGTGCGCTCCGGCATGCTCCCCGAGCACCGCTCCGGTCCGGTCGAGAATCGGCCCGGGACGTCTCGCTAGGCCGGCGTGACGCTCGAGGAACGCGTCGTGGCGGGTGCCGGCCAGGAAGCAGAGGTCCTGGGAGTCGCGCTTGCGCGCGACCTCCAGGCCGGCCTCGAGCGCGAGCTCGCGCACGTCGTGCTTGCGCATCTCTCCGAGCGGGAAGCGCAGCCGTGCGAGTGAGTTCGGTGCGAGCGCTGCAAGCACGTAGCTCTGGTCCTTGCGCTGGTCGGCGGCTGTTCGCAGCAGCGGCCGCTCGCTCGCGAGCTGCTCGCTCTCCTCATAGCCATGCACGCGCGCGTAATGGCCGGTGGCGAGCGTCGCGCAGCCGAGCCGGTCTGCGAGCTCGATCATCGCATCGAGCCGTACGCTGCCGTTGCAGCGCACGCACGGGTTGGGAGTGAGCCCGGCGGCGTGGTCGGCAAGCCAGCCTTCGACCACGCCCGCGCGAAACTCGGCGCGCAGGTCGATCGACAGATGCGCCATCCCGAGTCCGTGCGCCAGCTCGCGGGCCGAGCGTACGGCCTCGGCAGAGCAGCAGCTGGACTCGCCGTCGTTGTGCGGGTCCGCCCACAGTTCGAGCGTCACCGCGACCGCCTCGTGGCCGCGCTGCGCGACCAGCAGGGCGGCGACCGCGCTGTCGACGCCACCACTCATCGCGACCAGCGTGCGCTCGCGCGCAGGAGCAAGCTGTGCCTGCGCCCGCGCGGCGGCGCCGAGCGCGCGATGCAGCGCGTCGCAGGCCAGCTCGGCGGCGTGGCGCTTGGCCGGGCTGAGCCCGCCGAGCTCGTCCGCTATCTGCGCGGCGCCAACACGAGCCGCGTCCAGCAGCGTGCTCCCGCGCAGCAGGCAGACGGCCGCGCTGCCGGCGGCCACGGTCGCACCGCAGCCGCTCGCATCGAACCCCGCATCCGCGATCGTGCCGAGCGGGTCGGCGGGGTCGATCGCGATCGACACGCGAATCAGATCGCCGCAGGCAGCACCTCCGGCGGCGCCGGTGAAGGCCCCTGACGGGGAGTGGCCGCGGGCACGTGGCCGTTCGAGATGGCTGAGCAGCAGCTCGGGTTCGCTGTTCACCCGAGCGAGTGTACGGCTAGAGCCCGCGCGCTTCGTCGATCGCCTGCTGGATCGCGTAGTAGTCGGTGAGGCCGGTGAGTGTCTTGGCCTTCCCCTGCGGGTTGACGATCAGCAGAGTCGGCGTCTGGTTCACCGGCACGCCCCGTGTGATCGTGCCGAACGTCGCCACCTGGTTGGCGCTGGCTTCGAAGATCGCGAACCCCTGCTGCGGTTTCGTGTTGTGGTGTTCGAGGTAGCGTCGCAGCATGGGGCCGGCCGCACTCGCCGGCAGGATCTTGTGGAGGGCGGCAAGGTTGCGCAGTTCCTGGCGCACCACGACGTCGTCGGCGCCGCGCGGGTTCCAGAACAGGATCACCGCGACCTGGCCCTGGGCGAGCACGCGTTCAACGCGAACCTGGTTTGCGGGAGCGTTCAGCGCGGTCGCGCCGTTCGTGCCGGCGCCGGTCGTCGGCGTGGTCGTGGCGCTGGCGTCGCGGAGGCTGCGTTCGGCTGTCGCGGAGGCGGCGCTGGGTGTGGTGGAGGACGCGGTCGGAGTCGACGCGGAGGCGTTGGGGTTGGAAGCTTGCGCTGACTTTTCTTCGAGCGCCTTGGCGTTCTGCTGGGAGGTGGCGACGGCGCCGTGGGCCTTGGCGATCGCCTTGCTCAGCCCTTCGACGCCGGGTGCGGTGCCGTGGATGACAGGAGTGGGCGCCGCAGCCTGTTTGGCCTCGGCGGAGGCGGTGGGAGCCGGGGCCGAGACAGCGGGGCTGGCGCTACTGGGACTGCCACCGGAATGGGGTCGGAGGGCGAAAAGCCAGACCCCCATGACCAGGACAAAGGCCGCGATCACGACCTGGAAAGGACGAGAGATGTGCGTCATCCCCCATTCCTTCGGCAAATCGCTTCAGAAAGTTGAGGCTGAGAGGCGCTGTGCTCAGCGATCGTGCGCCACTGCTCAGAGATCGTGCTGCCCGCGCAGCACGGCGTGCACGATTGCGCCGGCCTCGAGCTCGCGCTGCGAGCCGTCTTGCATGTCGCGCAGCGCGGTGGCGTCATCGCTGAGGATGGCGACGAAGCGCGCACCGAGCGCGCTTGCATACCCCAGCTGGCCCTTGAGCGATCGACCGCCGAGCTCCATTTGCGCCGCGAGCCCCGCCGACCGCGCCTCGTGGAGAAGCACGAACGCCGTCTTTCGCGCCTCGGCGCTGTGCGGCTCGAGCGCCACGAACAACTCGGGAGCGGCGGACGTGGCCGCGTGCTCGAGACCGTCGGCGCGGCCGCTCGCGAGCAGCATCCGCTCTACGCCGGCGGCCCACCCCATGCCGGGGGTATCGGCGCCGCCCAGCTCCTCGACCAGGCGGTCGTAGCGACCGCCGCCGCCGACGCCGCTCTGCGCGCCGAGCGCGTGCGAGCTGAACTCGAAGATGGTCCGCGTGTAGTAGTCGAGCCCGCGTACGAGCGTCGAGTCGATCTCATAAGCGATCGAGGCCTCGTCGAGTAGCTCGCGCACCTCGGCGAAATGGGCGGCATCCTCGCCGCTGAGTTGGTCGAGCAGCCGCGGTGCGCCCTGCATGACAGACCTGGTCCCCGGGTCATCGGAGTCAAACGCGCGTAGCGGGTTGAGCTCGATCCGCTCACGCACGTCGCGGGAGAGATTCTGCTCGTTGGCACGGAGGTGGGCCTGCAGGCTCTCGCGGTACTCGCTGCGAGTCTCGGGGCTGCCGAGGCTAGCGAGGCGCAGCGTGAGCTCGCTCGCGCCGATGTCCTCGAGCAGCGCTGCGAGCAGAGCGATCGACTCGGCGTCGACGGCGGGATCGTTTGAGCCGAGCGCCTCGGCTCCGACCTGCCAGAACTGGCGGTAGCGCCCGGCCTGCGCACGCTCGTGGCGGAAGAAGCTCGAGAGGTACCACAGCTTCACGGGCTGGCGGCGCTTGTGCATGCCGTGTTCCACGTAGGCCCTGGCCACGGGTGCGGTGCCCTCGGGACGCAGCGTCATCGAGCGCCCGCCGGCATCCTCGAACGTGAACATCTCCTTGCGCACGATGTCTGTCGCCTCGCCGACGGTCCGCGAGAACAGGTCGGTGGACTCGAAGGTGGGCGTCTCGATGCGTTCGTAGCCGGCGCCCTCGAGGATCGATCGCGCGCGCGTCTCCAGCTGAGTGCGCGCAAGCGCCTGCTCGCCGAGCACGTCGAAAGTGCCGCGGGGAGCTTTGATCTGCGAACTGCTCAACTTCGGGCTCAGGCGGCGCCGGGCGCGGTGCTCGCGCTAGGCACGCGAACGCGAAGCTCGCTGAGAAACGGGTTCGTGTCGCGCTCGCGCCCGAGCGAAGTTATGCCCATGTGCCCCGGGTAGACGATGGTCTCGGGTGGGAACGTCTTGAGCAGGCCCTCAATCGAGCGCTCGAGCGTCGGCCAGTCGCCGCCGGGGAGATCGACCCGGCCCACGGAGCCCTGGAACAGCACGTCGCCGGAAAGCAGGGCCCCCGAGATCGCATAGGTGAGGTGGCCCGGGCTGTGGCCGGGCGTGAAGAGCACGTCGATGTCCAGGCCGGCGAGCTCGAGGCGCTCTCCGCCGGAGAGCGTGTGCTCGGGCTCGTAGCTCTCGAACGGCCCAAAGCCCGGCGGCACCCAGCTCATCACGTCGGTCAACAGCGGACGCTCGATCGCCGGGCAGTAGACCTCGCGCGGCGGTAGCGCGCGCGAGCGGGGCGACAGCGCCGATGTGGTCGAAGTGGCAGTGGGTGAGAAGGATCGCCTCGATCTTCACGCCCAGCGACGTCGGCCGCGGCAAGCAGGCGATCCGGCTCGTCGCCCGGATCGACGATCACCGCGCGCTGCTCGCTCGGGCCCGCGCGCACGATGTAGCAGTTCTCCTGCACCGGCCCGACGGTGAACGCTCGTACGTCAGGGGCGCTCATCGGGACCCTCCCTTGCCGCCGGCGGCCTGCTTGCCCTTGTTACGCATGCGCCGGTTGTAGGCCCACAGCTCGGTGTAGTAGCCGATCGGCACGTACAGCACGAGAACGATCAAGAAGAGGGGGAACGTCTGTGCTTCCGACTGCTTGAAGACGAACAACAGGATCAGCAGCAACACGACGGCGGCCGCCATGGCACGCACGAACGCCCCGCGCCAGGTCGGCGGCCGGTCGCGCCTGTCGAGACGTTTCTCCTTGGCGAGCTTGGCCTCGCGGGAGTTGGGATCCTTCTCGGCGGTGGTGGGCTTGCGGCCTGTGCGCCCGCGCGACTCGACCACGCCGGCGGCGTTGCCGCGGTGCTTGGTCTGGCGCCTGCGTCTGGTCTGTGCCACCTCACCAGCCTAATGCGTTCTCGATCACCTGGCGCTCGGGATCGAAGCTGAGGATCGGAAGCTCCTGCGGGAAGCCCTCGAGCGCGGCGCGCGGAGCGAGCCCCACGATCTCGGCGCTCTCGACGGGCGCATGGGCCGAGACCGCGGCGAGGACTCTCGCGAGAGGTACCTCGAGCGGGCGCTCGACGTTCATCGAAACCTGGGCGCTGCCACCGGCGAGCGCGACGGCGATCGCGCGTACTCCCGGCAGCCCATCTGCTCCCCCCTCGCGGATCCGCGCGGCGATCTGCTGCGCCAGACCGATGTCAGCGCTGCGCTCGAGCTGCAGGTTGAACGCAACGAGCGGCGGGCGGGCGGCGAGCAGCGTGGCCCCGGCAGTCGGATGCAGCTTTGGCGGCCCGAAGTCCGCGACGAGCCCGCCCAGCTCGTGCGACGCAGCCGCGGAGTCGCCGGCGCTGATGCGTTTGGCAAGGCCGCCCACCCCCCCGCGCCGCAGCTCCGCGCGGCTTCTACCCTCCCCCGTGGCGCCCGCCCGCGTGAGCTCGCCGTAGAGGAACACGGGCACGGCCAACTCCTCGCCGATCCGGTCGGCGATCACGAGCGCCTCTGCGCATGCGGCCCCGCGCGAGGCCTGATCGAGATAAACGATGGGAGCGACATCGAGCGCGCCGACGTGCGGATGCTGTCCGGGCTGCGCCGATGCTCGCTGCTCGCACGGCTCATCACGTCGATGTGCTCGATCGCTGTGCGCGCGCAGGCGAGCATTGCGTCGGCGAGCGCCTGTGGCGGCCCGGCGACCGTGTACACGGAGCGGTGGTGATCGGGATCGGAATGCACGTTGAGCACGCTCGTGCCGTCGACTTCAAGCGCCGAGCGCACCCCGGCGATCGTGCTCGCATCACGTCCCTCGGAGATATTGGGCACAGCGAGCAGGTGCGGGGAGGGCATAGGACACGAGGCTAGCCGTGCTGCGCGCGTGACGCTCGCGCCTCGCGGCAGATGCGTTGGCCTATTCGGGGACCTGCTAATGCTCGGCCCACTCCGGGCAGTGCGGCGAGTGGCTGCGTAAACTCCAAGGGCGTCTGAAACGTTGCTGGTGCGAGGCGCCGGCGACGCCCGAGGCGCCACCTGGAACCTCCCGGTTCCACCCCGCCGGAGTAGCTCAGTCGGTTAGAGCAGCGGAATCATAATCCGCGTGTCGGGGGTTCGAGTCCCTCCTCCGGCACTGGAGAAAAGCCCTGCTAACGCGGGGTTTTTCTCTATCTGGGGCGAGGCTCAATCGGGCGCCAGGTGCTGTCGGGGCCACCTTCGGGGCCACCCGCCCCAGATCGAGGTCGCTGGAGGTCGTGGTCGATCCTCTGCGCGGCTTCGGTGAGCCCGTCGTGCGCGGCGTGTGCACGGAGGTCATCCGCGAGCTGGTGCAGGCGGGCGAACCGGAAGACACGATCGCCGACGTCTACGAGCTGAGCCGCGAGTCAGTCTGGGCGGCTGTCCGCTATGAGCTGACCCGCGCGGAAGCTGGAGTTAGGCGATTGGTTAGCCGTCCTAGAGGCTGAGGGCGGTCCTGGCTACGTGTGTCCCGGATGTCTCAGCCGGAGTGAGGCGCGTCGTCTACACGACTACATCATCGACGTGCGGCGCGAGATGGCCGCTGACGGCTAGAAGACGCACCCGCCGCAGAGCCCCTCTAGCTCCCTGGAGAACTGGGGCAGGGCGACGATGGGATATGAGCAGGGTTGGTCGGGGCGTGTCTACCGGTGCACCCTTCGGGGTGATCGGGGATCAGTAGTTTCCGCTCCGCAAGAGCGGGGCTTGTACGAGACCGCGGGCGCTTCCCGTCAGGCCGCATCGCCCGTTGCGTGAACGGTTGGCGTTGGGCTTATTGCGGATGTGATCGGTATGGACGAGTCGGTGATCGTATGTGCTCGAGGCCGTAAGCGGTCCTCACGCAAGCAGCCAGGGCGGCATGGGGTCATCTGCGTAGAACCTCTGGACGACCTCGCTCTCTGCGCGTACGATCGCTGCAGCCAGGCGGCGTGGGTAGCGCGCAGGAAAACACTCGAAGTCGCCGACGTTTGCAGGCGGACACGCAAGCAGTGCGGCTTCGTCGAAGGGCTGCCCGGCGCTGCGAAGCGCGCTGCTCAGGTCCCCCGTCAGGTGCTCGGTGCGGCCGACGAACTCGACCGTCGTCGGCGGCTCTCCTACGTAGCGGGTGAACAGCTCGGTCAGGAAGCCAGGAAGGGACTCAGCGACCTGGTCGATGAACTCCTCGAAGTTCTCCGAACTGGCCCGCGAGTCGATCTCATGGTCGGGATAGATCCACCCCTCGCGCATGCGATGCCCCCAGAACGAGCGCCACCACGCGAGCGGATGCCTGACGAACGAGAACGTGAACAGGCTGTCGTGATATTCGGTCTCCGCGAGCCCGGGGTGCCCCGCGCCGCAGTAGTGGCGTGCCGTGTCACTGATCCCGGCGCCAGCGTGGGCGGCTGCAGCTGAACGCCCGCGGCGAGCATCGCGTGATGCGCCCACGTGCCTCCCGTCTTGGGAGCATGCATGAAGCGGATGCGGTCGTTCACGCACGAAGCCACGATCGCTTGCATTCTGCATTATGGCTCGGCGGCCTCCCGACCTCGAGCGGCCAGCTGCCAGCCGGTGAGGTCGGTGCGGCGTACGCGCGGGTAGGCGCGGTGGGTGTGCGCTCGTCCACCATGGCTGGTGGATACGACGGCGCCGTCCGGGGTCGACGAGCGGCCTCCTGACTAAGGAGAGCCAAGAACCTCGACGTTCGGGCAGTGTTGGCCGCCGCTGCCGGGACATAGGCTCATTACGTCCCGCGTTTGAGGGTCCACCCCGAGCGCGGGGCAACTTCGTGCGCTGGCAGGACAGCGTGCGTTAGCACCATCGGGGGACGGCACGCGACAAGGGAAGGGGGGGTTGTCCTGAGCCGAGAGGTACAAGGAGTCGTGGACGCGCGGACGCCCGCCGCGCGAGGGGGCGCGTGGCATGCAGCCCGCGTTCAGCACCCAGATTGAAGAAGCGAACGATCAGCACACGCTGGTCTTGCAAGGTGAGCTGGACCTGGCGGCCGCTCCGGCGGTGGACATAGCTGTCGCGCGTCTATGCAGTGCGGGCGCGAAGCGGGTCGTGCTCGACCTGCGCGAGCTCGATGCGTTTGCGTTCCTGTCCGGCCCAGCCGAAGTGAGCATGCTCGCAACCATCGGTCACCCGACGGTGGTCGGCGTCAGCACCATCACTGGGATCACGCGCTCGGTCTTCTGCTCGTATTCGGCAAACTGCGGGACCCGCTCGGCCTGGGCGCGGAAAAGACGCTCCCGTTCATCCCCGGTCGCCTCGCTCGCGACAACGTCGATTGTTCGCGGGCCCACCTCTATAGCAACGTCCGGGTGCGCCTTGAGATTGTGGTACCAGCCGGGATTCGTGGGGGCTCCACCCTTCGACGCGAACACGACATAGCGCCCAGCATCCTCCTGGTAGGCAAGCGGGTTCACACGGGGCTCGCCCGACTTCGCGCCGGTCTGGTGCAGCAACAGCAGCGGCACGCCATCGAACATTCCGCCAACCCGCCCTTCGTTGGCGCGGAACTCATCGATGATCTTCGCGTTGAAGTCTGCGGGGGAAGTAGACATCATGCTCCTCAAGCTCGCTAGGGGACAGCCATGACGCTGCACGCCCAGTCTACGAGCAGAATCAGGAGATCAGCCGGTCGCGGTCGCCTTCGTCTGGGCGACGACCGAGGGCCGGCTGCCCACCTGGCGCGCCGTCTTCTCGCTGCTGATCGTGTGCGGCATCGCTCTCGCCTTCATCGCGTGAAATGGCGCAGCCACGGCTGACCGGAGGGCTCAGGGATCTTCATGCCCGCGCGAGGCTGTAGATCGCCGGGTGGCGCCGTGCGGCCGGTCGCGGATGCCCTCGGCCGCGAGGGATGGTTCAATCTCTCACGTGACCGGGAAGAACACACCAGCCGTGGCGCGGGTCGGTGACTGGCTCGAGGCTCGAGGTATCCACGGTGAGCCCCCTCGTCGGGGCCAGATCGTCGAGATCCTCGGCGGCCCCGGGCATGAGCACTACAAGGTGCACTGGGACGAGCAGCACGAGTCGATCGTGTACCCCGCCGACGGCGTAGAAGTCATTCCCAAGAAGAAGAGCCGCTAGCCACGCGCCGGCACGCTCCGCGCCGCTCCCCGCAGATCGACTGAACCCGGCTACCCGCGTCTCGAACGCATCGGGTGCAAGAGTGAACCCGGAGTCGCGAGGGTGTCGCAACTCGTCCATTGTGCAAGCGAGCCGCGGAGGTACTGAAACGCTTGCAATGCTCGCCATGCAGGCGTGGCCCGTAAAACAGGCCTACTAGGAGGCCGCGCGCTTGCGGCCGGCGCGTGCCCAGCCTCGTGTAGCTTGACGGCCGTGCCGCCTGCCAGCCGTTCCTGGTACCGAGCGCGATGGGTGCCCGTGGTGGCGCTCGCCTTCGTCGTCATTGTGGTGCTGGTGATCGCGGTGAGCGGTAGCTCGTCGCCGACCATCGGGTATGACGTCTCCTATCCGCAATGCTCGGGCTCCTACCCGCCGAATCCGCTGTTCGGGATCGCCGGTGTCAATGGCGGGCTGGCGAACAAAGCGAACCCGTGCATCAACGGCGAGCTGCACTGGGCCCGCGACGCTCCGGGGCAGAAGCGGCCGAAGCAGCCGCCCCTGTCGCTGTACATCGACACCGGTAACCCTGGCGGTCATCACGTTGCGGACTGGCCTAGCGTCGGCACCGCGCCGGGCTACGGTGCTTGTAACGGCCTGCTGACCAACGCCTGCTCGTACATCTACGGCGAGGAGCGCGCCGCCCACTCTTATCGGCTCGTCGCCGCGCTCGACCCGGTCGCGGCCAAGACCGCGCCATGGTGGCTGGACGTCGAGGTGATGGCGAGCTGGGCCGGGACCTACCAGCTCAACATCGCCGCCCTGCAGGGCTTCATCGCCGGCCTGAACAAAGCCGGCGCGACCGGACCGATCGGGATCTATTCCACCAGCGCACAATGGAAGGAGATCACGGGGCTGACGGCGCAGACAACACCGATGTCCTTCAACCGCCAGCTGCCCGACTGGGTGGCCGGAACCGACGCAAGCATCACGCAAGCGCGGCAGAACTGCACGAGCGGTGGCTTCACCGGCGTGGCGCCGAACCTCGCGCAGTACCGGATCGGCCCGCGCGACGCCGACCTGCGCTGTACCGGCACACGCTGATCCACATCCCCGCAACCGTTGGCTCTCGCTCTGCTCCGGGAAGTACCGAGCGAAGAACGAGGCGACTCGCCGAAAGTGGAGCAAACGCAGCAGGCGTGCGAACGATCTCCGCCGCGGTAACGGGAACACCAGTCGCTAGCCGGCTAGCCACTTTGCTCGAGCTGGTTGAACCGGACCGCCGTCCGCGTCGCCCTCGCGAAATCCGGGCCGCTCAGTCGGGTGCGGTCGGCGCGAACATCGGCTCTATCCCGAGGGAGCGGGCCTGATCGGCGCTGACGATCTCTCGGCCCATCGGGAAGAGCGAGACCGGGATGAGCTTGAAGTTCGCGAGGCCGAGCGGGATGCCGATGATCGTCAGGCACAACAAGGCTCCCGATACGAGATGTGCAAGCGCTAGCCACCAGCCGAAGAGCAGGAGCCAGACGATGTTGCCGATGCCGGACGCAATGCCTGCGTCAGCCCGCTTTACGACCGTTTTGCCGAACGGCCAGAGCGCGAACAAGGCTATGCGCAGCGACGCGACGCCAAACGGGATCGTGACTATAAGGACGAAGCAAATCAGTGCAGCCAGTGTGTAACCGATCGCCATCCACAGGCCGGCGAGCACGAACCAGATGATGTTGAGCAGCAGTCGCAAGCTGGCACACTCCCCGAGGTGTTCTCTAGCACGCGCCTCGACTGTCTGCAACCTGACCTCGTGAGGACGCGCCGCTTACACCCCGAGGCTGTCCGGCCTGCTCGCGCTGGTTGAAGCGGACTGCCGCACGCGCGGGAACACGAACTCTCGGCAACGGTGGACGAGCCCGGCGCCGTGCAGGCTCACGAGCGCATATTCGGGGGGAAAGCCTGCTTCCGAGCGCCAGTCACGTCGAAACGCCGTGCAGGCGCAGCACTGGCTCGGCCACCACTCGCCCGCGTTCACGCTCAGCGTGTATGTCCACCTGCTCCACGACGACCTCGGCGGGCCGTTGTCGACACCCTCTCCTGCACCCGAAAGAGCGCCAGCCGTGCCGCTCGCTGCGTAGCCCCGCGATACTACGCGGCGATGTCGCAGGAGAACGTGGAGGTCGTGCGTCGCGCTATCGAGGTGTTCAACCGCGATGGAGCGGAGGCCGTGACAGCGTTCTTCGATCCCGAGCTCGAATGGCACGACCTCCCTGAGCAGCCGGATGCAGGCGTGCACCACGGCCGCAAAGGCTTCCTAGCGGCCCACCAGCAATTCGCTGGAGGCTTTGAGGACTTCCGAGTCCTCGTCGATGAGATCTTCACTCACGGTAACCAGGTCATTACCTACCACTCGACGGTAGCTCGAGGCAGAGGCAGCGGCGCGCCGTTCGAGCAGCGAGGGGCAGGCGTCTGGACCTTTCGAAATGGATTCATCGTTCGCGTGGAATGGTTCGGAACGCAGCGAGAGGCCCTCAAAGCCGTGGAGCTGGAGGAGTAGCCCGTGTCGCAGGAGAACGTGGAGACGGTCGGGCGGGCGATCGCGGCGATCAATGCGCGTGACATTGACGGCTATCTCGCCTGCTGTACCGAGAATGTGGAGTTGTTGTTGCCGATGGCTGGGGCCGAGCATTTGGGAGCTCGCGCGATCAGGCGGTTCTTCACCGACATCGAGGACATAGGCCCTGACTTTCGGATCGAGGTGCAGCGCGTGCAAGCAATAGGCGACAGCACTGCGATCGCCTTTCTACGGGTCGGAGCGACTGGCCGTGCCAGCGACATCGTGACCGGGGCTGACAGCGCGAACGTCTACGACTTCATTGAAGGCAAGATCAGTCGCGTCCGCATCTTCCTCGACCGCACCGACGCCCTCAAAGCCGTGGGGCTGGACGAGTAGGCGATGTCGCAGGAGAACGTGGGAGACTGACCCCATGGGGTTAGTGATGGCGGTGGGGGTGGTCGTGTGGGCGCTGCTCGCGACTGCGGTCGTGTTTGTGGGCTCCGTCGTGCTGGGTCGCTGGCTGCAGCAGAAGGGGCGCGACATCGAAAAGGGTCCGAAAGATACGTAGGGACTCGCGCCGACGCCCTCAAAGCTGGCGGGCCGGCGCTGCCGATCGGCGCGCAAGTCTCGGTGTCGCCGACGAGGGTGTAGCTCTCGATCGGCGCGGTCACTTCAGCGAGCACCACGCGGCGCGCACGCGTGCCGGCTCACGGGGTCCCGCTGCCCACCGTTGACTCCGACGCGGCGACGGCCGGCTCCGGCACGCTGCGGGTCGAGTCAAGCGCCTTGAAGAACTCCTTGCCCTCGATCGAGATGGGCGGCAGCGTGCGCCCCAGCCATTTCGGAAGCCACCACGCCGCGCGCCCTAGCAGCACCATCACCGCGGGAACGAGCAGGCAGCGCACGATCGTGGCGTCGATCGCCACTGCGCATGCGAGGCCGATGCCGAACTGCTTGACCGTGGGATCGCCGTTCAGCAGGAAACTGCTGAACACGCAGACCATGATCAGCGCGGCTGAGGTGATCACGCGGCCGGTGGACGCGAGGCCGGCGACGACCGATCCGGTCGGATCGGGCTCCTCCTGATAGTGCTCATGAATCTGCGTGAGCAGGAAGACCTCGTAGTCCATCGAGAGCCCGAACAGGATCGCGAACATCAGCAGCGGTACGAAGCTCACGATCGGGACCGAGTGCGAGAGCCCGAGCGGACTCACGAGATGGCCCTCCTGGAACACCCACGTGACTATCCCGTAGGCCGCTCCCACCGAGAGCAGGTTCATGATCGCCGCCTTGAGCGGGACGACGAGCGAGCGGAACGCGAGCATCAGCACGACGAAGCTGAGGCCAACGACGATGAGGATCATCCACGGAAGCTTCGCGCTGATGCGCTCAGCGAGGTCTATGTATCCCGCCGTCTGGCCGCCGACGTCCGCGTGTAGGTCCGTGCCCGCAACAGCCTTTGGGATCGTCGAGTCGCGGATCGTGCGCACGAGGTTTTCGGTGCTCCGCGACGCGGGCGCGGTCGTTGCGATTGCCGTGAACACGGCCGCATCGGCAGCCTTGTCGAGGGTCGTTGGCCCTACCGACTTCACGCCCGGCGTCTTTGCGATGTCTTCCCGCAGCGTCGTCAGCTGCGGGTCGCTGGCCGGGTTTTCCGCTTCGGCTCGCTTTGTATCGAGTTCCTTCTGCTGAGTTGCCAGCTGCTTGCCCTGGGCTTCGAGCTGTTGCTGCTGGGCCGTCGTCTGGGGGCTCGGCGGCAGCCCATGCAGCTGTGCTTCGCTTGATTCGAGCTTTTGCTTGCTCGAGTCGAGCTGGGTCTGCTTGCTGTCTACCTGTTCGATGTTCTTCGGATTCGGCTTGGCTGGGGCACCGAAGCGCACTGCGATCAGCAGTGGACCGTTTGTGCCGGGGCCGAAGCCGCGACTGATGATGTCGAACGCCTGTCGCGCAGGCGTGTCCGTCGGCAACGATCCGACGTCGCTTTGGCCCAGGTGCAGGTTCAGAACAGGGATCGCCAGCACCGCCAGGATCGCCACCGCGACAAGCATCGCGGGCCATGGCCGCCTCGACACGCCCCGCGCCCAGCGCGCCCATCCGTGTGGCTTGAGGTCATCCGGGTGTGTGCTGCCGAGATGGACAGGTAGGGCGTTGATCCGCGGACCGAGAGCACCGAGCAAGGCGGGCAGGAGCGTCACCGCTCCCAGCGCCGCGGTCACGACGGCGAGCGCCGCGCTGTAGCCGAGCGCCGTCACGATCGGGATCTGGGCCGCGGCCAGCGAGACGAGCGCGATCACAACGGTCACGCCCGCGAAGACGACCGCCCCGCCCGAGGTCGCCGTCGCGCGCGCGACGGACTCTTCGACCTCCATCCCGTCGCGCAGCTGTTGTTTGTGGCGCGTCACGATGAAGAGGGCGTAATCGATCCCCACGCCTAGGCCGATCATCGTCGCGAGGGTTGGCGCGATAGTCGGTATCTCGGCGACATGGCTGAGCAGACGGATCACGCCGAGGGCGGTGATGAGACCAAGGATCGCGGTGACGATCGGCAACAGCATCGCGGTGGCCGTCCCGAATGCGAGTATCAGGATCACAACCGCCGCTGCAAGGCCGACGATCTCGCTGCTCTCAGTCGACGGTTTCGAGAGTTTCTGTCCCACGTAGCCGCCGATGGCGGCCGTTATTCCCGCCGCGCGTGCCGGCTGGGCGGCGTCGGAGATCCCCTGCGCCTCTTCCTTGGTCAGATCGCCTGGCCCGGTATCGAGCGTGACGGCGATGTAGGCGATCTGCTTGGAGGAGGCAAGCAGTGGCGCCCCTTCCTTGCTCAGAGGGCTTATTACCCTGATGACGTGGGGCGTCTTCTTGAGGTTGGCGACGGCGACTTCGATCGCGGTCGCATTGGCGCTGTCGGTGAGATGGCCCTTCTTGACTTCTAGTGCGAACGGGTTGCTGCCGAACGCGTTTTGCGGCAGCTTGGATTCGAGCAGGGTGGTCGCTCTGGTCGAGTCCGTTCCCGGCATCGACAGGTTGTCGTTCGTCTGGTCCCCGACGCCGCGCGCGATCAGCGCGATGGCCACGGCGACTGCGAGCCAGGCCACGATGACAATCCGGTTGTGCCGAGCGGTCCAGCGCCCGAGTGCATAGAGCGGGCGCGTCATTGCTTCCCCTGGCGGCGCGTTGCGGCGTCAGGTCCCCTCGCCATGCCGTGATGCTAGCGCCGCGGGCGTCGGGGCATGTTCACGAATCTCCGCTAACGAAGGCGCCCACAGGTAGCTACTGGACACCATCATGCACATCGCCATTACATCGGGGGGCGCCGGCGTCATCCTCATCGGAGTGCTTGCGCTTCGCTATAGGGTGCCCGCCCCGCCGCGGGCGTCTCTGGCGCGCGGAAGCCGCCGAGGATGGTCTGATCAGCGGAGCAGCGATAGGAGCGCCACCAACGCCTGCAGCTTCCTCTTCGGCAGGTTTCGGAATGCTGGACGCTGTGTCGAGCTGCGAAAGCAGGCGCCACAACATCACCGTTCGCTTGCTCTTCATTGAGGTTGTCAGTCGAATACGATCGCGCCTGTGACGACGCAGGACTACCGCAGCGCCAGCTATGAGATCTGGCAGGCGATGGCTACGGGCTGGGACCGCCAGCGGGGCTGGATGTGGGAGGCCTCGCGCCCGGTCTCTGAGAACCTGCTCGAAGCGTTGGCGCCCGAGCCCGGCCAGACGATCCTCGAGCTGGCGGCCGGCACAGGCGAGACGGGATTCGCCGCTGCCCGCGCGGTTGGGCCGGAAGGGCGGGTGATTTCGACCGATTTCGCGCCCGAGATGGTGGCGGCCGCGCAGCGCGAGTCTGAGCGCCTTGGTCTCGCCAACGTCGAGCATCGTGCGATGGACGCCGAGCGCATGGACCTTGAAGGCGACAGCATCGACGGCGTGCTCTGTCGCTGGGGCTTCATGCTGATGGCCGATCCGGCGGCGGCGCTGGCGGAGACTCGGCGGGTGCTTCGCCGGGGCGGCCGGTTGGCGCTTTCGGTTTGGGGCACCGCCGAGCGCAACCCGTGGGCTTCTGTACCGGGCCGGGCGCTGATGGAGCAGACCGGCGCGCCGCCGCCGAATCCGCAAGACCCGGGCATCTTCGCGCTGGCGGACCCCGAGCGGCTGCGCTCGCTCTTGCTGGGCGCGGGCTTTGCTGACCCGCGCCTCGAGGAGGTCGAGATGAGCTGGCGGTTCGAGCGTTTTGACGATTACTGGCGGTATGTCACCGAGTTGGCGGGCGGGATCGCGTTGGTGCTGCAGACGATGCCCGAGGCAGATCGCGAGGCCGTACGCGCACTGGTCGAGCGGGCCGTCGGGGACTTCCGCGCGAACGGCCGTCTGGAGCTGCCGGGCGTGGCACTGAACGCCTCGGCGGAGTGACGCCGTGGTGAGCTTTGGCTCCCGGGCGCCGATCACAATCCGCATGTCGCGGGTTCGAGCGCTCCTGCAGCACTAGACGAAACCCGAACCCATCGAGCACAGGTAAGGCGGGGCCCGTGCGTCTCACGGGCCCCGCCTTCGGGTCACTGCGCGGCGTTGCCGCGCCTGTGGCAGCGTCTATGCCCTGGCGAGCTCGCGCTCTGAGGCATCGATCACACCGGCTCGGTTCTTGTGGGAGCGCTCGTAGGAACGCACGCGCTTGACGCGTGCCTCATCGCCCTCGTTCAGAACGGCGCGAACCTCGTCCACGCTCAGCTCGTCATACCCTGGCCACGGCTCCTGGCCGCGCAGGCTGGTGATCCGGCTGAGGATGGTCATGCGGTTTTCGTTCTTGCGCTCGTAGGAGTCGATCTTCGCGAGCTCCACCTGCGACAGATGCGGGAGCTTTTCGGCGATCTCCGCAGCGGTGAGCTTGCCGTAGCCGGAGATTGCCAGGTCTCCTTCAGAGGCCAGGACGCCCTTGACCCGCCCCTCGGCCTGCGCGACCCCGGGCACCTTGCGTGCTTTGCGGGCGGTGCGCCTTGCACTTGAGCTCGCGTCGCGTGCAGCCCCCTTCACGCTGTCGGTCGCCGATCGCGCCGCGTCGGCCGCGCCTGTCTCGCCGATCGCGTATGAAGGCTTCCCACCGATCTCTGATTGCACCACGGCCTCGGTCAGCTTCGGGATCTCCCTCAAGATTCGGTCGAGCATCTTCTGCTCGTCCGCCCGGATGGAGTTAGCAAGGTCCTGTGTGGCCTTGTCGCCGAGAGCGCTCGCGAGACGCTCGATCGCGGTGTAGGTGGCGATCTCCAATGCCTCTGTCGCACAGGCGTCCTTGGCGTTCTTTAGGATTTTCTCCTCTCCTCCCGTGCCGCGGACGAGGTCGAGTGGCGTCTTCCCCACGGCCAGTGCCTGCCCGACGACGCTCTGGACGAGCCCAACGCCGGCCTGTATCGGGCCGCTGCTCTGTCCGAGCTCCTCCATACGACCCTGCACGCGAGTTGCGTGCTCGCGCGTCTCACGCAGGTGAGATTCGAGCGCCTTGCGGTAGCTTCCACTCGGAGTCATCGCAATCTGCGACTGCAGCACGGTGATGAGTGCCTGCTCGGTAGCGTGCGCCTCGCTCAGGTACTGCACGATCTTCTGGTCAGTCTTTTCCATCGGTCTCCAGCTTTCTTTTTTGACAGTGTGTGAATGAGGTGCGCAGGCGCACCAGCGGTTGGTCAGGTAGTGCGTTCATTCATCGCCAGCGCCTCGTCTTGGCCGCCGTCGCTCGCGTCGGGGTCGATCGCACGTGCCTGCGCGTGCTGATCGCGAGCAGACTCAGTCAGATGCTCAGCCTCGACCGCCCGTCGCTCTGCGGCCGCGTGTCCCTGCCGCGCCTGAGCAGCGCGTTCCTCGGCTTCAGCCTGAGCACGCTTGGCTTCGGCGGCCTGCTCATCGGCCGAAGCACGTGCGCTTTCCGCCTGGATCGAACGACTCCTGGCCTGCCTTCGAAGCTCGCCCGCTTGTTCGCGACGACGCTCGTCACGCCTATGGCTCGCGGCGCGAGAGATAAGGGCGATGAGCACTAGCACCACCACGGCGCCAACAGCAATTGCAATGATCGTTCCGGCGTTCACTGTTTCCTCCTAGAGCTAGCTTTACTTGGGTTCGGGGCACCTTGTGGCTGACGCGAACACGTCCAGCCCGGTCAGGCGCGCCTTGGTCCTGGGGGCGGCGGCGCTAAGACGACGCAGCGTCTGCGGCGTCTGGAGCTGAGCACGCCCGACCCTCAGTAGCCGGGCAACCGGCGTTGGCACCTGACGGCCGACCCCCTGCGACGCTCGCAGAGGGCCAGCCCGACTAGAGGCGCCGTTCTTCGTAAGTTCCGCCGAGCGCCCTCTCTCGAGCGGCGCCCATGTAGATCAGCGACAGCACCACGCCGACGACGCCGGCGATGATGAGAATCAAGCCAATGAGCGGACGCGAAACGCCCGACACGTGAAATGTCACCGCATAACGAAGAATCGCGCCAACGGCGATCAGGAAAATCGATGTGCCGATGGGCAACCTAGATCCTCCCGCCTCTGCGATAGCCGAAGCCGCCGCCGGTAAAGAAGACCACGAGGGCTACCAGCAGCAACAACCAAAGCAGCGGGCTCACACCGATCCCACCCGCCACAGCGGCAACCACAAGAACGATCAAAAGCAACTCCAAGAGCCCCATAGGAACCTCCTTTTAACGTTGAAATGCCTCCTCGGCGTCATCGCGAGGAGCGAGAGCGCTCGTCTCACATAGAGAGAACGTTCTTTCTCTTGATACCCTTCTCGGGCATGGTTGAAACGCACCGTCAACCGGCTGAGACGGCCGAGACGGGATACAGCGCCCGCGAGCGCATTCTGGATGCCTCCTACGAGCTGTTCTCGCAGCGCGGTATCCGCGGAGTCGGGGTGAACGAGGTGATCGAGCGCGCGGGCGTCGCGACCGCGACGCTCTACCGGCACTTCCCGTCCAAGGACCGCCTCGTGCTCGCGTTCCTCGAGATGCGCGAGCAGCGTTGGACCCATGGCCTCGTCGAGGCGGAGGCCCAAAGGCGGGCCTCCGACCCCGAGGAGCGCCTGCTCGCCATATTCGACGTCTTCGACGAATGGTTCCACCGCGACGACTTCGAGGCCTGCTCGTTCATCAATGTCTTGCTCGAAATGGGACCTCAGCACCCGGCAGGGGACGCGAGCGTGGAATATCTCGAGCACATCCGCTCGATCGTCCGGTGCTTCGCAGACGAAGCGGGCCTGCGCGACACCGAATCGTTCGCGCGCTCGTGGCACATCCTCATGAAGGGCTCGATCGTCTCGGCGGCGGAGGGTGACCTCGAGGCCGCGCGGCGCGGCAAGGCCATGGCGCGGCTTCTCATCGATGAGTACCGATAGCGCCCTCCCCACTCGAGTGGAATGAGTTCTCGCCGTGGATGATCAACGCAAGCGCCGCATGGCGCAGAACGAGGCCTTGGCACGGCGCATAAACGACAGGATCGAGTATCAACGTCCACGCAACGGAGAGTCCGCCGACACCTTCATATGCGAGTGCGTGCGCGTGGATTGCGGAGGGGAACTGGACCTCTCGATCGGGGAGTACGCACGCGTGCGATCCCATCCGCGACGGTTCGTCGTGCTCCCGGGGCATGAGGAACCCGCCGTCGAGACGACCGTCGAGGTGTACCCCGGCTATGCAGTGGTCGAAAAGCGCGGTGAGGCGGGACGGATCGCGGAAGTCGAGACCGGCAGCTAGGCGCGCTCGTACTCGCGGCCTGCGACGGCGCCGCGCTGGCGGAGCCGGCCACCGCAGCTCAGGGCCGACGGCCCCCATGGCGCACGCGACTCATGCCGATCCACGCCCCACCTCGTGACGCACCTCGGTCGGCTGGATGAGCGTCAGGAGCGTCTCGTTGCGCAGGTAGCCCGCGGTTGGCAGCGAAAATCGAGGCGTGGAGCGGCTCCCTGACCGACTCGACGGTGACTTCTTACTACTGCGGCTGTGGCGCCCCAGTGACGCCGAGGCCCAGCAGCAAGCAATAGAAGAAAGCGCCGAGCATCTGCGGCCATGGATGGCGTTCATCACCGACGAGCCGCAGCGCCTCAGCCAGCGACGGGAAATGCTGGCCCGCTGGGAGAGCGAGTGGAGTGCCGGCGGCGACGCTTACTACGCGGTCATCCTCGACGAGACCATCGCCGGTAGCTGCGGGTTACACCGCCGAGTCGGTCCGCGCGCGCTCGAGATCGGCTACTGGACCCACGCGCGCTACCTGCGGCGCGGGGTCGCGAGCAACGCCGCCGAGCTACTCACACACGCCGCGTTTCAGCTCCCGCACATCGAGCACGTCGAGATTCACCATGACAAGGCGAACACCGCGAGCGGCGGCGTCCCGCGACGCCTTGACTACCGACTCATACGCGAACAGCCCGAGCCCGACCGAGCGCTGGCACCGGCCGATACCGGCGTCGACTGCATCTGGCGCATAGAACGAGACGAATGGACACGAAGGGGCAAGAGCAGGCAGTCTGAGCTGCCCACAGAGAGCGCGAACGACTGATGGCCAGTCACCGATGCCTTCGGCCGTCCGAGCCCCGGGCAGGCACCCGGTGCGTGCGGGGGCGAACGCGACGGTAGGTCCGCCTGACGAGCTTGAGCACCAGCGCCAGCAAGCTCTTCGTACAACAGCCCGACCACAGAGCACAGGTTACGCCCCGTCGGGTTGCGGTCGAACATGGGTCAATTCTCGGGGCCGACGAATCGGGTTTACGCTGACTGATCGTGGCGCTGCTGTCGGTCTACCGCGACCGGTGGCCGAAGGCTCCGCCGTCTTCGGGCCCTCGCACGCTCCAAGACCGTCTCGTCATCTCGGTGTCCGACGGTCCACTCCGCGTCTCCCACGTCTGCGGTCGCCCCACGATGCCGTGGATCTCCGTCGCGACCGGCGCGAGCCCAACCAGCGGGGGACGAGTCCGAGTGACGCTCATGCAGGAGATCCCCGTACGTGACGGCGACGTAGTGGCGCGAACCCGGGAGCGCATGAAACCGGGAGCATGCGGGAATAGGGGTAGGAAGCATCGCCGGCACGATTAGAGGACCGGGGGACGGATCCGTGAGCAGCACGCTGACCTGCGCCGCCTGCGGTGGCAGCATCGGAATATACGAGCCGCACATCCTGCGCAACGACGACGGCCAGGACCGGCTGACCGTGTACGCGACCGAGCTCCAGGACGGCCCGCAGACAGGGAAACGCTTCCACCGGCACTGCGCCCCAGCAGCGCGCCCAACGCCCGGCCCGAAGAGCGACTAGGCGGCTCACTCCTGATCGAGCGCCGGCGGCGCTCCATCTGGCGACGATCTCGTTCAGCTTGAACGCGGGTGGCCGCGCGACGGGTGATTCCTAAGGTCGCCAGTCACGAGCGAGCGCAGAGTCAGAGGCACCGAGAGGAGTAGGATGTGAGCGTCGGAATGTGTGCCTGCCGCTGAGACATATCGGTCTTGCGGGCGTCGCGCTCACAGTGCTGTTACTGACGATGGTTCCTAGCGCTTGGGCGGAAGCCACGACGACGATCTGCGTGCCTGAACGCGCAAGCAGCCAGGTGCTCTCGACGAACACCAAAGGCGAATGCCCGTCAAAAGTGATCAGCAAAACGACGGTTAAATACAAAGCCGAGGCGCTGCCAGGCACAGCCGAACTGGAAAAGCTCGACAAGATCCTGCCCCACGTCAACTACGTCGAAAGCGGCATCGGCGGGAAGCCGACGATCCAGTTCACAGGTGTCAACGCGCAGCTCGTCAACGGCGAAGGGAAGACGGCATCGCTCAACGGCGAGGGCAATCTCGTGATCGGCTATGACGAGAACGCCGGCAGAACCCAGACCGGCTCGCACAACCTCATTCTCGGAGAAGAACAGGCATTCAGCAGCTTCGGGGGCCTCGTGGCGGGGTTCGGCAACACCATCAGCGGCCGCGAGGCCTCTGTCAGCGGCGGCGCCCTCAACACTGCAAGCGGTTTCTACACCTCGATCACGGGTGGCATGCATAACACCGCGAGCATCGAAGCCGGCTCGGTCCAAGGCGGCGACAAGAACCTCGTCGAAGGCCGGTTCGCGTCAATCTTCGGCGGAAAAGAACTAACGGCGAAAAACGAATATGAAGCTATCCCATAAACGGGCGACTTCTCGTGGATGTGGTGACCGGCAGTTGCGTCGCAAGCGTTCACTCGACGGGTAAGCGGAGCCGCTCCACGACGCTACGCACCTCCGGCGTGGTCAGCGCCCGCGACTCCCATGTACAGGCCAGGCCCACGGCCACCACCTGTCGGCTGTCGAGCACGCGTCCGCTTCGCCAGCAACCTGCTTGAGGCTTGGACCCGCGCGACCGGGTACAGAATCCCCGGCGGTGTGTGGATCGATCACGTCGACATCGACAGGGTCCTAAAGTTCGCCACCGCGGTTTCGCCCGGCACCCGTGCAGGCAGCGCCGAGATCTTGGCGAAGACCATTTCGACCTTGCCTTTGAAACCGCCCTTCTTACACTCACCCTTCTTGGGGACCGTGCCGTAGTAGACGACCTTCTTGCCCTTCTTGATCGCCGCGCCGGACTTGACGCTGATCGTTTCGGTCGACGCGTCAGCCGCGCCCGTGATCGGTTCGACGAGCGGGACTTCGGTGATGAGCTCCGGCCCAAAGCCGCTGCCGCCACCCAGATGGGTCCAGTGGCCGGCCGAGATGAATTCAAGCGACACAGGGCTGTGACCTTCGACGTAGAACAGGAGCCCGCCGGGCGCGAAGTAGGACAGGACTTTCACCTTCTCAGGCACGCGTTCGCCGCCAAGTTCGACCACACCGAGTGCGTGGCCTTCCGGGCCGGCCGCGGACCCTCTTTGACAGGCTTTCGGCCCTTTCTGTTCGAGCGCTCCTTTCGAGCAGGTCTTAAAGCCCTTGCTGTTGATCTTCGAGCCTTTCGGCAGCCAGAAGTTGACACCGATCAGCGGTGCCGGATGCCCGCCGTATTCGGTGCCTTTGATCCCGAGTTCCGCCTGGACATCGGCACCCTTGCCGTAGAAGTTTCCGGTTCCTCGAAAGCCCGGGATCGCGACAGCCTTGGCTTTCACGCTGATCGTCGGCGCAGCCGAGGCCGCGACGGGGAGCACGGACGCCGCCACAAGGCCGAGAACGGCAACACAAGTGAATGTTCTACGCATCAGATTCTCTCCCCATTGTTGGTGGCCCGCTTCGCCCCGCGCACACTGTCCCCGTTAACCCAAACCGTGAGTGCGAGTTGCGGGGCCCGCTAGGTCTTGCCAGGACTGCCGATGCGTAGGGGACCGAGTTGACGCCGCGACGGCGCCCGATGCCTACGAGCGAGTTGACGAGGCCGAGGTCGTGGTGGGCGTACTGGTCGGCCAGCGGCAGGAGTCCCCCCACAGAGGCGCAGCGTTGCTTTGCGCTGAGCGCGGTGTCGCCAACGCCCAGCGCGAGCGGGTCGGAGGCGAGCAGGCTGGCCTCCAGGACCCGCGGCCCCCGCCGGTCGACGCTGCCTGGCCCGCAGCCGCGGCGCCATATGGACGCTGCTCGAGCCGCCGGCGGATCGATCCACCGCGCGGCCGGGCAGCTTCAGCCACCCTCAGCTTCCGTTGTTCACAAACGCCTGGTAGGGGCGGCAGGGCTCGTTGCGCAGGCTCGGGCACGCCGGCAGCGCCGTGGGCACGGTGACCGCCGGCACCGTCGGGAGGATCACGCTCGAGGGCATGCTCGGCGAGAAGGCGACCGACTCCGACGCCGTTGTTCCTTCCGGCTGCGTCTGGCTGAACGACCAGATCGGCTGCGTGCCGTTCGGCGCGGCGACCGTCACCCTGATGCGCGAGCCCGCGCGGTACGCGTGGCCCTCGAAGTACAGGGGCACGACGACCGGGACGAACTGCCCCGCGGGCATGGGTTCCACGTCCGATGGGAGGAACGTCGGGATCGGCTGCAACAGCGTGGGTGCCTGCTTGAACATGTTGTTCGAGCTAGTGGCGAGCTTACGCTCGCTCGCCCGCATCCAGCCGTCCTGGACGAACGTTTCGTTGCCGTCGGGACGGACTTCGCTGACCGTAGCCTGCAGATCGACGTCCGGAGTGGAGGACTCGATCCAGAGATGAACCGCGCCCCCGCCGATGGCGGTCGTGTTGGCCGTGAGCGGCGCCGACACGTAGGAAACGGCGGAGTCCGGCTTGGGCTGTGTCCAGTTCCATTCCCACTGGGACGCGTTGCCCCACAGGCCGCCCGTGCCGGTGCTGCTCGAGTAATCCGTCAGCGGCGTGGCGTTCGCGTCGGAGGTGTAGGAGTCGACGCCTTCGGCGCTCGGCGCCTGTTCGTTGAGCGTGCCGCCCGGCCCGAAGTACCAGGTGCGGGCCTTCGTGGCAGGGATCGGGAACTTGGAGAACGACTGTTCGAACCCCGGGTAGGGATCGCCGGCGGTTTTGGCGCCGAGCGGCGAGGTCCCCGCGCCGTTGTCGAACAGCACCCGGATCTGCGGAAGTGCTTCGAAGTCCGACAGCGCCGATTCGTACGTCGGCTGTTCCTGGACCGGGTCCGATGGAAGTGTCACGACGTCGGTTTTCGGCAGCCCCATCGCTTCGTCGTAGACCACCGGCGCCGAGGCATCGACCACCGCCGAGTTAACGATTGGAGCTTGGTGTGCCACGTACAGCTCCAAGAAGTCGTACAGCCGGTCGTACGTATACGGATCGAGCGAGTCGACATGGGCGCCGTTGGTGAACGTGAACCACTTCTTTTTCGTGCCGGTGAGGTGCTGAGCCAGATCCGCGCAATGGCCGCCGGTCTGCTCGTCCTCCCATTGGCAGGCCATGAACGTCGGCACGTCGATCTTGTGAACGAACGTGACCGGGTCCAGTGGATCGGCCACCGATGGGTTGTAGGTGGCGTTTTCCTTGATCTTCTGCATCAGGTTGGCCGCCTCGCCGTGCAGCGCCTGGTTGGCCGCGCACGTCTGATCGCCTTCCTGGATCCGTTCGTATGCCCACGCCTGGCCGTGGCCCGGGCCGGCCGGTTCGGCGTTCTGCTGGCGCTGTTCGGCCCAGGCCACCGCGAAGCCGGTGTTGAGGATGCCGCCGGGCTCGAGCGTCGTGGCCGTCGAGTCGATCACCGACAGCGGCGCGATCGCCTCGAGGCCTTCCGGCCGCGTCTGCGCCGTGAAGAGCTGGCTGATGCCGCCGTATGAGATGCCGAGCATCCCCACCTTGTTTCCGAGCACCCACGGCTGGTGCGCGATCGTTTCGATCACGTCGTAGCCATCGAGGTTCTGCAGTGGTTCAAAGAAGTCGAACGCGCCACCCGAGCAGCCGGTCCCTCGCATGTTCACGTCGACCACCGCGAAGCCCATCAGGTTGGCGACCACGGCGATGCCGTTTTCCGGGCCCTTTGGGTTGGCATACCCGTAGCCCGAGTACTCGATCAGCGTCGGGTACGGCGGCGTGTAGCTCGGCGTTGGCACACCCGGTATCGGAAGGGTCGGAAGGTGAAATTCCGACGGCAGACCGGGCTCGCCCGCCGGACTGCTCGGCGGGTGCACGTCGATCGACAGCTGGGTGCCGTCACGCGTCGTCAGGTACGTGTAGCCGTTGTCGGGAATCGACTGTCCGTAGATGCTGGGATCCCACGGTTTCGAGACAGCCGAGTGGACGGTGATCGGGGCCGACGTTTCACCCGTCGAGACCACGCGAACGCGGTAGCCGCCTCGCGGCGTCACCTTCCGGAACAGCAGACCACCGAGCGAGTCCGCGTCCTGCGTGGACACGGTCGCGCCGCCCGAGTTCAGCAGAGACGCTTCGGCATTCGGGGCCAGGCCGGTGACGTACACCTGCTCCACGCTCCCCTGCGCGCTGAAGGCAAACGCGCTCGCGGCCGTCACCAGCCAGACAGCGAGCGCCGCGAGTGTAGAGATCACACCTATCCGCGCACAACGCCGAAGCTCACACCCAGCCGCCCGGCGTCGGGCTTCTCCCGCGTAGTTTACGCCCCTACGATCACCGCTCGTTCGACTAGCAGACAGCATCTTTCCCCCATCCCGCGCGCACGCGCAGAAGCTCGGTCCCCCGCCCAGGCCCGGTCGCTTGGGCCGGCGCCAACTGGATCGCGCCGGTATATACCCATGTGCTCGCGTTCTAAACCGCGAGGCCCACAGGTGTGTGAAGAACACCGCGCTTGACTTCGACTCGGATCACAACGAGAGTAGTGCCGACCCGACGGGAGCGTCCTCGGTCGAAGACGCCGGGGGCGCTACCGGGGAAAGGGGCCAGTGCCGATCATTCCGCAGCGCAGGACCGCAGCGTCGGACTTCCCGCCGTCGCTCCGTCGCGCTCCGCGGCTCGGCAAGTACGCGCCGCCGACTCGCGGCGCCAGGAACGGAGGGAAATGCAATGAGCAGCGTCGACGTGAGCAGCGATAGCACGGTGGGCGCCACCCAGGTGAAAGCGGGAGAGCTGAGGCTCGAGGTCGTCATCCTCCCGGTCTCGGATATCGATCGTGCGAAGGACTTCTACACGGGCCTCGGCTGGAGGCTCGACGCCGACATCGCGCGCGGGGAGGACTTCCGCCTCGTGCAGATCACGCCTCCGGGCTCGGGGTGCTCGATCCAATTCGGCACGCACATCACCTCGGCTGTGCCCGGATCGGTCCAGAGTCTGTATCTGATCGTCCCCGACATCGACGCTGCGCGTGAGGAGCTCCTCGCGCACGGTGTGGGGGTGAGCGGGACGTTTCACGAGGGAGCGCCGGGGGCTCGATTCCATGATTCCGGGCGCGTGCCCGGACCGTCGCCGGAGCACACTACCTACGGCTCGTTTGCTGCCTTCAGCGATCCGGATGGCAACGGCTGGTTGCTCCAGGAGATCACGACCCGGCTGCCGGGTCGCTGAAAGGAGAGGCCGATGGCCACCACGTACGAGTCCGTTGATGATCTCGCGGACGCGCTCAGGCGGGCAGCCGAGGCGCACGGCAAACATGAGGAGCGGACTGGCCAGGCGGACCCCAACTGGCCGGACTGGTATGCGCTGTACATGGTGCGTGAGCGCGCCGGCGAGGAGCTTCCGACATGAGTAGCGACTATGACGTGATCGTGCTCGGCGGCGGCTCGCCGGGCGAGCATTGCGCGGGAGCTCTGGCCGAGGGAGGCCTGCGCGTGGCCGTGGTGGAGCGCGAACTCGTGGGAGGCGAGTGCTCCTACTGGGCCTGCGTGCCGTCGAAGACGCTGTTGCGGCCGGGCGAGGCCGTCCGTGGGGCGCTCGAGGCCGCAGCCAGCGCCGAGGTCGATGTCGAGGCCGCGCTTGCCTGGCGTGACTTCATGGTCTCCGACTATTCGGACGCCGGACAGGAGCGCTGGCTGGCAGACCAGGGCATCGACCTGCTGCGCGGGAGCGGGCGTCTCGCCGGCCCCGGCGTCGTCGAGGTCGATGGCGTGCGCCATACCGCGGACCACGTGGTCCTCGCGAACGGCGCTGATCCGGTTCTGCCCCCCGTTCCGGGCTTGCACGAGCTTGACGGCGTCTGGACGAGCCGCGAGGCGACGTCCATGAACACCGTTCCGCGCCACCTGCTCATCCTGGGCGGCGGGCCGGTGGGGGTGGAGATGGCGCAGGCCGTCAGTCGGCTCGGCGGCGGGGCGGTGGTCATCGAGATGGGCGAGCACGTGCTCGGGCGTGAGCCGGCGCCGCTGGGCGAGGCGCTTGGCGAGGCTCTACGCAAGGAGGGTATCCAGCTGGTCCTGTCTGCGAACGCGACCGCCGCGCGACGCGAGGCCGAGGACTACGTGCTCGAGTTCGACGACGGGCGCGAGCTGTGCGGAGACCGGTTGCTCATCGCCACCGGTCGGCGTCCGCGGGTGCGCGGGGTCGGCCTTGAGACCGTCGGGGTCGAGACCGACGCGCGCGGAGTTCCAGTCGACGCGCACCTGCGCGCGGCGGAGAATCTGTGGGCGATCGGCGACGTCAATGGCCTCTGGCCGCTGACCCATGTCGGCAAGTACCAGGGCGAGGTGGTCGCCGCGAACATCCTCGGCGATCCGCGCAAGGCCAACTACGAGGCCGTTCCGCGCGTCGTCTACACGGACCCCCAGGCGGCGGCGGTGGGCGCTTCCGCGGGCCGTTTCAGCGCCATGGTCCCGGTGTCGGCGGTGGCAAAGACAGCAACCTACACGCGCGCGTACGCCGAGCAGAACGGATTCCTCACGCTGCTCAGCGACGGCGAGCGGCTGACGGGCGCCTACGCGCTCGGCCCCGAGGCAGGCGAGTGGCTGCAGCAGGCCACGCTCGCGATCCGCGCCCACCTCCCACTCGACATTCTGGCCGACACGATCCAGCCCTTCCCAACGTTCTCGGAGATCTACGTGGCGGCGCTCAAGGCGCTCCGAGCACAGATCGCGTCAGCGTCCAAGCCGCTCAGCACGGGAGGGCCGATAGCGAACTGAGAGCGCGTCGCTGGGAACGGCGCGAACGGAAGCGTTTGCCTTCCCGCGCTACGCCACGGCCTGGGTCGGAGATGCGAAGCTAGAGCGCTGTGATGTCGCAAGATGACCTCGCCTGGCGTCTGACTGTCAAGTTCGAGTCCCGACGGCACGCTCACAGCATCTTTTCGGCCCTGAAAACCCACGGTTCCGCTGCGCTCGCCGCCAGCCGGCTCAAGGACGGAGTCGTTGTCGAGCATGACGAGGAGTGGTTGCGTATCACTGCAGCGTCCGCTGGCGCGCTATCTCGAGCCCAGGAGATCGTGGCGAGCACGATCGAGCTCGAGGGCGTTCAGGTCGAAGAGCAGGCCGAACATCGATCGGGACAGCCCGGCGAATGGGAGCACGCCGAGCTTCCAGCGCCGCCCGCACGGGACGCCGGCCTGGTGAGCGAGCACCACGGCAAGGGTCCGTGGGGGTCAGAGGCCGCCTCCGACCGCGTACAGGTGCACTTCGAGCTGGCCGACCGCCACGCGGCCAAGAGGTTCGCCGCCGAACTCGCCGCTGACGGATATGACGTCCACCAAGCGGAGTCCTTCGTCTTCGTTTTCGCCGACGACCGCGCCGCCGCGCACAAGCTCGGCGACGAACTGGAGAAGCTCGCACCAGCCGACGCACAGCTGTTCTACGAGGGTCAAGGTCGCGCGGTCTTCCTCTAGCAACCCTCCCGCGTCAGCCGAGGCATCAATGCACGGCCTCCGCGGCGAGACGATCATTCAGCCGCCGGGGCTCATGTCGGCTTGCGCCGACTATTGGCTGAGCCCGAGGGTGTCAACTGCGTCGAGCCAGTCGGTCTGGCCGACGATGAATTCCTCTTCGGTGAGCCTTCGTTCGAGATGGAGCACCTGCTGCAGCAGGCTCGCGTCGCCGGCGCGCTCATAAGGCGCGAGCCGTCCCGGCGGGATCGGTTGCGGTTCGATCGCTTCGACGCGACGCACGAGGCTCAATGCGCCGCTCGGGATCACCTGAAAGCCGCTCTGCTTCCATGCCCGCGCGTCTTCGCACAGCGGCGGCACCGAGAGCGCTGCGAGCGTGCTCAGGTCGTGCGCGTAGCGGCGCGCGATGCGTGCAGTCGTCGGGCTCGTCCAATGAAGCGGCTCGATCGCATGGACGAACGCGCGGATCGGACCGGCGGCTGCCCGGTACTCGAGCGCCCACAGCGCGACCGCGACCTCATAGCTCATTGGCTGGGAGGCTTCATTCTGCGGTCCGCCGGCGCCAGCCTTCGGACACTGTTGCGCGAGCGTCCTGATCAGCTGCCTTGCCTTGTGCTCGACGAGCGGGATCCGTGCGACGCTCGCTCGCGCGAGCGCGTAGCTGGCCTGAATGTAGGTGTGGGTGGAGGCGACGTCAGCGGATGCAGCCCGTGCCTGGGCAGATGGGCCGCCAAGCGTCCCGCCGCCGGCGACCGCAAGCAACAGCGCCACGCGCGCTAGAAGGTTCGCGGGCATCCCGGCGATACTAGTCGCGCCCCCCTCCTCATCGCCTCTGAGATCCAACATTGGATGGACCCACCGCGGGCACATACGTACGCTCGCCATCGGGTGCTCGGGGGATCCCCGCGCGGGAGCGGCTCTCCAGGCGCCCCACATCTCTGCACGGCGGACAGGAGGCTGACATGACCCTGACTGAAAACGCTAGCGACCGCTACAAAGATCTGTTCACGACGTTCACCACAGCCTTGACTCCCGAGCTCCGCCCCGCCGCACTCAAGGCCGTGATCAACGGAGCCGGCGCTGACCCGACTCCCGCGCTGTCTGACCACGTGGCCGCGCACAGCACCCTCACGACCGATCAAGCGGAGCCGCTCATCGCCAACGCGCTTGCCGCCGCGCCGGGCGCCGGTCCGGCGGCTCAAGCCAACGCTGCCAGTCAGGCTGTCGCGAGCGCTCTGCCGGGCGTCAACGTGGAACTGAGCGAAGCAGTCATGCTCAACGGCACCGTGCGATGCTGGTCCGCCGGTGCGTTCGCCCTGATCATGGTCGGCTGCATCTGCAGCCTGATTGCTGTCGGTACGCGATCGCAACCGTCCGAGACCACCCTGATCTCGCTGTCCGTGATGGCGATCTTTGCGCTCGTTGCCGCGCTCACCCTTGTGATGGGCTACAAAAGCGTCAAGGTCAAACTCGAGTCCTCGAGCACCTGATCCCCGCGGCTGGCCGCCGTTAGTAGACGAACGCGCCGAGCGCACGGGCGATGTCGGCGGCCGGGAGTGGCCCGAACCGCAGCGTCCACGCCCCATCGAGCTCCTGTCGAAAGGAATGCGGCACACCATCCTGTTCGAGCTGCGCGCGATGGCGCTGCGCACGTTCAAAGCCGGTTCCGCCCTGAAAGGTCGCGTCAAGCCCATACCGGCCGTCATCCATCGGCCAGATCGTCAACCGGTCCGGAACCGGACCGGCCTTCGTCGGCAGGTGCTGATCAGAAGAACTCGCGTCGCTCATATCGCCAGCCTGACACGGCCTCGGCGGCCTCGCCGCGCCAGCCACCAGCACGAGGACGCGTGTGCGAGCCGCTTAGGTTCCGAGCGTCGTGGCCCGCGGCGGAAGCCCGTCGTAGGCGGCGTACTTGTACGCGTCGGCCCGGGTCGGGAAGTTGTATGTGGTGTCGATGAACTCATCGATCGCGCCACCTTTGTGAAGCACCGCCTGGGCAATGTGGATCAGCTCGGTCGCCTCCTCGCCCAGGATGTGCGCGCCCAGCAGCCGCCGGTCTGAGGCGCGGAACACCAGCTTCAACAGGCCCTCGGTGGAACCAGAGATCCGCGCGCGCGCATTGGCCTCGAAGAACGTCCGGCCCGTACCGATCTCCTCGCCGCTCGCGCGGGCGGCCTCCTCGGTCAGGCCCACCACGGCGGCCTCCGGAAGCGTGTAGATGCCGCTCGGGATGACAGCGTCAAGCGCCTCCTTGTAGTGGATCTCAAACGCACGGCACATCGCAACCCGCGCCTGCTCCATGGCGACCGATGCGAGTCCCGGCGGCCCGGTGATGTCCCCGGCGGCGTAGATGTCTTGCGCGGTGGTCATGAAGTTCGCGTCCACGCGCACGCGTCCTCGCTCGTCCGTCTGCACACCGGCCTCGTCCAGTCGCAGCTCCTCCACGTTTCCGGTGCGACCGACCGCGTGGAGCACCAGCTGCGGGCGCAGATCCTCTCCGTCGACACGCACAAGCAGCCCCTCGGCGTCGCGCTCGACCGATTCGACCTGTGCGCCGAGCATCAGCCGTGCTTTCGAGCGCCGCAGGCTCTGCGCGAGCGCCTCGGAGATCTCGCTGTCGAGGATCGGCAGCAACCGCGGCCCGCGGTCGACCAGCGTGACCTCCACACCGAGGGCCGCGAAGATGGAGGCGTACTCCGATCCGACCGGTCCGCCTCCGACGACCATGAGCCGCTCGGGCAGCTCCTCCATCGAAAGAATCGTCTCTGAGTCGTGGACGTCCGGGTCCTCGAAGGGCAGCCCCGGCGGGTGGTACGGGCGCGAGCCGGTGGCTAGCAGGATCACGCGCGCGTGCAGCGTCCGCTCGCCGCCATCCTCGGTGCGGACGATCACGGTCTGCTCCGGGCCGAGGCTCGCCTCGCCGTTCACCAGCTCCACGCCGTGGCGCGTGAGGTTCTCGCGGACCGCCGTGGTCATCGTCGTCACGACCTCGATCACATGCGCCCGCAGGCGATTCATCACGAGGTCGGGTGCAAGGCTGATGCCGATCCCGAAGACGTCGCGACGCGGCCCGCCGGTCAGGTAGACGGCCGTGTCCCTCAGCGCCTTCACCGGCACGCCGGAGACCGCGATCGCGGCTCCCCCAGGGTCCGGGCGGCGCTCGACCAGCGCCACGCGGTGCCCGTAGTAGGCGGCCTGGTTGGCGCCCTTCTCGCCGGCCGGGCCCGAGCCGATCACGACCAGGTCGAACGTGTCCACCTCCGCCGGCTTCATCGCGAGCTCAGTGCGAGCCGTCGAGAGCAGCCCGCAACGCAGCCAGGTCGGGGGCTCCGAACACGACCCGGTTGCGCGTGGCGATGTACACGAGATCCAGGTTCACGCCCGCCTTGGCGACCTTGCGGGCGAGGTCCGCCAGCACCCCGGGGTTGTCCTCGACGTCGACCACCGCTACCTCGCGTTCGCGCGTGACCGCCAGCTGCGCGGTCGCCAGCGAATGCCTCGCCGCCTCAGGATGCGGGACGAGGATGTGCAGCTCCGCACGTTCGCCCGAGCCAATGCATGTGGCGGCTGCCAGGTTCACGCCCGCATCGCTGACCGCCGTCGCCACCCGGGCGAGCGCGCCCGGCGTGTTCTCAACGTCGATGACCAGATCGAACGCCATACCTCCTGTCGCGCAGAGTACTCGGTGCTGCCACGGATCGCCTGGTGCGGGCCGCCCTGCCCGCCAATGCCTAGGCGATCCAGTACCGCCGTCTGCGGATGCCTCGGCAGCGGCTCACCGGCCGGCGGTTGCTCACGCTCACACGACGAGCCCGTGGCGCACCACGTTCTCGCTGAGCACGCGGCCGTCCACGAACTCGAGCAGGTAGTCGGGGCCCCCTGCTTTGGCTCCCACGCCCGACAGGCGGTTGCCGCCGAAGGGCTGGCGACCCACCATCGCCCCCGTTATGTGGCGGTTGACGTACAGGTTGCCGGCGGGGCAGCGTGCGGCCACGCGTGCGACGGTGCGCGGGTTGCGGCAGAACACCCCGGCGGTGAGCGCGTAGGGCAAGCGTTCCATGCGCTCGAGCGCCTCCTCGACGTCACTCACCGTCTCGAGCGAGAGCACAGGGCCGAAGATCTCCTCGCTGAGCAGTGGCGAGTCCTGCGCCAGGGCGCTCACGAGCGTGGGCGGGCAGAAGCAGCCCTCGGCTCCCAGCACGTCGATGCGCTGGGCGACCACCTCGCCGTGCTGTTCGGCGATATCCAGATAGCGGCCCACCCGCCTCTGCGCCTCGCGATCGATGACCGGGCCGAGGTCGACGCCGAACGTGTCCGCCTGGCCGACCTGGAGTGTGTCGAGCGCCCCTGCCAGTCGTTCGAGCGCGACCTCCGAGATCGCCTCATGCGCGAGCACGCGCGCCGCAGCGGAGCACTTCTGACCCGCGTAGGCGAACGCCGAGCGCATGATCGCGGGGACGGCCTCGTCGAGGTCCGCGTCGCTGTCGAGGATCACGCAATTCTTGCCGCCCATCTCGGCGATGACCCGCTTGACGTACGACTGCCCTTCGCCGATCTTGGCGGCCGCGGCGAGGATCTCGGCCCCAACAGCCGAGCTCCCCGTGAACGCGATCGTCTGCACGAGCGAGTCGCGCACGAGCGCCGCGCCCACGTCGCCCTCGCCGGGCAAGAGCGCCACCACGCCAGCAGGCACACCGCCGGCGCGCAAAGCCTCGACGACCATCGCGCCGCACGCGGGCGACTGCTCGGCCGGCTTGAGCACACCGGCGTTGCCGGTGACGAGCGCGGCGCTCAGCATGCCCGTGGGAATCGCCAGAGGGAAGTTCCACGGGGCGATCACCGCGCAAACGCCGCGCGGCGCGTAGCGCAGCAGGTTGCGCTCGCCCTGCACCTGCAACAGCTCGCGCCCCTGACCGAGCGCGATCGCAGCGCGCGCGTAGTACTCCAGGAAGTCGATCGCCTCGGCCACGTCCGCGTCCGCCTCCGCCCAGGGCTTCGCGCACTCGCGCACGCACAGGGCCGCCAGCTCGTGGCGGCGTCTGCGCATCCACGTTGCGGCGTTCAGCAGGGCGCCCGCGCGCTCGCCGGCCGGCAGCGCCGCCCAGGCAGGCGCGGACTCGTGCGCCAGCTCGAGCGCGCGCCGCACGTCGCCGGGGCTCGCCGTGGGCGCACGTGCCACCACCCGATCCTGATCGCCGGGGTCGATCGAGAGCAGCTCATCGCCGGCCTGCCGGTCATCTCCGATCAGCGTCTGCACGCTCAGCGGCAGCTTTGCCTCGAGCGCTGACATGGCCGCGAGCAGCGCCTCGCGCACGGAGCGCTGACGCAGCTCGAGCAGTGGCTCATTCGCGAACGGCGCCAGGCTCACGGCGCTGCCAGTAGCTCCTCGAGCGGCAGACCGCGCGCCTGCTCGGCGAGAAAGCTCTCGTTGGAGGTGTTCTCGAGTAGCCGACGCACGAGGTAGGCCATGCCGGCGACGAGGTCCCCAACGGGGCAGTAGGTACGCACCCGCTGCCCGGTTCGCACGAGCGCCTGCTGGAGTTCGTCGCCGAGGCCACGCAACACCTGGAACTCGAGGTCGTGCGGCTCCGCGCCGAGCTCGCGGTCGGCGACGATCGCGTGGGCCACGCTGCGTATGTTGTGGCTCGCGATCGCGGGGCGCACGTGAGGCCGGCCCTCAAGCAGCGCGAGCGTGAGCGCCTCGAAGTTGCGGTCGCATTCGTGCTTGTCCTCGAACACCGGCGAGCTCCACCCGTGCTGTCGTGCCTGCACGACCTCGTGATCCCAGTAGGCGCCCTTGACGAGGCGGACCACGAGCGGCCGTGCGCGGTTTGCCGATCTGGCCCACGCGAAGATGCGCTCCCACAGCTCGGGCGAGTCGCGCAGGTACGCCTGCAGCACGAGACCAACGCTGGGACCCTCGCTGAACTCGGGTTTGGACAGGAGCGAGAGGACCAGCTCGGTGACCGCCTCACGAGAGTCGAAGGACTCCATGTCCACGTGCAGGTGGGCGTCGCACTCCTTCGCCTTGCGCAGCAGCCCGAGCAGCCGCGGCGCCGCATCGCGCTGGCCGAGCTCGGGCGCCTCCGGACGCAGCAGCGGCGTGAGCGCCGAGACCTTGACCGACAGGTTCGCTCGCGGCACCGGCCCGAGCGAGTCAGCTTCCAGCGCTGGCCGGCTTGGCAGCTTCGCGTAGGTCTCGGCGAGCACCTCCAGCGCCTGCCCGCAACGGGTCGCATAGCGGTCGGCCTCGGCCGCCGTCACCGTCGCCTCGCCGAGCAGGTCCACCGAGGTGGCGACGTCGCGGCGCCACAGCGCCTGCAGGATCCCTGCGGCCTCGTGCGGGTTCTCGGCGGCGATGAAGCGGTGGGCCACGTGATGGACCCCTGCCGCCGCAGCCGAGCCGAGAGCTGCCCGCCCGGCGCGGGTGTTGCCCATTTTCAGGGCGACGTCGATCGGGACGCCACGATGCTCGAGCTCGCCCAGAAAGCCGACGAGATGACTTGCCAGATCATCGAGTGAGCGGCAGGCCGGAACGACGTCGACGAAGCGAAACAGGGCTGCGCGCAGCGAGGCGTCGTGCGAGGTGAGGTCGATCGCGCGCTCGTCGGCGGCCCTCAGCGGGCTGTGCGTGGCGGGCGCGAGGTTGGCCACCAGCTCGCTGCCGACTTCCATGATCTCACGCTCGGAGGGCCGCATCGGTGCTCCTCGTCGACTCGTCACACCACCTTAGCCACTCGTATCGACGGAGCAGCGGCGCTGCTGGAGAGCGCGTTCACGTGCGTCGCAGGCGCCGGCAGCTCGGCTAGCTGCGCCGCGCGGCCCAGAACGCCTCGGCCTCCGCCTCCATGACGGCGAGCCGGGTGTAGTAGTCGGGAAACTCGTTCAGGTGCGCACGTGCGATCTTGGCCGTCACGCTCACATCATCGTCGGTCACGTTCGTGGCGAGATCGCGCGTGCCATGCTCGAGCTCGACGTCCATGCCCATCCGGAACTGCTCGACGTCGAACGGAGAGCCCGTCCAATCGATGCCGATGCGCTCGCCCGCGAGGCGGGCCTGCTCGGCCGTGAAGTGGCCGTTCTCGGTCATGACTCAGACCCTACCCTGCCGATGCTCCGAGCCCTAGGGGCGGATCAGCGACCCCGCACGCCGGTAGTTGGTTTCGCGACGTGGCCGCGGGCTCACGTTTAGCGCCATCACAGCTGGGTATCAAGCGGGAGCGCCTCGGGCAGCGGGGTAAGGAGCGTGATCATCGTCAGCTCGAGCTGCTGGGCGCGTCAGGTCAATCACATCCCAGCTAGGGGGAAGTCTATGTCCTACGGCCGTGTACGCGCCGTGTCGGTGGTTATCGCCCTCGTCGGCTGCCTGGTCGGTTCGGCGGCGGCGTCTGCAAACCCGATCAAGATGCCGACGTTGTCAAACGAGATCGCTCAGGAGCAGGCGATCGTGGCAGCGCACGAGGCGATCAATCCTCCCGCTCCGCCATGTCCCGAGAGCGGAATGCTGCCGGCGCCGTTCTCCAATTGCGGCCTCCCGGAGGCGCCCGCGACGACGCTTCCGTATCCGGGGAACATGGCCTACTGGGGTGGTCACGTGCAGGTCACGCCGAAGGTTTATCTCGTTTACCTCGGCTGGGGAGAGCCCGGGGCATTTCCGGCAGGCGCGAAATGCAAGACCGAGGTGCTCAAAGAGGGCGCTCTGAGCGCTCGGCTGAAATGCGATCCGGACGGCGCAGGTGCGCGGATGGCCGATTTCGTGAACCAGCTCGGCGGGACGGAATGGGCCGCCGTGAGCACTCAGTTCTTCCAGACCGGCGCCGGCGGACAGACCGAACACATCACGAACCCGACCAACGTCCTGGCCGGGCTCTGGGTCGACAACGCCAATGAAGACGCGAACCTGTCAGGAACATCCTCGAGCAACCCGCCGGGCCCCGGTAACACGTACACGGACCTGGCCGCCGAGGCTGCCCGCGCGGCCAAGCATTTCCACGTGACCGATCTCGCAAATGCCGACTTCGTGATCGCCCAGCCACAGGACTTCAGCGATCCGAACGCGTACGAAAGCGGTTACTGCGCCTTCCACGACTACACCCAGCCGGGTGTCGAGGGAGGCATCTACAACGGGATCGCGCCGAACATCTCCTACACGAACATGCCCTACGTCCTCGCGATCGACTCGAAGACCACGGTCGGGGAAGAATCGGTCAACGATTGTGGCGTGAACGCCGTCAACAGCGATCCCGCAGGCAAGCTCGACGGGGTCTCGATCGTGCTCGGGCACGAGATCGAGGAGACGATCACCGACCCCGGCGCCGAGGACATCCTCGGCAGCGGCACGAGCACCACGAACCTCGGCGGCTGGTACGACACCATCGACGCCAACGAGAATGGCGACAAGTGCGCATGGGTCGGCGAGCCGCTCGTCGGTGGGCTGCCCGGACAGCCGAACGTGACGCCGATTCCCGGCGCCATGGGCGACATCAAGGGCAACCAGGGCACGACCTTTGCGGTCCAGTCGCTGTGGAGCAACGAAGCCGCAGCCGGGACCGGCTACTGCGCGGGCGCTGGAACCGACCTGCCGTAGCGCCGCAGTCCTGACGCGAGACCGGGATGACGCTCCGTTCGCCGGGGCGTCATCCCGCGCGTCCACAGAGAAGCTGCCCGTCCCCCGGGCGGCGACGCGACCGATGAGATTGGCTCGTGACGGCGGTCGTAGCGTGTACGGCCGGCCGCGCCCTGACCGGTGGTCAACGGCGCCCAACGACAAAGGAGGTTGCGATGGCCAAGCTGATCTACTCGGCGATTGCATCAGTTGACGGATACGTCGAGGACGAGCAGGGAAAGTTCGACTGGGCGGCACCCGATGAGGAGGTGCACGCGTTCGTCAACGACCTCGAGCGGCCGATCGGGACCTACCTGTACGGGCGCCGGATGTACGAGACGATGGTGTTCTGGGAGACGGTGAGCACGGACGACGCTCAACTCGCGGTGACCCGGGACTTCGCGGAGATTTGGCGGGCGGCCGAGAAGATCGTGTACTCACGGACGCTAAAGACGCCGTCGAGCCGGCGGACGCGGATCGAGCACGACTTCGACCCCGCCGCGATCACGCGGCTCAAGGCCTCTTCGGCCCACGACATAACAGTTGGCGGTGCCGCACTCGCCGGCCAGGCGCTTGCCGCAGGAGTGCTCGACGAGTGCCACCTGCTCCTAACCCCGGTCGTCGTGGGTGGCGGCAAGCGCGCGCTGCCCGACCACGTTCGCGCCCGGCTCGAGCTCTTGGCCGAGCGCCGCTTCCGAAGTGGTGTTGTTCACCTTCGCTACGGCGTATGCCGCTGAGCGGCGCCGCAGGCGCGAGCATCCTGCAGCGGTGTCGGCCGCCACGGCCGCTCGCCGCGCACGCTCACGGGCCGCCTGCTGAACCGGCCGGGTTGGGGCTGGGGGCGTTCGCCGCGACCGGGCTTCCCACCGACCCCTGCCACGATCCGTCGAGCCTTCGCACTTCTTGGAGCAGATAGGGGCCGAGCGTGGCGGCAAAGACGCGCGTCAGGTGATCGGCGTCGCGGTACACGAGCGCTCCGCCGATCACCGGGTAACAGAGTTCTGAGTCGCAGAAGTAACGGGTCATGTCGATCACCTGGACGCGTGGAGAATCGAGCTCCTGCGCAGCGATCACCGCGGGGTCGGTTTTGAGCGCCTGGCTGCGGGGCTCCGCGCACTTCAGCCCTGCGTCCTGGCGTCTGGAGATCGCGTCTCCCACGCACGTGAGGACGTTGCTGCTGGTGTAGGGGTTATCGCGAATCACCACGATGTGCTCGACGCTCGGCGGCAGCTCGGCCCAGATCGTCTTGTAGCCAGCGATCTGCGCCGCCAGCGGATTGCCGCCGGGAGGCACCCACGGGACGCTTGGCTGGTTGGTGGTGAAGACCGTCTTCACTTCGGGGTGCGATCGGAACCACGCAAGCACGCCCCTGCGCCACCTCACGCATCTCGCACGCTCGGGTTCTGCGAGATCTGAGGTTGCGCTCGTGAATGGACAGCTCGAACGCGTGATCGAGATGCCCTGCCAGTTCATGGCGCGCGCGGCAACGGCGAGTGCGGCTCGCCAGTGACCGGCGTGGCTGTTGCCGACGAGCGCCACCGAGCCGCTCGCCTGAGACGAGTTCACACCGAATGCGCAGATGTTCAGCCCGCGGAACCCGAGCGGGTCGCAGAAGGCGTTCGGCGTCAGCAGCGCATCGCTCGGGGTGGGGATTACCGCGAGCTTCAGGCTCGGGTTGCTGCACGGGTGCAGCGAGTCGCGCGCCGCCGCTCCGAAGCAGCGTGGCGCCGGTGACGCAGCGCGCGCAGGCACGCTGACCGGGGCGAGCCAGATTGCCAGCGCGCCGCCCGCGAGCACACCGAGCAGGCATCGCCTTGCCGTGCTGAGCGGTCGCACCCGCGCCCCCCTCTCTGATCGCTTGAGAAGGGGTACCTTAGCTCTCTCTTGCCGTGAGCCGCCAACGCCGGAAGCTCAGCAGCGGCGGGCGCGCAGACTCCTGCTCACCGGTCTGCGCAGAGCGCGAGCGAGCGCGCGCCGCCGGCTCACCCTGCGCCTCGGGCGCGAGGATCGTGAACCACACCGCCTTTCCGTCGGAGCCGGGTATCACGCCCCATTCGTCTGACATCGCGTCAATGATGCGCAGCCCGCGCCCCGAAGGCTCCTCGGGAGCGGGCGAGAGGACCGTGGGCCGCCCGGTTCCCTTGTCGCGCACCTCGATGCGGATCTCCCCCGCAGCCCGAATCGAGAGCTCGAAATCGGTGCGAGCATGGCGAACGCAGTTGGTAGCGAGCTCCGAGGTCATGAGCTCGGCCGCCTCCACCATCTCCGGCGAGCGATCGCGCAGGACGTGGCGCACCCAGCGGCGTGCCGCTGTCACCGACTCCGGCCGGCATTCGAAGTGTCGTCGTTTTGTCATGGTTCGATCGGCAGGACCTCGGAGAGGCCGCTGAGTTCCACAACGCGGCGCACGGCGAGCGAAGGCGCTCTCAGCCGAACCGATTTCACCTGGGCGCTCGCGCCGATCAGAATTGCGATGCCGGCGCTGTCCATGAAGCGAAGATCGCTCAGGTCAAAGACGAGTTGATCGGGTCCCCTCGCCGCGATCGCCGCCACAGCCGCCTCCAGCGTGTCGGCGTTTGACATGTCGAGCTCGCCCGAGACCGTTAGGACCGGCACCCCGCCCGGATCCGATCCCGTCTGTATGACAGCCTCCGCAGGACGATCGCCGTCTAGCTCTGCCATTGGATCCCCACCATCGCAGTGTCGTCGTGCACTTCCCCGGAGGCCAGGTCGTGCGCAAGCTTCGCCAGCAACTCGTCAAGCGCGCGCGACTGTCCGCTCGCAAGGTTTCGCAGCCGTGCCAAGCCCACATCAAGGGGCTCGCCCCGACGCTCGACGAGACCGTCGGTGAAGGCTATCAACGTAGCGTTCGGCGGCATAGAGACCGTCGTCTCGCGAAAGCTCCCCGCCCACGGCACGCCGATCGGCGCGTCTGTCTGCATGTCCACGAACTCACCTCCGTTGCCGTCCAGCAGCAACGGCGCCATGTGACCCGCGCTCGCAAGCGTGAGGCGATGATCCTCGACATCGATGAAGGCGCAGAGCACGGTCGCGAAGTAGTCGTGCTTCGTGCGATTGACGAATTCGGAGAGCCTCGCCAGGACGCTCGCCGGCTGGTGGTCCTGCGCGACATATGCGAGCGTCGCGTGCCGCACCATGGCCATCGTCGTGGCGGCTCTGAGGCCATGGCCGGACACGTCGCCGATCACCATCAGCACGTGCTTGTCGTCGATTGCCACGATGTCATACCAGTCCCCGCCCACGTCGACACCGGATGCCGCCGGAACGTACAGCGCGTCGAGGTTGAGCCCCTTGAGCATCGGCAGTGTGTCGGGCAGCAGAGCGTGCTGGAGCGTCTGCGCGATGCTGCGTTGCTCGGTGTACATGCGTCGGTTTTCCCCCGCCACGCGGTCGAGCACGCCGGCGAGCTGCTCGGCGCGTTTGCGGCCTCGCGCGAGGCGCTCTGTCAGGAGCGCCGCGGCCAGCGCAACGGCGAGGCCGAGGCCGAGGATGATCCACGGCAGATCCATGAAAAACGTACCGCCGAGCGACCCCTTCGGCGCTACCACAACGGTCAGCCTGGCCGCCCCGAAGGGCACGCTGTCTACCGCTTTGCGCCCTTGGAGCGGTGGAGTCTTGACGCTCGTCACGAGGAGGTCGCTGTTGCGTTGAGAGCGGCCGAGGTAGAGCGCGTAGTTCAGGTCCGTGAACGCGCTGTTGCCCTCGAGTTTCGAGCGCCGGTTCGCCGGCAGGGCGCTTTCCGCGTACACCGCGAGGCCTCCGTTGTTCCCGGGAACGGTCACCTCATAGCCGAGTGACGGGGTCCTCGAGCCGAGGATGGGTGTGAGGTTCATGACCCCGGGGCGCCTGGCACGAGCGAAGAACTGCTGCGCCGTGGCCGGCGCAGCGGCGAGTGCAGGGGCCAAGCCCACGACCGTCTCGGGTGCCGGCGAAGCGCCGCCGAGCCTCCACAGCGACGCCGAGGTGAATTGGCGGCCCTTACCCACGAGCGGGGTCATGAAGGCACGGAACTTCGCGGGACTTCCGCCGGTCGCGTTCACCAGTGCGGCTGCCGATGTCAGCGGCGTCTCGATCGACGGTGCGGCTGCCGAAAGTACGAGGCTGAGCTCGCGAACGCGCAGGTTCACGAGCCGGCGCTCATTGCGGTTGTAGACGGCGAGCGAGGTGAGCGACAGGACTACGGTCACGACCACGCCCACCAGCAGGGCGACCCACGCGCTCGTCGACAACGACCACCACCGCACACCGTCCGCCTCGGAGCGCTCATGCGCTGCAGGCTCCGCCGCCCGCTCCTCGGCGAGCAGCTCAGCGCCCGCGGCGTTCATCGCGCCACCTCGCGCGGATTGACGATTGGGAACATCGCGTGGTCCACCCCTGCTGTGAGCTTATCCGAGCGACAACCTGTCAGAGCATTCGGTCGCGCTCGCGTCGCGAAGGCTCAGCCGGTCGCGCCCGAAAGGCCCGCCAGAGACTGGCCTGTGATGTCGAACACTTCGGAGCCCGAGGGCGGCGTGACAGTGGTCGTGGGCCCGAAGTCGAAGTATTCGACCTGGACGTTCGAGCTGAGCGGCTGTCCGTTCTGCTTGATCGCGAAGGCGATTACGAGCTTCCTGACCAGACCGTGGCCATCGACCCACACGTCGACCGGGACGCCGCTCTGGCCAAGTTGCGAGACCAGCTTCTTGACGGCTTCGCGGACACGCGTGAGGTTCGCGCCGGGCGCGGATTCCGCGGCCTTGAGCAGGTCGAGCTTGCCCGCGTAGTGGGTCGTCTCGACACCCCGCACGCTTTCGTGCCCGACCACATGCGATCCGCCGCCGGCGCTGAGGTACTGCAACAGCTGCGCGGGATTCGAGCCTCCGCTCGTGAAAGAGCTCGGGTCGAGCCCGAGCGCCTGGCCGAAGCGGGCAAGGTCGAGCTTCACCCAGTGCGCTCCCCCTGGCAGCTTGCCTTCGAACAGCGGCGAGGACATGTAGACGGTCTCGGACTTGAAGAGCTCGGTCATCTGCAGCGCGCCGGCGTGGAGCGCCGACTGCGCGGCCGCCGGAAGGCCCGTCATCGACATCGACAGCGAGCCTTCCCGCGAGGCGAAGTTGAACGCGCCGGTGCCGTTCAGCGTCAGCGCGCCGCCACCGCGGAGCGTGAGCTTGATCGCCATGGCCATGTGCGCGCCGCCGGCGCGCGTCGTCGTTTCGGCGGCCTGCGCCACCGGGTCGAGCGTCGATGAGCTCGAGCCGCAGCCGCTCGCGCAAACAACCGCGACGAGCGCCGATATCAGCGCTACAGCCAGCGCCAGGGAGGACCTCCGCCTCATATGTCAATCGTAGTCGGCATCGCAGGCGTCGCCCTTTAGCGACGCTCAGGGCCGTCTCGTGCGCTCGGGGGCACCGTAGATCGCGCTCAGCCAGATGTGGTTGAGGATGTCGATCAGCTCATCCTCGGCGACCGCGGGCACCTCCTCGAGGAGCACCGCGCGTAGCACCCGTTCGTTCAGCTGCACGAGTGCCGTGGCAAGGCTGCGTGCACTCAGACCTCGTGGCGCGGCTCCGCGCTCGCGCTCGGATTCGATTTTCTCGGCCAGGTGCTCGACCCACCCCTGCATGACCTGCGACCACAAGGCGCGCGCCTCGGCGTTCGTGGCGCTCATTTCCGCGACGGCTCGCACGACGGCGCGGTGCGCGCCGAAGGTCTCGTAGAAGATGCGAGTTGTCTCGCGCAGGGCCACGGCGGGCTCGCTGGCACGCTCGAACACCTCGTCCCTCGCGCTCGTCGCCTCCTCGACCATGCGATCGAGCAGCGTCAGCATCACCGCATCCTTCGAGGGAAAATAGAAGTAGAACGCGGGCCGCGAGATGCCGGCGCCGCGGGCAAGGTCATCGACCGAGATCTCGCTCAACGCACGCTCCCCAAGCAGCCGCTCGGCCGTCTGCATGATCGCTCGTTCGCGGTCATCGCCGCTGGCGCGTGCCGCGCGTCTACCGCGGGCCGGGCGGTCGCTCTTCTGCTCGCTGGGCGCTGCGCTCACTCGGCGATGATACTCGGGCGCGAGCTGTCTGTGAACACGCTGTCTGTTCTATTGACACTGCGTCGAAATCCGGTAGGGTGCGTCCCGATGGCGCTGGCCCCAGGCATCGTCGAGAACGACCTCCCATCCAGCCCGATCGACGGGCTTCCGCCCGGCCCTCGGCTCCCCGCCTCGCTACAGACGCTTGCGATGCGCACCCGCCAGCGACCGTTTCTCGAGCGCACGCGCCGGCGCTACGGCCCGATCTTCACAGCACGGGTGCTGGCGCTCGGCCCCAGCGTGATCGTGTCAGACCCCGATCTGATCAAGCAGACGTTCCGCGCCGAGCCGACCGTGCTGCACGCGGGCACAGCAAGCCCGCTGCGCGAACTCCTGGGCGAGAACTCGCTGCTGGGAATCGACGAGGACCAGCACATGGAGCAGCGCAAGCTCCTGCTTCCGCCGTTCAAGGGCCAGCGCATGAAGAGCTACGAGCCGATGATCGCCGAGATCGCCGCGGAGGAGATCGCCAGCTGGCCGCAGGGAACCGAGTTCGAGGCGACACCCGCCATGCAGCGCATCACATTGCGCGCGATCCTGCGCGCCGTCTTCGGCGCCGAGGGCGAGCGCCTGCACACGCTCGAAGTGCTCATACCGCGATGGACGGCGCTCGGCTCGCGGGTCGTGCTCGCGCCTGAGATGCGCCGCAACTACGGTCCGTGGTCGCCGTGGGCGAAGTTCACCAAGCTGCGCTCGCGCATCGACGAGGTTCTCGACGAGCTGATCGCGATCGCACGAGCCGACCCCGCGGTCGAGGAGCGCGTCGACGTGCTCGCGCTGATGGTGCAGGCGACACACGAGGACGGAAGCGCGATGAGCGATGCGGAGATACGCGACGAGCTCGTCACGATGCTGGTGGCGGGGCACGAGACGACCGCGCACACGCTCAGCTGGGCGGTCGAGCGGCTTCGCCGCCATCCAGAGATTCTGGCGCGGCTGCGCCAAGAGCTCGCTGAGGGCGGCAAGGCGCTGCGCGAGGCCACGATCCGCGAGGTGCAGCGCACGCGACCGGTGATCGCATTCGCGGGCCGTTTCGTGCGCAAGCCGTTCGAGCTGGCCGGCTACCGGCTTCCGCTGGGCACAAGGATCCTGCTGGCGGCGTGCCTCACGCACTACGACCCCGACCTCTTTCCCCACCCCGACCGCTTCGAACCCGACCGTTTCCTGGGCACGCTGCCCGACACGTACTCCTGGATCCCCTTCGGCGGCGGCATCCGCCGCTGCATCGGAGCGACCTTCGCGCACATGGAGATGGACGTGGTGCTGCGCGTGCTGCTCGAGCGGGTCGAGCTGTTGGGAACCGACGCACCGGCCGAGGACTGGGCGTTCGGAGGGGTCGTGTGGGCCCCCGCGCGGGGCGGCAGGATCGCGATTCGCGATCGCGTGCGCGAGCCGGCCGAGTCGCTACTCGCAGCCTGACTCTCGCGGCGGCTAAACATGAGCAGCGATGAAGCCGCCCGAGCGGGCATCATCGGTGCGATGTCCCGACCAGAGCGCAACGAGCAGGGCCCACCGATCGCGATCCGCGCGATGCTCTCTGGCGACATCGGCGCGAGTGTGAGGATCAAGGCGGCGGCGTTTGACGTGGACCCCGGCGAGCAGGCCGACACGAGCGAACGCTGGACCCGCCAGGCGCGGCATCTCTTGATGAGCGACCCCGGCGGCTCGTTCGTCGCCGAGCGCGACGGGCAGACGATCGGGGTGGTGCAGGCGCTTCGACGAGAGCGTCTGTGGTGCCTGTCGCTGCTCGCGGTCGACCCGCGCGCGCAGAGCGCGGGCGCCGGCCGGCGCCTGCTCGAACGCGCGCTCGCCCGGGCTGCACCCGGCGACGCGGGCCTGATCGTCGGCTCGAACGACCCGCGCGCGCTGAGGCTGTATGGGCTCGCCGGCTTCTCGCTGAAACCCACGCTTCAGAGCGAGGGCGCGCTCGACCGGCGCGCGTTGCCGCGGCCCAGCGGCGCGATCCGCGAAGCTGGAGCGGCGGACCTGGACGAGCTCGCGGCGATCTCGCGCGAGCTTCGCGGGGCGCCGCACACCCGGGAGCTGCAATATGCGATGGACGAGGGAGCGCGCCTGCTGCGCCTCGCCGACGCGGGCTACGCGGCAGTCGTGCCCGGCCACGGGCTGTGGATGCTTGCCGCAAGGGACGAGGCCACGGCGAGCGCACTGCTCTGGCACGCGCTCGAGCTGGCCGGCGAGACCGAACGACCCGCGATCCGCTGGATCACCGCCGAGCAGCGCTGGGCCGTGGAGGTCGTCCTGAAGGCGGGGCTCAGCCTCAGCTCCTACGGCGCGCTCTGCGTGCGCGGCGAGCCGGGCCCGCTACAGCCCTACCTGCCGAGCGGACCGTTTGCCTAGCGCCGTCGAGCGCTCGACTCGAGCGCGGGGTTCTGCCAGCCGGCGTCGGCGTGGTTGAGGTTCACGCCGGGCGCCACGATCTCGTCGATCCGGTCGAGCACCTCCTGCGAGAGCTCGACGTCTGCGGCGGTGAGCTGGGACTCGAGATGCTCCATCGTGCGGGGCCCGATGATCGCTGCGGTGACGGCCGGATGGCGGATCGTGAACGCGATCGCCAGCTCGATCAACGTGATCCCCGCCTCCTGCGCAAGCTGCGCGAGCGCATCGGCGGCCTCGAGCTTGCGCTGGTTGCCGGGGAGCGACATGTCGTAGCGACCCGGGATCCGCTGGGCGCGGTGTGAGTCCGGCAGCTCAGCGTCCTTGCGGTAGCGACCGGTCAGCCAGCCTCCGCCGAGCGGGCTCCACACGATCGCGCCCATGTGATGGCGCAGGCAGGTCGGCAGCACGTCGGCCTCGACGCCGCGGGCGAGCAGCGAGTAGGGCGGCTGCTCGCAGACGAAGCGCTCGCGCCCGCGCCGCTCGGCGACCCACTGCGCCTCGACGATCTGACTTGCGGGGAAGGTCGAGGAGCCGATGTAGCGCACCTTGCCGGCGCGTACGAGGTCCGTGAGCGCAGCGAGCGTCTCATCGATGTCTGTCCCCTGCTCGGGCCGGTGGATTTGGTAGAGGTCGATCCAGTCGGTTTTCAGGCGCCTCAGGCTCGCGTCGATCTCACGCATGATCCAGCGCCGCGAGTTGCCGAACTCGTTCGGGTCATCGCCCATCGTGCCGTGCACCTTGGTCGCGAGCACGACGTTCTCGCGCCGACCGCCGGCAAGGGCCTTCCCGACGATTTCCTCGGACTCGCCGCGCGAGTACACGTCGGCGGTGTCGATGAAGTTGATCCCCGCGTCGAGTGCGCGATGGATGATGCGGATCGACTCCTCGTGATCGGGGTTGCCCCAGCTGCCGAACATCATCGCGCCGAGGCATAGCGGCGTGACCTGCACCCCTGTGTGCCCGAGCGTCCGCGGCTGCATGCGGCCCACCCTAGAAGATCGCCGCTTGCGAGCGGCCACACACCCGGCCACAGGCGCCGACGCCGCCTCTTAGCGATTTCTTCGCTGATCTTCAGCACTCGTTGCGGACGCGGTGGTGGACTGCGTCCATGACCACCGCAACCCCCCCTCACTCAGAGCAGATCGACAGCGCGACGGTCGAGCACGCCGCTTCCCCCGTCGCCCTCGCGCGTCACCCCGCCCTTGCGCTCAGCCATCGCTCGTGGTCGCACGCGGTCCGCGAGGAGCTCGCGCGGCCAGGTCGCTACCTTGCCCTGGAGGCCGGCAGCACGAGGCTGCTGCTGGCGCTCGACCGCGAGGTGACCCACATCGGGCGGGGCCTGACCGCAGACATCGAGCTGGAGGACCAGCGCGTGTCGCGCCACCACGCGATCGTGGTGCGCCGAGCGGAGAGCGTCCTGATCCTCGACGACCGCAGCGCCCTAGGCACATTCGTCAACGGCCGCCGAGTCAGCGAAGCCGAGCTGCACGAGGGTGACGAGATCGTCCTCGGGCCAGTGACAATGCGCTACCTGGAGCTCGCGTACCGACCAGGGTGGCGCAGCCGCCGTGCGGGCACGAGACGCCGTCCACTCATGCGTGCAGCACTCAGCTAGGCCCTCATGCGTTGCGAGTGGCGCGCACGGCTGTTCCGTACGCGCAGATCTCCGTCCAGGTCGAGCCCAGCTCGGAGGTGTCGAAGCGGAACGCGATAACAGCGTTCGCGCCTCTCCCCTCTGCCTCCTCGACGAGCCTTTCCTGCGCGTGCATGCGACCTTCGGCGAGCATCTTGGTCATCCCCTTCAGCTCGCCGCCCACGAGCGACTTGAAGCCCGCGCCGATCTGCGAGCCGATGTTGCGCGAACGCACCGTGAGCCCGAACACCTCTCCCAACACCTCTTCGATCTGGTAGCCCGGCAGGTCGTTCATCGTGGTGATGATCATGAGGGGGGGCAGCCTAACGGACGCTCAATGCGAGACAGGTCGGGCAGCGCGCGGGGCAGCCTGCTGAGCGAGCCTAGCCCCGGCCGGCGAGCGCCGCGAGCGCGCGCTCAACGTCGCCCGCCGACACGTCGAGGTGTGTCACCGCGCGCACCCGCCGAGCATCGAGCACGCTCAGCTCGACCTCCTCGGCGACCTGCGCGACGAACGCCTGCGCATCTTCGACCTCGAAGACAACGATGTTCGTGTGCACCTCGGCCGGATCGATGCTCACACCCGGCAACGACGCGAGGCCCTCGGCCAGGGCGCGCGCGTTGGCATGGTCCTCGGCGAGCCGCTCGACATGGTGGTCGAGCGCATACAGGCAGCCGGCGGCAAGGATGCCCGACTGGCGCAGCGCGCCACCCAGCATCTGCTTCCAGCGCCATGCCTCGGAGATCAGCTCGCGCGAGCCCGCCAACACGGCGCCGACGGGCGCGCCAAGTCCCTTCGAGAAGTCGATCCACGCGGTGTCGAACCCGCGGGCGTAGTCGCTCGCAGAGACGCCCGAGGCGACGACCGCGTTGAGCAGCCGCGCACCGTCCAGATGCGTGCGCAGCTCGTGTGCGCGCGCGACCTCGAGAACGCCGCGGATCCTCTCGAGCGGCCAGACGCGCCCACCGCCGAGATTTGTGGTCTGCTCCACGGACACCACGCGAGACCGCGGCCCGTAGCGGTCGCCGCGACCGCGCAGTGCCCCGAGCAGCTGCGCCGGCGTGAACACGCCGCCCTCGCCGTCGAGGGTGCGGACCATCGCGCCCGACAGCTGGGCGGGTCCGCCTGCCTCGGCATGAACCGGATGCGCCGTGCGGTCGAGCAGGATCTCATCGCCACCGGGCCGCACGTGCAGGCGCAGCGCGATCTCGTTGCACATGGTGCCGCTCGGCAGGAACACGGCAGTGTCGTGGCCGAGCAGCGCAGCCACGCGACGCTCGAGCTGCTGAGTGGTGGGATCGAGCCCGCGCTGCTCGTCGCCGACCTCCGCGCGAGCCATCGCCGCGCGCATGGCCTCGCTCGGTCGCGTCTGCGTGTCGCTGTAGAGGTTGACCGCCTGCAAGGCGTTCGGCGCGGCTCAGCCGGTGTAGACGCGGGCGAGCGACTCGGCGACGCACACGGGCTTCTCGCCGCCGTCGCGTTCGAACGTCAGTTCGGTGGTGATCTGAGCCCCGCCCGGGATGTCCTCCACCGAGGCGAGCACCGCGCGCATGCGCACCCTCTCGCCCACCGGCATCGGCGCCGGGAAGCGCACACGGTTAAGCCCGTAGTTCACGCCAAACGCGAAGCCTTCGAATTTGAACATGTCGTAAGAGAAGCGCGGGGCGAGCGAGAGCGTGTAGTAGCCGTGCGCGATCGTGCCCCCGAACGGGCCCTGCTTGGCGCGCTCGACGTCCACATGGATCCACTGGTCATCGCCGGTGACCTCGGCGAAGCGGTCGATATCCGGCTGCGTGACGAGCTTCCACTCGCTCACGCCGAGCTCCTTGCCGACGTGCGCCTTTACCTCCTCCAGGCCGGTGAGCGTGAGCATGGCTGAAACCTACACGCAGTGCTCAGCTGGCGTCCGGCAGATCCGCGGGCAGCGGTATCTCGCTCGGCGGCAGGCCCGGCCCGCCCTCCTCCCATGAGCTCCACGCATGACCGTCGCGGCCGGCGTGTGTGCCCTCGCCGCCGAGCGCGAGCAGCGCGAGCCTCGTCGAGCCGCGGTTGACGAGCTGCCGACGCACGCTCGCGCCGACCCGAGCGAGCTGACCGTGCCGGAGGACATGCTCGTCGCCCTCGACCACGAGCGTCAGCTCACCCTCCAGCACGAGATAGACCTCTTCCTGGCGCTCATGCGCGTGTATGCGTCCCTGCTGGCGCGGCTCGAGCACGATCTGGTTCATGCCGAACGCCTGCACACCGAGCGCTCGACGCAGCGATTGGAAGCGCTCGCCGCTGGTCACCTCGAGCGCCGCGAAGGTGACATCCGGATCGCTCATCGCTAGGAGCTCGCGAAGGCGCCCTGCGCGAGTGGCTCGACGTAGCGCAGGAACGGTGCGATCTCGACGCCGCGACCGGTGACCCTTTCGACGAGCGGCATCGTGTCCAGGCGCCTTCCGTAGCGATGCACGTGCTCGGCAAGCCAGCGTTGGATCTGACCCACCTCGCCGCGCCGCAGGTCGCTCTCGCGCGAGCCGATCTCAGCCTCCATCGCCTCCCACAGCTGTGCTGCGATGAGGCAGCCCAGCGCGTAGCTCGGGAAGTACCCGAAGCTGCCCGCGCCCCAGTGGATGTCCTGCAGGCATCCGGTCGCATCGGAGTCCACCGTGAGCCCGAGCAGGCGGCGCATGCCCTCCTGCCACGCCGCGGGCAGGTCGAGCACGGCGAGATCGCCGGCGACCAGAGCGAGCTCGAGTTCGAAGCGCAGAACGATGTGCAGCGGATAGGTCAGCGGGTCGGCGGACACGCGTATCGGCGACGCTTCGACGCCGACGAGGCTTGCATAGAGGGCTCCGGGAGAGACCGCGAACCCGCCCGTGTGCAACTCGACGGCGAGCACCTCCGCGAAAGCCGGACTGCGCGCCACGTGGTTCTCCCACAGCTTGCTCTGCGACTCGTGGATCGACATCGATGTTCCATGCCCAAGGTTCGTGCGGGCCAGTGCCGGGTCGATCTGTCGCTCATAGAGCGCATGCCCGTACTCGTGCAGCGAGCTCAGCAGCGACTCCACGTCTCCGTCGCCGTAGCGCGTGGTCACGCGCGTGTCGCGCGGCCCCATCTCAGCTGTGAAGGGATGCGCCGAGACGTCCACGCGCCAGCTGGCATCGTCGACGCCCATCCTGCGCAGGGTTGCCGTGACGGCGGCCTTCTGCGCGTCCACGGGGACGCTGAGACGGCGGCGGGGCGAGCGCTCGCTCGCCTCGGACACGAGCGGAGGCAGCTCCTGAGCGAGCGCGGAGAACAGCTGCACCAGCTCCGCCTCACGCAGTCCGAAGTCGTAGTCGCTGAGCAGCGCCTCGTACAGGCTCTCGCCCTGGTCGGCGACCGCACGCGCGTACTCTCGCGCGAGCTCGACGTTGCGCTGCAGCGCGGGCACGAAGGCGGCGAAGTCGTCCGCTGCACGCGCCGCCTGCCAGCGCTCCTGCCCCTCGGCGTGAGCCTGCGACATCTCGGCGGCGAGCTCGGCGGGGATCCTACGGGCGCGCTCCCAGTCGCGGCGCGCGAGCCGCACCATGTCGCGATCGATCCCCTCGAGCTCTGCGCCGTCGAGCTCCGCGAGCCACTCCCCGATCTCCTCCGCGATCGCACGCTCGTGCGTGATGCGGGCGAGCGTCGCCATCTGCTGCGCGCGGGCCTGCGCCCCCTCGCCGGGCATCATCACGAGCTGATCCCAGCCCGCGAGCATGTCGAGGTAGTGCAGGTCAGCGAGCTCGGCCAGGCGATCCCGCAGCTGTAGGAGCGCGTTCACGGCGTGAAATGTATGCGAGCGGGCAGCGGCACGGCGAGCAGCGCAGGCAAACGCCGTGCTCGCCCAGCGCTTATCTTGAGCGGGTGGCCGATTCCGGGACCTCGAATCTGCACCCGCTCGTAACCGGCTTCAGCGATGCCGCGGCGTATGAGCGCGGCAGGCCCGCATACGAGGCCGAGTTCGCCCGCGCCCTCGCGCGCAGCATGCGGCTGACTACCTCAGCTCCTGTACTCGAGCTCGGCGCCGGCACCGGGCAGCTTTCGCGCGCGCTGCTATCCGCCGGCCTCGACGTGACCGCGATCGAGCCGCTCGAGGCGATGCGCGAGCTGTTGGCGCGAGCGATCGGCGCGGAGCGCGCGCGCTGCGGCGTGGCGGAGGCGATACCGCTCGCCGACAGCTCGGTACAGGCGGTCTTCGCGGCGGACTCCTTTCACTGGTTCGACGAGTCGCGCGCAATGCCCGAGATCCGCCGCGTCCTGAGTGCCGGCGGCGGCGTTGCGATCGCACGTACCGCGCCTGTGCTGAACGTCCCCTGGGCACACGAGCTCCAGGAGATCTTCGTATCCGAGCGTGGTGAGCACCCCGCGTTCGCCGATCGCGCCCCGGCGGCTGCGCTCGAAGAGGACCCCGCATTCGGGCCGGTTCGCGAGATCACGGGCACGAGCATCCGAACGACAGATCGCGAGGGCATCATCGGCTACCTGGCGAGCGTCAGCTGGATCGCGACGCTCGAGGCGCCTCGACGTCGCGATCTGCTCGCTGCGGTCGAAGAGCTGCTCGCTCGCAACGGGGTCGGCGAGGTACGCCAGGAGTTCGAGCACCGCGCCTGGGTTGCCACTCTCGCCTGATCGCGCCAGCATCCGCGGGGAGGGCGGCGCGAAAAGGACGGCGCGAGCAGGGCGCAGTAGCATGGCCGCGCGTGGTCCTCTACACGTGCACCGACGCGAAGGCCTTCGGCGGGCTTCCCGGGCCGTTGGCACATCCGTGCGGGCGCGCGGCCAAAGCGCTCGACGACGCCGGACACAGCTACGAGCTGAAGACGGTCAAAGGTGGAACGCTCAAGCTGTGGACGCTGCCCGCGCGCAGTCGCGACCGCGCCGAGATCGAGCGGCTGAGCGGTCAGCGGGCCGTGCCGATACTCGTACTCGACGACGGCGCTGTCATCGCCGGGTCAGGCGAGATCGTGAGCTGGGCCCGGCAGCATGAGCCGCAGGCGCCGGCGGCGAGCTAGCGCACCGCCGCCGAACCGCCGGCGCTCACTCCGTGATGCAGGTGTCCTCGTCGGAGTAGGCGGGGGCGCACGCGCAGATGACGCGCAGCGGCGCACTGCCCACATTGAAGAGCTTGTGGCGGGCGCCGGGCGGGATCAGCGCGCAGTCGCCCTCGCCGATGGCTCGCTGCTCGCCGTCGATCACCAACCTGCCCTGTCCTTCGCGCACGAGGTACAGCTCCTCGCTGAGGACGTGGTAGTGCTCGCTGGTCGCGCCACCCGGGGGAATCGTCGCCTCGGCGAGGCTCTGGTTCTGCGCGGGCGTCGAGACACGGCCGGCCCACTCGCGGATTTGCGAGCCGTCGAGCGTTACGAACGGCTCGATCTCGGCGTACGATCGCACGTGCATGGCGAGGCAAAGCGTAGGCGAGATGAGCTACGTCAAGGGGCTGCAGGAGGTTGGCGACGGGCTTTACGCGTACCTGCAGCCGGACGGGGGCTGGGGTTGGAGCAACGCTGGGCTCGTCGCGGATGGCGAGCGCACGCTGCTGATCGACACCCTGTTCGACCTACAGCTCACCGGCGAGATGCTCACGAGCATGCGTGACGCGGTCCCCGCCGCGGCCCGTATCGACACGCTCGTCAACACACACGCCAATGGCGATCACTGCTACGGCAACCAGCTCCTGCGCGGATCGCGGATTCTCGCCTCGCGGCGGGCCGCGGAGGAGATGTCCGAGCTTCCACCTGCGGCGATGGCGGCGCTCGTCGATCAGGCGCCGCAGATGGGGACTCTCGGCGCCTTCTTCTTGCGCTGCTTCGAGCCCTTCCAGTTCGAGGGGATCGAGCTCGAGCTTCCAAACGAGACGTTCGTGGAGGAGCTCACGTTGCAGGTGGGCGACAAGCGGGTCGAGCTGGTCGAGGTCGGCCCCGCGCACACCCGTGGCGACACCCTCGTTCACCTACCCGAGCAGCGTGTGCTGTTCACGGGCGACATCCTGTTCTCGCAGGCGCACCCGATCGCGTGGGCCGGGCCGGTGTCCAACTGGATCTCGGCGTGCGAGCGGATCCTGGCGATGGACCTCGAGCTGCTCGTCCCCGGACACGGGCCGATCGCGGAGCCCGCGGCCGTGCGAGAGCTCAAGGCGTACTTCGAGTACCTCTACGAACAGGCACGCGCGCGGCGAGCGGACGGGATGAGTCCGCTGGACGCGGCGCGCGCGATCTCGCTAGAGCGATGGGCCGACTGGAAAGAGCGCGAGCGACTCGTGGTCAACGTCGAAAACATCTATCTCGAGCTAGCCGGCGAAGGGGAGAGGGTGAACGCCCTCACGGCCTTCGAGCAGATGTCAAAGCTCGCGCCGGCCTCGACCTGAGAAGTCGCCGCCGGCGGCCGCGCCGGTGATGCTCGCGCCCGGTCTCGACATGTGTTCGAGTGGCCGCAGCCTCGCGGCTACCCTTCCCGCAAGTTTGCAGGAGGCCCAGTACGGGAACCGGGAGATGTAAGCGTGCCCACCGCCCTCGACGCCCCCCATCTAGCGATCTCCGTGCCGCTCGATCCGCATGCACCGCGTGCGGCGCGCTTCTACGTGGGTCAGGTCGACAAACCGTCACCGGATCTCCGGAACACCGTCATGCTGCTCACCAGCGAGCTCGTCACGAGAGCCGTGCAGCGAAGCGAGCACCACCCCGAGGAAGCGGTCGAGCTGCGCGTGTGGATGCCGAGCGACATCGTGCGAGTCGAGCTCTCGGCGGCCCGGCAGCTGCTCCTGCCGCCACAGCTGCCGGAGGCTCCGCGCTATGACCTCGTGCTGCTCGAACAACTCGCAGACCGATGGGCGGTCGAACCGGACAAGGAGCATCCGCGTATGTGGTTTGAGATCGATCGCTGCGAATCGCACGCGGCGCACTGAACGCGGGCGCGGCATGCCGGTCTCCCACACGCGCGCCGATAGGGTGTCGCCGAATTGCCGGCACCGTTCGTACATAGGCTGCGCGTTCGCTACGGGGAGTGCGACCCGCAGGGCATCGTCTTCAACGCGAACTACCTGCTGTATTTCGACGTCGCGTTCACCGAGCTCTGGCGAGCCGCGGTGGGACCGTGGCAGGAGATGGTCGAGCGAGGCGTCGACGCTGTCGTGGCCGAGGCCAACCTGGTGTTCCGCTCGCCGGCTCGGTTCGATGACGCGCTGGAGCTGCGCGCGCTCCTCGAGCGCCTCGGCAAGACCGCGATAACCACGCGGATTGATGTGATGCGCGATGAGGAGCTGCTCGTCGTGGGCACGCTGCGACACGTGTGCGTGGCCACGCCTACGAGCACCGGCAGTATTCGCTCTACCCCGTGGCCCGATGACATCAGGGCGGGGCTGGCTCGATTCGTGGCCGACACTTAGCCGGCCGGCGCACGCGCGCGCGGCCGCATCTGTGCGTGCGCCGTTTTTTCTCGCAAGTTGCAGGATCGCCGCTGGAGCGCCCTTGAAATCGCCTGGGGCGCTGCCTACGTTGCAGCGGACGCGGTTTGCGAGCCGCAAAGAGCGAGGCCACTGAGGTGTGAGGCCGCGCCACCCGAACCGAAGGCTCTCGGGCCGGAAGAACGGGTTCCTCAATCGGCTCGCGGCCGCGTCACTTTTTTGTCGCTAATCCTGCCCGCAGCCCCGCGCTGAGCGGCGCGGCCCCGGCGGGATCTTCTCAGCAAGTTCCAAGCTTTCTCTCCGTCTACGCTCATGTCCGGTGGCGATCCTCCTGTCAGGAAGCCGAGCGAGCACGTGAGGACGCGATGACATCGAACAAACCAGCGGCTGAGAAGCCGAACGGCCCGCGCATCCTGGTCGTAGACGACGAACCGAACATCGTCGAGGTGATCTCGATGGCGCTGCGTTTTCAGGGATTCACTGTGGAGACGGCCGCCACGGGCCGCGAGGCGATGGCGGCGGTCGGCAGCTTCAAACCGCACCTGATCGTGCTGGACGTGATGCTCCCCGACATGGAAGGCTTCGACGTGGCGTCGAGGCTGGGAGCACAGCGCGCGGGGGTGCCGATCATCTTCCTGACCGCGCGCGACGCCACCGAGGACAAGATCCGCGGCCTCACCGGCGGCGGCGATGACTACATGACCAAGCCCTTCAGCCTGGAGGAGCTGGTCGCGCGCATCTGGACGATATTGAGACGCACCGGGCTCGCCTCACCGGAGTCGGGACGACTGGTGTTCGAGGATCTGGAGATGGACGAGGAGTCGCGAGAGGTGACCCGCGGCGGCGCTCCGGTAGAGCTCACCGCCACCGAATACCGGCTGCTTCGCTACCTCATGCTCAATCCACGCCGCGTGATGACCAGGGCGCAGCTGCTCGACCATGTGTGGAACTACGACTTCGGCGGCGACGGCCGCGTGCTCGAGACCTACATCAGCTATCTGCGTAAGAAGCTCGACGCACATGGACCATCTCTGATCCGAACGGTCCGCGGGGTCGGCTACGCGCTGCAAGCTCCGCGACGCTGATGGCGTCGCTGCGCGCTCGCGTTCTGCTCAGCGTGCTCGCCCTGGCCGCGGCTGGGCTCGTGTTGATGGCCGTCGTCACCTACGCAGAGCAGAGCTCGTTCCTACTCGAACGCGTCGACAGCCAGGCGCGGGGCGCAGGGCCCGCGCTTTCGCGCAGGCTCGACGAGCTCGGCTACAAGCCGGCCGGCGGGCAGCCGCCCGGCGGCTCGCGCGGCCAACATGGAGGTTTCCCCGTGGGCGGCGGGGCGCCGCCGCAGGGGCCCGATGTGAGCCTGCCGCCCGGCACCTACGGCCAGCGCCGGGAAGCCGACGGCCGCGTGCTCGGGCACGTCCTGATCAGGTACAGCAGCAGCGAAAACGTGCCGCCCGCTCCCCTGATCGGTGCGAAGGTCCCCGTCGGTAAGGCGTTCACGGTCGACTCCGCCGGCTCCTCCGGCCTGCAATACCGCGTCTATGTGACCCACGATCCCGAGGACCCCGGGCTCACGGCCGTCGCGATCCCTCTGCATGACGTCGAGCAGACGCTCGGCCGCCTGCTTCTCGTCGAGGCGCTGGTGATCGGCGGCGTCCTTGCGGCGCTCGGCCTGAGCGCGTTCTTCGTGGTGAAACTGGGTCTGCGGCCGCTCGACCGCATCGAGCTCACGGCCGGACAGATCGCCGCCGGGGACCTCTCGCGGCGGGTGAGCCCCGCCACCACCCGCACGGAGGTCGGGCGACTCGGCCTCGCGCTGAACTCGATGCTCGACCGGCTGGAGCAGGCGTTCGCCGCACGCGCGGCCAGCGAAGAGCGGCTGCGCCAGTTCCTCGCCGACGCCTCGCATGAGCTGCGCACGCCACTGGCGTCGATCCGTGGGTACGCGGAGCTGTTTCGCATGGGCGCAACCGCAGGCCCCACGGACACCGAACTGGCGATGCGGCGCATCGAGGACGAGGCCAAGCGGATGGGCGTGCTCGTCGAGGACCTGCTGACGCTCGCCCGTCTCGACGAGGCGCCCGAGCTGCAGCGCGAGCCCGTCGACCTTGCCGTGCTCGCGCGCGATGCTGTCGAGGATGCGCGCGCCACCGCACCCGAACGCACGATCACGCTGAACGCGCCGCAACAGGCGGTCGTCGCGGGCGAGGAAATGACTCTTCGACAGGTGCTGGCGAACCTGCTTCGCAACGCGCTCGTGCACACGCCTGCGACGACGGCCATCGAGGTGTCTGTGGCCGAGAGCGACGGGAGCGTCACGATGAGCGTGCGCGACCACGGCGGCGGTCTTCCTTCCGGCTCGGAGGAGAAGCTCTTCGATCGTTTCTGGCGCACGCAGGGCGGTCGCGAGCGAGGCAGGGCCGGGGCCGGGCTGGGTCTGTCGATCGTGCATGGCGTGGTCGCCGCACACCACGGTGAGATAACCGCCGAGAACGCTCCCGGCGGCGGAGCGCTCTTCACTGTGCGCCTGCCGAAGGCCCCCGAGGAGCCCACGGCTCTCAGCCACCTCTAAGGTTGCGGTCAGATTCGCCTGAGGATGCCTCTCGATACTGCTTTTCAGTAAGTGAAAGCAACGACTTGAAAGGCCCCTCATGTCCCTCTCCCTCGCAGTCGCAGCAATAATCGCCGCCGACCTCTTGCTGATAGGAGTCGTCGCGTTCGTGATGTCACGGGCGAGGCACCTCACGCCTCACCTTCCAGCGGGCGCTCTCGCAACCGCGCCCAGCCCCCCGATCGCGGTGAACACGACTCGCTCACACCGCCGCGCAACGCGGCCCGCGAAGGCCCTCACCGCGAGCGCCTGATCGACCGGCAGGCGGGCGGCGCCCCGCGGCGCCGCCCGCCTGCTCACACGGAGCGGCGACGCGTCCGCGCCGCTACCCCACCCCCTTCTACCTCGAGCCCTCGATGCCAAGCACCTCTTCAACTCTTCTCGCCACCGCCGTCGGACCGCACCTGTTCTGGATCACCAGCAGGGCCGCCGGGATCGCCGCTCTGGTGCTCTCGAGCGTCTCGGTGTCCGCCGGACTGCTGATGAGCGGTCGGCTGCGGAGGGTGAGCCGGCCCGACCTGCGTGTCGTGCATGAGGCGCTCTCGCTGGCGACGCTTGCGGCGATCGCCGTGCACGGCCTCACGCTGCTCGGCGACGCCTACCTGCACCCGAGCCTCGGCGACATCGCGATCCCGTTCCTGGGCGGCTACAGGACGTTCTGGACCGGCACGGGCATCATCGCGTTCTGGGCGCTCGCGCTGCTCGGATTCTCCTACTACGCCCGCAGGCACATCGGCGCGCAGCGTTGGCGCAAGCTGCACCGGTTCACGGCGCTCGCGTGGCTCCTCGGCGTCGCGCACTCGCTCGGCAGCGGCACCGACGCCGGCCAGGCCTGGTTTCTCGCGATGACCGCGCTCGTCGTGCTTCCCCCGCTCGCGCTGCTCGGCGTCCGCCACCTCGGCCCCGCGCTCAAGCCGGCGGACCCCGAACGCTCCGCAGCGGCGACGCGCCGGCGCCTGCAGCCGGAGAGTGCGAGATGAGCCCGATCGATCCTGCGCGTCACGACGGGCCCTCCGCCGAGCAGCGCAGGCTGCAGGCGAGAGCGCTCGCGCAGTCCAAGCGTGCGGCGATGCGCCGGCGCGCGCGGCGCATCCGGCGCACCGTCGCTGCGTTCACAGCCGCGCTGTTCGCGGCCGCGTTCCTGGTCATATACGTGCAGCTGGCCTCCGGGCATGACCCGGCGCTCTCGCGCAAGAGCACGGGCAGCGCGACCACGGCGGCGGCGGGAGAAACGACGACTAAAGCGAAGACGTCAAGCTCCGGATCGAGCGCGGCCACCACCAGCTCGACCGCCGGCGAAGGGACCACGGCAAGCGAAACCGCCACGACCGGCGAAGGCTCAGAGGGCGAAACGTCGAGCGGGTCTGACTCGAGTTCCTCCTCGAGCGGCGAAGAATCGGCCGGGTCGTCGGTTACGACCAAACAGTCGTGATGCACGGCGAGGAGGCAATCGAGCGCTTCGACTGCTTCGGCAGCCGCTGCACCGTGCTGGTGCGCGGCGCCGACGCGCAGCACAGCGCCCGCGAGGCCGCCGCACACGCCAAGCTCAGCCTGCTCTCGTGGCACGCACGCTTCTCGCGCTTCCTGGCCGACAGCGAGCTCTCGATGCTGAACCGCGATCTCCGCGAGACCGTGCCGGTCAGCCGGCTGATGGCGGGGCTCGCGGCCGGAATCCGGCTCGCCGGGTCGGCGACCGGCGGGCTCGCCGACGCGACGATGGGCCAGGAGATCGAAGCAGCGGGCTACACAACCGAGCCACGCGAGCCGCTGACGCTCGAACAGGCGCTGCGGATCGCTCCGCCACGCAGGCCCGGAGGCCCGAGCGAGCTGATGCGCTGGCGAGCGCTCGAGGTGGATCTCGAGCGAAACAAGCTCACTCGCCCGCCCGGGGTGAAGCTAGACAGCGGCGGCATCGCGAAAGGGCTCTTCGCCGACGTTCTCGGCGCGCGCCTCGCGGGCCACGCCAGCTTCGCGATCGACTGCGCCGGCGACGTGCTCGTCGGCGGCAGCGCGGGCCTGCCGAGAGAGATCGAGGTCGAGAACCCGTTCAACGGTCACACGCTGCACACCTTCTCGAGCTCGCACACAGGGGTCGCCACCAGCGGCATCGGACGGCGCGCCTGGCGCGGGCGCGACGGCGCCGCGGCCCATCATCTGCTCGACCCCGCAACGGGCCGCCCGGCGTTCACCGGCGTGGTGCAGGCGACCGCGCTCGCTCCCAGCACCCTGCTGGCGGAGGCATACGCGAAGGCCGCGGTGCTGAGCGGGCCGCACGGAGCAAAGCGCTGGCTGCGCCGACACGGAGGCGTGATCGTGCTGGACGACGGCTCGCATGTTCTGATCGCACCGGCGGCGGCCCCCAGCCCCCAGCAAGCGCTCAGCAAACGCGCGGCCGCGGCTCACACCCGCGCCGCATGATCAGGGCATGAAGAGCGACACCTCCACATCGGCAGCCCCCGCCGCGCGCAGCGTCGGCAGCACGCACGCGCGTGTCGAGATCGTGATCCCCGTCTACAACGAGCAGCGTGCGCTCGAGCACTGCGTGCGCACGCTTCACGCGCACATGCGCAGCGAGTTCAGCTTCGCGTTCGCGATCACCGTGGTCGACAACGCGAGCACCGACGCCACGCTCGAGGTCGCACAGCGGCTTGCTCGCGAGATCGACGAGGTGTCGCTGCTTCACCTCGACCGCAAGGGCCGCGGCCGCGCGTTGCGCGCCGCGTGGAGCGCGAGCCGGGCCGACGTGCTCGCCTACATGGACGTCGACCTGTCGACCGAGCTCTCCGCCCTCGCCCCCCTGCTCGAGCCGCTGCTTGCAGGTGTGGGTGACCTCGCGATCGGCTCGCGCCTTGCGCCCGGCGCGCGCGTACGGCGCAGCCTCAGGCGCGAGATCATCTCGCGCGGCTACAACCTGCTGCTGCGCGTGCGCCTCCACGCAGCCTTCTCAGACGCCCAATGCGGGTTCAAGGCCGGTCGGCGGGAGCTCATCCAGGAGCTGCTGCCCTCCGTGCACGACGAGTCGTGGTTTTTCGACACCGAGCTGCTCGTCCTGGCGCAGCGCCGCAAGCTCGCCATCCACGAGGTGCCGGTCGAATGGCTCGAGGACAACGACTCGCGCGTGAATATCCTCGCGACTGCGCTCGAGGACCTGAGAGGGATCCGTCGCCTGCGTGCCGCGGAGCACGGACGCCGGCGGTCGGGCGATCCTCGCCCGACCACAGCAATCCGCCGGAGGCGCTCGGGGCGCCCCGAGCTGCACGGTCGCGCGAGCTGAGCGCAGCGGCGCAGTCGAGCGGCTCTGCCGTGGCGGCTGGCATACTCGCGGGCCGTGCGCGCGCTCGTGCAGAGGGTCACCCGTGCCGCCGTTCGAGTCGACGACGAACTCATCGCTGCGATCGGGCCGGGCCTGCTCGTGCTGCTGGGCGTGACACACGACGATGACCTCGCCGCAGCTGCGCGCCTCGCGCAGAAGGTGCGCGCCCTGCGCGTGTTCCCCGACAAGGACGGACACATGAACGAGCCGCTCGGCGAGCGCGAGGTGCTGTGCGTCAGCCAGTTCACCCTCTACGGCGACACGCGAAAGGGCAACCGACCGAGCTTCGTCGCGGCCGCGCGGCCGGAGCAGGCCCGGCCGATCTATGAGCGTTTCTGCGAGCACGCGGGTGCCGCGGCAGGCATCTTTGGCGCGCACATGGCGGTCGAGCTCGTCAACGACGGCCCGGTGACGCTGCTGCTCGAGGCCTAGCCGATGCAGCGGCCGAGCACCGCGCCGCCGAGCGATCGTCTGCTGCCCTGGATCGCCGCGGAGCGCACCTTCAGGGCGATCGCGGTGCTCGCTGCCGGCATCATTCTGCTGACCCACCCACACACCGACTGGGCCGCTGAAATCTCTCACTGGGTACGCAGCCTGGGGCTGAACCCGAACAGCAACTGGGTCCGCAAACTCACCGAGAAAATCAAACACGTCAGCGCAAACCAGGAGGCGATCTTCGGCGTGCTCGCCCTCGTCTACAGCGCTCTGGAGTTCACCGAGGCCTACGGCCTGTTTCGTCGCCGGCGCTGGGGCGAGTGGCTCACGGTCGTCGCGACGTCGATCTTCCTCGTCCCCGAGGTGTGGGAGCTGACGAAAAGCATCAGCGCGCTCAAGCTCGGCGGACTGCTGGTGAACCTCGCGGTGGTCGCGTATCTGATCGTGCGCCTGCGGCGCGGCGCACGCGCCCGGAGCTCGTGAAGCGGCGCCCTCGCGCGCGACCTGCTAGACCCCGCCAAATGGGCATGCCGGAGAACCCCCCGCTGCAACGGCGCAGGGTTCGGCCGAGGCACGTAGGGGTGGCCCTCAGCGTCCTGTTGGTGGGCGGACTGGTCGCGTTTGCGGTCTCGCGGCTGAACCTGAAGCGGGTTGGACACGCGCTGATCACGGCGAGCCCCGGCTGGATCGTGCTCGCGCTCGTGCTGATGGGGCTGTCGCTGCTGATGCGCTCGGTCTCCTGGCACCAGGTGCTGCGGGCGGCGCTGCCGGACACGCAGATCCCGTGGCCGGCGGTGGTGCGAGCGACGATGATCGGCGTGATGGGCTCGGCGGTGTTCCCGGGCAGGATCGGGGAGCTCTCCCGCGTGCTCGTGCTGTCGCGCAGGCTCGAGGGCTCGAACCGCCAGCTGCTGCCGGTCGTCGCGGGCACCGTCTTCTCGCAGACGTTGATCAACCTGCTTGCGCTCGCGGTGCTGCTGGTGGTGACCTTCACGAGCGTACCCATCTTCCAGGGGCACGGTGCGGGCATCGCGATCGCGTTGGGCGTTCCGATCGCGATCGCCGCGCTGGTCATCGCCGGACCGCGCGTCGCGGCCAGGGCTGCGCGGGCGCGCTCGGCGCGCGTCGCGAAAGCGGCGCAGGCGCTCACGCGGGTGCTGCATCTCGCGCGCCAGGGGCTCGTCGTGTTCGCGCGTCCTCGCCACGGGCTGTTCGCGATCTCCGCTCAGCTGGTCGCATGGGCTTTGCAATGGCTTGCCTGCTACGCCGTCATCCTCGCGCTCGGACTGCAGTCGCAGGCCGGCCTGATCGGCGCCGCGGCGGTGCTGCTGGCGGTCAACCTCAGCGCGATCCTGCCCGCGACACCGTCGAACGTCGGCGTCTTCCAGGCGGCCTGCCTTGTGGTGCTTGCCGCCTACGGGGTGGGCGCGGGCCCCGGTCTCGCCTACGGCATCATCCTGCAGGCGGTCGAGGTCGTCACCGCGCTGGCGCTGGGCGTGCCCGCGCTGCTCGGCGAGGGTCTGCGCTGGAGCGACATCCGCACCAGCGAGACGAGCTCAACCGACGAACGCGCGTAGCGACTGCTTCAGCGATGCAGTCGTCGCGAGCACCGCGGTCGGCTCGTATCCGCAGTGTGCCATGCAGTTATCGCAGCGCGGATCGCGCCCGCGGCCGTACTTGCTCCAGTCGGTCGTCTCGATCAGCTCTTTGTAGGACTGCGCGTAGCCGTCGGACATCAGGTAGCAGGGGCGCTGCCAGCCGAACAGCGAGTAGCTCGGGATGCCCCACGGGGTGCACTCGAATTCCGCCTTGCCCTCGAGGAAGTCGAGGAACAGCGGGCTGTGGTTGAGCCGCCACTTCTTGCGCCGCCCATCCGCGAACGCCTCGCTGAACAGCTTGCGAGTCTGCTGAACGCCGAGGAAGTGCTCCTGGTCGGGCGCTTTCTCGTAGGCGTAGGCCGGCGAGATCATCATCTCGTCCACCTCCAGCTCGTCGTTGAGGAAGTCCAGCACCCGGCGCACGGTCTTCGGCGAATCGTGGGTGAAGAAGGTCGTATTTGTGGTCACGCGAAAACCGGCTGCCTTGGCGGCTTTGATCGCGGAGACGGCCTTGTCGAAGACACCCTCGCGCTCCACCGAGGCGTCGTGGCGCTCGCGCAGCCCGTCGAGGTGGATCGCCCACGCGAAGTACGGGCTCGGCTTGAATTTGTCGAGCTTGCGCTCGAGCAGCAGCGCATTCGTGCACAGGTACACGAACCGCTTGCGTTTGACCAGCTCGGAGGCGATCAGGTGGATCTCGGGGTGGATCAGCGGCTCGCCGCCGGCGATCGAGACCATCGGCGCGCCGCTCTCCTCGATCGCCCCAACGGCCTGCTCGACCGGCATGCGGCGGCGCAGCTCGTGCTCGGGATGCTGGATCTTGCCGCAGCCCGAGCACGCGAGATTGCACTGAAACAGTGGCTCCAGCTCGACGATCAGCGGAAACTTCTCACGGCCCCGCAAGCGCTGGCTGGCGAGATACCAGCCCATGCGCGCGCTCTGCCTGATGCGGACCGCCATCGTGACTACCTTAGTCGCCCGGGGTCCAGTCGTGAAGTGCGCCAGACACCCGGCGCAGCGCACGTGCGGCGCGCACCGCGCCGCTGGCCGCCTGCGGACGCAGCAGCTCGTGCTCGGGGCTGTCCAGGACGACGCGTACGACACCGAATGGACGGCCGCCGGCCGCCTGAGCGAGCCACACCGACTCCATGTCGACGGCGATCGCACCGCCGGCGTGAAGCTCGGCGCGGCGCTCGCCGAGCGCGAGCTTCGAGGTGCACACGATCGCGCCGCTGCGCACCTTCAGCCCGAGTCCCGTGACGCGGCCGAGCAGCTCCCCGACGCGCTCGCAGCGAACCCTCGCCTCGGCGTGCCCTTCGTCGGGTGCCGCGTAGACCTCCTCGGCAACGATCACTTCTCCGGGCACCGAGGCGGCGTCGAGGCCGCCGCAGAATCCGAGCACGAGCAGCGCTCCGGCGGCGCCCCGCGCAAGCTGGCCGGCCGCTCCTCTGGCCCGCTCCGGGCCCATCCCGCTCTTGTGCACGCTCGCGCCGCGCGCACCCCACCCCACGATCGCGGCCTCGATCCGCAGGGGAGCAACGATCTGCAGCTCGCTCACGCCGTCGACGCTCCGCTCAGCGCCGGCCGGCGCTCGCGGGGCTCGCTCGGCGCCCCGTCTGGGCTGTGCTCGATGCCGAGCCTGCGCAGCGCCACCCGTGCCGCCTCGCGTCCGCTCAGCACGGCACCCTCTAGCGTCGCCGGCCATCCCGTCGCGGTCCACGCGCCGGCGAGCGCAACGCCCGGCAACGCTGTCTGCGCGGGCGGACGCAGGGCCTGCACGCCAGGGCATGCGCGGAAGGTCGCGGCGTGCTCGCGCGTGGCCACGAACAACTCGGCGTTCGCCTGGCGAGCACGCGGCAGAAGCTCGCGCAGAGCCGGCTCGTAGCGCTCGCGCAGCTCATCGGTGCTCATCTGCATCTCGCGATCGGCGCCCGACAGCGAGACGGCCAGATATTGGCTGCCGGCCGGCGCTCCGGCGGCGATCGTGCGGTCGAACAGGTACTGCACCGGGGTTCTCACGCCCGCGGCGAAGGCCCCGTCGAACACCGGGCGGTCATACACGACGTGCAGGTTGACGATCGGCGAGCTGCCGATGCGCGAAAGCCTGCGTGAGAGCTCGCCGAGCAGCGGCTCGAGCAGCGTCGCGGCACGCGCGTGCGGCAGGGCGACGATCACCGCCCGTGCCCGCAGCTCCTGCTCGCCCGGCTCTCCGGCGCCCTGGCCGCGCACGGTTGCGCCACCGGCATCGTGGAGCAGCTCCAGCGCCCGCCATCCCAGCCGCACCTCGACCCCCGCCTCGCGCAGCGCCCGCGCGGCGGGCTGCGCGATCGTCTCGCTGAGCGTCGCGTCGTGAAAGCCGATGTCACCGGCGTCGGCGCTTGAGAGCAGACCGGTGTGGAACACGAACAGGCTCAGCGAAAGCGACGCCTGCGCGGCCGGCAGGTTGAGCGTGGGCAGCGCGATCAGGTCCCACAGCGCGGCCACCGCGTGCTCGCCCTGCCCGTGCTGGGCGAGCCACTCGCCGAATGTCGGCTCCTCGACCGCGCCCGGCTGCACCCGCGCGCGCATCAGGGCGAAAGCGGCACGCGCGGCGCTGAGGCGCTCCGCGCGGCTGAGATGCCGATAGCGCGCGAGCGCGCCGGCGAGGTGAAGCGGCGCGGGAAGCATGCCGCGGCGCAGCGTCACCGGGTCGGCGCCGGGGCTCAGCACGGGGATCTCAAGCCGCGGCTGGACGCGCACGAGCTGCTCGCTGCCGATCCGTCGCAGAAGTGCCCGGTAGGCGGTGCAGCAGCGCAGGAACACATGCTGGCCGTTGTCCATCTGAAGGCCCTCGCGCTCGAACGAGTACGCGGCGCCGCCGAGCCTGCGGCGCACCTCGACGAGCGTGACCTGCGCTCCGCAGGCGGCGCAGTCGAGCGCGGCGGCGATGCCCGCAAGCCCACCGCCCACGACCACCACGCGCTGATCGTCGCTCATCCGCCTGAGCCTCCAAGCATCCCGCGCGCGGCGACCCATGCCTTCTCGCGCACCGGCAGCGACACGCGCGTGGCGATCGCCTCCTGCGGGCACGCCGCGATGCGCTCGAGCAGACGCCGGTAGATGCCGGCCATCGCAAGCACGCACGCTGCGCTGCGCCTGTCGAGCAGCGGCGCGAGCTCCATCCCGCGAATGAACCACTGCCGTGCGCGTTCGGCCTCGAAGCGCATCAGCGCGGCGAGACGATCGCAGCGCTCGCGCCGCTCGCGCTCGCCGAAGCGACCGTCGGGACTGAGCGAACGCCCTGCCAGGGCGGCCAGCATCTCAGCCGCGCTGCGCCGCTCGTCCTCTCGGATCAAGCCGAAGCGCAGCAGATCCTCGCGCGGCAGGTAGACGCGCCCGCGTCCCGCGTCCTCGCCGATGTCGCGCAGGATGTTCGTCAGCTGCAGCGCCACGCCGAGCTCGTCAGCCACCGCTTCGGCCTCCTCGGGCGCCACGCCCGCATCCTCGCGCAGTCCGAAGATCGAAAGCGAGATGCGTCCGATCGTGCCGGCGACGCGACGGCAGTAGACGACGAGCTCGTCGAAGCGCTCGTAGGTGACGCCGCGCACGTCCATGCGCATCCCCTCGATCAGTTCGGCGAGCGCGTCGGCGGGCAGCGCGAAGCGCTCGCGCGCGTCGGCCAGCGCGAGTATCACGGGGTCGTCCATCGCGGCAACGCGGTCGGTCGCGCCGAGGCTCGCGAGCGCGCCCGCCTCGACGTCCAGCAGCCGCAGCTTCTCCTCGGCCGGCAGCTCACCGTCGCCGATGTCATCGACGCGGCGAGCGAACGCGTACACCGCGCTCATCGCTCGCCGCCGGGCCCGCGGGAGCAGGCGAATGCCGTAGTAGAAGTTCGCCGCCTCGGCGCGCGTGATCGCTTCGCAGCGCGCGTATGCGTCGGCCAGCTCTGCGTCGGCGCTCATCGCCGATCCCTGCGCCGCGATCGCAACGTCGCAAGCAACGCGCGCGCGCGACGCACGGCGCCGGCGCGCGGAGCGCCGGCGAGGACGTCGTAGCCGGCGCGCTCGATCGCGTCGAGCGCCGCGCGGCCGCCAGCGACGAAGGCGGCGACGGCGAGCCGGGGACGCCCGTGCAGCTCGTCGATCAGCGGCGCGCCCTCGTTGAAGAGAGCGCGTGCTCGCGCAACCTCGAACGCGAGCACAGCTCGCAGAGGCTCGCTCGCGTGCCGCGCGTGCAGGTCATCGAGCGTGCAGCCGAAGCGCGCGAGGTCCTCGGCCGGCAGATACACGCGCCCATGCTCGAGGTCTTCGGCCACGTCCTGGCAGTGCTCGGTGAGCTGAAGGCCCGTGCAGATCGCGTCCGAAAGCGCGATCCGAGCGGGAGTGGCCGCCCCGAGCACCGCGAGCACGAGCTCGCCCACCGGGTCGGCCGACAGCGCGCAGTACGCGCGCAGCTGCTCCCAGGTCTCATAGCGGCTCACCCTTTGATCGGTGCGATTGGCCTCGATCAGTCGCGCGAACGGCTCACGCGAGAGCGAGCACTCACGCAGCGTGGGCGTCAATGCGACGAGCAGCGGATGCTCGGCCTCGCCCGCGAACGCCCTGTCGAGTTCGCTCCTCGAGCCAGTCGAGCGCCGCCGTCCGGTCGCCGACGATCTGGTCGCCGAGTTCATCGACGAGCCTCGCGAAGCCGTAGATGGCGAGCAGATGCGAGCGCTCGCGACCCGGAAGCAGCCGGGTTGCGACGGGGAAGTTCTCGCCGCCAGCACGGGCCATCACCGCCGCGGCGGTCGGCGCGCCGCTCGGCGGATCGGCCACGCGCATCTACCCCCCTCGCTGCGGGACTGGCTCGCGGGCGTCCGCCTCGTCCGTGGCGGCGCTCGCGCCGACGCAGCGGCCGAGCGCCATCACCGGGAACGTGAGCCGGTAAAGGTGGTAGTTGATGTAGTAGTCAGACGGAAAGCCCGTGCCGGTGTACTGCGGCTCGTCCCAGGTTCCGTCCGGGCGTTGACTCTCGACCAGCCAGGCGACGCCGCGCGCGAGCGTCTCCGAGCGCTCTCCCGCGGAGTGAAGCGCAAGCAGCGCCCAGGCTGTCTGGGAGGCGGTGCTCGGTCCGCGGCCAATCGCCGCCTGGTCGTCGTAGGAGCGCGGGTCCTCCCCCCAGCCTCCATCTTCGTTCTGGCGCGACTCGAGCCAGCGCACCGCACGACGTACGCACGCTGCCGAGGGGTCGATCCCGGCTGCGATCAGCGCGGGCACCGCGGCACCGGTGCCGTAGATGTGGTTGATCCCCCAGCGGCCATACCACGACCCGGAGCTCTCCTGGTTTGCGATCAGCCACTCCACGCTCCGGCGCGCGCTCGCTGTGTCGGCGAGCCCCAGCGCCGCGAGCATCTCCAGCGTGTGCGCGGTCACATCAGCGCTGGGCTCGTCGATCACCTCGCCGAAGTCGAGGAAGGGAAGCTCGCGCACGAGCGAGCGCGTGTTGTCCACGTCGAACGCGCCCCAGCCGCCGTCGGAGCTCTGCATCCCCTGGGCCCAGCGCAGCGCACGGGCGATCGCCTGCTCGATACGGGAGGCGATCTCCGGCGGGTGCCCGTTCGTGCTCGCGGCGGACGCCGGTCCGGCGCCGCCCGCCGCTTCGGCCACGCGCTGAAGCGCGAGCACCACCTCGGCGGTGTCGTCGACGTCGGGGTAGTTGACGTTGGCGAACTCGAAGGCCCAGCCGCCGGGCTCGAGCTGCGGCCTCGCGACAGCCCAGTCGCCGCGCTGGCGGATCTCCTCGTCGAGCAGCCACTCGGCGGCGCGCACGAGTCCCGGATGATCGGCTGAGACGCCCGCGTCGTTGAGCGCGACGATCGTGAGCGCGGTGTCCCACACCGGCGACTGGCACGCTTCAAGGCGCCTGCTCGGGCCGGCCGGCGCGCCGACCCCGCGCGAGTCGTCGATGTCCTCAACCATGAACTGGTCGAGGCCGTGCAGCCCCTTGCGCATCACCGGGTGATCGAGCGGGTAGCCGCCCAGCGCGAGCGCCATCAGCGAGTACACCCAGGGAGGCTGGATTCCGCCCCATGACCCGTCGGCCTCCTGGCGGCGGACCACCCAGCGCTCCGCCCGTGCGACGGCAAGCCGGCGCAGCGGCGCGACCGGCCTGCGCTCATACGCGCGCAGCACGCGATCGAGGGCCTGCAGTCCGCGCGCGCGGCGGCTGCGCGGTCGCGCACTCCTGGCCTCGTCAAAGACGTGCAGCTCATCGAGCTCGAACGGCAACGGACGTTGCGGCCGGTGGGCTTTGACCAGCGACAGAGCGACGATCGTCTGGCGCGCCCAGCACGCGAAGTCGTAGATGTTCAGCGGCATCCACGAGGGCAGCAGGATAACCTCCGGCGGGAGCGCCGGGACGCGATCCCACGACCACAGCCCGAACAGCGCGAGCCAGACATGGGTGAAGACCCTGGCCCGCTCTATCCCTCCTTCACGGCGGACGAACTCCGCCGCCGAGAGCATGTGCGGCGCCTCGGGCGGATCGCCCGCCAGGCGGAGCGCGGCGTAGGCCTCGATCGTCGTAGAGAGCTCGCCGGGGCCACCGTGGAAGTTCGCCCAGGTCCCGTCATCGCGCTGCTGGGAGCGGATCCACGCCGCCGAGCGCTCGGTCTCCTCCGCCTGTCGCACCCCGAGGAACTCGCGCAGGAGTATGTCCTCGGCGTCCATCGTTACGTTCGTCTGCAGCTCTCCACGCCAGAAGCCCGCCTCGTCCTGCAGCGCGAACAGGTGCTCACACGCGCGCGCGAGCGTGATCTCCGCCTCCGCGCGAGCGTCAACGGTAAGTGACGGCATTATCAAAACCTAGATCTTTTCCCCGACGGCAGCATTTGCGCGCGCGCTCGCGTGCCTGCCGGCCCGATGGTGTGCAGGCCGGCCGGCACCAGCACCTCTGGGTGCGCCGGCGTGATCACGTGGCGGCGTAGGGTTGACTCGTTGACGACACGGGGGGTTGAGGATACGAAGCGATACACCAGCAGTCCATGCAGGTTGCGGCGTTCGAGCAGCACGAAGCCGGGCGCGGGCGGTTCTCCTGCCGAGCGTCGCAGCGGCACGTAGCCGGTCTCGTCGATCTCGCTCACGAGCACCGAGCGTCCTCGCCCGAGATTGCGCAGGCCCGGCAGGTAGTACTCGAGCGGAGCCGAGCCGAGCTCGACGCTCGTGATCGCCCGTGCCCGGGAGCCGCCCGCGAGCAGATGGGCAACGGCACGCCAGTCGCCCCGCTGAAGCCGCGGGCTGAGGTCGACGTCGACCGAGATCACGAGGAACGCGAGCGCGATCGTGCCCGCCAGCGCCGCGCCGGCGATGCCGTTCTCGGGCACGGTCGCGAGCACCGCGATGAGGGCGCTCACGGGGATCATCGCCGCGAGCAGGTTTCGCGGCGCCAGGTAGTCGGCGCCCGCGAGCGCGAGCACGAGTGGAATCACCACTGCGCAGCCGGCGAGCACCAGCACAGATCAGCACGGCGCGCTCCTCGCCGCCTGCCTCACGCGCCTCACGCCCGCGACCGGAGAGCTGCCACAGGCCGAGACCGATCGCGGCCACGATCGGAAGCGCGACGAGCAACTCGACGCCGTGCCCCAGCGACGAGCCGGTGTAGCCGGTGAGGTAGTACTGCGGTATCGCTTCGATGCGTTCCCCGAGCGGCCAGCGTCCGATCCACTGCGTGCCGTGCCCTCCCTGTGCGCTGATCAGCGCCAGCAGCGCGAGGCCGACCGCAGCTATCGCGCCGAGCGCGGGCAGCGCAGCGCGGCGCGTGCGTCGCTCGGCGAGCAGCCACGCGGCCATGCCGATCAGCAGGAACACGGCGAAATAGTGTGTGAGCAGGGCGAGCGACCCACTCAAGGCGAACTGGGCCATGCGCACTGTGCTCGGCTCGTCCAGCGCTCGCAGGAAGCACAGCATCGACAGCGCACCGAGCAGCGCGAACAGTGCGTAGGCGCGCGCCTCCTGCGAGTACCAGACAAACAGCGGGTTGACCGCGACGAGCGCGGCGGTCACGATCGCGGTGCGGCGGGAGGCCAGCTCTGAGCCGATCATCCATGCAACCGGAACGGTCGCGATCCCGGCGAGCGCGGAGATGGCGCGCAGCGCGATCTCGCCTTCGCCGAACACGCGCGCGTCGGCCCACGCGAGCACGTACCAGAGCGGCGGAGTGTTCTCGGTGTGGACCACGCTGCGCAGCGTCGCGAAGAGGCTCGGGTGAAGCACGTGCACGGGCGTGAACGCCTCGTCGAACCAGAAGCTCTGCAGGTTCAGCGTCGAGAGGCGCAGCGCGGCCGCGAGCAGCGTGAGCGCGGCCAGCGGCCACCAGGCCGGCAGGCTGCGGGCGGCGCGTCGCGCGCGCTCCGACGCCGAGGTCGCGCCTAGATCGCCGCGCTCGCCGAGGCCGCTCGCCGCCGACATCGCACTGACCCGACTCACCGCGCGCACATCCCTCTCGCGCCCTCGCCGAAGCATCCGTAGCGATAGCGCGCCACATCCTCGACCCGCGGCGGCAGGTACCAGCCGCCATGCACGACGCGTCGCCCTGCCCGCACCGGCCCCCAGATCGCCAGGCACAGCTGCCTGCCCGACTTCGCGGCGCCGTGGCCCGTGTTGCCGCACACGACCTCGTGCTTGCTCAGCGAGCCGAGCAGTTCCTGGCTGATCGGCAGGCTGTGCAGGTCGAGGCCCGTGTACGCGCGCCAGGTGTCCTCGTCGGCGACCAGGCGTTCGTTGATGTGGCTCTGGCGCACCGTGTCATACACGGTCGCGGTCGCGAGCAGGATCGCGACCAGCACGAGGATCGTCGTCTCGATCAGGCGCGTGCGCCCGCTTGCCCGCTGCTCGGTCGAGCGCGGCGCAAGCGACGGTGGCAGGCGCGCGGCCAGACCGGAGGGTGTCTGCGCCTCGTCGCTCATCCCACCGGCACGAACAGCTCTGAAAGCTGGTGGCAGACGAATAGGCCCTGCACCGCGAGGGTGGCCGCCAACAGCCGCCGGTCGCGGCTGATCACCGCCAGCGGCAGGGGCCAGAGCACATACCAGGCGAGCAGCCATGTGCTCGTCACCGATATCGCCAGCAGGGTCCAGCCCGAGGCCGCCACCCAGTCATAGCCCCTCCAGGTGCGCCACAGTAGATGCAGCACCACGAGCACGAGCAGCGCTTTCAGAAGGTCGTGGTCGACGGGGAACACGCCGGGCTTTCCGAACAGGTGCGCGATCTCCGTGGGGAAGCTGTCGGGCGAGACGAACGCAGCGTCGCGATTCAGCGCCGAGACCACGTCGATGCCGTGTACGCCGAACGCCGCGTAGCCGGCGAGCGCGCCGACGGCGAGCGCGCCCGCCGCGCCGAGGACTCCGGCCGCCCGCCGACGCGCGAGGATCATGAACGGCAACAGCACCGCGACCGTGGCCTTCACGAGCGCGCCTGCCACGATCAGGGCACCGGCCCATGCTTCCTTGCGCGGCGTGGCGGGCACCGCCAGCGTGAGCGCAACGGCGGCCATCATCGCGAGCATCATGATCAGGTCGTTGTGAGCTCCGCCGAGCGTGTAGATCACATACAGCGGGTTCGCGCCGACCGCGAGCAGCGCCCACACGGGATCGAAACCGCGGGCCACGGCGCAGCGCCAGATCAACGCGAGCATCGCCAGGCTCGCCGCGATCGCGACCAGCTTCATCCCCCACAGGGCCCCCGCCACGCCGAGTACCGCGAGCGGATAGGAGAGGAGCGTGTACAGCGGCCCGTAGGCGGTCGCGACCCCGCGCCACTGGTGGCCCACGTACTTGAAGATCGGGTCGTGCAAGATCGCGGCGGGGCCGTGCAGGTAGGGGTTGATGCCGTGCACGACACCCATCCGCGCGTAGGCGATGTAGCTGAACACGTCAGTCGAGAGGAGGATCGGGCCAGCGAGCACGATCGCGTGCAACGCGCCGATCAGGATCAGCACGAAGCGTTTGGACACGAACGCGCGCTCGCGCGCGTGCGCAAGGGCGAGCAGGCCCGCGTACGCCGCGCTCATCGCAAGCAGGGCGATGAAGAACGTGCGGTAGCCGAGCAGCTGGCCGACGCTGCCGAGCCACCCGGCGATCGCCGGGGATTCCGGCACCAGCGAGGTGTGGCCCGCCGCGCTGTCGACGACGATCTCGGCGCTCGCCGCGACGATTACCAGACCGAGGAGCGAGACCAGCGCCGGCGCCCACCCGGAGGAGCGCGCGCGGAGCAGGCCGCGAGCGCTCCGCGTGGCGATGCTCACGGCGCTGCGAGCCTCACAGAGCCGTCCAGACCGTCTTCGTCTCCAGGTAGGCGTCCAGCCCGTCGCGACCGTGCTCGCGCCCGATGCCCGAGGCCTTGAAGCCGCCGAACGGAGCCGCCGGGTCGACCGTGCCCCATTGGTTGATGTACACCGAGCCGGCATGCAGCATCGCCGCCAGGCGGTGCGCGCTTGACAAATCGCGCGTCCACAGACCGGCCGCCAGGCCATATTCGCCCGCGTTCGCGCGCTCGGCGACCTCCTCGAGCGTGTCGTAGGGCGAGACCACCAGGACCGGGCCGAAGATCTCCTCGCGCGCGATGCGCAGATCGTCGGATGTCGCGCTGAACAGCGTCGGCGAGACGAACCAGCCGCCGCTGTCCGCGAGCGCCGAGTCGCCCCCGACGAGCACCTCTGCGCCTTCCTCGCGCCCGGACTCGATGTAGCCCAGCACGCGCTCGTGCTGCTCGGCGGAGACGAGCGGTCCGAGCTGCGTCTCGGGATTCAGGCCCGGACCGAGCTTTGCGGCCTTTGCAGCCTCGACCAGGCCGCCGACGATCTCATCGTGGCGCCCCGCCGGCACGAACAGTCGCGAGCCCGCGTTGCAGGCCTGCCCCGAGTTGAAGTAGATCGCCTGGAAGGAGCCCTTCACGGCGGCGTCCATGTCGGCGTCGGGAAGGATGATGTTGGGCGACTTGCCTCCCAGCTCGAGCGTCACGCGCTTGAGCGCACGCCCGGCCTTCGCGCCGATCTCGCGGCCCACCTCGGTGGAGCCGGTGAACGCGATCTTCTGCACGCCCGCATGGTCGACCAGCGCAGCGCCGGTGGCGCCGTCGCCCGTGAGCACGTTCAACACGCCCGGCGGGAAGCCCACCTCCAGCGCCAGCTCGCCGAGCCGCAGCGCGCTCAACGGCGTCTGCTCCGCCGGCTTGAGCACGGTCGTGCAGCCCGCTGCGAGCGCCGGGCGCGATCTTCCACGCCGCCATCAACAGGGGGAAGTTCCAGGGCACGATCTGCGCGCACACGCCGACCGGCTCGCGGCGCGTGTAGCAGTGCATGTTCGGCACCGCGACCGGCAGCACCGAGCCCTCGATCTTCGTCGGCCAGCCCGCGAAGTAGCGCAGCTGCGCGACCGTCGCGTTCACGTCCACGAAGCGCGCGAGCGTGACCGGCTTGCCGTTGTCGAGCGACTCGAGCTGCGCAAGCTCGTCGGCGTGCTCTTCGATCGCAGCGGCGAGCGCCAGCATCAGCCGCTCGCGCCCGGCCGCGGGCAGCGCGGACCAGGGCCCGTCAAGCGCCGCCTGGGCGGCGGCGACCGCGAGCTCGACATCCTGCGGGCCCGCCTGTGGAAGCTCGGCGATCTCGCGCCCGGTGGCCGGGTCGAAGGTCATGAACGTGCGCCCGTCGGCGGCCCGCGGGCGCTCGGAGCCGATCAACAAGCCATGGGTCTTCGAGACGAATTCGCGTGCTGGTGCGTCAAGCGTGTCGGGCAGTGAGATGGAGGCAGTAGTCATGGCGGCAGCCTAGCTCACGGGAGCGCTCCGATGCACACTCACCCAGCGTCGCAATACGCCTGCAACCCGCCAGTTCCGCGATGGGCGCTGTGTATGATGGGCGCGCTTTGCCACCATTGCGCTATTCCCTGGCGCGACTGCGTTTGCGCGCGGATTTGCCGAAGGGTCCGCTGCTCCTCGCCGGCGCCATCCTGGTGGGCGGGGTACTGCTGCGGCTTCCCGTTTTCTCCTATCACGGCGCGCGCACACAGGTGGCATTTAACAAATACATCTTTCAGTACCCCGGCTCGTATTCCGACATCGCGTCACTGTATTTCCGCGACCACCTGTGGCTGCACAGGGCTCCCTATTTCGATTACAGGTTCGAGTATCCCGTGGTCGCCGGCGGCTTCGTATGGCTCGTCAGCTTCATTCACAGCAGCGTCGCCGCCTACATGCTCGCCTCGGCCGCGATCCTCGGGGGGCTCGCGCTGCTGACGGTGTGGCTCGTGAGTCGCTACGAGGGCTCGAGGGTGTGGATCCTCGCAGCGGCGCCCGTGCTCGGCCTTGACCTGATACTCAACTGGGACGTGCTCGGGATCGCGTTCACCGTCGCGGCGCTGTTGATGTATCAGAGAAACCGGGACGCCTGGGGCGGCGGGCTGCTGGCGCTCGGCGTATGGGCCAAGCTCTTTCCGCTGCTGCTGCTGCCGATAGTGGTGATCGCTCGGGCGCGCGAGCGCGAGTGGCGACGTATGTTCGCCGGCCTCGCCTCGTTCGCGCTCGTAAGCGTCGTGGTGAACCTCCCGGTGGCTGTCACGACCGCCGCGCACGGCGGCAGGCTGATCGTGCGCTCGAAGTGGGCTTACTTCTACACGTTCAACGCGCACCGCCGCGATGTCGGCGGGCTGTGGTGGTTCTTCGGCTGGCTTCATCCCAAAGCGCCGGAAATCAACAAGGTGACGGCCGTGCTGCTCGCGCTCGGGCTCGGCGCGGTGCTGATCGCGATGCTGATCGGCTCGAGACGGGTGCCGGCGGGCAAGCTGATCGCACCCGCGTTCCTCGCCATGATCGCGTGGTTCTTGTTCACCAACAAAATCTACAGCCCACAGTTCGGCCTGTGGGTGGTGGTGATGCTCGCGGTGGCGGGCGCGCCGCTCGTGCTTGCTGTGCCGTTCGTGATCATCGACACGGCCTATTACTTCGTCAGCTTCCTCGGCTTCAAGTTCAGCGGACACTGGTACTTCCCGAGCGTGATACGCCCCACGGCGGGCGTGCGCGAGTTCGCGCTGCTCACGGTCGTGCTGTGGTCGGTCATCCGCATCGCGCGCGCCGGGCGACCACCGGCGCTCGCGGCCGATAGCGGCCTGGGCGGCCTGGGCCGCTCGCTCGCCACCGCACCGAGCTCGCGATGAGAGCGCTCCCCGCACGCGCCGCGCTCGCGCTGCTGCTTAGCTCGCTCCTGGCGGGTGCCGCCCTCACACCCCGTGCGCTGGCCGACACCGCGCTCAACACGGAACGGACGCTTTTCACCTACAACGCGATGGAGCAGCAGTACTACCTTCCCCTGCACGCCCTCTACCGCGGAGAACTCGGGGCAAGCTCGGGCCCGTACTCCTATCTCTGGCCGTTCTCGCAGGCGCTCGCCGCGACAACGGCGCTGGCCGGCGTGCCGGCGCTTGAAACTCAGTACCGCGCCACCATCGCCGAACACGTGCGCGGACTGCAGGCCTACTGGAACCCGCGCTCAAAGCCGCCCGGATACGAGGCCGGCGTGCTCGCCGCCGGCGGAGCGGAAAAATTCTACGACGACAACGAGTGGGTCGGGCTGCAACTGGTTCGCGGCTACCGCATGCTCGGCGGCCGAGCGCTTCTCGCGAGAGCCGAGCAGATATTTCGCCTCGTCACCTTCGGCTGGGATAAGAACTCCACGCACCCATGCCCAGGCGGCGTGTGGTGGACGCAGCGAGCGAACTCGTTCACTCGCAACACGGTCAGCAACGCCCCGGGCGCGGAGCTGGGGCTCGAGCTCTACCAGATCACCCACCGTCACACCTACCTGCAGTGGGCGCGCCGCATGTACCACTGGGTGCGCATCTGCCTGCGCGAACCGTTGGGCCTGTACGCGGACAACATCGACCTCTCCGGCTACGTCGACCCGACCTTCTGGATCTACAACCAGGGAACGATGATCGGCACGGAAGTGCTTCTGTATGAAACGACCGGGATCCGCTCCTACCTGGAAGGCGCCATCGAATCGGCCAGCGCGACGCTCGCATACTTCTCAGCCGAACGACTCGAACATCAGCCGTCGTTCTTCGTGGCGGTCTTCGCGGACAACCTGATGCGCCTGAACGCGGTCGCGCCCAACCCGGCCTATCTCGCCTACCTGCAAGCGTATGCCGACCGCGCGTGGGAACTCGACCGCAATCCGACGAGCGGCCTGTTCACCTTCCACGAAAGCGGGCCGAATGCGTTGCTCGACCAGGCTGCGATGGCACAGATCTACGCGTACCTGACCTGGGACGGGCGCTGGTACCTCGCGCCAAGCGTCGCGCCCGCACCGCCCGTCGCGCCGGCGCCGCCCGCCACGCCGAGCACGCCGAGCACGGCATCGCATTCGAAACTCCCCACGGGAGGCTCGCCGGCAGGCTGAGCACATATGCTCCAGCGCATGTCCGACCCGGCCAGGGCTGTGCTCATCACCGGCTGCTCCTCGGGAATCGGGCACGCCACCGCGCTGCGCCTCGCCCGGTCAGGCTGGAAGGTGTATGCGACGGCGCGGCGCCCAGAGTCGATCGTCGACCTGGCCGAGGCGGGCGCCAGCACGCTCGCGCTCGACGTGACCGACGAGGCCTCGATGCGCGCGGCGGTAGAGACCGTGGAGCGCGAGCAGGGCGCGGTCGGCGTGCTCATCAACAACGCCGGTTACAGCCAGAGCGGCGCGGTCGAGACGCTCCCGCTGGAGACGGTCCGGCGCCAGTTCGAGACCAACGTGTTCGGCGTGATCGCTCTCACGCAGCTCGTGCTGCCGGGGATGCGCGCGCAGCGCTGGGGCAAGATCGTCAACGTCGGCTCGATGGGCGGGCGCCTCACGCTGCCGGGCGGCGGCGCCTACCACGCCACCAAGTACGCGCTCGAGGCGCTCTCGGATGCGCTTCGTTTCGAGCTTCGCGGCTTCGGCATCGACGTGATCCTGCTCGAGCCGGGCCTGATCACGACCGACTTCGGCGAGGCGGCCTCGGCGGCGATGTCCGATGTCTCCGAGGAAGCGGGCGACGGGCCCTACGCGCACTTCAACGCGGCTGTGGGAGCCCTCACCAAAGGCGCCTACGAAGGACCGATGCGACGGCTCGGCGGCGGCCCAGAGAGGGTGGCGAAGGTGATCGAGCGGGCGATCACGCGCGGGCGCGCGCCCACCCGCGTAACGGTAACGCCGTCGGCCAAGCTGATGATCGGGACTCGTAAGCTGCTCAGTGACCGCGCCTGGGACGCGGCCATGCGCAGTCAGTACCCGGCGCCGCACTGAGCGGGGTCGTGCCGCACACAGCGCTGTGGACTACGCCGCGAGAGGAATCGTGACGCCCGGGCGCCCCAACTGATAGCCCTGACCGTAGTCCACGCCCATGAGGCGGAGCATTCCGAGCGTGGGCGCATCGCCCACGAACTCGGCGATCGTCGCCCGTCCGAGCCCGCGCGTGATCTGCACGATCGCCTTGACCACCAGCCTGTCGGTGCGCGAGGAGGTCAGGCAGCGGATGAACTCGCCGTCGATCTTCAGCAGGTCGAACGGCAGGTGCTTGAGGTATTGGAAGGAGCCGAAGCCCGCGCCGAAGTCGTCGAGCGCGATCCCGCAGCCAAGCGCCCGCACCCCCGCACAGAACTCGCGCGCGCGGCGCATGTCGGATATCGCGGCGGTCTCGGTCAGCTCGATCACAAGCTTCGCGGGGTCCGCGCGATGGCGCTTGAGGCTGCGCTCGACGTGCGCGAGGAGCGCACCGTCACTGACAGACCGCGCCGACACGTTGACGGCTATGCCCGCGCTCGAGTGCGCCAGCTCCGAGCCGAGCAGCGCCAGCGCCCGGTCGATGACCATGCGGTCTATGTCGCGTACGAGCCCGGTGCGCTCGGCGTGCGGCAGGAACCGCCCTGGCGCCACGAGCCCCCCGTCGGGCTCGTCGGCGAGTCGCAGCAGCGCCTCGTAGTGCGATACACGCCCGTCGCGCAGCTCGACGATTGGCTGGAAATGCAGCATGAACAGGTCAGCGGCGAGGGCGCGCCTGATGCGCGCGAGCCAGCCCCGGTCGTGTGTGCCCGTTCGCGTGCAGGGGACGCCATTCGAGCGATCTGCGCCCGCATCCGGGCGCACGGGCTCCGGCTCGCTCGGCGCGAGCGTGAGCCGGCGCGAAGAATGCGTGCTGGTTGAGCTCGACATCGGCGACGGTCTTCGACGAATCGAAGCGCGTACCTCGGCGTGGCAGGGCTCTTGCGCGCGATCGGTCTGGCCGCCTCAGCTGCGCGGGCGCGACTCGTACGGGCGTCGCGCGCGATCTGAGACGACCAGCAGCAGCGCGACGAGCACGAAGTTCATCACGACCGAGGAGCCACCGTAGGCGACAAACGGAAGCGTCACGCCCGTGAGCGGGATCACACGCGTGACGCCGCCGACGATCACGAACACCTGCATCGCGATGACGAACGACAGTCCGGTGGCGAGCAGCTTCGAGAACGAGTCGCGCGCGAGCACGGCCGTCTTCAGCCCGCGCCCGATCAGCAGGAGGTACACGAGCAGCAGCGCAGCGCCGCCCACCAGGCCGAGCTCGTTGACGATGACCGCGTAGATCATGTCGCTTTCAGGAACGGGCAGGATCGACGCGCCGTGGTGCGCGGCGCGCAGCAGCGACTGGTCGAAGCCCGTTCCCAGCAGACCGCCGTCGGCCTGCGCGAACAGCGATTGGGCGAGCTGGTAGCTGCCTCCGGGCGCGTGGTAGAGCACGGGGTCGAAGGGGTGTTCCCAGGCGAGCACGCGTGCGTGCACGTGACCCACGTGTTCGGCGAGAAACCACGCCCCGAGCGCGAACAGCACGAGCCCTATGAACGGGAACGAAAAGCGGCCGGTGGCCACGTACAGGAGCGCGAGGAACGCGCCATAGAACATCAGCGAGGTGCCGAGCTCGCGCGTGATCAGCAGGGTCGCCATCGCGGCGCCCCACACGATCAGCATCGGGCCGAACTGCTTCATCGGCGGGATCGTGAGTCCCAGCACCCGCCGGCCTGCAGTCACGAGGATCTGGCGGTTGTCGCGCAGGTAGCTGGCCAGGAAGATCACGATCGCGACCTTCGCGAGCTCGGCCGGCTGGAAGGAGACGCTGCCGACGTGCACGTCGAGGTAGGCGCCGTTGACCTGCTCGCCGATGCCGGGCAGCCGCGGCAGCACCGTGAAGCCGATGCCGACGACCGCAATCGTGTAGCGGTAGCGCTCGAGCACGGCAACCCCGCGGCGGCGCAGCACGATGATCGTGGCGGCGAACAGCGCCAGGCCGATCACCATCCACTGCGCCTGCTGGCGCGCGAGCACGGGGTTGATGCGGTAGACCATCACGATTCCCACGCTGGCGAGGACCGCGACGAGCGGGAACAGGTAGGGATCTGCGTGGGGTAGCGCGAAACGAATCACGACATGCGCGGCGAGGCACAGCGCGAGGAACAGCGCACCGTAGGCGAGCGATACGTTCGAGGCATGGTTGAGCGTGAAGTTGGTCGACGCCCCCGAGCTGTTGTTCTGCGCCTGCACGAATATCGCCGTGAAGCCGGCGATCACGAGCAGAGCGGAGGGCACGAGACCGAGCAGCTCGCGGTTTCGGGGGCTCAGCACCGACCGAGCGTACCCGCCGCAGCGGCGTGGAACGCCGATCGGCACGCTAGGCTTGCCAGCCGGAGCACGCCGTGGAGGAGACCGAATTATCGGCCCGTGACGAGCGCGTAGCCTGAGCACTAGCCATGAACCACGAGCGCCCGTCAGCGGATTGGTGGAGCATGTGGAGGCGGTTTGCGATCGCCTCCGTGCTGATCGTCGCGCTGAGCGCGGGCGCCACGACGACGATCGCACTGAACAAACTGAGCACGCTCGCCAACGAGGTGTTCCCGGCGGTCAACCACATCGCGGCGCCGAAAGGGCTCGTGACGCCCGAATACAACGGCGGGCCGCAGACGTTCCTGATCCTCGGCTCCGATAGACGCGCCCACGCAAAGGACTCGTTCGACCGCGAAGACCCGCCGCACAGCGACACGATTCTGCTGGTGCGCTTCGACCCCGAACAGGGTCAGACCTCGGTCATGTCGATTCCGCGCGATCTGATGGTCAACATCATCACGCGCTCGGGAGCGACCTATGCGAACGAAAAGATCAACGCCGCGTACACGATCGGGGCGCGGGAAGCCGGCGTCAGGGGTGCGAGCGTGCTGGCGGCCGAAACGATCAAGCGCGAAGTGTTCCCGGGCCTGAGGCTCAACGGGATCGTCGACGTGAGCTTTGCTGGCTTCATCAAAGTCGTGGACACGCTCGGCTGCGCGTACGTGAACGTCGACCACCGTTATCTGGGCGGAGGCTCGCTGGCGGAAAACTTCTCCGCGATCAACCTGCAGCCGGGCTACCAGAAGCTCTGCTACAACGACGCGCTCGAGTACGTGCGCTACCGCCACACCGACTCGGACTTCGTGCGCGTGGCAAGGCAACAGGACTTCCTGCGCGCGCTGCGCGACCAGATCTCGGCGAGCGACGTGCTCGAACAGGTCGAAACGGTGGCAAAAGCGGTGGGCAACGCGATCAGCTCGACGTTCAAGCCGTCGGGCTCGCTGCTGCTCGAACTGGCGAAGCTGGTCGCTTTCTCGCAGTCCAAGCCGCTGCGCCAGGTGAAGTTCCAGACCGCGAACGTGAACCTGCAGCAGAACGGCGGCTCCTACGTGACCTCCACGCCCGAACTGGAGCAGGCGACCCTGAACGACTTCCTGCACGGCCGCCAGCAGCTGCAGCTGCCCGCGACCGCCTCATCGCACGGCCACTCGCAGGGTCACGGCCACAGCCACGCGCATAGCTCGGCCGGCCCGTCTGCGGCCTCGCTCGACCTCTACCCAAGCTCGAGCAGCGGGCAGGGAGAAGCGGTGCAGGCCGCGGTGAAACTTCCGTTCACGGTGCTGTACCCGTCGCTACAGACTGGCGCCGGCGAAGAGCAGACGGTGCGCCCGTACCAGCTGCGCGACAGACACGGCAAGCTGCACTGGGCGTACGTCGCGGTATGGCGCGAGAACACGAACGGCGGCTACTACGACTTCGAGGGGACCGACTGGCTTGACCCGCCGCTGTTCGACCATGCGCGCCCGGAGACGATCGCCGGGCGCCGGTACATGCTGGTCGACGACGGTGCGCACATCCACGCGGTCGGCTGGCGCTCACACGGAGTGCTCTACTCGGTCACGAACACGCTGCTCGAGGATCTCTCGAACTCGCAGATGCTCGCGATCGCGCGCTCAGCCCACCACCTTCACTGATCGCGCGCGCCCGCGGCCTGCCCGTCGAGAGCCTCGTTGACGAGCGCGTCGGCGAGCGCGTTCTGCGCCCGCGGCACGGTCCGGATGGACCAGCGCTCGAAGCCGGCGAGCGCCGCGCTGGCCTCGCGGTGCAGCGGGCGCATCGCCTCGTGCTTGACCTTGTAGAGGCCCTGCAGCTGCTTTGCGACCAGCTCGGAGTCACCGACGATCTCGATCTCATCGGCGCCGAGCGCACGCGCACGCTCGACGCCGAGCAGCAGCGCGCGGTACTCCGCGACGTTGTTGGTGGCGGTGCCGAGAAGCCGCGCGACACGCTCGAGCTCCTCCCCCTCCGGGGAGCTGATGACGGCCGCGGCCGCGGCCGGGCCGGGGTTGCCCCGTGCGCCGCCGTCGACATGCACGATCAGCCTCATAGGCGCGGCATTATTACCGGCGCCCGGTGAGCGACGTCGTGCGTAGGGATCTACGCCCGCGCGAGCGGCGGCATGTCGCCGGGCACACGTGCGCGGCGACGGTCACGGCGCACACGCCGCTGCGTGACGTCGGCGTTGGTCGGGCCGCTGGAACGCGCGCGCCCTCGTCTGTCGAACTCGCGCCGGTCGATGATCACCGTGACGTTCTCCTCGTTCTTGTAGTAGTCGAGGAGCTTCGGGTAGAGCTCGTCGGCGAGCGCCTTTGGAACCACGCAGTAGATCATCGCCCAGTCGATGTTACTCCCCGCACCGGCGTGCGCAAGCGCTGAAACGCAGCAGAGCTACGCAAGCGATAGCAGCCCGGCGCTGTCAGCGAGCGCGTTTGCCTCACGCTCCCCGCGCTCGAGTTCTGAGAGCTCGGTTCCCTGCCCCGTCACGTCCGCCGCCGCGTCGAGGTCGTCGAGGTCGACCTGGTAGCGGTACCAGCACAGCTCCCACGCGATGACTATGCGCACCACGCTTTGTGCGTGCTCAGCCGAGCGCACGCTCACCTCGGGTGCGCCGAGCGAGCGGGTGACGCCGGCGATCCGCCGCGGGTGCTCGCTCGCGTTGAAGATCGACAGCGCCGACGCGAGCACGGCGTCGCCCTCGTCGAGCTCCATCGCCGGCAAGCCGGTGTCTCCAACCTCGGGGTTCTCGGCCTCGTTCTCGGCGCCCGCGAAGCGTCGCGCCGCGAACGGGCGCCGCGTGGACTCGCCCGCGCCGGCGGCGCCCAGGTCGTACGGCTGCGGCTCGCCGGAGGGCTCCTCGTCTAGGAGATCCGCGGCGCGGGCGCCGGAACCGGCGTCATCACGCCGCTGGAGCAGGCGCGTCAGCAGCGAGCGGCCGCGACGCGGGCGTGTGGGCGGCAGGCTCACGCCCTGCTGCTCTGACTCGCGCATCCAGCCCTGGTGCACGGCGCGCGGGGCGCACAGCTCGCACACGGTCCGCCGGCGCCCGGCGACGAGGAACACGTCGTGGTTCTCGCCGCGCAGCAGGCGCCGCTCGCACACATCGCAGGCAACGTCGGGCTGAGAGGTGACGATCGTGCGCGTTGCCATAGACCCAGCAGGGTAGCGTCGCGGGGCTCATGGATGTGCGCCCCCCGGCTACGCACGCAATTATGCGTGCGTAGCGGTGCGCTCCGCGCCGGCCTGCTCGACGACCTTTTGCGCGAGGTGTCCCGGGACCTCCTCGTAGCGAAGGAACTCGAGCGTGTAGTCGCCCTGGCCCTGGGTTATGGAGCGGAGATCGGGGGCGTAAGCGAGCATTTCGGCCATCGGCACCTCGGCCTTGATCTCGGTCATGGCGCCCACGGGCTCCATTCCCTGCGGGCGCCCGCGCCGCGAGTTGAGGTCGCCGATGACATCGCCGACGCATTCCTCGGGCACCGACAGCGTGACCGTCATGATCGGCTCGAGCAGCACCGGATCGGCCTGCTCGAGGGCCTGCTTCATCGCCTGGATGCCCGCGAGCTTGAACGCGATCTCCGACGAGTCGACCGAGTGATACGCGCCGTCGAAGAGACGCACGCGCACCCCTCGCACGGGGTAGCCGGCGACGACGCCGGACTCCATCGCTTCGCGCACCCCCTTCTCGACGGCGGGGATGAACGAGCTTGGGATCACTCCGCCCTTGATCGCGTCGACGAACTCGAAGCCACCGTTCTGGCCGAGCTCGAGCGGTTCGATCGAGATGTGGCAGTCGCCGAACTGACCGCGCCCGCCGGACTGCTTCTTGTGGCGGCCGTGCGCGGCTGCGACGCCGCGGATCGTCTCCTGGTAGGGCACGCGTGGCGGCTTCAGCGTCACCTCGACGCCGAAGCGCGAGCGCAGGCGATCGACGATCACTTCGACGTGCACCTGCGAGAGGCCCGCGACGATCTGCTCGCCGGTCTGCTGGTCGCGGTGCAGGTCGATCGTCGGGTCCTCCTCCTGCAGGCGGCGCAGCGAGGTGAGCACCTTGTCCTCGTCGCCGCGGCTCTTGGGTTCCACCGCAAACGCCATCACCGGCGCGGGCAGCTTCTGGCGCGGCATCGAGATCGGCTCGTCGCGCGCCGCCAGCCAGTCACCGGAGCGGGTCTCCTTGAGCTTCGCCACGGCACCGATGTCGCCGGGTCCGAACTCCTGCACGTGGCGCACGTCCTTGCCCGCGAACAACAGCAGCTGACCGATCCGCTCCTTGGCGTGCGCGCGCGTGTTGAGCACCTGGCTGTCCGCCCGCAGCACGCCCTGGTAGACGCGTAGCAGGTTGATGCGTCCGGCGAACGGGTCTGCGCGAGTCTTGAACACGTACGCGAACAGCTCCGCGTCCTCATCCGCGGTGAGCTCCACCTCTCCGACCTGCAATGCGCCGTGCTTGACCGGCGAGGGCAGGTCCTCGACGATCGCGTCGAGCAAGCGCGAGGTGCCGAGATTGCCGGTGGCCACGCCGCACACGACCGGGAAGATCTTGCCGTGGTTGGTGCCCTCCTTGAGCGCCTCCACGATCTCTGCGTGCGATATCTCCTCGCCCTCAAGGTAACGCTCCATCAGCGAGTCGGAGACTTCGCACACCTCGTCCATCAGCTTCTCGCGGTACTCCTGCGCGCGCTCGGCCTCGGCGTCCGGGATCGGAATCTCGCTCCAGCCGCCGCGCTCGGCGGAGTCCTGGCGGAACGCCTTCATGTCGACCAGGTCGATCACGCCCTGCAGATCGTGTTCTGAGCCGATGGGGATCTCCGTCGCCACGACGTGCGGGCCGAACGCGCTCTTCAGCTGCTCGAGCGCGCGAAAGAAGTCCGCGCGCTCGCGGTCGAGCATATTGACGAACAGCATGCGCGCAATGTCGAGCTCCGCGGCGCTCGTCCACAGCCGCGAGGTGGTGACCTCGACGCCCATCACCGAGTTGATCACGAACACCGCCGACTCGCACACGCGCAGCGAGCCGATCGCGTCGGCGACGAAGCTGGGGTCGCCCGGCGTGTCGATCAGGTTGATCTTGCGCTCCTGCCAGGTGAATGAGCTGAGCGTCGCGGAGATCGACATCTGCCGCGCCTGCTCGTCCGGGTCGGCGTCCGACACGGTGCTCTTCTCAGGCACCGAGCCGAGCCGGCTCGTCGCCCCCGCCTCAAACAGCAGCGCCTCGTGCAGCGCCGTCTTGCCGGCCCCCCGGTGGCCGACCAGGACGACGTTGCGAATGCGGTCCGCTGGGAGCCGCTCCTCGACCGGTGGCATTCACTGTCTCCTTTCCTGCCGTCAGTCAGCCCACCATACCGCCGGCTCCGAGCCAGCGCTAGGGCTAGCAGACGCGATCGCGAGTTCTCCGCAACGGGGCGCATCGCCTCCAGCGGGCGAAACGCTCACGGCCGTCGGGCTCACCTCGGGCCACGGTCCTGCTAGTCGAACGCCTCCTCCTGCATGCGCGAGCGCAGCCGCAGGACTGCCTTGGTGTGCATCTGGGAGACGCGCGACTCGGTCACGCCGAGCACCTCGCCGATCTCTCGGAGGGTCAGGTTCTCGTAGTAGTAGAGGGCGATCACGAGCTTCTCGCGCTCGGGCAGCTTGGCGATGGACTCGGCGATGCGGTCCTTCAGGTCGCCCACGTCGAGCGCCCGCGCGGGATCGGGCGCCGAGGGATCCTCGATCGTGTCCATCAGCGACACCTGGTCCCCGCTCGAATCCGACACGCTCCACAGCTCGTCGAGCGCGACGACCGAGGAGTGCGAGATCGCGAGCAGCGAATCGTTCAGTTCCCCCAGCGTGATCCCCATCTCGTCGGCCATCTCCTGGTCTGTCGGGGTGCGCTGCAGCGTGTGCTCTAACTTCGCGTGGGCGCGCTCGACCTCGCGTGCCCGCGCGCGCACGCTGCGCGGGACCCAGTCGAGTGAACGCAGCTCATCGATGATCGCGCCCTTGATGCGCATGATCGCGTAGGTCTCGAACTTGATGTCGCGCGAGAGATCGAAGCGCTCGATCGCCGAGATCAGGCCCACCAGGCCATAGGAGATGAGGTCGGCCTCCTCGACATGCGGCGGCAGGCCCGCGGCGGTGCGCCCGGCGACATACTTCACCAGCGGCGAGTACGCGATCACGAGACGCTCACGCACGCGCGGGTCGCCTTCCGCCTTGTAGCGCCGCCAAAGTTCGCGCAGCTCGATCGGTTTAACGTTCGTCTCCAGGGTTCTTCCTCCCCCTGTTATGCCCGAGGGTGAGCGCTGGCGTACGCGTGTCTTAGTCGAGCTGACTCTACCCGAGTATAAATCTGAGTGCTGGAAACGCTGGCGTGTCCAAGCAGTTCTTGGATGCTGCGGAGGTCTGCCCCCCCATCCAGCAGGTGTGTCGCGAAGCTGTGCCTGAGCGCGTGCGGCGAGCTCCCGGCGCCGGCTCCGGTGCGTGCCGTCCACGTTCGCAGCCTGCGCCGCACGTCGCTCGTGCCAAGCGGGCGCCCGTTCTTGCTCAAGAAGAGCGCTCCGGGGTCGCGCGCCGGCGCCGCGAGCGCAGGACGCGCACGCTCGAGGTAGAGCCTCACGGCCGCCATCGCCGGCTCTCCCACGGGCACGAAGCGCGTCTTTCGACCCTTGCCCTCCACGCGCAGCTGCTCGGCATCGTGGTCCACGTCTGCGAGCGTCAGCGACACGAGCTCCTCCGCGCGCAGCCCCGAGGAGTACGCGAGCTCGAAGATCGCGCGGTCGCGCAGCTCGAGCGGGCCGCCGGCGGGGATGCCGTCGAGCAGGCGCGCCGCCTCGCGCGCGCTGAGCACGCGCGGAAGCATGGCGCCACGGCGTGGGGTGCTCACCAGATCCGCGGGGTTGTGCGCGATGCGCCCGTGCTCGCGCTGGCTCCTGAAGAGCGCGCGCAGCGCCGCTAGCTTGCGCGCGCTCGTGCTCGGCGCGGCACCCTCTTGGGAGAGGTGCGCTATGTAGCGGCGGACGGTCTTCGCGTCGATATCGCCCGGGGCGGCTCGGCGTGAGGCCGCCCAGCCGGCGAACTGCAGCAGATCCGACGCGTACGCGCGGCGCGTGCGCGCGGCGGCGTCGCGCCTGCGCAGGTCCTCGGCGAGCAGCTCGACGGCATCGGTCCAAGCGCGTTCGAGCGGTGTTTGCAGCGGTGGCGCCCCCATGGCCATCATCACTCTATTTTCGCCAACGGGGCAGACGCCGCCTGCAACGAGCCGTTCGCGTTTCCAGCGTCGGGTAGATTGCCGGTGTGAGCGCGCAGCCGCAGACATCTGCCCTGATGAACGGTGCGAGTGCGCCGTACGGGCCGGTGGGACGCTCGCCGTGGCTCGACTTGGACTGGCGCGAGTGCCAGCGCTGGGTGATGATCGAGGGCCGGCCCGTCAACGTGATCGAGCTGGGCTCCGGCGATGAGCAGCCGATCGTGTTCGTGCACGGCCTGTCGGGCTCGTGGCAGAACTGGCTCGAGCAGCTGCCCGTGCACGCCAAGGAGCGCCGCGTCGTCGCGCTCGACCTTCCCGGGTTCGGCCACTCGCCGATGCCCGCCGATGACATCTCGATCGCAGGATATGCGCGCGTCCTCGATCAGCTGATGAGCGAGCTCGAGATCGACGCGGCCGCGGTGGTGGGCAATTCGATGGGAGGCTTCGTCGGCGCCGAGCTCGCGATCTCCTTTCCCCACCGCGTCGAGCTGCTCGTGCTGGTCTCCGCCGCGGGCATCTCGACCTACGGCGACCCACGCCTGCAACGCAGCCTGCCCGCCCTGAGCCGCGCGGAGCGCATCCTGGCTGCGAGCGCCGCGTGGGTGGCCGCGAAATCCGACACTGTCGCGCTGCGCCCGCGGCTGCGCGACGCAACCCTCGGCCTTGTGGTCGCGCACCCCGGCCGGCTACCGGCTGCGCTGGCCGCAGAGCAGATCCGCGGCGCGGGCAAGCCGGGGTTCATCGAAGCCCTGCACGCGGTCACCTCATACAACGTGCGCGAGCGTCTGCCCGAGATCGCCTGCCCCACGCTGATCGTATGGGGCGACAGCGACAGGCTCATCACGGTGCGCGACGCCGACGTGTTCGCCGAGCTCATACCGCGCTCGCGGAAGGTGCTGTTCGCCGACACCGGGCACATGGCGATGCTCGAGCGCCCAGCCGAGTTCAACAGCCTGCTGCGCGAGTTCCTCGCCGGGTAGCGTCGCCGTCAGCGGGCGACCGCGCCCTCGGCGGCGCTGCCCACGAGCTTCGCGTACTTCGCTATCGCCACCTCCACGTTGTGCTCGGGCGGCGGCGCGTAGAGCACCAGGCGCTCTGCGATGCTCGCCGCGTCGAGGGCCACGCTGAGTGTGCGCGAGTCGACATCTATGGTGATCTCATCGCCGTCCGCGAGAGCGCCGATGGGGCCGCCGCGCACAGCCTCGGGAGCCACGTGCGCGACCATGAAGCCGTGGGTCGCGCCCGAGAAGCGCCCGTCGGTGATGAGGGCAACCGTCTCCCCGAGCCCCTCGCCCACGATCGCGGCCGTGACCGAGAGCATCTCGCGCATGCCCGGCCCGCCGGCAGGGCCCTCGTTGCGGATCACGACCACATCCCCGGGCGCGATCTCGTGGGCCAGGACCGCCGCCATGGCCGCCTCCTCGCCGTCGAACACGCGCGCGGGCCCAGTGTGGGTGCGGCGCTCGTGGCCCGCGAGCTTGACCACGCTCCCATCGGGAGCGAGGTTGCCGCGCAGGATCGCAAAGCCGCCCGTTGGCTTTAGCGGCTCATCGAGCGCACGCACGACGCGCTGGCCGGCGGTCTCCTGCGCCTCGGCGGCGTGTTCGCCGATCGTGCGACCGGTCACGGTGGGAGCGTCCGCGTGCAGCACGCCCGCTTCGAGCATGCGCTTGAGCACCAGCGGGACGCCGCCGGCCTCGTACAGGTCGGTCGCGGCGTAGGTGCCACCTGGCTGCAGGTCGCACAGAAGCGGCGTGCGCTCGGATATGCGGTCGAACTCGTCGATCTCGAGCGGCACGCCGAGTTCGCTCGCAACCGCCAGCAGGTGCAGCACGCCGTTGGTCGACCCGCCGCTCATCGCGACCGCCGCGATCGAGTTTTCAAGCGCCTGCTTGGTCATGATCTCGCTCGGACGTTGGCCGCGGCGCAGCACGTCGATCACGAGCTCGCCCATTTCGTGCGCGAGCGCGAGCTTGCGCCCGTCCTCCGCGGGAACCATCGCCGAGCCGGCGGGCGAGATGCCGAGCACCTCGAAGGCCATCGCCATCGTGTTGGCGGTGAACTGGCCGCCGCACGCGCCCGCCCCGGGCGAGGCGGCCTCCTCCAGTTCGTGCAGCTCGGCTTCGCTGATCTTGCCCGAGGCGTGCGCGCCAACCGCCTCGAAGACCTGCTGGATCGTGACCTCCTGGCCCTTGAACCAGCCCGGGCGGATCGAGCCGCCATAGAGCATCAGCCCGGGTATGTCGAGCCGCGCGAGCGCCATCACAGCGCCCGGGATCGTCTTGTCACAGCCGGTGATCGTGACGAGCGCGTCGAACAGGTGCGCGGAGGCCACGAGCTCGATCGAGTCGGCGACCAGCTCGCGCGAGACGAGCGACGCGCGCATGCCGGCCGTTCCCATTGTGATGCCGTCGGATATCGCGATCGTGTTGAGCTCCATCGGCGTGCCGCCCGCCGCACGGATGCCCTCCTTGACGTTCGCCGCGAGCACGCGGTTGTTGAAGTTGCACGGCATCGTCTCGATCCAGGAGTGCGCGACGCCGACGATCGGCTTGGCCAGATCCTCGGCCGAGTAGCCGATTCCGTGCAGGTATGCACGCGCAGCAGCGCGCCCGGGCCCCTCGGTTAGGGCTCGGCTGCGGTGCTTGAGATCGAAGGCCTGAGAGGTGCTCACGCGGCGCGCACACTACCCGCCGCCACGCCGGCGCGCCCGCGCTCCCACGCGGCCAGGCGCGCGAGGTCGCGGCGCACCCGCTCGGGGTCCACCTGACGCCCGGGGAGATGCATGTTGGCGTCGGCGATCAGGGTGCGCTCGTCGCCCGACAGCGCGATCCACTTGGCCAGCACGTCGTCGGAGTCCGGCAGCAGCGCGCTGCCGTAGGGCTTGGAATGGTCGGGAAATGCCACGCAGTACTCGTTGAGCAGCTCCTCCGTCCGCGGCATGTAGGCCACGATCGGCTTGTGCGGGTAGATCAGATACGCGTACGCGGGCTCCTCGTCGGGGCCGCCCTGACCGCCCCACACCCGCAGGAAGCCGAGGTCGTGGTACATCGCCCAGTCATCCTCGTCGACGCACGAGCGCAAGAGCTCACGGGCGCGCAGCTCGGCGCGCCGCTCGCGCCCGGGGTCATAGCCGTTCTGCACAGCTTCGGCGCGCTGGCGCTCGCGCAGCTCGCGGCGAGCAGCGAGCCGCGCGCGCAGGCCCGGCAGCGCCGCCACCCACAGCAACACGACGAGAACGATCGCGGCCGTGGCGAGACCTGCCGACATGCCGGCCTACAGCGTGCTCGTCGGCGCGCCGCCGGCGGCGCGGGGAAAGAAGATCACGCGCTCGGCGTCGCGCGGCACCTCTGAGAAGCTGCGAACCAGCTCGGCCTCGCGCCTACCGCCCGGGGTCGCTGTGGGCACCGCCGCCCACATGCCCGCGTCGAGCTCGCGCCTGAAAGCCTCGATCAGAGCCGCCTCCTGCTCGGGGACCTCCACGTCTCCCTCCGCAAGCACGATCTCACCATGACCGGGCTTCATCCGCAGCAGCTTCATCCTGCGCCGATTATGGCAAACCGCGGCACCGCGCAGTCACGCTTGGTCGCGCATGCGCGCCAGATCGACGACGTCCACCGGGCCGGGCCCCGCGCCGATGTCGCGCAACCCGTGCGCCACCGCCTCCCCAGCGAGTGCGCGCGCAGCCCGTGCGGCCTGGAGCGGAGAGCGGCCGAGCGCGAGCTGCGCGGCGAGCACCGAGGAGTGCGTGCAGCCCGAGCCGTGCGCCGCACCATCTGGGTGGCGCTCGCCCTCGATCCATACCGCTTCGCCGTCCGCAGATTCCAAGAACACGTCCACGGCAGTACTGCGATGCCCGCCCGTAAGCACGACGTTGCGCGGACCGAGCGCGAGCACGGCGCGCGCGAGCGCCTCGACCTCGGCGTCGCTTGCCTCGGCAGCCTGTGACCGCGACTCGGGCGCGAGCGCGCGCGCCTCTGGCAGGTTGGGCGTAAGCACGGTGGCTCGCGGAAGTATCTCCTCGACCAGCGCGCGCTGCGCCTCGAATGCCAGCAGGCGCGCGCCGGACTCGGCGACCATCACGGGATCAACCACAACAGGGACGCCCGCGGGCAGCTCATCGAGTACGCCGGCGACGGCCTGCGTCATCTCCGCGCTGCCCAGCATGCCCACCTTGACCGCGTTGACGCCCACGTCCTCGACGACCGCACGCACCTGCGCAACCACGATGCTCGTCGGCACGTGATGGATCGCGCTCACGCCCACCGTGTTCTGCACCGTGATCGCGGTGATCGCGCTCATCCCGTGCACGCCGCAGCGGGCGAAGGCCTTCAGATCGGCCTGGATGCCGGCGCCGCCGCTCGAGTCAGACCCGGCGATCGTGAGCGCTGTGGGCGTGCGCCGCTGCCCACCCGCCCGCTGGCGCTTGCCGCTCGGCATCGCCATGCTCAGCTTGCCGACGCGGACGGGCGATTCTCGGAGCCGTCTGCTCCGCGCCGCGCCGCGAAGATCGCGTAGCTGCCGATCGCGGTGACCAGCAGCCGTCCATCGTCGTGGCGTACCTCGCTGTGCATCACCGCGGTCCTGCGGTTGCGCCGGTCGAGCGTTGTGCGACACACGATCTCGCCCTCGAGCGCCGTCTGCACGTAGTTGATCGCGATGTTGATCGTTGCGATGCGCTCCTCGGCGGTCGTCTGCGCCCATAGCGTCGAGCCCATGCAGTAGTCGACCAGTGCAAAGGTCACGACACCCGAGAGCAGTCCGCCGCGATTGATGAGCTCGTCGCGAATACGCAGGCGGACCGTCTGCGGGTCCTCCCAGCGCATGCCCATGAAGGAGGTGACTCCGTCGAGCGACTGCGGCCCGGAACCCCGGCTCCCGTGGTGGCTCTGCTCGCGCCCCGAGGCCGTCACCGGGCCGACTCTAGCGCCCGTGCGCGCCGCGCGCGGTGCTGCCCCGCGTGCTCGGACCGGCACGCGTCCCTCGCCACTTGACAAACCTCAGTTTCTCGATTATATTGATGTACAATGCTCGTCCCAACCTCACAGCTCCCGGCATGCACAGTGCTCCGCTGGGAAGCCTTGACCGGCGCGTGCGTCGCGCCGGTCAAGGTGGCCGGGCACTGTTCACCGGCCTGACCCCGTCTCCACCTCCTGCCCGGGGAGGGCATCCGCGCCCTCCCCGGGCATCCCTCTCTCCCCTCCCCCGAATCCTCGAAGGAGTCGTCATGCCACGGATCATCATCACCACCCATCCCCGCGAGGCAGCGACGGGCGAGACGCCCGTGCTGCTCGACGAGTACGTGAGCTCGCTGCACCTCAGCAACGGACATGCAGCGTCCCAGCTGGTCGAGCGACTCGGCTGGGCGATCAGCGACGCCGAGGCGGCCGAGAGCGCCCCTGCCGGCTCGACGAACGCGCACACGTTCGCCTGAATCGAGCGGGACGCCGGCCCAACCTGCTCGTATCGGCACGACCCCGATCGGCCCCGGGGGCGCGCGCGAGCGGTCCACTCGCGCGCCGGCCCCGGCGGCGGGTTCCATCCCAAGCGCTGCCTAGCTTCGTGCGCGATGAGCGCTCACAGCCCTCGCGCACATACGCCTCGCGGTGTGAGAGAGCAGCGCGAGGCTCCGCGCGACCGGCGGCGCCGCGAGCTCGCGCGCCTGGGCGAGGAGTACGCAGCGAGCCATCTGCAACGCCTCGGCTTCGCAGTGCTCGAGCGCAATGCTCGCACGCGCGAGGGCGAGATCGACCTGATCGCATTCGACGGGCGGGTGCTGGCTTTCGTGGAGGTCAAGACGCGACGGGTGCGGGCGGCCTCGCAGATCCGGCCCGAGCATGACCCGCTGAGCGCGCTTCGCCCGCGCGAGTGCGCCCGCATTCGCCGCCTCGCGGCGGCGAGGCTCGCCGAGCCTGACCGCACGCTCCCACGCGCGCGCGAGCTGCGGTTCGACGCGATCGGGATCATCCTCGACGTCTCCGGGCGGCTCGTGCGCCTCGAGCATCTCGAGGCGGCCTTCTGAGCGCAGAGCGCGCTACAGCGCGAGCTGCTGGTAGGCAAGCGACTGGAAGGACATGCGGTGAAGCGGAGACACGCCGAGGCGCATGATCGCCTCGCGGTGCGACGGGGTGGAGTAGCCGACGTGCTCGGCGAAGTTCCAGCCGGGATGCTCACCGTCGGCGTGGCGCATGTAGCGGTCGCGGGTCACCTTCGCAACGATCGACGCCGCGGCAATCGCCGCGCTGGTCGCATCGCCATCGACGATCGCGCGCTGTTCGCGCTCGAACTCGCCGACCGAGAAGCCGTCGACGAGGCACAGCACCTCCGGCGCGATCCCCACGGTGGCTCCGCGCAGCGCGTCGCGCAGTGCCGCGAGGTTCGTCTTGTGCAGGCCGCGCCGGTCGATGCCGCGAACGCAGCGCGAGACGACCACGACGCGCGCGGCGCTGCGCAGCACCAGCGGATAAAGCTCCTCGCGGCCCTCGTTGGTGTGCTGCTTGGAGTCGTTGAGCCCACTGAGGGCGCGCAGCTCGCGGGTGGTGAGCCTCTCGTAGTCGAACAGCACCGCAGCCGCGACCAGCGGGCCTGCAAGCGAGCCCCGTCCCGCCTCGTCGGCTCCGGCGATGAGCCTTACACCGAGGCGCCGGTCGAATGAGAACAGCCGACGGCCGCTTGTCGCCCGTCTGTTGCGTCGTCGCGAGCGAGCGCTGCCCGGACGAAGCGACGCGGGGACGGAGTCCTCGACGCTAGAGGAAGCCGATGCGATCGGGTGGCCAGTAGGTGGCAAAGGCCCCGCCGATGATCCATCCCGTGGGGACAGGTCCCCAGAATCTGCTGTCATCGGATTCGCCACGGTTGTCGCCCATCATGAACCAGTGTCCGGCGGGAATCTTGATCGGCGTCGGGAAGTTGCACTCGGGGCTCGATCCGCAGGCGCGAGTGTATGAGTCCTTCTCGCGTTTGCCATTGCGGATCACGTGGCCTTCGACGATCGAGATCACATCGCCTGGGCCGGCGACGATGCGCTTGATGAAGTTGACGTTCGATTTCCAGGGCTCCGGCTGAGAGCACGCCGCACCCCCCAGCTTGATCACGTGCGGCACTGGTCCGCACACCTCCTGCTGCGCGTCCCTGGGGGGATGGAAGACCGTGATCTCACCCACGTGCGGGCCGCTGATCGCGTTGCCGATGCGGTCCACGAGCACTCGCTGCCCTACCGACAGCGTCGGCTCCATCGAGCCGCTGGGGATGCGGTAGGGCTTGACGATCCAGGCCTGGATCCCGAGCGCGAGCCCGAGAGCCACGGCGATGATGAGGACGAGCTCGACCACCGAGGCCGTCGTCGATTTGCGCTTCTTGTCGGCTTTGGTGGCCGTGCTCACGCCCGCTGCTCGCCGGCCGAGTCGCCCTCGGGGGCGTCGGCGGCATCGGAGGAGGATTGCGGCTCCGACGATGCCTCGGCGGAGGGCTCAGGCGTCTGCGCCTCATCGGCATGCGTCTCAGCGTCGCCCGCAGGCTCAGCGTCGGCCGCAGGCTCAGCGTCGGCTGGCGGCTGCGCGTCGGCGGGCGGCTGCGTGTCGGCTGCCGGCTCGAGCTCGGCAGCAGCCTCCACTGCGGCGTCGCCTGCGCCGTCGCTCTCGAGTGCCTCGGCGACCGCCTCCTCCGCGGTCATGCCATCTGCGTCGGTCGCCTCCATGGGCTCGTGCAGCAACCCTGGCACGACCGCCTGCTCCGGACCCGTGTAGCGGCGCTCGCGGACGCGTGCGCGCTTGCCCACGCGGTCGCGCAGGTAATAGAGCTTCGCGCGGCGAACATCTCCGCGCGCGGCCAGCTCGATGCGCTCGATCTTGGGCGAGTGCAGCGGAAACATGCGCTCCACACCCACTCCGAAGGACTGCTTGCGCACCGTGAACGTCTCCCGCACGCCATGGCCTTGGCGCTTGATGACAACGCCCTCGAACACCTGCACGCGGCTGCGAGTGCCCTCGATCACCTGAAAGTGGACCTTCACGCGGTCGCCCGGCGCGAAGTCTGGAACGCGGCGCAGCTGCGCGCGCTCGATGGTTTCGATGACGCTGCTCATGATCAAGGAGGCGCTCGTAGACGGAGGATGTCCCGAACCGCATGGCGGCTGGCGCGCAGCAATGGTAGCGAACCGCCGTAGGCGCCTGGGTCAGTGGCCGGGCGCCTGCGTGCCGCGCTCGCGGCTGCGCTGCAGCCGCCACTGCGCGATGCGCTCGTGATGCCCAGAGAGCAGAACCTCGGGCACGCGCCAGCCGCGGTACTCGGCCGGCCGTGTGTAGTGCGGATACTCAGGGTGGCCTTCGAGCGCCGCGCTGAACGACTCCTCGCCGACAGAGCGCTCATCGCCGAGGGCCCCCGGCAGCTTGCGCAGCACTGCGTCGCAAAGCACCATCGCCGCGAGCTCCCCGCCGCTGAGCACGTAGCGCCCGATCGAGACGACGTCGCTGCAGAGATGCTGGAGGATGCGCTCGTCGAAGCCCTCGTAGCGGCCGCACAGCAGCGTCAGCGCGGGCTCGACGGCGAGCTCCGCAACGAGCTCCTCGTCGAGCATCCTGCCGCCGGGCGCGAGCGCGATCACACGCCTACGCAAGCGCAGTTCCACGGGATCGATCCCGTAGTGGGCGCGCAACGCGCTGTCGAGCACGTCCACGCGGAGCACCATTCCGGCTCCGCCGCCGAACGGCGTGTCGTCGACCTGGCCGCCGCTCAGGGGAGTGTGCTCGCGGTAGTTCACGCACCCGATGCGACTGCCCGAGCCGAGCACGTTGCGCACGTGGCGCTGCTCGCTGAACCACTCGAACCATTCGGGAAACAGGGTGAAGATGTCGACGTTCATGTGCCCTGCCGCGGCGGCTCGAGGCCGAGGAACGCAAGGTTCACCTCGATCACCTTCGCCACCGGATCAACCTCGCGGATCGCGTCTTTGACCATCGGCACGAGCAGCGTTCCCGGCTCGCTCGCGCGGCGCACCTCGAGCGCCTCGCACGAGGGCAGCTCGATCAGGCGCGTGACGGTGCCGAGGCGCTCGGCGCCATCGCGCACCTCGCAGCCCTGCAGTTCGTGCTCCCACCATTCGCCCTCGGAAAGCGCCGGAACCTGCGCGGCCTGCACCGTCAGCTCGAGACCGCGCAGTGCCTGCGCGCCTTCGCGGTCATCCACGCCCTCGAGGCGCACGATCGGGTGGGCGTCGGTTCCCGCGCGGCGCACGATCTTGGCGGCGCGCGCGCCGAGACCAACCGTCGCGCCGACGGTCAATAGACGCGCGCGAGGCCCTGTCACGTAGAAGCTTCCGTCTAGGCCGTGCGGGCGCCCTACCCTGCCGGCCGAAAGCGGCGGCGCGGGCGACGTCGCTCCGCGGGTGTCGGCGCCGCGCCCGGTCAATCGACGATGTCGACGAGCACGTGAGATCCCTCTCCGGCGGCCGCTGCTTTGACCACCGTGCGCAGCGCATGCGCGGTTCGGCCGCCGCGGCCGATCACCCGTCCGTAGTCGTCGGCCGCCACGCACAGCTCGAGCACGATCGTGCCGTCATCCTCCTCGAACTGCTCCACCGACACGGCATCCGGGTCGTCGACGAGCCCTTCGGCCAGGTACTCGAGCAGCTGCCTGGGGATCTCGCTTGGCATCTCCCGGCCGTGCTACGCCCGCTAGCCCGCGCGCGTCTCGATGCCCCGGATCCGCAGCAGCTTGCGAACCGTGTCCGACGGCTGGGCGCCGCGGGCGAGCCAGCTGCGCGCGCGCTCCTCGTCGATCACGATCGTCGACGGCTCGGTCTGGGCGTTGTAGTGGCCAATCGTCTCGATCACGCGGCCGTCTCGTGGGGAGCGCTGGTCGGCGACGACCACACGCCACATCGGGTCCTTCTTGCCGCCCACTCGCGTGAGCCTGAGCCTTACCGCCACGTGTTCCTCTCTGATTGCATCGAACGCTTGAGCTTTCTGCTCGCCAGAGCTTAGAGGGTGCGCGACGCCAAGGCCGCAAAGCGGGGCCCTCGGGGCGCCCTTCTCAGCGCGCGTTGCGCATCAGCGCCCCGATATCCGGCATCTTGCCGGATCCGACCTGGCGCATCACCTTGCGCATCTGTGCGAACTGCTTGACCAGGCGGTTCACCTGCTGCACGTTCGTGCCCGAGCCGCGTGCGATGCGCAGCCTACGAGATCCCTTGATCAGCTCGGGGCGGCGCCGCTCCTCGGGCGTCATCGAGAGGATGATCGCCTGGATGCGGTCGAGCTCGCGCTCGTCGACCTTCATGTTCTGCAGCTGGTGACCGGCGAGGCCGGGGATCATGCCGAGCAGGCTCGTCAGCGGCCCCATCCTGCGGATCGTCTTCAGCTGGGCGAGAAAGTCGTCGAGGCCAAACTCGTTGCGGCGCAGCTTGCGCTCGAGCGCGCGAGCGTCATCCTCGGCGAACTCGCGCTCGGCCTTCTCGATCAGGCTCATCACGTCGCCCATCCCGAGGATGCGCTGCGCCATCCGGTCCGGGTGGAAGCGTTCGAACTGATCGAGCTTCTCGCCGGTCGAAGCGAACACGATCGGCTTGCCCGTGACGGCCTTCACCGACAGCGCAGCGCCGCCGCGAGCGTCGCCGTCGAGCTTGGTCATCAGCACACCGTCGAAGCTCACCGCCTCCGAGAAGCGCTCGGCCACGTTGACCGCGTCCTGGCCGGTCATCGCGTCGAGCACGAGCAGCACGTCGTGCGGTTTGACCGCGTCGCGAATCTGCACGAGCTCGGCCATCAGCTCCTCGTCGATGTGCAGGCGACCGCTCGTGTCCACGATCAACACGTCCTTGCCCTCCTCGCGCGCGCGCTGCAGCGCCCACGCCGCGATCTGCACGGGGTTGGCGTCGGTGCCCTGCTCGTAGACCGCTGCGCCCGCCTGCGCGCCGACCTTCACTAGCTGCTCGACCGCGGCGGGTCGGTAGACGTCGCAGGCTGCGAGCGCCACGCTCGAGGAGTGCTCCTCGCGCAGGTGGCGTGCGAGCTTCGCCGCCGCGGTCGTCTTGCCCGAGCCCTGCAGGCCCGCGAGCAGGATCACCGTCGGCGGGCGAGGGCTGAAGCTGAGCCCTGCGGCGGAGCCGCCCATCAGCTCGGTGAGCTCCTCGGCGACGATCTTCAGCACCTGCTGGCCGGGGTTGAGCTTGCCGAGGACCTCGGCGCCCAGGCAGCGCTCCTTCAGCTGCGCGGTGAACTGCCGGGCCACCTTGAAGTTCACGTCGGCCTCGAGCAGCGCCAGGCGCACCTCGCGCATGGCGCCGTCAACGTCGTGCTCGGTGAGGCTCCCGTGCTGGCGTACGTCGGAGAGCGCTCCCTGCAGCTTCTCGGCTAGGGCGTCGAACATCTGCTCAGATTCTCGCAGCAGCGCACGCGCGTGCCGCGCCGCTCACATGTGCTCAGCGCGGCGGCGTCTCGCGCTCGCCGGGCAGCTGCGGCGGGACCGCCTTGCCGTGCGGCGGCCCGTCGGGGGCCTTGCCGGGTGGCGATCCGTCCTGCAGGCGCTTGAGCGACTCGCCGATGCCGCCAAACGCCGCGGCGAACTCCGACGGCACGACGAACACCTTGTTGGCGTCGCCTTCGGCGAGCTGCGGGAGCATCTTCAGGTATTCGTAGCTCAGCAGCTCGCGGTCGGGGCGCCCGTCGTGGATCGCCTGGAAGACCGTGTCGATCGCCTTCGCTTCGCCCTCAGCGCGCAGGATCGCGGCCTGGCGTTCGCCTTCCGCGGTCAGCACCGCCGCCTGCTTGGCGCCCTCGGCGGTGAGGATCTGCGACTGCTTCTCGCCTTCGGCGGTGAGGATCGCCGCACGCCGGTCGCGCTCGGCGCGCATCTGCTTCTCCATTGCGGTCTTGATGTCAGGCGGCGGATCGACCGACTTGATCTCGACGCGGTTGATCCGAATCCCCCACTTTCCCGTCGCCTCGTCGAGTACCGTGCGCAGCTCCGCGTTGACGTTCTCGCGCGAGGTGAGCGTCGCCTCGAGCGTGAGCCCGCCGATCACGTTGCGCAGCGTCGTCACCGTCAGTTGCTCGATCGCCTGCAGCGGGTTCGCGATCTCATAGGTGGCCGAGCGGGGATCGGTGATCGTGAAGTAGAGCACCGTCTCGATCCCCACCACCACGTTGTCCTCGGTGATCACCGACTGAGGGGAGAAGTTGACGACCTGCTCGCGCAGATCCACCAGCGGTCGCACGCGTTCTACGAACGGCGTTATCAGCGTCAGGCCGGGTTCGAGCGTGCGGCTGTAGCGGCCGAGCCGTTCCACCACGCCGGCGCGCGCCTGTGGGATCACGCGGATCGCTCGCGAGGCCACCACGAGAGCGAACACCAGCACGACGATGCCCACGATCAGAACAGCCATGTCAGGGCATCACCAGTGCCGTGGCGCCGCGGATTTCGACCACCTCGACGCGCTCGCCGGCGTCGATCACGGCATCGTCGTCGAAGCTGCGCGCCGTCCACACCTCGCCGCCGTCGATCTTGACGCAGCCGACGCCCTCCTCGTTCGCGATCCGCTCGAGCACCATCGCGCGCTTGCCCACCAGCGCCGCGGCCCCGGTGCGGATTGCGGGCGGCAGCCGACGGTGGCGGCGCGCGACGGGGCGCAGCGCTGCGAACACCAGCAGGGAGACGGCGAGAAAGACGATCGCCGCGAGGATTGCGCCGACGCCGATCAGGCTGACGACCGCCGCGAGTGCAGCGCCCACCGCGAACGGGAGCAGGTAGAGGCCGTTCGTGTGAACCTCGCCGATGCCCAGCAGGCATGCCGCCACCACCCAGACAATCCAACTCATAATGTGAGGTTACCCCTCCACACCGGCTGCGGGAGGCATACATCCTCAGCGCTCGGCGATGAGCGCGCCGGCGAAGTCGGTCGCGTCGAACGGGCGCAGGTCCTCGAGCGACTCGCCGACGCCGATCAGCTTGACCGGCAGCGAGAGCTCCCGCGCGATGGCAAGCGCGATCCCGCCCCGCGCCGTGCCGTCGAGCTTCGTCAACACCACTCCGGTGAGCTGGGCCGACTCGGCGAACATCCTCGCCTGGCGCAGCCCGTTCTGGCCGGTGGTCGCGTCGAGCGTGAGCAGCGTCTCGTGCGGCGCACCCTCGAGCTGGCGGGAGATCACGCGACGGACCTTGGCGAGCTCCCCCATCAGATCCTCCTGCGTGTGCAGTCGCCCGGCGGTGTCGACGATGACCACGTCCACGCCCTGGGTGCGCGCCTGCGCGATCGCCTCGAACGCCACCGCGCCGGGATCGGACCCGGCGGGACCCGTGACGATCTCGCAGCCCGCACGCTGCGCCCATCCTTCGAGCTGCTCGGAGGCAGCCGCACGGTAGGTGTCGGCGGCGGCGAGCAGGACGGTGCGGCCGAGCTCCCTGCGCAGATGCCACGCGAGCTTGCCGGCCGTCGTGGTCTTGCCGGTCCCGTTGACTCCCACGGCCATGATCACGGTCGGCTTCGCGCGGATGTCGATGCGATCATCGCCGGTGCGGGCCGTCTCGGCGAGCAGCTCGATCAGTCGCTCGCTCAGAGCCTCGCCTCCCTCGAGCTTGCCCGACGCGGCTTCCGACTCGAGCGTCTGCACGACGGTGGCTGTGGTGGCGGCGCCGACGTCGGCCATGATCAGTGCCTCCTCGAGGCGTTCCCAGGTGTGCTCGTCGAGCGCCGCGAACAGGGTCGCCTGGATCTCCGACCCGAGCGCCTCGCGAGTCTTGGCCATGCTCTCGCGCAGCCTCCGGAACCAGCCTCGCCTGCTCGTCCCGGCGTCCTCGTCCGCACCCGCGCCCTCACGCGACTCGCTTGCGCCTGGAGCGCGAGCCTCTTCGGTGATGAACAGATCGCTCCACTCGCGCATCGGGCGGCGCGCGACGATAGCAGCGCACCGTGGGTGACCTCGCGCGGGGCGCGCCCTACGCGACCTCGGCAACCTCCGCGTGGCGCTGCTCCTCCGCCTCGGAGGGGAGCCGTCGAGAGAGCACCTTGGACACGCCGTCGCCGCCCATCGAGACCCCGTACAGCCAGTCCGCCGCCTCCATGGTGCGCTTCTGGTGGGTTATCACGATGAACTGCGCGCGCTCGGAGTAGCGCCGCAGCAGCGCGAGGAAGCGATCGAGGTTGGCGTCGTCGAGCGCCGCCTCGACCTCGTCGAGGATGTAGAAGGGGCACGGCCGCGCGAGAAACACGGCGAACACGAAGGCCAGCGCGGTCATGGACTTCTCGCCCCCCGAGAGCAGCGACAGCCGCTTGGTCGACTTTCCCGCCGGGGTGATCTCGATCTCGACGCCCGGGAGATCCTCCTGCTCGCCTTCGCGCTCGAGCTCCTGCGCCTCTGCCTCCGCGTCGGCCGCCGCCTCGCTCGCCGCCTCGTGCTCCTCGGCGGGGAGCTCCTGACCGCCGAGCACCGGACGGGGCGCGCGCTCTTCTGTGATCAGCGTGAGCTTCCCAGCGCCGCCCGGGAAGACGTCGCCGACGAGCTCTTCGAAGTTGCGTGAGGCCGCCTCGAAGGTTTCGGTGAAGCTCTCGTGGATCTGGCGATCGGTTTCGCGGATGACCGCGCGCAGCTCGCGCAGCGCGGTCTCGAGGTCGGTGCGCTGGCGCTCGAGCTCCTCGACGTGCGCCACCGCCTCCGTGTACTCCGTCTGCGCAAGCGGGTTGACCGGGCCGAGCTGCTCGCGCCTGCGCTGCAGGCGCTGCACGCGCGCCTCGAGCCCCTCGCGCTCCTCGGGAGCGAGCTCTGCCGCCACCTCGCCATCCTCGGACCCGGCGAGCTCAAGGCCCAGGCGGCGGACGATCTCGCTCAGCTCCAGCTGTGCCTCGGCGGCGGCGTCTCTGAGTCGCTGCGCGGCTACCTCGGCCTCCGTCACGCGCTCGCCGGCCTCGCGCAGGCCCGCCTGGATCTCGGCCTCGCGGGCAGCGCAGGCCCTCAGCTCAGCGGCCATCTCCTCGCCCGCGACGCGATCGCCCGCGAGGCTCGCCTCGAGCGCCGAGACGCGCTGCTCGAGCGCGTCGACGAGGGCTGCCAATGCGGTGGCGAGGCGTTCGGCACCGGGCAGCGTGGCGGTGTCGGCGTCGTGCTGCGCGCGCAGGCGGGCGAGGCGTGCGACGCGGCGGGTGCGCTCCTCCTGCACGCGCTCGGCCGCTCTGCGCTCAGCCGCGAGCTCGCCTTCGAGCTCCGCTCGACGCACCGCCAGCGGTCCCTGCGCGGGCGCAGCGCGGCGCTGCTCGATCAACCATTCGCTGCGGTGCCTGGCCTCGGCGATCTCGGTGAGGCGGCGCTCGGCCTCGCGCAGGTCGCTGTCAGCGGCCGCGCAGGCCTCCTCGGCGGCGCGCAGGTCGACGAGCGCCTGCTCGCACGCCGCGCGAGCGGCTTGCTCAGCCTGAGCGGTCCGCTCGGCCGCCGCGATCAGACGGTCACGCTCGTTGCGCCGCGCGAGCACGCGCTCGGAGCCGCCCTCGGTGAGCTGGCGCAGCTCGCCCCAGGACGCAAACCAGACGCGGCCGCTGCGCGTCGCGGCGATGCCGCCGAAGTCACCCGAAAGCTCCTCGATCCGCTCGACCACCCAAGCGTCGGCGAGCAGCCGCTCCGCCAGCGCCATCACGCCCGGCGGCCCGCTGAGCAGCTCCAGCAGCCGCACCGCGCCGGGTGCGGGCTGTGCCCGAGACTGGACGTCGCCGGGCGGCCGCTCGCGCGGCTCGCTCTCCGCCAGCAGCACCGTCGCGCCATCCGCCCCCGACCCGTCGAGCAGACTCTGCGCCCCGGCCACGTCGGCTGCGAGGGCCGCATCGAGGCGTCCGCCGAGCGCCGCCGCAAGCGCAAGCTCGTACCCCTCCCTGACGCTCAGCTCCTCGCTCAGAGCGCGGGGCGCGGCGGCGCCTTCGCCGCCGACGCGCACGTGACTGCGCAGGAACTGGTTCGCGGCCGCGAGCTCACCGCCCACGCGCTCGGACTCCCGCCGTGCCTCCTGCGCGCGACGCTCTTCGGCGGCCAGCCGCGCGCGCTGCTCGCCCGCGCGCTCATCGGCCTGTGCGCGCGCCGTGCGCGCGGCCAAGACCTGCGCCTCCACCTCGCCATGCTGCTCATGCTGGCGATCGCGGGCACTCCTGAGGTCTGCGATCTCGGCGTCGATCTCGACCTCGCGCGCGGCCTCGATCTGCGCAAGCTGCTCCTGCAGGAGGGCGACGAGCTCCCCTCCCGCCGTCGGCTCCGCGCCGTGCTGCGGTTCCTCGCCGTCGAGCGCCTCGAGTTCGGGCCGCGCGCGCTCGATCCTGGCCTGCAGCGCGAGCGTGCTGCCGGCCACCTGTTCGCCGCGCAGTGCGATGCGCTCTCGCGAGGAGCGCGCCGCGTAGGCGCGGCGGGCCAGAGCGTCGCGGCGCTCGGCCCGCTCGGCAAGCGCGCGCTCGGCCAGTGCGCGGCGGTCGACGGTCTGCTGCAGCTGCTGCTCGAGCGTGGCGCGTGAGGCGCGCGCCTCGCCCACCCCTCGCTCAGCTTGCTGCAGGTTTGCCGAGCGGCTGCGCGCGGCGTCGCGCGCCAGCTCCAGCCGCGCTTCGAGTGTCTGGCGCTCGAGGCGCTCGTGCAGCTCCGCCGCCTCCGCTTGTCGCTTGAGCGGGCGCAGGCGCGTGCGCGCCTCGCGCTCGACGTCAAGCGCACGGTCGAGGTTCTCCTGCGTTCGCTCGAGCTTCAGCTGAGCGCGACGCCGGCGCTTGCGGTGCTTGCCGAGCCCGGCGGCCTCCTCGATCAGCATCCGCCGCTCGCGCGGGCGCGATGTCACGATCGCGTCGACTCTGCCCTGGGAGATGATCGAGTGGGTCTCCTTGCCGAGACCGGTGTCGGAGAGCAGCTCGATCACGTCCGTCAGCCGGCAGCGGGCGCCGTTCAGCCGGTAGCCGCCTTCGCCCGTGCGGTCGAGCCGGCGCACGATCGATATCTCGCTCAGCGGCAGCTCGAGCGCGCCGTCGCAGTTATCGAGCACGATCTCGACTTCCGCTTCGCTGCGCGCCTGCACCCCCCTGCCGCCACCGAAGATCACGTCCTGCATCGACTGGCCGCGTACGGCGAGCGGAGATTGCTCTCCCATCGCCCACAACACCGCGTCGGTGATGTTGGACTTGCCCGAGCCGTTCGGGCCCACGACCACGCTCACGCCGGGGCCGAAGTCGAGCCGGGTGCGGTCCGGGAAGGACTTGAAGCCCTTCACGATGATCGACTTCAGGTGCACCTGAGCACCGCGATCATTCGCTCTCGAGCCTCTCCACGGCGAGCCGGGCGGCCTCCTGCTCGGCGCTCTTCTTGCTGCGCCCGCTGCCGCTGCCGAGCCGGCGGCCGTCGACGCTCGCCGCCACCACGTAGGTGCGCTCGTGCGGCGGCCCATGCTCCTCGGTCACCTCGTAGCTGACCTCCTCGCCACGCCGCGCAAGCAGCTCCTGCAGCGCGGACTTGAAGTCCACCGGGTGCTCGAGCGCCTGCTCGATCTCGGGCTCGAACGCCTCCACCACCGCTTCGGCGGTGCGCTCGTAGCCCGCGTGCAGATAGCACGCGCCGATCACCGCCTCGATCACCGAGGCAAGCACGCGCTCGGTCCCGAGCAGCGCCTGTGCATTCTCGCGCGCCGTCCGCGGAGCGGCCGCGCGCAGCCGCTCGGGCAGCGCAAGACGCTCTGCGACGATCCGGCAGGATGCCCCGGACACGGCCTGCGCACGTATCTTCGTGAGCCTGCCCGCACCGAAGCGCTCGGCCTCCAGGCGCGGATAGAGATGCGCGGTGACCGCCAGCGCAAGCACACTGTCGCCGAGAAAGGCCAGCCGCGCATATGAGTCGCTGCGCCGCTCGCTCCACGACGCGTGCGTGAACACCTGCCGCTCGAGGTCCTCTGGCAGCTCCTCGAGCAGGTCTGCGAGCAGCATCATCGCCCCGCATCGGTAGTCCTGTCGTGCGCCAGGACGAAGTCGACCGCCTGGCCGACCGTGAGGACCTGCGCAGCCTCCTCGTCGGACATGCGCACGCCGTAGGTGTCCTCCAGCTCCTGCACGAGCGTGTACAGGTCGAGCGAGTCCGCCTCGAGGTCCTCCTTGAAGCGCGTGTCCTCGGAGATCATTCCCGGGTCGAGGTCGAGCTCGTCCGCGAGGTGGGCGCGGATCAGCTCGAACACCTGCTCGCGCGCCGGATCGCTCATCTCTCGGGCAGGCTAGCGCCAGCCGCGGACACCGGCGAGCGGCGCAGCGCACCCGCGTCGCCGAGCGCCGCGAGTGTCTGGCCGACGAGGTCCTCGCGCACGCCGCGCTGCGCCCGCAGGATCGCCTGGGCGAAGCCGGCGCGCGTGAAGCGCCCGTGCGGGATCACGCCTATCCGGCGCAGCCCGAGCAGATAGGCGCCGCCCTGGGCTTCGGGGTCGATCTCGTCGCGGAAGGAGCGCAGCGCGCCGCGCAGCAGCAGGCCGCCGAGCTTCGCGCGCGTGCTCGAGGTGGCCGCGTCGCGCACCGCGCGCAGCATCGTCTGGGACACAGCCTCGGTCAGCTTCAGCGCGATGTTCCCGGTGAAGCCGTCGGTGACGACCACGTCCACCTCACCCGAGAGGATCCCGTCTCCCTCGACGTTGCCGATGAACTCGAAGGCGTCGAGCCCGCCGGCTGCGCGCTCGGCCAGCTCCGCGTGCGCCTGCACCACGAGCCCGCTGCCGCGCGTGGGCTCCTCGCCGTTTGAGAGCAGCGCCACGCGCGGACGGCGCACGCCGAGCACCGTGCGCGCCAGCGCTGCGCCCATGAACGCGAACTGCACCAGATGCTCACGCCTCGCGTCGGCGTTCGCCCCAACATCGAGCAGCGTGACCGTCCCGCTCGGAGCCGGCAGCGGCAGTGCGAGCGCGGGCCGGTAGATCCCCGCAGCACGCTTGATGTTGAGCGTTCCCGCTGCGAGCGCCGCACCGGTCGCCCCCGCGCACACGAGCGCCTGTGCGCGCCCTTCCGCGACCGCACGCGTGGCATGCATGATCGAGGACTCCGGCCGCGCGCGGGCCGCCGCGACAGGGTCGGGCGACTTGGCGATCGACACGGGTGCATCGACGATCTCAACTCCCGCTCGTGCCGGCCCGAGCTCGCTCGCCGGCCCGAAGAGCAGCACGCTCGCACCCTGCGCGGCGGCGATGGCGGCGCCGGCAGCGACCTCCGCCGGTCCGAGGTCCGCGCCGTTGGCGTCGACCGCGATCACCTGTTGGGCGGCGCCGGGTGCCTGCACGGGCGGGTGCTCCCCGCCGCCGAGCTCCGGTCCGCTTGAGGACGAGGCCTCGGGCGTCACCGGCGGTTACTCGTGGTCGTGATCGTGCTCGTGCTCGTGCGCCCCGGGGGTCACGACTTCACGCCCAGCGTAGAAGCCGCATACCGGGCACACGCGGTGCGGCCTGCGGGGACTGTGGCACTGCGGACAGGCGTTGAGCGCGGGCGTCGTGATTCGATGCTGCGCACGACGCTTGGCGGTGCGCGAGTGAGACTGCTTTTTCTTGGGAACGGCCATCGGCGTGGAAGGCTACCAGCCCTCCGCCGCGCTACTCGAGCTTCAGCTCGCGCAGCTTCGCCCAGCGCGGGTCTGGCGCGCGCTCGTGGTGGTGGTCGGCTCCCGCCTCGTTGAGGTTGGCGGCGCACTCCGGACACAGGCCCGCGCAATCGCTGCGGCAGAGGATCTTGGCGGGCAGCGCGAGTGCGAACGCGTCACGCACCCACCCGGCGAGATCGAGCGTCTCGTCGCTCACATAGGGGCTGTCGAGCTCCTCGCCGCCGCCGGGTCTGTCGACCTCGCGCGCCTCGACGGTCACCCTCGGCGAAGCCGGTTCAAGGCAGCGCATGCACGGTCCGCTGACGTTCGCGCTGAAGCGCAGGAGCAGGGCGTAGCCGCCGCCGGTCATGCGCGAGACGCTCAGCTCGACCGGCACCCGTGCGGGCTGCGCCTCGTAGCGCTCTGAGCCGAGCATGAACGGCTCGATGCGCACATCCAGCGCCAGCAGGCGGCCCTCTCCGGCGCTGAGGCGGAGCCCGGCAAGGTCGAAATCGTGGGTCTCCGCGCCCATGCTCCTCAGGCTAGCGCGCGCCCGGAGCGCAGATACCCGGACGCACGGGCAAGCCGATGCTCGCTAGCGAGTCGGGTGAAGCGTCCGCTTGAGCACCTTGCCGGTCGCGTTGCGCGGAAGTTCGGCGAGGAACACGACCTCGCGCGGCACCTTGTAGCGGGCGAGGTTCTGCTTGACGTAGCCCTTGACCGCTTCCTCGCTCAGCTGCGCGCCGGCGCGCAGCACCACGAACGCCTTCAGGCGCTGGCCGAACTCCTCGTCCTCGACCCCGACCACCGCCACCTCTTCGATTTCGACGTGGTCTGAGAGAAGATCCTCGACCTCGCGCGGGAACACGTTCTCTCCCCCGCTCACGATCATTTCGTCGTCGCGCCCAGCGACGAACAGGCGCCCCTCGGCATCGAGGCGGCCGACGTCGCCGGTGCTCATCAGTCCGCGCACCATCTCCTTGCCGCCGCCGCCCGTGTAGCCGTCGAACATCATCTCGTTGGCGACGAAGATGCGCCCGCTCTCCCCGGGCCGACCTCCTCGCCACGCTCGTCGAGCAGCTTCACGACGGTGCCGAGCGGCGGCCTGCCGGCGGTGCCGGGCGCCGCGCGCAGGTCCGCGGGCGTGGCGATCGTCGCCCACGCGACCTCGGTTGACCCGTACAGGTTGTAGAGCACCTCGCCGAACGTGTCCATCGCCTTCAGAGCGAGCTCGCCGGGGAGCGCGGAGCCGCTCATCGCTATGACCCTGAGGCTGCGCGTGTCGTAGCGGGCGAGGACCTCCGCGGGGAGGTCGAGTATCCGCTGCAGCATTACCGGCACGAGCACGAGCACGCTCGCGCGGTGCTGGGCGACCATCCGTAGCGTCTGCTCGGGGTCGAACTTGCGCATGAGCACGAGCGTCGAGCACAGCGGAAGCGCGAGCGTGAAGTGGGCGAAGCCCCACGAGTGAAACAGCGGCGCGGCGATCACCGTCGTCTCGCGGGCGCGCAGGGGGATCTTCGAGAAGAGCGCCGCCGCGGGCTCGAGCGAGTCCGGCTGCTTGCGTGCCGCGCCCTTGGGTGCGCCGGTCGTGCCCGAGGTGAGGATCACCACGCGCCCCTTCTCCTGCGGCGGGTCGAGGTTGGAGTCCTCGCCCCGCTCGATCAGCTCATCGAGCGTGCGCTCTGCGGCGCTCGCGCCCGGCTCGTGCCACGCGACGAAGCGGAGCCTGCGCTGCGCGCCCGCTCTCACCAGCTCCGCGAACTCCTCGTCGTAGATCACGGCCAGCGGGTTCTCGCGCTCGAGCACGTCGGCGATCTGCGGGCCGGCGAACGCGGTGTTCAGATACAGCGCGCCGGCGCCGAGCTTCGAGCAGGCGATCGTCGACTCGATGAAGCCGCGGTGGTTGCGGCACAGGATCGCGACGCCGTCGCCTTCGGCGATGCCCGCGCGGTTCAGCTCACGGGCGAGCGCGTTGGTGCGCAGGTGCACCTCTCGGAAGGTGAGGCTGCCGCGCTCGTCGACCAGCGCGACGCGCTCGGGGTAGCAGATCGCCGAGCTGCCGTACGCCGCCGCCGGGGTCGGACCCCAGCGGCGCAGCTCCACGAGCGAGCGCACCGTCTTGTCGGGCCTGACCGGCTGCAGCATGCCCGTGTCGAGCAGCGCCTTTACAGCCTGCGCTCGATACCTCAGCCTCCGCGCGTCCATTCGCCCCGGACGTTACCCAACGCGCCTCATCGGTGAGGCGCTGTCCGCAGTCGGCGCTAGCCGACCTCCGCCGGTTCGTCCTTGCCCTGGAGGCGCTCACGGCCGCGCTGCACGGCGGCGATGAACTTGGAGAGGTTGACCTCGAGCGTGTTGAGGATCTCGTCGGCGTAGTCCTCTGCGCCCAGGCGGATCTCGCGCTCGCGCGCACGTGCATCCTCGACGATGTCCTCGGCCGCGCGCTCGGCCTGCTTGGTGACTTCCTCCTCGCCGACCAGCCGCTCCTGGCGCTCGCGCGCATCCTTGATGATGCGCTCGGCCTCCTTCTTGGCCTCGGCCAGCATCTCCTGGCGCTCCTTGACGATCCAGCGCGCCTGCTTGATCTCCTCGGGGATCGTGGCGCGCATCTGGTCGAGGATGTCGTAGATCTCCTCCTTGTCGACCCGCACCTGATCTGTGAGCGGGACCGGCTTGGCGTTGTGCACCAGGTCGTCCAGCTTGTCGATGAGCACGAGGACGTCCATCTAGCGACCACCCCCGCGAGGCGCGCGGTCGCGCGGCTGGTGTGAGAGTTTCAACATCTGCTCCAGGATCATTTCGTCAGCGCCTCAGCTCTTCCTGCAAGCGCCGAGCCACCTCGTCGGGGACCAGATCGTCGATCTTGCCTCCGAACGTTGCGAGCTCCTTGACGCCGCTAGATGACAGAAAACTGTACTGCGCACCGGCCATCAGGTAGACGGACTCTATGTCCGGCGCCTGCCGGCGGTTGAGCTGGTTCATCTCCAGCTCGTACTCGAAGTCCGAGATCGCACGCAGCCCCTTCACGATCGCCTTGGCGCCAACGCTCTTGGCGAAGTCGACGACGAGCGTGCTGAACGGCTCCGCGCGCACGTTGGCGATCCCGGCGGTGGCGCGTTCCACGAAGCCGAGACGGTCCTCGATGCTGAACAGCGCGTTGCTCTTGCGAACCGAGCGATTGACGACGGCGACGACCACTTCGTCGTACAGCGCGGCGGCGCGCGCGATCACGTCGAGGTGCCCGTTGGTGATCGGGTCATATGAGCCCGGACACACGGCTATCGACTTCGCAGGGGTCATGGGTGCCGATGGATTGTGATCAAAGTGTCGCCATACGTGCGTGATCGCTGCACCTCGAACGGCAGCTCGAGGGGCGATCGCTTGTCGCTCTCGACCACCACGCGAGCCTTGTGGTTCAGCAGCGCCGGCAAGGCCGCCGACAGCTCCGGGGTGAGTGCGTGCGCCTGTTTGTACGGGGGGTCGATGAAGATCAGATCGTATTTCTCTTTGCGCTCGCGTGCTCTGTGAAGCGCCGCACGCGCATCCTCACGGCGCACGCTGACGGCTTCCTCGTCGATCCCGAGTGCGCTCAGGTTCTCGCGCAGAGCGCTCAGCGCGAGAGCCTCGCGCTCGACGAACACGACGTGCGCCGCGCCGCGCGAGAGCGCCTCGATGCCGAGCGCGCCGCTGCCGGCGAACAGGTCGAGCACGCTTGCATCCTCGAGCGTTCCGAGCATCGCGAACAGCGCCTCGCGGACGCGGTCGGACGTCGGCCGCGTGGTGCGCCCGCGGGGAGCCTTCAGGCGTCGCCCGCCGAGGCTCCCGGCGATCACCCTCACGCGGGGAGCGGAGCGCGCGCCCGCTCGCCGAAACGCTCCACGAGCGCGCCGGCGAGCAGGACGTGTTCGGGCGCCGCCAGCTGTGGATCCTCGTGCAGGATCGCCTGAGCGCACGTTCGAGCGCGCTCGAGCAGCTCCACGTCGTGCGGAAGCCGCGCAACCTCGAACTCGCGCAGCCCCGCCTGCCGGGTGCCCGTCAGCTCGCCCTCGCTGCGCAGCTCGAGGTCGATCTCGGCGAGGCGGAAGCCGTCGGCGTGCTCGGCCAGGGCCCGCAGCCTGCGCGAGTGCGCATGGCCATCGGCGGCGAGCAGATAGCAGACGGCCGCGTGCTCGCCGCGACCGACCCGGCCGCGCAACTGATGCAGCTGGGAGATGCCGAAGCGCTCGGCGTTCTCGATCAGCATGACGGTGGCGTTGGGCACGTCGATGCCGACCTCGATCACCGTCGTGGCCACCAGGACCTGGGTCTCGCCGGAGGCGAACGCTGCCATCGCCTGCTGCTTATCGCTCGGACGCATCGCGCCGTGAAGCAGGCCGAGCTCGTAGCCGCTGAGCTCCCCCTCGCGCAGGCGCGCCAGCTCGGCCTTGGCCGCGCGCTGCGTGCTCTGCGCGCCGCCGGCCGTACCGGTCCTCGGCCCCCCCGGCTGCGCTGGCTGCTCGGCCTCCTCGCCCTCCTCCACAAGCGGGCACACGACGAACGCCTGCCTGCCCTGCTCGAGCTGCTCGCGCAGCTCGCTGTACGCGCGCTCGCGCGCGCTGTGGCCGCTCGTCACGCGCGTCTCGGTCGGCATCCGTCCCGCCGGCAGCTCGCGCAGGCAGGTGCGGTCGAGGTCGCCGTAGCGGGCGAGCGCGAGCGTGCGCGGTATCGGCGTGGCGGTCATGTGCAGCGTGTGAGCAGCCCCCTTCCCGTCGAGCGCCGCGCGCTGGTGAACGCCGAAGCGGTGCTGCTCGTCGACCACGGACACCGCCAGCGAGCGGAACGCGACGTCCGGCTCGATCAACGCGTGGGTGCCGAGCAGCAGCGAGAGCTCTCCGCTGGCCAGGCGCGCCAGGATCTCGCGCCGGCGCCGAGCCGGGGTGGAGCCGGTGAGCAGCGCCGCGCGCAGCGGCTCTCCCCGATCAGCCGCTGAATCGTCGCGAAGTGCTGTTCGGCGAGCGTCTCCGTCGGCGCCATGAGCGTCGCCTGGTGGCCATGCTCGACCGCGCGCAGCATCGCGTACAGCGCCACCACGGTCTTGCCGCTGCCGACCTCGCCCATGAGCAGCCTGTGCATCGGCTGGCGGCGTTCGAGGTCTGAGCGGATCTCGGCGATCGCGTCATGCTGGGAGGCGGTGAGCGCGAAGGGCAGCTGCGCGAGCCAGCGCTGGGTCAGCTCGTCGGGCTGCTCGAGTGCCACCGCGTCGGCGCGGGCGCTCCGCTGCGCGCGGCGCAGGGCCAGCGCGAGCTGGGCGAGCAGCAGCTCCTCGAACGCGAGCCTGCCTCGCCCCTCCTGCGCGTCGCGCTGCTCGCCTGCGAAGTGCATCGCGGCGAGTGCGCTCGCCCGGTCGGGCAGGCGCTCGGCGGTGCGCGTGCGGGCGGCGAGTGTCTCTGGCACGTCGTGGAGCGCGTCCCTGGCGGCGTGCACGAGGGTGAGGATCTGGGTCGAGCTGACGCCGTCGGCCGCCGGATAGTGCGAGACCGCGTCGCCGTTTTCGGCGGCGGCGGGCTGAGCGTGCCCGCTGCGCACGGCGTGGTGTGAGACGCGGAAGCCACCGCGCCCGTCCGACTTGCCGTGCAGCAAGAGCCGCGTCCCGGGCGGGTAGCGCTGCACGAGCCACGGCTGGTTGAAGAACGTCGCGCGCATCGTCGCGGTGGAGTCGAACACGCTCGCCTCGACCAGCGGACGCATGCCGCGGCGGCGAACCGCGCGCGCGGCGATCGCGCGCACCTCGACGGCGACGGTCGCCTGCTCGCCGGATCTGAGCGCGGCCACCGTGCGGGCCTCGCGGCTGTCGCTCGGCAGGTGCTCGAGCAGGTCGCCCACCGTCTCGATGCCGAGCGTCCTCATGCCCGCGGCGATCCGCTTGCCCGGCAGCTCGAGCGGCTCGCGCAGTCGCGAGGGCCGCGGCCAGCGCACGGGAGCGCCGAGGAGCTCCTCGCGGGTGAGCGAGCGCTTCGCCGCGAACGCCCGCGGAAGCGCTCCCGCAGCCGAACCGGTGGTGGGCGAGCTCGGAGATTGGCAGCCGGCATTCGCCGCCCATGATGATCGGCTTCGCGGTCGTAACCGGGCGCTACTCGGCTGCCAGCAGCCACCAGTAGGCGGGCTGGCCGCCGTGACGCAGCTCGAGCTCGACGGTACCGTTGATCATGCCCTCGAGCTCGCCGAGCGAGAGCGGCGCCTGCTCGCCGGCGAGGACGCTGATCAGCTCGGGCTGCTCCCCGCCGCCGCTGCCCTGCGCGAGCTCGCCGAGCACCGCCTGCAGCGTTGTGCGGGGATCGCCCCACGCGAGCACGACCTCCTCGACGAAGCCGACCGCATCGCCGCGCTTGAAGCGTCCCTGCGCGTCGTCGCGTGCGGCCGGCGCCACCGCACCGGTGCGCACACGCGAGATCGCCTCGACGAGCGCGCTTGCGTTCTCCTCGACCGGTCTCTCCGGCGCGAGCGCGAGAGCCGCGGCAAGGCCAGCCTGCTGGCTGGTGGTCCGCGCGACCAGCACCTGCTTGTCCGACAGCGCGCGCAGCATGTTCGGCGGCCATGAACACGTTGGCGCTGTTGGGCAGGACGACGACCTCCTCGGCCTGCACCTCGTGGATTCCCGCGAGCAGGTCGAAGGTCGAAGGGTTGAGCGTCGCCCCGCCCTCGATCGTGTGCACGCCGAGCTCGTGAAAGAGCTCACGCACGCCCTCGCCGCTGACGACCGCGACCGCGCCGCAGCGGGCTCCGGTCCCGCCGGCTCTGCGGCGGTCCTCGGCGTCGGCGCTGTCGGCGGTCTGCTGGCGCTCGCGCTCACCGGCGTCCTCGAGGCGCTCGTCGCGCTCGGCGACCTGCAGGCGCATGTCGGCGATGTCAAGCCTCGAGACCTCGCCCGCGTGGGCGAACACGGCGGTGGCGAGCTCCGGTCGATCGGTGTGCAGGTGCACCTTCAGCGTGGTTTCGTCGCCCACCACGAGCACCGAGTCCCCGAGCTCCTCGAGCGGAGCGATGAAGCGGCTCGCGGTCAGGCCGCTGCCCGTGACCGCGAAGTTCGTGCAGAAGCGGTAGGTGGCCGAGCTGTGCTCCGGGTGCGTGATGCGCGCGGGCGCGTGGTGGTCGAGCGCCGGCGGGTCATCGCCGCGCAGCGCCGCGATCACGCCGGCGATGATGATCGTCAGCCCGTAGCCGCCGGCATCGACGACCCCAGCCTCGCGCAGCGCTGCCAGCAGCTCGGGGCTGCGCTTGACCGAAAGCTCGCCGGCGATCACTGCCCGCTCGAGCGCATCGGCGATCGCCCTGTCCTGGTGCCTCGGCTCTGTACCGGGGGCGAGCCGCGGGTCCGGACTGTGCGCGACGTCAGTGACGATCTTGTGCGCCATCTCGCGCGCGACCGTGAGGATCGTCCCCTCCGCCGGCTCGCGTACCGACGAGTACGCGCGGTCGGCGGCGTTCGCGAGCGCGGCGCCGATCAGCGTCGCGTCGATCAGCTGGCCGGGCCTCGAGACGAGCTCCTCGGCTGCGCCGCGTATCAACTGCGAGAGGATCACGCCGGAGTTGCCGCGAGCGCCGAGCAGCGCCGCGCGAGCCACCGATTGAACGATCTCCTCGCGTCCTATCTCGTCGATCGTACGGTCCTCGTCGATCGCCATCAGGCGGTCGAGCTCGTCGCGCACTGCGCGCAGGGTGAGCGTCATGTTGTCGCCCGTGTCGCCGTCGGCGACCGGGAACACGTTGAGGTCGTTGACCTCCTCGCGGCGCGATTCCAGGTGCGCGAGAGCCCCCTCGACGGCCGCACGGAAGCGGACCAGGTTCGGGTCGGTCACAGCGACACGTCTATCACCTTCGCGGCCCGGCGGAAATTCCGCCGCCCGCGCGGGCTCACAAAGCCTTGGTGACCTTGCCGGCTTTCAGGCAGCGCGTACACACGTAAACACGCCGCGGGGCGTCGCCGACGAGGATCCTCACCTTCTGCAGGTTCGGATCGAATCGCCGCCTGGTCGCGACCATCGAGTGGCTGCGGTTGTTCCCGAACGCCGGACCCTTGCCGCAGCTGTGACATACCTTCGCCATCGGTCGCTGAGTTTAGCCGCTGGCGAGCCGCGCCCGCATGGCCGACATCGCGAGCACCGCCTCGGCCGCCTGCCTGCCCTGGTCGCGCTTGTCGCCTCCGGAGCGCGCGAGCGCCTGCTCCATGGTCGCGCAGGTGAGCACGCCGAAGGCGCACGGCACGCCTGTTTGGAGCGACACCTGCATGACTCCACGCGCCGTCTCGGCGCATACGAAGTCGTAATGGTCGGTCTCGCCGCGGATCACGGCGCCGAGGCAGGCGACGCCGTCGAAGCGCCCGCTGCGGGCGGCGTAGCTCGCGGCCAGCGGGAGCTCATAGGCGCCGGGCACGTCGAACACCTCGAGCTCCGCGTGTCCGGCCTCGGCGAACGCCGCCCGCGCGCCCGCCAGGAGCCGTTCCGCGAGATCCTCATAGAAGCGCGCGACCGCGATCGCGTACGCGCCGCTCACCGTTCGCCGCGCTCCTCGTGCAGCATCTGCTCGTCGAGGTTCAACCCCTGATGGTGGAGCGTGTGACCCATGCGCTGGGCCTTCGTACGCAGGTAGGCCTCGTTGTGCTCGTTCGGCGCATGCTCGATCGGGATCTGGGCGGTCACGGACAGTCCGTAGCCCTCCAGGCCGCGGATCTTCTTCGGGTTGTTCGTGAGGATCCTGATCGAGCCGAGACCGAGGTCGACGAGGATCTGCGCGCCGATGCCGTAGTCGCGCAGGTCGGCGGGCAGGCCCAGCCGCTCGTTCGCTTCGACCGTGTCAAGGCCGTCCTCCTGCAGGCGGTATGCGCGCAGCTTGTTGAGCAGCCCGATGCCGCGCCCCTCCTGGGAGAGGTACAGGAGCACGCCGCGCCCCTCGCGCTCGATCATCGACAGCGCCGATTCGAGCTGCTCGCCGCAGTCGCAGCGCAGCGAGTGAAAGACGTCGCCGGTGAGGCACTCGGAGTGCACGCGCACGAGCACGTCGGCCTGTGCGGCCACCTCGCCCTTGACGAGCGCCACGTGGTGCTTGTCGTCGACCAGCGAGCGATAGCCCACCGCTTCGAAGGAGCCGAACGCGGTCGGCAGGCCAGTGGCGACGACCCGCTCGACGAGCTTGTCGTGCCTGCGCCGGTAGGCGATCAGGTCCGCCACCGTGATCATGCGCAGCCCGTGCTTGGAGCAGTACTCGACGAGTTCCGGCACACGCGCCATCGTGCCGTCGTCGTTCATGATCTCGCAGATAACGCCTGCGGGATTGACGCCTGCCAGACGAGCCAGGTCGACGGCGGCCTCCGTCTGCCCGGCGCGCTCGAGCACGCCTCCGGGACGGCTCTTGAGTGGGAACACGTGCCCGGGCTGCACGAGGTCGGCGGGGCGACTGGCGGGGTCGATCGCGACCTGGATCGTGTGCGCGCGGTCGTGCGCAGAGATCCCGGTCGTGACTCCTTCGCGCGCCTCGATCGAAACGGTGAACGGCGTTTCGAACGCCGACTCGTTCTTCGCGGCCATGAGGTCGAGGCCAAGCTCGTCGCAGCGCCGGGGCGTCAGCGACAGGCAGATCAGCCCGCGCCCCTCCTTGGCCATGAAGTTGATCGCCTCGGGCGTCGCGAACTGCGCCGCGAGCGTGAGGTCGCCCTCGTTCTCGCGATCCTCGTCGTCGCAGACCACGACCATCTTGCCCTCGCGGATGTCCTCGATCGCCTGCTCGATCGTGGCGAACGGGGTGGCTGTGGACGCCGCGCTCATGCGCGTGCCGCCAGCAGCCGCTCGACGTGCTTGGCGAGGATGTCGACCTCGATGTTCACGCGATCACCCGGCCCGATCATGCCAAGGTTGGTGCGCTCCAGCGTCTCGGGGATGAGCGAGACGCTGAAGCTCGCGCCGTCGAGCCCGCTCACCGTCAGGCTCACGCCGTCGAGCGCGACCGACCCCTTCTCGGCCATGTAGCGGGCGAGGCGCTGCTCGGGCTCGATCTCGAGCACGCGCGAGAAGCCCTCCTCGCGTGCAGCCGTGACGAGTCCGGTGCCGTCGACATGCCCCTGCACGACGTGTCCGCCGAGGCGATCGCCGGCGCGCAGCGCCAGCTCGAGGTTGACGCGCGAGCCGAGCTCGAGCCCTCCCAGCGAGGAGCGTTCGAGCGTCTCGTTCATGGCCTGCGCGGCGAAGCTGTCGGGCTCGATCTCGATCGCCGTCAGGCAGACGCCGTTGACCGCGACCGAGTCTCCCTCGCAGAGCTCCTCGGCGAGGACGGTGCGCACGCGCAGCCTCGCGCCATCGCCGTCGCGCTCCAGCGCGGCGACGCTGCCGAGATCCGATATCAGTCCCGTGAAGATCGTCTGCCCCCTGGTTCCAGGGTCCTCACCACTCGCGCAGGCGAGCGGAGATCAGCAGGTCCTCGCCCACGTTCTCGCAGTTGAAGCTGAGCGCTCTCAGCGCCTCCGATATCTGCCCGACGCCCTCGCCCTCGAGCGGGTCGCGGGCGGCGCTTCCGCCGAGCAGGATCGGCGCGAGGAACAGGCGGATCTCATCGATCTCGCCGGCATCGAGGAAGGCTCCCGCGAGATGCGGGCCGCCCTCCAGCAGCACCGACGTCACGCCCATCGCGCCGAGCTGGTCGAGCGCCGAGCGCGCCCGAGCCTGCTCGTTTTCGCCCGTCGCGACGAGGACCTGCGCGCCGGCCATCTCAAGCGCGTCGGTGTCGGCATGGGCGGCGGCGCGCGACACGACCACCGTGAGCGGCACCTCACTCGCCGCGCTAACGAGCTGCGAGGAGGTCGACAGGCGCGCGAGCGAGTCGAACACCACCCGTCGGGGCTGGACGCCGGGCTCCGCGGGCAGCCCGCGCGGACGGGCGGTCAGCTGTGGATCGTCCGCGAGCGCGGTGCCGATTCCCACGACCACGGCGTCCACGGACGCGCGCCAACGGTGCGCCAGCTCGCGGCTTTCCTCGCCGCTGATCCACTTCGAGTCGCCGGTGCGGGTCGCAACCTTGCCGTCGAGCGTCATCGCCGACTTGAACAGCACCCACGGTCGCCCCACACGCGCGTGCTTGCGAAACGCCTGATTGAGCAGCCGTGCGCGGGCGGCGAGCTCGCCGTCCGCGAGCACGATCTCGACGCCCTCGTCGCGCAGGATCCCGAGACCTCGGCCGGAGGCCTTCTCCGTCGGATCGTCGGAGGCGATGACCACCCTGCGGATCCCGGCCTGCAGGATCGCCTCGGTGCAGGGCGGCGTCTTGCCCTCGTGACAGCACGGCTCGAGCGACACGTACAGGGTTGCCGCGGTCAGGTCCTTCAGCCCGCAGGCCTCGATCGCGTTGACCTCGGCGTGGGCTCCGCCGTAGCGTTCGTGCCAGCCCTCGCCGAGCACCTCATCCTCGCGGGCGATCACGGCGCCGACCACCGGATTGGGCTTGACAGCGCCATTTCCGCGTTCGGCCAGCGCGATCGCGCGGGTGAGGTGCTCGCTGTCGGTGTCGGTGATCACTGCCATTTCCTCGTCAGGATATCCCTGCAAAGCCCCGGCAACAGTGGCACCCGGCCGCCTCCCATCACTCCGGCCTGGCGCCCGCCGCCGCGAGCGCCACTCAGCCGGCGCAACGCCCGCCGCGCAGCCGGTAGACGCTCATCAGCGGGCCGGGGCGCTCGTAGGCGAGCGGGTAATAGTCGAAGCTCCAGTCGAAGCCGAACGCAACGGGCCCCTGTCCGTGGGCGTAGGGAGAGGCGCGGAAGACGATCTGGCCGCGTTCGGCCAGCGCGCGGTAGTAGGCGATCGCGTGCGGCACCGCGCGCGGATCGGCGAACGCGCGGCCGGCCTGCGTGGAGCCGCTCACCACCCAGCAGTAGCCGTGCTGTTCGTAGTAGCCGATCAGCGCGGGGCTGAGCGTGCGCTCGTAGTCCTCGATGACGACCTGCCGCCCGGTCTTCGGCGCGAGCGCACCCGAGCTCGAGATGCGCGGGACCAGCGACGGGTACTTGCGCCAGCGCTCGCGATTGGTCGCGGTGGAGGTGCCGGGATGCGTTTCGTTGGCCCAGTCGTTGGGCGAGACCGGCTCGGCCACGATGCGCGCGCCGGCGGGAACGTGCGCGAGCATCCACTCGCGCGTGATGTTGCGCGTGTCGGCGCGCGAGAGCACGAGGCCCGAGTGGATGCAGTAGACGACGCCCTGGGCGAGCAGAGCTGCCGTGACGAGAGCTGCCAACGGCGCGCGCAAGGCCCGCATCTCCGGGGCGCTGCGCGCGAGCGCTCGCGCGAGCTGCAGCGCGAACAACGCGGCGAGCAGGCACAGCAGCGGCAGGATCGGGATCAGCCAACGACCGAAGTAGCGCCCCTCCGAGCCCATGAAGGCCAGGTACAGGAGGGGGGCCGGGACCAGAAGCCAGCCGAGATACGGGCGGCTCGAGCGCCACACGGTGAGAGCCCCGCCGAGCGCTGCGAGCGAAGGCACCCAGCCGAGACCCCAGGTGAGCGACCACAGGTAGTACACGAGGCCGCCGCTCTTGGGCGCGCCGAGCTTGCCCTGCGTTTCGGCTGACAGCGAGGACTGGCGCGCGAGTTCGCTGTGAAAGCGCGAGAAATCGAGCAGCGAGTACGGGTTGGCGAGGAGAAACGCACACACAGCCGCGACGCCGGCGAGCGCGAGACCGGGCGCCGCAGCGATGCCGCCGCCGGCCCGCGCCCCCGGCGGACGGACTCCGAGCGCGCTCAGGACGACCGCCGCCAGCAGCGGCACGAGCACGATGCCGGCGGTGTACTTGGTGGCGCACGCGAGACCGAGCCCGGCGCCGGCGAGCAGGTAGTCGCGCTTTCGCCCTTTGACGAGCACCCCGGCGGTGCCGAGCAGCGACAGCGTCAGCGGGAACAGCGTCGGCACATCGTTGAGCGCGAGGTGCGAGTAGAACACGGGCAGGAACGCGACGGCCTCGATCGCGGCGGCGAGCAGCCCGGCGGCGCGACCGAGCAGCCGCGCGCCGGTCGCGTAGAGCAGCCACAGCGCGAGCACGCCGAGGGTCGCGGCGGCCACGCGCGCAAGCGTGTAGAGCTCGGCGGGGTGCAGCGCGAAGGCGCGCTGGGCGCCCGCCGAGCCGCCGTAGGAGACCCAGAAGAGCAGGTGCAGCAGGTAGGTGTACGCAGGAGGATTCGCGAAGTAGTGGGGGTTCAGCGTGCCATGGGCGAACATCCGGATCGCCGGCAGCACGAAGTGGTCGCCCTCGTCGGTGTTGAACACGTAGGGAAGCCCTTGGCGCACCCCCCACAGGCGCAGCGCGAAGCCGCCGGCGAGCACCACGGCGAGCCCGATCCATGCGGCGCGCCGACCCGCGAGCCCGGAGCTCGCTCGTGAGAGCAGCAGCGGGCCCCCGCCGCTGTGGGCCCCGGGCGAGCTGTGCTCAGCAGTTCGCATACACGGCGTAATAGCGACCGGTGTAGATGCGGGTGAAGCCCTTCAGTGGGACCTGCACTCGCGGGTCATCGCCGATGTCGACGATCGCCTCCACGAACACAGCATCGCCGAGCGGATAGACGGCGACGCTGCCTGCCCGGATGCGGTTCTCGAGCGTATGGGAGCCCTTGGACGCGTCGGCAAGCGCCTGGCTGCGCGCCACGATGTTGTGCTGTCCGATCGTGTCCAGGATCCAGCGCGCGTCGGGGATCAGCTTGTTGTCGGGCAGCGACAGCAGCGGGCAGCGGCGCAGGCTGGCCTTGACCCGGGGATCCGCCAGCGCCCGCGCGAGCCCCGTGTGGAAGTCGTTGTGGTAGGCGAGCGTGGTGCGCAGGCTCGTGAGGCTGAGCGTCGTGGCCGCCTGGACAACGCCGACCACGAGCAGCGCGGTCGCGGCGGCGATCCATCCGCGCCGCAGCGCGGAGCCCGTCTTCAGCATCGCCCAGCCGCCGAGCGTGACCGCGCAGAAGGGCAGCAGCATGGTGTCCGCGCCGAGCAGGTAGCGGTCGATGACCGACGCGCCGAGCACACCCTCGGCGAGGTACACAGCGACCAGCACGAGCAGCGCCGCGAGCGGCACGAGCACGCGTCGCGGCGCAAGCCAGATCGCTATGGGAATGCCCACGAGCCCGCCCAGCAGCACCGGCAGCTTGTCGATGCGCACCGAGTATGAGAGCAGCGAGCCGAGCACCGCCAGCGACCCCTGCGTGCGTTCGAGTTCGTGCGCGAGTTCGGCTGTTGCGTGAAGGGAGTGCAGCGGGTTGCCGGTCACGATGCCGTCCACGCCCACCCACACGAGCGGCGCGAGCAGCGCCAGCGCGAGATAGCGGAGGCGCATTCGCGGCGCGGCGCCCCATGAGCACCACAGCCAGTAGACGCCGCTCAGGACCCACGCGTCGGGGCGCAGCAGACCGGCCGCGGCGAGGAGCAGCAGCACGGGCGTGCCTCGCTTGGGGCGCTGGACCTCGAGCGCGACCGCCCAGATCACGAGCGCCAGATAGGAGATGTCGAGGTAGCCCTGAGCGGTCAGGTTCTCCACGAAGAAGCGACTGAGCAGCAGCAGCGCGGCGATCCAGCCGACGACGGGGCCGAAGCACAGCCTGGCGAGCCTGTAGATGCCGGCGACCGCGGCGACGAAGGAGGCGATCGATCCGAACACCATCAGACGCGCCCCGCCCTGTCCGAAGATCGAGCAGAGCATGCCGAAGGCGATCGCCAGAGGATGCTCGGTGGGCGCGCGGTAGACCCTGAAATCGGGCAGGTGCAGGTGCAGCAGGTCGCGCCCCCACAGGAGCGAGTAGAAAGAGTCGTAGGTGGGATATGTGGGGTAGGCCAGATACCCCACGAGCGCGCCCACGCACAGCACCGCAAAGCCGGCCCGCGCCCAGGTGGCCGAAGAGACGCTCCGCAGGCGCTCGAGCCGAGTCGGGCCCGGCGTCAGCCGGGTGAGCGTCGCGCTTTCCATCTAGCCTTGGCCCAGGGCCGCCCCCGGCGGCGCCCACCCGCTTGGCGCCAAGACCGTGACCTGCGCTTTGGGATACTGCCGGGAGGCAAGTCTAGGCAATAGCTGCATATGAAGCTCATCATTCAGATCCCCTGCTTCAACGAGTCCGAGCAGCTGCCGCAGACGCTCGCGGAGCTGCCACGCGCTGTCGAGGGATTCGACCAGGTCGAGTGGCTGATCGTCGACGACGGCTCGAGCGACCAGACGATTTCGGTCGCGCGCGAATGCGGCGTCGACCATCTCGTGAGCCTGACCAACAACAAGGGCCTCGCGGCCGCATTCCAGGCGGGGATCGACACCGCGCTGAAGCTCGGCGCCGACGTGATCGTGAACACCGACGCCGACAACCAGTACTACGGGCCCGACGTGGCCAAGCTCGTGCGCCCGATTCTGCGTGGCGAGGCGGACATGGTGATCGGCGACCGCGAGGTGACGAGCATCGAGCACTTCTCCGCGCCCAAGAAGTTGCTGCAGCGACTGGGCTCGTGGGTCGTCCGACAGGCATCCTCGACGAGCGTGCCCGACACGACCTCGGGCTTTCGTGCGTACAACCGCGAGGCGGCGATCCAGATCATGGTCGTCTCGAGCTTCACCTACACGCTCGAGACGATCATCCAGGCGGGCAAGCTGCTGGTGGCGATCGATCACGTTCCGGTGCGTACGAACCCGAAGACGCGGGAGTCGCGGCTGTTCCCGTCGATGGGCGCATACGTGCGCCGCAACGCGGTGTCGATCTTCCGCATCTACGCGCAATACGAGCCGCTGCGGGTGTTCTGGACGCTGGCGCTGGTTATCGGGATCGTGGCGGTCGGCGTGTGGATCCGCTTCGGGCTCGCCTACGTCGAAGGCAACGGCAAGGGTCACGTCCAGTCTTTGATCCTCGGCGCCGTGCTGTTCATCGCGGCGATCGTACTGTGGGCGCTGGGCGTGATCGGCGACCTCCTCGCCGCCCAGCGCGTGATGACCCAGAAGACGTTCGAGCGCATCCGCCGCATCGAGCTCACGCTTGGCGTCGCTCCCTCGCACTACGAACCGGCGCAGGGCGCCCGCGCGGGCGCCGCCGTCCAGCCACGCGCCGACGGCGGCGGGGCGGGCGAGAGCGCAGGCGAGGGCGAGGACGAGAGCTCGCGCCGCAGCGAGGCGGTGCGCCTGTGAGCGGAGTGACCGTCTCCCAGGACGGGGTGGTCACGGGCAACACCTACGACAAGTACGGCTCGGCGAATCCCCTGGTGCGCCGCCTGATGGCGCGTTTCGAGGCTGACCTGGACGAGTTGATGACACTCGCCGGGCCGCGTTCGCTGCTCGACGTCGGCTGCGGCGAGGGCGTGCTCGTGCAGCGCTGGGCGCAGCGTCTTGGTGAGGCGCGCGTCGTGGGCATCGATCTCGAGGAGCCCTCGATCCAGGCGGGCTGGGCCGAACACCAGGCGCCGAACCTCGAGTATCGGGTGATGAGCGCCGCGGAGCTGCCGTTCGCGGACGCCGAGTTCGAGCTGGTGAGCGCGATCGAGGTGCTCGAGCACCTGCCCGCTCCGGAGCGCACGCTGGCCGAGATGGCGCGCTGCGCGCAGCGCCATCTGCTCGTCTCGGTGCCCCGCGAGCCGGTCTGGCGCATGCTCAACATGGCACGCGGCGCGTACTGGCCGGCGCTCGGCAACACCCCGGGACACCTCAACCACTGGTCCAAGCGCTCGTTCATCAGGTTGCTGGAGCGCCACGGCGAGGTGATCGAGGCCCGCTCGCCGTTCCCCTGGACGATGTTGCTTGTCCGCCTCTAGGACCTCCTCCGGCTCCGGCGCCCCCAGGGGAGCTTCCCCCCGCCCCCAGCCTCCTCCGGCACGCCGTCGCGCTCATATGCGAGCGGCGCACGCATCCTCTCGCTCGGGATAGCAGCCACAGGGCTGCTCACGTTCGCCTACTTCTCGCTCGCCAGCCATGTGCTCAACGGCGTGGAGGCCAAGCGCATAGACCTGATGTGGGCGGTCATGTTCGTGACGATCTCGGTGATCTACCGGCCGATCGAACAGCTGCTCTCGCGCTCGATCGCCGAGCGCAGGGCGCGGGGCCAGCGCGAGCATTCGCTGCGAGTGCCGATCTCGATCCAGCTCGGCTTCGCGCTTGCGTATCTGGTCGTGGCGCTTGCGCTGCGCGACACCCTGGTCGCCCAGGTGTTCGATCATCACGCCGACCTCTACGACGTGCTCGTGGCCGGCACCGTGGCCTACGCCGCGAGCTATTTCGCGCGCGGCTGGCTCGCGGGTCACCAGTACTTCGGGCTGTATGGCGGGCTCGTGCTGATGGAGTCCACCTCGCGTGTGTGCTTCGCGCTGGTCGCCGCGCTCGGCGTGCTGCATGGGGAGTTCGTGGTCGCGCTCGGCATGGGCGTGGCGCCGTTCGTCTCGCTGGTGGTCGTGCCGTGGGCGTTCTCGCTCCGAGCCCGCGAGGCGCGCGAAGGGCGCGCCGATCTCGAGCCGCACGGCTCGCCCCAAATCGAGGACGTCGACGCCGCTCTCGCGGGACCGGGCGCCGAGGGCGTGCAGGAGGCGGTGGCCGCCGAGGAGCTCTCGCTCGCCCGCGGCTCGCATTTCGCGCTCGTCGTCTCCGGGATCATGGTCGCCGAGCAGATGCTGTTGAACGCCGGTGTCGTCACGGTGGATGCGACATCGGCCAACCGTGCGCTCGCGGGCGTGGTCTTCAACGTGCTGCTGATCGCGCGCGCCCCGCTTCAGCTCTTCCAGGCGATCCAGACCTCGCTGCTCCCGCACCTGACGGGATTGGAGACGACGGAGGGCCATGCCGCATTCGCGCGCGCCGTGCGCGTCACCGTGCTGGCGATCGCGGGCTTTGCGCTGGTGGTCGCGCTCGGCCTGCTCGCCGTCGGGCCGACCGTGATGCGTCACCTGTTCGGTCAGCAATATCCGTATGGCCGCTGGGGACTCGCCCTGATGGGCCTCGGCATGGGCTTTCATCTCGCCGCCGGCGCGCTCAACCAGGCGGCGCTCGCGCGCGATCAGGCACGCGCCGCCGCGACGTGCTGGCTGCTGGTGGCGGTCGTGTTCCTCGGCTGGATGGTGAGCCCGGTAGTCGGCGCGCAGGTGCTGCGCACGGAGATCGGCTATGCGGGTGCGACGGCGCTGCTCGCGGCCCTGCTCGCGGCGCTCTACAGGCGAGGCACCGCGCTGCGGCTCGCTGCGGCTGCGCCGCCGGCCGCCGGCTGAGCCGGCGCCTTGCGCTGCTACTCGGCGTCTATCGAGCCGGCGATCGCCGCGTAGGCGGCCGCGGGGTCGCTCGAGCCGAAGATCGCGGCGCCCGCCACGAACACGCTTGCGCCGGCCGCGCGGCAGCGCGGAGCGGTGCCCGTGTCGATGCCGCCGTCGACCTCCACGGCAACGCGATCGCCGACGATCGCTCGCACTCGCGGGATCTTCTCGAGCGAGTGGGCGATGAAGCGCTGTCCGCCCCAGCCTGGATTGACGGTCATGCATAACGCGAGGTCGATCAGCTCGACCACCTCGGCGAGCGCTCCCACCGGCGTGCCGGGGTTGATCGCGAGGCCGACACCGGCGCCACGCTCGCGGATCAGGTTCGCGGTGTACGCGGCGTGCGCGGTCACCTCGGCGTGGAAGGTGATCGACTGCGCGCCCGCCTTCACGAACTCGCCGACCTGTCGCTCGGGGCGCTCGATCATGAGATGCGTCTCGAGCATCGCGCCCGCGTCCTGAACGAGCTCGGCGATCGCGCTCACGATCAACGGCCCGAACGTGATCGGCGGGACGAAATGTCCGTCCATCACGTCGACGTGGATGATGCGCGCGCCGGCCTCCAGCACGCTCGCGACCTGCTCGCGCAGCGCTCCGAAGTCGGCGGAGAGGATCGACGGCGCGACATGAACCCCGCGTAGCTGAGCGGGTGGCTGGCCGGCCTCGCTCATACGGCCTGCAGCATCGAGTCGCCGCAGTGATTGCACTTCAGGATCGCGGTCGAGGACATCCGCACGATCGTCGAGTGCTCCCCGCAGTTGGGGCACACCGAGCTCAGCTCGAAGCGGTGCAGGCAATACACGCAGCGGTAGCGGCCGGGAAGGTTCGTGGGCCTGAGCCAAGGCTCGCGGCAATTGGGGCACTGCGGGCCAAGGTCGATCGCCGCCTTCGCCGCTGCGTCGCGCTCGTCCTCCATGGCCTCTAGACGCGTCGCAGTCGCGCGATGAAGAACCCTGCGGTGCGGTCGCGGTGCGGGAGCGTCAGCACCAGCCCGGGTCTCGGCGGCGGCTGGCCGTTCGCATCAACGCGGCGCTCTAGGGCGAAGGAGGGCAGCTCGGCGGACAGGTCGTCGAGGCTGAAATCGGGGCTGGATGCCAGGAAGGAGTCGATCTGGCGCTCATTCTCAGTGGAGGAGATCGTGCAGGTAGAGTAGACAAGCACGCCTCCCGGACGGACGGCGGCGGCTGCCGAGCGCAGGATGCGAGCCTGCTCGCCGGCCATATCCTCCATCGCCGCCGGCGTCACGCGCCAGCGCAGGTCGGCGCGTGACTGCAAGGTTCCAAGACCCGAACACGGCGGATCGACGAGCACGCGGTCGAACGTATCGGCCTCGTCTGACGGCTGAGGCCAGTCGGCGGCGTCGCCGACGTGCACGCGCAGGTTGTGGGCGCGAAGGCGCTCGGCTGTGCGCTCGAGCGCGGCGGCCCTGCCGGGATTGCGCTCGACCGCCACGATCTCTCCCTCGCCACCCATCAACGCCGCGATATGCGTGCTCTTGCCACCCGGGGCGGCGCACAGGTCGAGCACGCGCTCACCGGGCTCGGGCGCAAGCGCGCGAGCCACGAGCATCGCCGCGCGCGACTGCGCGAGAAACGCGCCGGCCTGCCACAGCGGCGAGCCATGCAGGTCAAGCGGCTCCTCTACGACGAGCGCCTCGGGTATGGCGGGGTCCCGGCGGGTGGCGACCGGCAGCTGGGCCGCGAGCGCCGCGGGCTCGCCAACGAGTGTGTTGGCGCGCAGCGCCAGCTCGCTCGGCTCGTTGTTGAATGCGAGCAGCGCGCGTGCCTGTGCGGGGCCGAGCTCCTTCCAGAACAGGCGTGCGATCCACTCCGGATGCGAGTGCTTGATCGCGGCCTGCTCGGGCGTATCGTCACTGAGGGCTCCAACCAGCGCGGGCGCGCCCTCTCTGGCGGCTCGCCGCAGGACGGCGTTGACCAGTCCGAAGCCGGCGCGTGCGTTGCGCTTGGCGAGCTCGACGGCCTGCGCGACCGTCGCGTAGTCGGGCGACCCGCGCAGGTAGATCAGCTCGAAGAGCCCCAGCCGAAGCGCTGCGAGCACCGGCGGGTCGAGGCGCTTGAGGGGGCGTTCGGCGAGGAGCTCGATGAGATGGTCGACGGTGCCTCTGCGCTGCACCGCGCCGTATGAGAGGCGCATTGCAAGCGGCCGCTCGCGCGCCTCGAGGCCCGCCGCCTCCGAGTGAAAGGCCTGATCGGCGTATGCGCCCTGCTCGAAGACTCGGCGCAGGACGGTGTACGCGGCGTTGCGCGATGGGGAGATGTTTGTGGTGGGGCTCATTGGATCGGCGTGCATGAGTTACCCGCTTCTGCTGAAGCCCACCGGGGAGAGCACATCGGAGAGGTCTCCTGCCAGGCGTGCTGCCTCAGGCTCGGTGAGCGTGGCCGTGGTCGCGCGCACCGCGGGAGCGCTCCCCGCGAGCCGGTGCGGCGCGCCGGGCGCGAGCACCCAGCCGCGCTGCAGCAGCGCGCCGATGACGCCGGCTTCGTCGGACACGGGGATCCACACGTTCAGCCCGGAGACGCCGTGCGCGCGCACGCCCTGGCGCTCGAGCGCGGCGAGCAGCCGTGCGCGCCGCCGCGCATAGGTGCGCTCGGCCTGCGCGACCTGCGCGCCCACCCGTGCATCGGTCCACAGCTTCAGCACGAGCGCCTGCAGGATGTGACTGACCCAGCCGGGGCCGCACTGCTGGCGGCCCTGCACCCGCGCGATCGTCTGCGCGTCACCGGCGAGCACGGCGAGGCGCAGGTCGGGCCCGAACGCCTTGGCCACGGAGCGCGTGGCGGCCCAGCGGCCGGCGCCGCTGAGCGTGGTGTGGAGATCGCTCCCGGCGATCGGGCCGAGATGGTCGTCCTCGACGATGAGCGCGCTGGGGAACGCGCCGGCCACCTCGCGCAGTGCCTGGGCGCGCTCGCGATCGAGGGCCGCGCCGGTGGGGTTCTGACCGCGCGGGGTGATCACGGCGGCGAGCGCGCCCCGCGAGAGCGCCGCTCTAAGCTCGCGTGGGCGCATTCCGCGGTCGTCCACGGCTACCGGCTCGAGCGCCAGCCCCTGGGCCCTGAGCAGGTCGAACAGCGCGGCGTAGCCCGGGTTCTCAACCGCCACGCGGTCGCCAGGGCGCAGATGCGCTTCCAGCACGCGCTCGATCGCGTCGAGTGCGCCTCCCACGATGCACAGCGCCTCGGCGGGCACGCCGTCGGCGCGCAGCCGCTCGCGAGCGAGCGCCAAGAGCTCGGGCATCGCGTGGTCCCCGCCATACAGCCGCTGCGGCGGCTCGAGACCGGCGAGCGCGTCCTCGAGGTGGGGAAGCAGCAGCGGGTCGGGATTGCCAAGCGAGAGATCCCGCGCCCCGAGCGGCACCGGCAGCGGTCGCCGCGAGGAGTGGATCGGCGGCCCCTGACCGATGCGCGTGCCCGCGTCGTGGCTCGCTCAGCACGACCCCGCGCCGACGCAGCTCGGCTATTGCGGCCGCCACGGTCCCGGGACTGAGCCCGACACTGCTCGCGAGCCGCCGGACCGAGGGGAGCCGATCGCCGGGGGAAAGCGCGCCGCTCGCCACGCCCGCCTCGACCTCGCGCACAAGATCGGCCGCGCTCGCCGCGCGGATCCTGTACTGTCCTGATGCAGACATTCTTCTGTACTATTACAGATTGGAGGCAGACATTGCGATCCGACCCGCGCGGCGCCGGCAGCGACGCTCTCCGCTCTGCTCCCGAGCGCGATGCTGCCCCGTCGGAGCGCGTGCGCGTGCGGCGCAAGCGCGAACGCGGCAGCTATGACCGCGCGCTCATCGACGCGATCCTGGACGAGGCTCTGATCGCGCACCTCGGCATCGCCGACGAGCACGGCCAGCCGTTCGTCATCCCCACCCTGCACGCCCGCTGCGGCGATGTCGTGTACTGCCACGGATCGGCGGCCTCGAGGACGCTGCGAGCGCTCGCCGGCGGCGCACCCGCCTGCCTGACGGTGTCGCTGATCGACGGCCTCGTGCTGGCGCGCGCAGCGATGCACCATTCGGCGAACTATCGCTCCGTGATGCTGATCGGGACGGCGCGAACGGTGAGCGACCCGGTCGAGAAGCGCGCGGCGCTCGAAGCCGTGGTCGAGCACATCGTTCCGGGTCGCGCGAGCGAAGTGCGAGAGCCGAGCGAGAACGAGCTGCGCGCGACCGCCGTCGTGGCGCTGCCGATCGAGGAGGCCTCGGCGAAGGTGCGCACCGGGCCACCGCTCGACGACGAGGACGACTACGAGCTGAGCGCATGGGCCGGCGTGATCCCGCTCTCGCTGGCCGCGGGCGCGCCCGTGCCCGACGCGCGGCTCGCGCCGGGGACGCCGACGCCGGCCCACGTCAGCGGCTACGTGCGCGCGTGAGCTCCTCTTAGGGTGAGCCGGGCACGCCGTGGCCGCGGAGGTACTCCTCGGCCTGCATCGGGCGCCCGCCGGCCGGCTGGACGACGAGCAGCTCGAGGGCTCCGGGCGTGCAGCACAGCAGCAGCCGCCCGTCCTGCGCGCTGACGCCGCGTGCGTGAGCGGGCGACGGCGGCGCCGAGCGCTCCTCGAGGAGCGCGGCTCGGCGCACGCCGAGCGGCGTGCCGTCGGGCAGCGCGACGCGCGCTCCAATGTGCGGATCGAGCGCGCGCACCACCCGCTCGAGCTCCTCGGCCGGCCGGGCCGGATCGAGCTGGCGATCCTCGGGGCCGATCTTCTCGGCGTAGCTCACGCCGTCCTGCGCTTGCTCGAGAAAGGGTGGGCGCTCGCGCAGCGCGCGAAGGAGCAGCTCGCCGGCCAGCGCCTGCAGGCGCTCGGACAGCGTGCCGTAGGTGTCCGTGGGCGCGATCGCCTCGGCGGCGGTGAGGCACACAGGCCCGTTGTCGAGGCCGGCCGTCAGTCGCATGATCGAGACGCCCGTGCGTTCATCGCCGGCCATGATCGCCCGCTCTATCGGGGCCGCGCCGCGCCATCGCGGAAGCAGCGAGGGATGCACGTTGAGGATCTCATGTGCTGAGAGCAGCGGCTCGGTGATGAGCGCTCCGAATGCGCACACCACGATCGTGATGTGCCCACCCTCCCCGTCGTCCCCGCCGGCCGCGCCGATCAGCTCGAGCGTCTCCGGCGAGTTGACGCTCGGCGGCTGCTCGAGCTGGAG
>CAWCCZ010000003.1:0-1750024 GCA_963794275.1 uncultured Solirubrobacteraceae bacterium | reverse complement strand
AGGTCGGCGCCGTGCTGGCGCAGGAGGGAATCGACGCGGATTTCGTGAAGGGCGGACAGCTGAGCGTGGCGCTCCGCTCGGCACAGGCGCAGCGGCTGCGCAAGCGCGTCGCGGGGCTTCGCTCGCCCGAGCTCGGCCTCGGGCCGGAGGACCTGCTGGAGCTGGGAGGCGAGGAGCTGGCGGCACGCTTGAGCATCGCGGACGCGAGCTCTGCGACGTTCACGCCGCATGTCGCGCGGATCCACCCGGCAAAGCTCGTGCGCGGACTCGCAGACGCGGTTGAGCGGCTGGGCGTGAGGATCTACGAGCAGACGCCCGTCAGCGAGATCCGCGCACACACCGCGCTCACCCCGGCGGGTGCGGTAGGCGCACGCTGGGTGGTGCGGGCCACCGAGGGCTACACGCGCTCGCTGCGCGGCCTCGGGCGCGCGCTGCTGCCGATGAACAGCTCGATGGTGATCACGGAGCCGCTGTCGGCGGCGGCGTGGGAGGAGATCGGCTGGCGGGGATGCGAGCTGCTCGAGGACGCGGCCAACGTGTACGTGTATCTGCAGCGCACGGCGGACGGGCGCATCGCGATCGGCGGGCGCGGCGTGCCTTACCGCTACGGCTCAGATACGGGCGGCCATGGCTGGACGCCGCCGGAGACTGTGACGAGCCTGCGCTCGAAGCTCGTGAAGATGTTCCCGGCGGCCGCCGCGGCCGAGCTCGACCACGCGTGGTCAGGCGTCCTGGGCGTGCCGCGCGACTGGTCGGTGACGGTCCACGCGGACAGCGAGAGCGGCATTGCGTGGGCGGGCGGATACGTGGGCTTGGCGTGGCGAGCGCGAACCTCGCGGGGCGCGTCCTGCGCGACCTGCTGCTGGGGGAGCACAGCGAGCTCAGCGAGTTGCCGTGGGTCGGTCGCGAGCCGCGCCGCTGGGAGCCTGAGCCGCTTCGCTGGTTGGGGGTGAGGGGGGTGTACTCGCTTTACCGCCGAGCCGATCGCGTGGAGGCGCGCAGCGGTCGACCGTCACGGCTCGCTCACCTCGCCGACCTGGTGTCGGGCCGTCACTGAGGCGCAGGCTGCTTGACGGCGCCGTAGCGGCTCCAGTGGCGCTCGGGGATCGCGTCGGGATCCTTGTACCAGTACCAGGTGCAGGGATCCTTGGAGTAATCCTCGGGCGGATCGGAGGGGTACAGCGGATAGCCCGACCACTGGATCGGCAGCGACTCGTTCATGAAGCTGCAGTGGGTGCAGTAGAGCGGGAAGCCCTTGCGGCCGAAGGACCAGTCGTGCGCCTCGCGCGTGCCGCCGCCGTCGGGCAGGCCCTCGTAGGCGCCGTTGCAGCACGAGCCGCTGGCCGGAGCCGCACGGGTTCATCGCGAACGTGACCTTCTCCTCGTCCTCGGTGATCGTGAAGCTGCCGGGGTTCGGGCCCCACGCCCGAGCAGGAGTGCGCACGCCAGGTGGCCGCGAGCAGGCCGACGAGCTCGCGCCGGTCGAGCGCCACGATCGCGTCGTGGTGGCGGCGCCAGCCGCGGCCCATGCTCTCCGTCCCAGGCTTCGGCGACGCCCTCGTCGCCGAGCCGCTGCTGGATGAAGGAGACGAGGTCGAGCACGCCCGACGGCCATCAGGTCGTGGAGCATCTGCCACTCGTGCCTCATCTCGTCGCACAGGCGGCGCGCCTCGTCGAGGTCGCCCGCGTCGATCGCCTCGATCGCGCGGTCCATCGTCGGCCGCGAGAGCTGCGCGAGCTCCTCCTCGGAGAACCAGCGGTCTGTCATCGTTCCCTCCTTCGATGATGGGCGGAGGGCCATTGTGACCGGACGCGCGCAGGGCGCTCGTCACGGGCGCGGCGCGCGGAATCGGCGCGGCGATCGCCGCAGCGCCTGGCCGCCGACGGGCTGGAGGTGGTGACCGCTCGACCTGCGAGCGGGCTGCGACATCGCGCTCGACGTCGCGCGCGATCCAGTTCCCGCCGCTCGACGACATCGATGTGTGCGTCGCCAACGCGGGCATCACGACGACGATCGCGCCGGCCCACCGGATGACCGCCGAGCAGTGGCAGCGCGACATCGACGTGAACCTGACGGGCGCGTTCCGCACGGTGCAGGCGTGCCTCGGCGGCATGCGCGAGCGCCGCAGCGGCCGCATCGATCGTGATCTCGAGCGTGGCTGCGCTCGGCGGGCTGCCTGGCCAGGTCGCCTACGCCGCGTCGAAGGCCGGCCAGCTGGGAATGGTCCGCACGCTCGCGAGCGAGAACGCGGCGCGCGGTATCACGGTCAACGCGATCCTGCCCGGTCTCGTCGCGACCGAGCAGGTGCTGGCGATGCCGCAGGAGGTGCGCGAGCGGGCGCTGCGCGCGCTGCCGGCGGGCGGCTGATCGAGCCCGCCGAGATCGCCGCCGCTGTCGCCTTTCTCGCCGGGCCGCGAGGCGGCGCAGATCAGCGGGCAGGCGATCGCCGTCGACGGCGGCGCCTCGCTGACGCAGCTCTCGCTCGGCAGCGAGCGCCGCTAGCAGCCCGTCCGGTCCAGCTGCGCAGCTACCGGGACTGCTTGAAGGGTGGAACTTCGTGATCGCGCCCGACGGCGAAGCCGTCGCTGTCCGCGGCGCCGAACACGGAGCGCTCGTGTATCCGCTCGGAACCTCAACTACGCTGGGCCCACCGGTGCCTGTCACGGTGGTGGGGGGCTATGGCCTTTCGCTCAGCCACGGCGTTCTCGATGACCAACACCGCCTTGCGCTGGCATTCACCTACTTCGACCACACGGAAGAACCTTCTGGGGAACCGCACGGCGGCGAGGGTTGCTGCGATCGGGTCGCTATCGCGAGCTGGCGCCTCGGCGAAGCGGTCCCCACCGCTCAGACCTTGACCCCGAAGCTCACTGGGGTCGCCCACGCCTACCAGGAACCGAGCAGACCCGAGATCGTTCTCGGCCCGACCAGCCTCACGGCGCTATGGACTCTCGGCGCCGGCGAATTCGAAGAATCGTACGAAGGCGGAGGGCCGGTCCGGCTACGAGAGGCGTTCGGCCCGTTCGGAGGCCCCTACGACACGCAGACGCTGATGAGCGCTCCCGGTGGCATCTGGGACTACGCCCTCACGACGGCAAGCGACGGGCGGCCGCTCGCCAGCTGGGTCGCCGACGGCAACGAGCTCCGCACCGTCGCCGGTCTGCGAACCGGCGCGCTACACCACTCCCACAGGGTGCAACCGCTGCACGGGCTCGCCAACGAATCCTCCGTCGCCAAGGAATCCTCGTACGGGTTCACGACGAACAACCGCGGCGAGACGCTTCTTCGCCTTTCAGACTAGCCGCCGCGACGGCAAGAGCCGGCTCCTGACGGTCACCAGTCGTGATGCGAGCCCCTTCAGCAGGCCGCGGCTCATCCACATGATCCCGCCGGAAATCCCCACCGGGAAGGTGCTGCTCGGCCCCGAAGGCACGCTACTCGCCTCCTGGGATCACTGGACCAGGGAATCCCGCAACGGCATCCAAGAAGACGTCAGCCGCTTCGCTGTCGGTGGCCTTTCGGGTCCGTTCGGGCCCAGCGTCAGGGTCCCGGCTTTCCCTGGCGAACCGGTCGGGTTCGTCGGCGGCAAGAGCGAGGCAGTCGTCATATTCCGCCACTACGAGAAGCGGGGCTTCTTGCTCGAGGCAATACTCGCTCACCGCGGCCATCCATTCGGTAAGCCGCACCTCCTCGATCCAGGGCTGTTCAACTGCGGGATTCAGTACGGCGGCGACAGCCTTCTCGAACCGATCGAATCCGGCGCGGACGGCAACGCGATCCTCCTGATCACGTGCGAAGACAAGCGCCAGTACATGATCCGCTACACGCCATAGAACTGATTCAGAACTCCTTGACCTTGCGCCGGCAGATGACGGCGCATCCGAGGGTGAGGAACGCGAGGTGCATTAGCGGTTCGCGCTCCCAGCGGATGCGCAACCACCTGTCGTTCTGAAACAGGTTCTAAGCGCGCGGACGGCGCACGGGCTCGCGTGTGCGGCGATTCAGCGCTCGCGTACGACGACCGTCTTGGAGTTGCCCGCGGCGAACGGGAAGTCGGCCTCGGTTTCGAGTGGACGCGGAACTGGTAGGTGGCCGGACCGGGGAACTTGAACCGGTAGCGCGCGTGGAATTGTCCGCGCGTGTTGGTGCGGACCACGTTGAACTCGATCCATGGTCCGCCTGGCGAGCGCGCCTCGAGTACGACCTGCTTGCCGCCGCGGGGAACTGGCGTGCCGAGGAGGCGGCCGCGGAAGGAGATCGTGCTGCCGACGTGTGCTGTTCTGGGAGAGATCTTGAGAGACAGGCTGGCGCGCACAACAAGCGTGAGCGATGCGGTCGCGGAGGGTACTGCATCGCCGACGTGAGCACGGTAGGCGAAGCGGAGCGCGCGCGAGGAGACGCCGCGCGAGAGCCGCACGACGAATCGTCCGTCGCTACCGGTGCGCGGCGAGACATCGTGCCGCAGCAGCGCCCGTATAGGCGGGCGTGGCCTTGAGTCGAGTAGCGCACCGGATATAGGGACGCCGCCGTCCGTTGTGAGGCGACCTTCGACCGTTGACGCGCGTCCGTAACTGCTCGTCATGCGGGCGTTTTCGTCCCCTTCCAGGCAATTGCGAGCTTCGCGTGAGTGGACGCGTTCGTTCCGTTGGGCATACCCGGAAGGCCGCGCCGGGGCAGCTCATCAGCTCCGGCGGACAAGGAGATCGCGCTGCATTGGTGACGTGATCGTCCGGTCAAGCACCGGCGCAGAGTTGCCGGCGGCGTCGAGCACAGACACCACGAGGCGGTGAGGCCCATTTGCGAGCACTGTGGTGTCGAAACCGACGTCGGCCGCCAGCGACGACTTGCACGGCATCAGATAGCGAAAGGCGGGCAGCGCGTCGGTCGTCTCGCCCACGTCTCTGCAGCGGCCGCCGTTTTCGTCGAGCACGGTGCCCTGAACGACGCTGCCGTCGATCGAGAACACGGCCTCGTAGACGCCTGAACCGGGATCGCTGGCGCTGAAAACAGCGGACTCGTGCCGGCTCACGACTGGAGGCGTCGTGGAGTTCGCCGCTCACCGCGCTCACGGTCGGTCCAGCAACCTGTTCGAGCGTAATGTCCGCAGCGAAGAGGTAGATGGCGGCGGCGTAGCCGTTAGCGTCGCCGAAGCTATCGCCGCAAGCGGCACCTTCAACGCCTCCGCTGCATGACACGTTGACGGAAACATGCGATCCGAGGTTCGCTATCGGAACGGGCACGCGGTTGGCCGCGGACAGAGCGTGGGTGAGTTCGCCCTGGCCTTCACATCCGAGCGAGTACATGCATTCGTCGAAGATTTTTTTCGCGATTGGCCCAGCTATCCAGAACTGGTAGGTCGCTGGTTCGCCTAGGCCACCGTGCAAATAGCCCGCCCTCGACAGCGTCTCCCCCACCACCTGGTCAAACGCCGGAGCTTCGAAAGCCCAGCTCGCATGATCGATGTTGCTCAGATGAGTCGTCACGTCGCCGAGTCCGGCAGTCAGCGCGCCGCCTTCGTTGCACGTATTCCGAGCGTAGTCGTCGTACGCGCCGCCCGGCGCGACCGTCCCACTCCACCCATCCGCGGGCGCCGGTTCGCCGGCAGGCGTTCTGCAGCTGAAGACGTGGTATCTCCCGGCCTGCGCCGTGCCTGCGAGCGCCAGCAGCGCGAGCAGCGCCAGTGTGGCCGTCCTGAGTGTTGTGGTGAGCATGTGCATGGGTGTCGTACCGCGCGACTTCGTGACCCCCCACGGTTTTCAGGACATCCCCGCCCGCAGCGCGCGCAGCGCCGTCATCGGGACCGCGAGCGCTGAGGCAGAGACGTGCGAGCACTTCGTCCGTGGAGGCTCGCACCTCCTCATCGGCCGGCCGTGCCGCTAAGGCGCGAGTGCAATCCCCGCATGCTCTATGCGGGCTATTACGCTGCAGCCGCAGCCGTGGCCAGCGAGAAGCTGAGCCGCAGGCTGTCAAGTCCGTATATGCCCGAGATCGTGCCGAACTCCGGCTCGGAGTCCAGCTCCAGCTCGCGCATGTTCTCGGCAAGGAACGTGATGCCCTCCAGTAGCTCCAGCCGCGCGAGGTTCGCGCCGAGGCAGTAGTGGACACCCGCGCCGAACGTCAGCGCGCGAGCTCGCCCCCGCTCCGCCGTGATGTCGAAGTCTTCCGGACCACCCTCTCCGCGCTCCTGCGGCGCGAGGTCTCGATTGCCGGTGTACGCGCACACCATCACGATCGTGCCCTCGGGAAACTCCACCTCGCGGTAGGTCACGTCCTCGACCAGGATGCGGGCGGTGAAAGGTGTGATCGGCTCGTACCGGAGCGCCTCCTCGACCGCACGCTCGGCGAGCGACGTGTCGCTCACCAGGGCAGCCCACTGCTGTGGGTGCTCCGCAAGTAGCCGGATCGCGTGAGCCAGCTGGCTCTGGCTGGTGTCCACGCCGCCCACTAGCACGTTGAAGACGAGGTTGATGCACTCCACGTCCGACAGTCGGTCGCCCTGCTCCTCCGCGTCGATCAGCTTTGATATGAGGTCGTCGCCGGGGGTCTCGCGGCGATCGCGCACAAGCGCCTCGGCGTACTCGTAGAACTCGGCCACCGCCTGCTCGATGCCCTCGCGTTCGTTCATCATGCTGCCCGCGTCGAACTGCTTCTGGATCCAGTTCGACCAGTGATGCAGCCGCGGCGCGTCCTCGAGAGGAGCTCCCATCACCTCGGCGATCACGAGCGACGGATACGGCTTGGCGAATGCCTCCACGAACTCGCAGCTCACGCGCCTCTGTCCGGACCCACCCGCCGAAGCGCCCGCGGCGTCCTCGACAGCGCGCGCCAGCAGCTGCTCCAAGAAGCGCCGCATGGCCGGTCTGTAGCGCTCTACCGCGCGCGGCGACAGCGCAGGGTTCACGAGACTGCGAAGGCGCGTGTGGTCCTTGCCGTTGATGTGCAGGATGTTGCGCTCCATCTCCTCATACAGCGGCCCGTCGCTCACACCGAAGATCTCGGCGATCTTCATCCCCGGGAAGATCGCCGAGCGGGTGCGCAGGAAGAACTCCCCCGCCTCGCGGTCGAGCGTGATGTAGCCGTGCGGGCCCTGCGCCAACCAGCCCTGCGCGCGCAGATCGCTCATCGCCTCGTGGAAGCGCTCTCCGCGCAGCGACTCGTCCGTGTAGTCGAACGACGGAAGCTGAAGCTCGGCCACGAGCGTCATCGTCGGCACACCCTATTTCCGCTTTGGGCTCACAGCCTGCTTGAGGCCCGCGCCCGGCGAGAACTTCGGCGCCTTCGACGCTTTGATTTTCACCCGCTCGCCCGTCCGCGGGTTCACGCCCTGGCGCGCCTTGCGGTTGACCACCGAGAACTTGCCGAAGCCGGTGATGCCGACCTCATCGCCTTTCTTGAGCGCCCTGGCCACCGTGTCCACGAGCGAGTCGATCGCCCGCGCCGAGTCCACTTTCGAGAGACCGCTGTCCGAGGCGACCGCATCGATCAGCTGCGACTTGTTCATCGTGAAGTCCTTTCGTTCACTTGGATCGCGCCGCCAGTGGCGCCGAGGAGCGCGCAGCGTACCGTGCAAGCTTCGTTCCCGGATTGAGCAGGCCCTTCGGGTCGAACACGCCCTTGATCTGTTCGTGCACCTCCACCGCGCGCGGATCCCACTGGCCCGCCAGGCGGCCCCGCTTCATCCAGCCGACCCCGTGCTCGCCCGCAACCGAGCCGCCGAGCGCCACCACCAACTCGAATAGCTCCTCACCGACCATCCGCGCTGCGTCGAGCTCCGTCTCGCTCGTCGGGTCGACGAGCACGGTGGCGTGCACGTTGCCCTCGCCCCCGTGCCCCCACGCACACGAGCGCAGCCCGCGCGCGCTCGCGATCTGCTCGAAGCGTTCGAGGCCCTCGCTCAGGCGCTCCACCGGGAACACCACGTCCTCGCTGACCTTTGCGCCCCGCACCGCCGTGACGGCCGGGTTGAAGCCGTCGCGCCATCGCCACAGCGCCTGCGCGTCAACATGCTCGTGCACCTCCAGCGGCTCGCCCGCGAGCGCCTCGAGCAGCGCGTCGCGTTGGCTGCGCGCCTCCGCCGCCGAGCCGTCGAACTCCAAGACCAGCGCGAACCCCGCATCGCTCGGAATGGCGCGCGCACCTGAGTCGCGCTCGCCTACGGCGTCAGCTGGCGGCGCGGACGGATATGCCGCGGCGAGCATCGAGAGCGTCTCACCGTCCGCAAAGTCGAGCACCGACGGTCGCAAACCGGCCGCGAAGATCTCCGCGATCGCAGCGCACCCCTGCGAGTGGTCGCGCATGAACGAGACCAGTGCGACCGCAGCCTCCGGCGCCGGAAGCAGACGCAGGCGAACCGCCGTGATCACTCCGAGCGTGCCCTCGGAGCCGATCAGCAGGCTCTTCAGGTCATAGCCCGCCACGTCCTTGCCCGCCCAACCGCCGAGCTGCACGAGCTCCCCCGGCGCGAGCACGACCTCGATGCCCGACACCCACGCTCCGGTCACCCCGTACTTGAGCGCGTGCGGCCCGCCCGCGTTGGTCGCCACGTTGCCGCCGATCTGCGATTGCTCTGCCGCGCCCGGATCAGGGGCAAACATAAGGCCGTTCTCGCGCGCTATGCGCTGCACGTGCCGCGTCGTCACGCCCGCCTCGGGCAGCATTCTCCAAAGCGCCGGGTTGAGCTCGCGCACAGCGCGCAGACGCTCAAGCGAGCACACCACGCCGCCGTGGGTGGGTACCGCCCCGCCCACCAAACCCGTTCCGCCGCCGCGCGGCACGATCGGCACGTCGTGCTCGTAGCACCATGCCACCACCGCCGCCACCTCGGCCGCGCTGCCGGGCAGCACAACCGCATCCGCATGGCCCTCCACTCCGCGCCTGCGCGTCTCGTCGCGGTTGTATGGAGAACCCGCGGGCGCGTCGAGCACGCGCTCGGCGCCGATCAGCCGGCCGAGCTCTGAGCGCATCACCGACGTTGCCACCAAAAGCGCAGGCTAGCGCTCCGGCTAGCATCTAGGCCAACCATGGCCATCAGCGCCAAGCCTTCACCCGCCACGGACGAGCGGAGCTTCACGACCCTCTCAGGCGAGCCTGTGCGTGAGCTCTACACGCCCGCCGATCTCGCGCCCGGCGCGGGTTCCGGCGAGGCAGACGATCCGATCGGCCAGCCCGGCGAGTATCCCTACACGCGCGGCATCCACTCCTCGATGTATCGAGGCCGGTTGTGGACGATGCGGCAATTCGCCGGCTTCGGCACCAGCGAGGAGACCAACGAGCGCTTCCGCTACCTGCTCGAGCACGGCCAGACCGGCCTGTCCACGGCGTTCGACATGCCATCGTTGATGGGCCACGACTCCGACCATCCCCGCGCGCTCGGCGAGGTCGGACGCGAGGGCGTCGCCGTCGACACGCTCGACGACATGCAGACCCTCTTCTCCGGCATCGACCTCGGCGAGGTGTCCGTGTCGATGACCATCAACGCTCCCGCCGCGATCATGCTCGCGTTCTACGTGGTCGCCGCCGAGTCGGACCCGGCGCATCCCGCCGGCCCGGAGCACCTCTCGGGCACGATCCAGGCCGACATCCTCAAGGAGTACATCGCTCAGAAGGAGTGGTGCTTCCCAATCGATCCCGCCATGCGTCTTTGCGGCGACATGATCGAGTGGTGCACGCGGCACATGCCGCGCTGGCATCCCATCTCGATCTCCGGATACCACATTCGCGAGGCCGGTTCCACCGCCCAGCAGGAGCTCGCGTTCACGCTCAAGGACGGCCTCACCTACGTTGAGCAGGCGGTCGCTCGGGGGCTCGACGTCGACGATTTCGCGCCGCGGTTGTCCTTCTTCTTCAACGCCCAGATCGACTTCTTCGAGGAGATCGCCAAGTACCGTGCCGCGAGGCGGATCTGGGCCAAAGAGATGCGCGAGACCTTCGGCGCGCGCCAGGAGCGCTCCATGCAGATGCGCTTTCACACGCAGACGGCGGGCGTGAGCCTGACCGCCCAGCAACCGCTCAACAACATCGTGCGCACCGCCATCGAGGCGCTCGCCGCGGTGCTCGGCGGCACACAGTCGCTGCACACCAACTCATACGACGAGGCGCTCGCGCTGCCGACAGAGCAGGCCGTCACGATCGCGCTGCGCACGCAGCAGATGATCGCCCACGAGACCGGCGTCGCGAGCACGGTCGATCCGCTCGGAGGCTCCTACCTCGTCGAGGCGCTCACCGACGAGATGGAAGCGCGCTGCTACGAGTACTTCGCAAAGATCGACGCGCTCGGAGGCATGGTCGAGGCGGTCAAGCGCAACTATCCCCAGCGCGAGATCGCCGACGCGGCGTTCAGGCTGCAGCAGGAGATCGACGAGGGTCAGCGCGTGGTCGTCGGCGTCAACAGCTTCACCGCCGGCGATGAGGAGCCGATTCCCACGCTTCGCATCGATCCCGCCGTCGAGGGCAAGCAGATCGCGAGGCTGCAAGCAGCCCGGGCCCGGCGCGACGGCGCCGCAGTCGAGCGCAGCCTCGCCGCGTTGCGCGAGGACGCGGCGCACACCGATCGCAACCTGATGGACGCCCTGATCGCCTGCGCACGCGCCCGTGCGTCCGAGGGCGAGATCATCGAGTCGCTGCAGCAGGTGTTCGGCGACTACTCCGAGACTCCGGTGTTCTGACGCTCGCAACTTCCGCTGCGGCGCGGTGTCAGCAGGATGTGAGCCTGCGCATACGTCGTATTCAGTGCCTAGGATCAGCTCACCCCGCAGCCCTGAAAACCGCACCTTGAACACGACAGCACGCATCGCCGCTCGGCTCGCGCTCTGCTGCGCCGCCGCCGCTCCGACTCTCGGTGCGCTCGCGCTCGCCCAGAGCGCGTCCGCCGCGAGCGCCCCCAACTGCGTTCCCGCGGTACTCAACCGCTCCTCGCTGCTTCCAGGCACCAGCCTCGCCGTCGCGCCACTGCCCGGCTCCTACGACGCGCTGCCCACGACGCAGATCAGCTTCCTCGGCGCCCCACCGGCCGCCCTGAGAATCGTGGGGGTCAGCGGCACCTCCAGCGGCGGACACTCGGGCCGGCTCGTGAGCTACTCCCAGGGCGACGGCGCGAGCTTCATCCCGTCCACTCCCTTCACGCCCGGGGAGCGGGTGAGCGTGAGAGGCGCCGTGAATCTGGGGAGCGGCCCGAAGGCTTTCTCCTACAGCTTCGTGGTCGCCAGCCCAATCGTGATCGGTTTCAAGCCGCACGTTGACGCCGGCGCCGAACCGAGCACCGTGCAGCACTATCAGTCGCGCCCCGACCTAGCCCCCCCGGCGATCCAGTTGAGCGCCACCTCCAGCGCGACCGCCCCGGGATACGTGTTCGTCACCCCCGAGCACGGCCCGCAGCAGTACGGGCCGATGATCTTCGACGAAGCTGGCAACGTCGTGTGGTTCGACCCACTGCCCAAAGGCATGGAAGCGACCAACCTGCAGGTCGAGATGCTCGGCTCACAGCCCGTGCTCACGTGGTGGCAGGGGCACGCCCCCGAACAGGGCTTCGGCGAGGGCGAAGACGTGATCGCCAGCAGCTCCTATCGGATCATCGGCCACGTCCGTGCCGGCAACGGCCTTCAGGCGGACCTGCACGACTTCCGCCTGACCAGCCCAAGCACGGCGCTGGTCACGTTCTTCAACCCGATCCGGTGCGACCTCGCCTCCGTGCACGGCCCGAGTGCGGGCGCCGGGGCCACCGACAGCGGGTTTCAGGAAATCGATCTGCGCACGGGTCTCGTGCGACGCCAGTGGGACAGCCTCGACCACGTCGCGCTCGAAGCCTCCTACAGCACCCCCGTGTACGCGAGCGAACGCTGGCCGTATGACTACTTCCACATCAACTCGCTAGATCTCGCGAGCGGCGGCACTCTCCTGATCTCATCGCGCAACACCTCCGCGCTGTACGAACTCGACCCCCTCACGGGCAAGCTGCGCCGTTCGATCGGCGGCAAGCACTCCTCGGTGCCACTCTCGCCGGGCGCCGCCACCGCCTACCAGCACGACGCCACGCTGCTGCCCAACGGCACTATCTCGGTATTCGACAACGGCGCCGATCCGAAAGTGCATGAACAGTCGCGCGGCATCGTCGTCTCGCTGAACGGCCCCTCGGGCGCGTGGGTGGTCGCCCAGTACGTGCACCCGCACGCACTCCTCGCGGGCAGCCAGGGAAACATCCAGGTGCTCGAAAACGGCGATGCTTTCATCGGCTGGGGAGAACAGCCTTACTTCTCGGAGTTCAACGCCTCCGGCGCGCTTCTCTTCGACGGCCGCCTTGCCGGCAGCTACGAGTCATACCGCGCGTATCGTTTCGCATGGACGGGCTCGCCTACCGAACGACCCGCGCTGGCCGCGATCGCCTCCAGGCACGGTGGGCCCGTGCGTGCCTTCGCGAGCTGGAACGGCGACACTCGCACCGCGAGCTGGAAGGTCTTCGCCGGCAGCTCGCCGCACCACCTCGTGCCGGTGGCAAGCGCTCTGCGCAAGGGGTTTGAGACGACGATCACCACTCCCGGCCGCGAGCGCTACCTCGCGGTCCAGGCGTTCAGCGCTTCGGGGCAGCTGCTCGCGGTCTCTGGCGTGGTTGCCAGTACAGTCCACTGAGCGCGCGCTTGGCGGGTACGAGGGGAGTCGGGTGACAACTGAAGGCTCGAGTTGAACGGCGGCGCAAGCCCCGATCGTGGCGAGCGTTACCGGCCTCTTCCCACGGGCATGCACGGCCTCGATCCCGAGGTCGTACGGCGCGACCAGCGCGACCGTCTTCGCAACGCGCTCATCGAGCTGATCGCCGAGAAGGGCTATGCGGGCTGTCCGCATCCTCGACCTGACGAAGCTCGCGCGCGTCTCGCAACCGACCTTCTACACGCTCTTCGCCGACAAGGAAGACCTGTTCGTAAGCACCTACGACGACATCGCCGAGCGCACCTACAGGACGCTGATCACCGCCTATGGGCGTGCGGACGCCAAAGGACAGCGGCTGCGCGTCGCGATCTCCGCCTTCGCCGAGCTCGCTGCGGCCGAGCCGCAGGCGATCTCGCTGCTCGTGCTCGGCGCCTTCGGCGCCGGCGCCAACGCGCTCGAGCAGCGCAGCCGCTCGCTTGAGACGTTCGAGGCACGGATTCGCGCTAGCCGCGACAGCGATGCGACCGACGGCTCCGACGATCTGACCATCAAGGTGGTGCTGGGCGGCCTGCGCGAGGTCTTCGCGGCCCGCCTGTGCCGCAGCAAGGAGTCCGAGCTGCCCGCGCTCGCCGGCGAGCTCGCCGTGTGGGCGGCCGCCTATCCCGTCACGCCTCCCGCGGCGCTTCTTGCGCAGGCGCCGAGCACAGAGCCGGAGCCGATCGCGCCGCGCACCCTCCGAGCGAGCGGAGCGTGCGGGCAAGCGACTTCCGAGCGGCCGCAGCGACCTGCCACGCGAGGCGGTGCTGAAAAGCCAGCAGGAACGGATCGTCGACGCGACAGCCGCGATAGTCGCCGAGAAGGGACTCGCGGGTCTCACGATCCCCGAGATCGCGCGCCGCGCGAGCGTCTCCAACAAGACGTTCTACGAAATCTACCCCTCAAAGCACGACGCCTTCCTCGGAGCCCAGAAGGTCGGCATGCATCAGGCGCTGCGCATCGCCGTCGAGGCCTACGAAGAGCGCATGCCAGATTGGCCGCGAGCGGTCGCCGCGGGCCTGCGCGCGCTGATCGACTACCTCGTCTCCGAGCCCGACCATGCGCACCTGAGCATCGTCGACACGTTCGGCGCCTCACCCGAGACGATCGTGATCCGCGACGAGATCCTGCGCGGCTTCGCCGCACTACCTGCAGCCGCGGCTACGAGCTCGCGCCCGACGGGATCGAGGTGCCGGCGGTGGCCGCCGAGGCTGTCGTCGGCGGCGTGTGGCAGGTGCTCCACCACTACATCGCAGAGCGGGCGTCTCGCGGAGCTGCCCGCGGCCGCCCCGCAGCTCACCTTCATGCTGCTCGTGCCGTTCCTCGGCCCAGAGCGCGCCGCCGCGGCCGCGCTGCTCGGCCCCTGACCGCCTACGCGCGCTCGGGCTCGCTGAGCGGCGCCCCGTGCAGGCCGCTGGTGGGGCGCTCGCGCGCCGCCCACCACTCGTTGAGCGTGTCGAGCGCGCCGCCGATGATGCCCTCGCGGAACGAGTTCGTGTCGTTCAGGCGCGGAAGCTCCTGAGGTGGCACCTCGAGCTCGAGGAAGGCGCACAGCGGCTCCCAGCCTTCTGCGGGGTCCCACACGAGCAGGCGCTCGGCGGGGACGGTCTTCTTGACCGTCTCGTTCCAGCGATCCATCACCGCGCGCAAGTCCCTCGTCGCTGGAGCGTCTCGCCGGCGAGCGCGCCCGTGCTCTCGTCCCAGCTCATCGCCTGCATCAGCGCCAGGTAGCGCCGCCACAACGGGTCCACGCACCGCGCGCGCGCGGTTGACGTGATGGATCACCGAGTCGCCGTGGAAGATCCCCCACACGGTCCCGCGCATGCTGCGCACCCAGTCCTCGCCCGGAGCGGACGCTCAGCAGCACCTTCGCCTCGGGGTAGTAGTCCATCAGCTCGCTGTAGAAGCGCGCAGACGGCCAGTCGACGGTCGACTGCGCGTCGCCGAAGATCTGCTCCCAGTCGGCATCGCCTTCCCAGGCCCGCTCCCACAGCGGCAGCCCGCGCTCCAGGTCAGAAAGCAGGTCGCGCATGTGGTAGCAAGGAGACACGCCGAGCTGTTCCAGCGCAAACATCTGTGTGGTGGTTGCCGTCCGCATCAGGCCGGCGCCAATGAGTTTCATGAGAGCTCCCTCACGTCGGGGGACGCAAGGTTCTATCACGTGGGCCCGTTCGAAAGAGCGGGGCCGACGCTAAGAATTCGATTACGCGCTGAAGAACCGCTGTGCTCAAGGCCCGCGCACGTTCAGCACGACCTTGCCGGTCGCGCGTCGCTCGTCGAGCATCCGCAGGGCCTCCGGCGCCTCCTCGAGCGCGAAGCTGGCGCCCACCACCGGACGCACGAAGCCCTCGTCGACCATGCGGTTGACTGCAGCGCCGATCTCCCGGTTCAGGTCCGGCTTGCCCATCACGTAGGCACCCCAGCCCGCACCGACAACCTCAGTGTTGCCGAGCAGAAGGCGGTTCACGCGCACCTCGGGAATCGAGCCGCCGGTGAAGCCGACGACGATCACACGCCCGTCCTCGCGCAGCGATCGCAGGCTGTCGGTGAAGCGATCGCCACCGACCGGGTCGAGCACAACGTCCACGCCGCCGCCCGAGCGCTCCTTCACCTCGTCCTTCCAGGACTCGCTCAAGAGCACCACCTCGTCGGCTCCAGCCTGTCTTGCGACCTTCGCCTTCTCCTCACTCGACACGAGCGCGATGGTGCTCGCGCCAAGCGCCTTGGCGACCTGCAGCGAGGCGCTGCCAACGCCGCCTGCGGCGCCGTGCACCAGCACGCTCTCTCCCGCGTTCAGGCGCCCGCGCAGGACGAGCGCGAAATACGCGGTGTGATAGTTGAGGATCAGGCCGGCGCCCTGCGCGTAATCGAGCTCCTCCGACAGCGGAAACGTGAAGAACTCTGGAGCCACCGCCGTCTCCGCGAAGCCACCGAGGGCGCAGAACGCGGCGACCCGTTCACCCGCCTTCAGCGCCCCGCCGGCCGGCGCGCTGCGCACGATCCCAGCAACCTCGCTGCCCGGCACGAATGGCAGAGGCGGTTTCATCTGATACTCGCCGCGACTCTGCAGCAGCTCCGGGAACGAAACGCCAGCGCAGTGGACCTCCACCAGCACGCCTGAGCCGGGCGTGAGCATGTGCGAGGGCTCCGGCTCGGATAGCTCGACGAGCTCGAGCGCCGTGTCGGGCCCGGTCTCGTTGACGATCTGCATCGCTCGCATGGCAGCGGATTATGCTCAGTCGACGCGCAGCACGGCCTTGCCGGCGATGCGCCGCTCGAGCAGAGCTGTGATCGCGGCCGGCGCCTCGCGCCAAGACGCCTCGAGATCGATTGAGCAGTCGAGCCGCTTCTTGGCCACGAGCTGTGCAAGCCGGCCGAGATCCCCGGACCCGGTGCGTTCTCGCTGAAGCTGCACGAACAGGAGCAGCCCATGTAGGCGCGCGCCGGGTGCGCGCCCGAAGAACGCGCGCGTGGGGAACTGGACCGCGGCCTGGTCGCTCGAGGCGAAGGAGACGATCGCGCCAAACGATCCAACGCGCTGCATCGCTGCGCCAAGCGAGGCGCCGCCAACCCCCTCGACGATGCCATCGAACTCAGGGCCCGAGGGCTCGAGCTCGGAGATCACCTCGTCTACTCCCAGCTCGGCAAGGCCCAGGGCGCGCTCGGGACTCGCAGAGACGGCTGTCACGTGCGCGCCTGCGAGCTTCGCCAGCTGCACCGCAAAGCGGCCCACTCCGCCGCTCGCGCCCGTCACGAGCACGCGCCGACCGAGCACCGGGCCGATCAGGTCGAGCGCCTTCAGCGCCGTCAGTCCCGCGACCGGAAGCGTCGCCGCCTGTGCGTCTGAGACCTCGTCCGGCAGCTCCGCGAGGAGCGAGGTGTCGATCGCCGCCAGCTGCGCCCACGCGCCTCGACTCGTCAGGCCTACCACGCGCGTGCCGAGCTGCGGGCCGCTGCCGTCCGCCGCCGCGCGCTCGACCACGCCCGCCACATCCCATCCGGTCACCTCGCCCTCCTGCATGCCGGGCAGGCGGCTGGACTCACCGCGGTTGAGCGAGAACGCGCGCACGCGCACGAGCGCCTGCGAGGAGAGCGGCTGCGGGTCGGGGACCTCGCGCAGCCGAACGTTCGCCTCGGCGCCCGGCGATGCGGTGAGCGCGAGCATCAGCGCTCGTAGCGCGCCGGCGCGTGTAGCGCCAGCCCCGCCTCGGCGCCCGGGCGCGCCTCGCGGCCGCCACCCGCTCTGCTCGGCACGTCCGCGCGTGTCCACGCGAGCGCCGCCATCGCCGCGGAGACGAGCAGCACCGACGGCCACGCCCCGAGTGCCAGGGCGAGCACGTGCGAGAGCGCAAACGCCGTGAGGCCCGCGCCGCTCAGCGCGAGCGCCGTGCGCGGACCCCGCCGAGCCCACCATGCATGCGCGCACCACACCCCGCCGGCGGCCAGCACCACGCCGCCGAGCGGACGTGAGCCGCTGGCGACGGCCACCGCATAACCCGCGATCAAGGACCCGGCTGCGACCGGCGCGGTTGGAATCTGGCGCATCGCGGCGAGCTTAACGCCACACCGCGGCGATCCGCGCCGCGCAGAGCGCGTACAGTGCCAGCCGATGCCAGAAGACGCGGCCGGCCCGCTCTACTTCCGTCATCCCTCGTGCCTCGAGCACGACCCTCGGGTGCACATGCCCGGCCATCCCGACACGCCCGAGCGGCTGCTCGCGATCGAGGGCGCGCTGTCCGCCGAACGGTGGCTCGGATGGGAGCTGCGCGAGGCTCCCGCCGCCGCTGAGAGCCGGCTCGAGCTCGTCCATGACGCGAGCCTCGTGCAGCACATAAGGGCCATGTCGCTCGCGGGCGGCGGCGCGATCGACCCGGACACGTTCGTCGGAGAGCCCTCCTACCGCGCCGCCCTGCACGCCGCCGGCGGAGCCTGCGAGATGACCCGCGCACTGCTCGAGGGCGAGACCCGGCTCGGCTTCTGCGGCATGCGCCCCTCCGGCCACCACGCCGAACCGGCACGCGCGATGGGCTTCTGCCTGTTCAACAACGTCGCGATCGCGGCCGAGCTCGCGATTCGCGAGCTCGGGGCTGAGCGCGTCTTCATCCTCGATTGGGACGTGCACCACGGCAACGGCACCGCCGAGGCGTTCCGGCGGCGCAGCGACGTGCTGTTCGCGAGCATCCATCAGGGCGGCATCTACCCGGGCACCGGTTCCCTCGCCGACGCCGGCTCGGGGCCGGGCGAGGGATTCACGATCAACCTGCCCGTGCCCGCGGGCTCCGACGAGGAGCTGTGGCTGTCGCTGTTCGAGCACATCCTCGTGCCGGCGGCCGAGGCCTTTGCGCCCGAGCTCGTGCTCGTCTCCGCCGGATTCGATGCACACCGCGAGGATCCGCTGGCCGACTGTCGCCTGGAGACCGAGTCCTTCGCCGAGATCGCGCGCCATGTGCGCGACCTCGCGCGCCGGCTCGGAGCTCCCCTCGGCGCGGTGCTCGAGGGCGGCTACTCGCCGTCCGCGTTGGCCGACAGCGTGATTGCGACGCTGAGCGCGTTGAACGATCAGGAGCCCGCGCGCTCGCGTGCGCCGGAGCCGTTGCTGACCTCGCGCGCGGCGACGCACGTGGGCCAGTACTGGCCGCTCTAGCAGCCCTCGCGCGCGGCACCCGCGCCGGAGCTAGACCCGTCGCGAGATGGGCCTGCGAGGCAGAGAGAGCCGCCGCCCGCACGCCGGTTTTACACCCTCCATGGCAGGGATTACTACGGATGATCCGAAACATTGCCGAGAAATACGCTGCCGAAGTCGGCCCCACACGATCGGAGGAGACAGCGGTGAGCCTGACAGACGTATCCACACTTGGCGCGGTGTTCAACCTGAACCACCCCGCTCACACGGTGGACTGGAGCTTCATCCACCTGTCGGTGGCCAACGTCGTGGTGATCGGGCTGATGCTCGTGGTGTTCGTGCTTGCGCTGCTGCTGCCGTTCCCCGGATCCGCCGGACGCCGGGCGCGGAGGGCGCGTCATGAGCACGGTGCCCGGACAGCGGTCGAAGTCGTGGACGGTGCGCGTCAGGGAAGCCGGGGTCGAGGCGCTCCCGCCCGACCGGCTGCTGCCCGACGGCCAGCCGACCTACGTCGCCTCCTGGATCTACGTGTTCGGTGTGGCGAGCATCGCCGCGCTGGTCGTGATCATCGCCTCGGGCTCGATCCTCGCGCTCAAGGGTCCCGCCTGGTGGCACTTCACGAGCATCGGACATTTCTTCAACAGCATCCACATGTGGTCCGTCGAGCTGTTCTTCTTCGTGATGGTCGTGCACCTGTGGGGCAAGTTCTGGATGGCCGCCTGGCGCGGGGGCCGCTCGCGCGTGTGGATCACGGGCGCGATCACATTCCTGGTCGCCGTGCCCGCGGCGCTAACGGGCTACGTCTCACAGCAGAACTTCGACGCGCAGTGGATCTCCACGCAGGCCAAGGACGGCCTCAACGCGGTCGGCGTGGGCGCGTTCTTCAACGTCACCAACTTCGGCCAGATGTACAGCTACCACATCCTGCTGCTGCCGATCGCCGTCGTTGCGCTGGTCGGCGCACACGTTCTGCTCGTGCGTCGGCACGGCGTCGTGCCGCCGTTCGAGATCGAGCAGAAGAAGGCGGCGCTCGTTGCAAGCGCTCCTCATGACGGCCATGGCGCTCCCCAGGGCGTGAGCGGGAGCCAGCCGTGAGCTTTCTGCGCCCAAAGGACGACACCAAGCCCTGGACGGGCGGCTACCAGCCGTATGACCTGATCAAAGAGGCCTGCATCGCCGTGGGCGTGATCGCGCTGCTTTCGGTCCTGCTGACGATCCTGCTCTCCTCGCCCGACGAGAAGCCCAGCACGATCCGCCAGTGGTCGCACGAATTGCCGGTCAACTTCGCGACCGCGGCCGCAACGGAGCTGAACGAAACGAGCGGCACCGCCGACATACGGCCCGCCGTACAACCACAACGGCGAAGGGCAGCACGCCTGGTTCCTCTACCCGCAGAAATGGCTCGGCGTGAGCCACCCGATCAACACGGCAGAGGACTTCGTGGTCCAACCACTGGAAACGGTCCCCAACGATCCCGCGCTGCAGAGCGCGCTGGCCGAATACAAGGCCGCGCCCGAAAAGCAGAAAAAGGAATGGGCCGAAGCCTACGCCAAGCCGCTCGAAGAAACCGCGGCGGCCGAAGAAGAAGGCAAGAAGCCGCCCAGCACGGTGTCGCTCAACTCGAGCACGGGCACCGTCACGGTCCAGGCCAGCGGCGCCGGTCCGGTGCCCACGATGATGGCGAGCCTGCTGAGCTTGGCGCAGAGCGGAGGCCTCGACGGCGTTCTGCTGACAAGCAAGCAGTTCTTCCAGACCGACTACACCAAGCCGCTGCTGTTCATGGCCGACGGCGGACTGCTCGAAAAACGCGCCGAAGGGCAGCACCTGCTCGGCGAGCAGTGGGGCATGATGAACGAGACCGGAAGCTACCCCGGCCAGCCCTGGCTGTGGCTGTACGCACTGTGGTACCAGGTCGAACCGTTCAAGGCATCCGAAAACGCGGACATCCTCGTGATGCTCGTGATGAGCGTGCTGAGCCTCGCCTTCATCTGCGTCCCGTTCATACCGGTCGTCAATCGGATCCCCCGCTGGATCCCGATCTACCGACTGATCTGGCGCGAGCACTACCGCTCGCCGAGCGCGTCGTGAGCGGTACGCCGCCCGATTCATCGCGCGGCGCCGCTGGAGCCGCTACCTTCACAGGCATGAGCGGGGAGGACAGCACCCCCGAGGCCGGCTCCTCGCAGGCCGACACGATCCGGATCGTGCTCGCCGACGACCATGCGGTGGTGCGCAGCGGGCTGCGCATGCTGCTCGACAGCGAGGACGACTTCGAGGTCGTCGCCGAGGCCAGCGACGTGGACAGCGCGCGGCGCTATGTGCGCGGGCACCACCCGCGCGTGCTCGTGCTCGACCTCAACATGCCCGGCGGGTCGAGCCTGGAAGCGATACCGGTGATCCGCTCGGAGTCGCCCGACACGCAGATCGTGGTACTGACGATGCAGCAGGAGCCCGCGTTCGCGCGCGAGGCGCTTGGCGCGGGCGCGATCGGATACGTACTCAAGGAGGCCGCCGACGACGAGCTCGTTGAAGCGGTGCGGCGAGCATCGGCCGGGGAGAGCTATCTGAACCCGAGGCTGGGCGCGCGGATCGCCTCCGAGCCGCCGCCGGGCCCCCCGGACGACCTCTCAGAGCGCGAGGTCGACGTGCTACGCCTGATCGCGCTCGGCCACACCAACGCCGAGATCGCAGAACAGCTCTACCTGTCGGTACGCACGGTCGAGACGCACCGCTCGCACATCCAGCAGAAGCTGCGGCTTTCGACCCGCGCGGAGCTCGTCGGCTACGCGCTCGAGCGTGGCCTGATCGGCCCGCCCGACGCGCACACCGCCTGAGCGGATCAGTCGGCGCCGTGCACGCGCGGCAGCACGACCAGCGAGCAGCGCGCGTGGCGCTCGAGATAGTCGGCGGTGCTCCCCACGACCAGCCTGTGCACCGGGCCGTAGTTGCGCGAGCCCACGACCAGCAGGTCCATATCGTCGCCGAAGGTTGCCAGCTCCTCCCCTGTCAGCCCGTACACTGCGCTGCCCTCGACATCCGGCAGCGCGTTCATGCGCTCGCTCGCCTGCTTGAGCATCAGATCGATCGTCTCGCCAATCGCCGGCGGCACGATCCCCGTAAACGCGTAGCTCGGGATCGTGACCACCTCCAGCGCGTACACCGACGCGCGCGTCGGCTTTGCGAGCTCCTGGGCCTTCGCCAGCGCGACCGTGCCCTCGGGCGAGCCGTCGTAGCCGACCCCGATCTTCCCAAACGGCACGGGGTGCTCGGCGTACCCGCGCGCAGCGATCGCGACCGCGCAGGGCGACCCGTTGAGCGCGCCGCGCGCGTCATCGCCAAGCATCGCGCGTCCGAGCACGCCGTGGCGGCAGGAGCCCACGACGATCATGTCGGCCCCCTGCTCTTCGGCCTGCTGGTGAAGCCCGCGGCCTGGGCTCAACCCGACGATATTGACCAGCTCCGCCTCAACGCCCGCGCTCGCGCGCTGCTCCTCGAGCAACCTGGTGGACGCGTCGCGCTCCTCCTTCAGCGACCCCGGCGTGACCGCGTGCAGCGGATGCAGCTCGCCACCGTGCACGTGCGCAAGAGTCAGCTTGCCCTCTGACTCGCACAGCCGCGAGGCGAGCGCGATCGCGTCGCGGCCTCCCCAGCCGCCATCCACACCGACGAGAACGTTCTTGAACATGGTCATATCCTTGGGTTGTCTGCCGCACGATGCTATTGCACCGTGACCGCCACGACCCACCCACTCTCCCCCGCTGAGCTCGACGCGCTCCATGCCTACTGGCGCGCCGCCAACTACCTGTCGGTCGGACAGATCTACCTGCTCGACAACCCGCTACTGCGCGAGCCGCTGCGCATCGAGCACACCAAGCCGCGTCTCCTCGGCCACTGGGGGACGACGCCCGGGCTGAATTTCATTTACGCGCACATGAACCGGGTGATTCGCGAGCGCGACCTGAACGCGATCTTCATCGCCGGTCCCGGCCACGGCGGCCCGGGCGTGGTCGCGAACGTCTACCTGGAGGGCACCTACACCGAGATCTACCCGCGAATCGGATTTGACGAAGAGGGGCTGCGAAGGCTCTTTCGCCAGTTCTCCTGGCCCGGCGGGATACCGAGCCACGCGGCGCCCGAGACGCCCGGCTCGATCCACGAGGGCGGCGAGCTCGGCTATTCGCTCGCGCACGCCTACGGCGCCGTGCTCGACTCGCCGGACCTGCTCGCCTGCTGCGTGATCGGCGACGGCGAGGCAGAAACCGGGCCGCTCGCAACGAGCTGGCACTCGAACAAGTTCCTCGATGCCGCCCGCGACGGCGCGGTGCTGCCGATCCTCCACCTCAACGGCTACAAGATCGCCAGCCCCACGGTGCTCGCCCGCATCAGCGGCGAGGAGCTGCGGGCGCTGCTCGAGGGCTACGGCTATGCGCCGCGCTTCGTCGAGGGCTCCGAACCAGAGTCGATGCACCAGCTGATGGCCGCGACGCTCGACGAGGTCACCGCCGAGATCGCGAGCATCCAGCACCGCGCACGTGAGCACGGAAACGCCGAGCGCCCGCGCTGGCCGATGATCGTGCTGCGCAGCCCCAAGGGCTGGACCGGGCCCAAGGAGGTGGACGGCCTCCCCGCCGAGGGCTCGTTCCGCTCGCATCAGGTGCCGCTGGCGGACCTCGCCGCCAACCCGCACCATCTCATGCAGCTCGAGCAGTGGCTGCAGTCCTACCGCCCGCAGGAGCTGTTCGACGAGACCGGAGCTCCGCGCCGGCAGCTGACCGACCTGGCGCCGCGCGGTGAGCGGCGTATGGGCTCGAATCCCCACGCCAACGGCGGGCTGCTGCTGCGCCCGCTCGAGCTGCCGGACTTCCGCTCCTATGCCGTGGACGTGCCGGCGCCGACCGCGAGCTCAAGCGAACCCACGCGCGTGCTCGGCGCCTTCCTGCGCGACGTGATGCGGGCCAACGCGGACCGATTCAGGGTGATGGGCCCGGACGAGACCGCCTCGAACCGTCTCGGCGCGCTGTTCGAGGTGACCGACCGGACATGGGAGGCCGAGCTGCGCCCCGACGACGATCACCTCGGGCGCGACGGCCGGGTGATGGAGATCCTCTCCGAGCACACCTGCCAGGGATGGCTCGAGGGCTACCTGCTCACCGGCCGCCACGGGCTGTTCAACAGCTACGAGGCCTTCATCCACATCGTTGACTCGATGTTCAACCAGCACGCGAAATGGCTCGAGGTCACGCGCGGCCTCGCCTGGCGCCGGCCGATCGCGTCGCTGAACTACCTGCTCTCCTCCCACGTCTGGCGCCAGGACCACAACGGCTTCTCACACCAGGACCCCGGCTTCATCGACCAGGTCGTCAACAAGGACGCGACCGTGGTCCGCGTGTATCTCCCGCCTGACGCCAACTGCCTGTTGTCGGTCGCAGATCACTGCCTGCGCAGCCGTCACTACGTCAACGTGATCGTGGCCGGCAAGCAGCCCGCGCTCAACTACCTGACGATGGACGAGGCGATCGCGCACTGCACGCGCGGCATCGGCATCCTCGAGCAGTTCTCCAACGACGGCGAGGAGGAGCCCGATGTGGTGCTCGCATGCGCCGGCGACGTGCCCACGCTCGAGTGCGTAGCGGCCACGGCGATCCTGCGCGAGCACCTGCCGGAGCTGAAGATACGGGTTGTGAACGTGGTCGACCTGATGCGCCTGCAGCCCGAACACGAGCATCCGCACGGGCTTTCCGACTCGGAGTTCGACGCGCTGTTCACGGCCGGCCAGCAGGTGATCTTCGCCTACCACGGCTATCCGTGGCTGATCCACCGCCTGACCTACCGGCGCACCAACCACCACAACATCCACGTGCGCGGCTACAAGGAGCGCGGCGCGACGACGACGCCGTTCGACATGGTGATGCTCAACGACCTCGACCGCTTCCACCTGGTGATGGACGTGGTCGATCGCGTGCCCGAGCTCGGCGAGCGCACGGCGCATTTGCGCCAGCGCATGACCGACGAACGCACCCGCCACCGCGCCTACACGCGCGAACACGGGATCGACTCGCCCGAGATCACGGACTGGAGCTGGCCGGCGGACCTCGGCCGCGTGGCGCCGGGCGCGTTTGCGCAGGACGCGCCGTAGGCGCGTGCGAGTGCTCGTCGTAAACGCCGGCTCGAGCAGCCTCAAGCTCACCCTGCTCGACGGCGACGACGGCATGCTCGCCGCACAGGAGCTGCCGGCGCCGCGTGCGCAGGCCGAGCGCGGAGAGCTCGAGCGCGCGCTGCACGGCACGCTCGGGGAGGCAGATGCGGTCGGCCATCGCGTGGTGCACGGCGGAACGCGCTTTCGCGCTGCGCTCGAGGTCGATGCCGGAGTGCGCGCGGCGCTCGGGGAGCTGTGCGACCTGGCACCCCTTCACCAGCCGAAGTCGCTCGCCGCGATGGACGCGGTGAGCGCCGCGCTGCCCGGCGTGCCCGCGGTCGCCTGTTTCGACACCGCCTTTCACGCCTCGATGCCGCAGGCCGCAGCCACCTACGCGCTGCCGCGCAGCTGGCGCGAGCGCTGGAGCCTGCGGCGCTATGGCTTTCACGGCCTGTCGCACGCCTGGGTTGCGCATCGCGTGCCCGAGCTGCTCGGCGTTAGCGCCTCGGGCCTGCGCATCGTCAGCTGCCATCTCGGCGCCGGCGCTTCGCTGTGCGCAATCGCGCGACGGTCGCTCGCTCGAGACGACGATGGGCTTCACGCCACTGGAGGGACTCGTCATGGCGACGCGGTCGGGCAGCGTCGACCCGGGCCTGTTGCTGTGGCTGCTCGAGCACGAGCACGTGGCCGCGGATGGGATGAGCTCGGCGCTGGAGCACCACTCGGGACTGCTCGGGCTGGCCGGCAGCGCGGACATGCGCGAGGTGACCGCGCGGGCTCGAGACGGCAACGCGGACGCGCAGCTCGCGCTCGACGTGTACATCCACCGCCTCGTGGCGGGCATCGCCGCGATGGCAGCTGCGCTCGCGGGCCTCGACGTGCTCGCCTTCACCGGCGGCGTGGGCGAGCACTCCGCGGTCACGCGCGCCCGCGCTGGCGCCGGGGTCGGCTTCCTCGGCGTAGCGCTCGATGAGGCGCGCAACGAGCGCTGCGCCCCCGACTGCGAGATCGGCGCGCCAGGTGCCGACGTGCGCACCGTTGTCCTCGCCGCGCGCGAGGACCTGGAGATCGCGCGGCAGGTCAGGGCAGCGCTCGGCGGTTGACGTGGCGGAGACGCGCGCCCTCCTCGACGATCCTCATACGCGCGTGTGAAGCTTCCCGTCGCGCAGCTCGAGCACTCCGTCGAAGCCGGCCAGCCCGTCGGCTTCGTGGGTGATGACGAGCACGCCACGCTCCTCGCCGCACGCGTCGAGCAAGTTCGCCATCACGCGCTTCGCGAGGCCCGGATCGAGATGCGCGGTCGGCTCGTCGAGGATCACGAAGCGTGCGGGCGACAGCAGCGCGCGGGCGAAAGCCACCCGCCTGCGCTGGCCTCCCGACAGGAGCTCGCCGTCCTGGCCGACGAGCGTGTCCAGACCCTGCGGCAGGCCCGAGACGTATGCGTCCAGCTCAACTGCGGCCAGCGCCCGCATGATCTGGCGCTGCGTCGCGTCGCGGCGAGCGAGCAACAGGTTCTGTCGGATCGTCGAGCTGAACAGATGGCACTCCTGCGCGCATAGCGCGACTGTCGCGCGCACCGCGCTCTGGGCGAGTTCGCGCTCGTCGATCCCGTCGATCGTCACGCGACCCGCGGTGGGATCGCGAAAGCGCACGAGCAGCTCGGCGATCGTGCTCTTGCCCGCGCCGCTCGGGCCGGTCAGCGCGAGACGCCGGCCTGCGTGAAGCGTGAGCGTGGCGCCGTCGAGAACAAGAGGCTCGTCGGGTCCGTAGCCGAAGCTCACGCCCTGCAGCGCGAGCCCGCCCTGGACCTCGCCACACAGCGTGCGCGGACGGACGGGATCGCGGATCTCGGGCTCGCGCGCGGTGAGCTCGTGCAACCGCGTCGCCGCGGTCGAACAGGCGCGCATGCGTCGTGCCGCCTCGCCGAGCTCGAGGACGCTGTCATAGGACGCCAGCACGAGCAGCACGACGGCGGCCAGCAGCACGCCGCTGAACTCGCCCGCGTGCATCGCCGGGATGCTCACGAGCAGCAGCGCGAGCACCCCACCGGCGGCCAGCACGCCACCCGCCACCGACGCCGCCGTGCTCGCGAGCGCATCGCCACGACCGATTCGCGCGAGCCGCGCATCGGTTGCCGCGAGCTTCAGCGCATGCTCACGCGAACGGCCGGCGAGCGCGAGCTCGGGGGCACCATCGATTCCCTCGATCAGCTCGCTCGTGAGCTGCGCCCGAGCGGGCGCCTGGCGGCGCGCTGAACGGGCGGCGGCGAGGGTGCTGAGCGAGGGCAGCACGAGTGCGGTGAGCGCGAGCGAGCACAGCACCGCAACGCCGGCAGCGGGCAGGATCAACCACGCCGCCGCGGCTGAGCCAGCGATCACCAGAAGCGAGACGAAGCCTGGTATCAACACCCGCGGGTAGAGATCCTGCAGCGAGTCGACATCGGCCACGAAGCGGCTCAGCAAGTCGCCGCTGCGGCGCGCCAGGCCGGCCGGCACGAGCGGCCACAGCGCGCGATAGAACGCTCCGCGCAGCCGGGCGAGCTGGCGCAGCGCGAGGTCGTGAGCGGAGAGGCGCTCCGCGTAGCGGGCCAGTGCGCGCGTGATGCCGAAAGCGCGCACGGCTACGATCGCACCGATCAGCGCGAGCACCTGCGGACGCTGCGCCGCGCGCGAGATCAGGTACCCCGAGGTGCCGAGCAGCGCAATCGCCGCAGCAGCCGCACAGGCGGCGAAGGCGACCGACCGCACCAGGCGCGTGCGCTCTGCACGCGGCGCGCGGACAGCAAGCAGCAGCGCCCGCGACACGCTCATGCGGCGACCACCTCGCCGGGCGCGATCTCGGCCGGGGCGCCGCGAGCGAGCGCAGGCTGAGCAGCAGGCGACGCGCACCCGCTTGCCGAACTCGCCGTCCTCAGCCTTCCCTGCTCGAGCACATAGCGGCGTGTGGCGAGCTGGGCGAGCAGTGGATCGTGGGCGATCAGAAGTGTCGTGCGCCCGCGTGTGAGGCCCGAGAGGGCAGCGAGGAGGGCGCCTGCGGCGTCGTCGTCGAGATGGGCGCTCGGCTCGTCGAGGATGAGCAGGGGGCGATCGGCGAGGAACGCGCGAGCCAGCGCCACGCGCTGCGCCTGACCGGCCGACAGTCGCCTGGCGCCCTCCCCCACGCGCGTGTGCAGGCCCGCCGGGAGCTCGCGCACGAAAGCCTCGGCGCCGGCCGAGCGAGCGGCCTGCCAGATCTGCGGCGCAGCGGCCCGCGGCGAGTACAGGGCGATGTTCTCGCCGATGCTCGCGCTGAATAGCGTGGGCCTCTGGGGAACCCAGGCGATCTGCGCTCGCCATGCTTCGCGGTCGAGCTCGCGCAGATCAACGCCGGCGCAGCTGACGCGCCCGGCGCCCGGATCGGCCAGCCCGAGCAGCAGCCTTGCCAGAGTGCTCTTGCCCGAACCGCTGGGACCGAGCAGCGCGGTCACCTCGCCGGGCAACAGCTCGAGGTCGACCTGCTCGAGCGCAAGGCGCTCGCGCTGCGGATAGCTGTAGCTCACGCGCTCGAGGCGCACGGGCGAGCGCCGAGGGCTCGGGACGCGCCGCACCGAGTCCCGCACGAGCTGCCGCGGGGCGCGCTCCTCCTCGAGCGCCGCATGGATCCGCTCGGAGGCGCTCGTGGCGTCCGCGCTCGAGTGGAACTGCGCCCCGAGGCCGCGCAGCGGTGCATACAGCTCCGGCGCGAGCAGCAGCACCGTGAGTCCCGCCTGCAAGCCGAGCGTGCCGCGCACCAGCTGTACGCCGATCGTCGCAGCCACAAGCGCCGTGCCCATCATCGCGCACAGCTCGAGCACAAGAGCGGAGAGGAAGGCGACACGGAGAGTGGCGACGGTCTCGGCGCGGTAGCGGTCGCCGACCGCCGCAAGCGTGTCCTCCTGCGCGCGCTCGCGCCCGAACGCGCGCAGCGTGGCCAGCCCCTGCACGACGTCGAGGAAGTGCGCGCCGAGCAGCCCGAGCGCGCGCCACCGGGCGCGTGCCTTGGCCTGGGCGCCCTTGCCGATCAGCACCATGAATCCGACCAGGACGGGGACGGTCAGCGCGAGGATCGCCGCGGTCACGGGATCGAGCAGCGCGGCCCAGCCGACGACTGCGAGCGGGACCGCCGCGGCGAGGACGAGTTGCGGCAGGTAGCCGGCGAAGTAGCTCTCCAGCGAATCGACCCCCTGCACGGCCGTGCCCGCCAGATCGCCCGTGCGCAGGCCGCGCGGCCGGCGCTCCGGGCCGCTCACGAGCAGCCGCTGCACGAGCCTGCCGCGCAGCTCGGACATCACTCGGATCGCTCCCAACCGGCCCGACAGCTCGAACGCGCCGCCGGCCAGCGCGCGGGCGCACAGCACGATGCCGAGGGCCGTGAGCGCGGGCGCGAGCGAGGACGCCGTAGCGTGGTGCATGACCGCGCGTGCGATCACGTACGCGAGCAGCGCCGCCTGGGCCACGACCAGCGCCGCCGAGAACAGCGCCGATCGCGGCGGCCAGCACGAGGTGAAGGCGCGCGGGCCCGCTCTCTTTGAGGAGTCTGCGGTCGACCGGGGCGCTCATCCTCAGGGCTTACGCCGGCCGCTCGCCGCGGTGTGGGCACGCCGCCGGGCGCGTCGGCGCTCCCGCCGGAGCGCCCACCGTCCGGGCCTGTCCGCCCGTCCCCCTTACCTGCGCGCATCTGCTCGAGCACCGCGATCGGCGTGGGCGTGCCCTCGAAGTCGTCGCGCCCGAGCCGGTGGCGGAAGACCCAGTAGGTCCAGCCCTGGTAGAGCAGCACGATCGGCACGAACACCGCAGCAACGACTGTCATGACCGTCTGCGTGTAGTGGGTCGAGGAGGCGGCGACGAGCGACAGGTCATACGCGTGGCTCGTGCTCGAGGGAAGCGCAAGCGGGTACAGGCTCACGAACAGGCTCGCGAAGAGCAGCGCGATTGCGCCGGCGCTCAGCGCGAACGCGCGTCCGTCGCGGTTGCGCGAGAGCATCACCGGCACCGCGCCGGCGAGCGCTACGGCGCCGGCGGCGATGATCGCCGCGGAGACCTTCACGCCGCCCGCGTCCTGATCGATCGTCGTCCACACGAGGAAGCCCGCCATCAGCAGCGCGCTCACGGCCGAGACGGGCAGCGCCACCGAGCGCGCCCGTGCGAGCAGCTCATCGCGCGTGCGCAGCGTCAGGAAGATCGCGCCGTGCGCGATGAACAGCGAGAGCGTGACGAGGCCGCCGAGCAGGGCGTAGGGGTGGAGCAGGTCCCACAGCTGCGCCGTGACGTTGTGCTGGGCGTTCATCGGCACGCCGTGGACGATGTTGGCCCAACCCACGCCCCACAGCAGCGCCGCCGCGAAGCTGCCGATGACGGCCGCCCACTCCCAGCCCGCGCGCCAGCGCGGCGAGTCGCTCTTGCCCCAGAACTCGAACGAGACGCCGCGCACGATCAGCGCGGCGAGGATCAGGAACAGCGCGAGGTAGAAGCCCGAGAAGAGGCTCGCGTACCAGCCTGGGAAGGCTGCGAAGGTGGCGCCGCCGGCGGTCAGCAGCCACACCTCGTTGCCGTCCCACACCGGCCCGATCGTGTGAATGATCAGCCGTGTGTCGGTCCTGTCGCGCGACAGCGCGCGCAGCAGGATGCCGACGCCGAAGTCGAAGCCCTCGAGGATGAAGTAGCCGACCCACAGGACGCCGATCAAGAGGAACCAGAGCGTCTGCAGGAAGTTCGGGTCGTGGTGCATGACGGCTCGGCTTTGCTCTCAGTAGCTGAGGACCAGGTCGCCGGCCTGAGATCCGGGTCCGGGCTGCTGCCCAGGGGCCGCGGCGGGCTCGGATTCGGGGCCCTCGGCCATGTCGTTGAGGAACAGCTTTCCGCCGATCAGAAGGAGTACGCCGTAGAGCAGCGTGTAGCCGACGAGCGAGATGACGAGCGAGCTCGAGCTGACCAGCGGAGAGCGCGCATCGCTTGTCTTCAGCAGGCCGTACACCACCCACGGCTGGCGGCCCATCTCGGTGAAGATCCAGCCGGTGAGGTTGGCGAGCGGCGGGAGGAAGGCGCCCAGGACCGCGACCCGCAGGAACCATCGGCGTCGCTCGAAGATGCCTCGGTGCGCCAGCAGCAGGCCGATCAGCGGGATCAAGAGGAGCAGCACGCCAACGCCGGCCATCAGCCGGAACGTCCAGTAGGTCACGCCCAGGATGGGAACGTAGTCGCCGGGTCCGAATTTCGCCTGGTCTTCGCGGTTGAGCTGGTTGACGCCCTTGACCTCTCCGTTCCAGGAGGCGGTGCCGAGGATCGAAAGCAGGTGTGGGATGCGGATGTCGGTGTTCAAGCGCTTGGGGAAGTGTTCGAACGGACCGACCGCGAAGATCGACAGGCTGGCGCCTTTCGTCGTCTTGTAGAGGGCCTCGGCCGCGGCCATCTTCATGGGCTGCTGTTCCTCCATCAGCATCCCCTGGGTGTGCCCGAATGCACCGGTCAGCACCGCCGCCGCCAGCGTCAGCGGCAGCACCTTGCGGATCGAGCGCATGTACACGGGGTTGGCGCGTCCGCGAAGCAGCGCAAGGGCCGAGATCCCCAGCACGAGCATCCCCGCCGTGCAGTAGGCCGCGAACACCGTGTGAGGGAACGCGAGCAGCACGGTCGAGTTGGTGAGCACCGCCCAGATGCTCTTGAGCTCGGCCCGGTGCGTGGCGTGGTTGATGACGTAGCCGACCGGGTGCTGCATCCACGAGTTCGCCGCGAGGATGAAGTACGCCGACAGCGCAGCCCCAAAGGCCGTCAGCCAGATCGTCGCGAGGTGCACCTTGGGCGAGAGCCGGCCCCAGCCGAACAGCCACAGCCCGATGAACGTCGACTCGAGGAAGAAGGCGGCGAGGCCCTCCATCGCCAGCGGCGCGCCGAAGATGTCGCCCACATAGCGCGAGTACTGCGACCAGTTCATGCCGAACTGGAACTCCTGCACGATTCCGGTCACCACGCCGATCGCGAGCGTGATCAACATGAACTTGCCCCAGAAGCGCGTCATGCGCAGATAGAGCTCATCGCCGCTGCGGTACCACCGCGTCTGGCAGTAGGCGACCCAGGCAGCCAGCCCGATCGACATCGGCACGAAGATGAAGTGGAAGATCGTGGTCACGCCGAACTGCAGACGGGCGAGTTCGAGCGTGTTCATGCCCGCAAGTTACGTAGGTGCCGGCAGCGCGAAATCAGGCACTCGTCCCCTACATCCTGTGGAAAACTACTTAGCCCAATTCCGGCTCAATCGCCGGCGAGGTCGCGCCGCGCAAATGCCCACAGGGAGCCTGCGCAGGCCACGCCCGCGAGCGCGAGCATGATCGCGGCTGCCAACAGCTTGAAGTGCTGCGCAGGCACGAGCCCCACCTGCGCGAAGGGCGTCACTTCAACGAGCCATTTGGGCACGCCAAGCAGAGCACCGACCAGGTACCAGAGAAAGGCAACCGTCACGAGTCCGTAGGCGATGCCGGCGCTCGCACGCGGCACGAGCGCGTAGGCGAGCGCGGCGATGCCGAGGAAGAGCAGGCCTACGGGCATGCAGTTCGCACCGGCCTCGAGCAGTTGTGGAAGCGAGATTTTTACCCCCTGCGCCGCCGCGCCCGCCCACGTAAGCACGCCCGCAAGCAGCGACAGCGCCGCGGCGGCGACCGTGGCCAACAGCAGCCGGCCGGCGAGCCAGCGCACGCGGCTCACCGGTAGCGCGAAGAGCGTTTCGAGTCGCTCGCCAGCCTCCTCCTCGCGGGCCGCACCGACCTGCGCGCACGCGAACAGGCTCACGGCCAGGATGAAGAAGATGAACACGAACGCGAGATATCCGCCGGGACTCGTGATCGCCCCCGAGCCGAGCCTCGCGATCTCCCGCTGGATGTTCTTGGAGATGCCAGCCGAGGAGACGCTCGCTGAGACCATGCCGAGCACGACCGCGAACACGCCGATGCTGCCCGCCCACACGGCGAGGCTGCCGCGCTCGGCGCGCAGCGCCTGCGCGGTCGTCGATGACAGCAGGTACAGCCGCGGCGGGGAGCTGTCGTGTGCTGCCAGGAGCGCCGTCCCGACGTCGCGGCTCCTCGCGATCCATGCGGCGAGCGTGAGCAGCACAGCACTCGCGAGGAGCGGGAGCACGAGGACGAGCGGCTGCGGGCCGGCGAAAGGGCGCAGTTCCTCCGCCCAGCCGAGCGGCGTCGCCCAGCGCAGCCAGCCGGCTCCGCTGGAGGTGTCGGCGATCACCCGCAGCAACAGCGACAGGCCGATGACGGCGCTGCCCAGCTCGACGGCTACTCGGCGTCTTGGCGCGAGCTGGCTCGTGAGCGCGCCCACCCCCGCGAACACCGGCACGACAGACGCGGTCGCGAGCGCCAGGTAGGCGGAGCCGCCGAGCGGAAGGCCGCCGACCACGAAACCCACGAGCTCAGCCAGCCACAGGATCGCGGTGCCTGCTGCGATCGCAGCCATGGCGCCCGCGTACGCGCCCTCGCGGCGCACCGCGCCCGCGAGGATGAGCTCCATGCGCCCCGCATCCTCCTCCGCGCGCAGGGCGCGCACGGCAGCGAGCACGCCGAAGACGGCCGCGACGATGCTCAGTGTCCCGCCGACGCGCCAGGCACAGTAGCCGCTGACCGACGAGGCATCGAACGGATAGCCGTAGAACAGCCGTATCGCATCGTTGCGGGCGAAGCTGCGCAGGAAGTCGAGGCGGTCGGCCAGCGTCGGGTAGGCGTTGCGGTAGCCCACCGGCTGGATGTAGGCGTAAAGGGCGAAGGCGGACGCGAACGCGATCGTGCGCACCCGGGCGTCCCTGAATGTGCGCCGCGCAATCGCGCCCACCGGCCTCAAGGCACCGGCGCGATGCCCGCGCAGGGGCGGTGGGTCGAGCGGCGAGAGCTCGACGCTAGCCGCCGACACGTCCGTCGCTCGAGTCGTAGTGGTGCAGGAAGATCTCCTCGAGCGAGGGTTCGCGGCTGCTCAGCGCCACCACCGGATGCCCTGCGAGCGCCGCGATCAGCGGCCCCACGCTGCCGCTCACCTCGAAGCGGAGCGCATTCGCGCTGGCGCGGCTCATCCGCACGCCGGGCAGCGTGCCGAGCGCGGGCGCAGGGCCGTCGAAGGTGACCTCGATCGTCTGCGCGCCGAGATGGCGAAGCTGCGCGAGCGTCCCCTCGTCGACGAGCCTTCCCCTGCGCAGGATCCCGACGCGATCGCACAGCGCCTCGACCTCGCTGAGGATGTGCGAGGAGAGGAACACCGTCTGGCCCCGCTCGCGAGCCTCCTGCACGGTCTCGCGGAAGGCGATCTCCATGAGTGGATCGAGGCCGCTCGTGGGCTCATCGAGGATGAGTAGCTCGGCACGGGTCGAGAAGGCCGCGATGAGCTGCACCTTCTGGCGATTGCCCTTGGACAGCGCGCGCACCTTCTTGGCGGTGTCGAGCTGAAAGCGCTCGACGAGCACCCGGCGGTATGCCTCATCGACGCCGCCCCGCAGCCGCGCCAGGAACTCGAAGGTCTCAGCGCTCGTGAGCGCTGGCCACAGGAACGGCTCGCCGGCGACGTAGGCAACCCGCGCGTGCGCGGCCACCGGGTCGCGCCAAGCGTCGAGGCCGAACAGCTGCGCCCGGCCCGCGCTCGCGCGATGCAGGCCGAGCAGCAACCTGATCGTGGTGGTCTTGCCGGAGCCATTCGGGCCGAGGTACCCGTACACCTCGCCCGGCTCGACTCGCAGATTGAGATCCACGAGCGCGCGCGTCTGGCCATAGCTCTTCTCGAGCTGCTCAGTCCGAATCGCCGCGCTCGCGCCGGCCTGCGCCGCCGTGCGGCCAGGGCTTGCGGAGTTGAGCGGCGTGTCGGACATGCTGCGCAGCATCCGCCCGCCCACGGTCACTGTCATCCGGAGTTTCCACCTATGGACCGGCTGAGCGCCCGCAGCAGCGGCGCGCCACCGGCGAATCCGTGCTTTGCCACGCGCGATCGGAGTGTTTTCACGCTTTTCGCAGCCGGGGCGGACCTCTAGCTTGCTCTCATGGCTACACATCTGCATCTCGCCAGGGCACCGACGCCGGCAGAGCAGACTCATCCGATCCGTGTGGTCCTGGCGGACGACCACCTGTTCCTGCGCCAGGGCCTACGCCAGGTGCTCGACCTCGAGCAGGACGTCGAGGTGATCGCCGAAGCCGGCGATCTCGACACGGCGATGGATTTCGTCAGGGGCGAGCGGCCGCAGGTACTCGTGCTCGACCTCGGGATGCCCGACGGGTCGAGCATCGAGGCCATCGGCCGCGTGCGCAAGCTCGTACCCGAGACGCAGATCGTGGTGCTGACGACCGAAGACAACCCTGTATTCGCCCAGCGCGCGTTCGCGCAGGGAGCGCTCGGCTTCGTCACCAAGAACCTGGCCAACGACGAGCTCGCGCACGCGATCGTCGCCGCGTCTCGCCGCGAAGAGTATGTGAGCCCGCCCATGGCCGCACGCCTCGACGCGCTGCGTCGCGGGCTCTCCAGCACACGGCTCACGCCGCGCGAGCTAGAGGTGTTGCGCCTGATCGCGCTCGGCCACACGAGCGTGGAGATAGCCGCAAAGCTTGAACTCTCGCCACGCACGATCGAGACGCATCGCGCTCACATCTGCCGCAAGCTCGGTGTGAGCACGCGGGCGGGGCTCGTGCGCTACGCGCTCGAGCGTCACCTGATCGGCAACTGAGCGCGCCGAGCTCGCCCTACCTCAGCGGGGCCCGATCGCGCCCCCACACACGATCGGCACGCCCCGCGATCGGCCCCGAGACGGTTAGCCTGCAGATATGAGCGCGAACCGATCCGAGGAGAAGCTGCAGGTGCTGATCGCCGGAGGCGGCGTTGCCGCGCTGGAGGCTGTGCTCGCGCTCGCACAGCTCGCTCCCGGGCGCCTAGCGGTCAGCGTGCTTGCCCCGGGCAGCGAGTTCGTATACCGCCCGATGTCGGTGCGCGAGCCGTTCGCGTATCCACCTGCGAGTCGCTACCCGCTCCGGGAGATCGTGAGCGACGCCGGCGCCGAGCTCATCCGCGGCGAGCTCGCGTGGCTCGACCCGGATGCTCGTGTGGCCCACACCGGAGCAGGCGAGCAGATCGGCTACGACGCGCTCATCATCGCCCTCGGCGCGGTCGCGCGTCCGCGCTATGAGCATGCCCTCACTGTCGACGACCGCAAGCTCGACGAGACGCTTCAGGGTCTGCTCCAGGACATCGAAGGCGGGTACACGCACCGCCTCGCGTTCGTCTCGCCCGGCCGCATGGCCTGGCAGCTTCCGATCTACGAGCTCGCACTGATGACCGCGGGGCGGGCGTATGACTCGGGCGTGGAGCTCGAGACGACGATCGTCACGCCCGAGGACAGCCCGCTCGCGATATTCGGCGAGCGCGCCAGCAGCGCCGTCGCCGCGCTGCTCGAGCGCCGCGGCATCACCACGATCACCTCCGCCTACGCGGAGATTCCGCACGCAAAGGAGATCGTGGTCAACCCGGGCGACCGTCACATGCGCGTTGATCGCGTCGTGGCCCTGCCGGAGCTGTACGGGCCGCCGCTGCGCGGGCTACCGCTGGCCGAGCACGGCTTCATCCGCGTCTCTCCGTTCATGCAGGTGCCCGATGCTGGCCCGGTGTACGCGGCCGGCGATGCGATCGACTTCCCGATCAAGCACGGCGGCCTGGCCTCCCAGCAGGCGGACGTGGCCGCGCTACAGGTCGCCGCGCTCGCCGGTGCACCGGTCACCGCCGAGCCCTTCATGCCCGTGATCCGGGGGGTGCTGCTGACCGACGAGAAACCCCTGTACCTCACGGCGGAGATCACCGGAGGCCACGGCTTCAGCTCTGAGATCAGCGAGGAGCCGACCTGGTCGCCGCCGAGCAAGATCAACGCAAAGTACCTGGCGCCCTATCTCGCCGAGCGCGATCGCGCCGCGGATAGCCGGCGCTCCTAGCACGGGCTCCCTTCTCCCGGCGCAGTCGGCTCTCGCCGCTCGCGAGCGCGAACTGGCGCCCTACGCCACGTCTCTGCCGGCCGGGGCCTCGACGAGCACGACCCTCTGCTCGATCGTGCACCCCGTCTTCAGCGCGCGCTTGACGGGACAGGTGTCCGCCACGCGCTCCAGACGACGCACCTGCTCGGCTGAAAGGCCCGCCGGCAGCATCAGCCGTACCTCGAAACGACGCGGCACGGCGTCGGGGTCGTAGTCCACATCGACAGCGAGCCCGTTCAGCCGCCAGCCCCGTCGCGCGGCGTACAGCGCGATCATCGTCGACGCGCACGCCGCGAGCGCCGCCGGCAGCAGCTCATGCGGCGCCGGCGCCGTGTCGAGGCCACCGAGCGAGGACGGCTCATCGGTTCGCATCACGTGGCGTCCGTTGACGTCGACCTCGTGAGTGAGCGTATCGCCGAGTCGGCGTGCTGTGGCGGTCATTCCCATTACGGAGAATCCTCGTACGCGGCGCTCTTGCACTCATCCGCCGTGTCTACCGGTCCCGCTGGGGAGTTTGCCACAGACAACCAGAGTGGTATACAGCGATGCAGTTGTGCTATGCTCTCCGCGACATGGACCCGACGAGCGTTCCCCACCCCCTCCCCGCGCCATTGCTCGAGCTCATCGCCGAGCGCTTCCGCGTGCTCTCGGAGCCGATGCGCATCCGTCTGCTCGACGCGCTCCGTGCAGGGCCGGCAACGGTCCAGGAGCTGCAGCGCACGACCGGCGCGTCCCAGCAGAACGTCTCCAAGCACCTCGGGCTGCTGTTGCGCAGCCGGCTCGTGACGCGCAGCAAGGAGGGCAACTTCGCTCGCTACGCGATAGCCGACGAGGGCGTGTTCGAGCTGTGCGAGCACGTGTGCGGTGGGCTGCGTCGCGAGTTCGAGGAACTCGACGCGCAGCTTCAGGGGGCGGCGGGCTGATGGGAATCGCGAGCCGCTCGTGTCCGGCATCGCTCGCGCTCGGGCGTCTCATGGGACTTCGCTCCGCGATCTACGCGCCCAACACCGCCGCCCGATCAGTTCACGTCTCGGCGACTGACTGCGCGCGCCGCGCATCGCTATGAGCGCCGTGGCGAGGAAGCGCCCGTCGGCTGCAACCCCGCCAGCCGGCCCGATCGGCCGTCTCGGCCGTTTCACCAGCGTGCACTTCCGCGCAGTTCTGGCCGGCTGGCTGGTGCTCGCCCTCGCGCTCGGCTTCTTTGCGCCCAAAGTCGAGACGGCACTCTCCGGAGCCGGCTGGCAGGCAAGCGGCTCCCAATCGGTGCAGGCGCGCGAAGCCATCCAGAAGGACTTCGGCGGACTCGGCGGATACGGCCTGATGGTCGTCGTGCACTCCCGGAGCCGAACCGCGTCTGAAGGCGCGTTCGCCGCGACGGTGGCCAACGTCGAGCGCACGCTGCGCTCCAGCGGAGCCGTGCGCAGCGTGACCGCGCCACAGCCCGGCGTGTCGATCTCGCGGGACGGCCACACGGCGATCGTGCAGGCGGGGGCGACTCGCGACAGCAACGGCATGGTCGCAGCCGCGGACGCCCTCAAGGGGAAGCTGTCGGCGCTGTCCAGCAACGGCGTGCAGGTTCACCTGACAGGCGCCGCCGGCATGTGGTCGGACTTCAACGCGGCCAACCGTCAGGCGATGCTCAAGTCCGAGGTCATATCGTGGCCTGTCACGCTCACGATCTTGCTGCTGGCATTCGGGTCGCTGATCGCCGCGGGCCTTCCCCTGATGCTCACGATGGTCGGCCTCATCGCCGCAGCCGGCTCGCTCTACCTCGGCACCCTCATCCTGCCGATTTCAATCTGGGCTATGAACTTCGCGTTGATGTTCGCGCTGGCGCTGGGAATCGACTACGCGCTGTTCATCGTGCACCGATTCCGCGGCGCGTTCTTCGGCACGAACGTGAGCGCAGCGGATGCGACGGTCCAGACGATGGACACCGCGGGAAAGGCGGTGCTGTTCTCGGGGCTCACGGTGCTCGTCTCGCTCACCGCAGTGATGCTCGTCCCGAGCCCTGCATTTCGCTCGATGAGCTTCGGGATCATGCTCGCGGTCATGTTCGTGCTGGCCGCCACGCTCACGTTGTTGCCGGCCGTGCTGACGAAGCTCGGCCCGAAGGTCGACAAGCTCGCCCTCCCGTGGGCACACTCCGGTGAGCACCGCTCCGCGCGATTTGCAGCTTGGGGAGAGCGCCTGTGGCGGACGCCGCTTCGCTACGGCCTCCCCGCCCTCGCCCTGCTGCTCGCGTTGGCCTTCCCGGTGCTGACGCTGAAGACGGCGATGCCGTCGATCAAGGTAGTGCCGGCGAGCGCCTCGTCTCGCATCGGCTACAACCAGGCGCAGGCCGCGTTCGGCCCCGGCGCCACCGGGCCGTTGCAGCTCCTCGCTCCGGCGGGTCAGGCAACGGCCGTGAGCTCGATCGCATCTCGGGATCCCGGGATCGCACAGGTGACCGCGGCACAGGCCGGGGGTGACGGGCTCGTGCTGATCACGGCGATCCCCCGACAGGATCCGTCGAACGCCGCGGTGGGCACGACGATCGACCGGCTGCGCGCGTACCTTCCAGCCGGCACGTTGCTCGGCGGCGCGGCGGCGGAAAACCACGACCTGCAGAGCGCGCTGCGTGCGAAGACGCCGCTCGTCATCGGCGTGGTGCTCGCCCTCGGCTTCCTGCTGCTGCTGATCGCGTTGCAGGCGCCGCTGATCGCCGCGGTGGGCGTGCTCACGAACCTGCTCGCCACCGGCGCCGCCTTCGGCGTGGCCAAGTGGATCTTCCAGGACGGCGCGCTGCACTCGCTGCTCGGCTTCCAGCCACAGGGGTTCCTCGACGCCTGGGGCCCGGTGTTCTTCTTCGCGATGATCTTCGCGATCTCGATGGACTACACGGTGTTCCTGCTGTCCTCGGCCAAGGAGCACTGGGACCGCACGCACGACGCGCGCGCGGCGATGGTTGGCGGCGTCGCACATTCGGGGCGTGTGATCTTCGCCGCCGGGGCCGTGATGGTCGCCGTGTTCTTCACGTTCGCATTGTCGGGCCCGCTACCGCCGAAGGAGATGGGCGTGATCCTCGGCGTCGCCGTTCTGCTCGACGCGATGCTCGTGCGGCTCCTGCTGGTGCCGGTGCTGCTGCGCCTTATGGGACGCTGGGCGTGGTACCTGCCGCGCTGGGCGCACAGGGTGCTGCCCGAGGTTCGCTTCGCTCACGCCTAGCGTTATCCGCGGCGAATACCTACTCCAAACCCGCAGCTAGCCCCGATGCGCCCGGCACGGAACGCACGTACGGTGGGCGTGGCGGTTGCGTTGAGGGCAACCCGGGAAATGAGGAGCGGGAGATGGCGAGTGCCACGCTGATACGCCCGGTCGAGGAGCGGATCACAGGTGCAACGACGCTCGGCCGGCTGGTGCTGTCGGCGTCCGAGCGCGGCGAAGAGGTGGCCTTGCGCTACGCCGTCGATGGAGCCTTCCGCTCGATCACCTACCGCGAACTGGGCGAGAACGCGCGCGCGATTGCGCGTGGGCTGATCGCGATCGGCATCGAGCCTGGCGACTCCGTGGCCCTGCTGTGCTCGACGCGAGCGGAGTGGACCCTGTGCGAGGCCGGGGCGCTAAGCGCGGGAGCCGTGGTGGTCCCCGTGTACCACACCAACTCGCCTGAGGAGTGCCTGCACGTGCTCACGCACTCCGAAGCACGGGCGGTGTTCTGCGAGAACGCCGCGCAGGCGGCGAAGGTGCGCGAGGTCGCGGCGAGCTGTCCGCGCCTGGAACACGTGATCGCGATCGAAGACCGGCCAGCGGACGCGCGCACGCTCGAGCAGCTGCGCATGGCCGGCGAGGTGATTGCAGAGGAGGAGGTGGAGCAGCGCGTCCGTGGCGTGGAGCCCGACGACCTCGCCACGATCGTCTACACCTCCGGCACCACCGGGCCTCCCAAGGGCTGCATGCTGACGCACGCGAACTTCCTGTCGGCCACCGCGATGATCCGCAGCGAACTAGAACTCGACGACGTTCAGCCTGTCATCTACATGTTCCTTCCGCTCGCGCACGTGCTCGCGCGGATCGCCCAGATCGTGGTGATCGACGTCGGCGGCACGCTCGCGTACTGGCGCGGCGATCCCAAGCGGATCATCGACGAGATCGCCGAGACGCAGCCGACGCACTTCGTGGCCGTTCCGCGCATCTACGAGAAGATGCACACCGGCATCGTCTCGGCGGTGGAGTCGCGTGGGCCGGTTGCGAAGCTCATGTTCGGCTGGGCGCTCGAGGTCGGTGCTCGCGCGCGTGCGGCGGAGCGAGCCGGCAAGAAGCCCGGCGCACTGTCGGCGGCCCGCCTTCGCCTGGCGGAGCGGATGGGGCTTGCCCGCGTACGCGAGCTGTTTGGCGCGCGCCAGAAGCTTGCGCTCGTCGGTGCGGCGCCGATCGAGCCGCGCCTGCTCGAGTTCTTCGACGCGTGCGGGGTGACCGTCGTCGAGGGCTACGGGATGACCGAGAGCTGCGCGACCGCGACGCTCAACCCGCCACAGGCTCCGCGCTTCGGCAGCGTCGGCCGGGCGCTGCCAGACAGCGAGGTGATGGTCACCGAGGACGGCGAAGTGCTGCTGCGCGGCCCGCACGTGTTCGCCGGTTACTACCGCGACCCGGCAGCGAGCGCCGAGATTCTCGCCGACGGCTGGCTGCGAACTGGAGACACGGGCACGATCTCGCCAGACGGCTACCTCACGCTCACGGGACGCAAGAAGGACCTGATCATCACCTCCAGCGGAAAGAACATCACGCCCGCGAACATCGAGAGCGCCCTGCGCGAGACGCGGTGGATCGCCGAGGCCGTGGTCTATGGCGACCGCCGCTCCTACCTCGTCGCGATGGTCACGCTCGACCCCGACGAGGCGCCCAAGCTCGCGGAGGAGCTCGGCGTCGCGGCGGACATCCCGAGCATGGCTCATGATGAGCGCGTGCACGAGGCCCTGCAAGCGGATGTCGATGCCGTCAACGCGCGCTTCGCACGCATCGAGCAGATCAAGCGCTTCGGCGTCCTCGACCACGAGCTCGCGCAGGCAACCGGCGAGCTGACGCCGACGCTCAAGGTCAAGCACGCCGTCGTCTACGAGCGCTACGCCGACTTCTTCGACGCGCTCTACGCCAGCTCGCAGTGAGCGATCCAGCGGTCGCGCTGTTCGCGCCCAACCCAGTGCTCACCGTGACCCTCGAGCTCGAGGGCGACGAGCGCCAGAGCATCCACTTCCACGCCGGCGGACAGGGCGTGTGGGTGGCTGGGATGGTCGCCGCGATGGGCGTCACGCCGGTGCTCTGCGGCATGATCGGCGGGGAGCCGGGCGAGCTGCTGAAGGGCCTGGTCACGAATGTTGTCGGCGATGAGACGCACCTCGTGCAGACGGCGAGCGCGAGCGGCTGCTACGTGACCGACAGGCGCTCGGGCAAGCGCGAGCTGCTCTCGATGAGCCTCAGCGACCCCCCCTCGCGCCACGAGGTCGACGAGCTCTTCTCGCTCACCTGCGCCAAGGCGCTCGCCTGCGGCTGGCTCGTCGTGACCAATCCCCTGCCCGACGAATCGCTCCCCAACGAGGTGTATGGCCAGCTCGTGGCCGACGCGCGCGCCGGCGGAGCGCGAACACTCGTGGACCTCTCCTCACCGCGACTCGACAGCGCCCTGAAGGGTCACCCCGACCTCGTCAAGATCAACGACTGGGAGCTTGCCGCGTTCATCCACGGACCGGTGTCCCAGCCCGATCAGCTGTTGGCGGCCGCGATGCGCGTGCGCGAAGCGGGAGCCCGAAGCGTGATCGTCACGCGCGGGGAGCAGCCGGCCATCGTGGTGCACGGGGAGAAGGTGTTGCAGCTCGAGCCGCCGCGCTTCGAGCAGGGCTTTCGCGAGGGATGCGGCGACGCCATGATGGGCGCGCTCGCGGGCGCATGGGCGCGTGGCGAAAGCTTCGAGCGAGCGCTCGTGCTGGGCGCGGCCGCGGGCGCCGCGAACTACCTGCGCCGTGGACTCGGGCACGCCTCGGGCGAGGTTGTCGAGGAGCTCGCGGCAGCGGTCACGCTTGCGCCGTGGCGCGAGCGCTAGCGCTCACCAGTCCGGCGTGATCGGCTCGCCGCGCAGCAGCGCAGCCGGCGCGCGCCGCGAGATCCACTCGAGCTGCTCGGCCGAGCAGACCTCCGCCAGGCGTGCGAACGCAGCGCGCAGGCGCAGCGGTCGCCCGCCGTGCGAGGAATGCGCATCGCTTGCGAGCAGGTGCACGAGCCCCTCGCGCGCGAGACGCGCCACCAGCGAGCCGGCGCCGGCCGGATCGGACTGCACGAGGAAGTCGGCCGTCCATTGGATCAGCGCGCCTCGCGCGGCGAGCTCACGCAGGCGCTCCTCGAAATCGCCGGCGGCGTGGCGCTCGGGATGCGCGATCACCACCCGTGCGCCGCGCGCGGAGAGCCGCTCGACGACCGCCGGAAGCTCGTCCGCGAGCGCGCCGGGCGCCGGCTCGAGCAGAACCCAGCAGCCGCCATCGAGCGAGACGGCGCGGAGCTGGTCGGAGTCAAGGCCGTCGGCGGCATGTTGCGCCACCTCGCCGCCCTGCGCTATGCGCACGTCGATTCCGCAGCGATCCAGCTCGCGCTGCAGCTCGGCGACGCGGTCCGGCAACTCCTCGATGCGAACGTCGTGGTCATGGCGTATGTGCGGCGTCGCGCACACCACGCCGATCCCGTCGTGCTCGGCCACGCGCGCCATCGCCACGCTATCGGCAAGATCGAGCGCACCGTCGTCGAGCGCCGGGAGAATGTGGCAGTGCAGGTCGATGAAGTCCCCGCGCTGCCGCTCCGCTATCCCGGCGCCCGCCTCCCCTTCCTCGTTCAGCGCGCGGCCCCCGATTTGGCTTTGCTAGCCGTGCGCGATTTGCCTGCAGCGCGTTTGGCGCCCGCCGCACGTTTGGCTCCTGCGGCGCGTGCTTTGCCAGCCGCTTTGCTCGCGGCTTTGCGGGGTTTGGCAGCTGCCGTCGCTTTCGCGCGTTTCGCTTTGGCTTTGCTGCGTTTGGCCGCTTTTTTCGGTTTTGCTTTGGCGGACGCGGCGGCCATGTCCTTCTGAAGTTTTTCGAGATCTTTGCGGGTTTCCTTGCTGAGCTTGTCCGCATGGCGGCGCGCGTCGCGGATCAGTTTGGCGAGGTCGCGGCGCACTTCGCCGATGCCGCTCCCGACGCTGCCCCCGAGCTTCGTGAGATCCGCCTGCGCCACATCAAGCGCGTTGATGATGCGGCGGATGACGCGGTCGTTCGCCTCGGACACCCGTGCGCGTTTACTCGCACGTGAGGCGGCCGGTTTTTTCTGTGTGGGTGACATCGAGCCTCCTGGCTTGTTCATAGGGGCGAGGCCGGTGAGTGCCGACCGTCGTAAGGCTACGAGCAATGATCGACATCATCATGCACGCTTGCCGCAGGTTTTTATCTGACCGTCGCTTTCGGACGACCGCGCTCGCGACTTCAGCGCTGCTGCCCCTCGCCGCGCTCGCCTGTGGATGCGCCTCGACCCGTCCCGGGCCAGACGTGTCGGCGGGCAAGATGAGCGCGCTTCCGAGCGCACACAACTCGCACGTGATCGTGATCGTGCTGGAGAACGCGGAGTACGGCGAAGTGATCGGCAACGACGCCGCACCCTATGCGAACTCGCTCGCGCGCCGCTACGGCCTCGCGATGCGCAGCTACGCGGTTGCGCATCCGTCGCTGCCGAACTACCTCGCGCTGACCGGCGGCTCGACGCACGGCGTGAGCTCCGACTGCACCGACTGCGAGGTCTCCGGCTCGAGCATCGTCGATCAGCTCGAAGCGAGCGCGATCTCCTGGCGCGCTTATCTGGAGGGCGCACCCGGCCCGTGCTTCCGCGGCGCCGAAGCGGGCGGCTACGCGAAGAAGCACAACCCGTTCATCTACTACCGCGCGATCGCGGACTCGCCCTCGCGCTGCGCCAAGCTCGTAGGCTTCGCGAGACTCGCCAGCGACCTGCGCTCCGGGACGCTTCCGACCTACTCGTGGATCACACCGAACCTGTGCGATGACGGGCACGACTGCGGCGTCGCGGCGGCGGACCGCTTCCTGGCGCGCACAGCGCCGAGCCTCCTGCGCGAGCTGGGCCCACACGGGTTACTCCTGATCACCTGGGACGAGGGGACGAGCGACAGCGGCTGCTGCGGCGTCGCGCGCGGCGGCCACGTGGCGAGCATCCTCGCCGGCCCGGACGTGCGTAGAGCCGGGCGCGACGGAGCGCCGGTCGACAGCTACGGCCTGCTCGGCACAATCGAGGAGGCGTTGCGCCTGGCGCCGCTGGGCGCCGCGGCGGACCCGCGCTCCGGGAGGCTCACGGCGCTCTTCGAGCCGGGTCATCGCCCTGCGCGCTAATGCGCTGCCAGACGTGCGCCGCTGCCCGCGGCTCGGCTAGCGCGGGCGTTCGTGTTCGCCGTTGCCGAATAGGGTGACGTGCACCCATGGGCGAGCGGGCTCCGGGCCCTTGCGCCACGGGCGCAGCGCGAGGTTGACCAGCGAGATCAGCAGGGCGCCGGCGACCGTCGACCAGAATCCCCCCACGGACAGCCCGCTCACGAGCTTGCTGGTAAGCCACAGCATCAACGCGTTGATGAACAGCAGCGCGATGCCGAGCGTGACGATGACCGCGGGCAGAGTCAGCAGGATCACGAAAGGGCGCACCGCGAGATTCACCACGCCAAGGATCGCCCCGGCGAGCAGCAGCGTGCCAAGATCGTGGCCGTAGCTGATCGGGGAGACGACGGCCGCAGCCACAAGCAGGCCAATGCAGTTGCAAAGCCACGTGGCGATCACACGGAATCCGAGGCTGCGGCTCACGCTCTGACTATATGGGCTCGGGGGCAAGGCGCCCGCCATTGCAGCGGGGACCCCACCGAGGAGAGCGAACACCGAGCGTCGGAAGATGCGAGGATTGTGCGAGCTCCATGTCGATCACAACCGTCGAGAGTCCTGACAGCGTGCGGGCGACGGCCGACCGCGCAGCGCTCGCGCTCGAGCGCCGAGGAATCGGGCTGTTCGCCAGGATCGATCATGGCGGCGGCGCGCGCAGCGCGGGCCTCGAGCTTGCGGACGAGGAAGTGCTCATCTTCGGCGACCCCCGAGCCGGCACGCAGCTGATGCAGAGCGATCCTCGAATCGGCTACGAGCTCCCATTGCGGCTGCTGATCTGGGACGCGGGCGGCACGACGCTGGTCGGCTATCGCAAGGCAAGCGAGCTGGCGGCGGGCTACGCCATTGAACAGAAGGCCGAGCTGCTCGAGCGCATGGACGAGTTGCTGGAGCAACTCGCCGCCGAAAGCGCCTCGCCGGCTGACGGCGGCCACTAGATCGATCGCTCTAGAGCTGTTATGTTCGCGGACATGCGCGCGATCGCTCGAGGGCTCGCATTGGCTTCCTCCGTTCCGGCTGCGCGCGCGCTGTTGCGCCGGGCGCTGCTGCTCAAGTTCCGTAGCGACCTGCGCCGGCTCAACGCCGGCGAGTACGAGCCGCTGCTGGCGGCGTATGCCGACGATGCGGTGCTGCGCTTCAACGAGGCGGATCACCGTTGGTCGGGCGAGCACCGCGGAAAGGTGGCGATCGAGTCGTTCCTGCGCGACTTCGTGCGCGCTGGAATACAGGGCGAGATCCGCCACGTGTGGATCGCCGGAGCACCGTGGGCGCTCACGCTGCTGGTACGTTTCGACGACCGCGCGAGCGCTCCCGACGGTGGCGAGATCTACTCCAATCGCACGGTTCTGATCCTGCGAACCCGCTGGGGCAAGATCGTCGAGCAGGAAGACTTCTACGAGGACACCGGCCGCATCCTCGCGCTCGAGCAGCGTCTGACCGAGCTCGGGGTCGAGCCGAGCGCGCTCAGCTCAGCCGAGGGCGTGGCTTCGCCTCGCTGAAGCGCTCCAGGCCGTCATCCGGGATCGGCTCCCATGGCGCCGCATAGGCGACATAAGAGCGCCACTGCGGCCGGATCCCTGGATCGCCGTCGAACGCACCCATTCGCACGCTCATCTGCTCGGGACGCTCTGGGCTGCGGCTGAACAGCTGCGCTCCGCACACCCCGCAGAAGACCTTCTCGTGACCGCCATCGGGATGGCGCCATGCCTTCAGCAGCTCCTCGCCCGAGAGCAGCCTGAGCGTGCGGCCGTCGATGCGCGCCTGCGGCGAGCTCGCGGTGCCCGTTCGGCGCTGGCAGCGCGTGCAGTGGCAGTAGCCCACGCCGAGCGGCGGAGCGCTCAGCTCGAATCGCACGCCTCCGCAAAGACAGCCTCCGCTGAGAACACGATCGCCCACCGCAGCAGTCTGGCATGCCGGATAGGTGACTCGGCGGGCGCGCGACGCGTACGCTTGGCCTGTGCCGAACATCAACGACCCGCACTTCGACGAACCCCGCGCGCATCCGGGATTTCGCTGCTCGCGCGCACGGCTCGGCCGCCAGGCAGGGTCCGAGCGGCTCGGGCTGAGCATGTGGGAACTGCCTCCCGGAGAAGCCGCCTACCCCTACCACCATCACCTCACCGAGGAGGAGCTCGTGCTGGTGCTCGCCGGGCGACCAAGCCTGCGCACGCCCGCAGGCTGGCGCGATCTCGCCGAGGGCGAGGTCGTGGTCTTCCCACGCGGAGAGCCCGGCGCACATCAGCTCGTGAACCGGACCGACGAAACGGTGCGCTTCCTCGCCTTCAGCACGAGCGGCGAGCCGGACGTTGTCATCTACTCGGACTCGGGCAAGCTCGGAGCCTTCGAGCGCCGGCCCGATGGCGGCGGGCTGGATGCGATGTTCCGCATCGCCGACACGGTCGATTACTACGACGGCGAGCAGGCGCCGCAGTGACGGGAGGCGGGGCGTGAGCGACCCCTACACCGAGCCCGACTTCGCCTCTGCCGCGCTGATCACGATCGACACGCAGCGCGACGTCCTCGACGGCGGTCCGTTCGAGATCGCCGGCACCTCGGATGCGCTCGCCGCGATGCGCGCGCTCGCGGAGGCATTCCGCGCCGCGGAGCGCCCGATCGTCCACATCGTCCGCCTGTACGAGGAGGACGGCGCCAACGCCGACCTGTGCCGGCGCGAGATGCTGCAGCGCGGCCTGCGTGCGCTGACGCCAGGCAGCGCAGGGTCCGAGCTCGCCGCCGAGCTGTTGCCGGCGCCCTGGCTCGCGCTCGACCCCCCGCTGCTGCTCGCGGGAGGCATACAGCCACTCGGCCCCGGAGAGGTAGCCATCTACAAGCCGCGCTGGGGCGCCTTCTACGCCACGCATCTCGATAAGCACCTGCGCGCGCTCGAGGTGAGCACGCTCGTGTTCTGCGGATGCAACTTCCCCAACTGCCCGCGCACCTCGATGTACGAGGCAAGCGAGCGCGACTTCAGGGTCGTGCTGGCGCGCGACGCGCTGTCGGGGCTCTACGAGCAAGGCGAGCGCGAGCTCGCCAACATCGGCGTGCGCCTGATGCTCAGCGGCGAGATCGCGAATGCGCTGCTGGGCGCGGCGGCCGCTCACCGCTGAGAAGCCGCGGCCGCTGAGCGTCGATCCTCGACCTCGTCGTCCGCGCGGCGGGAATTGCGGACTGAAATTGACCGCAATAGGCCGTAGCCTCGCTGCCGTCAACGACCACACGAAACACATGCCGAAAGCGAGGTGCGAGATGCAGATGAGGCTCGAGCTGATTCAGGTTCCCGTTGCCGACGTGGACCGTGCCAAGGCGTTCTACGCCGGGCAGGCTGGCTTCACGGCCGAACACGACCACCAGGTGAGCGAGGAGCTTCGCTTCGTGCAGCTGACGCCTCCCGGCTCGGCGTGCTCGATCGCGCTGACCAGCGGCGCGCACCACATGCGGCCGGGCTCGATCGAGGGGCTGCAGCTTGTGGTGGACGACGCCGACGCAGCCCGCCAGGAGCTGCTCGGGCGTGGCGTCGAGGTCTCAGAGGTGCAGGAGTTCCCGTGGGGCAGGTTCGTGTTCTTCGCCGATCCCGACGGCAACTCGTGGTCTCTGCAGCAGCTGCCCGCGCGCGGCTAGACAGCGACCGGCCTGGGTGCAACGCTATGCCTGCGCGATGGAGCCCGCTCAGCAAGCAGCGCGACCGTATCCGGAAGGCGAGCCCGGGCCGAGCCCGGGCAACGAGCTGCGCGCCCTGAGCGCGCTCGCCTTCGAGGAGCTGAGCGCGTTCCCCGGCGCGATCCGCAACATGCACCTTGGCATAGCGCAGCGCGCGTTCCGCGGGACGGGTGTCGCCAGCCGTCCGGCGCAGGTGATCCACGACGCGGTCGCATCGCGCGCGTACGAGGCGCTGGCGGCCGGCGCGGGGATGCTTGGAAGGGCATCGGATGCGTATATCGACAGGCGCGGCGTCGGGCAGGACGTGCGCCTCTCTCAGACCCGCCACGGCAGCGGCCTGATCGCGGCCCTGGACGGGCTCGTGGGCGATCGGCTCGAGCGTTCGGGCAGCGAGCTTCACGAGCCGGCCTCGGTGCGCGTCGCCGGGAAGGTCATAGCGCTCGAGGAGCCTGCCCTGAGAGCCGCCTTCCCGGACGCCACGGGGCGGGTCGTGGTGTTCCTGCACGGCCTGATGTGCACCGAGCATCACTGGGATTGGGGCGGCATCGAGGGCGTCGGCAGCTACGGCACGCGGCTCGCATCGGATCTCGGCTACACGGCGGTGTATCTCCGTTACAACAGCGGCCTGCACATATCCGAGAACGGCAAGGCGGTCGCGACGCTGCTGGAGCAGCTCATTCAGGCATGGCCGGTCGAGCCCCGCAGCATCGCGCTGGTTGGGCACTCGATGGGCGGCCTGATCGCACGCAGCGCAGCTCACCACGGCAGCGAGGCCGGGCAGGAATGGCCTCGCGGAGTGAGCCACGTGATCACGCTCGGGACGCCCCACCTGGGCGCCCCGCTCGAGCAGGCCGCACACGTGGCTTCGGCGGCGCTGAGCGCGCTACCCGAGACGAGCATGTTCGGCGCGTTCCTGCGTAAGCGCTCGGCCGGCATACGCGACCTGCGCCACGGCTCGCTCGTCGACGAGGATTGGCGTGGCCGCGACCCCGATGCGCTGCGCGCCTCGGCCTGCAAGGAGGTGCCTCTGCTCGCGGGAGCCACTCACTGCTTCGTCGCCGCCACGATCACGGCGGACGCGGATCACCCTGTTGCGCGATTGCTCGGCGACACGCTCGTGCTGCCCGCCAGCGCGGCCGGGCGCGGCCGCACGCGCAGGATTCCGTTCGCGGCTGAGCACGGCCACCATCTCGGCGGCGCGCATCACCTCGCGCTGCTCAACCACCCCGGGGTGTACGAGCGCCTGCGCGGGTGGCTGGCCGGCTGATAGCCGACCGCGGGAACGCTCGCAGCGAGGTTGCGGCAAACCGCCCGCGGGGTTGACCCGCGGGCGGTTTGAGCGGAGAACCTAGATGGCGCCCTCGACCAGCTTGGTGAACTCTTCCTGGCCTTTGACGTTCGGGTGGTAGCTTTCTTCGAGCGGGTTCGACTGGCCATTCAGCCACTCTTCAGAGGCACACACCTCGTGCGCTTCAAATGCGCTCGTGGGGTTCACGAACTTGAAACCCATCGCTTCCGCGCGGCCCTTGACGACCGAATCGAGTTTTTCCGCCGATTCGTTCATTTTCTTCTCGTTGCCCGACGTGAGGAAGTTGACGTTGCAGGTCTTGCCTTCTTTTGTGAACAGCTTCGGATATCCGAGCACGATCACCTCGGCTGTGGTCGCCTTGGCACGAATGTCTTTGTAGGTCGTTTCCAGCAACCCCGGCAGTTTTTTCGCGATGAATTCGTTGGCTTCGCTGATAGCGCCACCGCACGTGAAGTAGTAGAGCGCGCAGTTGATGATCACGTTGCTGAAGCCTGCATCGTTTCCGCCGATGGTGATCGTCACCAGGCTCGTGCTCGCGCTCAGCGTGCCCAGCTGTTTTTCGTTCACTTCCGGCGTCTTCGCGCCGCTGCATGCCTGGAAACTCAGCGTGTAGCCCTTGGCGGCCGCGATCTTCGGGCCGTAGGCGTCCGGGCTGCGCTTGCACGAACCCGATTCTTCATAGAACACGCGCGTGCCGACTCCCGAGGAGTACGAGTCTCCCAGCGCCGCGTACTGCGACGCTGCCGCCGCAGCCGACGGCACAAGCACGCCGGCCGCCAACGCAAGCAGGCCAACCACCCGACTTCTCTTCCCCATGTTCCAGCTCCCCTCGTTTGCGTGTCGCCCGGAATCCCGCTGGACACTCGAAGCGTCCTTGCTCCAGGGCGCTGACCGATCGAACCTAACGGTGACCGGTGTGGAGCGTCAAGAGCGCCGTGCACCGGCGCGGGCCGATGCCGGCGTGCCCGCGCCGTTGTCGCTCGGGCGAATCGGCCGTGACGCATCGCCGGGCCGATGAGGAAGCGCGGGTGAGAGGCGGTCCTGCGGGCAGCCCTAGATAAGCCCGACCTGACGGAGGATCGAGACCGAGTCCGAATAGACGTCCTTGCGCTTGACCTTGCCGTCCTCGAAGGGGATCACGTCCATGCCCTCCCATTCGATGCGCTTGCCGGACGGCTCGGCCACGATCTCACCACGGCTGAGCGGCCTGACATGCGTCGCCCTGGCGGTCCACTCCTGTACGACCAGGTCCTCGCGCACGTACAGCCTGCGCGTCTCGAACTCGATGTCGGGCCAGGACTCGAAGATGCGGGCGATATGCGCGAGGGCCTCCTCGCCTTCGGCGCGCTCACCTGCGGTGTGGTTCTCGAAGACCATGTCCGGCGCGTGCATCGACGCGATCCTCTCGATGTCGTGCGCAGCCCACGCGTCGTTGTAGGCGGCGATCGTCGCGTGGAGCTGCTCGATCACATCCGTCATGCCCTAGCGGACCAGCCGCACCTCGGCCGAGGTCTCCTTGCGCAGCCGCTTCGCAAACGGATTGCCGCCCGGCGTGAGCCGGCGGTAGGGAAGCAGGACGACTCCAAAGCCGTGTTCGGCGACCCACGAGGCGAGCGGCGGCTGAGGGGACCCGGTCAGCACGCGGAACGTCGCGCGGCCGGCGACCGACCCGAGGATGTCGCGGGCCTCGCGCAGTTCCAGTGCCGCTTCCTGCCTGATCGCGACGTTGTACGGGCCCTCGCCGCCGGCGCGACCCCACAGCGGCGCGCGTGCCTGGGGGGCGAGCGTCACCACCGCCAGCTCGTAACCCGCGTTGGCCAGTTCCGCGGCCTCCCTTAGCGCCGCAGAGCCCGCATTGCTGCGCTCGAAGACAGCCGCGACCCGGCCGGGGACGCCGGCACCGAACCCGCCGCCCACCGAACCTTCCACCGGAGCTGTGCCGAGCCCGGGCATACAGCACAACGTTAGCGCCCGCACGAAACGAAGCGGAGCGGAGCTACGGAACTCGTACAGGGACCACCGCGTCCGCCAGAGCTTCGGTCAGGTGCCGATGTAGGCCGCGAGGTGCTCGCCGGTGAGGGTCGAGCGGGCGGCGATGAGCTCGGCGGGTGTGCCCTCGAAGACGATCCGCCCACCGTCGTGACCGGCGCCCGGGCCGAGGTCGATGATCCAGTCGGCGTGCGCCATGACCGCCTGATGGTGTGCGATCACGATGACCGACTTGCCGAAATCGACGAGCCGGTCGAGCAGGCCGAGCAGGTGCTCGACGTCGGCAAGATGCAGGCCGGTGGTCGGCTCGTCGAGGACGTAGACGTCGCCCTTCTCGGCCATGCGGGTGGCCAGCTTGAGCCGCTGACGCTCACCTCCGGACAGCGTGGTGAGCGGCTGGCCGAGGCTGAGGTAGCCGAGCCCGACGTCGGCGAGCCTCTCGAGGACCGCGTGCGCGGCCGGCGTGCGCGCCTCGCCGTCGCCGAAGAACTCCTCGGCCTCGGTCACCGACATCGCGAGCACCTGGCTGATGTCGCGGCCACCGAGGTGGTGGTCAAGCACCGAGGGCTGGAAGCGCTTCCCCTCGCAGTCCTCGCAGATCGAGGTGACGCCGGCCATCATCGCCAGGTCGGTGTAGATCACCCCGGCGCCGTTGCAGGTCGGGCAGGCACCCTCGGAGTTGGCGCTGAACAGCCCGGGCTTGACGCCGTTGGCCTTGGCGAACGCCTTGCGGATCGGATCTAGCACGCCGCTGTATGTCGCCGGGTTGCTGCGTCGCGAGCCCTTGATCGCTGCCTGGTCGACCGACACTACGCCGTCTCGATCGGACACCGAGCCGTGGATCAGCGAGCTCTTCCCGGACCCGGCCACACCGGTCACCACCACGAGCACGCCGAGCGGGATGTCGACGTCGATGTCGCGCAGGTTGTGGGTGTCGGCGCCGCGCACCTCGAGCACTCCCGATGGGTTCCGCAGCGTCTCCTTCAGAGAGGCACGGTCGTCGAGGTGAAGGCCGGTCAGCGTGCCGCTCCCGCGCAGCTCCTCGACGGTGCCCTCGAAGACCAGCTCGCCTCCGCCGGCGCCGGCGCCGGGGCCGAGGTCCACGACATGGTCGGCGATCCCGATCGCCTCCGGCTTGTGCTCCACGACGAGCACCGTGTTGCCCTTGTCCCGGAGCGCCAGCAGCAGGTCGTTCATCCGCTGGATGTCATGCGGGTGCAGCCCGATCGTCGGCTCGTCGAAGACGTAGGTGACGTCGGTGAGCGAGGAGCCGAGGTGGCGGATCATCTTGACGCGCTGCGCCTCACCGCCCGACAGCGTGCCCGAGGGCCGGTCCAGCGAGAGGTAGCCCAGCCCGATCTCGCCAAACGAGTCGAGAGCCTGTTGCAGCGCGGCGAGCAGCGGCGCCACCGCCGGCTCCTGGACGCCGCGGGTCCATTCGGCCAGGTCGCTGATCTGCATCGCGCAGGCGTCGGCGATGTTGATCCCCTTGATCTTCGAAGAGCGCGCCTCTTTGCTCAGCCGCGTGCCGTCGCACTCGGGGCAGGTCGTGAAGGTGACCGCCCGCTGCACGAACGCACGGACGTGCGGCTGCAGCGCGTCGATGTCCTTTGAGAGCATCGACTTCTGAATCCTCGGGATCAGCCCCTCGTAGGTCAGGTTGATGCCGTCGACCTTGATCTTGGTCGGCTCCTTGTGGAGCAGGTCCTGGAGCTCCTTCTTGGTGAACTTCTTGATCGGCTTGTCGGGGTCGAAGAAGCCGCAGCCGGTGAAGATGCGGCCATACCAGCCGTCCATGCTGTAGCCGGGGATGCTCAGCGCTCCCTCGTTGAGCGACAAGCTGTCGTCGTACAACGCGGACAGGTCCATGTCGTTCACCGAGCCCCGGCCCTCGCAGCGTGGACACATGCCGCCCAGTCGGTTGAACGTCGCTCTTACGGTCTTCTTGTTGCCGCGTTCGATCGTGATCCCGCCGCTCGCTCGGACCGAGGGAACGTTGAAGGCGAACGCGCTCGGCGAGCCGATGTGCGGCTGCCCGAGACGGCTGAAGAGGATGCGCAGCATCGCGCCCGAGTCGGTGGCGGTGCCGACTGTGGAGCGGATGTCGCCACCCATCCGCTCCTGGTCGACGATGATCGCGGTCGTCAGCCCTTCCAACACGTCGACCTCGGGTCGCGCCAGCGTCGGCATGAAGCCCTGCACGAAGGCGCTGTAGGTCTCGTTGATCAGCCGCTGCGACTCCGCGGCGATCGTGTCGAACACGAGCGAGGTCTTGCCCGAGCCCGAGACGCCGGTGAACACCGTCAGCCGGCGCTTGGGGATCTCGATGCTGACGTCTTTGAGGTTGTTCTCGCGCGCGCCATGCACGCGGATCAGATCGTGGCTGTCCGCGCCCTGCAGCCCAGGCGTTCGCTTGTTTGTCCTCGTGGCAGCGTTCATCGTATGCCCACGCTCAGGCGGGGTCCTGCACCAGCCCGAGGACGTTGCCGTCGGGGTCGGTGACGGCAGCCACCAGGCGACCGCCACCAACATCGTGCGCGGGCTCCTTCACGGTGGCACCCGCGGCGGTCACCTCGGCCAGCTTCGCCTCGATGTCCGTCACCTCCCAAAAGGCCACCGGGCTCGTGTAGCCCTGAGGTCCACCCCCCGGCAGGAGCCCGATGTGCTGACCCTCGGCCTCGAAGCCGACGTAGTACTCCGAGTCGGCCTGTGGCGGTCCCCCGAGCAGGGCCGCGTACACAGTCTTGGCGCGCTCCAGGTCGGAGACGGGGTGGAGCACGATCTTGATTCCCTTGGTGGAAGAGCCGGTCATGGTCACTCCTAAAGTCGTGGATCAGATAGATGATGCGTCAGCCTGATAATCTATATCACAGATCATTGGTCTCGTCCATGAATCTGACGCTCCGCGAGAATGACATGAACCCTTCCACCAACCCCGAGGTCGCCGAGTTCACTGGGCAGCTCGTCTTCCAGCTTTGGCGGGCCTCCCATACGCGGATGGCGGACGCGCTCAAATCGATCGGTCTAACGCCGCCGCTGTTCGCCCTGCTCAATGTCCTCGGGGCTCGCGAGGGCGCCATTCAGCACGAGATCGGCTCAGCGATGGGCATAGATCGCAGCACAATGGTTGTGCTGATCGATGAGCTCGAAGTCGCCCGCCTCGCCGAGCGCCGGGCACACCGCACCGATCGCCGGGCGCGGGAAGTTCTCATCACCCCCAAGGGCCGCCGGCTCCTGCAGCGAGCCCGGCGGATGGCGCTTGAGGTGGAAGGCGAGGTGCTCCGAGGTCTAAGCGAAGGCGAGCGCCGCGAGTTGCTGAGGCTGCTGCGGCGCGCCCTCAGCGCAGCGCCGCCGCAACCTGCCTGGCGCGCCGAGGAGGCGGATTAGGCACCGGTCGGGCGCCCGCGGCCCGCCGCGCCGGCCGGCGCGGCGGTCGCCGACGCCCCGCACGATCTCGTTGCGAAAGCGCACGTGGGCGAGTGAAAAGCGGGAGCGACGGGACTCGAACCCGCGACCTCTGCCGTGACAGGGCAGCGCTCTAACCTGCTGAGCTACGCCCCCGCGGTCGCTCGAAGGGCCGGGGGAACCCAACGCGCCAGTCCAGTATGCCAAGGCCTGGCACGCCAGCGGCGCGAGAGAATACTGGCCAGGCGGCCAGTTCTGCATTACGCTTGCAAGCCGTGGCGCTCGTGGGCCCCCCTCCGCTGCTGAACGTAAGCCCGCTGTCGGTCGTTCTGGCGGACCTGCGCGACGAGCGCGCGGCTGCGGTCCCGTACCCGCCGGGCGACACGCGCTTCTCGATGGCGCGCACGCGCAGGTTCGCCGATGACCCGCTGCCGATGCTGCTCGAGGCATACGACCGCTACGGGCCGATCTTTACGCTGCGCCTGTTCCACAGCAACGTCGTGTTCATGCTGGGCCCGGCCGCCAACCACTACATGACCGTCTCGCATGCCTCCAATTTCCTCTGGCGCGAGGGCCACTTCCGCGACCTGATCGGGCTGATGGGCGACGGCCTGCTCACGATCGACGGCGACTTCCACCGCCGCTCGCGCATGATCATGCTTCCCACGTTCCACCGCGAGCACATCGCGGCCTCGGTGGATGTGATCGTCGAGGAGACCACGCGCGCACTCGAGCAGCTCGTCCCGGAACGCACGGTGGACCTCTACGCATGGACGCGGCGCCTGGCGCTTCGCGTGGCGATGCGAGCTCTGTTCGGTCTTGACCCGGACGGCGATCGAGCGCGCTCGATCGATGCCGCAGGGTTGTTCGAGAGCGCGCTCGCGTTCTACTCGAGCGAGTACATCCTGCGCATGTTTCGCGGCAGTCACAGCCCTTGGGGAAAGATGCAGGCGGCCGCCCGCAAGCTCGACACCCTGATCTACGGCGAGATCGCCGAGCGACGCGCGCAGGCGGACCGCGGCGGCGACATCCTCAGCCTGCTTCTGGACGCGCAGGACGAGGACGGCAACACGCTCAGCGACCTGCAGATTCGCGATGAGGTGATGACGCTGCTGTTCGCGGGACACGACACAACCACCTCGACGGTCGCATTCATGTTCTACGAGCTCGCGCGCCAGCCGGAGATCCTCGCTCGCCTGCACGCCGAGCAGGACCCGCATCTCGCGCGCGGCGGCGTGGATACGTCGCTGCTACTCAGCGGCGAGCTGGCCGAGCTCGAGATGGTGCTCGACGAGACCCTGCGCAAGTACCCGCCGGCCTGGGTCGGGCCCCGCCGGGCGGTCGAGTCGTTTGAGTTCGAAGGGCAACGGGTGCCGGCGCGGGCGTTCGTCAACTACTGCTCCTGGGCATCGCATCACCTTCCAGACGTGTTCGACGACCCCGAGCAGTTCCGCCCCGAGCGGTTCACCGCCGAGGCGCGCGCAGCGCTGCCGAAGGGTGCCTACGTCCCGTTCGGCGGCGGCTCGCGCACGTGCATAGGCATGCGTTTCGGTCAGCTCGAGGTGCGGACAATCGCAACTCTCCTGCTATCCCGCTTCAGCTTTTCGCTGCCCGAGGATTTCCGCCTGAGCATCCGCCAGATGCCCACGATCAGCCCCAAGCGGGGCCTCCCGTTGATCGTGCGATCGCGCAGCGCAGCCGGAGCGCCTCAGCGCAGCCTCGCCGACATGCTCAACACGTAGCCCGGCGGCGGCTCGCCGCGATCGGCGTGGACGGCCACCCCGAGCACGTACACGTGCGGGTCAGAGAACAGCGTCAGCTGAAGAGCGCTCAGCGGAAACGACACGGGGCGTACCACGAGGCTGCCGGCTCGCGCTCGCGCGACCGCCTCGACGGTGGCGCCGACGCCAAACAGCCCGCCTCCGGCGCGCACGGTGACCTGGCCGTCTTCGCTTCGCACGAGCGCCACGGAGACGCCTCTCGGCATGGCCGCCGCCACGTCGGCGGCGCTCGTGTGCGCCTGTGCGTGAAGCGCGCTGCCGCGCTTGGTCAGGTGCACGTCGCCGAGGAGCAGCGGCCCGAGCTGCACGCTCGCCGCCGAGAAATCGAGGCGGCCCGTGTGGCGCGCTTCCAGCGCGAGCGCCGCGCCCTGCGCCGGGCTGAGATGCAGCTCCTCGGCGCGCACGCGGACCGAGTCGGCGCGGTCCCACAGGAGCTTCACCGCCGGCCAAGCGCTCACTTCGACGCTCCGCACGGTCCCGTAGCGCTTGATCCGCGAGGAGATCCTGTCGGCGGCGATCCGCGGCAGCAGGAGCTGGGCGAGCACGAGCGCCACCAGCACCACGCCCACGATGACCGCTCCGATACGCTCGGCAGTGCCCACCACGCAAGCTTCGCAAGGAGCCGCACGCGAGGCCCGCTAGCCTTGACGGGCCCCCTGCCCAGGGCGTGTAGCTCAGTTGGTCAGAGCACCTCGCTTACACCGAGGGGGTCGCCCGTTCGAGTCGGGCCGCGCCCATTCTCAGACTTCCCCAAGATCTCGCTCAGGTTCACCAAAGCCCTTCGCTCCACGATCAGTCAAACGGCGAGGTGACCATCTCCAGATGAACGACGACTCCCCCCTCCGCATCGCGGTGATCGGCTCCGGCCCAGCGGGCTTCTACGCCGCCGGCCACCTGCTGAAGGGCGGCGACGAGCGCGTGGAGGTCGACATGATCGAGCGGCTGCCCACGCCGTGGGGGCTCGTGCGTTCGGGCGTCGCCCCCGATCACCCGAAGATCAAGTCGGTCACGCGCGTGTACGAGAAGACCGCGGCGCATCCTCGGTTTCGCTACTTCGGCAACGTGACCTTCGGCGAGCACATCTCGCGCGAGGAGGCGCTCGAGCACTACCACGCGATCGTCTACGCGACGGGCTCGCCGTCGGACCGGCCGCTCGGGATCCCCGGCGAAGAGCTCGCTGGCTCTCATCCGGCGACCGACTTTGTGGGGTGGTACAACGGCCATCCCGATCAGACCGATCTCGAGATCGATCTGCTCTCCTCAGAGCGCGCCGTGGTGATCGGCAACGGCAACGTCGCGCTCGACGTCGCGCGCATGCTCGTGCTGTCCTCCGGCGAGCTCGCCCCAACGGACACCGCGGACCACGCGCTCGAGGTGCTCGCCCACAGCCGCGTCAGCGAGGTCGTCGTCGTGGGTCGCCGCGGACCCGCGCAGGCCGCCTTCACGAACCCCGAGGTGCTGGAGCTGGGCGAGCTCGAGGACACAGATGTGATCGTCGACCCCGACGAGCTTGAGCGCGGACTCGCCGTCGCCGACCCCGAGGCCGAGCAGAACGCGACCGCGCGGCGCAACGTCGAGATCCTGCGCTCCTACGCGCAGCGCGCACCGCAGGGCCGTGCCAAGCGCATCGTGCTGCGCTTCCTGCTCTCGCCCTCAGCGTTCCTGCCCGACGCGCATGGTCGCCTGACGGCCGTGCAGCTCGTGCGCAACGAGCTGGTCGCAGATGCCAGCGGCCGCCTGCGCGCGCGCCCGACGCAGGAGACCGAGACGATCCACGCCGGCCTCGCCTTCCGCGCGATCGGATACCGAGGGATACCGCTGCCGAGCGTCCCGTTCGACGAGCGCGGCGGGATAATTCCCAACGACGCCGGACGCGTGCTGGACCGCAGCGGCGGCGAGCCCCGCCCCGGCGAGTACGTGGTGGGCTGGATCAAGCGCGGACCGACCGGCGTGATCGGCACGAACAAGCGCGACGCCCAGGAGACGGTGGACGCTGTGCTCGCAGATCTGCTCGCCGACGCGGGCGGGCCCGTGCACCGGCCCTCCTCGCCGGACGCTGACGCAGTCGGCGCGCTGCTGCTCGAGCGCCAGCCCCAACTCGTGCCCTACACGGCCTGGGAGGCCATCGATAGCCACGAGCGCGCGCTCGGCGAGCCCGCAGGGCGCCCGCGCGTGAAGCTCACGCGGATCGAGGAGATGCTGCGCGTTGCCGCGGGCGAAGATCCCTAGCGTGTCTGCCACACTGTCGGACCGCAGGCCCCGTTAGCTCATCTGGTAGAGCGCCGGACTTTTAATCCGGTGGGGCGGGTTCGAGTCCCGCACGGGGCATGGGACGCGCCCGGGGAGCGCCCTCCGGGCGTCTTTTCGTCGAGGAGCTCGTGCCGATCCTCGACGCCCTGTGACCGTGGGCGAGTCGCCTTTGACCTACCCGCCCACCTGCAACACCCGCGTGCCCCAGTTGTGCAGCCCGTCGGTCGTCTGGCTTGACTTGGGCGGCATGTACTCGGTCGCCAGCCACGTCGATTCCCCTGACGGGTCGAGGGCGGCCCAGGAGTAATCGCCCCAGCGTTCGGCTTCTTCGTCGTAGGGGCCCGATCCGTTGGCAGCCACCGCCACCGGCCCGAACGCGCTCGTTTCTCCTTCGAGCAGCGAGTAGGCGGCGCTCGGGAAGTGCTTCTTGCCGGTCAGCGTCACGACCATCGCCGCCGTGCCGGATGGCGCGACCTGCAGGGCCGGGTAGACGAGATAGTTGCCCGATACCGATACGTAGCCCTGCCGGTGCATCGTGGCGGCGGCGATGAGTTCTTCGCTCAGTTTCGGTTTGACCTGGAACCACGCCGCGGCGTCGCGAACGGACGGGTCGCCGGACAGCGTGATCGCCGTGTCGAGCTCGCCCCAGATGTTTCCGGCGATGTACTGCGTCTGCTGCATGCGGTCGTCGCCCGCTTCGATCGCGCTTTCGGCACCCTTCTGTTCGGCCGGCACCGGTTCGCCGTAGGCCTCGGAGCTGATCACCAGGCTCGACAGCGTCGGAGCGGAGCCTTCCGCCACCGCCTTGCGGTTGGTCAGGGCCCACACGCCGACCCGGTCGTCGAACGTTGCGTTCGGGTTCAGCGAGTTGAGGAAGTACTCGGCCGGGGAGGCGCCGGTGGTGATCGCCGGCTGCACCGACGCGGCCGGTGCGCCTCCCGATTCGAGCTTGCGGAAGTGCGCGAAGTGCACTTCGGGACTCAGCGAGACCAGGTCCTTCTTCGCAAACGCGTAGATCTGCGCGCCGTTGAACTGAGGGCCGAGGATCGAGAACTCGTTCGTCGTCACGATACAGGTTGAACGCGTCCACGCCCAGCGTGGGCTGGTCGCCGAAGCACGGGCAGCCCGGTTCCTTGGGCCCGGAGCTGCCGCCCATGTCCGTCGTGTTGACCCTGTAGACCGTCCACACGGTGTTGGGGTTGCCCGAGTTGTTGACCGCGATGTCGAGGTTCGAGCCGTTGGATTCGCGGTTGATCTGGAGGATCGTCGCGTACCAGGTGTGGGTGGCTGCTTCGTAGTAGCAGCGGGGATCGCTCGTGAATTCGGTGAGGCCTTCGTTGAACGGTCCGTTGACGTTGAACGGCCCCGCGATCGTCTTGCCCGACGTCGAGTACACCGTGTAGGCCGAGTTGACCATCTCGAGCACGTAGCCGTTGCCTGCGCACAGCCCCTGGTCCGGCGGTTCGAACTCCACTCCGAAGTTCGTGATCTCGCTGTCGCGACTGCTCACGCCGTTGAAGTTCGTGAGCGCCGCGGATGCGCCCAGCGCGCTCGGGGCGGCGGACGGAGCCCCTCCGGTCAGCGCATTCGCGACCGCGACGCCGTGCGTGCGGCGTGCCCCGCGCGCCCGCGTACTCGCCGCAGGCGCGAGCGGCGCCTGCAGGGTGGGCGCGCCGCTGCGGGCCGCCGTGCCGAGCGTGACATCGCGATAGACGCGCACCGCGCTGGTACCCGCGCCGAACGCAGGCGAGGCAGACGCGGCCGCCGCGCACAGAACCACAACGAAGGTGCCAAGAAAGCGTCGAGACTCCATCCTCACCCAGCCTCCTTCAAGTCGTAGCGATAGGGCACGAGAATACCGCTCAATGTTCGACCGCGTCACGACTAGCGCCGCCGATCGCGAGCCCTACCTCACCGCGCTCACCGATTGGCTCGCGTGTGCCTGCGCCGGAGCAAACGAGCGCGCCGCCGCGGCTGTGCGCGCGTCGGGCGATGACCTGCTCGCCGACGTCGCCTTCGCCGCCACGGCCGGTCACGCGCTCGACTTCGACGATACGTTCGCTGAGGGCGTCGCGCACGTCAGCGCGGCCTGCGCACCCGCTGCGCTCGTGCTGGCTGCGCATCTCGGGCTCTCGCTCGGTGCGGCGCTCGATGCATACGCGGAGGGCTTCGAGGCGATGGCGACGCTCGCCGCCGCCAACCACCCGGCGCTGTATGAGCGAGGCTGGCACCCCACCGCTGTATGCGGCCCGCTTGGCGCGGCTGTCGCGGCGGCCGGCCTGCTCGAGCTGACCGCGGCACAGCGGGAGAACGCGCTCGCCATCTCGCTGTTGCGCGCCGGCGGCACGCGCGGCGCCTTCGGCTCCGACGGCAAGGCGATCCAGGTCGGCCTGGCGGCCGCCGCCGGCGTGCAGGGGGCGCTGCTCGCTCGCGCCGGGGCAGGCGTCGACCCGCGCGCGGTGCACGGCACGCTCGGCTTCGAGGGAGTGCTCGGCGCGCACTGGCCGAACGCGCGCGGCCCCCACGCAGCCACGGGCGAGACACGGGCGATCGAGCGCAACTGGATCAAGCTGTACGCGAGTTGCCTCGGCACGCACTCGCCGATCGAGGCCGCGGCGCAGGCGCGCGAGCGCGGGATCCGCGACGGTGAAGTCGAGGTGTGCGTGCACCCGGTCGCTCGCCAGGCCGCCAACGTGGATCTCGCGAGCGACGGCATATCGGCCAAGTTCTCGATCCAGTACTGCGTCGCTCACACGCTCGCGCACGGTCGCCCGCGAGTTGGCGACTTCGCGGCGATCGACGCGGTCACCCGCGACGAATCGCGGCTCGTGAGCGTGGCCATCGAGGAGTCCCTCCCGCAGTTCGGAGCGGTCCTCTCGGCAGCCGGGATCGAGGTTGCTCGAGTGCCCTCGCCCCCGGGGTCGCCGGCGTGGCCGGTGTCCGCGGCACAGCTCGCCGCGAAGGCCTTCGAGCTCGCCGGTGACCGCCTGCAGGGGGCGCTCGCCGATCTCGCCGCGCCCGCCGCGGGCGCGCTGGTCGCGGCGGGTCTCAGGCGCGCCTAAGCCCGCACGCCCCCCCCGCTCCCACCGAGTCGCTCGCGCGGCTAGACTCGCACCCACAAGGAGACCACTCTTGCCGTTTGCCGACATCAACGGTCAGCGCATCCGCTACGAGGACAGTGGTGCGGCCGGCCCTCCGCTGGTCCTCTCGCACGGCTTTCTGATGGACCGTGAGATGTTCGAGCCGCAGGTGCGGGCGCTGGGCGACGAGTTCCGCGTGATCACGTGGGACGAGCGCGGCTTCGGTGAGACCGAGTTCGACGGGGAGCCGTTCACCTACTGGGATTCGGCGCGCGACTGTCTCGGCCTGCTCGATCACCTCGACATCGATCGCGCGGTGCTCGGCGGCATGTCGCAGGGAGGATTCCTCTCCCTGCGCGCGGCCCTGCTCTCGCCAGAGCGGGTGAGCGCGCTGGTCCTGATCGACACGCAATCCGGTGTCGAGGACCCCGAGCGCCTTCCGGCCTACCGCCAGATGCAGCAGACCTGGCTGCAGGTCGGGCCCGTCGACGAGCTGGCCAACGCGATCGCCAGCCTCATCATCGGCGATCCCGATCTGGACGCAATCTGGATCGCCAAGTGGCGCAAGCTCGCGCCCGAGACGCTCGGCGCACCCGGTGACTGCCTGCTCGGCCGCGACGACATCACAGATCGCCTCGCCGAGATCACGTGCCCCGCGATCGTCTTCCACGGCACCGCCGACGCGTCGATCCCGATCGAACGTGCGGAGGAGCTCTGCCGGGGGCTCTCGGGATGTGCGGGCGTTGTTCGCGTCGAGGGGGCGCCGCACGCTGCCAACCTCACTCATGCAGAGATCGTGAACCCGGCGCTGCGCGACTTCCTGCGCTCGCTCTGAGCGGCCGCGTCGCGAACGGCGCGTTCGAGGAGAGCAGCTGCGTCGTGGGCGACCTCGAGCTTGTCATCTTCGACTGCGACGGAGTGCTCGTCGACAGCGAGCCGATCTCGTGCGGCGTGCTTGCGCGGGCCCTTACCGCGCAGGGGCTCACAACCACGCTCGAGCAGGCGCGCAGCGAATACCAGGGGCTCATGCTCGATGAGGTGCTCGCGCAAGCCGAGCTGCGACTCGGGCGAGCGCTCCCAGCGAACTGGATCGCCGACTACGAGCGCCACCGTGACGAGGCGTTCCGCCTCGAGCTTCAGCCGATCGCAGGCGCCGCCGGAGCGGTGAACCGCATCGCCACCGCGGGGGTGCGCGTGTGCGTCGCCTCCCAGGGCAAGCTCGAGAAGACGCGCCTGTCGCTCGGCATCACCGGGCTTCGGCACCTGTTCGCGCCCGACGCGCTCTTCTCGGCCTACTCGGTCGCTCAAGGCAAGCCGCAGCCCGACCTCTTCCTGCACGCGGCGGCGAGCATGGAAGCGAAGCCGGCCCGCTGCGTCGTTGTCGAGGACACGCCCTCGGGCGTGACCGCCGGCGTGGCGGCGGGGATGCGCGTGCTCGGTTACGTCGCCGACAGCGACGAGCTCGAGCTGCGCCGAGCGGGAGCCGAGGTACTGCCCGCCCTGGAAGAGCTGCCAGGGCTGCTCGGCCTCGCCTGAGCCGCCCCACGGCGCGGGGGATGTCGGCGTGCGGGACAGCTCGTCTGGTGTGTCATTCTCGCCCGCATGAGCCCGCGCGCCTGGGTTGCGTTCTTTGCGATGTCGACGATCTGGGGGGTGCCCTATCTGTTCATCAAGATCGCGCTGAATGGCGGCGCGCCCCCGGCGAGCGTGGCCTTCCTGCGGAGCGCGCTCGCCGCCGTTGTGCTGCTTGCGCTCGCGCAGCGGGCCGGCGTGCTGCGCTCGCTGCGCGGCCGCCTGCTCTGGGTCGCGGCGTTCGGGCTCGTCGAGATGGCGATCCCCTTCCCGCTGATCGCGCTCGGCGAGCAGCGCGTCGCGTCATCGCTTGCCGCGATCCTGATCGCGTCGATGCCGATCATCATGGCGCTGCTCGCGATCTGCTTCGACGACGGCGAGCGCCCGACCACCGTGCGGATGGCCGGCCTTCTGGTGGGCTTCGCCGGCGTGGTGGCGCTTGTCGGCATCGACGTCTCGGGGCGACCGCGCGAGCTGCTGGGCGCGCTCGCGATCCTCGCGGCTGCCGTCGGCTACGCGCTCGGCCCGTTGATCCTCAAGCATCGCCTGGCCGATCTCGACGCGCGTGCGACGATGGGATCGAGCCTCGCGTTCGCCTCGCTGCTACTCGCGCCGGCGGCTGCGCTGAGCGCACCCTCCTCGAGCCCGAGCGTCGGGGCGTTTGCCGCGATCGCCGTGCTCGGCCTCGTGTGCACGGCGCTCGCGTTCGTGGTCTACAGCGCGCTCATCCGCGAGGCAGGGCCCGGGCGCGCCTCGGTGATCACCTACCTCAACCCCGTTGTCGCGGTCGCCGCGGGCGTGGCGCTGCTCGGAGAGCAACCGGGGGCCGGAGCGGTCGCCGGCCTGCTGCTGATCCTCGCCGGCTCCTGGCTGTCGACCGATGGGCGGCTGCCGCCGCGACTGCGCTTGCGAACGCGGGTGGCTTAGCCCGCCGCGCTTCACCGCACGGCCGGCTGGCCCTGCCCGTAGACGAAGAACGTCGGTGTGGCCCGCACCTCGACGTCCCAGCCTGTCAGGGCCAGGCACTGCTGCAACGCATCCGGCTCGAACCAGTGCTTGACGATCGTGTACTCGCGCGCGTCGGAGAGGCGTCGCAGCATCGTCTGCTCGCCGAGCTCGGGAAGCGAGTGATCGGCGGCGGAGGCGAGATGGCTGCGGGCGCTGTCCACGAAGAACGCGCGCCCGCGCGGCGAGAGCGCGCACACGAGCATCTGCCAGAACGCCTGCCAGCGCTCGCGCGGGACGTGCGAGAGCCAGAAGCCGAAGAAGCAGGCGTCGTAGCGCTCTTGCGGCTGCCACTCAAAGAGGTCCGCCGTCACGTAGCTCACGTTGGGCTCGCTCACGCGCGCGCGGCAGATGGCGAGCGCCTCCGGCGAGGCGTCGAGCGCGGTCACGCTCTCGGCCTGCGCGGCGAGCTGCTGGGTCCAGATACCGGTCCCGCAGGCGAGCTCGAGCACGCGCCCGCGCGGCCCGAAGCGCTCGAGCGCATCCCGCACCACCCCTGCCTCCTCGAACCACGCCGTGTTCGCCTCGGCGCCTCGGTCATAGCGGCCGCGGCGCTCCCACCACTCGTCATACTCGCCCGCTCTCGCGCGGTAGTAGCGGATCTGCTCTGCGAGAAGCTCCTCGATCCGCCAATTGTGCCGGAGCTCGCGATGGTGAGGAGGTGCCCTCGGGCGCACGTGACCGCGACCTGCGATCGCGACGATGATTGCCGGCGGCCAGCCGCGTCGATAGCGAAAGTGCCAAGCGAGAGAGGAGAAGATCGATGAGCAGGCTCGTGGTGTCGGAGTTCGTGACGGTGGACGGCGTGATGGAGGACCCAGGCGGCGCCGAGGATTTCGAGCACGGGGGCTGGGCGTTTGCCTTCGAGCGCGGCGCCGAGGGCGACAGGTTCAAGCTCGAGGAGACGCTGAACGCAGGAGCGCTGCTGCTCGGCCGCGTCACCTACGAGGGCTTCGCCGCGGCCTGGCCGCAGAGAAGCGACCCGATCGGCTTCGCCGAGAAGATGAACTCGATGCCCAAGTACGTGGTCTCGAGCACGCTGCAGGACGCCGACTGGAGCAACTCGACCGTGCTCTCCGGCCCCATCCCCGAGGCGGTGTCCGCGCTCAAGCGCGTGCCCGGCGAGGACATCCTCGTGGCCGGAAGCGGACTGCTCGTGAACACGCTGCTCGCGAACGAACTCGTTGACGAGCTGCGGCTGATGGTCTTCCAAGTGATCCTCGGGAGCGGCAAGCGGCTGTTCAGCGAGAGCCCCAGCGTGACGGCCCTGCGAATGACCGACTCCAAACCGGCCGGCGAGTGCACGATTCTCGTCTACGAGCCGAAGCGCTGAGCGTGAACGTCCAGTCCATCGGGTAGGACTATTCGAGTAATCCAATCCTTGCCCGGGCGGGCGGCGCCCGACGCAGCCCGGCGTCCAGCCGTCGCAGGAGGAGCGCGTGAGCGAGCCACCGAATCACGAGCAGGAGCCCGAGAGCGGGCAGCCCGGCGGCGAACTTGAGCCCGGCGGCGAACTGGAGCCCGGCGGCGGACTCGAGCCGGGCAACCCATTCGAGGCGGGCAGCCCGCCGCCGCGGGGCCCGGCTGGACCGGTCCGCTTCACCGTCAGCGATGACCTGGAGCGCTCGCGCCTCACGACTTTCTTCAGGCTGCTGCTGTTCATCCCGCACGCGATCTGGATCGCGCTGTGGGGCATAGCAGCGTTCGTCGCAGCGATTGCCAGCTGGTTTGCGACGCTGTTCACGGGCCGCTCGCCGGCGCGCCTGCACAACTTCCTCGCGCTGTACGTGCGCTATGTGACACAGGCCTACTCCTACCTGCACCTGGCGGCGAACCCGTACCCCCCGTTCGATGGCCGGCCGGGCTATCCCGTTGACGTCGAGATCGCTCCACCGGAGACACAGAACCGCTGGGGCGTGGGTTTCAGGCTGGTGCTCGTGATCCCGGCCCTGATCCTCGGCATCGCGCTCGTGAACTCGGCCGGATTCCAGCAGTCGGGCTCGAGCAGCGACAAAAACTTCAGCTTCTCGGGCGGGGGGGCGTTGCTCTACGCAGCCTCGTTCCTCGGGTGGTTTGCAATCCTCGCACGCGGCCGGATGCCGCGCGGCCTGCGCGACGCGGTGGTGTGGGCTCTCGGCTTCGGGGCACAGCTGTGGTCCTATTTGTTCCTGCTCACAGCCCGCTACCCGAGCCCCGACCCGGCCTCGGTGCTCGGTGAGCTGCCTGCGCGCGAGGATCCGATCATGCTCGAGAACGACGACGAGCTCGGCCGCTCGCGGCTGACGGTGTTCTTCCGGCTGCTGCTCGCCCTACCCCACCTCGTGTGGCTGCTCCTGTGGTCGATCCTCACACTGCTAGCCGTGATCGCGAGCTGGTTCGCGACCCTCTTCACCGCTCGCACACCGGCTGGCCTGCACCGCTTCCTCTCGGCGTACGTGCGCTACCGCGTGCACGTGTACGCGTTCCTGTATCTGGTGGCGAATCCGTTTCCGGGCTTCGCCGGAGAGGTCGGGAGCTATCCGATCGAAGCGCGGATCGGGGCCGCGGAGCGCCAGAACCGCTGGATCGTGGGCTTTCGCATCGTGCTCGCGATACCAGCCGCGATCATGGAGTCTGCCTACGGCTCGCTGCTGACCGTGACAGCGTTCCTGGGCTGGTTCGTGGCGCTCGCGACCGGACGGGTACCACACTCGTTGCGACGCGCCGCGGTGCAGGCGCTCCGCTACGACACGCAGCTCAGCGGCTACGTGCTGCTGCTCACCGACGCCTACCCGTACACCGGGCCGTGCGCCGAGCGCGCATTGCGCTGATCGGGTTCGCATGCGCCGCGCTGTGGGCGCTGGCGGCGCACGCGCTGTGGCGCTCGAGCGTGCCCGCCGGCCTTCACCTCAGCGGCCTGCGCCCGAACGGGCTGTTCAGCTCCTCGTTCCTCGCGAGCAGCTCTTCATACGAGCGCTTCCTCGACATCGACAGCGTGCTCGCGAGCGTCACGCTGCTGGCCGTGCTCGCGCTGTACGCGCAGCGGGGGCACCGCTTCATGCGCGAGTCGGCCGCGGGACGCATCGGCACGGGGATGCTGCTCGGCATGATCGGCTTCGCGCTCGTATGGCTGGCCGAGATCCCCTTCGACCTGGCAGCGGTGTGGTGGGAGCGCCGCCACGGCGTCTCCCGCCAGGGCTATGTGGCGTCCCTGATCGAAGGCTTCCTCGCGCTTGGCGGCACGTTTCTGTACGTGTCCTTCGCCCTGCTCGTGGCGATGGCACTCGCGGGCGTGGCACGGCGCTGGTGGTGGGCGCTCGCGGCGCCCGTGTTCGCGGCGCTCGCGCTGCTGTCCACGTTCCTCAGCGTGTACCTCGTCCCGAACACCAGATCGCTCGAAAGCGCGGCGCTTGCGGCGGACGCGCAGACGCTCGGCGTAAAGGAGGGGGTACCGGGCACGAAAGTACTGGCCCAGGAAACGCACCGCAGGGTCGCGGCGCCCAACGCCGAGTCGGTCGGGTTCGGCCCTACGCGCCGCGTGATCCTGTGGGACACGCTGCTCGACGGGCGCTTCAGCCGGCGTGAAATCGACGTGGTGATCGCCCACGAGCTCGGCCACATCGCGCACAAACACCAGCTCAAGCGTGTGGGCTGGCTGGCGCTCTTCCTACTCCCCGCGACCGCACTGGTCGCACGCCTCACGCGCCGGCGCGGTGGCCTGGCTCGTCCCGAGGCGGTTCCGCTCGCGCTGTTCGCGTTCGTGGCGCTCGAGCTGCTGACATTGCCGCTGTTCAACATCGTCTCGCGCCACGAGGAGGCCGAGGCCGACTGGTCCGCGCTCAAGGCCACGCACGCACCGCGTGTGGCCACCTCGCTGTTCGAGAAGCTGGCGACCACCAGCCGCGAGGACCCCGATCCGCCCACCTGGTCCTACGTGCTCTACGCCAACCACCCTTCGATAACCCAGCGCATCGCGATGGTGCTGGCCTGGGAGCAGCGCAACGGCGGAGCGCCGAGACGATGAGCGGCTAGGTGACCGCTGCGGGCTCGGGCAGCAGGCGGAAGACGGCGCTGCGGTTGCCCTCGAGCTTCAGGCCGCGTTCTTCGCCTGCGTCCAGGCCGATGCGCCCGCTGAGCACACCGAGCACGAGCGCGGGCGGCCCGCTCAAGACGGCGTCCGCGGCATCGCCGGCGCTGCCCCGACGCACGCCGATCGCGCCGGCCGAGCTCTCGATCACGATCGGCTCGCCGCCGGTGCGAACCTCGATCGCCACCGGCGCCGCATCGGGCTCGCTGTCTGCCAGGGAGATCTGCACGAGCAGCGCCATCCAGCCCTCGCGAAAGACGTCGCCCGGCGCGGGACCCTCTTCCATCAGCGGGATCCCCCAGCGGGCGAGCTCGAGCAATGCGCCGCGAAGCTCTTCGCCACGCGGCGTGAGACTGAACAGCGTCGTGGCAACCGGCGGCGGAGCCTCCTCGCGCGCAACCACCCCGGCCGCCTCGAGCGTGCGCAGACGGTCGGCCAGCAGGTTCGTGGCGATGCCGGGCAGCCCATCGCGCAGGTCGGTGTAGCGACAGGGGCCTCGCAGCAAGAGCTCGCGCAGGATCAGAAGCGTCCAGCGCTCGCCGAGCACGTCGAGCGACTTGGCGAGCGAGCAGTATTGGGAGTAGGAGCGCACTTATCTTGCCCACGCCCGCGCTCGCGGGAGCACCCCGCTGCGGCAGCCGTTCTCGCCAGTGTACCCGTTGCTTGAGCGGATTGTCTGATCACTTGACTTCCTTGTCTAGATGGTTTAGAAACCTGCCGGCATGCGCAGTCGCCCGCTGATCCTCGTCTCGCTCCTGCTCGCGGCCTACGCGGTCAACCTCGACACGACGATCGTGAACGTCGCTCTGCCGACCCTCGTGCGCGAGCTGCACGCGTCCAACAGCCAGCTGCAATGGGTGGTTGACGCGTACAACCTCGTATTCGCCGCGCTGCTGCTCGCCGCCGGCAGCCTCTCGGACCGCCTAGGGCGCAAGGGCATGCTGCTCGGCGGGCTCGCGGTGTTCGGCCTGGCGAGCTTCGCCGGAGGGCTGATGAGCACGCCGGGCGAGCTGATCGCGGCCCGCTGCGTGATGGGCCTGGGAGCCGCGATGGTGTTTCCCTCGACGCTTTCGATCATCTCCAACGTCTTTGTCGAGCGCACCGAGCGCGCTCGCGCGATCGGGCTGTGGGGCGCGACCGCCGGCATCGCAATAGCCACCGGACCGATCGTCGGCGGCTGGCTGCTCGAGCGCTTCTCCTGGAGCAGCATCTTCTTCGCGATCGTGCCCGTCGCGGCGCTCGCGGCGGCGAGTGTGGCGGTGAGCGTGCCGAGCTCGCGCGACGTGCACGCCGGCAGGCTCGATCGCACGGGCCTCGGGCTGTCTTGCGCGGCGATGGCGCTGTTGATCTTCACGATCATCGAGGCGCCGGACCACGGCTGGAGCAGCGCGCGCAGCCTCGCCGGCTTCGCGCTGGCCGTGCTCCTGTTCGGCGCGTTCGTGGTCTGGGAGCGGCGCGTGCGCGAGCCGATGCTGGACGTCGGACTGTTCCGCAACCCACGCTTCACCGCGGCGAGCGGCGCGATCACGATCGCGTTCTTCGCGCTGTTCGGCTTCATCTTCCTGATCACGCAGTACTTCCAGTTCTTCAAGCACTACAGCCCCTTCTCCGCGGGGCTGCACCTGCTGCCGGTGGCGACCTGCGTGGGCGTCGGCTCTGTGCTCGGCACGAGGCTCGCGGTGAGCTTCGGCACGAAGCTCACCGTCGGCACGGGGCTGCTGATGATGTGTGGCTTCTACGCGTGGGTCTCCGCCGCCGGCGCCGGCACGAGCTACGCGATCATCGCCACGCAGATGGTGATCTTCGGCACCGGCATGGGCTTCACGAGCGCCCCCGCGACCGAGGCGATCATGGGTGTTGTGCCGCGCGAAAAGGCGGGCGTCGGCTCGGCGGTCAACGACTCCACGCGGCTGCTCGGCGGCACGCTCGGCGTCGCGGTCATCGGCAGCGTGTACGCCTCGCTGTACTCGAGCAAGCTCGGTCAGGCGCTGCCCGCGGCGCTGCACGGAAGCACGCTCCACGCCGCGCGCGAATCGGCGGGCGCGGCGCTCGCGCTCGCTGCCGGGGCGGTGCACGCGGGGCACCCAGGGCTCGGCGCGGTGATCCACAGCGCCACCATCGCCGCATTCTTCGACGGCTTCAGCGCAGCCAACATCCTCGCCGCGTGCGTCGCGGGCGCGGGCGCGATCATGGCCTTCGCGCTGCTGCCCGCCCAGCCCCGAGCGGCCGCCGCTACAGCGCAGCCCGGCGCACAGCCGCTGGTCGAGCCGTCACCCGCGGCTGAGCCGGCGGCGATCCTCGACTGACCGATCCTCAGCTCGGCGCCGGGGCGCCTGCGAGCTCGGGCCGGCGCTCGCCCCACGCGCACACCTGCTCGAGCTGCGCCGCCACCCGGATCAGCTGGTCCTCGCGACCGTAGGCGGCCACGAGCTGCGCGCCGACGGGCAGCCCCCCGGCGGTCCAGTGCACGGGCAGCGAGATCGCCGGCTGGCCGGTGGCGTTGAAGACCGCCGTGAATGTTGCCAGCGGCACCGAGCGCAGGATCGGCGCGACGGGTTCGTTGGGCGGCGGGTCGAACGTGCCGAGCGGCGTGGCCGGCTCGCCGGTGGTGGGCGTGAGCAGCAGGTCGAACTCCTGCCACCACTCGGCGATGCGTCGCGTGGTGTGCTGGTGGAACTCGACGGCGCGCAGGTAGTCGGGTGCGGCGTGCGAGCGGCCGAGCTCGGCCAGCGCCCAGGTGCTCGGCTCCACATCCGCGGCGGTGATCGCCTGCCCCGTCTTGGCTTCCCAGTATTTGAGGTTCCAGGCGATCCCGGCGGTCCAGCGCACGAGGAAGGTAGCGATGTACTCGGGGTCATCGACAGCGCTGGGGTAGGCCGGCTCGACGTGGTGGCCGAGCTGCTCGAGCGCGCTCGCGGCGGCGTTGGCGGCGGCAACGCACTCGGGATCGGTCGCGAACTGAGCTCCCGGCGGCGCGGTCATCAGGCCGATGCGCAGCGTGCCGGGCTCGGCGGCGAGCTCCTCCAGGTAGGGGCGCTCGCGGGCGGGCGCAGCGTAGGGGTCGCCGGGCGTTGCGCCGCAGATCGCGTCCAGCACGGCTGCGCTGTCGCGCAGGGAGCGAGACACGACGTGCTCGATCACGAGCCCTGAGATCACGTCGCCGAAGTCCGGGGCGAGCGATACGCGTGCGCGCGAGGGCTTGAGCCCCACGAGTCCGCAGTGGCTTGCGGGGATGCGAATCGAGCCGCCGCCGTCGTTGGCGTGCGCGAGTGGCACGAGTCCGGCGGCAACCGCCGCTGCTGAGCCTCCACTCGAACCGCCCGGCGAGCGAGTCAGGTCCCACGGGTTGTGCGTGGCGCCGTAGGCCGCGGGCTCGGTCGTGGGCAGGATGCCGAGCTCGGGCGTGTTGGTCTTTCCCACGAACACGAACCCCGCGCGGCGGAAGGCGGCGGCGAGATGCGTGTCCTGCGCTTCGCACCACTGCAGGCGCTTGAGGAACGCCATGCCCTCGTGGAACGGGTCGCCGGCGGAGTGGCACGCGAGATCCTTGAGCAGCATCGGCACGCCGGTGAAGGGGCCATCGGGCAGCGGTCCCGCGGCAGCCGCGATCGCCTTCTCGGACAGGTCGTGGATGACCGCGTTCAGCTGCGGGTTGAGCGCCTCGATCCTGCGAATCGCCCCCTCGACCAGCTCGGCGGCGGAGATCTCACCGGCGCGTACGAGCTGCGCCTGGCCGGTGGCATCGAGCGCGCCCGGATCAGTCATGGCGCCCGCTGGCGGCGGCTGCGCGAAATGGCCCTCTCCTGCACATCGCGGCGACCCTACCACGGCCGCGGAGCAACGGTAGGGTTAGCGCATGTCCTCGCCCGCGAGCTCGCACAACGGGGGTCCGCCGGCCGCCGGCGAGCGCGGCGTGCCCTACGAGGTGCGGGGACGAACCGTCCTCATCACCGGCGCCGCCCGCGGGATCGGCGCAGCGACCGCCGAGCGCATGCACGCCAGGGGCGCGAACGTTGCGCTCGTCGGCCTCGAGCCGCAGCGCCTGAGTGAGAACGCTCAGAGGCTGGGCGAGCGGGCCGCGTACTTCGAGGCGGACGTGACCGACCCGCAGGCGCTCGAGCAGGCGGTGCGCGCGACGGTCGAGCGCTTCGGCTCGATCGACGTGGTCGTGGCGAACGCGGGGATCGCGTTCACGAGCCCGCTGGCCACCGGCCCGGTCGATCAGGTCGAGCGCACGCTCGCGGTGAACCTGCTTGGCGTCTGGCGTACCGACCGCGCGGTCATCGCCGAGCTGACAAAGACACGCGGCTACCTGCTCAACATCGCCTCGCTCGCAGCCGTGACACACGCTCCGCTGATGGGGCCCTACACGGCGGCAAAGGCGGGTGTGGAGGCACTCACGGACGCGCTGCGCATGGAGAGCGCCCCGAGCGGCGTGAGCGTGGGCTGCGCGTACTTCGGCTTCATCGACACCGACCTCGTGCGCGCGAGCTTCGCGGAGTCTGCAACTGAAGGCATGCGCAAGGGCCTGCCCGGCTTCATGACGAGGCCGGCCCCGCTCTCATGCGCGGTCGACGCGATCGAGCGCGGGATCGAACGACGCTCCGCGCGTATCTGGGCGCCGCGCTGGGTCGGGGCGATGATCGCCTTGCGGGGCGTGCTGCAGCCGCTCAGCGAACGCCGCACACTGGCGAAAGCAGACGAGCTCGCTGAGGCGATGCGCCTGGCTGAGGCCTCATCGCGAGAGGGCGACCAGGACCCCGTGCTCGGCGTCGCATCGAAGGCACTCTGAGAGCCGTCACCGGCGCTCGCGTGAGTGGCGCGGCGCTCATGCGAGATCGCGATCGTCTCCGCTGACCCTCGCGCAACCGCGCTGCCTTGCCCCTACCGCCGGAAAGAGAGAGGGCCCTGCCGTGGCAGGGCCCTCTCAGATGCCGAGCTTGCCGGCGTGTGTGTCTTGATTCCTAACCTTCTGCCGCGGATGTGACCTTCAACACCGGCTGTTCTTCGTTCCAGCAGGGTCCCGACGGACCAAACGTCCCGTTGGCCACCCCGGGCGAGCAGAACAGTGCCGAGTAGGTCGAAGCGATGAACACTTCGCTCAGGTCCGGGTCAGAGCCCACCGCCAGTTGGTTTGCCGCCGGCGGGTTCGCAGCTTCGGATTCGCCCGGCTGGTGCACCGCCACATTGAGCGAGTCGTACGGGCACCCGGCTTCGGTGCTCTGGCACGCTGCGTGCTGCGGCTGGGCGCCGTAGTCACTTGTGTTGTAGGCGATGCTGATGATCGCCTTTTCGGGCAGTTTCGCGAGTTTCAACGGGAACGTGATCTTGGTCGCTTTGCCGTGGTAGCACGTGCCTTCTGCCCTGTCGTACCAGCCGCCCTTCTCATACTGCGTGGTGTTGCAGATCGGGGTCACCGAGGGTCGGTAGGGTATTTTGAACACCGTCGACCCGGCCGCGATCTTTGAGCCCACCGTGTTCCCTGGGCCGACTTCGTACAGGCTGAAGGTGATCGGCCATTCGAACTTGGCGCCGGCCGCCGTTTTGCAGTTTTCGTTGGTGATGTTCCCTTGTTCACATGCCCAAACGTCAAGAACGGCGCTTACCGTCGGGTTCTTCCAGCTTTTCCCAGCAACCGCTGGTTTTTTGAATTCCACCTCGCCGCCGAACTCCGAGACCTGGCAGCACTCATAGCCGAGAGAGGCATAGCTGCCCGGCAATTTGGTCGGCATGTTGTCGTAGATCGTTGTCGGAACGGCGCTTGCGGTACCTGCCATGACAAGCACGGCGGCGGTGGCGAGAATCGGTACAACGAGCCGCACCCCCTTCAGGATTCCCTTCGCGGTCATGCCTGCCTCCTTAGCGTAGTGAACATGCGTGTCTCCTATTTACCTATTTACGTATGTGTTGCCCGTCTCGCGGCGGCTCGTCGAGATGTTGGACGGGCCGGCTGCTCGCCCCGACGCTCGCAGCACGGGAATGCTTTTCCCCTCCTTGGTCGCTCCAGCGGCCGCTCCATTCGGCCGCGCTGCAGCTTCGCCGTATGCAGGCGCGAAGTCCAATACGAACTACAGGTGCAGCTATTAGCCTGCGCCTATAAGGCCGCTCGTGCACGCGAGCTGCGGCCGATCCAAGCGATTGCACAGGCGCTCGCGTCCGCCGCCACGGACCCACAACCCGTGCCCGAAAAGGGAGCGGACCGGCTCAGTTTCCTGACGCCGGCCCGCAGAGTGCGGAGTGAGCCGCAGCTTGCCTGGTTTGATCCCTCGCGTCCAATATGAATTAGGCGCTGTGGGATTGACTGTCCCTATGTCGTCCCCGGGGCGGTAGCGGTGGGAGTCCTCATGGGGCGTGGCGCTAGGCGTCCGCCTCCACGCTAGCGTCCTCGCCGTCGTCGGCAAGGATGCGGTAGAGGTCGCGGCGCGCTCCGGCGATCACATCGCGTGCCTTCGCGATCTGCTCGGGGCTGCCCGTGCGCATCACCTGCACGAAGGCGGAGGCGAGCTCGCGCATCAGCCGGCCGAGCTCGTGCATCTCGCTGCTGACATCGCCGCTCATCTGCTCCCACGGCGCGGGGCGGTCCGAGCCGCGCTCCTGTACGAGCTTGCGACCCTCGTCGGTGATCGCGAACAGCTTGCGACCCTCCTGCTCGGTCGAGCGGATCAGGCCCTCGTCCTCGAGCTGTGCGAGCGCGGGATACACCGAGCCTGGGCTCGGGCGCCACACGCCGTCGCTGCGCTCCTCTACCTCCTGCATGATCTGGTAGCCGTTGCGCGGCTCCTCGACGAGCAACAACAGCGCCGCCGTGCGGATATCGCCGCGGCGAGCCTTGCGTCCGCGTCCGCGCCCACGCGGGCCGAAGCCGAAGCCTCCGAATGGAGGACCCCCGAACTCTCCCGGCCCGAACGGGTGGCTGCGGTGAGCGCCCTCGCGGGCCGGTCCGCAGCGCCTGCTTGTTCTTTCATGCGAAAACATATCTACTCCTATCGTGAAACAACTTTGTACTGTCACGATCTATCACGTTATCACGCGATCGGCAAGTGGCCGTGCTCACGCGGGCGATCACGACGATCACTCCAGCGCCGGTCAGCCTGGCCTGCGGCTAGTGGCGGAAGTGTCGGCGCCCCGTCGCGACCATCGCCACGCCGGCGCCGTCCACCGCGGCGATAACGTCGGCGTCGCGCACGGACCCGCCGGGCTGGATGATCGCGCTGACGCCCGCCCGCATGGCGAGCTCGGGACCGTCCGCGAAGGGGAAGTAGGCGTCGGAGGCGAGCGAGCAGCCGGCGAGCGCCTGGGGCTGGAACTCGCTCGCCTTCTCGACGGCGATGCGTACGGCGTCGACCCTGCTCATCTGCCCTGCGCCGATGCCGATCGTTGCGGCGCCGGCGGCGAGCACGATCGCGTTGGAGCGAACGTGCCGGCAGACCGTCCACGCAAACAGCATGTCGGTCCACTCCGCCTCGCTCGGCGCCCGCGCGCTGGTCACCTGCATCTGCTCGCGCGTCTCGGTGATCACGTCATGCGTCTGCACGAGCTGACCGCCGATCACTGGCTTGCCTTCGACCTCGCGCACCGGCGCCGGCCACTGGGCGAGCTCGAGCAGGCGCACGTTCTTTTTCTCTCCGAGCAGCTCGAGCGCGTCGGCGTCGAAGCCGGGGGCGAGCAGCACCTCGATGAACTGCTCGCTCATCAGCTTCGCGCACGCGCGGTCTACACGGCGGTTGATCGCGATCACGCCTCCGTAGGCGCTCTTCGGGTCGCACGCGAACGCGCGCTCGTAGGACTCGGTGGCACTCGTGCCAAGCGCACAGCCGCACGGGTTGTTGTGCTTGACGATCACGCACGCGGGGCCGTCGAACTCCTCGACCAGCTCGCGCGCGGCGCTGAGGTCGAGCAGGTTGTTGAACGAGAGCTCCTTCCCGTGCAGCTGCGTGACGCCGGCGAGCAGATGCGTGGGCGAGCCGACGCGCGCGTAGAAGGCTGCGGCCTGGTGCGGGTTCTCGCCGTAGCGCAGGTCGCTGATCTTCGCGTAGGAGTCGCTCCAACTCGGCGGGAATCCCTCGTAGACGCGCTGCGCGTGCCAGGCCGCGATGGCAGCGTCGTAGCGTGCGGTGCAGGCGAACGCCTTGGCGGCGAGCCGCCCGCGCGTCTTTAGCGAGAGACGCCCGTCGTGCTCGCGCAGCTCCGCGAGCACGGCCTCGTAATCAGCGGGGTCCACGAGCACCGCCGCAAAAGCCGCGTTCTTCGCCGCGGCCCGGATCATTGTCGGGCCACCGATGTCGATGTTCTCGATGATCTCCGACTCGCTCGCGCCCTCGCGGGCGACGGTCTGCTCGAACGGGTACAGGTTCACGCACACGAGGTCCATCGACTCGATCCCCTGCTCGGTCGCTTGCCGCAGATGCGCATCGTCGTCGCGGCGCGCGAGCAGACCGGCGTAGAGACGCGGGTGAAGCGTCTTCACCCGCCCGTTCATGATCTCTGGGAAGCCGGTGAAATCCTCGATCGCGCGCACGGCGACGCCATCGCCGATCAGCTCGGCGGCGGTGCCGCCGGTCGAGACGATCTCGACCCCGAGCGATTCGAGCCCGCGGGCCAGCTCGACGACGCCGCTCTTGTCGAACACCGACAGCAACGCCCTGCGCACCCGCACCTCGCCCGGCGCCGCCCGCTCTACGGCGCCGCTGCGCTTGAAGCGCGGCGGGCGATCCGCCTGGGGGGACTCATGGCTCATCAGCTCGTGCTCGGCGCTCACCAACGAGAGCCTAGCCGTCGCTCCCGCCGGTGGCGATACGTCGCGGGTTGTGCGGATCGGCGCGCAGCTCGCCACACGCGAACATGCGCACGGCGCTGGGCAGCAGCTCGTGCTCGAGCGGGCGCAGCGCAGCGAGCACCTCCTGCGACTCGCGAGCGCTCGGCAGCTCGACGGCGCGCTGCAGGATCACCGGCCCGGAGTCCACGCCGGCGTCGACGAAGTGCACGGTCACGCCGAACACCTTCACGCCGTAGGAGAGCGCCTGCTCGATCGCGGCGAGCCCAGGAAACGCAGGCAGCAGCGAGGGGTGCACGTTGATCACCGCGCCGGGAAAGCGGTCGAGGAACGCCTCTCCCAGCAGCTCCATGTAGCCGGCCAGCACGACCAGACGCGCCCCATGTCCCACCAGCCAGTCGGCCAGCGCCTCGTCGCGCTCGCTACGACTCCCGTAGTCGGCGCGGGCGAACACGCCGGTGGGCACACCTGCCGCCTGCGCACGCTCGAGCGCATGCGCCTCACCGTTGCTCGAGGCGACCGCCACGACCAGCGCCTCGCGCCCATGCACGGTGTCTAGCAGCGCCTGCAGGTTGGTGCCGGCGCCAGACACAAGCACTGCGATGGGCAGCGGGCTCGGTGAGATTACGCTCGCTCCTGCGCGAGGCGTTCGGCGGCGGCACGAGCCTCGTCTGGGTCAGGGTAGTGCTTGAACCACTCGATTTTGCCGTTCGTCCATGTGGTGAGGTGCGCCACCCGCTGCTCGACGCGACCTTGGCCACCGACCAGGCGGCCGCCCTCCCGAAGGACGCTAAGCACGACGCCGTGCCCGAGATAAACCGCGTCGGCGGCAAACAAGCTCATCACCCCGTCGAGGTCACCGCGACTCATGGCCTCGTACCCCTGTCGCGCAAGCCTCACCGGGTCGAGGGTCGTGGACTCCTCGGGCATCTCCCGGTCAGTATCACGGACGGACTCGCATCCGCGCTCATACAGAGGATGAGCAAATGTGATCCACCTCACAGAGAGACGGGAACACACGTTCTTCAATGGCAAACAGTCTCGCCGCCCCCATCGGCGAGCCGAACGAGAGGAACATCCATGTTCACAGCCATTGCCGTCGCCCTGTTGATCGTGGCCGCGCTCGCGGCCGCCGTGCGCAGTGAGCGGTCCGGCGGCCTGATCTCCAGCCGGCCCTACAACAACGCTACAACGACGCTTCCGGCGCGCGAGAGGACCACCTCGGCTAGGACCGGCGTGTTTGCGCCGGGCAGCTAGACCTGCGCGAGCGGAAGCGGGTACTCCGAGGTCTTGGCGTCCTCCTCGAGCGAGTACTTGCCGGCGGCGCGATCGCTGCCGGCAAGGGGATACACGCCGGTGAAGCACGCGTCGCAATGGCTCTCGGGCGCAGCCCGGACGGCCTCATAGACGCCCTCGAGCGAAAGGTAGTGGAGCGAGTCGCAGCCGAGCTCCGCTGCAACCTCCTCGGTGGTGCGTCCGTGCGCGATCATCTCCTCGCGCGTGGACATGTCGATGCCGTAGTGACACGGGTGCTTGATCGGAGGGGCCGACACCCGCATGTGCACCTCGGCGGCGCCCGCGTCGCGCAGCATCTCGACGATCTGGCGCGTCGTGTTGCCGCGCACGATCGAGTCATCCACGACGACCAGCCGTTTGCCCGCGATCACTTCGGGCAGCGGGTTGAACTTCAGCCGCAGGCCGTGCTTGCGCAGCTGCTGGCCGGGCTGGATGAACGTGCGCGCCACGTAGCGGTTCTTCACGAATCCGTCGTCCTGTGGCAGGCCCGCCGCGCGCGCGAGCCCGCGCGCGGCCGCGTTGCCCGAGTCGGGCACCGCGATGACCAGGTCCGCGTCGACCGGGGCCTCGCGCCACAGGATCTCGCCCATGCGCCCCCGCGCCACCTGCAGCGCCTGGCCGTTCATGCGCGAGTCGGGGCGCGCGAAGTAGATGTACTCGAACATGCAGAACGCGCGTCTCGCGCCCGGAGCAACCATGCGGCTGGTGAGGCCGTCGGCGCCGAGCGTCACGAGCTCGCCGGGCAGCACATCGCGCTCGAAGCGCGCGCCGATGATGTCGAATGCGCACGACTCGCTGGCCACGCAGTAGCGCTGCTCGGCGCCGTCGCGGCCCTCGAGCACGCCGATCGACAGCGGTCGCAGCCCGTGCGGGTCGCGGAACGCGACCACCCGGTCGCGTGTCATGGCGACGATCGAGAATGCCCCACGCAGGCGCGGCAGCACCTCAGCGATCGTGTCCTCGACGTCCTCGGCGGGATGCGTAGCGATCATGGCCGCGATGATCTCCGAGTCGGAGGTCGAGCTGAAGGTGATGCCGTTCTCGAGCAGCTCGGCGTGCAGCTCGAGCGCGTTGATCAGGTTCCCGTTGTGCGCGAGCGCCACCTCACGGCGTGAACCGCCCATGCCCTCCGAGCGCTGCACCGGCTGGGAGTTCTCCCACGCGTTCGAGCCCGTCGTCGAGTAGCGCACGTGCCCGATCGCGAGATCGCCGGCGAGCGTGCGCAGGTCGTTCTCGGTGAACACCTGGCTGACGAGGCCGAGCTCGCGGCGCGTGACGATGTGCCCGCCGCGGTCTGCCGCGGCTATGCCCGCCGACTCCTGGCCGCGGTGCTGCAGCGCGTACAGCGCGAAGTAGGACAGGCGAGACACCTCGTGCCCCGGCGCGTACAGCCCGAACACTCCGCACTCATCACGCGGTCCCTCACGTGTTGTGCTCACATTCACAAGCTATCAACCAAAGATGCGCTCCAACGGTGCCTCGCGCACCGGATGCAGCTCCGCGAGCGACAGCTCGAAGGTCTCCTCGCCATCCGGCCCAGCAATCGCCACCTCCAGCCATGCCCCGCCGACCTCGCCGAGCCGTCGGGTTTGCACGCGCTCGCCGAGCGCCGCGATCGCCTCCGGGGGAGCGCTGACGATGAACCCGCCCGAGGCCTCACCGAAGAGCGCCTCAAGGGAGCCGTCGAGTGCAACGCGGGCTCCGATTCCACCCGCCAGGCAGCATTCGGCCACGGCCACCGCGAGTCCGCCCTCCGCGATGTCATGGACGCTCGTGAGCTCGCCGGCGCGCACCGCCTCGCGCACCGCGGCCTGCGCGGCGGCGACAGCGGCGATGTCGAGCTCCTCGAGCTCGTCCGGCAGCGGGCGCCCCTGGAGCTTTGCCAGCTCGCTCGCCTGCAGAGAGGGGCGGAACGGCCCGACCAGCGAGATCTCATCGCCGGCACGCGCGAAGCCCAGCCGCCCGGCGCGGCGCACGTCGGGCATCCGCCCGACCATGCCGATCACCGGCGTCGGGTAGATCGGACCGGAGGCGCTCTCGTTGTAGAGCGAGACGTTGCCGCCCACGATCGGCGCCTCGAGCGCCCTGCAGGCGTCGCCCAGGCCGCGTACCGACTCGGTCAGCTGCCAAGCGATGTGGGGCTTCTCGGGGTTGCCGAAGTTGAGGTTGTTGGTCGTTCCGAGAGGCTCGGCGCCGACGCACGCGAGATTCGCCGCGCACTCCAGCACCGCCGCGACGGTGCCGCGGTAGGGGTCGGCAGCAACGCGTCGGCCGTTGCAGTCGATGCTCACAGCCAGCGCTGCGCCGCCCGGCAGGGCGAGCACGGCGGCGTCCGCCTGCTCGGGGCGGCGCACGGTGCGCGACTGCACGATCGCGTCGTAGCGCTCGAACAGCGGCCTGCGCGAGACGAGGTTCGCGCTCGAGAGGAGTGCCAGCAGCGCCTCGCGTGCGCCGGCCTGCTCGGGCAAGGTCGCGCGCGCGGGCGCATAGATCGCCTGCTCGGGTCGTTGCGGCGCCAACTCGTACAGCGGACAGTCGTCGACGAGCGCGCTCACCGGCATGTCGCCGACGAGCTCGGAGCCGCAGAACACGCGCATGCGCCGCGTGCCCGTGACGCTTCCGATGGCAGCGGCGCCGAGTTCCCACTTTTCGCACACCTCGATCGCCCGCGCCAGATTCGCCGGTTCGACCACGCACAGCATGCGCTCCTGGGACTCGCTCACCATGATCTCGAAGGGCGCCATGTCGGGCTCGCGCAGGGGCACCTTGGCGACATCGATGTCCACGCCCACCTCCCCCTTGGCGGCCATCTCTGCGGCCGAGGAGGTGAGTCCCGCGGCGCCGAGGTCCTGGAGCGAGACCAACAGCCCGCGCTCGAGCAGCTCGAGTGAGCACTCGAGCAGCTTGCTGCCCTCGAAGGGGTCCCCCACCTGGACCGTCGGGCGCTTGTCCTGCTCGGAGGAGCCCGCGCCCGCGAGCTCCGCAGAGGCGAGCACGGAGGCGCCGCCGATCCCGTCCCGGCCGGTGCCCGCGCCGAACAGGAGCAGCGCGTTGCCCTCGCCCGCTGCGGCGCTTCGCACGAGCGACTCTCGGCGCGCGAGTCCGAGCGCCATCGCGTTGACCAGACAGTTGTGCTCGTAGGGCGCCTCGAAGTACACCTCGCCGCCGACCGTCGGGACTCCCACCGAGTTGCCGTAATGCGCGACGCCCGACACCGCGCCGTCGAGCAGGTAGCGCGAGCGTGCGCCGTCCAGCTCGCCGAAGCGCAGCGAGTCGAGCACCGCGATCGGGCGGGCGCCGATCGCAAAGATGTCGCGCAGGATCCCGCCGACCCCCGTCGCGGCGCCCTGGAAGGGCTCGACCGCGCTCGGGTGGTTGTGCGACTCGACCTTGAACGCGCACACCAGGCCATCGCCGACGTCGACCGCGCCGGCGTTCTCACCGGGCCCCATGACGACATGCGCTCCGCCGGTGGGCAGCGTGCGCAGCAGTTTGCGCGAATGCTTGTATGCGCAGTGCTCGCTCCACAACAGCGAGTACATCGCGAGCTCGACCACGTTGGGCGGCGCGCCCTGCTTCTCGCACACGAGCTCGTACTCGGCACGCGTGAGCCCCAGCGCGAGCGCATCCTCGAGCCCGGGCAGCGCGTGCCCCACCGCGGGCACCGAGCGGTCGTGGGTGTCAGGCATGCGCTCCCTCGACCGCGGCGCGCATCGACTCGAAGATGAGCAGACCGTCGGCCGAGCCGCCGGTGAGCCGCTCGACGGCGTGCTCGGGATGCGGCATCAGGCCGAACACGTTGCCCGCCTCGTTGCATACTCCAGCGATGTCCGCCACCGAGCCGTTGAAGTTCGCTCCCGACGCGTAGCGCAGCACGATCTGACCGCTGCGCTCGAGCTCCTTCAGTTGGGCGCGCGGCGCGTAGTAGCGCCCCCATGAGTGCTTGGCGGGGATGCTCAGCGCGCGACCGGGCTTGCACGCGCCTGTGAACGGCGTGTCGGCGCGCGCCACCTCGAGCGAGACCTGGCGGAAGGTGAAGCGGAGGTTCGTGTTCGGCAGCAACGCACCGGGCAGCAGATGCGCCTCGCACAGCACCTGAAAGCCGTTGCATATCCCCAGCACGAGACCGCCCGCAGCGGCGAACTCGATAACCGACTCCATCGCCGGTGAAAAGCGCGCGATGGCCCCGGCCCGCAGGTAGTCGCCGAAGGAGAAGCCGCCCGGCACGACGACCGCGTCGGCTCCGTGCAGGTCGCGGTCGCGATGCCAGATCAGCTCGGCGTCGCCGACGCGTGCGACAGCATCGAGCGCGTCGATCTCATCGCAGGAGCCGGGAAACTGCAGAACGCCGAACTTCACCCGCGCTCAGCCGCCATCGAGCAGCTGCACCTCGTAATCCTCGACCAGCGGGTTGGCCAGCAGCTTCTCGCACATCTGCTCGAGCTCGGCTGGATCACGCACGTCGAGCTCGACGAGCCGTCCGACGTGCACGTGCTTCACGCCATCGAAGCCGAGCGCGGGCAGCGCCCGCTGCACGGCCTCGCCCTGCGGATCGAGGATCCCGGCCTTCGGCCGGATGAGGACGCGCGCTCTCACGCGCCGTGCACACTCACTCGTCGTCCTGCGCGCCGGCGCGGTCGAGCCACGCCTGGAAGGGCTCGCCGGTTATGCGCTCGTATGCCTCGACGTAGCGCGCACGCGTACCCGCAACCACATCCTCGGGAATCGCGGGAGCGGGCGGCCGCCGGTCCCAGCCGCTCGCGCTCGCCCAGTCGCGAACGTACTGCTTGTCGAAGCTCGGCTGCGAGCGTCCCACCTCGTAGCCGTCCGCGGGCCAGTAGCGGGAGGAGTCGGGAGTGAGCACCTCGTCGCCGACCACGAGCTCGCCGTCCTCGTCGACGCCGAACTCGAACTTGGTGTCGGCCAGGATCACGCCGCGCGCGCGCGCATGCTCGGCGGCGAACGAGTACAGCGCGATCGAAACGTCGGCCACGCGGCGCATCAGCTGCTCATCGCCCACGAGCTGCGCGGCGCGCTCGAAGTCGATCGCCTCGTCATGGCCCTCCTCGGCCTTCGTCGAGGGTGTGAAGATCGGCTGCGGCAGCTTCTCGGACTCGAGCAGGCCGCTTGGCAGCTCGATCCCCGAGACGCTGCCGCTGGACTCGTAGTCCTTCCACCCCGAGCCGGTGATGTAGCCGCGCACGACGCACTCCACCGGCAGCATGCGCAGGCGCCGCACTACCAGCGCGCGGCCTCGCACCTGCGCGGGAACACCAGCGGACGCAGAGATGAGGTGGTTGGCCACGATGTGACGCGTCTTCTGGAACCAGAACACCGACAGGCCGGTGAGCACCTTGCCCTTGTCGGGGATCGGCGTCGGGTGCACGGCGTCGTAGGTGGAGATGCGGTCGCTCGCCACCATCAGCAGGCGCGCCGGCTCCTTCTCGCCGCTGCCGGCGGCGCCCAGGCCGTAGATCTCGCGCACCTTCCCGCTTGCGAAGAGGGGCAGATCGGCGAGGGCGCTCACGCGCCGCGATGCTACCAGCGCGGGCGGGCGCGCTCAGCCGATCTCATCGAGCCGCGCGATGATCTCGGGCGTGTGGCGCAGGAAGCTCGAGTAGTCGAATATCCGCTCCAGCTCCAGCCCGGCCGCGCGCTCGTCGGAGGCGAGCAGCTCGCGCAGCGGGATGCCCTCGTCCCAGGCGCGCTGCGCAAGCTCCTGGACCACGCGGTAGGCCTCATCGCGCGTGCTCCCCGCTTCCACCAGCGCGAGCAGAACCGCCTGGGAGAAGATCGCCCCATGCGTGAGCTCGAGGTTCGCGCGCATGCGCTCCTCCTCGACGAGCATCCCGCGCACGAGCGCGATCGTGCGGTGCTGCATGTAGTCGAGCAGGATCGTGGAGTCGGGCAGGATCACGCGCTCGACCGACGAGTGCGAGATGTCGCGCTCGTGCCACAGCGCGACGTCCTCGAGCGCCGCCTGCGCGTTGCCGCGCAACACCCGCGCGAGGCCGGCGATCTGCTCGCTCTTGATCGGGTTGCGCTTGTGCGGCATCGAGGAGGAGCCCTTCTGCCCGGCGGTGAACGGCTCCTGCAGCTCGCGCACCTCTGTGCGCTGGAGATGGCGGACCTCGGTCGCGAAGCGCTCGAGCCCTGTGCCCGCAAGCGCGATCGCGCAGAGCAACTCGGCGTGGCGGTCGCGCGCTACGACCTGCGTGGAGACGTCCTCGCGCGCCAGGCCGAGGCGGGTGAGCACGCGCGCCTCGAACTCGGGGCTGGTAGCCGAGTATGTGCCGACGGCGCCCGACACGGCTCCGACCGCGGCTTGCGCGAACGCGCGCTCGAGTCGCTCGAGGTTGCGGTGCGCCTCGAAGGCGAAACCGGCCAGCTTAACTCCGAAGGTCGTCGGCTCCGCATGCACGCCGTGGGTCCTTCCGACGCACAGCGTGCCGGCGTGCTCGCGCGCCCGCTGCGCGAAAGCGGCGACGAGCTCGCGCGCACCGGCAAGCACCACCTCGCCGACCTCGCGCAGCTGCAGCGCGAGCGCGGTGTCGAGCACATCAGAGGAGGTCAGCCCGTAGTGGACCCAGCGGCCGGCCTCGCCGGCCGAGACGGCAAGGACGTCGACGAACGCCGCCACGTCGTGGTCGGTGAGCGCCTCGCGCTGCTGCACGGCCTCCACGCTGAAGCTTGCCGCGCGGATCGCCTGCAGCTCCGGCTCGGTCGGGCCATCCTCGCCGAGCAGGCCCGGAAGCTCTTCGCAGGCGGCCACCTCCACCTGGCGCCAGCTCTCCATGCGCTGCTCGTCAGTCCACAGGTTCCCGAGCGCGGGGCGGGTGTAGCGGGGGATCACCTGTGCTCAGGCACCCAGTATCTGCGCCGCGAGGATCGCTGCGTTGCGTGGGTTGTCAAGGCCTACGCACGCCACGGGCACGCCCGGCGGCATCTGGACGATCGAGAGAATCGCGTCGAGCCCTCCGGCTGCGCTCAGGCGACCCGACAGCGGCACGCCGATCACGGGGAGCTCGGTGTGCGCCGCAACCGCCCCGGGCAGCGCAGCGGAGATGCCGGCCCCGGCGATGATCACGCGCAGCCCTCGCATGCGCGCGTTCTTCGCGTATTCGGCCACCACGTCGGGTTCGCGATGCGCGGACATGACGCGCACCTCGTGCAGGATGTGGCGCTCTTCGAGCTCGCGCGCGGCGGCCTGCATCGAGTCCATGTCGCTCTTCGAGCCCATCACGATGCCGACGCGCGGCGCGTCGACATCCATCTCATCGAACTCGGCCTGCACCTCGGACTCCCCGACGGGCTCCGGTACGAGCGAGATGCCGGGACTCTCCGCGGGCCGGCCCTCCTGCGCCGAGGGCTGCTCGGTGCTGCGCTCACCGCCGCGTGCGTGCGTCATATCGCGTGCTCGGCGCGGTGCGCGACGGGCACCTTCTGGCGGTATGGCCCCCGGTCGAAGGACGGCATGCGCGCCCAGCATACGAGGTCTGTTGCGTCGGTGGCAGCCGCCGGAACGGCGCTTAGCCTGTGCCGGTGTTCAAGCCCCCACGCAAATACTTCACCTACGCCAACATCACCACGACGCTCGCTCTGCTGTTCGCGATGAGCGGCGGGGCGCTGGCCGCGGGTCACTACCTGATCTCCTCGACCAAGCAGATCAGCCCGAAGGTGCTCGACAAGCTACGCGGCGACCGCGGCGCGACCGGCACGACCGGACCGGCCGGCACCGCGGGACCGCAGGGGACGGCCGGGGGCCCGGGCCTAACCGGCAAGGAAGGGCCGCGTGGACCGCAGGGTCCGGAAGGGCCGACCGGACCGGAAGGGCCTGAAGGGCGGGAAGGGGCGGCACCCGAACCGGCAGAACTGGAAGAAGCACCGGGACCGGAAGAAGAACTGCCCGGCGGCGGCGCGACTCCGGTCAGCTCGGTGGCCGAATGCCCGACGGGCGAGCGCGTCGTGAGCGGCGGTTACAAAGTCGGCAAAGCCGGCCCGCAGATCGAAGCGAGCGAAGCGAGCGAAGGCGGCACCGCCTGGACGGTCACGGCGATCAACCCGGAAGCCGCGGCAACCACGCTTCAGGCGATCGCCTACTGCGCCGAAGAAGGGCGCGCGATCGCCGCTGCTCGCCGCGGAGGGCGCCCTAGAGCGAGGCGATGAAGTCCTCGATCGGGATCGCGGCAAGCGTCTCGTAGCGGCCGGTCCCGCGCGAGCCGAGCTCGAGCGAGATGCGCGCCATCGTGCGCTCGTCCGGGGCCTCGATCACGGAGATGAAGTCGACGTGTCCGAGCGTCGCCCACTGCGCCTTGACGCTCGCGCCGAGCTGCTCGACCTCCTTGTTGACCTCCATGATCCGCTGAGGGTTGTTCTTCACGGTCTGCACGCCCTCGGGCGTCAGCGTCGAGAGCATGATGTAGGTGGGCATGGTGACTCCTCCGGTGATCGATGTGAACAGTACGCGGCTTGCGCACCCGCCTTCTACCTGATCCCGCCCGGCCACGCGCACGCCCGGTGTGGACGAAATGCCGATCCTCTCCCGGGACCCCCGGCTAGAGTGGCCTACTTCCCACCAACAACCCGGGGGTAACGAAATGCGCAGACATGTCAGTTACGGCAACGTCGCGGCGACGCTCGCGCTGCTGTTCGCGATGAGCGGCGGTGCGATCGCCGCCACCGGCGGTTTCTCAAGCGCCGGCAAGCTGCAGGCATGCGTGAACAAAGAAGGCGCGCTGAGACTGCTGAAGGCGGGCAAGCACTGCAACAAAGGGCAGAAAACGGTCGCCTGGAACATCACCGGACCCGCCGGGGCGAAAGGCGCTAACGGCGCGCAGGGCGCTCAAGGACCCGCCGGCGCGACAGGAGCCACGGGCGCGGCGGGCACACCCAACCCGAACGCGAGTTCCATCAACGGCCAATCGGTCGACTCGATATTCGCGACGGTCGAACCCGGCGCGCCCCCCGTCGTGATCTACAGCAAGCAGGGGCTGACACTCGAATACTCCTGCCCCGAAGCCACAGAAGACGATCTCGTCGCGAAGGGACCCGCAAGCCCCCAAGACACCTTCGTCTGGCAAGAGAACGGCCAAACAGGGGCGACCCAGGGACGCGAAGTGAACCTGGGGACGACCGGAGCGTCGATCGGCAAAGGCAACTACGGCACCGGCACTGCAGAGTTCGGGACCTCGAACGGGCACGTCGTCTCGGTCACCTACGGGTTCGACGACGTTGTCTCAGGAATCTCATCCAAATGCGCGGTCTGGGGGCACGCCACCTCCAACTGAGCATCTGCCTCGGGCGGATGCGGACCCCAGCCTCGTTGCGAGGCTGGGGTAATCCGCCCCGCGCATCGCGCGAGAAGCCTGCAGCGAACGGGTGAGCCTCGCGCGATCGACTACGCGGCGGCGCCGACGGACGCCCCAGGCTCTAGCACGAGCTCGCCGCCGGAGACGTCCACGTTCACCGTGTCGCCGGCGTGCACCTCGCCCTGCAGCAGCGCGAGCGCGAGCCGATCGATCAGCTGCTTCTGGATCACGCGTCGCAGCGGGCGCGCACCGTAGTTGGGGTCATAGCCCATGTTGCCGAGCAGCGTTCGCGCGTCGTCGGTGAGCGTGAGCGTGACGCCGCGCTCGGCCACGCGCTGGGTCACCTGCGCGACCTGAAGGTCCACGATCTCCGCGAGCTGCTCGCGGGTGAGCGCGTGGAAGCGCACGATGTCGTCGAGCCGGTTGATGAACTCGGGCTTGAAGTGCTGCAGCAGCGCCTCGCGCACCTGCGAGTCGGAAAGCCCTTCGCCGACGGGGATGTTCGAGGTCATGATCAGCACCGTGTTCTTGAAGTCGACGGTGCGGCCCTGGCCGTCGGTCAGGCGCCCGTCGTCCATCACCTGCAGCAGCGTGTTGAACACGTCGGGGTGTGCCTTCTCGATCTCGTCGAGCAGCACCACCGAGTAGGGCCGACGACGCACAGCCTCGGTCAGCTGGCCGCCCTCTTCGTAGCCGACGTAGCCCGGCGGCGCGCCGACCAGGCGCGAGACCGAGTGTTTCTCCATGTACTCGGACATGTCGATGCGCACCATTGCGTCCTGCGAGTCGAACATGAACTCGGCCAGGGCACGCGCGAGCTCGGTCTTGCCGACGCCGGTAGGGCCGAGGAACAGGAAGCTGCCGATCGGCCGGTTCGGGTCCTGCAGGCCGGCGCGAGATCGGCGCAGCGCTGTGGCGACCGCCTCGATCGCCTCGTCCTGGCCCACCACGCGTTCGTGCAGGCGATCCTCCATGTGCAGCAGCTTCTCCGTTTCGCCCTCGAGCAGGCGGCTCACCGGGATGCCGGTCCAGCGCGCGACCACCTCGGCGACATCGTCGGCATCCACCTCCTCTTTGAGGAAGATCGGGTGCGCCCCGTCCTCCCCGCTCTCGGCGCGCTCTCGCTCGTTGGCTTCGTATTCGGCGAGCTTGCGTTCGAGCTCGGGGATCTCGCCGTAGCGCAGCTCGGCGGCGCGCTGCAGGTTGGCTTCGCGCTCGGCGCGTTCGGCCTCGCCTTTGGCGGCCTCGAGGCGCTCCTTGAGCTCGGAGACGCCCTGGATCGCGTCCTTCTCGGCCTGCCACTGGGCCTTCATCTCGGCCGAGCGCGCCTTCAGGTCCTCGAGCTCTGACTCGATCGCGGCGCGGCGTTCCTTGGAGGCCGCGTCCTTCTCCTTGCGAAGCGAGGTCAGCTCGATCTCCAGCTGCATGATGCGGCGGTCGACCTCGTCGATCTCGGTCGGCATCGAGTCGATCTCGATGCGGATCTTCGAGGCGGCCTCGTCGATCAGGTCGATCGCCTTGTCGGGCAGGAAGCGGTCGGCGATGTAGCGGTGCGAGAGCGTCGCCGCCGCGATCAGCGCGCTGTCCTGGATGCGCACCTTGTGGTGAACCTCGTAGCGCTCCTTCAGGCCGCGCAGGATCGCAATCGTGTCCTCGACGCTCGGCTCGCCCACCATCACCGGCTGGAAGCGCCGCTCGAGCGCCGCATCCTTCTCGATGTACTGGCGGTACTCATCCAGCGTGGTCGCTCCCACACAGCGCAGTTCGCCGCGCGCGAGCATCGGCTTGAGCAGGTTGGCGGCGTCCACGGAGCCCTGCGCGGCGCCCGCGCCGACGACGGTGTGCAGCTCGTCGAGGAACAGGATCACGTCGCCGCCCTCGACGACCTCCTTGAGCACGCCCTTGAGGCGTTCCTCGAACTCGCCGCGGTAGGCGGCGCCCGCGATCAGCGCGCCCATGTCGAGCGCGATCACGCGCCTGTCGCGCAGCGACTCGGGCACGTCTTTGGAGACGATCCGCTGGGCCAGGCCCTCGACGATCGCCGTCTTGCCGACGCCCGGCTCGCCGATCAGCACGGGGTTGTTCTTCGTGCGCCTGCTCAGCACCTGGATCACGCGGCGGATCTCATCGTCGCGCCCGATCACCGGGTCGAGCTTGCCCTGCTCCGCCATCTCTGTGAGGTCGCGCCCGAAGCGCTGCAGCGGGCTCTGCTCCTCCTCCTGCTGCGCGCCGGCGCCCGGGGTCTGCGGGGTGCCTCCGCTAGGCGGCGTCATCGTTGCTCCTTTTCGAATGTCTGTGCAGCGGGCGCGCGTCCGCTGCGCGCACCAGCGCCCCGCCACGGTAGGGAACGAGCTCGGCGCGGAACGAGCGGCGCACCTGCTCGAGCTCTTCGGCCAGGCGCACCTGCGCCTGCAGCGCCTGCAGCTCGATCTCCTCGATGCGCGCGTGCATCTGCTCGATCTCCTGCTCCAGGCTGAGCACGCGCTCGACGCCCGCGAGGTTGAGGCCGAGCTCTGCGGTCATCCCCTGGATGCGCTTGAGCCGCTCGACGTCCTCCTGCGAGTACAGGCGCGTGCCCTTCGGCGAGCGCTTCGGCTCGATCAGCCCGCGCGCCTCGTACATGCGCAACGTCTGCGGATGCATGTTCGCCAGCTCGGCCGCCACCGAGATCATGAATACGCCGCGGGTGCTCTCGAGCTCGACCCGCGCGATGTGGCGGGTGCGGCGCGCCCCGATGGGGGACGCCGCGGAGTGATTGCCGGGCGGTCGCGATGCCATCAGCTCTCGGCCGCGCTCGCCGCGGAGGCCGCACCCTCGGGCGAGGAGCCGTTGGGAAACAGTCGCGCACGCGGATCGCCCTCGAGCGTGCGCGAGAGCGCGTCCACCGCCTGCTCCTGCTTGGAGTTCAGCTTGTCCGGCACGTCGATCACGAAGCGGTAGCGGATGTCGCCGCGCGCTCCCGAGCCGCCGAGCTTTGGCGGCCCCTCGCCGCGCAGGCGCTGCACCGTTCCGTGGGTCGTGCCGGGGCGCACCCGCAGCGTCTTCGAGCCGCTCAGCGTGGGCACGCGCACCTCGGCTCCGCGCACCGCCTCGGGGATCGTCAACGGGACCTCCACCTCGAGGTTCTCTCCCTTGCGCGTGAACACCGGCGAGGGACCCACGTGCGTGATCAGGTACAGGTCTCCGGGCGGGCCGCCGCTCGGGCTCGGCTCGCCCTTTCCGGCGATGCGCACGCGGCTGCCGTCGCGCACGCCGGCGGGGACGTTCACGCGCAGGCGCTTGACCGTGCGCACCGCGCCGGCGCCGTGGCAGGTGGGGCACGGATCCTCGATCACGGTGCCCGAGCCGCCGCAGCGCGAGCACGGCTGGGAGATCGAGAACATCCCCTGGCCCTGCGTCTCGATGCCGCGACCTTCACAGCGCGGGCAGACCACCGGCGTGGTGCCCGGCTTTGCCCCGGTCCCGCGACAGGTGGGGCATGTCGTGTGCATCGGCACCTGCAGGGGCACCTGCGCGCCTGAGATCGCCTGGTCGAAGGTGAGCGAGACCTGCGCCTCGAGGTCGGCGCCGCGTTCGGGCCGCGGCCTCGCGCGACCGCGGCGCGCGCCGGCGCCACCGCCACCGCCACCGCCGAACAGGTTGGACAGGATGTCACCCATCGAGGAGCCCTCGAAGTCGAAGTTGCCGAAGCCGCCGAAGCCGCCGCCGGGACCCGCGCCCGTGGCGAACGGGCCGCTACCGCTGTCGTACTGCTTGCGCTTCTCGGGATCGCCGAGCACATCGTAGGCCTGGGAGACCTCCTTGAAGCGCGACTCGGCCTCGTTGTCGTCGGGGTTGCGATCGGGGTGGTAGCGGCGCGCGAGCTTGCGGTAGGCCTTCTTGATCTCCTCGGCGGAGGCCTTCTTCTCGACGCCCAGAGTCTTGTAGTAGTCGGGACGAGCTGCCATCGGATGCCCTCGCGGTTACGCCGAGACGACCACGCGCGCCGGACGGATCACGCTCTCGCCCAGCCTGTAGCCGTCCTGGTAGACCTCGACCACCGTGCCGCTCGCGCAGCCGCCGTCGACCCCAGGCACCGTCGCGACCGCCTCGTGCAGCGAGGGGTCGAACTCCTCGCCGGCGGGTGAGAAGGACTCGATGCCCATGCGCGCGAGAGCAGCCGCGAGCTCCGAGCGCACGAGGCGTACCCCCGCGAGCAGCGGATCGTCCTCGTTGCCTTCGGAGATCGCACGATCGAGATTGTCGAGCGCCGGCAGCAGCTCCTTTGTGAGTGAGGCGACGCCTCGCTCCTGCGCCGCCGCAGACTCGCGCGCGACGCGCTTGCGGTAGTTCTCGAAGTCGGCCTGCGTGCGCTGGGCGAGCGCCAGGTACTCATCGCGCTGCGACGCCCGCTTGACCAGCTCATCGAGGTCGCCCTCGACCTCCGTCGCGCCCTCCTCACCGGCGGGTACGCCGTTGGACGCCTGCGCGCCTGATGCGGAGCGCTCGGGCTCGCTGCCCGCGCGAGCGGGGCCGCCCGGTGTGCCGAAGGGTGTCTCCTCGGCGCCCTCCCCGGACGCGGGCGCGTCCGGGGAGCCGCCGTTGGGCTCGATCGAGGGCTTGCTCTCGCTCATCGCGCGCTACGCCTTGGGCTCGTCGACTACCTCGGCATCCACGACGTCCTCCTCGTCCGCGGAGGCCGCGCCGTCGCCGGCCGAGGCTCCGTTGCCGGACGCCGCAGCCTGCTCTTGAGCGCGCTGGTACATCGCCTCGGAGACCGCGTGGAACGCGGTCTGCAGCGCCTCCGCCTTCTCGTTGATCGCAGCCGCGTCCTCAGACTCGAGCACCTCGCGGACAGCCTTGATCGCCTCCTCGATACGGCTCTTGGAGTCAGCGTCGACCTGGTCGCCCAGCTCGGCCAGCTGTTTCTCGGCCTGGTAGGCGGCGTTCTCGGCTGTGTTGCGGGCCTCGGCGAGCTCGCGCGCGCGACGATCCTCCTCGGCGTGCGACTCGGCGTCGGAGACCATGTTCTTGATTTCGTCGTCGGACAGTCCCGAGCCTGCCTTGATCTCGATCTTCTGCTCCTTGCCCGTGCCCAGATCCTTGGCGGACACGTTGAGGATGCCGTTCGCGTCTATGTCGAAGGCGACCTCGATCTGCGGGATTCCGCGAGGCGCCGGCGGAATGCCGGTGAGCTGGAACTTGCCGAGCGACTTGTTGTACTGAGCCATCTCGCGCTCGCCCTGCAGCACGTGGATCTCGACCGAGGGCTGGTTGTCCTCGGCGGTCGAGAAGACCTCGCCCTTGCGTGTGGGGATCGTGGTGTTGCGCTCGATCAGCTTGGTCATCACGCCACCCTTGGTCTCGATGCCGAGGGTCAGCGGCGTCACGTCGAGCAGCAGCACGTCCTTGACGTCGCCGGCGAGCACGCCGGCCTGGATAGCCGCGCCGACCGCGACCACCTCATCGGGGTTCACGCCGCGATGGGGCTCGGAGCCGGTCAGCTCTTTGACCTTTTCCTGCACCGCCGGCATGCGCGTCATGCCGCCGACGAGCACGACGTGGTCGATCTCCTTGACGCCCTTTGCTTTGGCGTCGTCGAGCGACTGGCGAACGGGCGCGACCACGCGGTCGAGCAGGGCAGAGGTGAGCTCCGAGAGCTTCGCGCGGGTGAGTCGCGTGTCGAGGTGCTTCGGCCCCGACGCGTCTGCGGTGATGAACGGCAGGTTGATCTGCGTCTCCTGGGTGGTCGACAGCTCGATCTTCGCCTTCTCGGAAGCCTCGTACAGGCGCTGCAACGCCATCGGGTCGCTGCTCAGGTCGATCGCCCTGCGAGCGCTTGAACTCAGCCACCAGCCAGTCGACGATCGCCTTGTCGAAGTTGTCGCCGCCGAGGTGGTTGTCGCCGGCGGTCGACTTGACCTCGAACACGCCGTCGCCGATCTCGAGCACAGACACATCGAAGGTGCCTCCGCCGAGGTCGAAGACGAGGATGGTCTGGTCGGACTCCTTGTCGAGGCCGTAGGCGAGCGACGCCGCGGTGGGCTCGTTGATGATGCGCTTGACGTCCAGGCCGGCGATCCTGCCGGCGTCCTTGGTCGCCTGGCGCTGGTCGTCGTTGAAGTACGCCGGCACCGTGATCACGGCGCCATCGACGGACTCGCCCAGATACGCTTCCGCGTCGGACTTCAGCTTCTGCAGGATCATCGCGCTGATCTCCTGCGGTGAGTGCTGCTCGCCGCCGGCTTCCACGCGAGCGTCGCCGTTGGGTCCGGAGACGACCTTGTAGGGGACGATCGACTCCTCCTCGCGAACCTCGGCCTCCTTGCGGCCCATGAAGCGCTTGATCGAGAAGACCGTGTTCTGGGGGTTGGTGACGGCCTGGCGCTTGGCGACGGTTCCAACGAGTCGCTCGCCCGAGGCCGTGAATGCGACCACCGACGGGGTGGTGCGGCCGCCCTCGGCGTTCTCGATGACGGTCGGCTCGCCGCCCTCAAGCACGGCCATGCACGAGTTGGTCGTGCCGAGGTCGATGCCTATGGTCTTGGCCATTGATAATGCTCCTTCAAGTAAGCGGTATAAATCTGAGTGTGAGTATGGCAGATTTCTTCACAGCGATCAAGGCCCGGAAGGTCGTGAACGGAGCGTGACAATCGCGCACATATCCGTAACCCCTACCTAGATCGGGGTACTCTCGATATGACCCGGCTCGAGCGCAACGCAAACATCGCGGCTGTCGTGCTCCCCTTCCTCGCCCTCCTCGTCGGCGCGGTGTTCGCCTGGCACCGGCTGCTCAACGCGCGCGACCTCGCGATCTTCGCGGCGATGTACCTGCTCACCGCACTCGGCGTAACCATCGGCTTCCACCGCCTGCTCACGCATCGCGCATTCGCCACTCACCGCTGGCTGCGCTACTCGCTCGCGGTGCTCGGCTCGATGTCGGTGCAGGGGCCGGTCATCGACTGGGTCGCCGACCACCGCAAGCACCACACCTTCACCGACGAAGAGGGCGATCCGCACAGCCCCCACGCCGGCCGCGGCGCCGGGCTGCGGGGCATGGCCTCAGGCCTGTGGCATGCGCACGTCGGCTGGCTGTTCAGCACCCACGGCCAGGCGTCCTCCAAACGCTTCGCTCGCGATCTGACCGAGGACGCCGGGATGCGGCGCCTCAACCGGCTGTTCCCGCTGATCGCCCTGTTCAGCCTTGCGCTGCCATTCGTGCTCGGGCTCGCGCTGAGCGGCGGGTCGCTCGTCGCCGGCGGCCTCAGCGCCCTGCTGTGGGGCGGTCTGGTGCGCATCTTCCTGGTGCACCACATCACCTGGAGCATCAACTCGATCTGTCACTTCTTCGGAAAACGCCGATTCGCGACCGAGGATGAGTCGACGAACGTGTTCTGGCTCGCGCTGCCCTCGCTCGGCGAGGCCTGGCATCACAACCACCACGCGTTCCCCCAGTCCGCATTCCACGGGTTGCGCTGGTATGAGCTCGATCCCTCCGGCTGGCTGATCCTCGCGATGGCGCGGTTGGGCCTCGCCTGGGACGTCGTCACGGTCACGCCCGAGCGAGCGAGCGCGAAGCTCGAGCGCCGCAGCCTCACCACAGCGCGCTGAAGGAGCGCTACCGTCCATACATGGGGGATAGCGCACCGATCGTGCTCGTGAAGCCGAAGCTTCGCGGCGTCTCGCACACCTACGCCTTCTTCGCGTCGCTCGTCTGCGGCGTCGCGCTGATCCTCGCGGCCAGCGACGGGCGCACACGCGTTGCCGCGATCGTCTACGCCTTCGCCGTCTCGGCGCTGCTCGGCACGAGCGCGCTGTATCACCGCGTCACGTGGCGGCCGAACGTGCGCCGCTGGATGCGGCGCCTCGACCACTCGATGATCTTCGTGCTGATCGCCGGCACATACACGCCGGTAGCCCTGCTCGCGCTCAAGGGATCGCTGGCGAGCACGGTCCTGATCGTGGTGTGGGCCGGAGCGCTCGGCGGGATCGTCTTCAAGCTGTTGTGGATCGACGCGCCCAAGTGGCTGCTCGCGGCCGTTTACGTGGCGCTGGGCCTCGTCTCCGCCTCGATCTTCGGCCAGCTGCCTGCGAGCATCGGCTGGCTCGGCGCCGCCGGCATCGCCACCGGCGGCCTGCTCTACACGGTCGGCGCGGTCGTGTACGCGAGCGAAAAGCCGAATCCGTTCCCGAGGGTGTTCGGCTACCACGAGGTGTTCCACGCTCTCGTGATCCTCGCGGCGGCGCTTCACTACGCGGTGATCGCCTTCGCCGTGCTGCCACGAGGGTAGAACTCGGCGCGGCTCGGGCACATGCGTGCGAGCGCGCACTCGCCGCAGGCCGGCCTGCGCGCGTGGCAGGTTCGCCGGCCGTGGCGCAGCAGGTTCACGTGCAGCTCGAGCTCCTGGCCCGGTGGTGTGAGCGCGAGCATCTGCTCGTGCAGCTCGGTGAAGCCTGCGCCGGGGCGCAGCAGCCGCAGGCGCATGCCTACGCGAGAGACATGCGTGTCGACCGGCACCTCGCGCATGCCGTACGCGAACAGCAGCACGCAGGCGGCCGTCTTGCGCCCCACCCCGGGTAGCTCCGTGAGGTATTCGCGGGCCCGCATGACCCCCGCGCGCGGCAGCCAGTCGAGCGACAGCTCGTGCGCCGGCTGCGCGCTGATCGCTCGCAGGATCTGCTGTATGCGCAGCGACTTGACCTTGGAGATCCCGCCCGGGCGAATCGCCTCCTCGACGAGCGCGAGCGGCGCGTCGCGCACCTGCTCCCACGCCGGCATCGCCGCGCGCAGGCGCAGGAAGGCCACGTCGCGGTTGCGGTCGTTGGTCGACTGCGAGAGAACCGTGAGCACGAGCTCTGCGATCGGGTGCCCGTGCGGGCTCATGCGCGGAATCCCGTAGACATCGCGCAGGCGATCGCGCACCCTCTGCACGCGCGCCCGCGAGGGCGCCTTGAAGGGGCTGGCCTGCACGGCACCACCGTACATCCGCGGCTATATCCTCGCCCCCGTGGCCGAGGTCAGCGAGCGCACCGGCGAGGTCGACGGGCGGCCGGTCTTCTGGCGCAGCGCCCCCCCGCCGCTCGAGGGCGGCGCGACGCCGCTGTACCTACACGGGGTGCCCACGAGCTCAGACGACTGGACCACGTTCCTGCAGCGCACCGGCGGGCTCGCACCCGACCTGCCCGGCTTCGGCCGCTCGGGCAAGGCGGGCGATCTGCGCTACACGATCGCCGAGTACGACAACTTCATCGAGCGCTTCCTCGACGAGCTCGAGGTCGAGCGGGTGAAGCTCGTGGTGCACGACTGGGGCGCCGTCGGCCTGGCCTTTGCGCAGCGGCTGCCCGCGCGCGTGGAGCGGCTCGTGGTGATCAACGCCGTGCCTCTGCTCGCGGGCTATCGCTGGCACCGCGTCGCGCGGATCTGGCGCACGCCGGGGCTCGGCGAGCTGATGATGGGATCGACCAACCGCTTCTCGCTGCGCCTGCTCTCGCGCGAGTCCAACGCCACACCCGGGCCGATGCCCGAGCAGTGGATCGAGGGCGTGCTCGCGCACTTCGATCAAGGCACCCAACGGGCGATCCTGCGCCTGTATCGCAGCTCCCCGCCCGACGTGCTCGCCGCCGCGGGCTCGAAGCTGCACACCCTCGCGATGCCGGCGCTGGTCCTGTGGGGCATGTGCGATCCCTACATCCCCGCTCGCTTCGCCACCGACTACGCAAGCGCGCTCGGCGACGCGCAGTTGGTGGAGCTGCCCCAGGCTGGGCACTGGCCGTGGCTCGACGATCCCGGCGTGATCGACCGCGTAGCCGACTTCCTCAACGGCCGGTGAGCTCGTTGGCGGCGCCGCGTGCGCAGCCACGCGCGAACTCAACGCGCACGCTCCCGACGCAGATTCCCGCCTGGACGATCACGGCCGTGATCGGCGTGGCATACCTGATCGTGGCGCCCCAGAGCCCCGACCTCGCCGCGGCCTCATACCGCAGCTTCCTCTTCTCCCAGCACGGCTTCACGCTGTGGGACAACGGCTGGTACGGCGGGCACAACCTCGCGGCCTACTCGCTGCTCGCGCCCGGCCTCGGCGCGCTGCTCACGCCGCGCCTGCTGACCGCGCTCTCGATGACCGTCGCGAGCGCGCTGTTCGCCGTCGTGATCGCCGATCGCTTCCCGCCACGAGCCGCGCGCATCGGTGCCGCTTGGTTCGCGCTCGGCGCCGGCGATCGCGCTGCTCTCGAGTCGCGTCCCGTTCGACCTGGGGCTCGCGATCGCGCTCGGCAGCATCGCCCTCGCGCAGCGCGGGCACGACGGCTGGGCGCTCGCGCTCGCGCTGCTCAGCTCGCTCGCGAGCCCTGTCGCGGGCGCGTTCCTGGCGCTCGCCTTCATTGCCTGGGCGCTCGCGGGCTCGCGCCGTGCGCTCGCCGGTGCCCTTGCGCTGGCCGCGCTCGTTCCGATCGGCCTGCTCACGCTCGCCTTTCCCGAAGGCGGCACACAGCCGTTCGTCGCCTCGGCGTTCTATCCCGCGCTCGCCGCCGTGCTCGTGGTCGGCGCGCTGATGCCCCGCGAGCAGCGCGTGCTGCGGGTGGGTGCGCTCCTGTACGCGGCCGCGCTGATCGGCGCCTACGCGCTGCCCACCGCCGTCGGCGGAAACGCCGACCGGCTCGGCGCGCTCGCCGCCGGCCCACTGGCGGCGTGCACGCTCGCAAGCGCCGTCCCGCGGTGGCGGCGGCTGGCGCTCGCGCTGCTTGCTCCCGCGCTGCTCTACTGGCAGGTCAACGCACCGGTGACGGACTTCGTGGCCAGCGAGTCGAGCGCAGCCGTGAACGCGTCCTACTACTCGCCACTGCTGCGCGAGCTGCGTGCCCTTGGCGTGGGCAACGCCGCGCGTCCGGTGCGCATCGAGGCGGTCGCGACCGCCGCGCACTGGGAGGCGCGCTTCCTCGCGCCGCACGTGATGCTCGCACGCGGCTGGGAGCGCCAGCTCGATCGCTACCGCAACGCGCTCTTCTACGAATCCGCGCCCGCGCCCACGGCGCAGCAGTACGCGGTCTGGCTGCGCAAGCAGGGCGTGTCGTTCGTCGCTCTGCCCGACGCGCCGCTCGATTACTCCGCAAGAGCCGAGGCGCAGCTCGTGCGCGGAGGGGCAGCCGTACCTGCGCGAAGTGTGGCGGTCTGCTCACTGGCGCCTGTTCGCGGTCGCGCCCGCGAGCGCGCTCGTGGCGCCCAGCGGCGAGCTCACGCGCGTGAGCAGCGATTCGTTCGCCCTGCGCGTGCCGCGCGCGGGCAACTACATCGTGCTGATCCACTTCACCCCCCAGTGGACGCTCGCAACTGGTCACGGCTGCGTTGCGCGCGCCCCGTACGGGGACTGGACCGAGCTGCAGGCGCGCGCGCCGGGCAGCTATGAGGTGAGCTACCGCTTCTCGCTCGGGCGTCTGCTGAGCACCAGCGCCCGCTGCCGCTGAGGGCCCACGCCCGCTCGCACTGAGGGCCCGCGCCCGCTGGCGCCTTGGCACCGGCGCCCGCTGCCGCTGAACATTCGTCTAGGCTTCCCGACGATGGTCGCACGCGCTCGTCTCTTCCAGGAGCGCGTCCTGCCGCAGGGACTGCTGGACGCGCTGCGCCAGATCTCGCTCTTCGCCGCCGCGTATCTCGCCTACGGGCTCGTGCGGGGCTTCGTCGAGGCGAACGCGAACGTCGCGTTCGCCCACGCACGCGACCTGATCTCGCTCGAGCGCACCGTGCACGTGTTCGTCGAGCCGTCAGTCCAGGCGTGGGCGTCGGGCAGCCATTTCGTGATGGAGCTCACGAGCTGGCTGTACGTGAACGCACAGGGGCCGATCACGATCGCTGCACTGCTCTACCTGTACCTGCGCCGCAACGACAGCTTCTACTACGTGCGCAACATGTTCATGATCGCGATGGCGATTGCGCTGATCGGCTACACGCTGTTCCCGACAGCGCCGCCGCGCTTCTTCCCCGAGTGGGGCTTCATCGACTCGGTCGAACACCTCACGCCGGTGAACCTGTCCCACACGAGCTCCTCGATGAGCGCCCTCTTCAACCCCTACGCCGCCGTGCCCTCGATGCACGTCGCGTTCGCGTTGATGATCGCCTGGCCGTTCGCGCGCCTGACGCGCAGCAAGCCGGTGAAGGTGCTGTGGATGCTCTACCCGCTGTTGATGAGCTTCGTGATCGTCGTAACCGCCAACCACTTCATCATCGACGCGCTGCTCGGCGCGCTCACCGCGGCGGCATCCGCCTACGGCGCCAGATGGCTGGCCCGCGCGCGGCCGGCCGCGTGGCGATTCAGCGGGCTGCCATCGCCACACCTGAGCGCCGGCGGGTAGCGGGTCGCGCGTGGCACCTCCGAGGCAGCACGCCCCGAGGCGGCGCTCGCGCCGTGGCGAGCGCGTCCAGCGCGCTCGCACGCTCGCGCCGATCGGCGCGGGCGAGCGTCGCCAGCTCGTTCGCAATCGGCTGATCGAGTCGCGTCTCACGCCCAACGCGATCTCGCTCACGGGCCTGCTGCTGAATCTGCTCGCGGCCGTGCTCGTGTGGGAGCAGCTCTTCTTCGCCGGCGGCATCGCGTTCATCGTCGGCTCGATCATGGACACGCTCGACGGCCGCTACTCGCGCATGTCTGGAAAGGGCACCCCGTTCGGCGCCTTTCTCGATTCCACGCTCGACCGAATCGAGGAGGGCATCGTGCTCACCTCCGTGGCCGGCTACTTCGCGCTGCAAGGCGACCGCGTCGCCGCCGCCGCGGTCGTCGTCGCGGTGCTCGCCTCGCTGATGGTCAGCTACACGCGTGCTCGCGCCGAGGCGCTCGGCGTCGAGTGCAAGGTCGGCATCGCCACGCGGCCGGTGCGGGTCGTGATCCTGTCGATCGGCCTCGTGTTCGCACGGGGCGCATCGCTGGGCAATTTCGAGCTGTTGAAGCCGGCCGTCTACGTGCTCGCCGCGCTCAGCGTGATCACGGTCGCGCAGCGCATCTGGCACGTGCGCGGAGAGCTCGCGGTGTGACCAACCTGCGCCCACGGAGTAGTTTGTCCTCGTGACCCCAGAGCACACCAACGGCAAGGCCGCCGCCGCAGCGGTATCCACCAAGAACGGCGCGGCGCGCTACCAGTCGGAGAAGGTCCGCGTGGCGATCATCGGCGTCGGCAACTGCGCCTCGGCGTTCGTGCAGGGCGTGCACTACTACCGCGACGCCGACCCCACCCAGCGCGTACCGGGGCTCATGCACGTCGACCTCGGCGGCTACCACGTGCGCGACATCGAATTCACGGCAGCCTTCGACATCGACGCGACCAAGGTCGGCAAGGACCTCGGCCAGGCGATCTGGGCCGGGCAGAACAACACGATTCGCTTCGCCAAGGTGCCGCGCAGCCTCGGCGTGCCCGTGCACCGCGGCATGACCCACGACGGCCTCGGCAAGTACCTCAAGGAAAAGATCAAGAAGGCCCCCGGCGAGACCGCCGACATCGTGAAGATCCTGCGCGACACGCACACCGACGTGGTCGTCTCCTACCTGCCGGTGGGCTCCGAGCAGGCGACCAAGTGGTATGTCGAGCAGGTGCTAGAGGCCGGCTGCGGCTTCGTCAACTGCATCCCCGTCTTCATCGCGCGAGAGCACTACTGGGATCGCCGCTTCAAGGACGCGCGCCTTCCGATCGTGGGCGACGACATCAAGTCGCAGGTCGGCGCCACGATCGTGCACCGCACGCTCGCGCGTCTGTTCGCCGACCGCGGCGTCGAGATCGAGCGCACATCGCAGCTCAACGTCGGCGGCAACATGGACTTCTACAACATGCTCGAGCGCGAGCGGCTGGAGTCCAAGAAGATCTCGAAGACCAACGCTGTCACCTCGATCATGGACCACGAGCTGCCGGCCAATGACATCCACGTGGGACCGTCCGACTACGTGCCGTGGCTGACCGACCGCAAGTGGGCGCACATAAGAGTCGAGGGACAGGCCTTCGGCGACGTGCCCCTCAACGTCGAGCTCAAGCTCGAGGTGTGGGACTCGCCGAACTCCGCCGGCATCGTCATCGACGCCGTGCGCTGCTGCAAGCTCGCGCTCAACAACGGACTCGGCGGACAGCTGGACGGCCCCTCCTCCTACCTGATGAAGTCGCCGCAGAACCAGCGGCCCGATGACCGGGCGCGTGCCGACACCGAGAAGTTCATAGCTCGCTACGCAAAGCGCCCCCTGTCGGGCGCCCGCGCGGGCAAACCCCGCACCGCCGCGAAGCGCGCGAGCAGGCCCACCGCCGGCGCTCGAAGCGCGCGGCGCCCGCGCTAGCCGCACCCCCGCCGCACGCAGCGGCGCATATCCTGCGTGGGTGGCCCAGCCGACCTTCGCGATCGCTCACGTGAGCCCCTACCCGTGGGAGGCGCAGGACAACGAGGTCAACGCACACGTCGGCCGCGTCGCCGGCGAGCTCTCACGGCGCGGCCACAGGGTGCTCGTGCTCGCGCCCTCGCGCTCGCAGGAGCGCGTCCGCGCTTCGCGCAAGGAGCTGCGCGCGGCGCGCGCGCACCCGCAGCAGCTGCTGGCCGACAGCGATCGCGGCACACCCCGCGTGATCGCCGTCGGCGAGGTGCTCGACGTCGCCGCGGGCGCGCGCAGGCGCCCGTCGGCGCTCCCGATAGACGTGGCCCGCACCGTCGAGGAACTGCTCGCCACGGTCGAGCTCGACTTCGTGCACGTGCACGAGCCGTTCGCGCCGAGCACATCGAACGCCGCCCTGCGGCATTCGCGCGCGCTCAACGTCGGCTCCTTCCACGCCTCCAGCGAGCGCCTGCTCTCGACGCTCGTGGCGCGGCGCTTCGTGGAGAGCTTCTTCGGGCGCCTCGATGCCCGCACCGCAAGCCTGCCGGCGACCGCCGAGCTGATGAACGGCCACTTCCCCGGCGACTACGAGCTCGTCGGCGACGGTGACGGCGCAGCGGAAGCGTTCGAGCAGATCTACCGCAGGCTCGCCGCGCGCCGGCACAACGGCGCGGTGGACGAGGCGCTCGCGCGCAGCCTCGCCGAGCGGCCGCTGATCGACGTCGATTTGCACATGCACACCGACCACTCGCCCGACTGCGCCACGCCCGTGGAGGTGCTGCTCGCGAGCGCGCGCGAACAGGGGCTCGGGGCGATCGCGGTCACCGACCACAACGAGATCTCAGGCGCGCTCGAGGCACGCGAGCGCGCACAGGGGGCGGGCGTCAAGGTGATCGTCGGAGAGGAGGTCAAGACGGCCGGCCAGGGCGAGGTGATCGGGCTCTTCATCGAGGAGAAGATCCCCCGCGGCCTGTCGATCGGGGAGACCGTCGCCGAGATACGCCGCCAGGGCGGGCTCGTCTACGTGCCGCATCCCTTCGACCGCATGCATGCCGTGCCCGACTACGAACACCTGCTCACGATCCTCGACGAGGTCGACGCGATCGAGGTGTACAACCCGCGCGTGGCGATCGGCGCCTTCAACGAGGAGGCCGTGCGCTTTGCGGCCAAGTACCGCATCACCGCCGGCGCAGGCTCGGACTCGCACGTGCCGCAGGGACTCGGCTCGGTACGTATACGGATGCACGACTTCAACGGCCCGCGCGAGTTCCTCGCGAGCCTCTCCGGCGCCGAGATCCGCACCCGGCCCTCCTCGCTTCTCTACGTGCAGGCGCTCAAGTTCCTGCAGACCCGTGCCACGCCCGCGTCGGCGCGTCGCGCGAGCAAGGCACGGCGCCTGCGCCGCGTGCGAAGGGCGCCGAGGGGCTAGGAGCGACGCCTCCGAGCGCGCAAGCAGCGGTGCACAGTCAAGGACAAGGCGAAGGCCCGTCAAATCCCTCGGGGTCGATGCCGGTAACTGATGACGAGATCCGCGAGAAGTACCTCGAGCGCGCAATCCGCGAGCTCAACACGCTGACGCGCGAGCTGCAGGCCTGTCCGCACTGCCCGCGCGGCAACCTCATGCCGGTGCTCGGCTCCGGTCACCCGCAGGCCGACATCATGCTGCTCAAGCACTCTCCCATGCCGTCGGAGATCGAGGAGGGGGTCGCCTTCTACGGCCGCGCCGGCGGCGCGCTGATGAAGTCGCTCAAGCGCCTTCAGATCGACCCGCTCGCCGTGTACGGCACGCTGTGCGTGAAGTGCCCGCTGAGCGACCCCTCGCTCGCAGACTTCGCGTGCATCTCGCGCGTGGTCCAGGAGATGGCGATCGTGCAGCCGAAGATCGTGGTCGTGATGGGCGCGGAGGCGCTCACGGCGCTCAACGAGATGGACATCCCGCTCGCGCGCACGCTGCACGAGCGACCCGGCGAGATCCAGCAGCTCACGCCCACGATCGACGGGCTGTACGTGCCCGACATCGACGACTCGCTCGACGAGCAGGATGCAAAGCGCGAGTTCTGGGCGTCCTTCCGCGTGCTCGGCGACTGGTACGCGGCCCAGCCGCCCTACTGAGTCAGCAGCACGATCTTCCCGAGCTTGCCCCCGGCCGCGAAGCGCTCATAGGCGGTGGCGGCCTGCTCGAGTGCGAACGTCTCGGCGACCAGGACGCGCAGCGCGCCCTGCTCGAACAGCGGCAGCACCTCGTGCTCGAGCCGGCGCGCGGCCAGCGCCTTCTCCTCGAGCGGTCGCGCGCGCAGCGTCGATGCGCAGATGCTCGCGCGCTTTCCCATCAGCGCGAGCAGGTTCAGCTCCGCCTTCGCGCCCGCCGAGACGCCGATCACCACGATGCGCCCGCCCGTGGCGAGCGCGAGCAGGTTCTCCGCCAGGTTCGGCGCGCCCACCAGCTCGAGGACCACGTCGAAGGGGCCGTGCTCGGCGAAGCCCTCGGGCGCCAGCACCGTGGCGCCAAGCGCCGCAACCCGCTCGCGTAGCTGCTCGCTTCGCACCGTCGCCGTCACGCTCGCGCCCGCCGCGCGCGCGAGCTGGATCGCGGCGGTGCCCACGCCACCCGCGCCGCCGTGCACGAGCAGGTGCTCGCCGCTGCGCAGGCCAGCCTGCGCGAAGAGCGCGTCGTGCGCCGTGATGAACACCTCCGGGAGACCTCCCGCCGCCGGCCAGTCAAGCGCGTCGGGCACCGGCATCAGCTGGCGCTCGTGCACCAACGCGAGCTCCGCCTGCCCGCCGCCGCCCACGATCGCCATCACCCGGTCTCCCGTGGCGAAGCGCTCCGCCTGCGGACCCAGCGCCGCCACCTCGCCCGCCAGCTCAAGGCCGGGGATGTCCGCGGGAGCGCCCGCAGGCGCCGGATAGAGGCCCCGGCGCTGCATCATGTCGGCGCCGTTCAAGCCCGCCGCACGCACGCGTACCAGCACCTCGCCCGTGCCCGGCACAGGGTCGGGATGCTCGCGCACGGATAGCTCCTGCTCGCTGATCGTGACGGCGCGCACTGGCCGCAGCCTAGCGGCGCTAAGCGCGCTCGAGCAGCGCCACGCACTCGATGTGGTGGGTCTGCGGAAACATGTCCACCGGCCGCACGCGGCGCAGCTCATAACCGGCGAGCGCAAGTTCCGCTGCGTTCGGCGCGAGCGTCGTGGGGTTGCACGACACGTACACGATCCGCCGCGGCGACGCTTCAACGATGCGATGCACGATCTTCTTGGAGAGACCAGCGCGCGGTGGGTCGACCACGATCACGTCCGGGCGCCCGGCGCGCGCGAGCAGCTCGCGCATGCACAGGCGCACGTCGCCCTGCGAAGAAGCGCGCGCTCTCCACGCCGTTTCGCCGCGCTGCAGCGATCGCATCGGCGACCGCCTCGGCCACCAGCTCGATCCCCCACAGCTCGCCCGCCCGCGGCGCCAGCGTCAGTGCGATCGTGCCGATGCCGCAATACAGGTCATACACGCGCTCCCAGCCCTCGAGCGCGGCGAACGCGACAACCTGCTCATAGAGCACCTCGGCCATCTCCGTGTTGGTCTGGAAGAACGCCTCCGCAGAGATCCGCAGGTCGAGCTCGCCGAGGCGCTCGGGCAGCTGCTGCTCTCCCCACACCAGCTCGGTCTCGCCGCCCGCCGTCGTCTCCGCCAGGCTGTGCGAGCGCGTCCACAGCACGCCGCTCAACTGCTCGCCGAGGCCCTCTGCGAGCGCCGCCGCAAACGAGCCCGCCTCGAGCTCCCCCGCGGTCGTCACGAGCCGGACCTGAAGCCTTCCCGTGCGCCTGCCCTCGCGCACCACCAGGTTGCGAAGCCGCGCGCGCCCGTCGGCCGAGGGAGCCACGCGCTGCTCGCCGCCGCGCCGGCGAGCGCCGCCGCGTTGCTCTTCGCCGCGCTCCACAGCGCCGCCGCGCTGCTCGCGGTGACGCTCCCACGGCTCGAGTCCCTGCTCGCGACACCAGCGCAGCGCGATCCTGCGAGCGAGGTTGCCGCGCTCGGAGGCCAGCAGGCAATCCTCGATCGGAGCGACCTCGTTGGCGCCCGCGGGAGCGTGAAAGCCGCACACCAGCCCCTCGCCGGGCGCGCCGCCGAACGAGTACTCGAGCTTGTTGCGATAGCGCCAGGTTCGACCGCCGGGACGATCTCGAGCAGCTCGAACCCGCTCGAGGCCGCCCAGACCGAGCGAGCGCGTCCGCAACCTGCCGCTGCTTGATCTGCAGCTGGCGCTCATAGGGGATCACCTGCCACGGCACGCCCGGATGCGCGGCCTGCGGCTGCATGCGCTCGGGGCTCGGCGCGCAGCACCTCCAGCGTGCGCGCATGCGCGTAGCTGCGCTTGCGCTTGTGCACGACCGCGCGCACCCTGTCGCCGGGGATCGCGCCCGCCACGAACACCACGTAGCCGCTCTCGCCCAGGCGCGCCACGCCCTCGCCGCCGAACGCGAGCGACTCGACCTCGAGCTCGAGCTCGTCTCCGCGCGCGGGCCGCTGCGAGGCCGCGAGCTCCGCGCGCCATCGCCGCGGGGTCGGCGTTCATGGCCGTGCGATCAGCAGCTCGAGCAGCGCCTTCTGCGCGTGGCGGCGGTTCTCCGCCTGATCCCAGATGCGCTGGCGCGTCCCGTACAGCACCTCGGCGGTGATCTCCTCGCCGGGGTGCGCAGGCAGGTCGTGCATCGCAAACGCGTCCGGCGCCGCCAGGTCCAGCAGCTCGTCGTCGACGCGGTAGCCGGCCAGCGCCGGCCGACGCTGCTCGGCGCTCGCTCTCATCGCCCATGCTCACCCACACGTCCGTGTAGACCGCGCGCGCCCCCGCGACCGCCTCGCGCGGATCGGAGTGGAGCGTCGACCGATCCCGCGGCGCATCGCGGCGCGAGCTCGAGGTCACTCCTCGAGCGAGTAGCCCGGCGGGCGAGGCGACCGCGACCTGCATGCCCGCGAGCGTGCCGAGCAGCGCGAGCGAGCGCGCGACGTTGTTGCCGTCGCCGACGTACGCCACGCGCACGCCCTCAAGCGTTCCGCACGCCTCGCGCAGCGTGAGCAGGTCGGCCAGCGCCTGGCAGGGATGGTGCCGCGCCGTGAGCATGTTGACCACCGGCACCGAGCGTGCGCGGCCAGCTCCGTCGAGCCTCGTCGGGGCCCGTGCGCACGCCGATCGCGGCGACGTGGCGGGAGAGCACCAGCGCCGTGTCGCGCAGCGCCTCGCCGCGCGCGAGCTGCAGCTCATCGGAGCGCAGCACGACCGCATGGCCGCCGAGCTCGTCGATCCCCACCTCGAAGGACACGCGCGTGCGCGTCGAGGGCTTCTCGAATATCAGCGCCACCTAGCGCCCCTGCAGGGCGCTGCGCGACAGCGGCGCCGCCTTCAGCTCGAGCGCCCGGTCGAGCAGTGCGTCGAGCTCTGCCGCGCTGAGCTCGGCGCCGGTGAGAAAATGGCGGCGGCATGGAGCGGCCAGTCTAGGACTAGGGTCCGCACCGTAACCGCCGCCCAACCGATCGACACCGGATGAACCGCAAGCTCGTCATCGCTCATCGTCTCCGCGCTGCTGCTGGCGCTCGCGAGCTGCGGCTCCTCGAGCAATTCGCCGGCCACCCGCGGGCTCGACCGTGACGCAGGCGCCGGAGCTCGGCACGTCCACGGGGCCGCGACCCCGGGCGCCACGACCCGGCGCGTCGAGCCGCCTCGGACGGCGGCCTGAAAGTGACCGACAAGCCGAAGTACGCTTCCCCGCGGCCTCCGCTCCCGTGCAGAGCGGGACCGTCGCAGTCGCCTACCGCAACATCTCGATCCACCCCGACACGCTCAAGGTGAAGGTGGGGACCACGATCACGTGGACGAACTACGACCCGGTCGAACACAACGTGACCAGCGAGAGCGGGCCGCAGCATTTCGCCTCCAAGACCTTCGGCGAAGGCGCCAGCTTCTCGGTCACGCTGACCAAGCCGGGCGTGATCCACTACCGAGTGCACGATCCACCCGGCCTCGATGAACGGCACGATCGAGGTCGTCAAGTAGCGGCTCTCGCGCGCGAGGCGCGCCGGTCGCGCCAGCCGAGCTCGGGCAGCCCGTCGCTCGGGGTCGAGGCGGTCGCATACAGGCGGCGCGGGATGCGCCCGGCGGTGCGCGCGAGGCGTCCCGCCTGCACGGCGGCGCGCATCGCGCGCGCCATGCGCACGGGATCCTGCGCGCGCGAGATCGCCGAGGCGGCCATCACCGCGTCGCAGCCGAGCTCCATCGCCAGCGCCGCATCAGAGGCGGTGCCGATGCCGGCGTCGAGCACCACCGGCACGTCCACCGCTTCGCGGATCAGCGCGATGTTGTAGGGGTTGCGGATGCCCATGCCGCTGCCGATCGGCGAGCCCAGCGGCATCACCGCGGCGCAGCCGATGTCGGCGAGGCGCCGCGCGAGCACGGGGTCGTCGGTGGTGTACGGGAGCACCACGAAGCCCTCGTCGACGAGCTCCTCGGCCGCGCGCAGCAGCTCCGGGGCGTCGGGCAGCAGCGTGTCCTCGTCGCCGATCACCTCGAGCTTGATCCAGTCGGTCGCGAACGCCTCGCGCGCCAGCCGCGCGGTGAGCGACCGCGTCGCGCGCGGTGTGGCAGCCGGCGGTGTTCGGCAGCAGCTCCACCCCGGCCTGGCGAGCACGTCGATCAGCGAGCCGCGCGCGGCCGGGTCGATGCCGGCGCAGCGCCACGGTCACGAGCTCGCTGCCGCTCGCCGCGATCGCCTCGCGCGAGCAGCTCGAGCGAGGGGAAGCCGCCGGTGCCGAGCAAGCAGGCGCGAGCGCAGCGTCCGGCCGGCGATCATCGAGCGCGTCCGCTCGAGCGCGCGGCGCCGTTGCGCGCGCATCGTGCGACCGGGTGCCGTCATCGCCATCTCAGATCATCCTCCCTGCATCGCCGTGAGCACCTCGACGCGGGCATCGCTCGGGGAGGCGAAGAACTCCCATGCGGCGCGCGGCACGACCTCGCCGTCCACCGCCACCGCGATCCCGCGCGCGTCGCGCGGCGAGGCCGAGCCGCTCGAGCGCCGCGGCCAGGTCTCGCCGCGCGCGCACCTCGCGACGCCCTGCCGTTGAGCACGATCATCGCGAGCGCCTCCACCGGCGGCCCTGCCGGACGCTCCGTGCGCATCGGCGGCGAAGCGCGCCGGGTCGCGCATTTCGAGCGCAGCCGCGAGCGTCGGGCCGCGGCCGCGCGGCCTGGCCGTCGCGTGCGAGCACGGCCAACACGAGCTCGGCCGTCAGCGGCGCGAGCAGGATGCCGTTGCGGTAGTGGCCCGTCGCCCACACCAGTCCCGCGAGCGCGCCCGGCCCGATCGCGGGAGCGTTGTCGGGCGTGCCCGGCCGAAGCCCACCACAGCTCCTCGATCTCGAGCTCGCTCACGCCCGGCACCAGCTCGTGGGCGTCGCGCAGCAGCTCATAGACCGCGCCCGCTGTCGCCGGCGCGTCGAAAGCCGCGCTCCTCGACCGTCGCCGCCGAGCACGTAGCGACCGTCCGCGCGCGGCACCAGGTAGCCGCCCTCGAAGCGCACCACCGCGCGCAGCAGCCCCGGCCCGGCCGGATCGCGCAGGCGCAGGATCTGGCCCTTGACCGGGCGCACGCGGCACGCGTGCCCGCTCGGGCAGCCCCTCGATCTCGCTGCTCCAGGCGCCGGCTGCGATCACCACCCGCCCGCCGCCAGACGTGCTCGCCGCTCCGCGAGTCACCCCGCGCGACGCGCCCGCCCGCGCCGTCGGCGCGACGCCGAGCGACCGGCGCGTGCTCGCGCAGCGCGCACCCCGGCGGACGCGCACGCGCCGCGCAGCGCGCCGAGCACCAGGCGCGGATCGACCCAGTGATCCTCGGGCAGCCTCAGCGCCAGCCGCAGCGTCGGCGCCAGCGCCGGCTCGCGCTCGCGCGCCTCGCTCGGCCGCAGGCGCTCGGCGCGCAGGCCGAGCGAGTCGCGGAACGCGATCTGGCGCTCCAGCTCGCGCGCCTCGTCCTCGTCGCGCGCGACCAGCAGCGTGCCGGTCGCGCATGCAGCCCCACCTCCGTCCCGCCGGCCGCCTCGAGCTCGGAGGCGAACGCCGGCCACATCTGCCGCCGAGCGCAGCCCCAGCTCGAGCAGCGCGCCGGCCCGCCGTCGCCGAACTCGACCTCCGCGACCGGCGCGAGCATGCCCGCCGCCACGCGCGAGGTGCCCGCGCCCGGCCTGCTCGCGCTCGAGCAGCGTGACCGCATCCCGCGCTGCGCGCGCGCCAGGCGACGGCCAGGCCGATGATCGCCGCCGCCGACGACGAGCACGTCTGGCTTGAGCGCTCGCCCTCCATAGCAGCTGATGCTAGCCCCGCGCCGTGCTCGGGCGCCGCCGTCGCCTGCGAGACTTGAGGCTCAGATGCCCGCAGACGACCTAGGCGCACGAGCGCAGCGCGCGCGACTCGCCGCCGCACGGCTGTACCTGGTGTGCCCGTCGACTGCCGCGAACGGCGCTCCGCGCACGGCGCACGCAGCTGCCGGAGCTGCTGCGCGGCGCGATCGCCGGCGGCGTGGACGTCGTGCAGCTGCGCGAGAAGCACCTGCCCGACGAGGAGCTCGTCGCGCTCGCCGAGCGCCGCGCGCGCGCTGTGCGAGCGGCTGGGCGCGCTGCTGATCGTCAACGACCGCCCCGACGTCGCGCGCGAGGCGCGGCGCCGACGGCGTGCACGTCGGCCAGGACGACATGCCCGTGGCGCGAGGTGCGCGAGCTCGTCGGCGCGGACATGCTGATCGGCCTCTCCACCCACCGCCGCGAGCGAGATCGACGCCGTCGACGCCGCAGCTCGCCGACTACATCGGCGTCGGCCCCGTGCACGAGACGCCGACCAAGCCGGGCCGCCCGGCGGTCGGAGCTCGAGCTCGTGCGCTACGCCGCAGAGCACGCCGCCGGTGCCGTTCTTCGCGATCGGCGGCCTCGACGAGCGCAACCTCGCCGAGGTGCTCGACGCCGGAGCCACGGCGCGCGGTCGTGCTGCGCGCGATCGCCGAGGCCGGCGATCCCGAGCAGGCGGCGCGCGCGCTGCGCGGCGCGCTCGACGCGCACCCGCTGGAAGGTCCTGATTGGCGGCCGGCGCCGGGCGAAGCAGAGCCGCGGCATCGTGCTCGAGCCGCTCGGCGAGGACGAGCGCCCGCGCGCGCTGCTCGTGGCCGTCGCCGTGTGCGCGCTGCTCGGCGTCGCAGTGATCGTCGGGCGCGGCCACGCGTGCACGACCTCAGCCGCCACGGCGGCTCGCTGCCCGGCGCCGCTGTTCCTCGCCGCCGTGCTCGGCTGCTGCGCTGGGCATGTACCGCCGCCGCTACTGGGCGGTGCTCGGCTTCGAGGCGCTGCTCGCCTTCCAGATCCTCGTCACCTCGCTCGCGCTCGTCGTCGCCTCGACCATCGCCGCGGCGGCCGTGTGCCTGCTCAGCATCGGCCTCGGCGGATGGCTGTTCTGGAAGCTCGTGCGCGTGATGGGGCGGATCCAGGCCGGCGAGCGGCGCGCACGATAGGCTCGGAGCCGCCGATGGCCGAGACCCTCCTACGACTGCATCGTCATCGGCTCCGGCCCCGGCGGCTACGTCGCCGCGATCCGCGCCGCGCAGCTCGGCATGAAGACCGCCGTGGTCGAGCGCGACAAGGTCGGGGGGCGCTGCCTGAACTACGCCTGCATCCCCGCCAAGGCGGTGCTGCGCTCCGCCGACCTGCTCTCGGAGATCCGCGAGGGCGAGGAGTTCGGCATCTGCCGGTGAGCAGCGTCGAGGTCGACTACGGCGCGGTCCAGGCGCGCCGCGAGAAGGTCGTCAAGACGCTCACCTCGGGCGTGGGCGGGCTGTTCAAGAAGAACGCGATCGATGTGATCGAGGGCGACGCGTCGCTCGCGGGCGCTGGCGCGGTGAGCGTCGGCGGCGAGACCTGATCTCGGCCACGCGCGGCGTGATCCTCGCCACCGGCTCGGTCCCGCGCACGATCCCCGGTGTCGAGCTCGGCGGCCGGGTGATCGGCACCGAGCAGGCGTGGGCGCTCGCGGAGCTCCCGGCGCGCCTCGCCGTCGTCGGCGGCGGGCGCCTCGGGCGCGGAGATCGCCTCCGGCTTCGCGCGCCTGGGCAGCGAGGTGCTGCTGCTCGAGGCGCTCGATCGCCTGCTGCCGACCGAGGACGCCGACATCTCGCGCCTGGTCGAGCGCGGCCTGAAGCACCAGGGCATCGACGTCCACACGGGCACCGCCGGTCTCGGACGTGCAGGCGGCGAGAGGCATGGCGTCGATCTCCTCACCTACGGGCGATCGGAGCGCCCGCGCGAGGTCGACCACCTCGTGATCTGCCGCCGGGCGCGAGCGCCGACGTGAGGGGCTGGGCCTGGCCGAGGCGGGCGTCGAGCTCGACGAGCGCGGGCTCGTCAGGTCGACGGCGCGCTGCGCACGCTCCCGCGCCGGCGTGTATGCGATCGGCGACCTCGTGCCGGGCCCGCGCTCGCGCACAAGGCCTCCGACGAGGGCATCATCGCCGCCGAGGACATCGCCGGCCTGCAGACCCACCCGATCGCCTACGTGGACATCCCGCGCGCCACCTTCTGCACGCCCAACGTCGGCTCCTTCGGGCTCACCGAGGAGCAGGCGCGCGAGCAGGGCCACGACGTGGTCGTCGGCAAGGTGCCCTATGGCGCCGTCGGCGGCGGCACCGTCTACGGCGACCGCACGGGTCTGGTCAAGGTCGTCGGCGAGAGCCGCTACGGCGAGCTGCTCGGCGGGCACATCGTCGGCGCGCGCGCCACCGAGCTGATCCAGGAGCTCGTCAACGTGCGCGCGCTCGAGGGCGGCTTCCCGGAGGTCGCGCGCATCATCCACGGCCACCCCACGCTCTCGGAGGCCGTCATGGAGGCCGGGCGCGCAGCAGACGGCTGGCTGATCCACGGCTGAGAGTCCGGCCCTGCAGGACCTCGTCTCACCGGTCGATGGCTTCTACTTCGACCTCGCCAGCCCGCGCGCCTACCTGGCCGCCGAGCAGGTCCTGCACGTGCTGCCGGCAGCCGCGCCGTGGCGGCCGGGTGCTCGCGCGCGAGCTGCCGGGCGGCGTCGAGTTCGACGCCTTCCGCTGCCGCGAAGAGGAGGAGATCTTCCGCGCGGAGATCGAGCGCCGCGCGCGCGAGCTGGGCCTGCAGCCGCTGCGCTGGCCCGACCCGTTCCCGTTCGACAGCGGCTCGCGATGCGCGTTGCCACGTACGCGTCAGTCGATCGGCCGCGCCGTCGCGTTCGCGCAGGCGGCCTTCCGCCAGGCGTTCGCCGGCGGGCGCTCGCTCGAGGACCCGGACTCGGTGCTGATCGCAGCCGCCGCGTGCGAGATGCACCCCGCGGCGGTGCTGCGCGCCGCCGAGACGGGCTCGGTCGCCGCGCGGCTCGCATCGGCCACCGCGCAGGCGCGGCGCGCTCGGCGTGCGCGAGGTCCCGTCGATCCTCGTTGGAGACAGCGTGTTCGCCGGCGAGCGCGCGCTCGAGCGGGCGGCGGCGGCACAGCTGCGCGCACTCGACGCACGGCCAGCCTCGCGATGAAGGCCGGCGACGCCTACCGGCTGATCGTCACGCGCGCAGGCCGCGCCCCCGCGCTGCTCGCGGACGCCCGAGCGGATCGATCACATCGAGGTCGTAGAGATCGACAGCGGCGAGGTCATCCTCTTCTGGGATCGGCCGGCGGCCGCCGCGTCGAAGCTCGCGAGGGCACTGCGGGCCGATCTCGTGCAGCTCGACGCCCCGGAGTTTCTCGCTCGCTGGAGTACCGTGGAACCCTGATGGGAAAGCTGCCAGAAGCGTCCGCTGCGCGCGAGTGGCTGGCCACGATGACGCTCATCCGCCGCTTCGAGGAGCGCGCCGGCGAGATGTACGCGCGCGCCAAGGTCGGCGGCTTCCTGCACCTGTCGATCGGCGAGGAGGCCACGATCGTCGGCAGCGCGCGCGCGCTGCGCGACGACGACTACCTGATCTCGACCTACCGCTCGCACGGGCACGCGCTCGTGCGCGGCACGCCGCCGGAGAACGTGATGGCCGAGCTGTTCGGCCGCGTCGACGGATGCTCGCGCGGCCGCGGAGGCTCGATGCACATGTTCGACCTCGCGCGCCGCTTCATGGGCGGCTACGGGATCGTCGGCGGCAACCTGCCGATCGCCGCCGGGATCGCGCTCGCGAGCGACTACCGCGGCGCCGACGAGGTGACGCTGTGCACGTTCGGCGACGGCGCGTCCAACCAGGGCACCTTCGGCGAGACGCTCAACCTGGCCGCGCTGTGGCGCCTGCCGGTGGTGTTCATGGTCACCAACAACCAGTTCGGCATGGGCACCGCGCTGCGCCGCCACTCCGCGGTCACCGACCTGCAGCGCAAGGGCGAGAGCCTCGGCGTGCCCGGCATGCGCTGCGACGGGATGGACGTGCTCGACACCTACGCGGTCGTGTGCGAGGCCGTGCGCCGCGTGCGCGAGGAGCGCAGGCCGCTGCTGGTGGAGGCGGTCACCTACCGCTTCCGCGGGCACTCGATGGCCGACCCCGAGCAGTACCGCAGCCGCGAGGAGGTCGCGCGCTGGCGCGAGCGCGACCCGATCCCGGCGTTCGGCGAGCTGCTCGTGCGCGAGGGCGTGATCGACGAGGACGAGCGCGAGCGGATCGACGCGGAGGCGATCGCGCGCGTGGACGCAGCCGTCGAGTTCGCCGACGCCTCGCCGTTCCCGACGCCCGAGTCGCTGTACGACGACGTGTACGTGCTCGACGGCGAGGTGCGCGGCTGGTACTCCACCGAGCCGCTCGAGGAGCGCGAGAGCCGATCGCAGCCGCCGCCACAGCCGCCGGCAACGGCGCCTCCGAGCATGCGGCCAACGACGAGATCCCCCAGCAGCTCACCGACGCGCTCGCCGCCGGCGAGGACGGCAGCGAGCGGACGAGGCGGGGCGCTCGATGGCGCAGATGCGCTACCGCGAGGCGCTCGGCGCGGCGCTGCGCGAGGAGCTGCGCCGCGACGAGCGGGTGATCCTGATGGGCGAGGACATCGGCGTGTTCGGCGGCGCCTTCAAGGTCACCGACGGGCTGCTCGAGGAGTTCGGCGAGCGGCGCGTGCGCGACACGCCGATCTCCGAGAACACGATCGTGGGCGTCGGCGTCGGCGCGGCGATGACCGGGCTGCGGCCGGTGGTGGAGCTGATGACGATCAACTTCTCGCTGCTCGCGTTCGACCAGATCGTCAACCACGCCGCGCACATCCACTACATGTTCGGCGGCCAGGCGAGGGTGCCGCTGGTGGTGCGCATGCCGCAGGGCGCCGGCCACCAGCTCGGGCCGACCCACTCGCACTGCCTCGAGGCGCTGTTCCTGCACGTGCCCGGCCTGCTCGTCGCCGTGCCGGCACCGCCGCCGACGCCAAGGGCCTGCTCAAGAGCGCGATCCGCGACGAGAACCCCGTGATCTTCATCGAGCACGAGTCGCTCTACGGGGTGCGCGGCGAGGTGCCCGACGACGAGGACTTGCTCGTGCACTTCGGCCAGGCGCGCGTCGCGCGCGAGGGCTCGGACGTGACGATCGTGGGCATCTCGCGCATGGCCCTCACGGCCGAGCGCGCCGCCGAGACGCTCGCCGCCGAGCACGGCGTGCAGGCGGAGGTGATCGACCCGCGCACGCTGCGCCCGCTCGACCTCGACACGATCCTCGCTCGGTCGCGCAAGACCAACCGCTGCGTGATCGTCGAGGAGGGCTGGCCGCACGGCGGCGTCGGCGCGAACCTCGCCGCGCTGATCGGCGAACAGGCCTTCGACGACCTCGACGCGCCGGTCGCGGCGCGTCACCGGCGCCGACGTGCCGATGCCCTACTCCAAGCCGCTCGAGGACATCGCCTACCCGCACGAGCCGCAGATCGTGCACGGCGCTGTCGCGCTCGGCGCGCCGCGAGGAGGCCGGCGACGGGCGATCTCGCACGCGCGCGCCGGCGAGCGCGCGACCCGGCGGCGCGAGGCTCCTGATGGCCGACATCGTGATGCCGCGCCTGTCGGACACGATGGAGGAGGGCACGATCCTGCGCTGGCTCAAGCACGACGGCGAGCTCGTCGCGCGCGGCGAGGAGCTGGTCGAGATCGAGACCGACAAGGCCACGATGACCTACGAGTCAGACCAGGAGGGCGTCCTGGAGACGTCGCCGGCGAGGGCGCAACGCTCGCCGTCGGCGAGCTGATCGCGCGCGTCGGGCGCGGCCGCGAGCAACGGCGACTCCGCCGGCGTGAGCGGCGGGCAATCGAGCGCACCCCATCCGTCGCCTCGGGCGAGGGCGCCCAGGCGCCGCGGCCGGCTGACGCGGCGCCCGCGGTGCCGGTCGCGGCGCCCGCGGTGCCGGTCGAGCGCCGGCGGCGCCCGTCGCAGCGGCGTCGGCGCCCGTCGCACCCGCCGACGGGGCGCGCGTCAAGGCCTCGCCGCTCGCGCGGCGGATCGCGCGCGAGCGCGGCGATCGACCTGCAGGCGCTGTCGGGCAGCGGGCCCGGCGGGCGGATCGTGAGGGCCGACGTGCGAGGCGGCCGCCGGCGCGGCGGCGCGGCCGCGGCCCCGGGCTGAGCGCGGCCGCCGCGGCCCCGGGCTCAAGCGCAGCCGCCGCCGCGCCCCGGCAGCGGCGCCGTCGACGGAGGCGCTCGCCGGCGTGGCGACCGCGAAGGGCGAGACGACGACGGTCGAGCTGACGCGCACGCAGCAGACGATCGCGCGGCGGATGGCCGAGTCGAAGGCGACGATCCCCGACTTCACGCTGCAGATGGACGTGGACATGGAGGCGCTGCGTGGAGCTGCGCGCGGAGCTCAAGCGGCTCGCAGCGCAGGCCGCAGGGGGGCCGGGCGGGCACGTTCCGACATACAACGACATGGTCGTCAAGGCGTGCGCGCTCGCCCTGCGCGAGCACCCGCGCGCCAACGGCGAGCTACCGCGACGGGCGCCTGCAGCTGCACTCGCGCGTCAACGTCGGCGTCGCGGTCGCCGCGCACGACGCGCTGGTCGTGCCGACCGTGTTCGACGCCGACGAAAGTCGCTCGGCGAGATCGCGCGCGAGACGCGCGCGCTGGCCGAGCGCGTGCGCGACGGCACGATCACCCCGCCGGAGCTCGGCGGCGGGACGTTCACCGTGTCCAACCTCGGCATGTACGGCGTCGAGCAGCTTCACCGCGATCATCAACCCGCCGCAGGCCGCGATCCTCTCGGTGGGCGCGCTCGAGCCGCGCGCCGTGGTGCGCGAGGGCGAGCTCTCGGCGCGCCACACGATGACGCTCACGCTCGCCTGCGACCACCGCATCCTCTACGGCGCCGACGCCGCGCACTTCCTCGCGCGCATCCGCGAGCTGCTGCAGCGCCGGCGGCGCTCACGCTGTGACGCTACGCTGCCTTGCAGGCAGCAGATGAGAACTTGGACTGGCAATCGGGCAGCGCGATGAGCTGTGGGTCTGCCACCTGGGCGAGCGTGCCCTACCGCGAGGCGCTTGCGATGCAGGAGCGCGCTTCGCGCGCGCCGCCAGGCCGGCGAGCTGCCCGACACGCTGCTGCTGCTCGAGCACCCGCCCGTGTACACGCGCGGGCGGCGCTCGCGCGGCGCAGAGCTGCCGCTCGGCGAGGACTTCTACCGCGCGCAGGGCATCGAGGTGATCGACACCGACCGCGGCGGGCGCATCACCTACCACGGCCCCGGCCAGCTCGTCGGCTATCCGATCATGCGCGATCGCACGACGTGCACCGCTACCTGCGCACGATGGAAGACGCGATCGTCGCGGCGCTCGCAGAGGAGGGCATGCGAGCGCACGCTCGCGCCGCGACGAGGGGCATCGACTACACCGGCGTGTGGGTCGCGCGAGCGCAAGATCGCCTCGATCGGCGTGCACGTCTCGCGCGGGCGTCACCACGCACGGCTTCGCGGTCAACGTCGACAACGACCTCGAGCCGTTCTCCTGGGTCGTCGCCTGCGGCCTGCCCGACGTGACGATGACCTCGCTCGCGCGCGAGCTCGCGCCGGGCGCGCGCGACGGGCATGCGCTGCATGCGCAAGCGCATGGCGTTCAGCTTCTGCAGGCGCACGACCGCCGCCAGCGCCTGGTCACGCCGCATCGCCTCGGGATCGACGCGGCGCGGTCCCTCAGCGAGCCCCGAAAGGCGCGGCGCCGTCGATCGACTCCGCGCGGCGGTCGAGGCGCGCGCGTCCGAGCGCCACGCGCTCGCGCGCCAACCCCGGCGGCATGGACGTGCTGCAGCGTGCTCGGCCCCGACGTGCGCCCGCTGCGCGAGCGCAAGCCGCCGTGGTTCAAGGTGCCGCCGCCCGGCGGCGAGCGCTACCGCGCAGCTGACCGAGCTGATCCGCTCGGAGAACCTGCACACCGTCTGCCAGGAGGCCGCCTGCCCGAACGTCGGCGAGTGCTGGGAGCGGGGCACCGCCACGTTCATGATCCTCGGCGACACCTGCACGCGCCGCTGCGGCTTCTGCAACGTGAAGACCGGCAAGCCGACCTGGAACGACCCGCTCGAGCCCGCGCGCGTGGCGCGCTCGATCGCGCGCATGGGCCTGCGCCACGCGGTCATCACCTCGGTCGACCGCGACGACCTGCCCGACAAGGGCGCCTGCGCGTTCGTCGGCGTCATCCGCCAGGTGCGCCGGCAGGCGCCGGGCTGCCAGATCGAGGTGCTCACCCCCGACTTCCAGGGCCAGGAGATGCCGCTCGCGAAGGTGATCGCCGAGCGCCCCGACGTCTTCAACCACAACGTCGAGGTCGTGCCGCGCCTGTATCCGCTCGCGCGCCGCGGCTCGGAGTTCGCGCGCTCCTGCCGCGTGCTGCGCTCGCCGCGCGAGCTCGGCGAGGGCGAGGTGGTCACCAAGTCGGGGCTGATGGTCGGGCCTCGGCGAGACCCACGAGGAGATGGTCGACGACGTTCGCGCACGCTGCGCGAGCACGGCGTGCAGGTGCTCACCGTCGGGCAGTACCTGCGCCCGTCCGAGCGCCACCTGCCGGTCGTGCGCTACTGGCACCCCGACGAGTTCGCCGCGCTCGAGCGGGCCGCCTACGCGCTCGGCTTCGACCACGTCGCCGCCGGCCCGCTCGTGCGCTCCTCCTACCACGCCGACCAGCACGTGCCGCAGCGCGTGGCCGGCGACGGGCCGCGCGCGGCTGCAGCGCGCGCCTAGCCTACGCCGGCCTGCGCCGCGCGCTGGGGCTGAGGATAGGCTGCCCGGAAGGCTCGCGCCGGTACGCCCGCGCCGGGTACGGCGCGCGCCGCGATGTTCCCGCTCAAGGACAACATCCCCCACGAGCGCTTCCCGCTCGTGACCGTCGCGCTGATCGCGATCAACGTGATCGCCTACCTGCTCTCGATCCGCCACGGCGGGCAGCTTCTTCAACGGCCCGGCGCGCCACCGTCGTCGCACGACGGCGCGATCCCCTACGAGCTTCACCCATCCCGGGCGACTACTGCACGCACGCGCGCCGGCGGGCCTCGGCGACACGATCGCCTGCCAGTGGCAGTGCCGGGCACGGCGCCTGCCCCGGGCCAGCCTGCCGACCTGGGCGACCGCGTTCACCTCGATGTTCCTGCACGGCGAGCTTCCTGCACATCGTCGGCAACATGATCTTCCTCGCGATCTTCGGGCCGAACGTCGAGGACGCGCTGGGACGCGCCCGCTTCACCGCCTTCTACCTGCTCGGCGGGCTCGTCGCGCTCGCCGCGCAGGTGCTCGTGAGCCCGAACTCCACCGCCCCCACGCTCGGCGCCTCCGGCGCGATCGCCGCGGTGCTCGGCGGCTACATCGTGCTGTATCCGCGCGCGCGCATCCTCAGCCTCGTGTTCATCATCTTCTTCGTCACGATCGTCGAGCTGCCCGCGGTGTTCCTGCTCGGCTTCTGGTTCCTCGAGCAGCTGCTGCTTCGGCGCTCGCCGGCCTCGCGAGGCCCCGTGGCGGCGGCGAAGGCGTCGCCTACTTCGCCCACGTCGGCGGCTTCCTGTTCGGCCTCGCGCTGATCGGCGCTGTTCGCCGCTGAAGAGGCGCTCAGCGCCACCGCGCGATCCGGTCTACTGATGGACGGCGCTCGCAGCCGCGGCCCGCGCGTGAGACGCGTCCTGGTCCTTTGCGCCGCGCTCGTGTTCCTCGCGGGCTTCGCCTTCCTGACGGTGCGCTCGGTAGCCGAACAGAGGCTTTACCCTGGCAAGCCTGCTGTCGGTCTTCATCCTCGTGCTGCTCGGCGTCGGCATCGTCGGCGCCTGCGCAATCCTCCCGGATTGATCGCGATGACCACGCCCCGCATGAGCCTCACGCAGTCGCGATCGCGCGCGAGACGGCGCCGGCCGCTGCGCGCGCGCGCCGGCGGCGCGTGCGCTCGCCGCTCGCGACTCGCGATCGTTGGCGTTGGGCGGCGGCGCGTTCTGCGCTCGCAGCAGAGCGCACACGCGGCCGCGTCACGCAACGCACGCGCGCCAAGCACGCGGCGGTCAGCGCCGCCCGCGCCCCTGCTCCGCGGCGGGCCTGCCGCTCTCGCGCCCGGCGCTCACGCTCAGCGGGATCGGCGAGCCGCGGCGCAACCCCGTGCAGCTCGCCTTCCGCTCACCCGCCGCGCGCGGGGCTGCTGTTCAACCTCGAGCACCGGTCGGGTGCTGTGGGAGCACGAGCCGCACGAGCGGATGCGCGATCGCGAGCCTCACGAAGATGATGACCGCGCTGATCGCCGTCGAGTCCGCGCCGCCGGACGCGCGCGTGCCGTCACCAGCCGCGCCGTCGACACCGCGGCTCGAAGGTCGGCGTGCTCCCGGTCGGCCGGCACGTGCCGCTCGAGAGCATGCTCTACGGCCTGCTGCTTCCCTCGGGCAACGACGCGGCCGTCGCGATCGCCGCAGCACGTCGCCGGCAGCGTCGCCCGCTTCGTCGCGCGCATGAACGCCGAAGCGGCCAGGCTGGGGATGGGCTGCACGCGCTACTCCTCGCCGCTCGGGCTTCTACGACGCCGGCAACTTCTCCTGCGCGGCCGACCTCGCGGTGCTCGCCCACGTCGACCTCGAGCAGCCGCGCATCGCGCGCATCACGCGCACGCTCGCCGCCGTCCTGCCGTTCCCGATCAAGGGCGGCAAGCTGTACCTCTACAACAACAACCCGCTGCTGATCTACCACTATCCCGGCACCACCGGCATGAAGACCGGCTACACGCTCGCCGCCGGGCGCTGCCTGGTCGCCACCGCCGAGCGCGGACGGCGTGCGCCTCGGCGTCGTGCTGCTGCACTCGCCCGCGCCCGGCCACGCAGGCGCGCCAGCTGCTCGACGACGCGCTTCGAGGCGCGTCTACCACGAGCACGCGGTGCCCGAGCCGCCGATCCCCGCCGGCGCCTGACCGACGCGCGCGCGACGCCGCGCGCGAGTGGTACCGTTCGCTGACAGCGGATTGACTGGTCAGTCAGCCAAAGGAGAAGCCGTGGATCTCGACGACACACCCGACCAGGCCGCGTACCGCGCGCAGGTGCGCGCGTGGCTCGAACAGCACACGCTCCGAGGCGCCGGTCCTGCAGGGTCCGGACGCGCTCAAGGACGAGCAGGAGATCATCGCCGCCCGCCGTGCCTGGCAGGGCAAGCTCGCCGAGGGAGGGCTCGCGGGCGTGACCTGGCCGAAGGAGTACGGCGGCCAGGGCCTCGGGCCGATCGAGCAGGTGATCTGCAACCAGGAGATCGCGCGCGCGAAAGTGCCCGGCATCCTCGACGCGATCGGCGTGGGCATGCTCGGCCCGACGATCATCGCGCACGGCACCGAGGAGCAGAAGGGGCGCTACCTCGGCGCGATGCTGCACGGCGATGAGGTGTGGTGCCAGCTGTTCTCCGAGCCCGCCGCCGGCTCGGACCTGGCGGCGGTGCAGACGCGCGCACGCCTGCAGGACGACGGCAGCTGGCGGCTGAGCGGCCAGAAGGTGTGGACCACGAACGCGCAGTTCGCCTCCTACGGGCTGCTGCTCGCGCGCACCGACGCCGACGTGCCCAAGCACAAGGGCCTGACGATGTTCATCGTGCCGATGGACGCCGAGGGCGTGACGGTGCGCGGCCTGCGCCAGATCTCCGGCGAGGCCGAGTTCAACGAGGTCTTCTTCGACGACGTCGCGCTCGACGCCGACGCGGTCGTCGGCGGCGTCGGCAACGGCTGGGGCACCGCGCTCACGACGCTCATGTTCGAGCGCGTCACGATCGGCCTCGGCAGCGAGGGACTCGGCTACAACTCGACGCGCTTCGCCGCCGCGATCGCGGGCGACGAGCCACGCGCGGCGCGACACCGAGGTGCGCCGCCAGCTCGGCGAGATCGGAAGCGAGCTGCTGGCCGTGCGCTTCACCGGCTACCGCACGCTCACGGCGCTGCAGAAGGGCCAGGTCCCGGGCCCCGAGGCGGGCCTCGCGAAGGTCACGATCGTGAACGGCGCGATCAAGGCCGGCGACCTGATCGCCGACGTGCTCGGCCCCGACGCGCTCGAGCGAGGACAGCGAGTGGGCGTACATGATCTCGTTCCTGCCGGGGCTGAAGTCCGCCGGAGGAACCGAAGAGATCCTGCGCAACACGATCGGCGAGCGGGTGCTCGGGCTGCCGCCCGAGCCGCGCCTGGACAAGGGCATCCCGTTCTCGGAGCTGCGCTCCAAGGAAGGAGCGCCGGCATGAATCTCGCGCTCTCCGACGAGCAGGTGTTCCTGCGCGAGGCCGCGCGCGGCGCGCTCTCGCGATTCAAGACGCTCGAAGCCGCGCGCGAGGCGCTCGACGGCCGCGAGGACGCGCTGCCGGACCTGTGGCCGACCGCGGTCGAGGCCGGCTGGCCCGGGCTGCTGATCGACGAGTCCCACGGCGGCGCGGGTCTCGACGCGTTCGACGCGATGCTCGTGCTCGGCGAGTGCGGGCGCGTGCTCGCCTGCCATCGGCCTGCTCGGCCACCTGCCCGCCACCGCGATCCTCGGCGGCGCGCAGGACACGGGAGCGTTGCTCGAGCCTCTCGCCTCGGGAGCGCGTCGCGCCGCATACCTTCCCCTCGCGCCTCCCGACGACATCCACGAGCGCTGGTCGGCCGATCCCGCCTTCGGGCTCGAGCGCGGCGCCGGCGCCGACGTTGAGCGGTGCCGGCGAGGCCGCCCGCGTGAGCGGCGAGCTCGCGTTCGTTCCCGACGCGCCCGACGCCGACCTGCTGGTCGGGGTCGCGCTGCGCGACGGCGCGCCCGTGGGCTTTGCGATCGAGGCGAGCGCCGACGGCGTGTCGGTCGAGCGCGTGCAGCGCTATGACACGACGCGCGCACTGGGGCACGTCACGCTGAAGGACGCCGCCGCCACGGTCCTCGACACCCCAGTCGAGTCGCTGGCGGGAGCATGGCACCTGGCCCAGGCGCTGATCGCCGCCGAGTCGCTCGGGAGCGTCGAAACGGCGATGGACGTGTCGGTCGCCTACGCCAAGGAGCGCAACACGTTCGGCCGCGCGATCGGCTCCTATCAGGCGGTCAAGCACTCGCTCACCGAGGTGCTGCGCCAGCTCGAGAACGGACGCTCGCTGCTCTACTACGCCGGCTGGGCGCGCAACGGGGCGCCCGCGGAGTTCCCGCTCGCGGCGAGCGCCGCCCGCTCCGTCGCGGGGCGAGCGCTCGATACCGCCTCGCGCACGATGATCTCGGTCCACGGCGGCATCGGCGCGACGTGGGAGCACGACGCGCCGTTGTACTTCCGCCGCGCGCAGCTCTCAAGGCGCCTGCTCGGTGGCACCGCGGGGGCCACCGATCGCGTCGCTGCCGAGCTGCTCGCTGCAGCCGACGCCGCCTGAGCGGCCGACTAGTGCATGGGAGCGCGCGCGTGCTTGCGCGCGGCGCGCCGGCGTGCCCTGTTCGCGCGTTCTTCGGCCAGCAGCGTTGCCAGCACGGGTGCGCCGTAGGCGGCGTACACCGCCTGCACAAGCGATCCCCGCACCCCGCATTGCACGCAGAAGCCGTGCTGGGACCAGCCGATCGCGCGTGCGATCACTTCGTCGGCATACACGACGCCTTCGCGGCCGTGGCCGTAGTAGTCGTAGGCGGCCGCCCAAGCCGAGCCGTCGAGCTGATAGCCCGCGCCCGCCGCCGAGAGCAGGTGCGCGGCGGCCATGATCGCATCGAAGTCGTCGTAGATCGACGGGTGCGCCGCGGTGGGATGGTCATAGCGCGCGGGACGCCGAGCGTAGATGTAGGAGTCGGCGACCAGCTCCCAGGTGCTCACCGGCCCGTTCGTGACGTTGAACTGCATCGGCCCGCCGCAGCAGTGCGCGTAGTTCAGGCCGTGGTAGGTGCCCGGCGCGGTGGAGAACGCCGTCTCCTGCATATGGATCGAGGCGAGCAGCAGCCAGTTCACGCCGAACGTGTTCTGCGCGGTCTCGTAGATCGGATAGAAGCCTCCCATCCAATCGGCCGTCGCCCGCGGCGCGCGCCGGTTCGGCAGCGCTCGAGGCGAGCGCGGGCCGGCGCCTCAGCGCCTGCAGCGCGCTCTGCGCAGATAGCTCACCGGCGACCGGGGTGGGCGCGAGGACGATCACCGGGGGCGGCTGCGCCGCTGAGCTGCCGGCGCGTCATCGCGCCGCTGAGCGCTGCCACGAGGACCGCCACGCCGATCGCGCCGATCGCCCCGGCAAGCAGCCACGCTCGCACTTCCGAGGGCGGGCTCGGCACGTGCGTCGTCGTTCGGAGCGCCTGCGTCTGCTCGGATCCGAGCACCGCGCTAACGGTAGCGCCCGCTGCGGCTCACACGCCCAGGTAGCGCTCGATCAGGCGGTCGAATGCCTTGTCCGGCAGGACGACTTGAGGATCAGCTGCATGCGCGCGTCGCGGCCCACCACATAGCGGGTCCGCATGCTGCGCGCGCTCAGCGCGCGCCCGATCGTCTCGGCGACAACCTCCGGCGGCACACCTCGGCGCGCGGTGTCGTCGATCACCTTGCGCAGCGCCGGCAGCAGGTTGCCGTAGTGCTCCTCGAGCTCCGGCGGGATGCTCACGCGCTCAGCCTCCGCGCGGCCCTTGTCCCAGATCGGCGTGGCGACCGATCCTGGCTCGATCAGCGCGACCTGCACGTGTGAGCCCCGCAGCTCGACGCGGAGCGCGTCGCCGATCGCCTCGATCGCGTGCTTGGACGCCGAGTACGGCGCGACGAAGGGCGTGGCGACGCGCCCGCCCACCGAGGAGGTGAACACGATCCGCCCGCGCGCGCGTCGCAGCGCCGGCAGCAGCGCCTGGGTGACGGCGACCTGGCCGTGCACGTTCACGTCGAACTGCCTGCGCATGTCCTCCGGCGAGACGATCTCGAGCGGCCCGCCGACGCCGATGCCGGCGTTGTTGACGAGGGCGTCGAGCCCGCCGGGCACCGAGGCACCGGCCGTCTCCGGCACCCGAGCAGCCGCCTGCGCGATCTGCTCCTGGTTGGTCACGTCGAGCGTGAGCGCGTGCACTCGTCCAGCGCCCGCAGGCGCCTGGAGCAGCCGCTCGCCCGGCCGCGTCGTCGCGGACGCCCGCCAGCACCGTCCAACCGCGCCCCGCGAGATGCAGCGCGGTCGCCCTGCCGATGCCGGTCGAGGCGCCGGTGATGAGCGCGAGTGGCACGGGCGGCACCCTAGCCGAGTCGTGCGGCCCGCGCCCTGCGCCTGCGCGCGGCCGCTGAGCCGCGACCTAGGATGTTGCGTCCATGACTCAGCCCGGGGGCTCATCCGAGAAGACCCAGCGATCCTCGATCCGCGTCGGCGCGCTCGCCGCGGCCCTCGCGCTCGCCGCGGTGCTCGCATTCGCGGGCTGCGGTTCGACGAGCGCCAAGAGCGCAACTGCGCACGAGAGCATCGCGATGAACTGCCCCGAAACGGTCCTCGACACGCTCGGGCACGTCGTGCGCCGCGTCTATCTCGAGGGGGTCACGAGCGAACGCACCGCGGTGGCACGCCTGGCGATCCGACGCTCGCTCGAGCTGCGCCACGCGGTCGAAACCGGAGACGCGCCAGCCGCGCAGGTGGCTGCGCGCAAGCTGGTGGCCGGCGGCAAGGTCACCAACCTGCAGATCAGCGCGGGAACGAGGGTGCTCGCCGAAGCCGGCGGCCCCGCGATGGCGCCGCTGCACGGGGTGATCACCAACGCCGCCGGCGCGATCGTCGGCAGCTACGTGACGAGCGTGTGGTCAGACGAAGGCTTCATCGCCGAGTCGACCGGCATCGGCGAGGGAAAAATAGGCCTGCGCTCCGGCTCGCTCACCGTGGGCGGCTCGTTCGCGCTTCCACACGGCGCGCTGGCTCCCCGCGGCAAGGCTGACGAACGGGCCGACCACCTATCAGTACACGTCCTTCTCCGCGCGCGCCTTCCCGTCGGGGCCGTTGCGGGTGTTTCTGCTCAAGCCGCTCACGCAGACGAGCGCGTTGTGCGGGCCGTCGAGCGAAGCGACTCTCGTGAACACGCTCAGCACCGTCGCTCATCTCATCTACGCCGGCGAGGCCGGCAGGCGCACGTTGCCGCAGGTGCGCCGCGTGCAGCGCGACGCGGCGCTGCTCAGCGCGGTCGCCCGCCGAGACGCGGCGGCGGCGCGCCTGGCGATCATCGCCCTGCTCAACCAGCACATCGTGCGCCTGCGCGTGAACGCGGGCACGCAGTTCCTGTCAGACGTCGGCGGGCCGTACGTGCTTGCCCCCGTTGGTGCGCCGCTGCGTTTGCACGGGCACCCGATCGGAAGCTTCGTCCTGTCGATCCAGGACGACGAAGGCTATCTGCGCCTGACGCGACGCCTCGCGGGCCTGCGTGTGCTCATGTACATGGGCTCGGCGCTCGTGAAGAACAGCCTCGGGCCCAACCCCGGAACGGTGCCGGCGGACGGCTCCTACACCTATCGCGGAGCCACCTTCCGCGTCTTCACCGTGAACGCGGAAGCGTTCCCCGCCGGTCCGCTCACGATCCGGGTGCTGGTCCCGATTCCCTACAGCTGAGGCGCTCGGCCGGCGTGCGGGCGCGCGCGGGAGTGAGCTCAGGCGGGCGCGAGCGACTGCTGCTTGGCGCGCAGCGACTCGATCAGCTCGGCGAACGAAGCGGAGAATTTCTCGACGCCCTCGCGCTCGAGCGTGTCGGTCACGTCGTCGTAGTCGACGCCGGCTTCGCGCAACTGCTCGAACACCCGCTCGGCCTCCTCGAGGCCCTTGTTCAGGCACAGGCATGCATCGCCGTGGTCCTGGAAGGCCTCGATCGTCTCCTCGGGCATGGTGTTGATCGTTTCGGGGCCGATCAGCTCGCGCACGTACATCGTGTCCGGATAGGCCGGGTTCTTGGTCGACGTCGACGCCCACAGCACGCGCTGGGCGCTCGCGCCCTTGCTCGCCAGGAACTCCCAGCGCTCGCCGGCGAACTTCTGGCGGAAGTGGCGGTATGCGAGCTTGGCGTTTGCGACCGCGAGCTTGCCGCGCAGGTCATCGTGCCCGCCTATCTCATCCAGGCGCCGGTCTGTCTCGGTGTCGATGCGCGACACGAAGAAGCTCGCCACCGAGGCCACCCTCGCCGGGTCGCCGCCCTCGGCGATGAGCCGCTCGATGCCGCGGATGTAGGACTCGGTCACCTCTTCGTAGCGGCGCAGCGAGAAGATCAGCGTGATGTTGATGGAGCGGCCCTTCGCGATCGCGTCCTCGATCGCCGCGAGACTCGGCCGCGTCGCGGGAATCTTGACGAGCAGGTTGGGTCGGTCGACCGCCTCGTGCAGGCGCATCGCCTCGCGAAACGTGCGCAGCGAGTCGTATGCCAGGCGCGGATCTACCTCCAGCGACACGTAGCCGTCTTTGTGCGCGGTCCGCTCCCACACCGCGCGAAACACGTCGCACGCCTCGCCCACGTCCTGCTGGGCGAGGGCCCAGAACGCCTGCTCGGCGTCGGCGCCCTTCGCGGCGAGCTCATGCAGAGCCTCGTCGTAGGCGTCGCCGCTGGTCATCGCCTTCTCGAAGATCGTCGGGTTGGAGGTCGCGCCGGTCACCGCGTAGTGGTCGATCAGCTCCTGCAGGTGACCACCGCGGATCGATTGGCGCGAGAGGTTGTCCACCCACACGCTCTGGCCGAGGGCTGACAGGCGCTGCAGTGGCCCTATTGCGTCGGCTGGCATGTTCGCTCCCTTCAATGTCGTTGACCGAGCAGGCCTCGCGCGCGCGCCGCGATGTTCTCGGCGGTAAAGCCCAGCTTCTCGAGCACTGTGCTACCCGGTGCGGAGGCGCCGAAGCGATCCAGCCCGAGGACCTCGCCGTCGGAGCCGACCCACTTCCACCAGCTCATGCTCGCGCCCGGCTCGACCGCCAGTCGCGCGCGCACCGCGCGCGGAAGAACCTGCTCGCGGTACTCGGGCGACTGCTCTTCGAACAGCTCCATGCACGGCATCGAGACGACCCGCACCACGGCCCCCTCGCGCGCCAGCGTGCGCGCGGCATCGAGCGTCGTGGGAACCTCGGCGCCGGTGGAGATCAGGATCAGCTCCGGCGCGCCGCCGGCGCTCTGAGGGCCGCCGTTGCCGGCGGGCGGCGAGTCCCACAGCACATAGCCGCCGCGCTCGAGCTGCTCGGCGGGGGCCGTCTCGGCGCGGTCGAGCACGGGGATGTTCTGGCGCGAGAGCAGCAGAGCGACCGGTCCGTCCGCGCGTTCGAGCGCCACGCGCCACGCCTGCGATGTCTCGTTTGCGTCCGCGGGTCGGATCACCCACAGCTGCGGGATCGCGCGCAACGCCGCATAGTGCTCCACCGGCTGATGCGTCGGGCCGTCCTCGCCGAGGCCGACGGAGTCGTGCGTCCACACCCACACGACCGGCAGGCCCATCAGCGCCGACAGCCGCACCGAGGCACGCATGTAGTCGGAGAACATCAGGAAGGTGGACCCGTAGGGCTTCACGATGCCGCCGTGCGCGCATGCCCCGTTGACGATCGCGCCCATCGCGTGCTCGCGTATCCCGAACGGCACGTTGCGCCCCGAATGCACGTTCGCGAACTCGCCCCCGCCCTCGAACACCGTCTTGGTCGACTCCACGAGGTCGGCCGCGCCGCCGATCATCGTGGGCGTGAACTCGGCGAACGCGGCCATCGCCTTCTGCCCGGCCGAGCGCGTCGCGATCTGCTCGCCCGCCTCGAAGCTCGGCAGCGACTCGCGCCAGCCGTCGACCAGCTGCGCGCCCCATGCCCGATCCCAGTCCTCGGCGACGTCCGGCAGGGCCTCGCGCCAAGGGTCGAAGCGCGCTTTCCACTCGCGCTGCGCCTGCTCGCCGGAGTCGGCCAGCGACATGTGCTCGTAGACGGAGTCGTCGACCCAGAAGTGGCGCTCGGGGTCGAAGCCCATCGCGATCTTGGTCGCGCGGACCTCCTCCTCGCCCAGCGCCGAGCCGTGCGCCTTGGCAGTGTCGACCGCGTGCGGCGCCGGGTAGGCGATGTGCGAGCGGATCGCGATGAACGACGGGCGCTCGGCTTCATCGCGTGCCAGCGCGATCGCGTCCTCGAGCGCCTCGACGTCCTCGGAGTCGCGCACCCGCTGCGTGTGCCAGCCGAGGGCCTCGAACCTGGCGAGGTGATCCTCGCCGTCGAAGGAGATGCCGGTCGTGCCGTCGATCGTTATGTGGTTGTCGTCGTAGCAGACGACGAGCTTGCCGAGCGCGAACTGGCCGGCGATAGACGCGGCCTCCTGGCTGATGCCCTCCATCAGGTCGCCGTCGGAGCAGATCACGTAGATGTTGTGGTCGACGACCTTGTGTCCCGGGCGGTTGTAGCGGTCGGCGAGGAAGCGCTCGGCGATCGCCATGCCGACCGCGTTCGCGAAGCCCTGCCCGAGCGGGCCGGTCGTGATCTCGATCCCGGGCGTGTGCCCGCGCTCGGGATGGCCGGGCGTGCGCGAGCCCCACTGGCGAAACTGTTCCAGGTCGTCCATCTGCAGGTCGTAGCCGCACAGGTGAAGCAGCGCGTACTGGAGCATGCACGCGTGTCCCGCGCTGAGCACGAAGCGGTCGCGATCGGGCCACTCGGTGTCCCTCGGGTTCGCGCGAAGGAAGCGCGTGAAGATGACGTAGCCGAGCGGCGCCAGGGCCATCGCGGTGCCCGGGTGCCCGGCGTTGGCCTTCTGCACGGCGTCCATCGCGAGGCCGCGGATCGTGTTGATCGAGAGCTTGCGGATCTCGTGGTCGGCGACGGCGCGTGCGCCGTCCTGCGAACCGCTCGATGCGCGTGCGACCGCCATCGGCCTCGATGCTAGCGATTGGCCGCTAGAGTGCGCGGATCGTGTCGGAGCAGTTCTGCGAGGTGGGGCGAGGGGTGACCCTCTGTTACGAGGCCTTCGGTGATCCGTCGGATCCGCCGCTGCTGCTGATCATGGGCCTGGGCACGCAGATGGTCGCCTGGCACGAGGACTTCTGCAACCAGCTCGCCGAGCGCGGCTTGCACGTCGTGCGCTTCGACAACCGCGACGTCGGGCGCTCGACGCACATGCACGGCTCACCGCCCACCACCCGTCAGCTGCTGACCCGCTCGCGCACGGCGGCTCAGTACACGCTCGCGGACATGGCCGATGACGCCGTCGGGTTGATCGACGCGCTCGACCTTGCCCCGGCGCACGTGGTCGGCGCGTCGATGGGCGGCATGATCGCGCAGACGCTCGCCGCTCGAAACCCCGGGTGCGTGCGCTCGCTGACCTCGATCATGTCGAACACCGGGAGCATCCGCAGTGGCCAGCCGGCGCTGCGCACGTACACGGTCTTCCTGCGCCGCGCGCCGCATGAGCGCGGCGCGTTCGTCGATCACATGGAGCGGCTGTTCGGCCTGATCGGCTCCCCGGGGTTCCCGCGCGACTCGCAGGACATCCGCGCGCTTGCCGGCGCAAGCTGGGATCGCGATCACGACCCCGACGGGCCGGGGCGCCAGCTCGCGGCGATCATCGCCGCCGGCAACCGCACGGCGCAGCTGCGGCGCATCGTCGCACCCACGCTCGTCATCCACGGCACCGCCGACCGGCTCGTCTCTCCCTCGGGCGGCCGGGCGACCGCGCGCGCGATCGCGGGCGCGAGGCTCCTGAACATCCCGGGGATGGGCCACGACCTGCCGCGTGCAGCGTGGCCCACGCTGATCGAGGAGATCAGCGAACACGCGCGGCGCGCCGATCAGGCAGAACGCGTGCCCGTGCAGACGCGCCCCGGGTCGCTCCCGGGCCTTAGCAGCAGAGCCGTGCGCGAGCGCCCCGGCTGAAGCCTCAGGCCTTCGCGCTGAACGATTTCGCCGGCGCGGTGCAGATCGCTTTCGCCGAGAACTTCTCGCCGAAGCTCACACTGCCGCTCACCGACTTCGGGCCCGTGAAGCGTCCGCTCACCGTCGTGGTGAACGTCGAGGAGATGATGTTGCTCGGGATCACGGTCACCCGGTTGGTGACCGAGAAGCGCCCCGAGCCGGACACCTTGATCGTGCCGACGTTGACAAGGTTTCCCGGCAGCGTGTAGACGTTGACGCCTTTCTTGAAGCCGCCTGCCCCGAAGCACCCGAGCGTCCCGAAGGTGAATTTGAGCAGCGTCCTGCCGGAGGCGGAGACCTTGAAGCTGACCGGCGCAGAGAAGCCGTTGATCACGGCTCCCGCAAGCTTGCCATGGAAGCGCGCACCCTTCTTGGGATGAGCGGCCAGCGCCACCGTGGCGCTCAGCAGCGTCACGCTGGCGAGCAGGAGCGCAAGGCCGGCGCGGCATGCGCTTCTGCGGCTGATGAAGGTGCGGCGATGAAAGACGCGGTGCATAGGTGGCTGTGCTGCGAAAAGTGCGCCCGGCGGGAATCGAACCCGCGGCCTGCGGCTTGAAAGACCGCTGCTCTTTGGCTCCCCGAAGAGAACCGTTGACCACTGAGCTACGGGCGCGCGCTTTTGCAGATGTTCCGGCTCGGACGAGCAGGAGCGTGCGTATTCTACGCAGCCGAGCGCGCCGGGACCAGCAGTAGGAGATCGTGGCGAGCGCGCCGTCTCATGGCGCCGGCTGCAAGATCGCGTCTCGGGGCAGCGCGCTGCGCCTCACCGCGATACCGTCGCAGAGGCGTATGCAGGGCTCGTACACCGGGCGAAAGCCGAGCATTTCCGGGATTGTCAGGATCCGATAGCCACGCCTGCGAAGCGTTGCGATCACCGTCGGGTAGGCCGCCAGCGTCTGGCCTCGGGGTCCCCCTCCGTCGTGGGAGATGACGATCGAGCCGGGACGCACCTGGGCGAGTATGCGCGCCGCGATCGCGCCCGAGCCGGGCAGCGTGTAGTCGGCCGGATCGACGTTCCACATGATCGTCGCGAGGCCGAGCGAGCGGGCCGTGCTCAGGACCGATGCGTTGTAGGCGCCGTAGGGTGGCCGGAAGACGCACGGCGTGTATCCCGTGAGCGAGCGGATCGCCGCGATCGTGTTGCGCAGCTGCGCCGTACACGTTGCCGCTTCGCGTGAGGTCGGGATGGGTGAAGGTGTGATCGCCGAGCACGTCGCCGTTCTTCAGCTCGCGCAGTAGCGTCGCGCGGTAGGCGCGCACCACCTGCTCGCCGATCATGAAGAATGTCGCCGTCGCGTGGTTGCGTTCGAGCATCCGCACGAAGGCCGCGGTGTCGCTCCATGGGCCGTCGTCGAAGCCGAAGGCCACCTCCCGCCGGGCGGGCCCGCTGCGATACGCCGCGGTGCCGTGGCTGCGGCAGCCCACGATGCGATATGTGGCTGTCCCGGCGGCGGAGCGCCTCCTTTGGCCGGCCGAGCCGTGAGTCTGTGCGCCGCCTCGCGTGGGGCTCGGCCGGTGCCCGCGCTGGTGCCCGGGAGCGCGAAACCGAGCGCCAGCGCGACCGCGGGCGACGCGGCCAGGATCATCCCGCTCGAGCCTCTGACCGAGCTTGCGCTGCGCTTGAGCGCTCGTGCGATCGGGCGGGCACGGGCGCGCAGCCGAAATGGCAGCAGCGAGCTCACGGCTGCGCACCATAGCGAGCGCGCAGGCGCCCGCGTTGCGGCGGGGACTAAAGATCTGCTCGGCGACTGTTTGCGAATAGGGTTGGCTCAAGGTGGCCAGGTTCGTTGCCGCGATAGACCAGGGGACCACGAGCACGCGGGCGATCCTCTTCGACGTCGACGGACGCGTCGCCGCGGCGGATCAGCGCGAGCATCGTCAGATCCATCCCCGCGCCGGATGGGTGGAGCACGATGCGCTCGAGATCTGGCAGCGCACTCGCGAGGCGCTCGCCGCAGCGCTCGCGGCCGGCGGCGCCCGGGTGCGCGATCTCGCCGCCGTCGGCATCACGAACCAGCGCGAGACGACGATCCTGTGGGACCGCACGAGCGGCGAGCCCGTGCGCAACGCGATCGTGTGGCAGGACACGCGCACGGACGCGCTCGTGCGCGAGCTCGCGGGCTCGCACGGCGTCGATCGCCTGCGCGAGCGCGTCGGGCTGCCGCTCTCGACGTACTTCTCCGGGCCGAAGATCGCGTGGATCCTCGAGCACGTTCCCGATGCTCGTGCGCGCGCGCAGAGCGGCGAGCTGGCGTTCGGCACGGTCGACAGCTGGCTGCTGTGGAACCTGACAGGAGGGCCGGCCGGCGGCGTGCACGCGACCGACGTGACAAACGCGAGCCGCACGATGCTGATGGATCTGCGCACGCTCGACTGGCACGAGCCGAGCCTCGAGCTGATGGGCATACCCGCGCGCGCTGCTTCCCGAGATCAGGCTCGTCGAGCGAACTCCATGGAGAGGCGCGCACCGCGGAGGTGAGCGGCGCGCAGATCGCGAGCCTGCTCGGCGACCAGCAGGCCGCGCTGTTCGGGCAGGCCTGCTTCGAGCGCGGCGAGGCCAAGAACACCTATGGCACCGGCTCGTTCCTGCTCGTGAACACCGGCAGCGAGATCGTGCGCTCACCGGCCCTGCTCACCAGCGTCGCAGCGCCGCGTCGGCGACGCTCCGACGAGCTACGTGCTCGAGGGCTCGATCGCCGTCACCGGCGCAGCCGTGCAGTGGCTGCGCGACCGCCTCGGCCTGATCGGCGCCGCGGCAGAGGTGGAGGCTCTCGCGCGCAGCGTTCCCGACAACGGCGGCGTCTATTTCGTGCCGGCGTTCTCCGGCCTGTTCGCTCCGCGCTGGCGCGACGACGCGCGCGGCATGATCGTCGGGCTGACCGCGTACGCGCGGCGCGGGGCACCTTGCGCGGGCCGTGCTCGAGGCGGCCGCCTGGCAGACGCGGGAAGTCCTCGACGCGGTCGACGCAGTCGTCGGACGTGCCCCTCTCAGAGCTGCGCGTCGACGGCGGCATGAGCGCGAATGAGCTGCTGATGCAGTTTCAGGCCGACGCGCTCGGCGTGCCCGTCATCCGCCCGACGGTCACCGAGACGACCGCCCTCGGCGCGGCCTACGCGGCCGGGCTGGCCGTGGGCTTCTGGTCGGGCCAATCAGAGCTGCGCGAACGCTGGCGGCAGGACAGGCGCTGGGAGCCGCAGATGGCCGAGGAGCGGCGTGCGCGTGAGTACGCGCGCTGGCAGAAGGCGGTGGAGCGCTCGCTGGACTGGATCGACTGACGAGCCTACGGCGTCAGCACGATCTTCAGAGCCTCGCGGCGATCGAAGATCGCGTAGGCCTCCGGCGCCTGCTCGAGCGTCATGTGGTGCGTGACCAGGGCACTCGGGTCGAGTACGCCCGCCGACATCATCGCCAGCACCCTGTCGACGTGGCGCGAGCACGTTCGCCTGCCCGCCTCGCAGCGTCAGCGACTTCAGCCACAGCAGGCCCATATGCACCTCTGTGCGCTCGGCGTACACGCCGACGCACTGAACCGCTCCGCAGGCGCGCGTCAGGCGAATCGCGCTGTCGAGCGCCCTCGGGTCGCCGACCGCGTCGATGCACACGTCCACGCCTCGACCTTCGGTGGCGCCGCGCACGGCCGCGCGAACGTCATCTCCTCGAGATGCAGCGGCTGCGCGCCGAAGGACGCCGCCACGCTCAGGCGCTCGGGCACCTAGTCGATCGCGAACACGTGCGCCGCGCCGCAGCCCTGGCCGCCTGCACCGCGCACAGCCCCACCGGTCCAAGCCCCAGCACGGCGGCGACGTCGCCCGGGCGCAGGCCGCTGGCATCGACCGCGTGAAAGCCCGTGCCCATCACGTCTCCGGCAAACAGCGCAACGTCCGCGCTCATCCCCTCGGGAACCCGCCGCAGCACGAGGTCCGCCTGCGGCACGAGCGCCATCTCCGCCTGCGTGCCCTGCAGCGATCCGAGCGTCGCTCCGTGGCCGAACGTGCGCGAGTGCAGGCAGCGGTGGTAAAGGCCACGGCGACAGAAGAAGCAGGTGCCGCACGCCGTCTGGAAGCAGCCGAGCACGCGGTCGCCGACCGCCACGCGCGTCGACCCCCGTCGCCGACCGCGAGCGACCGTTCCGACGTACTCGTGGCCGATCGTGAAGCCCGGTTCGACCTGCACCCGCCCGTGGTAGATGTGCAGATCGGAGCCGCAAACGCCGGTCGCCTCCACGCGTATGACGGCGTCCTGTGGGTCGACCGGCTCGGGGTCCGGGCGCTCCTCGACGCTGAGAACGCCGGGGGCCTGAAAGGTGACGGCACGCATCGGCCGGGCAGCCTACTACCCAGCCGCGCTGATGCCCCGACAGCCGTCCGCCGCCGGGTTTAGGAAGAGCAGGCGGGGGAAGCTAGGCGGCGAGGAGATCCACGCGCTCGCGACCGGCGCGGTTCTCGCCGACAGCCATGCAGCGCAAGCCGTTTCACATCTCGAGCCACTGCGAAGGCGAGCGTCACCAGCTCGCGCTGTCAGGCGAACTCGACTTCGCTGCGGCTCCCGCCTTCGAAGAGCGCATGCGCCAGCTCTGCCTCGCGGGCGCCACCGAGTTGGTACTCGACCTCAGCCGACTGCAATTCATCGACTCGGCCGGGCTCAACGCGATCCTGCGCAGCAAATCGGTGTGCGAGGCACACGGCTGCCTGCTCGTGATGACGCCCGCGCAGAGCTCCGTGGGACGGGTCTTCGAGCGCACGCGCCTGCTCGAGCGCCTGCCCTTCCGCCGGCCGGTGCGCGCGGAGCCCGTCGCGCGCGCATAGCCGCTCGGGCGGGCGGGCGACAACGTTCGTTGAGCGCGCCTCGCGGGTGCTGGGGAGCCGCTTGGCGTGCGTCGATGTGAGTAGGGATGCATGTACATGCCCGTCCTCGCCTGCCGGCCCTGACGGCCGCGCTGCCGACGCGCTCGCGTTTTGGCGTGAACATGCTGGGCGCGGCCCTGGCGCTCTCGATCGTGGGCCTCGCGCTGAGCGACCTCGGCGCGTTCGGCAACGGCAGCGTCGCAAACATCTTCGACAACTGGGTCTTCAACGCGGCCGAGGTCGCCGCGGCCGCGCTCGTGCTCGCACGAGGCCTGTTGGTGCGCAACGAGCGAGCCGCGTGGATCACGCTCGCCGCTGGCATCTTCTTCTACGCGGCCGCCGAAATCTATTACACGGTCGTGCTCGAACCGATGAGCAACCCGCCCTCGCCCTCGCTGAGCGACGCGGGCTACCTGGCGTTCTACGCCTGCGCCTACGTGATGATCGTGCTGCTCGTGCGCACGCACGTGCGCCACTTCCCGGCGAGCGTCTGGCTCGACGGCGCGATCGGCGGACTGTCGGTCGCCGCAGTCGGCGCGGCGTTGGTGCTCGACCCGGTGATCCACGGCACGCACGGCAGCTTCGCCGCGGTCGCGACCAACCTCGCCTACCCGATGTGCGACCTGCTCCTGTTCGGCTTCGTTGTGGGTGTTTGCGCGCTCACCGGGTGGCGGCCGGGCCGCACCTGGGCGCTGATCGGAGCGGGCTTTGCGCTGCTTGGAGTCGCCGACAGCATCTACCTGTTCCGGGTCGCCGAAAACAGCTATCAGGCCGGGACGATCCTCGATGCGATGTGGCCGACCGGGTTGCTGCTGCTGGGGTTCGCGGCGTGGTGCCGCCCGCGCCCGCGTCACGAGATCCGCTTCGAGGGCTTCGCGGCGATGGTCGCGCCGGTCGCGTTCGCGCTGCCCGCGCTGTTCCTGCTGATCCGCGGGAGCTACGTGCACCAGGGCGTGGTAACCGAGTCGCTCGCCACCGCCGCGCTTCTGGTCGCCGTCGCCCGCTATGTGCTGTCGTTCAACGACGTGCGCCGGCTCTCAGAGGTCCGCGAGCAGCAGGCGCGCACCGACGAGCTGACCGGCCTGTCAAACCGCCGTCACTTCTACGGGCAGCTGAACCAGGCGATCGAGAGCTGCGAGGCGCGCGGCGCGAGCTTCGCGCTGCTGATGATCGACCTCGACCACTTCAAGGAACTCAACGACACGCTCGGGCACAGCGCCGGCGATCTCGTGCTCACACAGATCGGGCCGCGCATCGAGTCCGTCCTGCGGGGCGGCGCGATAGCTCGCCTCGGCGGAGACGAGTTCGGCGTGATCCTGCGTGAGCCCGAGGCCGCCGAGTCGGTCGCCGAGCGCATCCTTCAAGCGCTTGCGAGCCCGTTCGAGCTCGGGGGCGTGAGCGTCTCGGTGCAGGCAAGCGTCGGCATCGCGGTGTTCCCGCGCGACGCGCGCACCATGAGCAGGCTGATGCAGTGCGCGGATGTGGCGATGTACCAAGCGAAGGACTTGCGCGCCCGCTACGCCGTCTACTCGCCCGTTGCCGACCAGCACAGCCGCGCGCGGTTGGAGTTGATGGGAGATCTCAAGCAGGCGATCGCACAACGCGAGCTCGATGTCTACTTCCAGCCTCAGGTCGACCTGAACACGCTCGAGCCGCGCGGGGCGGAGGCTCTCGTGCGCTGGCATCACAGCAACCAGGGCCTGCTCGGGCCCGACAACTTCATCGCGCTCGCCGAGCAGGGCGGTGTCATGCGCGAGCTGACCTCATACGTGCTCGAACAGTCACTCGCGCAACACAGGATCTGGCTGAACAGCGGCCATGAGCTCACGATCGCGGTCAACGTCTCGGCCACGAATCTCGTCGACAGCGCGTTCGTCGGCGAACTGCGCGAGCAGCTCGAACGCTGGCGCATCCCCCCGCAGATGCTGAAGCTGGAGATAACCGAGAGCGTGCTGATCGCCGAGGGACCGCGGGTGCGCTCGGTGCTCGAGTCGCTGGCGGCACTGGGCGTGAGGCTGTCGCTCGACGACTTCGGCACCGGCTACTCGCCGCTGGCCTACCTGCGGGACCTGCCGGTCGGCGAGATCAAGATCGACCGCTCCTTCGTGTCGGCGATGATGAGCTCCTCCGATACCGAGCTGATCGTCGAGTCGACGATCGCGCTCGCCCGCCGCCTCGGTATGGACGTCGTCGCCGAGGGCATCGAGACGACCGAGCAGCTCGCGCTACTGCACGCGCTCGACTGCCCCTTGGCACAGGGCTACCTGTTCAGCGAGCCGCTCGCGGCAGAGGATTTCATCCGCTGGCTCGAGCGCAAGACGGCGAGCGCACCGGCGGAACGCCAGGCCGCCGCGCCGTTGCTGGGCCGCGCCGGCGCGCTCGGCTAAGAGGCCGGCAGGCCCTCGAGCCCCTCGTCGAGCTGCACCTCGAGCGAGCGCAGCGCGTAGGCGACCATGTGGTAGTGGCCCACGAGCATCGTGATCTCGATGAGCGCGCGCTCGTCGTGCTCGGCGGCCAGGCGCCGCCATGTCTCCTCTGAGATCTTCGAGTCCTCGTGCAGCTCGTCGGCCGCGCACAGGAGCGCGGCCTGCGCGGGCGACCACCCGCTCGCCTGCGGCCCCTCGGCGACACGCAGGATCTCCTCGCGGCTCATGCCGAGCGCTTCGGAGATCCGCACGTGTTGGCCCCACTCGTAGGAGGAGCCGCAGTTGCAGGCGGTGCGCAGGATCAACAGCTCGCGCACGCGCGCATCGAGCACGCCTCCTGCAAGCAGAAAGCCGCCGAGGCGCATCCACGCTCGGAACAGGTCCTCGTGGCGGCAGAGCGTGGCAAAGATGTTGTTATCGCCGAGGCGTCCGCTCAACCCCTGCGGGTGCTGCTCGAGCAGGCTGCGCAGGCCCTCCGGCCACTGCGACTCCTCCAGCGTCTCGATGCGCGGCACGAGGAAGCCGGGGGCTTCGCCGATCACCCTTACGCGTGTGCGCCGGCGGTGGCGCCGGGGGCCGCGGCCTCGACCGGCTCCTCCAGGGCGCGACCGTGGCGGATGAGATCCGCGGCACGCTCGGCGAGCGCGATCGTGGGGGCGTTCGTGTTGCCGCGAGGAACAGCCGGCATCACCGAGGCGTCCACCACGCGCAAAGCCTCGACCCCGTTCACTCGCAACTGCGCGTCGACGACAGCTTCGGCGTCCTCGCCCATGCGGCAGGTGCCGACCGGGTGGTAGACGGCGAAGGTGCTGCGCGCCACGTGCGCCCGAAGCGCCTCGTCTGAGTCCTCGCCAGGCGTGTTGAACGGCTCGGCGCAGTACGGCGCGAGCGCCGGCTGGGCGCAGATGTCCATCGTCAAGCGCAGGGCCGCGATCATGCGCTGCATGTCGTCGCCTGTCTCGTAGAAGGCGTTGCGGATGATCGGCTTGGCCGTCGGGTCGCTCGAGGCAAGGCGCACGCTGCCGCGGCCGCTCGGGTCGAGGATGCACGGCGAGACCCATACGCCGTGACCCTGCGGGTCGCCCATCCCCTCTTCCACGATGTGCACCGGCGCGAAGTGAAACTGCACGTCGGGCGCGCTTGCGCCGTCTCGCACTCGCGCGAAGCCGCCGGCCTCGGCGAGGTTGGAGGCGAACGGCCCGGTCTGGTCGGATTCGAACTCCTGCAGCGCCTCCGGCTCGAGCGCGAGCAGCAGGCTCTGCGGCTCCGGCGTGGTCCAGACGAGCTGGGTGGCAGGGTGGTCTGAGAGGTTCTCGCCCACGCCGGGGCGCTCGAGCAGAAGCTCGACTTCGCGCAGCGCGAGATGTTCGGCCGGGCCGATGCCCGACAGCATGAGCAGCTGCGGGGAGTTATATGCGCCGCCGCACAGGATCACCTCGCGCTCGGCGCTGAACTCCTGGAGCTGCCCGAGCTGGCTCGCCTGCACGCCAACTGTGCGCAGGCCGTCGAAGAGCACTCGCTGCACCTGCATATAGGGCATCACCGTGAGGTTGGGCCGCTCCATGGCGGGGCGCAGGTAGGCGACCGCGGTGCTCGCGCGCATACCGCCGCGCTGGGTCACCTGGTACATGCCCACGCCGTCCTGCTCGGCGCCATTGAAGTCATCGTTGCTCGCCAGCCCGGCCTGCTCGCCGGCGTCGACGAAAGCGCGCGCCATCAGGTTCTGCGAACGACCCTCTGACACCGGGAGGGGGCCGCCGACGCCATGCCACGCCGAAGCGCCGCGCTCGTTGTCCTCGGCCTTCAGGAAGTAGGGGAAGATGTCCGCCCAGCCCCAGCCCGGCACGCCCCAGTCGTCGTAGTCGCGGTGGTTGCCGCGGATGTAGACCATCGCGTTGACCGACGATGAGCCGCCGAGCACGCGCCCGCGCGGAAGCGGAATGCGCCGGCCGTCGCACTGCTGCTCGGGAGCGGAGTGGTAGTCCCAGTCGATCTCGGTGGCGGCGAGCTTCAGATAGCCGAGCGGAACATGGACGTTTTCGTTGACGTCCGGCGGCCCGGCCTCCAGCACGAGCACCTTCACGTCGGGGTCCTCGCTGAGACGGTTCGCGAGCACGCAGCCCGCTGATCCCGCACCCACGATCACGTAGTCGAACATGCCCTCGCTCCTTCTCCTCGACTCCACTGAGCTCCTCGCCGCCAACACTACCGGACGCCCGCGCGCCGATTGACCGCCCGCTGCACGAGTCAGGGCTGGGCGAGCAGTTCGGCCGAGGCGGGCGCGACGCCCGACCGCGTGAGTCGCCGAAGCTCAGTCGGGCTGCGCTTCAAGTAGGCATCGAGAAAGGCGCTGGTCACGCGCTCCACGATGTGCAGCTGCGCCAGCTCGGTGGTGTACGGCGGGAGGTGTTCGGCGCCGAGCAAGCGCAGCAGGTACTTCGGACGATGCGCACTCGTGAAGAACTCGCTGGTGAGTTCGGGTGGATTGATGGTGTCGGCCGTTCCCTGAGTCGCCAGCAGCGCGGGGCCACCGGCGGGAAACGCCCACCCTTCCAGGCCCGGGATCTCCGCGCCCGAGAGGATCAGCGCGGCCCGCACGCGCGGGTCACGAAAGCGAGTGTTGTAGGCGACGGCGAGTGCCGTGTCGCCTCCGTCGGACTGTCCCGCGACGGCGATGCGGCCCGGATCCACGAGCCCGCGGAGGGCGCTCGAGCGTGAGCTCGCGAGCGCGAGCATGCTCGAGATCACGAAGCTCATGTCCTGCGGCTGGTTGATCAGGTCGGACTCGTCGGGGCCGCCGGGAGCGTTGGCGTTCTCGAGCGGGAAGACGGGGGCCGCGACCACATAGCCGGCGCGCGCCCAGCTCTGCAGGAGACGCGCGTACGGCGCAGGCGTGACGGCGAAGCCGTGCCCGAACACGACAAGCGGGAACGGCGCGCGAGCTCGCGCCGGCTGGGCGTCGGCGACGTCTGAGCGGCGGGGATCTCCGATCGCGGGATAGCGCACCACGGTCACCAGTTCGCGTGCCCGCGGCGCGCCGCCGGGGGACAAGATCGTGCGCGAGGTGTCGCTGAAGCGAAGCACGCGCACGCCGACCTCGTAGCTCGACGCGGACGCGGCGCGCGCCTTCGCCGCGCGAGAGCCGCCCGAGCCGTTGACAGCCGCCGTCCCGGTCGGATCGGCGCCACGCGAGCCCTCACGTGGATGCGGGGAGCCGCCGCAGCCCTGGGCGGCCAGCGTCGCGCTCAGCACGGCGGCGAGAGCCGGGACGCAGCGGGCGAGCGGCCGACGCGATAGCGGGGGTGAACGGCGCATGCTCGAATGCTGGCGCAACCGGCCGCGAGCAGGGTCGGATGGAATGGCTTCGCGGTGAGATAGCTCTCACGTGGCCGCGCCCGGCGAGCGCATGTCTAGCATCGTGGGCGTGACTCGCAACCTGGTCCTGCTCGCGGCCGTGGGGCTGCTTGCCGGCGGCGGGTTGTATCTCGCCCTGGGCAGCGGCGGCTCCGCCTCACCCGCACTGAGCACGCACGGGGCGAGCGTGAAGGCGCGAGCGCACGCTAGCAGCGGTGGCAGCCGGCCCGCGGGGGCGCCGAGCGCCGCTGCGCCGCCCGCTGCGCCGCCGCCGCACCTGCTTGTCTCCGCGCCCGCACATGCGGGCAGCGCGTGGACTGTGATCGCGCGCGTACACGGAACACCCGCGGCCTGGCTCGCGCAGCGCTCGGGAGTGACGCTGATGCGCTTCGAGCAGACGCTCGTGCGCCTCGATCTGCACGCCGGGTCGAGCGACGGCGGCAGCGAAGGCTGGGTGTACGGGGATCACATCAACGCCAAGGAGATTCACCTCGTGCTCGCGGCGTTCAACGGCGGCTTCAAACTGACCTACGCGGACGTCGGGTTCATGTCGGCCGGGCGCGTCGCGGTCGCGCTGAAGAGTGGGCTCGCGTCGATCGTCACCTACACCGACGGGACCACCGCGATCGGCGCCTGGCGTGAGGGCGTGCCGAGCTCGCACAACGCTGTCTTCTCCGTGCTGCAGAACCAGCGCCTGCTCGTCGACCGCGGGCGCCCGGCCGCGACCGTTTCGAGCTGCGTGATCGCCTGCTGGGGAGAAACCATCGGCTCGCGCACGTCGGTGGCCCGCTCCGCGCTCGCGCTGACCGCGAGCGGCCAGCTGCTATGGGCCGCCGGCGAGCAGCTCGAACCCGCGGAACTGGCCGGCGCGCTGATCGAAGCGGGCGCGGTGCGCGCGGTCGAGCTCGACATCAACCCCGACTGGGTGGCCGGTTACGTGTACGTGCACCACGCCGGCGGACCCGCGGCGGTCCCCGTCGTGCCAGGCCAGGTCGGCATAGCAGGACGGCTGCTTGAACCGGACAGCCGCGATTTTCTCACGGTCGTGGCGAACTGACTACTTGCGCTTGGCGCGCTGCTCGAGCACCTTGCCGAAGGCCTGCTCGAGCTCCGCGGTCATGCTCTGCTTGAACAGCGCAAGCAGAGCCTCGGAGGCGAGCGGACGCAGAGAGTTGACTGCGTGGATCAGCTCGTCCCAGCGCTCGGGCGGCTGGCCCGCCTGCTCGAAGGGCTCCCACAGCTCCTTCAAAAACAGACGCGTGAAGGCGCGCGAGATCGAATCGCAGTCACGCTTCACGCGTTCCACCAGAGCAAGAGCCGCGTCCATCGAGATGCCCAGCGCGAGAACTTCCTCGGCGGCCGCGAGCAGTGCCGGGCTGAGCACTTCGAAGCTGCCGTCGCCGAGCGGCACGAGCAGCTCCATCTTGCGGATCCGCTCGAGCGTCTTGCCGTCCGCTTCACCGAAGCGCCGCGACAGCTCCTCGGCGCTCATCAGCTCCGGCGACTCGGGCTCATACGGCGCGGTCACGGCGCGGCGCAGGCCGAGCAGGCGATCGGCGAGGCCATCCGCTCCGCTCAGGAGGCGGGCGATCGCGGCGAGGTTGAAGCCGTCGGCCTGGAGGTCCTGGATGAGGCGCAGCCGGGCGAGGTGCTCGGCGCTGTAGTACCCCACCCGAGCACGCACCTGCGGCGGCGGGAGCATCCCGCGCGTGTGGTGGTTGCGGATGTTGCGCACCGACATGCCCGACTCGGCCGCGAGCTGCTCGATCGTCAGATCGTGCGTGTCCTGGGGCTGCTCAGCGGTGCTCTGGAGTGCGTCTGGACCCGGGCACATTGCTCGTTGACACGATACTACGTTTCATGTAACCTCATTTGAGGTAGCATTACTTGGCGTCATGATCGCGTTCTACCTCATCGACACACGCAGAGCCGGCCGCGACCGCCACAGGCATGGCTGAACGCGGCGCCGTCCCTCTCGTCCCCGACGCGCGCAGGCGCGCACTGCGCGTGATCGGCTCGTTCACTTCGCCGCTGCTCCCGGACGACTATCTCGAGCTGGTCAATCCGCTGTGGTCCACGCGCGAGCTTCGCGGTCGCGTGATGCGCGTGACGCGCGAGACACATGAGGCCGTGACGATCCTAATCAAGCCCGGCTGGCGCTGGCCGGGCCACCTCCCCGGCCAATATCTGCGCCTCGGCGTCGAGGTCGACGGCGTGCATCACTGGCGCGCATACTCGCTCACCTCCCAGCCCCACCGGCCGGACGGCTGCATCGCGATCACGCCCAAGCTCGTCGAGTCCGGCAAGGTCTCCCCGTTTCTCTGCGCCCGCGCGAGGCCCGGAACGATCGTGCGCCTCGGCGGAGTCGAAGGGACCTTCGTTCTCGGCCGACCCGCACCCGAGCGCCTTCTCTTCATCACCGCCGGCAGCGGCATCACGCCTGTGATGAGCATGCTGCGTGACCTCGACGCGCGCGCGCAGCTGCGGGACGTCGTGCACGTGCACAGCGCACGCAGCGCCGACGCGGTCCTGTTCGCCTCCGAGCTGCGGGCGCTCGCCGCACGCCGGCGCGGCTACCGCTGCCACCAGCGGCTGAGCGGGGCGCAGGGGCGCTTGCAGCCTGCGCAGCTCGATGAGCTTTGCCCCGACTGGCGCGAGCGCGAGAGCTACGTGTGCGGTCCGCGGGGCCTGCTCGACGCGCTCGTCGGGCACTGGCGGGAGCAGGCTGACCCCGGGCGCCTTCACCTCGAGCGCTTCCAGCCACACGAGCAGCTCGGCGAGGGTGAGCGCGGCAGCGGCGGCACGATCGAGTTCTGCGCGAGCGCTGTGCGCGCGCACAGCGACGGCAAGCAGCCGATCCTCGCCGCCGGAGAGAGCGCCGGCCTGCGCCTGCCGTTCGGCTGTCGCATGGGCATCTGCCACTCCTGCACAGGGCGCCTGCGCAGCGGGCAGGTGCGCGACCTGCGCACCGGCCGGGTGCACGGCATGCCCGGCGAGCTGCTGCAGACATGCATCAACGCACCGGAGGGACCGGTGGTGATCGAGCTGTGACCGTGACCACGACCAAACACAGGAGCTGACATGTCCGCCACCTACGCCGAGCCGGTCGCACAGGCCCCCGAGAGCCCACTTGCGCGCCTCAGCGCCGAGCAGATCGAGCAGCTCGGACAGGAGTTCGACGCGATCCGCGATGAGGTCCGCGCCGACCTCGGAGAGCGCGACGCCGCCTACATCCGCCGGGTGATCAGGCTGCACCGGGAGCTCGTGCTGCTCGCGCGCGTGCTGCTGCTCGGCTCGCGCCGCAGGCCGTTGTGGCTCACCGGCACGACGCTGCTGTCGCTCGCCAAGGTGCTCGAGAACATGGAGATCGGCCACAACGTGATGCATGGCCAGTGGGACTGGATGAACGACCCCGACATCAACTCGCAGAACTGGGACTGGGACACCGCCTCGCCGGCCGACGCGTGGCGTCACTCGCACAACTACGAGCACCACACTTTCACCAACATCCGCGGCAAAGACCGCGACCTCGGCTACGAGATCATGCGCATCGACCCACACCAGCGCTGGTACCCCGTCTACCTGCTGCAGCCGCTCTACAACCTGCTGCTGATGGCCTTCTTCGAGTGGGGCGTGGCGCTGCACGACCTCAACCCCGGCGCGATCAACACCGGCGAGAAGTCAAAGGCTCAAGTCGTGCAGGAGCTGAAGGCGATCGGGCTGAAGGCACGCAGGCAGGCGCTCAAGGACTACGTCGCCTTCCCGCTCCTCTCCGGGCGCTCCTTCAAGTCCACGCTCGCGGCCAACTTCACCGCCAACATCGTGCGCAACGTGTGGGCGCACTCGATCATCTTCTGCGGTCACTTCCCCGACCAGACGTACACGTTCAGCGAGGAGGACGTGGCCGACGAGACACGCGGCGGCTGGTACGTGCGCCAATTGCTGGGAGCCGCCAACATCGACGGCCGGCCGCTCTTTCACCTGCTCAGCGGCAACCTCAGCTTCCAGGTTGAGCACCACCTATATCCGGACCTGCCCTCCAACCGCTACGCCGAGATCGCGCCGCGGGTGCGCGCGATCTGCCGCCGCTACGGGCTCCCCTACAACACAGGACCGCTGCGCAAGCAGCTCGGCTCGGTTCACCGCACGATCCTGCGACTCGCGCTCCCCGGCGGACAGGCGAGGCCCAAGCCGCGGATCGACGCGGCGGCCTAGCGTTTCTGAGGCGCCGGGGCCTAGCGCGGGTCGGCGCGGTCGAGGTACCAGTGCCGCGAGGTCGCGCAGCTCCACAGCCACGGTTCCTCGTCGGTGGCGTACGTGCGCGGACTCAGGAAGAAGCGCGTGATCGTGCGCTGCCCTCCCTCGTGATCGCCGTACAGCAGCTCCACGCTGATGCCCGATCCCGATGAGATGGCCTCGCGCAGCGGACCGTAGAGCGGATCCGCGGGATCGCGTATACCCGCCTGCCAGAAGCTGATATCGCCGGCGGGCACGTACAGGTCGCGCGCCAGCAGGCGGAAGTCCTCGGCAGCCGCGTGTGGCACGTCGGACATGGCGCGTTCCATGTGCAGGTAGGAACCGCGCAGCACGGCGAGCCCGGAGCCGACGTTGCGCAGGGGGATCGCGAGATACACGTTGCCGTCGGCCTCCTGGACCGCGGCGAGCCCGTCGCGCAGCTTGACCCAGTGGTCATCGGCGTAGCCCACCTTCTGCACCGGATCCTGCGGACGCGCGTTGTAGAGCACCGGGCTCAGGCCTATGGTCAGCGCACGCTCTGAGACCCTCGCTGCGCGGTTGGCCGAGCGGGTAGAGGAGAAGGTCGCGACGGCGAGCACGAGCGTGCCTCCCGCCGTGGCGAGCGAAGCGACCGTGCTCGCATCCGCCATCCCGCGCGCTCCTTCAGGCGCCGAGCTCGCCCATGACGATCCGCAGCGTGACCTCCAGCATGCTCACGCGCTGCTCGACTCGATCCAGATGTTGATGTCCGCGTCCTTTGCGTAGCGTTCGATCTCGGCGAGCTCCTCGGGAGCGAAGTCGAGGCCGCCAAGCGCGGCTACGTTCTGCTCGAGCTGGGCCACGCTGCTCGCTCCGATCAGCGCCGAGCTGACGCGCGCATCGCGCAGCACCCAGGCGATCGCCATCTGCGCGAGCGACTGCCCTCGCCGCTTGGCGATCTCGTTCAGCGCCCTGACCTGCTCGAGGCGCTGCTCGCTGAGCATGCCCTCTGCGAAGTGCTCGCCGATGCGCAGCCGCGAATCATCGGGCACTCCGTTCAGGTAACGGTCGGTGAGCAGGCCCTGGCCGAGCGGGGAGAAGACGATCGCGCCGACGTGGTGGCGCTCGAGCGTGTCGAGCAGGCCATCCTCGATCCAGCGGTTCAGCATGGAGTAGGAGGGCTGGTGGATCAGCAGAGGCGTGCCCAGCTCCTGCAGGATCGCGACGGCCTCGTCGGTGCGCTCGGCCGAATAGGAGCTGATCCCGACATACAGGGCCTTACCCTGCTCCACGGCGCTGTGAAGCGCACCCATCGTCTCGCGCAGCGGCGTGTCGGGGTCGAAGCGGTGCGAGTAGAAGATGTCGACGTAGTCGAGCCCCATCCGCTCGAGGCTCTGGTCGAGGCTCGCGAGCAGGTACTTGCGCGAGCCCCACTCCCCGTAGGGCCCGGGCCATTGGTCGTAGCCGGCCTTCGTCGAGATGATCAGCTCGTCCCGGTAGGGCCGCAGGTCTTCGCGGAAGATGCGTCCGAAGTTCTTCTCGGCTGCGCCGTAGGGTGGGCCGTAGTTGTTCGCGAGATCGAAGTGAGTTATGCCGAGGTCGAACGCGCGGCGCAGGGTCGCGCGCATCCCCTGCAGGGGACGATCGTCGCCGAAGTTCTGCCACAGCCCCAGCGAGATGGCGGGAAGCTGCACGCCGCTCGCGCCCACGCGGCGGTAGGGCATCTGCTCGTAGCGGTGCGCGTCGGGCACATACACGGGGACGGCGCGCGCGGGTTCGAACGACATTGCCGGCAGTATTTCACCGTCTCGCCGTGTTGCCGTCAGCCGGCGCGCGGTCAGTCGTGAGCGCGATACGCGGAAAAGTCCGGGGCCCGCTTCTCGGCGAACGCGCGCACGCCCTCGAGCGCCTCGGGCGTGCGCTGGAACTCGCGTAGACCGCTGAACGCAAGCTGTCCGACTCCGGCGAGATGCTCGGTCTCAGCGTTGAACGAAGCCTTTAGGAAACGCAGCGCGGTCGGCGAGAGCGCGAGGATCTCATCGGCGAAGCGGCGCACCTCCTCGCGCAGCGCCGCCAGGGGCACGACTGTGTTCACGAGCCCCCAGCGCTCGGCCGTGGCGGCGTCGTAGCGACGGCACAGAAACCAGATTTCGCGGGCCCGCTTCTCGCCCACGACGCGCGCCAGGTAGCCGGTGCCGAAGCCGGCGTCGAAGGAGCCGACGCGCGGGCCCGTCTGGCCGAACTGCGCATGCTCGGCCGCAATCGAAAGGTCGCACAACAGGTGCAGCACATGCCCGCCGCCGATCGCATAGCCGTTGACGGCTGCGATCACCGGCTTGGGCACTTCGCGGATCGTGCGGTGCAGCGCCTCGACCTCGAACAGCCCGCTCTCGGAGGGGCCGTAGTCACCGGTCTCCTCGCGCTGCTTCTGATCGCCACCAACGCAGAACGCGCGCTCGCCGGCGCCGGTCAGAGCGATCACCCCGACGCTCGCGTCGGCCCACGCGCGCTTGAGGCTCGCGATCAGCTCCTCGACGGTGCGCGCGCGGAACGCGTTCAGACGCTCGGGACGATCGATCGTGATCCAGGCGAGACCGTCGTGAGCCTCGTAGGTCACGTCCTCCACGCGCGCTCCTCCATGCGCGGGAAGCATCTCAGCGAAGGCGGACGCCTGGGCGCCGGGCACCGGGGACCGGGCGCCAGCCGCCGGCCGGGCGCCAGCCGCCGGCCGGGCGCCAGGGCGCCAGGGCGCCAGGGCGCCAGGCAGCGTGTCGCTCAGGCCATCGTCAGCCCGCCGCTGACCGACAGGGTCTGCCCGGTGATGAAGCCAGCCTGCTCGGAGGCGAAGAACGCAACCGCCGCTGCGATCTCCTCAGGCTGGGCGAGGCGGCGCATCGGCACCGCCCGCGTCATCGCGGCGAGCACGCGCTCGGCGTCCTCGCTCGCCGCGGCGATGCCCGCAAGCATCGGCGTGTCCGTGGGACCGGGGCACACCGTGTTGGCGGTGACCCCGGCCCTGGCGGCTTCGCGGGCGATCGTCTTGGTGAACGCGATCAGGGCACCCTTGGCACCGGCGTATACGGACTCGAGGGAGGATCCGACACGCGCGGCGTCGGAGCCGATCGAGACGATCCGGCCGAACCCGGCGTCGATCATCCCGGGCAGCACAGCCTGGGTCATGCGCAGCGCGCCCTTGAAGTTCACCTCGAGCACCCGCTCCCAGAACTCCTCCTCGGTATCGACGAACGCTCGCAGCTCATCCCAGCCGGCGTTGTTCACGAGGATCGCAAGCGGCCCGATCGCCTCCCGCGACGCTTCGATGCCGCGGATCACCGACTCCCGGTCGGTGACGTCCAGCTCGACGGCGACCGCTTCGGCGCCGCTCGCCGCGATCTCCTCGGCCACCGCGCGCGCCTGCTCGACGAGCAGGTCGGCCACCGCGACCGCGCGCCCGTCGCGCGCGAGCTCGAGCGCGATCGCGCGGCCGATGCCGCGCCCGGCTCCGGTCACGATCGCCGCGCGACGGCCGGTGACGTGCATCAGCCCCGGCGCATCAGCCCAGGCGCTCGGCGCGCAGCAGCGCGAGCCCCGGCAGCTGGTTGAGCGTGTGCGACCGGCATCGCGAGCATCGCCAGTCCGACCGGCACGGGTACGAGGTTGAGCGCCGCGCCGATCCGCTCGGCCGGGCTGTCATAGCGGGCTCCGATGCGCACGCGGGCACACTATTCGCCGCCGCTCGCGCTGCGCAAGAGCGTGAGCTGCAGGAGCGAGCTCTGCTGGTGCCCGGCGCTGTCGAGCCCACCCGCAAGCATGACGCCGCCGCCACTGCTAGCCGCAGCGAGGTCCGACAGAGCTCTCGGCAGCTCCCCGGCCACGCTCACCGCACCGCTCGGCGAGATCGCGAGCACGCCGCGATGCTGGCTTGCGCTGCCTTCGCCGCGCCCGCCGATGACGAGCGCCGCTCCCCCCAGCGAGGCGCCGGCGGCGTGGGTCACGGGGTAGGGAAGCAGCCCCAGGCGCCGCACCCCGCCGGTCGCGGGGTCAAAGCGATAGACATCGCGGCTGACCTGCGATCCGCTCGTGCCGCCCGCGATCACGAGGCCCCGTGGGGTGAGCGCGACGGCCGCGTAGCGCAGCGGCTTGGGCAGCGTGCCGACGACCTTCGCGGCCGCGCCCGGACGCCACGCGAGAATCGTTCGCAGCGGTTCCACGCCGGTGTAGCCCCCGACGAGGTAGGCGACGGCCCCCGCGCTCGCACAGGCGAGGTCGGAGGCCGACGTCGGCAGTTCGCCGACCGTTTCGGCGCTGCCGGCCGCGGAGACCTTCGTGATCGTCGAGAACGAGGACACCTGGCCGCCGCCGAACAGGTAGACGTCGCCCGCCACGTTCGCCGCGCAGGCGTCGTGCGCCGCGGTCGGCAGCGCGCCCACCCGCCGAGCCTGCGCCCCGTGCACGAGCACGATGTCGGGTAGCGACACTTCACCACCGGCGAGGCCGCCGATCAGCAGGACCTGCTCGCCCGCGAGCGAAGCCGCGGCGGCATCCTGCACGGAGGCGGGCAGCGCGCCGAGCGGCCTCACGGTGACTCGCGCTCCGGCGCGTGCGGCGCTGGTGCGCGCCTTCCGGCGCGCAGAGGAGGCGCCGGGATTTCGCGCCGAGCCGCCTGAGCTGGCGAGCCACGCGATCAGCGCGATCAGCGCGGCGAGCGACGCGAGCACCACGACGATCGCGGCGGCGCGGCGGCGGCGCAGCGCCCGCGCCCGCTCGGCTCGCCGGCGCGCGAGCCTTTCTGGTGTCTGCCGGCTCGTCTCGCTCAAGCGCCTGTGCTGCGGGCCCTTCTAGGGGTGCACAACGGCGGCATAGTCGGGCGAGCCGTCTGGCGCGGCCGGCACGAAGTCCATGCCGTCGGGTATCGAGAGGTAGCCGAGTGCGGTGCCGGGATTGTCGGTGTGGCCGTACTGCCAGACGATCTGGCTCGTGCGGGGGTCGATCACGACAACGCGGTCGCGGTAGTCGTCGTTCACGGCGATGTCGCCGTTCGGGAGGGCCATCGCCAGCGAGGGGTGATTGAGCCGGCCGTGACCGTAACGGGGGCCGTAGCGCCACAGCACCGTGCCGTGACGATCGATGATCAGCACGTGTCCGGGGTTCGCGTAGTCGGCGAGCAGCACGCGACCGCCGGGCAGGGGCTGGGGATCGGACGGGTAGCTGACCGGCGCCTTCACGCTCCAGCGCAGCTTCCCTTCCGGCCCGATTTCGTCGATCCAGTTGCCTTCGATCTCGCTCGCCATCACCCCTCCGTTGGGGAGCGGCGTGTCGCCGTTCACCGAGGTGAAGTAGCGCGGGGGTTCGTGACGACATTCGCCTGAGTGCCCGTAGCTGCGGATGATGCGGTGCTCGCGGATGAAGAGGATGCGGCAGTTGACCGCGTCGGCGACCGTGAAGCTGCCGTCAGGGAGCATGTAGGCATCGTCGGGGCTGTTCAGGTGGGTCGAGTCCCCGCCGGCGACGCCCGGAACGCCGAACAGGACCTTCTGCGTGCGGGTCGCGAGGTTGACCTCGACGACCGCGTAGTTGTCCTCCTCGTTTGAGATCAGGTTCTTGCCGCCCGGCTCCACGAACACGTCGTCGTCGTAGTACAGCCGCGCATGGTCACCGGGGCCGGGGTAGCTGAACAGCAGCTTGTGGCGCAGGTTGACGAGCAGGATCCGGTTGTTGCCGCGGTCGGCGATTATCAGATAGCCGGGTAGACGCGGGAGCGCGGAGGCAGCCGCGTAGGCGGCTGCGGTGCCGGGCTGGGCGGCGACGACGTTGGCCGGCGCCCACAGTGCTGCGAGGCCGCCGAGAGCCGCGGGCGCGAGCGGCCCGCCCGAACTGGGCACGGCTGCTCGAGCCGCGGTGGCGGGCTGGTGCTCACCGGCGCGCTTGCGCTTGGAGCCCCCGTTCGAGCCGGAGCCTCCGAGCGCCAGCACCAGGACGGCTGCCAGCGCGAGCACCGCGACCAGCGCGGCCGAGACGCGCCGGCGCCGGCGCCGGCGCCCGCGCGCCTCGGCCCGGCGCGCGAGACGCGCCTCGTGGCCGAAGGCGGAGGTGGGGATCTCGCCGCTCTGATACTCGTCGCTCATGCTCACCAGGCCGTGCGGCGTCCGCTCAGTAGCCGACGCTGTAGTGGCTCACATGCCTGCAGCCGTCGAGCGAGAAATGGCGTTCGCTGACCGTGCTGAGGTAGACCACGACGCCGGGCGACTGGCAGTGGATCACACCCGAGATGCCCGACACGTGAGCATGCACGATGGTGTGCGGATCGGTCCCGGTCCACACGTAGTTGTGCGTGTCGTTGGCGTAGATCACGTTGCGCCCGTTGCCGGCGTAGATCGTCACGGTCTGCGATCGAGGCTCGCCGCTTGGGTGGTAGTCGCCCCAGATCACATCGCCCCGGTCGCCGCCCACGATCGTGTCGTTGCCATACCCGCCGAGCAGCCAGTTGTGCACGCCGTCGAGGCCCACGAGCGTGTGCTCGCGACCGGCGGCGCCCCTGTCCATCTTCAGGCATTCCTTGGCAGGCCATCCCGCCTCGCTGGTGCTGGCCGCGCGAGCCGCGGTGCGGGAGGAGCGGCGCCCGCGGCCGCCGGGACAGTACGCCGTGAACACCCCGACGTCGAAGGGCGCGGTGCCGGCGAGGCCGTGCGCCTGGTCGGGCGCAGGCCGCGGGCTCGGCGCGGCCGCGCGGGCCGGTTGCGTTGACGCACGCGCCCACGGCGAGGTCAGCGTCGCCAGACCGCCGGCCACGAGGCTCGCGGCGAGGAGTGACAGCGATGTTCTGATCGTGGTCATGGGGTGTCGGCGGGACGGGCGCGTGCCGCTGAGCGTGACAGCATCGCAGTCTCCGCCGCGGAGGTTCTCGAGCAGCGCCCCCCAGCGAGGGTCGGCGCCGAGGATGGTGTTGGCGAAGCCGACGAGGCCGCCGTCCTCGGCGAGGATCGTGCAGCGACGCGGATCCCGGCGAGGCGGAACTGCGGCCCCTCGATGCATGCCTCCTAGGTGTCCTGCTGGAAGTTGTGCACGATCGTGGCACTGTCGCGCTTGCAGGTCACACGAGCATCTATCTCGGTCGGGATCGACTCGCGCTTTTCGTGACAGGTGTAGCCGAGCACGGTGCTGTGACAGGTGCCGGATGCGCCGTGTTTGAGCCGGCAGTGGTAGTAGGCGACGATCAGCTTGTCCCCGTTGGAGCAGCTGGTGCCGCTGACCGACAGATAGGTGAAGTAGCCGAGGCCCGGGTATTTGGGTTCCTGATGGCCGTTGCGGGTCAGCGAGCAGCTGTGCGTCGCCGCGAGCGCGCGCGGCGACGCGGCACTGGCGGTTGCGGCGGGAAGCGCGGCCGGCGCGAGCAGCGCGAGCGCCACCAGCGCGCCGCGCCAGCAGCGAGAGATCGGGTGCGATGCGGCAGGGGGCTTGCTCACGGGGTCTCCTCGAGTCGGGTTCTCAGTCTGTGAAATCACGGTTCAGCAGTTCGACGACGCGACCGGCGAGCACATTCGATCCCGCTTCGTTGAGGTGGATCCCGTCGGCCTGGCGCACGATCGTCTGCTGCCCTTCCACATCCATCGCATCACGGTAGACGAAGCCGGGCGTGAAGATGGGGACGGTATCGAGCACGCGTACCTGAGCGCGCCAGGGCTCGGCGGCGACTTCGATCGCAGCGTTTACGACGCGCGCGATGCGCCTGCGGGCGGGGTCGCGCGGCGCGGGGAGCGTCATCCAGTAGATGCGCGCGGTTCCGCCCTGGCGGTAGGTGTTGAGCATCTGCCGCACGCGGTTTGCGTAGATCGCCGCCCAGGCAGCGCTGCAGCAGGAGACTTCCTTGCCTTCGGGACCCTGCATCGGAAAGCCGTCGTTCGCACCGATGAACACGACCACCGCGTCGGGCTGGTCTTCCTTGACCTGAGCGCTCGAGAGCTTGCCCCAGTCGACGACGAACGTCGTCGAGATCCCGGTGCCGATGTGCGGGTCCTGGATCACGTGCACCCCATGCCCGACCAGCCGCCGCGCGAGGTCTTCGTCGAGGGGCATCGACATCGAGTCGCCTGTCACGAGCAGCGTGTGCAGCCTGCGGCGAGCAGCGGGCGCTTCTCCGAGGGCGCTCGGGTCGAACGCCGCGGCGGTCACAGGCGGGATTTCCCCTCCGCGCGCGAGCGACCTCGCGCTGGCGAAGCCGCCCGGGCCGGTAAGGCTCGGTTCCGGGTTCAGCCAACCGGTGGCCGTGCTCGCCGCGCTCGCGAGCGGGAGCTTGCGCGCGATCCAGTTGGTCGGGTGTCCGACCGCCACCACGATGTCGCGCCCCACGCCGGGATTCATCTCGTGCCCTGCCTTGAGCACCGAAGACCCCTCGAAGAGGACGAGCAGCACCGCGGCGATGAGAACCGACACGACCGCTTCGCGCGCGCGGAAGCGGCGCAGGCCGAAGCGGTCGAAACGGCTCATGAGGCTGTCGTCGCGGGGCTCGGTCACGGGCTAGAAGCGGAAATAGATGAAGGGTGGCACGCCCTGGCTGGGAACGGTCGCGCCCACGAGCGCGATCACGACCGCCAGCCCGGCGCCAAGCAGGACCGGCCGCTGGCGCTCGATCCACACCTGCACGCGCTCGATCGGGTTGGGCGGCAGCAGCTGCAGGCCGATCACCAGCGCGATCGCGATCAGCACCTGCGCGCTCCACAGCGTGGCGTGGGTGAACACGACCAGGCGCGAGAGGAACGCGCCCACGTCGGACAGGCTCTGCGCGCGGAACAGAACCCAGCCGAAGACGATGAGATGGAACGTTACGAACCAGCGCACCCACGTGGGCAGCTTCAAGCGCCCGCCGAGCGCGTGCTCGGCAACCAGGCCGAGGCCCTGGAAGGCGCCCCACAGCACGAACGTCCAGGCAGCGCCGTGCCACAGCCCCCCGAGAACCATCGTGATCATCAGGTTGCGGTAGGTCATCAGGCGCCCGCGTCGGTTCCCGCCCAGCGGTATGTACAGGTCATCGCGCAGAAAGCGCGAGAGCGTCATGTGCCAGCGCCGCCAGAAGTCGCGAAAGCCGGTGGCGCGGTAGGGACTGCGGAAGTTCTGGGGAAAGACGTAACCGAGCAGTAGCGCAAGGCCGATCGCGATGTCGGTGTAGCCCGAGAAGTCGCAGTAGATCTGTGCGGCGTAGCCATAGGCGGCGAGCAGCACGTCGGGCGCCCCATACGCCTGCGGCAGCGCGAACACCCTGTCGACCAGCGCGCGCGCCAGGAAGTCGGCGATCACCACCTTCTTGACCAGGCCGAGCGCGATCAACGAGAGGCCCGAGCTGACGGCCACCCGGTTCGGGTCGCGCGGACGCGCGAGCTGCGGCAGGAACTCGCGTGCGCGCACGATCGGTCCGGCGATGAGATGCGGGAAGAAGCTCAGGTACACCGCGAAGTCGAGCGTCCCCGCCGGCTCGACCTGCCGGCGCTTGACGTCGACGACGTAGGAGATGGCCTGGAAGGTGAAGAAGCTGATGCCGACCGGCAGCGCGATCGTCACCAGCGGCAGCGTTGCGCCCCCTCCGACTTGCCCGAGCGCGTCGGCCCATTGCTGCGCGAAGAACGAGTAGTACTTGAAGACGCCGAGCGCCGCCAGGTCGAGCGCCACGGCAACCGCGACGATCTGACGGCGCCTGCGCTCCTCCTCGGTGCGCCCCAGCAAGAGCGCCGCGGCCTGGTTGCCGGCCGTGACCGCCGCCAACAGGAACACGAACTTCCAGCCGGCGGAGGCATAGAAGACGTAGCTGGCGAGCAGAATGAACGGCTTCCACAGCCGCGGGCGCGGCATCAGCGCCCACGACAACGTGAGCACTATGGGGAAGAAGATCGCGAACTGGATCGTCGGGAAGAGCACCCCCGCGTCATCCCCCGCGCCAGGAGGCCATCAGGGCCTGCACTTCCCGCAGCAGATAGGGGGCGAGCGAGACCGCGAAGACCCTCGTCAGATGGGTTGCGTCGCGGTAGACGAGGGCGCCGCCGATGACGGGGTAGCAGAGCCGTGGACCGCAGAAGTAGCGCGTCATGTCAATCACCTGAACACGCGGTGAGTCGAGCTGCCGCGCGGCGATCGCGGCGGGGTCCGGTTTGAGCGCCTCGCTGCGCCGCTCGGCGCAGCGCTGACCGGCGTGCTGATGTTTGGCGATCGCCTTTTCAACGCATTCGAGCACCGTCCCGTGGTTGGCGGGGTTGTCGCGGATCACGATGATGTGCCTGACGCTCGGAGGGAGGGCGTTCCAGATCGCGATGTAGCCCGCGACCGCCGCTGCGCGCGCGCTCTGCCCCCGGTCGAGTACGAGTTCCGTGGGCTCATCGGAGGTGACGATCGTTTCCACCTCGGGGTGATGCCAGAACCATTCGATCACGCCGAGGTTCCAGCGTGAGCACTGCCCGCGCAGCGGTTCGGGCAGCTTGACGGTGGCCTGCATGAACGGACAGCTCGCACGCGTGATCGAGATGCCCTGCCACGACAGCGCATCGTCGACAACCGCGAGCGCCGCCCGCCAGTGCCCTGCGTGGCTGTTGCCGACCAGCGCCACCTGAGGATCGGAGATCGAGGGGGAGCGCCGAAGCCGCACACGTTGAGTGCAGGTTCAATCGGCGTGCACGGCGCGTTCGGGGTCAGCAGCGCTTCGCCCGGCAGGGGGTAGACCACGTGGGCGAGGTGAGGGTCGTGGCAGGGATGCTCCGGGTCGCGCGAGGCGGCCCCGAAGCAGCGCGGCAGCGGGCGCGCCCGGCGGGCGGCCACCGGTCCGGCCAGGCAAGCCAGCGTCGCGCCGGCCGCGAGGAGGAGCCCGAGAAGCCACCCACGACTGATACTGAGAAAGTGCGTGCTCCCCCCTTCCCGCGGGTGCTAGACGGTAGTTTCGCACCGCGCCGCTGCGCGGCTGGCGGGGCCCGTTTTACTCCAGAGGTCGGCAGACTCTAGCCGCACGCACCGGGGACTCGCCTCACTACGATGCGCGCTGCGCGGCCGCCTGTTGGCACACCGGGCAGGCGGGCGCGAGGCGAAGCGGGCTTGCCGGCCCGCAATCGCGCAGGGCCGAGAGCAGTCGCTGCTTGAGCATCAGCAGCGAATCGCGCGCTTCGTCGAGCGCCCGCGCCTGATCGGAAGCCGCGGCGTCGTCGAACAGCTCCTGGATGATGCGACCCAGCGCGCCGAGCTGCAGCTTGGTCTCGGCCGTCCGCTTGGCCGAGACGGTCGCGACCTGCTGTCCCTCCACGTACAGGCTGATCACGTCCTCGCCCCTCAGGCGCGAGGGAAGCTCCTGCAGGTAGAGCGCGTGGGGCACTCGCAGAAGGCCGCGCCGCGAGCGCTCGAGGGTGATGAACGCAAGACGATCGATCAGCGAGCCCAGTGCGACCGGCGGCTCGGTGACGCCGCGCTCGGCCACGGCCGCGCCGAGCCATTCCCACAGCGCCGCCGGCGCGGCGCTCATCCGCTCGAGCGCCCCGTCCCATTCGGCGATCGGCTCGGCGAGCTCGCCGAAGTGGGCGAGCAGGGCGCAGCGCTCGAGCTCGGCACCCATGGCCGAGTCGGTGAAGCCCAAGGGCATCTCCAGGTCGACCGCGGTGCGCAGAGCAGCGAGCATCGCCTCGAGCTCGTCACGGTGCGTCACGTCTTCACACGCCATCGCACGCACCTCTAGACCATGCTCCTCGCGCACACGCGCACGACGCGAAGAGATACCTCGGTAGCGCGGGCCATAGGGGATGACGGATTCCGACATCTAAAGATCCGTTCGGGCTTTCGTACCCGCTAGGACGCCGTGCACGCCCGGAATGGACGCACGTTGCAGCCTTCATCACGCCTCGAGGGCGCGAACGCTCACGAGCTGCGTCACGTAGGTCATTTCGAACTCGCCGCCGGCCTGCTCGATCGCGTCGCCGACGGCGGCGAGCAGCGCGTCGCGATGCTCGAGCGAGAGCGCCCTGTGATCGCTGTGGGTGAGGAGAAGATCGAGCCACTGCGCCGTGCGATAGCGCCGTGTCCAGGTGAACGAGCGCGCCTGCGCGTCCGTGAAGATCCCGTCCATGTCGCCGAGCGCGCTCTTGATCGTGTGCGTCCTGCGTGTGGCGTTTCCGAGCAGCACCGAGTAGCGCTCGGCCCCAGGAGCGAGGCGCGCGTAGATGCTCTCGAACACGGCTTTCAGCTCGGCGGGCGGCGAGCCGATGTTCCAGAACACCGCCAGCCGGCCGCCGCCGCGCAGAAGCGCTGCCGCCTTCGGCAGGCCCACGGCGGGGTCGATCCAGTGCCACGCCTGAGCGCTCGTGATCAGCCCGAAGTGGCGCCCGCGGGGCTGCCAGCTCTCGAATGTGGCGACCTCCACGTCGATGCCCTTGCGGCGCGCGAGGCCTGCCATGCGTGCGTCGGGCTCGACCCCCAGGACCTCGCAGCCACGCTGCTTCAGCAGCGATGCGGCGATGCCGGTACCACAGCCGAGATCCAGCACGCGCCGCGGCGCATCGGCGAGCAGCTCGTCGATGAGCTCGCTCGGGTAGCTCGGGCGCGTCCTGTCGTAGCGCTCGGCGACCTCACCGAAGGATTCCGCTCGGGCGCGGTCCGCATGCAGCACCTCTTGATCGTGACACGCGCGCGGCCCCGGCCCCGCTGCTGATCAGCTCCGAGAAGGCCTCCGCGACGAGCGGCCGGTGGAAGTAGAAACCCTGTGCTAGCTCGCATCCGAGATCGCGCAGCGCGTCGAGCTGGCGCTCGTCTTCGACACCCTCCGCGATCACCTCGATCGAAAGCGCCTGCGCCATCCGCACGATCGCGGTCGTGATCGCGGTGGTGCGCTCGTTGCGCCCAAGGCTTCGCACGAACGAGCGATCCACCTTCAGTCCGTCTATCGGTAGCCCGCCGAGGTAGGCGAGCGAGGAGTAGCCCGTGCCGAAGTCGTCCAGCACGAAGCGCGCGCCAAGTCGCGCAAGGCGCCTGAGGGTCTCGCTGACGGCCTCGGGCTCGCGCATCAGCACGGACTCGGTGATCTCCAGGCACAGGCTCGACGGCTCGATACCGGTGGCCTCGAGGACGCTCGCGACGGTCGTCTCGAAATCGCGTTGCATGAACTGCCGAACGGAGAGGTTCACGGAGATGCCCAGCGGCCGCGAGTCCGGGCGCGATTCCTGCCAGATCGCGGCCTGGGCGCACGCACGCTGAAGCACCCAGCGCCCGATCGGCTCGATCATGCCGCTTTCCTCGGCGACCGGGATGAAGTCCGCGGGCGCGATCAGCCCGCGCTCCGGGTGCTGCCAGCGCACCAGCGCCTCGGCCGAGGCGATCGATCCGTCGCGCACGGAGACGACCGGTTGATACTCGACGCGCAGCTCTTCGCGCTCGAGCGCGCGGCGCAGGTCGTTCTCGACCGATAGCCGCCGCACCGTGCGCGCGCGCATCGCGCGGTCGAAGACCTCGAAGCGGGCGCGACCCCTTCCCTTGGCCTCGTAGAGCGCCGCGTCCGCGTCGCGGATGAGCGCGGCGGGCGTACGGCCGCTGTCCCCGGCGATCGCGATTCCGACGCTCGCCTTGGCGAAGTGCTCGCCCGCGTTCAGCTCGAAGGGAGCCTCGAAAGCGGCGACGATGCGTTCGGCCAGGATCGCTGCCGCGCGCTCGTCGTTGATCCGCTCGAGCAGCACCGCGAACTCGTCCCCGCCGAAGCGCGCGATCGTGTCGGCGGGACGCAGCGCCTTCTGCAGTCGTGGCGCGATCTGCATCAACAGTTCATCGCCCGCGCCGTGCCCGAGGCTGTCGTTGACCAGCTTGAAGTTGTCGATGTCGAGCAGCACCACCGCGACCTCGGCTGCGTCTCGCGAGAGGGCGTTGGTGAGGCGATCGAGGAACAGAACGCGGTTGGGCAGGCCCGTGAGCGGGTCGTGTATCGCCTGGTAGCGGATGTCGTCTTCGATCGTCCGCTGGTGCACCGCGTCCGCGAGGATGTTGGCGAGCGTCTGCACGAAGTCCGCATCGGGCGCACCCCGCTCGGAGTCCGCCGTGTCGGCCAGCCACAACATCCCCCACAGCCCTTCGCGGCCTTCGACCTGCCCGGTCACGCCCGCGGGCAGTTCGTGAGGCAGGTACGGCGCGCCGCGCCGAGTCTGCTCGTCCTCGGGCCCGGGCTCGCTCGCGAGCGCGCCTGCGCGCACGAACAGCATCCCGCTCACGGAGTCTCTTTCGAGCACGGCGCCCGCCTCCGCGCCGCTGATTCGGGTGGCCTGCTCGAGCGCCTCCTCCATAAGCGCGGTCACGTCCGCACCCTGCAGAGCATGCTTGCCCAGCCTTGCGACCGCCGCCTGCTGTTCGGCGCGCCGCTCGACTTCGGCCTCGGCGAGCTTGCGATCGGTGATGTCGGAGATGACACCGTGCCAGCGCACACGGCCGCGCGTGTCCTGCACGAGCGCGGCTTCGTCGCGCACCCAGACCGTTCGCCCGTCGCGGTGGCGCATGCGGTATTCCTCGGGCACTCCGGGCTCCTCCAGCTCGTCCTCGCGGCTGAACACGCGATCGCGATCCTCCGGGTGCATCTGGCTGGCCCAGAAGCCGGGGTCGCCGATCCAGTCCTCCGGCGCAAAGCCAAGGATCGCGCTGACCCCGGGGCTGACGTAATGCCACTTCCCGTCCACGCCAACGTCGGCGACGTACACGATCGCGGGCAGCTTCTCGACGAGGGCCCTGACCTCGACGTCCCCGGGCAGCTCCTGCGCCCCCCCGGGCGCCTCGTGTTGGCATGTCCGGCTGGGTGCGCGGAAGGAGGGCATGCTGCCGGAGTTATCGGCAGAACCGGCCGCTTAGCCAAGTTCCACGCGGGGCTCGTGGACCGCCCGTGCGCTTGCGCTATCGCCGCCTGGCACGCGGACGGGCGCGAGCGGGGCCGGCCGTCATGGCCGGCCCCGTTGCGCCGCTCCCGCATCCGAGCAGGAGAGGCTGATGCTCCCGCGTCAGTGCAGGAGGTCGAGCGCGTTTTCGACGTCGTTCACCAGGTAGACGCCTGGTGGGTAGAGGGTTGGCGTGAGGCCGAACAGCCCGCCTTCGCCGATACCCGTGTCAAAGGCGCGAATCTGCCAGCCGAAGGGCGTCGTCTCGACGATGTTGCCGTCGCCGCCGTTGGTCGTCAGGATGTCGCCGTTGGGCGCGAGCGCCATGCCGAGCGGCGCTTTGAGGTGCCCGCCCTGCGTAACCGTTATCCCGCCTCCGCCGATCGGGAACTGGCGGAAGAGCGCGAAGGGCACGGCTGCGATGCGATTGTCGAGGGTGTCGGCGACGTAGAGCACTCCGAACGGGCTGAGCGCGTCTCCGGTCGGCCCGATCACCAGCGCGGCTTCATCGGTGCGCTCGGGGAAGCCCGTGGCAATGATCCGCTCGGAGGTGACTTCGGGCGCGTGGCCCCAGCCGCTGTCGAGGTCGATGCGCACGACGGTTCCCCCATTGGTAGGGGTTTCGCCGTGTTCGACGGTCCCGTTGAGGACGTTCGTGACGAACAGCGCCGTGTGGTCAAACGCCGAGACCGCCGTCATGTCCCACGGCCCGTTGATCGGGCCGCCCGCGATCGTCTTGACGACGTGCCCCCACGGATCGAGCACGATCAGGCAGCCGGGCTTTGCTGTTTCGGCGCTGCCGTTGCTGGTCGGCAGGCTTCCCACCACGACGTAGCCGTGCGGCAGGATCGCGAGCGCGGTCGTCAGGCCGACGCCGCCCGTGCAGCTCGGGACCGCGGCCGGACTGATCTGCGCGAACAGCGATTTGCCGCCGCCCGGCGCGATCTGCACGATCGTGGTGCCCGTCCCCTGCTGGTTTTCTTTGTCGTTGAAGTTGCTGATCAGCTGGTCTCCGCGCACCTCCGTGCCGATGCTGTTTGGGACGGTTGCGATCCCGTACGGGTTCACGTCCCCGTTGGCCGGCACCGTCGAGGAGATCGGGGTGACGGTGTGCAACCCGCCGATGAACGAGAAGTTGAACGCGAGCGCGGACCCCGGCAGGAGCATCGCGCCCACGAGTCCTGCGGCGAGCGCTCCGAGCAAGCCCAGCCTCGCGCGACGTGTAGACAGAGCCATGCGCGCCCCGAGCGACCGGCTCGCGGCGTCGTTTGCCTCCTTGGACATGGTTCACCCTCCAGTGGTAGATGGCCTTGTCCTTAGGAGACTCCGCGTCAGCTCAATCGTTCCCGCTGTCTGTGCCGGTGAATGCCTCGCGGGCGGCACGAGCGCCGACGCCGTGAGAGGTCGTGTTCACGTCATGTTCCTCCTGCATTTTCGGGGCGTTTGCTGTTGAGAACGCGCGAATCCTGCGAGGTGTGAGGCGCCGGCAGATATGCTCCGCGCGTGCAGAGTTCCTTTCGCTGGCTCAGCGCGAGCATCTTTGCTCTCGTGGTCGTGCAGATGGGCCTCGCCGGTTTCGGGGCGTTCGACTCGATCCACAAAGCGGACAAGACCAGGATCGGCAAGAAAACCGTTGAAGACGCATTCGGCGCGCACGCGATCCTCGGCAGCGTGATCGTGCTGCTGATGCTGCTCGCGCTGATCGCAGCCGTCGCGGGCAGACTGGGCCCCGCGAGGGTGAGGTTCGCCGGCGTGGTGTTCGCTCTGGGCATCCTCCAGTTCATCCTCGGCGCCGTGTCAACCTCCGCGCCCGCGCTGGGCTTCTTGCACGGGGTCAACGCGCTCGCGATCATCGCGGCCACGGGCCTGCTTGCGCACAGGACCTGGGCGCCGCAAGCCGCTGCGGCCGAGCCTCCGCGGACGGTCTCCGCCGCATAGCGGGGTCCGCCGCGCCGCGCCGCGCAGCCGCGGCCGGCGCTGCTAGCGGACGGCGCTCAGCTCGAGCACCGAGCGGATGCCGTCCTGAGCCTCCATCAGCTCGAACGCGTGGTTTATCTGCTCGAGCGGCATGCGATGGGAGATGAACGGGTCGACGTCGATATCGCCGCGCATGTACAAGTCGATCAACTGCGGCACCTGGTCGCGACCCTTGACGCCCCCGAATGACGAGCCGCACGCGCGCCGGCCGGTTATCAGCAGCCGGGGCACCACGTCGAGCGTCTCGCCCCTGCCGGCGACGCCGCATACGGTGCACAGCCCCCAACCCATGCGCGCGGCTTCGAGCGCTTCGCGCATGACCGAGACGAGCCCGGTCGCCTCGAAGGTGTAGTCCGCGCCGAACCCCGCCGTCGCCTCGAGCGTACGCTCGACCGCGCTGCCATCCGCCTGCCAGCACTCGGTCGCGCCCTGGCCCCGCGCGAGCTCGAGGCGGGCCGGGGACTTGTCGACGCAGATGATGCGCTCGGCGCCCTGCAGGCGAGCTCCGCAGACGGCGCCGAGCCCGACCATCCCGGCGCCGAACACCACGCATGTGCTGCCGGCCTGCACCTCGGCCGTGTACATCGCCGCGCCGAGGCCCGTCGAGAGGCCGCACGCGAACAGGCACGCGCGGTCGAGTGGCGCCTGCGGGCTGACCTTGGCAAGCGCGATCTCCGGCATGACGGTGTACTCGGCGAACGTGGAGGTGCCCATGAAGTGCCTGATCGGCTCGCCCGCGCGCGACAGCCGCGTCGTGCCGTCGGGCAGGTAGCCCTTGTTCTGCTGCTCGCGGATCGCGAGGCACAGATTCGTGCGCGGGCTCAGGCAATGCACGCACTCGCGGCACTGCGGTGAGAACAGCGTCACCACGTGGTCGCCGGGCTCGAGCGAGCCAACCCCCTCGCCGACCGCCTCCACGACGCCGGCGCCCTCGTGTCCGAGCACGGTGGGCGCGTAGCCTGAGGGATCGGCTCCGGAGGCCGTGTACATGTCGGTGTGACACACGCCGCAGGCGACGAGCCTCACGAGAACCTCCCCCGCCCGCGGCTCGGCCAGCTCGAGCTCCTGCACCACCAGCGGTGCCGCGAACTCCTCGAGGACGGCCGCGCGAACCTTCACACTCGCCCCAGTCGCCGGGACTCAGCTGGGGCAGCTGTTGGGATAGAAGCGGCTCGCGAGGTCGGGGAAGTTGAGATCGGCTCGTCGTGTCCGATGTAGTGCGAGCCGTCCCAGAAGCGATCGTCGCTCTCCCTCGGATTGTTCAGGTCCCGGCACGCGACATTCACCCGGAGGGGCTTCTGGATCGGGCTGTAGCCGTTGCAGGCGATGCCACCGAAGGCTCCCGGCGCGACGCCGGCGGAGGCTCCCGGGGCGAGCGCCAGCGCGGTCATGAAGGAAGCGGCGAGCAGCGCGAGTGCGGCGATGGCCCTCCGTGGTCCCGTGTTGCGCCGCCGGCACGATTCGCCCATCTCGTCCTCCCTGCGCGAGTGACAAGTATCCAGCGCCCGAGCCGGAATAGAAGGCTGCCCGCCGGCTTGCGAGGCGATGCTATAGCTCGCCCGGCCGACGCGTCAAGAGCTTTTCGGCTCTCACAGATGAGCGCCGACGGCGCGCCCGAGCGCCGCCGCCGCGACGCCCACGACGAGGCTCACCACGACGTTAACGAGCGCCCCGCGCATGTCCGCGTCCTCGGTGAGACGGTGCGTCTCGAGCATCCATGTGGAGAACGTCGTATAGGAGCCGAGCGTCGCGGTGCCTGCGAGCACGAGCAGCTCGCCGCTGGTGGCGAGGCCGGTCAGCAGGCCGAGCAGCAGCGACCCGGTCGCGTTGACCAGCAGCGTTCCGACGGGAAACCCGCCGCGCGTGCTTGCGTTGACGAGACCGTCGAGGAGAAAGCGGGCCATCGCCCCGAGGCCGCCGAGGGCTGCGACCCCGCCCCACGCCCACGCGCTCATACGATCGCCCGGGTTCGGCGCACGGCCGCGGTCACGGCCGCCACGGCGAACAGCCCGACGAGCACGCTGCTGGCCGCGTAGCCGGCGGCGAGGGCGAAGCGGTGATGGTCGAGCATCCTCAGGAGCTCGATCTGCATCGTCGAGAAGGTCGTGTAGGCGCCGCAGAATCCGGTGCCGAGCAGCGGGCGCCGATATGTCGAGACGGGCAGCCGCTCCTGTAGGCGGGTCACGAGGTAGCCAAGCGCAAGGCAGCCCGACAGGTTGACCGAGAAGGTGACCCACGGCCATCCGCTGGCGGAGGCGAATTCGGTTGCGAGCCAGACCCGCAGCAGCGCGCCGGCGGACCCGCCGAGAGCGATCGCGGCGAGCTCGCGTCGGTCGCCGTCGCCGATGCTCCACCTGCCGCGCCGGCGCCGCGGCGTCGTGGCACCGAGATGCACAATGCGAGATCTGCGGCCGGCTGGGTCTGAGGGGTGCGTGCCGATCAGTGGCTCCTTTCGCGCGAAGTAGGTTCGCGAAAGGGGCCATCAGCCCTTGTGTGCGTGTCGTGAGAGCTCGCGAGGGGCCGATCGCGCTTGCGCTCGCGGTGGGCGAGTTCATGCAGGGGTTGGCTCGGGCGCGTGGGGTTCCGTTGAATCCAATGGGTGAACGCGTCCCGACCCCACGTATGGCTCGAGGGCCTGGGTGATTGGGCGTGGCCAGGAAGGGCCGCGCCTGAGTCGCCGCTGCCCCCGTCATGGGTTCCGGCGGTTCCGCCGCGGATCGACTACGGCGGTTCGACGCCGGCGATGTCGATCCCGGCGCGGAGCCGCATCAGCACCCGCTCGGTCATCACCGCGGGCCTGCTCAGCGCGCTGCTCGCACTCGCCGCGGCGCTTGCCCTGAGGGATCCACGGACGCTCGATCGCCTCCTCGGGATGAGCGTGCCGAGCCCCGCTCCGGCCGTCGAGTTCACCCCGGCCGCGCGTGCGCCGCAGCCACCGTTGCCGGTCCTCACGGTGGTGAGCGGGGATCGCGCCGGCAGCATCATCGAGCGGACCAGCTTCAGCTCGCGGCAGCTGGGCGGCAAGGGATCCTTCTTCGTCTACCTTCCTGCGGGCTACGCCGGCAGCGCGGCTCGCTACCCGGTGATCTACCTGCTTCATGGCCGCGACGGGCACGCGGACGCGTTCCTTGAAATCGGCATCCAGCACAGCCTCGACCGCCTCATCGGCAACGGTTCGATACCGCCGATGATCGCGGTCATGGTCCAGGACCTGCCGGGGCTCAGCAACTGGCGCAACATCGGCAAGCGCCACAGCGAGAGCTACGTGGTCGAAGTACAGCAGCTCGTCGATCGCATGCTGCGGACGGACGCAGCGCGCTCGGGACGCGCGATTGCGGGCAGCTCGATGGGCGGCTTTGGCGCGATGCACGTTGCCCTCGCCAATCCCGAGCGCTTCGCGGTCGTCGAGAGCTGGCTGGGCTTCTTCAACAACCTGGAAGGCGAACTGCAGAGCGCCGCGCCGACGATCTCGCGGCTCGGCCTACACGCGTTCCTATACGGAGCCGAAGCGGACCCGGTGGCACTTCCGGAAGAGGACCCGGAATTCGCCGAACAGCTTCGCGCCGCCGGCGCGCAGGCCGAAAGCGCGGTCTACCCGGGCGGCCACAGCCTCGAGAAAATCAAGGCGCACCTGGACACCGGACTTCAGTTCGCGGGGCGCTCGCTGCTCGAGGCGCAGCGCCGGGAAGCAATCGAACAGGCTCACGCCCGCTGGCGCGCCTGAGCGGCTCTGAGGCGCCCCGGCCCGCGGCGGTCGACGTCGAGACCGTCCGCTCGCTGCGGGGTCCGCTGCTGCGTCCGGGTCAAGCCGCCGAGCGTCTGCGCTACCCGGGCGACGATGAGCCCGACACGCTTCACGCGGCCGTCATCGATGCCGGTGTCCCACTCGCCGCCGCGAGCGTCATGCGCGAGGAGTGCCCGCTCGACCCCGCAGCTGGGGATTGGCGGATCCGCGGCATGGCCACGCGCCCCGAGGCGCGACGGCGCGGGATCGCTTCGGCGCTCCTGTGCTTCTGCGAGGCACACGCGCGCGAGCACGGGGGGCTGCGTCTGTGGTGCAACGCGAGGGTGCCGGCGCGCGGCTTCTACGAACACCGCGGGCTGACGGTCATCGGCGATGTGTTCGACATCCCGGGGATCGGCCCCCACTACCTGATGAGCAAGCGGCTCTGAGCGGGGAACACGCGCGGGCCGCGAGCAAAGAGGGCCGGAACGGTCTCTGGAGAAGGCCCCCGATCTCCAGAAATCGCTCCGGCCCACAACCCCCGAGGTGGCCCCCGACTTCAACTTTACACGCTGTAACTATACAGACCGTAGCCTACACGTCGTAAACTGTCAAGCGAAAGATGGCCGCCTCCGAAAAAGCCCCTGGCCTGGTAGTCGACGGCTACCGCCACGGTCGCGTGCCGCGGCCGATCCGCGAGCAGCAGCTGCTCGACGTGGCCGAGGAGCAGTTCGCGCTGCACGGCTACACGGGCGCCTCGATCGAGGACATCGCTCGCATCGCGGGCGTCTCGCGCCCGATCGTCTACGACCACTTCGGGGACAAGGAGGGCGTGTATCTGGCGTGCCTGCGTCGCGCGCGCCAGGAGCTCGAGGACATGATCCTCGAGGCCACCGCGAGCGCGCGCACGCCGCTTGAGATGATGGAGCGCGGAACCGACGCGTACTTCGAGTTCGTCGAGCGCCGCGGGCGCCGCTGGTCGGTCCTGTTCAGCGGCGCCGAACTCGGCGGCTCGGCCGCGGAAGAGGTCGCCGAGCTGCGCTTCGCGACGGTCGCGCGCATCCGCGACCTGCTCGAGACGATCGTCGCCCCCGGCGTGCAGGCGACCACGATCGAAGCGTTCGCCCACGCCATCTCGGGCTCCTCCGAGCAGGTGGCCAAGTGGTGGCGCGCGAACCCGTCGTTCAGCCGCGCAGACGTCGTCGCCCTGCAGGTCGCCTTCGCGTGGGCCGGCCTGCGCCAGCTGCTGCCGGCGCAGGACTGAGGCTAACCCAAACGGCTACGGCGGGGGCGCCGCCGCTCACCGCGGCGGCTCCCCTTCCGTATCGCCCCCTGGAGGGCGGCTTTCTGCGTGGCTACGGCCTGGCGGTCAGCCAGGGCGTGTAGGTCACGGTGCCGACGGCGGTGTTGCAGGGCGCGCGCATGTTGGGCCCGCGCGAGCAACCCCACCAGTTGTTTTCGGCTTTGACGACCGTGCCGGCTTCGCCGTTCGCTCCCGTTCCGTTGGCCATGATCGAGTTGCCGGACGCCGTGACCGTCGCCTGGCCACCGGCGGGCTGGCCTGGCGTGGGGCTGGTCTGCGTGACAAGCATGCCCGTGTTGAAATGCGCGAGCGTGTTACCGGTCAGCGTGGCAGTGAGATCGCCGAATGCGAAGCCGAGCTGATCGGTCGTGAGATACGCGCCGTAGGTGGTGCCGGTCGTGCTGGCCCCGGTGCCGTTGACCACGTTTTCAGAGAACGTCGGCCCTTGGCCCGATACCGCGCTGCCGAACGCGGCGAGACCGACCGCGCAGCCGCTGATCCTGTTGGCTTTGACGCTCGCCGAAACATATGGGACGAACACGAAGACGCCGTAGCCGTTGGTGGTGCATTCGCGGACGGTGTTGCCTTCGATCGCATCGGCGACACCGCCTTCGCCGCCGTTGTTGTCGGTGTGCACACCGCTGCCCGATTTGCTGATGATGTTACCCAGGAACTTCGTTCCCTTCGACCAGTTCGCCGAGATCGCATCGTTCGCGCGGGCTACTTTGTTGTGAGTCATTTCACCTGTGCCACCGAAGTTGAACATGGCAATCGATGCTTCTTCACCCTGCACGTTTTCCACCGTGTCGGCGGTGAAGTCGAAGCTGCCGCCGGAGGACGCGTAGATACCGCGAAGGTAGACGTCGGTGACCTTCACTTTGGAAACCGTGAGGTTGTTGTAGATGCCGGCTTCGTGGTTGGTGATGATGCCGTTGCGCGCGTCGACGTCGGCGCCACCGACGATGACTCCGCTCGTCAGATTCGGATTGTCCCCCTCGACCCGCAGGTTGGAGATCGTGACAGCGTTCGCTTCCACGAGGAACACGTTGCTCGCCGTTCCCCCGCAGAGCGAGCCGCCCGCGCAGACGGGGTTGGAGGTGGCCGGATAGACCACCGTTGTCGTGCCCGACCCCCGCAGCGTCACCGACTTGTTGACGACCACGTTTTCGAAGTAGTTGCCGGGGCCGATCGTGATCGTGGCTCCCGGCGAGGCCGCTGTGACCGCCGCTTGGATGCTCGTGGTCAGACAGCCGCTCGCACACACCGTCTTGGTCGCCAAGGCCGGGCTGGCGAGCGTCAGGAACGCGACCAGGCCGGCAGCGGCCGTCAGCGCTCGAATCGTACGTCTCATGGTTCACCCTCCGCTGTTATGAGTCCCCCCTCAAGAGCGAGGCTTGCCGCGCATACTATGCAAACCCGCTCAAACCGATGCAGCCGGCGGCGGCACTCCTCATGCTGACTGCGGCAGTTTGGCCTTGCCCCCAATGATCGTGGGGGCGGAGGGCGGCGGCACGACCGGCCCGATGTCTCCGTCTGGCGCCTCGTCGAGGTCGACGATCACGGGCGCGTGATCGCTCGGGCCGCTGCCCTTCCGCGCCTGGCGGTCGACCCATGCAGCGCGAACCCGCTCGGCCACCGCGTCGCTGGCCAGCACCAGGTCGATCCGCATGCCGAGATCCTGATGGAACATCCCGGCGCGGTAGTCCCAGTACGTGAACACACGCTGGGTCGGCCAGCGATCTCGCACGACGTCGCGCAGTCCGAGCGCCTGCAGTTCCGCGAGCGCGGCCCGCTCGGGCGCGGTCACGTGCGTATGCCCGACATAGGCCTGGGCGTCGAACACGTCGATATCGGCAGGCGCGATGTTCATGTCGCCGCACACGATCGCGTCCTGCTCGTTTGTCGCGAGCATCTCGCGCAGCGCCGCGAGCCAGGCGAGCTTGTAGAGGTAGTGCTCGGATCCGGGTGTGCGCCCGTTGGGCACATACACGCAGCACACGCGAATCCCTGCACACATCGCCGAAAGCGCGCGCGCCTCCTGATCGGGAAATCCCGGCGCATTGGCTATCCCTGGCACAATCTCCTCGAGGCCCACACGAGACAGGATCGCGACGCCGTTCCACTGCGCCTCTCCGTGGCGTGCGACGGAGTAGCCGCGTGCTGCCAGCTCGGCGCCCAGCAGTGCATCGAACGCGTCGTCGGCGAGCTTGGTCTCCTGCAGGCACACCACGTCCGGCTGGCGTTGGTCGAGCCATCCGAGCAAGCGAGGCGCGCGCTGCTTGGCCGAGTTCACGTTCCAGGTGGCTGCTCGCACGGTCCTAACCCTGGCAGAGTTTCCCGTGATGGCGGGCAAGCAGGCGAACGGCGCGCCGCCCGGGCATGGCGCGCGCGAGGACACCGCGGCGATCCGCGCGCGGTTGACCGCTGTGCTGGGCGAGGAGCCCGAGGCAGCGATGCGCCGGCTGAGCGGCGGCGCCTCGCGCGCGACCTACCTGTTGAGCACGCGCTCACGCGGCGAGCTGGTCCTGCAGATCGACCCTCGCGGGAAGCCCTCGGGCGATGCGCCTGCCCAGGCCGCGCTGCTCGAAGCCGCCGCGCAGGCCGGCGTCCCCGTTCCGCGCGTGGTCGCCCACGGCGCCGACGACGCGGTTCTCGGCGCGAGCTGGACGCTCGTGCAGGCGCTCGCGGGGAGCAGCGACCCGAAGCAGATCCTCGAGGCGGCTGCCGCCGCTGAGACGTATCAGCTCCTCGACAGCGTCGCGCAGGCGCTCGCGGCCGTGCACCGCATGCCGGCGGACGCGCGGCTGGCCCCGGCTGTCGAGGATCCCCTCGCGCAGCTGCGAGGCCTCTACGAGCAGTTGGGCGAGCCGCATCCGACCTTCGAGCTCGCGTTTCGCGCGCTCGGCTGCGATCGGCCGGCGGCGAGACGCACGCTCGTGCACGGCGACTTCCGCCTGGGCAACCTGATGGTCGACGCGGGTCGCGTGACCGGCGTGCTCGACTGGGAGCTCGCACATATCGGCGACCCGGTCGAGGATCTCGGCTGGCTGTGCGTGCCGGCGTGGCGCTTCACGCGCCAGGATCTCCCTGCCGCCGGCCTCGGCACGCGCGAGCAGCTGCTCGCGGCGTACGCACGGCACGCCGGCGTGGAGGTGGACGAGGCCGCGCTGCGCCGCTGGGAGCTCGCGGGCACGCTGCGCTGGGGGGTGATCTGCGTGATGCAGGCCTTCACGCCCATCTTTCCGGCGCGATCAGCTCGGTCGAGCACGCGGTGATCGGCCGCCGCGCGTGCGAGGTCGAGTGGGACCTGCTCGAGCTGCTCGATCGCGCAGGCGAGCGCGACCCGGATCTCTCCGAGCGGTGGCCCGAGGCGCTCGCGGCGGGCATGGGCCCGCATGACCGTCCGACGGCCGTCGAGCTGCTCGAGGCAGCTCGCGGGGCGCTCGGCGAGGACGTGCTGCCGCTGCTCGAGGGACGCGCGGCATTCCAGCTTCGCGTCTCGCTGCGCGCGCTCGGGATCGTGCGCAGGGAGCTCGAGCACACGGCCGAGCACACGGCGCTGCACTCGGCCGCGCTCGCGCGAGTCGGGGTCGCGGACGAGCGCGAGCTCGCGAACGCGATCCGCGACGGGGGCTTCGCCGGGCGCGAGGCAGAGCTGTGCGCCGTGCTGCGCTCGATCGTGCGCGCCAAGCTCGAGGTCGCGAATCCGGCCTACCTGCAGGTGGGCGCGAACACATCGGCAAGGGAGGGAACGTGAGCGAGGAGCTGCCCGCGGAGGTCGTGGAGCTGATCGAGGAGGTCGACGCGTTCATCGCGGCCGAGGTCCGGCCGCTGGAAGCCGAGGGCGAGAACGCTCGCTTCTTCGACCATCGGCGCGAGTACGCTCGCACCGACTTCGAGGGCGGCGGGGTGCCGCGCAGCGGAGTGGGAGGCCCTGCTCGAGGAGATGGTCGCGCGTGCCGACCGCGCGGGGCTGTGGCGCTACGCGCCTGCCCGAGGAGCTCGGCGGCCGCGGCGGCTCGAACTTCGCGCTGGCGGTCGTTCGCGAGCACCTCAACCGGCTCGGCATCGGCCTGCACAACGACCCGCAGAGCGAGGTCTCGATGATCGGCAACTTCCCCACGGTGATCCTCGCCCACGAGTTCGGCACGCCCGCGCAGCGAGAGGTCTTCGTCGAGCCGCGCGCTGCGCCGCGAGGTCGGCCTGGCGTTCGGCCTGACCGAGCCCAACCACGGCTCCGACGCGACCTACCTGGAGACGACCGCGCGCCGGGACGGCGAGGAGTGGGTGATCGACGGCGTCAAGCGCTTCAACTCGGGCATGCACCGCGCGAGCCACGACCTCGTGTTCGCTCGCACGTCCGGCTCGCCCGGCGAGGCCCGCGGCATCACCGCGTTCATCGTGCCCCGCGACGCGGCGGGGCTGACGGTCGAGTTCTACTGGTGGACGTTCAACATGCCCACCGACCACGCCGAGGTCTCGCTCGAGGACGTCCGGGTGGGCGATGACGCGATCCTCGGCGAGCTCGACGGCGGCCTCGCGCTCGCGCAGCGCTTCGTTCACGAGAACCGCATCCGCCAGGCCGCCTCGAGCCTCGGCGCGGCCGCGTTCTGCATCGAGGAGGCGGTCAAGTGGGCGCGCGAGCGAACCGTGTGGGGCAAGCCGCTGTGGCGCAACCAGGGCGATCCAGTTCCCGCTCGCCGAGCTGTGGACCGACTGCGAGCTCGTGCGCGGGCTCGTGCGCAGGACCGCCGCCGAGCTCGACCGCCACCACCACATGGAGGTCACCCACCTCGTCGCGATGGCCAACTACCGCGCCAACCGGCTCGCCTGCGAAGCTGCCGACCGTGCGATGCAGACGTGCGGCGGGATCGGCTACACGCGCCACATGCCCTTCGAGCACATCTACCGCCACCACCGCCGCTACCGCATCACCGAGGGCAGCGAGGAGGTGCAGATCAGGAAGGTCGGCTACGAGTTGTTCAAGGGGTGAACGCGGGATGCGATGGTTTGCCAGGCGCCGGACAGCACGCGAGCCCGCTGTGCTGGTGGGCGACCCACGGGTCGAGGGCTGGGAGACGGTGAGCACATTCGAGGACGAGACGACGGCGGTGAGCTGGCGCGATGAGCTCCGCGCGATCGGGCTCGATGCGACCTGCGTCGCCGATCACCCGCTCGACCGCTTCGGCCGCGGCGATATCTACCTCGTGGTTCCTCCCGAGCAGTGGTCGCGCGCGAACGAGATCATCGAGAATCTCGACTGACGTCAGATGCAGATCCACCCGCTCACCACCGGAGCCGTGCGCTTGAAGCGCTCGTTCCTGTTTGCGAGCAGCGGCGCTCGGCGCCAGCTCGACCTGTTCCTGCCCGGCCCGTGGTCGGATCCGGTTCCGATCCACTGCTGGGCGATCGAGCACGACGGTCGTCTGCTGCTCGTCGACAGCGGCGAGACCGCAGTGGCCAAGAACATCCCCTTCGCCCGCTTCGAAGTGACGCCCGCGCAGGAGCTACCGCACGCTCTGGCGGCCGCCGGTCTTTCACTGGACGATGTCGCGGAGGTCGTGCTCACGCACCACCACGGCGATCACGTCGACGGCCTCGTGCATGTGCGAGCGCGCGCCAGGATGAGCGATGCCGAGCTTCGCTTCCTCGCCACGAGCTTCCCGCGCGTGATGCGTCGCGTGCTGCGCCAGCCCCTGCCACCCGGGTTCGCGCCCGAGCCGCTAGCCCTCGATGGGGGGCCCTTCGGCGCATTCGCCAACAGCCGCGCGCTCAGCGACGACGGGCGTATCGTCGCGGTGGGCACGCCCGGCCACACGCCGGGGCACATCTCGATCATCTGCATCGACGAGGAGGGGCGCCACGTGATGCTGGCGGGTGACGCCACCGACACGCTCGAGCAGCTCCACTCGCGCCGGGCCGACGCCGTCGGGCCCGACCCGGCGGTGCACGTTGCAACGCTCGAGACGATCCTCGCGCACTGCGCGCTGCACCCGACGGTCTACCTCCCATCGCACGACCCGGAGTCCGCGGCGCGACTGGCAGGCAGGATCACGGTGGTCCCCACCGGATAGCCGATCGTCCAGAACGGTTGACACCCGTCCGGCGGCCCGGCGATGCTTCGCGCAAATGGCCGCGGGGAGGGTGTTGCGATGGTCATCGCGGGGGACGTTCGGCGTCGCAGCCCTTGCGTGCGTGCTCGTCTTGTACGGCGCGAGCGCGACACGCGCGGCGGCCGCCGAAACGGTGTTCAACTTCGACACGCTGACCGAAACAACGCTGGTCACCACGCAGTACGAAGGACAGGGACTCAAGCTCGGGTTCGCAGGTGAATTCGGCCAGAGCTCGCCGGAAGCGAAAAAGGAAGGCAACTGCGGGCCACCCGAAGTCACGAAAGAAGCACCCGGGAAACCGGCGGCCTCAAAACCGAACTACGCGACCCTGCCCGAATGCCCGCCGGGCGCCGCCTTGTTCGCCGGCACCTACGGTGCGCTGGCGCACCCCGCCACCGCGCTCTCGGTCGAAGTGAGCAACGTCACATCGGGTCCGAACACCGTGGCCAAGCTGATCGCCTACAACAGCTCCGGGACCGAAGTCGCCAGCGCCAAAGCCGAAGCGAGCGCGGGCACCTGGCGGCGCATCAGCGTCGCGCCGGGCGGCGCAGCACGGATCAGCTTCTTCATGATCCGCTCAGAACCGAGCGGATCTCCGCTGACGATCGGCATCGACAACCTCGCCGTCGAAGTGCCATCCGAAACTCCGCCCACGGAAACCGGCAGCGCGCCCCCGCCGCCGGCACCAACTCCACCCACCGCCTCCGGGGCACTCGTGACCCCGAACCCCGGCCCGGGGCAGCTGCTCGCGATAAGCGGCGGCGGCTCACAGCCCGGAAGCGGCCACATCATCTCCTACGACTGGGATCTCAACGGTGACGGCAAGATCGACACCAGCACCGGCACGAATCCGATCGTCCACCTCGTGCTCGCCCCTGGTCCGCACACGATCGGGCTGACCGTCACCAACTCGAAAGGCGAAAAAGCCAGCAGCAAATTCGGGGTGTCGGTGCCAACCGGGATCTCGCTACCCCCACCCGCGGACGGCGGCGAAGGCCCGTGTGAACCGACACTTGAAGTCGGCGATGCGCAGATCATCGCCGAATGCATCCAGAAACTCGCGGGCGGCGGCTACGCGATCGAGTCGCGGCAGCTCGGCCTGAACGGAATGGTGCTCGAGCCACAGGGGGGCGGCTACGGGGTCTTCAAGATCCACACGGTCAAAGACATCGCGATCGACGGAACGCAGACGCTGCTGTCGGGCTCGGCGGTGGATCTGGAGCTGCTCAACACGCCGATCGGCGACGTGGTGCTGGGAGGCAGGGACCTCGAAAGCGAACCCGTCCAGCTCGACGCCCAGAGCGCGCTGAACAAGCTGCAGATACCGGTCCTCAACCACGGACTGCGTGGGGCGCACGCGCACGCGGCGGACGCGCCGACCAAGACCCTGCTGATGGCGATCGGCGTCGGCAAACCGTGCAGCGGCAAAGAAAAAGGCGCCGCCTGCTGCCCGCCGGCGCAGGGAAACACGGCGTGCGCGACGCTGCCAGGCAACTTCCCGATCGTGGGACAGGTGGACGTCTACCTGAACAACAAAGGCCAGGCGCTGTTCGACGTGCAGGTTGGGCTCGCGCTGAAGGGGATCTTCGAAGCGACCGGCGCCCTGGAGATCGAGGCGGACCCGCAGTCGGGGGTGAACCTCAACTCGCTGCAGTTCACGATTCCCGAAGCCGGCCTCGAGGGGATCTTCACGGTCAAGAAGGCCAAGTTCGCCTATTACTTCCCGAGCGCGCCCGAAGAATCCAAGCGCGACACCTGGCAGGCGGAAGGCGAAATCGTGTTCGGCCCGCTCGGCGAACCGGCGCTCGAAGCCGAACTCGCCTTCAGGAAAGGCCAGTTCCACTCCGGCTCGCTGGTGTTCGTGGCGCCGCCTCCAGGCATTCCGATCTACCCAGGCGTGTTCCTCAACAAGCTGGGCGGGTCGATCGGGGTCGAACCCTTCACCTTCGGCGGCGAGCTCGGCGCGAAGGTCGCGGACACGCTGCAGCTGAACCTCCTGTTCAAGTACCGCGAACAGGAAGGAAAGGAACTCGGGTTCCTCGGCGGCGAAGGGCAGCTCGAACTTGACGACGACAAGATCGCGACGCTCGCAGCGGACGTGTATTCCGACGGCTATATCGACGCGTCGCTCAACATCGACCTGCACCTCCCATTCTCCTCGGAAAACCCCGTCGTGAAGGTGGGCGGCCACATCGGCTTCTGGGATGAACCGTCGAGCGGACGCTGGCAGGCCGAAGGCAGCGTCTACATCAAACTGTGGGAAATCAGCGCCGAAGTCGCGGGCCTTGTCAACAACACCTACATCGCAGGCTGCCTTGCCTGGAACGGCGCGGGATTGCAGGGGCGCTACCGCTTCAGCGACGGCAACGTCGACGGCGGCTTCTTCGCGTTCAGCAACTGCTCAGATCAGCTCAAGCAGTACAAGGAAACACCGCTCACCAAACACGCGGGCGGGTTCGTCAAGGAAGAATCACTGCGCGTCTCCCCGTTCGAGGTGACCGCGGCCGGCAAGGGCGCCGGGCTGCTCGGGTCAAATGGAGCGGCGGGCCTGCTCGGTACGGCGGCGAGCGTCGAAGGCGACACCTTCACGCTGCCGTCGGGTCAGTTTGCGCAGGAGCTGCGTTTGACATCGAGCTCCGGGACACCCGTGGTCAAACTGATCGCGCCGGGAGGGCAGATCTACACCACGCCGGCGGCGGCCGGCCAGCTTCTCAGCAGCGCAGGCCAGTTCTACTCTGCCGTGGCGCCCGAGCACAATCAGGTGCTCGTGCTGCTCAAGCATCCGCAGGGAGGCACCTGGCGCGTGCAGAGCGCCGCAGGCTCACCGCCCCTCCAGAAGCTCGAAGTGGCCGCAGACGCGCCCCCGGCGCGCGTGCAGGTCAAGGTGAGGCATGGTCGCGGCAGCAGGTGGTCGCTCAGGTACAAGATCGGCAACTACGTGCCCGGGACGAGCGTCCTGCTGGTGGAACGCGGCAAGGACAGCACACACGTGCTGGGCATCGCGCGCAGCGCGTCGGGGACCCTCTCCTTCCTTCCGCAGGACGCGATCTCGCGCTCGCGCAGGATCGTGGCCTACCTGCTGAACTCCGAAGGCGCACCGCAGCGCGCGCTGACCGTCGGGCACTACACCGCGCCGGGCGCCCAGCGTGGTGGGCGCGTGCCGGGCGTGCGCATCGTGCGTAAGGGACTGACCGCGCTCGTGAGCTGGCCGCGCGCGTCGAACGCCCGCCTCTACCGCGTCTTGGTGCACGGAAGCGACGGGCGCGTGCAGACGTTCCTGCGCAAGCCCAACGGCCGCAGCGTGCAGCTCGAAAACGTGCTGCCCTTCGAGAGCTTCACCGCCACCGTGACCGCCAACGGCGGCCCCAATCTGCTTGCGGGACCGCCGACCACGGGGCGGCTGCTCCCGGTCAAGACGAAGACACCCAGGCCGGCCGCCAAGCACAAGGCCCACAAGCACAAATAGTGCGCGGGCGGGCCGGCGTGCGCGGCACTACAGCCAGCCGAGCAGCGGTCCGAAGAGAAGCCCTGCGCAGAGATCGAGTGCTGCGAGCGATCCGACCACCTGCAGCTGGCGCGCACGGCTCGGCATGTCATACACCCAGAAGCACACGACGTAGAACGTGAGATAGCCGAACACGACAATCACGGGGAAGCTCGCCACGTTCCACCACCAGTAGTACCAGTGAAAGACGCCGTCGGCGTGCAGCAGCAGCTCGACGCCGACCGACACGAGCGAAAGGCCGACCGCCACGGCCCAGCGGTTCGGGATGCCGAGAATGCGCGCGTCACGATCGGCCGGGAGCAGCTTTACGAAGACGATGCCGTTGATGGCGAAGAACAGCGATATCTCCACGGTCAGCCCGATCAGGATCAGGTAGCTCGTGTGCCCGGTCACCGTCCACAGGGCGGCGTGCCCGTTGAAGTGAAGGACGAGCGCGTTGATGATCTCGTTCACCCAATCCATCAGCCAGAATGCGAGTCCCGCGAGGATCGCGCTCCAGTTGGCGCGCTCGACCTCTGCGGCGTAGACGTATACGACCAGCGCGAGCAGGGTTACGGTCGACCAGTTGAACGCGCCGGTTGCGCGCAGCAGATGTTCAGCTTCACGCGTGAACTGCGTGACGGTCCCCACCACGCGCGTCAGTATGACGAGCGCCGGTTCAGGCGGGCAGCGCGCGTCCGAGCCAGCCGCGGTAGAAACCCTCGACGTCCGGCAGGAACTCGTGGACCACCGGGTAGCCGGGCGGTAGCGCGTCGACCTCCAGCTGGCGGGCGCAGGACGGGCACAGGTACTCGCGGATCTGCTGCAGTCGCGGATCGGGTCCAGCCATCCTCGGATAGACCTCGAGGATCGACTCCTCGCTGTCGCGAACGTGCACGAGCGCGTCCATCTTCCAGTTGCGGCTGTGGGCGCAGAAGTCGTGGCCGCAGTCGCAGCGGTAGACGAGCGCTCCGTCGGCGCGACGGCGCACGATGTTCAGGCCCTCGCCGGCCGGCAGCACGATCACGTCCTCGTAGGGCACTCGCGCCTGCAGCACAGCGAGCCACTTCTCGAACCGGTCTGCGTCCTTGTAGCCCGACTGGATCTCCTTGACCTCCCGACGCGACAGTTTCTCGTCGAGCAGCGCATTCAGCGTGCCGGGATCGAGCTCGGCTCCGCCCACGCCGGCGGCGGCGACGGCGTCCCGCCCGGGCTGCGGATCGGAGGCGAGGAGGAAGCCGTCGGCGGAATCCTCGGGGCTGATCCTGCCCGGCTGCGAGCGCGCGACGAGCACAGTCGGCGTATCGACGTCGTAGTCGAAGTCCTCGGGCAGATCCCAGAATCCGCGGTACTCGGCAGCCCAGCGCGGTGAGAGGCGCATCGACTCGGCGTACAGCGCCTTGACGGGCTCGGCCCACTCCTGCGCGAGTATGCGGTCGCGCTCGCGGGCGACCCACTCGCGCACCGGGATCGCCCGCTCGAGCCTGCGACGGCGGAACGCATCACGGTCGGACACTCCGTACACGGACTCGGCGAAGCGTGGCAGCAGGTGCCCCTCCTCGACGTCGACCTTCACGCTCTCCACCGGCCGCAGCAAGGGATCGCCCAGGCCCGCGCCTCCCTTCATCACGGACAGGTACAGATCTCCGTTGGCAAACGGCGAAAGCAGCGTCATCCCATCGTTCTTGTACTCGCGCGAGCTGCCGCCGATCTCCATCAGCGCGGGGCTCTCGAAGTCGCCGTCGGCCACGGGATAGGCCTCGCCGCGGCGTGCACGCTCGATCAGATCGGCACCGTGGATGTTGTGGATGTAGGCGGTCGCTCCCGGATAGCCGCCGAACAGCCCAGCCGAGGAGAGCACGCGCCCGGTGCCGATGTTCTGGAGCTCCCAGAACGGCGTCTTGTTGATCATGAAGAGGGACTCGAAGCTGGACCCGCCCCGGTGGCGGCCGGGCCCGCCCGAGGAGGCCTTGACCCGCCGCGAGAGGTACACGACCGGGGAGATCAGCTCCCACATCTCGATGTCGCCCATGTCGCCCTCGGGGTTGAACATCGCGGCGCAGTAGTCGGTGCCGTCGAGCACGTACTTCGCGCCCATTCCCTGAGCGGAGATCTCGAAGTTCATGATCGCCGACGAATTCCCATACTGGTCGATTCCCCCGCCCTGCTGGACATTGCCCGACACCGAGTAGGCGGCGAGCACCTCCTCGATGAAGCCTCGGGACTGCAGCGCTCGGGAGATCGTGCGCGGGAAGCCGGTGAACGACGGCTGCAGGAACGCCCACGCGATCGCCGTGGAGCCCTCGGCATCGCCGATGTTCGCGACCGTACCCTCGGGGAAGTTGGTCTTGATGGCGAAGTAGGCGCCGTCGTTGACCTTGTCGTTGCAGATCAGCGTCTGGGTGAACATCACCCAGATCGCGCCCTGCATACCTGACGGCGTGCAGTTCATCGAATGCCAACCCCACGCAGAGGCGCCGTCGTAGTCGAGCTCGTAGGTGCCGTCGGCGCCGATCCGCACCTCGAACGGTGAATGCATGATGATGTCCCGGCGCGCCCGCGCCGGCATCTGCTCCTTGTCGGCGAACTCCGCGTCGAAGATCGCTGGCGAGCGGTAGCGCCCGGGCACGGTCATCTCGCGTATGCGCGCCTTGAAGGAGCGTCTGCCCTCCTCGATGACCTCGCGGCTGAAGCGCTTGAATCGCTCCACGCCTTCCTCGGCAAGCAGGCGCTCGAGCGCGTCGCGGATCATGTGACATCCCGCCAGGCGGGTGCGCTCGTCGAGCAGGTAGTAGGCCGAGGCGCGCGTGCGCTTGCGGCAGCGCTCGAGGTGCCACCTGGCAAGCTGATCGTGCTCGCCGATCTTCATGCACGGCAGGTCGATGCCGTCCTCGTAGCGCATCGTCGGTCCGACCGGCACCCCGCCGGGAGTGCTCGCGCCGATGTCGAGGACGTGCGTGACTCCCCCCGCCCACGCGAGCAGCTCGTCCTCCCAGAAGATCGGGACGAAGGTCTGCACGTCGGCGTTGTGCACATCGCCGATGGTGGGGTCGTTGTTGGCGAATATGTCACCGCGACGGATCCCCGGGTTCTGCTCGTAACCGTTTCTCACCATCCACTTGATCGCATCGGACATCGTGTGGACGTGAACGATGATCCCGGTCGACAGCGCCATCGAATCGCCCTCGGGCGTGTACAGGGCAAAGCACAGCTCACCGAGCTCGCGCACGATCGGCGAGGCGGAGATGTTGAGCGCCGTGGAGCGAGCCGAGACGAGCCCTCCGCGCAGGCGGAGAAGAGCTTCTCGTAGCCGATCGGGTCCTCCCGCATCAGCTCGAGCTCGCTCAGCCCGGCGTAGTGGCCGGTCTGCTCGAACAGCCGCTCGGACTCCTCGAGCATCTCGAGGAGCGTGCGCCCGTCCCAGCCGATGCCCGACGGCGCTGCGTCGAGTTCGCGTGTGACGTCGGCGATGGCCATCTCTAGCTCTCCTCGGTGGCGGTCAGATGGAAGATGTGGTGGGCATCGAGCGCTGCACGGCGACCGGGCGGGACTGCGAAGGTCGTGGCCGAGTGCTCGACGATCGCCGGCCCGTCAATGCAATTGCCGGCGCTGATCCGCTCGAGCTGGAAGATGTCGGTCTCGACGAACTCGTTGGCGCTCGCGCGGCCCCAGTGAACCGGGCGGGTCGCCTTCAACGGCGGGGTCCCGGGCGTTTCGGGCAGTTCCGGCAGCGCGGGCTTCTCGACGTCGGCCGTGCCATGGACGACCACGTGTGTGACGAGGTAGCCGAACTCGGGCGAGCGAGCGGACGCGGCATACATCTTCGCGTATGCCTCCTCGAAAGCGGCTATCAGATCCGCGACGTGCGCCGCGCTCTCGAGAGCGGAGTGCGGAGAGACGAACTCGATGTCGTTCAGCTGACCGTAGTACTGCATGCGCAGCGCGTGCGTGAAGCGGATCTGCTCGCGCCCGATGCCCGACTTGGAGAACTCGGCGGCCACACGGTCCTGCAGGCCGAGCCACGCTTGGGTGATCATCATCCCGATGCCGCCCCGTTCCTGCTCGCCGAAGGACGGCAGGAGCGGCAGGTCGACGGTCTTGTCGTAGCGGTAGTCGAAGTCTGCGCAGGCGCAGCCGAAAGCCGAGAAGCCCGCCGCCCACGCCGGCACGAGCACCTCGCTGTAGCTGACGCCCTCGGTGTAGCCGGCCACATGCAGCGGCCCGCCGCCGCCATAGCAGAGCAGCGTGTAGTCGGCAGGCGAATAGCCCTTCCCGAGGATCTGGCCCACGGCCTCGTTCTTGAGAGTCTGCTCGAACAGCTCGATCACCCCTGCTGCGGCCGCGTCGACCGAGAGTCCGAGCGGACGCGCGAGCTGGCTGTCTATTTCGGCACGCGCCAGCTCCACGTCGAGCTCCACCTCGCCCCCCAGGAAGTAGTGAGGATTCAGGCGCCCAAGCACGAGATTGAGATCGGTCACGGACACGGTGTCGGTGCCGCCCTGGGCCCAGGAGACCCCGATCCGCGAACCGGCCGAGTCGGGGCCGAGCTCGGGGCGATTCGAGTTCGGGTTCACCCGAACGAAGGACCCGGTGCCGGCACCGATCGAGTCGATCCGCACCAGCGGCATGTTCAGCAGGAAGCGCGCGATATCGGGCGTCTGGGTGATCTCAAAGCGCCCGTCGGTGATCAGCGCGATGTCGAAGGAGGTGCCGCCGATGTCGGTGCACAGCAGGTTGCGCAGTCCCATCCGCTTGGCCAGCGCCTGCCCACCGACCACGCCGCCGATCGGACCGGATACCAGCGTTCGCGCCAGCTCATTGGTCTCGATCGACACGGTGCCGCCGTGCGCCGCCATCACACGCAGCTCGAAGGCCGCGTGATTGCTCTTGGTGACGTCCCGCACCGCCTTCAAGGTTGCACGCGAGGGCTCAGCCGCGTAGGCCTCGATCACCGTCGAGTTCAAGCGCGGGAGGTCCCGTCGCATCGGATAGAGCGTCGATGCGAGGAACACGGGCACCGAGCCGTTCAGGCCCCGCGCGGCCTTCGCCTCTGCGATCAGCTCGCCGACGCGCTGCTCGTGTGCGGGGTTGCGGTAGGAGAAGAGCAGCGATACGACGATGCCCTCCACGCTTTCGTCGAGCAGCTCGCGCACGGCCTCGCGCGCATCCTCCTCGCGCAGCGGCAGAACCTCATCGCCGAACACGTCGATGCGACCGCGCACGCCCTTCATCCGCTCGCGCGGAACGAGCGGCTCGTTGTGGAAGTGGGTCGCAAGGTGCAGCCGGTCTGAGTAGGAGGAGCCCAGGTAGGTCTGGATGCCGCGCTCGAGGCGCAGGTAGTCCTCGTGGCCTGCGTTGACGATGCAGCCGACGCGAAGTCCCTGGCGCTGCAGCAGTCGGTTGAGCATCGCGGTCCCGGAGTAGATGCCCGAGACGATCGATGGGAAGCCCTGCTCGGGCGTCGAGCCCCATTGCCCGAGGGCATCACGGGCGGATGCGATGAATCCGACCGACTCGTCGTGTGGGGTCGTTTGCGCCTTGCCGACCACGAACGAGCCGTGCTCGTCGACGATGAACGTGTCGGTCATCGTGCCGCCGGCGTCGATGGCGAGCACGCGCGGGACGCGACCGTTCTCCTCACTCACCGCGCCTGCCTCCAAGCGTGCAATCCGAGCACCCCATGCACTAAGCCACGATGCTCGCTGCCGCGGCCCGTCGGCTTCCGTTCACACCCGTATCCCTCATCCGGGGTTCTCCGCAGCTACGGAGCGCGCGTGTAGACGCGGCTACGCCTGCGTCGCCGCCACTCACTCCGTCGTGGATTTTCTGCGCCCACCAGCAGGGCGGCCCATCGTGGGCTGCGCCGGAACGAGTAGAAGGTGTAGTAGACCGACCACGCAAGGAGCGCGATCAGGAATGGCGCGTCGCTGAGTGCGACAACCAGCACATATCGGTTCGTGTCGAGGGTGAGCAGAGCCGCCAGGCGGACGCCGGCCCTCGCCAGGAAATAGGCCCCCCACACGAGCGTGACCGTGCGCATCACCTCTCGGAAGGTCTCCGAATCGCGCATCTCCTGCGTGAACGGGAACACGTCCGCGGCGATCCAGGCTGTGATCGGCCGGCCAACGGCCAGTGAGGCGAGAACGCAACAGCTCAGCAGAACGTCGATGCCGATCTCTTGAGCCAGGTAGACCGATGCGCTGCCGGAGCTGAACCCGACGACGGCCCTTAGGCAAACGATGGCAAGCGCCACCCTCACAAGGGCCGCAGGCCGGCCCTGCCGCCGCTCGTGCAGGAACACGCTCACGCCAAAGACGATCGCGAGCGTGATCCCGGCGGTCAGCCCGATCAGCTTCCAGCCGATGAAGAACGTCGCTAGCGGTCCAAAACCGTCTCGCACGAGTCGCGGACCGGCCCGGCGGATGATCTCCCCGGGCTTGATCGAGTCTTCGGGCGCGGAGTCATGGGGCTTCACGTCGCGCTCCACAAGCGCGACTCTACAGCGATCGCAGGGGCGCAGCCTCCGTTCAGCCGCAGCCCCTTATCGCTGCGCTCACCCTCCGCTCTTGCTGAAGTCGGGCGCCTCATATGCGGCGCCCGGAACGGCCCCGAGTGCGAGGATTCGCACGCCCTGCGGTCCCGGGTAGATCCGCCTGGTGGCTGCCGGGTCGACGCGCACGATCGTCTCGGAGTCGAGCGGCACTCGCTCCCCGTCGATTTCGATCTCGGCGGTGCCCCGCAGGACCACGTAGACCTCCTCCTGGCCGTCCTGGTCGTGGCTGTGCTCCGGGTAGCGGTCGAAGTCGGGCGGAAAATCCTCGACCTGCATGCCGAAGGAGCTGACTCCGAGCGCGGCCCGCGCCAAGCGCATGCCGCCACCGAACGCCGTGTCCATCTCGTCGATCCTCTTGACGGTGTAGCCGGACATTCCTCATCTCCTCCTTGTTGGGATTTCGAGAGCCGCTTGCTACTCGGCTTGCTGCTCGAGCCGCTCGGCTTGCTGCTTGAGCCCCTCGGCGAACCGCTGGAACGACGGGCCGAGGTCGGGAATCGATTTGAAGATCATGCCTGCGAGCGGCCCGCTGTAGTGCTCGCGCATCGTGAACCGCGTCTGCGCAGCCTCGCGCTCGAGCGTGTAGGTGCGCTGTCCCGTGAATAGGCCAAGCGGCATCCCGCCGCGAAACACGATCTGCTCCGGCTGGCTCAGCGCGACCACCTTGACCGGAAACGCACGACCGGGATTGGCCTCGACGCTGATCGTCAGCTTCTCGCCAAGCGCCAGCTGTCCATCGACCTTCGTCACGCCTGAGTCCCATCCGGGCCATGCGGCGATGTCGGCGAGCACGCGCCAGGCCTGCTCGGGCGAGGCCTGGATCACGGATGTGGCTTCGTAGGAGCGCATCTTTACGCCGGCGCCCCGTAGGAGCCGACGACGCTCGCCTCGCTGGGTGTCGGCTGCTCCTCGCAGCGTGCCGCAAGCTGGCGCTGGAACTCGGCGAATGCCGGGAGCGTCGCTAGCGGGTTCTCGGTGCCGTCGAGGCGCGCGATGTGGACGAAGCTGACGCCATCGGCGAGCCGCAGCGTCGTGTAGTGAAAGTCGCGCGGCTGGCTCTCGGCGAGCGACGCGTACACGGCCTCGACCAAACGCGAGTTCTCCTCGGCCGCGTCCGGCCGGGTTCGGTAACGGACTATCACGGTCCTGCTCATGCGCTTCCCCTCGTGTCCGAGCGCTGCTGTGGCGCGATCGCGCGGCACACTACCACGCCTCCTTGCGTTTTGCAAGTCCAGTTGCGAATGATGTCTGTAGTGTCGTGATGACGACGTATCCTGGGGTGTCAATGACGCGCAGCTACTCACAGCTCTGCGGCATCGCCGCGGCTCTCGACGTGATCGGAGATCGCTGGGCGCCGCTCGTCGTGCGCGACCTTCTGCTCGGCCCGCTGCGGTTCAGCGAACTCGCCGCGGGCCTGCCCGGCATCGGCACCAACACGCTCACCGCACGGCTCAAACATCTCGAGGCCGCGGGGGTCATACAGCGCCGATTGCTGCCGCTCCCGGACGGCGGGACCGTGTACGAACTCACCGCGTATGGTCGCGAACTGGAGCCGATCCTCATGGCTCTCGGGCGCTGGGGCACGAGGAGCATGCAGGGCCTTCCCGCCGACGTCGCTTCGCGCTCGCGGTGGCTCGCCGCCGCGATGCTCGCCTTCCACGACGACAGCCGGCGCTCGAGCCGACCGACGACGTGGGAGCTACGACTGAGCGACGGGCCGTTCACGCTCTGCGCACAAGGCAGGAGCCTGACGGTCAGCGCCGGCGCGCCGGAGAGCGCCGACCTCGTGATCACGGTAAGCGACGAGGACATGCACCGGCTCCTGACCCATCAGCTGAGCCCCGCCGAGGCACTCGCGAGCGGAGCGATCGCACTCGAGGGCGATCGGGCGGCGCTGGCGCGGCTGCTCGAGCTGTTTGCCTTTCCCGTGCTCGACGCGGCGCTCTGAGACAAAGTGCTCGACTGAGCGAGCACTATGTGCGCATGAGCCGAGGTGCGCAACGCGTCGGACGCGAGCCGAGGACTCCGGGGATGCTGGCCGCGCGGAGAATGCTCGCGCTGCATCGCGAGTCCCGGCGCAGCGGAGTGCCGGTCGATGAGCTGAGTTGTCTGCAGGCCGAGGAGCGCGGACAGGAGCGCGGGGAGGCCGGCAGGACGAGGCGGGAGATCCTCGCCGCCGGCACATCGATCGCGGCCGCGGCCGCGCTGGCGGGGAACCCGGCGGTGAGCCTCGCACGAGCGCTCGCTAAGCGATCCTCGCCCCGGATCGCGATCGTGGGAGCGGGTCTTGCGGGCCTGCGCTGCGCGCACATGCTGTGGACGGCGGCCCGAGGCAGGCCGATCGCCTCAACCGTCTACGAGGCCAACGCAGAACGCGCCGGGGGGCGCTGCTGGACGCTTCGCGGCTTCTTCCAGAGCGGGCTCGAGACCGAGCACGGAGGCTCGTTCATCAACTCGAACCAGCACGCCATCCGCAGGGTGGCCGCCCAGCTCGGCCTGGAGCTTGAGATATGTCAACGGCGGCGACCTGTCCAAGGGCGACGAGGTCTTCTTCATCGACGGCGCCTATTACAAGCTCGCCGAAGCGAGTGCCGACTGGGCAAGCGTGGGGTTCCCCGCCTTCCGGGCAGCCGCTCGCGAACAGCGGACCGAAGCCGGCGAAGCGCGACTGGACGCGATGTCCGTTCCCGAATGGCTTGACAGCACGGAGATCGGCGCTGACAGCCGCTTCGGAAAGCTGATGCAGGCCAACACGGTGACCGAGAACGGCGGCGATCCCGCAGACCAATCGGCCCTCGACCTGATCGAACTGCTCTCGGCCAACAGCAGATCCTCCCTGCTGCCGCTACCCGGCGACGACGAGCGATTCCACATCATCGGAGGCAACGACCAGCTCATCTCGGGAATGATCGGCCAGCTGCCGGGAGGGACGGTGCAGCAAGGTCACGTGCTCGTCGCGGTGCGCTCGAACGCGGACCGCACCATCACCCTCAGCTTCGAAGTAGCCGGCGTCATTTCCGACGTGACCGCCGACTTTGTGGTGCTCGCGCTGCCGTTCAGCACGCTGCGCGACGTCGACCTCTCAAAGGCCGAGCTGTCTGCCCGCCAAGCGCAGGGTGATCCGCACGATGGGAATGGGCAGCAACGCCAAGATTCACCTCGAACTCACCCACAAGACCTGGCCCGCCCTCGGTTTCAGCGGAGCGACGTACGGGGAGTACCAGCGCCTGGCGTGCGCATGGGACGACTGCGTGCAGCTCGGTCCGGCCGCAAGCCCCGCGCTGTACCTCGCCTTCCCCGGTGCCCGCGTCGGTGAGACGGGCATCACGGGCGCCGGTCATGGTCCGGCCCCGGCCGCCGATATCGCCTGGGCGCTGCGGGAAATCGAGCACGTCTTCCCCGGCACCAGCGCGGCCTACAGCGGCCGCGCGTACGAGAACCATTGGGCGCTTGACCCATGGGTCAAGGGGGCGTACTCGTATTACCGGGTCGGCCAGGCGTCGAGTTACGGCCAGCTGGCGCAGGCGACGGACGGGCGCTTCATGTTCGCCGGTGAGCACACCTCGATCGCCAACATCGGCTTCCTCGATGGCGCGGTCGAATCAGGCGAGCGCGCGGCGAGGCGCTTGCTGGCCCAGCTTGGCTGAGGCCGGCCCGGCTTCGCTGAGGCCGGCCCGGAGAGCCACCGGGACGCGCGTACGAGGAGACGCCGACATCTTTGGCCAACAGGCCATATGACGACGTGCTCGTCCAAGGGACGATCGTCGCGATGGCGCTCCAGCCCCTATCGGCAGGCGAACTCGCCGGTAGGCAGACGGTGTTTGCCAGCTTCATGGGCTACAAGGACAGGACCTACAAGACGTTCGACCAGCTGCTGGCGATATATCGCGAGCGCAGGCCGACGCTCCACCCAAGCGAGGACCGAGCGAACGATCTGCGAGTCGACCGCTTCATGGCCGACATGACGAGCAACAGCTGGGACGGCGACGTGGTCATACGGATCGGCGTCTTCGACGACGTGGTGCTCGTCATCGACGGGATCCATCGCGGCATGGCATACCTCGCATGCGTGGACGACGGGGTCAGCCCCGATCGTCTGCCGGCGCTGCACGTCGACTGCTGAAGGCGCTCGTTGGGGTCGCACGCGGGCGCAAGCGGACAGCGCTTCCGCATCCCTGCTCGCCGGTCTCGGTTGCCTCGCGTGGCGCTGCCGGGCGTTTAGAAACCGCGCTTTTAGGGGATCATGCGCTGACATCTACGACCCAGGGAGAGGGGAAGAGCTGTGGCGCGACTGGTTTTGGGCAATCGGACGAGGAGCAACCGGGACACCGCCGCGGGGGCACCGTCTGGGCGGCGCCCGCTCGACGTCGTGCGCTCCTCGATGGGCCGCACCGGACTGCTCGCACTCATCGCCGCGGCGATGCTGGCTGCGCGGCGCCGCGAACGCCGGCGCCGTGGTGCTGCACCTGCGCAGTGGCGGGACGATCAGCTATCAGCCGCTGCATGGGGCAGCGGCTGCCCCCGCGCTCGCCGCCGCTGCCTCAGGCCCGCTGCAATACCACGGCGGCCCGATCATGCCCTCGAACACCAACTACACGCTCTACTGGGATCCCACGGGCGCACCCGCATACCCCGCTGAATACCAGTCCGGGGTCAACCGCTACCTCGAAGATCTCGCGCACGACAGCGGAGGCTTCCAGAACGTCGACTCGGTGTCCGCCCAGTACGGCGACTCGGCGGGCGAATTCGCCAGCTACAACTCGCACTTCGGCGGGGCGATCATCGATACCGACCCCTACCCCGCAAACGGCTGCACCGCGGCGACGATCTGCTTCACCGACAAACAGTTGCGCGCCGAGATCAAGCACTATGTCGAAGCGCACGGGCTGCCACGGGACCTCACGCACGAGTACTTCCTGCTCACCCCGCCGGGAGTCGAAGACTGCCTTGAACTGACAGCGTGCTCGGCTGGAAGCAGTTTTGCCGTGTACTGCGCGTACCACGGAAACATCCCGTCCACGGGCGGTCAGATCGTCTATTCAAACGACCCGTACGTGACCGGGAACAGTGGCTGCGACGACGGCGAACATCCAAACAACAAGCCCTCCGATGGCGCGCTCGAGGGCGGCCTCAGCCACGAGCACAACGAGTCGATCACCGACCCCGAACTCAACGCTTGGTATGACTCCGAAGGCAGCGAGATCGGCGATAAGTGCCGCACGTTCGAAGCGAGCACCGAATTCGGCACGCCGCTCGGCACGGCACCGAACGGCTCGCGCTACAACCAGATCGTGAACGCCGACCTCTACTGGTATCAGCAGGAGTGGAGCAACGAAGGCAGCCAGTGCGAGCAGCGGCGCGCGAAGTTGGCGCCGACGGTGAGCAAACTCGCTCCGAAAACCGGGCCCGCAGCCGGCGGAACCACGGTGACTATCACCGGCAAAGGCTTCACCGGCACCACGACAGTCGATTTCGGGACGACCGCCGCAACGAAATTCACCGTCAACTCGGCGACGTCCATAACGGCCGTCTCCCCCGCAGCCAGCACAGGTGTGGTTGACGTCACGGTCACGACACCGAACGGCACGAGCGCGATCGTGCTCGCCGATCACTTCACCTTCGGGCAGCCAACCATCACAAAGCTGCGCCCGTCATCGGGCACCAAAGCGGGCGGGACGACGGTCACGATCACTGGAACCGGGTTCGCATTGGGAGCGAAAACAACGTTCAAATTCGGGGGTGTCCTGGCCTCAGGTGTGAACTGCACCACGATCACCTCGTGCACGGCCGTGTCGCCGGCGCGCACGAAAGCCGGACCAGTCGAAGTGATCGCAACGGTGGCTGGGAAAAACAGCAAAAAAGACCCGCCCGCCAATCAGTTCACCTACGTCTAGTGGGCTTGGAGCTCGAGGCCCCGCGCCTCACAGCTGCGGCGGCGGGTAGTAGTTCTCGGCGCCGACTCTGCGCACCTCGCTCAGCCAGTCAGAGTCATAGGCGGCGGTGGGCCCTTGTAGCGGGTCGGCGAGCGACCATGCCTGGCGTTTGTAGGTCCAATTCTCGGGTTCGAGACTGTGCGCCTCACGAAACCAGCGAACCGCGTCTTCGGGCCAGCCGCTGCGCGCGAGATGCTGCGCGAGCGCGAAGCAGGCGGCTGCGCGGGAGTGCTCCTCGGTGCGAGGCCTTGAGCGGGCGAGCACCTCCTCTGGCGAGAGCGAGTACGGCGAGCGCTCGCCGTACTCGGCCCAGTCGCGCAGCGCGGCAACATAGCGCTCCGGCTCGATCCTCATCTTCTGGGCTTCGCGCAGCTGCTCGGCCATCACAGCCGGCAGCTCGGCGAGGAGCTCGGGGCTCGGCGTGCGCGGCCGCCACGGAAACGCAGGCTCCGGGGGACGCACGATCGTGCCGCGCTCGTCGATCCACACGCCGCTCGGCACGTTCACGACCCCCAACAGCTCGTCGAGCAGGTGCGCCTGGTCGATCAGCGCGGGATGGCTGCTGCGCGCCCGTTCGATCCAGGGACCTGCCGCGTCGGCGCCGCCGGTGTCGAGCGCGACGCTCACAACCTCAAGGCCCAGCGGATGCAGCTCCTCTCGCCGTTTCCGCCACCCGGGCAGATCGAAGCGGCATCCTCACCACGATGCCCAGGCGATCATGAATACCTTGGTCCCGCGCAGCGAGCGCAGTGCGAAGTCCTCTCCATGCCGGTCCGGCAGCACGATGTCGGGTAGCTCGACGCTGCTCAGCGCGCGGCCGCCCGACTCGGGGCCGAGCGCCCACAGCGCGTGCTTCTGATCGTGGACGAGCGCCATGCCCAACCGCTCGGCGAGATCGCGCACGTCGAACGGTGTGGCAAGCGGCACGCACACCTCGCCCCGGCAGGCGCCCTGCGGCTTGACCGTCCATCCGGTGTAGCGCTCCAGCTCGGCGGGCGGCTCGTTGAGATGCTGGAGGATCATCTGATCGCCTCGAGGGCCAAGCCCAGGTCCGGGAGATCGCCGGCGTGCGTCGGCAGAGAGCTCCAGCGAACGATCGCCTGATCGTCGAGTGCGAATGTCCCCGCCGATTGCCAGCGCGTGCCATGTGGATGTCGGTTGCGGATTCCGCGGCGCGCGAGCTTGCCGACCTCAGCAAGCGAACGCCGGCCGAGGAAATGACCGAGGCTGGTGCGTCCGAGACCCCAGTCGGCATAGGCGCGCCGGGATGGATCGCTGGCAACCCGCACGCGACCCGCACCGCCGACCGCCTCACACCACAGCACGGTGGCCTCCTCCGGCGCGTGGCTGATCGCGATCCACTGGAGCTCGGGCGAGCGTGCCGCGGCCTCGCGCAGCATTCGCATGGTCGCCTCGGCGAACGGCATCCGGTGTGGCGGAGGAACGCGACGAGCGCCGGGCGGCCCTTCTCCAGGTCGAGCGGCAGCTCGGGCGCAGGATCGCCCGGGCGAGGAGCCGGGCGCAGCGGCAGCGCGGGTGGCGGAAGAAACGTGGTCGGATCCACCAGGCGACCGTAATACCCTCAGCCGTCGGTGAGCAAGCCGCCGACGGCTCTGCCCCATACTCTCCCGATGTCCGGAGCGCGGCATCCAAGCTGTGCAGCAGCCGTGACGGTGGTTGCGATGCTCCTCGCCGCGGCGCTCGCTTCCGCGTGCGGCTCCTCGGAGCAGAGCGCCCGCGTGAGGACCGCGCGCAGCTCGGCCGAAGCCGACCCATCGAAGGGCCATCCGATCGTGCGCGGGCCGGCCGCGGACACCAACACGAGTCCCTTCGCAGGACGCCCCTCCGCGGCGGCCACTCCGGCGGGGCCTTCGACGCGGGCCCCGGTACCGCCCGCTCACCCGGTCCCAGCTGCGTTCCGGCCGGCACCCGGCGCGCCGTCGGACGCCGAAGTGCGAAGCCAGCTCTCGCAGCTGAGCACACTCCAGCGCCAGGAACATCAACGGGCGCTGAGCGCGGCCGCCGCCAGTCTCGCCGGACTGCTGCCCTGGTCACTGGAGCCCAAGTCGGGAATCCAGGTGAGCGTTGCGTCGGTGTTCCGCGACTACGGGCTGGGACTCGCATGCGGCGGCGTGTTGGGGCGCAGCCAGCTCGGCGTCGCACACAAGACGGCGCCTTGCGGCACGCTCATCACGTTCGTCTACGGCGGGCGCGCCATCACGGTGCCGGTGATCGACCGCGGCCCTTACATCGCCGGCCGGGAGTGGGATCTGACGGGTGCGACCGCTGCCGCGCTGGGCTTTCCGGGATTGGGACAGATTCAGTGGTCGCTGGCCGGTTGAGAGGCTGCGGGCAGCGATCTCGCGCGCGCACCTAGCCAGCAGCGATCTCGGGCGCCATGACGCCGCGCTCAGCGACCCGGCTCTAACCCCCAAACGGCGCGGCATCCGGCGGGACATCGACGGCGTGCTGCTGGAGCACGGCGAGAGGAACGACCTCGAGCGCCCGCTCATGGGTGGACGCCAGGACCACATAGGCTGCCGCGCCGTCTTCGTGTGCCCGCAGCCAGTTCAAAGCTGTCACGCACCAGCGGTCGCCCGGCTCGAGCCCAGGGAATTGGTACATGGGCATAGGGGTGATCAGGTCATTGCCGATTCGAAGCTGGTGCTCGAGAAAATCGGAGGTCACGACTGCGCAGATTGTGTGACTCCCGCGATCCTCTGGACCGGTACGACAGCAGCCGTCACGGAAGAAGCCGGTGATCGGGTCGGTGCCGCACGGCTCAAGCTCGCCACGGAGCACATTGCGATCGGCCACCGCACCAGTATCGCTTGAGCGGCACGCCGGCGTCTCTTAGTCGCTGGGGGCGGTCTCCTGCAGACGGTAGATCTCGACCTCAGCTCGTAGTCCCCGCAGCTTACGGCTGCCGAGCGCTGCCCACGTCTCGCCACCACGCGCGCGCTCGACGGCCGCGCGCGTTGCCAGCAGCTCGCCGCTTCCGGCGAGCGCCAGCAGCCGGGCAGCGAGGTTGACGGCACCGCCGAAGTAGTCGCCCTCTCGCCGAATGACGACTCCCTGATGCATGCCGCCGTGCAGCGCCGACGCACCGGGCTGCGTCATCGCGGCGCTGAACCGGCGCCACGCCGCGACCGCCCCCGCAGCGTCGGGGTACACGAGCATGGCGCCGTCGCCGAGGCCCTTGACGACGCGCCCCTGCTCACCCCGCTCGTCGAAGATCACGTGCGCGAATCGACTTGCTGCGGCGGTCGCCGCCGCATCCCCATGAAGCTCTGCGAACGTGGTGAAGTCCTTGAGATCACAGAACAGCAGACACACGTCGATGGCTCCCGGGATCGCTCCGGGCGCATGCTCCTCGGCCTCGCGCACGGCGTACTGGGTCAGCTCGTGGTCGACCCAGCGGCGGTGGATTCCGACGATCAACGGGTCCGCGAGCGGCAGCAGCTCCGCGAGCGCCCGCTGGATCGTCGCCAGGGCCGCGGCCGGAGTCAGCTCTCCGCCTCGCACGCGTGGCTCGGTCTCAAAACGGAAGTTGTAAACCTCGGCCGCCGCGATGCGCGCGAGCGCCTGACCCCAGACGCGGGAGACCTCCATCTGAACCTCCAGCGGCCACCAGTCTTGCCGCGCGGCCGCCCCGATCAGGGCCTCGGCCTCGTCCGGGTTGAAGTACGGCTCATCGGGCTGAGGGCTGGGGAAGCCAAAGGCCGAGATCATTGCGAGCGTGGCCTCGGCCGGCCAGCCGCCGCGGTCCTCGATCTCACGCGCAGAGACCGTACGCAGGACTCGCTCGGGGTCGAGCACCATGTCGAAGATCGCGTCCTGCAGATGGCCGCGCGCCTTCGCCTGCTCCATCGCCTCCACCGAGACGCCGAGGTCGAGCAGCGCAGCCACCAGATCGCGCTGATCTGCCTCCAGCCCGAGCTGCCGGCAGACATCGAGAGCCGGACGACCGACGGGTGTGCTCTCCTCGCCCACGTGCGACAGTCTGACTGCTCGCGGCGGGCAGGTTGATCGTAATTTGGCACTGCCGAGCACGGACCTATCGGCGGGCCAGCGGGTCCCGCCCTCTCCGGCGTTGCGGAGCTCCACACGCGACCAGCCGGGCATCCGATCCCGTGCCGCCCGCGAAGCACAGGCGATAGAGTGCGCCTACCGACGCTCGGAGGGATCCGCTCCACATGGCTGTACTGATCATCATCATCGTCGTCGTCGTGCTGGTCGCGGTCGGCCTATGGGCCGGGTACAACGGCCTCGTACGGAAGCGCAACCGGACCCAGGAGGCTTGGTCTGAGATCGACGTCGAGCTCAAGCGCCGTCACGACCTGATCCCCAACCTCGTATCGACGGTGCAGGGCTACGCGGCGCACGAGAAAGGGACCTTCGAAGCGGTCACCAAGGCCCGGGCCAACGCGGTCAGCGCCGGCGCGACCGGCGACCCTGGTCAGATCGCACCTGCCGAGAACGCTCTGTCCGGCGCGCTGCGCTCGCTGTTCGCGGTGGCCGAGAACTACCCCCAGCTGCGCGCGGTTGAGAGCTTCAAACAGCTACAGGAGACGCTGACCGCAACCGAGGACAAGATCGAGTACGCGCGCCGCTACTACAACACCAGCGCCCGCGACTACAACATCGCGCTGCAGTCATTTCCGCGCAACCTGATCGCGGGGCCGTTTGGCTTCAAGGCGGTCGCGTTCTTCGCGACCGACGAGGAGGACCGCGCCGTGCCACAGGTGAGTTTCTCCGAGCCTTCAGCCGGCGGGCCCGGCCCGGCAGGCGTGGCCGCTGCTGGCCCCGACGCCCCTCCGCCCGCCGCCGGCAGCGAGGGCCCGCCGCCTGCCGGCTGAATTCCTGGCGGGTCGACCTGCGGGCTGGTCAGACGGACTGGCCCGAGGCGAGTCTTTCCAGTGCGGCGATCCTCTCCTCGATCGGAGGATGGGTGTCGTAGAGGCGGTGGTACCAGGCCTCGTGATGCTGCAACGGGTCGTCGATGCACATCGCCGCGGTGGAGTGGTTCATGTTCTTGAACGGTTTGTCGTTCTGCTGCAGCTTCTTCAGAGCGCTCAAGAGCCCCGCCGGGTTGCGGGTCAGCTCGACCCCGCTCACGTCGGCCAGCGACTCGCGGCGGCGCGAAAGCGCAAGGCGCATGAGCGGACCGAAGATGAATCCGACGATCGCGAGCAGCAGGCCGGCGGCGAAGATCACGAGCACGATCTGGTTGCCCCTCCCGCCTCGGCCGCCGCCCGCAAAGAATGCGCTCCTCCACACGATGCTGGCCAGCAGGGCGGCCATGCCGATCATGGTCCCAACCACGAGCAGGAGGCGGATGTCGTGGTTCTTGATGTGGCTCATCTCGTGGCTGGCCACGCCTTCGAGCTCCTCGCGGTTCATGATCGCCAGTAGTCCGGTGGTGAAGGTGATAGCTGCCTTTTCGGGACTGACGCCGGTGGCAAACGCGTTGGGCGAGGGGTCGTCGATCACGTAGACCGCGGGCTTGGGGATCCCCTCGCCGATGGCCAGCGCCTCGACGAGGTTATGCAGCTGTTGGAACTGCGTTGGGTCGGCCGGCACGGCCCCCGCGACGCGGAGTACCAGCCCCGCTCCCGCGTTCAGGGAGTAGACGACCCCACCAAGGGCCAGGAGACCACCGATCGCCACACCGACGATGACCGGGCCCCATCCGTAATGGGTCTGGGGCGCATTTTCGATAGCCGGGTTGCCCGCAGGATGAGCGACGGCTTTGAAGAGGAAGCCGACAGCGGCTCCGATGGCAAGCCAAATCACGAAGAACATGACCACGACGATCACGCTGCGTCGCTTGTTGGCGGCGATCGCGCTGTACACGTGGAGGATCCTACGGCACGGTTACCGCCCGACTCTCAAGCACCCGGCTGAGCGCTCAAGCGCGGCGAACTGCGTGTGCGACGAGGTCTGCCGGCGCTCCGCGCGCGTGAAACTGCCGTCTTGTGGCACTCACGGATCCCGGGTCGAGCGCCCCCAGCGTATGGTCCGAAACGAGAATCTCGTCAGGCTGCGCGGACTCAGCCAGGCGCGCAGCGATGTTCACGTCGACGCCAAGGTAGTCGCGCCCGACCTTGCGGGGACGCCCAAGGTGGATCCCGGTGCGCAGCTGCGGACGGTGACCGTCAATCTCCACCAACGACACGCGGTCATGCGCATCGAATGCGGCGTCGGTCGCGCTGGACGCGTCGCGGAAGACCGCCATGAGACCGTCGCCTAGCCGCTTCACGACCTCCCCTCGTCGTGTCAGGATCGGAGGCTCGATCGCCTCGCCCACCTCTCGCAGGAGCCTGACGGCGAGCTCGTCGCCGGCATCCAGCGCCCACTCGGAGAAGCCCACGATGTCGGTGAAGAGGACCGCGACATCCACCTCGCCTCGACCTCGACCCTGAGCTTCCGCGAGCCTCTGCCAGCTCTGAAGAACGGCGGCCCCGAGCTCGCCTGCAACGCCCGGCTCCTCCGGCCTGAGGGCCGCGAGCTGACGAAACGCCACGTCAGCGGGACGCCCGCGCACGCTGGGCAGCCCGTGGTCGATCTGTTGGTCGCCGAGCGCCCACTCACGCGCCCTCCGGGCCGCGTCCAGCAGCGTCGGATTGCGGTTGAGCCGGCGGGCAGTGCCGGCCAGCCGGCTCCCCGGACGGGGGCTCTGCGTCTCGCTCACGGGCGCCAGCCTAAATCAGTTCGCCCGCCGCTCGACAGTCCGCTCTACCCAGCGCTCAGGCGCTCCGCCAGGCCCTCGACGTCGGCGACAGTCACCGTCAGCTCAGGGTGGCGCAGCACTCCCAGCGGATCGAGGCCCCTGACGGGGGTGTGGAACGAGATCAGCACACCACGCTCCCCGTTGGTCGCGAACGTCAGCCCGCGGTCGGTGATCGCCAGCCGCGCCGGTCCGGCGGTCTTGAAGAACGCGTACGGCCCAGTCACGGCGACGGCGCTGATGTTCGCGAGCCGCGTCGTCACTCGCCACGGGCCGAAGCGCACACGCAGCGTGTCCGCGCCGACGTCAAGCCAGGCCGTTTCGGGAGTGATGCCGAACAGACGCGCCGGGCGTCGGTAGGCGTCGGCGAAGCGGAAGGTGAAGCGGTCGGCACTCATCACGCGGCCGACCCTATCGCGACGCCGTCGAATGCCGGCGGCTCGAGCGATGGGGAGCACGCGTCGGGACTGCGCGCGGACGCAGCCGGATTCCGCCGAATATGCAAGAGTCGCAGTGTCCGGCATCGAGGAGAGGATGGTTGTGATGGCTGATGCGGTTTACCGAGTCACAGAGGTGATCGGTGTGAGCAGTGAGTCGTGGGAGGCAGCCGCACGAAGTGCCGTGGAGACCGCGGCGAAAACCGTGCGAGACCTGCGCATCGCCGAGGTCGTCAGGCAGGATGTGGCGATCGAGAACGGGAAGATCAAGAACTACCGTGTTCGGCTTGCGATCTCGTTCAAGTACGAGGCGGGCGACTAGTCGCAGACCCCGATGTTTGGCGACCCAGCTGACGTTTGGGCTCAGTCCGGGTACTCGTCCTTGCGGAAGGTGCGAGGCTCGTCGGGCTCGAGCCCAGGCGTGCGGGCGAGCAGGAAGCTGAAGTACGGCGCGACGAACGGATCGGGCGCCCTCACGGTGTAGGTGTGGTAGACGGTCCCGTTCTCGCGCGCGAACGCGATCCAGGTAGGACCCTCACGCAGCCCGTCCTTCAGCTCGGCCCCGATCTGCTGCGACCACTCGACCAGCCAACCGGGCGGGTTCTCGACCATCTCCTTGATCTCGGGGATCTGCTGCGCCTGCTCCTCGGTCAGCGCAAGCTCGAAGTCGAACGGGAACTCGGTGTTGTAGGTGGATACGTAGGGAAACTCCCAGCCCATCCGCTCCTTGTAGGCGGTAAGCCGCTCAATCGGCGCCCGCGAGAAGCACACGAGCGTGACGTCGCGATGGTTGAGGTGGACCAGCGACCCGTCGAGGCCGTCGCCGAGGCTCGTGCATCCCGGACAGGCGCCCTTCGTGTAGTCCGGGCCGAACATGATGTTGTAGGCGAGCAGCTGGGAGCGGCCGTCGAAGAGCTCGGCCAGCGTCTTCTTTCCGTGCTCGGTGTCGAACTCGTACTCCTTCTCCACGCGGACCCACGGCAGCGCCCGCCGCGTCTCCTTGATCTTCTCGTTGCGCTCGGCCTGCTCGGCCTCGAGCTTCGCGAGCTCGTCCCGGGCCGCCTGCCATTCCTCGCGCGTTCCGATCTTGTGCTCAGGCATCTCGTCGCTCTCCTTCCTGGGGGGACTCGGCGTTAAGACTGCGGGGCGCCCTCGGACTCATCGGCAGCATCTCACGACTAGCGCCTGGCGCTCGCCTAATGGTCGCTCACTTGGCGGCTGCGAGGGCCGTACGCGGGTGCGCTCTTCGGCCTTGCGGCCCGGCCGACAGCAAGCAGCGCGCCGTCACATCGCCGCGGTTTCGCGGGTCATACCCAACAGACCCCCAACTTCCCGCCTACAGGACAGGAGGTGCCCGATGGCACGCATCGAGGGTGTACAGCAGGCCGACGCCGGCCTGAAGGTCAAGCTCCTCTACAGGCTCGGCCCGAGGATGATGAAGAAGCTGACCGGCAGCGAGCCGCGGACCGGCAGCGGGATCGAGCCGATGGAGATCTGGGCCCACCAGCCGAAGATGATGTTCGCGATGGGCAAGTTCAGCCAGGCCGTGCGCAAGTCGCACACGGTCGATGAGCGAGTCAAGAACCTGGTCGAGCTGAAGGGCGCACAGATGATCGGGTGCGAATTCTGCGTCGACCTCGGCTCGCAGATCTGCCGCAACTCCGGCTTCTCTGAGCGATGAGCTGCTGGCGCTGCCACGCTACCGCCACAGCGACCTGTTCACCGAACGCGAGAAGCTCGCGCTCGACTACGCGGTCGCCGTGATGCGGACGCCGGTCGAGGTCACGGACGAGCTGTTCGCGCGGATGAGAGAGGAGTTCAGCGATGAGCAGCTCGTCGAGATCACAGCGCTGCTGACCCTCGTCAACCTCGACCGCTTCAACGCCGCCTTCGGGATCGGCTCGGCCGGCTTCAGCGAGGGGATGGTCTGCGTGCCGCCGGACCGCCCCGCCGCCCAACCGGCGGCGCTTGCGAAGATCGCGTGAGCCGATCCAACGGTAGGCAGACGACGCACGCCGTGCCGCCCCGGCCCCTCGACGCCGGCGCCGCTCCTCAGGCGGCTGTATCTCCGAGGTCGTCCGACCTGCCGGCGCGAAGACGCGACCACTGGGCGGTAGGGCGCCCGTCGGTGCGCAGAGTGCGCATGATTCCGCTCTGCGGCCAGCCGTCGGGCGAGTCCTGCCAGCTCTCTTGACGCCCGTAGACGGTCATGTCCAGCAGGCCGTTTGTCGGGGACATGACCTCGACGCCGCGACCGTTGGTCCAGTAGGTCTCGAACACCCGCTCACCGGCTCGCAGGTAGAAGATGAGAAAGAATTTGTTGACCAGCCGTCCGGCCAGCAGCTCCTCGGCAGAGCCCTGTACCGAGTACCACGGCACATCCCACCCCATGAAGTCGCGGTAGCGGGCGCTCTCCTCGTATGGTCCCTGACAGAACGTGGCGTATGTGACATCTCGCGCGTGCAGGTAGCCGAGCTCGCGAACCTGACCGTTGAAGAATGTGCAGCCCTCGCACTGCTCGGGCGCGGGTTGGCCGGCGTACCACATGTGGTAATAGGCGATCAGCTGGCGGCGTCCCTCGAACGCGTCTTGCAGCGTGAGCGGACCATCGGGGCCGATCAGCGTCGCGGCGGCGTCCACCTCGACCATCGGCAGCCGGCGCCGGGCCGCCGCGATCGCATCGCCCGCTCGGGTGTGCGCCTTCTCTCGCACCCTTAGCTCGTCCAGCTCAGACTGCCAACTCGCCCGATCGACGATCGCGGGCACGGCGCTGGGGTTGAGCGGATCGCTGCTCTCGGTGGGTGTATGGCGTTGCATGATCGCCTCCGTTCACGAATCGTCGGGAAGCGCAGCGAAATCACGCTTGGCTTTTCGATACCACCCCATTCCCGCAATCGGATTCTTCCACCTACCCTGCATTTCCTTCAGGGCACTCTTGTGTGTCTCATCACCCGTGGCGACCATTTCCTTCAGGTGCCCATCTTGGGCCTTTATGACGTCATTTGCAGTCTTTCCACTATGCGCCACATCACACGGTCCACCCAATTGCTTACAAGTCATCGTCTTCATGGGTCTCGCTTCCTTTCCTACTAGTGATTTCGGGGGAGGCTGAACCCCGAGGTTGGCGGCTGGCCGGAGGCCGAGCGCGACGCCCAGCCCCTCCGTGATACTGAAGGCATGGCGTCCTTGCCGCGGCAGAGGAGCGATGCTCTTCGCATGCGCACCACCGGGATCCTCGCAGTCATCGTCGGCGGGCTGGTGTTCGTGGTCGCGCTGGCGCTCCTCGACTGGTCGGAACTGGGGAAGGTCGTATCACGCGGTGGCTCTGTGGGCATCGTGTCGCATGGCGCAACCCTGTGGGAATTCAAGGGGCACCGCGCGGGCGTGCTGACAGTGATCGCAGTCGGGACGGTCGCGTTCGCCGCGGTGGGCTTGCTGAGCGAATCCGTCATCACTGCGTTGCCCGTTGTCTGCGGCTCTTTCTATCTCCTGGGCCAAACTTTCCCGATCGGCGACGGCTACGGCTACGGTGGCTATGAAGTGGGATTCTGGCTCGCGACGGCCGTCGCTCTCGCAATGTCCATCGGCGGGGTACTCGCCGTCGCGGGCGCTGCGAGCTACCCCGATCGTCTCGCCAAACCCTCCTAGCTGCTGGGGCGGGCTCCGACTGTGAGCGCTGCGCAGGCCGTCTGGTTGGCTCAGGAGGCGACCGTCCTCGGACTCAGCCGGCCAGCCCGCGCGTGTAGGCGTAGTGGACGGCCTGGGCGCGGTCGCGGGCGCCGATCTTGGCAAACAGGTGGTTGATGTGACTCTTGACCGTCGCTTCGCTGACCACGAGCGTGCTCGCGATCTCAGCATTTGACAGGCCGCGGGCGATCAGAGAGAGAACCTCTGCCTCGCGTGGGGTGAGCTCGTCCGGCAGGATCGGCGGCGGGCTGGGACCGCGGGCGGCACCTGCGGCGGCGATCAGGCGGCTGTGGACGATCGGGTCCAGCAGCGCTTGGTGGGCGGCGGCGGCGTGAACCGCGCGGGATATCTCGGCGATCCCCGCGTCCTTGGTCAGGTATCCGCGCGCGCCCGCCCGCAGCGCATCGAGGATCGAGTCCTCGTCGGCGTGCGTTGTGAGCACGACGATCTCCGTCTGGGGCAGGGCCTCGCGGATGCGGCGAGTGGCCTCGACGCCGTCGAGCTTCGGCATGCGCAGATCCATCAGCACAACGTCGGGTCGGTGGCGGGCGCACAGCGCGACCGCTTCCTCGCCGTCGGCGGCGGACGCGACGGGAGTGATGTCCGAGGTCGCATCGAGCAGGGTCATCAGCCCTTCGCGCACGAGCGCCTGGTCGTCGACCACCAGGACACGCACCGAGTCGCTCATCGCGCGTCCTCGACCGGGATCGCGACCGCCTCAGGGGACGGGAGGCGCAGCTCGACGCGCCATCCGGTGGGGGTCGCGCGTGCGTCGAGCGTGCCGCCAAGGATCTGAGCGCGCTCGCGCATGCCCTGCAGGCCATAGCCACCGCCGCTCGTGGCAAGGCCGTCGGGAACGGGCGCGGGCCCGGTGGCAGGCAGCCAGTTCTCGACTTGCAGCAGCACCTCCTGGCCCGGGTCGTGGCCGGCGTGGACGGCGATCGAGACTTGGGCGCCGGGGGCGTGCTTGCGCACGTTGGTGAGCGCCTCCTGCACAACCCGTAGTACGGCCTCTGCCGTGGGGCCGGCCAGCCGTTCCGGGTCGCCGTCGATCGTGAGCTCGGCCGGCGCGTCGCTGCTCGCGCGGTAGCCGGCGAGGAGCGCCTCGAGTCCCGCCGGCAGGGAGACAGAACTTCCGCGCAGCGCTCCAACCGCTCGTCGCGTCTCCGCCAACCCCTCTGCGGCCAGCGTGTGTGCCTGCTCTACCCGCTCGAGGATGCGTCCGCGGTCCGCCCCCTGCGCGAGCAGCGAAGCTGTCGCCTCGAGCTGAATCGTCAGTCCCGCCAGCGTGTGCGCCAGCACGTCGTGAATCTCGCGCGCGATTCGGGTCGACTCCTCTAGGCGTGTCGCGCGAACTTGCTCCTCGTGCGAGCGCTGCGCCTGAGCGAGCAGCAGCTCCGCCTGGTCGGCTCGCAGAAGCGTCTGACGACGGTTCGACGCGGCAAGCAGGGCAGCGGCAAACCCAAGCGTGTAAGCGAGCAGGCCGAGTCCGCTGCCGTTGTAGATGAGCACCGCAAGCGCGAGCGACAAAACGCCCACCGCGAGTACCAAGAGCGCCCGGGCGAGCTCCACCCGAATCGCCGCGATGATCACAGCCACGAACACCAACGCACTTGCAGCGCTGTCGGGCGCCGCGCCCAGTAGCACGCCGCCGGCCGCAGCGAGCGCGTACGTCCCGGGAGTCACGCGGTCGCCGTCGTCGTCGGGCCGTATCGTCCACACCAGCAAGCACGCGACGCACACCGCCAAGCAGATCGTGACTACGAGGCCGCGTCCACTGCCGGCCGGCTGATGCTTGGAGGTGAACACAGACCACGCGATCAGCGTCAGGCCCGTCAGCCGGATCACCGTCGCCAGGCGGCGATTCACACCAGAGAGCAGCATCATCAGACAAGGTACGGACTCGCGCGGCATCGCTTCAACTCTGAAAGCAGCGGCCGTACCGCAGAAGCGGGATCCGCCTGACGCGGATCCCGCTTACCGATCGCCCGCTGTGAGCTTTCGCGGCCGGCCCGCTGTGCTCAGGCGGGCTCCAACGCCGCTACACCGAGCAGCTGCTGGCGACGGACCGCTTGAACCAGGGTGCGCCCGCCGACCTCGAATACCACCATCGCCAGCAGCGCCACAGTCCACGCCTCGGCGCCGGTGATCGCATGCTGGGCGCTGAACCGCGCGACCGTGGCACCACCGCCGTTGTTGACCCAGATCAGAAATGCGAACCGCGACCCCATCCCTAGGACCCAGCAGAATGCCGACGCCCACCCGGCACGAGCGAGCACCTCGCCGCTCTTGTCGCGGCGCATGAAGACCGTCTGCCCGCTTGCGACCCCGATCAGCAGGCCAGTCAACGCGAGCACCCCCACCAGCACCAGGTCGTTGCCCGCCGTGGGGATGCCGTGCAGGTAGTTCTCGACCGCCACCGCGACGATCACGATCGGACGAACGAGCGAACGAACGGTGATACTGCGCTCCTTGATCTGAACAAGAACGAGGAGCACCAAAGCAGAATCAATGAGATAGTCAGTAATTGTCATAGGCTCATCCTCGCCCCGAGCTGCGCCCTGCACATCGGCGCACGGATTGATCTGCAGGTGGAGATCGCGAGCATCTCAACCCACGGGTGGAGGTCCGGAGGCTCTCCGATCCTGGCTCCGGGGGCGTTCGTCGAACTGCAAGACTGCCGACCTGGTGGACGTCTGGGACGTCAAAGGCATGGCCTGGAGGCCACATCACCCGGAGATCCTCGCCTCGACTGAGGAGGGACGCGCCGTCGTGCTCGACCTCCCGGCCGGCGAGATGCTCCAAGACCATCAGGTCCACGAGGGAGCCTGGATCACCGTCATCTACGGGGACGTAAGGATCGCCGGCAACACCGGCCAGGCAGTCGATGCCCAGCCGGGAGCTCTCGTCCAGTTTGCGCCGGGAGAGCGACACGAAGTTACGGCCCTCGCGGACTCGCGCATTCTCCTGCTGCTCACTCCCTGGCCCGGCCCGGGCCATCCGGGAGCGATGACGCTCGACGAAAAGAGCGCCGTACGAAACCGCGCAGCTGAGCGGGCCGGCTGAGCGGAGCGTCCGGCCGCCGCCTCAGGGGACAAGTCGCGGCTGAGGAGTTTCGCGAACTTGACGACGAGCGGGTCTTGGTGCTTCACGGCTACAGGGGACGTGGCAAGACGAGCGGGCTGCAGATCGGGCAGTTCGCCTCGCAAGGCGCGGACCTCTTCCACATCAGCGACCGCAAGGTGACGAGGCTGATCCTGTATTGGCGGTCCGACCGCGCGTTTGCCGACCTCGGCCTTCAGGAGTAGCGGCGATGAGTCTCGGCGTGCGCAGGCGTCTTATTGCCAGCAGCTCATCCACTCGTATGACGCATCTCACACCCAGCTGAGCGGCCCGCGGATATGAATGAACCGAACCGTACGGCGTCACGTAAAGGACCATGATGATCGCAACCGACCAAGCGCTCTCGGAGGTCGCGCTCCCAAAGCTCGACGCTGGCCCGCTGCTGCGACGCGCTGCGGTCCCGGCACTGCTCAGTGCAGCTGCGGTGGCGGCGATAACCCTTGGCGGGGGTCGTATCCACGCGTTCGTGGACGAGATGCTCCGGGGGCTCAGCGTCAGCCCGAGCTGGGCGGTGGCCGGCGCCGTTTTCGAGGTCATATCGATCGCCGGCTATGTCGGGTTGCTTTCGCTGGTCGCCGGGCGTGCGGCACCGCGGGTCGGCATGCGCGAGAGCGCCCAGATCACGCTCGCGGGAGCCGCCGCCACGCGGCTGCTGCCGACGGCCGGGGTCGGAGGAGTGGCGCTCGCGCTGTGGGCGCTGCGACGGGCCGGCCTCGGGACGCGCGCGGCCACGCGGACTCTGCTCGTCTTCATGGTCGTCCTTTACTCGGTCTTTCTCGCCTCGATCGTGGCTTCGGGGGCAGTACTGGCCCTGGGTCTGGTGCATAGCAGCGGCCCGACGGAGCTGGCGGCCGTGCCGGCCGTCGGCGCGATGCTCTGCATCGGGCTCTTCCTCGTCCTCGCTTCCCGCCATGACGCCCGGTCGCGCCGCGGCCAGGCCGATTCGGAGATGCTGGAGGGCGGGGAGCGTGAGACCCGACCGCTCGTCGCGCGCGCCGCGGCAGGCGCAAGGCTGATCGGCGACGCGGTGGATGAAGCGTGTCAACTGGTCCGGCAGAGGGACGCCCGCCTGGTTGGCGCGATCGCCTATTGGGCATTCGACGCAGCGGTGCTCTGGGCGATGCTGCACGCCTTCGGCTCCTCGCCGGTTCTGCCCGTGGTCGCGCTCGCGTACTTCGTCGGACAGATCGCCAACACGCTGCCAATACCCGGCTCGGTGAGTGGAGGGATCACCGGCGCTCTGATCGCGTTCGGAGTCCCGGCCGAGGTCGCCCTGCCGTCGGTGCTCGCTTATCGCGCCGTTGCCGTCTGGCTTCCGTCGCCCGTGGCGGTCGCTGCGATCCCGGCGCTACGTGCGACTCTGGCGCGCTGGGGCCACGAAGACGACGCGACGCTTGCCAGCGCCTGAAGGCCTTAGACGCCGTCTATCAGCAAGACGCTTTGATGGAGCCAACCGGGATCGAGGCGACTCCGACCTCGGGGGTCAGCTCGGCGCTCGCGGAGAAGAGCACGTAGCGGTCCTTCCCGGAGCCCTTGGCCTGGTAGAGCGCGATGTCCGCGTCTCGCAGCAGTTCATCTGGGGTCTCGTAGCGCCCATACGCGATACCGATGCTCGCCGTCACCTGCACCGGCGCGACGCCCGGGGTCAGGAGGATCGGATCGCGCAGACCTGATTGATCCGGTCGGCCAGCGGCTCGACCGGCTCGTCGGGGCTGGCCTCGCACAGCACCACGAACTCGTCGCCGCTTATGCGGCCGACCGTGTCCTGAGCCCGGACCGTCGCCTGCAGGCGTTCTGCAACCCTCAACAGCAGCCCGTCACCGGCGGCGTGCCCCATCGTGTCGTTGACCTCCTTGAAGCCGTCGATGTCGATGAACAGCGCCGCCGCCAACCCCGGGTGGCGCGGATGGCGGGCGACCAGCTGAGTTGCGCGGTCGAGGACCAGCGTGCGGTTGGGCAGCCCGGTCAGCGGATCGTGCGTCGCCTGATGAGCCAGCTCGGCCGTCTTCGCCTCCACCATGGCCAGCGCGCGGCGGCGGCCCGTCGCGAGCAGCAGGATGATGGAGCTCGCCAGGAGCGTAAGCAGAACGCCTCCGATCAAGCGGTAAAGCGCGTTGGGGCGGTCAAACACCGCGCTTGAGACGCGCGGCGTGAACGTCTGCAGGACCCAGCGCGCGTGCGCCGCGGGCACGCTGTGAACGACAAGCGTGTCGGTCATCGCGGCCTTCGGGATCGTGCCGTGAGAGAACACGACGTGCGAGTTCGGCAAGCTGAAGCTGAACTTCACCGCAATCTTCGGGCGCCCTTCCAGGGCCCGGCTGATCACCAGGTTGGGCACCAGCAGCTCGCCCAACCAGCCGAGAAACGCCCGGCGTCTCGCAGCCACACCGGACGGAGGCGCGCCGGTGCTGTATACGGGCGTCGCAATCCCCAGCGTGGTTTTTCCGGCGAGCGTGATCGGGGCGTAGTTGGGGGCGCCTGCGTCGCGGTCGTACATCATGGTCGGCGCCAGCGCGCAGTAGTCGAGACCGACGGGCATGTACGCTTCGGCGCTTCGCGCGCTCCCGGCGGCCGCCAGGCAGTAGAACGATCGACCTCCGCTCGGCAGCACTCCGGCTTCGTAGGCGCCCGGGCCGCGCACTCCGAACGGCCGCACAGGATCCTTCGCCTGGTGCGCCTTGAACGCCGCTAGCCGCGACGCCGGCACGAGAACTGTGAAGCCGACGTTCTCGAGCTCCGGGAAACGCTTCATAGCGTCCACCGATTCGACCCAGCGATCGAACCCTGCCGGTGTGCGTGCCGCCGGATAGGTCAGCAGGTGCGCGCTCGTGCTCACGATCAGGTCTTCCTCATGGCTGATCGACAGCTTCAGTGAGGACGCGATCTCGTGCGAAGCGAAGCGGAACGTGTCGCGCGCGTTCTTTGCTTCGCTGTTCGCGAGCGACTGCGCAAGCAGGACAGACGACGTCAGGCCCACCAGGACGATCAGGACGGTGAGCGGAAGCCAGACCCCGAGACGGGTGCGGGCGGTCGACAGCAGTCGGCGCATCGCGAGTCGCCCTCAGCTCCGCCCGGGCGTTGCTCGGCGATTGGTCCGCTCTGTTGGGTCGTGATGGGGCATGCTCATGCCGCCTCCGGGCGGCGCTTGCTTTCAGATCGGATGTGCAGCGCGCGGCGACGCGCAGGCCGCTCGCGGGTGGACGGATGATCCATGCGCCCGGGGCGCTCGGCGCATGTGGCCGGCGTCCAGGAGCATGCAACGCGTCATGCGCAAATTGCCTCGTCGAGCTCTACACCCGACTAGCCGATAAAGACGCACAGGCCTCGCCTTCCTAGCGTGACCTTCCCCCCCGAGTCGACGAGGAGCACATGATCGGCAAGACCCACCCAAACCTCGACCGCCACCCGGTCATCCGCCAGCGGCGTGCGATCGCCGTTCTCTCGAGGTCAGGCGCGCTCGCCACCGGCGCTGCGCTCATCCTCTCCAGCGCAGGCTGCGGGGGTAGCGGCAAGAGCACAACGACCAGCGCGAGGGCCGCGCAGAGCGCCGCACCCACCAAGGCCGAATACATCGCCAAGGCAAACGCCATCTGTAACGCCAGCAACGGTGCTCTTACGGCCACCGTGCTCAAGCTCGCCACCCACCCCAGCCCCGTCGAAGCCGCCCACATCGTCGAGGGCACCTTCGTCCCCCAGATCAAGTCCCAGCTGAGCCAGATCCAAGCCGTTGGCACGCCCGCAGGCGGCCAATCCACCGTCGCGACGATGGACCGGCTGCTCGCCGGCGACGTCGCCAAGATCGAGAAAGACCCTGCGCTCGCCGGCGCCGCCGTGTTCCACGACTTCGCGAAGGTCGCACACGCCTACGGCCTCACCGCCTGCGCTCCGCTCAGCTGAACGCCGGCTCCGCAGGTACGGCGCCAGCCGTACCTGCGGCTGCGCGGCCGACCGGCCCTACGACGCGGCGGGCTGCATGATCGTGAACCAGGCGCCCTGTGGGTCGATGATCGCGGCGAAGCGTCCGATCGGCATGTCGACGGGGTCAGCCACGACAGTGCCGCCGTGCTCGCGCGCCTTGGCAACGGTGGCGTCGGCATCGGCGACGGCGAAGCAGACGCTCCAGTGCGGCGGCGTGCCGGGCGGGAACATGCCCTCGACCATCTCCATCATGCCGCCGACGTTCTTCCCGTCGAGTTGCCAGACCGTGTAAGTCTCCGGCGCGCCGGTGAACTGCGGGCGGCCGGGCTGCCAGCCGAAGACGGAGCCGTAGAAGGCCTTGTCGATGTCCGTGTCGCGCGTGTGCAGCTCGTTCCAGCACAGCGACACGGGCTCGTTGACGAGGTCGGCGCCCGCAAACGCCTTGGGCTGCCAGACGCCGAAGACGGCTCCGGTCGGGTCGGCGAAGATCGCCATGCGCCCGATGTCCATGACGTCCATGGGCTCGACCATCACGCTGCCTCCGGCCGCCTTGACCTTCCCGGCCGACTCATCGGCGTCGGCCACACTCACGTAGGTCGCCCAAGCCGTGGGCTGCCCCTCCTGCATCAGGCCCATCAGCCCGGCGACGTTCTTGCCGTCGTACTGGAACATCCGGTAGCCGCCGGTCTCGGCTGGCCCCGGGTCGGTCGCGTTCCAGCTGAGCACGGCGCCGTAGAACGCGACGGAGGCATCGGTGTCGGGCGAGGACAGTTCGACCCACGACGGTGTTCCTGGTGCGTACTCGGGCATGGCTCCTCCTGTAGGTAGCGTCTGTAGGGCGATGGTGGCATAGGGAGACGGCGCGGGTCGCGCTCCGCGGAAGTCTGAGGGTTTCTGTCGATCAACGAAGGGTCCATAGAAAGTCCTCGCAGACGTTCGGGCCTCCGCAATGCCACGATCTTGTCCGTTGCGCGATCGAGTAGGCTCGTCGCGACGTGCCTACGCTCCTGGCCACCTACACCTTCGGGGACGCGCTGCTGACGGTCCTCGAGTTCGCGATCTTGTTCTTGTGGATCTGGGTCGCGGTTGGCGTTGTGTTCGACATCTTCCGCAGCAGCGATCTGTCCAACTGGGGCAAGGCGTGGTGGATGCTCTTCATCATCATCATCCCGTACATCGGCGTGCTCGCCTACCTGATCGTTCGCGGTCACACGATGCACGAACATCGCGAACGCGATCACGCCCAGGCTGAAGCCTTCCAGCGCTTCGAGGCGAGTGGGAGCGCATCGCCCAGTCCTGTGGAGGAGCTCGCCAAGCTCGCCGAGCTACACGACCGCGGCAAGCTGACCGACGAGGAGTTCGAGCGGGCGAAGGCCAGCCTGCTCGCCTGAGGCTTCTCCCGCGCCTGCGCGCCGGCCACCGCCCTCGAGTGAGCCGCCGCCCAGTCTGCTTGCCCGGCCCAGCCCGTCTCCAGACCACGGCCACGAAGCCGTGTGGGGGCATCGGCCGCGTGGGGGCGGCCGATGCCTGACTCGTTGACGCCTCTTGGTGTGCTGTTGCCGTGCTAGATCTTGCCTTCGAGACCTTCTTTGGCGAGTTCAGCGGTCGACAGTTTCAGCGTCCCGTTGAGGACCGTCGCGTTGTGACCTGCCGCCGACGGAAGGCCGAGGGCAGCATTTATCGCTTCGTTGGCCCCGTCTTCGACACCGCAGCCTTCGACTCCGGGGGAAGCGAATGTGTTGTTCACGAGCGTATCGGTGTCAAGCGTGAGCATGAAACCATTTTTATCCTCTTTGAGCGTGCTCCCGTTTTTTCCCCTGAGTTCGCCCGAAGTGCCCGTGGTGAATTCGACCATGATCGGGCTCGCGTCGGAGCCCACATAGCAGTTGTTCCCGAAGAACGGGTTGCTCAGCTTGACCTTTACTGGAAATGCAAATGCGGTGCCTTCTTCGTTGAGAAGGTTAGTCACACTGACTTTGATAGCGCTCGGCGGTCCGGCAAGTTCAACGGTGGCAGTTGCTTTCGTTTCTTTGCTGACTTTGACGTAATAGTTGTATCTGTTGAGTTCTGCCTGTGGTAGCAGCGAGGTGTTGACATCTTGGGTGAGCGGCGCCGCGATCTCTGGCACGGGCTGAATCGTTGGGGCGCCTTCCGCGCCGAACCATGTCTCTGCTTCTGTTTCTTCTTCAAATCCGATACCGCCGCGCAGCGTAATCGCCTGCTTCAAGAGCACGGTGATGTTCCCGACCTTGAACTCCGAAGGTAGTTCCGGTGGTTTTCTTTCGCGCTGTACTTCAAATTCTTCCTTGGCCTTTTTCGAAGGCCAGACTTCTTGAGAGGTTGACCGGGCCCAGGAGCAGTCGAGTTCGGCGCTTGCGCCGAAGGGACAGTTGGCAAACGCCAGGAATTCGGCGTGTTCTTTTTCTGATTCGCATGATGTGCCATATACATGGAGGTGGCACACTTTTTCTGCAGCTAGCGCTGCGGAGCCGCTGCCCAGGGCAGCGAGCAGCGCTACGAGCGCCATGCCGAGGAGCGCACACCTAGTAACGCCAGCTGCGCGATTATGGAGTCTGTCAGGCATCTATCTCATCCTCGCTGTTCCTCTTGCCGCTTCTGAGTGCTCAGCCCGGCACGAAGCGTCTCTATAGGACCAGACGCCCGACGCCGGCCTAGCTCGAGTGCGGACCTGGACGCGTGTTCGGCTCGCACTGCAACCGGCACGTCTGAAGGTCCGGTGGTGGGCACGCGCGGGATTCGCTCCCGCCGGTTCATGACCGGCGGGCCGATCATGCGAGCGGCCATCCCTCCCCGAATCCCATGCTTTGGCCAAGACAAACGGCCGCCCCTCAGCGGATGACGGTCAACATTCAAGCACGAACCAGGCCAGGCGTGTCAGCGCTGGCGCACGCGGCGCCGCCGGCGGGTGGCGCGAGCGAGGTCGGAGCCGAGTTGACCTGCTCGTTGGGCTGGGCTCTGCGCGCCAAAGCCGCACAACGGCACGGACGACACCTGCGTCCAGCTCGTAGTCCTTGCCTACGCGGACCCCGGTGGCCGAGCGCTTCCTTGCCCGCCACGACCGGGGCCGCACGGGACGGCTCAGGGGTCGCCCTACGTTCACGCGAAGATCGGGCGCCGGCGGGGCTCGATACCCACGGATCCTGAGCGACATCTCATAAATCGTTTGCCAAGCAGACATTTTGGGTAAAAGCTAACGGCACGGGATTAAGCGATAAAGGAGCGCCGTATGGGACTCGTGGAGTTGCTTTTGATTGTGCTTGTAATTGCTGCGATCGCGGGCGGAGTTGGCGTAAGTCCGTTTCTTTGGCTGCTTCTCTTGGTAGCGCTCGTGGTATTCCTCACCGGTAACGGATTCGGCTCTCGAAGAGGCGGACGGATCTAGATATGCCTATAGGCACATCGATTTTGCTCATCGCGGTCGGTGCGCCCTTAGGGAGAGGGTGCTCGCCGTTGCTGCAGTACAAGCAGCGGACGGCCGCCGCGCTGAGAGACTGGCGTGGCTGGCAAAGACTCCTCGACCTCCGCGAAGGGTGAAGCTGGCGTGGCCGGAGAAACTGCCGCAGAGCTCGCCGAGGAGATTTCCTCGGATCTGGCGAGTGAGGTGCCCACGCAGGAGGTCGTCGATGACATCCGTGCCCGCGCCGAGGCGCAGGCTGGTGTGACCGAGGAGACGGCTTTCGGCGAGGTCGGCCGGCCGTTCGATAGACGCGCACCGTTCCTTGTCGGGCTCACCGCTGCGCTTGGGGTGGCATGTGCTGCTGCGATCGCCTACACCGTGATCGCCGCTGGACAGGTGCTGGTCCTCCTGGGCCTCGCGTTCGTCATCGCCGTCGGCTTAGACCCAGTCGTCCTGTGGCTGTATCGCCGCGGCGTGCCCCGCTGGACCGCGGTCGCGGCGGTGGTGGCGCTCGTGATCGGCGTCGTTGGCGGCTTTCTTGCTCTCGCGGTGCCTTTGGTGACTGAACAGGCATCGAACCTCTCGCAGGAGCTACCTCGCTACCTTCACGATCTCGACAGGCACAGCCACGCGTTCAGCAAGCTCGACGCGAAATTTCACATCGTCCGGGGGCTGCAAAAGCTTCTTCAGGGTGGCAGCTCATTCGACAGCGTGGTGGGCCTTGGGAAGGCTCTGCTGGGTTTCATCTCGTCCTTGCTGCTCGTGACGGTGGTAGCGATTTACCTCCTGATCGACCTTCCCCGGGTGCGCCGCGCGATTTACCTGCTCGCCCCTCGCAGCCGGCGGCCCCGCATGGTGTTGCTGACCGACGAGATACTCGACCGGGTGGGCGGGTACGTGCTGGGGAACCTCCTGCTCTCGGTGATCGCCGCCGCCCTCACGATCGCGTGGGCGCTCATCTTCGGCATTCCCTACGCGCTCCTACAAGGATTGCTCGTCGGACTGCTTGACCTGATCCCAATCATCGGCTCAACCATCGGCGGCATCATCGTGTCTGTCGTGGCGCTGACCGTCTCGCTGCCGGTGGCTATCGCGACAGGTGCCTTCTATGCCGTCTATCGCTTCCTCGAGGATTATCTGCTCACGCCGCGCATCATGACCCGGACAGTCGCAGTGCCGGGCCTCGTGACGGTATTGGCGACAGTGCTGGGGGGCGCGCTCCTTGGTGTCGTTGGGGCCTTGGTCGCGATCCCAGTCGCAGCCGCGGTCAAGCTTCTCCACGACGAGATCACCCTCCCACGGCTCGAGGCCAGCTGAGCCTCGGAGTAGGAGCTCGCGCTTCACCGGTCGACCAAAGCGAGGTAGGCTGCGACGAACGTGCACGCTGGGGGGGCCTGCGTTGCGTCTCCCTGGTCGGTCTCTACGAGATAGGAGGCAGCCGATGCGATTCCTGAGAGCCACGACACAGCCACGAGTCGGCGAACGGGGGTTTCTGGAGGTGGGCGGCCTGCTCCGCGGACGGGCCCTGGCGGCTGCCGCAATCTTGTCACTGGGTATCGGCGCAGCGCTGCGTGAGAGCATGGTGACCGAGCGCTCCGCGGTGGCTCCCGCCAGCCACGAGCAGCTTAGGGGCAACCTGGGCCTCTCGATGTTGCCGCTGGCCGCACAGGGCGTAGTCTCGGCGACCCTGGGGGCCAGCATTCCTTCCTACCGAGTCAGCCCCCTCGCGGCCGAGTTTCTCGCCCAGAACCCGGCACAGAACTTTGACTTACGGTTCGCGACGACGGGAGTCCGCATCACTGCGGGCCAAACCCAGGTTGGCCTGAGCCTGAGCGCGCTGGGTTACGGTCGCTCGCTCCACGCTCTTGGCGCTGTGACACCGAACGCGAAATCGAACCGCGTGGTCTATACCCGTCCCGAGATTAGCGAGTGGTACCAAAACGGACCACTCGGGCTGGAGCAGGGCTTTACGCTTGCGCGCGCGCCGGCGGGTGATCAGACCGGGTCGCTGACGGCAGCGGTTGCACTGTCCGGTAATGCACGAGTATCGCGGGCTGCCGATAGACAGGGCGCTATGTTCGAGCATCCGGGCGGGCCCTCGCTGCTCTACGGCGGATTACTTGCCACGGATGCGCATGGACGCACATTGCACAGCTGGGTTGAGGTGAGCGCGGCAAGACTACTTTTGCATGTTGATACTCACGGAGCGCGCTTTCCGGTGCGGATCGACCCGCTCGTGCAAGAGGGCCCGCGTCTGACCGGGAGTGGTGAGGCTGGCAGAGGTCAGTTCGGAACAAGCGTCGCGCTCTCCTCGGACGGCCGCACGGCCTTGGTCGGCGCCCCCGGCGATGCGGAATCCGCGGGTGCTGCCTGGGTGTTTGTTCGAGCGGGGGCGACGTGGAGGCAGCAGGGCTCAAAGCTGACTCCCACCGACGAGAGCGGTGCTGGTCAGTTTGCTTCCAGCGTGGCGCTCTCGGCGGACGGGAGCACAGCACTAATCGGCGCGCCCGCGGACGCCAGCTATGCCGGAGCGGCCTGGGTATTCTCACGATCGGGCACCGTGTGGAGTCAGCAGGGACCGAAGCTCACTGGATCCGTCGCGGGCACCACCGGAAGTATGGGCTCGAGCGTTGGACTCTCCGCGGACGGCAACACCGCCCTTATCAGCGCTGCACAGAGCGAACTGTCTGCGGGTGCGCTCGTGTTTATTCGGACGGCCGCATCGTGGAGTCTCGAGGCAACCCTCACGAACGACAGCCCGGGCAGCGGCGGCAGCGTGTCTGGCATAGGCGCGGCGCTGTCTGCTGACGGTAACACCGCTCTGGTCGGCGCGAACTACAACAATCTGGCCGGAGGTGTGTGGGTATTCATACGTTCAGGGAGCAGTTGGACTAGGCAAGCCGGCCCGCTTACGGGCGGCGGAGAGGTCGGCCCCGGCGAATTCGGGATCTCGGCCCTAGCACTATCAGCTGATGGCTCCACAGCCCTGGTAGGGGGCGCGAACGACAACGGAGGTGCGGGTGCAGCATGGGTGTTCGCCCGGGCGGGGTCTGTATGGAGTCAAGATGGTGCCAAGCTCAGCGGCGTGCCCGGCTCGCTCGGGTTCGGGTCAAGCGTGTCGCTGGCCGGCGACGGGCGCACCGCTCTTATCGGCGCGCCAGAGTCGTTGGCAGGCAGCGCCATCGCCGTTGGCTCCGCATGGCGATTCCGACGCTCCGGAACTAAGTGGATCCGGGAAGGCGCGGCGCTCAGCGGGGGAAGCTCCGCAGGGCTCGGCTTTGGCACGAGCCTGTCCCTGTCCTCGGATGGCCTCACCGCGCTTGTGGGAGGCACGTCACGATCGGCCGTCGGTACGGGGCTCGGAGCGGCGTGGGTATATGTGAGCAAGGTGCCGAATCTGAAGGCGCGCGCAAAGGCGATCGCGAAATGCAACAGGCTGAGCAACAAGGCCCGCCGCAGGAAATGCATCGCCACAGCAAAGAGGCGCTATCCGATCTGAGCCACGCGACGACGCGACAACGGTCCGAGACCGTCTCCAGGCAAGGAGGCCGTCGAGGACGCCAGGCTTCCGGTCACTTGCCGCAACTCGCCAGTCGCTAACGCTGGTCGTGGACGCGCGCCGCCGGGTGATGCTCGTAAGGTGGCGCTGTTGCTGGGCCACTACGAAATGTTCTTCGCTGCCAGCGCGGGCGCATCTGCTGCCATCCTCGGCCTACTGGTCGTGGCCGTGTCGGTGGTCAACGCCGACGATGAGGGCGCGCAGACTCGGGAGAGGCGGACTGTTCTGGCCGGCAGCGCATTCCTTTCTTTGGTCGACGCCTTCTTCGTCTCGCTTGTCGCGTTGACCGGAGGCGCCGCAGTCTTCGGGACATCCAACCTCGTGATGGCGATGGTCGGCCTGCTGGCCACCAGTCGCTTGATACCGCGCGCAAAACGGGCCGGGAACTTCTCCCGCGGCTTTCCAACTCGCAGGCTAAACATCGCCTTTGCAGTCATTTCGGCCGGGGGCTATTCAATCCAACTCGGTCTTGCCATCGCGCTCCTGGCCGACACTCAAAGCTCTCCGCTGCAGCGTGCTTTGGTGCTGGTCATCGTGGGGTTGTTTGGAAGCGCACTGGCACGTGCATGGGAGGTTACTGGGATACCCCGGCGACGCTTGCCTGAATCCGATCGGTAGCGGTGGTGAGCGTGCTCGCGTGCAGGGCGCCGGCGACTACGTCCGGCGCTTCTAAACGAACGCGTTAGCCTTTGCTCGCATGGACACCGAAATCACCGCACGCTCGTGACGCTGACGCTTGACTGGGGCAGGGCTAGGTTCCACGCGATCGACGAACGCACTCAGCGGCTTGAGGTCCCGCTTCCGCAAGATCTCGGAGAGGATGCTCGGACCTCGCTTGCTTCCGCGGTGGTTGGGCTCGAGGTAGTCGGCGGCCCGATCGAAGACGCCAAGCTCAGCCGGTCGCACATCCGCCTGGAGATCACCCGCGACGCGGACCTGGAGGCGATCAAGCAAAGACTCCAGGCGCTTGTTGACCGCGTCGTGTCGCCGAGCGGCGAGACGTCGAACTAGCGATTTGCAGAGGAACCGCGCCGGGTGGGCAGGAGTCTCGACTGTCACCTCGAAAGCCTTGGCACGATGGTCACAAGCGTCGACGAATCTCCGACCGACAGGTGGGTCTGGTACTCGCTCCTGGTCTTCGGGCTGCTGACGTTCGCCGTCGGGGTCTTCTTCATAGTTGATCCCAACGAAACGCTCAAGGTCTTCACCATGATCGTCGGGATCTTCCTACTGGTCGACGGTGTGTTGGCCATGCTGGCCGCTGTGTTCGGACGTAGCGATGCGCGCGGTGTGCTCGCCGTCGTGGGCGTGCTCAGCGTGCTCGCCGGCCTCGTGCTGATCGAGAAGCCGTTCGCCACGCTGCACATCTTCGTGGTCATTCTCGGGATCTGGTTCGTGGTCGTCGCCCTCGCCCGCTTCGTGTACGCGTTCACGCTGCCGGGTGCGCGCGGCGGACAAATCCTCCTCGCGGTCCTCGACGCCGCCGCCGGCATCCTGATCCTCGCCTGGCCGGACGTAGGTCTCTCGACGCTCGGCGTCATCATCGGGATCGTGCTCGTGCTGCGCGGGGTCCTGTTCACCTTCGCCGGCTGGGCTGCGTTGCGTCTCGAACGCTCCGCGGAGGGTCCTGGCACTCCGCTGCCGGCGTAAGGCGCGCGTTCGCTGCGAGATAATTGGCGGCAATGAGCACAGTCGGGTACGCCGAACGCCCCTCCGCCGCGAGCACGCCGGCGCTGTTCGGCCGCGTGATGGCACTCGTGGCACTGACGGTCGGGTTCGCCACCTTGGGCGTCTGGATGGGCCGCAACCTGGGTGGCGCCGGCTGGTTCGTGGCATGGCTCTTGGCGCTCGGTTGCCTGGTCGGCTTGAACGTTGCGAACGCCCGCGGCAATACCAGCCTTGCACTGGTGCTGCTGTTCGGCTTCGGCCTCCTGCTCGGCGCGAGTGTTGCCACGACGATCAACTACTACTCGGCCACCGATCCGACGGCCGTGCGCCAGGCCTTCGGGGCGACCGCCCTGTTCGTCGGCGCCCTCGGCTGCGGCGGATACGCAATACGCCGAGATCTGTCCTTTCTTTATCGAGCTCTCTTCTGGCTGCTGCTCGCGCTGATCGTCGCTGGCATCGTCCTGATCTTCGTCCGCATCCCGGCGGTCTACACGGCTTGGACCATCGTGGGCCTGGCGATCTTCGGCCTCTACACCGTCGTCGACTTCAACCGGCTGCGCAGGGCGGGTTCGCAAGAGACAATCCCGCTCGCAGCGGGGATCTTCCTCGACGTCTTCAATATCTTCCTGCTGTTCCTTCGGCTGTTCGCGGGGAACCGATGACCTCAGCGCCGGACCCGATATTGGCTTGGTGCCGTGGTCTGATGGTCTAGCGGGGCTCAGGTTCGCCGCGACAGAGCCGCTCGTGCTGCGCTGCCCCGCCGACCGTAAAGCAATCGCTTTGGCACCGGCACCGGGCTAATCCGGCTCGCGGCCGTCCCAACTAGTAGGCGCGGCTCGAGCCTGTCGACGAGATATAGGAACTCGCGCCGCTCGGCCACGGGCAGCGAGCGCGGCCATCCTCGGGAGCGAATCAGCAGCGTAAACAGCCGACTGCGTTGGGCTCGGTCGAGATTGCTGAGATGACGCTGGGCCAGGACAGCCACCTCAGCGACGAGCAGCAGGCGGGCAACGGGTACGCCGCGGCTCAGCCGCTTGACCCAGCGCGATCTCAACAGACGAGGCACTCAGCGATCATAGGGCGGATGCAGCGCGAGAGGCCGATCGCCGGTGCGGCGACGGGTTGGTCAAGTGACCTCTTGCCAGGGCGGTAGCAATAGGGGGTCTTGGCAGTTCGACCGGGCTCACTCAGGCCGTCGGTGCACGATCAGCACGGACTGCCTGCAGTGCTCCGCGACGGCCGCGGCGACGCTGCCGAAGACGCGCCCGGCGAACCCATGTCGGCCGTGCGAGCCGAGCACGATCAGGTCGACATCGCGCTCGTCGGCGACCTTCGCGATCCCCCGCCAGGTCGGCGCCGATTCAGCGGCCATGCTCCGCGCGCGGAAGCCGGCCTTCTCGGCGAGATCGGCACCGTGCGCAGCGGTCTCCTCGGCGGCCTTCCTCACCTCACTCGCCTGCGCGGCGTTGAAATGCAGCTCGCCGGCAGGCACGAAGCCAACATCCGCCGGCTGCCAGACGCAGAGGACGAGCGCCTCGCGCCCGGCCGGGAGCTGCCGGCCGGCCTCGTCGATCGCGAGCTTCGCGAGCTCAGAGCCGTCGTAGGCGAACAGGACCAAGCCCGAGCCCGCGATTGTCGTCCCCGCAGACGCCGCGCTCGAGCTCATGCCTGCTCGGAGCTCTCGACGACCGGTTCGGCGTGTCCGTCTTCGCGCCCGATACGCGCGCGGGGCGGGAGCCCATCGGCGCCGTCCAGGATCGAAGCGGGCCGCGCCGCCGACTCGCGCCGATCGCGCCCTCCCCGCACTCGCGCCAGGAGCGGCGGCGAGTACCAGGCCGGCTCGTCGCCCTCCAGGAACCTGTCGATGTCCGGGGTCTGCGGGCGCGCGCCCCCGAGTGCGTAGATCGCGACGCCCAGCGCGGCGCCGCCGAGCGCTAGGCCGAAGCCGATCCAGAGCGCGATTTCGGTGCCGGATTCGAGCCCTCCGCCCACCGTCAGGGCGAAGTGCGCGAAGATCGGCGCGATCATGAACGCGGCGACCGCGCGCAGCAGCTCGACGATCGCAAACACGCGCTGGAGGTTGGCCGACGGCAGCGAGAAGCCGGCGACGAACAGCGAGGGCGCGACCGTCGCGCCGAGGCCGATGCCGGTCAGCCCCGAGCCGATCAGCGTGCGCGTTTCGCTCGGAGGGATCTGGACGGCGAAGACCGCGATCCCGGCCGCGAGGAAGAACATCCCGACCAGCGGCAGATAGTGGATCGAGCGGCGCCTGAAGACGACGCCAAGCAGGATCGCCGTGATCACCGCTCCCGCTACCTCCGGCAGGTAGAGGAGACCGACGTGAAGCGGGTCGTAGTGCTGGAGCAGCACGGCTGCGGTGAGGGCGGTCGCCGAGACCGACGCGGCTGCCGCGAAGAGCGCGACCGTGACTCCGGCGACGGGCATCGTGCTCGTGAGCATCGTGCGGATCGTGAGCAGCGGGTGCTTCGCGCGGTACTCGTAGACGACGAGCGTGACGATCAGCGCGAGTCCCCCGAGCAGCGGCACGATCGTCGTCGGGCCGATGAAGCCGTGGGTGAGGAGCTGTGAGGCGCCGAAGAACGCTGCGGTGCAGCCGACGGCCGCGAGCGCGATCGCCGGCAGGTCGCGGGGCGAGTCGGGGTCGGCCGGCGGCGCGTCGTCGAACGTGAGCAGCGACAAGGTGAGGGCGATCGCCGCGATCGCCGCGAAGATCCAGAACAGTGGGCGCCAGCCGCCCGAGTTCGCCTGCAGCCCGCCGATCGTCGGTCCCAGCGCGACGGCCCCGAAGATGCACAGGTTCATGATCATCGCCGTGATGCGCAGCTTGCTCGCGGGATATCCGATCGCGAGCGGCGGCACCGCCGCGATCAGCAGCAGGCTCGTGCACAAGCCCTGAAGCACGTGGCCCGTGATGTACATGCCAGCGCTCTGGGCCGAGGCCGCGAGCACCGACCCGGTGAGCAGCAGCGCCGCGTATACGACGAGCATTCGGCGCTGCGGCAGGTGTTGCGCGAACTGGACCGCGAGCACCGTTCCGATCGCATAGGCGGCGTTCGCCAGCCCGGAGCCGAGGCTCATCGTCTGCAGGCTCGCGTGAAGGTCCCTTGCGATGATCGGCGTGAGCGGCTCGAGCGCGGCAGAGAGCGCGAGGTAGGGGACGAGCGCGAACAGCACCATCGCCGCGACCGCGGGGTAGCGGCCCGCGAGCGGTCCCTGGCGCATCAGCCGCCCCCCTCCGTCTCGGCACCGCGGTCAGGCGGGCGCCCAGGGTGCGCATCGAGCGGGCCGGGTGTCGGTCTTCTGGTGGCGCGGGCAGCGATCGATTCGTTATAGCCGACAGCCGCGCCGGTTCGGGCCCCCGAAGATCGCGGCGCCGGACGACGCGATGAGCAGACGATCGGCGGCTGACGGCGACCGTCCGCCGCGCACGCGACATACCCGGCGATCAGCAGCCACGGGGGCTCAATTTCTGGTTCCACCGCGACCGGCGCGGGCTGTTGGCTCCCGGCCCCGCAGCCGTCACAGCTGGGCGGCACTGGAAAGGATGGACGGACGCTAGCGCCGCCAGTGCGAGCGCGCGCCGAGCTGCATGACGAACAATGCTCCTACCAGGAGCGTGCCCACTAGCACCAGCGCGAGCACCAGGACCGTCTCATTCGCGTTCAGCAAGTTGAGCCCCGCCAGCGCCTGCGCGAGCGCCGAGCCGTGTACCCCGCTGCTGTTTTCTTCCGCGGCGCCACCTTCGATGCGATAGGAGGCGACTTCACCAAACGCGTTTGCGCCCCCGGGCCCCTGCGGGATGATCGCGGGCGCGAGCAGGAGCATCGAAGCGGAGGTCGTCGCGCGAGTGCAGCCGCGGGTCCCGGCGAGGATGCGAAGGAGGCGCAACCCGCGGCGCTGGAGCCCGGGGATCCGCTTCGCGCTCACGTGCGCGTATCGGGCCACGAGTGCGGGAGCGTAGGCGTGCGCGCTGCCAATGCCGGTGCTCAGCTCGAGCACCACGCGCTCGGGTTCGGGCAGGTCGGCGAGACAGCCGGCGAGGCGCCTCACCTGCGCTCGAAGCGAGTCGCGCCGCGAGCGTGCCGCCGCGCGACGTTTGGCGCCTGGGTTGGAAGCTGGAGGAGTCGGCGTAGGTTCGGCGTACCCGGAGGAGTTGCTCGGTCCGGTCGTGCCGGTCGGCGTCGTGCTAGGGGCCATTGGGCCGGGATTATCGGGCGCGGGCGCCGTCGCCCTCGGGCCGGGATTGTCGGGCGCCGTCGCCGTCGGGCCGGCCGTGCCCGCCGACCCCACACCAGCTCCCGCGGCTGTCGGCGCGGGCGGTTTCGCCGGAAGCCCGCCGGGGGTGGCGGCAACGCTCGGTGTCACTGGCGAGTTGGGCGTCGCGGGGAGCCCCGGATTGGCAGGGGGGTTGAGCGTCGCGGGAGTGCTGGGTATCGCAGGAACGCTCGACGGCGCAGCGGCGACCGCGCTCGGCGAAAGCACCCGGGCCGCGCCGGCCACCGCGTCGACGGTCCGCGCAACGGTCGCCGGCAAGCTAACGCCGGTCGCGGCGCCCACCAACGGGTCTAGTGTCGCCTGTAGCGGAGCACCGACGGCTTCCTGCGCGTTGGTGCTGAGCTCCGGTGCTAGGCGGTTAACCACTTCGCGCGCGACCGGGCTCACCAGCTCCGCTACGCCGCTGCTGATGAGTTTGGGCGCCACGCTGCCGATGACTTCGGGCGCGATCGTGCTCGGGAGTTGCGGCGCAACCCGGTTGACCACTTCAGGCGCGATAGCGCTCACAAGTTGCGGCGCAACCCGGTTGACCACTTCAGGCGCGATAGCGCTCACAAGTTGCGGCGCAACCCGGTTGACCACTTCAGGCGCGATAGCGCTCACAAGTTGCGGCGCAACCCGGTTGACCACTTCAGGCGCGATAGCGCTCACAAGTTGCGGCGCAACCCGGTTGACCACTTCAGGCGCGATAGCGCTCACAAGTTGCGGCGCAACCCGGTTGACCACTTCAGGCGCGATGGCGCTCACGAGTTGCGGCGCGATGCTGCTCGCCAGTTTCGGCGTCACGCTGCTGACGAGTTCGGGCGAAATTGGCTTTGCGAGTTCGGGCGCGATGCCGCTGACGACTTCGGTTGCGGTGAGCTTCGGGAGTTGCGGCGCGATGCTGCTCACCAGTTTCGGCGTCATGCCGCTGACGAGTTCGGGCGCGATCGTCGCGAGTTCGGGCGGAGCTACGGAGTGCTGTTCGATCGAGGCGAGCGGTTCGAGCGCAGGCAGGATTTCGCCTGTTGACGGGGCGAGCCTCTCGTGCGTTTCGCCGATCGAGAGGCTGTCGCCGACCGCTTTCCCCACGCTAGCGCTCGGCAGAGGGTCGGTGGCATGCCCGGGCGCCTCGACGCCCACCGACGACGAGACGCTTGATGCCGACGAGGTGATCGCGGCGACCGAGGAGGTGACATTCACAAGCACGCCCGATGCATCCGCCGCGGGCGATGAAGACGCAGGGGGCCCGCTCGCGACGGCCGTGCGCACTGTCTTCTGCGCCGCGCTGCTCGCGTGCGTAGTGGTGGCCGAGACCGCCTGGGTGAGAGAGCCGCCGGTGACCGAGCCGGCCGCGCTCGATGCCACTCCAGCGGGCGCAGAAGTGGGAGAGCTGGTGACCGCGGAGGCTACAGGCGCAGTGGCAGCTGGGTTCGCGGCTTTGCGCGTTAGTGCGCCCGCGCTTGAGGGCGCCATTTCAGTGGTCGCGTGTCCGGTGCTCACAGCCACAGCCGTTTCTGCTGCCGCGGGCGGCGTAGCGCTCGCGGCGCCGGTCGCCTGGTGGATCGTCTGCGTTGCAGATTTCGTGACGGATTCGCTGGTCGCGGGAACGTGGCCAGTCGCGGATTCGGCGATGGACGACAGCCCTGCTCCCCAGGTGGGAGCAGGAACGAGCAGAGCGAACGCGAGTGCTACTGCGGTGACGCGAGCAGCCCGCGACTTCGTGAGCGCGATCATCGCCGAGACCTCCCTACGACATTCGTCCAGTCGAGCCCGATGTACGGATGTGTACCCACACTCCTTGGGAATCATGCGCTCAGATCGAGGGCCGGCGGTGGGCCGGCACGCCGGCCAAGCCGGGCTCCGCCCGGGTCAGCGCGCGGCGGCCCGGGGCGCCAGCGGCGATTCTCCGGCCCCCGGCACGAGCAGCATCCGCAGCAACTCGACCCAGCTTGAGCCTGAGAGCTTGGGGTCGAAGGCGCGCTGGACGCCGGCGCCAAAGCCAAGACTGACGACGATCGCGCCCAGTGTCTCAGGGTCCATAGGAGGCGGCCCGTCGTCGAAACGCTCCCTGAAGAACGCCACCCACCCGGCCCTCATCGCCTCATAGCGGGCGGCGGTCGCGGCCCTGTAACCCTCATCGTGGGCGCTCGATGCCGCCAGCTCGACCTCGAGTCGTGTCCACCGAGGATCACCGATCGTGTTGTCGGCCCAGCGGCTCAGTGCGTCGAACCATTCACCTGTGCTCTCGGTCGCGCTCAGCGCCTCCTCGAGGCGCTCGGCCTCCCGTGCGTAGAGCTCATCGATCACGGCGATGCCCATCGCCGTCTTGCTGGGGAAGTTGGAGTAGACAGCGCCGCGGGTGAAGCCAGCCTCCTCGCCGATCTGCTCGAGCGAGGTGACCTGGAAGCCGTCTCGGAGAAACAGGCTGGTGGCTGCCTCGATGATCAGTTTGCGCGTCCGGGCCTGGGACTCGGTTCGCGTCAGTCCGCTCATCCCGCGAAGGCGTAATCGTTCAGGTCGTAGCGAGCGCTTCGCCATGCTGCCTCGAGCGTGAGGCTGGGGCGAAACGGTGCGTCGCCGTGCTTGTCGAAGTAGTAGCTGTTGGCCGTCTCGCATGAGCCCTGGAAGAAGATCTGGTTGTGGCGGCGGGCAAGGACCGACTCGAAGTAGCGGCGGTTCGCCTCGGGTCGTATCTCCACACGGGTGGCGGCCGATTGACGGGCGTGCCCGAGGCAGCGCGTGATGTGGCGCATCTGGGTCTCGATCAGCCCGAAGTAGGACTGGCCGTTGAAGCCATAGGGGCCGAGGATCGAGAACCAGTTGGGAAAGCCCGGGACGCTGACGCCCTCGTAGGCCTGGAAGCGGTTCGTATCCCACCACTCGCCCAGGCTGACGCCGGCGGAGCCGCGGACCTCGAACGGGGGCAGGTTGTCGCTCTGGAAGGTCTTGAAGCCGGTCGCGCAGACCAGCACGTCGAGCGGGTGCTCGACACCGTTGGCCGTCCTGATGCCCGTCGGCGTGATCGTCTCGATCGCGGTTGTCTCGAGCTGGACGTTGTCGCGGTTGAACGTCGGCAGGTATTCGTTTGAGAAGCTCGGCCGCTTGCAGCCGAGCGTGTACTTCGGTGTCAGCTTCTCGCGGACGTCGGGGTCGACGACGGCCAGCAAGTGCTTGCGCCCGGCGCCTTCCCCCTTCAACCGCAGGCTGGGGAACTTGCCGGCGAACTGCCCGGCCAGCACGAAGGTCGTCTCGACGAACGCCTGGCTGGCCCAACGGGCCAGGAGTTGCGCCCCGGGGACCCGGCGCAGGATTCGCCGGACAAACGGGCTGAGCGGCCGGTCGGGCTTCGGCAAGCACCAGATCGGGGTGCGTTGGAAGACCGTCAGATGCTCGACCTCGGGGGCGATCGCCGGGATCAGCTGGATCGCCGATGCCCCGGTGCCGATGACGCCGACCCGCTTGCCGCGCAGCTCGACCGAGTGATCCCAGCGAGCCGAGTGCATCGTCGTCCCGGCGAACGTCTCGACTCCCGGGATCTCCGGTGGCTTTGGCTGACAGAAGACGCCGGTAGCCCCGATGACGAAACGCGCTGTGACCGTTTCGCCGCCGGCCGTCTGGATGTGCCAGATGTGTGATTGCTCGTCGAACTCGGCCCCGGTGACCTTCGTACCTAGCCGGATCCGCTCGCGCAGCCCGTACTTGTCGACGCAGTCCTCGGCATAGGCCTTGAGCTCTTCACCTGGCGCGTAGACGCGCGACCAGTCGCTGCGTTTCTCGAACGAGAACTGGTAGCTGAAGGACGGGATGTCAACGGCGATCCCCGGGTAGGTGTTCCAGTGCCATGCCCCCCCGACACCGTCGCCCTCCTCGAGGACGACGTAGTTGTGAAAGCCCGCCTGGTCCAGCTTGATCGCGGCCCCAATGCCCGAGAAGCCGGCACCGATCACGACCGCCTCGAAGGCGGGCTCGCTGCTCCCAGAACTCACATACTCAGGGTATTTCAATGTCCCCTGTCAGGTCAAGTGAGCGCGCGTCGTATCGGCCCGCAGGGGCTGCGCCCAATCGGGTTTATGCACCCCAGGGCCTGAAATCTTCGCCGATGACCCAGCGATGCGGGCCGGGTCGTGCCGCGAGTACCCCCCGCAGGGGGCTACGGGACGGCCCGACAAGCTTCAGAGCGAGTGGCGCGCACTCGGAGAGGGTGCATGGCCTCTTTGGGGCGTCGAGCCAGTGACCGTCGCTCACGCGGGCGTGAGGTCGTGGGCAGCCAAGAACTCACGGATGTAGCGATTGACGAGCTCAGGGTGTTGCTCGGCGATCCAATGCGTACCGTCTTGCACGGGCCGGAATGTTAGGTTGCGAACGAAGCGCTCGAGACCGGAATGGGAGGCCGGCCTGACGTATGGGTCTGCCTCGGGATAGATGACCAACGTCGGGACATCGACGTACAGGGGCGCAACGTCTGGGCAGTAGTTGCCGCGTCCTGGCGTGCCGTCCCGATCGGGCGGCGCGATCCCCTCGACCTCGTACCAGTGGAGCGCCGACTCGATCGCCTGCGGAACACGCCATGAGCGCCTGTACGCGTCGCGATCCTCCTCGGAGAAGAAGGGATGATCGAGCGCCCGCTCAAACGCAGCGAAGTCGTCAGCAGCGATCGCCGTGATTGCATCAGGGCGACGAAGACCGAGGAGATACTGGCTGGCCTGGATCTGCTCATCATCCTCCCGTTGCGCGCGATCCAGGACACCCGGATGGGCGCCGCCGAGGCTGATCAACGCCCGAAGCATCTCCGGATAATGGAGCGCGAACGACCATGCCACAAGGCTGCCCCAGTCGTGGCCGACGAGCACGAAGCGCTCATATCCAAGGTGCTCGACGAGGGCGCGTAGATCCTCTACCGCGGGCCAGATGCCGTAGCTATGAACACCCTCTGGCTTGGACGAGAGGTTGTAGCCTCGCTGGTCGGGAGCAACGGCGAGGTGGTCGGCGCTGAACTCCCGCAACTGGCTCCGGAAGGCATAGTGGAACTGGGGGAAGCCGTGAAGGAACACGACCAACGGCCCGGCGCCCGCTACGGCGTAGTGCAACTCGACCCCATTGACAGCTGCGGTCGCGTAGCGAATGTCGGTGTCGTCGGAATTCACGAGCGCCTTCCCCCCCCATGCCTCTGAAGCGCCCGCTCAGTCGATGGCGCCGACGGCGGCGTTGGGGGGTTGCCCGCACCCGGGCCTGGCAGGATCATGCAGGTCGATGTCGCGTGCGAGTAGAGCGCTCCGTCCTCGGCGAGGAGCCGGCTCTCCGCCGTCGCGACTGTGCGCCCGCGATGAACGACGCTCCCTTCGGCCAGCAGGGGACCGGTGGACGGGAGGATGGCTCGGACCAGGTTGACCTTGGTCTCGAGGGTCGCGTAGCCGCAACCGCCTGCAAGCGTGGAGTGCACCGCTGCGCCGGCCGCCGAATCGAGCAGCGTCATCGCGACGCCACCGTGGATGGTGCCGAGCGGATTGAGGTGTCGCGCGTCCGGTCGATAGCGAAATGTGGCAGTGCCCTCCGTCACCTCGACGAGATCAAAACCGAGCGACTCTTGAATCGGCGCGGGCGGCGCCGTCCCGTCGCGGATCGCCATTAGTTGCAGAAGGCCCGTTTGCTCATCCCTCGCGGTCATCGGCGGATCATCCCGCTAGGGCGTTGGCGAGCCGTTGGCGTCTCGTCAGCGCATGACGAGCGCGGAGTGCAACGCCAGCAGTTGCGGTCCCGGTGCGACTCCGAGGGCATCGCGTAGCCGCAGGCGAAACTCGTCGTAGACGACAAGCGCGGCCGGTCCCTCACCTCGCGCGTCGAGTGCTCGCATCAATAGGGCGGCCGCGCCCTCGCTGAGCGGCTCGGCGGCGATCAGCTCGCGTGCAGCCCTCTCGGCGGCCAGCAGCTCAGTTTCGCCGAGCGCCAGGGCCGCTGCGGCGAGCGTCGCCAGGGCGCGTGTGTATACGGCGCCCAGCTCCCTGCGGCGCTCCTCGACCCATGCGCCCTCGTGCCCGGTCAGGAAAGGACGCCGCGTGACGTTCATGGCGATTTGGGAGGAGATCCAGGCGCGGTCCCATTCCTCACGTGCGACTGCCGACTCAGCGTCGTGGATGGCTCGCGCGGCAACCTCTACGTCGACCTTCACCTCGCCATTGAGCCTGAGGCGCAACGGCCCGTCGGCCGGGAGCGAGTCACGTCCGATCACCGAGCGGAGCTTCGACAGAAGAGAGCGGATTGCCTGGCCCGGCGCCGCCGGGAACTCGCTCGCCCCAGATCGCCGTCGCGAGCTCCTCCCGCGGCGCAGCGCGGTGCCGGTTCCAGACAAGCCATGCGAACGCGATCCGGCCCTGTGCGCCGGGCAGCTGATCCGCCATCTCAGCTCCGTCGGCTCTGCACGATGAGGCGCCCACACACCTGCACGACCACATCAGCGACAATATCCGACGTGGCAAAGCGAATCGTCTGTGAGTGCGGGTACATCGTCCGCGGCGAGGACGACGAGCAGGTCGTGGAACTCGGACGCGAGCACATGCAGGCCAACCATCCAGCGATTGCGGCCGTTATCAGCGCGGAGGAGTTGCTGGAGATGGCCGAGGAGGAATGAGCCGGGAGCTAACGACAAGCTGATTGGCGGGAGGCTCGTCGCTCGGGCCTGTGCGAGCGCCGCGATTTGGTCGAAGGTCGGTCTGCCGACAACATGTGGAACCGGGGACGAGGGCGCTGGAGGCCGCATCCCGGCGCCGGTAAAGCAAACCCCGGCCGGGGCCCCGGCGACCAGCCGGCCCGGCAGCGGCAGCGGCAGCGGCCTCGAGTGTGCCGCCGACCTCAGGCGAAGTAGTGGCCCGTCTCCACGTCCTCGACCCAACCGGGATGGGTCGGCTCCCAGCCCAGCACCTCGCGGGTCTTGTCGTTTGAGGTCGGGTTGTCAAAGCCGGCGAAGGCCGCGAGAAAGCCGAGGTACCGCGGCGCCTCCTCATCGGTGATGCTCTTAGTCTCGACCCCCAGCTTGCCAGCGATCGTCGCGGCGATCACGCTTGCGCGAGATGCCCGTGTCCCCGACGCCGTGGAAGGTCGAGCCGGCGGGGGCCTTCTCCAACGCCAGGCGGTAGAGCACGCCAATGTCGTATGTGTTCGCCGCCGGCCAGCGGTTGCTGCCGTCGCCAGTGTAGGCCGCAACGCCGTTCTCGCGGGCGAAGCCGATCAGCGCGTGCGTGAAGCCGTGATGGTCGAGGTCGCTGTGGACCATCGGCGCGAGCCGGACGACTGAGGAGCGCACGCCCTGCTGCCCCAGACTGACGCGTGTAGTTCGCCGCGTCGATCCGAGGACCGCCCTCGGACTGGTCGTCCTCGGTACCGGGGCGGCCGGTGATCCCGGCCATCGCGAGCATCAGCGTGCCGCCGGTCGACACGAAGGGCTTGCCGGTGCCGATCAGGGTCTCGCCGATCGCCTGGGTGGCCGCCATATCGGAGTCGACCGCGCCCATGAAGTCTCCGGTAAGCATCGCCTCGTGCTTGAAGGCGAGATGGATCACGCCGTCGGCCTCCGCAGCGACCGCCCTTAGACCGTCGAGGTCGTCGAGATCGCCGGGGCGTACCTCGGCGCCGAGCGTGGCGACGGTGTCAGCGGATGCCTCAGAGCGCGCCAGGCCGACGACCTGGTGGCCGTTGTTGAGAAGCTCGGGGATGACGGCGGAGGCGATGTGGCCTGAGGCGCCGGTTACGAATACGCGCATTGGAGTCTCCATTCGGTGGTATGTCACCTGGTGCCATCACGATAGCACCCGGATGACACTTGGTGTCATCAACTACGCTCTGTTCACGATGTCACGCTGGAAACCAGACGCCCAGGGCCGCCTGATGAGCGCCGCGATCGAGCTGTTCGACGAGCAGGGATATGAGGCGACGACCGTCGCCGAGATCGCCGAGCGGGCGGGGCTGACGAAGCGCACCTTCTTTCGCTACTTCTCGGACAAGCGCGAGGTGCTGTTCAGCGGCAGCAACGAGCTTCAGCGCCTCTGGCTCGAGGGCGTTGCCGCCGCCCCGGCGGACGCGACTGCGCTCGCGGTCGTGGCGGCCGGACTCGATCCGGTCGCGGAGATGTTCACCGAGCGTCACGACTTCGCCCGGATCCGCGCGGGGATCATCGACGCCAACCCGGAGCTGCAGGAGCGTGAGCTGATCAAGCTGCAGAACCTCGCCGGCGCCATCAAGGTCGCACTCGTCGAGCGGGGGGTGTCAATGAACGCGGCGATCCTCGCCGCTCAGGCGGGCGTGACCGTCTTTCACGTAGCCTTCGCCCATTGGGTGGAGCAGGATGACCCGACCGCCTTCCGGCGGCTGATGGGGGAGTCGCTGGAGGATCTGCGGTCGGTGACCGCCGCCTAGTAGGCGGCGCTCTCAGTGAGTAGGCCGGGGCCTTTCCCCGGCGACACCGGGTGCCTGCGACCGCCTCGGCGAGAAGGCCCCGATCCCCGATCACGTGCGGCAGATACTCCGGGCCTTCACCGTCGAGGATCCCGACGCGCCGAGCGCGATTGCCGAGAATTGACGCGAAGCGCCCGGCTGAGAGAACTCGCCGAGATCGGCACCCCCAATCGAGCACGGTCGCAGGCAATCTCCGATCATCGCCATGCATTTCAGGCACGAGTTGTTCTGCCTTGAGAGGTTCCGAACGCGGGTGATGGGTGGCCGATCGCCGATCCCGCTATGGCTCCTGATGGTGTTGTAGTGGATCAGCCAGTGGGGCAGTGCAGTTGCTCTGGCGTCTGAGGAGCGGTAGCGCTGGCCGAGGCCCCACTCCCGCTTGAGAGTCTGCTGGTAGCGCTCAATCTTCCCGTTGCGCTTGGGAGTGCGCGGCGGGATCGTGCGGTGGGTCGGGAAGGAGTACGCCGAGGCGCGTCAGCAGCACGGCCAGAGCGGGTGGTTCCGTGTGCTCCGGCGTGCCCAAGCCGACCGCCGTGCTCGATAAACACGGGGCGGTCGGCGGCGTGGCGATCGTGACCGGCCAGCTCGGTAAAAGCATCGGGACCGCGGCGATCGTCCCCGAGTGGGAGGTCGCCAAGGTCCAGCTGGTGGCCCTGAAGGAGGGCCCAGCCGGCTACGAAGCCTCCGTCGCGTCGTCGTTGACAGGAATCAGCCCACCCCCTCGCGATAGTGCTCGCGCCGGGCGGGTCGGTCATCGTCGGCGACTGGGCGACCGGGAGGATCTACCGCATCACCTAGCCGGTACGTGTTCAACGAGGTCGAGAGCGCCTACCGTGTGCCGCGCACGCGGCGCCCAGCTCGGCAACGTCTTCGACGATGTGCCCGGCGCCGATAGGAAAGTGCTACAGCATGACGTCCGTCGCCCTGGGCTTCCAGCCCGGCTCGCTTGCTGCTTCTCAGGAAACTCCCAGCGCGCCCTGAGGTCGTTCAGACGCCGGTGCTGTGGACTAGCGGTTGCCCAGCGGCCAGATGGAGCCGCACTTCACGACGAGAGGACTCTAGAACGATGGTCAAGCTGCCGGGAAACCCGAGCAAGAAACGCGTGGCCGTGCTCGCCGTGGGCGGATGCGTCGCGCTGATCCTCGTCGTCTTCTTGGTCGTCTACCTCGTCGTCTTCCCGACCTCCTCGCCCAAGCCGTTCAAACTCGCCACCTCCACCGGCGCCTCGACCGGCAGCGCGAGCTCCACGTCCACCTCGACCGTGAGCGCGGGCGGACGCTGGAGCGTCGGCAACGGCTCGGAGGCCGGCTACCGCGTGCGCGAGAAGCTCGGGTTCCTGCCCGCGCAGAGCGACGCGGTCGGGCGCACCTCTTCGATCACCGGCGCAGCGGTGCTCACCGAGCCCAAAGGCACGATCACGATTACCGCCGCGTCCTTCGACGTTGCGGTCAACACGCTCAAAAGCGACCGCTCGATGCGGGATGAAAAAATCCATGAAATTGGCCTTGAAAGCAGCCGCTATCCGACGGCCACGTTCGTGCTATCGACTCCCGTCACGCTCACCAAGAACGCTGTTTCCGGCCGCGTCACGCGGGTGTCGGTGACTGGTGTCTTCACCATTCACGGCACCTCCAGGCGCGAGATCCTCCCAGTCGAATTCAGTCTGGTGGGGTCGACCCTCGAGGCAGCAGGCTCGCTCACCTTCCCCTGGAGCGAGTTCGGGATGACGGCTCCAAGCGTAGCCGGCTTCGTCAACGTGACCGACAAAGCGACCATGGAATTCGACCTGCGCCTGCAGCGAGCGTAGGGGCGACGCCCGGCAGTCCAGCCACTCACCGCGTGTTGGTTGTCGACGACGCGCCGAACCTCGCGGAAATCGTCACGATGGCGTTGCTAACTCTGTCGCGAATGGAGCCAACCGGGATCGAACCGGTGACATCCTGCTTGCAAAGCGCCCGCTCTCCCACCCAATTTCAGCGCTGAAAGTGGCAGAGTTACACGGGTTTCTGGTTACCTGGTTTGGCGCGAAGATCGGCGCGGATGCTCGTGGATTAACGGCGATTATCGTCGTTACGGGCACTTTCGGCGATGAGTGCCCGGACAATCACCACTCGGTCGCCATAGGCCAGGGAGCTGGCGAGCCCCGCTGAACAGAGGGGCAGTGGTGGGGTCGCATGCCCGCTTTCGTGCCGAAGGCAAGCGCCGGGCCGCAAGCTGATGAGACGCCTGACTTTCGTCCTTGCCGAGCGTCCGAGCAGAACCGATCGAGACGATCGCTTGCGGGGGCAACGCGGTGGCACGGCCCGATGGCGGCCTGTGCCCGGTGGCACAAGCCAACATTCCCTCATCTGTTGAGTCGTATGCGCTGCGATTACGCGTGTTGGTGTGCCCGGAACCTGCTTTGTTCACAGACCCCTGTGCCAAGGAAAGGCATTCGCCGGTCATTGAGCATGAAGGCGGTCAGCGGGTGGCTGAAGAAAGTAACTGATGCGAGCAGAAGTCCGGCGATCATCTGTGCGCCGCAAGACCTGCGACACGGGCCTCGAGCGAAACACCCGGGGCCTGGTTGTACGCACCAGGCCCCGGGTGAATCTTTCGCGCGCTCAGCCGTCGATCTCCAGCGGTTCGGAGAAGGTCAGCGGAGAGGAGAACGCGAAGCCGGTCTGTACTGGTGCTTCGACACCTTCTTCTGAAGGTGGGGTAAGCGACGTCGTGAGCGTGATCGGCCCTGACCCTTGATACAGGCCGGGGTTTTGCACGCCGGCTTTCTGGGCGAGTTTCAATGCGAATGTCGCGGGTGGGTAGATGAGTCTGTTGACTGGGCTGATCGGCGCGAGAACTTGTCCGCCGATGTAGTAGGTGGCGATGTTGCGACAGGTCACCTGAAACTCTTCGTATCTCCCTTCAGCAGCGCCGTTGTAGGGCGAGAACAGAACCGCAACCGTGTGTTTTTCTCTGCTCAGGGAGACGAGCTGGCCAAGGAACTCGAGCAACATCTGCCCCTGTGGTTGGGTTCCGAGCCCCGGAATGGAGGTGTAGCAAGGCTGTTTTTGCGAGGTGCAGCTGTACATGTAGAGGCTGAGCCGCAGCGTGTATTCGCTTTCGACCTGAAAGGACCCTTCGCGGGACAGGCAGCTGATCTTGTGTTTGCTGACGGTTTCGAGCGTGACCGTTTTGGTCGCGTAGGGGATCGAGCCAGAAGATCGTGCGCTCTCGGGCGCAAACAACGGGAACGCCGACGCGGGCAGGGTGTAGGTGATCGTCACCGAGGCTGCCTGTCCGGCTTTCGCATGCTTGGATTCGCCGCCTTTCGGGACGAGGTTCGAGCCGCCGCCACCACCACCGCCACCACCGTTCTGCATGGTTGATTCAAGTGCTTGTTCGCCGCCGCCGCCGCCGCCATAGAGGCCGCCGCCACCACCACCACCGCCGCCTTCGCGGGCGGTGCCGCCGCCGGCCCCAAACCGGCCCGGTTCACCGGCAAAGCTGCTGTCGGGCGTGTCAAAGACGTACCCGTTCCCGCCGGACCCGCCTTCGTTTTCCTTCCCGGGGCCCCCGCCCCCGCCGCCGGAGATGCCGCAGCTCGCCCCGTCGGTGCCTTTTTCTTCAGGCCCACCGCCAGGGCCACCCAAGCATTCCGGGTTAGGGCCGCCTTGGCTCGCGCGGGCGTTCGGGCCGCCGCCGCCGCCGCCGCCGGCCGCGACCAGCAGCCGCGATTTGAGCGATTCTTCGTTACCCGGGCTTTCTGCCGCGCCGATAGAGACCATCCGCAGGTCAGACGCGCCACCCCCAGCTGCGCTGACGACCGAATGTGCGCCGCCGTTGAATTCGAGCCCGCCGACCTCGACGTAGAGCACCTGTCCCGGTGTGACTGCGAGATCGCCGCTCACGACCGCGCCCACGCCGCCGTGCACCGGGTGTTCGCTGCCGGCCGTCCCGCCTCCGCTGCCGACCGCTTCGACCTGCACGCTCGTCACGCCCGCCGGCACTTTGAATTTCTGCTCCGCGCCGGTGTATTTGAATACGGCCGTTTCCGCCGAAGCGGACACGACCCCGAACGCCATCGCCGCCAACAGGCCGACGCACACAAGCGCTGCACGCCCACCAAGCCTCCGAACAGACATGAGGTTCCTCCCCAGTCGCGTTATCGCGCCGCAACGCCCCCGATAACCCCTCCGCGGCGTCCCGCCGTCTGAGCGGGCGACTTTACGCCTCGGACGGCAGCCGTGCGGCCCGGTTTGCATTGGGACGCTCAGCGGCTCACTCACGTCGCCGTCCAGCAGCTTCATGTAGCGGGACAAGGTGACGGCCGAGGATGGTCTGCGGCATTTGGAGTCGCGAGTCGGTCAGGCTCACGGCGCAACGACCAAGCTCGCGCTTGGCGCGACAAGCAGTCGTCTCGACCAGCCCGCATTAGACGATCGCTCCGGGACGAAACTCAGGCGTCTCATCCCCGCGCAACTTTGCGCCTGCTCTTGAGACAAGGCAGGCGCGGCCGCAGGCCGAGGCCGACGAGCGTGCTGCTCCGCCTCAAGAGCGGCTCAGCGCGTAAGCACCACTCCTAGCCGCGGGACGCCCACGCGGACGGGCTCAGTCGGGATTCGCGGGACGGCCGCACCGGTGTTGGGCGCCGGGTCACGGTTTGGGACACCATTTGTCGTACGGCACGCCCTCGCACGGGTTGGGCATGGTGGGCGACTCTTCCTGCATCCGTGCGACCGAGAGCAGTTTGACTTCGGTGCGCGGGTATTCCTCGCCCGGCACTCCTGGGCACTCGGTCACCAGTTGCGAGTCGCACGCCGCCTCGGCGCCGAGGGGGCTCGACGTGGGTTCGCCACCCAGGTCGGGGTTCGAGCAGGTGCCGTGGGTCGTCTGGATAAGTTTCGGTTCGCTGGTCGGTTCCCCGCCGCCTTCCTCGACATTGCCGTGCCAGCAGTTCGTCAGCTGGGTCGCCATCGGGTCCGCGACTTCACCGACGTCGCCGTTGGTGATGTTTTTGAAGCCGCCGTTGTTGGCAAAGGTGTTCCCCTCGACCTCGTTGGCCCAGTCCTCGAACACGCACTCGGTTTTGCCTTCGACTTCGGCTTTGATCCCGCCCCTGCAGTTGTCTTCAGGAAATTCGTCGAGCACCTGGGACGGCGGCGCTTCTTCGATGCCGGGGTAGGGGACGAGCAGCAGGCCCCATGCCTTGTTGCCGGCGAACGTGTTTTCGGTGATGAGGTCGTCGCGGCCGCCGCCGACGGTCATCCCGGTGCCGAGGAGGCCGGGCGCTCCACCGGAGGTCGGCGTGCCGCCGTTGTTGTTTTCAATCACGCGGTCATGGGTCATCACCCAACAGATGTTTTTTCGCTGCGCACCGGCCGGCGGTGACGGGTTTTCTTTGCCTGCGGGGCAGATGCCGTCCTGCGGCGGGGGAGCGTCGTCGTTGTTCTGACTCGTGGTCGCGACGCCCTCCTCGTTGTTGTTGAATTCGGTGTTCTCGATGATCAGGTGGCCGCCCGAGTTGGAGCCCGAGTAGCCGAGGTCGTTGCCCTCGTAGTGGCTGTTGTTGACGACCGTGTTGCAGTCCGGGCAGGCGCCGATGTAGACGCCCGAGTCAGACATGTTGCTCGCGTAGGTCTGGTTGAACACGCCCGGTCCGCCGTAGACGTTGTCGGCGTACACGCCATACGTGGCCGAGGGCTTGTCGACGCCGCCCCAGTAGGTCGAGGTGGCGCTCACGTATTCGCCCCACCACGACTTCATTTCCTGCTTGCCGGTCGATTGCGCGCCGTCGAACCAGATCTCATCGCCGCCGCCGAGGTTCCCCGACACGAAGTTGCACGCGGAGAAGTTCTGCAGCCAGACGCCTTCCGCCTTGTACACGACGATCCCGTTGTTGCCGGAGTAGCCGCCGCCTTCAGGTGTGCCGAGGTACTGGGCGGATTCTTCGGGACTGCACTCGGGCGTGCCGGGCTTGGTCCCGTCGAGCATGACGGTATTGCGGTTCATGCCGCGTATGTGAAGTTCAGGCGTTTTGATGACGATGTCCGCGCCCGCGCGGTCGTCGCCGTAGGCGCCGGGGATCTTCTGGGTGGCTGACTGTTTGTAGTCGCCGGGTCCGATCAGGATCCAGTTGCCCGGTGCCGCTGCGTTGACGGCTTCCTGGATCGACCTACACGGACCTTTGAGGCCGTTGTAGGTACCAACGAGCAGCACGCGGTGCCTCGGCGCCGGCACGTGTTTGGCGGGGTAGCAGTTGGCCAGCGCAGGCGCGGCGCCAGTCGAGAGCATGGCCAGGGAGGCGAACGGAACCGCGAGCAGGCTCGCGAGGCACAGCCGACGGACGCGAACGAAGAGGCCACCTGGCCCGGCTTTGTTGTGACGCATGCTCTCCAACTCCTAATCATTTCCCCCGCAAGGAGCCGTCGGCTCGCAGCGGCCTGTCATACACTCGCGCTGAGGCACATCCCCACCGTTGGCTCGCCTACTACCCCGCGCTGCCGAGTTCTAAGCGCGCCCGAACGTCGGCGCGGCGGGGACTAGTGGGGCGGCTAGGACCGAAGTCGGCAAATGTGCGCTCGAGCGGGTCAACCGGGCAGGTCGGTCCCCGCCCCGCCGCATCGCCGTCTGTGAGATCTCACCGCCCCCGTGAGCGACGCACCGACACGGGGCGCTCCGCAACGCCATCCGCTGACGCCCGGAAGAATCCGAATCGGCATCCACTACCTCTGACGCCAATGGAGTCAACCGGGATCGAACCGGTGATCTCCTGCTACGACAGCAGGCGGTCATTCGGGCGCCTGTGATCGTGCTGCGGGCAGTTTGGCGGCGTCTTTTGCGAAGCCCTTCCCGATTATGCTCAGCGCCAGCAGGGCGCCGAACAGTGTGACGGCATCAATGCTCTCTCGCCCCTGCTTGGTCCAGTAGTCGTCCTTGAGATTGAGCCACAGCGCGAACTCGTCGAGGGTGAGGGCAGCACCGCTGCCAAATGCGAGCGATGTTATGCGCGACGCACGTCGCTGCTCATTCGTGCCGATCTCGAGCATCCAGAGGTAGCCGACGGTCAGCAATCCGGCGATTCCGAGGGTCATGTGATGGATGTGTCGGCCGCCGGCCGTGATGTTCTTGAATGGTCCGCGTTCGGCACGAATCGCGTGAGTGATGGCTCGGACCGAGGCGAACGTCACAAAGAAAGCTGCGGTTGAAAAGAGCTGTCTCTCCTTTTTGTGGTCGCCGAAGTGCTTGTAGTACAGCGTTCGGAGATCCCCAGTCCAGGAGTCCTCTACAGGTGCGTCCGGGTATCTACTGCGAGCACAGTCGTCGCGAGTCATCGGCTCAGCTTACCCACGAGCGACAGCGACTGCGTCCGTCTTTGGTCGGTCGCTAACGACCGCGCTGACTTCCCGCTCCCGCAGCAGACGGATCGCAAACCCCGGCATTGGAGGCATCGGAGCGGGCTCGTCTCACGCGAGTGGCAGCAGCGGCGGCGCAACAAGGCGCCTGATTCGGCGCCCGAGTCAGCAGCCTTCTTTGCCGCCGGTGCCGGGGGCGCACTGCTCCCAGCTCTTCCGTATGTAGGGCCCAGGTTCGCCGTTGGTCAGCAACCCGACTTCTTCGCTCCATTCGAACACGCCGGCGCCTGCTTCGAGGTGCACCTTGTTGCCGACGATCCCACCCCTGAAGTTGGTCCCGCCGTTGATGTTGACTTCGGCTTCCGGCGCGTAGATGCTACCTTCGAGTTTCGCGCCGTTGAGGATTTGGACCGGCCCTTTGCCGTAGGCCTCAACAAGCAGGTCAGCGGGGTTTTTCGTGAGGTTTTCCACGATAAACGCATTTGAACCCGTAAACTTGCCGGTTTTCACTTTGCATTTGCTCGCGCTGTCTTCGGGGGAGTCGATAAATATTTCCACTTTGGCGGCGGCCCCGATCACCAGCTTGGAGTTGTTCGTGGCGTTGAAATTGCAGAAGTAATATTTCGAGCCTTCGAGCGTCAGCTTGCCGTTCGATCCAAGCGTGAGTTCGTAGTTCGGTGCACCAGTCCAGGTCGTCGTACCTTCGAGTTTGTCCGAGACGCCGAGCCGGGCGTCTTCGTTGCTCGCTTCCGAGGCGTGGCCTGCCGGTAGCGGGGCTGTGATCGGGCATTCGGCCGCCGGCCGCGTTCTTTCCCATTCAGGCCCTGCAGATTCCATGCCGCCTACTTTGTGAACCGTCACGCCGCTCGCATTGCGTTCTTTTCCGGCTTTCGGGGTGAACACCCCTCCGGGTTCGCACAGTTCGAAGCCGAGTTCGAAGGCGGCGCTCCCTTCACCGATGATTTTTCCGTTGCTGGCGACCACCGCCGGGACTTTCACGCTGCCGCTGATTTTGACTTCGGTAAGTCCAACGATCCCCTTTGCCGGAAATAGCTTCTGCCCGGCGACCGATTCGACGCGCGCCGACAGTCGCTGACTGATGCCGTTGACCTTTCCCTGCGAGGTCAGGCAGCGCTGAACGATGCCGGCTTTGATTTCCACGACCTGTCCGGCGCACGTTTCGGCTGCTTTGAGTGCCGGCGTTGTCCAGTACTGGAATGTCGCGCCATTGCCGAGGTTTTCAGCCGAGGCGTCTTCACAGTAGCCGCCGGTCGGTGCACCGACGGCGCTCGCGGTGATGCACTGCGCTTCCGACGGTTTGAGGACGCCCAGCCGGTAGGCCGCCTCGCGCAGCCCCGCTTCGGCCGCCTCGAGGGCGGCCTTTGTGTTGTCGTCGCGCGTGGTCGCCGTGGACGTCTGCACGGAGACGGCAATCGCCACGCCGGTCAGCAGGGCGCAGACGAACATCACGATGATCGCCGTCGGCAAGATGAAACCGGATTCGCCGTCGTATCGGGGTGATCTTGCGCTCGTCACGGCGAGATGATCGTGGAGATGACGGCGGGAGCCACCGGGCGGGTGCCCGCCGGCACGGTGACGGTGACGGCGACCGTGAGTCGCTTGGGACACGGGGCTTTCACGCAGACGCTGTCTCTGGCGACGGAGAGGTAGTCGTAGACGCTGCCGCTCAGCTGTGAGGAGCTCCATGTGCAGGGGTCCGACCGCGCGGCTTCGGGTGTGGTCGGACAGGCCGCGGTCGCGGCTCCCGGCTGGATGATCCGGTGGCTTCGGTGATGAGTTTGTCGGTGTTCGTGCTGTTCGAGCTCTGCCCGTTGCTCTGTTCCCACTGGTATTCGCTGCCGCCGGCCTGCACGTAGTAGTTTGGGTTGGCTGTTTCGGCGGAGTGGGTGGGCGCGGCGTTGAGCGCGAGCTTGGCGTATTCGACGGTCTGCAGACGCTCGAGCTCAAGCTGCGCGCGATGGGCGGTCGCGGTGCGGCGTTCGGAGAGCAGCGTGAGCTTGCGCGCGCTGTCGAAGCCTGCGATCAACCCGAGAATGCCAACGGTGATAACGAACGCGGCGACCATCACCTCGATCATCGTAAAGCCGCCCTCCTGCGGGGCGGCCAGGGGCTGCACGCCTACGCCGGGCGATCGCATCTCTCTTGGCCGTTGCATCTCTCAATCACCTGTTCAGGATGCGGATGTCGGCGGAGTCTTCAAGGATCACGTGGTGGGTGTAGACCTTCGCGCTGGCCAATTTGAGGGTCCCGTCGGCAGGCAGCACGACCTTGAGCGTGGCGAGGGTCGGTGCAGCTTTGCTCGGTGAGTAGACGAAGACCGGGTCGCCGGGGTCGGCCGCGGCTTCGTTGAGGACCTCGCGCGCCATCGACGCGCCGGTCCCCGGAAGCGATGCGCCTTCGGTGGCATAGCGGACGCATTCGTGAAAGCTCGTGCCAGCCTGGGCGACGCCGCAGTCGTACTTGATTTTCCAGTTTTTGCCGCGGAGCGTGGCCAGGAACAAGATCGAGTTGGCGTTTGCTTCTTCGACTTTCGAGGCCTGGCGTATCTCGTGCACCATGCGCGCGAGGCCGGCCCTGCCTTCCTGCAGCGTCAGCGCCAGTTCAGTGTCGCGCGCCTGGATCCGCTGGCTCGACTCCAGCACGGCAAACGTGCCGCCGAGCAACACGATCGCGAGCACGACGGCCATCAGCAACTCGATCAGTGTGAATCCCGCGTCATCGTTGAGGCGCGGTCCGTGACACCTCCCGCCGGAGGGCCCACGGACGAGTGGGTTGGGATATGTGCGCATAGTTACAAACGTGATCGCGGGTTTTCGTTGTGGCTTCGGAGACACGCATTGAGCCGTAGCCGCGACGGTGTCGTCGGAAGAAGGTGCAGGGATGCCTGCACGGCATCCGAGGGAGCCCTACCGACGAGGGCAGCACGCAACGGTCCGTCTCGAGACGTTCCGGCGGCAGCGAGCCGGCGTCAGGCGTGGCAGTCAACAGCTACGTCGAGCGCTGTACAGACTTCACGCATACGGTCGTCGCTGAGCCGTCCAAGACGCCCCACGAGGACGGCAACCGAGACGCTCTGGAGGGAGCCCAGGTTGATCGAAGAGCGCCGAGGCACTGGATCGTCAGCCGGCTCGACGAGCACCTCGCTGGCGAGACCGCGAATCGTGGTGATACACGGCGCGACTCAGGCGCGGGATCGCCACGTCACGCGAGAGCACTACGACAGGTCGCCGGCCGACGCCGGGCAGTTCCACCACTTCTCCCCGTGCGGGAAGAGGCCTCGAGCTCATGATGCGGCGGCCGCATCTCGAAAGGACGCAAGATGGCCCCAGGCGTCAGGCTCCTCGAGCGGGTGCTCGTCGTAGACGGCGTGCCCGAAAGACTCGTTTGAGGGCTTGGACAGGTTTTGCGCGGCGGATCGATGCCGCCGGTTTGACTTCGTTTCGCCGGGTAACTAGCGTGCGTAGGATTGCGCAGGTATGAGCACGTCTTGGGGCAGGCATGAGGCTCGATATTCGGCCGGTTGCGGCCGACGTACAGGGGGACCAAGAAGGACGGATCGGGCGCTCTGGCTTCTTGCGCCGGGCAATCATGCTCGGGGGCGGCTTCGTAGCAGGTGAGCTGGTGCTCTTTGGAGCGCCTCGCCTGACAAGTTCGGCGCCGTCCTCCTCCTCTCGGTCGGCGTCGCAAGACCAGAGCATCTTCGCTTTCATGCTGGAGCTCGAGCAGCTCCAGTCCGCGTTTTACGAAAAGGCTCTCTCAAACGGGGAGCTGAAGGGAGAGCAGCTTCGGTTCGCGCAGCTCGTCGGCGAGCAGGAGAAGGCGCACGTTGGCTACTTGGAAAAGCAGCTCGGCAGCTCGAAGGTCGAGCATCATACGTTCGAATTCGGGGCTTCGACCACAACCGCGAGCGGGTTTCTGAGCGCCGCGGTCGGAATAGAGGGGTTGGGACTCGAAGCCTACAACGGGCAGGCTCCGAACTTGACGCCGGCGGGTTTGACGCGCGCCGGCAGGATCATTTCCGTCGAGGCGAAGCATGCCGCGTGGGCCCGGTCGCTCGATGGGCAGTTACCCGCGCCTGCGCCATCGGACGCCGGGGCATCTCAGTCGCAGGTCCTATCGCAGATGAAGCAGCTTGGATATGGCGCAAAGCCCTAGTCATAGCAACGGAGACGTCTCCCGAGTGGACCGGGGCGACTCGTTTCGGCTGCTCGAGCGCTCCGTCGATCCGTCCGGCGCGCTCGAGGAGGCCCGAAGCACACTGACGCGACGCCAGCTTCTCGTCACCACGACGGCGGGGGCCGCGGCCGCTGTGGGAGCCCGAGCCTCGGTGGCGTCGGCCGTCGAGCCGGGGAGCAGCGATCTCTCGATCCTCAACTACGCCCTGATCTTGGAGTATCTGCAGGCGTCGTTTTACACAGAGGCAGATGGACGCGGCGCGCTCACCGGCGCACTGGCTGAACAGGCGAAGGTTGTGGGCGGTCACGAGCGTGCCCATGTGGCGGCGCTGCTCGGCGTGCTCGGGACCAACGCAGCCAAGCGTCCGAGTTTCGATTTTCGCGGTGTTACGGAAGACCCGAAGAGCTTCAGGGAAACCGCTGTCGCGTTCGAGGATCTCGCGGTGGCGGCTTACCAGGATCAGGCCCCGCTGATCTCCTCGCGAGGCTATCTGACCGCGGTGGTGGGCATTCAGTCCGTCGAGGCACGCCATGCCGCGTGGATTCGGCGCCTCGCCGGGTACGTGCCGGCGCCCCAGGCGTTTGATGAACCAATATCACGGGCACGCGCCACGCAGCTTGTTGACTCGACGCATTTCATCGTCAGCGGAGCGAACACGTCCGCGCACGTGACCCCTTCCTTCACGGGGTGACGCGGTGCGACAGTGGATCACCGGGGGCCGTCGGTGGGTGGCACCAGCGATGCTTCCCTTCATCCTTGCCGCAGCGGCGCTCAGCCTGTTTGTCAGACTTTCATCGCCGTCCGTCGGTCCCGGCGAGATGCTTCCTGCGTCGCCCATCGCCGCCTTCGAGATTCCCAAGCCTCGGCCTCTGACATCGGCCGCGAATCTGACCTGGTGGGCACCGGTGGTCTCCGCGACGATAGCTCGCGATGCCCCGGGGCGCAGTGCCGCTGAGGTCACGTCGCTCGGTCGCTTTACGCCCGAGGGCACGTCCAACCTCGTGGTGATCCTCGGCCGAACCCGACGGCGAGGGCGGGAAGAGTGGGTCCGCGTACGGCTTGCAGCGATGTCAGCGAACGTGACCGGTTGGATTCCCAGACGTGCCCTTGGAGCGTACGAGGCCGTCGACACCCATCTCGTCGTTGATCGTGAGAGCCGCACGGCGACGCTCTACCGGAACGGGCGCGTCGTGTTTCATGCCCGTGTGGGGGTGGGGCGTGCATCGTCCCCGACTCCTCCGGGTCAGTTCTACATCAGAGACCGCCTAGCGGGTTTTCACAACGCTTTCTACGGTCCTCTGGCCTTTGGCACGAGCGCCCGGTCGGCCACCCTCACCGAGTGGCCCGATGGCGGCTTCATCGGTCTGCACGGCACCGATCAGCCCCGTCTCATCCCGGGTGCCGTATCTCACGGGTGCATTCGATTCACCAACGCAGACATCAAGCGTTTGGGAGCACTCATGCCCATAGGAACCCCGCTAACGGTTACATGACCATCTTCCATCGCGACAAACACACGACTTTGTTGGCTTGCGCGGCGGCGTCGCTGCTTGCGGTCCTGTGCATGGCGTCGAGTGCTGCTTGCGCGAGCCCGCCGGCGCTGCAACGAACCTCCGCCGACGCATCTGCGGTCGCCGGCGAGGAACCTCCTGGTTCTCTGACAAGGGCCTATCCCCTCAACAGCGGGCGCCTGGAAAGCACCGGGCGTCCGCGCAATCCCGGGCGCCGGGGAGCCACCGGGGGTGCGCGCAGCGCACATGCCGTCACCGGCGCGACGCGCGGTCAAGAGCCAACCGAAGACCGGTCCTGGGGAGACATCTTCTGGCCCGTGGCCGGAGCAGGTCTCCTCGCGTTCCTCGCCCTCGTTTGGGTGTATGCCGGCGGATTGCAGCGCCTGCGCTGGCGCAAGCAAGCATGGTCCGCGTCAAGACCCGCCCGACCGGTGGGCCGATTCCGCGAAGGGCGAGCGCTGGGCAACGAACAGAACGCGACGAGCGCACCGCAGGATTCAGACAGGGTGGCCCCCAAAATCGTCGATCGGGAGCGGCATGTGCCGTACACGCCGTCGTTCGCCAGCCGGAGCACGCGTGGCGAGGCGGTGTCGCGTGGATGGTCGTCGCATGAGGCGACAGCACGCGCGTTCGGTGAGCGCGGTCGGTTGGCTGTAGAGCACCCGGCCGAGCACGACGAGGAGCTCGCCGACGATTCCCTCGAGTGAGCGCGTGAGGTAACGTCGGGTCGCCATCGTGCTCGGCAACACCACGATGACACACTGTCCCTGGAACCCATCGCTGCCGCGTTTGTTTGCAGCATCCCTGCCGGTTGGGGCACGGCGTGGTGCCTATGGGTGGATGTCGGATCGGTAGGCCCGTCGCCCTGGCGTGCATGGGGCTGGTGTGGCCAGATCCCGCAGGCATGAGCGCTTGTGGGTGGCAGCGTCGTTATGCCGATGGGCACACCAGCGGCTCTACGCCGGCGCGGTCGAGACACATGTCGACGGGTACGGGCAGTCCGCCACCACGAATCATCAAGCGCGTGTACTTTCCAATCTCGCCGGGCTTGGTGGCGAGGGTTTCCAGGGTTGCGCGGGAGCGCAGCGGGCGCTCGAACTGCCGAAACTCAACCGGCGCAACTCCCTGCTTACTCGACACCGCGACTCGTGTCACAGACTTGACCGGACAACCGCGGCCCTTGCACCTCACGGTGATCTGTGCCCCTGCCGGCAGCTGTTGCACCTTGAGCAGCCTGAGCTTGATCCCAAAGGCCGTCTCAGTGCCCGCGATCCGCACAACGGGAAACGGCGCCATAGGGAACGCCCTTGGGGTGACAACGTTGATCGTGTCTGCTCGGGCAAAGGCTCGGAGACGACAGCTCGAGAGCGGGGGCGGGCGACTGGCCGAAGGGCGAGATGACCTGACAAGACGATGGACCTAACGGGGCACCATTCCAACCCCTCCGCGCACCTGAAGGCTTTGCTGGATGGGGTTGTGGGGGCGCTCAACGAGCTTGAACCGGACGCGCGCCCGCCTGAGCGCCGAAGCATCAAGCGACCGGAGTTCCACATCGGGAAGCGGCATCGCCGGCACGACTGGGTTCAGGAGGCGGTGAGCATTGTGCTCGAGCGCAGTGGGGAGCCGATGCAGGCGCGGGATGTGCATGTCGCCGCTGAGGCTCTCCTTGGTGAACCCGTTCCGCTGGGGATCAGCCAAGGCGTGCTTGGCCGCTAACGTGGCCGGCTCGTCGCCTCGGTTCGTACGTGTTGCGCCTGGGCGTTACGCCGTGGGTGTCTTGTCCGCAAGCGCGGACACTCCACGGCGAAAGCAGGCGTAAGGGGGCGGTCAGGCGCCACGCTCAGTTCTCGTCCATCGGAGTGCTGAGAGCCCCGGCTCGTCCGCGCTCGCAACGGCATCAACGCGTCTGTTCTGGTCAGGCGTGGGGGGATCGCTACGACGCGGGGATGACCGGCGGGAACACCCAGCTGCCGTCGAGGATCTCGGGCCGCGGCCGATACAGGCGGACGGTGTAGTTCCAGCCCTCCATAATGGGAAGACAGTTCGGCCGATCGTCCCCGCAGCCACCAAAGTAAACGGTTACCGAACCGTCGTCTTCGGCGACAGCGGTGACGTTGTTAACGCTGTATGTGTCGCTGTCGTTGGGCTCGAAAAATCCTGCGGCGTTGTAGACCGAGATCGACCAGAAGCCGTCCACGGGTACATCGCGAACATTCAGCCGATACTCGCCGACGGGCAGACGAGGCTCGACCCCGACGTAGCGCGCCTCTCGTTCAGGGAGCCCTCCCCACCCCACTGCGGTGCCGATCAGGTGACGCACGGGATCGACTTCCTCGCGCGAGCCGAATGCGTGGCCGAACTCCGTCAACCCACGGCCGAGCTCTTGGAGCGCTTGGCGTGTCGCGTCGAGACTGGCGCCATCAAAGTCGCCCGGGATAAAGGGTTCCTCCGAGGGCGCCTCCAGCCGTAGCTGATCCTGCAGCCCAGCGACGGCCACGAGATCGTCCGGGTCCTTCGGATCGACGAGTATCCTTGCACCGAGAGCGACGAACGGAGTTTCGAACTCCTCGACTGTGAGCCGGTGCGCGCCGGGATCATGCAGGATCCTGTTGATGTAATGATCTTCGTTGACCACCATCACGGATAGGTAGCGATCGTCAGCGTCAGGGACCGCGATCGTTGCTCCGCCCGAAATGTCAACGATCGCAACGCTGTAGAGCGTGTCGCGGTTCATCCGGATAACCGGTTGCGCGTCCAGCGGCGTGGGCAGTCTGTTGTGCTTCCAAGTGTTCACGCCGCCCGCTTCGGCCGCCAGTGCCCCGAACATCCGATGCGTCTCAGCTCGCACGAAGTTATCCACGTTCACATGACTCACACCCATAACCGCCCCTTTCCGGACGATCGCTTAGCTCGGCCCGACGCTACCACGCAGGCATCGTTGCGAGCTTGCTGTGGTAGTCGACGATCTCAACATCCTCGGGTCCAGCGCTCGTCCATCTAAAGCAGATTCGCCCAGGTGCGAGTCGGGCGGGCGAGGCCGGGACTCATTCGGCAGGCTGGGCCAGCGCGGCGATCGCGACCATGACGATCGACAAAGCGCCGTAACCGACGCGCTCCCGGAGGTGGTCGCTGGTGCGAAGTGCGGATACGCATTGCAGCGCGTAGGCGGCGAATGCACGAGACGCGACAACGATGATCACGTTCGTGGCCAAAGTCGCTGCGAGAACGGCAGAGACGGCCCCGACCAGCGCGTATGGCAGTCGGCCTCGGAGAGGTGCCCAGTCGATCCCGCGAAGATTGCCCACCCCGGCCTCGGTATCAGCGGTGGCGGCGCTGAACTGACTGAGGACGGCGTTTCGAAGCCCTGCACCGTGATGAGCATTCCGCCCAGTACGAGCAACACCGAGCCCAGACCTGCGTGCGGGACTGGCGGTTTGTAGAGCCCGCCATCCTGAAGCTGCGAGACGTCTTTGGCGGCGAACGTCGCGCTGATCGCGAACACGAGCAGCAGCACCGCGCCGAGCGACACACGCTCAAAGAGCTCCAGGCCGGATAGGCCGCGAATAAGCCCGATGAGCGTGATCAGCGCGATCACGCTCATCCCCACCACGCTCTCCGCGTTTCCCGATCCCGCGGAGAAATAGCCCACGACGAACTGCGCGAGTATGCGCGCGTAGAGCGCCACCGAAATCATGTAGGCAACAACGATCACCTGGTCCGAGGTGCGCTCGACCAGCGCCGTCGTCCGGTCGAGCCGGGCCTCGCGAACCAACGGCTCGATCGTGGCGACGTTGTGACGAATCACGATGCCAACCGTCCACGCGACCAAGCACACCGCCGCCATCCCAACCGCGGCCAGCGAGCCCATCTCCCGCTCGAGAATCGGGATGATGATCAGAAACCCCGAACCGAAGATCGACGCCAGCGGCGTGGCCGTCGCGAGCAGGACTGCGCGTCTTGTGGGTTCGCCGGGGATCCTGCCACCGTACAGCGGCCTGCCGCTCAAGAACCGGAGACGGACCTCTCGGGCGCGCAGCTGGCATGGCCTCTGATGAGTTCGGCTTCTTGACCTCGTCCGCCTGGCGGAGCTATAGAACAGGGGAGTTACCAGGCCATTGCTCTAGTGGAGCCAACCGGGATCGAACCGGTGACCTCCTGCTTGCAAAGTCCGAGCGAGCACGGGCCGTTGCGGGTCGCGCCCGGGTCTGAGCAGACGAAAAGAGCGTTTAGCCGGATCCTGCGGGCCTCGGTGGGCCGGATCCGGGCGGCTGAGGCTTCCATAAAGCTTCCATGTCATCGCGCTTCGCAAGCCCAGTTTGTTGGACCCATGATCGGCAGCTGGCGGCCACGATCGTCGCGTTCTTCATGCCTAGCCACTCGTGAGCTCGCCGGGCAGCTTCGTGGCCCGGTAGCCCGTCCGCGAGACCCCGCGCGCCTGTGTCTAAGGGAGCACCTACTGCGCTGAGCCGATTCTCGGCCGGCGCTCACAAGACGGCGTTTACCTCGACCTTTTCTTCGCTCGTCTGGAGCTCGGTGAACTGCAGACCCATCGCTTCGAACGAGCCCGCGCCGAAGCGCGCGCTGAGTACGTCTTCGCCTTCGCCTTCGAAGCGGGTGGGCTTCTGCGCGGATTTCGACTCGGAGAATTTGACGGTGGCGGCGCTGACCATGGTGTCGTGGGGGACTTCCGCGATCACCGATCCGTCGACCACTGCGTGCGTCGCCGCGCATTCAAATTCAGCCACCAGTTCGCCGCTTGCGGGCTTCAAGTCGAGGCCGATCTTGTCCTTTGTGGGTCCTTCCGGGCTCTTGCTGATGACTCCGAGCGACCCCCCGAGCGCCGCCGTGGCGATCTCGCCTTCGGCTTTGCCGGCGCTCTGGCAGGCACCCGTGCTGCCGAGCTCGCACCCGGTCAAGGTGAGCGTGACGCCGCTGACGGTTCTGTTGCTCGCGTATTCGCCACTGCCTGTCTCGCCGGTGCAGGTGACGATGTGTTTGGCAAGCGTTTCCAGCCTGGGTTTGGCGGTGCCCTTGACCGCGGTCGTGAAGTGTCGGTGTTCGAGCGGCCTGGCCCCGCCGAACGCGGGGAACCACTCATAGTTGTCTTTGCTCGTGGTCGCGATGCACGTAGCGCCCCCATAGTGACCGGTACCCGCGGTCACTTTGATGCACCGGCCAAATTCGGGACCCTTCAGGTAGCTGAAGCGGTCCGCTTCGGAGGTCGCGCTGGTGCCGGCGGAGTCGGCCACGGTGATGTCCACGGTGCCGCTGCCGGCCGGCGCGGTCGCGGTGATCGTGCTCCCAGTATCGATCGCAAAGCTCGCCGCGGCCGTGCCGAACTTGACCGATTCCGCGGCGGTGAAGCCCGAGCCGGAGATCGTCACGGTCGTGCCTCCGCCCGCCGGACCGGAGGCGGGGGTCACGCTGGTGACGGTGGGAACGGCAGCACCAGGCAGTCCATCGGGGGTACCCAGGCCGGTCGGGCCGTCGTAGCCGAGCTCGCCGGTGCACAGGTATTCGGGTTCCGGCGAGCAAGTCCCGTCGGTGCCGCTGCTCACATCGAACAGCGCCGCTGGATCGGAGTAGAACGCCTTCGCGCCGAGCGCACGCTCCTTTTCGCCGGCGTGCGCGAGGATTCCCGCCGCTAGCGGCGAGCTGGCGCTGGTCCCGCACAGGTCTTCCCAGCCGCCGAGCGCGGTCACGTACACCGACACCGGGCTTTCGCATGCGGCGTCGGCGGCGATGTCGTTGTCGGTGCGCTTCGCGCACCCGGAATCGGTTTGCCACGAGGGCTTGGACTGGAACAGGCTGCAGCCGCTCCCGGTCCCGATTTCGCGCCCCGGTTCGCCCCACACGGTCTCGCTCCAGCCGCGTGCGTCTTTGGCCTTGCGCAGGCGGGTGCCGCCGACCGCGACCACCGCCGGAGAGGCGGCCGGGAAGTCCGGTGCATGCAGGCCGTAATAGATGTTGTCGAAACCGCTGTCGCCCGCCGAGGCGACCACGTCGATGCCCGCATGGACGTAGTCGCTGTCGTAGGCAGTGCAGCCGCTGGTGCCACACCACGGTTCGTAGTCCTCCGGGTAGCCGTAGCTGTTGCTGATCTCGGTGGCGCCCAGGCGCGCGGCCGTGTTTACCGATCCGCCGGTGTCGACCGGAAGTTCAGTGCTGGCCTCGACCAGCACGATGTGGCAGGAGGGGCAGGCGGCGGAGACCATATCGAGGTCGAGCGCGGACTCCTCCTCCCAGCCGGGTTCCGCCGCGGGGTATTTGCCTTCTTCACCTTTCTCGTTGACCTTCTTGAAGCAGCCGCTCGCTTTGGTGCACGCTGGCAATCCATACCTGGAGCGATATTTCGCAAGATCCGATTCGGCCTGCGGGTATCCGAACGCGTCGACCACCGCGACCGTCTGGCCGCTGCCGCCGCTCGCCGGGATGTCGTAGGCGGATTGCAGATCCTGCGGGTCGAAGCCGCCGAGTTCGCCGCCGCCTTCCAGGAGCTGCGGGTGTCGTGGCAGCGCGAAGCGCCGGGAGTTGTCTTGGCGCACCGGGCGGGGATCGACGATCGCTTCGCACGCGCCGTGCGGACAGGCGTAGAAAGGCTGGGTGCCCGACCGCGCGAGCGCGACAGCGTTGGGCCCGGCCGCCGCGCGGCGCTGCTTGGGGGATGGCCCGCCCGCGCCCGCCGCGGGCTGCGCCAAGGCAGCGGCGGTTGCGCTCGCCGCGAGCAGCGCCACCAGGATCGATGCGAGCGCGCCTCTGCGTGCAGGGCGAAGACACAGCCGCCCGCGTGACCTCGTCCATCCGTGTCGTAGCTGTCCTCTTGAACGGTCCATGTCCCCGTGCTCTTGAACGCTCCGTCTCCGCTCGCCGCGACGTTCGCGTGAGGCTAGCGGATGGCCGACGCCCCCGCCAGCGACCTGGACGGCTTGCGAGCGGCGGTGCCGTAACGCGCACCGAACGGGGGTGCCGGGAATCTCGACGCACGCCGGCCCGTACAACCGAGGCCCAGAGCGACCCGGCCACGAGCGGCTCATCGCTCGCCCACGCAATCGCCGGCAACCGAGCCACGAGAACAACAACTCCGCATTTACGCAACAGCCACCGTCCGATGCGACAGTCAGCGGCACGGGACCGCAGACGCTCCCTTTCATGGGGAAGGGGCGCTCCGACGCAGAACGGCTTAGCTTGCTACCAGAAGATGCAAGCTCCGCTCTCGAAGATCAGCCATGTGGACCTCGTGGTGAGTTCGATCACTCGAAGCCTGCCGTTCTATCGCGGGCTGCTTGAGCCGATCGGCTGGACCGGTCTACGCGAGGCGTGCGGCGAGCAGGGCGAGACGATCTACCACCTATCAGTCGACGGGCCGGGCCTCGCGGCGCTGGGTCTGCGTGAGAAGCGCTCCGACGCGCACGGAATCCCCTATGACCGCTACTCGGTTGGCGTCCATCACCTCTGCTTCGACGTTCCCTCACGCGAGGTCATCGACGAGCGTGCCCAGTGGCTGCGGGCAAGCGGCGCGCGGATCGAGAGCGGCCCTTCAGAGTACGACTACACGCCTGGCTACTACGCCGTCTTCTTCTATGACCCCGACGGGATCAAGCTCGAGCTGCTGCACCGCCCGACCTACTGGGAATGGCTGCGCCGGGCCGAGTGAACGTCTCGGTGATCGACGCGCCAGACGACTGGACAGGACGAGCTGGAGTACTGACGCTCGCACACGAGGTTGCGCTCACAAGCCCCGGCACGAGACGGCGCCCCGGCGTGCGACTCAGTCGCGTGGAGCCGGAGAACCCGGGCCGCGTCGTCGATCGCTCTGTAGCCGAGACGGGCGCGCGGGGCTCTGCCTCCTATTAGCCGCCGAAGTCCTGCGTATAGGTCGCCCCGGCCTGACCGCGAGCGAGCCGGAAGGGAGCGGTAGGGACGGCGCCAACGGCAGTCTCGCGGAAGCGAGCGTCGAGGATGTTGGCGCGGTGTCCGGGCGAGGCCATCCAAGCGGCGACGATCGCGCGGGGTGTGGCCTCCCAGAGCGTGCCCCAGCCGATGTTCTCACCGACTTCGTAGCCGGCCCGCGAGCTCGACATGTAGCCGGTGGCGCGTATGCGGCTGACGGGGCTTTCGCCTCGTCGCCCGTCATGGCCGAGATAGCCTCCAACGGCCATGCTCTCCGTGTGAGCCTGGGCGGCGTGCTCGAGTCGTTGATTTGGCGCCAAAGGCCTCTCGCCCTGACGGGCCCGTTCCCGGTTGACCAGGCAGAGGGTGGCGATGCGGATACGGCCGAGGTCTTGCTCGGTGGGCCGCAGGTCGGCGTCCGGACAAGAGCCGGCGACGCGGCGCGCCGTTATGCCCCGCTTGGTCAGGCGCTGGACCGCGGCCGCAGCCGAAGAAGCCATAACTGCAAGCAGAACCAAGGCGAGCGCTACGACGAGCCTGTTGCGCGGCACAACAGAAGCGGGCTCACGCGCGCCAGGACAGGCGTCGCCGGAACGGCCAGGATCATCAAACAGCAGTAAAAACGCGTCGCTGACGGTTCTTCCCCGCACAAGCACAACCTCTTTCGTTGGCCTACGGGGTTAGCTGACGGGCTAGCGCTGAAAGAGCCTGCGCTTCCCACGGCCTCACCGTGGGATTCGCCCCCAATAACTTGGGTCCCCCGTTCCCTGACACCCTGGTCAGAGACTCGGCGTTTCTCGGCGCCAACCTAGCAAGGGTGCGGGACGACAAACTCCGCTTTCGCACGTTCTGCCCGCAAATAGCGGGAATCTCGAAACTCATTCAGCCCTCCCGGGGCGCCCAATTAAGGCACGGGAACCGGGCCCCGCGCGCGGGCACCAGCGGCGATCCATGGACAGCTGCTCCACGAGCTGGCGGCTACCTCAAATCGCTCGGTCTCCGCGCGGAAAGCCTGTGAGGTGCGTTACCTGATCCGGGCAGTAGACGGAGTCTCCCGCCTGATTGAGGTGCTCGCGGTGAGTTCGAACAGCAACCCAGAGGTCTCGCGGGGCTGTAGTCTGCTGGCCCATGGCTGTGCTCGTCAGGAGACAGGTTCTTGATGCCCTGGTTGACCCGAAGTTCCAGGCGGAGCTGCCAGAGGAGCTGCGCGACCAGATCAAGCTGAAGGTGGCCGAGGCTGGCGACAGCACCCAGGCTCCGATTACGCTCGGGTACTTGGCTAATGCGGTTCGAGAGGCGGCCAAGCGGCTTAGAGGGAAGCCGCGTGTATCCAAAAAGCTGACTGCGGTGCTGGGTGAGCTAGAACGCATCCCAGGTTACTGACACGGTAGAGAAGCCGATACGGCGTCGCCTGTCGGGCTCTGGGGCGAGGACGCGGGTACCTGACGATGGACGAGGCGTTACGGGCGGCGGGTCTGTCCGAGTAGGGGTCAGGTGCCGCTGTCCGGTGTGAGGCCGAGGTCGGCTAACGGCCGCTGCGCCGAACGAAAAGTAGCTTGCTTGCAGCGCTCACTTGAGTGGAGCCAACCGGGATCGAACCGGTGACCTCCTGCTTGCAAAATGCACGCGAGAGCGGGCGGCTGTGGGTCGGATCCGGGTGTCTGACGGTGGTTCCTGAGTTTCAGGCTCGGTTTGCGGGCGGCTGTGGGTCGGATCCGGGCGGCTGAGGCGTCCATAAAGCTTCCAGAATCCGGTGCGTGCCCGCGCCGCTCGGCGCAACTGCGCCGTCGAGGGTCAATCCGCTCCGGTGCACAAGCATCGTGATTCTGCCCGCCTGTTGGGGACGGCGGAGCGCGGCTCCGTGGTCGCCATGTCAGGCTGCCCGAGCACGCGTAGGGCCGCGGCAAAAATGGAGCCAAGCCGGATCGCGCCGGCACCGCCCCTAGCGGGAACATGCGTCGAGATGTACGTGACGTGCACGCCGGTCGGCTTAGGATCGACGCATGTCAGCATCCCGGGAGGCACGCGCCGGTGATCGGTTGCGCCCACTCGGGATCGGGGCGCTGGTCGCGCTGGCGGTGCTGTTCGCGAACGTCGCTGCTGTGGGCGCGGCTCCTCTGCGCGACGAGTTGAGGAGTCCCAACGCGGCCGACGCCACTGCACGGAGACTCTGCCCGGCGCCGCGTCGGCATGCCGCGAGCTGCTTGGTGCTGGCACTCGTCCCGTCGTCTGCGCCAGCTCTTGGACAACCTTATGCGCCCGCGAGCGGTGCTGCCGCTACCGGGCCAGCCGGCGGCCTGACCCCGGCCGACCTCTCGAAGTCATACGGCTATGCGGGATCGGTCGGGGGCGGCGAACAGACGGTCGGGATCGTGGATGCCTACGACGACCCCAATATCGAAAACGACCTCGCCACGTTCGACTTGAACTACGGCCTTCCGGCGTGCACTCAGGGGAACGGCTGCCTTTTGAAGGTTGGGCAGACGGGCAGCTCGAGTGCGCTGCCTGCTGCTGACAAAACGGGCTGGACCGTTGAGATCGCGCTCGACGTCGAGACCGTGCACAGCACGTGCCCCAACTGCAGGATCCTACTCGTCGAGGCCAACTCGGAAGCCTTCGCCGATCTCGCGAGCGCGGTCAACGAGGCGGTGACCCTGGGCGCGACCGAGGTGTCGAACTCCTACGGAGGCCTGGAGACCGAACTGGCGTCGGCAGAACGGTCCGCCTACGAACACCCAGGAGTCGTGATCGTGGCGGCCGCTGGCGACTCCGGGTACCACAACTGGGACCGCCTCGCCGAAGTCGCGGTCGCACCGGGCGTACCCGACGCGCCGGCGGCGCTGCCGACAGTTGTCTCGGTGGGCGGGACGTCGCTAAAGCTGACGAGTACGGGCGCGCGCAAAGCGGAGTCGGTGTGGAACGACAGCGGTCCGCCGTCGGGTACCGCCTTCAAACAGTTCGCCGCCTCAGGTGGGGGGTGCAGCACGTTGTTCGAAGCGCCGGCCTGGCAGCAGGGTGCGGCGGGCTGGGCGGCAACCGGGTGCGGTACACGCCGTCTCGACAATGACATCGCCGCGGTAGGCGACCCATACACGGGCTTTGACATCTACTCCAGCTACAAATACGCATCGTCCGCGACTACGGGATGGGTGACAGTCGGCGGGACCTCGTTGTCCTCGCCCCTAATCGCCGCCCTGTACGGCCTCGCCGGCGGCAGTCACGGGGCGGCCTACCCGGCGGCCACCCTGTATGCCCATCTCGGGCAGGCATCGCTCTACGACGTCACTGCCGGCGGCAACGGGTACTGCGACGGCGTCGAACCAGGGCCCTGCGGTGAGCCGGAACTCAACGAAGACTTCGGGGACCTCGACTGCCTGGGGGCGACGCAGTGCGACGGAGCCATCGGCCTCGACGGACCCAGCGGAGTTGGCACTCCGAACGGGCTCGGGGCGTTCGGGGCCGCGCCTCCGCCGACGGTCCTGACCAAATCGGCCACCAAACTCACAGCGTCGTCAGCCGTTTTGAACGCCACCGTCAACCCCAACGGTGTTCCCGTGAGCAAGTGCACATTCGAATGGGGGACCACGACCACGCTTGGGCAAACCATCCCGTGCGGGGTATCTCCTGGCGCGGGCTCCGCGCCGGTAGCGGTCTCTGCCAGCATCAGCGGGCTCGGTTCCACGACCTACTACTACTTCCGCGTGTCTGTCACAAACGCTACAGCTGTCGCGACAGGGAAAACGCTGAAACTAAAAACGCGCGCGTAGGATCTGCGCCCAATCGAGTCGGCCTTTGTGAAGCACTTGCTCAGCTCGCGTGGGTGCCGGCCCCTACGGGACGGTCGGGGCCCCCGCTCGCCCCTGCTGCCACGCGTTGTTGTTCAGGTGTCGACTCGGCGGGCCTATGCGGGCGCGTGAGCTCCGAGCGGAAGCGTCGGATCCAAGCTCGCCTACGCGTCGTCGGCTACGGTAGCCGGCGTGTCCGGGTACGAGGCGACGCGCGCGCGCCATGTCCAGCACATGCTGGAACTCTTGCCCGGGCACTTGGAGCGCCTGCGATGGACTTCGGAGCGGCTGAGCCAGGAGCGCGTTCGACGGCTGCGCGAGCTTGTGGCGGTAGCCAAGGAACGATCCCCATGGCATCGCGAGCGTCTGGCAGACGTCGACGAGCAGACGCTCGATGAGGACGTACTGAGCGCGCTGCCCACGATGGACAAGGCGCGAGCTGATGGAGAACTTCGACCGGATCGTCACCGACCGCCGGGTGACCTTGGCAGCCGCGAATGATCACATCGCGAACCTGCGCAACGACGCCTACTTCCTCGGGGACCTGCACGCCGTCGCATCGGGTGGCTCCAGCGGCGTGCGGGGCGTGTTCGTTTGGGACTGGGAGGGATGGACCGCGGTGCGGCTCGTCGCGCTTCGCCAGCAGCTCGCCGACAGGCTGTCGGATCCCGAACTAGCGGCCAAACCGCCCGTCGGCATGGTCGTCGCGGCGAACAACGCAACACACTTCACCACCGCCAGCGCAGAAACCTTCGACACCTCCGCGGTGCCGATCCACCGGATCCCGATCGGGCTGTCGCTGCCCGCGATCGTAGACGCGCTGAACGAGATCGACGGGGACGGCCTTGCCACCTACCCCTCGATGCTCTCCGCGCTTGTGGCTGAGGCGCGAGCCGGCCGGCTGAGAATTCGGCCGCGCCGGGTCATGACGATGGCAGAGCCGCTGTTCGATGAGATTCGCGAGGCAGCGGAACAGCTCTGGGCGGCTCCCGTGGCGAACATGTGGGGGACCTCCGAGGCGGGGATTGTTGGCATCGGCTGTTTTGCGGAGCCGGGGATGCACCTCGCCGACGACCAGGTGATTGTCGAGGCCGTCGATGTACACGGGCGGCCCGTTCCGCCGGGTGTGCACTCGCACAAGGTCTTTGTAACCAACCTCGCGAACGCTCTGCAGCCCCTCATCCGCTACGAGGTCACCGACCAGGTTGTGATGCTGAATGAGACCTGTAGCTGCGGCTCGGCCCATCGCCGCGTCGCCGACATCCAGGGGCGTCTCGACGACGAGTTCGCCTACGACGGTGACCTACGCGTGCACCCGCACGTGTTTCGCTCCGTGCTCGTACGCGAGCCCGCGGTCACGGAGTACCAGATCCACCAGACCAAGGACGGCGCCAAGATCCTGCTCCGGCATAACACGCCCATCGACCGCGACGCTCTCGCAGCGAGCGTCATCGCGGCACTAGACAAGGTCGGATTGGCGCAGGCCCGCGTGACTGTCCACTCGGTGGACTCGATACCGCGACTGGGCAGCGGCAAGATGAAGCGGTTCGTCCCCATTCGGTGAGCTCGCAGCCCCACCGGCTCTAGCCAGTCGGCGCAGGCCCACAGATGGAAGCGGTGGGACGACGGTCAGGAGGGCCGAGTTCTGCGGTACGCACTACAACAGCGCTTCCGTCGAACCTCGCGTGGGAGGGTTCGGATGCGGCAACTATCTGTGGCGCGCATGGAGCCAACCGGGATCGAACCGGTGACCTCCTGCTTGCAAAGCGGCCGAGCGGTCCGGCCGTAAAGCCCGGATTTACCAGGCCAGATGGGGGCTCGCGGCTACCCGCTGAGTGACTTCGACACGACGGGATTAGACGCGATTCGCCGGGATTGTGGCACCGGGACGCCGGCTGGTGCCAATTGCGTGCGCGACCCGCTGCCGGCGGGCGACCATCGGACTCCTGCTTCGCCAGGGCTAAGCGAAAGCGGGCAGGGCTCCGGGGGCGCGTGCTGGTCTTCGCCCGGAGCGCTAGCCTCGCCTGCGCCCGGCGACTCGCCCGCTTCGGTGGGCATGCGGCATCGCGGATTGGGCGCCGGACGAGGTCCGAGCGCGCTGCGCAGGACCCACCCGCGGCCGCTGCCTGGGTTGGCACCGTTCGGCGCGACAGCGATCAGTCGGCACTCAGCGGCGGCCCCAGTAGTGACATGTCGTGCCTCTCGAAGATCGCCGCGACCTCAGTGCGGTCGGACGTTCCGTTCCGCGTCGCTGGCCCGAGCTCTTCGAAGAAACGGTGGCCGCCCCCGGGCGTGAAGACCATGATCAGTTCGCCCGGCTCATCGGTCAGGTTGAGGAATGCGTGGGGGATCTTCGATGGCATGTGGGCGAAGCCGCGCTCATCGAGCTCAAAGAGCTCGTCACCGATCCTGACCCTGAAACGCCCCTTCAGGACATGGATCGTCTCCTCCTGCTTGTGGTGCACGTGCAGAGGGGGCCCGCCTTCCGGTGCGACTTCGACGGTGAAGTAATCGAAGGCGCCACCGGTGTCCTCTCCGGTGACCTTGAAGACGAGGTCTCGTCCCGGGCCGGACTGCAGCCGCAGACCCTCGTCCGCGCCCAGGACCGTGTGCTCAGTGATGGTGCTCGTCATCGCACGTCTCCTATGTGAACCCTCGCGTGCGGATGCTAGGGTATTTGCAGTGCGCAAACAGTACACCAGAGTATTTGCGGATGTCAAGTAGTTTTGAGACCGAACCGCGGATCGCGCTCGACCTCGACGAAACGCCCGAGCCAAACCCGTTCACGCCCGGCGAGTTCGACGCTTGGCGTGGCATGCTGCGGGTGCATGCCACGGTCTTTCGAGAGCTCGAGCGCAGGCTGCAAGCCGACCACGGCTTCGGCGTCGACGCCTACGGAGTGCTGATCACACTCGTCAGTGCGCCCGGGGGCACGCTCACGATTGGGGAGTTGGGTGAGCGGCGCAACCTGAGCCCCAGCGGGGTCTCAAGATCGGTCGACCGGCTCGCGAAGATCGGTCTGGTGGAGCGGAGCGCCAACCCGGCCGACGGACGCAGCCTATTCGTGGGACTTACGCCGCAGGGCCTCGCCCGCCTGCGTGCCGCGCAGGTCACCCACCACGCGGTCGTGCGTGAGCTCCTGCTCGACCACTTGGACGAGCGAGATCTGAAACGCTTGGGCGGGCTGTGGGAGAAGGCCATGCCCGGCTCGGTCTCGAGCCCCATCTGGCCGTTGTAGAGAACACAAACAGGCAGCATCGCTTTCGCATCGATGCGAGCGCCTCGGCGGACGCCGCTCACGCTCCTGGCTTGGACGACGAGCGCTCGTCGGTGCTCCGACGAGCGAGACGCTCGCTTCGCCATGGCTAAGGAGCAGTCTCGCGAACTCTCGGGAAGACGATCGAGATTCGGGGCATGAAGATGCTGCTCGAGGGTTGTTGTTCTGATCCGGCCCGAGTTAGGGTTCGGTGACCGGGACAGGGGCTCTTGGGGAGAACGCATGTTGGGCAGGCCGATTCTTGGACGATGGGCGTGTTGAGCCCGGGAGATTCATTGGCCGCCCCTGCGACTTGTCCGGTTGCGCTTCGAGCGCGGATCCGTCGGTGTCGTTTGCCCGCGCGTCTTTCGTCCTGTCGAGCGAGCGCAAGGAGCGGTAGTGATGAGGTCGGTTGCGTTGGACGTGCATCTGGATTTCTGTGAGGTGGCTATCGTCGAGGATGGTGAGGTCCGCTCGGCGGGCCGGGTCGAGACCAAGCCCGAGCAGATCGAACTGTTCGCGGGGAGCCTTGCGCCGGATGATCGGGTGGCGCTTGAGGTGACAGGGAACGCATGGGAGATCGCACGGCTGATCGAGCCGCACGTCGCGCAGGTCTTGGTCGTCAGCCCGAGCGATACCGGGATCCGTCAGGCCAGGGCGAAGACCAACCGCCTTGACGCAAGGACGCTGGCGAGGCTGTTGGCGGCCGGGTCACTCGACGCGGTCTGGATGCCCGACCGCCAGACGTGGGTGATGCGTCGGCGCCTGTCGCGTCGCGCACAGCTGGTGTGGGCACGAAGCCGAGCGAAGAACGAGATCCACGCGGTGCTGATGCGCCAGCTCGTCGGTCGCCCGCCGGTTAGCGACTTGTTCGGCGTGAAAGGCCGCAAGTGGCTTACGGGGCTTCAGCTGGCGCCCGAGGAGTCAGAGACCGTGAACAGCGCCATGCGCCAGATCGAGTTCCTGGATTCAGAGATCTCAGAGGTCGAGCGGCTGATCGCCTCTGAGGCACTTCGCTGTGCGGAGATCGTGCGGCTGATGAGCGTGCCGGGCGTTAACGTGATCGTCGCCGCGAGCTTCCTGGCGGCGATCGGTGACATCACCCGCTTTGAGAACCCACGCAAGCTCGTCGGCTACCTCGGCCTTGATCCGCGGGTGCGCCAGTCAGGCGTCTCACCCGCGACGCACGGACACATCTCAAAGCAGGGCTCGGTCCGCGCGCGCCACGCGCTCGTCGAGGCGTGCTGGACGACGGTGCGCCAGCCCGGCCCGCTGCACGCCTTCTATCAGCGCATCCGCGCACGCCGGGGGCACTCTGTGGCGATCGTCGCGGCCGCGCGCAAGCTCGCCTGCCTGTTCTGGCACCTGTTGACGAGCGAGGAGGACTACGCCTTCGCGCAGCCGTCACTGACCAAGAAGAAGCTGCGGCGCCTCCAGATCGCCGCCGGCGCGGAGCGTTACTCACCCGAGGCCGCCGGCATCTGGAGTGCCAACGACGCCGTCCGCAAAGCCGAGCGCGAGCTCGCTCGCCAAGGGGAGGTCGCCTATGCGCGCACGGTGCGCGACTGGCATGCCACCAGGCGGTGAAGGTGGGCGCGAGTGTGACACCGGGGCACGCATCAAGTGGGCCCTCGAAGGGCCAAGCCGCGCGGCAGACCACAAGCCCCTGACGTCTGCGCTTCGCTACGTCATCGGCTCGCGCCCACAACCACGATCTCACATAACGGTCGGTCCTACAACACGTCGCCCAGCGTGCCGGCGCCGCCCCCGCGCGGGTGAAACCCTCGCGCATCACGCTCGTCGAGCAACCATCTCCCCGATCTGGGGCCGCAGAAGCCGATCTGGAGCTCTACGAGAACAGTCCACAGCCGATCCGATGGCCGAGATCGTCGCAAAGTGCGGCCGAAACATAGCCCCGGCCCCTTGATTTTCATCCGTCGTCCTTTGCGCAAGTGCGACGCCGTGCTGGCTCACGCTCGCAATGTTCAAAAACAGGCGCTACGGTCGTGCCTCCAGGACCAGATTGAAGGGCGTCTCGGTCGCGCGGCGAACGCGCGTGAATCCCCCGTCTCTCGAGAACCTCGGTCAGCCGCGCCTCGCCAGCCTGCGCTCCCAGCGCGAGGCCAACCTCTTGGGAGAGCGACGCCGGGGTGCAGATCACAGTCGAGGCGCCGTAGAAGACGCGACCCACCGGATTGAGGTTCTCCTCGACGCGGTCGTTCGCAAACGGCTCGACGATCATCCAGGTGCCGTCCGAATCGAGCGTCTCCAGGACGTGCCGCGAGGCGCCGACGGGGTCGCCCATGTCGTGCAGGCAGTCAAACACGCACACGAGGTCGTAGCCGTGCCCGGGATATTCCTTTGCCGCGTCCGTCGCGAATGTGATCCGATCATCGACGCCCGCTTCCTTCGCCGCCTCGTGCGCGCGTTCGATCGACGGTGCGTGATAGTCGAAGCCGAAGAATTCGGAGTTGGGGAACGCCTCCGCCATGATGATCGTTGACGCTCCGTGGCCGCAGCCGACATCGGCGACCTTGGCACCGCGTTCGAGCTTCTCCTGCACTCCATCCAGAGCCGGAATCCACTCGCCGACCAGGTGGGCGCGGTAGCCGGGCCTGAAGAATCGCTCGGTCCCGCGGAACAGCCGGTGATCGTGCTCGTGCCAGCCCATTCCCTCGCCGCTGCGGAAGGCCTCGAGAATCTGATCTTCGTCGGCGTACAAGGACGCAACCGAGTCGTAGACGCCCAGGATGTAGAACGGGCTCTCTTCGTCGGCGAGTGCGAGTGCGTGCTCATCGGGCAGTGTGTAGCGGTCGCTCGCGGGGTCGTATGTGACGTAGCCACCAGCCGCCTGGTTTCCGAGCCACTCGCGAACGTAGCGCTCAGCCGCGCCAGAGCGCCCCGCCACCTCCTGTGATGTCAGCGGTCCGGCATGGGCCATCGCTTTGTACAGGCCGAGCTTCTCGCCGATCAACATGAGCGGCGCGCTGATGATCGCACCCATGTCGGTTACCGCCTGCCCCATAAAGGCTTCGAGCTTGGCCCCATCAATCTCTGTCGCGCTCATCAGCGCCTCCCCTTTAGGTCCTTGAGACGACCGCCGGAATGGCCGTCTTATGAGGCATCCGAGCCTACACCTCGAGCTCCAAGATTTGCGTGGCGTGTGGCACAAAGATCACGAGCCTCGAAGGCAGGCGTCCAGTCGCCCCTGACCGCCGCTTCCGCAGCCAAGCGGGCAGGCGACCACCGGACCCGACGCTACCGCCTTGGACGAGCTCCACTTGTGCCAGCGCATGCTCGCCACGCTCGGTTACGCCTGCGCGAAGCAGGCGTCTCGCTCACCTCGGCCGTCGCTGCTCCCCCTCGTCCAAGCCGGCCGTTTGCGGCTCGGCTGTCGAGACGCTCGCTCTTGTTCGGCGGGGAAACTCTCGCTGGCGATCTTCGCGGCACACGGCACAGCTTGTTTGTTAGCGCTTCTGTTACCTCGCTCGACCTCCCGCTCGAGCTCGTGAAGGCGGCGCAGCCGCTGGGACTTCAGTGTCCGTCCCGTGAGCAGGGTGGCCGTAGCGCACGCCAGGAAGCACGCCGCACCGAGGGCGGTATTCCAGTTTGCCGCCGCTAGGTCGAGCATCGAGCCGGAGCTCGGGACGACGTGGCCGGCGATCGCTGAGATGCCGAAGAAAATGCATCCCAGCAGGTTGACCGACGGCTCCCACCAGCCGCGAGCGGCGCGTGCTGGCCGCCAGCCGTGGCGAGGGGAGGCGAGGTAGCCAATCGTTCCGGACACGAGAAAGCAGGCGGAGCCGAGCGCGTCGGGCCGCCAGACGAGCCTGTTGTACTCCGGGCTGGACAGGGCCGTTTCCAACGCCCTGTAGGTGGTCGCATTGAAGAACAGGGTGCCGGCCGACTGGATTACGGCGGCCCGCCAGGCCGCGCTACCGGAATCGTTCGCGTGACGGGCGGGCCAGGCAAGAGCACTCTGAAGCACCCCGCCGACCGTGAACAGGATCGAACCGATGAAGAAAGTGACCGCGTCGGCAGTGTCTCCGACAAGGCTTGCGTATCCCGGAAACGGGCCGATCAGGAAACACGTAGACCCGCTCGCGAAGCAGAGTGCCATCCAGCGCTCGCGGCTCATCGCGACGGATTTCCAGCTCGACGATCGAGACGCCTCCTCGCGTCGGAACGGAGCGCGGTGGTCGAAAGTGATGCGAGCATCGACGAGTTGCCAGGGCCAGCAGCTGTCTTGGATGGGACGCGACCTTCGCTAAAGGACGGCGCGCTGCGGCTACCTGGTCTCTCAGTCGAAGCTGCTGCCGGGGACGGCGAACAGGTTGGGCACAACCTGCTGGACGATGAGCTGCGTCACGGGCGTGATCGGCGCGTGACGATGGCTGCTACCTCCAACCTCCGCACATTGTTTTCTCGAAGGCTCTCGCACACAGCGAGGACCCTAGCAGTCCACGCTCGAAGTCATTTGCCGGCCGAGCACTATATCGCGGCGCGATGTACTGCAAGGCGTACGATGCGGTCTGCAAGCCCTTAGTAGTCCACCGGTCGCGCCGCGGCCGTCGACCCGATCCAGGCACCTATGTGACCCCATGGCTGCCCCTTTGCGCCGAAAGCGGTCATCTTCCAGCGAGGGAATGAGACGCTCGCTGCGGACGAATCTCGGTAGTCCGACTTGAGGCTCGGCAGACGCCTCCTTCACCATCGCGGAGCGAGCGTCTCGCGCGTCGGAGCGTTGACCCCTGGAGCTCGTCCAACTCGGCAGTCTCGAAGCGGTCGATTGGCGCGCTCGCTCTTTCACGACAGCGGTCGTGAGTGCCGCGCGGCCGCCCCTTCCGGTCGAGTCGGGGCGGCTTTGGCCGGTCGCGCTAGGAGACTCCGGCGGGCTCGGGCTCGGGCTCGGGCACGGGCTCGGGCGCTGGGCTCGGCGAAGCCGGGGAAGTGGGTGCGGGCGTGGGCTCGGCCATGCTGTGGCTCTTGGGCCCGCGCGAGAGCAGCAGCGTCACGACGTAGGCAACCACGACCCCGACGATGATCAGCGGTCCGACTCCGTCACCGGTATGACTGGTCAGCAGCGTCGCGATTACCGCCGCGGACAGTGGGAGCCTCAGGACGGCGGCGACGGCGGCGCCGGCCCCGACCGCGACACCCGCGGTCTCCGGAAACCCGGGTAGTTGCGAGACCATGATCCCACCCAGCGCGCCCAGGAAGATCGCCGGGAACGTGGGGCCACCGCGGAAGCTGCCCAGAGACAGGCCGTAGGCGATCCCCTTGCACAGGAGCAGCAGGGCCAACGTTCCGAGCGACCACGCGCCCGCGTGCTGGACGAGTCCGGGCAGCTGGGCTTGACCGTCGAACAGGACGTTGTTGACGCTCTTGCCCGAGGCCGCCGAGAAACCGATCGCGAGCCCGGCGACGATCAGCCCGATCAGTGGCAGCCAGAACAGCAGTTGCCTGCGCGATACGAACCCGTAGGTGAACATGCCGCCGCGCATGATCCCGGCCGTCACGACGGCGATCACGATCGCCAGGGCGATCGTCCACCCGAACTCCCCCACGGTCGGACGGGCCAGCGAGGACAGCGGAAGCGGGCCGAGGGCGTACGCGCTCGTGCTCAGCCCCGTGAACGAGCCAATCCCGATCGAGACCAGCGTCCCGATCCCGGCGGCGAGCAGGCCCGGGATCAGCACGACCCGGAGCTTCGGGCCGCCGAGCCCGGTCGCCTCGATCAGGATCACCGCCGCGATCAACGGCGAGGTGAAGATGAACGCGAGCGCCGCGAAGCTGCCCGCGGCGGCGATCACCATCAACGCCTGCGGTGGCGTGTCCCGGCGCGCGATCGTGATCATCAGCGTCGCGACGCCCGCACCCAATGCGATCAGCGGCCCCTCAGGCCCCAGTACCAGCCCGAAGCCGGTGGTCGCCAGGCCGGCCAGTATGACCCCCGGAAGGACGTTCGGACCCGACGGCCCGCTCGCGGACAGACCCTTTGCAGGTATGTGACCACCATCTCCCGGAAGCCGCGCGATCGCGAGCGCGACGAGCACTCCGGCCAGGCCGAGGACCAGCAGGTACCACCACTTCGGCGGCCCGTGCTGATAGCCGAGGGCGTTCGGAAGGTGGGTGAACAGCTCCTGCTGGATCTGGTAGATGCCCTCCACATACAACCAGGCCGCCAACGCGACGATCACGCCGACCACTGCGACAGCGATCAGCAGTGCGACATACGACCTGCTGGTGATCGTCGCATCGGCCTGCTCCGGCGACATCTCTCCCGGTGCGCTGGCGTCTGCCATCGCCAGAAGAGGCTAGACGGTGATCAGGGCCGACGTCAGCCGGCGACAACGGTGGTTGTCCCGCCCGGCGGCTAGCACCCGTACGTCGCCGACCATCGCTACTCGGCTATGAGCGTGCCGTCGGCCGCTGGGTGTCGCTCGTGTCATCCCAGACGCATCGTGGCTGGTGGAGTCGAGACGTCGTCGTTAGCACGTCGAGAGTCTCCTGGTCCGGTGAGAGAGGAGACGTAGGCGCTAGGGCAGCGCCGCTTGGCCCAGTCACGCGCTTGTGCTTTCGCGCGGATGCGAGCGCCTCGGCGGACGCGGTTTATGCTCCTACGTAGGACGACGGATGAAAAACAAGGGGGCTGGGGCTTTGTTTCGCTCGCAGTTTGCGACGATCTCCTCCGTCGGATCGGTCGCGGACGCTCGCTCGCAGGGCGTGCAGATCGGCTCCTGTGGCTTCGCTTTGGCTCGAGCGGGCGCCAGTCCGTGCGAGTTTTCGCCCTCGTGGGGTCCTCGCCGACCGCTGCTGGCGGTGGCTTGCAGGACGGCCCCGTTATGTGGGATCGTTGTTCTGGGCGCGAGCCGATGACGTAGCGAAGCGCAGACGTCAGGGGCTTGTGGTCTGCCGCGCAGCTTCACCCTTTAGGGGTTTCTTTGATGCGCGCCCCGGTGTCACACTCGCGCCCACCTTCACCGCTCTGGGTGGCATGCCAGTCACTAACGGTGCGCGCGTAGGCGACCTCGGCCTGGTGGGCGAGCTCGCGCTCGGCCTCGCGGACCGCGTCGTTGGCGCTGCAGATGCCGGCGGCCTCGGGTGTGTAGCGCTCGCGCGCCGGCGGTGATCTGTAGGCGCCTGAGCTTCTTCTTGGTCAGCGATGGCTGCTGGTAGGCGTAGTCCTCTTCGCGCGTGAGCAGACACCAGAACAGGCACGCGAGCTTTCTGGCGGCGGCGACGATCGCCACAGAGTGACCGCGCCGCGCGCGGATGCGCTCGATAGAAGGCGTGAAGGGGCCCGGGCTGGCGCACCGTCGTCCAGCACGCCTCGACCAGCGCGTGGCGCGCCCTGGTCGAGCCGCGCTTTGAGATGTGCCCGTGCGTCGCGGGCCCTGCGCCGGACTGGCGCACCCGCGGATCAAGGCCGAGGTAGCCGGCGAGCTTGCGCGGGCTCTCGAAACGGTGAATGTCACCGATCGCTGCCATGAAGCTCGCGGCGACGATCACGTTCACCCCGGGCACGCTCATCAGCCGCTTGATCTCACCCGATTCGAGGGCCGCCTGAGCGATCAGGCGCTCGACCTCTCTGATCTCCGAGTCGAAGAACTCGATCTGGCGCATCGCGCGTTGACCGTCTCTCACTCCTCTTCCGCCAGCTGCAGCCCGCGAGAGCCACTCCGGCCCTTGACGCCGAACACGTCTGCGAACGGCGGGCGGCCGACCAGCTGGCGCATCAGCACCGCGTGGATCTGGTTCTTGGCCCGGCTGCGCGCCCACACGAGCTGGAGCGACGCGACAGGCGCCGGCGCATAACCCACGTCCACCGGTCAGGCATCCACACCCCGTCCAGCGACCCGGCCGCCAACAGCCTCGCGAGCGTCCTTGCGTCAAGGCGGTCAGTCTTCGCGCGGGCCTGGCGGATGCCCGTATCGCTCGGGCTACGACCAGCACCTGCGCGACGTGCGGTTCGATAATCCGCGCGATCTCCCACGCGTTCCCCGTCACCTCGAGCGCCACCCGATCATCCGGGGCCAAACTGCAGCGAACAACTCGATCTGCTCCGGCTTGGTCTCGATCCGACCGGCCGAGCGAACCTCACCATCCTCGACGATCGCGACCTCGCAGAAATCCAGATGCACATCCAACGCCGACCGATCTCATCACTGTACTCCTTGAACGCTCTCGACAGGATGGGAGACGCCGTGGGCAAACGACACCAACGGATCCGCGCTCGCAGCGCAACCGGACAAGTCGCAGGGGCGGCCACCGAAAAGCCCGGGCTCAAACAGCCCCATCGTCCAACAATCGGCCTACCCACCATGCGTTCTCCCTGAGAGCCCCTGTCCCGGTCACCGGACCCTAACGGCCGGACCAGAACAACGGCCCTCGAGAGTCATTTTCATGCCCCGAGACGCAGTCGTCCGCGCCCACGCCGAAATCGCGCCCGCTTTTCGCGAAAGCGAGCGTGTCGGTACAGCTGAGCGCCTATCCACGCTCGACATGCCGCGAAAAGCCGAACAACACGGGTACTCCCGGCACTAGACACACAGCGACCGTAAACGCAGCCGACACCGGCCACGCCCGCTCAGAGTCCAGACCGGTGCGCGTAACGCGCGCACGTGCGCGAATCAGCGCCACAGAGCGACCGTAAGCGCCCGAGCTGTGACGAGAGCCGACGAGCCCAGAGAACGTCGCACACTGCTCGGTCGATCTCCAGGTCGTCGCTCAGCCCATGCGGGACCCCCAGTGCCCGACCACGTTGGAGGGCTCAGACGGGGCCCGATAGCGGCACCCAACGACGCGGGTGCCAAATCAAGCCCCAGCGCCGAGCCGTCGAATCGTCGGCCACCGTTGGCGATTCGCCGTCTTGTGACCTTCTGCTTCTTGAGCGGTAGTCGCACCGTCTTGACGCGGGCTGGCGCGTCAATGCGGCGTGCGTCGAGTCCGAGCCCGCCTGCCGTCCGGTGCCGCCGTCACGCTGTCCGGGCCGGGCGGCTCCGGGGATCCCCTACTTCCCCTCCCTCTTCCCCGGTAGCACTGACGGTTAGGGGGGAGCCGAGGCCGTCAGTTAGCCGGCCGATGCGTCCACGGATGCAAGCCAAGTCCTTCCGGGTTCTCGGCGATCCAAGCTAGGTAGCCGTGGTCGTCGTCGATAAAGGTCTTGAGCGTCATGAGCGAGGTGTCCCCTACGGGAGGTCACGTTGTGCTGCAGGATGCTGACATGACCATCAGCCAAGCTGCACCAGCCGCTCCCGGCCCGTTTGCGGTGATGCACATCCCGCACTCCTCGATGGTGATTCCCGACAATGTGCGAAGCACACTGGCTCTGAGCGATTCCGATCTGCTGCGAGAGCTACTGCGGCTCATGCGCACAAGCTTGGCTAGCCGCGCTCGTCGGCGTCGAGCTGTGCGAGCTCCTGCACCGCGGAAGCGAATTCTCTCGTCATTCGGCTCTCCGGCAGCAGCCCCGTGAACTTGTCACGCAAACTTGCGTAGTACCAGAGCTGTTCCTGACGGCCGACCTTGAAGCGGTTCCACACTTCGTCCCCGACGAGCTGGTGATCCCGCCGGATTGATTGGGCGTTGAACAGCTTGTCGGCCAGCGAGACCAGCAGGACCGAGCGCGGCTGCTCCTCGAGATGGGCTAGGTACGCCTCCTTGCGCACGCGCCAGTCGGGCTTGCTGTCGGCGAGCGTGTCGCTGCACGCCTCAACGATTTCGGCGACGTGCTCGCCGTATTTCTCGCGGATCGCAGCCAGTGTCTGCTTCCCTCCCTGGTCCTCGCCTGCGTCATGAAGCAGCGCTGCGATCGCCTCGTCCTCGCTGCCGCCTTCCTCGAGCACCAGCGAGCACACGCCCAGCAGGTGGCCGACGTAAGGGACGCCGCTCCCCTTACGCTCCTGGCGCAGGTGCAGCAGCGCCGCGTATCCGAGCGCGTCCACAAACCTTCCGGTCAGAGGCTGTCCCGGCGACACATCCGAGGAGCTACCCGCGCCGGCGCTCGGGACGCTCAACGAGGCGCCTGCTCTCGCCGGAAGGCCGACAGTGCGATCAGCTCGCCGTCGTGCTCTACGCCAGCGCCGACGATGCGGCTGCGCTCGATCGCGAACGCGTTGCCGAGGCCCTGATTGGCAGCGAAGTCACGCTGGCTGGCCGTTGCCTTTGCGAGGAAGCGCTCGGCCCTGTCGTGGTTCGGCTTCGCGGCCGGCGCGTTCATGGCTTGTAGCGCATAGCCGCTCGCTAGGGCCGGTGCGAGCCTGGCGAACACATCTGCCCGGCTTACCAGGTCGAGTGCCACCGGCCGGCCGCTGATCTCGACGACCGCGCCTATCTGGCCCCCGAGCGGTGTGAGCGGCCGGGTGAGCTCCTCGAGCCTGTCGCGTCGCTGCGCGAACACGTCCTGCAGCGAGTCAGTCCTCGACTCCACGCCAAACGCGTCAAGCCGGTCTCCCACCTCCGACCACACCCGCTGCTGGTCGGGCCGCCCACGATAGCCTGCCGCGTTTGCTCCGGCGCGCTTGATCGATCGCAGCGCGGGGTCCGCGGCGTGCCCGGAGGCCGTGAATGGCTCGGCGCGGCGCGCCTCGTCCCAGCGGCCGTGCTCGATGCAGCTGACCGGTACTGGGATCGCCGACTTCGCCGGCACGAGCACCGATACGTCGAAGCTGCGGTTCTGCTGCGCCCCGGTGATCTGCTCGCCCTCGTAGATCAGGATGGGAAGGTCGGTTGGGTTCTGGATGGCCACCTCCCGCACGTTTGCGCCGTGGTCGAGCTCCTTGACGAATGCGCGCAGCTCGAGCGCCGCCGCGAGGCCGTGGTAGCGCAGGCTGGGCGGCGGGCCGAAGACGGGGTAGACCGCGAGTGCTCCTGCGACCTGCGGGCTTCCGAGTGTGTAAACGGCGGTGACTGCGCTCATGTGTGTGAGGTCGCGCCGCGGCGTGCGCTCCTGACATGAGGCGCTGAACGCGCGCTCACGGCTGCGTGCTTTCGGGGTCGACTTCCCATTGCGGGAGATCGCACCCGCACAGCGGGCACGTCATCGGGAAGAAGCCCACGTCGCGGACAACGCTCCAGAACTCCCGCTTGTGCTCCTCCCAGCACGTGCCGCACCACAGGCACTGCGTCCATGCGAGCTCCGTTTGCGAGACGATTTCCTCGACTATCTCGATCAGTTCGTCTCCGAGCCACACGCCCGCGTAGCCGAGCGCAGTCGCCCAGCGCAAGATCGTGTCGCGTACGCCCGCCTGCTCGCCCGCGGTCAGGAAGCTCACGATCAGTTCCAGGGGTTCCGCTGGATCGCGGATGATCGTCAGCTCCGCGATGGCCACGCCGCGGTACTCGCACGCACGGAACGGCACGGCTTTCGGGCCGCGCGGCAACAGCAGCTGCGGGTGCCACGCGGCGATCGTGAGCCGCCCGGCGGCGATTATCGCTCTGAATCGCGACGGGGCGGTTGTCTCTTGATGGCTCACGCGGACGCCAGTCGCGCGTGGCCGCCGGGTCCTGACGGTCCGGGGCGCGATCTGACGGGCCGAGGACCCGCTGCTCAGATCACGGCGTGAAGGCGGCGGCCCATCGCAGCGCCCGAGGAGTCGAACTTCCGGCAGAGCCGGTTGAAGTCGCGGTCGCACGCCACGTACTGCTCGCGTAGGAGATCGGCCGGCATGAGCAGCGCGGCCGCGAATGTGTTGGCCTCCTCCTCGCGCGGAGGCAGGGGCGGGCGGTCGGCGTCATCGTCGGCGTCGATCGCCGACGCCCGACAGTAGACGCCGTCGTCGGCGTGGCGGTGAAGCCGCCAGTGCCCGAGCTCGTGCGCGATCGTGAAGCGCCGGCGGGGGGGCCACTCGCGTGCCTCGAGGGCGTTCACCCAGATCTCGCCGCGGTCGGGCAGCAGCAGCCCCGACAGTGCCTGGCCGGCCGACAGCTCGGGTGCTCCGGGGGCAGTGGAGAGATCCTCGACGTCGCGCACGAGCAGGCCGACATGGCTGTCCGCGATGTCCTCGATCGGCACCGGAAGCGAGCGGCCGTCCCAGATGAAGCTCGGGATCCCCGCCAGGAAGCGCTCGGCTCGCTGCTCGGCACCCTCCATGCCGGACGATCCTAGAACGAGTCGCCGTCGAGGCGCAGGCGCGCCGAGAGGGTCGCGTAGGCGCGGTGGGCCACACCCAGCCAGCCGGGCGACTCGCGGGCGAGCAGTTGCGCGAGCAGCTCCACGAGGCGCCAGTCGCGAGCCTGGACCGCGAAGCGCACGAGTGCCAGCTGATCACGCCGCGACGTCATGCTCAGTGCTGGTCGGACCGCGCCTTGAGACCTGACATCAGCCGGCGCCGCGGAAGAGCTCATCGACCTCGTCCCACTGCTCCTCGCCGGCCTGCGCTGTCGGCGGGCGGTGTCGCCGCGACCGCGTCCGCGTGCACGGTGCGCGCGAACGCAAGCGCCGTGGCCCGGCTCTCGCCTGCGGCGCCGAGGGTGCTGCCCGCCTTCCGCAGCTCCGTCGCCGTCGAGCCTGTCAGCTTCGCCAGCGCCTCGAGCACGCGGTCGGAGACGCCTGCCGCCGGGAGCAGGCCCAACTCCATCTCGTGGTAGTAGCGCTCGACCTTCGCCTGGCGCTGCTGCACTCCGAGCGCCGCCGCCAGGCGCTCGACGAGCTCGCGACGCTTGAGGCCTGCGCGCGCCCGCAGCCCGGGCAGCAGCGCCGGCCACAGACCGGCGGCGCCGGCGATCGAGCGCTCGAGCGCCTCCACCGTCGCCTCGGCACGCGATTCGCGGAACGCCGCCTCGTCGAACGCTCGACGCGGAGCGCGCGCGAGGAAGGCGTCGATCAGCGCCGTCAGCTCGCGGCGGTCTTCAGGCGACGCGCGCTCGAGGTAGACCAGCGGGTCGGCGTCGCCGCTGCGGCGGTGCTCCTCCATGTACTCAGCCAGCAAACGCTCCACGGTGCTCATGGGACGCCCTGCTCATTTGCCGCTTCGAGCGCCTCGCGAAGCCGCTTGCGAAAGCGCGAGGCCACCTGCGCAACGTTGTCAGGGCTCATCCCCTCGACCTGCTCGCACACCTCCGACGCGGGCAGCCCGTCGAACACGTGCAGCTCGACCACCAACCGGTGAGGTGCGCTCAGCTGCTCCATCACCCCATCGACAATGATCTGCAGCTCGACCGCGCCGGCCTCGCTCGCGGTTGCCGGCTCCTCGCCCCAAACCTCTTCGCTGCCGAGGTGCTCGCTCGGAAGCGGCGCCTCCTGCGGCCGGCGGTCGCGCTTGCGAAACCAGTCGGCGGCGGTCCGTTCGATGATCGTGCCCATCCAGCTGCGGAACTCGCCCTCGGAGGTGCCGTCGAAGGCCGACGCGATTGCGCGCACGAGCGCGTCGTGCGCCGCGTCCTCGGCCGCCCAGCGAGGCACGCGCAGCGCCATCCGACGCTCGACCAGGCTCGCATAGCCGTACACGAGGATCGCCAGCGCGCGCTTCGCAGCGGCAGCGTCGCCCGCGCTCGATGCTTCGCGGAGGTACGCGATGAGCTTCTCGTCAGAGAGCAGGTCGAGCTCATGGTCTGGTCGTGGGTTAAAGCTCAAGGCCGTTCGGGGTCGAACGTGAGGTCGTCTCCAGCTGGCGTGATCTGACGCGACGCTAGCGTCTCGCGTCGGATCCTGCGGAGTCGCGATCGGCCGCTGGAGCTGCGGCCTGCCGGGGCTGCGACGGCTCGTGTTCGAGATCCCCGCCAGTCGACCGCTCGAACTCGTCCTCACGGTCCTTCCGCGACGGCCCGAGCACCCATTGCGGCATGTCCGCGCCACACAGGGGACAGCAGATCGGGAAGTTGCCCATGGCGCGGACGTGCAGCCAGAACTCCGGCGCGCCGTCGTGCCAGCGCGCGTCGCAGGAGCTGCACCGCGTGCTCGCCTCGCCCGCCGGCGGCACCGCTGTGCCGACGAGGTCCACGACGTCGTCGGGGAACCACACACGCGCGTAGCCGAGGGTGCTCGCCCAGCGGATGATCGCCGCGCGCGCGTCCGTTCGGCCGCCCGTGCTGAGGAACCGCACCACCAGCTCGAGCAAGGACTCGGGCTCGCGTATCACTGTCAGATCCGCCACCGCGACGCCGGCGCGCTCGCGCGCTGCAAAGTGCGCTGTCGCCGGTCCCCAAGGGGCCATCAGCTGCGGATACCAGCGCACCACTGTGAGCCGGCCGTTCGCAACGGTGGCCCTGAAGTCGGGCGGGGCGAGGGAGGCGTCGTTCGTCACGCAAGCTCAGTCGCGCGAAGTCGCGGCTCCCTGACAGCGGATCGCGTCCGGGCCCCTACGGCTGCGGCGCCGGCGGCGCGACGATGATGCAGTGGCTGCGCGCGCGGGAGATCCCCACGTAGAGCTGCTGGTCATATGTCTCGCCGTCGAGGTCCTCGAGCTCGCACAGGATCACCACCAGCGACTCGAGTCCCTTGAACGCGCGGATCGAGGAGAAGTGGATCCTCTTGCCGAGCTCGCCGCGCTTGCGCGTGAACGTGTAGCCGCCGGTCAGCTCGCGGCGGACCGTCGAGTTCTCCCAGCCGTGCGCGGAGAGCACGACCACGTCCTGGGGAGGCACCTCCTCCTTGCCGCACAACCGCTCGATCACGCCCGACACCGTCGCCGCCTGGTCTTCGCTGTGGAGCAGCTCGACCGGGTCGCCGGGCGGGCCGAGGACGTCGGGGACGACCGCGCCGCGGTAGAGCTTCATGACCTCGCGATGGATGGCCTGCGTGTTGCGGCAGTTGACGGTCAGCTCGTATTGGAGGAAGCCCTCGGGAGGGGTGAAGCCCGATTCGTAGATGCGCTGGTTGTCGTCGAAGAACAGCCACACGCTCGCCTTGCTCTCGTCGTCGAGCAGGCACAGCAGCGCCTCATACCAGTCGTTTTGAAGGTCCTGGGCCTCGTCCACGAGCAGCGCGCCGTACTGCTGCCCGAGCTCCGCCGCGGCCGCGACCAGCGCCTCGGGCAGGTCGCGCTCGAAGAACTCCGGTGGCGCCTCCCCCTGCTCGTAGGTCGGGAGCTCCACGCCCGCGCGATGGGCCAGGTGCGTGCAGAGTCCGTGGAATGTGTAAAACGCGATGCCGCTGTTGGACTCGCGCGTGCGCAGGTGCTCGACCAGCGCGCGGTTGAAGCACACGAACAGCACCTCCGTGCCCGCCTCCTGAAGGCGCCTGGCGTGCTCCACCGCGAGCATCGTCTTGCCGGACCCCGCGCAGCCGGTGACCGCGAGCCGTTTCGTCCTCGCCAGGCGCGCGAGCAGCAGGCCCTGTTCGGCGGTGAGGCGGATGAGTTGCTCCTCGGCCTCGAGAAAGCGCTCGGCCATCGGCACGTGCAGGGTCACCGACGGCACCAGCAGCTCGCGCAGCGTCGCCGCCCCGTCGAATCCCGGCGCGTGGCAGCGCTCGCGCGCGCCGCGGTGATAGTCGACGACACGCTCGATAGCCGCCTCGGGGTCGCGCAGGTCGGTCCGGTCGATGATCAGCTCGCGCGGCGCGTCGGGCGCGAGCGCCAGTTTGTGCACGGTCACGTCCGGCAGCACGATCGTGTGGCCGATGAGCCACCCGTTCGCGTCCTTGCCGTCAGCGGCCGCGATGTGGCGCTCAAGCGCATAGCGGTGATCGAGCGCCTGCACGAACGGGTCCTTGATCCGCGTGCGCTCGCCGTCGCGCACGCCGTACCACGCGCCGCTGCGGCTCTCCACGCTGCCACCCTTCACCTCGAGGCAGAGAACCGCCATGCTCGGGGTGGCAGACGACGAAGTCGATCTCCCCGTCGATGGATCCTTTACCGGGATCGCGCGCGACCCAGCTCACCGAGTGATACGCCTGCCAGGCATCGCCGAGCCGGTCCCTCAGGGCGTCGAAGGTCTTTCGCTCGCCGTTGCTCTTGACCTCGTCCGGCAGCAGCTCTCTGGGGAACATCTCGGCCATCGGCTCAGATCCGCGCAAGCGTCTCACAAACGCGCGGTCAGGTTTGGCGCCGCGGCGGCGACTCGCCGTCGATGGCAGAGCCAAGACCCGGCCCGCCGCGGCCCGAGGACTATCGCACCCGGGCCGAGTACCGCTGGGCGCGCAAGCTGTGGCTGCGCAGCCACGGCGGCTCGTTCATCGGAACGCTGGCGATTGCGCTGTTCTTCGGCGCGCTGTCCCGGTCGACCGTGGTGCTCGTGGGGTTGGTGCTGCTCGCGGTCGTCGGCACGATCGTCGCTCGGTCTCGCCCGTAGAGGTGCGACCGCCGCGGCGGTGCCGGCCGGCGACGTGGCTCAGTCGCGCGCGAGAAGGTAAGCCGCGGTTTGCCGCCGGGGGTGTACGCGCGATGCACCTTGACGCCACGGGAGGCATAGTTCTCGATCGCGCGGACCATCTGGTCGCGCCCGGCCGGGTTTGCCGAGTGGATCACGATCCCGTCGCGGGGCCACAGCATCCAGCCGTGAACCACGTGCTGCTCCGCGAGCCAGTCGACCACGTCGACGCCGCGGCCGAAGCGCTCGTCGTCGCCAAGATCGTGGTCGAGCGAGAGCTCAACAACGCACCCCGCGTCGAGCAGCTCGATCGCCTCCGGCGCGGTCGTGACGTGCACCCATCCCACCGGCGCAGCGCGATCGACGAGATCGTCGTCGAGCCACACCCGCAGCTCGCCGTCAACCGACCTGTCCACGGGGCCGGCTCCGGCCGGCCCCTCTAGATGGTTGTCTGTCATGTCGCGGCTTCCAGCTAGGGTCATACCGCAGCGGCAAAGCCGAACTGCTGCTCCGGCCTGGCCCGCGTGCGGCCCTCGGCGTGGGCGAACAGGTCGGCCAGCGCCACCGTGCGAGCGGCCGGCGCGGGGATATCGCGCTCGTTGCACCAGCGCACGATCTCCTCGCGCTCGAGCTCGCGGAACTCCACCTCGGCGAGGCAGCGACCGGGACGCGCGAGCGCCGGGTGCAGCGTGCGCAACGGCTCGTTGGTCGTCACCAGCACGAGGCTCCTCGTCGCCTGGCCGAGCACGCCGTCGCAGACGTTGAGCAGCCGCGAGAGCGCCTGTCCGGCCAGCTGCTTCGCGTCAGGCGCGAGGAACTCTCCCGAGTCCTCGAGCACCAGCACGCGCCACCTCGAGGCGTGGACGGGCCGGCGCTTCTCGGCGATCGCGCCGAGGAGGTAGCTCGGCGTGTGCAGGAACAGCTCGGGATCGGTGATGAACTGGAAGTCCGCCCACTCCCGCCACTCGCGCGCGAGGGCGCGCACCGCGGTCGTCTTGCCGGTTCCCGGCGCACCCTGCCAGAGGATCAGCCGGCCGCCGCGGGTGGGGGCGGCATCCCATGAGATCATCGGCGCGAGCGAGCGCTGCGTGCGCGAGCTGTAGTTGAGCGCGATGTCCTGCCAGCTCGGCGCCGGCATCATGCGGCCCAGCTCCTGCGGCCCGTGCTGCTCCAGCCACCAGAAGCTAACCGGCACGCGCTCCTCCACGCTCGAGTCAGCAGGCGTCGCGGCACGGAGCGCCGCCATCGCGGCCTCGCATGCGTCCTCGTCGACGGCCGCCACGCGAGCGTGAAGCGCCAGGTCGACCAGCACGAGATGCGCCACCGCCCGGTCGAGCGCAACGAGCAGCTCAAGGCGCCCGGCGCGCCGGTAGTCCGCCCTCGCGAGCAGCTTTCCGGGCAGCGCGTCGGTGTCCGCGTCGGTGATCCACATGTCGCCGCGCACGAAGCCGAGACCATCGTCGACCACGTGCTGCAGGAACTGCGCGTCAACGATGTTGTTGTAGTCGAGATGGATCGACAGGCGGGGGTCCGGAAGCGGGTTGGAAGGGACGGCCATGGCGTTGTAAGTCGCCGAGGGGCGGCGAAGCTGACACGGCTTTCCGTTGGGCGGCGGGACTAGCCTCTCGGTCATGGGTTGCATCTGCGAGGAGCGAGACGGGCAGCTCACGTTCGTGGCGCCGCCGAGGATCGTGATCGAGTTCGATCCCGCGAACCTCGCGTACGGCGCGGCGTCGGATACCGAGACCGGCTACGAGGAGGAATGGGGGCTGTTGTGGGGCTGTTACACCGCGTGGCCCGAGGGGTTCCCGTGCGTTGTTGGACAGGGGAGCTCCGAGCGCGTGGCGGTCTGCGATCTGGCGCGCGCGCTGCGCGAGTGGAACTGGCGCAGGGAGGACACGCTCGCGCCGGCGGCGCAGTTGGCGCGCGCGGTTGAGCGGTTGGGCGAGCGGGAGCTCGTTGCTTATCTCGAGGGGGTTGCGGGGGCGGCGGAGCTGGCAGGCGTACGGACCTAGTCAGTGCCTTCTGCCGAGGCGGTGACGATGACTCTGAGGGAACGCGAACAGCTCGCTCGTAGGGCGCGCGACGCGATCCTACGTTTGCCGCGCGAGCACCGGCCCATTAACCAAGGAACCTCTTCGCCATGATCGGCCTCGGGCGTCACGAGGAGGATGGCGGCCAGGGACCGAATGCCAAAGCCCGGCGACGCCTGTACCTGGACCTCAAAGCCGACCGTTTCAACCTCGGCTTCGTGCACGACAAAGCCAACGTTCGACCTGGTGTAGCGGGACGGCGGCGCGTCAGCTGCTCCCCCACGACTGGACCATCCGGGTTTGTGGTCCTGGCTCCGGACCCTTGAGTGGCGTACTCGTGTGCGTCCGCAGCGCGTGTATCTGATCGACCACAGTGTCGCGTGGCCATCCGGTGTCGACCAGGTAGCAACCGACGACCAGGGCAGTGCGACCGTGACCGGCGCGGCAGTGTACGTAGACGGTCTCGCCTGATGGGACCCCGTTGTAGATCGTGAACAGGATCGTTCGCATGCGCGTGGTGGTCGGGACGGAGCCTTCAGTGATCGGAAGGCGGTGGTATGAGATGTCTAGGCCGCGTTGTTTCGCGAGCTCATAGAGGGTGCGCTCATACGGGATCACCGGGCCCGCCGAGCCAAACTCGTCAACCTGGGCCAGATTGATGAAACGCCTCACTCCCGCGCCCAGGAGCGCTGCGAGTCGTTGCTGCGTCTTGTCAACCTCTCGACTGCCCGCATACGGGCCAGCGAGAAGTTTGCCGGGCAGGACCCAATAGCTGTCGGGCAAGGGAGGCGCGGCGATCATCCGCGGGCCTCGAGGCCGGCGATCGGTCGCTCGGCCAACTTGTGTAGCTCGTCCGCGAACTGCTCGATCAGCCCGCCGTCAACCAAGCGCTCGCGCCAACGCTGCGGGATCGCCTCGCTGCCGTAGAACGCGCCCCCGATCTGGCCGTAGATCGCTGCGGTCGTGTCCGCGTCACGGCCGAGATTCACGGCAGCCAGGACCCCGTCCTCGAAGCTGTCGGTACTCGCGAACGCCCAGAGTGCCGCCTCGAGCGACCGCACGACGTATCCGTCGCCCTGGATCTCGGGCGGCTTCTTCCGACGGAACGATCCACAAGCGACCTCGTAGATCTTCGGAGCCAAAGGAGCCCGCTCCCACAGGCCAGGCACCAGCTCGAAGGCTCCGTCGCGAATGAGTTCGTCCTTGCCGACACCTGCGAGCGCGCCCAGCAGGAGCGCGGCGAAGAATCGGCAGGCGTCGACGCACTCCCGCACGCCATGTGTGGTTCGCGAGCTTTCGCCCGCGAGCAGTATCGCCTCTGCAGGCCTGTTTGCGTACGCCATTGCGACTGGCGCCAGTCGCATGAGCGAGCCGTTTCCAGCCTCCTCGGGGGCGATGCCGCCCGGGAACGGATCACCGCTGCGTTCGAAGCGAGCCAGTGAACGACTTGTCGTATTGCCGATATCGAAGCAGCGCCCGATGCTTGAGAGATGGCCGTCGCGGCGCCAGCGCACGTATCGCTCGAGCTGGTCGACCGGATTGAACCCCGCGCACTCGATCAAGCTCTCGGCGAGACACAACGTCATCGATGTGTCATCGGTCCACGCTCCGGCAGGAAGATCGAACGGTCCGCCGCCAACCATGTCGGTCACCGGGTGGAACGCGCCAGGCGGCTCGAACTCCACCGTGGTGCCGACCGCATCTCCCACTGCAAGTCCCAACAGCGCCCCTCGGAATCGATCGCGAGTGTTCATACGACCACGCCACCGACACCATCTGCCCCAGATACATCCCTTCGCGCGATGTCGTGTGCGACGCTGCTGCGCCAATTCCGCACAAAGGACACCTGGAGTTCGTTTTCCGGGGCGCTTCTCCACGCCTTGGCGTTGTCTCGCCGCAGCTCGACGATCTTGAGCAGGGCTGCCTCCGGCTCCATTCCGTTGTCCACCAACAGACACCCGACTACAGTGCCCGTGCGACCCACGCCTCCCCAGCAGTGCACATACACGACGCCGCGCTCGGCTGTGCCGCGGCTAATCGCCACGATAATCTCGCGCATCCCGGCCATCGACGGGATGTACGTGTCCCGTATCGGTATGCGTAGATAGGTGACCGCGACACCACGTTCCTTCGCCACCGCTTCCAACATGTGTGCGTAAGGCAAGAGCGGACCGTCATGGCCATGCTCGCCAGCCTCGGTCAGGTCGACGAACGACCTCACGCCCGCGTCGAGGAAGTCTTCGAGCTTCCCCCGTGTGGTTGCCGCATCCGGCGCGCCCGGATACGGACCGGCGAGCAGCACGCCCGGAATAACCCAATAGCTGCTATGCGGAGGTGCCTTGAGATCCATAGCGCACACGACGTGGCCCCGCAAACGGGGTTACCCGACGACTGAGGATCGCAGCGCACTGACGCCGCTGCTACTGGAAGTTCGTCTAGGCGCGTGGCGTCGCGAATCAGCTTGTCACGCATAGCCCGGCGCGTGATCTCGACGAGCTGACGCAGAGCGGGGCGATCTCGAGGCGCGTTTGCAAACAACGCCAAGTAGAGCGCCGCGAGTCCTCGAAGCTGGCGAGCGCCGCAGGCGGCGGTGGCATTGCGCGCGCACCTCAGCGCTCTACAAAGGCGTGACCACGACCTCGGTGCCGATGCGCGCGTAGACGAAGACGACCTCGCGGACCGGGGTCGCGGTCGCGGAGGCGAGGGCTTCGGCGTACACCTCGGCCTGACCGCCGTGATGCTCACGAGTGTGCGCCTCGGCGCCCTCGGCGGTGACACCCTGATCGGTCTTGTAGTCGACCACCACCAGCGCTCCGTCCAGCTCATAGACCAGGTCGACGCGGCCCGAGGCCAGTGGCCCCGTCTGCGCTTCGCTCGGCGCGGGCGCGCGGCTAACGAGAAACGGCACCTCCCGCCAGCACCGCTCCGATCGCAGCGCTGCAGTCACGCTCTGCGAGCGCAGGCAGTTGCGGCACATCTGCACGACCTCCTCGAGGTGCTCAACGATGTCGCCCTCGAGACACACGTCGTCCGCGATCGCCTCCAGATCCTCCGCGCCGGGCAGACTGATCCGTTCCATCACCATGTGGACCGCGTCGCCCACCGGGATCGGCGGCCCTTCGTCGAGCATCAGGCCGGCGTCGAAGGTGCTCACCTCAGCCGCGAGCGGGCCACGCGCCCGCTCGCGGCTCGTGGCGTTCTCGATGTCGCGTTCGCGGCCTGCGGTGCTGCGGAGCTCGTCGCGAGCGGCTGCCCACTCGGCGCGGTCCTTCACGTTTCGAGCCACCTCGGCCTTGGTCGGCTTGCGCTGCTTCACGCTCTCTGTCTGCGGCGTCTCGAGGTCGTCCGAGTCGACGGTCGCCACGAGGCGGGGATCCTCGGGCAGGGCCGGAACGAGCTCGGCGAGGAGGTTCTTGGCGGCGGTGCGCCCGACGACGCAGGGAACGATCAGGTGGTCGCGCGCGCGGGTGCAGGCCACGTACAGCATGCGCAGCCGCTCGGCGTCGACCAGCTCCTTCTCCTCTTCCCACGCCGCCTCGAAGCCTGGGGTCGTGAAGTGGTGGCGTCCCCCCGACGCCCTCCCCACGCGGAAATGCAGCCGGTGCGAGCGCTCGTCGGCGACCGGCGTGCGTTCGTTGCGCTCTTTGCCGCCGATATTGGCCAGAGCGACGATCGGATACTCGAGCCCCTTGGCGCCGTGCATGGTCATGATGCGCACCACGTCGTCCGTCTCCTCGGCGACCGTCGCCTCGATCTCGATCTGCTCCTGCTCCATCGAGTCGCGCAGGTAGCGAATGAACGCGCGCAGCCCGCCGCCGCCGGCGGCGGAGAACAGCCGCGCGTCCTCGACGATCGCGAGCAGATTCGCCGCCGCCTGCTCGCCGCCTGGGGTGGTGAGCGCGAACTCGACGAGGCGTGTGCGCTCCACGACCCGGCGCACGAGCTCGGCCAGCGAGAGGCCGCGGCGCGCCCGGTGCAGGTCGGCGAGCTGCTCGAGGGCATGTTCGGCGATCTGGCTGCCGTTTCCCGGCCTGTGTTGGTAGGAGAGCGACCCGGCGCCGGCGCGATGGATGACGAGTTGCTCGTCGCTCACCGCGAACGCGCTCGACTTCAACGCCCCCACGAGCGCGAGGCGATCGGTCGGGTCGTCGATCGCCGAGAGGATCCAGATCAGGTCGCGCACCTCTTGGCGCTGGAAGAAGTCGCGCGAGCCCTCGTGGCGGTGGGGGATGCCGGCATCTGTCAGAGCTTTCTCGTAGAAGTCGATGCCCGTCCTCGCCGGCACGAGGATGGCGATGTCACCCCAGCTGCACGCGCGCCAGCGATCGCCATCTCGGCGGTCTCTGATCTCCCAGCCGCCGTCGCGTGCGGCTCGAATCAGCCCGGCGAGCACGCGCGCCTCCTCGCGCCGGATGTCGTCGGCGTCGTCGCCCGTGAAAGCGCCCTCGGCGAGCAGGACGGGCGGGCGCCGCGCGTTATCCACATCCGGAGCGGGGTCCAGCGGGACGTTGCCAGGCTGGACCTCCTGCTCGGCTTGGAGGATCACGCCGAAGGCGTGGTTGAGCGCCTCGAGCATCTCGGGGTTGCTGCGGAAGCTCGTCGAGATCTGCTCGAGCCCGTCGGCGAGCGGACCGTTCATGAACCTCTCGTACAAGCTTATATCCGCACGACGGAAGCGGTAAATCGACTGCTTCGGGTCGCCCACCACCGTCAGCCGGCCGGGGTGCGGGCGCAGCTGCAGCCAGTCCTCGTGTACATCGCCGTCGCTGCTCAGCAGCAGTGCGAGCTCCGCCTGCACAGGGTCGGTGTCCTGGAACTCGTCGATCAGGAGTGCCGCGAAACGGCCGTGAAAGTAGCGGCGTGCGGGCGGACTGTCTTGCAGCAGATCGCGTGCCCAGAACAGGAGGTCGTCGTAGTCGGCGACGCCGTCCTTCTTGCGTTCGTGTGCGTATTCAGTCACGAACGCTTCGACGTGCGGGAGCATTCCGACGAGCGCCGCCGAGCGCATCTGGTCGGGGATCCCCTTCATAAGCTCTCTGTAGTCACTTTGCAGTTCTCGCATGTGATCGGCTTCGCCGCCCCAGTTCCCGGCCGAGCCGAGTCGCATGTCGGTCTTGGCGGGCTTGCGGTTCAGCAGATAACGCTCCTGTTCGCGCTCGCTGTGCTCGCTCAATGCGTCGACCCAGGCGATCACGCCTTCGACACACGGCATCGCTCTGTCTTCGCCGGGTTCATGGCGGGCGACCATCTCCGTCAGCTCGCGGGCGATCCGCTCGAGCTCCGCGACCGCCTGCTCGATCGGCAGGGAGTCACACGCGTGCGGCTGCATCGGGAGCAGGTAACGCCGCTCGTTGACGATTTCGCAGGCCTGCTTGAGCTCCTCGAGGCTGAAGCCGCGCCGCAGCGCCAGCTCGAGCTCGGGGCGGGGCTCCGCAAGCATGCGGTCCTGGAAGCGCTCGTAAGCGCGCTCGAAGTGCAGGCGGCTCGAGAGGTCGTCGAGGATCTCGAACAGCGGGTCGATGCCGGCCTCGACCGGCCGCTCGCGCAGAAGCGACGCGGCGAAACCGTGGATGGTTTCGATGCGTGCCCGGTAGAGATCCCGTGCGGCGAGCAGCAGACGCTCGCGCTCCTCCGGCGTCGCGGTTTTCGCTCTGTCCTCGAGCGCGTCGCGTACGCGGGCCGAGAGTTCCGCAGCTGCCTTCTCGGTGAACGTGATCACGACCAGCTGGTCGGCGCTCGCGCGTCCGGTTGCGAGCACGTTGACGACCCGCTGCACGAGCACGGTGGTCTTGCCGGTGCCGGCCGCCGCCTCGACGCCGAGGTTGCGGTCGAGGTCGGTCGCGATCCGCTCGCGCGCCTTGGCGTCCTTGAGGGCACTCACTCGACGGTCCTGATCTGTTGGAGCAGCGGGGCGACCCGCGCGTCCTTCTCGCGACGCTCGACGTACTCCGCACGCGGCTGCGGGCATACGTTCTTCATCGCGCAGTAGCTGCAGGCCTTCTTCGCGTCGTAGGGGGCGATCATGAAGTCGCCGCGGCCGATGCCAGCGGCGATCTCGCTGAGCAGCGTCATGACCTCCTCGTGCCGCGCGGCCATTTCATCGCTTGACCAGTCGACGGTTTTGAAGTCGCCGCGGCGTGTCGGGTAGACGTAGGCGGCTTCGCCGGCGGCGGGCTCGAGCCCGAGGATCTCGGCGGCCGCGAGCACGTATAGCGGGAGCTGGAGCATGCGACCGCCCTGGAGCTGGCCAGGCCTCTCGTCGTAGACCTTGCCTGTCTTGTAGTCCACCACGCGAAAGCGGGTCGGCGGGTCGGCGTCCCAGCTGACGCGGTCGATCCGTCCGACGAGGCGCAGGGTCTGGCCGGCCAGGTCGAGCTCGAGCGGCTTGTCCTGAGCGAGGCCGTCAGGGCTCTCGCCGGGGAACGGCGGGCCGAAACGCACCTCGCACGCGCTGAGCGGGAGGGAGCCGCTGAGCGGGTCGGCTCGCTCCTCGGCCAGCCAACGCAGGCAGTCTTCGATGATCTCCTCACGGTCGGCTGACCACATCGCCGGGTATCCGGTTTCGCCGCGGGCGGCAGCTTCGTCGCACTCTTCCTCTGCGATCTCGCGGATGCGCTGCTCGGCGTTCGGCGCCCGCGGAGCTGGCCCCTTTCCCGTCCACTCCGAATAGAAGCGCTCGAATACCCGGTGGAAGAGGCTGCCGCGGCGCATGTTGTCGATCCGCACGGTCCGCTCCGGCTCTTCGAGCTCCTTGATGCGGAGCAGGTGCGCCATCAAGAAGCTATGGGGGCATCTGGCGTATGCCTGGATCGCGGTCGGTGACAACAGGCGGCCGGCCATGAGCTGTTCGATCGCGGCGCGGGCATCGGGCCCGAGCGCACCGTCCCACTCGCTGTAGCGACGCGATCTGCGGGCGGCGGCCGCCAGGAGGGCGCGCGCGAAAGCGGGCTCGGCCTGCTCGAACGTCGCGATCGCCACGGGACGGGTGACGTCGGCCTGCATATACGTGCGGTCGCGCTCCTCGGACGAGATCGAAGTGGCGGCGGCTCGGCTAACGGTCTGCGCGTCTGGCGCGTTCCTTCCGCCGGGGATCGGCGACCCGATCGCGTCACCGGGGATGCGTTGGACGTCCTCGCGTGCGAGCAGCGGCGCACGCTCGGCTGAGACGCGCTCGCCCTCGAGCTGAGAGGCGATCTCGCGGAAGAAGACCGACGGAAGGCGCGGGCGGCTCTCACCGGTTGCGCGCCGGGAGTAGGACACCACGAGGCGCTCCCGCGCCGCCTCGCACGCGAGCGCGAACATGAGCTCCTCCTCGCTGCCACGAGCCCCGCGCGGGGACAGGCGCCGCCCGGATGCCGCTTCGACCGCCGTGCGCTCTGGATCGAGCAGGATCGGGTCCTGGCGCGAGGGCGGCGGGAAGGAGCGCTCGGTCAGGCCGACGATCCACACGCGCGCGAACTCGAGACCGGGAAGCGAGTTGACGGCGAGCGCGTTTACCCCGCGCCGGGCGAATGCACCCGCGCGGCCCTGGAGCACCTCCTCGGAGCGAAGCGTGCCGATCGCACGTCTGACGACCTCGAGGAACGTCTCGAATGCGACCTCGGATTCGAGCGCAGTGAACCGCTCAAGCCCGCGCAACGCCTCGACGATTTGGTCGGCTTCGTCGACGTAGCGACCGAGGAGGTCACGAAGGAAGTCGAGGTGCTCAGCCCAGGTCGCGCGGTCGGGGCGAGCCCGCATCCTGGCGTCAAGATCGGCGATGAACGCCGCAAGCTGGGTCGCCTGGGCGGCGCGCTCGCTGCGCCAATCCGCCGGCTCGCCGTCCTGATCGTCTTGGGCGAGGTCACGCGCCAGCGCGGAGAGGCGCTCGGTCCACTGGGAGGTGGTGCCGACAACGCCTGCTTCGCGCGAGATCGAGTCCCACGTGGTTGCGGGGATGCCGCCGTACTCGTCGTGAAGCTCCTTTGGGAAGCGCGCGTCGGTGAGGAAGTCCATGACCGACTGCCGGGAGAAATCGCTGTCGTAGAGCTCGAGGAACGCGAGCGTGCGGCGGCCGAGCGGGCGCTCGGCTAAGGGTGATCCCTCGTGGAGATACACAGGGACCTTCGCCTCAGCGAAGACAGCCTCGATCAGCGGGCGGTAGGCGTCTGCCTGGCGATAGGCGATCGCCATCTCCCAGAACGGGACGCCTTCGGCGGCCCAGGCGAGGCAGGCCCTGGCGGCGGCCTTTACCTCGCGCGAGGGGTCAGGGCCGGAGACGAGCCGGATCGTGTCATCAGGCGGGATCGCGCCTCGGTCAGGCGGGGTGAAGAGGCGAGCGCGGAGGGCGTGCAGTGCTGATGCGGGCGCATCGCCCGGGCCAGGGTCAGGAGCGGCTGTCGCGACGACGCCGGCTGCTTCCAGTCGATCGCGCCAAGCACCGGCCGGCGACTCGGGGGACGAGCCCAGGTCGGGGAGATAGACGTCGACCGGCAGGCGGCTCCCGATGTCGAGCAGGAGCTGCTCCAGCAACGGGGAGGGATCGAGGACGCCCCAGACGAGCAGGCCCAGCCCGTCCAGCAGATTGGGGTCGGCGGCGGCGAGAGCGTCATCGGGGCCATAGAAGGCCTCGCGACGTTGCTCGAACGATTTCAGCAGCGCGGCGAGCGACGGCGCCTTTTCGGGCGCGTCGGTGGCGTCCGCGAGAGGCTCCTCGAGGTTCGAGAGGTCGAAGCCCGCTCCCTTCAGTTCGCGCACGAGCTGATACAGAGCCTCCGCAAAGCCAGCGGTCGCCGCGACGGGCGCGAAGTAGCCGTCGGACGACGCCGCAACCTGCGCTAGCAGCACCCGATCGGCGAGCGGCGGGAGTGCACGGCGGCCATGGTCGACGAGTTTCGGCGCCCCGAGAAGCAGGGCGAGGTCGCCTGGCATGAGGATGCGGATGTTCGCGTGGCCACCGAGGCCGGCGGCGAGCCACCGGCCGAGAAATGGGCGCTGGAGGGAAGCGCCGACCAGGAGCCAGACGGGAGCTAGGGGGTCAATCTCACGGTGGGAGCGAATCCGCGCTGCGAGCGCATCACGGAGCGCCCGCGGGGAGCCTGTAACTACCTGTAGGTGCTTCGGCACTGCTCCTCCTATGGCCGGATGGCCGGTGGCGAAGCGTATTGTCGCGCGGAGAGCTCATGGCCTGACAACGAAACCCTCCAGGGCGCCCGCCCAACAAATCGGAACTGGACTCGTCGCTCAGGCGGGGACGAGCGGCTGAATCTCATCGAGGGTAGGGCCGAGTCGATCCCGTTCCACCTCGATGTCGTAGCGATCCTGGAGGTTCAGCCAGAAGCGCTCGCTGGTCCCGAAGTTTCGCGCGAGCCTCAGAGCCGTGTCGGTGGTGATGCGCCGCTTGCCGTGCACGATCTCGTTGATTCGTCCCGGTGGCACACATGTGGCCACCGCTAGGCGGTGCTGGGTCACCTTGAGCGGCTCCAGGTACTCCAGCATCAAAACCTCACCGGGGTGGATGGGGGACATGATCGAATCGGTTGTCACGATGGGTTCCTTGGCTGCGATTCAGTGGTAGTCGACGATCTCGACGTCCTCACGTCGGTCGCTGTCCATCTCAAGCAGACCGCGTCCACTCTAGGGCGCAGCGCAGGTTTCGCCAGCGACGTCAGGCATCGAGCCCGAAGGCCCGGCGCATCCCCGGCAACACCGCGCGGTCCTTCTCACGGTTGGAGGATTCCTTGGACTTGACGATGTCACCCGCGGCTGCGACCAGGATCGTGAGGTGCTCGAACTCGATCTCACCCGCGTTGCGCATCCAGTCCTCGTACATCCCGACCCCGTCAGCACGGCGTACGATCTCCAGGCGACCATAAGTGGTTTCGAAGCTAGTACCGAGCCCTCCGATCTCGGTTTTCATCAAACCGACTTCGGCCAGCGCACGGTTGATTCTCTCCGCATTGCCCTCCTCGCTCGCGACGGCGATGTCAAGATCGGCCGTCGCGCCCGCCCAGCCTCTAAGCTGGGCCGCGACGCCACCGACGACCACGAACTCCACGCCGTTCCGGAGCAGCGCGCGTAGCAGATGCGCCTGGTCGTCCGCGAGCGTCATTCGTACGTTGCCTCAAGCAAGGCCTGCAACCCAGGCACACGCGCGCGTTCTGACTCGCGGGGAGACGCGTCAGCGATGCGCAGCAGGTCTCTGGGGTGCGCAACCAACACCCTTGTGCGGCTATCAAAGTCCACAGGCCACGCGCTTCGCCTGATATCTCGGTAATCAGCTGTGCCTGGAAGCTTGCGCGCCATGGCGAGAGTGCCGCCTCCCGGCACCGTCCACGGCTCGCGGACATCCTCCTCGCGCCAGCGATCCTCCACGTCAACGGGTACGAGTCCTTTCGCCCGCAGCTCGCGATCCGTAGCCGTCGGATCCTCGGAAACAAACTCGACCTGCGCGGTGTCCGGACGCTGGGGTGCCCCGAGAAGAGCCGCGCCCATTTGACCGAGCACGATGGTCGGCGTGCGAGCCCTGGCTAGCCAACGCAGCGACCGCGTGGCGTCGCGAACCGCTTCGGGTGGCAGCAGCCGCGCTAGGCGCCTCCGCGGAGGCAACGCGAGCTGCTCATCGACTCGATCGCGGAGCGTAGTGTCCTGCGCGCTGAGCCTTAAAACCAGCTCGAGTTGGCAGTCGTCGACGAGCGCCGACACGGCTTCGAGCGACGGGATTTGGCGTCCCGACTCCCAGCGCGCGATCGTCTCCCGGGGCCGTCCGCTGCGGACGGCAAGCTGCTGCTGGGTCAGGCCAGCTCGATCCCGCGCAATCCGTATGACGTCACGGGCGCGCATAGCTGGGACCCAGTGTAGCGTAAGCATCACATTGTGTATGACGCATGCATCACAGCACGTGTGAGCTTTCCATTACAGAGCAGCGGACGGGGCCAAACCCGTTTTCGACGGCCGGCAGGCAATCCACTCATCACGTGCCCCGCAAGGGCGTGCGACTAGCGCGCACAGAGGGCCATCCGAGGTTCGTGTCCTGATGACCCTCCTGCAATGCCAGCATGAGGTCAACCTTCGCTCCTACCGTCGCCAGGCGGCGTTAGAGATCGGCGGGTCCAATTACGGGGGCGCCAGCGTGATCGCGACGCGACGACCGCCCCCGGCACGACGCTTCGATTGGACGGCTTGTGGCACCAGTGAGGACGCCTGGTGCCAAACGGCCAGCCCTGTAAGCCAGCGCACTTCGACCCAACCAAAAGTCTAGTACCGGGCGCTTTGGTCGTTTGGGAAGCTGTTGTGATAACGGTGCCTGCAACGAGGTTTCTAGCCATCACCGTGATAGGCGCGACGGTGCTGGGGGATGCGGCGACCACCGAATAGTCTCCATCAACGGCAACCACAAAGGGTAAGCATGTCGAGTCGAGGGCCCAACATCGCGCCGCTGTCGATCCGCAACACCGTCCGCGCCGGAACGCACACCCTTGCGCTGACAGGCGAGCTTGATCTTGACTCGGCGGACAAGCTTGAGGAGGCAGTTCGAGAGGTTTGTGCCTCCGGCACTGGGCTTGTGATGGACCTGCGCAAAGTGACGTTCATGGACTCCACCGGGCTCCGGGTGCTCATTGTCGCGGGGACGCTGTGCGAGGAAAAGGGGAACGAATTGCGGATCATCCCCGGGGAAGACATTCAGCGCATCCTGGAGATGACCGGCCTCGATCGGGTGTTGCCATTCACGTCGGGATGACGCTGACGCAGTAGCTCCCGCCTAACACGGCGAAGCCCCTACAGGGGACGTACCGAAGTCGAGGCCCGAGGCCTGACTCCCGTCCACCCGCGCAGACGGTTGGCGCCGAGCCGCTCGCGAGCCGACCGCCTGCTATGCCAGCAGGAAGTCGCTTGCGCGCCGACTCAGCAGCGGCAACCCTCCAGGGCTGGCGAGTACTTAGACCCGGAGCACGCACCGGTGAAGTTTGCCCGCGGGAGTAAGGGAGCGCCGCTAAGTCGGACGTGCGCGTCGGAAGACAGACGCCGCCGCGGGGGTGGGCTGGCGGTTGATTAGAGGCTTAGCACGCCGGCCCAGCCGTGTTGCTGCCAGACCCGTGGATCGTGCGAATCGCCGTGGTGCCAGAACCAGCGTTCCATGTGATGCTCGTCGACGTTCTGGGAAAAGTACTGCCGTCTTCGAGCAGCCAAAAGCACGAGGTCGAGATGGATCCGAAGCGAAACTGCCCGCCCAACGTTCCGCCACTCAACCGGAATCTCTTCGACTGGCACGCTGAGAAGGACTAGGTCGCTCATCTTTAGGCCATAGCTGGTTGCATTGAGAGCGATTACTCCACCGTAGCTATGCGCAAACACTGTGTTGAGCGGACCTCCGATCGTGTCTCGTGCCCACCCCGCGAAACGCTCGGCTGCCACCTGACGATCCTTCTTCTTGTATTTCCCACTCCACGAGAACGTGTTACGCCCGGAAAAGACGTCGGGCCTGACGTTCGCCTTCACGTACGAGTGGAAGTCTCCTCCGACGAACCACCAGTCCCCTGCATACGCATTGGTTCCGTGAACCATGACAGACACGGTCTTGCCAGACTCCCCTCGCGGGATATCCGAACCCGGCAAGGTCCTTGTTCCGCGAGATGAACCCAGTGCCGCCTGCGCGATCTCACGCGCCTGCTGTGAGGCGGAGTTGGCGTACCGGGTGAGGGACGTGCGTGCGCTGCTAAGGCTCGCCGGGACGGGGGTATCCTTGCTTGGTTGCCAGTGCGAGAGCCCGGCAGCTGCCGCGGCGGCGGCGATAGGCTCACGGTCCGTCATGAGCATTCGCAGCCATGCAACAGCCTCTGGAGGCGACTGTCTTGCGCGGACCTCGCGCCAAAGGTCCACGCGCGCAGATCGCTCTGGACGTGCCGTCGTTGCCGTGCCGGCGACCCAACCCGACTCCTCGCGGTCGGTCACCTCATCGAGCAGCGCATACCGCGCCAAAACGACGTCTGACGCCTTGAGAATCTCCATGCGTCTCGGCCATCCCGCCCAAGAATGTGGCGTTTGACCCAATCCAATCTCGATCAGGTCTCGGTCCAAGCCGTCCAGAACGCTCGGCTTGGTGAGGGCGGCGCCCAGTACGAGCGCCCTAGCTGCGGTTGTGGCCGTTGCGGCTGGAGAGTCGTCAACGACCGCGTCGGCGTCGGCTCGCGGCTCCAGCGATTCGGGAGGGCCGCTCACGGTGTGCCTACCATTTCGGGATTACCGGAACGGATGTGGGTCTGCATCTTCCGCGCGCGCCCAACGACCTGCTGCCTGTTCAAGTGCCGAGTCCCTTATCGCGATATTGGTCATCGTTGCCGTCATTGCCGTGACGGCAAACCGAGCTTAGCCTCAATCGCGCGGACCAGAGCCTCGATAACGCCCTCACACTCCGAGCGCACCGCACTCCCCGGCGCCAGGTTAACAGCTAAAGCTACGAGGTGCTTTACGTCCTCCTCAACGTCCGAGGACCATTCCTGGCCTTGCGATTCGAACTGTAATCGCATGCGTGACTCCCAACTCGCCGCTTTCGCTTTTCCTAGCGGTCTATTGCAGTCCACATTGAATGCGCTGTGAATGGCTTCGCTGTAGACCGCCACAGATAGAAGGTCCTCTATCTCAGTTTCAGTCCTTCCTGGCATCGACGCATAGGTCAAGGCACTTGCACCAAGAAGACCGTATTCCTCTGCCTTGGCGGCGGCCTCGCGCCCGGACTTATCATCATCCATAAAGGCGTGTACCTGGCAAAGTGACTGCATGATGCCCGGCAGAACATAGCTCAGATTGCCGGCGCCCATAACGGGTTGAATCACGAACGCCCCGGCGTCGCGCGCGCTTCTAATAGCCGATGAGCGGTCGGCCAGAATCGCCCCCAGAATAGTCTCGTCCTTGGTGCCCTCGACCACCAGTACGACGTCGGCGCTCTTCAGGTTATCTGCCGTCCGCACACCGAGAGCATCCCGCAGTTCCGCTACGGACTGCGCGGGCCGGGCGCGGTTCCGATATACGAGCACGTTACTTGAGATTTCCAACCGGTTTACCAGGAGCGGAGAATGCGTGGTGAGTAGGACCTGTTGGGTCTTTGCGACCGCTTGGAGCACATCGCGTAGCGCATGGATGGCCTCGGGGTGTAGATGAGCCTCCGGCTCCTCGACGGCCAGGACCAAATCCTGATCTCCCATGCTGACCGCCGCGTAGTGTCGTAAAAGCGACAGAGCGGCGAGACTTTGTATGCCGTCACCCTTGAGTGCCACATCGGTCCAGTCACCGTCATCAACGCTTAGAGTAACTCTAGGCCGAACGCGCGAGTAGTCCTCGACTGTCAACTCGACGGCTCGCACCTCTGGCAGAACTTCACGTAGCGTAGCGACCAGGTTGGCCTCCATTTTTGCGATTACCGGCTGTTGCAGGTCGTCAAGCTGGCGAAGCGCTCGCTGATATTTCTCGTTTGCCGTTAGGCTCAGGAGCTCCAGCCTGACCATGTCAGCGACTACCTCCGTCGCATGCTCTGCCGCCCGCACGGCTGGGATGTACTGAACGTGTATGTGCCCACCAAGGAACTTGGCGATCGAGGCGCGCTGCGCGGACATCTCTGGGCCAACCCGCTGCTTAGGTACACTAAACGAAGGTTGCTCAAGCGGCCCGAAGGTGAGGGTTACTGGTAGATCGTTATTGATCTTGTGGCCGACCGTGGTACTCAGCTCCGCCGTCTCCGCATCGGTCATGGCAAAAACGTACTCAAAGATAGATCGTTGGCTTCTTGTCTTCCCCTGCTTCGACACGGGGAAGTCGCGATCCCAGATGTACCGCCCCTCAAACCTGGCCTCGGGACGCCGCCTGCCGACACCTGTTGGGCCTAACCGTTTGTCCGACAGATACCGCATGCCCGTCACGAGGGCCTGCAAGATATTGGACTTACCCTCGTTGTTTGGACCCACTAGCACCGTGAGATCACCGAGAGCAATCCGCTCGGTACTGACAATGCTCCGATAGTCTTTTACCGAGAATGACTTAAGACGCAAGACGAAGTCCTCTTGATATCACCAAGGTCGCAGCACTGCGGCCAGGCTGCTAGGGACCGCTCGTGGCACGCGTGAGTGCGACTCGCCTCCCAGTCGCCGGTTGCGATCGTAAACAGTGACGAGACGTCTGCACACCGGCCTGCAGGATACGAGAACAAGCGGCTTAACCTCCGCGTGGCCTCGCTGCCTGGCGTCCCGTCTATTCTGCTCGGGCCGTGCGCTTTCGGCACGCGTCAGAACACGAGTGCCGGCGTCCAGCCACGGTGACCCCGCATCGGCGGCATCTGCGGCTGGGTTCGGGGTACACGATGGCCGGCTCGTCGGATAGATCAGCGGGTGTTTGCGGCTCGGTCGCTCTCCTTTCCCGGTGGGCGCAGGCAGGTGGCCTGGAGGTGCTGGGGCTGGAGGAGTCCCCGGATCCACGTGTGGCGGGGCTGTCCGTCGGATGGGTCGAGCGCCTTGCTTTCTGCGTCTAGGCGGTACTGCTCGAAGTAGTGGCCGTTGGACAGCACGGCGACGGATTTCTTGCGGATCTCGTGCGGATCGGTCGTGCGGATTCGACGGGCTGGCAAAGAAGAGCGCGTCCACGCGATGACCTCCAAGGACGTGTTGGTCGTCACGCTATAACGCGCAGATTCGCGAGATTGAGCTTGCGCTAGAGGCGGCGGGCATCACTGGAGTGCGGGTGGGTACCGTGGATAAGTTCCAGGGCCGCGAGGCACCCAGGGTCATCTATTCGACGGCGACCTCGTGTGCTGAGGATGCAGCCCGCGGCATGGAGTTCCTTTTCGACTTTCACCGGCTCAACGTGGCCACTTCCCGCGCTCGCGCAGCAGCGATCATCGTGGCCAGCCCCGATCTGGATGAGGGCCTTCTGTCGTACGCCACGGCAAATGGTTCTCGCCAACGCACTTTGCCGCGCGTGGGACGCGTCAGCCGTCACTCCTCCTCCGTCACGTCTGTCTGCTCAGCTCGGACCAGGAGATCACGAAGCTCGTCGCTTGGGCCTCCAGAGGGGTCGGCGGCCTGCGAAGACGCCTCTGAAACCAATTGCGTCGCCGGCCCGGGAGCTCCTCGGTGATAGTCAGCAGGAGACGAATCAAGATGTCTGGATACCCAAGGCGCTTGATCTCGTCCGCGTCCACATGGGTCGTCCTTATCTTGCCCTGAGGCGCAATCGTGCGGTGGAAATGAACGAGCAGACACGACTTCCCCGATCCGCGACGGCCGAAGATGACCTGGTGCTGCTTAGCGATGACGCGGGGAAGGTTTCCGCTGACATCCACGTAGAGGGGTCCTGATTGGGGCGGACTCGGAAGCTGTCCTTGATCAGGGTCATCAGATCGTCGATACGTTTGTCGTGCAGATCCACGCTCGCCAGCGTAGCCGGCGTATCAGCCGTGAGCGCAGCGGCCTCCTCCACGGTGACTCGCGGTCGGCACCCCACGCGCCACGCCCCGCTGGCCCATCAATGGCCACGGCGTGGCTCTGCCTGGCGGGGCCCGGCGGCTATTCCTATCTCAGTACGCATCTCAGCCCGCGCTGTCAGCTAGGGTCGCCACGAACAAGCTGGCGACCAAGATGAGCCCACTGAGATGACGAGCAAATGAGCCCCCCTGAACCGATCGCAATCAACGAGCTGGTCAACCGCCGCATTCGCCTGCGTGGCCATTTCGTCGGTGCGGTCCGACTGGAGGGCGTCGATCGCCTAGAGGGTGCCTATCAGCTCCGCGTCAGAACTGATGCGGGCCGGCTTGAGGAGACTACAGTCCTCGAGTCGGAGGTCGCCGACGGCCTTCTCGAGGTGCTCGACGAGGGCGCCACGCTCGTGCCCGGCGCGGACCTGTTCGATCTGGTTGAGGCGAACCGGATCCGACTCGCGTTTGCTCACGACCCGCAGTTCGCGGTCAGCATGTCCGGCGTCCGGGGCCTGCCACATCAGATCGTCGCGGTGTACCGGCACATGCTGCCCCAGGCCCGGCTGCGAATGGTGCTCGCGGACGACCCAGGCGCCGGCAAGACGATCATGGCGGGCCTGCTCATCAAGGAGCTTCGTCTCCGTGCCGTCGCCGACCGCGTTCTGATCCTCTGTCCAGCACCACTCACGGTCCAATGGCAGGACGAGCTCAACTCCAAGTTCGACGAGCTGTTTGAGCTCATCGACTCCCGCCAGGTCAAGTGGCAGCTCGCGGGAAACGCCTGGCAACGGCACGACCGCTGTATCACTTCGATCGACTTCGCCAAGCGCGAAGAGGTCATGCCCGAGCTGCTCCGCGCCGAGTGGGACCTCGTGATCATCGACGAGGCGCATAAGTGCTCCGCCACCTCGCGGTGGGATCCGCAGGAAGAACGCGACCGGCTAGACCGTACGCAACGTTACCTCTTGGCCGAGGAGCTTTCGCGCCGAACCGAGAGGCTCCTCCTGATGACCGCTACACCACACTCGGGCGACCGAAGCCGCTTCCTGAACTTCCTCAAGCTCCTGGATCCCGACCAGTTCGCGATTGCGCAACTCGCCGGCGAGCAGATCGGGCGCGTCGACAGCCCTTACTTTGTGCGCCGGGATAAGGAGTCGCTGAAGGACGAGCGTGGAGAGGATCTCTTCGTCGAGCGCGAGGTACTAACCCAGCCGTTCAGCCTGAGCGCCCCCGAGCTACGCCTCTACGAGGCCGTGACCGAGTACATCCAGGAGTTTCTGGGTCAGTCCGGTGGCCGGCGTGGCACCGCCGTCGCGCTCGCGCGAACGGTTCTCCAGCGACGCCTTGCGTCAAGCCTCGGTGCGATTCGCTCATCTCTGCGCAACCGCGCCGACCGGATCACCAAGCGCATTGAAGAAGTTGAGGAGCTTCCGCCAGGGGAGCGGGCAAAACGCCTCGGCGAGCTGCGGCTGCTGGACGACTTCGACGCCGAACAGGAGTACGACGACGCCACGGAGGAGGAGGAAGAGGCTGCTGCGTCCGGAGTGATCGTCGCCGAAACCCTTGACGCGATGCGCGTCGAGGTCACCGCACTCGAGGCACTGACTCGGCAGGCGGATGCGACCATCGGCGCGGGCGAGGAGGCCAAGCTCACGGCACTACGAGTGTGCTTGGGTCGAGCGGAGCTTGGCGAGCTGCGCGACGGCCGTGGCAAGCTCCTGATTTTCACCGAGCATCGCGACACGCTTGAGTATCTGCTCGAGAACCTCGAGCAGTGGGGCTACTCGGTCTCCTCGATACACGGCGGCATCCCACCGACACAGCGCAAGCAGATTCAGCAGGACTTCCACGAGAACAAGCAGGTTTGCGTAGCGACCGAGGCTGCCGGTGAGGGCATCAACCTGCAGTTCTGTCACCTGATGATCAACTACGACCTGCCATGGAACCCGGTGCGTCTGGAGCAGCGAATGGGACGGATCCATCGCATAGGCCAGGAATCCAAGTGCGTGATCTTCAACTTCTGCGCGGAGAACACTGTCGAGGGCATCCTGCTCAGCCGTCTGCTCGCGAAGCTCGACGAGATGCGCAAGGACCTCGGGGGGCGCGTCTACGACGTCGTGGGCGAGGTTCTCGCACGCAATGGCCTTGACTTCGAGAAGCTGCTGCGCGAGGCACTACTCCACCCGCAGCGCGTCGACGCCGGCAAGCGCGAGATTGCTGCGATCGACCCGGAGGCACTGAAGGCGTACGAGCGGGACATCGGCATCGCCCAGGCGACCAAGCACGTTGACATGGCCTGGGTGCGACGCCAGGACTGGCGCAGCGAGGAGCGCCGTCTCATGCCTGAGTACGTCGAGCAGTTCTTCAAGCGCGCGTGCAACAGGCTCATCGTGCGTCTCGAGACACGCGAAGACGGGCTGCTGCGCATCGAGCACGTTCCACGGTTTCTCAGAGACGACAGGCTACGCGCAGTGCAGCGCCTAGGCTCCCCCGCGGAGGTCTACCGGAAGATCACATTTGACAAGGCCATCCGCTCTAAGGCCCAGCACGAGGACGCGGTGCTCCTCTCTCCCGGACATCCGCTCTACGCGGCCACTGCTGAGGTCTTGCTCGGCAAGCTGAGCTCCGCGGAGCAGGCGACCGCTCCGTTCATCGCTCCATGGATCACCGAGCCTTACGCAATCCACTTCTTCACCTACGCGGTGCAAGGCCTGGACATGGCCGGCGACACCGAGGAGGTATACGGCGAGCTGGTAGCAGTCACAGCCGCGGAGGACGGGTGGGAACTCGTTGCACCCGACGTGCTCCACGACCTCACTGCGGTCGAGTCCGCGCCGGCGGGCCTTGAAACCCCCTCTCCCGAGGTGATCCGAGCGGCGACCAATCACGTGCGGATCACGATCCAGCAGCACCAGGTTGCCGAGCAGCGTGAGCAGCGCTTGCGACAGGCGGAGCTTCGCTCTGATTACCTGCGCGAGTCAATGGAGGCCCAAGGCAAAGTGCTCGAGCGCAAGTGGTCAGAGCTCGACGAGCGCGTCTACCGCGGAGAGGATGCCGCCCGCTTCGCGCGAGACGAGGCAGATCGCCGCCTGAAAGACCTCCTGGCCAGACGTGAGCAGAAGCTCGCCGCGTTCGAGCAGCTTGGCATCGTTCGACCGGGCCCGCTCGTGTACCTAGGCACGGCACTCGTCGGTCCGCCAGCCGGCCTAGAGGGGCCAGCCGTCGATGCGATGCGCAACGACAAGGAGGTCGAGCTCGCGGCGATGGCCTGGGCGATGGAGCACGAGCGCGAAGTTGGCTGGGACCCTGAGGACGTGTCGCATCACCGCGATGGCCGCGGCTTTGACATTCGCAGCGTTCGGCGAGACCCCTACGGGGTGGAGGTCGAGGTTCGCCGGATCGAGGTCAAGGGACGCGCGGCCCGCGCCGGCGACGTAGCGCTCTGCCGAACGGAGTGGATCGCAGCACACCGACACGGCAACACCTTCTGGCTCTACGTCGTCTACGGCGCCGGCTCCGGGGCAGAGCGCGGAGTGCTCATTCAGGACCCTGCGACTCGGCTCGGTGACAAAATCGAGGAGGTCACGCGTGTCACTACCTATTACGTGCCTGGCCAGGCGATCGAGGAGGCAGCGACACAGTGACTGATGACAAGCGCCTGATCGAGGACTTCATTCCCGTTGAGGCGATCAACCAGGTTGCGCAGCGCGAGAAGATCGGCAATGCCGCGCTCCACCCCCGCAAGCTTCATCTGTGGTGGGCGCGCCGGCCGCTAGCAGCGGCGCGCGCTGCCGTGTACGCAACATTGGTGGCCTCTGATGCGACTGAGGACGCGGCACGAAGCGCAGCGTACTTCCACGATCTGTGCAAATGGGGAGCTTCGGAACGAGCAATCGCTGATGCCCGTGCGCGAGTCCTTGCGGCTAACGGTGGCGTGCCGCCGAAGGTGCTCGACATGTTCGCCGGCGGTGGCGCGATCCCGCTTGAGGCGGCCCGGCTGGGCTGTGACGCGACGGCGGTCGAGCTCAACCCCGTGGCGCATCTGATCGAGCGCTGCACACTTGACTATCCGCAACGGTTCGGGTCTTCGCTCGCCGAGGACATCCGAACCTATGGACACAAATGGGTGGAACGCACGTGGCAATCCGTCGGACACCTCTATCCACGGGTACAGGCTCTGGACGAAGACCGTGATCGCCAGCTCAAGATGGGAGACGAGACAGCCGCGGAGGGCCATGGGGTTGGGCGCCCGTTCGCGTATCTTTGGACACGCACAGTCAAATGCCCCAACCCAGCATTACCTGCCCACGATCTTCCTCTCGTACGGCAGACCTGGATGGCGAAAAAGAAGGGCCGCTACGTCGCGCTCAAGCCCGTGATTGATCGCGACGCTCTCGCCGTCGGGTGGACTGTGGTCGAGGCGGATAAGCCCGAGGGCTTGGACTTCGACCCCGCCGGTTTTTCAAAGCGCGGGCACGCTAGCTGTCTCGTGTGCGGCGCGACGGCGGATGGAGACTACGTAAAGGCTGAGGGACTGGCTGGGCGGATGAGCATCATGCCTCTGGCAGCGGTCCTGGTGAAGCCGAGTGGTCGCGGCCGTGACTACCTTGCCGCCGGCACCTACCCGGAGCCCGGTTTTGACGAATGCACTGCCGTGATCGAGGGCCTCGACGTGAAGCCACCGGGCGAGGCTATCCCTGCTGATGATGCCCGTAACTTCTGGACCCCGCTATACGGCTTGACGACTTTTGGCGACCTTTTTACCCCGCGCCAAGCCGCGACCCTCTGCACGTTTGCGCAAGGCGTACACGAGGCGTACGACGAAATGCTTGCTGATGGCGTTGAGGCCCAACAGGCCGAGGCCGTCTCAGCTTACCTCGCGCTCGTGTTGGGGCGCCTTGCCGACTACGTGAGCACGTTGTGCCAGTGGCACAACACCATCCAGAAGACCAACCACACGTTCGCGCGCCAGGCGCTCCCCATGGTGTGGGACTTCTCCGAGGTGAACCCATTCGCGAATGCCAGCGGAAGTGTCCTCAAATACATCGGGGAGACCGCGGCGATTGTCGAGAGCCTAGCCGGGGCTGCGCGTCACGTGGAGGTCGTCCGCACATCTGCGACGCAATTGCCCCAGCAGGACGAATCGTATGACGCCATTATCACGGACCCGCCGTATTACGACAACATCTCGTACGCTGACCTCTCGGACTTCTTCTACGTTTGGATCAAGCGCTCAGTAGGGTTCTTGTTTCCAGAGCACTTCTCGGGTGAGCTGACACCTAAGCGGCGCGAGGCAATCGTTGCGCCTTACCGCCACCATGGCGACAAGACCGAGGCCCGACGCTTCTACGAGGATGAGATGTCCGCCGCCTTCAAGGAGGCTCACAGAGTTCTCAAGCCGGACGCGCCACTCGTCTGCGTCTACGCGCACAAGACCACGCTTGGGTGGGCGACTCTCGTTGAGGCGCTCCGACGGGCGCGCTTCACCATCACGGAGGCTTGGCCGCTCGACACGGAGATGCCGGAGCGCTCGATCGGCCAGGGCACGGCCTCGCTTGCCTCGTCGATCTTTCTCGTCGCGCGCCGCCGCGGCGACGATCTCGTCGGTGATTATGCGGAAGTCCGACGCGAACTTGATGCGGTTATCGCTGAGAGGCTCGATCGCCTCCTAGATGCGGAAGTGGCCGGTTCGGATCTCGTCATCGCGACAATCGGAGCTGGCCTCACACCGTTTACCCGCTACGCCGAAGTGCGGCTGCCTAATGGTGATCCGCTTCCAGCTGAAAAGTTTCTTGACGAGGTGCAGGCGCGCGTTATCGACGGCGTGCTCAAGCGGGTACACGGTCTCGCCGACGAGGTCCACGGCATTGATCCAGCGACCCGCTATTACGTGTTCGCCCGCTATTCGTACGGCTGGGCCGATGTCGACTTCGATGAGGCAAACAACCTTGCACGTACCTCTGGCATCGAGTTGTCGAACGGCTTCGCTGGCGGAGCGAACCCGCTCGCACGCATCACGAAGCGAAGCGTCCACCTGTGCGACTTCGAGGAGCGTGGTAGCGAGGACGATCTTGGACTCGTTCCGGGCCCGGACGGACAGATGCGGATCATCGATGTCCTGCATGGATTGCTGTGGCGGGCGGCGCACAAGCAGTACGACGTGCCCAATTTCCTCGTTCAAGCAAACCCCGATCCGACGCGTCTGAAACTGGTCGCCCAGGCGCTACAAGGGAAGGGACTGCGAGCAGAGGGTGAGCAGAAGCCGGCCGAGGCACAGGCGTGTGAGCGACTGCTCGCCTCGTGGCGCTCGCTCGTGGAGGACAACCTATTCACCGCCGGTGGCGAACGGTCATGAGCGACGCCTATCAACTTCGGCCGTGGACCGACGTGGTGCGCCCGCATCCCGATGTCGAGTCAGGCGATCTCGCGATGGGCACTTACGCGGCAAACCTTGCTGCGGTCAAGTTCGGAGGGGGCGGGCCAGCCGTGTATGCGGAGGCCCGCGAGTTCTTCGCGGCGACGTATTTCACTGCCACGATGACGAAGCTACTTGCGGATGTCTTTGGCGTGCTGGCTGGAAGTCCAGGAGACCGCGTCGTGCAGCTCCGTACACCCTTCGGTGGCGGCAAGACCCACACGCTGTTGGCGCTATACCACCTTGCCAACGACCGGGTCGCCGCCGTAGACACCCCCGAGCTTGCCGACATCGCCGATCCCGGCGCAGTCCGAGTAGTGGTCCTCTCCGGCGAGTTCCTTGACCCGCAGCGTGGCCGGACGGTGGACGGCCGCTCTATACGCACGCTGTGGGGTGAGCTCGCCTATCAGATCGGCGGGTGGGAGGCTTACGACGAGATCGCCCCGGGTGGCGAGGAGGGAGTCCCCCCAGGAGGCGAGGTGCTTGGTCGCTTGCTCGGCGGCGCACCTACCCTGCTGTTGCTCGACGAGGTGCTGATCTACATCGCGACGGGACGGGCAGTGCGCGTTGGCGACTCCACGCTCGGTGCGCAGGCGATGATTTTTCTCATGCACTTGACCGAGACGGTGAATCAGCAAAAGCAGGCTGCGATGGTCTACTCGCTACAGGCGAGCGTAGGTGAGGCGGTTGGCGAAGAGGGGCTGCTCGCTGACCTCGAGAAGATCGCTGGGCGCATCGACTCGCGCCGCGAGCCCGTGACCGGCGACGAGGTGTTGAAGGTAGTCCAGCGCCGCCTTTTCCAGGAGGCGGGGTCCCATGATGTCCGTCGCGAGGTCGCTGACACATATGCAGCGATGCTCCGCGTCCACCTTGAGGCGAGCGCCGAGACCGACGACACCAGACGCGAGGCCGCCGTCCTCGCCGATGGACTCGAACGGCGGATCATGGACTCCTACCCGTTTCACCCGGAGCTCATCGACCTCATGTATCACCGTTGGGGAAGCCTGCCTAGCTATCAGCGCACTCGAGGTGCTCTGCAGTTTCTGGCTACCGTTGTCCACAAGCTCTGGGTGGCGCGAGGGGAAAGGGCACCGCAGGCGCTTATCGGGCCGGGCGACGTGGATCTCTCCGACGAGGCCACGCGCATGACCTTCCTCGAGCAGGTGGGTGAGACGTCCCAGTACTCCTCAGTGATCGAGGCGGACTTCCTTGCGAGCGACGCAGGCACCCGGCGTGTCGATGACCGCATGGGACGAGAAGCCCCTGCCTTTGCTCGGCTGCATGTCGGCTCGCGAGTGGCAACGACGATCATGCTGCTCTCCTTTGGCGCCAAGGAGGGAGTCGAGCGCGGCGCCCTCGAGCGAGAGATCATCGAGGCATCACTCGTGCCGGGTGTAGATGGCAACGTTGTGCGCGGCGTGCTGCGCGATCTCAACGAGGAGGCACTGCTCTACCTGCATCACACTGGAGGCCGCTACCGCTTCGAGGCGACACCGAACATCAACAACTACATACGAAGCGAGCAGGAGCGCTTCAGCACTGAGGAAGTACTCGCGGGTGTGCGCAGCGCGCTGGAGCGGGCGATCGGCGGCTCGTCGAGAAGCGCCGAGATCACGATTTGGCCCAACGGGTCCGAACAAGTCCCAGACGACGGCAAGCGATTCAAGCTCATATACCTGCCCCCCGAGTGGGTCGAGGAGCGCTCGCCGCTGGCAGCGATGGTTCTCAAGCACGGCTCAGCACCACGTGCGTACCGCAACGCTTTGGCCTTCGTCGTGCCCGAGTCAAGCACCTTCGACACTGCTCGACAGGCGACGCGCACCATGCTCGCCTGCGAGTCCCTCGTTGCTCGCGCCAGCAAGATCGGGCTCGCCGAGGAGCAGAAGGAGGAGCTTCGCGGACGTGCCCAGGCCGCGAGTCGCAACCTTACGACTCTGGTCAACCAGTCCTACTCACGCGTTGCGGTTCCCGCAGGCCTCGTTGAGGGCAAACTCGAGGATGTCGAGTTCGACACAATCGACCTTGGCACCGTGCTTGGCGGCGGGCGGCCGATTCACGAGCGCGTGCACGATGCCCTCGCCAATCATGTCTTCGATCGGCTCCGCCCCGCTCGGCTCGCAGAGCTCGCCAAACTGACCGACCGAGGCTTCGCTTGGTGCGAGGAGCTGGCCGACGACGTTTACCGCTATTTCGAGATGCCGAAGCTGTGGTCGCCGGACGCGCTTCGCGCGGCGATCGCAGAAGGCGTCGAACTCGGGGCCTTCGGCTACGCCGTGGGCGCGAGCGCCGATGGAGACGAGCTCAAGGTCGAAGCCCCCACGCAAGTACGTCTACGCGATCCGCTCGACCAAGCGCTTGTGGATCTGGGGGCTGGTTGCGCGGTGCTGTCGGTCACGCTCGCCGATTCTTTGCGTCTACCCGCCATGCCACAGGACGAGAGCGAGACGGGTGTGACACCGTCTGGCGGCGAGTCAACGGACACTGAGGAGCCGACGACCCAAACAACCAGGCCCGCGGGCGGCCGGCACCTGCGTCTGCATGTCGACGCAACCGAGGCCGACATTCACGCGCTCAACGTAGCGCTCAGCCACCTACGCGACCTAGCCACGCCGGGCCACCTGGTGATCGAGCTCGATGTGGATGCAGCTGCGGAGGATCCAATCGCGAAGGTCCGCCTGCAGCAGCTCGTGCTCGAGTGTCTCGAGGAGCCTGGCGTGCCACACACCGTGGAGTGGGTGGACTGAGGACAACCGGGCGCGTGTCGCAGCGCTGACGCCTGCCCGAATTCACACCGCCGCCGTGTTCCGACGGCTCAGCTTGACTCGCGCGCCGCTTCACGTGTCGGTGCGGCCACATGGCGGATTCGTCATATCGGGGATTGAGGCCGTGCGCCACTTGCACGACGTAACGCCGCCCACGACCAGAAGTCATCGGGCACTCCGCAGCTAGCCGGTCACACTCACGCATGAGCCCGTCCGCGACGAGTCCTGCCGAGGATCGGGTAGCCGGGCCTTCTTCAGGCCCTCGACCATGCGGATGAACTCGCGCGGCTGGATCTCGCTGACGTCCTTGCAAAGGCGCCAGACCGCAAGCTCCGGCGTTGACTGGACGCCGCAACCAGGACGGCTCATGCCGAACGCGCGGACAGTAGAGTGACTCGCCGTACAGCGAGAGCGGATGGGACATCGAGAGGCGGGAGTAACTACCGTGAAAGTCATCATTCCGGCAGACGAAGCGGCGCGCTTTGCAGAGCAGCTCCAGACGTCCAAATACCGCGAGGACGAGCGTGACTACAAGCTTGCCGTGCATAAGGTGCTGGCGGCATTGTTCTCCGAACGGACAATCAACGACGAATACGCCGCCACACTTATCGCTGAATTGTTTGACACCGCGACGCCCGACTTGGATAGACTGGGCGTCGCTCCAGCAGATCAAGACTTCGTTCACCAAACCGTTGGCGCACCAGGTGTGCGCGCCGCGATGGCGAACCTCGCGGGTGGTAGATGGGGCGTCGCTCAGTTCGCATGGATTCCGCGCGCCGTCGAGTTCGGCTTCGGTGAACCCGTCGCGGAGGCCTTTCGGCACCTTGTCGATGATGCGGCACCTGTCGCTGAACGAGTCGACACGTTTCGTGATGCTCTGTATAACGTCTGCCTGGCGCTTGAGCAGAAGGGCGGCTTCTTGCCAGGGTGGCGACTATTCCGCGTCTCACTGTCATTCGTTGCAATGTTGCTGGGCGGTTACGATCCGACTCGCTACACGTTCTACTCAAGCGGCGCTCTCCGTCACGGGTATGAGCGTTACTCGCCAGATGCCCGGTGGCCGTCGGGCTCTCGCGGCGAAGTGTACGCCGAAGTCTGCACGTTCGTGCAAGCAGTGTCCGATGCGCTTCGCGCTTACGGCGTACCAATCGAAGACCTGATAGACGCACAAAGCTTCATCTGGATCAGCTTTTCAGCAACCAAGAAGGCGAAGCCGACTCCAACATCCAAGCCGGCGGCCCGGGTAGCTTCCGTCGCAGACCCTGACGCGGTCGCCACCGATTTAGCCGCGCGGACGCTATGGCCGATTGACCGTGCCCGTCACCTTGTGGGCCTCGCTTCGAGTGGGCGGCCACTTCTGTTCCAGGGCCCACCCGGCACAGGAAAGACCTTCGTTGCCGTCGAACTGGCTCGCCTTCTTTCGGGAGACGAAGAAGGCCGATTTGAGGTGGTGCAGTTCCACCCTTCCTACGCATATGAGGATTTCATAGAGGGCATCCGGCCGCTTGTGACCGAGGGCAGCACCCTTGCCTACGAGATTCGGAGCGGCATCTTCCTGAAGTTGGTCGACCTAGCTCGGCAACACCCAGACGACCCATTCTTCATGGTGATCGACGAGCTCAATCGCGCGAATCTACCTCGGGTATTCGGGGAGCTTCTCTATGCACTCGAATACCGAGGACCGGAGCACACCTTTCGCTTGCCCTACTCCAACGCAGAGACCTACATTCCCGACAACATCACATTGATCGGCACTATGAATACGGCGGACCGCTCCATCGCCCTTGTTGATGCCGCGATTCGTCGCCGGTTTCGACACGTGAACTTCGCCCCGGATCGCGAGGTTCTTCGGAACTGGCTACGTGCGAATAACCTCGGCCAGCTCGCCGACGATGCGGCAGCACGCATGGACCATCTGAACCACGAGCTGCTCAAGTCGCTGGATGCGGATCGACTGATCGGACACACGTATTTCATGCGCGCTGATCTCGCCGAGAGCGGCTACGACGCCGTTTGGGACGAGGACATCGGGCCGGTCCTCAATGAGCACCTATATAACCGCCCGGAGGAAGTCCGCCGGCTGCGCGACGTATTCCTGGAGAGCTGAATGGAGGTCGTCGACATTCCCGAGCTCGGGCCGGGCGCAGTTCTCGATCCGGACGACGCGGAGCGCCGAGCGCTCCTCGCGGCGGAGCGTTACCTAAAACTCGACTGGCTCCCGGATGGCCGAGTTCGCGCCAAACCCAACGGGTTTGTGGGGAGCCTCCGGCTCTCGGACACGCGGATGCTCCGGGTTAGCACCAAGGTGCCCATCTCCAACGTGCTCGCGCTGGTAAGCCTCGCCTATAGATCGATGCCCGTACCTGTCGAGGTCGGTAAGACACTGCTCGACGATGCCGAGCCGCTTGACTGGCTGACCTTGCTTCTGATCTTCGAGGTCGAGGCTCTGCTCCAACGCGAGATGCGCCAAGGATACGTGGAAGTAGAGCAGGGACTGCCCTACATCCGGGGTCGCATTCAGTTTCATCGCCAGGTCACCACCTGGAGTCAGCCTGGCCTCACCCCGTGCAGGTTCACTGACTTCACGCCCGACACAACAGAGAACCGTGTGCTGCGTGCGACCCTCGAGTCGCTATTGACCACGCGGTTGCGTCCTGGGCTTCGAGAGCGCGCTGACGCCCTCGCCCGCACGCTGGACAACGTGAAGCTCGTGCCATTGTCGCGAGCGCTCCTATCGTCGGTTCGAGTGACGAGACTCAACCAGGCGTACGGTCCGTCCTTGGAGCTGTGCCGGATCTACTTCGAACACTCTGGCGTGGACGACATCGCGGGATCAGTCGCAGCACCCGCCTTCTTCTTTCCGATGGCTGAGGTGTTCGAGAAGGCGGTGGCCAGCTACCTCGCGAGTCGTCTCCCGGGGGTACGAGCTCAGCCCGGTGGCTCTGTCAGGGCCGTCGCAGGCGGCCCCTCGCACACATTCAGCTACTCGCCGGACCTCGTGGTTGGCGACCCACCTCAGCTGGTCCTTGACACGAAGTACTCGAGAGTCGAGCGCGTGAACCAGTGGGGCGGTCTCTCGTACAGCAATCAGCACGCTTACCAGATCGTCTTCTACGGAGTCGCGCACAGATGCCCCGGCATCCTCATCTACCCGCGGGATAATCGCGACATCGACGCAACGTACGAGTTGCACGGCCAGCGGTTTACGTTCCTGACGGTAGACCTTCAAAGAGATAGCCTCGTTGGCCTCTCCGCCCTGGCGGGCGCTGTGCGCCGCTTGCCATCAGAACTGCGGCGGGTACCGGTTGCCGCATAGTGGTGACCGTCTAGCGATGCCGAGATTTGGCATAGCGGGCGCGAAGCTGAGCGTTCGTCAGCAGGAGTTGCGACCGCCTGATGGCACCACGTCCTGACCCCCGCGACGCTCTGGGAGTGCAAACGAGACGCCCAGGACCAACCCCGACGCCAGGACTTGATCTGCAACGGCCCTCCATGCGTCGTGGACTCGCGTGAAATCGAGCGGGCGCTTGGAACCCCAAGTGCTTTGCCGGCTGGCAGGGTTGATCAGGCCCGGGACCGTGACCGACGGTCTTGCGAATCGTTTCGACGGATGGTCGGTCATCAATACGGGTACGAAGCTGTACATGCCCTCGATCGCGTTGTCGATGGTCGCACCTCGGTAGAGCGTAAGAGTCAGCCGACCGTCCATGGGGCTGGTTGCCACGGAGTCTGCGGTACACGTGATAAACGCCTCGTTGACATCAAGCGTTCGCGCGTTTGCAGGGACCCAAGGTTCGGCTGAGGCGATGACGAGGACCGTGTCGAGGCAAAACTCCTGGCCGATCGTCGAGCCAAAGCAGATCACAGACCCCTCAGTAAGCCTCTGCATCGAGGTTGCCTTGCGGTCCGGTCCGACGATCTGCTTGCAGTTGCTGTAGATCATGTGCTCGCCCCAGATCCATGGGTCGGTGTTCTGACGAAAGCTCGTGTTCTTGGGGGTCGTCCAGTAGGGGTGGTGGAGCGCGCGGGGAAGGCGGCCGGAAGCCGGCCAGCGGCGCTCAACGTGCGACGGGGCCTCCCACTCGCCCCAAAAGACGAGCTCCTCGGTCGAGAGCCGGCCGCTGGCGTCCACGCAGCGACCGGGGCTTACAAGGAACTTGCGCCTGTGGTCGCCGACGTTCCACGGCATCTCATCGACCCGTGGCAAACGCTCTGCGCCGGGATGCGGGAACTGGACGAAGTAGACGCTCGGCCTCGTGCTCACACGATCCCCTCCTCGTCGAGCGGGGGTCTGAGGTAGGCGTACCAGCCAGGGCATTCCTCGCTACGAGAGGTAGGAAGCACCTTGTTGATGCGGCCACGGTTGTTTGCAACGACATGCCAGGGGGTATCGGGTCGCGCGCTGTTTGCCTTGACGAAGTGCTGGATCGCGTCACGCCGAGTGTCCGCGTTGAGGACGATCTCGTGGCCCGAAAGTCGAACGGAGATCCAAGCCTTGCCAGCGTAGCGTCCAACTTCGCCGATCGTCTCGGCGTGAGACTCAGCGAGCCAGCGCTCGAGCACTTCGATCAGCTCGCGCTTGCTGGAAAGCTTCAGATTTCTGGGAAGGTGCCCGGTCATATCGACCTCGGGCGACCCTATCGTCTCGCGGGAGATTGGCGGCGGTGGCTTCGGAATGGGAGACTCCGGCGATCTAAGGCGGCGAGCGCGTTCTTGGAGCCAGCGCTCACAGCCCAGCTGCTCTAGACGTTCGCGGACCACCCGACATTTCCTTGGTTAGCGCTCTTGCTGGGAGTAGATCGGATCCGGATCTGATCTCAAGCCGCCACACCAGGGCCGGAAGCTCTCAGGCAAACATGCCGCGGTGGTATGCGGCGTGAGATGGGTCGAGGGTGTGGCGGGGATCTATCGTGAGCGGCCGGACAACAGCGGCGGTCTTGAGGTCGATGACATTCCACGCGTTGTCGAGCCCGATCGCTCCGCGGTCGAGGAGCACGTGATCGTTGGGGCACAGTGACAGCACGTTGTCCACTGAGTCCGGGCCTTCGTGCGGTCGGCCCAGTGGGCGGAGGTGTCCGCCCTCAGCGTAGGCAGCGGCAGCCGTCACGAGCCGGAGGCCACAGACTTGGCAGGTGTAGTCGTATAGCTTCTTGACCCATTCCGTGATGGCCGTGTTTCTCACTACGCGCTGGATACTGATATAGCTGCGTGTGCCGCCACCTGGCGGGGAAGCCGGAGACTGCGGCGGGCGCGTTGCAGGGTCCGATGTCGGCTCGCGGAAGAGCCGATAGCGCCAGACCAGGAATCCCGACTTTCCCCGTTCCTGCCAATACTTCTCGACGTAGTACAGGCCGTCGTACCGGAAGCCGACGGCCGGCGAGTACGCCGGGTCGCCGTGGGCGCCTCGCACGACCCGCACCGGAAGCCCGTGGTCCGCACTCACGGCGAGTGCGAGGTTTCCTTCGGTGAGCGACTGGTCCCCGACCTGCTTGCCGCTCGCCGGATCGTTTCCGCCGTGGCCCGTATAGACGATGGCGTCGCCGTCGTCCTCGTCGTCCTCGTAGCCACCACTGACGACGATTGATTCTGCGCCCTCGTTCTGCGACCCGGCGATCCCCCGCATCAGCTGGACATGCACGCCGGCTTCGGCGGTTGCTTTTCGGGAGTCGAAGACGCTACCCGGCGGAACACCCGGTACTTCGCCGAAGGCACGTGCCACGACGCAAACCTACGGCGCGACTCGGATGGACGGACGAGGGCGTCCGGCTCTCGATACGGAAGCTGGCGATCTTCTTGCAGCGGCTTGATGCCGGGATCGCCTAGCACGCGAATCCTATCCAAGCGCTTGCTACCGGAGGTAATGCGTTGGAGTTGTCCTTCATGAACCGGATGACCTCGCTCTTGGTATTGGCTTCGACATGAGAGGGAAGATCCTCGTCCTCGTGGTTGCCATAGATCAGCCATCGCAAGTCCCCAGTCGACGGCAGAGTGTCTGTGTCCATTTTGACGCCACCCGTCTTGACTTGAACCGCGTACGTCAGTCCCGATGACGGATCTCTCAGGAAAGCCCAATCCACCTTCACCTGAGAAGCGCTTTCGCCGCACCGAGCGCGAGGACAACAAGCCATCCAAGTCCGTATTCCAGATCGGCGGTGCGGGAGCCGTTGGGACCGGCTCACTGCACGGGATGCCCCACCTTCATACGCTGGCGAAGCACGACTTCCACCTCTGGCCTTCGATGCGCTGAGGTTCCCCGGCGTGATCGAGATCTACCCACGCACGCTCACGGGACCGGTCCACAAGAACCGCTGGACGTCGCGTCACCGCTACCTCCGCGACCATTCCCGGCGCAACCGGCGACCATGCTAGAGCGCGCGGCTTGATCGGAGGACGCTTTCAACGCCGCCGCGTCAGCGCTCGTGATGGCGGAGCATGAAGACCGCCTCGTTGCGCTCGAAGCAACCACGGATGCCGAGTTCGCCATCGAGGGCAGAATCTGGCGGCCCGAGACGTGATGGCGGGCTCGCGTATCGACCGCTCGATCAGCCCCCATCTGAACCGCGCCTTTGGGGAAGGATTGGGGAAGACGGCAGCCCTAGGAAGCCCGTGCCAACCCCTTGGGCGGTTCGTGCTCGCATCCGACCGGGGCTACCGATCAGCCAAATCGCCTGCAAACAACCCGAATAACCGGAAAAACTGGGGGCAATAAACCGAACCTTCTCCCGGTCAAGACCCGGATCCAGAAGCTGCATGCGCAGCGGTTCGGATGCTACCTCGATTTCTTGAGCGACCCGCCTAAACGGGCGACAGCGACTGGCGGGCGAGCGATAGCGCGAGGCGCTTGACCTCAGTCACGGGCGGATACATGGTGTCCGGCCGTAACGAGTCTGTGCATTGCTCAAGCAGATCGCGAAGCTCGGGCTTCCATGCAGCGTCGATCCTGATGGTCCACCCGGTCGCTGGCCAGTTCTTGTTGCGCAGGTTCATCGGTCGTCGCTGTTCGACGAAGTTGATCCCCAGCGAGGTCACCTCGGGATAGTCCACGGCTGCTACTTTCCGATCGGCTATCCACATGAACCGCCCCGATAGGCGGCGGTTAAGGCCACCCACGAGGAACTTTCCTCGCTGTGCCCGCATGCGTGGATCGAGCGCCGCTGCATCAACGAGGGCCACGGTGCCCGACCAGTCTGCAGTGGTTCGAGTGCCCCAGACGGCATTTGTCCACGGCAGCTCTTGATCCCGGTCGAGCGGCAGCGGATCGGGCGCATGAACATCCATGATGAACAGGCGACCGTTAGCAGCGTCGTTGTGGTCGACGGCGAAGAAGAGCGCCTCCCTCGCCGCAGTAGACACGTCGATAAGCCGGGTCGGTATCGCGTGATGCTGCAGCACCATGAGCAACTCGCCGTCAGTCATGAGACGACCCAGACCCTCCGCTCGCATCGCCCGAATGATCGCAGTCTCTGCGGCCGCCAGATCAGCCTCGGCGACGGTAGTCCCCTTCTCTTGGCGGCAGAGGCGATACAGCGATGAAGATAAACCGTGGCTGGCGGTAGCTTGTCCGCGGTAGACGACGTTTGGGCCGGTGGGCACCGCCTTGGCCGAGCCCGCCACGGGAGCCGACGCACCTTTCTCGATCCAATCCCAGAGCGTAGCTGCAGAGTCGATGCGTATGGGGTGGTTGATCTCGTTGTCGTCGAAGAATTCCCCTGCAAGGCTCATGGCTGCATCCCTGATCTACGGCCGCTCTTGCCCATGCGACAAGGCTCGCAGGTCTAGACGGCCAACGCTTGCTTTGCTATTGTTTTGCTCCAGCAAGCCGCTACCAAGGGGTTTCTCTATGACCACAGCACAACTCCAGAAGATAAAAAGCGCCCACGACCTGCTCGGCTCCCTGCTCGCCGAGGCGAGCGGAGGCCCTCAGCCAGCCGAGCAGCCGGCCTGGCGGCAGGAAGAAGAAAAGCGCTGGCGGCTCATGAAGGCCGTCGAGCTACGCGGCGGCGACCTTGGTGACCAGGAGTGGATCAAGGTCGGCGCGCAGCACGGCTACCAGTCCCAAGGCCTCGGCGGCTTCTTCCGGGGCTCCGCCCCCTACATGGGCATGCAGGGCAATCGCCGTGTCCTCACCGATCACGGGCGGACGTTCGTAGGCCGCTGGGAGCCAGAGTTCGGTCCCTACCAGGCCTAGCCGAGCGGGAAGGCGGTCTCAGAAGGGGTTATCGTCCACAAGGCTGAGATTGACCCGAGCCGGTATTTATCTTCGTCTTCTTTACGCAGTTCCCAGTGGATTCTTGCCGAGTTGTTTAGCTTGGCTCAAGGCATCAGTGGATCGGACGCTGCCCGAACCCTCGTTTATGCCTCAGACATCTGGTAGTTGGATAGCGGGCAGTTTCGGCGTCGTCCCAGGCTTCCTCAAAGGCGTCGAGGGCATCTGTGACGCATGGATCGAATCCATCGTTCCGGCCAGAACCGAATTGAGTGGCGGAACCTCAAACGTCTGGTAGTCATCGGAGGTCAGGGGCCGCCGTGATCGGATCGCCAGTCCAGCGCAAGCCGCCGCGCTCTTCGCGGCCTTGCGTGAGGGCGACCGCGCGATATGGGCGACCGCGCTGTACGCCGGTCTGCGCCTGGGAGAGCTTCGGACGCTCCAGTACGACCACGTAGACATGCGCGCCGGTGTGATCCGTGTGGAGGCGTCGTGGGACGCCCGAGAGGAGCTGATCGCGCCGAAGAGTCGGGCGGGCAAACGGACCCTCCCGATCCCACGCGCGCTCAACGCGCACCTGGCTCGCCACAGGCTGGCCCACGGCGCAGGCGGACTCGTCTTCGGTCGCACGCCGGAGACACCGTTCCAGCCGACCTCCTTGATGAACCGCGCGCGATGGGCCTGGAAAGACGCTGGACTGGAGCCGATCACGCTCCATGAGGCACGGCATACTTTCGCGTCCATGACGATCGCCGCAGGCGTCAACGCGAAGGCGCTCTCCGCCTATATGGGGCACGCGGGCGTGGCGATCACCTACGACCGTTACGGCCATCTCATGCCAGGGGAACGAAGCCGAGGCGGCGGGCTTGCTTGACGCCTACCTCGACAAGGCTGCAAGCTGACATACGCGGGAGCCATGAAGATCGTCTGCTGGAACTGCCGGAAAGCGACAGCGCGCAGCGGCGTCTGGGACTACCTGTGCGAGCTTGACCCCGACGTCGCACTGCTACAGGAGGTCACGAGCCTGGCCCCTGCCGTGGCGTCTCGCTGGCAGGTCGCAGAGGGCATCCCCGTGACAAAGGGCGGGACACCGCAGCGATTTCGAACAGTCCTCCTCGCGCGTGGCGAGATCGAACAGCCGTTCACCCTTCGCAGCCGAGAGCTGTGGGTCCAAGACGAGCTGGCGAGGTTCGCGGGCAACCTGGTCGCCCGTACGATCCGCGTTAACGGCGAGCGCCTGAACGCCGTGTCGGTCCACTCGCCCGCGTGGCCGGTCGATCCCGCCCGGATAGCCGCCGTTGACACCGGCGGCATCCAGCTCGCTCTAAACAGGGACGTGTGGATCGCGGATGTGCTGCTCGCCGGACTCAAGGACAGCGTCGGCGCCTCCGAGACACCGATGATCGTCGGGGGTGACTTCAACCTCTCGGAGACTTTCGACCAATGGGTGGGCGGGCCGCGCGGCAACCGCGAATACCTCGAGCGGATGCGCGCGTTCGGCCTGACCGAGTGCCTGCGCACGTCGCGCGGCGAGCTGACGCCCACGTTCCGTAACGCGAGCAACCGTAAGGTGCTGCACCAGATCGACCATCTCTTCGTCTCCCGCAGCCTTGCGGAACGACTGGTCGATTGCAAGGTCGGTGAGGCAGCGCGCGTCTTCGACGGAGACCTGAGCGACCATCTGCCGGTCATCGCCGACCTAGCGAATCACGGAGGACGAAGCCTGATTTGACGGCACGCAGAGGTCCCGGAGGACAGCGAACCCTTCTAGTGCCCGGTGCGAACTAGAAGGCCGTTGGCCGATGCATCGGCTGTCTGGAACCCCCACTCGACGAGATCATCCGCCGGTGGACCAAAGCTGACCGGCGCGCGTGGTTCAGCGGTTGGTCGGCGGGTCCTGACCTCGGCGACGCCGTGCGCCAGTCATTTCGCATCTGCTGCGGCTTGCTGCACCCCCGCTGCGGCTCTCAGCGGCGCTGGTGCAAGCAGTCAGCAGCACACAAATTGCGTGCTAACACGACAAACCCGGCTCTACAACGGAGGGGGAGGAATTCGAACTCTCGTCAGAGGAAAACCCCCTGAAACGGTTTTCGAGACCGCCGCATTCGGTGAGAGGCGGTTGCTGAGACGGCTGAGCTGCGGCCCTCACCGTAGAAGGTCGCACGGCATGCTCGGTCACGGTAATGAGCCCGTTAAATGCATGCCATAACCCGCGTAGTGACGCGCGGCAGTCCGCGCAACCAGCTCAGCGGGAACCTCCTGTACGGGCCATTCGAGGCCTTCCACAAGCGCCTTGAGGCGCTCCGACTCGCCATCTCGGCGATCCATCTGCCGCGCGTAGATGGAAAGGGTGAGGTTCGCCGACGTATGGCCCATCTGAGCCATCACATACGGTGGCGCCTCGCCGATCGCGAAGAGCAGTGATGCGAACGTGCGACGCAGCGAGTGCGGCGTCAAGCGCCTAGGTAGCGGCTCGGCCTTGGCGCGATCGAGCTCAACGTTGGCCCGTTCGATCGCCTTCACGAGAATGCGCCTGCGAACGTTGGACGGGCCCAGCGTACGGCCATTGGCTGTCCCGAACACGAGGGTGTCGACCGATGCTGCCTGTCCCGCGCGGAAGCGGGTTAGCTCGTTGTGCAGGACTGGGAGCATGTTGACGCTGCGCATCCCCGCGTCGGTCTTGGCGACTCTCACGACGATCGTTCCTCGCTCAAGATCCACATCGCGCCAACGCAACGCGAGCGCCTCTCCGATCCGGAGACCAGCGAAGGTCAGCGTCGCGAGCAGGGCGCGTCGCTGGCCGCGCCGAATCCGCGCCTGTTCGTCGAGGTCGCGTGCACCGTCAAGCAACGCCACTATGTGATCGGCGCGGTCAAGCCACGAGCGCTGGGGCGTTGGAGAGCGCAGGCGTCGCCTTCTTCCTTGAGCCGGGTTTCGCTCGATCAGGTCGTACTCGACTGCGACCTCGAGGATCGTCGACAGCGTCGAGAGAGTTTTGTTGATAGACGACGGCATCAACTGTGTGCCCCGAACCTTCGCCGCGCGGTAGCGGTCGACATCCTCGACTGTGATCTCATCGAGACGCTGTGATCCAAACGCCGGCAGCAGATGCTTTGTTAGTCGCCATTCCAGGTCCTCCCTGCTCTTGTCGGCTAGGCCTTGGCTGGCGCGGCCACCCTCGACCTTCTGGCGCTCGAGCCACGGCAAGGCGAACTCTTGGAACGTCGGGGCCCGACGCATTACCGGGATTCCGTTCGGGGCCGCCTCGGCGATGCTGCCGTCGTGCAGTCGAGCCTGGCCGGCTCCCCGGTTGAGTTGCCCGGTCCGAGCGTGCTCTGCAGATGCACTGGGAGGTGCAACGTGGTCGCTCGCCTCACGCAGTGGCGTCTCAACAGCTCGAAGGCGCCTCTCTAGCGAAAGGGACACGAGAGCCGTATCGGCTGGCATTGTCATCGGTACCTCCTTGTCTGGAGGCGCCGAAGAGGTGCTCGGCGGAAAGGCCACACCGTCCCTGTCGGGGGTATCGTGGCCGGCGCGCCGAAGCCTGCGTCTTCGGTGCCACGCCGGGGGCGGTTACCGCCGCGCCCCGGCACTATGTTTTGGGTAGCGAAGCATATCGCAACTTAGACCAAACTGCAATGGTCCCAGCACGAGACAACGCGGCCCAAGACCATCATGCCCTCGGTCTCGCGCTCCGCCGCCTGCGCGACAACGCCGGTCTCACGCAGGAGGAGCTGGCGGCGCGTGTCGGCATCGGGGCGACGTACATCTCCCAGGTCGAGAACGGACACCGTGGTGTCCGTTGGCACAGCGTCACGCGAATGCTGAGCGCGCTTGGCTCCGACCTGCATGAGCTTGCCGACGTTCTCGCCGAGACCGAGTTGAAGCGTCCATCCTGAGCGGGCGCAGTTCATGGCAAGGAGCGTCTGTGGCTGGGGGCGGCGCAACTAAGAGCCTGACTCCGCGTGGACGACTCCCTGCGGGTGGAGCGGGGAGTCACGCCGTGGATGTCGCGATCCAGCTCGGGCACGCTGACGGCGGCCAGCTCGTTATGAGTCTCTACGGCCACCCGAGTCGGTCCGATGCCGTTGAAACGCGCATCGACGGGGAGCTAGGGTCCCTTCGTACCGCCAATCGACGGGGAGGGACCCAAATGGCCAAAGGCGCCATCACGATTGAACTCACGACCGAGAAAACAGCCGACTCGGGCTCCGGGATACCGGATCTCGGTCACGATGCGTATTGGCTGATGAAGACCATTCCGGGCCTGGTCTTCAAGGACAGCAACGGCAAGGAGCGGGCTCTGAGCGAGAAGTACGAGATCGTCGAGGCGCGACTGTCCTTCGAGCGTTAGGCAGGGGCGGCGGTGCCTCGCTCGGACACCAAGATCACGGGCTCCGCGGGCGAGCATTTCGTCTGCGCTGTCCTCGCGCAGCTTGGATGGGCCGCTGCGCTCACCCGGGAAGGTGTCGCGCACGCCGACGTGCTTGCCGTGCGTGCGCGTGACCGGCGGCAAATGATCGAGATCCAGGTCAAGACAATCTCAGCCTCACGCAGCCCAAGTTGGCCTATGGGCGCACACGGGCTTGACCCGTCCGCGTCACCCTCGGAGTGGTACGTCTTCGTCCTGCTTGCGGCCGACGCACGCGAAAGGCCGAGGTGCTTCGTCGTCCCACGTGACCACGCAGTTGCGGGCGCCGTCATCGGCCATGAAGCGTGGCGCACCGATCCAGACGTGCGGCCTGGCAAACGCAACACACCTCTCAGCCAATGTCGGGCCCATATTGGCCTTTGGGAACGCTACGAGGAGGCGTGGGAGCTGCTCGATCAGCCCGCGTGGGACGTGCAGGTGCGGCTCCCAGTCTGGACACATGATGTGATCGACGAGCCTCGCATCGCGTTCCCCGACTGGCATCCGTGGCGGGAGCGAGGGGTTCCAGTATGGAATCTGGAATAGATAGCGATGCCGGGCTCCCATCCTGGATCATCCAAGTACCTGTCGGGCCCTGTGCAGGCCCCGCCGGGGGGCTGGATCAAGCCCAGTCGGGATCAATTCGGGAGCAGGCGCGGATGCGACGCCCATAGACACGGGCGGTTGCAGGATTTTTGATCCTGTCTTCCCGGTCGATCAGGAGTTTCGCAGCCGAATAGCCAGGCCGAGTTGGCGACCGCGATCCGGCGGCTTTCTGACCGGACTGCACACCAAACCGCACACGCGCTCACCTCGACCGCACACGGTCTCGAGGCCGTCTAGTGCAGCGGTACTCGCGATTCGGCTGCGGGCGGTTCGGCGCGCAGCACATGACGTGGGTGCGTGGGTGCGTGCTGCTAGGAGCTAGCCGCGCTTATCGACCTTTCGGGGCGAGCCCCTTCTCCCGCATCGCGTTCAGAGCTTTCTGCACGCTGTCTAGCTTCTTCTTGACGTCCAACAACCGGGACGTCTTCGGATCGCTGAACTTGCTCAGCCTCGCCTGTTCTCGCGCGAGCTCGGATTCCATCTTTGACAACGTGAGCCACTCAAAGCTCTGCGGCTCGTCGAGGTCGAGTTCAGCCGTTGCGATCGCAAGCGCGTGCAGGGCGACAACGTTCTCGAGCACCGCCGCGTGAGTGCCAGCCGTCAGGGCCTTGGCCGCCGTCGCTCCGCCTACCCCGCCTACGCTGCCAACGATCGCTAAGCCGCCAAGCATCCCGCCCGGTCCTAGCGCCGCCAAGCCCCCGACAAGCGCGGCACCGCCGGCGAGGCCGGCTGGTGCGGCGACGAGCACCATCGCTGGTGCCGCGATAACGACCAACACTCCGAGGAGCGCAGCACCGGCGCGCATCGGGTCGAGACCCTCCTCTTGAGCCTCGCGTGCCTGACGTTGCGCGGAGAGTGCACATCTGCCGAATGAGACAGGGAAGCCAAGGTCCTGCGCGAGATCTTCTAACGCGTGCTCCCGCACGTCGGCCTTAAGACGGATCTCGTATGGGTGAATCGGGTTGATGATCGAAGCAACGACAAGTCTCTGGATCGCGACGTCGGGCTCCAACCGACCCTCGAGAAACGTTGAGTTGTCATAGCTCAGGTGATCGAGGATCGACTGCCTGTACCCCAGCTCCCTCAGCCTGTCCCGCGCCTCATCCGCGACCAGCTTGCGCGGGTGCCCGAACCTCGTGCGTGTCTCTCCGCGCGGCTGACGCTGCTCGAGGCGCAGTGCGTACTGAAAGCCGATGGCTAGCGCCAGCACCTCGTCGGGGACGCGCTCGTCGGGCAGGCCGGGTGTACGTGGAGCGGCGTCATGCACTTCGTCGGTCCAGCGGATGGCGCGCGCTACTACGGCTTGGTCGAGATAGCTCGAGGCGCGATGTGCGTCGTGCCAATCGCCGGTGTCGACATAGACGTCTAACACCTCGGGAAACGCACGGCTAAGCCCGGACCGGCTGTGACTCCGTCCATGCTTCCGACGACATTCATCCAGGCCTCTACAAGCTCGAAAGGAAAGCGCGTGCGAACGCGGGTCAGGTGTCCCCGTAGTTTGCTGGTGCCAAGCGGGCTGCCAAGCGTGATCAAGAGGCGCACCCTGGTGTCGCGGCTGAGCTGGTAGAGGAGGTCGGCCGCGACGACGGAGCCGAGACTGTGCGCAACGATGAGCAACTCGCCGCGCTTGGGTACTGCCTCCAAGACGCGTGCCAGGATGGCGTGCCGGCGCTTTGCGTCCTGGCAATAGCCCAGCGCTTCGCGGAACCTCAATTTCATAAAGGGATCGGCGAACAGATCGCTGGGCACTCGTGCCATCCAGCCCGGACGCTGATGGGCTTCGTCACCTAGCGCCCGCTCAAGGCGGCTAACGTTCAGAAAATACTCGCGCGCCGCCCCGTTCGGCTTCTCTGCTGCAACCATCGCGCGTTTGGCGCTCGGGCGACGGGGACCACGCTGGGGCACCTTCGCGACTTCAAGGAGGTCCAGGTAGCTCGGGGCAATGATCCGGTACTGGCGTGAACCAACGTCCTCGATTCCGTGCAGACGCAGGTTGGCATCGAGCGTGGTGCGCCACGTTTGCTCGGGGTCGTCGTTCCGCACCCCGTGTAGGTAGAGGATCGACTTCGTCATCGGGTCCGCTTGGGTATCGCGGGCCAAGATACCGGCTCGGGGGGCCGGGCGTTGATTGTGATCGCGTTGACTCACGCCGGCGCTGCTAACAATGTGCAAGCGGAACTGCGATCTGCGTAGACTCGATCGGTGGCCAAGGCGCTCTCGATTCGGCAGCCGTGGGCTTGGGCGATCGTCGCAGGCTTCAAGGACGTGGAGAATCGCTCCTGGTCAACCAGGTACCGTGGCCCACTTTTCATCCATGCCGGCCGGCGGGAGGATCACCTCGGCTGGCGGGCGCTTGACCGCATGGGCATCGACTTCCCATGCGAGGTCGAGACTGGCGGGATCGTCGGCGCCGTGGAACTCGTGGGCTGCGTGCAGGGGCACGATTCGCCCTGGGCGATCGACGGCTGCTACCACTGGCTGCTGAAGAAAGCGCGATCAGTGCCGTTCGTGCCCATGCCCGGCCGGCTTGGCATCTTCAACGTCGAAGTCCCCGCTCGCTCGGGGCGCACACACGCAAGTTCAAAGCTGATGGGTGAGGCGGCGAGGGGCCCCACGAAAGTCTAGTTGTCGTGCTCGCTCAAGGCTGGAAGCCTTGGCGGATGAAGCGGTGGTTCGAGCCGATGTCGGCTGGTCAGATCGACGTAGGGATCCCACCGATAGCCACGGTTGCGCTCACGCCGGGCCAACTGCGCCAACTTGCCTTTGCCATCAAGAGTCATTCCGGCGAAGTTCGCATCGAGGTGCTCCCAGATGCATATGTGCGCGTCGTGCTGACGGGCGACGAAGGCGAGCCCGTGGCGGAGAAGCTCCTCTGGCCGGTGTGATGAGCACGGTCGCTGGCCGAGGTCAGGTGGCGCTCCGGTCTGCACGAGGCGGCATAAAGATCGAGCTCTAGCGAAGCGGGTAGTCGGCGTTCGCCCGCCGTCCTCACGCGGGTGGGCGAGCCGCGATCGGGGGCCGACCCCCTGCGTGTAGAGCAGGCAATCAGTCAAAGCTCCGTTGAACCGATCGCGGGCCGATGCGCCCAACCCTGGCCGTGGCAGCATTGCCAAGAGGCGTGTCGCAGCAGCGATGCTAACCCACCTTTACTCGGTTCCGCCCGGGAGATGCGAAAAGCCAAGATGCTCGTCATCCACGAGGCACTGCAAAAACCGCCTCCATCCACCCTGGAGTGCAGCGTGCTTTGGATCGAATTCGAGGTCGGCGAGGCCGTGTGCGTAGAGGTCCCCCCACGATATCTCGCCGAGCCAACGAGGATCATCTGCCACCACTGGGGGGGCCGAAGCATGCTTCCGCGCGGTTAACGCGAGAAGCGCGCCCGGGCCGGTTTTCCCGGCCAACTCGGCGAGGTACTTCTCGCGCTGGCGTGGCTCGTAATCAGCCCCCAACTTCACCTCCACGGCAAGAGTCTTAGGCGGATGAACCTGATCGAACCAAAGATCGCACCTGCCGCGCTCACCGTCTCGCTTGCCAGTGTGGCGTTGGCGATCCACCAACAGGCTGCCATTCATCCGCCCAAACTCGACCGCCCTCGAAGTGAATGAACCTCGCTCTGCGGCGCCGATCATGCGGACCACGAAGTCTCGCCGGAACAGCTCATCGAGTTCCGCGAACCAGGCGAGCACGTCCGTAACCTCAGGCTCACTGATGGTCTGGCGTCTTGGTCCGGTCAGCTTCCGGACATATCCGAGCAGATCACTCGCGCTCATGGGCACTGTTCCGGGAACAAACGCTCCAGGTTGGCGAGCGTGCGGTCGACCAGCTCTTGGGCTCGCCGCGTTTCCGCCTGCAGGCGGCACTCGATAGCAAGGCAGCGGTGCAGGTCGCTCGGACTGATCTGCTCACCCGCCCACCAAGCCTGCATGATGCCGCTGGAAGATCCATCCTCCTCCAGGCCCTGCATCAGTTCGTGGAACTCGGGATACGTGAGCAAATCGTGTCCCAAGACCGCTAGAGCCATCTGCGCGATCTTCGCACGACGTGGCCTCGCCTGCTTCGGCCCCCGATTTGTTCTTCTCGGCACGAGACGTAGACCGCATGCCGCGCCTCTCCGCGAGAGATCGCCTGCGCGTCGAGCAAGCGGTCTCCCAGTTCGTTGCGCGCCTGGGAAAGCGCGAGAACCTTCCCCGACGACACGGCAGCGAGCCGGCGTCAGCCGTGGCAGTCAACAGCTACGTCGAGAGCTGTACAGACTTCGCGCATACGGTCGTCGCTGAGCCGTCCGAGACGCTCCACGAGGACGGCAAGCGAGACGCTCTCGACAGAGTCCAGGTTGATCGATGACCGCCTAGGCACTGGATCGTCAGCCGGCTCGACCACGACCTCGCTGGCGAGACCGCGAATCGTGGTGGTACAGGGCGCGACAAGCGTGCGTTTGAGGCGCGGAATCGCCGCGTCCCGCGAGAGCACGACGACAGGTCGCCGGCCGACGTCGGGCAGTTCGCACCACCACACCTCTCCCCGTGCGGGAAGAGGGCTCGAGCTCATGATGCTGCGGCCGCCTCTCGAAAGGACGCAAGATCGCCCCAGGCGTCAGGCTCCTTGAGTGGGTGCTCGTCGTAGGCGGCGTACGCAGCATCGATCTCCGCCTTGCGATGTCGGTCGATCAACGCTGCTAGTGCCTGGTCCAGAAGAGCTGCGTCCGTCAACGTCGAAAGCATGCGACGGGCGCTCGCCAAGAGATCCTCGTCCACGGTTGTGCTTACTCTCGTCCGGGCAATGCCAGGATTATGCCACAGATGTGGCACGACTCAGCGTAACCATCACGTGCACGTGCGCGTGCCCGACCGTCTGGCCAGCCGCAACCCCGTCGTTCAGGCCGACCGTGAACCCGTCCGGAGCCAGACGTGCGACCAGGTCGCGGCGGACCTCAGCTACCAGCCGCCAACGTCCTCCTGCTCCGCCGTGCCGAGGGAAAAGAAGTCTGGCTGGTGCCGCGACGGCACCACCAGCATGTGGCCCCGACTGAGAGGGAAACGGTCCGTGAAGGCGACGGCCGAAGCTATGCGGCGCTCGACCGTCCCCGTCACGATGCGCTGGCAAAACGGGCAATCCATAGGGGGTTCCATGGCCCATTCATCGTGGACGCCGCCCACAGGCGATAGCGTGGCGCTCGTAGAGGCCGCGTGTGGGACTCACAGCGCGAACCGACCTCCGAGGACGGTGTACGCCAGCGGCCCCGTCCGACGTCAAAGGGCACTCCACAGGCAGGGGACCCCACAACGGGTCCCATACTCGGTCGAGCTGCCTGAGCGAGTCTTGCTCGATCGGGTGCTCCCCCTCGATCTCCGATCGCCGTTCGTCCTCGGCCTCCCGGGCTACCTCTTCCGTGCGCGCGACGATGTCCTGAACGCTTCCGCTGCACGCCGTTATCGAGCGGCGCCGATCGGTTGGTCTCCGCCGCCGACCTGGTCTTCCCCGCGGTTCACGTAGCTTTGGTTCTTGCCAGTCTTCGCTCGCCCGCGCGACGCTTGAAGCCCTCGGCGGCGTCCGCGGCCGCTCGTCGACCTTTCGGCACCTCGGCTCGTTCCGCCCGCATTACGTCGCGCCAGATTTCTGCGAGCGATCGCTCGTACTCATTGCTCTCGAGCTTCGTCGCCGACCGATAGAAATGTTCGAGAGTTCGTGGCGCAAACCCGTGCAGGACTCCGAGGTAGTTCCAGGAGCGCGACGGCCTTTGCCGGCGCTCCTCCCTAAGTTCGATGAACAGAAACGCTTTCTCTCGAAGGGGAAGCTGGCTTGGCGTGAGCTCGCGACGCAACGGCGGCGGGACCAGATCTTCCGCCACGCTGCCGGGAGGGAAAAGAGAGCGGTCGGGCGGCCTTGCCGTCAGCTCAGCGTGGATCATGCGGCCGCAGCGCTCCTCGACAAGCACCCAATGCGGTCGTGTGTCGGCATTCGCCTCGAGCTCCATCGCGCCCCTGTAGAAGCGTTCGAGCGTGCGCTGCGCAAACCCCGTTGCGATCGCGAGCCACTGCCAACTCGACGGGCGCTCTTGCTGGCGCCTGTCCCGGAGGTACGCGTACAACTCTGCCTGCTCTTGTAGGGGCAGCTGACTCGGGGTGATGCTGGGGCCGGCAACCGGCGCGTCGGTGTTCTCGGGCATGCGAGCGATGGTAAGTGCGGTGTCCTATCTGCATGCATCCGCAGACAGTCGTCTGCGTGGCTCGAGCCCGGCTGGTCCCATCGACCGGGAAGTACTCCTTCCCAAGGCCATTGCGATCGCAGACGCCACTGAGGCGAGATCCGATGCCCCGCTTCCCCAGTAATATCGGGGGAAATCGCAATTTGGCACTCCGATGGGCAGTGCCCCAGCAGAGCTGCAGGCCCCCCTAGAATCCCGCAACAACCTTGCGGCTAAGCGAGATACTGGGGCAACCCGCGTGCTGCCCGGCGACGCACCCCACGCGTGCCCGAGGGGGAGCGTTGTTGGGACGAGAAGGCGAGCTTCGAGAGGCGGCCCGTGCGACTGGTCGGCGGCACGGCTCTGGCCTGACGGGTATGGAGCCAACCGGGATCGAACCGGTGACCTCCTGCTTGCAAAGCAGGCGCTCTCCCAGCTGAGCTATGGCCCCAGAGAGCTCAATATACGCGCTGGGTCGGGGCTCTCTGTGCTGCGCGGTCCTAGCTCCGCGAGCCTGCACGCGCCGCCGGGAGCCGCCTACCCGACCCTGAACGTCGTTTCCCCCACCGCCACTTCCGCGCTCTGCCCCGGCAGGCCCGGCACGGGCATCGCCCCCGACGGCCCGTCGGTGCTCACGAGCCCAACCTTGACGCGATAGACGCCGCGGCATTCCGCCGGAACGAATTCGGTGAACGTCACCTCCTGGCCAACCCGGTAATCCGAGTCGGACGGGCCGAACGTGCCGCCACCGGTGCCGCCCGGGCAGCGCGGGTTACCTGACGGCCTCGTGTCCGAGGTGTTGATCTCGTAGTGGCGGTTGTAGTTGGCGATTGCGATGCGCGTCTTCAAGTCGATGAGCACGAGCAGCTCGTGCCAGCCCGGCTGCATGTGGATCTCCCTGAACCCCGGGGGCGCCACCGCCCCGCACGGCTCGGTGTAGCCGCGCTTTTCGCAGTAGAACCGCGAGGACTCGATGCGCACGTGTAGGGGCGTCGCGATCTCGGCGGTGGTGAAGTGGGCCGCCCGCAGCGGCACGTAGCCCACAGCAGGACACGGGGATTCCGGTGAGTACCCGGGACCTCGCTGCCGCACCGTTTCGAGCTCGTGTATTTCGCGCGAGGACAGGCGGGTGCCCCTATGTGCGCTTCAGCCTCGACCAGCTTGCGCCAGACGGCTGGATACCGCGCATGCAGACGCGTACGGAACGCCGTCTCTTCGGCATGCTCGCGAGCCCGCACTTCGGCTTCGTCGGGCAGCCGGCAGGAGGAACCTCCGCGGTAGCTGACGGAGCGCACGACTCCGAACGCGTTGAGGGTCGGGCCGCCCGTGTCACCAGAGGAGCCGCGCGATCTGAACACGCCCGCGAAGCGGCCCGAGCATTCGGCGGGTCCGCGCAGACAGGCCGACGCGATATGACGCTGAACCACCAGGTAGGCGCCGTCGGGCCCTTCGGTCGCCATGGTCTGTCCCGTCCCGCCCGCCCCTTGATACGTGATGCTCGTCGCGTCCGGGCCGAGTAGCCCGTAGGAGATGTTGCGCCGCTCGCTTGGCGGGCACTGTTGTGTCGAGGGTCGCGGTCCGTAGCATCCCCCCGAGACCTCGCCTTCGCCGTTTTTGAGCCCGTCCGCGGGCACCCCGAACGCTTCTTCGTTGAGGAACGCGTTGCCGTTGGCATCCTCCGTGCCGCAGTTGAATCCACCGTCTTCGAGGTAATCGACCGACAGCGGATGGAAGCGCCCATCGTCGTGGAACGCGCCGTCCTTGCCGAGCACGCCGATGCGGCCGTCGACGATCCGCCCGACCTGGACGCACATCAGTCCTCGAGTCGTCCTGATCGTCCGCAGACCCCACGGCGGTCCGCCGCCCGGGTCCGCGACGCGCATCGCCAGCAGCCGTGCGCTGCTCGGAATCGGCGCGCCGACGTTGGTGCCCGCGAGCGGAGCCACTTCCGGCGCCACCGGAGCGCCGGTTCGAAACACGCCGCTGGCAGCGAGCGCGGAGCCGCTCGCCACCAAGCACACCGCGACCACCACCACGCCGCGTGCGGGCCGCACGGCGAGGCGGCGATACCACCGCACGTGTCGGCGCTCGGCCACAGCGTCCCTCAGGCTCCGCTCGACGCGATCGAAGTAATCGCTCATTGCCCCTCCATTTGGGATCTCAAGGTCTTCAGCGCACGGCTCACGCGCTGACGCACCACCGACTCGGAGCAGCGAAGTTCGGAGGCGATCTGCTCATACGGACGTTCCTCGACGACACGGTTCATCACGGCGTCGCGAAGGGCGGGCGGTAGCTGCTGCACGCGGGCGATCACGTCCTCGTCGAGGCTCGCGCGTTCCTCCACGCGCTCCAGGTCGGCGTCCGTCAGAAGCACCGGGTCAAGCCGCAGCCGGCGCCGCGCGGAGTCCGCGACGCGCCCGCGCCGGCGGCTTTCGAGCAGCTTGTTGCGAGCGATGCCCAGGAGCCACGCGAGCACGGTGCCCTGACCTGCGCGGTAGCGGTGCGCGGATGTGAGCGCTGCAGCGAACACCTCCGCCGTGAGGTCGGCCGCCACCTCGCGGTTCCCGGTCTGGCTGAGGCACGCGCGCAGCACCACAGGCAGGTGCCGGCGGTACAGAACGCCGAAGGCGCCGGCGTCCCCCATCGCCACCGCCGACATGAGTCGCGCCTCATCGTCCTCAGCGTGTTCGGGCATCTACAAGAGCTTTGCGCTGAACCCCCGAATGTGACATCCGATCGCCCTGCGCGCCCGTGTCAGGATGGCTTGACCCCAGCCCCGCCACCCAAGGAGCCCCCATGCCACTCTTCCCGGACCACCTCCGCTTCGGCATCCATGCGGGCCAGCAGTACACCGACTTCCCCTCCTACCTCGAGCTGTGGCGCACCGCCGAGGAGGTGGGCCTCGACTGGGCCTCGGTGTTCGACCACTTCATGCCGATCCAGGCTGACCCCACGGGCCCGTGCTTCGAGGGGCTCACGCTGCTCGCCGCGATGGCCGCGCACACCGAGCGGCTGCGCTGCGGCATCATCGTCACCGGCGTCACCTACCGCTGGCCCGCGCTGCTCGCCAACATGGCGGTCACCATCGACCACATCTCGGGCGGGCGCCTCGAGCTGGGCATGGGCGGCGCGTGGTACGAGCTCGAGCACGACCAATACGGGATCCCCTTCCCGCCGCTCGGGCAGCGCCTGGCGATGCTCGGCGAGGCCGCGGCGATCGTGAAGTCGCTGTGGACGCGGGAGACCACCAGCTTCGACGGTCGCCACTACCAGCTGCGCGACGCGCGCTGCGAGCCCAAACCGCTGCAGTCGCCGCACATCCCCCTGTGGATCGGCGGCGCGGGCGAGCGCGTGACGCTGCGCCACGTGGCCGCACACGCGGACGGCTGGAACACGTTCCTGATGCCCATGGACGACTACAAGCGCAAGCTCGACGCGCTCGACGCGCATTGCGCCGAGGTGGGCCGCGACCGCTCGGAGATCCGCCTGCAGCTGGTCTTGCGCGTGGTGCTCGGCGCGGACGAGCGCGAGGCCGAGGAGCAGCTGCGCTCGCGCGCGGAGGGGCTCGGCATGGAGGTCGATGCGCTGCGCGAGGGGATGTTCGCCGGCATGCCCGAGCAGCTCGTCGAGCACCTCAGGCCGTATGCGCAGGTGGGCGTGAAGGACTTCCTCGTGATGGCGCGCCCGCCGCTGGACCGGCGCACGCTCGAGCTGCTCGCGCAAGACGTCGCGCCCGCGATGCGCGCCTGAGCACGCCCGCGCCGCGCGAGCCAGGCCTACTCGATCGGCAGGCTCTCCTGCCCGGGGACGTGACCGTGGCTGCCACCGTCGCGATCGTCAAATACGCCCGAGACCGGCTCCTCGGCGCCCGCGCCAGCCGGCGCGCCATCCTCTTCGAGGACCCGGCGCATGTCGAGCTCTGCCGTCTCCTGCTGCGCAGCCGCAGACGGATCGTGTATCTGGCGTTCGGAGAACACGGGCCGATGGCTCTCGTCTGGGTCGTCGGCCGCGAGCGACGACCCGTCGGAGACCGGCGGGCCTGCGTCTGCCGGCTCGGCATCGCTCTGCGCCAGCGCAGCCTCGCCATCCGAGCTGGGCCCTTCGCGGAGCCCCGGATCGAGAAGCTCGCGCTCCTCGCGCGCGACCTCACCCGGGTCGGCGCCGCGGCGGCGCTTCAGCTCCAGGTGCTCGCGTATGGCTTCGTCGAGCAATCCCATTTGCGCCGCTCAACCATATCCATACCGTGCGCGGAACAGGAGTCCCGACTACACTGCGTGGTCGCGGCTCGCCGCTCGCATGCGGGGCTATAGCTCAGTTGGGAGAGCGCCTGGATCGCACCCAGGAGGTCGCCGGTTCGAGTCCGGCTAGCTCCATCTCGAGAAGTGCCTGCATGCCAGCCGGTTGCGTCCCGCGGCCCGGCTCATCTCACCACCGTGTACTTGAGGTGCGTGACGCCAAGCGCCTCGAAACCGTCCAGCGAGATCGAGATCTGGCATCTGAGCTTGCTCATCGTGTCTCCTCAGTAGGCGGCCGCTCTGGCCGTAGGCTCTCTCACAATGCCTATTAACCCGTCCGCGCCGGAAGAGTCATCGCGCCTGCCCCCACCAGCGCCTCGCAGCACGGACCGTGTCATGACCGATGAGATCCCCGCCTCGCTGCCGTCAAAACGAGAAACCCGCGCGAGATCGAGGACGAACCGATGAAGCTGACGACCACCACGCAGGTTTCCGTCGATGGAGTGATGCAAGGACCCGGCGGGCCAGACGAGGACCGCAGCGGCGGATTCGAGCGCGGCGGATGGGCCATGGCCCACGGCGACAACGAGGTCATGAGGTTCGTCTACGGGCTCTACCAGCGCGCCGACGCGTTCCTGTTCGGCCGGTGGACCTTCGAGCTCTTTGCCCGCTACTGGGGAGTAATGGGAGCGGGCAGCCACCCCATCGCTGATGCCTTGAACACGCGGCCCAAGTATGTGGCATCGACCACGCTCATCGACCCGCCGTGGACGGGCACGACCGTCCTCTCAGGTGACGTCGCGGCGGCAATCCGCGAGCTGAGAGCCAAGCCGGGAGGCGAGCTGCAGGTGCACGGCAGCGGCGACCCGACCCGGTGGCTGCTCGAGAACGACCTGGTCGACGAAATCAACCTGCTCGTCGTCCCCGTCGTCGTCGGTCAGGGCACGCGGCTGTTCCCCGACACCGGCCCGGACATCGCGCTTGATCTGCGCGACTCGCGAGCCTTCCCGAAGGGCGTGACGGTCCAGGTCTACCGGCCCACGGGGCGCCCGCAGTACGCAACCCCCACCGCCAACCCGAAGCAGTGAACCCGACGAGCCGAACGATCAGCGACGACTCGCTGTGGCCGCGGCTGGCGGGACTGCCGCTCGTGGTCGAGGCGTGCGAGTACGAGCGCCTCCACGCCACGTTGGCGCACGAGTTCGAGCGCGTCACGACGCACGTGCGGCTCCTCGGCGCCGGCGCCGACGGGCTGGGCGAGGACGTCTCGATCCATGTCGAGGACGGCACCGCGCTGCATGAGACGCAGCTCGCGCTGCCGCTCGCTGGCGAGTGGACGCTGGCCGGCTTTTGCGAGCACCTCGCAACGTTCGAGCTGTTCCCGCAGCCGCCCGAGTGGGCGGGCGCGGTCCGCTTCCGCAACTGGGCCTTCGAGTCGGCGGCGCTCGACCTCGCGCTGCGCCAGGCAGGCCGCTCGCTGCACGACGTCCTCCGGCTCGAGCCGCAGCCGGTGCGTTTCGTCAACTCGCTCGGCCTGGGCGAGGAGCCTTCGATCGAGCCGCTGCGACGAAGGATGGATCGGTCGCCCGGCGTCCGCTTCAAGCTCGACGCGGAGACGACGTGGTCGCCGGCGCTCGTCGAGGAGGTGGCGGCGACCCGCGCCGTCGACACCATCGACTTCAAGGGCCACTATGGCTTGGAGGTCAAGCAGCCGGAGGCCCTCGGCGCGCTGTACGACCGCGTGCTTGCTGCCTTCCCTGACGCCTACCTCGAGGATCCGCACGACCTGCCCGAGATCGCCGAGCGGCTCAGCGATCACCTCGACCGCGTGTCCTACGACGCGCCGATCCACACCGCCGAGGACATCGGCGCGACGCCGCTTGCTGCGCGCGTGTTGAACGTCAAGCCGTCGCGGGTCGGCCGCCTGCACGACCTTTTCGAGATCTACGCGCGAGGCGCGCGGGAGGGGCGGCCGATGTATGGCGGTGGCATGGGCGAGCTGGGCGTGGGCCGTGGGCAGATCGAGCTGCTCGCTGCGCTGTTCCACTCCGATGCGCCCAACGACGTGGCGCCGAGCGCCTACAACGAGGACGACCCGGCGAGCGAGCTGCCGGGAAGCCCGCTACCGCCGCGCCCCGCCGCGACCGGCTTTCGCTGGGCGGCCTAGCTGAAAACCCGGCCCGGCTCTCTGGCAACTGTCACGTTTCCCGCTCCCGGTTTGTCATGGAAGTAGTGGCCACGACAACCGGAGGAACAACCATGCTGGAGAAGGTCTTCTACATGAGCGTGCTCGTCAGCGACCAGGACGGGCACTGGACTTCTACACGAACGTCCTCGGCTCGAAAAGCGGGTCGAAAACCCGACACCCGACGGGCCGCGGTTTCTGACCGTCGGCGTAGCGGGGGACGACTTTCAGGTGGTTCTCTGGCCCGGGATCCCCGGACACGCCGAGCCGGCGATGGGGCAGCCACCGCCGTCGATCACGATCGAGACCGATGATTGCCGGCAGACGGTCGAGGAGCTGAAGTCGCGCGGCGTCGAGTTCGTCTCGGACGTGCTCGAGTTCCCCTGGGGCTACGTCGCGCAATTCCAGGATCCCGACGGCAACCGGCTACAGATCCGAGAGGGTCACTAGGCCGCGGGGCGCACACCCGTCCGCGCCCAGGCTTCGCCGGCAGTCCAACCGCAGCTCTAGCCGACCCAGCTGTCCTCGACCGGCTCCCCGTCGCCATCGTGGTGGGGACCCACAGCGATGAATTCAAGACCCTCTGGGCCCGCCTCGAACGCGCGCGCCACCTCGGGCGCGACGCGCACCGCATCCAGCGCACCCACGTCGACGATCTCATCGTCCAGCTTGATCTGCCCGCTCCCGCTGAGGATCACGTACACCTCCTCCGCATGCTTGTGGCGATGCATGAACGGCGAACGCTTGCCCGGCCGAAGCCGGAAGTAGGTCAACCCGGTTTGTTCGGCTTTCAGGTCGGTGCGCGCCACGCGCGCCTCCCACCTGTCGCCGAAGCCGCCCGCCGGGGCCGCGTCGGCTACGTCTGCCAGGTTGATTCGACTGTGTCCGCTCGTCATCTCGTGCTCCCCATTTCCCTTCAGCGAGTCTAGGGCCCGAGCGACCCCCACCCCCCTCGCCCGAGGCGGTTCGCAACTCAGCTGCGACGACCTCCCCCGTCGAGCACATCACGGCTGCTCACAACCACTCCCGTTCGATCTCTCGCAGCATCAGCGGGTACACGATGAGATGGCGGAACGGCGCGATCGCGGCCATGTAGGCGTGCCCGAGCAGTCCGTTTGGCTTCACCAGGATGGCCATCTGGCCGCGGTAGCCACCGGTATCGTCGGGCACCCAGCCGACGTGGAGCACGCCGTGAACGGTCCGGTTGGCGATCTCCGCGGCCCACTCGTCGTCGGTCAGGTACAGCGAGCTGAAGGGGAGCGCCTCGGGGCCGGGCTGACCGTCGCGCAGATCCTCCGGCAGCCGGTCGCGGAGAGTGGGCACCCGCGATTGGAGGCCCGCCTCCGAGCTGTCCCAGCCGAGCAGCTCACCCAGCTTCCAGCGGACCGCGAACAGCGTGCGCACCGCGGCGGAGCTTCGCCCTGGGTCCAACGACGCCATCAGCGTGACCAGCCGCGGGAAGTCATCCCGGCTGCCTGGCGTCGGCAGCGCCCACACGTCCTCGAGCCGGAAGTCGCGCGTGAGCTCGTGGATCCGCCATGGGCGCGAGGTGTGCGCTTCGCTCGGCAAGCGCGGGCGGCGTTGCTCGCCCGTCTCACGACGCGGCATCCCGCGTGAGAGCTCTCTGCGACACGCATCGAGCATCGGCATGGCTGTCCTCCTTGGGTCGCGCTGCGGAGCTGTCGGAGGGTGGACGGCGTACTATACATACGTACATGAATGTAGGTGTCACAGCGACGGTTGATAGAGCGCCGGCGGGCGGCCGACGTTTCACCCAGGCTGAGCGGAGCGCCCGAACGCGCAACGCATTGCTCGAAGCGGCTGCGAGGGGGCTCTCCCGCAACGGCTATGGCAACCTCGTGCTCGAGCAGGTGGCGCAAGACGCGGGCTACACGCGCGGCGCCCTCTACCACCAGTTCAAGGACAAGGAGGACCTCGCGCTCGCGGTGATCGAGTGGGTCAACGAGAACTGGATGCGCGAGGTGGGTGAGCCGGCGAAACGAGCACCGGACCCGGTTGCGGAGCTCATCGCGCTGGCGCGCGGACATGCGATCTTCTGCCGGCGCGACATCGCCCGCGTGGTGATGGCGCTGAGGATGGAGTTCAGCGGCCAGGACCACCCTCTGGCGCGTGAGCTCGAGAGAATCTCAGAGACCGGCGTCAAGCGCTGCACCCGCCTGATCAACGCCGGCCGCAGAGACGGCTCGATCCCGCCCGGCCCGCCCGCCAGGGCCACCGCACTCGCGTCGCTCGGAGCGCTCGAAGGCGCCGTGATCGCGCTCGCCGGACAGGCGCCGCACGATGAGCTGCTGGCCGCCCGCGCGGTCGCGGGCGTGCTCGGCCTCAGTGCAGCGGCTCAAGGCTCCAGTGTCGCGTTACGTCGCAGCGCCAGCGCTCGCCGTTCACCAGGTGAGGTGAGCGAGCAGCGATGACTTCTCTGGCCGCGATGCGTCTTTATGCGAGCACACACACTGAGTCCAACTGCTTTAGAGGAGACGATCATGGGAAAGATCGCGGTACACGAGTTCATCACGCTCGACGGGGTCATCGAGGATCCGCGCTGGACGATGGACTTCCCGTTCGATCCGAAGATGGGTCAGGCCATCGCCGGGGTGATGGGATCCAGCAGCGGCCTGCTGTTGGGGCGGCGCACATTCGAGATGTTCGCGCCGGCGTGGTCGAGCCGCACTGCCGAGGACGATCCCGGCGCGCCGTTCATGAATGACTCGCCAAAGTACGTTGTCTCCGGGACACTCGAGAGCGCCGAGTGGAACAACTCGACGATTGTGGGGCCCTATCAAGCCGACACGATCCGCGACCTCAAGGACCGGGTGGACGGCGGCCTGTATGTGAGCGGCAGCGGCACCCTCGTCCGAGCGATGCTCGGCGACGGCCTAGTGGACGAGCTGCATCTGTTCGTCTTTCCCCTGGTGCTTGGCAGCGGCCAGCGACTGTTCCCCGAGGGCAGCGACGAGGTCAAGCTCGCACTCGCGGGAACAGAGGCCTACGACAGCGGCGTCCTGCATCTGACCTACCGGCCGGCCGAGTAGCAGCGCTTCTTCAGGCGCTTGCTGGGAGAAGCGCCGATCCGCGGGTAGTCGCTCCTTGCGTGAGGGTCGATGTGCGACAGCCCGACGAGCAGCAGGCGCTGCTGATCTCGATTCTGAGCCGGGCATCTGGCGAGCCGGTCAGCTACCGAGAGCTGCGCGACGCTGGCATCGAGTATCCGGCCAGCGTCGCATCCGAGCTCGAGCTCGCGGGCGTGGCGCTCGAGCGCTGCTACGAGGGCGCAGCCGACTCCCGCCGGCTGCTCGGTGTGCGGCTTGACCCGAACCGCGGACGCGCCTGCGCAACGCCCAGCGAGCATGTCGAGAAGCAGCCGGCGTCCTCGCGCGGGCAGCGCACGGCGCGCTGGCTGGCACCGGCCGCGCTGATCGCTGCGGCCGCGGCGCTGGCCGGCCTGGCCCTCGCCGGGACCGGCGGAGGGCACGCGCACCAACGCCAAGTAGTCGCTCATCGAGCAGCAAAGCCCGCCCGCTCGGCTGAGAGGCGGGTAAGCGCGACACCACCGGTGGCACATGCCGCCCTCCCTCCCGCACGCGCGACCGCGGTCTCCCCGGCGCTCGCGGCGCAGCTCGAGGCCCGAGGGCATGCGCTGCTCGGAGCCGAACAGTTCTCGCGTGCGGTCCCGGTCCTCAGGCAGGCGCTCGCGGCGACGGGCGAGAATCTCAACGCCTGTCTCGAACCCGTCCGCGAAGCCTGCCTGACCTACGCCTACGCGCTCTATGACCTCGGCCGAGCCCTGCGACTCGCCGGCCAGCCGGCCGCGGCTGTGCCGATCCTCGAACGTCGCCTTCAGATCGCTAACCAGCAGCCGACCGTGCAGGGCGAGCTCGAGCTCGCACGCCGAGGAGCGGCTGGGCCGGCTACCGCCTCGGTCACCGGGTGATTGCCTTGGCCAAGATCGACGTACACGCCCAGGTGCACGTGCGGCGTAGCGCCCGCCGCCCGCGCCGGTAACTAGGCTGCGCGTGTCCCCGGCTGCCCGTCGCCCCTGCGCGCGGCGGCGAAGGTGACGAGGCGTCCGCGTTCCTCGTCCCACAGCTTGAGCGCGACGGCGCGCAGACCGTCCCACAGGCTCAGCGTGGGCACGGCGTGGAAGATCGAGTTCTCCTCGTGCGCGCGCTTCAGGTTGTAGTTGGGGATGCGCGCATTGAGGTGATGCACGTGGTGGTAGCCGATGTTCCCGGTGCAGAAGCGCAGCGGAGCCGAAAGCTTCAGATACGAGCTTCCCCGCAGCGCCGAATCCGCGTAGTTCCACGCCTCACCGTTCTGCCAGTAGGCGTCCTCGAACTGGTGCTGGACGTAGAACAGCCAGATGCCGATCGAGCCGGCGAGCAGAGCGGGCGGGCCGAGCACGAGCAGGTAGTCGCGCCAGCCGATCAGCCAGCAGAGGATGCCCACGATCGCGGCGAGCGCCGCGTCGGTGGCGAGCACGCTGCGGCGCATGCGTGGGCGAGCATTGCGGGCGACGATGCGCGGGCCGATGATCATCGCGACGACCGGGCCGATGCCGAACATCACGAGCGGGTTGCGCATCAGGCGGTAGCCCAGCCGGCCGCGCGGCGACAGAGCACGGTACTCCGCGATGGTCAAGGTGTGGACATCGCCGGTGCCGCGGCGACCGAGATCGCCGGAGCTCGCGTGGTGAACGGCATGGTCGTGACGCCAGCGCAGGAAGGGCGCGTAGATCATCAGGCCCGTAACGATCCCGAGCCATGCGTTGGCGCGCCTTGACCGCAGAAAGGAGGAGTGCGTGCAGTCGTGGAAGACGATGAACGTGCGCACCAGGAAGACCGCGGCTGGAAGCACGAGCGCCAGCGCCAGCAGGTCGGAGACTCCGAGCAGGAAGTACATCGCGACCGACAGGCCGAGATAAGGACCCACCGACGTCGCCAGGCACAGCAGCGCGCGCCCGCGGTGGGGACGCGCGTACGGAGCAAGCCGCTCGCGCCAGAGCTTCAGATCAGCCTCGAACGCTTGATCTGCGCGACCGTCCGCCGACGCAGCGTCGAGGGAGCTCACGCGGACCGTCCTGACGCGCGTCCTCTCCGATGCGAGCGTGTTCGCGTACGCGCTCCAGCATTGTGCGCCGTGGCGCGATTTCCGCCTGTGCCGAGCTCGTGGCGCAGACCGAGGCGGTGGGCGAGCTGGGTCATCGCGTGACGATCGGCGGCGCCAACGAGCGTGATGCCGACACCGCGGCGACCCGCCCGGGCGGTGCGTCCGATGCGATGGACGTAGGCCTCATGGTCGTCCGGTGGATGGAAGTTGATCACGTGCGAGATGCCCTCGACATCGATTCCCCGCGCCGCCACATCGGTGGCGACGAGCGTATCGACGCTACCCGATTGAAAGCGCGACAGCGCCTGCTCGCGCTGGCGCTGGGACTTGTTGCCGTGGATCGCGAGGGCTCGCACGCCGTCGGCGCCGAGGCGCTTGACGAGGCGGTCGGCTCCGCGCTTGGTCCGCACGAACACCAGTGTGCGCTCCCGCTCGCGAGCGAGCTCGGCCAACAGCGCGTCGACGCGGCGGTCCTCGCGCACGTCGATGAAGCGGTGCTCGACGCGCGCGGTGGCGCTCAGTCCCGGTGTCCCGTTCTCGTGTCTGATCGCGTCTTTGGTGTATTGGGCCGCGACGCGCCCTGCGATTCCGTCGAGCGTGGCTGAGAAGAACATCGTCTGCCGCGCCGCCGGGCAGGCTCCGACGATCCTGTCGATGGCCGGGCGAAAGCCCATGTCGAGCATGCGGTCCGCCTCGTCCAGGACGAGCATGCGGATCGCGTCCAGCGTGAACGCCCGACGTTGCAGCAGGTCCTCCAGTCGGCCTGGAGTCGCGACGAGGATGTGCGAGGCGCGCGCTTTGCCTGCCTGCGCCGATAGCCCGACACCGCCATACACGGCCGTGACCCGAATGTTTCTCGCCTTGGCGATCGCGCTCACCTCGCCCACGATCTGGCTCGCCAGCTCGCGGGTCGGAGCGAGCACGAGCGCGCTAGGCCCGGCCGTGCGCGTGTCGACGCGTTCGACCAACGGGATCCCGAAGGCAAGCGTCTTGCCCGAGCCCGTGGGAGACTTGACAAGGACGTCGCGGCCGGCGAGCACGTCGCCGAGCACGAGTCGCTGGACGGCGAACGGCTTCTCGATCCCACGGCGGGAGAGAGCGCCGGCGACGGCGCTCGATACGCCGAGATCGGCGAAGGTCTGGTCTTGCATGAACTGCTCCTTTGGCTGCGCAGGGTTCCGCGCACGATTCGGAGGCTATGGCCGACCCGAACCGCTCCTGGCGGTACTCAAGCGAGCTGCCTCGCGGCCGAAGATCGACCGCTGCGACGGAAGCTAGCAGGTCGGCCGCGCTAAACTGGAGTGTGCAGATCGGTTTCCGGTGGAATCGACAATCGTTGGGGTCGTCCGTAGAGCGGGCGCGCGCCGAGCGGGCTCACATGAGCTGTCGGTCGATTCATTACACAAGGCCTTCCCCGAAGGGCGCTGATCTGCACAACCAGTATCCGAGCACTGGGTGCCAGCGAGCGGATGCGCAATCGCATAGGAACACGCACGTGCCAGGTCCACAGCAGGTCCGCCAGCAGGAAAAGCACGAAGAGAAGCTCAAGGACATCCAGGAGCAGGTCGCACAGGGCAAACTGGTGATCCGCAAGATGACCGCCGCCGAGCGCAAACGCTACCCGCCGCGCGAGCCGAGCCGTTCGCGCACCGGCTCCAAGCGGCGAGCATGACGCCCTTCTTCCTTCCGTCCTCGCCGCAGGGCGACGCGGCCAGCGAGAGGGACTACCGCGAGCTGCGAGAGCAGGCGGAGGCGTGTACAGGGTCGGTTTCGCGTGACCGGCGCATCAGGGAGATCGAGTGCCGACGCAGCGGGCACGACTGCAGTTTGCGGGTGGGCGAGCCCGATGCGCTGGACGGCAGAACCGTCGCCGCAATCCTCCAGCTGGGGCGCAACACCTACACGGTGCATCACGTGTCGGACCTGCCCGGCCAATCCTCAGAGCCGACTGTCCTGCAGCGATCCGAGGTCTACTCGGTCGCAGATTTCGACTGATCCCCCGCCTCGAGCGGCGAGGGCGCGGGTTCTAGCGCAACTCTTACGTACGCCGGCAGCGGATGTGGCACCCTTTCCGGCCTCGACCCCCGGGGACGAGCCCGGCCCGGGCCGGGATTGTCCCATCCACGCATGCGCCGCAACCTATTGATCGTCCTGGGCTCAGCCGCCCTCGTGTGGGGCGTGCTGGCGCTCGCGCTAGGCTCCGCCAGCCTGACGCTGGAGTCCGGTGCGCGTGCGCCCGTGGCCGCCTCGCCGTCGTGCCTGCCGGCCACGCTCGCGCACTCGAGCCAACTGCCGGGAACCCCGCTGGACGTCTCGCCCGAGCCGGGATCAAGCGCCGCCAACCCCGACACACAGATCAGTTTCCTGGGCGTGCCCGCGGAGGCGATCAGCCAGGTCGCCGTGGTGGGCGAGCGCAGCGGATCTCACTCCGGCCACCTGCGCGCCTACTCGCAGGGCGACGGCGTGAGCTTCGCGCTCGACACGCCGTTCCGGGCGGGCGAGCGCGTGGCCGTGCGCGCCGAGTTGGGCGCCGGCAGCAAAGCCAGGCAGGTTGCCTTCCAGTTTCGCGTCGACACCCCGTATCCAACGGCGGCGATCTCGGAATTCCCAAACCCGACGGCGGCGCCCGCCGACCTTCAGAGCTTCAGCACGATGCCCGGCGTCCAAGCTCCGCTCATGACCGTCACCGTGCGCGACCAAGACCCAGGCGCGGGCGACATCCTTACGACCAACGGGCCCGGCCCCGGGCAATACGGACCGCTGATCTACGCGCCCGAAGGCAGACTCGTGTGGTTCGAGAAGCTCTCGGGCGGCGAGACGGCCGAGAACCTGAGCGAGCAGACATACGAAGGCCAGCGCGACCTCACGTGGTGGAAGGGGCGAGTGCTATCGCTCGGCTTCGGCCAGGGAGAAGACATCGTCATGAACTCCCACTACCAAACCGTCGCGAGGATCGCGGGAGGCAACGGCCTGCACGCCGACCTCCACGACCTGCAGCTCGCGTCGCGCAACGTCGCCTACATCACGGCCTACAACCCCGTCCGCTGCAATCTCACGGCGGTCAAAGGAGCGCCGCAGGGGTCGATCGTCGACACGGCCGTTCAGGAGATCGACATGAAGACCGGGCTCGTCCGCTGGGAATGGCACAGCCTCGACCACATCGGCGCCGCGGAGTCCGAAGTCGAAGTCCCGGCCAACACGACGCCATGGGACTACTTCCACCTGAACGCGATCGATCCCGAGCCTGACGGCAGCATGTTCATCACAGCGCGCAGCACCTGGGCCGGCTACCAGCTCGAACGCGGCAGCGGCCGGGTGCTCTGGCGCCTCGGCGGCAACAAGAGCTCCTTCACGATGGGGCCGGGCACGCGGATGGCCTGGGAGCACGACGGCCGGGTGCTCGCAGATGGCGAGATCACCTTCTTCGACGATGGCTCGAACCCGCCCATCCACCACCAGTCGCGCGCCATACGCATCGCGCTCGACCTGAGGACGCATCGCGCGCGCCTCGCGTCCGAGTACACGCACCGCGACCCGCCGCTGCTCGCGGCGAGCCAGGGGAACATGCAGACGCTCGCCGACGGCAATACGCTCGTGGGCTACGGCGCTGTGCCCGCGATCAGCGAGTTTGCGCGCGATGGCTCGCTGCTGTTCGACGCGCACGAGCCGTTCGAACTGTCCTTCTACAGAGCCTTCCGCTTTCCCTGGAGCGGACAACCGCTGAGCCCGCCCGCGGTGCTGGGCTCGGTGAACAACACCGGCGAAGAGACGATCGTGCACGCCAGCTGGAACGGCGCCACCGAGGTCGCATCCTGGCGCGTGATGGCGGGGCAGCAAGCCAGAACTCTCCAGACGCGAACGACGATCCGCGCGAGCGGCTTCGAGAGCTCGGTCACCCTGCCTGAGAAGTACGGCTACGTGGCCGTGCAGGCGCTCGATTCCGCTGGCCACGTGCTCGGCAGCTCGCGGGCCGCCTCGGTAATCAGCTACGCCGACGCGCTGAAGATCTCGTGATCAGCGCGCCCCACTCTCAGCACGCGCTTGCGCGGGCGCGGCGAGGCCTCAGTAGGCCGGTTTGGAGTTGTGCTTCTTGGTCGTTGTGGTCGTCGTCGGGGTGCCGCTCGTCGACGGTTTGGCGGAGTTGCCACCCCCGTTGCCGCCGCCGCATCCAGCGACCGCGAGGGTGCTCGCCAGGGCGGCCAATAGCGTTAGCATGGCGGTCAGTGGCGTTCTCTTCATGGGCCGGGCTCCAGTTATCGCTCGTGGGCTCGGCGGCGGACCCTACCAGCCGTTTGCGCCAGCCATCGCAGTCGGGCGGGATGTAATGAGCGTGGGCACCACCACGACCGCCACTGCGCGCGAGACAGAGCCTGCCGAGCGCAAGCCGCGCCTGGGCCCCGGATGGCTGTTGGCTGTCTGCTGTGTGGCCCAGTTCATGGTCATCCTCGACCTGAGCATCGTCAACGTTGCGCTGCCCTCGATCCAATCGAGCCTCGGCTTCTCCTCGCCTGATCTGCAATGGGTGGTCGACGCCTACGCGATCACGTTCGCCGGATTCCTGATGCTCGGCGGGCGCGCGGCCGATCACTTCGGACAGCGCCGCACGTTCGTCGCGGCGCTGTTGCTGTTCGGGGCCGCCTCGCTCGCAGGCGGCGCCGCACCCGACCAGGGACTGCTCGTCGGCGCGCGCGCCGTGCAGGGCCTCGCCGGCGCCCTGATGGCGGCCTGCTCGCTCGCGATCATCACCGCATCGTTCGAGCCCGGCCCCAAGCTCCACCGAGCGATCGGCGCGTGGGCGGCGATGAACGGACTCGGCGGCGCCGCCGGGGTGCTGCTGGGAGGAATCATCACCGAAGTGCTCAGCTGGCGATGGGTCCTGCTGATCAACCCCCCGATCGCGGTCGCGGCCGCGCTGGTGGCCTACGCGGTGGTGATCGAGCGCCGCCGTGCGCGCGAGGGCGACAGCTTCGACCTCGCCGGAGCGCTCACATTGACGATCGGCCAAATGGTGCTGGTCTACGGGGTGGTGGAAGCCGGCCTCAAGGGCTGGGACACCTTTGGCGCTCTCGGCCCAATCGCCCTCGGCGTGGTCCTGCTCGGGATATTCGGCGTGATCGAGACGCGCCTCGCGTCCGCGCCGTTGATCCCCTTCAAGGAACTCACCAAGCCCTTGCGGACCGCCAACACGATCGTCCTGCTGTTCAGCGCGGCGCTCTTTCCGATGTGGTTCGTGAGCTCCTTGTACCTGCAGCAGGTGCTGGGCCTGTCGCCGCTGCACACCGGGCTCATCTTCCTCCCGATGACGCTGACGATCATGCTGGTCGCCTCTCGCGCCGGGAAACTCGTGAGCCAGTTCGGCGTGCGCCCGGTGCTCGGCAGCGGCCTGATCATGATGACGGCAGGGATGCTGCTGTTCACGAGGATCGGCTCGAGCGGCAGTCCGATCGTGTACATCGTGATCCCGGGGCTGCTCACGGCCGCGGGCATCGCGATGTCGATCGTCCCCTCGACGATCGCCGCCACCCAGGGCGCAAAGGAGGGTCAGGCCGGGCTCGCGTCGGGTCTCGTGAACACCTCGCGCCAGGTGGGCGGGGGCCTCGGCCTCGCCCTTGTGATAACGCTCGCGACGCAGCGCAGCACGCACCTGATCGGCTCCGGAGAGCAGGTGGCACAGGCGCTCACACACGGCTTTCAGCTCGCCTACCTGATCGGCGCCGCGCTGTCGGCGGCCGCGGCCGCGTTGACCTTCCTGGCGCTGCCCAAGCTGACCGCCGCGCTGGGAGCGGCGACCCGGCAGCTTGCGCTTGCGATCGGTGCCGTGCTCGCGCTCTTCGTCGCGCTGGCCGTCGCGTTCTCCGGCTCCCACGGCGCTCCGCTCGGCAGGTACACGACCAACGGCGCGTACAGCTACATCACCGAGCCGGCGCTGCACCCGCCGAAGATCATCGCCTCGCACAGCGCGCCCGCGGCCCAGCTCGCCCCCGGCTACATCTTCACCGCCAACTTCTATGACCTCAACGAACCTCCGATCGTCGGCCAGAGCGGCCCACTGATCCTCGATCGCCACCTGCAGCCCGTGTGGTTCCGGCCGGTGCCCGAAAAGATCGTGGCCGCGAACCTCAGCCTGCAGACCTATCGCGGAAAGCCGGCGCTGGCCTGGTGGCAGGGGGCGGTCACGAACACCGGCGCCACCGAAAGCGGCGAGGACGTGGTGGTCAACGAGCACTACCAGCCCGTCGCGCGGCTGCACGCGGTCAACGGCTGGGTGCTCACGCTGCATGAGCTCGTGATCAACGGCGACGACGCGTGGGTGACGGCGAACAAGAACCTGCCGATGAACCTGTCCAGGTACGGCGGCGCCTACAACGGCGCGCTGATCGACTCAGCGGTCCAGGAGTACGACCTGCGCACCGGCAAGCTCCTACGCAACTGGGACGCGCTCGAGCACATCCCGCTGGGCGCGTCGAAAGCCTCGCTGCCCACCAACGGATTCCCGTGGGACGCGTATCACGTCAACTCGATACAGCTTGCGGGCGGCGGCAGCTTCCTCGTGTCGATGCGCAACACGTGGGGCGCATATCTGGTCAACATCGAAAGCGGCAAGATCGAGTGGACGCTGGGCGGCAAGAACTCGAGCTTCAAGTTCGCCCGCGGCGCGGGCTTTGAGTGGCAGCACGACGTGTCCTTGCAGCCCGGCTCGATGGTGAGCCTGTACGACGACCACTGCTGTCAGCTGACGGGCGGCGGCACCTATGTCGACCCGACCGGACCGTCACGCGCCGTGCTGCTCAGACTCGACCAGCAGACCCATACCGCCACGCTCGCCGCGCAGTACAGTCGCGGCGGAGACTTCGACGCGGCCTACATGGGCGACACGCAGCCACTCGCCAACGGCAACGTGTTCGTCGGCTGGGGGTCGGAACCGTACTTCTCCGAGTACAGCCATTCTGGCCGCCTGCTCTTCGAAGCTCAGCTGCCGGGACCCAACCTCACCTACAGGGCGACCGTGCAGCAATGGGTCGGGCGCCCGCTCACTCCCCCGCTCGGCGCGGCACGGCGCGCAAACGGCCACACCACGGTCTATGCAAGCTGGAACGGCGCCACCGACGTCGTGTCCTGGAGAGTGCTCGCCAAGTCGACGTCCGGCCGCCTGGGCGCGGTCGCGAGCGTGCCCAAGGCCGGCTTTGAGACCCTGATCCCGGTGCCGCAGGGCTACAGCAGCTTCGAGCTCCAGGCGCTCGACGCGAAGGGCCGCGTGATCGGAGCTTCAAAGCCCTTCACGCAGTAGCGCGCGAGCGTTCGCGCCACAGCCGATCGTCCGCCAGCAAGCGGTCGAGCAGACCTCGCGCGGGACGCGCGCGAAGCTCGCCACGCAGCTCGCGGTGATAGTCAAGGAGCGCGACGCTCGGCGCGAGCATGAAGTCCGCGACGCTCAGCTGATCTGCGTTCAGCAGCCCCTCCCCGAGCCACTCGTCGATCCGATCGAGCGCCGCGCGAGCCTCACCGAGCAGCCCCGCTTCCGCGCCGGCGCCCGCTCCGAACATGACGCTGAATGCGCTCCCGGCTACGCGCCTCGGTAGGGCGTGCGTGTAGAGGAGCGGCCCAAGACGCCCGCGAGCGCCGCCGTCGATGAGCCGGCCATGCGCGCCGGCACAGAGAATCAGGCGACGCGCGACCATCTGAAGGACCTCGTCGCCCCAGCGCTCGATGTCTTCGACGGCTCGGAGCCGAGCGGGCTCCTCGGGAATCATCCGCGGAGACGGAAAGCGCTCCTCGAGGAAGCGCGCGATGCTGCGATTGCTCGCCACGCGCTCATCGCCCATCCGCAGCGACGGAACCGTCCCCAGGCGACCGGCGAGCGCAACCATGCGATGGGGCCGGCCGTCGACGTGGCGCGAGACACCCGAGGTGAAGCCCGCGACTCGCAGCGCAACGGGATGCATCCCGCTCGGCAGCTTCACGAGCTCGTACTCGAGCTGCTTGTGCTCGAGCATGAGCATCGCGCTCGTGCAGGCGTGCGAGCCCGTGATCACATAGAGCTTCGCTGGCGCTCCCATCGGCGAGTGCCTTCAGTCTCGATTCAACCCGGGTTGTGGGTGAAGGCCAGCGTCCGCGAACCCGCCTTCTCCACCGCGATCACAAAGCACACGCGGCCCGGGCCGCGAAGCGGAAAGGCCGCGCTCGTGTACCTGACCGAGATCGGATCCATGAAGCGGCAGTCCTCATCCTCGCGCACCTCGATCACGCGCCCCTGGATCGCAGCCATTCGGTAGGGGTTCGCAAGGTCGACGACCGACAGGCCCACGCGCGGGTCGCGCCGCATGTCCCTGGCCTTCCAGGTCGACTCGCCGGTGCACACCAGCACGTTCTCTCCCTCGAGCCCCACCCACACCACCCAGTTGCGAGGCGAGCCGTCGGCCCTGAGCGTCGACAGGTGGACGTAGTTCGGCGCTTCCAAGAGGCTCCGCGCGTCGTCCGGGATGGCGATTGCCACCTCGCCATTCTTGCGCACGAGCTCGATGCTCACCGACGTGCGTCAAGGCGATGGGCTGGCCCGACGCACGGGCGGCTTCCCAGCTGCTTGCCGCGATGACAGCCGAGATCGCGGTGCGCGAGCTCGATGCAGACCGACGCCTGCCCGCGGCCAGGCGCACGCTCAAGCGCTTCCTCGGGGAGAGCGCCGAGCTGCACGCTCATGGTCCGGTCTGATAGGCACCGGGTGTCCGTCGGCGCCAGCGCCGCCGGGCCGGCCCGTTCCGCGACCCGTTGAAAAGAGGAGCCATGAACACCTACGTGATCCTGCGCCGAGGCGCCTGGGCGTCCGCACCGGAGCTGAGCGAGGCGGCCGAGCGCTCGAAAAAGGTCGGCGACGAGGAGATGTCAGAGGACATTCGCTGGATTCGCAGCTACGTCCTCAGCGAGGACGACGGCAGCGTCGGCACGGTTTGCATCTACCAGGCGACCAGCCCTGAGGCGGTCCGCGAGCACGCCGCTCGCGCCGGGCTCGCCGCAGACGAGGTCATCGCCGTGGCGGACACAGTGCTCGTACGTCCCGATCCGCCCGCGCCGCCAAGCTGAGCGGGCGCCGTCGCGAGCCGGACCGACGGCTTTCGTAAGCCCCCGGGGATACGAGGGCAGGCTCGCGCTCTACGCTGTGCGACGGTGTCGGCGATCTCGCTGAAGTTGGAAGCGCCCGCGCAGTTCCTCGATGGCAGCGAGCAGCGCGCCGGCTTCATCCTGCTCGCCGCCTTCCTGCTGTCGTTCCTGTTCATCCGCACAAGCGCACGACTGATCCGCAGCCCCAAGGTGCCGTGGTGGCCTGGGAGCGTGACCACCGGCAGCGGCCTGCACCTGCATCACCTGGTGTGGGGCATCGTGCTGTTGCTGCTCTCGGGCTTCCTCAGTTTCGCGACCGACCCGGTCAGCCCGTGGGACGACATCCTCGCTGCCCTATTCGGCATCGGCGCCGGGCTCACCCTCGACGAGTTCGCCCTGTGGGTCTACCTGCGCGACGTGTACTGGACACAGGAGGGCCGCGCCTCCCTCGATGCGGTAGTCGTCGCCACCGCGATCGGTGGCCTGATACTGACCGGAGTCGCGCCGTTCGACCTCCCCCACAACAGCGCCTCTGTGGAGACGCTGGCGAGCACCGTGGCGATCATCGTCGTGCTTGCGGCCCTCGCGATTCTCAAGGGCAAGCCGATGCTTGGGCTGATCGGCCTCTTCATCCCGCCCTGCTCGTTCGTCGCGACGTGCCGCCTCGCCTCGCCAACCTCGCCCTGGGCCCGGCGCTTCTACCACGAGAGCAGCCACAAGCTGCACCGCTCGCAGGAGCGCTTCGAACGCATCAAGGCTCGCCGCACCCGCCTGTCGAACCTGGTCGCGGGCGCTCCTAGCGTGCCCTCACGTCAGGACGCTGCGCAAGAACCTGAAAGACCGAAGTGAAGCCGCTCTCGAAGCCCCGCCGCGCCGCGCGCAGGTAGAGCCGCCACACGCGCAGGCGCTCGGCGCCAGCCAGCGTCTCAGCGCGCACGAGGTCCGCGTCGAGCCTGCTCGCCCACTCGCGCAGCGTCCGCGCGTAGTCCTCGCGGAAGCCCTCGACATGCGTAGGCTCGAGGCCCGCCGTCTCGATCGCCGTGAGCACACGCGAGACGTGCAACGGCGCGGCGTCGGGGAACACGAAGCGCTCGGAGAACGGTCCGGCCTCGGGATCGGTGTGGCGCAGGCGGGCGATCCCGTGGTTGAGCAGCCGCCCGCCGGGCCTCAACGCCGACGCGAGCGTCTGCGCGTAGGCGTCGATGTTCACCTCGCCGACGTGCTCGACCATGCCGATCGACGCGATCGCATCAAACTGCTCGCCGGCGAGATCGCGGTAGTCGGCCACGCGGATCTCGATTCGCTCGCCCAGCGCGGCGGCGGCGGCCCGCTCCCGCGCGAGCCTGGCCTGCGGCTCGGACAGCGTGATGCCGGTCACGTGCACCCCGTGCCTGCCGGCGGCGTGCAGCGCAAAGCTTCCCCAACCGCAGCCCACGTCGAGAACGCGCTGGCCGGGGTTGAGGTCGAGCTTCGCGCAGACCAGCTCGAGCTTCGCGCTCTGCGCCTCCTCGAGCGTGCGCGCGCCGCGCGAGAAGATCGCGCACGAGTAGGTCATCGACTCGCCCAGGAACAGCCTGAAGAACTCGTTGGATACGTCGTAGTGGTGGGTCACCGCGCGGCGATCGCGCTCGCGGCTGTGCGCACGCCCGCGCGGGCGCAGCTCAGCTGCCGGTATCGCCACCCGCGCGCCCAGCGCTCCCGCGCGAATCGCGCTCAGCGCGAGCTTCGCCTTCTCGCGCGCGTCCACGCGTCCCACCGTGTAGTGGTCCAGCAGCTCGAGAACCGCGTCGATGTCGTCGACCTCGAGCTCGCCACTCACGTATGCCCTGCCAAGGCCGAGCTGGCCGGGTGCGCGCAGCAGGTGTGCAAGGGCACGTGGCGAGCGGACCGTGAACGTCGGGCCATCGCCGTTTGTGCTTGCCGGGATCGTGCTTCCATCCCACAGCTGCACGCGGAAGGGACGCTCCGGCAGCGTCGCTTCAAGAGCGCCGCGCAGTGGCAGCGTCGCTCGCGTTGCGCTCATCCCGCGGGCGGCGAAGAATACTTGCTCTGGAGGCGCTGCGGGCTCACGCGCACGACGTCCCAGGCGAGGCCAACGCGCTCGAGTGCGCCGATCACCGACGCTGAGATGTCCACCTCGCGGCGGCGCAGGCCGTGCTCGGCGGAGGTGGGAAACGCGTGGTGGTTGTTGTGCCACGCCTCGCCGAACGACGGCAGCGCGAGCCACGCCAGGTTGCGCGACTCGTCACCGGTCTGAAACTGGCGACGGCCAAAGAAGTGACACAGCGAGTTGATGCTGTAGGTGACGTGGTGCAGCACCAGCACGCGAACCGCGCCTCCCCACAAAAGCCCCGTGAGTCCGTCGCGGAGACGCCCGCCGAAGAGCCAGCCAAGGCCAAACGCGGCGAGAAGCCCGCCGATCGCCCACACGGGAAAGGTCCTATCCACCCAGCTCAGCCCCGGATCGGCGAGCAGGTCGGGGGCGTAGCGGCTGCGGCGCCCGCGGTGGGTGTGAATGAAGAGCCAGCCGACATGAGCATGTACCAGTCCGCGCAGGGCGCCGCCCCAGCCGTGCCCGTGATCGACATGCGGGCTGTGCGGATCTCCCTCGCGGTCGGCGAAGGCATGGTGCTTGCGATGGTTCGCCACCCAGGCGATCACCGGCCCCTCGATCGCCGCCGAGCCGAGGATCGCGAGCGCGACGCGTATCGAGCGCGTGGTCTTGAACGAGCGATGGGTGAACAGGCGGTGAAACCCGACCGTCACGCCGAGGCCCGTCAGCACGTAGAGCAGCACGAATACAAAGATGTCGTTCCACCCCAGGATGCGCGCCCACAGCTGCCACGCAACGAGGAGCACGCTGAGGATCGGAACCACGGTCACGAGGCCCGTGATGATTCGATCGCGGCGCTCGTTGGCAACCGGCTCGACGTCGTCCAGGGCAGTGGGTGAGTGAACGCGTGCTCGCACGGGCGCGCATTTTACGGGTACGTCCAGCGGCCGCGTGGGTGACTCGCCGTCGATGACTAGTACCTGTGCACGCCGGCGAGCAGGCCCGCATATGACCGCACGAGCGCCGCGCGCTCCTCGCCGATCAGGGGGCTGGCCAACTCGCAGCCAGTACGCACCCACTCGTCGGAGTAGCGCATGTGCGCTCCCACCCGTGAGTGCCCCCACCCGACGGCTGCCCTTTGCCTCATCCGCGGACACCTCAGCTCGGCCAGCGTGATCCAGCGTGCGCGAGAACCGTCGGCGAACTGCGCCGTGGGCACTGCGCATGGCTGTGTGGGCGACGAGCTGATGTGAGGACGCCCTCCGTAGCGGTTGATCTGCCTCAATCGTGGACGCCCGCGCTGGCGCGCACATCTGGCGAGAACCGCGAAGCCGGTGCACCTCGGCCGCAAAGCGCTCGGTAGTTCGCCCTCCCTCACGGCTCGGCAGGCCTCCGGCAAGCTCGGAGTGGCTGAGGAGCCTCTACACCGCGCCGGCCGCGAACTGCGTGCTGAGCGGAAGCGCAACCGCCTCGTGCGCTTCCACGTGACGCACGAGAGCACCGGTGTGGCGCTCGATTCGCCGCAGCAGGTCCGTCCGCAGCCACGCTGAGCTGTCCCTCGGAAGCGTCGAGACGACGATCTCCTCGTACCCGCCCGAGCTCCACGCCTCGAGAACGGCATGCAGCGGATCGGCGTCACCCGCGCGGCCGCGAACGTCAAGCCCCGCGATCGACAGACGCATCCCCATACGCTCCGCCACGCGATGGGACTCCGGCGTGCGTCCGAGTGGCACGACCAGCGTGAACGACGCGGGCCCATCGTCGAGACGCGCCCGCAAGGCTGCCTCGAGGCCCACCGACACGGCGGTCTTGTGGGCCAGGACCAGGACGCTCGACTTGCGTGCCACGTGGCCAGTCTGCGCCGAGCAGCGTTGCGCCGGTATGGCCCGGCGGCCAAAGATCGCGTTCGCGGGCTGGCCAGCCTGGCGGTGCGGAGCCTGCGAGCCGCGCGAGCGCCTCGGCGCTCGACCCAGCGGCTGCGCTCGGCGGGCGCGTTTCGCCATCATTCCGGCGCAGTGTCGGACCTCGATTCAGCATTGGTGCTCTCGCGACCCGCGTTTGCCGTCTCGAACCACACGTTCGTCTGGCGCGAGGTGCTCCTCGCGGCCCAGGCGTGGGGCACTTGGGGCGAATGCGAGCAGGCGGCTCGCGATGGGCTCGCTCGGCTGGCCGCCGCCGAGCAGGGCGATGCTGCGCTCGGCGAGGACGAACTTCGCGAGTCCGAGCGCGCCTTCAGGGCCGCACATGGCCTGCTCTCTGGCGAAGAGCTCGAGACCTGGCTCTCCCGCTGGCAGCTCGATGCCCGGGCCTGGAGGGATTACATCCACGCAGACGCGCTGCGCGGGCCCGGTGTAGACGCGCTGCGCGCGCCCCATGCAGGCGCGATGCGCGATGCCGCTGGCGCGCGTCCCGCGGCTGCCGGCGATGCTGTCGACCCGGCGGTACTTGCACGGGCGACCTGGGCGCACGCGGTGTGCTCGGGAGCGCTCGAGCAGGTGCTTCACCGGCTGGCCGGCGTCGTCGCCGCCGCCGACGCCCGCGGCGCGTCGCTTTCGGACACCGAAGAGCTCGACGAGACGGTGCTCGCCGAGCTGTACGAGCTCTATGAGGGCTTCTGCGAGCGCGCGCTGAGCGCACGAGCGATCGAGCGCGAGGTCGAACTCCGCGCACTCGACTGGACTCGCTTCGAGCTTTGCTACATCGCCGCGGACGAGGAGGCCGTCATGCGCGAGGCCGCTCTGTGCGTGCGCGAGGACGGGATGAGCATCGAGGAGGTTGGGGCTTCGGCGGGTATCGCCGTGCAGCGGCTGGCCTGCGAGCTCGCTTCGCTCGAAGGAGAGCTCAGGTCGGAGCTGCTGGGCAGTCGCACGGGAGCCATGCTCGGCCCTGTGCTCGTCGATGGCACGTGGCGTCTGGTCGAGGTGCTCGAACGGCGCTCGCCGTCGCTGTCCGATCCCGCTCTCAGGGAGCGTGCGGCGAAGGTGGCCGTCGACGGCGCGGTGCAGGCGGAGGTCATGAACCGCGTGCGATGGGCATGAGCGCGTCTGGCGTCGAGCGCGTGGAGGCGATGGCGGCGCTTGCCCAGCTTCCCCTGCTGGCCCCCCTCGGCCCGGATGCGCGGAGGCTCGTGGAAGAGAGCTTCGTGGCCGTCTCCTACCCGTTCGGCTCGGTGATCGTGCACGAGGGCGATCCCGCCGAGGCCTACTACGTGCTCGTGGCAGGCTCGGCCAGGGTGATCAAGAGCGGCCCGGACGGCGAGGAGGTGCCGATCAACAAGCTCGGTCCGGGCGAGGGGTTCGGCGAGATCGCGCTGGTGGAGCAGACGGCGCGGAGCGCGACGGTGCGTGCGAGCAGCGAGGTTCACGCGCTCCGGCTCGACCGCGAGGTGCTCGATGCGCTCGAGCGCTCGAATCCCGACATTCGCTCCGAGCTCGAGCTCCAGGTGCGCCACCATCGCGTGCGGGATCTACTGCGCATGCAGTCCGTCTTCGCGCGCCTGCCCGCGGGTGTGCTCGCAAGCCTGATCGGCGAGCTGCGCGCACGCGAGGTGCACGCGGGAGAGATCGTCTTCCGCCAGGACGAGGACCCGGGCAGCATGTTCATCGTCGCGAAGGGGCGTCTGCGGGCGTATCGCGAAGAGCGCGGTGAGACACTCGACATCGGCTACCTGCGCGTCGGCGACATGTTCGGTGAGGCCTCGCTGTTCGCCCAGGCCAACCGCCTCGCCACCGTCGAGGCGCTTGCGGACGGTGAGCTGCTCGAGCTGGCTCCGGGCGCGTTCGAGAGGCTGCTCGAGCAGGCGCCGGAGCTCCGCGAGGTCGTCTCCGAGCGGGTGGCCGCCTACGACTACCGGCAGCGCGCGCGCGTTCCGCTCGACTTCGCACTGGAGCTGCTGCCCGCGGCGACCGCGTACGCACAGCCCTCGCCCGCACAGCCGCCACAGCGCGACTCCGCCGACGAGGCTGGGAGTGCCGCGGAGCCGGAGGAGCACCTACAAACCAAGCGCGGCCGTGGTGCACGGCGCATCCGCCGCTTCCCGCACGTCTGGCAGATCGACGAGGCGGACTCCGGAGCGGCGTGCGTGGCAATGGTCTGCCGACACTTCGGGCGCCGCGTGAGCCTGCCTCGCGTACGCGAGGCGGTGCGCACTGGCAGCGACGGCACGAGCCTGCTCGGGATCGCACACGGCGCGCGCGATCTCGGGTTGCGCGCTCACACCGTGAGAGCGTCGAAGGGCGCTCTGGATGAGCTCGAGCTGCCGGCGATCGTGCACTGGCAGGGGGGGAACCATTGGGTTGTGCTCTACGCCGTCGACGCGCGCAGCGTGCGCGTCGCCGACCCGAGCCGCGGGCTACGCCGCCTGGATCGCGACGAATTCCTCGAGAAATGGTCCGGCTACGCGGCGTTGATGACCCCCACCGAGGCCCTGGAGGAGCAGCCGGAGACCGTATCGAGCGTGCGCTGGTACGCCCCATTCTTCCGCCCGCACAGGCGCACGCTCGCGATCACGCTGGTGCTCGCGCTGCTGGCGGCTGGCCTGCAGATGCTGATCCCGGTGTTCAGCAAGGTGATCGTCGATCGCGTCGTGCAGGGCCATGAACACCAGCTGCTCACGCTGGTGGTGCTCGGCATGTTCGGCGCGATCGTGCTGTGGATCATCGCGACGGTCATCCAGCGCTACCTGCTCAGCATCGCGACCGTGCGCATCGACAGCGCCTCGCTCGACTTCCTCTCGGGCAAGCTCCTGGCGCTGCCGATGGGCTACTTCAACTCGCGCAGGGTCGGCGACATCGAGCGGCGCCTGGCGGGCATCAACGAGGTGCGCCAGTTCATCATCGAGAACGCCGTGGAGGGACTCACGGCCGGCACGCAGGTGCTCGTGGCGGTGATCCTGATGTTCGTGTACAGCCCGCTGCTGGCGCTTGTGTATCTCGCCACGACGCCGCTGTACATCGCGCTCATCCACTACGCCTCGAGGCGGCTTCGGCCGATGTTCGACTCGCTCGAGGAATCGTTCGCCAAGTACCAGTCGCGCCAGCGCGACGCGATCAAGGGGATCGAGACGGTCAAGGCGATGGGCGCCGAAGAGGAGCTGCGCGAGCTGATGCTCACCCAGTTCAACCACCTCGCCGACCGCCTCTTCCGCGCCGACCACGCGATGATGCTCTACGAGGGCTCGATCCAGCTGATCACACTGCTCTCGCTGGCGCTGTTCCTGTGGGTCGGTGCGTTGCTCGTCATCGACGGCCAACTGACGATCGGCGGGTTCGTCGCCTTCAACGCGCTCGTGCTGCTCGCCAACGCGCCGGTCTCAACCGCGCTCACGCTGTGGGATCGGGTGCAGTACTCGGGCATCCTGCTCGCGCGTGTGAACGACATCCTCCAGCACGAGCCCGAGCAGGGCGCCGACCACTCGGCGCTGCGGCCGGTGCCCTCGCTCGAGGGGCGCATCGCCTTCCACGACACGGGCTTCAGCTATCCGGGGGCGATCGAGGTGCCCGTGCTCGAGGGCATCACGCTGGAGGTCACACCGGGCGCGACCGTGGCGATCATCGGCCGCAGCGGCTCGGGCAAGACCACGCTGATGAAGTGCCTCGCGGGCCTGTTCGAGCCAACGAGCGGCTCGATCACCTACGACGGCGTTCCGCTGCACACGCTCGACTACCGTCAGCTGCGCCGCCAGATCGGGTTCGTGCAGCAGGACAACCACCTCTTCGACGACACCATCGCGCGCAACATCGCCTTCGGCGCGAAAGAGCTCGACTTCGAGCGCATCACCTGGGCTGCGCGCGTCGCCGCGGCCCATGAGTTCATCGAGCGTCTGCCGCTTGGATATGAGACGAAGGTCGGCGAAAGCGGGCTGCTGCTCTCGGGCGGCCAGCGCCAGCGCATCGCGATCGCTCGCGCGATCTACCATCGCCCGCCGGTGTTGATCCTCGACGAGGCGACGAGCTCGCTCGACAGCGAGTCAGAGCGCGCGGTGCAGGACAACATGGCGACGCTGCTGAGAGGCCGCACGTCCTTCGTGATCGCCCACCGCCTCTCGACCGTGCGCAGCGCCGATCTGATCGTGGTGCTCGAGAAAGGCCGCATCGTCGAATCGGGAACGCACGAGCAGCTGATGGCCAACGAGGCCCTTTACTACTACCTGCTCAGCCAGCAGATCGAGGGGTAGTCGGGCCGCTAAGGCGAGCGTCACAGCTCGATCGTCGAGCCCTGAACGGCCACCTGCACGTGCTCGTCGTGCTCGTAGCGGCGCGCGAGGCGATCGAGCTCGTCGTCGGTGCGGTCGCGCCGGTGGTGGAAGAGGACCACGCGAGGAGCCTCCGCGCGGCGTGCGAGCGCGACCGCGTAGTCCGAGCAGGCGTGTCCGAAGCTGGCCTCAGCGGCGAGCTCGGCGTCGCTGATCAGCTGCGCGTCATGCACGAGCACCTCGACGCCCTGGCACAGGTCCATCGCGGCGGGGTGATACTCGCCCCACCCGTCCGGCCCGGAGCCGAAAAGCGTGGGGCCGTGGTCGGGGATATAGGTGAGCGCGCTGCGCCCGTCGCTCACGCGATAGCCGAACGTGCGCCCGCCCTTGTGCGGCACCTCGCGCGCGCGCACGCTGAACCCCTCGCCTTCCCACTCGCCCTCAGCGAGGGTTGAGAAAGTCCACGAGCCGCGCAGGTCCTCGGGCCCGATCGGGAAGTGCGGCGGCGACATCGCACCGGCGAGCGCGGCGCTCGCTCCACAGCCGTCCTCCTGCTCGGGCAACAGGAGGGTCGTGCACGCGTCCTCGCGGTCTGCGGCGGAGAAGAACGGCAGCCCCTGGACGTGATCCCAGTGCAGGTGAGAGAGCAGTATCGAGCCGCGGAAGGGCGCCTTGCCGAGAGCGCGGGTGACGCTCCGCACGCCGGTGCCGCAATCGAGGATCAGCGTAGGGGCCTCGGCGCCGTCATGCGCGATCGCCAGGCACGAGGTGTGGCCGCCGTAGCGCATGAAATCGGGTTCGGGCGCCGGGCTGCCGCCCCGCACCCCGCACAGGACTACCCGCACCTGACGTTCGCCCCGCGCGACGCTGCGCGGCGGCATTCCTCCATAACCTCTCTCGGCACCTCGGCGCGGCAGCTTACCAGCGGCCGCATGGGCGGCTCCCCTCAGATCGACACATGGCCGCGCTCGGGCTCGGCGTGCTGCGTTGTGGGCGAGGCGATCGTGTAGACCGCGAGCTTGCTCGTGCGTCCGCGGATCTCGAACTCGCCGACCGGGACGAGGTCCTCGGCGCCGCTGCGCATTCGTTCGCGCGTGCTCGCCGCGATGAACAGCATCGCGTCGCTGTTCTTGGTCATGCCCTCGAGGCGCGAGGCGGTGTTCGTGGTGTCTCCGATCGCCGTGTACTCGACGCGCTGTTCGGAGCCGACGTTGCCGGCCATCACGGGACCGCTGTTGAGGCCGACGCCCATTTCGAAGCGATGGTCATAGCCCTGCTCCGAGAGCCAGTCGTTGAAACGGTCGAGGCGCTCGCCGATCATCTCGCGCGCGGCTGCGATCGCCCGGTCGGCGTGATCGTCCTGTTGCAGCGGCGCTCCGAAGAGCGCCATGATGCCATCGCCCATGTAGGCGATCAACGTCCCTCCGGCGGCGTGGATCGCCTCCGTCATCTCGCTGAGGTAGTGGTTGACGACCTCGATCACGCGCGCCGCCGGTTGGGTCTCCGAGAAGGACGTGAAGCCGCGCAGATCCGAGAACAGCACGGTGCAGTCACGTTCGACGGCGCCGAGGCGCAGGTTCTCGCCGGCGCTCGCCAGGACCTCCTCAACCACATCTGAGGGGACGAAGCGGGCGAACATCGAGCGCACGCGCTCACGCTCGATCGTCTCGCCCACGTACAGCACGGCCAGCGTGCCCAGCATGCCGATCACCAGCGCGAGCAGCGGATATACGAACGTCACGATCAGCCCGCTGTTGAAGGCGATCTGGGTGGCCACCGTGAACACGGCCGCGAGCGCCAGGGCATCCAGGAGCGTGCGCCAGCGGCGCACGCGCAGGCTGCCGAGCGGGACGATGCTGCCGAGCAGCACGATCAACAGGATGTTCAGCCAGCCGGGCGCGTCCTGCAGGGGTGCGCCACGCAGCAGCGTGGAGACCGCATTCGCCTGGATTTCAGGCCCCGGCATCGGAACGGCGCCGCTCGTCGCGGTGGCGTGCACGTCATTGAGAATCGGCGCCGAGGCGCCCACGATCACCGTCTTGCCGGCGAACGTCGCTGGAGCGAATTCCCCTTTGAGCACCTTCGAGAACGACACCGCCGGCCACGTTCCCGTCGGTCCCGCGTAGTCGATCGGGAGGGTGTTGCCGTGAAACAGCGACGCGCGCAGCGGACGTCCACTGAATATTTCGGCGCTGACCACGGCGAACGTTCGCAGCCCGCCGATCGAGTACGCAAGGCGGCGCACGGTGCCGTCAGCATCGAACGTCAGGCCCGCCTCCGCGGCGCGGGCGCCGATTTCCTTCAGAACTGCTTCGCCGCCGAGCACGGGCGTGCTCCCGCCCCTTCCCACTTCGGTCGTGGCCAGCACGACTTTCCCATGCGCACGAGCGATCGCTTCGGCGAGCGCTTCATCATCGGCGTTGTCGGTCGGATGCGTGTATTCGATGTCGAGCGCGATCGTTCGCGCTCCCGCGCGACGCAGCCGGTCGATCACGGTCGCGTCATAGCGGCGCGGAAATGGCCACTCCGAGCGCATGCCCAGTCGCCTCAATTCGTCGAAAGTCGCGCCGTCGATCTGCACCAGCTCGATGTTCGACTGCGGATGCTGGCGGCCGCGGATCGAGAAACGCGCGTCGAGAGTCTGCAGGTCGCTGCGGCGCAACGCATGCGTTGCGTAGCCGAGCACGCCGACACCGCCGGCCACGAGCGCCACGGCCAGCAGGGAGATAATCTTGCGCCGCCGCGCCTGCGTCGCCCTCAAAGCTCACCGCCTCACATCAAGCATCGGATCGTCCCCAGGCGCGCCGATGCTAATGCAAGGCGCGCGCACGCGATGTCCGCAGCGGGCGAATCGCATCCGATGTCCGCCACAAGAACGTAGCCGGCGGTTTGACATGCGACGCCCGTGCAGTAGCGTTTGCATACTGCAGGGGACCAGCAGTCGCCGTGGAGGGTCGGCGCTGGCGAGACTGGATGGACGAAAAAGGAGAATGAGGGGGAATGCTCGCCCCATTGCGCGAGCCCGCCACGACAGCGCCAGGGCGCAGGAGTACTCGCAGCGAACCCGTAGCCGGCGCACCCAGGTGGCGTGACGGTGCGATCGCTCGTGTTGGCCGTGCCCCCGCGCGGGCCTGGGGCGCGCTCGCTGCCGCTGCCGTCCTCGGGCTGCTCCTGGCCAACCTCATGCCGGGCGGTGGGCCGACCCACCTGAGCGCACACGCCGGCCAGACCCTCGGTGACGCTGCCGTGCTCAGCCTTCCCGCGGGCGCACAGGCGCCGATCTCGGCGGCGCTTGGCGCCGATGACCCGAGCTATCGCTTCAACTCCGTCTCGGGGGGTGTACGTGCCTCCAACCCGCAGCAGCACCTGTCCGTGCGCTTCACGGGCTCGACCGCGAGCGTGAGCTCCGGCTCGCTCCTCGCTCGCCTGCGACTCAGCGCACTCGGCGACGGCGATTCGCTGCGCCCGCTAGGCGCCGCCCGCGTGAGCGCACGGCTGAACCGCCTCAACCTCGCGCGAGCCGGCGTGATCGAGTGGTATCGAAACGGGCCGCTCGGACTCGAGCAGGGCTTTACGTTGGCACGCCCCGCACGCGCCCAGCCCGGCGACACGCTCACGCTTTCGCTGGCAAGCGGCGGCAACGCGCACGCCGCGCTCGCGCCCGGCGGGCGCGCGGTGACGTTCAGCCACGGCCACACCGTGCTTCGCTATGGCGCCCTGTCAGCCCTCGACGCGCGCGGGCGCAGCCTCACCAGTTGGCTTGCGCTCAGCCCGGGGCACGTGCTGCTGAGGGTGAGCACGGCGCACGCGCGCTACCCGATCAGCATCGACCCTCTGCTCGAGCAGGCAAAGCTGCAGCCTGGCCTGCACAGCTCAGGAATCCACTTCGGACGCAGCGTGGCGCTATCCGCCGACGGCAACACAGCGCTCGTGGGCGTGCCCCGCGACAACGGCGCCGCGGGCACCGCATGGGTGTTCACCCGTACCGGCTCGACATGGAGCGAACAGGCGCGCCTTGAAGGCGAAGGTGTCGGCTCGAGCTCGTTCTTCGGCCGCTCGGTGGCGTTGTCGTCCAACGGCAACGTCGCGCTGATCGGCGACCCGGGCGCGAGCGCCAACACAGGCGACGCATGGGTATACGTCCGCTCCGGCGTCAGCTGGACCCCGCAGGGGCAGCTCAGCGGCACAGAAGAGTCAGGCCAGGTCAACTTCGGACGCAGTGTGGCGCTGTCTGGCAACGGCACCACCGCCCTGATCGGCGGTTTCGGCGATAAGGGCGGAGTGGGCGCAGCCTGGGTATTCGAACGCAGCGGCGAAACGTGGGAACAGCGCGGACACAAGCTGACGGCGAGCAACGAGACAGGCGCGGGGTGGTTCGGACGCAACGTGGCTCTGTCCGAGGACGGCAGCACGGCGCTGATCGGCGGTCCGCTCGACAACGGCAAACTCGGGGCGGCATGGGTGTTCGCGCGCAGCGGCGAAGCATGGGAACCGCAGGGGTCGAAGCTGACGCCGAGCGACGAGAACGGCCAAGGCCAGTTCGGCAGCGCCGTATCGTTGTCGGCAAACGGCGAAACCGCGTTAATCGGCGGCGTGCACGACACCAACGAGACAGGCGCCGCGTGGATCTTCCAGCGCAGCGGCTCGACCTGGGCACAGCAGGGAGCGAAGCTGCGCGGAGCGGGTGAGGCAGCGCCAACGGCGTTCGGCACGAGCGTCGCACTGTCCGGCGACGCAAACACCGCGCTGATCGGCGGGCTGGCCGACAACGAAAACGTCGGCGCGGCTTGGGTGTTCACGCACTCCGGCACAAAGTGGGTACAGCAGGGAGCCAAGCTGAAGGCCGCAGACGAGATCGGCAACGCGCAGTTCGGCTGGAGCCTGGCGCTTTCAGCCGATGCGAGCACCGCGCTCATCGGCGGCATCGCCGACCACGACGAAGCGGGTGCAGCCTGGGTGTTCGCCACGGAAGCACCGCCTGAAAAAGAAGAAGAACCGCCCACCGAACCTGAACCGAAAACCGCTCCCACGCTGACGCCGAAGAGCGCCGAGCAGACCCAAACGCCCGCCGGAGGCGTCGCACCGTTCGAGCAGAACCTGCTGCCCGCGCCCGTGCTCGGACAGTCGGGCAACATCACCCAAGAATCCGGGACCGTGCTTCTCCGGCTACCCGGCTCCACCCACTTCACCACCCTCAAAGGCAGCGCCCACATCCCGTTCGGGACGATCGTCGACGCCACCCACGGGGTTGCCACGATCACGGTCCTCGGGCCGCACGGCGAACTCGAGGTCGCACACTACTTCGGCGGACGCTTCCTGATCACCCAGCAGCACAACGGCTTGGTCGTCGCGACCCTCGAGGGCGGCACCTTTGCGAAGTGCAAGAAGACCGCCAAACACGCCGGCGCTCTCGCGCTGGCGGCTCGCAGCAAACGCCCGCTGCGCAAACTGTGGACAAACGCCCACGGCAGCTTCACCACGAAGGGCACCTACGCGGCAGGCGCGGTGCAGGGCACCGAATGGCTGACCGAGGACTTCTGCGAAGGCACGCTCGTCGTGGTCACGCGCGACCGCGTGAAGGTGACCGACCTGGTGCACCACCGGAGCAGGATCGTGCGCGCCGGTCAGCGCGACTTCGTGAAAGCCAAATAGCCGCCCGGCTCAGTGATCGAGCTCGCGCGGCACGAGGCGCAGCGTGCGCTGCTCGCCGCCGCGCAACACGACAGCGTCGACCGTGGCGCCGATGAGATCGCCGACCATCAGCCGTTGGATGTCGTCGACGCCGTGAACGCGCGTGCCCGCCAGCTCCACGATCAGGTCCTCCGCCCGCACGCCCGCACGCTCCGCGGGGCTGTCGCGCACGACCTCGATGACCTCAACTCCGCTCGCCTGCTCGCGCTCCCTGCGCGCCCGCGCCGGCAGCGGCCGCTGCCCTCCGGCGATGCCGAGGTAGGCCCTGCGCACCCGCCCGTGGCTCATCAACGCCGCAATTACCGTGCGCGTAGCGTCGTTGATCGGGACCGCCAGGCCGAGGCCGACACCCGCCACGGCGGTGTTCACCCCTACGAGCTGGCCGCGCGATTCGACGAGAGCGCCGCCCGAGTTACCGGGATTGAGCGCGGCATCGGTCTGGATCACGTTGTCGATCATCCGCACGGCACTGCCCGCGCGCGCAGGCAGCGAGCGGCCGAGCGCCGAGACGACGCCCGCCGTGACCGAGCCCTCAAAGCCGTTCGGGTTCCCGATCGCGACGACCAGCTGGCCGACACGCAGGCGGCTCGCGTCGCCGAGTGCGGCGGGAGCGAGGTCGTCGGCCTGAGCCCGCAGGAGCGCCAGGTCCGACAGCGGGTCGGCACCGACCACGCGGAAATCGATCTCGCGTCCGTCGACGAACGTCGCGCGCCCGGCCCTGTCGCGCCCGGCGACCACGTGCGCGGAGGTCAACAGGAAGCCGTCCGGGGTCAGCACGACCGCGCTGCCGGCGCCGGCCGGAACGCGACCCCGGCTCGTCCTGCGCAGCACGCGCAGGCTGGCCACGCTCGGCGCGAGCCGCTCGGCCACGCCGGCGACCGTGCGCGAGTAGGCGTCGAGCGCTTCAGCTTCGCTGGGCGCATGCTGTTGGGCGCCGCGGGCCTGCGCCCGGCTCGATGACACTGCCTGGAAGCGTTGCCTGCTCATGCGCTCATCCTAGAAACAACCGCAGCTAGCGTTATGCGCATGAACAAGGGCGAGGACAGCGAAAGTGTCTTCTTCGCGAGCGCAGCCGCATGGGAGGCGTGGCTGGAGGGGAACCATGCGTCATCCGCCGGCGTGTGGATGAGGATCGCCAAGAAGTCAGCCCCGTTCGAGAGCGCTCGCTACCCCGAGGTGCTCGAGCACGCGCTCTGCTTCGGGTGGATCGACGCGCAGCGGCGCAGCCTCGATGCGCACAGCTTCCTGCAGCGCTTCACGCCGCGGCGTCCGCGCAGCGTCTGGTCGCAGATCAACCGCGAGAAGGCCGAACGGCTGATCCGCGAGCGGCGGATGCGCGCTGCGGGCCGCGCCGAGGTCACTCGGGCCAAGTCGGACGGCCGCTGGGACTCGGCCTACGCCGGCCAGCGAAGCGCGGTGCTGCCCGAGGACCTCGAGCGCGAGCTGGAACGCCGCCCCGCCGCGCGCGCCTTCTTCGCCACGCTCTCGAGCCAGAACCGCTACGCGATCATCTACCGCCTGCAGGACGCCAAGCGCCCGCAGACCCGCGCCCGGCGTCTTGAGAAGTTCATCGCGATGCTCGAGGCAGGAGAGACGCTCCACCCCTAGCGCGACGGCGCTCGGGCGACGACGCGCACCGTTCGGAGCGCCCGGTCGCTCGCTCCGCGCACGCTGCCGCCGGCCGCCAGCGTGGCCTTCACGAACTCGAGCGTCTCGGCGGTCAGCCGCTCGCCGGGCAGCACGTTCGGGATCCCCGGTGGGTAGGTCGCCAGCGACTCAGCCGCGATCCGCCCCACAGCCTCCGCCGCCGGCACCACCTCCTGAGGGCCGAGATATGCCTCGCGCGGGGTCATCGCCAGCTCGCCCCACGGCGGAGGCGCCGCGAAGCTGCTGCGCGCACCCGCCGGTTCCAAGCCTACGCGTGCGACCGCCTCGCGCAGCGCGCCGACCAGGCGCGCGGCCTCCGGCGCGCCGCCCTCCCGCAGGCCGAACACGGCGACGAGCACGTTCTCCGCATAGAGCTCGAGGTTGATGTCGTCGATCTCCCGCAGCAGCGGTGCGAGCTCATAGCCGTTCGCGGCCACACCGCGCACGTCGACAGCGAGGCGCAAGGGGTCATACGCGAACACCCCGGGGCGGCCCGCGAGGCTTTCGTCGAGCACGTCGAGGCCGTCTATCGCGCGGATCTGATCGCGCGCGACCGCCACGGAGGCGATCGTCTCGGAGAGGAACTCGCGACCCCGTACCGCGGCCTGGCGGCGCGCGGCGTCGAGCGAGCCGCACAGCAGGGCGCTCGGGCTGGTCGACTCGGTCAGCGTCACGGCGCGATCGACGGAGTCCTCGTCGATCAGCCCCGACGCGCCGTGTCCGAGGTGCAGCATCGCGGACTGCGTGAGGCTGCCCGCTATCTTGTGCGTGCTCGAGACGACGAGATCCGCGCCGGCGGCGAGCGCGTGCTCGGGAAGTTGCTCGTGGAAGGCCATGTGCGCGCCCCAGGCCTCGTCCACGATCAGCCCCACCCCACGCGCATGCGCGACCTCGGCGAGCGCTCTGACGTCGGCGACCGCGCCGAAGTAGGTGGGCGAGACGACCCACGCGGCCACCGCCTCGGGCGTCGCAGCGAGCGCACGCTCGAGCGTATCCGGCGCCAGGCAGTGGGCGATACCGAGCTCGGGGTCCACCTCGGGCGCGGCGAACGTCGGGCGCAGGCCGGACAGAACGAGCGCGTCGATCGCGCTCGAGTGCGCGTTTCTCTGGATCACCACCGCGCTGCCCTGGTGCGCGAGAGCCAGACCCGCCGCGATGTTCCCCTGCGAGGCGCCGTTCACGAGAAACCAGGCGCGCTTGGCCCCCCATGCCTGCGCGGCGAGGCGCTGCGCCTGCTCGAACGGCACAGGATCAGAGCCGAGGTCGATGCCCCACGTGAGAGCGGGGATGTCCAGGCTGAGCGCCGGCGCGCCAATCGCCTGCATCATCGCCGGGTCGGCGCCCGCACCGCCCTTGTGGCCGGGAACGTGAAGGCGCGCCGGATCGCGCGCGGCGTAGGCACGCAGCGCGTCCAGATACGGCGTCGCGTCCTGCTCCTCGCGCATCGCGCTAGGGCACCGCACCGACCGCCGCTGTGGGACGTGCGGCGCCGGTGTCCCGTGTGAGGCGCTGCGCGAGCGTCACCGGGATCACGCTGATGAGGATCACGAACAGGACAACAACATTAACCTGCGGCAGCTGCTGGCCATTGCGGATGTGCGCGAAGATCCAGATCGGCAGCGTGTTCTGCGCGCCTGCCGTGAAGGTCGTGACGACGATCTCATCGAAGGACAGCGCGAACGCCAGCAGCCCGCCCGCGACGAGCGCGGTCGCGATCATCGGCAGCGTCACGAAGCGAAATGTCTGCAACGCGTTCGCGCCCAGGTCCATCGAGGCCTCGATCAGCGAGGACTGCGTGCGGCGCAGCCTCGCGAGCACGTTGTTGTAGACCACGACTATGCAGAAGGTGGCGTGGCCGATCACGATCGTGACGAGCGAGAAGTTAATGTTGTTGAAGCTGATGAACGAGTTCAGCGCCATGCCGGTGATGATCCCCGGCAGCGCGATCGGCAGCAACACCAGCAGCGACACGGCTTCGCGCCCGAAGAACCGGTAGCGGTGCACGGCGAAGGCGGTCATCGAGCCAAGCACGGTCGCGATTGCGGTCGCGATCACGCCAGCGCGCACCGACAGCCACAGTGCCTGGCGCACTTCCGCGTTGTGCCAGGTAGAGGAGAACCACTTCGTCGACAGGCCCGGAAGCGGCCAGCTCTGGACGTTCGAGGGGTTGAACGCGTACAGCACGATCACGGCGATCGGGAGGAACAGGAACAGCATGATCAGCGCCGCCCATACGGCGAGCGCGAAGCGGCTTGCACGACCAGTGCCGATCACAGAGCCTCGAACGCTCCCAGCCGTCGCGCGACCAGCAGGTAGACGCCCATCAACGCAAGCGGCACGGTGGCGAACGCCGCGGCGAATGGGACGTTGTTTGAGATTCCCACTTCCTGGTAGACGACGTTGCCGATGAAGGAAGATCCCGCGCCGCCGACGAGGGTCGGTGTGATGAAGTCGCCGAGCGTGAGCGAGAACGTGAATATCGAGCCGGCGACGATCCCGGGCGCGATCAGCGGCATCAGCACCGAGCGAAAGGTGCGCCACGATGCGCGCGCCGAGGTCGGCCGAGGCCTCGATCAGAGAGTCGGGGACGCGTTCGATCGCCGCCCACACCGGCAGGATCATGAATGGCAGCCAGATGTAGCTGAACACGATCCACATCGCCCAGTTGGAGTAGCCGATGTTGAGCGCTTCGAGGCCGATGCGCTCAACGAACCAGTTGAGGATGCCGTCCTTGGCGAGGATCAGCCGCCACGCGAAGACGCGCACGAGGTAGCTCGACCACAGGGGAATCAGGACCGCCACGAACAGGACCGAGGCGAGCCGCTTGGGGGCGACGCGCGCAGCGAAGAAGGCAAACGGCACCGCGAGTACGGCGTCGGTCAGCGTGACCGCCGCCGCTATGCCGATCGTGCGCAGCGCGATCGTCCGGTAGGCCGGGACTTTTACGAGCGTTTCGAAGTTCGCGAGCGTCCAGCTGTGGATGATCTTGCCGCTGAACGAGTCGACGCTCCATAGCGCCGAGAGGAACAGCAGGAACAGCGCCGCGAGGTAAATGAGGATGAACCACGCGCCGGGCCCGGACAGAAGCAGCAGCCCGCGCAACCACGGCCGGCGGAACAGAGCCGCCGACACGCGGTTGGCACCCGCGGGGTTCACGGCCAGGCCCGCGTGGCGGGCCCGGCCGTCCGCGCCGCTACGCGGTGATTTCGGTCCACTTCTGTTGCCACACCGTGTAATCGGTGCAGTCGGTCTTGCCATTGCCGCAGTTCTTCACCGGCGTCTTCCAGAACTTGATGCTTTCGAAGTACGCGCTCGGCGCGTTTGCGTGGTACTTCGTGCACGAGCCCTTCTTGATCTGTTCCATGAAGGGGCACGCCTTTGTGTTCGCGGGCGTCTCGCCGAACGAGATCGCCTGTTCGGCCTGCACCTTCGGAGTCGAGACCCAGTTCACCCATTTGTATGCGCAGTTGGGGTGCTGGGCGTGGGCCGAGAGCATCCACGTGTCCGCCCATCCGGTCGCGCCCTCGGTCGGGATCAGTTCCTTGACGGGCACCTTGTCCGCTTCGAGCGTGTTCGTCTGCAGCGGCCACGCGGCGCCGATCACAGCGTCGCCGTTCTTGAACAGTTCGACCTCGTCGGCGGCGCCGGTCCAGTACTTCTTGACGAGCGGCTTTTGGCTCTTCAGCAGGCTGACGGCCGCGTTGAGCTGGGCTTCGGTCAGCTCATAGGGATCGGTGATTCCGAGGCTCGGCTGGGTCTTCGAGAGATACAGCGCGGCGTCTGCGATCTGGATCGGGTTCGCGGGGATCGTCACGAGGCCTTTGTACTTAGGGCTGTAGATCGCTTCCCAGCTCGTCGGCGCGGGCGTGACTGACTTCGAGTTGTAAAGCAGCGTGTTCGGGCCCCACTGCAGTGATATGCCGTAGTGAACGCCGTTCACCGTGTTGTGCGGCGGAGACTGCAGCTGCGGGATGAAGTTCTTCCATTCCGGCACGAGGTTCACGTTCATCGCGGCAACGTCGCCGCCGCTGATCAGTCGCAGGCTCGCGTCACCCGAGGCAGAGACCATGTCGTACTGACTACCGCCGCCCTGGCGCATAAGAGTCACCATTTCATCGGAGGAGCCTGCGTACTTGGCATGCACTACGCAGCCCGTCTGCGCTTCGAAGGGCTTCACCCATTCAGGCTGGGCGTAGCCTTCCCATGCGACCAGGTTCAGCGAACCCTCGCCGCTGCCGATCTTGGTGGGCAGATTGCTCGCAGAGGAGTTGCTTGAGGAGCTGCCGCACGCGCTCACCCCTACGATCGCTGCCCCCAGAACGCAAGCAAGCACCCAGTCGATCTTCGCCAACCTCATTGCTCTTCAGCCTCCTCGTGTTTGGTGTCAAGCAGCGCTGCATCCTCCAGTCGCCAGGCCAGCCGTACCCTACGGCCGCGCTCGGCCATCGCGCTCGTCGCCGAGAAGTCGAGGTTCTGCCTGATGACGACAAGCGTCGTTCCGTCGTCCAGCGTGACGCTGTAACGCGTTATCGGCCCGAGGTACGCAACCTCGCTGACGACGCCCTCCGCGATAACCCCCTCGGCGCTCTCGCCGGGGCCGAGCATGCGAATCTTCTCCGGGCGGACCGTGTACGAGCGTCCGTCTCGCACGACCACGTTCGAGGTGCCGACGAACCCGGCCACAAACTCGTTGGCGGGATGCTCGTAGACCTCACCCGGAGCGCCCACCTGCTCGACGCGCCCCGCGGAGAACACCGCGATGCGATCGCTCATCGTGAGCGCCTCGTCCTGATCGTGAGTGACATAGATGAAGGTGATGCGCTCGCTGAGCTCGCGCTGGATCGCCTTCAGCTCCAGCTGCATCTCCTGGCGCAGCTTCAGGTCCAGTGCACCCAGCGGCTCGTCTAGCAGCAGCACGCGCGGGCGGTTCACGAGCGCTCGCGCAAGCGCCACGCGCTGGCGCTGGCCGCCGGAGAGCGCTGCCGGGCGGCGCCCCTCGACGCCCGCGAGCCGAACCATGTGCAGCGCCTCGGACGCGCGCTCGATGCGCTCGCGCTTGCCGACGCCGTTGACGCGCAGGCCGTAGGCCACGTTCTCGACCACGTTCATGTGGGGGAACAGCGCGTAATCCTGAAAGACCGTGTTGACTGGCCGCTCATACGGTGGGCTGCCCGTCACGTCCACCCCGTGCAGCTCGACGCGTCCGGCGTCGGCCAGCTCGAAGCCGGCGATCACGCGAAGAGTGGTCGTCTTGCCCGAGCCCGACGGCCCGAGCATCGTGAAGAACTCGCCCGCGCGGACCTCGAGCGAGAGCTGCTCGATCGCGACGACATCGCCGTAGGTCTTTCGCACGTCGAGCAGGCGCACCGCCGGGTCGCTCTGCGGGTCCGCGCCCGGCGATCGATGCGAGCCCCGCGCACCGATCGTCGTACCTGCAAATGAGCGCATTCGCCGCGAGTCTAGTCGGCGTGCGGGACGCGCACAACTATGCGCCGTGGACAATCTCGGGCGCCTCGCCGCGACTTCTGGGCGCTCTCTCCTCGGCGAACATGCGCAGGGCAAAGCGCCCGGCCGGATGCTCTCGCATGCTGGTGACGAGCGCGGCCGTGGAGGCGTCCATCTGCGCCGGCTGGGGTAGCGCGACGCCGTAGCCGGGCGGCGTCAGCACCGCCGCCGCGAGTGCCGCAAAGGTGAGGTCCGCCGCGCCGAAACGCTCGCCGCACAAGAAGCCGCGGCCGTCCGCGAGCAGGCTCTGCGCGAAGTCGAACTCGGCGCGCGTCGCTTCGAGGTCGCTCGCTTCGACCCCGGGCGTGATGTCGAGCGCGCGCTCGATCAGGCGGGCGGCCAGCGGCCAGCCAACTCGCAGCGCGACGTCCTCCCAGCGCGGGACGCCCTGGTTGTTGAAACGCAGCGCCAGCGCTCGCTGCGTGAGCATGTGCACGTACATGAGCCGTCTCGCAGGCGGCCCGAGCCGCTCGTCGAAGCGGCGGCACGTGTCCTCGACGTGCGCGCGCTCTGCCGCGTCGGGTGGATACAGCCGAAGCTCAGGCGACGAGCGCGCATCGACCCAGCGGAGGATCGCGGCGGAGTCGGCGAGCACACCCTCGGGCGTTACGAGCACGGGAACGGTGCGACCGCCGCCTGCGCGCCGTGCAGCCGCTACGTGGACGATCTGCACGTGGCGCTCCTCGCGAAAGGGGAGCCCGGCGCGGTCGAGCGCCCAGCGGGCCTTCTCGCAGTAGTGGCTGATCGGGATCGTCACGAGCCGCAGCACGCTTGCCGATTATCCCCTTTGCTAACGTGCCGCGCGAGGTGGCGCTGAGCAAAGGCCCGAGTCCTACCGACCGCCGCGATCACCCGGCTGAAGCACCGCGGCCGATCGGGCTCCCGTCACTTGACCCGCAGTTCGACGAGTGGCAGATCGAGTTGCACGGGCGACGCGTGATCTACCGGATCGCGGGCAGCGGACCGCCGGTCGTGCTGATCCACGGCATGCTCAACTCCTCGAGCCACTGGCAAGCCGTCGCACTGAACCTCGCGCGTGAGCACACGGTGCTCGCGCCCGACCTGATCGGGCACGGCGACTCAGCCGCTCCGCGCGGCGACTACTCGCTGGGCGCGCACGCGGCGAGCATTCGCGACCTGATGGCCGCGATCGGGATCGATCGTGCGACCATCGTCGGCCACTCGCTGGGGGGCGGCGTGGCCATGCAGTTCTTCTACCAGTTCCCGCAGCGCGTCGAACGCCTGATCCTGATCTCCAGTGGCGGCCTCGGCCACGAGGTCAGCCCGGTGCTGCGCACCGCCGCGCTGCCGGGCGTCTCGGCGCTTCTATCGGCGATCCGCCCCGGCCTGCTCGCCGGGCTGTGGCAGACGGGCGCCCGCCTGCGCGAGCGCAAGCACTCCACCGGCGTGTATCTGCAGGCCGTGGCGCGCGCGCTGCGCCCGCTCGAGAACGCCGACGCGCGCGCCGCGTTCCTGCACACGCTGCGTTCGGTTATCGACGTTCATGGCCAGCGCGTGAGCGCGACCGATCGCCTTTACCTGCTCGAGTCGATGCCAACAATGGTCGTGTGGGGCGAGCGTGACAACACGATCCCGATCGAGCATGGTCGCCTGGCGCACGAGGCGATACCCGACAGCGAGTTTCGTACGCTGCCCGACGCCGCCCATTTCCCTCACCTGGAGGACCCCGACGGGCTGTCGGATCTGCTCAGAGAGTTCATCGCGCAGACGAGCCCCGGGGAGATCCACGACGCCGATTGGGGCGCCCTGCTCGCGGGGCGCTCTCCGCGCTCGCGCCGGCTCGGCGACGCCGCCTGAGAGCAGCGGCTTCGCCTCGCGCCAAGAAGGGTCAGCCGCTGGCGGCCAGGCGCCAGGAGGGCGGATAGGGCAGCGGCGCGAGGGTCTGCTCGAGCTGCTCGCGGTGGGCCTCGAACTGCGGCGGCAGCGAGAGGCGCTCGCCGAGGTGCTCAGGGTCCTCGTCGACAGCGAATCCGGGCCCGATCGTGGCGATCTCGAACAGCACGCCGCTGGGCTCGCGGAAGTACACCGACTGGAAGTAGTAGCGGTCGATCACAGGCGTGGGATGCGCGCTCGCGGCGAGCAGGCGCAGGCGCCAGGCGTGCAGATCGTCCTTCAGCGCCGCGAACGCGACGTGGTGCACCGAGCCCGCACCCTGCCTGCGGTTGATCTCCGGCGGGGCGCGATCGTAGGCGTAGATGCCCCCCCTGCGCTCGCCGCGGACCTCCCAGCGCTCGCCCTGATGCCTGCCGAAGCCGAGCGTGTCGCCGAGCAGGCGCTCGCTGCCGACGGGATTGGAGGCGTACGCGCGAACGCCCTCGAAGCCCTGGAGCGCGTGCTCGGGCGGTATCTCCGGCGAGCTCGCGCTGAGCGGCTCGTCCGCGGCCACCGACACCAGCAGCTCGTGCCCGAGGCCCTCGGGGTCGGCGAACAGCAGGCTGTCGCCGGTCATCTCGCACTCAACGCCCTGCGCGCGCAGCCGCTCCTGCCAGAACCTCAGGCTGTCGGCGGAGCCGACGCGCCACACGATCCGATGCACCATCCCTCCGCCGGCAGTGCCGGGCGGGGCACCGGGATACTCGAAGAAGGTGAGGTCCATACCGGGCGAGCCCAGCTCGTCGCCGTAGAACAGGTGGTACACGCTGGGGTCGTCCTGGTTGACCGTGCGCTTGACCATCCGCAGCCCGAGAACCCCGGTGTAGAAGCGAACGTTGCCCGGAGCGTCGCCGGTGATGGCACTTATGTGATGGATCCCCTCGAGTCTCACAGCCTCACGCCACCGTATACCCGATCGCGGACTTTGTGAGCGCCGGAGCTCGGCGCTCGGCCATCCGCGGGTGACCCGTGCGATCATCCGGCCGTGCAGGATGGCTCGCTGATCCCGCGCTTCGGGCGGGCCCGTCGCGATCCCACGCTGGCCGTCCTCGAAGGCCTTCACGCGCTCAAGCACGCGCTCCGCTTCGGCGCCGTGGTGCTCGAGGTGATCACGCGCGACCGCGCGCAGCTCGCCCGCCTCGCGGCGGCGCTTGCGCCGGACGTGGCCGAGCAGATCTGCGCCGCGGCCCGGGAGGTGGACGCCGAGGTGTTCGCGCAGCTCGCGCCGCTGCCGCCGAGCACCGGCGTGGTGGCGCTCGCCGAGCGCCCGACCGTGCGAGCGCGCGACGCGCTCGAGGCGCTCGGCGCAGCGCCGGTGATCCTGCTCGAGGATCCGCGCGATCTCGGCAACATGGGTGCGTGCGTGCGCGTCGCAGCCGCGGCCGGCGTTGCCGGCGTTCTCAGCACCGGCACGCACGATCCGTGGCATCCAGACGCGCTGCGTGGAGCAGCTGGCCTTCACTTCGCGCTCCCCGTCGCTCGCCTGGCGCAGCTGGACGAGCTTGCACACGGCGACCGTCCCCTGCTCGCAATCGACCCGGATGGCGCTCCGCTGGACCCATCTGCGCTTGACCCCCGTGCGGTGCTCGCCTTCGGCACCGAGCGCTACGGCCTGAGCGACGAGCTGGGCTCACGCGCGCATTCGCATGTCAGCATCCCGATGCGCGCCCGCGTCTCGAGCCTCAACCTCGCGACGTCCGTCGCGGCCGTGCTGTTCGCGTGGCGCTGCTCGCCGTACGCCTACTCACCGATCGATTGACCGCGCCGCAACCGCGAGTACTCGCCGTTTCGCGGGAGGAGCTTGCACGCAGTTGCAGAAAACCACGGTCACAGCGGATTCGAAGGTTGTTGACGTCCGAGCGGCGTGCAACCTTCAGAGGAAGCTCGGCCCACGGGGGAGTGATGGGTTGATGACGATGACCATCATCGCAGTGGCACTCGGCGCAATCGCGTCACTGGTGGCCGTCGCGCTGTCGCTTGCGCGCGCAGCGGCACGGGCCGATTCTGGGCTCGGCCCGGACACCGAGAGCAGGCCGGCGCGTGCTGCGTGCACCGCGGTAAGCCAGAGTTACGACGGGTTCGCTCGTGCCCAGGCGACGATCGCTTGGGAGTCGTCGATCACGCTGCCGTCATCGAGAACCAGCGTGGGCACCCAGCGGTTCCCGGTCAGCTCCTGCACCTCTTTGCGCCCGCTCGTGCGGTTGAAGATGCCGGGCAACGGCGCGAACCCGTAGCTCTTGATGACCTCGGGCTCGTAACCCGCCTGCTCGAGCGCCTTGTGCGCGTTTGCGCACGGGTGCCCGCCGGGCCGCGGCGTCGGGAACGTGCCCCAGCACACGTACAGCTTCATGAGATGTTCAGCGTACCTTCCATGCCCGCCTGGCGATGTCCCGGCACCGAGCAGTAGAACACGTATTTGCCGGGCTTCAGCGTGAGCGTCAACCGCTCGGCGCCGCCTGAGAACGTGCTCGTCGCGCCGAGCACCTTGCTGCCCTGCGCGATCGTCAGGTTGTGTTCCAGCGGCGAGCTGTTGGTGAAGTTGATCGTCACGCTGCCGGCTTTCGCGCTCAGCGTCTTGGCGCTGTAGCTGAGCAGCCCTGCCGGGCTCGCAGCGAGGCTGAGCGTGCTCCCGCTCCCGCCGCTCGCCGGCGCGGTCGTGCTCGTGCTCGGCGGGGCCGGCGTGGTCGTCGTCGCCGGCGTGGTCGTCGCTGCGCTGCTGGTGCTCGCCGCGGCCGGCGTGGTCGTCGCCGCGCTGCTCGTGCTGGGCGCCGCGCTGCTGGTACTCGGCGTGGCGCTGGTGGCGCTCGGCGTGGCCCGTTCTGGGGCCGGCGCCGATTCGCCGCTCGCGGCCGACGTTGTGGCGGTGCTGGTCGAGCCTTCCTTGGCCGGCGTGGAGGCGGTGGCGACCGCGGCGACCACGGTGGCGAGCACGAGCACCGCCGAGACCGTGATCACCGCACGCTCACCGCGCAGGCTCGAGGGGAAGCTCGGCCGTCTCATGCCCACCGCAAGCGAGAGGAGAAGTGCCCACGCGACGAGCACGCCACCCGCTATGTAGAACGGGGTTTTGCTCTTCTCGGCAGCCAGGACCGGCGCGAGTTGGAGGGCAGCGGCGTGCACGCGGGCGAGACTAGCCGATGAGCGCCGCGGTATGCTGCGCGGCGAATGGCAGGCGTCGTGCGCACGCCCGAGGAGGCGTTGGAGGGTCTTCCGGAGTTCCCGTTCGCGGCTCACTACCGCGACGTCGCCGGCATGCGCATGGCGCACCTGGACGAGGGCGAGGGTGAGCCCGTGATCTTCGTGCACGGCGAGCCGACCTGGTCGTTCCTCTGGCGCAAGGTGCTGCCGCCCGTGCGCGACGCCGGCTTTCGCTGCATCGCGCCCGACCTGATCGGCTTCGGACGCTCGGACAAGCCGGCCGACATCGACTTCTATACCTACGACCGCCATGTCGAGCTCGCCGCGACGCTGCTCACGGACCTCGACCTGCGTTCAGCGACAGTCGTGGTGCACGATTGGGGCGGGCCGATCGGGCTGCGCCTGGCCGTCGAGCACCCCGATCGCATCGCGCGGCTCGTGATTCTCGACACCGGCCTGTTCACGGGCCACCAGCGCATGACCGACGCGTGGATTGCCTTTCGCGACTTCGTCGAGCGCACGGAGGACCTGCCCGTCGGCATGCTCGTCCGCGGCGCATGCAAGCACGACCCGGGCGACGAGGTCATAGCCGCCTATGACGCGCCCTACCCCGACGCCTCGTCCAAGGCGGGCGCCCGTGCGTTTCCCCTGCTGATCCCGCGTGCGCCGGACGCCCCCGGAGCGGCGGCCGGTCAACGGGTGCTCGAGGCACTGCGCGAGGATCGCCGCCCGACACTGATGCTGTGGGCCGACTCGGACCCCGTGCTGCCGCTCGTCGTGGGCGAGCGCTTTGCCGAGTCGATCGGCCGGCCGCCGCCGCGCACGGTCAAGGACGCAAGCCATTTCCTGCAGGAGGACCAGGGCCCGCTGATCGGCAGCTCCATAGCCGACTGGCTGCTCAGCTCCTGAGCCTCAATCTCCGGTGGTCTTCTCTGCGATCTCCGGCTGCGGTGGCGCGCTCTCGAGCGAGGGCTGCGAGCGCGAGGCGCGTAGTTCGTAGCCGCGGCGAACGCCCGGGTCGGCGTGGGCGAGCACCCGATCGGCCTTCATCGCGTGCGCCATGCCCTCCGACAGTCTGCGCGGCAGCATGCTCACCAGCAGGCTCGTGCGTTTGACGTTGCTGGGAACCCACACGTCGACGACCCGATTGCGCAGCGCGTCAACGATTGCGTCTGCGACTTCCGAGGGCTCGAGGTTGGACACTCCGCGCACGTCGCCCAGGCCCGAGCCGAGTTCGGTGTTCACCACCGCGGGCATCACGTAGCTGACGTCGACGTGCGCTCCCATCAGGCGCAGCTCGCCCCTCACCGCCTCGCTGAGACCGACGACCGCGTGCTTGGTCGCAGAGTAGGTGGCTCCGCCCGGCGCGCCGAACTTCCCGGCCTGCGAGGAGATGTTGACGATGTGGCCGCGGTCGCGAGGAATCATTCGCTCGAGCGCGAGCTTCGTACCGAGGATCACTCCGTGCAGGTTGATGTCGACCATGCGCCGCGCGGTCGCGTCGTCCTCGTCGATGAAGCGCCCCACCTGCATGATCCCGGCGTTGTTGATGAGCACGTCCAGCGGCCCGAACTGCTCTTCGGCGCTGTCGAGGAAGGAGGCGAAGGAGGCGCGGTCGGTGACGTCGAGAGCGAACGCAGCGGTGCTCGGCCCCAGCTCGGAGGCGGTCTGGCGCGCGGCCTCCAGGTCCAGGTCGCCGATCGCCACCCTCATGCCCTGGCGCAGCAGCGCCTCCGCGGTCGCGCGCCCGATACCGCGCGCGCCGCCTGTGATCGCAACGATTTGTCCGGCGAGTATGCGGGGCTGCTTGGCCATGAAGGTCCTCCTCTGAGCTGGCGTGCGGGCGTCCGCGCCCGCAGCCGGTGGCTTGCGAGCACTCCCACTGGGAGGCCGCTACCGCGGCGCGGCGCGGCCAACGCTACCGCGCGGCAGCCTGACGAGGGCCGGCGGGCGCATAGTAGGCTGGGGAGGGCCATGCCCTTCTTTAGATACGCCGGAAAGCGCCTCGCCTACACCGAGTTCGCCCCGAGCAAGGCCGGCAGCTCGCCGCGCCCGCGCCCCGTGATCCTGCTGCACGGGCTCCTGCTGTCCCAGGAAATGCACAAGCCGCTTGCCGAAGCGCTCGCCGCGCGGGGCAACCACGTGATCACGCTCGACCTGCTCGGTCACGGCCGCTCGGATCGCCCGCGCGACATGTGGCGCTACTCGATGCACTTCTACGGCGAGGAGGTCGTGGCGCTGATGGATCACCTGGACGTCGAGCAGGCGGTGGTGATGGGAACCTCGCTCGGGGCCAACGCCGGCCTCGAGATCGCCGCGCACTGGCCGCAGCGCCTGCGCGGCCTCGTGATCGAGATGCCGGTCCTCGACAACGGGCTGCTGGCGAGCGCGCTCACGTTCACGCCCCTGCTGGTCGCGCTCACATTCGGCGAGCCGCTCATGCAGCTGCTCGCGCGCGCCACGCGCGCGGTGCCGCGGCGACTGCTGCCGCACTACGGCAACGTGATGCTCGACCTCGTGCGCCAGGAACCCGGACCGAGCGGCGCGCTTCTGCAGGGGCTGTTCTTCGGCCGCGTAGCGCCGCATCGAAACGAACGGCGCGAGTTCCACGTGCCGACGCTCGTGCTGGGTCACCGCCGGGATCCGATCCACCCGTTCAGCGACGCCGGCATGCTCGCGCAGGAGATGCCCAACGCGAGGCTGCTGGAAGCCGACTCTCTGATCGAGCTGCGGGTTCGCCCCGAGCGCCTGACCGGCGAGATAGCGGCGTTCCTCGACGAAGTGTGGGCGCCGCGCCGCCCGCGTAAGCGCGCGACTAAGAAGCCGGGAACAGTTCGAGTTCGTTGACGCTCACGTGCCCGGGCGCCTGCGGCGTCCCGACCGAGGAGGCGGGCGCGCGACTGATCCACAGCGTGATGAACCTGAAGCTGGTCTTGGCGTGTTTCAGCGTGACGCGCAGGCGACGCTTCTTCTCGAGCAGGCTGGGGCTCAGCTTGACCCACGCGGGGTCCGTGATCGAATTCGGCGGCGCCTGCCCATTGGCCCCGTAGAACTGGACGGTCATGCCCGGCGTGCCCGCCACGAGCACGGCCGCGGAGACCCGCGTGGGCGTCTTCAGATCGATCACCAGGCCCTCTGCCATCTTCGGCGCGACCGTCGGATTGACCTGCGCGGTCCATCCGGTCGTCGTGTCGCCGTCGATCGCTCGGCTCGGATCTCCGAATTCGGCTGCGGGGTACGCGTACGGGTTGTAGGTGGAGGCGGCGTTGGTGTCGAGCCCGATCGCTTCCGGCGTCGAGGCGCTCGGCGTGGAGCCACCCGCGGGAGTCGAGGGCTGTGTTTTCGTCGTCGTAGTGGGGTGCGTCACGCCTCCGATCACCGGTGACACCGGTGCGACTGAGGCGGGTTTCGGAATTTTGATGGGCGAGATCCCGATCGGCGGGATTTTCACGGGTTTCCCGAACAGCGGTTTCGCTGCGGCGGCGGCGGCGGGAGCGGGCGCCGGACTGGTGGCAGCTGGCGGCGTGGCCGCCGGCGCGGGCGTAGCGGGTGTGCTCGCGGCGGCAACCACCCGCACCACGCGCGGCCGCGGGTTGCTCTTCGTCAACGCCGCGTAGCCCACCGCGGCGGCACCGAGCAAGAGCACCATGCTCGCGCCGATGATCGCGCCCGCGGAGCGCCAGCTCGGGCTCGTACCCCCCAGGCTGCCGGGCGCGCCAGCGCCGCATTGCAGGCACCAGTCCTGCGCGCTCGCCAAGGGCGCTCCGCAGTGACTGCACGCGCGCGCGCCGGCAGGCTCCGGCGCGGGCGCCGCGGACGGCCCCTCGGGCGAGCCGACCGCGGGGGTTGCCTGCTGCTCGACCGCCGGCGCGGTATCGGTTGGCGCTGATGCCACTGAGCGGATTCTAGCCCCGGCGGGGTGCGGTTTACGCAGTACCGTCAGCGCGGCGCGGCTGCGGCGGCCCGCCGCTGACGATGTCGCGGCCGGTGGGGGCGAGGCTCGCGTCGAGCTCCATCTGCCAGAAGTAGCGGGTGAACGTCATCCCGGCGTTGAATTCGCCGACGTGGGGCGCCACCGCTCCGCCGGCGGCAAGGCGCACGATCAGCTCGGGGTAGGTTCGGCCGTCGAGCGCCGCATACGCCGGTGCGGGGAAGGCACCGCCGAAGCGCGTGTTGACGTCGGTGATGCCGAGTCCGGCGTCGGGGTCGCGAAACACCTGGATCGTCGCCGGACCGCGAATGCGCAGCTCCTCGACGACACGCCGCCCGAGCTCGATCAGCTCCTCGTCGCGGACCACCTGGCCCTTGATCGACTCGCCGCCGCGTGACTCGATCATCGTGCGGGGAATCGCGTTCAGGCACCTACCGTCGAGATCTCCCAGGCAGTCGATCGAGAGCTCGGGACCGTTCATGGCGCGCTGGATCATCACCGGCTCGCGCACGTAGTCGATGAAGAAGCGGGCCTGCGCGGAGTCGCCCGCATGGTGGATCGAGCGAGCTCCGGACCCGCGGCGCGGCTTGACCATGACGGGGTACTCGAGGGAGTCGAGGTCCGCGTCGGGCAGCACCGTGGGTGGCGAGGGAAGCGCGTGGCGTCCCAGCAGGAGGTGCGCCTCGAACTTGTCGTAGGTGGCGCGCGCCACCTCGCTCGAGGGCACGAGCGCCGGAAGCAGGCCCTCCTCTCTGGCACGCGCCAGCACCTCGATGTCGAGGTCGGTGAGCGGCAGCACCGCGCCGACGCCGTGGCGCTCGCATAGTCGCTGTAGCGTGGGCACGTAGGCGGGGTCCTCGATCAGGGGAACGACGGCACGCACGTGCGCGGCGTACTGCGCAGGCGCGAGCGGCGAGGGATCGGCGACCACCGTCCTCGTCAGCCGCGCGAAGCACGAGACGATCTCGTAGCGCTTGCCCGCGCCCGTGAGAAGCACCGCCGGCGGGCTCAAAGCTCCCCCTCCCAGCCGCCGGCCTGACCCTTGTACAGGCCGTGCCCGGCGAACACCATCGCTACCGTCCGCCAGACGATGCGCAGGTCGAGCGCCAGCGAACGATGCTCGATGTAGTAGAGGTCGAGCTCGATGCGCTCGGACCACGGCAGCGAGGCACGACCGTTGACCTGCGCCCATCCGGTGATCCCGGGCTTGACCGCGAGACGCAGCCGCTGGCGCTCGGAGTACTGCTCGACCTGCACCGGCAGGGTGGGTCGCGGGCCGATCAGCGACATGTCGCCGCGCAGCACGTTGACGAGGTTGGGCAGCTCATCGAGCGAGGTCCGCCGCAGCAGCGCGCCCACACGTGTCACGCGCGGATCATCGGCGTTGATCGCGAGGCCCGCGCCGATGTGCTCGGCCCCGTCGACCATCGTGCGCAGCTTCAGCAGCGCGAACTGCCTTCCGCCGAGGCCCACTCGGCGCTGGCTGTAGATCGCGGGGCCCGGCGTCTCGAGGCGCACCGCGAGCATCGCCAGCGCGAGCACTGGCGAGGCGAGCGCGAGCGCGAGCGCGGAGACCACGATGTCGAGCGCGCGGCGGAGCATTGCAGCGGGACAATAGGGCTCGCCCCGAACGCGGGCGGCTCAGCGCGTGCCCTCCGCGGCCTCCCACGCCGGCGAGGTGCCATGGCGCAGCCAGTCCCACAGGCCCGCCGCGGGGGACGCCGTCGTGAGCACGTAGTAGCGAGCGAGCAGCAGGGGACGCACCGGCGCCACGCTCGCCACGATCGCGCCCACGAGCAGAGCGAGCTGCAGCGCGAGCGTGACCGTGTACAGCGGACCTGCGCCGAGCGCGAGCAGCGCGATATTGGCCGCGAGCGCGAGCGTGTGCAGCGCCGGGGTTGCGTAGCGCAGCACACGGTGGGAGTAGATCATCAGTGCGTACAGCGGCGGATAGCCGCGCGGCGAGAGCATGCCGCCGCGCAGGACGATCGGCCACGTGTGGCTCATCATGCGCCGCTTGCGCGCGAACTCGCCCGCGAGCGAGGGGACCATCTTCTCGCTCGCTCGCGCCTGCGCCACATACACCGCGCGCAGCCCGCGCTTGACCATCTGGAAAGGCAACGAAAGATCGTGGCCCATGATCGGGTCGACGACCAGGTATGTCTCGCGCCGCGTCGCGTAGATCGCGCCGTTGCCGGCCGTGATCGAGCACAGGCGGGACTCGAGCGCGCGGATTGCGAGCTCGTAGCGCCAGTAGATGCCCTCCTGGTTTGCCTGACCGGAGGCGCCCGCGGGAGCAAGGAAGCGCACCTGTCCGCAGGCATAGCCCACGCGCGTGTCGGCGAAGGCGCCGACGAGCGCTCGCGCGGCCTGCGGCTCCCACAGCGAGTTGGCGTCGGAGAAGGCCACTATCGCCCCGCGCGCGCGCCCCACCGCCGCGTCCTGGGCGCGGATCTTTCCGCCGCGCGGAAGCTCGAGCACCAGGTCGGCGCCCGCGTCCCTCGCGCTCTGCGCGGTGGCGTCGCTGCATCCGTCGCACGCGACGATCACCTCGAGCAGCTCCCGCGGGTAGTCGAGCGCGAGCGCGTTTGCGACCTTCGCCGCGATCACCGCCTGCTCGTCGTGAGCGGCGACGATCAACGAGAGCGACGGCAGCGCATCTTCGCGCGAGCCCGAGCCGCTACCGGCGCGCGGGCGCTCGCGCACCACGCGCGCGGCCAGGGTGAGCGCGAGGCCATAGCCGAGGTGGGTCCACACGATCAACGCGCAGCACAGCCAGAAGACGATTTCGAGCGCGAGCAAGTGCGGCGATTGTCGCGAAAGACGCGTCGGCCGCGCGGTCTCGGGGTAGACTCGCCCTGAGCATGGCCTACACGCTGAAGAACCTGCGCGACACCGCCGACAGCGCGCCGAAGTTCGGATTTGCGGAGCTCGGAGAGGCGCATTTCCCTCGAGAGGAGCTCGGCACCGAGGACACCGGCCTCGCCTACCACGTGCTCAAGCCCGAAAAGCGCCAGGCGTTCGGGCACAGGCACGAGAACGCCGAGGAGGTCTACGTGGTGCTCTCAGGTGGCGGACGGGTGCGTCTCGACGACGAGATCGTCGAGCTCGCGCCGCTCGACGCGCTCCGCGTCGATCCCCCGGTGGCGCGCGCATTCGAGGCTGGCCCCGACGGACTTGCGCTGCTCGTCTTCGGCCCGCGGCGTGAGGGCGACGGCGAGCTGCTGCAGGACTTCTGGAGCGACTGACTCCGCAGGCCGAGCGGCCCCGGCCGGCTAGCGGCCGGTGGCCAGCAGCTCGGAGTAGAGAGCGAGCGTGCGCTCGGCGATCGCCGACCACGAGTACGGCCCCGTGGCCGCTTCTCGTGCGCGCAGCGCCATCTGCTCGCGCGCACCGCCGTCTGAGAGCAGCTCGCGCAGCGCCTTGTGCAGCGAGGCGACGTCTCCGGCGGGAAACGTGCGAGCGGCCCCGGTGGCGGCGACCTCGGGAAAACCGCCGACGTCGCTCAGCAGCAGCGGCTTGCCGAACGCGAGCGCCGTGAACAGCACCCCCGACTGGTCGATCTCACGGTAGGGCAGCACGACGAGATCCGCGCGTTCGAAGTAGCCGGCGAGCTCCGCCCCGGCGATGAAGCGCGGAACGAAGCGCACGCCAGCGGGCGCAGCGGCGAGCAACGGCGAGATGTCCATCCGCGGCATGCCCGCCACCCACAGCTCCGCCTGCTCGATGCCGCGCCACGCCTCGAGCAGCAGGTCGATCCCCTTGTACGGGCGCATCAGCCCGAAGCACAAAACCACCGGCGCGTCGCTGTGAAACGCTGCGGGCGCGCTCCAGTCGGCGTCGCGCCCCGGCATCGCGAGATGCTCGAGCGCGCCGTGTGGAATCACGCGCACCCGCCCGGGCTCCAGCCCGAGCTCATCGGTCAGCCGCCGGCGGCCGTGCTCGGAGTGCACGACGATCGCGTCGAAGCGGTCGTAGAGGCGTCGCTGTGCTCGGAGCTGGCCGGCGCGCGGCTCGCGCGGGAGGATGTCGTGGGCCGTGAGCACGCGCGCGCGGCGTGCGCCGCCGGCGCGTACACGCGCGGGCAGCAGCAGGCCGTCGAGATGCTGCACGGTCAACCACTGGAAGTGCGCGACATCCGCTGCTCGCGCCGCCCGCCGGTAGCGCAGCATGTCGGGAACGTGCTCGGCGAGCTTTACCGCACGGCGCGCGGGGGCGGCGCGCACATGCGCGGCGAGCCGGTAGAAGGACTCTCGCCGCACGTAGCCCTCCGGTGCGGGCACGGGTCCGTAGGCAAACCTGCTCGTGAACAGCTCCACATCGGCGCCCGCGCCCGCAAGCGCACGGCACAGCTCGTGGTCGTATGGAGGTGTGTAGGCGGACGGATCGACGATGTGAACGAGCACCGCGACGGACAATAGGCGCGCCCGGGGCGAGAATGCGGGGATGCACGCAAACGACGGGAGCGCCACCGCGTCTGGGCGCCGCGACACGGTGGAGCTGAGCTTCTGCGTTGTCAGCACCTCGCAGCGCGAGCTGCTCGCGCGCGGGCTGGACGCGATTGCGCGCGAGCGTGCGACGCTGCCGTTCGCGAGCGAGACCCTGGTTCTCGACAACGCTTCGCGTGACGGCTCGGCGCAGCTCGCTCGCGAGCACGGCGCGGTGGATCACACGGTCGCGCTCGAGCTGCGGCAGGGCAAGGCGCTCAACGACTCCGAGCTGCTGCGCCGCGCACGCGGGCGCTACGCGCTGCTTCTCAACGAGGACTCCGAGCTGTTGCCCGGCGCGACGCTCGCGCTGTGGCAGGCGCTCGAGGAGCATCCGCGCGCGGCCTGCGCCGGCGCGCGGCTGCTGCGTGCAGACGGCAGCGCGCAGGCGTGTGCGTGGCGCTTCCCCGCGCCGCTCACGGCGCTCGCGGGCGCCCTCTTCCTGCACCGGGCGTTCACCGTGCAGAGCCGCGGCGAGCGCACGCGCGAGGTCGACTGGTGCCAATCGGCGGCGCTGCTCGTCAGGGCGGAGGCTGCGGCCCAGGTGGGCTATCTGGACCCGGACTTCTTCGTCTACTCGGACGAGGTGGATTTCGCGCGGCGCCTGCGCGACGCCGGCTGGCGCTCGCTGTACGTGCCCGCGGCGAGCGCCGTTCACCACGAGCAGCTCTCGACAGGGGCTGTACCCGAGCGCAGGATCGTGGAGATGGCGCGCAACCGCGACCTGTACATGCGCAAGCACCATTCGCCGCTCGCGGCGCTGGTTGTGCGCTGGCTGACCGCATACACGTATGCGCTGAGATCGCTTGCGGCGCTTGCGCTGCCGGGACACGACCCACGCCGCTACTGGCGGCATGCGACGGCGTCGTTGTGGCCGGCGCGCGGCCAGGGCTTGCGCGAGGCGGCAGAGGAGTACAACCGCGAACACCTCGCCGGCCGATAGGCGAGCGCCGCGCGTCTATATGTCGCGCAGCGGGTCCTCGGCGTAGACCTCGACGTCGCCGTGATGCGCGCGAAACGTGCGGGTGAGTCGACGTAGCTCTGCGAGAAGCTGCACCGCGCGGCTGCGCTCGTGAGGGTGAAAGAAGCGCGTGAGCAGGAGCCCCAGCGGCACGAGCCCGAGCCAGGCCGCGCGGCTGAGCAGGCCCGCAAGGCCGGCGCTCGGCAGCAGCAGCTCGCCCGACACGGCAACCCCGGCGAGGATCGCAGTGAGCTTCGCCAGGCGCACCCCTTCGAATCCCACCTGGAACAGGCTTCGAGTGAGCGCGTAGGTGATCACCAGCATCGCGAGGTACGCACCGCAAAGGGCGATCCCGGCACCTGCGATGCCGAGGTCCGCTCCGCTGCGCGGCACGAGCGCGAGCAGCAGCGCCACGTTGACGACGAGGCCTGCCGCGGCGGCAGGCAGCATGCGCGAGGTGACCCGTGCGCGGCCGGCGATGACCACGAACACGAGGTACAGCCCGTACAGCGCCCAGCCGAGCGCGAGCCACGGCAGCGCGCGATGGGCGTCGAAGTAGCGCGTGGCCGCAAGCAGCCGCACGAGCCAGCGTCCGAGCAGGGTCACGGCGCACACGACGACGCCGGTGGCGAGCGCGTAGTAGGTGGTGACGAGCGAGTACAGGCGCCCGGCCTCCTCGTCGCTCTCGATCGAGTAGGCGAGCGGCGGCCATGCGTACTGGAATCCGCGCACAGCCACCAGCACGACGGTGGCGAGCTTGATCGCGACCGCGTACTGGCCCGCGGCGCTGCGGGAGAAGACCCGGTAGAGGTAGAAGCGGTCGGCCACCTGCAGCCCGTACACGCTGGCCTCGGCCGGCACGGTCGGCAGCCCGAAGCGCAGCATCGCGCGCAGGTCTGCACCTCTCACGCGCAGTGAGAAGCGCCTGCGCAGCACCCACCACAGGGCGAGCACGACGATCGCGGACGCTCCGAAGTTCCCGAGCAGTAGGCCGCGCGCCCCTTCGTGGGCGACCACGACGAGTGAGATCGTGAACGCCACGGTCATGGCAACGTTGGCGCCCGAGGCGAACACGTAGGTGCGCGTGCGCTCGTCTACGCGCAGCTGGGCGTAGGCCATCTCGAGGTTCGTGAACGCCCAAAAGCCGAGCACGGCGCAGTCGATCAGCAGTGGGTCTTCGAAGCCGAGTAGCAGCCGCGAGACGGGCCCGGCGAGCGCGACCAACGCGATCGCGGCGAGCGTCGTGGTCCACGCGACCGTGGCGGTGGCGGTGCGCGCGATGCGATCGCGTCGTGCGCTGTCGTCGTCGTCGTAGTAGAAGCGGATGAAGGCCTCGTGCACGCCGAAACGCGCGAAGATGCTCGACAGGATCACCGCCGTGAGCAGCGATTCGGCGGCTCCGTAGGCTTCGGTTGAGAGGTGCCGCGTGTACAACGGCAGCGTGAGCAGAGCCAGGCCCTTCGCGACGATGTCCCCGAACTGATAGGCAGCGCCGGTCGTGACGAGGCGCTTCAGGTAGCCGAGCACCGCGCAGAAGCTACCGGCGAGGCAACCGCGAGGCGGCTCTCGCGCTCGGGCTCCGACACCCGCGCGAGCGCGACGCCGATTGCCAGCAGAGTCCACGTGAACGGGTCCTCGAGGAAGTCTGCATACGTCCAGGTGTGCAGCACCAGGGCAACGAAGCACGCCGCGATCGCGATGCGCGGCGGCGAGCGACCGGCCCCTGTGAACAGCACCACGATCGCCACCACGACGAGCGCGAGGTAGAGCGCGAGCCCCACGATGCCCTGCTCCGCGGCGACCGTGATCGGAATCGTGTGGGACGCGGAGGTCGCGTTCTCGGCGGTCGTGTTGCCGTGGCGCTTGTACTCGGTCTCAAAGGAGCCCGAACCGTAGCCCCACAACGGGCGTTTGGAAAAGAGTTCGAGCCCGCCCGAGATGAGCTTCGTGCGCCCGCTGGTGGCGTTGCTCGTCGAGCCGCCCGACCCGCTCAGCCCGAAATGAAGGCTGGCTGGCGCGAGTGCCAGGACGAGCGCCGCAACCGCCAACAGGCCGGCTGAGGCGTAGATCGTGCGGCGCACGTCCCAGCGCCATGCGGCGAGCACCGCGAGGCCGAGCAGCAGCGCGGCGATGCTCGACTGTGAAAAGCTCGTCACGAGGCCGCACAACAGCCAGGCCAGGGTCGCGGCGGCGAGGAGCACCTGGCGGCGCGTGCGAGCCCACAGCAGCACGGTAGTGAGCGCGACCATCACGAGCGCGAGATAGCGCCCGTAGATGTTGGGGTCGAAGAACACCGAGTTGACGCGGAAGTAGTTGTCGTACTGATTCGCCGCGACCACCTTGGGATTCAGGAACAGCTGCTTGCGCGCGTACTCCACGAAGCCGACACCGGCAAACACGACCGCGAGCGCCGCGGCTACAGCGAGGCAGCGGAGCAGCAGCCCGCGCGTCCAGCGCACCTCGGCGAGCAGCGCGAATAGAAGCGCGAAAGGTATGTAGAAGAAAGCGAGGTTCTCGGCGGCCTTCGCGCGGTCGGGGGAATAGCTCAGCTGCAGCGCGTACAGCGCGACCGAGGCGAACAGCAGCCACCGAACTCCGCGCGGCGTAAGCACCCGCTGCAGACGCGTGGCGCGATCGCCCGGGGCGCCGGCGCCCGCGTCGCGGCGCGTGGGGAGCGCGCCGAACGCCCGGCTCCCGACGCCCCTCACTCGTGCCAGCAGCCACACGAGCGTCCCGGCGGCGATCACCACGTACAGCGGGATCAGCAGATTCACGGTTCTTCCCTGCTCGGCGATCGGGACGCGGAAGGGCAGCGCGAGCATGACAAGCAGCGGGAACGCGTCCTCGCGCCGGCTGATCAGCACTGCCAGCGCTGCCGTCACGAGAACCGCGGCGAGGGCATACAGCGCGAGCGTGCCGGCGCTCGGGAGGGTGGTGGCGAGCTGTGGGCCGCTGGGCATCTGTCAGCGGGCCAGGAGCGTGAAGGCGCGCGGAGACGGTACGGGCCGGCTCTGACGACTCAGCGTGACCCACACTCGGTATTCGCCGGGCGGCGCTATGCGCCCCCTGTTCTCGGGAATGAGAATCGCGTGACCCCTTGCCGTGTAGGTGAAGCGGAAGTGGCGCGCGGTCCCCCGCTGCCCATTCCAGTGGAGCGAGAACTGTTTGTAGCGGGGCACCGGATAGGAGCGCACGAGAGTCGCGACCACGTTGCCAGCGGCGTCGATGATCGTGACGGTGACGCGTTCGGCTTGCGCCAGCTTGAAGGAGATCGCCTCTTCGGAGGAGGCAGCGGGCCCGCGTGGAGAGAAGCTCGGTGTCAGCTTGAAATGCTGCACGGCCGTCGGCGTGTGCTTGAGCCGCTGTGTCAGGAAGAACGCGGCGAAGCACGCGATCACGAGCAGCGCGAACACGCTCTGGACGAGCGGATCCTGGGCCGCGGGAGATCTGCGTCCTTCGCCCTCGCCACCGTCTGCGACTGCGGCGGCTGCGCTCAATCCTCGCCGCCCAGCGCGAACCGCTCGACGGTGTCCGAGCGCAGGCCGAGACGCAGGGTCTCCAGCGAGAGCACGTCCGCGGGCGCGATGTTCCCGAGGTTGCACTCCGACCCGAAGTGCTTCAACAGCCACACCTGCTGGCGGTGCTGGGGCGCGTCGAAGATCAGCCGCTGGGGATCGATCGAGTGGGCGATCTCCTCGATCAAACCGGTGCGCGGCTCGCCGTCGGCGCGATAGATCCCCGCCGTGCCCGACTCGCGGGCCTCTGCGATCACCTTCCAGGCACCCGCGTCCAGGTCGCGTTCTATCTGCTCGACCCATACGTAGGGAGCCATGATGAACTCGACGTCCTTGCTGCCCACCTCGGCAAACACCGTGAACTCGCGCGAGAGCCGTTCGATCAGCTCTCGCTTGAGCGCCGGATCGAGCTCGATGGTGCCGTCGGAGACCTCGACGTGACGGAGCCCGAGCTCACGCAGCCACGCGACGAGGCCCTCGACCCTGCCCTGGCGGATCGCTATCTCGGTGAGCGTGCCGCCGAGCACCACGGGGATGTCGTGCTCGGCGAAGAGCGTCAGCTTCGGCTTCAGGTTGGCGCTCACGAGCGCTGTGCCCCAACCCAGCTTGACGACGTCGACCACATGCCCGGCAACCTCCAGCAGCCCGGAGACCTCGGCGAGGGATAGGCCCCGGTCGATCACGTGGGTGATGCCGTGCTCGCGCGGCTTGGTCGAGCGAGCGGGGATGTCCAGGAACCCGGCTATGGGCCCGCCGCGGCCCTGTCGGCGCCGACGATGACCACCACCTTCGGCGAGCCCACGAGCGAAGCCACGGCCGCTTCCATCGGCGCGAGGTTGTTCACCGACAGCACGCGCGCAACCTCCTGCGCGTCAGCTCGCCGGCCGCTGGCGTATTGCACGGTGGTCACCTGAGCCGCGCCGGGCGGGCGGGCGCCGAGGGGCGTCGCCTTCGCAAAGCCATGCTGCTGCAGTTCGATCGCAACATGGTGAGCCAGCCCGTTGGTTTCGGTGCCGTTGAGGACGGCCACACCGACGCTCGCCGGGGGCGTCACGGCGGCGGCGCTCGTCGAGTGGTGGCGCGTCGAGCTGCTGTGCGCCTTGGCGGCTTTCCCGGCGGCCGTCGCGGGCGGCGTCTTGCTCGACGAGGAGCCGAGCAGCGAATGCGCGAGCAGCGCGATCCCGGCGATCACCACGAGCACCACCCCGACCACGAGCACCGTGGTGCGCGTGGAGGAACTGCGCGAGCGCTCCACCCGACGACGCGGCGGGCGGGCGGCCGCTGCAGTGCCGGCGGGCACGCGCTCAGCGCGCTGAGCAGCGCGCGCAGGCGGGCGCACCGGCGCGGGCGGGGCAGGCGGGCGCGAGGGCGGGCTGGACACGGGAGGCGCGGCCGCGGTTTGCTCTGAGACGGTGGAGCGTGCGGCGCCGCCGGCCAGTGCGGCTGCGGTCGCGGGCACCGGCGCGGAGGTCCTCTGCGCGGCTGCCCCGGCAGCGGCATGAGCGGGCTGCGCCGAGACGCCCGCACGTTGCGCCGAGATCTCGCCGGAGATCACCGGCGCCGCTGCCTCGCCGGCCGTCTCCGCGGCCGGCACCGTCCGCGAGGCGCTCGCCTGAGCGGCCGGCACGGCTCCGGCCTGCGCTGCCGCGGTTGCCGGCGGAGTCGCGGGAGCCGGCGGCGCTGCGTTCGCCGGGGCCGGAGTCCGCGCCGGGGCAGGAGCCGGCGCGCCCGCCGGCCGCGAGACAGCTGCGGACGCCGGGGACGCTGCGGCAGCCGCCGCGCCCGGGGAGAGCGGCCCGTTGGCGCTGGCTGAAGCACCACCGACGGCTGGACTCGGAGCGGCGGGCTCGCCCGCGGCCGGGACACGCGCGGAGGCGGCGGCGGGCGCCCCGGCGGGGGATGCTGCACCGGGCGCTGGCGCAGCGGCTGCGCCGGCCGCGGCCGCTTGCGGCGCGGCCTGGGCGACCGCGGGAATCGGCGGGACCGCGCCCTGAGCAGACGCAGCCGGGGTCGCAACGCCGGTCCGGGGAAGCGGCACGCCGGCTGCGCCCTGAGGCTGTCCTGGCGCCGCGGCCGGCCGGGCCATCGGGCGCACCTGCTGAACGGCCCCGGCGGGACGCTGGTTCAGGCGCGCGGCAGCGGCGGTAACGCGCTGCTCGAGCTCGGCGGCGCGCTCGGGGGCGCGGCCGGCCCACTCGCGCAGGCGCTTCAGCTCGCGCGCTTGGGAGAAGACGAGGAGCGACAGGATCGCGATGCCGAGCACCGCGACGAAGGCCACCACCGCGCCCGCCTGCGTGAAGGAGTTCGTGAGGGAGAGGGCGAGCGGCGAGGAGATCATGAAAACGGTGCAGAGGGCGTGAGCATCATGGATGCGGGGAGTGTACGAGGGGCGAAGGCGCGTCGGGACGCGTTATCGCCGGCTCACCATTCGCCGAGGGCTCCAGCTCGAGCACATCGCGCCGTGCAGCCGACAACTCGGAGACCTTGGCAGCAAGCCCGGCGGCGTCTCCTTCGAGCACCAGCAGCCCGATCTCGTCGAACATCGACTCGACCGAATCGGCCGGCATGGCAACGCGCTCGGCGCGCACGATCTTCTCGGCGCTCGTCGGACTGGCATGCTCGTACTCGTTGAACAGCTGCTCTTGGAGCTTCTCGCCGGGGCGCCGCCCGACGACCTCGATGTCGATGTCACGATCGGGGTCCAGGCCCGACAGCTCGATCATCGCGCGCGCCAGCTCGATGATGTGCACCGGCTCGCCCATCTCGAGCACGAGCACGTCCGCGCCGCCATCCGAGCTTGCAAGCGATGCCGAGCGAATGATCAGCTGCACCGCCTCGGGGATCGTCATGAAGTAGCGGGTCATGCGCTCGTCGGTGACCGTCACCGGACCGCCGCGTTCGATCTGACGGCGGAAGATCGGCACGACGCTGCCGGAGGATCCGAGCACGTTGCCGAAGCGCACGGCCGCGTAGCGGGTGCCGGGAAAGCGTGCCGCGGCAGCGTCGAGCGCGAACTCGGCGAGGGCCTTGGAGGCGCCCATCACGGTCGCGGGCGCCACCGCCTTGTCGGTCGACACGAGCACGAAGCGGCCCACCTTCCCCTCGCCGGCGACGTGGGCGACGACCCTGGTCGCGAGCGCGTTGTTGCGGACGGCCTCGACCGGGTTCGCCTCCATCAGCCCCACGTGCTTGTAGGCCGCCGCGTGGAAGACGATCGTCGGGCCGTGCTCGGCGAAGACCTCGCGCATGCGCTCGCCCTCCTTGCAGTCCGCGAGCACCGCCGCGAGCATCGAGGAGGGGACGTGACGCTCATCCTCGAGCTCGCGCTGTATCGAGAAGAGGTTGTCCTCGGCGTGGTCGACGAGCACGATCCGGTGGGGCTCCACGCGAGCGATCTGGCGACACAGCTCCGAGCCGATCGAGCCGCCGGCTCCGGTGACCAGCACCACCTGGCCGGCCAGGTAGGACCCGACACGGTCGAGCTCCATGTGGACGGGCTCGCGTCCGAGCACGTCCTCCACGCGCACCTCGCGAACCTGGCGCGCCAGCGCCCCGCGGGTCTGCAGCAACTCGAACACCGTCGGCAGCGTTCGCACTGGGATCCCACGTGCGCGACACTCGCGCACGATGCGCCCGCGCGTGGAACCGGGCGCGGAGGGAATCGCGATGATGACTTCGTCGGGCTCGGTCTCGTCGAGGACGCGTGCCAGATCGCCCTCGGTATCACCGCGCACGCGCACACCCTCAACACGCAGGCCGAGCTTGCGCGGATCGTCGTCGACGAAGCCCGCCGGCACGAGGCCGAGCTCGCGGTTTCGCATGATCTCCCGCACCACCAGCCGGCCGCCCTCGCCAGCGCCCGCGATCAGGACCGAGCGCGAGCCGGGGCGCCCGCCACGAAACGCAGCCAGCGGACGACGCTCATACACGCTCCTGGCCACGGCGCGCACTCCCACGAGGAAGACGACGGACAGCAGCGCGAAGAGCACGATCACCCCGTTGGGCAGCACGACCGCGACGGCGCCGCGGTGCGCGGCGCCGTGGCCCCCGCTCGCCACCAGCAGCGGATAGCGGTGCACCGGGCGCAGGACCTGTATCGCGACGACGATCAGCGCAACGATCGCGATCACCGACCACAGCACGGCCTCGTAGTCGCGCTGTCCCGAGAACCGCCAGCGGCGCTGGTGCACGCGCGCGAACACGAGCACGGGCACGCTGCCGACGAGCACCCACCAGATCGTCGCATCGCGCAGCCTCGAGTAATCGGCGGGCGGGCCGTCGTTGAATCGCAACTGGAAGGCCAGGTAGTACGCGAGCGCGACCAAGGCCCCATCAACTGCCAGCTGCGGCAGCGAGTATCGATGGAGGGGAAGGGCCGCCGAGCGGATCCGTCGGCGCATTGTGCAGATTGTAAGGACCTACCCCGATCGCAGCGTGCAAGCGACCGCCCGCTCCTACGCCGTAAACGCCGTACGAGCTCGGGCTAGGGGGCGCGGCCCAGGGGAGACAGCAGCAGCTCGACGATCGTCGCAGGGTCGCGGCGGACTCGCGGCGTGCGGGCCGAGCGCTCGCGCAAGCCCAGCTCGAGCCCCTCGGCGCGCTCGAGCCTGCGCAAGCGCCCTTCGGCGATGAGGCGTTCGTCGACGGCGCCCAGGCGCCCGGCGAACGTGCTGAATACGGGCGTGCCGAGCGCCACCGCCTCACGGTTCATCGTGCCCCCCGCGGATACCACGAGGTCGGCATGCGCGATCAGCGACTGCGCGTCGATCGCGTGCTCGGGAACGTGCAAGCCGCCACGCTCACGGAGCTCCGCTCGCTGCGAGCCCAGCCGTGGCAGCGCCACCGTCTGGACGCCGTGCTCGACGGCCGCGCTGCGCAGACGCTCGAGCAAGGACGCAAACAGCTCGTTCTCGAAGCGGTGATACAGCGCCACCTCCGGCGGCGGGCGCAGGACGACGATCGGCCTGGCGGGGTCGAGTCCGAGCTCGCCGAGCACGCCGGCATCGGGCTCGAAGTCGAACAGGTAGTACTCCTCCTTGAGCCCTTCATAGGGGCGCACCTTGCCCCGCGCCCCGTAGCGATCGAGTCGCTGCTCGGGGATCGCGTCGGGCACCACCACGGCGTCCGCGAGGCGGCAGTTCACGTTGTGCTGCACGGTCGCCCACTCGTAGTCGAACATCGTGGAGCTCGGTATGCGCAGCAGCGCGGCGGCGACGCTCACGTCGTTGGAGCCATGCCCCATCGCCAGGTCAAAGCGCGCCCCCCCATGCGCATGCCGGTTCGCGCGCGCCCAGCGCACGAGCGCAGCCGAGCGGGAGGCCAAACCGCGAGCCTTGTCGGCGACCCGGCCGCCGCGATGGCGGCCCACCGCATCGTGCGCGATCCCGAAGCGCTCGCACAGCTCGATCGTCTGCGCGTAATCGCGCGCCGTCACGTGGACCTCGTGCCCATGCGCGCGCAGCCGCTCGATCACGGGGCGCATCACGAGCACGTGGGGGCTGTTGGTCAGGTCGATCCATACGCGCATCGGCGCGCACGCTAACGCTCTACCGGCCCGAGAGTCACGCACGCGGCGCGCCGGGGTTCGGCGCGAGCGCGGAGCCGGCGGGTATGGTTGCGGCCCGAATGCTGGTCCTCGCCTCCGTATCCGAATCGCTCGTCAACATCGCCTGGCACTTCGTTCGCGACGCGGGACTGCCCGCCATATTCGTGTTGATGGTCGCCGAGAGCGCCTGCGTCCCGATTCCCTCCGAGGCCACGATGCTGTTCGCCGGCTTCGCGGTGGCCAATCCCGGCGGCTCGAGCGCCCATCACCATCTGACGCTCCTGGGGATCGTGATCGCGGGCGTGCTCGGCAATCTGGTCGGCTCGTGGATCGCTTACGGCGTGGGCCGGGCCGGGCGCCTCGAGCTGGTCGAACGTCACGGGCGCTGGCTGCACCTCAAGCCGAGCCACCTCGAATGGGCCGACCGCTGGTTCGAGCGCTACGGCTCTCCGGCCGTCTTCTTCAGCCGCATGCTGCCGATAATCCGCACCTTCATCTCGCTGCCCGCCGGTGTCGCGAAGATGCCGTTCGGCCGGTTCACGGCGCTGACGATCGCGGGCTGCCTGCCGTGGGTGCTGGGCCTCGCGCTGGCTGGCGAAGCCGTGGGCAGCGAATGGTCGAGCGTGCGCAAGAACTTCGAGTACGTCGACTACGCGATCGTCGCCCTGGTGGTGGTTGCGATCGCTTATGCCGTGGTCCGGCGGCTGCGCCGTCGAGACCGGCCGGCGACCGATGCGGCCGGCCGATAACGCGCTGACGCTCCGCCACGCTGTGGTGCTCGGCCTGCTGCAGGGCCCGGCCGAGCTGCTGCCGATCTCATCCTCGGCGCACACCTTCCTGATTCCCTGGCTCGCCGGCTGGCGCTACGCGCAGCTCGACGCAGGCGCGCGCAAGTCGTTCGAGGTTGCGCTGCACGCCGCCGGCGGCCTCGCGCTCGCGATGCGCCCGCCGTTTGCCGGCCCTCGCGCACGCCCGGATCGCCGCCTCGCGGCCGTGCTGGCGCTCGCAATCGCGCCGCCGGCGGTTGCCGGGTTCGCGCTGCGCGCGCAGATCGAGCGTCGGCTCGGGGGACCGCGCTCGATCGCCGCGGGACTCGCCGGCGGCGCGCTCGCCATGGCGCTGGCCGACGCGCGGCCTGCTGTCGCGGAGCGGGCCTATGCGGACGCGCGCCCGCGCGACGGGCTCGTGCTGGGACTCGCGCAGGCGCTCGCGCTGATACCCGGCGTGTCGCGCAGCGGCGCGACCCTCACGGCCGCGCGCGCGCTCGGCTTCGCTCGGGCCGATGCGCGCAGGCTCTCCTACGAGACGGCGCTGCCGGTGATGCTCGGTGCGGGAGCGCTCGAGTGCGTGCGCACCGCGCGATCGCGCAAGCGTCCGAGCGGCACGCGCGGCGCGATGGCCGCGGGAGCGATCGCCTCGGCGCTGTCAAGCTCGCTGTGCGCAACCGCGCTCTCGCGTTCGAGGCGCGCCGAGGGGTCGCTGCTGCCCTACGCGATCTATCGCTGCGCGCTGGCGGCCCTGGTGATGCGGCGCACGCGAGGGCGCGCACAATAGGCGGCGATGACTGCTCTCGGCACTCTCGTTGGAGGCCGCTATCGGCTCGACGCCAGAATCGGGCGAGGCGGGATGTCCACCGTGTGGCGCGCCTTCGACACGGTGCTCGAACGCACCGTGGCGATCAAGCTGATGCACCCGGAGATCGCGGCGGACAGCGACCAGCTCGAGCGCTTCCGCCGCGAGGCGCGAGCGGTGGCGCAGCTCAGCCATCCGCACGTGGTGACCGTGATCGACGCCGGCGAGGAGCTGCTTGCTTCAAGCGACTCTGCCGGAGCCGGCGATGGGAGCGCGCCGTACATAGTGCTCGAGTACGTCGAGGGCGAGACGCTCAAGGACATCATCCGCCGCGAGGGGCCGTTGGAGATCCCTCAGGCGATTGCCTACGCGATCGAGATCGCCCGCGCTCTCGGCGCGGCGCACGAACGCCAGATCGTGCATCGCGACGTCAAGCCGCAGAACGTGATGATCAGCAGCGAAGGCAGCGCGAAGATCACCGACTTCGGCATCGCCCGCTCGCTCACGGAGGAAGGTTTGACGATGGCGGGTCGCGTGCTTGGCACGACCGACTACGTGGCCCCCGAGCAGGCGCTCGGTCAGCCGGTCACCGGCCAGTCGGACCTCTACTCGCTGGGCGTGGTCTTGTACGAGATGCTCACCGGGCGGGTTCCGTTCACGGGCGATTCGCCGGTTGCGGTCGCGATGAAGCACGTACGCGAGGACCCGCCGGACCCGCAGGAGCTGCGGCCCGAGCTCTCGGCGGCAACCGCCGCGGTGCTCGACAGGGCGCTCGCGAAGGATCTCGCGCGCCGATATCCCGACGCGCCGAGCATGGTCGCCGACCTCGAGGAGGTGCTCGCGATCGAGGCGGCGCGGTCAGGACAGGCGCCCACCGGCGAGGTGACGAGCGTGCTGCGCACGCTGCCGGGCCGCACCCGCTCAAGGCTCCCGTGGCGGCTGCGCCACCCGGTGCGCTGGGCGGCATCGCTCGCGTTGATCGCAGTACTCGTCGCGATCGCGATCGCGATCGCGCTCAACCACACGCATCGAGGCACGGGCACCCCGAGCGTCTCGACGAACCACGCCGGCCTTCAGCCGGTGGCGCTGAGTCAGACGGCCGCGCACGGCTACAACCCATTCGGCACCGGCCCTGAAAACCGCGACCAGATCGACAACGTCGTCGACAACGACCCCAACACGAACTGGAGCACCGAGCAGTACTACGACGGCACGCTCAAGAAGCCCGGCGGTGTCGGCCTCGGCGTCTACCTGGACGCGCAGCCGGGCGTGCTCGCGAGGGCGCTTGAAGTGCGCACGCCGACACCTGGGTTCGCGGTTCAGGTGTACGTCGCGAACTCGATCAACCTGGCGCTGCCCTACGGCAACCCGACGCCGCTGGCACAGCGCGGCTGGGAGGGTCCGGTGGGCGGCTCGGCCAACGTGCAGTCGGGCGAACGGATCAAGCTCACGCTCGGCGCCCGGCGCCGCTACTACCTGCTCTGGATGACCGAGTTGCCCACAGGGCGGGAGTCGGCGGAAATCACCGCGCTGACGCTGTTCAAATAGCTCGGCGCGGAGCCGCAGCGCCGCTAGTGGCGGTAGCCGCCGAATTCGGCGTGACGCTCCAGCGCCAGGCGGCAGAGACGGTCGACCAGCTGCGGATAGGAGACGCCCGAGGCCTCGATCAGCTTTGCGTACACGCTCGTGGGAGTGAAGCCGGGCATCGTGTTGAGCTCGTTGAGCAGCACGCGGTCTCCTTCGACGAAGAAGTCCACGCGCGCGAGCCCGTCGCAGCCGGCGGCGAGAAACGCCTGCAGCGCGAGCTCACGCACGCGCGCCGCGGCGACGGGTGCGATCCGCGCAGGGATCTCAAGGCGCATGCCGCCCGGCTTGTACTTCGCGTCGAAGTCGTACCACTCTCCGGGCAGGACGATCTCGCCCGGCTCGGAGGCGACCGCTCGCTGCGCCCCCGCGGTGCGCTCGGCACGCGGCGTTCCGAGCACGCTGCACTCAACCTCAAGGCCATGCGCCATCGCCTCGACGATCACGAGCGCGTCGTGCGCGAACGCCAGCTCGAGCGCGCCGGGCAGCTGCTCGGGAGCGCTCACCTTGACGATCCCAACCGAGGAGCCGAGGTGCGCGGGCTTGACGAACACGGGCAGCCCGAGCTGTGCGACCTCGGCGAGCGCCTGCTCGCGAGCCACGGTGAAGCGCTCGGCGCGCAGCCCCACGAAGCCCACCTGCGGCACCCGGTTCGCCGACATCAGCTCCTTGAACATGACCTTGTCGAGGCACACCGCCGAAGCGGTGACGCCGGAGCCGACATACGGGACACCGAGAACCTCGAGCGCGCCCTGGATCGTGCCGTCCTCCCCAAACGGGCCATGCAGGACCGGGAAGGCGACGTCCGCTGCGAGCAGGCCGCCTCCGGGGCGCACGCTCAGCGACCCGCCCTCGCTGCGCCATGCTCCGTCGCGGCCGATCTCGACCCATACGACCTCGTGGCCCGCCGCGAGCAGGCCGTCGCGCACGGCGGCGCCGGAGGACAGCGAGACCTCATGCTCGGAGGAGCGCCCCCCGGCGAGAACCGCGACACGGAGCGCCCGCGTGGGCGCATCTGCAACGGCTGCGCTGCCCACGTCTGTCAACCGCCCGCCGGCGTCTGCGGGGGGGTGGTGGGTCCGGTCGGGGTCGTGGGGGTGGTGGGCGTGGTCGGCGTCGGGGCCGCCGCGATGCCCACGACGATCACGACCGCTGTCCCCTTGCGTGCCTTCTTCCCGGCCGCGGGGCGCTGCTTGAGCACCATGCCCACCTGCGCGGGTTCGCTTGTGGCCTGCTGGCTCGAGCTCAGCGTGAAGCCGGCCCGTCCGAGCGCGGCGGCCGCCAGCACTTCGCTCTTGCCGACCACGTTTGGCACCACTGCTTCGTCGGAGGCCTTGGCCACGGTCAGGGCCACCGGTTCGCCTGCGTGCACCACCGTGCCGCGCGCCGGCGACTGCGCGAGCACGGTGCCCGGTGACTGCGCGCCGGTCACTCGCTGGGTGACCGTACCGACTGTGAGACCCGCGTTTGTGAGCGTGGATTCGGCGGCGGCCTGGGTCTGGCCGAGGACGTCGGGTGTGTGCACCGGCGCAGGGCCGCTTGAGACGAGCACGGTGATCGGGCTGCCGTAGCGCGGTTCCGAGCCGGCCGGCGGATCGGTCGCGATCACGTGCCCCGCCTGGACGGTCGAGCTCGGTTCGCTCTTCGTGGTTGGCTTGAAGCCGGCTTTGCGCAGGCGCGCGAGCGCGGCGGAGGCGCTAAGCCCTTCGACGCTGCCCAGCTTCACGCTCGCCGGCCCGCTGGAGACCACGATCGTCACGACAGTGCCCTTCTTGACCGTGGTGCCCGCCGCCGGGGACTGACTGATCACCACGCCCGTGGTGACACCCGAGCTGGTCGCGAGCGTCGTGGAGGGTACGAGCGCGGCGGCGCGCAGCTTCGCCGCGGCGGCGCGTTCACCCTGACCGACCACGCTCGGCACGGTCGGCTTGCTGCTGGCCGGGATCAGTATCAGCGCGAGCGCCGCGATCACTGCAAGCGCGAGCGCCGCGGCCCCCAACAGCAGCCTCCTTCGCCGGCGGCGGCGTCCGCTCTCGTCCTGGCTCGGATACTCCTCGCCGTGGCCCTCAGGCGCCATCAGCAGCCCCGCGGCGCCGGGCACCACGGGCAGGTGCGCCCCCGTGCTGTGAGCGCCAGTGCTCTGGGCGGCGCCGCTCAGCGCTGCCGCGCTATAGGCGGGCAGCGCGGTCCGCTCACGCTCGAGCGCTGCGATCAGCTCGGCCGCGTCGTCGTATCGCTCGGAGGGATCCTTGGCGAGCGCGCGCAGCACGACCGCGTCCAGCGACGCCGGCAGTGCAGGGTTGACCTCGCTCGGCGGCCGCGGCACGGCGGAGACCTGCTTGAAGGCGATCGCCACGGCTGTTTCGCCCTCGAACGGTACGACGCCGGTCAACAGCTCGTAGAGGATCACCCCGACCGAATAGATGTCCGACGTCGAGCTCACCGCGTAGCCCTGCGCCTGCTCGGGCGAGAGGTACTGCGCCGTGCCCATGATCGACCCGGTCAACGTCATGTCCGAGGCGCCCGCGCGCGCGATCCCGAAGTCGGTGACGCGCGCGCGACCCTCCTCGTCGAGGATCACGTTGTGCGGCTTGAGGTCGCGGTGGATCACTCCGCGCCTGTGCGCGAACTGGGCGGCGCGCAGGATCTGCTCGACGATGTCTATCGCCGTCGCCGGCTCGAGCGGACCGGTTTCACGAACGATGCTCTTCAGCGATCGGCCCGCGACGTACTCCATCGCGATGTAGTACGTGCCGTTCCACTCACCGCGATCGAAGATCCCGACGATGTTCGGATGCGACAGCGCGGCGGCGCTCGAGGCCTCACGTCGGAAGCGCTCGACGAACTCGTGGTCTTCGGCGAAGTGATGGTGCAGAACCTTGACCGCGACCTCACGCCCGAGGAGCTGATCCTGCGCGAGGTACACGTCGGCCATGCCGCCCGAGCCGAGCCGCGAGATCACACGGTAACGGCTATCGATGAGCGTCTCGGGCTCAATCATGCAGGAGCCTTTCGATCACCGCTCGCGCAACCGGCGCGGCAAACGCGCCGCCGAAGCCGGGCACGTGCGCGAGCGTCACCGCGACCGCGACGCGAGGCGCGTTCGCGGGGGCGAAGGCGATGAACCAGACGTTGTTGATCGCTGTGCCGATCTGGGTCTCGGCGGTGCCGGTCTTACCGGCCACCTGCACTCCGGGGATCTGGGCTGCGGTCCCCGTGCCTTCGTTGACGACCGCTTCCATCATCGAGCGCACGGCCGCGGCGGTCGAGCTCTTCATCACATCCGACTGCACCCGCGGCTTGATCGTTTCGAGCGTGCGCCCTTCGGGGTCGACGATGCGCTGGGCGAGGTGCGGGACCATCAGCTTGCCGCCGTTGCCAACGGCGGCGGCAACCTCCGCCATCTGCAATGGCGTCACGGCGAGTTTGTCCTGGCCGATGCCCATACGCCCGAGGTCCACACTCGGGCTGATGGGCGACACCAGGCGCCCGCGGCTGTACTCGCCGCTGGTTGACATTTCTTCGGCGGGATAGTCGAGCTTTGGCTTGCGATCGAAGCCGAAGCGAGCCATATAGCGGGCGAGGGTCGGCCTGCCGAGCTTCACGGCCACCTGCGCCCACACGGTGTTCACGGACTGGGCGAGCGCTTTGCCGAGCGTGATCTGCCCGTAGCTCGCGCGCTGGTCGTTCTGCAGCGGCAGGCCCGAGATGAGCACGCCGTTGCGCCCGTCGACGGTGGATTCGGGCGTGTAGGTACCCGTATCGATCGCGGCGGTGGCGGTGACCACCTTGAACGTCGATCCGGGCGCGTAGCCGAACTGCACCGCGCGGTTGACGAGCGGTTGGCCCGAGGCGCTGTGCGCAAGCGCTTCATAGGCGCGCGGCGAGCTCAGCTTGTTCGGGTCATAGCTCGGCGAGGAGGCCATCACGGTCACCGCACCGGTGCGCGGGTCGAGTGCGACAACGGCGCCTTCGTGGCCCCGCAGCTCTTCTTGTGCCACGCCCTGAGCGCCCGGGTCGAGCGTTGTGACGACCTTGTCGCCGCGCTTGCGCTTTCCCTGCAGTTGGTCGAGGATCGATTGCAGGTTCGTGGCGCCCTGCCCGTTCAGGACCGCGTTCCGGTAGCGCTCCACGCCGGCGCTGCCGAGGTCAGTGAACGAGTAGCCGATCGGGTGCGCAAACTCGCCGGCCTTCGGATAGGTGCGTTCGAAGGTGCCTTCGGCGCCGCGCACGCTGCGCGCCAGCACGCTGCCGTCGGCCGCGACGATGGGCCCGCGTTCGATGCGCTCCTGCTCGAGCAGCGCGCGCGCGTTCAGATGGTTTTCACGCAGCGAGGAGGCTTCGAAGACCGTCCAGCGCGAGGTGAACGCGACCAGCAGCGCAAACAGGAGCACGACCAGCCCGAAGAGGCGGACGATTGGCGTGTTCAACGTTCGCTCCTCATTCGAGCGTTCCCGTTTCGAGGCTGCGTATCAGGCCCGCGGCGTCGCCGTGCGAGCGCAGCGAGTGGTCGAGCAGCGTCTTTCGCCGTTGCGGACTGAGCGTCGAGGCGCCGACGCCGGAGACATATTCGCTGCTGTACAACGACAGGCCAGCCGGCAGCCGGTAGGGCAGGCCGCGGAAGAGCGTTACGAGGCCGCGGCTGTTGGTGCCGATGAAATAGACCGACTGGATCGCGAGATACGCACCGGAGGCGATCACACCGAGAATCACGAGCGAGGCGGCCAGCACCCCGGCGCGGCGCAGGCGCCGGCGCGCACGCGTGCCGGCGTGCTCGCGCTTGGAGGAGTGCGCGCGTGTGGGGCGTCGCGGCGTGCGCCTGCTGACAGGCGCCGGCAGGACCGGCAGGTCGGTCATCGTCTCGTGCTCCTGCTGCGTCGGCTGGGACGCGAGAGCGTCCTCAAGGCGGATGAGCACCACCGTGATGTTGTCCCTGCCGCCGGCCTCGTTGGCTGCGGCGATCAACGCCTCGCCTGCATCGCGCAGACGCGGCGTCGAGCTCAGCAGCTCCAGGATGCGCTCCTCGGAGAGCATCGTCGTGAGGCCATCGCTACACAGGAGGTAGACGTCTCCGGGACGCGCGTGAAAGGAGCGAGTGTCGACCTCGACGGTGCTCTCGGGCCCCAGCGCGCGGGTGATCACCGAGCGTTGCGGGTGCTCGACCGCCTCCTCGGGCGTCAGCCTGCCCTGGCGCATGAGCTCGTCCACGAGCGAGTGGTCGTCGGTCAGGCGCAGCAGCTCGCCGTCTCGCAGGCAGTAGGCGCGGCTGTCACCGACGTGCGCGATCGAGATCTCGTGCTCTCCCACATAAACGGCGGTGAGCGTGGTGCCCATGCCTGCCTGCTCGGCGTTTGTGTGCGAGCGTTCGTGGATGCGCAGGTTGGCCGAGCGAGCGATCTCGGCGAGCTGCAGCTCTGGATGGGCGTCGTCGGCGAGGCCGGGCTTGAAGGACTCCACGGCGATCTGCGAGGCGACCTCGCCCGCCTGCGCGCCGCCCATCCCATCCGCGACCACGAACAGCGGCGCGCGCGCGAGCAGCGAGTCCTCGTTGGCGCGCCGCTGGCGTCCTGTGTCGGTCACGGCGTACTGCTCGGCCACGCGCAGCACGTCAGTCGACCTCGTAGGCGAATTCGCTCTCGCCGATGCGCAGGCGATCTCCCGGATGCAGCGGGCGCGGGCTTTCGAGCAGCTCCTCGTTGAGATAGGTCCCGTTGGTCGAGTCGAGATCCTCGACGACGATCGCGCTGCCCTGCTTGTAGATGCGCGCGTGGCGCGAGGAGGCAAAGGGATCCTCGAGGCGGATCTCCGCGTGCTCGCCACGCCCGAGGATGAGTTCGCTGTCGAGGTCGTAGATCATCCCGGGCTCGTGCGCGGGGGCACGTTCGACGACCAGCCTGGCCCCGCGAGTCTCGGCGCCGGCGATCTCAGACGCCGAGTACATACCGGTCGCGTCGACCGGGTAGGCGGCCGCGTGCACTTCGTCTGAGGCGCCTGCGGCGGCGGGGCCGCGGGCGCGCAGGTCACGGCGCGCGCTGCGGGCGACCCACAGCAGGAACAGGTAGAGGACGATCAGGAAGCCGAACTTCAGCGCCACCGATACTGGCTCGAGCGTGGTCATGCAGTTTCGAAGACGAGCTCGGTCGAGCCGAGCTCGATCCGGTCGCCGGGGTGCAGCAGCTGGGCGGAGCGGGTTTCGCGGCCGTTGACGATCACGCCGTTGGTGGAGCCGAGGTCCTGGATCGTCCAGCCCTCGTCGACCGGCCGCAGCTGCGCGTGTTTGCGCGAGATGCCGGCGTCCTCGAGCACGATCTCGCACTCGCGGCTTCGTCCGATGATGCCTCCTGCGGGGGGTATCAGCAGGCGCCGGTCGCCATACGCGAGCAGCGCGCGAGGCGAGCCGCGGCGGGCGTGAGCCGCGGCGACGGGACCTGCGACGCGAGCCGCTGTGCTGTAGATCATCGTGTTTCCGTGCTCCGGACTTTCGGGGGGCGGCGGCGGGGGGTGCTCCTGCTCACTGTGGCCTCCGGCCCGGACCAACCGCGCCTCGATGCCGAACTCGCCGAGCGCGAGCGCATCGTCGGTGTGGAAGCTGATCAGAGGATGCGAGGAGAGGATCAGCTCCTCGCGTCGCGCGTGCTCGAGCAGATAGGCGCAGAGTTCGTCGATGACCTCTCCCTCGACGCCCTCATAGCGCGCTCGATCCTCAGGCGAGAGCCAAATCGAGTACTCGTTGGGCACGTACACGCGCGAGAGCGACACGGTGCGATGCGCGTCCATCTCGCGGGCGAGCTTGCGCGCGAGTTCGATCGGGCGCACCTCCGAGCGAAACACGCGCCCAAACGTGCCCTCGACGAGGTTGGCGATGGTGGTCTCGACGCTCTTGAGCAGGTTCATTTGCGGACGGGCGCGCTTTCGCTGATTTCCACGAGCGCCCGGGAGCCATGCTACGCAGCCTACGTCAGACCGGGCCGCGCAAAGCCCGTGCGGCCACCGCGATGAGCGCGCCGAGGAGCGCGCCGAGGATGGCACCGCGGGGGCTCGCGTGGGCCCCGTGGGCCGCAAGCCCGGAGTCGAAGATCGGCGCGGCGATGACGAGAGCGACGCTCCACACGCCTGCGGTGAGGACGTCGAGAGGCGCGCTGCGACCGCGGACGAGCAGCGGCAGCGCGAGCGCCCCGAGCGCCCACAGGGCGGCGCCGAAGGCCACGCCGAGCGTGCACAACGGAGCGATCACGTGGGTCGCTGTGAGGGTCAACGACCCCTCCCAAGCACCGCGCGCGGGCGTTTGGGAGGCGGGTCCGAGCCAAAGCTGGCGGGCGAGGAGGGGCTCGGCGAGGCAGAGCCACCAGTAGCCCAGGGCGCCCAGGGCGGCGCGCTCGCGCCAGCGGATGGCCTGCCCGGCGAGCGCGGGGTAGCCGCCCGCCAGGCCGGCGAGGCCGAGCACGGGTGCGAGCCCGCCCACGGCCCACATCGGCGTAGTGCCTGTCCTGCGCCGGCCGACCGGCAATGCAGCGAGCGGGACGAGGGCCGCGGCGAGCAGCAGCGCGACCCCCGCTCTACCGGCAATCGCCTGCCACGCGATGAGCGTGCATGCGGCCGCGATCCACAGGGGCCGCGGCAGCGCGAGCCAGCCGCCGGGCTCGCGCGTGGCGGAGGGGCGCTCGGGCGCGAGCGCCTCTGCGCTGGGCTGCACGAGCGGCACGGGTGCTGCTGCGCCCGGGACGCCGGCGTGGGCGACCGAGAGATCCGGCTGCTCCGCGGCGACGCTCGCGGCATGGGCGGTCAATGCCGGCACGCCCGAGACACGTGCAAGTCTCGCCTGGCGCAGCGTGCGCGACGCCGAGGGCTCCCGCGAGGAGCGCCCTCGCCGCGTGCCGCGCGTGTCACGCTCGAGCTCCTCCTGCAGCTCCGAGCCGAGCGCCGCGAGGGTTCCGCGGGATGCCGGCGCGGCCTCGAGCGCCGTGTCGATCGCGTGCGTGAGGGCGCGCGGCAGCTCGCGCCGGCGGCGCGCAAGCGGCTCGATCCGGCGGCCGATTCGCCGCGCTGTGGCCGCGGGCGTGGGCCCGCGCACCGGGTTAACGCCGCAGAACGCCTCATACAGCACGAGTGCTAGCGCATACAGATCGGCCTCCTCGCCGGCCTCGTGGCCCTCGCTCTGCTCGGGAGCCATGTACGCGAGCGTGCCGAGCACGTCGCCGGTGCGGGTGAGCGCCTCCTCGCCGACGAGGCTTGCACCGCCGAAGTCGGTCAGCTTGGCCGCCTGGGCGATGCTGTGCGCGTGGCGCGGGACGATCACGTTCTGCGGCTTGATGTCGCGATGGATCACGCCGCGCGCGTGCGCGTGCATCAGCGCGCTCACGAGCGCCAGACCGATCTCGATCACCTCGCGGTCGCTCAGAGATCCGTCGGCGATCAGGGCGGCCAGCGTGTCGCCGTCGATCAGCTCCGAGATCAGATAGAAGGCGTCGTCGCGCGCGCGGGCCTCGAACAGGGCGACGATCGCAGGATGCGACAGGCGCGCCGCGGCGAGCGCCTCGCGGCTTGCGCGCTCGCTGTCGCCGTCGGGGCCGAGCCAGATGCGCTTGAGCGCGACTTCGCGATGGAGGCGCTCGTCGTGAGCGCGCCACACTTCGCCGAACCCCCCGCGCCCCAGCCGCTCGAGCAGCCGGTAGCGCTCGAGCACCAGCTCGTCGCCGACGGGGCTCGGGGCCGGGCGCGATGGAGCGAGTGAGCGCGTGATGCGCTCGCTAAATACGTCGCTCGCCGCAGCCTGCTCCCAGGCGGGCGGCTTCTCGGAAAGGATCCGCTCCGACTCCACCAGCTGCTCCTGTTCGACCCCGAGGGGCACGCCCCCTGCCGGGCCCGCCGCGGGCCGGGACGCTTGACCGAGAACTTGCAGGCGAGCAGGCGCCCGAGACGCCAGTCATACTTGTGGACTTCACCGAAACCCCTGCAAGGAGCAGCGTTTGTCGTTCTTCGACGATGGCGAGGAGACAGCATCCCGCCCGTCATCAGCACCACGACGGCCGAAACCACGCCAGCCCGGGCGCGGAGGCGGCGCCGGCTCGATCGATCAGCACACCCTGATGGTCCGGCGGCTCGTGTTTGCGGGCGCCGCGGTCGTGCTGCTGATCGTGATCGTGCTGCTGGTCAACGGCTGCTTGAAAAGCGAAAAGCAGCAGTCGCTGAAGGACTACAACCACGCGGTGAGCCTGCTTGCGCAGGAATCGGACGAACAGGTCTCGCGGCCGCTGTTCGGAGCGCTCACCGGCGCCGCTGCCAAGCCCGCGCTCAACGTGGAGGTCCAGGTGAACCAGTTGCGCACCCTGGCGCAGGCGCAGGCGTCGCGCGCGCAGAGCCTGAGCGTGCCCGGTGAAATGGTAGGCGCGCAGCGCGCGCTGCTGTCAACGCTCAACCTGCGAGCGGAAGGAATGACGAAGGTGGCAGCGCATCTGCCGGCCGCGCTGGCGGGGCAGGAAAAGACCGCGACTACGAAGATCGCGGGGGACATGGAGTTGTTCCTCGCAAGCGACGTGATCTACGCCGTGCGCGTCGCGCCGCTCATACAGGAGACACTCGCAGCGAACGGGATCCACGGTCTCAGCACCTCACCCAGCCGGTTCCTGCCGAACCTCGGCTGGCTCGATCCCAACACGGTGGCCGAGCGCATCACCGGGAAATCGAGCGGCTCGAGCACGGGCGCGGTCGCGCCGGGCACGCACGGTGACTCGCTGGTCGGCGTGAGCGTCGGCACGACCACGCTCGAACCGGAACCCACGATCAACCACATAAGCGGGGGCGGCAACCCGACGTTCACGGTCACCGTCGAAGACACCGGCAGCAACCCGGAGACGAACATCAAAGTCGACGTGACCGTCACCGCGTCGGGCAAACAGTTCAAGGCCTCGCATGTGATCAACTCGATCCAGCCGGGCAGCAAGGCCAACGTCGAAATCCCCGTCAGCGGCGTGCCGCTGGGCGTGGGCGCGAACGTGGAAGTGGTCGTCGAGGCCGTGCCGGGTGAGACCGAACTCGAAAACAACAAGGCCAAGTACCTGGCTATCTTCAGTCAGTAGTGCGGCCCGTCCTCGAGGGCGCGGCGCGAGCGCTGCGCATCCCTCGGCGGAGCGGCTAGGTTAGCCTCCGATGATGGCCTCCTCGATCACCGACACCCAGGGGATCATCGCGATCGCCGCGGCCGCGGTGGCGGTCCTCGCGCTGATTTGCTGCACGGGCCTGATCGTCTCGGTCAGACGCCTGCGTCGAGCTCAGCGGGTTGTGCTCGGCGAGCGCGAGCGAACGGACCTGGTGGCTCACGCGGCGAGCATGCGCGAGGCCTTCGATGCGCTGCGCGAGTATGTCGACGAAACGGCGGTGCGCCTCGACGACAGGCTCGCGGGGGTCGAAGGCGCGCTGCGTGGAGCGATCGCGCACCGCGCGCTCGTGCGCTACGACGCGTACAACGAGATGTCGGGCCGCCAGTCGATGTCGATAGCGCTGCTCGACGAGGATCGCTCGGGCATCGTGCTCTCGTGCATTCACCATCGAGATCAGGCGCGCGTTTACGGCAAGCAGGTGCACGCGGGGCAGGGGGAACTCGAGCTCTCTCCCGAGGAGGCCGAAGCCGTGCGCCTGGCGCTCGGGAGGGACGGGCAGGGGCCGGCAGCCGGCGAGGCCGGCGGCGGAGCTGGCACCGGCCGCACCTGAGATGTCGCAGCGTCCGCGCGCTGGGTACCTCGGACCCGAGGGAACGTTCAGCGAGGAGGCCCTGCTCGCGAGTGCGGCACCAGGGGCGATCGAGCCGTACCCGCTGGCGAGCATCTACGACACATTCATGGCGGTGAGCGCCGGCGAGGTGCGCTGGGCGCTCGTGCCGATCGAGAACTCGCTCGAGGGATCGATCAGCGTCACCCTAGACATGCTCGCCGATGAGGCGAGCGGCGTCTCGATCGCCGGCGAGGCGCTGCTGCGCGTGCGCCACTCTCTGATCGGCGTCGAGCGCGTGGAGCTCGAGGAGATCGACACCGTGCTGACCCATCCCCAGGTGCCGGGCCAGTGCGCGCGCTTCCTGCGCGGCGAGCTCGCCCAGGCGCGGATCTTGCCGGCGAGCTCCACCGCGGAGGCTGTGCGGACGGTCGTGGCGGCGGGCCGGCGTGAGCAGGTCGCGCTCGGGACGACGCTGGCAGCGCGCATCTACGGCGCAATCGTGATTCGCGAAGACGTGCAGGACAGCGACGACAATGAAACGCGCTTCGTGTGGCTCGCGCGCTCTGATGCCGGCCAGCGGCCGGCGCTGCGCGAGGGGGTCTCCGAGGAGTGGAAGACCTCGCTCGTGTTCTGGGGGTCGGGTGCCGAGCGGCCGGGCTGGCTCGTTCGTTGCCTGGACGTGTTTGCGCAGCGCGAGATCAACCTCACCAAGATCGAGTCGCGACCGCAGCGCAGGGGCCTGGGGAGCTACGTGTTCTTCGCGGATCTGAGTGGCCGCATGGGCGAGGACGCGGTGGACGAGGCGCTCGCCGAGCTGCAGGGGTGCTGTGAAGGGGTGCGCGTCCTGGGCTCCTACGGCGCGGCGGCGCCTGCGCTCTCGCGCAGCTGAGCGCTCGGGCGCAAGCCGGATGCGTGCGGCGCGCGCCTGACGGCCCCGCTACACTCCGGCGCTGAAGATGGAGAGCACAGCCCCGCCCGCGCCGGCTGGGTCCGTGTCGACTTCAGAGCACCTGCGGCACGGACCTCATTCATCGCCCACCCGGGCGATGAGCGGCAGGGTGCTCGTGTTGAACGCAACATACGAGCCGATCAACGTGTGCACGGTGCGGCGGGCGGTTGTGCTGCTGCTGAAGGAAAAGGCCGAACTGCTGGAGCGCGGTCGCTACCAGCTCCACTCGGAGAGCTCGACGCTCTCGCGCCCGGTCGTGATCCGGCTGGTCACCTACGTGAGCGTGCCGCGCGATGCGCACCGGCGCAAGATCACCCGGCGCGCGGTGTTCGCGCGCGACAGCTGGACCTGCCAGTACTGCGGATCACGCTCCAACCTCACCGTCGATCACGTGATCCCGCGCTCGAAGGGCGGCTCTTCCAGCTGGGAGAACATCGTCGCTTCGTGCGCGCCGTGCAACCGCCGCAAGGGCGACCGGCTGCCACGTCAGGCTGGCATGCATCCGCGGCGCGCGCCGCGCACGCCGCGCGCGGAGATCTTCATCCAGGTTGCGAGCCCGACGATCCCGACCGCCTGGCTTGCGTATCTCCCCGCGGCGGCCTGAGCGTCGCGGGGGCTCTAGAAGGGCGAAGGGCACCCCGGAGGGCGCCCTTCGCGTTCTGCTCTGACTGGAATGCCAAGACGGCGGTGCAGGGCCGGAGGGACCAGAGCCGGCGGCCGTCTTGGGGTGTCCCGGGTTGGATTCCGCTAAGCGGTCCAGCCTGCCTGCCCCCAGACTTGGGGGTCCGACCTAGCGGCCGGTCACCTCCAGGGTCCCGCAAGAACTGTCAACCAACGTTAGGACCACCTCCTTTCTCTGGTCTCGCCAGGGTAGCGAACGCGGACGACGCGTGTGCTCGCTGGGCGGAGGCGGAGCTCACTGGATGATGACGCCGAACTCCTGTGCGTAGGTGGCGCCGGGAGCGCCGTTGGACAGGGCGCTGGGCACCTGCGCAGCGACCCCGATGCCGGTTTCGCGGTATTGCGATTCGAGAATGTTGGCGAGGTGCCCGGGCGAGGCGACCCAGGCGGCGACGATCGCGCCGGGTGTGGCCAGGCCATAGGTTCCCCAGGCCAGGTTCTCGCCGATCACGTAACCGTCGGAGGGGCCCGGGATGTAGCCGGTGTCGCGGATCCGCTGCACGGGCGTTTCGCCGTCGGGCGCGACATGCGCGAAGTAATCTGCTTCGACGAGTTCGCGGCTGTGCTCTTCAGCGGCCGTGTCGAGGTCGCTCGAGAGCGTCAGCGGGGCGACGCCGTGCTGTGCGCGCACCTGGTTGACCAGGCACAGCACGGCCGCACGGACCGCAGGCAGGTTGGCGGCTTCGGGGGTGATTTCGGTGTTCTGGCACGGGGTGCCGAGCACGGCGGCTATCAGCGCGGCCCGGCTCTGCGCGATCGCGGCGGCGTTCGAGCCCGGTGCTGCTGCAGAACGGCGCGCGCCCTGGCGACGGTTGCGGTTGCGCCCGTAGCAGACCCGCGCACGCTTGGTGGTGCGCATGCTGCTCGTGCGCGCGTGTCGCGGCGTGCCGAAGCAGCGTCCCGAGCGCCGGCCGTGGGCGCTCGCGAGCGCCGGCGAGAGCAGCAGGAAGACGGCTGCCGCGAGGATGAACGTTCGAATGCTTGGCACGCCCAGCCTGTCGGCCGGAGCATGTAAGCGGCTGAGTGTTCAGGCCGGAAATTGGACAGTTCGCGGCGAGCTGGGCGAAGGTCTGCACAGAAGCTGCAGCGTCGCTGCCAGCTAAGAGCATGCGGCCCGCGGGTTTTACCAGCTAGGTGCTTCCGTCCTGCTCGGCGACGCTCGCACCGTTCGGCTCGATGACGGGCGTGTCAGCTCCCTCGGCCAACTCCGCTGCGGTGTCCTCGCCGGTGTCGATCACGAGCGCCACGGCGCTCACGAGGTCCTCGTCCTTCAGGTTCATGACGCGCACGCCCGTGGCCGAGCGCCCCTGGCGCGAGATCCCGCCGGCGCTTGTGCGCTGCACCATGCCGCCAACGCTGATGAACACCAGCTCCTGGTGCTCGCGCACGACCAGCGCGCCCGCGAGGCCGCCCTTTTTCTCGGTCAGGCCTATCGTCTTGACGCCTTTGGCGCCACGGTTGGTCTTGCGGTACTGGCTTATCTGGGTGCGCTTGCCGTATCCGTTCTCGGTCACCACGAGCAGATCCATGTCGTCGCGGGCAACGTCCATCGCGATCACCTCGCCGCCGCCCACGTCCATGCCGCGCACGCCGGTCGTGTCGCGGCCCATCGCGCGCGCGTCTGACTCGGCGAAGCGGACCGTGAGCCCGGCGCGCGAGACCATGATGATCTCCTCCTGCGGATCTACCGCTCGCACCGCGAGCAGCTCGTCGTCGTCGCGAATGTTGATCGCGATGATGCCGTCGGCTTTGATCGGGGTGTTGTACGCGATCAGCTCGGTCTTCTTCACCGTGCCGTTGCGGGTGGCGAATACGAGGTACTTCGTCTCGGTGAAGTCGCGTGTGGAGACCACCGCCTGGATGCGCTCGCCTTCGGCCAGCGGCAGGATGTTGACGAGCGCGCGGCCCTTGGCGGTGCGCTGCGCCTCGGGGAGTTCATAGACCTTCGTGCGGTAGACCTTGCCGCGGTTGGAGAAGAACAGCAGGTAGTCGTGCGATGAGCACACGAACAGGTGCTCGATGTAGTCGCCGTCCTTCATATCCATGCCGGTGACGCCGCGCCCGCCGCGCTGCTGCTGACGATAGGTGGCGAGGGGCAGCGACTTGACGTAGCCGCTGTGCGTGATCGTGATCACCATCTGCTGGTCGGCGATCAGGTCCTCGATGTCGATCTCGTCCTCCGAGGCGCTGATTTCGGTACGCCGCTCGTCGCCGAAGCGCTCTGAGATCTCTGTCAGCTCCTCCCTGATGACCGCCATCACGCGTGACTCGTCGCCGAGGATCGCGCGCAGCTCGGCGATGCGCTCGGTGACGTCGGCGTGCTCCTGTTTGATCGACTCGGCCTCGAGCGCGGTGAGCTGCGAGAGGCGCAGGTCGAGGATCGCGCTCGCCTGGATCGCCGTCAGCTCGAAGCGCTCGATCAGCTGCTCGCGTGCACCCTCGCGATCGCGCGAGCCGCGGATCAGCTCGATGATCTCGTCGAGGTGCTCGAGCGCCGTCAGAAGGCCCTCGAGGATGTGCGCGCGCGCCTCCTTTTCGGCGAGCTCGTGCTTGGTGCGACGCACGATCACCTCGCGCTGGTGGGAAACGTAGTTGTGGATCACCGACCGCAGATCCAGCGTGCGTGGCACGTTGTCGACCAGCGCGACCATGTTCACGCCGAAGGTGTTCTGCATGGGCGTGTGCTTGTAGAGCTTGTTGAGGACGACCTTGGGGATCGCGTCGCGCTTGAGCTCGATCACCAGCCGCATGCCGCGCTTGTCGGACTGGTCGATGATGTCCGAGATCTCGGGGATGCGTTTGTCGTTGACCAGCTCGGCGATCTTGGTCACAAGGTTGCCTTCGCCGCCCTTCTTGACCATGAACGGCAGCTCGGTGACGACGATGGCCTCCTTGCCCTGCCTGAGCGGCTCGATGTGCGCGCGCGCCTGCACGCGCACACGGCCGCGGCCGGTCTCATACGCGTCCTTGATGCCGCCGCGTCCGAGAATGATCCCGCCTGTGGGGAAGTCGGGCCCTTTGATGTGGCGCATGAGGCCGGCGACGTCGATGTCGGGGTTCTCGATGTAGGCGATCGTCGCGTCGATGACCTCGCGCAGGTTGTGCGGCGGGATATTGGTGGCCATGCCCACCGCGATCCCCGACGAGCCGTTGACGAGCAGGTTCGGAAACCGCGAGGGGAGCACGAGCGGTTCGCGGCGCGAGCCGTCGTAGTTGGGCGCGAAGTCGACCGTGTCCATGTCGAGGTCGCGCAGCATCTCGGTCGCGATGCGGCCGAGTCGCGCCTCGGTGTAGCGCATGGCGGCGGCGGGGTCGTCGTCGATGGAGCCGAAGTTGCCCTGCCCGTCGACGAGCAGGTAGCGCAGGGAGAAGTCCTGCGCCATGCGCACGAGGGTGTCGTAGATCGCAGAGTCGCCGTGCGGGTGATAGTTGCCCATCACCTCGCCCACGATCTTGGCGCTCTTTGCGCGCGGGCGCGTGGGGCCGACACCGAGCTCGTTCATCGCGTAGAGCACGCGGCGGTGCACGGGCTTGAGGCCGTCGCGAACGTCCGGCAGCGCGCGCCCGACGATCACGGACATGGCGTAGTCGAGGTACGCCGTGCGCATCTCCTCCTCGAGCGCGCGCGGCTCGACGTTGCCGCCGCCGATCACATCAGCGGATGCCATCGCTCACCCCCTTACACATCGAGATTGGCGACTGCGCGTGCGTTGTCCTCGATGAACGCGCGGCGCGGCTCGACCTGATCGCCCATCAGCATGGAGAAGACCCGGTCGGCCGCGAAGGCGTCATCGAGCGTTACCTGGGCCAGCGTTCTCGTGGCGGGCGCCATCGTTGTTTCGCCGAGCTGGTCCGCGTCCATCTCACCGAGACCCTTGAAGCGCTGGAGTTTGATGCCCTTCTGAGCCACGCTCAGCACGGCCGGGCGCAACGCCTCGAAGGACGGCGCGGTTTCGCGTCCGTCGCCGAGCCGGACCTCGAAGGCGGGCACGCCGGCCAGCTCGACGAGCTGTGCGTGTACGCGGGCGAGCTGGCGGTACTCCTGCGAGTCAAAGAGGCTGCGGCGGATCCTGTGCACGCGCGCAAAGCCCGTCTTCACTTCGACCGCGCGCACACGCAGCTCGAGCGGATCGGACTCCAACAGCTCGGTCGCATGCGTCTCGCCCTCGACCCCGCTGCGCTCGAGCACGGCGACGGCCGCCTCGGCGCTGAGCGCCTCCTCGCCGAGCAGCGAGGACTCCTCGAGGAACTGCACCACGTCGTGGCCATGGGCGGCCTTGAGCGAGGAGGACCAGCCCTCGTACTGCTTGAGCAGGCGCGTGAAGCGCTGCCAGCGCGCCTCGGTCAGCTTGAACTGCGTGCCGTGGCGATCGAAGATCTCGATCTTCTCCCACTTGTCGGAGAGCAGGATCTCCTCGAGTTCGGACTCCTTCTCTATGTAGCGTTCGCGCGAGCCCTGCTTGAGCTTGTACAGCGGCGGCTTGGCGATGTACACGTAGCCGGCCTTGATCAGCTCTTCCATCTCGCGGAACAGGAGCGTGAGCACGAGCGTGCGGATGTGCGCGCCGTCGACGTCTGCGTCGGTCATCAGCACGACCTTGTGGTAGCGCGCGTTCTCGATGTTGAACTCGTCGCGCACGCCGGTTCCGATGGCCGTGATCAGGGCCTGGACCTCGGTGTTCTGAAGGACCTTGTCGATGCGCGACTTCTCGACGTTGAGGATCTTCCCGCGCAGTGGCAGCACGGCCTGCGTGTTGCGGTCGCGGCCCTGCTTGGCCGAGCCGCCGGCCGAGTCACCCTCGACGACGAACAGCTCGGCGAGCGAGGGGTCCTTGACCGAGCAGTCCGCGAGCTTGCCCGGCAGGGTCGAGTTCTCGAGCGCGGACTTGCGCCTGGTCAGGTCGCGCGCCTTGCGCGCAGCCTCGCGTGCGCGCTGCGCCTGCACGGCCTTCGAGATGACCGCGCGCGCCTCGCTCGGGTTCTCCTCCAGGAACTCGCCGAGGCCCGCGTTCACGATCGACTCGACGAAGCCCGCCATCCCGGGGTTGCCGAGCTTGGTCTTCGTCTGCCCCTCGAACTGCGGGTCGCGCAGCTTGACGGACACGACCGCCGTGAGCCCCTCGCGCACGTCCTCGCCCGAGAGGTTCTCCTCTTTCTCCTTGAGCAGCCCGTGATCGCGCGCGTACTTGTTGAGCGTGCGCGTCAGCGCGGAGCGAAAGCCGCTGAGGTGCGAGCCGCCCTCGCTGGTGTTGATGTTGTTGGCGAAGGAGTGGATCGAGTCCTGGTAGGAGGAGTTCCACTGCATCGCTATCTCGACCGCGCCCTCCTCGGACTCGCCCGTGAAGAACACCACACGGCGGTGCACCGTCTCCTTGTTCTCGTTCAGGTAGGAGACGAAGTCCTCGATGCCGCCCTCGTAGCGAAACTCGGCCGCGTGTCCCTCGCCGCGCTCGTCGATGAGCGAGATCTTCAGCCCGCGGGTCAGGAAGGCCGTCTCGCGCAGACGCTCCTCGAGCGTCTGGAAGTCGAAGTCGAGCGTCTCGAACACGTCGGCGTCGGGAAGGAAGGTCACGGTCGTGCCCGTGGGCGCTCCCTTGGCGAGCTTCTCGCCCTCGGCGAGCGGCGCCTGCGGCGCGCCGCGCGAGTACTCCTGCGAGTAGTGGTGCCCGTCGCGGCGGATCTCGACGAGCAGCCGCTCGGAGAGCGCGTTGACGACCGACACGCCAACGCCGTGAAGTCCCCCGGAGACCTTGTAGCCGCTGCCCTCTCCGAACTTGCCGCCCGAGTGAAGGACGGTGAGCACGACTTCCACGGCCGGCTTGCCCTCCTTCTCCATCACGGCGACCGGGATGCCACGGCCGTCGTCGGTCTCCGTCACGGAGTTGTCGGGGTGGATCGTGACCGAGACCTCGCTGCAAAAGCCCGCGAGCGCCTCGTCGACCGAGTTGTCCACGAGCTCGTAGACGAGGTGGTGAAGGCCCATGACCCCGGTGGACCCGATGTACATGCCCGGGCGCTTGCGAACCGCCTCGAGCCCCTCGAGGACTGTGATGTCCTGTGCGTCGTAGCTCGCGGAGCCATTGTTTGAAGAGGCGTTGCCGGCGCCGTTGCCGGCGCCATCCGCGGCGCTGTTGCTGCCTGATGCCATGACCCTCCGATGACGTGACAACGCCCCGGACTCCGGGGCGCGAGGACCACGGCTGGGGGCGGTGTGATTACGTGAACAAGGATAGCATGAGCCCCCCTCCGAACGTGCTCGAAAACGCCCGTAAAGCCCTGCAAAATGCAGGGAAACCGGCGAGTTTGCGGCGGCGGGCCAAGCCCATCCCGCAGATGCAGCAAGCCCGGCCGAATGGGGCCGTGCATCGGCGGCGAGTGCCCGTCGCGTTTCTCGCTCCGGGACCGTCGGCCTCAGGCGCTCCGGCAGCGCAGCGCAGTGATCACCTCTGCGCCCAGCTCAGCGTTCAGGCGGGCGACCAACTCGTCCGCCATCAGCTCCAGCTCCTGCGCCCACGCGGCCGACTCGCAGATCACCGTGAGCACACCGCCGCGCTCGGACGCGGGGCGGGCGGCGGCGGCTATCGCGGGTCCCGTCACGCGATCCCAACACCCTTGCGCGCCGCTGAGCGGCGTACCCGGCGCGAGCCGCGAGCTGAGCTCTTCAATCGCGCCCGCAAGGGGGCGCGGGCCGCGCGTGCTCATGCGGCGCGCGCCTCCTGCAGAATCGCGCCGCCGGCGATCCGCAGCCGCGTCACGCGGGCGTCGGCGGCCCCGGGAACATGGCCGAGGTCGGCCGTTGCGATGACGCTCTGCCCGGTTGCGCGCAGCTCGCTGGAGAGCAGCTCGCGCCGCTCGCCGTCGAGCTCACTCATCACGTCGTCGAGCAGCATCAGCGGCGCGCGACGGCGCTCCCGCGCGAGCACGGCGCGCTCGGCGAGCAGCAGCGCGAGCAGGGCCAGGCGCAGTTCGCCCTGTGATCCATACACGCGCAGCTCGCGGCGCTCGCGCAGGATCGACAGCTCGTCGCGGTGCGGGCCATGGCCCGAGTAGCCACGCTCGAGGTCGGCGGCGAGACGCTCCTCGAGCTCGGCCACGAACGCGTCCTCGTCACCTGCTCGCGTGCGCGGGCGATACTCGAGCTCGAGCTCGCCACGGGAACCGAGCTGGGCCGCACGCTCGACGAATGGCTCGCGCAGCAGCTCGGCGGCCTCGGCGCGCTGCGCGCGCAGCTCGAGCGCCCAGCGCGCAAGCTCGCGATCCCAGGTCGACAACGTTGCGCGCGAGGCGCGTCCGGCGCGGATGCGCGAGAGCAGCGCGTTGCGCTGCGCGAGCACGCGTCCGTACTGGAGCCGGACCTCGGCCCGGCCCGGCCAGATCGCTGCGACGAGCTGGTCGAGATGGCCCCGGCGCAGGGATGGCGCTCCTTTGAGCAGCTCCAGGCGATCGGGTGCGAACACGCTCACGAGCGGCCGGAAGGGCGCGTCCAGCATTCGCTCGAGCGGCGCTCCATCGCAGGCCATGCGCTTCTCGGCGCGCGTGCCCACGGCGCCCGGTTCATACCCGACCGTCAGCTCGTGCTCTTCGCCGCCGTCACGCAGGCGCACGGCGACACGAGCAGCATGCGCGCCGAAGCGCACGAGCTCGCGCTCGTTGCGGGTGCGAGGCGAGCGCCCGGTACATCCGAAGTAGATCGCCTCGAGCAGGTTTGACTTGCCGGCGCCGTTTTCGCCATGCAGCACTGTAAGCCCCTCGCCAAGCCGCGCCTCGGCGCGCCCGTAGCTGCGGAAGTCGCGCATCTCCACGCTGAGCACGAGCATCGCACGCGCCTAGACGTTGAGCCGGATGGGCATGATCAGGTAGACGAAGTCCCCCTGCTCGGGGGATTCGATCAAGCCCGGGCGCAACGGGCTGATCAGCTTCAACACCAGCTCGTCGGACTCGACGCTCTGGAGCCCGTCGCGGAGGAAGTCGGGGTTGAAGCCGATCTCGAAGGTTGAGCCGTGGAACGGCACGGGGATGCTCTCGCTTGCCTCGCCCACGTCCGGTGTCTGGGCCGAGACGGTGAGCTCGCCCTCCTCGAAGCCGAGACGCAGCGGCGTGTTCTTCTGCGCGAGCAGGCTGATACGCCGGACCACGTCGGTCAGCTCGGTGGTGGACAGGCGCAGCTCATGCTCAACCGACTCGGGCAGCAGCTGGCGATAGTTGGGGAACTGGCCGTCGATCAGGCGCGATGAGAGCAGCACGTCGCCGAGCTCGAACACCACCTGGTTCTGTCCGACGCTCACCGCCAGTGAGTCGGCCGGCGCCTGCTGGGCGATGCGCACGAGCTCCGCCAGTGCACGGGCCGGCACATTGGCTTCAAGGCTCCCCAGCAAAGGCTGCTCGAGTGCAGTCTGCTTCACGCTCAGCCGGTAGGAGTCGGTGGCGACCATGCGCAGCTCCTGGCCCGATGCGGAAATCTGGATTCCGGTGAGCACGGGACGCGTCTCATCGCGCGATGCCGAGCGCGCTACCTGGGAGACGGTATGAACGAAGGCCCCGCTCGGGAGCGCGACCCTCGTGTCCGCGGCGGGAGAGGGAAACGCCGGGAAGTCCTCCGCCCGCAGCGTGCGCAGATGAAAGGTGCTGGCTCCGCAGATGAGCTCCACGTCCTGCTCGGCGCTACGCAGCTCGAGCGAGACACGATCGCCGGCCAGCGAACGCGTGACGTCGAGCAGTAGCCGCGCAGGCAGGACGGCGGAGCCGGGACGTGCAACCTCGGCGGCCAAGGGAACGCGCAGGCCGATCTCCATGTCGGTTGCGCGTAGCTCGGGCCCCGCGTCGGTCTCGGCGGCGATCATCACGCCCGACAGCGCCTGCACGGCGCTGCGGGTAGACGCGACACGCGTCGCGGTCTGAAGCTGAGCGAGTAACTCGGCGGATGAGAGGGAGAGCTTCAACGTTCTCTAGATGGAGTTGTTGTTTGTAGGGGCTGTGAAGATGTGCAATGTGGCTCAGGTGCTGAGCAAGCGCCGGCTGGGCGGTGGAGCAGCTGTGGACTCAGGCGTCGCACAGTCTCTCAGGCGAGGCGGTCATGCGCGCCCGGCGATGGGGGTGCGGGCGAGGGGGAGAGACGGGCGCATAGCTTCTCCACAGCGCTACGCGCGCCGTCGTCATCCGCCATGCGCGCAGAGGCTCTGCGCCATGCGTAGAGGACTGTGGTGTGGTCGCGTCCCCCGAACTGGCGGCCGATCGCGGGGAGCGACTCGCCGGAGAGCTCGCGCGCAAGGTACATCGCGACCTGGCGCGGCCAGGCAAGCCGAGGGGCGCGGCTGGCTGAGAGTAGCTCGGTTGCGCTGATTTCGAAGAACTCGCAGGTGGTCTGCTGGATACGCGCGACGGTGCAGCGCTGCGGCGCGCTCGAACGCAGCTGTGGATAGAGGCTCTCGAGCACCTCATCGGCGAGCTTGGCGGTGATCGGTCGACCCGTGAGGGAGCTGAATGCGACCACACGTATGAGAGCGCCCTCCAGCGCGCGCACATTGCTGTCGATGCGCTCGGCGATCACGGAGAGTGCCGCGTCCTCAGCTAGCCGGATGTGATCGTGGTGGACGCGCATGCGCAGGATTGCCAGGCGGGTGGGGAGATCGGGTGCTGAGACATCCGCGACGAGCCCTGCCACGAAGCGCTCGCGCAGGCGATCTTCGAGCGCGCCGAGGTCGCGCGGTGGGCGATCGGAGCTGAGAACGATCTGGCGTCCGCCGTCTTGCAGGGCGTTGAAGGTATGAAAGAACTCCTCCTCGGTGCGCGCCTTGTGCTCGAGGAACTGCACGTCGTCGAGCAGCAGGACGTCGACATCGCGGAAGCGCACCTTGAACTCGTCGGTGCTGCCGGTGGCCAGGGCGCCGACGAACTCGGTTGTGAATGCCTCGCCGGTGGTGGTGCGCACCACGAGGCCTGGATTGTGCGCCAGCAGCAGGCTCGCGATCGCGCCGAGTAGGTGGGTCTTGCCGACTCCAGGCGGCCCGCAGATGAACAGCGGGTTATACGCGTTGGCCGGCATCTCGGCGACGGTGAGCGAGGCGGCGTGAGCGAGGCGATTGCAATCGCCGATCACGAACTGCTCGAAGGTCAGCTTGGGATTGCCCAGCGGCCCGGGCGAGGCAAGCGCTAGCGGGCGGGGTCCAGACGAGCGCGAGCGCCTGTCGCGCAAGCCGGAGTCGAGTCGAGTCGCCTCTTGCGAGTCTGATCCTGCGGCGACGAGCTCGAGCACCGCATCGGGGCCGATCACCAGTTGCGCGCTTGCGTGCAAGACCTTGCCGAAGCGATCGCGGATCCATCGGCATGCATGCTCTGGCGCCTCGACGAGCAGGCGGTTTCCGCTCAACTCGACAGCGCGCAGAGGCTCGAGCCAGATGTGGTAGGTGGGCTCATCGACGGTGCGGGCGATCTCGCCCTGCACGCGCGTCCATATGTGCTCGAGCTGCTCGCTCACGGCAGCGCCTATCCGCTCCTCTCCGGGAGATGCAAGGTCATCTTCGATGGGGGCCTGGGAGGCCCGGTCGGGCGACTATAGCCAATGCCCGAAAGGTCGCTCGAGGGCTGCTCGCATTTGGCGGAAAAAACTGCCGATGCGACTATCGCGGGCCGCCGAGGCCCGCAGGACGTCCAGCAAAAGCGCGCGCTTCGCGGCCATACGCCCCTATACTGCAGGCGGTCTTCAGCGAGTGGACGCGGCGCATGGCGCGGCGCGCACAGGCAAGCGGCTGTGGACGACGAGACGATGAAGCGGACCTACCAGCCCAAGAAGCGCAAGCGCGCACGGACGCACGGCTTCCGTGCGCGCATGAGCTCCCGCGCCGGGCGCGCGGTCCTCAAGCGCCGCCGCGACAAGGGCCGCAAGCGGCTATCCGCTTGAGCGCCGCCGCGTGATGTCCGACGCGCAGGGCGCAGGACGCACGACGAGGGCTTCGAAGACGGGCCGCGGACGGCTGTCGCGCAGCGCGGAGTTCGAGCGTGCCTACCGCCACGGTCGCTCGACCGCAAACCGCCATCTCGTTCTGTATGCGTTCGCGAACCCCGCTGCGGGCGGGCCGCGCCTGGGTCTGTCGGTCTCACGCAAGGTTGGCGGCGCGGTCGAGCGAAACCGCGTGAAGCGGCTGCTGCGCGAAGCGTTCGCGCGGTCATCCGGCGCCCTGGCCGGAGAGCAGGACGTGGTGCTGGTCGCTCGGCCCCCGCTCGGAGAGCTGGCGGAGCGCGAGGGGCTCCCGGGCGTTGAGGCCTCGCTCGAGGAACTGCTGGAGCGCGCGGGATTGCGCGAGCGCGAGCACGCGCCGGGGGAGCCCGCGCGAGAAGCCGATCAGGCCCGTCCGTGAGCGCGCGCGCCCCTCGAGCAGTCGAGGCATCGGGAGCGTCTACGAGCGCTCCCGCGCGCGTCGCGCGAGCCCTCGTGAGCGCGCCGATCATGGTCTACCAGCGGCTCATCTCGCCTGCGCTTCCGCGTCGCTGCAAGTACGAGCCGACGTGCTCGCGCTATGCGCTTGAGGCGATCAAGCGGTACGGCATACTTCAAGGGCCTCGTTCTCGCTGGGTGGCGCCTGCTCAGGTGCAACCCATGGAGCTACGGCGGATACGATCCGGTGGAGGCTCAGCGAGTGTTTAGGACGCGGCGCCGCACCGGCACGTGAGGACGTCCGGGCGGGATCACCGCAGACGAGCGACCCGAGCAGTCCCCGCCCAACCTCAAGCCACGAGCCGCCGAAGATGATCGCCGAGAACCACTAGAGAGCCGATGTTGATCCTCGCCAACGTGATCGAGAGCGCGTTCTCGCCGCTGATCAGCTTCTTCGAAGCGATCATGGTGTTCATCCACGACAACCTCGTGGGTGGCAGCTGGGGCCTTGCGATCGTCGGCCTGACGATCGTGATCCGCGCCGTGCTGGTGCCGCTGACCTTCCGCCAGCTGAAGGCGATGCAGGAGATGCAGCGACTCGCGCCTCAGATCAGTGCGCTGAAAGAGAAGTACAAGGACGACAAACAGCGCCAGCAGCAGGAGATCATGAAGTTCTACCAGGAGAACAAAATCAATCCTTTGGCCTCCTGCCTGCCGCTCCTGTTGCAGCTGCCGGTGTTCATCTCGCTGTTCTACATGCTGCGCACCGACCTGAAGAAGCACATCTGCGGGAGGGAGCTGGTCGAATACTTCAACCGTCACCCCGCCGAAATGGCCAAGTACAAGGTCACTGGCCACGTCGCCACGGTCGCGCACCTGCCCTCAAAGTACGTCGAATCGACCCCGTGCGACAAGGTCGCGCCGCACTCCGCGAAGTTTCTGTTCATCCCTGACATCACAAACAAGGCGACCGGCGCAGCGCTGATCGTGCTGATCCTGCTGTACGTCGGCTCGCAGGTCTTCTCGACGCTCGTCGCGACCGCGGCTGCCGACCCGAACCAGCGGCGCCTGATGTTGCTCTTGCCGATCGTCTTTGTGGTGATTCTGTACCGCTACCCGGCCGGCCTGCTCGTGTACTGGATCACGACGAACCTGTGGACGATCGGTCAGCAACTTGTGATCCGCCGCTACATGAGCCCGCACGGCCCCTCGCCACAGGCGCCGCCGGACGGCGGAGGGGGTGGTGCGTCGAACGGCAAGCCCGAGACCCCGCGGCGGCCGGGTCCCAAGCCGGCGCTCGCCGGGGTGACGGCCGGTGACGGAGACGGCGCGCCGCGTGGCGCGCCGCCGCCGCGCTCGCCGCGCAAGAAGAAGAAAAGGTCGGGTCGGAGGCGATGAGCGACGACGACGTGGGCGGCGGGGCGGACCTCGCCAGCGAGGAGCTCGAGCCCGCCGAGGCGCTCGAGGAGCTGCTCGAGGAGATTGTCGACGGCCTCGGACTCGCCGCCGAGATCGAAGTGCAGGAGGAGGACGGCGTGCTCAGCGGGCGCCTTGACGGCCAGGATGTCGGGCTGTTCATCGGCAGGCGCGGGCAGACGATCGACGCTGTGCAGCATCTGGCGCAGCGAATCGTCTTTCCCGACGGGCCCGCAGCGGTGCGGGTGGTCATCGACGCAAACGGCTACCGCGAGCGTCGCGCAGAGGTGCTGCGGGCCGAGGCGGACGATGCCGCCGAGGATGCGCTCCGTCTTGGCGAGCCGGTCGAGCTCGACCCGCTGCCACCGTTCGAGCGCAGGATCGTCCACGAGTACCTGCGCGAGCGCGGCGATGTCGAAACCCATAGCGAGGGCAACGAGCCGGAGCGGTTCCTCGTCATCAGCCCGCGCGAGGACGGCTGACGAGACCGCCGCTGCGCCGCCGACGTTTCACGTTTTTCATGACGGTGAAACAACTGGCCGACTACGCAGCCTAAGGATCGCCCCCAAGACCCGAGCGTTTCACGTTTTTCATGACGGTGAAACAATGTTTGGCGTGGCGGAGGACACCAAGGGCCATCTGAGCGACGTCGAGCGAGGGCTGCTCGCGGGTGTGCTGATCGGCGAGGGCCATTTCGGCGGCGACGGGCGCTATCCGCAGATCACGCTGCGCATGCATGTGCGCCACGAGGGTCTGTTCCGCTGGCTGCAGGAGCGCTTCCCGCGCTCGCGGCTGTACGGTCCCTACAACCACGGCGGCCGCGAGTACTACCAGTGGATGGCCCGCGGGCGGGCGCTCGTGGAGGACGTGCTTCCGGCGGTCGAATCGGTCCTCACGGATGAGCTCGACGCGCACGTGGCGGGCCGCGTACGCGAGATGCGAGACCGATACGCGGCGTTCTTCAGGCGCTATGAAGCCTGAGCCGGCGCGAGCCGACGCCGGGGCGGCGCGCGATGAGGCCCAGCTTCTTGAGCCGTTTGGCCTCGACGCCGGCCAGCGCGAGCAGGTGCGGCGACTGCTCGCAACGCTCGACGCGGATGCGCTTGCGCCCAGCACGGTGCGCGATCCGGCGGCGGCCGTGAGGAGGCACATCGTGGACTCTCTCGTTGCACTCGAGGTCGAGCCTGTCAGGCGCGCGGGCAAGCTCACCGACATCGGAAGCGGCGCGGGTTTCCCTGGGCTTGCGTTGGCGATCGCGCTGCCGGCGGCAGAGACGGCGCTTGTTGAGAGCAACCGGCGCCGCTGCGAGTTCATCGAGCGCATGATCGCCGCGGCGCAGATCGCCAATGCGCATGCAGTGTGGGCTCGCGCGGAGGAGTGGCAGGAGGGCATCGGAGCCAGCGACGTCGTGCTTGCGCGCGCGCTTGCGCCCCAGCCGGTGGTGCTCGAGTACGCGGCGCCGCTGCTGCGCCTAGAGGGTGCCCTCGTGGATTGGCGCGGCAGACGCAACGAGCACGAGGAGCGGGCGGCGCAGCGGGCGGCGCTCGAGCTCGGCATGAGCCTCGTCGAGATCCGACGCACCGTTCCCTTCGCGGGCGCCCAGGATCACCACCTCCACGTGTTCGTCAAGCAGCGGGCAACGCCGGAACGCTTTCCGCGACGCGCGGGGATGGCGCGCAAGCGGCCGCTCGGCGGATGACGGCGGGGGGCTGTAGCTTGCAAGGGGTGGGCACCGTGTACGCGATCACCAACCAGAAGGGCGGGGTCGGCAAGACCACCACGGCGGTGAATGTTGCGGCCTGTATCGCCGAGGCCGGCTACAGCACGCTACTGGTGGACGTGGACCCACAGGCCAACGCAACGGTGGGCCTGGGCGTTCCGCGGAGCCACGCGCCCGGCCTGTATGAGGTGCTGAGCGGCGACGCGAGCGCGGACGAAGCGATCACGAGCACCTCGGTGGAGGGCCTCATGCTGCTCCCCGCGGGAGCGGGGCTTGCGGGCGCGAACGTCGAGCTACCACGGATAGGGGCCTTCGAGCAGCGTCTGAGCGAGAGCCTCGCCGAGATCCGCGAGCGCTTCCAGTACGTGCTGCTCGACTGCCCCCCCTCGCTCGGGCCGCTGACGGTGAACGCGCTCGTCGCGGCCGACCGCGTGATCGTGCCCGTGCAGACTGAGTACTTTGCGCTGGAGGGTCTGGCCGGATTGCTGGATACGCTCGCACTCGTGCAGCGCGAGCTCAACCCGCGCCTGACAGTGGCCGGCATGCTGCTGACGATGCACGACGGGCGCACGCGCCTCGCACAGGACGTGGAGCGAGAGGTGCGCGCGCACTTCCCCGACCTCGTGTTCGACACCGTGATCCCGCGCAACGTGCGCGTGGGCGAGGCGCCCAGCTACGGCCTGCCGGTCACCCATCACGACCCACACAGCGCCGGTGCGGAGGCCTACTTCGAGCTGGCGCGGGAGGTTGCCGCGCGTGGCTAGACCCAAGCGCGGCATGGGCCGAGGCCTTGAGGCGATTCTCTCTGTCTCAGCCGAGGGTTCGAGCGGGCACGAGGACGAGCTGCGCGAGATCCCACTTGAGCTGATCGCGCCGAACCCGGCGCAGCCGCGTAAGCGCTTCGAGGAGGAGGCGCTCGCGGCGCTCGCGTGCTCGCTCGCCGAGCGCGGCGTGCTGCAGCCCGTTCTCCTCACGCCGAAGGCCGGGGGACGCTACGAGCTCGTCGCCGGCGAGCGGCGCTGGCGTGCGGCGGGGATCGCAGGGCTACAGAGCATCCCGGCGATCGTGCGCGAGCGCGCGGACGCGACGGCGCTCGAGCTCGCGCTGATCGAGAACATGGCGCGCGAGGACCTCAACCCCGTCGAGGAGGCGCGGGCATGCGCCGCGCTTGTGGAGGAGCTGGGGCTGACGCGCGAGGAGGTGGGACGCCGCGTCGGGCGCAGTCGCGTGGCCGTGAGCAACCTGCTGCGTCTGCTCGAGCTTCCCGATGAGGTGCTCGAGCTGCTCGAACGCGGGAGCCTGAGCGAGGGCCACGGCAGGGCGCTGCTGCTGGCGTCGGACCACGCCGCGCGCCGCCATCTCGCACGCTCCGCCGTTGCCGACGCGTGGTCGGTGCGCACAACAGAAGTCCGCGCGCGTGCGAGTAACGAGCCGGCAGCCCAGCGGGGGCCCCGCCGGCGCGAGGACGAGCGCCATCCCGACCAGGCGATCGCGGCACGCGAAATCGAGGAGGCTCTCGGCCGGCGCTCGGCGCGGAGGTGCGGGTGCGCCCTGGGCGCGACGGTGGCTACCGCGCGGAGCTGGTCTTCGCCACGCGCGAGGAGGCCGTCGAGCTCGCTCGCCGCCTGCGCCCGCGCGCCGTCGCCTAACGCCCGCAGCCGATCGCTCGTCGCGCGCCTGGCCTTGTGCACATACGCGCTGAGATTACTGAACAACATGCTTTCAATTGCCTGTGCAGTGCCCCGCCCCGTGTCGCGGGTACATAGGCGCCATGCTTCGGCGCGAGCTACGATCACCGGGCAAGGGCGATTAGCTCAGCCGGTTAGAGCGCTTCTCTGATAAGGAAGAGGTCCCTGGTTCGAGTCCTGGATCGCCCATCAAGTAGATGCCCTGCTATCAGCAGGTCTTTCACCACCGCCCCTCGTCCCGTATCGTCCTGCCTCCGCCCGCCCCGTGCCCATGGGCCCACTCACGGGCCCGTTCGGCCGCACGCCCCGCGGGCAGCTTGGCTTCCTCCGCGGAGATGCCAAGGGCGTGGACCCCGCGCCTTGGCGCCTCCTGTGTGCAATCAGGCCGCCTGCGGGTCCACGAGCTCGCCGATGTCATGCGGGTCAACACCAGGAGGACATGTGTGGCAGCCAAGGCCTGTCCGGTCGGGGTTTTCTCGCTGGAACTCCGTGATCGCGTCAAGGCGCTCAGCTATTGACTCGGCGTGAGCGCGGGCGACCGAGCGCGCGTGCGGTGTGTCCGCGTGGGTACTCACGTGCTCCATGAAGCGGCGATAGGCACGCAGAGCCACGAGCGTGCCCACGTCCTTGCCGCGTAATAGCACAAGAGGCTCGTCGTCGGGCAAGAAATAGCCGCCCGACCGGTGGTACACGCAGTCCTCTGAGCCGAACCGATACTTGGGGTCGTGCATGTCGCCTCCCTGTAGCCGAGCGCTTACGCGGTTTCGTCGCCAACGGCGGGTGTCGGATGCGCAGCCGGCCCTACCATCGGCATCCGCCTGCGGGAACCGCTGCTGGCGGTTGTCTGCCTCACTTGGCCTACCACCTGCGCTGAACTCCCCGAGCTTCGCCGCCAACTCTTCGATTCGTGGCTGTGTTACCTCTTGCGAGTTCTTCTGGACCTCCTCATAGGTGTTGAGGTACACCTCCACGAGTTCAGCGGCGATGCCGTCCCGCTTGATGTACGAAGAGCCGGCGGTAAAACGGGTACGCGCTCATCGTGAGGATCCAGCCCGGTGAAGTCGAGGTTGTCCTGGCCGGGGACGTAGTGCGTCACCGTCACCTGGTCGTCGGCTCGTGTAAGGCCGCAAGACGGCATGTGTTCATGCTCGCGGAGGATGAGCCGCGAGCGCGAGGGCTCATCGAGATGCTGACGCAAATTCCAGAAGAACTGGATTCAGCGCACAGTGTCGGGCTCGGGTACTACGTCCCTCCTCAACTTCGCGGAGTTCCGCTGCAGACGTTGTCGGGCTGAGCCAGAGGAACTCGACAGTCACGCCGCGTGCGACCGCGGCGGTCACAAGGTGTTCGTATCGCTCTCGCTTTGACGCTCCGCCGGTATAACCATGATTGGCGACCCCTAGCACGCGATACTCCCGCTTCGCCCCAGATAGCAGGCGCCGCCAATACTGATCGTTGCAGCGAGCGATACGGCTGGGGAACACCTCAACGACACCCTGGCGAAACAACGCGTCGAGGAGATCGTCCCTAGACAGGGAGATAATCGCGATGATGAAGGCAGCGAATATCGCGCCGCCAACGGCCACCAGTACCGTTCCTCCCCGTGTGTGCGGATCGGCGAACACGCCGGCGCCCAGCAACACGCGCCGAGCGCACCGCCGACAAAGACGACATAGCGCTGAACGAAGGCAAGGGCAGCGTCGGCGCGGTCCATCGTCGGTGCTCCGCCGGGCCCCTAGGCGGCGAGGACTGTTGGCTCCTTCAGCCAGCCGATAGACCGAAGGACCTGCGCGACGATGTCGGAGAGATCTAGATCGATCAGTTCCTCGCGCGAGCAGAACCGCAGCTCCCAGACATCACTCCCCGCAACCGGTGTCTGCTCACGGGGCGAGCCCCAGCTGAAGATGATCACCCGGTGCTCCTCTGTGGGCGAGATGCACTCGAACGCGCCGACCTGATCCTCGACCTGCACCTCGAGTCCAGTCTCCTCAAGAAGCTCGCGCTCGCCGGCTTGCCTGATCGACTCAAACGGCTCGATCTTGCCGCCGGGGAACACCCACTTGCCGAAGTTGGGCTCCTTGGCGCGTCTTGCCAGGAGCAGACGGTCACCGTCGCGGACTACGACAGCGCTTCCGGTGCGCGGGAATCCGCTCATTTTGCTCGCCATAAGCCCAAATCTGCAATTCTCTAGTTCTGGAAGATTCCGGGACCGTACTACCGCCCTCGGACGCCGCCGTGCTGCAGGCTCTCGCAGACACCGAGCGTCTGCTGCTAGTTGACCGCCTGCTCGGGAAACCGGCCACCCAGGCAGAACTGCGCGCCGATTTCGGTCTGACGTCCGGCAACGCGAGCAAGCAGCTTGAGCTCTCGGAGAGCCGTCGTGTCATCGCCCGCGATCGAAGCCACGGGCCGTACGGGATCGTTGCGCCCGCGGAGACCACTGCCCTCCTCGAAGCTGCAGCGGAGCTAGCGGCCGCGATATCGCGACGGCAGGCCGTGGTCGACGAAGAGCACGCGCGCGACCTGCGCGACAGTCGCTCATCCGAGCAAGCCCCGCCCCTAGCCAGTGGCTCCGATGAAGCTGAGCTCTGAGCGCGTCTCGATCCAAACCTTCGCCCCACACGACAAGGGCTTCTCCGGGCAGTAACGCACGACCGACGCCCCGTGAATGGTCACGCCATGGCAGCGGACTGAGCCCTGCGTCGTCTTGATGCTCAGTGGCGGCTCATCTCCGCCGGTCTTGGCATTGCGTCGGATGACGTGCTGATTCACGTGGATCCGCTTGATCGGTCCGGCCTGAGTGAGCCGAACTCGGGTGATCGCTCCGGCTCCGGCGTACGCGCGGCGGCTGTGGTCATCCTCGGAGATTACGAGCCGCGGCGGCCAGCCTCCAGCTCACGCCGTGGGCGTGGCGGCGCTCCCGGCTGCAGTGCGGCTGACCTGTCGCGTGAGCGGGCACTCGGCAGACTCATCCGCGAATCGCATCAGCTCCCAGATGGCCTGCCGCTCGCGCTCAGAGAGCCGCCGGTTGCGTGTCTGCTGGTAGATCTGCAGCGTGAATGCGGCCGATGTGTGACCGATCTGATCCGAGATCCAATGTGGGTCGCGCCCTGCCTGCGCTGCGAGCATCGCCCATGTCCGTCGCAGCGAATGCGGCGTGATCTTCGTGAGCGCGGGAAGGCCCTTCTTCTGCCGCTTCTCGTTCGCTCGCGCAACCGCGCGCGCGAGCAGTCGGTCGCGGAAGCGGTCGGGGTCGCGCGGCCCTCCGGACCTGGTGCCGAAGAAGTGGTCCTCTGGACCCATGGGGAACTTGTCCCGTATGCGCTGCTCGCGATGGCTGATTAGCTCGTCGCGCAGCCAGAGGGTCATCTCGACCTCGCGGATGCCCTTCTCAGTCTTGGCGTCGGCGACCTTGAAGCGCGCGCGGACGAGGTCGACCTGCGCCCCGCGCAGCTCGCAGAGCTCGGAGATCCTGAAGCCGGCGAGTCCCAGCGTTGCGATCGCCGCGCGCCGGCCGACGCGGTAGTCGCGTCGCGCCTCCCGATCGAGCTCCCTCGCAGCGTCGAGCAGCGCTTGGAACTCGTCAACCTCGAGAAAGGTCCGCCGCGGCCTGCCGGTCGGAAGAAATCGGTCTTTGCGCTCGCCGATTCGCACGGGGTTACGCTCGATGTAGCCGTAGTCGACGGCGCGCTGGAGGATCTGGCTCAGCAGCGTCAAGATTTCATTGATCGAGCCATTGGACAGACCCGACTTGCGCCGCTTGTAGGGCTTTCCCTTCGCCGGTGTGACGCGCTCGGTGATCGGTTTGCCACGACGCGCGGCGTCACGGATGATCCGCGAGCGCTCAGCGAGCCCGTCGCGAAAGGAGTCGACGCGAGCGACGTCGATCTCCGTCAACTCCATGCGCCCGAACTCGCCGACGAGGTACCCGAGCCGCCACTCGAGGCCGGCCATGGTGTCCGCGTCCAGCCCGTGGGCCCTCGTACCATCCACCACTTTCGCCGCGAATGGTCCAAACAGCTGACGGCCACCCGCCGCAGCGTCTTGCGATCGCACCGTGGAGCCTCCCCGTTCGGGCGGCGACCAGGTTCCCCGCTCGACCTTCTGGAGAATCCCCTCGAGCGCGATCTCGGCCCGGGTGCGGTTCCAGCCCTGACGGCTCGTGCCGAACGTCAGCCGGTGACGGCGGCCGTAGGCGCGCACCCGGGCGCCGTAGGTGATCGTCTGGCCGTCAGACCAAGTGCGTTCGGTCAGCTCTCCCGTACTCGCTCGGGCCATTAGCGTCGATGACGTTGGTTGCTGGTACAGGACGCGCGCATTGTGGTGGGCACCGGGCCTCCTCCTCGATTCCGCGTCCGCGGGAGCGAGACGTCTTGGCCGTGAGGGCACCTTACCGCCGAGGTGCGCTACGAGCGATGGGCTGTCGCCGGCCGCGCATCGCAGCTTCGGCGGTGTGGAGATCGAAGCGAAGTCGCGCCTTCGGTCCGTCGCCCAGGCGCATGGCTCCAAGGTCCGCGGCGTGCGCGTACACGTAGTCCAAGGACACGTTGAGCGCCATCGCCAGCTGCTTTGGCTCAAGAAGCTGAAACGCGCTTGGACGGCGCTCGAGCAGCTGCACGACGCGCTGCGCCGCGCGCTCGGCGATCACCTCGATGTCGTCGGGTTCAAGTGTCACGCGACGCCTGGCCCGAGGAGGAATCGGCTTCCGTGCCCGTCCATCCCTGATATTGACCGTCAACCCCCGAAACCGGCCGAGCCATCCGGTGACACGCGCCACGGCCTGCATCCGCTCCCGGCGGGCTCTAGATTCCGTGTGATGCGCAGCGGCTCCGAAAAACCACTCGCGACTGACCCGGTGCGGATCGCGCCTTATGACCCGAGTTGGCGGCATCGGTTTGAAGAGGAGCGCAACCTCCTGACCGACGCGATCGCCGCGTGGGTGGACGGAGGGATCCACCACGTGGGCAGCACATCGGTTCCGGGCCTGCGGCCAAGCCCGTGATCGACATCCTTGTGGGCGTCACGAGTCTGCCCGGCGCCCGCGGCTGCTTCGAGTCGCTTGCCGAGCTCGGGTACATGTACGCGCCGTACCGGGCCGAGGAAATGCACTGGTTCTGTAAGCCGGATCCGAGCAGACGGACGCATCACCTGCACCTTCTGCCGGTGGGCTCTGCCCGGTTCGTCGACGAGCTGCTCTTCAGGGACTATCTGAGTGCGAATAGCCCCGCGGCGGACGAATATGTCGCTCTCAAGATTGCATTGGCGCAGAGATTCGCGAACGACCGGGAGGTCTACACGCGGGCCAAGGCCGACTTCATCCTTGAGGCCCTCGAGCGAGCCCGCGGGGAGCACCGTACCTAGACGTCCTCTACGGTTATCCCGAGCTCTTGCGCAAGTGTGCGGGAAAGCTCCATGAGCTGCAACGGGTCGATAATCGCACCACGAAGCCCGAGCGCCGATCCCGCGGGCCTGAGTTCCTAGCCTCGCAGGTCAACGAGTGACATGGCTGCTTTGGAGAAGTCCGCTTCCACGAGCTGGCAGCGGGAGAAAATCGTGGCTTTGATGCTCGCCCCCTGGAAGTCCGCTCCGGTGAGCACGCAATCCTCGAAGGACACCCGCTCGATCTCGCTATGACGGAAGTTGGCGTAGTCGAGCTTGCAAGCTTTGAAGCTCACCTCCTTGATCCGCGCCTCGGCAAAGCTAAGGCCGGTCAGCCGGGCATCGCTGAACAGCGTACGCCGTAGCTGCGCGCCTCCCCAGTCGCCGTTGGCGGCGTCGATACGCTCAGCGATGACATCGACGAAATCGACGGCTCGGAGCTTGGACTCGCCGAGATCGACGTCCTCCAGATGTACCCGCGCGACGCGTCCCGAGCCCGCGTCCACCTTGACCAGGGACGCCGAGCAGACCCGGACGTCTTCCAGCTCGAAACGTGCGTCAAGAAGCCCAGCGAGCTGGACGCTCTCGAGCTCCTCGGAGGCGAATTCGGGTGCCTGCGTCGCCCCGATCTGCTGAGGCCTGGGTGGACGCGGGGCCATCTCGCCCTCGTATTCGGCGAAGAAGCCCCCGAAGCGCTGTCGCGCGTGCGCGTCCTCCGCGTCTGAGCGAGCCATGGTTCGCGGGCGGCTGGTCAGCGAGACCCCCGTGGGCTGCGAGTACGCGCTGTTCGAGCGCTGCCTCCGTGTTGCTGGCGCATACGTGTCTTGCCCCATGTTCGACACCGCCGTCTGGCGCTGCAACCCCCGCGAGGGGGGTTCCCCTCGCCCTTCGGGCTTCGGTTCCGCACGCCGGTCGGCGTCGGTCTTGGGCTGCGTCACTAGCACCAACCAACCGAAGGAGAAACGCAATGAACATCAACAAGTACATCTGCACCGGCCGACTGACGAAGGACCCCGAGCTCCGGGCGATCTCGGAGGAGACGAAGGTCTGCCAGCTGCGCCTGGCGGTCGACGGCATGAGTCGCAACCGCGAGGTCGGCTTCATCAACGTGAGCGTGTTCGGTAAGGCCGGCGAAGCGGCCGCCGAGTACCTCAGCAAGGGCTGGCTGGTCGCGGTCGATGGTCGCCTGGAATACGGCCAGTGGGAGACCCAGGGTGGCGAGAAGCGCCACGACTATACGGTCGTGGGCAACGTCGAGTTCCTGTCCGCCCCCCGCCCGGTCGAGGAGCCGGCATCGGCGAAGCCGGCCCGCAACGGCCGCAAGCCGGTCGCTGCCTAGTCGCGAACGGGCCCGCACCCGGCGGCCGGGTGCGGGCCTTCGCGGTCTGATTCCCAGAGGGGCGTCGTGGACCCCTCTCCGTTCTGCAGGCGCCTATATGCTGTATTCGGTATAAACTAATGTCCATGCGTAGCTCTGATCTTCTAGTTGCCGGCCGCCGCCGCGCGGGGCTCTCCCAGGGAGAGCTCGCCGAGCGTCTGGGGCGCACGCAGTCGACGATCGCTCGTTGGGAGACGGGCGATCAGCACCCGCCGCTTGAGAGCGTCATTGACGCCTTGCATGCCTGCGGGCTCGAGCTGTCCGTTGGGATGCCGCGCTATGACGACTCGTATAACTCGCTGATCATGCAGCAGCTGCGCCGCGACCCCGGTGAGCGGGTCAGCCAGCTCGCGCCGCAGGGGTTTGACCCGGTCGGTGTGCTCAGCGAGCTCGCGCGGCGCTCGCGCTTCGTGGTCGTCGGGAGTGTCGCGGGTGCTCTTCATGGCTGGCCGATTACGCTCGGCTGGAGGGTCCTTGAGGTTGTGCCATCCGATCCCGCGACGCGTCGCTTGGAGCAGGCGGCTAGGCGCCTTGGCGGCGAGCCCGTAGAGGATGCGCCCGAGGGATCGCGACGCTGGCTGCTGCCCTCCGGCGCGGAGCTGCGCGCGACGCTGTGCCCGCCCGGCACCCGCGGCTACGCCGATCTCGTTCGTGACGCACAGAGCATGCAGATCGCGCCGGGTGTATCGGTGAGGGTCGCTTCGCTGATCGACCTGATTCGCATCGCCGAGGCCTCGCCGGCGGACGAGCGCATGTTTGTCGCCGCGCTTTGGGCGACGCTTGAGCGCGGCCGACGCTATGAGCTCGAAGTGGCTGAGGGGTCACATGAGCGCGGATGAGCGCCCAGAGCCCGGGCGCGAAGCGATCCTGAGGGTGCTCGAGCGCCACGGCGTGCAGTACGTGGTGATCGGCGGAGCCGCCGCGCAGTCCCGCGGCTGGCCCGGGGAGACGCGAGACCTGGACGTCACGCCGGAGCGATCGCGGGAGAACCTGTCGCGGCTGGCTGACGCGGTCGAAGAGCTCGGCGGAGGCTTTCGCGTGGACGAAAGGCGCTACCCCGACGGCTACCGCCCGCCCGGCGGGATAGACGCACGCACGTTCCGCAAACAGATCTGCGTCGCGTTCACGACGCGCCACGGCAACTTCGACGTCGTGCTCAGACCCGACGGCACGGACGGCTATGAGGACGTCGTCCGCACCGCGACCCGCGAGCGGATGGCCGGCACCCAGATCGTGGTGCCCGTCGCAGCCGCAGAGATGATCCTGCACTCCAAGTCCGTCGCAAACCGCGAGAAGGACCGGGACACGCTCAGGAGCATGCGCGAAATCCTCGACCCCCTCTCGCCAGGCGCGGGACACGAGCCGTGGTCCCCACGCGAAGGACACGAGCGCTCTCGCGGCGCACGCGAACCACCTGAGCGCGAACGCTAACGCACGCGGGTCAATTGCGGATCTGACCCTGGCGCTACCGTAAGCCCATTTCGACGGAAACGCTCATAGCCGATCGTGCGATCGATCCCGACGGGCGGAGGATATGGGATGCCGAGCGACCTCGCGACCGGCGCCACGCAAAGAGGTCCTGATCCCTTTGGGAGACGGCTGTGATGGCCGGCCTGCCTGCCGATCAGCCGGCGTACCCGGCGGCCCTGTGCGGCCTCTGGGCGACCGTCGCGGGATAGTGCGACCGACCCCGGTGTCCATCATCCCATCCAGGCCGCCGGCGCCTCCCCAAAGAACCTGTCGGGGCGCAAACGTAACCTTCAAGGCATGACAGCCGAAACCGCACAGCTCCAGTGCTCGACGCGGCCCTCGGAGCGATGCGCGACCTCGCGCCCGACAACTCCGTCGTCGCGAGCGTCCGAGACGTGATCTCAGCCGAGACAGTCGAGGAAGGCGAACCTGTGCGTGCCGTGGACGTACTGCTTGTCGTCACGACCCTCATCGCAGTCGGCCCGACGCCTCCTCCGGCGGCACCCATAGCCGTCAGGCGCACGGAGCCACGCTGGCCTCGTCAGTACTAGGGCCTGCGGCACGCTCCGCGACTAGCGCTCGCGCTACGGCCCGCGCCTCCGCGAGCGAGGTCGCCTGAGCGAAGCGGTACGGCCACGGCGCGCCGAAGTGACCGAGCGCGTAGACGTGTAGCCCGACCTCGCGGATGAGCGCGAGCTTCGCACGCCGGAGGGCGGTGGCCGACGGATCGGCGCCGATCCCGAGTCGGATGAACGCGTCGTGATATGCGGCCCACAAGCCGATCACGAGGACACACGGGATCAGCGCGAGGTTGAGCCACAGGGGCAGGATCAGGCCCCGCCCAAGCTCGCCGAGCTTCTCGGCCGCGACCTCTTCGATAACTCGGACGGTCGCGTACACGAGTGCGGCAAGTCCGAGAAGGCTCACGAAAGACCTGAGGCAGCTTCGGGTCGGGTCATACTCCTTGCCCTGTAGCTGAGGGAGGTATTCGGCGGCTCCCAGAAGCAGGCCGACGCACACAAGGAACGGGACGACGAACATCTCCGCGACGAACGGCAGGACAAACAGGTTGAGGTAGGCGTCGAGTACCGCCGCCAACTCAAGGGCGCGACGCGCCTCCTTCCGGGTGAACCCGCGAACCTCCGATACCCGATTGACGCGGAAGAAGCCGACGAGAGCGACCGTGATCGTCCACGCGATGGTCGCACCGATCATGTGCGTGTTCCAGAGGTCGATCTGCGAGGCGCCAAACACCACGCCGGCGACGTAAGCGAGCATGAAGCTGACCGGCACGAACAAGATCGGGCTCCGCCAGCTGGCAACGATGGTCACCATGGACTTGCGAAGGTCGCGGAACAACGCCATCACGATCACGGCGGCGACCGCCCATATCAGAGTTGCCCACTCCCGCGCACTCAGCGCATCGGTCTACTGAAAATGGTCATGGGTCGCCGCAATGCCGCCGCCTCCATGCTGGAACACGGCGAACGGTCCCGCGCAGGCAAGAGTGCGGCACAGTTCGTTCATCAGCGAGACGCTAGCCAGCGGGTCGCAGCGCCGCGTGTGGTCGAGTCCAAACCACTTGCCACACCGCGTCGATGCCCAACGGCCTAGGGCCGGGCTGCTCCAGGGGCGCTCCCCGAGCATGCACCGACTCGGGCGCCGCGGAGCGGCAGCACAACACCCACGCGCAAAGCGCGCGGCATACGCAGCGTCGGACCGCCCGACGCTGCGACCCGGACGCTGCCCCTGCGCCCCCGGCGCCTGAGACGCAGCGTTCCCGCTCGACGCTCTGCGTCGCTCCGCTCAGCAGCGCGGCATACGCAGCGTCGGGCCGCCCGACGCTGCGACCCGGACGCTGCCCCTGCGCCCCCGGCGCCTGAGACGCAGCGTTCCCGCTCGACGCTCTGCGTCGCTCCGCTCAGCCAAACCACACTTGATGCACGGCTAAGCCGAGACCGTCTGATTGCTGTGGCCGTTCCGGGCCGTTCGCGGTCTTACCCAGTGTGATGAGCGCATCGAGCATCGGCGCGGGACGGGGCGGCGGCTACGCCCGCTACCTGGAGGGCAAGACGATCGCGCCCGAGCAGGGCGACTACTACCTGACGCCCGACGGTGCAGCTGACCGAGGCCCCGGGCCGCTGGCTGTCTGACCCCGAGACGCTCGCGCGTCTCGGGATCGACCCGGACGCCCCGGTGGACGGCGGGCAGTTCATCGCGCTGATGGAAGGCCGACGACCCCGCGACGGGCGCGTGGCTTCGCCCAGCGGGCGCGGACGGGTCGCGGGCGGCGGGATCGACGTGACGTTCAGCGCCCCGAAGTCGGTGTCGGTGGTCTGGGCGCTCGGGGACCCTTGGCAGCGCGAGCAGATCCAGGAGGCGCACGCGCGAGGCGGTGCGAGCGCTCGATGAGCTACCTGAAGGAGCGGGTGCCGGTGGTGCGCCGCCGCTACGACGGCCAGGTGGTCGAAGAGCAGGCCAAGGACGTGATCGCGACCGCCTACCGCCACACGACCGCCAGGGGCGTGTCCGGTGCTGAGGCGCCGGACCCGCAGCTGCACACGCATGTCGTGATCAGCGGCGCGGTCCGCGAGGACGAGCGGATCGTGGCGGTCGCCTCCCGCCCGGTCTTCCGTGGCCTGCGGGAGGTCGGCGCCTTCTACCGCTCGGCCCTCGCTGAGGAGCTGGCGGAGGAGGGCTACCCGATCGAGCAGGGCACCGGCCGAGGACGGCAAGTACTTCGAGATCGCCGGCGTGCCCGGCCGGTTTCCGTGATGCGTTCTCAAAGCGTCATCGTGAGATCGCGCAGGCCGCCGAGCGGTTCCGCGCCAAGCATGGCCGCGCGCCCGAACGCGGCGAGATCCGCGATATCGCGCTCGAGAACCGCCGGGCGAAGGATCTCGCGACCCGCGGTGACCTGCAGCGCGTCTGGGTACAGACAGGTGAGCGGTACGGTTTCGGGGCCGATGAGGCGGTGCATCTAGTCGGTGCCCCGCTGCCCGCGGCCCCCGAGCGGCCGCTCGAGGAGCGCATCGAAGCGACGCTGACCGAGCGCGACGGCGTGTTCGACGCGGGGCTGCTGCGCGCGGTCGCGCTTGAGCACTCCGCGGGGGAGCTTGGCCCCGAGGAGGCGCTCGCGGTGACCCGCGCAGATGGTCGGCGAGCGTCGCATCCTCACCTTGGAGGGCGGGAGGATGACGACGCTCGCCGTGCGGGCCCAGGAGCAGGCGATCGAGCGCCGGGCAAACCTGCTCGCCGACGCCGGCCGCCCGTGACGTCGGCGACGTCGGCGCGGGATCTCGCGGGCCGTGAGGTCTCAGAGCGGATTGCCGCTCCCCTGTCCGTCGAGCAGCAGCAGGCGCTGCGCGACCCTGACCGGCCCGGAGCGCCTGGCTGTCCTGATCGGCCCGGCCGGGCACCGGCAAGGGTGTCGTGATCGACGCGGCCGCGCGCGCCGAGCAGACGATCGGGCGGCGAGGTGATCGGGATCGCCGTGGCGGGCTCGACCGCCGAGCGGCTCGGGACTGACAGTCCGGCGCTCGCTGAGCGCACCCTGACGCTGGACGCGCTGGTCGCGCGTGCGAACAGGGGCGCGGCTGCAGGTCGGGCCCGGAGACGACCGTGATCCTCGATGAGGCCGGGATGGTCGACCACAAGCGCATGGACGCCCTCACCGAGCTGATCGAGCGTTCCGGGGCCAAGCTGATCGCCGTCGGTGACGGGCGGCAGCTCCCGTCGATCGGACCCGGCGGCATGTTCGACCGGATCGCCAACCGCGCGCCCGACCGCTGAGCTTCAGGACATCCACCGTACAAGCGATCCGCAGGAGCGCAGGGCCTGGGCGGCGCTGCGCGCCGGGGAACCCGAGCGCGCGATGGCGCACTACCGCTCCCGCGGCCAGCTCTTCTTCCGCGACACCCGCGAACAGGCCGGCGAGGCCGCGCGTCAAGCGCTGGGCCCAGCTGACCGAAACCCGCGACATCCGCGACGTCGCCCTGATTGCCGACGCCTCAAACCTGGAGATCGACCGGCTCAACGCCCGCGCCCAGCACCTACGCGCCCAGCGCGGCGAACTCGGCGATGCCGAGATCCCGTTGCCCCAACCAGCCACTACGGTCTACGGGAAGGCGACCTCATCATCTTCACGGCGCAGCACCGTCCGCCCGGCGCAGCCCCAAGTCGAGAACGGCGCCCGCGGCCAGATCACCAGCGTCGACGCGGACACGCTTCGCCTGACCGTCACCCTCGACGGCTCTGATCGCCAGGTCAGCCTCGCCGGCGAGGACCTCGCAGAACCTGCGTCTCGCCTACGCCCAGCACGTCTACCGCCAGCAAGGGGCCACCGTCGAGCGCGCCGTCGTCGTCACCGGTGGCTGGCAGACCAGCTGCGAGTCGGCCTATGTCCAGGCCAGCCGCGCTCGTCAGGGCACCGAGTGGTACCTCGCACCGCGAGGAGCTCGGCACCTGAAGGGCCAAGACGAGCGACGCGTCGAGCAGCTCGCCGGCAAGATGCGAGCCAGCCGCGCACACACAACCTCGCTCGAGCACCCGCGAGCTGCCCGACCCCGAGTGGGAGCTCAGGCTTCGACCGCGCCATCACGCCCAGCCGCAGTATGCTCCCGGAGCTCACCCGCGCCACTCGACCGCAAGCCCGAGCGCGACCAGACACGCGGATGGACACGATGAGCCAGCGCCTGCAGATCGTCCTGCCGGACCCGGTGATGACCGAGCTGCAGGAGCTTGCCGCGGGCGCCGACGAACCGCTCGCAACCCTCGCCGCGCGGATCCTCCGAGACGCCTTGCCTGCCACCGACACGCACGGCAAGGCGATCGCCCCCAGAGCGGCAGCGAGCGTGCACGCCAACGCAGGAACCCGACCGCCCTGGCTTGAGCCATACGGCGGCGACCCAGCCTGGCGCCAGGAGACGTGGGGCGCGATCGTCGCGCTGCACGCCCGCTACCCCCGGCAGCTCGAACACCTCAAACACGCCTGGTGGACCGACGAGAGCCAAACCGAGACCCTCTGCGCCCTCACAGTCTGGCGAGCCGAGATCGACAATGTCGGCCGTGACCCACGCGAGGAGCTCGCCTTCCAACACCAGCTCGCCGAGTTCTCCCACACGCTACGCCAGCAAGGCGGCGGCGTCGCCAAGACATGGCAGGCCGGAGCGCCGCCCGAGGAGTGGATCACGACGTAAGGCGTCTCCACAGCGTGCCTTGCATTGGGCCCCTGCGCGCCTCCATGGGCCCAAACCCTCCGGAAACGGCCGCAAATTGGCCAAATCCTTGCAATTCGCGCTCCGCACAATTCCCCCAGTGTTTCTCGGCTACATTGGCGTTTTTGGTCGCTATGTGGCACTCTCTGATAAGGAAGAGGTCCCTGGTTCGAGTCCAGGATCGCCCACTGGCTGACCACGCCCGAAGTGCCTGCTGGTTCCTGGCCGTGGCGATGATCGACCGCGACCGCTACGTCGCCCGCCGCGAGTGGGATGCGAGCTGCGCGACGGCCGCGGCGCTGTGTTCTCGGTGGCTTGTTGCGAGATCCCCGGGGGAGGGAACACCTTCTAGCAGCGTCATGACGCGCTGCATCCGCTTGCAAGGACGCATGCCAAGACTGAATGCTGGACGAATTGGCCGATACGAACGCGAGTGGCCGACCCACCGCGATTGTGGGCCGGCTGCCGCCCACGGCCATGGCACCACCGCAATACCCAGGTCGGCACATACCGGCCCCAGACGGCAGCCGCTGCCGGGCGTGGCGGGTCGCGGCGTACGCCTTCGCCGCGAGCCTGGTCACCGCGGCGGGCCTGGGCCCCCTCTCACGCGGCGCCCTCGGCGCGAACGCGCCCGCGAGCTCGCCGACATCGACGGTGGGCGCCCCCACGCCGCCTCCCACCTCAAGCTCGGGCGTGGGAGCTCCGAAAGCGGGCACCGGTCAGCCGCCGACGACCAGCGCGACCACCCCCTCGCCTGCGAGCTCGCCCGCGGGCCAGCCGGAGAGCGGACCGGTGCTCGCCGACCCGGGCGCACCCGCGGCCAGCCCGGCGAGTCCCACAGCAACCTCGAAGGCCCCCAGCGGGGTCCAGCGGCGCAGAAAGAAGACGACCGCCCGGCGGAAGGTGCGCCGCAGGGTTGCCGCTAAGCATCCCCGGCCAGCAAAGCGCCGAGCAGGCGCGCCGCAGAAGGCCGCACCCGCGTCCAAGCACAGCGCTCCGCCGCCGGCCAACGGCGTCGCTCCCCCACCGCAGCTGGTCGCCGCCCAGGCACGGGCGCTCGCCGCCGAACTCGCCGGCTCGGCGGCATCGGCAGAGGCGCTCTCCTTCTACCGTATTCCGCCGTTCCTGCTGCCCATCTACCAGGCCGCGTCACTCCGGTACGGCGTCCCTTGGCAGATCCTCGCCGCGATCAACGAAGTCGAGACCGACTACGGCAACGATCTGTCGGTATCGACGGCGGGCGCCGTGGGCTGGATGCAGTTCATGCCCGAAACCTGGCTCCAGTACGGTGTGGACGCGCTCAACGCTGGCTACGCGGACCCCTACAACCCGGTCGACGCGATCTTCGCCGCTGCGCGCTACCTGCGCGCAGCCGGAGCCTCGAGCAATCTGGGCGCCGCGATCCTCGCCTACAACCACTCCCAGGACTACGTCAACTCGGTGCTCCTGCGCGCCAAACTGATCGCGACCTATCCGAAGCTTGTGATCGCGACGCTGACCGGCGTGGTCGATGGCCGCCCGCCGGTGACCGGACGGCAGGTCGCGTGGGGCTCGCTCGGCCCGGTAACCTCCTCCGGCGCCACGGCGCGTGTCCCCTCGCTTGCCGGCGAGGCTGCCGGCCGCTCGACGCCGGCATCGCCGGGCTCCTCGGCGCCGCCCACGCCGACCGCCGCGGCGGCCGCCGCGGCCGGTACGGCCGAGATCGCGCAGGCCCCGGAGCTGGTGGACGTCATGAGCACTCCCAATGCTGCAGTGGTGGCCGTACAGGACGGTCGCATCCTCAGCCTCGGAAGCTCCCGCAAGCTCGGCAGGTACGTGATCCTGCGTGACGTCTACGGCGACGTGTTCACCTATGCCGACCTGGGGAGCATCGCGCGGAGCTACCGGCCGCCGAGGGCGCCGTGCCTCGTGCCCGCGTTGCCGCCGACCGCCGCGGATGCGGGTGCGGGTGCGCAGGGCCACGTACCGGCGTCTTTGCAGCCCGCGGCCGACGCAGGCGACCTTCCGCTCACGCTGGCGGTGAAGACGCCTGGGCGGCATGCCGCCGCGGTCGCCGCCAGGTCAGAGGGGTGCAGCGCCGGCACAGCCGGCGGTGAGCTCCCCCCGCCGGCCGGCTCCTCCAAATCCCCGGCCGCCGGCAGCGGCAAGGCGCGCCTGTACGCACATCCCGGCAACCCGGACGAGCTCGCGGCGGATGCCACCGCCGCGGCGGACGGCGCCGAGCGGCTCAATCCCCGATCGGTCCATGCCGGGAATTCGCTGCTACTGCGGCGTGGCTCGCTCGTCACGCGGGGGACCGTGCTCGGTCATGTGCGTCGGCCGCTCGGGGCGCGCGACGGTCACCTTCGCTTCGCGATCCGCCCGGCGGGCGATCAGAACACCATCGATCCCCGACCGATCCTCCAGAGCTGGGTGCAGCTCGACGCGGCGCTGCACCCGCAGGGAGCGAGCGAGGAAGCTGACATGGTCGGCGCGACCGCGAGTGGCGTCTTCCTGCTCTCGGAGAGCGAACTAGAGCGTGCCGTCCTCTCCGACCCCGACATCAGCCTGTCTGGCTGCTGGAGCAGGGACGTAGCGTCTGGCGCGACCGACAAGCGCGTGCTCGCCGTGCTCGCCTTTTTGTCGCGCGTGGGGCTGAAGCCAACGGTGAGCGGCCTTCACTGCGTGTCCAGCCTGCAGGCGGTCTCCGCCGACGCATCCACGCGTCAGGCAGGCGACGCCGTGGACATCTCGCGGATCAACGGCATCCCGATCGCGGGCCACCAGGGCGCCGGAAGCGTCACCGATCGCACGATCAGGACGCTCTTGACCTTTAAGGGCGAATTCATGCCACACGAGATCATCAGCCTCATGCGCTACCCGGGGGCTTCGAACACGCTGGCCAGGGCCGAGGAGTGGGATGAGATCCGCATCGGCTTCCGTCCAGCTGGCGCCACCGTCCGGCTGGGTAGGGCCGCACCGGCCACAAGCACGCCCGGTTCCGCCCAGGCCGCCTCCTCGGCGCCTGATCTCAGCGGCCATCTGAGCTCCGCCCAGTGGAACAAGCTAATCACGCGCATTGTGGGACTCCGGGCGCCCACCGTCGCGGTCACGCCGAGCTCCTCGGCGATCAGGGATCGAAGGGCTTGGTAGAGACCCTACGGTCTCCCGCTTGCCTGCGCCGCCGGCTGGTTCGAGTCCAGGATCGCCCACTCGCACGCCGCGTGCGTCACGCAGCCTGCACACTGCGGCGAGCTCCCTCTAGCTGACGGTGATGTAGCCGCTCATGTAGCCGGGGTGTTCCATCGCCCATTCGTCGCATACGAATGTGCAAAACCAATGGTACGTTCCCGGGTGCTTCACGAGCAACGTGTAGGTGTGAGTGCCAGGCGTCAGGACGATGTTGACGCCCGCTTCGGGCGCCGTGATGCTGTGAGGGACGCTGTCGGTGTTGTCGATCCGCAGCTCCTGCGGCTGGCCCGCCCGAACGGAGAATTCGGTAATGGTGAAAGCGTCATGCTTTTCGCCTTCCGGACCCCGCTTGTATTCCGGGATTACCGACAGGGAGACCGTCGCAGCCACGGGCTCTGGCGCAAAGGCCGAGGCCGCGCGGGACGCCGCTCGTGCTTCATCGCGTTCGGTGCTGCGCACCAGTGAAACCGTCGAGATCAGCAGCGCGGCCAGGATTCCCGCGCCCGCGAGCGCCTTCAGCCCGAACCTCCGAGCAGCTGCCTCACCGTATTCATGCCGATATCTGGCCTCGGTGTCCCTGTCTGGCTCCTGGACGCTGGAGCCCGGCTCAAAGACGAGGTGGCGCACGGGTACCGCGAAGCGCTCGCGCACGAGACCCGCAAGGCGCGGCTCGAGCCCGCTCCCACCCGTCTCCAAACGGGTGGAGACGATGACTTCATCGGGCACGAAGGTGGCAAACGCGTCCTCCACGGCCTCGACGGGGTCCGCCTGCGAGATCTCACCGGCAACGGCGGGGTCGTGCTTGAAACGGTCGAGGACCGCATTCAGCTGGATATGCGCCTTCTCCAAGAGGCTGTCGACCGCGCCGGTCAAGCGGGCTGCCGAGGAGATCGGCGCGGGCACGAGCAGCAGTACCTGCGTACCCGGCACAGACGCCAGCCTCTCGACCTCGCTCACCAGGGCCGCCTCGCCGAGCGTGTCGTTCGCGACCACCAGCACGCGCCGCTCAGCCGCCGCGCCGCGATGCGCAGGGGCCATCTTCACAGGCAGCTCGAGGCCGCGAAGTTTGCGCATCCGCAGCTGCACCGCGCGCCCAGCAACGGCGCCGAGTGCGAGCGCAAGCGCGAGCAGCGCTAGCCACATCGGACCGAGTGCCGCGGCCAGCGCGACAAGGATCAGCGCGACTATCACAAGCAGGACAGAGCGGAAGGCCTCCGGCTCGCTCTGAAACGGGCTACGCATGGGCGTGGCCCTCATCGCCGGCGTGTCCGGACAGGCCCTGCACGGCGGCCACGACCTGCTCGGGCGTCGCCGGCGCCGAGAGACTGTGACAGCCGTCCAAGAGCTCTCGCAGGTCCGCGTCTATCTCTGACGGCACCTCGACCAACAGGGGCGTGTCCGGATAACGCGTGCGCAGGCCGCGCAGCACGTCTCGCGCCCCGTCGCGCTCGTAGCCCAGGGAGCAAACTACGACGTCGGCGTCGTGAGCGGCCGCGCATCCGGCGGGGCCGGTCAGCGGGCACTGGCCGTGCCCGCGCGGGCCGGGACACACCCCGACCGCGTAGCCCGCGAAGCGCAAACCGGAGGCGATCGCGAGGCCGGCCTCCTCGTTCGGGTGCTCTACCAGCACTCGCGGGTCGCTCCAGCGCCAAGGCTGCGGATTGATATTCGCTGCTCGCGAGTGCGCCGCGGGGTGATCGGAAGACATGCCCCCAAGCTAAACGGGGCCCGACTCGCGGTCATGGGGGGCAGGCCCGTATTTCGCTCCGTGGTTACCCTCAGAGGTCTCGCGGGATCTCCGAACGCGCCAACCATCGCCGCGTCACTTGCTTAGCCCGGCGTGTAGGTGGCGTAGAGCGAGACTTGGTCGGGGTCGACGGTGGGTGTGCCGAACGGGTTGGTTGGGCCGGATGCGAAGGTGTTGGTGTTGTAGTCGCGCGAGCCGGTGACGGTGTTGAAGGCGAAGTTGGTGACTCCGGCTGTTGCCTCCGTTGATGATGCCGATCCAATAGTTGCCCGCCGCGAGTTTCACGGGCGCGGTGAAGTTGAGGTCATACCAGCCGGCTGTGTTGGTGCTCTTGAAGGTGAGTTGTTCTGTTACTCCGAGCAGTGCGCCCGGTGCGCCTGCCGCGTCGGCGTAGAGGACGCCCTTCAGAGCCTGCTGCCCCGCAGGCCCGGCCGGCGCGAGATAGGTGGTCAGCTTCGTCACCGAGCCGTTGCCAGTCAGGGCGTAGCGGTTCACGCGCTTGCGTTCAGCCACGAACGCGGCCACCGACGCGCCCACCGTCTTGGTCCCAAACGTCGCCGTGGGCGGCGCAGCGAGCACCGCTTCGGTGGGAAGCGAGCTAGCCGGGTTGACGCTGGGCAGACCGTTGCTCGCGGTCTCCTGGACCTCGATCGTGTGGCCGACGTCGAGTGCCGTCAGGGTGTAGGTCTGTTCGCTGGCTTTGGCGATCGGCATGCAGCCGCTGCCCATGCTTTCGCACTGCAGCCACTGGTATTTGTAGCTCGTCGGTTCGTTCGTCCAGGTGCCGTGGTGCTCGGTCAGCGTCTGGCCCTGCTGGGCGGTCCCGGTGATCGTGGGCGGGTTCTGAGCGACCGGAGGCGGAAGCTGGGTCGTCGTGTAGGTGGCGTAGAGCGAGACTTGGTCGGGGTCGACGGTGGGTGTGCCGAACGGGTTGGTTGGGCCGGATGCGAAGGTGTTGGTGTTGTAGTCGCGCGAGCCGGTGACGGTGTTGAAGGCGAAGTTGGTGACTCCGGCTGTTCCTCCGTTGATGATGCCGATCCAATAGTTGCCCGCCGCGAGTTTCACGGGCGCGGTGAAGTTGAGGTCATACCAGCCGGCTGTGTTGGTGCTCTTGAAGGTGAGTTGTTCTGTTACTCCGAGCAGTGCGCCCGGCGCGCCTGCCGCGTCGGCGTAGAGGACGCCCTTCAGAGCCTGCTGCCCCGCAGGCCCGGCCGGCGCGAGATAGGTGGTCAGCTTCGTCACCGAGCCGTTGCCAGTCAGGGCGTAGCGGTTCACGCGCTTGCGTTCAGCCACGAACGCGGCCACCGACGCGCCCACCGTCTTGGTCCCAAACGTCGCGGTGGGCGGCGGCGAGACGCCGGTACCGGTGAACGTGACTTCGTGTAGGCCGCTCGTGTCATCGCCGTTGATCACCCAGGCTCCGCTCGCCGGGCCCGCCGCGGTGGGCGCAAAGACGACGGTCTCGGTGAGGGTCTTCCCAGGAGCGATCGTGGTGCCCTCGGCGAGTTCGGTCGTTGCTTCGAAGGCGCCACCCACAGGCGGCTTGGACTTCGTGATGGTGACGTTCGTCCCGCCCGTGTTGCTGATGGTGAAAGACTTCGCCACCTTCCTGCCAACTTCGACTTCGCCGTATTCGTTCTTTTCGCTCGTGATCTTGAGCAGGCCCGGCGGCCCGGCGCTGCCGTTCAACGCCACCGACCCGTTGCCGCCGGTGGTTTCCATCGCGAGTTCGCCGTTGAAGGTGCCTTCGGCCTTCGGTTCGAACGCGACGTTGACGGTGACCGAGGCGCCGGGTTCGAGCGTGCTGCCGACCGCGGGCACACCGGTCGCGCTGAACGGCGCCGCCGGCAGCTTGATCGCATTGATCGTCAGGGGCGCGCTCCCGACGTTGCTGAAGGTCGCGGTGCCCGTCACCTGACCGCCGGCGGTCGTGCCGCCGAAATTGATCAGAGGCGGTTCGACCGAGAGCTGGGCGGTTGCCGCCTGCCCGGTGCCGGACATCGAGAAAGAGGCCGATCCGCCACTCGTTTCCGCCGTGAGCGTGCCGGCGATCAGACCCGTCTGGGTCGGTTTGAAGGTGATCGGTACTTCGATCTTCTGGCCTGCCGAGAGCGCCGCCGGGAGCGCCGGGGTGGGGGTGCCGAGGATGAACTGCGAGGAGCTCGAGGTGAGCTTGGTGACCGTGAGCGCGCTGGTGGCGGTCAGCGTGAGCGTCCTCTGGCTGCTCTGTCCCACGGTGGTCGTCGGGAAGTTGCTCGGCGATCCCGTCAACGGCGGCGTGACCGGTGCGCCGAAGGCCAGCACCTTGCCTTCGCGGTTGCCGACATAGATCCGACCCGCGCCTACGCCGGGCTGGGCGAACTTCGATGAGGTGCCGATCGGCGCGCTCCACAGAAGCACGGGCTTGCCGCCAACGGGCACCGGCGAGTAGGCGCGCAGCTGGGCACCTTCGCCCGTGTGATCCGCGGCCCAAACGATCCAGACGACCGCTGAGCCGGAGGTCGTGCCGTTGGAGGTGATCTCGGCGGCGCTCGAGCTGAAGCCGAACGGGTCAGCGGAGCTGGCCGCAAGCGAGATCGTCGGCTGGCCGGTGCCCGAGACGCCGTACTTGTAGACCCGCAGGACGCCTCCGGCGTAGGCCGTCGGGATGTAGATCCAGCCGCCGTCGCCCGGCCATACCGCCGGACGCGACCACACGCCGCCGTAGGGGCCGATCCGATCCACGACATTGTCGGCTCCGCCCGAGCCCTCGCGGAAGCCGCCGAGGCTTTCGCGGTTGAGCAGATACACGTAGCCCTCCTTGCCGACCGCGACGGCGAGATGCGGGACGCTCGGCGTTCCGAAGTAGCTGTCGTTCAGCACGGTCACGCCGCCGGAGGCGAAGTCAAGATCCTGACTGTCGAGTTCGGGCGCGTTGAACGGCGCGAAGAAGTCGACCGGTACAAGCGTGCCGTTCGGTTCAACGTGGAGGCGCACGACCGAATTACCGAGGCTCGCCGGGGGCTGGTTGCCGGGGGTCGCGACCGTCGGTGAGCCTCCGTTGCCGGTAGCGAACAGGATCGAGCCCGGGACCGTCCGACGCCAACCCCGAGCCGGATTGCCAGATTCCCGCGCCGGCGCCGCTGGCGACGGCGACCCAGCGCGCCTTGACCGCGCCGCTGGTCGAGACGCCGAACACCCAACCCTGCCACGGATTTCTGTCGCAGTGAGAGCCGAAGCCCGCATAGACGACGCCGTTCATCAGCAGAAGCCCCGGACGCTGCATCTGCAGGGTCGCGTTGAAGGTCATGCCGGGCTGGTTCTGGGCGGCGCCACTCAGTTCGACGGGAAACCCGGCCTTCTCCGTCCCTTTGCTCATGTCGATCGCGTCCATGAACCACCGAGCCGGGCCGGAGGTTCCGGACGCATAGGTCTTGTGCGTGAGGTAGGCGGTGTTGGTCGTCGGATCGATCACCGGCGTGGCCGTGACGCCGATGCTCGGAGTCAGATCCCCGCAGCTGATGTCCAGCGGGTTCCACGGCGTCCCGAGGTTCAGCGGCGCCGGCCAACGCAGCGCGCCGGTGGCGGGATCGAGCCCGTAGACTTTGTTGTTCTCGGTGGCTACCAGCAGGGTCCCGTTGTCGAGGAGCGGCTGCGCGTACACCTCGCCTTCGACCGTCGTCGACCACAGCGCTCCGAACGTCCCGCCGCTGACGAGCTGCGGGGTCAGCGAGGACTGTTCGGGATACCAGCCGTCGCGCAGGTCATCGCCGGCGTTCGTGATCCCTTCGGCGTGCACCAGCGCCGCAGCGACCAGTGCGACCAGTGCGACCAGCACGAGCACGGTTCCGAGCCGTCGCACCGACGGACGACGATCGTCGTGCGTGGCCCGCACGCTTATTGACGCTGCCAAGCATCCCCCGCTTGTTCCCCCCGGCTTGCTCGCTATGGCAGTTCGACCGCCGGCATCACAGCGATCGAAACGGGATGATAAGAAAAAACGCGTCGGTGGGGCAGCCCGCCCTCAGCCACGCTTCTTGCGCGGCTCGGCACGCTTTCTCGGCGGAAGTCCCGAGGCCATCTTCGCGAGCTCGGTCGGCTGGCGTATAGCGCCGACCGTCCGCTCGAACAGTTCGGCCTGGCGCTTCATCAGCCCGGCGGTTTCCTCGAGCGCGCCTCCCGCCGCCTCCAGTGCCTCCGCCTGCTGGCGCAGCGTTGCTCCGGTTTCCGCGAGCAGATCGAAGGCGGCGTCCACCGGTCCCACGAGGCGCTCGGTCAACTCCTTCTGTAGTCGCCGCTCGCGGTCGATGACCTCCTGCACCAGCTCGAGCTGGCGCTGCATCGCTCCCAGCAGGTCGCGCCGAAGGTCCGCGCCCCCGGTTGCGGATTCCGCCGATCTGAGGACGGAGTCCATCAGCCGTCTCCACTCGTGAAGTAGCTCGCGGCCGCTGAAGTCAGGCATTGGCCATCACAACCCCGACGCCATGATCGCAGCCGTGGCCCCGGCAGCGCCTCAAACGCTTTAGATTCGCGGAACAGGACTAGACGCTGTTCTCAGCCGCTGGGCCCGAACCGCTCGGTTCGAATCCGCTCCGGCGGGAAGCCAATCTCGAGCAGCAGCTGCGCGGCTGTCTCGACGAAGCCGTTCGATCCGCACACGAATGCGACCCCTGCGGTGAACGACTGACCGACGTCCGCGACGAGCCCAGCGTCGATGCGACCGACGTGGCCCTCCCAGCCGTCCGGCGGGCGCCTGGTGAACGTGAGCACCGCATCCTCGCCGAGCTCGTCGGCGTAGATCACCTCCTCCGGCGCGCGCACCGAGTAGATCAGCCGCATCTGCAGATCCGGAACGGTGCGGCGACGCTGGCGTAGCATCGACATGAGCGGCACCACTCCGGAGCCTCCGCCGAGCAGCAGCGCGGGAGCCTCGCCGCTCCACACGAAATACGAGGCAAACGGGCCGCGCACCTCCAGCTCGTCGCCCTCGCGCAGCACGTCGTGCAGGTAGACGGATACCTCACCTTCGTTCAGCCGTTCGACGGTCAGCTCGATCTCGCCCTCGTCGAGCGGCGAGGATGCGACGGAGTAGGAACGCTGAGCGCGGTAGCCGTCGGGCGCGGTCAGCCGCACGTCATAGTGCTGGCCCGGGAGGTGGGCCACCCACATCGGCAACGCGAGGCGCAGCGACTTCACGCGGGGGGTCTCCACCCGGATCGCACTGACCGTCCCGATCTGCCATTGGCCCGGCGCGCGCTGCACGACGGCGCTCAGTCGCTCCAATAGCGCTGCTCCTTCCACGGGTCCCCGCGGATGTGGTAGCCGTTCATCTCCCAGAAGCCAGGCTCCTCGTGATCCATCACGCGCAACCCGGCCACCCACTTCGCGCTCTTCCAGAAATACAGATGTGGCACGAGCAGCCGCGCTGGTCCGCCGTGCTCACTCGTCAGCGGCTCACCATCGTGCTCGGTGACCACCCATGCCTTGCCACCGGTGAGATCCGCCAACGCCAGGTTGGTCGTGTAGCCGCCGTAGGAGTGGACCATCGCATACTCGCCGCGCGGCTCGACGTCCGCGAGCAGCGTGTCGAGCGACACACCGCCGAAGCTCGTCCCGATCTTCGACCACTTCGTCACGCAGTGGATGTCGCACGGGACCGTCTCAAACGCCAGCGCCGCGAACTCCTGCCAGCTCCACCCCCGCGCCCGCCCACCATTCCGTCGATCTCAAAGCGCCAGCTCTCTCTGGGCACGACCGGGGTCGGGCCGGCCGTGAGAACCGGGAAACCCGATTCCGCATACTGCCCCGGCGGCAGTCGCGCAGCGATCTCGGCCGGGGTGTGACGGCGACCCGCGAACCCTCGCGAGACGAACCCGCTCATATCGCGCGCGCTCCGCACATCCTGCATTAGATAAGCACTTATCCTCGTCGCGCGCGAGCTCGTGCAGAGTGGGTCACAATCGTCTGAGGATGGGTCGCTCATACGCCATTCGCCACGCGGCACCCCGCGTCGTGCTGGCCGCGTGCGCCGCTGCAGCCGCGCTGGCGTGGCTCGGCTGCGCCTCGGACCTGAGAAGCACGCAGCCGGCACGCACAACCGCGGAGCCACGCGGCGCGCAATCCGCCGCGACCGCGCTCGAGACGTCGGGGAGATCCGCGCCGCAAGCGCCACCCACTCCGCACGGATCGCCGCCTGCGACGGTTCCGAAGCCGCGCATCATCTGGGACCCGATCCCGTTCGGGCCGGTAGCGAAAGCAGCAGATGGTCGCCTACGTGCGCCGCCACTACGGCAGCTTCATGAAGCCAACCTACAGGCTCACCGACCCGCACGTGATCGTCATCCACTACACCGAGACGCCGAGCTTTCAGGCGACCTACAACACGTTCGCACCCGACACGCCCGACAGCGAGCTGCACGAGCTTCCCAACACCTGCGCGCACTTCGTCCTCGACAGCGACGGCGGCATTCACCAGCTCGTGGCGCTCGACATCATGTGCCGCCACACGGTCGGGCTGAACTGGACCGCGATCGGCATCGAGCATGTCGGCTACAGCGATCAGCAAGTTCTCGGCGACCCCGCGCAGATGGCCGCCAGCCTGCAAGCTCGTGCGCTGGCTGCGCTGCCGCTACCACATCGCCGATCGCAACGTGATCGGCCACAACGAGAGCCTCTCGAGCCCTTACCACCACGAGGACGTGCCGGCGCTGCGCACGCAGACCCACTCTGACTTCGACCACGCCGACATGCAGATCTACCGCCGCCGCCTCCTCGCCGCCGGCGGCTGCGGCTGAGCGTCGGGGGTTTAGACCGAGCGGCCCAGGCGTATCAGTGCAACGGCGTCGGTCTTGCGGGGGTTCGCGTCCGGGCGCCTCAGCCTGGCCTCAGGCGGTTTCCACGCCGGCGGGGGCAGCGCGCTCGCGTGTGGCCATCCTGACCGCGGCAAACGCCGCCGCGCACAGCGTTGCCGCCAGCACGAACGGGATCCAGTCGCCGGTTGCTCCGGCGATCGCGCCGCCGGCCGCGGGACCCACGAGCGCGCCCATGGCCCATGCCGCATTCATCCCGCCGAAGGCCATCCCCTGCGCCAGTCCGGCCATCTCGGCACCCTCGGCGATCAACGCGAACGAGGGGGTGAAGAGCGCACCGTAGCCGAGCGATGCGAGCACGACGAGCGCCGCGTAGGGCAGCTTGTCAACCCCCGTCGCGAGGGCGAGCGACAGCAGCGCACTCGCGAGCAGCGCCATCCGTACTGGCACGAGCGCACCTCGGCGGTCACTCATGCGGCCCAGGAGCGGCGATGCGGCGCCCTCGATCGCCGCGCCGATGATCCACACCGCCCCGATGGCTCCCGCACCGTAGCCGGCGGCCGAGAGGTGAAGCGGTGCGAGCACGTCGAGGATGCCGAACAGCAGCGACGCCAGTGCCATCAGCGCGAGGCCGCCCGCGAAGCGCCCCGTCAGCAATGCGCGCGCGAACGCCGCGGTCGAGGACGGCTGCGGTGGCGCCGGCTCGAGCCCGCGCGTGGCGAGCGCCAGCAGCACGGCAAGGCCGGCGAGCGTGAGGAACACCTCAGCGCGTCCCACGAGCGCCGCAGCCGCACCGATCACGGGACCGATCAAGGCGCCGAACACAGCAGCACCCATCGCCGTCCCGATCAATTCGCCTCGGCGCTCGACCGGGGCGGCGGCGAGCAGCCACGCAAACGCGCCGGCCCAGGTGAACGAGCTGCCCAGACCCTGCACGAGGCGCGCGGCGAGAAGCGTTGGGAAGCTTTCCGCGAGCGCAAAGCCGACGCTCGCGGTGCCCATCAGGGCAAGACCCCCCAGCACCGCACGCCGAGGACCAAAACGCGATGCCGCGATGCCGCCCGGCAGCCCGCCGATCAGCGTGCCCGCCGCGTAAGCGCCGACAAGCGCACCCGCGCCGCTCTTGGAGAGGTGCAACTCGTGTGCGAAACGCGGCAGCAGCGGCGTGAGCGCGGCGTAGAGCATCGTGTCGACGAGCACGAGCGCGGCGACAAGCAGCAGCAGGCGGCGCACGCCATCCACGCTACCAGCGCCTCGAGCGCGCCTACCGCCGCGACGGCCACGCCCGCGCAGGCAGGCGCCAGGCGCGAGTCAGGTGCCTATTGCGCTCGCTCGGGCCAGCCTGCGACGGATGAAGGTTCCGCCGAGGTCGGAACCTTCATCCCGTCGCTGCCCCCGGCGCCCCCACACGCCGAGCCCCCCGGGACCGCATCACGTGCTCGCAAGCGCATCGTCCACATCTGGCTTGCCCCGCGCGAGGTGTCCGCTGGGCCGCGGTCGCGCGTGAGGGCACCCGACGGGCCGCCACGACCCCCGTCGCGGCGGCCAGCCAGGAGAGAGAGATAAGGAGATACTGAACGGCAACTGTCACGCCACATATGAGAGCCTGGCCTTGCATCCATGCTCTGCCCGAGCCGCCGAAGTCGAAAGGGTCTCCCGCTCTTCGGTTTGCGCCGCACAGTCAGTTTGCGTCCGTGACCGTCCTCCAGGTTGTGGGTAGTGCCTTAGCCTGCGGGGCGAATTTTCGCCCATCGGCGCCGCTGCGTCCAATACAACTTCGCGCCTCTGGTATAGACTGGGCCTATCGGAACGGTCGCCCCCCCGCGGGGGGCCGAGGCGAGCAGGAAACCCTCGAACCGATGGCAAGTCTCCGCCAACTGCAGTACTTCGTCACGGTCGCCGAAGAGGGTCACATGACGCGCGCTTCGCGCGCGCTCAACCTGTCCCAGCCATCGCTTTCACAGGCGATCACGCAGCTCGAGGCCCAGCTCGGCGTCGAATTGCTCGTGCGCCACCCGCGCGGAGTGAGCCTTACGCCGGCCGGCGCCACCCTGTTCGTAAAGGCTCGCGCCGCACTCGAGGCGGCGCGCGAGGCAGAGCTGACCGCGCAGTCGCTCGCGCGGGCCGCGATCAGTACGATCGACTGCGGCTTCATCGGCACCCCGCCCGTGATCGACGTGCCCGAGCTGTTCCGCGCGCTCGCCGCGGCTCATCCCGACGTCGAGATCTCGTTTCGCGAACTCTCCTCGCCACGCGGCTCCACCGCAACCTGGCTCGCGCAGGTCGACGTCGCACTGTGCCAATCGCCCACCCCGCATCCCGACGTCAACGTGATGACGCTGCGCGAGGAGCATCGCGTCGTCCTCGCCGCCGACACCCATCCGCTCGCGCAGCACGCCGAGCTGTCCGTGGCGGACGTGCTCGACGAGGTGTTCTGCGGGACGCATCCGTCGCTCGATCCGGTCAGGGCCGGGTTCTGGATGCTCGACGACCACCGCGGCGAGCCCGCGCGCACGACCGGCGACCGCGCGGAGAACGCTCAGGAGTGGATCGCCGTCGTAGCCTCGGGCCGCGCGATCATGACAGCGCCGGCGTCGACGGCGGAGCGCTTCTTGACCGCGATGCCCGGCATCGCAACGATCCCGCTCCTCGACGCATACCCGACCACGCTTGCGCTCGTGTGGCACAAGCTCAGCGAGAATCCCAACGTCGACTCGCTCGTCGCGATCGCCTCGCGCCTGAGCGCGGCGCGAGCTAGGACCTGATCCGCTCGCCGCGTGGGTCGAACAGCGGCTCCTTCGCCACCTCGCCGGCGACCCAGCGCCCGAATATGTCCAGCTCGACCGCCTCGCCGACCTGCACCTGCTCGGGCAGGTACGCGTAGGCGATCGACCGCGCCACCGTGTAGCCATACCCGCCGCTCGTCACGCGCCCCACCACATCGCCTCCGACGCGCACCGGCTCGTTGCCGAGTGCCACCGAGCGGGGGTCCTCGAGCACCAGGCAGCGCAGCCGCCGAGAGGGCGTAGGGGTTTTGCCTTCATCTCGCTGCAGCCCCAGCGCCTCGGCGCCGATGAAGCCTCCCTCGCGCTTGACGCAGAAGCCGAGGCCCGCCTCCCACGGGCTCTCGTCCGGGGTGATGTCCGCGGACCAAACGCGGTAGCCCTTCTCGAGCCGCATCGAGTCGATCGCGCGGTAGCCCCCGGCGACGAGTCCGTGCGGGCGTCCGGCCTGCCATAGCGTTCGCCACAGGCCGGCGCCGTACTCGGTGGGGCAGTAGAGCTCCCAGCCGAGCTCGCCGACGAACGTCACGCGCAGCGCGCGCACCGGGACGTCGCCCACCGCCAGCTCGCGCATTTGCATGTAGCCGAAGTCGAGAGGGTTATCGGTCAGCGGCGCGAGGATCTCCCGGGCGAGCGGGCCCCATAGCGCGAAGCACGCCCAGCGTGAGGTCACATCGACGCAGCGAACGCTGCCGTCGTAGGGCGCGTGGCGGCGAATCCAGCTCAGGTCGTGGTTGCCGAAGGCGGTGCCGGTGACGATCGAGAAGACCTCCTCCTCCACGCGCGTCACCGTGAAATCGCACTCGATGCCGCCGCGCCGGTTGAGCATCTGCGTGTAGGTGATCGCGCCGATATCGCGCGCGACGGTGTTGTCGCACATGCGTTCGAGGAACGCGGCTGCGCCCGGTCCCGCGACCTCGAGCTTCGCAAACGAGGACTCGTCGAACAGCCCCGCTCCCTCGCGCGTCGCTTGGTGCTCGGCGCCGATCGCCGGCGACCAGTGCATGCCGGCCCAGCCGCGCGGGCGCAGTGATTCGTCGCCGGCCGCGGCATTCGACTCGTACCAGTTGACGCGCTCCCAGCCCGACTTCTCGCCGAACGCGGCGCCCTGCTCGGCGTGCCAGCCGTAGGCGCTCGAGACGCGCAGCGGTCTTCCCGCCTGGCGCTCGTGACCCGGGTAACGGATGTCGTAATAGGTCTCATACACCTCACGAGCGCGCTTCAGCGTGTACGACGGCGAGCGAAAGTGGGGTCCGAAGCGCCGTATGTCCATCTCCCACATGTCCATCTGCGGCTCGCCCTCGAGGATCCAGTGGGCCAGCGCGAGGCCGATGCCGCCCGCCCCGGCGAGCCCATGCGCGCAGAAGCCGGCTGCCACGAAGAATCCGCGGAGCTCACTCTCGCCGAGGCAGAACTCGTTGTCCGGGGTAAACGCCTCCGGGCCGTTGATCAGCCGCGTCACCGTGATCTCGTCCATGACCGGGACGCGCTTGCACGAATTGGCCGCGATCTCCTCAAAGCGCGGCCAGTCCTCCTCGAGCAGGCGGCCGTTGAAGTCGGGCGGGATCGCGTCGAGCAGGTGCTCATCGAGCGCCCACGGCGCGCTCGCGCGCTCGTAGCCGCCCATCACCAGCCCGGCTCCCTCCTCGCGGAAGTAGATCAACAGGTCGGGGTCGCGCAGCGTCGGCAGATGCTTGCGCTGCTCGCCCGTCTCGCGCTCGCGGAACGGCTGCGTCACCAGATACTCGTGCGCGAATGGCACGATCGGGACGCGCACACCCGCCATGCGGCCGATCTCTGCGGCGAACATCCCGCCCGCGTTGACCACCACCTCCGCCTCGATCGGCCCCCACTCCGTCTGAACCCCCTTCACGCGACCGTCCTGCGTGTCGATCCCGGTCACACGGGTGTGGGTGTACACGCGCGCGCCGCCCTCGCGCGCGCCCTCCGCGAGCGCCGCCGTCAACAGCGACGGATCGAGATAGCCGTCGCTTGCGAGGAACGACGCGCAGCGCACGCCGTCGGTGCTCATCAGCGGGAACAGCTCTCGCGCCTCCTCGGCGGATATGAGCTCGAGCTCCAGGCCGAAGGTCCTCGCCCAAGCAACCTGGCGCAGAACCTCCTGCTCGCGCTCAGGGGTGCATGCAAGGCGGATACCGCCGCACTGCACCCAGCCGCAGTCGAGCGTGCGGTAGAGCTCCACCGAGTGCATCATCAAGCTCGTGAGCGGGAGACTCGAGCGCAGCTGCCCGACCAGCCCCGCGGAGTGAAAGGTCGAGCCGCTCGTCAGCTCGCTGCGCTCGAGCAGCACGACATCGCGCTCGCCGAGCTTGACCAGGTGATACGCGATCGCGGCGCCGCCCACGCCGCCGCCGATAATCACCACACGAGCGCGCGCTGGAAGCTCGCGCGGCCGGCGCGGGCGCCCTTCGCCGATCGGGCTGCGCGCCGGCCCCTCCTCGGGCGGCACAGCTCCCTGCGCGGACGCTCGCTCAGGCGCCGGCGGCAACTATCCACTCCTCGAAGCTGTGGCTGACCGTGGCGGCCCGGAGGCGCTCGTGGTGCTCGTTTGCGTAGCCGGTGAAGTCGAACTCGAGCTCGGAGATCTCCGCCTGAAGCATGCCCCAGGCCGCCTCGCGGACGTCGGACAGAATGCGCGCCAGCTTCAGCGCGGCCCGCTTCGAGTCCTTTGGCGCCTCGCCGAAGTAGGCCGCGAGCAGGCGCTCGTCGGCGTCGTCGTCGAAGTCGTTGTTGACCGACAGGTTGCCGAGGTCGAAGCGCCGGTCGCCCATGCCGGCGTACTCCCAGTCGACGATCACGATCTGCCCGCTGAGCGCCCGTATCAGGTTGCTCGTGAGCAGGTCGTTGTGACACGGGCGGGCGCGCTCGGGCGCGAGCGCGCCGACGATGCGCGCGGCCAGCGAGCTGAGCTCCGCGTAGCTCGCGGGAAGCGCGCCGCCGCGCTGCTGCACGATGCGCGCGTAGTCCTCGAGCAGCTCGGGGATCCGAAAGCTGCGTGGCAGCTTCGTCCCCGAATCGTGGAAGGAGCGAAGAGCCTTTGCGATCTGCCCGACAGCTTCGCGCGCTTCCTGCGCGCTCACCGGCGTGCCCCTCACGAATTCGGTTGCCATCGCGTCGGGCAAACTCGCCGCGAGCGCCGGTCCGATACGCAGCTGCGCAGCAGCCTGTGTGGCCAGCCGCTCTGACTCGCGGTCGATGCCCAACAGCTCGGTGCCGGTGCCGTGCTGGCGCACCACGTAGGCCGTGCCGCCGAGCGTCACGCGGAAGTTGTGATTGGTGATCCCGCCCTCGAGCGGAACGGGCGTGCCGCTGCAAGGGCCGAGCGAGACCTCAAGTCGTTGCAGAATGTCATTGAGCTGACTCACTCGCTCCCCAAAACAGCGGTTGCGCGATAAGGCATGGAGCCTATACCTTCATCCAAAGATGACCCGGCAGGACCGCACGCTGACGTTGTCGCGTCCGTGAGCGAGGCCGCCCCCTCGCCGTCGGCGCAGGAGCTGATCGCCTCGCTCGACTTCGACGTGGCGCGAGACGCGATCCGCGCGGTCGCCCTGCGCACACCCACGCTCGCGTGCGAGGCCCTCGCCGGAGCGGCCGGGACGAGCGTCGCGCTCAAGGCCGAGTGCCTGCAGCTCACCGGATCGTTCAAGCTGCGCGGCGCGCTCACAAAGGTCGCAGCCCTCGGAAAGCACTCCGCCTCAGGTCTCGTCACGGCCAGCGCCGGCAACCACGGGTGCGCGGTTGCGCAGGCCGCTCGGGTCCACGGAGTGGCCTGCGAAGTGTTCATGCCACGCGACGCGTCGGTCACGAAGGTTGCCGCTGTCGAGCAGCTCGGGGCGAACGTGATGCTCGCCGGCAGCTCGGTGGAGGAGGCGCTCGGTCTGGCTCGTGCGCGCGCGGCGGAGCAGGGTCAGGCCTTCGTGCACCCGTTCGACGACAGCGACGTGATCGCCGGTCAGGGGACGATCGCGCTCGAGCTGCTCGAGGAGGTTCCGCACCTGAGGCGTGTCGTCGTGCCGATCGGAGGAGGGGGACTCGCGAGCGGGATCGGCGCGGCGCTCCGGCGCGCGGGCGCAGGCGTTGAGCTCGTGGGCGTGCAGGCGCGTGCGTGTGCTCCCTATGTGCAGGCGCTCTCCGGAGGCGACGAGCACCTGGAACTCGCCTCGCCGTCCGGCGCCACGATCGCTGACGGGATCGCGATCAAGCGACCCGGCAGGCTCACGCTGCCGCTGCTGCGCGAGCTGCTCACCGACCTTGTGACGGTGAGCGAGGACGAGATCGCCGACGCCATGGTGTTCCTCGCCGAACGCGCCAAGCTCGTCGCCGAGGGCGCCGGCGCGGTCGCGGTCGCCGCGCTGCTGAGCGGCCGGATCGAGCCGGCCGCTGACACCACGGTGGCGATCGTCTCGGGCGGCAACGTCGACGGAGGCCTGTTGGCGGGGCTGCTGCGCCGCCACGAAACCGAGGCCGGCCGGCGCGTTCGCATATTCACGCGCGTGGCCGACCGGCCAGGCGGCCTCGCGGAGCTCCTCGGACTTATCGCCTCCACGCGAGCCAACCTGCTCACGCTCGAGCACGTCCGCGACGCGGTTCCGCTGCGTGTGCGCGAGACCGGGGTCGAGCTCACGCTCGAGACACGCGGACCGCGGCACACCGACGAGCTGATGAGCGCGCTGCGTCAGGGTGGCTACGAGGTGCGCATGGAGTAGCGAGCTACAGCCCGGCGCTCGCGCGCACGAACTCCTTCCAGAGTGCCCGTTCGCGCTCCCGCTGCGCAGAGGGACGGCGTGGCGGGATGGTGCGCCCGGCGGGCAGCTTGAGTGCGGCGTGGGCGACGTCGTCGAACACGCCGGCCCCCACGCCCGCCAGCATCGCCGCACCCAGCACCGTCGTATCCGGCTGGCCCACCGTCAGCGGAAGCCCCAGCGCGTCGGCCTGCAGCGTCAGCAGCGTCTCGTTGTTTGTCAGCCCGCCATCGACGCGCAGGCCCGCGACGCGCGTCAGCCGCGATATCGCCTCGACGATGTCGGCGACGCGCCACGCGATCGCCTCGAGCGCCGCTCGGCCGAGGTGGGCGGGACGCACGCCGCCGTGGAGTCCGGCGATGACTGCCCGCGCCTCAGGCCGCCACCATGGCGCACCGAGGCCGGCCAGTGCCGGAAGCACCCTCACTCCGGCGCTGTCGGGAACCTCGGCGGCGGCTGCGGCGAGGGCGCCTGCATCGGGCGCGAGGCCGAGGTCGCGAGCGAGCCAGTCGAGCAGCGCGCCCGCGCTGAAGACGCCTCCGTCGAGCGCGTTCGTGACCTTGCCGATCTCCGCCTCGCCGCCGCCGGGTCCCGCCCAGGCGATCGTCGGCAGCAGGCCGTCGATGAGCGAGGGCCGCTCGGTCACGCCGAGGACGAACACGCCGGTGCCATACGTCGCCTTGAGCTCTCCCGGCGAGACCGCCCCCGAGCCGGCCAGCGCAGCCTGCTGGTCCACGAGCTGCGCCGCGAGGGCAACCGACGTGCGCCAGCGGGGATGGTGAAGCGTGCCGAGTGAGCCGAAACTGGGACCGATCGCCGGCAGCCACTCGCGCCTCAGGCCGAACGCTGCCATCAGCCCCTCGTCCCAGTCGCGTCCTCCAACCGCCAACAGCTGGGTGCGCGACGCGGTCGAGAGGTCGGTCGCATGACGCGCGCCGAGCCGCTCCGCGAGGAACGAGTCGACGGTCCCGAGCCGCAGCGCGCCGGCCTCGCGCGCGCGCTGCACGACCGTGTCGCACTCGATCAGCCAGGCCAGCTTGCCGGCAGAGAAATACGGGTCGAGCGGCAGTCCCGAGGCGGCCACCGCGTCGGCGCCGATCCGCTCGAGCAACTCGCTCTGTCGCTTGTCCTGCCACACGATCACCGGCGAGAGCGGTCGGCCGCTCCGGGCGTCCCACGCGAGCACCGACTCGCCCTGGTGGGCAAGGCCCGCCGCCGCGAGCTCCGCGTCGGGGAAGCTGTCGAGGACCTCGGCCACCGCGTCGACGACCGCCTCCAGGATCAGCTCCGGATCCTGCTCTACGAGGCCCGGCGCCGGGTGCACGAGCGCCACGGGGCGGCGGGCCGATGCAACGGGGCGCAGCTCGAGGTCGAACAGCGACACCTTCACGGCCGTAGTCCCCTCGTCGATGCCGAGCAGCAGGCGAGAGCTCACGGGGCCTCCGGGTCGCCAGAGAGCTTCGTCTCGATCTCCGCATCCGTCGGCGAATGGCCCGAGCTCGCGCGTGCCGCGGCGCGCTGCCACCATGGCGGGCCGGGCTCGGGCACAGACGCGCGCAGCGTGCGCGGCGCTTGCCGCTCGATCGCGCCGATGTCGGCGAGCATCCCGGCCACGTGCTCGCCGATGCCCAGCGACGCCGACAGGCCCGTCGAGCGGATCGCCGCCACATGGATGACGGCTGGCATGGAGCGTGAGCGTTCGATCACGTAGTTCGCCGAGCGGCCCGCCGGGCGCAGGCCGGCATACGCGCTGAGCGGCTCGGCACGCTCGAGGGCCGGCCACATGCGCGCCGCGCGCCCCGCGATCAGCTCCGCCGCATCAGACTCCACCGACCAGTCGCGCTTGTCCTCGCGCTCGCGCGCGGTGGGTCCCGCGATCACCTGCCCGTCGAGCGTGGGGAAGACGAGAACTCCCTTGCCCATCGCCGAGGGCACCGGCAGCAGGATGCTCTCGAGCGACTCCGACCGGGGCGCGGCGAACACGAGAAACTCGCCCTTGCGTGGGTACACGCTGACGTGCTGGTCACCGGCCATCCGCGCGATCTCGTCGGCGAACAACCCCGCGCAGTTGACGACCGCCTGCGCTCGCACGCGCCCGCCTTCGGCGAGCTCGAGCGCGGCTCGATCGCCGCTGCCGCTGAGCCCTGTGACACGTGCGCCCAGCCTCAAGGTCGCACCGCCGGATCGCGCGGCGCTCGCGAGCGCGCGTACAAACGCGACGGGATCGGTGACCCCCTCGCCGGGCACCCACAGCGAGCCGTCCTCGCACAACCGCGCCTCGACGCCGTTGGCGGCGGCGTTGCGGGCGAGCGCGAGGACCGTCGCGTGTTCGCTCCCCTCGAGGGGCGTAAGCCGTGCGCCGCAGCGAAGCACCGGCACGCCAAGCGGCTCGAGCAGCTCCTCGCGCAACACCGCCGAGCGCAGGAGCAACGCGGTCTCGAGCTCGCCCGGCGTCGAGTCGAAGCCCGTATGCAGGATGCCGGAGTTGGCGCCGCTCGCGCCGAGCGCGAGGTCGTCTTCGGCCTCGAGCAGGATCGCCCGCACGCCGACCCTGGCCAACGCATGCAGCACCGCGCAGCCGACCACGCCCCCGCCGATCACGGCGACCTGTGCGTCCATCTCACACATCGATATGGCAGAGTTCAGCAGGTGGCGCCATACGAGCTAGGCGGGAAGGTGGCTCTGGTCACCGGCGGCGCGCGGGGGATCGGCTTCGCCACCTCGCGGGCGCTCGCTGCACGCGGCGCGCGGGTGGTGATCGTCGACCTGCATCCCGATGCGGTAGAGCGTGCGGCCAGCCAGATCAGCTCGGACGCGCTTGGGATTGCCGCCGATGTGACCGACCGTGGCGCCATGCAGCGCGCGAGCGCTGCGGCAGTCGAGCGCTTCGGCGGTCTCGACGTCGTGATCGCGAACGCGGGCATCGCCTCGCGGGTTGCCACGTTCCGCGCCATGCCCAGCGAGACCTTCGAGCGGGTGCTCGACGTAAACCTGATGGGCGTATGCAGGACCGTCGATGCCGCGCTTCCGCAGATCGTGGCCCGCAGCGGACACGTCGTCGTGATCTCCTCGGTGTACGCGTTCGTGAACGGCATCGGCGAGCTCCCCTACGCGATGAGCAAGGCCGCGGTCGAGCAATTCGGCCGCGCGCTGCGCCTCGAACTGCTCCAGCACGGAGCGAGCGCAAGCGTCGCCTACTTCGGCTTCATCGACACCGAGATGGTCCACCAGGCGCTCGACAGCGATCAGCTTGCCGACGAAATGCTCGAAGCGTTTCCGCGCCCGCTGAGAAAGCGCCTGCCGGCGTCCGCGGCGGCGGAGGGAATCGTGCGCGGAATCGAAAGCCGCAAGCCGCGCATCATCCTGCCGCGCCGCTGGCAGCTCATGTTCGCGCTGCGCGGCATACTCGGACCGCTCAGCGATGCGCAGGTGGAACGCGACCAGCGCACGCAGGAGGCCCTGCGCAAGCTGGACGCGCGTGGCGGCGAAGACCAGCCGACGACGGCGTAGGCGAGGCTCCCTCCCGCGCAGCTTCCAGGCGTTTACGGCTCGCGCAGCTGCGCGAGCCCCTGCTCTCGGCTGATCACCGGCTCATAGCCCAGCTGCGCTCGGGCCTTCTCGATGCGAATCGTGCACTCCTGCGAGGAGACCCAGCAGGCGAAGCGCGTGAGGGGCGGCTGGCCCGGCAGCGGAGCAGCTCGCCACGCCGACTCGCACGCCGCGGCGAGCGCTCGGGCGAGGGGGGCCGGGACGCTGTGCGAAGGCGGCGATATTCCCTGCGTGTCCAGCAACGCCGTGACGAACTCGCGAAAGTCGACAGGCTCGCCATCGGTCACGAAATAGGCGTTCCCTGGCCGGCCGTGACGCGCGCCCAGAAGCAACCCCTCGACCGTGTTCTCGACGTGAGTGGTGGCGGTCAGGTGATGTCCTTTTGCGATCCACGCGAAGCGTCCCCGGCGAACCATCTCGCTCATGCGCGGCAGCAGCGTCGTGTCGCCACGGCCCCACACGAACCGCGGCCGCACGACGACCGTCGCAAAGCCGTCGCGGTTGGCTGCGAGCACCGCCTGCTCGGCGCGCGCCTTGGTCGAGCTGTAGAGCACGGGCGAGTCCGGCCGCAGCGGAGCCGTCTCGTCCACTTCGACGAGTGGCCTGCCCGCCATCAGCGCAGCCTCGGTGCCCACATGCACGAGCCGGCGCACGCCGGCCTCAGCACAGGCGCGCAGGACGTTGGCCGTGCCCTGCACGTTGCCGCGCTCGAACTCCTCGCGCGTGCCCCAGTCGCCGAGCGTGGCCGCCGCGTGGAACGCGAGCTCACAGCCACTGGCCCCCGCACGCATGGCATCGGAATCGGACAGATCGCCGCTCACCGGCTCGGCTCCCAGCGCGCGCACGCGCTCGGCCGAGCGCACAGAGCGCGCGAGCGCGCGCACGTCGTAGCCGGCGATTCGCAGGCGCTCGATCAGCCTTCCGCCGATGAACCCCGAACCGCCGGTCACGAAGGCAGCGCTCATGCGCCTACGCTACCAGCGTGCAAATCCGCCCCTTCGAGATCGAGCGCTACTACGAGCGCTGGGAGTTCTCCACCGAGCTGATGCTCTCGAGCAGCGATTGCGAGACGCTCTCGGTGGCGGAGCTGCTCGCACTCGAGCCCGACGCTCACGAGAGGCTGCTCAGCCTGCGCCTGGGCTACACCGAGGCGCCGGGTTCGATCGAGCTGCGCGAGGCGGTGGCCGGCCACTACGAACAGGCTCAGCCGGATGACGTGCTGGTGCTGGCCGCAGCGGAGGAGGGCATCTTCCTCGCGTATCACGCGCTGCTCGGCGCCGGCGACCACGTCGTCGTGGAGGCGCCGTGCTACGGCTCGGCGATCGAGGTGGCGCGCAGCACCGGCGCCGAGCTGAGCCTGTGGCGGCGTCGCTACGCCGATGCCTGGGCGCACGACCTCGAGCAGCTCGAGCGCATGCTGCGCCCGAGCACACGGATGATCTACATCAATAGCCCGCACAACCCGACCGGTACGCAGATGCCGCGCGTGGTCTTCGATCGTCTCTGCGAGCTGGCCGCGGAGCGCTCGATCGTGCTCTTCAGCGATGAGGTCTACCGCGGCCTCGAGCATGAGTCCGCCGAGCGCCTGCCTGCGGCTTGCGATGCACAGCCGCGGGCGATCGCGCTCGGCAGCGTGTCAAAGGCGCACGGGCTGCCCGGGCTGCGGCTCGGCTGGCTCGCCTGCCGCGATCCGGTGATTCTGGAGCGCATCCGTGAGCTGAAGCTCTACACCACGATCTGCTCGAGCGCCCCCGGCGAACTGCTCGTCGCGCTCGCATTGCGACATGCCGAGGAGCTCGTCAAGCGAAGCCGCCGGCTCGTCCTCGCCAACCTGCCGCTGCTCGACGCGTTCCTCGATCGTCGCAGCGATCGCTTCCAGTGGGTCAGGCCGAGCGCCGGTCCGATCGGCTTTCCGCACATGAGCGACGAGCGCGACGTGCGCGGCTTCTGCGAACGCACCGCGCGCGAGGCCGGCGTGCTTCTGCTCCCGGGCGACGTCTACGAAGAGCCGGCGCACGTGCGTATGGGCTTTGGCCGCGCCAACTTCGAGCGTGCTCTCGAGCGCCTCGACGGATTGCTCGACTGAGCACGCTGGCGCGCGCTCAGAGGACCTTCGAGAGAAACGCGCGCGTTCGCTCCTCGCGGGGGTGCGTGAGCATCTCCGCCGGGCTGCCCGACTCGATCACGGCTCCGTCATCCATGAACACGACGTTGTCGGCGACCTCGCGCGCGAAGCCCATCTCGTGCGTGACCACGATCATCGTCATGCCCCCTCGTGCCAGCTCGCGCATGACCGCGAGCACGTCGCCGACGAGCTCCGGGTCGAGCGCCGAGGTCGGCTCGTCGAAGAGCATCAGCTTGGGGCTCATGGCGAGCGCCCGCGCGATCGCCACGCGCTGCTGCTGGCCTCCCGACAGCTGCGCCGGGTAGGAGCCGAGCTTGTCGGGCAGCCCCACCTGTCCGAGCAGCTCGCCGGCGAGGGCGCGAGCGCGCTCGCGCGGCGCGCGCTTGACGCGGATCGGCGCGCACGCCACATTCTCGAGGGCCGTCATGTTCGGGAACAGGTTGAAATGCTGGAAGACCATTCCGATCTCGGCGCGCTTACGCGCGATCTCCGACTCGCGCAGCTCGTGCAGACGCTCGCCCACCTGGCGGTAGCCGACCAGCTCGCCGTCGACCCACAGTCGCCCCGCATCGATCTTCTCCAGGTGGTTGATGCAGCGCAGGAAGGTGGACTTGCCCGAGCCCGACGGCCCGAGCAGGCACAGCACCTCGCCGGGCGACACCTGCAGCGTGATGCCCTTCAGGCACTCGACTCGTCCGAAGCGCTTGTGCACGCCTTCTGCGTTGACCATCAGCTCGCTCACAGGCCACCATCTCTTGGCTGGCGGTAGGGGTTGCCTCGGAGCCTGAAGCTCAGCGCCCCCCGCAGCACGCGGTTGACGAGCGGTTGCGTCTGCACGCGCGCGGAGCCGCGGCCGTAGTAGCGCTCGAGGTAGTACTGCCCGACGTAGAGAACGCTCGTGCACACGATGTACCAGATGCTCGCCACGATCAGCAGCGGGATCGTCTTGAAGTTCTGGGAGTAGATGTTCGTCACTTGGAGCAGCAGCTCGCCGACCGCGATCACGCTGACGAGCGAGGTGGTCTTCAGCATCGAGATCGTCTCGTTTCCCGTGGGTGGGATGATCACTCGCATCGCCTGCGGCAGCACCACCCTGCGCATCGTCTGCAGGCGCGTCATGCCGAGCGAGCGCGCGGCTTCATCCTGTCCTTCGGGCACTGAGATGATCCCTGCGCGCACGATCTCCGCCATGTATGCGCCCTCGTTCAGCCCCAGCCCGAGGATCGCGGCGGTCAGCGGCGGAATGAGCGTGTTCGCATTGGCGTTGACGATCGCCGGTCCGAAGGGGATGCCAAGTGCGAACTTTGGGTAGAGCGCGGCGATGTTGTACCAGAACACCAACTGCACGAGCACCGGCGTGCCGCGGAAGAACCAGATGTAGAACCAGCTCGCGCCGGAGACGAGCGGGTTCATGGACAGGCGCATGATCGCCAACAGCACGCCGAGCGCGATCCCTATAGCCATCGCGATCGCCGTCAGCTCGATCGTCAGCCTCAGGCCTTCGAGCACACGCGAATCGAACAGATAGCTCCCGACCACGCTCCATTCGAAACGTGGATTGGTCGCGACCGAACGGACGAGCGCGACTGCTATCAGCAGGACGAGCGCCGCCGCAACCCAGCGTCCCGGACGCCGCACCGGGACGGCCCGGATGTCATCGGGCCGCCCCTCTAGCTCGGTGGCCTCAGCGGAGGGCACCGCCAGCTCTGATCAGCTGATGGCGCCGTTGACGGTGGCCGTGGTGATCGCGCCCGACTCGAGTCCCCACTTGCTGAGGATTTTCGTATACGTCCCGTTTTCCATCAATAGCTTCAGCGCGGCGAGCATCGGCTGGGTCATTCCCGAGGTCTTGGGGATCGCGATCCCGTACGGCGCGAAGGCGTAGCTTTCCCCGATCAACTTGAATTTGCCGGCCGACTGTTTGATCTGGTAGTCGACCACCGGCGAGTCGGCCATGCCGAGTTCCGCGCGGCCGCTTGCGACTGCGAGGTTGACCGGGTTCTGGCCCGGGAAGCTGAGCACGTTCACGCCCTTCTTGCCTTCTTTCGTGCATGTGGCACTCTGCTTGGTCGCTTCTTCGAGCTCGACCGTGCCCTTCTCGACCGCCACGGTCTTGCCGCACAGGTCGGCGAGCTTGTTCACTCCGGGGTTGGCAGAGCTCTTCGCGTAGAAGGAGATACCGGCCTTGAAGTAGTCGACAAAGTCGACCGTCTTCTCGCGTTCCTTGGTGTCGGTGAACGACGAGGCTCCGATGTCGTATCGCCCCGCTGCGAGGCCCGGGATGATCGTTTCGAAGTTCGCGTTGATCATGTTCACTTTCAGTCCCAACACGCTGCCGAGCGCTGCCATCAGGTCGGCGTCCATGCCGATCACCGTGTGGCCGTCGGGGCCGATGAACTCGTTGGGGGCGTACTGCGCTTCGGTCGCCACGTTCAGCGTGCCTTTCGATTTGATCGCCGCCGGCACCTGAGCCGCGATCGCCGAACTCGGGGTAGCGATGCTGGTCGACCCCGTCGAGCCGGTGGTGCTGGTGGTTTTGCTGCTGCTGCCGCAGCCGGCCAGCGCCAGCACGGTGAGCGCGGGTACGCCCACCAGGGCGAGTCGCTTGCGCATCGAGGGCCTCCTAATCCTGTTGACGTTTTGCCCCGAGAGCCCGAAGGCCGCGCAAGTATAGGTGCCGGCCCTCCCGGGTCGCCACGCGCTCAGGCAACGCTCGAGCCGCTCTCGTGCCGCTGCGGACCGCACGCGACGCGATCGGGCGGACCCGGCCGTGCGAGCAGATACCCCTGCGCCATCTTGCAGCCGAGCTCGCGCAGCGCGTCCAGCTGGCCGGGCGTCTCGACGCCCTCGGCGATCACGCCCAGCTCGAGCGCGTGCGCGACTCCGACGATGGCTTCGAGCAGCGCACGGCCCTGAGCGCCGTCGCACAGCGCCGCAATGAAGCGCCCGTCGACCTTGAGCATGTCCGCAGGCATGCTCTGGATGTGCGCGAGCGGGGTGTAGCCGGTTCCGAAGTCGTCGATCGCGATCGTCACTCCGAGTGCCTTCAGCTCCTCGAGCCGCTCGCAGGCCACGGTCACCTCGCGCATCACCGTGATCTCTGAGACCTCGAGTGTCAGCCACGTCGACTCCAGCCCGGACTGCGCCAGCGCTACCCGCACTTCAGAGCAGAAGTCCTCACGCATCAACTGGCTCGCGGACACGTTCACCGATATCCCCAGCTCGTGGCCCTCGGCATGCCACACGGCCCCCTGCCGGCAGGCCTCCTCGAGCGCCCAGCGACCGATCGGCACGATCAGCCCGGTCTGCTCGGCTGCGTCCGCGAACTCTCCAAAGGCCACCACGCCCCGCTCCGGATGGTTCCATCGCAACAGCGCCTCCGCTGCCACGACAGTCTGGCCGGGAAGGGAGAAGATCGGCTGATAGGCGAGGAACAGCTGCTTCTCCCACAATGCCGCGCTCAGCTCAAGGCCGAGCTCCAAGCCGGCGGCGCCGTCCGCCTTCATGCTCGAGTCGAACAGCGCGTAGCGATCCTTTCCGGCGGACTTCGCCGAGTACAGCGCGAGATCGGCGTCGCGCAGCAGCTCGTCGGAGCTCGTGTAGCTGCCGGTGGCGACACCAACGCTGGCCGTGAACGAGTAGCTGCGGTTGTGCTCGCCGAGTGCTACCGGGCGGCGGAGAGCCTCGAGCAGTCGTTGGGCCAGGATCTCGATCGTGGAGTCGTGCGCGCTGGTCTCGATCAGGACGACGAACTCATCCCCGCCGAGGCGCCCGACGGTGTCCTCGTCTCGCACGGCGCCCTGGAGCCGCTCACCCACCATCCGCAGCAGTTCGTCACCGGCGCCGTGTCCGAGGTTGTCGTTCACGTGCTTGAAGCCGTCGACGTCAACGAACAGCGCTCCGGCCAAGAGGTCGGGGCGCCGCGCCGTTCGCGTCAGCAGCTGCTCGGCGCGGTCGAGCACCAGCGCGCGGTTGGGTAGGCCCGTGAGCGCGTCGTGCAGCGCCTGGTGCGAGAGCTCGCTGGTCTTCTCGCGCACGAGCGAAAGCGCGCGCATGCGGCTCGTGCCGAGCGCGAGCACGAGCAGGCCGAGCAACAGGCTGATCGCCGAGCCGCCGAGCAGCAGCAGCGCCGCGCTTCCATGCAGGACCCCCGTGGACGGCTTGGCCCCGAACGTCTGCACGGTCCATCCGTTGTGGAGACTGATCGTCGCGCGCTGCGCGTTGCGCTGCGGGTGGCCGCTCGTGAACGCGACGTGCGTCGAGCCACTCGTGTAGCTGAACGTCGCGGCGGTCCTGGCGTGCCCCTGAAGCGCACGGCGGACGAGCACGTCGGGCACGATCAGCTCGCCCAGCCATCCGATGAAGGCTCGCCGACGACCCGCGAGCGTGGCCGGGGTGCGCCCGCCTCTGTAGATCGGTGTTTGCACGCCAAGGGCCGTCTTGGCGGCCGCCATGAACGGCGCGTAGTTCGAGAGGCCCGTCTCGCGCGCGGACATCAACGACTTCGCGAGCGCGCAGTAGTCCAGCCCCACGGGCTCGTAGGTGGTCGGGTTGCGGGTGATGCCCGCGACCGCAAAGCAGTAGCTGGGGCGCGCGCCGGGCGGCAGGATCTCGAAGGATTCGTGCGGTGCCGGGCTGTGCAGCCCCAGAGGCATCAGCGGATGAGCGCGCATGCGCGCCTCGAACGCAGGGACCTGCGCCTTGTCGACCAGCACCACATATCCGATGCTCTGAAGCTCCGGATAGCGCTGCATCGCCCTCACCGATTCGGCCCAGCGATCGAACGCTCTCGCCGTCGAGCCTTCGTTGCGCGCGATGAACGCGCTCGCGCCCACGACCAGGTCTTCCTCCCGCTGAATCGCGAGTTCAAGCGTCGAGGCGACCTGGGCGCTCAAGATGTGGAACTGCAGGCGCGCCTCCTGGCTGTTGGAATCCGCCAGCGAGCGGGCGCCGAAGAAGGAGGCGAGCGTGCCGAGCGCGAACAGCAGCGCCATGCGGACCGCCCACTTGCCGCGATAACCATCCACAAGTCGGCGCTTGGCGCGCACACTGCCATCCCCGGCCAAAGCCGGGTCACCCGGACGCGAATCGCCCCCGGTGCCGTGGGTCACGGAGCTGCCCCTGTTTTTCATGGTTCTCACCCCTCGCATCGGGCCCAAGGTCGCGGCGGCTGTGGCTGTGGGGGTCGCCCTGGACAACATGACCAGGAATCGGGAGCGCAAGCGGGATGGTTGACTGCTGCACGGGGCTAACATCGCCCCGGTGCTCCTGCGAGGTGCTCGTACACCGCTCGCCGCATGCTGCGCCGCTGTCGCGCTCGCGGGATGCGGCGCGGCATCTTCGACCGGCTCCACGCCGGCGTCGGTTCGGCCAAACGCCGGCGCGACCTCACCCGCCGCGCGGTGATCCCGCGGGCCGGGCCTCCTCCGGGCGCGCCCGCAGCTCGGCCTCGGCGCGCGCGCTGCCGCTGCCGCCGAACGCCACACGCAGCGGACTCGACAGGCGCGAGGTGCCTGGAAAGGTGGGCGGCGCCGACGCGCTGCCCGCATCCGCGAGCGGCGCAGGCGGCAGCTACGTCGCGCCCGGAGCTCCCTCCGACGCGCAGATCAAAGCCGAAGTGGCCCAGGCGCGCAAAGCCGGGATAGTGCTGCCCAAGGGCAACAGCGTGCAGGCCTTCGAACAGGGCGCCACCTACCTGGGCGGCGGCGGCGGCGCGAGCTGGGTGTTCCCGCTGCAGCCGCGCGCCGTCGTGTTCACCCCTTCGAGCTGGAGCGAGGATCAGGGGGTCGACATCTCCACCGCGGGCGGCGCGTGCGGCACGGCCGCCGTGGAGGTCGCCGTCACGGCGGGCACGATCGTGCGCGAGGGCATCCCCGGGTTCGGCCCCTACGCGCCGGTGCTGCGCATCGAAGGCGGCCCGTACGCCGGCTGGTACGCCTACTACGGCCACGCCGCCCCGGCGCTCGTCCCGGTCGGCACGCACGTTCTCGCCGGGCAGCCGATCGCGGAGGTCGGCTGCGGCGATGTCGGCATCTCCTCGGGACCGCACATCGAGTTCGGCCTCACGCCCCCCGGCGGCGCCACATGCTGTCCCGCCTTCGGCGCGACCTCACCCGTGGTCGACGACCTGCTTCACCAGCTCTACGTGGGCTCGGCCTGAGACGCAGCCCGCGCCTGCGTTCCGCAGCCGCGTCCGCTAACCTTGCGCGCGCGCCTAATCCCCGGCAAGCGCCGGGGTGCGGGGGAACCACGTTGCAGGGGCGAGTTCCGCGGTAATCCGCGGAAGGCGAACATCGCTAGCCCGTCAGCTAACCCCGTCGGCCCGAGCAAGAAAGGTTGCGAATGCGGCTGCGTCACACGGCGTTGGCACTCACGGCTCTGCTGTTGGCTGGACTGGCTGCGCTCGCGCTCACGCGCGGCAGGGCGGCGGCCGAGACCACCGGCGGGACCGAAATGCCGACGACGAGCGCCCCCGCGCCCGCCCCGGCGGGCACCACTCCCAGTGGCACGCCGGGGGCCACCGGGCCGAGCGCACCCGCGCCGGTCATCGCCGGCAGTCCCTACCCGATCGCCCCCAGTGGCTGGGTCTTTCCGCTGTATCCCCTGTCGCATGTCGCCTCCAGGAGCTGGTGGTCTCAGGACGCCGGAGTCGACCTCGGCGGCAGCGCGAACCAGTGCGGCTCACGGCTGCGGGAGCTGGCCGTCGCGAGCGGCACGATCGTCGCCGAGGGCCTTGAAGGCTTCGGGCCGTATGCGCCCGTCCTGCTGGTCGACAGCGGCCCTGACGCGGGCCGCTACATCTACTACGGCCACGCCGCCCCGGCGCTCGTCCCGGTCGGCACGCACGTGCTCGCGGGCCAGCCGATCGCCGACGTCGGTTGCGGGACCGTCGGGATCTCCTCGGCGCCGCACCTCGAGCTCGGCATCTTCGCCGCCGGCGCGAAGAGCGCCAAGGACATGCCGGGCTACGGGGAGACCTCTCACGAAACGCTAGCCGCGCTCACCTCTGCCTACAAGACAGCCGTCGCCTACGTCGCGCACCGCGCGGCCGCCGCGAAGGCGCGGCGCCTGGCCAGCCGCCGGCTGACCTCACGCGGCTGACCCCGCGCTCCCGCCCCCTGCTGCGTGGGCAATCTCGTCCACGCCGCTAAGGCAACCGCGGGGGCGTGCCGATAGCCCTCACGTGACGATCTTTGCGCGCACGCTCTGCTCGCCGGTGTGCCGAGCGACCGCGACCCTTTCCGGGCTGCTCATCGGGTGCGCCGTGGCAATCTCGCTGCTGCTCGCCGCTCCCGCCGGCGCGTTCGTCGAAGGTGGCTTGGGATTGCAGCGACGGGCCGCCGTGCCCGCCGAAGCAATCCTCGCCGGCGGTCCACTCGACCACCACACTGAAGAAGTGCTCCACTCCTCAGACGTCTACGTCGTCTACTGGGACCCGGTGGGCAATTACCGCGGCGACTGGGAGCGGCTGATCGATCGCTTCTTCCAGGACGTCGGCGCGGACTCCGAAAAGCTCAGCAACGTCTTTGCGCTCGACACTCAGTACGGTCGCGCCGAAAACCGGCTCACCTTCCGCGGCTCCTACAAGGACACGAACGCCTACCCGACCGAAGGCGAAGGCAAAAACTGTCATGAAAAGCACATATACGTGTGCTTGACCGATGCCGAGGTCAAAACTGAGCTGCAACGGCTGATCACGTCGGTGGACCCACCCCTTCCGGGCGCGACGGGCACCCCCGTGTACTACCTGCTCACGCCGCCCGGCGTCACGGTCTGCGCCGATGAAACTGGGCCGAGCACATGCTCGGAATCCGAAGCGCTCGCGCACGACGTGGAAAAAGTCCAAAAACACGAAAAACGAACTCGTGACGACCGGGATCTGCGGCTATCACTCCACGGCGACCGTTTCCGGCGGTGGCACGGTCCCGTATGTGGTGCAACCGTGGGTCGCGGGCGAAGCGGGACTGCTGAAAACCTACCGTGGTCACCCCGGATGTCCTCGCCTGCCAGGACAACAAAGAACTCGAGGAGCCTAACCAGCTCCAGGAACTCAACCCCTTCGGCAACTACGCTGAGGGCCTCGCCGATGTGATCATCGGTGATCTCAGCTTCGAGCAGCGAGATGTCGTGACCGACCCGCGCCTCAAAGGCTGGTACCAGGACGGCACGAACGCCGAGCAGGGCGACGTGTGCCAGTTCAACTTCGGCCCGCCCCCCAAAGAACCCAAAGAAAATCCGGAAACCCACGCCGGCAGCGCCGCAAACCAGCAGATCAACGGCAACCTCTATTACCTGCCGTGGGCCTTCGACAGTGCCGGCGTAACCGCAGGAGCCGGGTATTCGTGCTGGTCCGGCGTGACGCTGGAACCGTATTTCACGGCCCCGAACCCCGTCAACGTCGGCGATATCGTCGGATTCAACGGCACCGAGTCTGACATAACCCTCGACGCCAGGACCACCGGGCTTCCGCCGGACGAGCCGTACGTCGCTGCGGTGTACACGTGGGACTTTGGCGATCACTCGCCGGTGGTGTCCGGGCCGGGCGATGCCAGCGTCTTTCACAGCTATGCACACGGAGGCAGCTACACCGCGACACTCACGGTGACTGACAGCGGCGGGAATGTGAATACGGGCCAGCGCACAGTCACGGTGAACTTCGCTCCCGGTGAAGGCCCCTCCGGACCCTCCGGCAGTAGCGTGACGAGCACCTCGGGCGCCGGCGGCTCGAGCTCCTCGACGCCGGCTGCGGCGGGGTCCGCATCGGTCCCCCGGCCTTCGGCAACGGCCCTAATCGTCTCCCGCTCCCTGCGCACGGCACTGCGCTCGGGCCTCGCCGTTCGCTACTCGGTCAACGAGCAGGTTGCTGGCCACTTCGAGGTGCTGCTCAGCCGCAGCACAGCGCGCAAGCTCGGCATCGGCGGCCCGCTCGCGGTTGGACTCCCCGCCGGGACGCCCGCGAAGCTGATCATCGCCAAAGCCGTGCTCGTCACGACCGCGGCGGGTCACAGCACCGTGCGCATCCAGTTCTCGAAACGGACCGCGTCGCGCCTGGCCAAAGTGCACAAGGTCTCGCTGATGCTGCGCCTGATCGTGCGCAACGCGGCCTCGCACCCGCCCGTGACGACCACGGTGCTGAGCAGCTACACGCTCAGCGGCTGAGCGCTCACTCGGAATCGCCCTTCCTGCGTTTCGTGCGCGCCTTCTCGCGGAACACGAAGTGCCACAGCGCGAAGATCAGCAGCCAGCCGAACACGATCGACACCACCGAGATGACGCCGAGGGCGGTGTTGTTAGCGTCGACCGATTCGCCGTCGAGTGCGAGGATCGCTGTGGCCATGTGCGCTAGGGCCGCCATCGTCGCACGCCCTCCTAAAGGCCCGGCCAGTGGCGTGCCACGAACCCGGAATTGTCGACCGCGCCGAGCAGCCAGCGTGACGCGAACACGCCGCTTCGGCCGGCGGTGTCGTACAGCATGCCGTCCACGTACATGTAGGTGTGGCCGGCGTTTGCGTACACGGTGATGTAGCGGCCAGGCCCGGCCGCCCCCCAGTGCTCGAGTTCGCCGGATGTCTCAGGTGCTCCGAGCAGCCCGCCGGCGGCGAGGGCGTAGCTGACCGACCCCGAGCAGTCATACGCGCTGTCGACGAACGACGCGTGGCCGCCGCCGAACACGTAGGGGAAGTCGGCTATCGCGTTCGCTCCCGCGACGACCCGCTGGATCGTTTCGGGAACGTTCGCCGGTATCGGGATCGTGCCGTTCCCGCCGATCGAGCTCCCGCCCGGCACCGGCGTGAATCGCTTCTGCTGGCTCTCTCTGGCGCTGCGTTCGACCGCGCGCATCTGCTTGAGCTCCGCTTCCACTTCCGCGTTCGACTGGGCTCCGGCGGCGATGGCCAGTTCGCCCGCTTTCGCCGGGGTCGAGGCCGCCGCGTGATGGACGGTCGCGGGCGCCGGGAAGCTCGAGGCTTCCTGCGGGTCGGCCACCTCCACCGTGTGACCACGGGCGCGCGTGGGCGCCGGGTCCGGCGAGGCGGCGGACCGCGCTGCTGCTCCCGGGCTTTGGTCGGCCGCGCGCGTGGCCGAGCCGGCCCCGCCGCTCGAACCGCATCCCGCGAGCGCTGCGCCCGCGCAGCACAGCGCGGCGAACAGCTTGCGATTGGGCCACATCTCAAAGAAGGCTAGCGCCGGGCGTACGCCAGGCCTGCCGCTAACCTATGCCGCGTGCACGACGAGGCCACCCTCATCGAGCCGCGGGCGCATGGACGCCTTCTGCACGGGATCCGCACACCGGCCAACTGGTTCGAGCTGGTGCGCTTCTCGCTCGTGGGAGCCGTCGGGTTCGCGGTCAACATCGGCATCTATGCGATCTGCGTGCACGCGCTCGGGCTCGACTACCACATGGCGGCCGTGTTCGCCTGGCTCGTCGCCGTGGCCAACAACTTCGTGCTCAACCGCCACTGGACCTTCGACGCGCGCGCCCGTGACCGCGTCCACTTCCAGGCGATGCGCTTTCTCGTGGTGAGCCTCGTGGCGTTCGGCTTCAGCCTCCTGCTGCTGACGATCTTCGTCGAGAGCGCAGGGCTCGCCAAGGTTCCCGCACAGGCGCTCGCGGTCGCCGCCTCCACGCCGCTGAACTTCCTCGGCAACAAGCTCTGGAGCTTCCGCGCGAGCTCCTGAGCGCCCGCCGCCGCGCTTGGCGTCGCTGGCTGTTGGCGCCTTAGCCGCTACCTATACTCTGCTTGCCCCCCCTCTCGGAGGACCCTTGTGCAGGAGATGGTGATCTACGGCGTCAGCTTCGACATGGTTGGCAAGCAGCCGATCGTGCTTCTGAAGACCGTTGACGGAAACAAGTTCTTGCCGATCTGGATCGGGCATCCCGAGGCCGCCTCGATCCTGATGAAGCTGCAGGGCGCGGGAACGCCGCGCCCGATGACGCACGATTTGCTGTGCGACATCCTCGGCGAGCTCGACGTCAAGTGCACGCAGGTGTCTGTCACCGAGCTGCGCGAGAACACGTTCTTCGCGTCGATCACGCTCAGCGTCGCCGGGCGCGAGCTCGAGATCGACAGCCGCCCAAGCGACGCGATCGCGCTGGCGGTGCGCTCCGGCGCGCCGATCTTCGCCGCCGAGGAGGTCATCTCCGAGTCGGCGATCGAGTTCGAGCATGACGTCGAGGAGTCAGAGGACGTCGTCGAGAAGTTCAAGGAGTTCCTCGACCAGGTCTCGCCCGAGGACTTCGCCGCCGGCGACTCCTGAGGAGCGCTCAGCGCCCGTGCGCGCTCGAGAGGATCCGCTCGACGAGATCCTCGAAGGCGATTCCCGCCGCGTCCGCCGCCTGCGGCAGCAGGCTCGTCTCGGTCAGGCCCGGGACGACGTTCGCCTCGAGCACCCACAGCTCATCGCTCGGCTGCTCGAGCATCAGGTCGATCCGCGCAAAGCCGCGGCAGCCGAGCAGCTCATAGACCTCGAGCGCGAGCTGCTGGGCGCGCTCGGTCGTCTGCGCCGAGAGCTCGGCCGGGCACACGAACGTCGTCATGCCGATCTCATAGCGCGACTCGTAGTCGTAGAACTCCTCTTCGCGCGGCACGGCCTCGACGATGGGCAGTGCAACTGGTCGTGCCGTCGGGGGTCCGCCCGTCGTCTCGCTCTCGCCGTCGAGAATCGACACAGCCAGGTCGCGTCCCTTGACATAGCGCTCCACGAGCACCGTGCCGTCATAGGAGAACCCGCCGACCAGCGCCGCTGGCAGCTGCTCGCTGCTGCGCGCGAACTTCACGCCGAGGGCGGATCCGCCGACCGCCGGCTTGACCACCAGCGGAAAGCCGAGCGCCTGCTCCACCGCCGGCGATCGCCGCGGCTGCGCCGAGCTCCTTGATCGATGCCTCGCGAAGGAAGTGAAAGTCCGGCGTGGGTATGGCCGCCTCGCGCATCAGGTGCTTGGCAAGCACCTTGTCGGTGCAGCGCATGCACGCCGCCGGACCCGAGCCCGTATAGGGGATGCCGACCGCCTCCAGCAGCCCCTGCACGGTCCCGTCCTCGCCGTCGCGCCCGTGCAGCGCGATGAAAGCCGCTTCGGGCTGCCGCCGTCAGCAGATCGGCAAGGAGCTCTCGGCCGGCGTCGAGCGCGATCACCTCATGGCCGAGTGCGCTGCAGCGCTTCCTGCACGTGTGCGCCGGAGCGCAGCGAGACGTCGCGCTCCAGCGAGCGGCCGCCCTTCAGGACGGCCACCTTCTCGACGACAGCTCATCGATCGCCTGCTGCCGACGCGCCGGCGGCGTCTGCCGGCGCGGCAGCGCCACGACGTCCGCGAGACGCGCACCCTCGGACGCTCCCGCCGCAGGCTCCTCCGCAGCCGCGGCGCCGGCGCCGCGTGCCTGCTCGGCGCCGGGGCTCGGCCGGTGAGCGAGCCCGAGCAGGCCGAGCTGCTCGCGCACCGCATCTGCCGATCCGCCTCATGCCCTCGCGAATTTCCTCGTCGGGGACGCCGGCGAAGTTCAGGCGCATCGAGGAGGAGCCGCTGCGGCCGTCCACGTAGGCGGCGCGGCCGGGCACGAACGCCACGCCCTCGCTTGCGCGCGAGCGCGAGCAGGTCGGTCGTGTCGATGCGCTCGTCGAGCGTCGCCCAGATGAACAGGCCGCCCTGCGGCTTCGTCCAGCGCGCCCGCCTCGCCGAAGTGCTCCGCAAGCGCCTCGAGCATCGCGTCGCGCCGGCGCCGGTAGAGCTCCCGCTGGCCCTCGACGTACTCGAGCCAGCGGCGCCCGCCGCGGGCGCCCGTCTCGTCGAAGTAGGCCGCCACGAACATCTGCGTGACCGGCGAGGAGCACAGGTCGGCTCCCTGTTTGCCGAGGTTGAGCTTCTCGAGCACCGGCCTCGGCGCCACCGCCCAGCCGAGCCGCAGCCCCGGCGAGAGGATCTTCGAGAACGTGCCGAGGTAGATCACGAGGTCCGAGGCCCCACCGCGCCCGACCGCCTGAGCGTCCAGCGAGTACAGCGTCGGCAGCGGCTCGCCCTCGTAGCGCAGCAGCCCGTAGGGGTTGTCCTCGAGCACGAGCAGCTCGCGCTCGCGCGCCACCTCGACCAGCCGGCGCCGGCGCGGCAGCGACATCGTCACCCCGCCGGGTTCTGGAAGTTGGGGATCGTGTAGATGAACTTCGGCCTGCGTCCCTCCGGCTGCGAGGCGGTCGAGCGTGCTCTCCAGCGCGTCGATCGGCATGCCGTCGCCGTCCATCTCGATCTGCTCCACGTCGGCCTGGTAGGCGCTGAACGTGGGCACCGCGCCCGGGTAGGTGGGCGCCTCCGCGACGATCACGTCGCCGGGGTCGATCAGCGTCTTGCACACGAGGTCGATCACCTGCTGGCCGCCGGTCGTGACGATCACCTCGGCGGGGTCCACCGCCGTGCCCTCGGCCGCCATCACCTCGACGATGCAGCGCACCGTCGCGGCCATCCCTTCGGTGGGGCCGTACTGCAGCGCGCGCGCCGTCGACTCGGCGGCCACCTCGGACATCAGCTTGGCGTACAGCTCCGGCGCGAACGTGCTCGTGTCCGGCAGGCCGCCCGCCAGCGAGATCACGTCGGGGCGCTCGGTGAGCGCCATCATCTCGCGCATCGCCGAGCTCTTCATCCCGCGCGTGCGCGCCGCGAACAGCGCCTCGTAGCGCGCCAGCTCGTGCGCGGTCGGCCGCGTCCCGCGTCCGTCGCCTGCTCCGCTGGTCGATCGCTCCATATGTCCTTCGCCTCGCTATTCGCCGCGGCCGCGCCGAACCTCGCCGCGCGGGCCGAGGCCGCCTGGGCGGTCGTCTATCGTCCTGGCCGATCGCAGCTCGCGCACCTGCACGGTAGCGCACCCCGCACGCGCGCCACAATGAACGGCATCTTCTTCTACATCGGTCTCGGCGCCGGCCTCGCCGCGGCGTGCGGCCTGCGGCCGTTCCTGCCGCGTGCTGCTCGCCGGCGCGCTCGGCTCCGCCGGCGCCCTCGGCGTGCGCTTCCCCGCCGGCCACTTCCACTTCCTGCAGTCCGGCTGGTGGCTGCTGGCCGTGGCGCTCGCGCTCGTGCTCGCCTACGCGCTGCAGCTGCTGCTCGGGCTCGCGCCGACGCTTCGACCCGGCAGCTGAGCGCGCGAGGCCGTCGGTCCCCTCGCGGCAGCGCTCGCGGGCTCGGCTACGGCGCCGGCGCGCTGCTGTTCGCCGGCACGCTCGCCGCGCACGGCGACGCCTGGTGGCCGGGGCTGCTCGGCGGCGCTGGCCGCGGCTGCGCTCGCCGCAGCGCGCCGTCGGACCGGTGATCGCGGGCGCGCGCGCGCGCCTGCCCGACCGCGGCGCGCGGGAGGCGCTGACGGTCTACCTCGACGCCGCCTCGCTCGTGCTCGCCGCGCTCGTCGCGCTGCTGCACCCGCTCGGCTACGTCGCGCTCGCGCTGCTCGCCTGGTTCTGCTGGCGCAGGCGCGCGCGCGCCGGCGAGAAGTACGCGGGCCTGCGCATCCTCGCCGATGGCCGCCGTGAGCTCGATGCCGCCCAAGCTCGTCCTCTGCGTGATCGACGCGATGGCGCCCGCGATGCTCGAGCGCGCGATCGCGGCCGGCGTCGCGCCGATGCTCGAGCAGCTGATCGCAGCGCGGCCGCTACGTGCCCGACTGCGTGGCCGCGTTCCCCTCCGTGACGCCCGTGTGCGCCGCCTCGATCGTCACCGGCGTGGCCCAGGACGCACATCGCATCCCCGCGATGAACTGGTTCCACCGCGAGCGAGCACCGCTACGTCGAGTACGGCTCGAGCTTCCGCGCCGCGCAGCGCTTCGGGATCGCCCGCCAGCTGACCGACACGGTCTACAACATGAACCGCGCGCACCTCTCCGCCGGACACGCTGACGGTGTTCGAGACGCTCGACGACGCCGAGCGTGCGCACCGCCGGCACGACCTACCTGATGTACCGCGGTCGCCACCGGCACGAGCCCCAGCGCGACACGGCGCTGACGCGCGTCGCCTCCGCGCTCATGCGCCACCCGGTGATGGGCCCGCGCGAGCTGTTCTACGCCGACATCTTCGCCTCGCGGCGCACCGGCTGCCGCTCCGGCCTGGGCATGCCGGGCGTGCGCGACCGCCACTCCGGCTGCGTCTCGGCCTACCTGGTCGAGCACGACCTGTTCGACTTCCTGCTGCTGTCGCTGCCCGACAACGACTGGTACTCGCACAAGCACGGCCCCGACGGCGCAGGTGCAGTCGCTCGCCCAGGCCGACCTGCAGCTCGCCCGCGTGATGGACGCGGCCGGCGGCGTCGATGAGTTCCTCGCCGAGCACGCCGTGATCGTGATGGCCGACCATTCCCAGGCTCCCGATCGCGGGCACGATCGCGCTGCAGGACGAGCTCGCCGAGCTCGGCGTGCTCGGACCGCTCGCGCGCCGCGGCGCTCCGCGCTCGCGAGGAGCCGCGGATCGCCGTCTGCCCGTCGCAGCGCGCGGCGATGGTCTATGCGCTGCACGAGTCCGAGCGCGACGCGATGCGCGCCTCCGTCGTCGCGCGCGCGCTCGCGATCGAGGGGCGTCGACCTCGTCATGTGGCTCGAGCGCGACGCGCACGACGCTCCCCGCGAGGGCGGTCATCGCGAGCCCGCTGCACGGCGAGCTGCGCTTCGCGCCCGGCGGCGCGCTGCGCGACGCGCGCGGCGTGCGCCTGGAGCGTCGAGGGCGACGCTCGCGGTGCTCGACGGCGAGCGATCGAGGACGGCCGCCTGCTCAGCCCGGACTACCCCGACGCGCTCGCGCGCGTGTGGTCGGCGCTCACTCTGCCCCACCTCCGGCGAGGTGCTGCTCTCCGCCGCCCCCGGCTACGAGTTCATCGATTGGGGCCGCCAGGCGCATGTCGGCGGCGGCAGCCACGGCTCGCTGCACGCCTGCGACTCGCTCGGCGCGCTCATCCTCACCGGCGTCGCGCTGCCGATCCGCGAGCCCGCGCAGTGGACGATCCGCGACGTCGCGCCGCTCGTGCTCGAGCACTTCCGGCGCTCGGGCCCACGCGAGGCCGTACCCTCGGCTCGATGCGCGCACTCGCCCCCGTTACCCTCGCAGCGCTGCGCGCTCCTCGCCTGCTCGCGTACGCCAGCCCGGCGGCAGCGTCCTCGGCGAGCGGGGTGAGGGGCGCGGGCTCGTCCGGGCTCCTCGCGCCGATCGCCTCCGGCGCCTCCACGCGCTCCTCGAGCGCGCAGACGACCACGATGAGCGCGGTCCAGAGCGCCGCTGCCAAACCCGACTCGCCGATCCCGGTCCCGCAGTCGAACACGCCGCCGAGCGGACGCCGGCTGTCGGCGAACCGGGTGCTCGCGATCGCCTCGGCGCTTCCCAAGATGCGCGCCGCGCGCGCGCAATATCGCGGCTCCTACGGCGGGGCCTACCTGAAGGGTCCGTTCCGCTGGCAGGTGAGCTTCTTCTCGCGCGACGGCAAGACAGGAGATCGGGCAGGTCATCATCGACGACTCTCTCCGGCCGCGTGCTCGAACAGTGGACCGGCTTTCAGGTTCGCCTGGGCGATGGCCCGGGGCTACCCCGGCGCGTTCGGGCGCCACGTCGACGCTCTTTACGTGTGGCTGCCGATGTGCGTGCTCTTCTTCCTGCCCTTCTTCAACTTCCGCAGGCCGCTGTCGCTGCTGCACCTCGACCTGCTCGTGCTGCTGTCGTTCTCGGTCTCGCTCGCTTTCTTCAATCACGCGCAGATCTACGCATCGGTGCCGCTCGTCTACCCGCCGATGCTCTATCTGCTTGCGCGCATGCTCGCGCTCGCGCGCCGCAGGCGAAGAGACCCAGCACACGCCGCGCGGCCCCTGCGCCTGCTCGTGCCGATGCCATGGCTCGCCCTCGGCGTGATCTTCCTGCTGGGCTTCCGCATCGCACTGAACGTCACCGACTCGAACGTCATCGACGTGGGCTACGCGGGCGTGATCGGGGCGCAGCGAGTCGTCGAGGGCAAGCCGCTGTATGGCGGCTACCCATCGAACAACGAACACGGCGATACCTATGGGCCGTTCAACTACGAGGCATACGTGCCCTTCCAGCAGGCCTTCGGCTGGAGCGGGTCGTGGGACGACCTGCCGGCCGCGCACGCCGCCGCGATCGCCTTCGACGTGCTCGCACTGGCGCTGCTGTTCCTGCTCGGACGCCGCATGCGCGGCCCCACGCTCGGGGTAGCGCTGGCGTACGCGTGGGTGTCCTACCCGTTCACGCTGTTTGCGCTCGAGAGCAACTCCAACGACACGCTCGTCGCCGTGCTCGTGCTCGCCGCGCTGCTCGCCGCAAGCTACCGCTCGAGCTTTGCGACGGGTGCCCGCGGCGTGTTCGCGGCGCTCGCGGGGCTCACCAAGTTCGCGCCCCTCGCGCTCGCGCCGTTGCTCGCAGCCTACGGGCTGCGCGACACGCCTGCGCGCCGGCGGCCGCTCGCGCTGGCAGTGTTCGTGGTCGGCTTTCTCGGCGCGGCGGCGCTTGCGATGGCACCCGCTTTGAGCCACGACTCGCTGCACGAGATCTTCGCGCGCACGGTCGAATACCAGGCAAACCGCGCCGCGCCATTCTCGGTGTGGGGCCTTTACGGGGGCCTGTCGGCGGCTGAGCTCGCGGTCGAGCTCGGCGCGGTAGTGCTCGCGCTGGCGCTGGCGCTGGCGCCGCTGGATCGAGACCTCGGGGTGCTGGCGGCGGCATGCGCCGCGGTCCTCATCGCCGTGCAGCTCGGCGCCGAATACTGGTTCTACCTGTACATCCCCTGGTTCTTCCCGCTCGTCATGATCGCGCTGCTCGCGCGCTTCAGCGAGCCGTCGCGGCGCGATCGGGACGCGGCATCAGCACCTGCTCTATCGAGTCGGCCCGCCGCGGTGCTGAGCAGCTGACGAGCACGCCCATCAGCCACGGGTCCTCCTCGGAGGTTTCGAAGCGGATCGGCATGTGCGAGCGCAGCGCCTCGATCGCCTGGTCGCGCTTGACGCCGATCACGCCGCCGCGCGGACCGGTCATGCCGACGTCGGTGATATAGGCGGTGCCCTTCGGCAGCACGCGCGCGTCCGCCGTAGGCACGTGTGTGTGCGTGCCCACCACGGCCGTCGCCCTGCCGTCGAGCATGCCACCCCATCGCAACCTTCTCCGAGGTCGCCTCGGCGTGCATGTCGACGAGGATCTGGTCGGCCTCGGCGAGCTCGCCGAGTGCCGCCTCGACCTCGGTGAACGCCGAGCGGCCTGCTTTGAGGTACAGGTTTCCGCTCACGTTGATCACGCCGAGGCGCACGCCCTCGTGCTCGACGATGCACAGCCCGCGCCCGGGCTGGCTGCGCAGAAAGTTGATCGGACGCAGGATGCGCGGCTCGTTATCGAGATAAGGGTAGATCTCGCGCCTGTGGTAGGTGTGGTTGCCCAGAGTGATCACGTCGACGCCGGCCGCGAACAGCTGGTCGGCGATCTTCGGCGTGATCCCGAGCCCTCCCGCGGCGTTCTCGCCGTTGACGACGACGAACGTCGGCGCGTAGCGCTCGCGCAGCACCGGCAGGCAGTCCATCAGCGTGAGACGCCCAATGCTGCCTACGACGTCGCCCACGAACAGGATCGAGGCTGTGTGCGCCTCGGGCTCAGCCATACTCTGGCCGTGGTGGGACGGCAGTGACAGAGGTCTCCGAGAATGCGCCCGCGGCCTCGGCCCAGGAGGAGGAGCTAAAGCTCACCGACTCCGAGACCGCCCCCCGCGAGCCAGAGCGCGCCGTTGTCCCACGCTGGGTGCAGCTGGTCGGGCTGCCGCTGGCCGCGCTCGCGTTGTACGCGCTTGCCAAAGCCGCCGGGAAAGTCCTCGTCATCTTCATAGTCGCCGCGCTGATCGCCCTGATCCTCAACCCTGCGGTGTCATTCCTGCAACGGCGGCGCTTACCCCGTGGGCTGGCGGTGTTTGCGGTCTATCTCGCATTCTTCGTCCTTGTGAGCGGAATCGGCATCCTGCTCGCCAACCCTATATCCAACCAGGTCGAATCGTTCGCCCATGAACTACCCCACCTCGTCAAGGAAGCGAACAAGTCGCTCTCCAAACTGCAGAGCTCGCTCAACCACAGCGGCCTGCACGTCCACTTCATCAAGCAGGGCCACACCGCCCTGCAGACGCTGGGAGAAAAGGTCGGCAAAGGCGCCAGCTCGGTCGTGAGCTTCGGCGGTGGTGTGCTCGCGGAAGCGGTCAGCGCGGGATTCGGGCTGATACTCGTCTTCGTGCTGTCCGTGTACATGCTGCTGTACGGCCCGCGCATCGGCGCTCTGGCCCGCCAGTGGATGCCCGACGGCGACGGCACGCGGGCCGATGACTATCCGACGCTCGTGCAGCACGCCGTCTCGCGCTACGTGGGCGGCCAGCTGCTGTTCAGCCTGATCATGGGCGCGACGGCCACGCTCGGGCTGTACATATTCGGCGTCCTCGGCATCTTCCCCGACGGGCGCAAATACGCTGTCGCGCTCGGCGTGTTCTACGCGCTGATGGAGCTGATCCCCTACATCGGGCCGATCCTCGGCGCGCTCCCCGGCGTCCTTATAGCACTCTTCAGCGATCCGATCTCGGCCGTATGGGTCTCGCTGCTCTACATCGGCCTGCAGCAGCTCGAGGGGCATATCGTCGCGCCGCAGATCTTCGGCCACACGCTGCGCATCAATCCGCTGCTCGTCATCTTCGCGCTGCTGCTGGGGCTGCAGCTGCACGGGATCGTGGGTGCGCTGATCGCGCTGCCGATACTTTCGGTGCTGCGCGAGACCGCCGTCTACCTGAGCCGGCACCTGACCTTCGAATCGTGGCGTCGCGGAGCGGGACCGCTCCTGTGAGCGTCCTCTCCGTGCGGGGCCTCGCCAAGAGTTACGGCGAGGTCGAGGCCCTGCGAGACGTGAGCTTCGAGGTGAGCGCGGGCGAGCTCGTCGCGATCGTGGGGCCGAACGGCGCCGGCAAGACGACGCTGCTGTCGATCATCGCGGGCGTGCAGCGCGCCGATGCGGGCAGCGTAAGCCGCGGACCGCGGGAGGTTGGCTGGGCGCCGCAGCAGCCGGCCCTGTACACGCGCCTGTCGGTGTCCGAGAACCTCGAGCTCTTCGCCCGCCTGGAGGGCGTCGCCGAGCCCGCCGCAGCCGTCGAGCGCATGCTCGAGCAGACCGGCCTGCGCGAGCGCTCCGGGGAGCTCGCGGGACGCCTGTCCGGTGGCAATCGCCAGCGGGTCAACGTAGCGCTCGGATTGATCGGGTCTCCGCCGGTGCTCGCCCTCGACGAGCCGTCGGCGTCGCTTGACCCCGGCCAGCGCGAGCGCCTGTGGCGCTTTATCGCAGCTCTTGCCGGCGAGGGCACGAGCGTCGTCTTCTCGACGCACAATGTGGCCGAGGCCCAGCGCTACGCGGACCGCGTGATCGTTCTGTTCGAGGGCGCCCTCTGCTTCGACGGCGCTCCCCGCGAGCTGCTCGAGGCGGCTCCGGAGAACCAGGGCGAGGACCTCGAGCGCGCCCTCGTCAGCTATCTCGCCGCGCGCGAGCAGCCAGAGAGCACAGCCGGGCAATGAGGTGGCTCGCGCAGAAGGACCTGCGCATACTCGGTCGCTCGCGCCTGTTGCTCGCGGTGCTCCTGCTCTATCCGGTGGCGATCGCGCTGTTGATCGGACTGGCCATCTCGCGCAGCCCCTCACGCCCGCGCGTGGCGATCGTCGATGAAACGCCGCCCGGGGAAACCGTGCGTGTCGGCAGCCAGCGCGTCAGCGTCGGGAGCTACGCCGAGAAGCTCTTCAGCCAGGTCGATGCGGTGCGCGTGCACTCCCGAGCGCAGGCCATCAGCGACGTGCGCTCGGCGGACGTGCTCGCCGCGGTCGTGATCCCACCAGACATCGCCGCGCGAATCTCCTCGGGCACGCAGCAGGGCGAAGTGGAAGTGATCTACAACGGCAACGCGCTCGAGCAGTCGATCGTGCAGTCGCAGATCCGCTCTGCCCTCGCGCAGGCAAACGTGACGTTCTCCGAACAGATCCAGCAGGCCGCGGCCGGCGCGATCGACCTGCTGCTACGCGGCGGCAACCTGTCGATCCTCGGCGCCCCCACGAGGCTGATCGGCTTGAACGAGATACCCCACGAACTGGAACGGCTGCTTGCCCGGACCCCCGCGGGGCCCCAGCGCGCGGAGCTCCAGCGGATCCTCGGCTTCGCCAGCTTCGCTGCGCAGAACCTCAACGTGAGCAAGAAGGTGCTCTCCACCGTCGGACAGCCGATCCGCGTGCGCAGCTCGCTGCTGCAGGGACGGCGCACGCCCCTGAACACGTTCGCGGTGGTCGTGGCGGTCAGCGTCTCGCTGATGTTCATCTGCATCCTGCTGGCCGCGGGCGGAGTGGCGCTCGAGCGCGAAGAGCACTCACTGGCGCGGCTCGTGCGCGGCCTCGTCTCGCGCACCGAGTTGCTCGCCGAGAAGGCTCTGCTCGCGGCGGGCTGTGGCTTCATCGTCGCCTTCGCGATGCTCGCCGGGATCAGCGCCTTCGTGACCCTGGACTGGGGCCGCGTGGGCCTGTGGCTGGTGGCGCTTGCGTTCGCTGCGCTTGCGTTTGGCGCGCTCGGGGTAGCGATCGGCGCCCTGGCCCGCGAGGTGCGCGCCGCATCGCTGCTCGCCTTTGCGCTGTCGCTGCCGCTCGCCTTTCTCGCGCTCGTGCCCAGCGGCTCGGTGGCGCACGGCCTGTACGACGCGATCAGCGCGGTCTCGTTCCTGTTCCCCTTCAAGGCCGCCCTGCAGGCGCTCGACGCAGCCGTCAACGGCGCCACGCCATCCATCGGCGGGAGCATCGTGCACCTCGCCGTCCTCGCACTCGCGTTTGGCGCGCTCGCACGCGCCGGCCTTCGCAATGCGGAATGAGCATGCGGGCCGGCGCCGTTCGCCGGCGCCAAACGCGCAGGGCGCCCACGCGGCGCCGAGGACGCTCTAATCTGAGGGGGATGGCCTTCCCACAGACGCGCATGCGCAGACTGCGGGCCAGCGCAGGGCTGCGCGGGCTGGTGCGCGAGACGGACCTGCGCGCGTCGGACCTGATCCTCCCAGCCTTCGTCGCCGAGGGTCTCGAGCAGTCCCCGGGCGGCAGCGACCCGATCGGGACGATGCCCGGCGTCGCGCGCCTGTCGGTGTCACGCGCCGTCGAGGAGGCCCGCGAGGCCGCCGCGCTTGGCATCCCCGCGATGATGCTGTTCGGGGTCCCCGCGGAGAAGGACGAGCAGGGCTCGGGGGCGTGGGATGAGGACGGCGTGGTACAGCTCGCGGTGCGCGCGATCAAGCATGCGCTGCCGGACCTGCTCGTGCTCACCGACGTGTGCCTGTGCGAGTACACCACGCACGGGCACTGCGGGGTGCTGCGCGGCGACGGGAGCGTCGATAACGACCACACGCTGGAGCTGCTGGCGCGCACCGCCGTCAGCCACGCGCGCGCCGGCGCCGACGTCCTCGCGCCCTCGGACATGATGGACGGACGCGTCGCGGCGATCCGCGAGGCGCTCGACGAGGAGGGCTTCTCCGAAACGCCGATCCTCGCCTACTCGGCGAAGTTCGCGTCGGCCTTCTACGGGCCGTTCCGCGAGGCGGCCGGCTCGACGCCGGCGTTCGGCGACAGGCGCGGCTATCAGATGGATCCGGCCAACGGGCGCGAGGCGGTGCGCGAGGCGCTGCTCGACGTGCGCGAGGGAGCCGACATGCTGATGGTGAAGCCGGCGCTCGCCTACGGCGATCTGATCCGCGCCGTCAAGCGCGCCACCCGCCTGCCGGTTGCCGCATACAACGTGAGCGGCGAGTACGCGATGGTGAAGGCCGCAGCCGCAGCCGGCTACCTCGACGAGCGCTCGGCGGTGCTCGAGATCCTCACCTCGCTGCGCCGCGCCGGTGCCGACACGATCATCTCCTACCACGCCAAGGACGCCGCACGATGGCTGGCCGAGCAGAGCTGATCGGCCGCGACGAGGATGGCGCTCGCGCCGCGGCGGCGAGCGCCAAGGTGCGCGCTCGCAAGGACGGAGCGGCCGTCCCGCTCGACGAGCTCGACCGCAAGCTGCTCAACCTGATGCAGGGCAGCTTCCCGATCGCGCCGCGCCCGTACCTGCACGTGGCCGAGCGCTGCGGGCTCTCCGAGCAGCAGACGATGGACCGTGTCGCGCACCTGTTGCAAAAGCGCATCATTCGCCAGGTCACCCCGATCTTCGACACGCGCGCGCTCGGCTACTCCTCGATGCTGGTCGCCGCGAAGGTCGACCCCGAGCACCCACACCGCGCCGCCGGCGTGATCAACGAACACCCCGGCGTGTCGCACAACTACCTTCGCAACCACGACTTCAACCTGTGGTTCACGATCGCCACCGAGCCCGATTCGCGACTGGGTCTCGACGGCACGCTCGAGGTGCTTGCGCGCGAGGCGGGAGCCGAGTCGGTGCGCCAGCTGCCGACGCTCAAGCTCTTCAAGATCCGCATGGACCTGGAGATGGAGGGCGACACCGAGGCACTCGCCGCCTCCGCCCAGGCGAACGCGCCGGTCGAGCTCGAGCGCCAGCCATACGACGAGCGCGACATCGCGGTGATCCGCGCGCTGCAGGGCGATATGCCGGTGGTGCCCGAGCCCTATGCGCCCGCCGCAGCGCAGCTCGGCATGAGCTCAGAGCGGCTTTCTCGAGCACCTCGAGGGTATGCGCGAGCGTGGCCTGCTGCGTCGCGTCGCGGCGATCCTCTACCACCGGCGCGCGGGATTCTCGGCAAACGGGATGGGCGTGTGGAACGTGCCCGACGAGCAGATCCTCGATGTCGGCTGCGCGATGGCCGCCGTGCGCGGGATCTCCCACTGCTACCAGCGCCCGACATACAAGGACTGGCCCTACTCGGTCTTCACGATGGCGCACGGGCGCTCCAAGGAGGAGTGCGACGCGGTGCTCGACGCGATCGCAGAGAAAACGGGCATCGAGGAGCGCGCGACGCTCTACTCCTCGACCGAGTTCAAGAAGATCAGGCTGCTCTACTTCACCGAGGCGTTCTCGGACTGGGAGCGCCGGCACGAATGAGCGCCCGCGTGCCGCGCGGCTGAGCCCGAGGTCACCGCGGCCCGCACCCGAGCGCCGATACCGTTAGAGACGTGACGGCGCCGCTCACGTTTGCGCGCTCGGCCGCGCTCTACGAGCGTGCACTGTGCGTGCTTCCCGGCGGGGTCAACTCGCCCGTACGCGCGATGCGTGCGATCGGGCGCGAGCCGATCTTCATCGAGCGCGGCCAGGGCGCAGAGCTGATCGACGTCGACGGAAACCGCTTCATCGACTACGTGTGCTCGTGGGGACCGCTGATCCACGGCCACGCCCATCCGCACGTGCTCGCTGCGGTCGCCGAGGCGGCATCGCGCGGCACGAGCTTCGGTGCGCCGACGGCTGGAGAGGTCGAGCTCGCGCTCGAGGTCGCCAGGCGGATGCCCGGCGTGGAGATGCTGCGCATGACCTCCTCGGGCACGGAGGCGACCATGACCGCGGTCCGGCTCGCGCGCGCGGCGAGCGGCCGCGAGAAGATCGTCAAGTTCACGGGCGCCTACCACGGACACCTCGACGGGCTGCTGGCCGAGGCCGGCTCGGGACTCGCGACCGCCGCGCTGCCCGCCAGCCCGGGCGTGCCGGCGAGCGCGGCCGCCACGACCGTGCTCGTGCCGTGGAACGACCCGGCCGCGCTGATCGAGGCGAGCGAACGCCACGAGCTCGCCGCCATCCTCGCCGAGCCGCTGCCGGCCAACATGGGGCTCGTCGCGCCCGAGCCGGGCTTCCTCGAGCTCCTGCGCGAGCGGGCCGACGTCAATGGCGCGCTGCTTGTGCTCGACGAGGTGATAAGCGGATTTCGCGTCGCGCGGGGCGGCGCACAGCAGCTCAGCGGGGTCAGGGCCGACCTGACGATCATGGGCAAGGTGATCGGCGGCGGACTGCCCGCTGCCGCCGTGGGCGGGCGCGCGGATCTCATGAGCCAGCTCGCGCCGGCCGGCGAGGTCTATCAGGCGGGAACGCTCTCGGGCAATCCGCTGGCGGTTGCTGCCGGCCTGGCCACGCTCGAGCTGCTGGACGAGGCCGCGTACGAGCGTCTGGACGCGCTGACCACAGCGCTCGCGGAGGGGCTGCGCGCGGCGGCCGCCGGATACCCCGTGCAGGTGGCGAGCGTCACCGGGCTTCTCACTGTGTTCTTCAGCGAGCTTCCTGTGCGCTCGTTCGAGGACGCACGGGCCTGCGACCTCGACGCCCATGCGGCGTGGTGTCGCGAGCTCATCGGGCATGGCGTGTATCCACCGCCGTCGCAGTTCGAGGCATGGTTTCCCTCGCTCGCGCACGGCCCCGAGCAGCTCGAGCGCACGCTCGAGGCGGCACGCGACGCGTTTGCCGCGCTGCCCTCTCTGCTCGCCTCGGGCGCGAGGTCGGGGTCGTGAGCGCGGGTCGAGGCCTCGAGCGGCTGAGGACGCTGCTCGTCACGCAGGGAGGGCTGATGGCGACGCTGCTGCGCCCCGGCGTCGTCGCCGGCGAGGGGTGCGAGAGCGGCGCCGCGAGCCCTGCGCTCGCGGCCTCGCGCGGTCCGCGCGCGGAGGGGCGGCGCGAGGAGTACGAGCTGTTCGTCGAGGCGATCTACGAGGGGTATCTGCTGCACTACGGCTCGCCGCGGCTGCTGCATGCCTCCGAGGCGGATCTTGCCCTGCTGGCAGGCGATCAGCTCTACGCGATCGGCCTCGCGCGGCTCGTCGCGCTGGGCGACGCGGTCGCGGTCGCGGAGCTCGCCGACACGATCACGCTGAGCGCGCTTGCGCACAGCTCGGGCGACGCGGAGCTCGCCGATGCGATCTGGGCTGCCGGTGCGCGCGCGGTCGGCTGGGGCCCGAGCGAGGCTCACGGCCGCGCCAAGGAGCTCGTGTTCGCGGGCGCGCCCGGCGCGTTCGAGGCGATGCGCACAAGCGCCAGCCGCCGCCGCTGCTTCGCCCTGAATCCCGCCTCGATATTGTTTGCCGCGGTGCAGGACAAGCGCGCAAAGCACAAGTCGAAATACACGCTCGACCGCCAAATCCCCGGCGCGTTCGAGGGCGAGACAGTTACGCGGCGCAGGTTCATGACCGGGTCCGCCAATGCGGCTGGCGTGATCGCAGCCGGCGCGTTCACGCTGCCCGCGCTCGGCTTCGCGATCGGCCCGATCTTCAAAAGCACGCCAGTCCGCTGGCTGGTCGCCGGCCCCGTCGGGCTGTTCACCGACACCAACTACGTCCCGGTCGTGGTGACTCTCACGCCCGGGATCGGCGAGGCCGGCAACACCACGATCTACATTCGCAAGCACAACCCCGCAATCGACACCGACCCCTACGACGAAGACACGCCATACATCGCGATCACGAGCCGCTGTGCGCATCTCGGCTGCCCGGTGCGCTGGGTGGACGCGGCCGAGCGCTTCATCTGCCCGTGCCACGGCGGCGTGTACGACCTGCTCGGCCGCCGAGTCGGCGGCCCGCCACCGCGGCCGCTCGATCGCTTCTACACGCGCGTGAACGGCGAAAACGTGGAAGTTGGCCCCCGCTTCTCGGTCAACAGCGAGCTGCGGCGCTTCTCCCCGCGCGACCCCGGCGAGCCGCTCGACGGGATCGGCCAGTACCTGTATCCATCGCGGCCCGGCGCGCAGAAACTGTGAGCTAGAGGGCGATCATGCCGCGACTGCCAAAGCTTCCCGCCCCGCCCCTGCCCGGTCCGCTGCAGGCTCCCCCGCCGCCGCCCGGCGAGGGCAACGGCAGGCTCGGCCCGGTGGACGGTGCGCTCGAGGCGGGCGCAACGGTCGTCGACTGGGTCGATGAGCGCACGTCGCTGAGCGGCGCCGGGCGCTGGCTGATGTTCCGCAAGGTGCCCAAGGGCACCAACTGGTTCTACACGCTCGGCTCGGCGACCATGTTCGCGTTCCTCTCGCAGGCCGTCACCGGCGTGTTCCTGGCGATGTACTACCGCCCCGACGCCTCCGGCGGCGCCTACGAATCGATTCGCTACGTCACCAACGACGTGTTCCTCGGGCAGTTCGTGCGCGGCATGCACAAGTGGGGATCGAGCGTGATGGTGATCCTCGTCTTCCTGCACATGGGCAGGACGTTCTTCTTCGGTGCGTATAAGTACCCGCGCGAGCTCAACTGGGTGATCGGCGTGGTGCTGCTGATTCTGACGATGGTGATGTCCTTCACCGGCTACCTGCTGCCGTTCGACCAGCGCGCGTACTGGGCGACGATCGTCGGCGTCAACATCAACGGCACCGGCCCGCTGCTCGGCCCCTACCTGAGCGACTTCCTGCGAGGCGGCTCAGAATTCGGCGCGACCACGCTGTCGCGCTTCTATTCGATCCACATGCTGCTGATTCCAGGGCTCCTGATCGCGCTGATCGGCGCGCACCTGTACCTGGTCGCGAAGCTCGGTACGACGGCCCCCCCCTGGGAGAAGGCCGACACCGATCCAGAGCTGCGCGAGGCGGAGGTCTAGGTCGATGAACAGGCGCGAGAAGGAGGCCTACCTCCGCGAATACGCGATCCTGAAGGCAAAAGGCAAGCCGTTCTTCCCCTACGCCGTGGCGAAGGACGCCGCCATGGCGTGCGTGGTGATGGCCGTGATCATCACGATGTCGCTGGTGCTGGGCGCCGAGCTTGGCTCGAAGGCGAACCCGACCACGACCACCTACGTGCCGCGGCCGGAGTGGTACTTCTTCTTCCTGTTCGAGGTGCTGCGCGTGATCAAGCCGCCGAGCCTCGTGCCGCTCGCGACGATCGGGATCCCCACCCTGGGCATGATCCTGTTGTTCCTGCTGCCCTTCTACGACCGCGGTCCGGAGCGCCGGCCGGAGCGCCGGCCGATCGCCACCCTGACGGGCATCGCGGTGATCGGGACGATGGCGTACCTGACCTACTCGGGCGCCAACACGGGCTCGCCGTTTGCGGTGGAAATCCCCACCCCGGCCCACGTCACGCAGGCGGGCGGCCCGATCCTGGCCGAATTCGAAGCCGGCAGGGCGGTGGTCGCCAGCCACGGCTGCCTGGCGTGCCACAAGCTGGGCGACAACGGCAACGCCGGGCCCGGTCCCGACCTCACCCATATTGCCTCGCGGCTCCCGCGCCAGGGAATCGCACGGACGCTCGTCAACCCGACGGCGCCGATGCCCTCCTTCAAGAACCTGCCGCCGAAGCAGTTCGAATCGATAACGGCGTTCCTCGCGCAGCTGAAGTAGCGCTGCCCCCCATGCCCGCTACGCACGGCCACGAGGCCGGGACGCTCAAAGCGGGCCAGGTCAGCGCGATGTTCGATCGCATCGCGGGCGTGTACGACCTGATGAACACGGCGATGACCGCCGGCCTTCACCATCGCTGGCGCGCCCGTGCCGCCGATCTGGCCGACGTCGGGCCCGGCAGTCGCGTGCTCGACGTGGCAACCGGCACCGGTGATCTCGCGCTCGAGCTTGCTCGGCGAGCTTGGCCGGGCGGCGAGGTGCTCGGCAGCGACTTCGCCGAGGCGATGCTCGACCGCGCCCGCGCCAAGGCCGCCGCCGAGCGACCGGGCTCGATCCGGCCGCGTTTCGAGTTCGCCGACGCGATGGCGCTGCCCTACGCGGCGGATTCCTTCGACGCCGCCACCGTGGGCTTCGGCGCTCGCAACTTCGAGGACCTCTCGCGCGGGCTGGCGGAGATGACGCGCGTGGTGCGGCCGGGCGGCCGCGTGGTGGTGCTTGAGATCACAACTCCCACCAGCGCTCCGCTGTCGCACTTCTACAGCGTGTGGTTCGATCGCATGGTGCCGGTTCTCGGGCGACTCGCGGGCAGCGGCCTCGCGCTCGGGTCACGCGCGGGCAGCGGGTCCCTGCGGGGCTCTGTCGCCGCGGCCTACGAGTACCTGCCGAACTCCGTGAGACGCTTCCCGGGGCCGCACGCGCTGGCTGGCGAGATGGAGCGCGCGGGGCTCGAGCAGATCACCTATCTCATCACCGCGGGCGGCATCGTCGCAATTCACGCTGGCACGGTACCCGCGGAAAGGGCATGATGAGCGCGGTGCACGGCACAGCGGCGAGCGTACCCACTGGCGATCTGGACGGGCTCGAGGCCATCCTGGACCGCGCGGGCGAAAGGCTGCGCCGTCGCATGGCGCGCGCCGAGCGGCGCCTGGACCAACTCACCGCGCGGGCGGGAGCACCGCTGGCTTCACACGCCAACGCCACGATCATGGCCGGCGGCAAGCGCCTGCGCCCGCTGCTCGTGATGCTCGCGGCCGAGTCGGCCGGCGGTCCGCCGGCCACGGTCGAGGGGGAGGAGCGGCTGGTGCGCGCGGCGGTTGCGGTCGAGCTCGTGCACTCGGCGACGCTCGTCCACGACGATCTGATCGACGGCGCGGAGCTGCGGCGCGGTCACCCGACGGTCGCTGCGGTGGCCGGGCGTCGCGTGGCGGTGGCGACCGGCGATCTGCTGTTCTCGCGCGCGTTCGCGGAGCTCGCTCGCAACGACGACACGGCTCAGCTGCGTGCTCTCTCAGACGCCAGCTCGGCGCTCGCGGCGGGAGAGCTCCTGCAGCGCGAGGACGCCTACGCGGCCGACGTCGCTGTCGAGCGCTATCTCACCCGCTGCGAGCTGAAGACGGCCGCGCTGTTCGAGGCTGCGTGCAGGCTGGGTGCGCTCGCGGCGGCGCGCCCGTCGGCTGCGCTCGCGCAGGCACTCGGAGCGTTTGCCCGCCGCACCGGTCTTGCGTTTCAGATGCTCGACGACGTGCTCGACGTGTCCGGCCCGGTGGAGCGGACCGGCAAGGCACGCGGGACAGACCTGCTCGACGGGACAGTGACGCTGCCGTTGATCCTTGCGCGTGAACGCGACGCGCAGCTGGCGTCGTTCGATCTGGCGCTGCTCGAGGGGCCCGAGCAGGCGCAAACGCTGTGTGAGCGCATTGCCGCGACGGGCGCGCTGGACGAGGCTCGCGAGAGGGCGCTCGAGCTCGTCGCGGAGGCGAAGTCGACGCTTCCAGCGATGCTCCCGGACGGCCGCGCAGAGCTGCTCGATCTGGTCGCCGACGCGGTCGTCGAGCGCTACCGCTGAAACCGTGCGCCTTAGAAATCGCTCGGCGTGATCACGTCGGCGTCGAGAGCGCGGATGAAGAACTCGACTTCCTCGGACATGTTTGCGTGGGTCATGCGCCGCAGGTCTGCCAGCAGAGCGCTTGAGCCGCGGTCGAGCTCGTCATCGAGCGCTTCGACGGTCGCCTGCTCAAAGACTCCCTCGCGCCGCGACTCGCAGTCCGGGCAGCGGAGCAGCACGCGCCAGTGGTGCGGGCCCTCTTCGGACCAGTCCAGTGGGTATGCGAGCTCGCCCGCGCAGTGGAAGCAGACGTGGAGCGCCTCGGCTGCGCCTGTGCCGCTGCCCGCGTGGCTTTGCGGGCCGCAAACCAGGTCGAGCGGCTCGACTGGATGCTGGATCTCGGGGTCTTTTTCGGAGTTCTTCATGGCTTCTTCCCGACCGTCATCGACCTGGACGGCGAGTGCCTTTAGCCCTCGCACGGGGCGTTCCCCGGATTGTTGGCGCGGGCGACTACCTGAAGGCGGCATCGCCGGCCGGCGCAGTGCTAGCTTGGGATACCCATGGTGAGCGCGATCCGCACGATCGGCCACGAGGATCGGCTCAGCCTCGTGGAGCACCTCGATGAGCTGCGCACGCGCCTGATCCTCAGCGGCGCCGTGCTGGCCGTCGCGTTCGGCTTCTGCCTATGGCAGAACCATGCGCTGCTGAAGATCATCAACCACCCGCTCAAGACGCAGACGCAGAAGCAGGTGGCACGCGGCGAGGGCACCGTGGGCCAGGCGGTGGTCGCCCAGCAGGCGGTCCTGAAAGTGGCGAGGGACACCCAGTTGACGCTGGGCACGCTGGCGAAGCCGGGCAGCGGGCTCACGAGCTCGGCGCGTGCCGAAATGCTGCCGCTGATCAGGGCGCTTGGGCGGGACGTGGCGAAGGTGCCGCGCAACCCGCAGGGCGACAATCCGGCAACGCTGGGCGTGGGCGAGCCGTTCACGACGACGATCACGGTGACGCTCTATTTCGCGCTGATCCTCGCGCTGCCGTTCATCCTGTGGGAGCTCTACGGCTTCATCATGCCCGGGCTGCATCCGCGAGAGCGACGGATCGCCGCGCCGCTGCTGATCGCGGTGCCGTTCCTGTTTGTCGCAGGAGTGATGTTCGGCTACTTCGTCGTGCTGCCCGCGGCGATCCGCTTCTTCGTGAACTTCAACGCGGGCGAGTTCAACGTGATCGTGCAGGCGAGCCAGTACTACAGCTTCGCCGCGACGATCCTAATTGCGATGGGGCTCATCTTCCAGGTGCCCGTCCTGGTCATAGGCGCCACGCGGCTCGGCCTGGTGACGCCGCGCCAGCTGCGCAAACAGCGCCGCTACGCGATCGTCGCGTGCGCCGCCGTGGCCGCGTTCCTGCCGGGCGACTTGATCACGCTGGCGCTCGAGACGATACCGCTGTATCTGCTCTACGAGGCGAGTATCCTTGTGGCAGCACTCGTAGGGCGGGCGGATGTCGGCTTGCACGATGAGGGCAGCGCAAGCGAAGCGGGGAGCCCGCATCCGGTGGATCCGGTGCATGCGCCGGAAAACACATCGGAGCCAACCGTGCAGGAGATGATCGACCACGTAGACCCTAGGCTGTCGGACTGATGCTGTTCGATCTGCGAGGGCGTGGCCGTCGGCGAACGGTCAGAGTGATCTACCTGGGGCTCGCGTTGCTGATGGGCGTCGGGCTGGTCGGCTTCGGGATCGGCGGCGGCTTCGGCGGCGGAGGCCTGCTCACGGCCGCCAGCAACAACGAAGGCGGCGGCAGCGCGGGCTTTGCGAGCCAGGTGGCCAAGTACACGAAGCTCACCCGCCAGCAGCCGAGCAGCCTGTCGGCGTGGGAAAACCTGACCCGCTATCTGCTCCACGAATCCGCCTCCGGCGAAACCTACGTGACGCGGACCGGCGAAGTGACCAGCAAGGGCAAGCAGCTGTACAAAAAGGCTGCGGGCGCGTGGACCAACTACATGGCGCTGAACCCGCCCAAGCCGAACACCGAACTCGCGCAGCTGATGGCGAGTGTGTACGGCGAACTGGGCCTCAACGAACCGGCGAAGGCCGTGCAGGTGCTGCAGCTGGTGGTCGCCGCGCGGCCCGAAAGCGCGGCGCTGTGGGCGCAGCTCGCCGAGTACGCCTACAAAGCGCGCCAGCTCCCGATCGGCGACGAAGCCTCGGCCAAGGCCGTCAAGCTCGCACCCGCGGCGCAGCAAAAGCGCCTGAAGACAGAACTGGCCGAACTGCGCAAATCGCCAAACGGCGGCGGGACGACCTACACGACCACGACCAACGGCAAAACCTACGCGGTCAAGCCGTCCGGCAACGGCAGCTACACCGGCACGCAGATAGGCACCACGCCGGCACCCGCGGGCTCGAGCACCACGAGCACGGTCACGAAAAAATAGTGCTCGGCTAGAATCGCAGCCCCAGCCGGTGGTCGCATCGATCCCCGCACGGGCCGTTAGCTCAACCGGCAGAGCAGGGGCCTCTTAAGCCCAAGGTTCCGGGTTCGATTCCCGGACGGCCCATCCCTGGAAATGCATGCAGATTGACCTGTTTCCGGTCGAGTGACCGTCCTAGCTGGTGAGCCCGGCGATGCCGTTCCGTAGCACTGCTGCTGCGAGCAGCACGATGATCACGGCGGCGAGCGTTCGTGCGTTCAGTTCGAGCCAGCCGCGCAGTTTCTCAAGCACGGCAACCGTTCGATCGCGCGCAACGAGCAACAATACGAGCGCAACCAGGAGCGGGAGCAGCGATATCACCGCGAAGCCGAGCCATAGGACGATGTATTCCGTGCTGCTCGGATTCAGCTGGGAGATGTCCTTGAGGGCGATCGGGATGAAGCCGCCTGGGTTTGCGAGCGTCGCGCCCGCTGCCACGATCGCGATCGCCGGAGATGATGCGATCTTGCGCGTCTTCTCGACTGCGTCAGCTGTGCGCTTGGGGTCGCGCGGTCGTTTCAGTACACGGGCGACATAGACGAGCAGGAGCGCGCCTACGACGACGTCGAGGATCGCGACCCATGTCGGAGGGGTTTCCGAGGATTTGGGGGAGGCGGCCGCGTTGCCGAGCACGAAGGCGGCCACGATGCCGATGACCAACGTCAGGCCGAACGCTCCGAGGAAGAACCAGAACCCTGTGCGCAGCGGGCGCTCTCCGAGCACGAGCGCGAACACCGTGAACGACAGCGTGGTCGGAGAAAGCATCGCAGCCAGCGCGGTTAGCCCGAGCTCGACGTCGACCGACGTCATACGCAGCGGCCTATGCCAGGCTCGACCAGGCGGGCCTCGGTGTGAGAGCCGTGGAGCCCGAGACGGCTTTGGTCCAGAGCCGCCAGACGGAGTCGCCCGGCAAGCCGATGGCAGGCGCTTGAACTTCGCGGCTGCGCAATCCTGCCCATGGGAGGCAGGATGGCGAACCCGCCACCCGTGTTGCTCACCCGTTCGGGATGATGCGACGCGATCCCGCGATAACGTCGTGCGTGGACGCAGGCGGGTGTCGCGCGCCGCTGAGGGGCCGTAAGCGGCGGGGCGGTAGATCAGGCTGGAGGTGGGATGGGCTACGTCGATATTCAGCTCGCGCTAGTGGGGCTGGTCGCGATGCTTGAACCCGCCACCCTCGGCTCCTCGGTGTTGGCTCTGGTCCTCGGCGACCACCCGTCGCGAACGGGCCGCTGGTTTTACCTCGGCGGGCTAGGCGCGACGCTCGCCGTCGGCGTGCTGGCCGCGTTCGTCCTTGGCAACGCGGCCGCGTCGCGCACGTCGACCCCCAAGACATGGGTCGCGGTATTCGGTCTCATCACCGGCCTGCTGCTGCTTGCCTACGTGGTACGCGCCGTTCGACGGCCGGTCGATCCGGAGGCGACGGCCAGGAACATCGAGCGCATGAGCAAGATCTCCTCGGCGCCGGCCATAACGATCGTCGCCGCCGGCGCGGTGCTCGCCAACGCCGGTGCGTTCATGGTCATCGCACTGAAGGCCATCTCGCAGCTGAACCCGACCGCTGTGCGGTACATCTTCGACTGGGTCCTGTTTTCGGTGGTGTCGCTGCTCCCTCTCGGCCTGGGACTCGCGATGCTGCTCATCGCACCTGAGCGGACTATGCCAATGCTTGAGCTCGCCCGTGGCTGGATCGAGCGGCACGCCCGTACGGTCGCCCTCGTGATACTCGTAGCGCTCGCGGCATCGCTGCTGCGCGACGGGATCGCAGGCCTCACCAGCTAGGCATCACGCTGGATCAGACCTCGCCGCGATCGCGACACTTGACGCCTGACGCGCAGCAGGCGACGATGGGGGCTCCCACTTCGAGAGGAGACACCATGTCGCGATTGATGGCCGATTGCCGTCGCTTTCCCAGCGAGTCGAACTGCTCGCTGGTGATCATCGGCGAGGAGGACGAGGTGGTGCGCGCGGCCGCAGAGCACGCCGCCTCGGTTCACGGGCACGAGGACACTCCCGAGATGCGCGAGCAGGTCCGCCAGATGCTCGAGCCTGCCGAGGCCTACTCGGGCGCGTCACGCGCCCAAGAGCCGCTCCCCGGTTGAGTGGCACGGCGCTAAGAACCCCTGGAAGGAGACGACGTGCCGCAAATCAGTCACATAGGCAGGGTCATGGTCCCGGTGTCCGATCAGGACCAGGGAATCGCCTTCTACACGGGCAAGCTCGGCCTCTCGCTCGTTGCCGACGTTCCCTTTGGCGACGGCGAACGCTGGGTTGAAGTCGCGCCGGCCGACGGGGCCGCGCTCGCGCTCGTGCCGCCGCGCGGGGAATATCAGCCCGGGCGCATAACCGGCATCGCCCTCGAGTCGGCCGATCCACGGTCCGATCACGCCGACTTGAAGGCCGCCGGCGTGGACGTCGACGCTGAGCTGATGGGCGGCGACGGCACCGTTCCGCTGCTCTTCTTCTTCCGCGATCAGGACCGCAACCAGCTGATGATCGTGGAGCGCCGGTAGCGCGCTCGCCCGGCCGTTTCATCGCGCCAAAGCACAATCGGGGGTCCGGCGGCCCGGACAGCGAGCCGGTAAGAGGCCGGGCTTCCGGGCCGCGGGATATCGGATATTCGCTAGGATATCTCCATGCGCAAGACCGTGAAGGAGCCCACCACCGGTGCCGCCGGCGAGACGGCGGCGCTCTTTGTGCGCCTTCCCGCGGAGCAGGCGCGCCGCCTCGACCAAGCGGCCACCGCGCTGTCGGCGCGCAAGAAGGACCTCGTCGCCGGACTGCTCGAGCGCTACGTGAACCCCGACTCGCCCGACGAGCTCGAGCAGCTGCGCGAGCTCGCCGTACGCGCCGCTGCGCTGCGTCGCGTCACGCTCGAGCTGCCCGAGCAGGGGCTCGCGGTCGGTCACCACTCATTCGCGCCCGCGCCCGCGCCCGACGTGCTCACCGCTGCCCAGGCGGCCGAACTGCTCGCTGTCGAGGAGCGGGCGATCCTCGAGCTCGCCGAGCAGGGACGCCTGCCGGGACGGAAGATCGCGGGGGAGTGGCGCTTTGCCCGTTCGGCGCTGCTGCGCTGGCTGTCCGCGGAGCCGAGCGAGGGGAGCCCCGACGCATGAGCGCGCAGAGCAGCTACGAGACGATTCTGTACGCGACCGACGGGCCCGTGGCCAAGATCACGCTGAATCGGCCCGAGCGGCTGAACACGATCGTGCCGCCGATGCCCGACGAGGTCGAGGACGCGGTCGCGCGCGCCGCGCGCGACGAGCAGATCAAGGTGATCGTGCTGCGCGGCGCAGGGCGAGCATTCTGCGCGGGCTATGACTTCGGCGGCGGTTTCAAGCATTGGGGCGCGGCCGTGGAAAGCGATGGTCGCTGGGATCCCGGCAAGGATTTCGTGTTCGCGACCGCGCCGCAGCTTGCGCCGACACAGAAGCTGATGAGCGTCTGGCGCTGCCCGAAGCCGGTGATCGCGCAAGTGCACGGCTGGTGCGTGGGGGGTGGAAGCGATTTCGCGCTCTGCGCCGACCTCGTAGTGGCAAGCGAGGACGCCGTGATCGGAACCCCCTACAGCCGCATGTGGGGCGCTTACCTGTCGGGGATGTGGATATACCGGCTCGGGCTCGCAAAGGCCAAGGAGCACGCGCTGCTGGGCACCCCGCTCAGCGGAGCGCAGGCCGCCGAGATCGAGCTGATAAACCGCGCGGTCCCGTTCGCGGCGCTCGAGCAGACCGTGGCCGAGCTCGCCACGGGGCTCGCGCGGATACCCGCCTCGCAGCTCGCCGCGATGAAGCTCGTGGTCAACCACGCCTACGAGAACATGGGCATCGCCTCCACACAGGTGCTCGGGCCGATCCTCGACGGCCTCATGCGCAACACGCCCGACGCACTCGAGTTCATCGCTCGCGCCGAGTCCGATGGCGTGCGCTCCGCGGTAAGCGAGCGCGACGGCCCGTTTGGCGATTACGGTCAGGCGCCCGCCGAGCGGCGGCCCGACCCGGGCAACGAGATCATGCCGTGAGCACCGCCCGCCCACACCGGCGGTGCGTCAGCTTGCGGGTGACCCGCCGCTGAATCCCGGGAGAGTTGGCCGCTGCGGTTCGCCATTCGCGCCGTGCTGCTCGCGCCACGTCACCGAGAAGGCCCCCGCGGACGGTGCGAGCGGGGACGGCGTCGCGGCGATGATGCCCCGCGAGGAGTCGTTCTGCGGACCGGTGCTCGTGCTTCTCGTGCTCAGCGCTGAATCGAATGCGCTCTCGCGCAGTTCGAGCTCGCTCATCGACCACAGCGGGTCTGCGATGCTTCCGCTGTGCCCGCGCGAGGTCGCCGTCGCGCTCGAGAACGCGACGCTGCCGAAGTCGGCGAGCTGAAGCGTGTGACAGCCGTGTGAGGCGAAGCATTCCGAGGGCGCCTCCACGATCCAATCCGCCGATGAGCTGTCGAGGAGCGGTGCGCGCTGGCTGTGCGAGAAGCGAGTGCCCGTGGTCAGGTCGCGGATACGCAGGGTGACGTCGTTGTTGCGCACGGTCACCGACGCCGACATTTCATCGCCCGGGCTTGCCTTCAGCGGTATGGCCACGGGCGAGGCGGGCAGCAGCTCATACCAGGTCGCGTACACGGCAACACCGGCGCGCGAGCAATCTGCGTCCGTGCCGATCTGCTCGAGCGCCTTCGCGTTTTCGCGGTAGCCGCCGAGCCCCACCCACACGGCCGAGTAGCCTACCCGGCCAGCCGTGCATGTGGCGCTTGGCTCCCTCCAGGTGCCCGAGATACTGCTGAAGCCTGCTCCAGATGCGGTCAGCGGCAACGCGACATAGCCGGCCCAGTTGCTCGACACCGCGCCCGCGGCTGCGCTCGCCGGGAGGATGCATGCGCACACCGCCGCACAGGCCATGCTCCCCAGGCCGGCGCGGCGAATCTTCCTCAGACAGGGCCTCATAGCGAGAGCATCGGTTTCACGGCTGGAAAGCTGACGGAAACGAGCTAAGCACAGCACATGGATGAGTGCGCCGGCTGCTCGCAGGCCTGTTTTGCGCTCGCCAGCCAGCAGCCGCTAGGAGGCGGTTCGCTCGGCGGAGACCGCGAGCGCTTCCCCGACGAGCGTCTGGCGGCCCGCCTCGGTCCACAGCACCTGATCGCGCCCGGGCCCCACGCCGACAAGGCCCACCGGCGTGCCGGTGTGCTCGGCGATGAACTCGAGGTACTCGCGGGCGGCCTCAGGCAGGTCGGAGGGCGTGCGACACTCGCCGAGATCCTCCTTCCAGCCGGGCAGCTCGGTCAGCTCCGCGCTCGTGTGGTGCAGCACCGTCTGGTGGTAGGGAAAGTCGTCGAACGTCGCTCCTTCCGCGCCGCGGTAGCGCGTGCACACGCAGACCCGCTCGAGCCCCGAGAGAACATCGAGCTTCGTGATCGCCAGCGCCGTCATCGTGTTGAGCCTGGCCGCATAGCGAAGCGCGACGAGATCGAGCCAGCCGGTGCGGCGCGGGCGTCCCGTGGTGGTACCGAACTCGCCGCCGCGGCGGCGGATCGCCTCGCCCATCTCGCCGTGCAGCTCGCTCGGGAACGGGCCGGCGCCCACACGAGTGGTGTACGCCTTGGCGATACCCCACACCTCGTCGATCGCCTTCGGGCCGATGCCCGTGCCCACGCAGGCCGCGCCCGCGAGCGGATTGGATGAGGTCACGAACGGATAGGTGCCGTGGTCGATGTCCAGCATCGCGCCCTGCGCCCCCTCCAGCAGCACGTTCTTGCCGGCGTCGAGCAGCTCCCACATCAGCTTCGCTGTGTCGGCGATGTGCTGCTCGAGCCGGTGCCCGAAGGTGAGGTACTCCTCGGTCATCGTGTGCAGATCGAGCGCGGGGTCCTTCTCGAACGGGCGCAGCGAGAGGCGCTTGGGCTCCATCGCCGCCACGATCTTCTTCTTCAGGATCTTCTCGTCGAGCAGGTCCTGCACGCGGATGCCGAGCCGGGCGGCCTTGTCGGCGTAGCAGGGGCCGATGCCACGGCGGGTCGTGCCGATCTGCAGGCGACCCAGGCGCGCCTCGCCGGCCGAGTCGAGCAGCAGGTGGTAGGGCATGATCAGGTGCGCGTTGGCCGATATGCGAAGCCCGCTCACGTCGACCCTCTTCGCGCGCAGCCCGTCGAGCTCGTCGATCAGCACGCGCGGGTCGATCACGACGCCATTGCCGATCACGCAGCGCTTGCCGGGATAGAGGATCCCCGAGGGGATCAGGTGCAGCTTCCACTCCTCCTCGCCGCGCACGATCGTGTGGCCCGCGTTGTTGCCTCCCTGAAAGCGCACCACGGCGTCGGCGTGCTCGGCCAGCAGGTCGGTCACCTTGCCCTTGCCCTCGTCGCCCCACTGGGCTCCCACTATCACCATGCCCGGCATGCCGAGAGGAGTTTAGAGTCGCTCGGCGCGATACTCGCGGCGCCTGTCATCGCCGTACAGCGCGATCGGGTCTCCGCAGATCTCCACGAGCCGCGAGACCGTGCGCGCGCCAAGTCGCGCATCCAGTTCATCGGGCATCACGTTCGTGGTCGCCACGATCGCCCGCTCGGCCTCATAGCGAGCGTTGACGATCGAATACAGCTGCTCGAGCACCCAGTCGGTGCGGTTCTCCGCACCCAGGTCGTCGATGTGCAGGAGGTCGACGGCGCTGAGGCGGTCGAGCAGGTCGAGCAGCCCGCGGTCTGACTCGATCGACTCGCGCAGCAGGTTCAACAGGCGCGGCAGCGAGTAGATCGCCACCGAGCGTCCCGCGGCAAGCGCCGCCTTGGAGACGATCATCGCGAGCGTCGTCTTGCCCGTGCCGACGTCGCCCTGGATCCACAGGCCTCGGCCGCTGTCCAGATTGCGCTCGATGTCGTTTACGTAGCGGCGCACCTGGCGGATCTGGTCGGGAGCGACGCGGGCGATGTCGCTCACCGGCGAGCGCTCGAAGGAGGCACCGCTGTAGCGGCGCGGGATGCGCCCGGCGAGGCTGCGCGTGCGTGCGCCCGCGATCCGCGCGGCGCGGCATTCGCAGTCGGTCGCGGTGTTCGTCGCCTCGTCCACGACGAAGCCGCTGCCGTCGCAGCGTCCGGCGGGGCAGCTGTTCGCCTCACGCCGGCCACGCTGAACCGTCAGCTCCGCTCGGAGCTCCTCGGGCACGTGCAGCTCGCTCACTGCGAGTAGCGCTCGCCGGCGTAGTTCATGAACTTCGGGTACTCCTTCTGGAAGGTCAGCGTGACCTCGCCGGTTGCGCCGTTGCGATGCTTCGCGATGATCAGGTCCGCCTCGCCCGGGCGCTCGGAGTCCTGCTCGTAGTACTCGTCGCGGTAGATGAACATCACGAGGTCGGCGTCCTGCTCCAGGTTGCCGCTCTCGCGCAGGTCCGACAGCTGCGGGCGCTTGGGCGAGCGCTGCTCGACCGCGCGGCTGAGCTGCGAGAGCGCGATCACCGGCACCCCCAGCTCGCGTGCGAGGATCTTCAGCCCGCGACTCAGCTCGCCGACCGCCGTCACGCGGTTTTCGTAGCGGCTGTCCGTGCGCATCAGCTGCAGGTAGTCGATGATGATCAAGCCCAGCCCGCCCTCGCACTGGGTGTGCAGCCGACGCGCCTTGGCGCGAATCTCGAGCATCCCCACGTCGCTCGAGTCGTCCACCCACAGCTGCGCGCGGGCGAGGCGTTGGCTGGCCGCGAGGATCTTCGGCCAACGCTGCTCGGCGACACGCCCCTTGCGCAGCTCCTCTCCCTTGATCCTCGCCTGGGAGGCCACGAAGCGCTGGGCCAGCTCGGCCTCGGCCATCTCCAGCGAGAACAGCGCCACGGGCCGGCCGTGCTCGACCGCCGCGTTCTCGGCGATGTTGCAGACGAGCGCGCTCTTGCCCATTGCCGGCCGTGCGGCGATGATGATCAGGTTGCCCGGCTGGAAGCCCCCGGTGATCTCGTCGAGGTCCTTGAAGCCAGATGGCGTGCCCGTCAGCGAGGTGCCTTCGAGCGAGAGCCTGTGCAGCTTGTCGAGCTCCTCGTGCAGCACGTCCTCGATTCGCCTGAAGTCCTGCTGACGGTCGTCGCGTGCCACCTCCAGCATCGCCTTCTCGGCCTGCTCGACCAGCTCGCGCGGACCCGCCTCATGGCCGAGTACGCTCTCCTGGATCTCGTAGGAGGCCTTCAGCAGCCGCCGCAGCAGCGCGTTCTCGCGCACGATCTGCGCGTAGCGGCGGGCGTGTCCGGCCGCCGGCACGAGCCCCGTCAGCTCGTCCACCGCGGCGGCGCCACCGATCTCGTCGAGCTTGCCCGTCCGCCGCAGCCGGTCGGTCACGGTCAGTACGTCCACCGGCTCGCTCTCGCCGTACAGCGACAGCATCGCCTCGTAGATCGTGCCGTGGTGCGCCCGGTAGAAGTCGTCTGGTCGCAGCCCCTCTTCGATGACGAGCGCGTACAGCGAGCGGTCGGAGAGCAGGATCGCGCCGAGCACCGACTGCTCGGCGTCGAGGTTGTGCGGGGGCGCGATGACCCCAGCGGGGGCCTTCGGTGCTCCGTTGGCTGTCGAGGAGGCGCTCATGACGAGGAGGAGGCCGAGTCTAGATCTGGGAGCCCGGCGCGCCGGCAGCCCTCTCCGCTAACTCGGCAGAATTCCCGCGGGCAAGTTCGCGAGCACCGTACGTGCACACCGCAAGTGTGCCCGCCGCCTCGGATCGAACGTGCGTTCGTGCGCTAGCTCTTCGCGACGACCATCGTCTTGACCGTGGCGGTCTCGTTCTCGACCACCTCGACCACGACCATGTAGGTGCCCACGTTCTTGATCGGCTCGGGCAGGTGCACGTTGCGTTTGTCGATGCGCAGGCCGCGCGCTTCGCGGATCGCGCTGGCGATGTCCTGCGCGGTCACGGAGCCGAACAGGCGACCGTCGGCGCCGGCCTGCTGCTGGATCGTGAGCACCGTGCGGTTGAGCAGGCCGATGTTCTCCTGCGCACGCTCCACCGCTTCGCGCGCCGCCCGCTCGGCCGCGGCCTGGCGCTGGCGTACGGTCTCGATCGCCCCGCGCGTCGCCGGCTCTGCGAGCTTGCGCGGGATCAGGTAGTTGCGCAGGTAGCCCTTCGAGACGTCGACCACCGAACCGCGCTCGCCGAGCTCCTCGACGTCCTTGAGCAGGATCGCTTCGGGCACCTCAGCGCTCCCCGGCGCCAGACACGAGACTGCGCGCCATCTCTAGCGTTCGCGGTCTCGGTCGCGCTCGCGACGGGGGTTGTCGTCGCGGCCGCCCTCGTTCACGTACGGGAGCAGCGCGAGCTCGCGCGCCCGCTTGACCGCGCGCGCGATCTGCACCTGGTGGCGCCTGCACGAACCCGTGATGCGCCGGGAGCGGATCTTGCCCTTCTCGGAGATGAACTTCCGCAGCGACGCGACGTCCTTGTAGTCGACCTGGTCAACCTTGTCGCGGCAGTGCTGGCACGGCTTGCGCCTGCCGCTCCCCGGGCCGCCCTTCTTGTCGCGCCGGCGAACCGGCTTGCCGCGACCACGCGCTTTGGCCATCAGCGCTCACCGCGCAGGGTGCGCTGGGACTTGGCTGCGGTTGAATGCACGAAGATCCTCGCTGTCTGTGGCTAGAACGGAATGTCGTCGTCACCGGTGCCGCCGGTGGCCGGCGCGGGCTGGTAGTCCCCCTGGTCCACGGGGATCTCGCCGCCGTCAGAGGATCCGTTGTAGGCCTGCCGATCTGCGACCGGAGCGCCTGCACCGGAGCCGTCTTCGCGCGAGCCCAGGAACTGCACCGAGTCGGCAATGATATCGGTTGCCTGCCGTTTGCTGCCGTCCTGGGCTTCCCACTCGCGCCACTCCAGGCGTCCGTCGATCGCGACCGGCCTGCCCTTGGTCAAATAGCGCGCCGCGTTCTCGCCCTGCGCTCCCCACACGGTCACGTCGAAGTAGTTGGGCTTGTCCTCCCATTCGCCGGTGCTCCCGTTCTTGCGGCGCGTGTTGCAGGCAATGCGCAGCTTGCACACCGAGGTGCCGCTCGGCAGCGAGCGCAGCTCCGGGTCGGCGGTCAGGTTTCCTGTCATCACGACTCTGTTGATGTTGGTGGCGGCCACTGCGTGTCCTTTCAGCTTGTTCGGCGCCCGTGCGGCGGGGCGTATGAGCCCTCAGGGCTACTGCGTCGAGTCTAGAGCGGGCCGCGGGCGCCTCCTTCGAGCGCGCGCTCCGCAAGCACGCTTATTGCGAAGAACGCTTCGCGCGTGGCGAGGTGTGGAAGACCTCGTCCCAGTACGGAGCGCTGATGCCGAAGCCGCGCGTGTCGTCCTGGAAGTGATGGCGCATGTGGCGCTCGCGCAGCATGCGCCCCAGCGGGCCGCGCGGACGGAAGTGGTGCAGGTAGTAGTGGGTCATGTCGTAGATCAGGTAGCCGGCGAAGAAACCCGCCGCGATCGCCGGCGCGTAGCGCGACCCGAACAGCAGGTAGAGGATGCCGAAGATCAGCGCCGCGAGGGGCACGCTCACGGCCGGGGGCATCACCAGCCGCAGCGGGTCGTTGGGGTGGTCATGGTGCACGCCGTGGATGATCCAGTGAAAGCGTGCGCCGAACCCGTCCTGGGGCTCGAAGTGGAAGACGAGCCGGTGTAGCCAGTACTCGAACAGGGTCCACAGCGCGTACCCCGCCAGCGCGAGCCCCGCGGCTGCTGGCACGCTCAGCTTCGAGAGCCCCCACGCGGCCATCAAGGTGATCGCGGGGGCGAAGATCAGAACCGGCACTGCCGGATGCACTCGCGAGAGCGAATCGAGCAGGCGCGAGTCGAACATCGGCGGGGAGGCTCGCAGCACGTCGGTCCTCCGGTTCGCCGACCCGTCTCCCATGTCCTCGGCCCACCCCATGATCTCTAGGCGGGCTCCCCGACCGCCTCCTGCGCAGCCGGAGCGCTGTCGGGAGCGTCGCCCTCCTGCGGCGCAGCGACCGCGTCCGGTGGCTCGCCTGCCGCCGGCGCGGGCGCCTGCTCGGCCGGCCTGGCGGCGCTCGCCGAGCCCATGTCCGGCGCCTCCGGGACTCCCGGGCGCAGCTTGATCAGGCGGAAGCGCAGGATGCCGTCGGTGATGTGCAGGGTGTGGTTCAGCTCACTCAGCAGGTTCACGTTGCCCGCGTGGAACTGCAGCAGGTGGTACTCGCCGCTCGAACTGCGCTCGATCGGGTAGGCGAGCTGTCGCTCGCCCCACTCGTCGTGGCGGAGGAGCTCACCCTGGGCCTGCACGGCGGAGACTGCGTCGGCCACGATCTTGGCGCGTGCGCTCTCCTCGACACGTGGGTCGAGCACGAGGGTGAGGTCATATATCGGAGGGGACTGGCTCATGCGCTTCGCAGGGCAAAAGACTAGCGGGTCCTCGCCTTCGCTCCGATGTCCGCGAGCTGCTCGTCGATCCAGTCGCCGGGGTCGCGTGAGGTGACGATCTCCGCGAGTCCCTGCGCGCGGCGGCGGCGCTCGCCCGGGTCCATCGTCAGAGCGGCGTAGATCGAGTCGGCAGTCTCCTGAATGTCGAACGGGTTCACGGAGAGCGCGTAGGAGCCGAGCTCCTCGTGGGCGCCGGTGTTCTCGGAGAGGATCGAGACGCCGTCGCGTTCGTTGACGAGCGGCCCCTCCTTGGCAACGAGGTTCATCCCGTCGAACATCGCATTGACGATCAGCACGTCGTAATGCTTGTACGCCGCGACCGCCTCCTCGAGATCGTCGCGCAGCTTCAGCTGGATCGGCATCCAGTCCGGCGTGCCGTGCCGGTGGTTCACTACTGCGACCAGCGCCTCGATGCGCTCCAGGTACTCGGCGTACTGGGGCACGTCGGTTCGCGAGGGCATCATCTGCGCCAGGAACGTCACGCGCTCGTTGAACTCAGGGTGCTGCTCGAGGAACAGGTCGAACGCCGAGAAGCCGCGCAGCACATTCTTCGAGAGATCCGCACGGTCCACGCGCAGGATCAGGAAGTCGCGGCGGCGGCGCAGCAGCTCGCGCTCGAAGTGTCTTACGCGATCGCGCTGCGCGAGCAGGCGCGTCGCCTTGTGGTCGATCGGCAGGGGGTATGCCCTGACCCACACTTCGCGCTCGCCGAAGCGGACGATGCCGCGCTCGAAGTCGACGTCGAGGCTCATCAAATCGCGGCAGCACTGCAGGAAGTTGTGCCTGTAGGGGCGCGTGTGAAAGCCGATGATGTCGTTGGCCAGCAGGCCCGCGAAGATCTCGTAGCGGATGCGCGAGGGCAGCACCCGCCAGGAATCGGGCTGCGTCCACGGGATGTGCACGAAGTGGTGCAGGAACACGTCCGGCCGGGCCCGGCGCACGAGGTCCGGCAGCGTGTAGAGGTGATAGTCGTGCACCATCACCACAGGCTGCTCGTGGTCTTCGATCTCCTCGACGACCGCGCGCGCGAGGTCCTCGTTGACGACGTTGTAGCCGAACTCGAACGCCTCGATCTCGCCGCGCCGGATGTCCGGCGCATTGGAGAGGTCCCACAGATAATGCTGGATGAACCACAGCATCGGGTTCGCGAACACGTTGTAGAAGCGGTCGTAGGCCTCCGGCTCGCTGACGACGAGGCGCACGTCGTATTCGCCGCCGTCGGGTGAGCGCACGGGGAAGGCCCTGCCGCCGTTTTCGCGCGAGACCGCCGCGTCGTACTCGTTCATCGCCGAGGCGATCCAGGTGCCTTCGCGATGCGAGGCGATCCCGGTCAGCGCGGTCACCAGTCCGCCTGAGCCGCGCTGCACCTCGCCGCCCGCATGGAAGGTCACCGGACCGCGGTTGCTCACCAGCACAAGCGAGGCTCGCTGTGCCGGTCCGCTGCTCATGTCCCTAGCTCGTGGAAGATGCGTAGGTAATCTCGCAGATAGCGGGGCATAAGGAAATGCTCGCGCACATGCTCCTTTCCGCGCCGCCCGAGCGCCCGTCCCAGCTCCGGGTCTTCGATGATCTCAAGCGTGCGCTCGGCGCACTCCTCGGCGGTCGAGACGAGGAAGCCGGTGATGCCGTCTTCGATCTGCAGGGGAATGCCGCCGACGTTCCCGCCCACGAACGGGCGCCCCTTCCAGATCGCCTCCGACACGGTCAGCCCGAAGCCCTCACGCGTGGACTTCTGGATCAGCACATCGGAGTGCGACTGGAACGCGTTCACCTCGATCGCTCCGACGTTGTTGAAGTTGTTGAGGATGTGAATGTCGGGATCGCCGTCGGCATGGGCGATCGTGGCGTTGAAGAAATCCCATCCCTCGGGGTCGTCGCTCGCCATCGAGCCGACCAGCGCGAGTTGCACATCGGGCATCGCTTTCTTCACGACGCGGTAGGCGTCGATCACCCCGAGCGGGTCCTTCCATGGGTCAAAGCGCGAGACCTGGCACATCAGCGGCCGGTCCACATCGATACCGAACTGCCCGCACACGAAGGCCGCGTCTTCGGGGGAGAGCGCCATGTTCTTCGGCGTGAGCGGGTCGATCGCGGGCGGCACCACGTGCACATTCCCGCCCATCCCCTTCGGAACGTACTCGCGCATGTGAAACAGCGAATGCGAGTAGAGCCCGATGTAGGGCAGCAGTCGCGCGATCGTGCGGGGGTTGGGAGTCGAGAGGTCTATGTGGCATCGCCACACCCAGCCTCGCGCCTTCTCGGGGACGAGCTGGCGCAGCGCGGCCGGCTGCGGATCGTGCACGAGCGCGACGTCCCATCCGTCGCTGAGCTCGCGCGCGTTGATCTCGCCGAAGCGCAGCCACGTCGCCCACTGCTCCTCGTCGAGGTCCTGCGGCGCTCCCTGCAGCGCGTTGTGCATGAGCTTGGTTGCGTTGAAGAACTCTTCGCGACCGTAGATGACCTGCCACTCGCACTCCAGGCCCACGTCGCGCATCAGCGGCACGAGCGCGTAGAGGATCTCCGAGACCCCGCCGCCGAAGGCGGTGGCGGAGATGTGCACGACCTTCTTGCCCGCGAGCGGCTCGGCCAGCTCGCGGATTTCGGCGATCAGCGCGCGACCGCAGATGTGGGTGTAATCGGCGAGCGCCTTGTGGCCTACTGCTACCGGCTGGAGCACGCGGCGGCACGATACCTAAACCGCGCCAAAGCGCGGGCGATGCGCGCCCTCGAGTGCTTTCCGGGCGGCCCCGTCGAGGGCGCATGTTGCGGCATTGCACGCGGTGCCGCGGCGCGCAGTCTGACTAAGGTCTTAGCTCGCATGCTCAACGGCCGCCTCTACCGTCTTGGCCTTCGTGCCGCTCGTGCTCGCGCTCGTCGTGGCCGCGTTTTCGCTCGGCGCGCGTGGCCACGGCGACACCTCGACCCTCGCGCCCGACGCGTTCGACGGCACGAGGGCGTTCTCCGAGCTCTCCCAGCTCGCCCGCGCGTATCCCGACCGACGTCCGGGCAGCGTGGGCGACGAGCGGCTCGCGGCGCACCTCGCGCGCGAGCTGAAAGGCCTCGGCGGCCCCAACGCGCGGCGGATTCTCGGTGCGCCTCGAAAGCTACGAAGGCGACACGGTCGAAGGTTCGCGCCAGCTGCTCACGGTGATCGCGCAGCGACCCGGCTCGACCAACGCCAGTCCGATCCTGCTACTCGCGCATCGCGACGCCTCCGCGGCCGGCTCGCGGGCGGAGCTGTCGGGGACAGCGGTCCTGCTCGAGCTCGCCCGCGTGTTCGCCTCGCGCGCGACCAGGCGCACGATCATCATCGCCTCCACCGACGCGGGCGGTGCTGGAGGCGCCGGCGTCAGCTCGCTCGCCGCCGGCCTGCACGTGCCGCTCGATGCCGCGATCGTGCTCGGCGATCTCGCCGGCGAGCGGCTGCGCGCACCGCTCGTGGTGCCCTACTCCGACGGCTACGGCACCGCGCCGCTGGTACTCCAGCGCACCGTCAGCGACGCGATCGCAGCGCAGGCCCAGATCCATCCGGGCTCGCCGAGCACGCTCGGTCAGCTCGCGCACCTCGCCGTACCGTTCACGACCGGCGAGCAGGGGCCGCTCAATGCCGCCGGGATACCGGCGGTGCTCCTGCAGGCCTCCGGCGAACGCGGCCCCTCGGCATCGGAGGCGGTGAGCAGCGAACGCCTCGAAGGGCTTGGCCGCGGCGTGCTCGCCGCCGTCGATGCTCTCGACGGTGCGCCCGATGTCTCGCCGGCGGCCGAGACGAGCGTGGTGCTTGCGCACAAGACGCTGCCCGCCTGGGCGGTGCGCCTGCTCGCGCTGATGCTGCTGCTCGGGCCCGCGATCGTCGCCCTCGACGGGCTCGCGCGGCTGCGGCGCCGGCGCGTTCCTGTGGCGCGCTGGACGCTATGGACGCTCAGCTGCGCCATGCCGTTCGTGGCGTGCGCGCTGCTCGCACGCCTGCTCGGGCTGAGCGGAGCGATCCCGGCGCCGCCCGCGCCGGTCGCGTCCGCTGCGCTCCACACCGGCGCGGTTGCTTACAAGGCCATCGGCGCGCTCCTGCTGATCTTCGTGCTCGCCTGGCTGTTGTGGCGTGAGCTGGCGCGACGTATTCGCCCGCGAGGGGACGCCGAGGCCGCCGCCGTGCCGATGCTGCTCGTGCTGCTGGGGGTCGCCTTCGTCGCCTGGGTGAGCAACCCGTTTGCCGCGCTGCTGCTCGTCCCGGCGCTGCACCTGTGGCTGCTGCTCGCGGCGGGTCTGCGGCCGCGGAGGGTGATCTCGGCCGTGCTCGTGATGGCGGGCGCCGCACCGGCGCTGCTGCTCGTCGCCTTCTACTCCCACGCGCTCGGACTCGGCGTGGGCGCGAGCGCGTGGATGGTCGTGCTGTTGCTCTCGGGTGGGCACGTCGGCCTGGGCACGGCGGTGCTGTGGAGCCTCGCGCTCGGCTGCGCGGTCGTCGCGGCGATGCTCGCGCTCAGGCGGCCTGCGGTCCGCGAGGAGAGCGCAACTGGTGATCCGATCGAGATCTCGATTCGCGGGCCGCTCTCCTACGCCGGACCGGGGTCGCTCGGCGGCACCGAGTCGGCACTGCACCGCTGAGTAGCCATAATCCGTTACGTGCACGAGATGGCCTGGACTACGCGCCGGCCGCGCAAAAACGATGTCCCGAGCGGGTCTGACGTCCGCTTGGTGGATGAACATGAGGACCGCGTGGTCGTGCTCAGGCTCGACAGCTCGCGGGACGCGGATGTGGGCAAGGACGCGGACCGCTCGGCGGCCGGCTCGAACCGGCCGCGGACGAGCCCTGCACGGAGGTCCCGTTCGGCGAGGCTCTCGCGGGTGCTCGCGTACGTGCTGATGCTGTTCGGGGTGCTGGTCCTGATCGACGCGGCGGTCACGTTCGTGTGGCAGGAGCCGATCTCGGCGCTGTACGCGAAACTGCGCCAGTCGGGCCTGCGCGACGCGCTCCGCACCGAGGAACGTGCCGTGCCCGCTCCGCTGGTGCGGCGTACCCTCGCGTCGCTGGCCGACGAGCAGGCGCGCATCGCGCTGCTGGCACGCACGCTGCAAAGCCACGCCGGCGTCGGCAGCGCGGTGGGGCGCATCTCGATCCCCCGTATCGGCGCGAACTTCGTGGTGGTCTTCGGGACCAACACCAGCGCGCTCGAGAGCGGCCCCGGCGTGTACCCGCAGACCCGCTTTCCCGGCCTCGGCGGGACGACCGCGATCGCTGGGCACCGTACGACCTTCCTTGCGCCGTTCCGCCACATCGACGCGCTCAGGCCCGGCTCGAAGATCGCGCTCGACATGCCCTACGCGCACTTCACCTATACCGTCACGGGCCAGCGCGTGGTCTCGCCCTACGACGTGCAGGCGGCGGTCGCCGAAGTCGGCTACAGCCGGCTCGTGTTATCCGCCTGCACTCCCCTGTACAGCGCCGAAAAACGGCTGCTGGTCTACGCGAGGCTGGCGCGCACCGTGCCGGTGGGCGCCGCCGCAAGGCTCCCGGGCGGCGAGACGCCGCGACCGATCGCGGCGCCGCGGGCGCATCCGCCGAGCTCCAGCCCTCGGCCGCTACCAGCGGTGCTCGTACCCCTCAATCCGCAGGTCCTCCCCCCGCTCTCCTCTTAGCGTCGCCCCCGGCGCTCCCTCGAGCACCTCGCCGACCCAGGTGAGCGACGCCCCCGCCTCGTGCGCCGCCCGCTCAACCCGGGCGCGCTCGGCGGGCGCTGCGCAGAAACACAGCTCGTAGTCTTCGCCCGACGCAGCGGCCATCGTCGCGGGCTGCTCGCCGAGCTCCGCGCAGACCTCCGCGACTCCCGGGGCGAGTGGCAGCGATGCGAGATCGATGCGCAGGCTCACCTCGCTGGCGCGGCCGATGTGCGCTGCGTCGGTGGCGAGGCCGTCGGACAGGTCGATCATGGCGTGCACGCCGGCCGCCGCCAGGGCACGGCCCTCGGCAAGGCGCGGCCATGGTTGCCGCGCCCTCGCCAGCGCAGGCTCGGCCGCGGCACTGCGCGAGGCCCGCTTTTCGAGCACCGCGAGCGCGGCTCCGGCGCCGCCAAGGCTGCCGGTGACGCCGACCAGATCGCCCGGCACGGCCCCGTCGCGCCCGACGAGCTGCTCGGCGCGCTCGGCCCATCCGACGGCGGTGACCGACACGGTGAGCACGGGCGCGCCGACCACGTCGCCGCCCGCGATGATCGTCTGGGTGCGTGCCGCCAGCTCGCTCGCCGAGCGCACGAGCTCGAGCGCTCGCGCCTGTGTGAAGCGCGGTGGGATGCCGAGCACGATGTAGGCCTCGCCCGGATCGGCGCCCATCGCGGCAAGGTCAGACAGCGCACCGGCGAGCGCGCGCCAGCCGACCTCCGCGGGCGTCGCCCAGCCGTCGTTGAGGCGGAAGTGCACGTCCTGCACCATCGCGTCCACCGAGGTCACGCACAGCGGCCGTGCAACCACCACCGCCGCGTCATCGCCGATCCCGCGTAGAAGCTTCGAGGAATGCGCATCGCCGGCACGAGAGCTGGCGTTCGCCGAGGCGGCCAGCTCTGCCGCGATGGATTCGATCAGGGAGAGCTCGGGCGTTGCCTTCAGCGGTGCCTGTAGACGATCCGCGCTCGGTCCAGGTCATACGGAGAGAGCTCGACGCGCACGCGATCTCCCGGCAGGATGCGGATGCGAAAGCGTCGCATCTTGCCGGCGACGTGCCCAAGGACGACGTGCTCGTTGTCGAGCTTCACGCGGAACATCGCGTTCGGCAGCGCCTCGATCACCTCGCCCTCGAATTCAACCTTGTCCTCCTTTGCCAACGCCAGTCCCATCTGGCAGCCGCTCTCGCGATCGCGGCCGCCGTTGTTTGCCGTATATGACTCAAACTACCAGCGCGTGCCCCGAAACGGTCCTTGACGTGCGCGCGATCGCTCCCTAACCCGGTCCCGCGCCGCCTGTTCTGTTCACGGTCGGCCCGGGCGGCGAGGAGGGTGGCGGGGGTGCGCTCGGTGCTTTTGCCGCAGGCGGCGGCGCTTCTTGTATTTCGATGCTCGCGCGTTCCTGGGGAGCTTTGCGCCCATGGGCAGCCCCTTTGTGTCCGTGCGCGTGTGAGCCGGGGATGGGTTCCGGTTCGGCTTCTTCTCCGGTCGCAGCGAATTTGCCGTAGAACGGCCGGTAGGAGATACCTTCGCTCGAGGTGTTCAACGGGGCGCACGGTTTCCCTTCGGTGGCCGCCGACATGTAGTCGTGCCAGATCACCGCAGGCAGGCGGCCCCCCTGCTGCGCTTCACCGTGGACGTCTGTCATCGGCACGCGTTTGTTGGGATAGCCCATCCACACGACGGTCGAGAATTCCGAGTTGTACCCGTCGAGCCACGCGTCTGCGAGTTCGCTCGTTGTCCCGGTCTTGGCCGCGGTCGGGCAGTTGATGGCCGAGTTCACCGCGGTGCCGCCGAGCACGTTCTGGTGGAGGATGTTGCTCTCCTCGCCCGTGATCGCTTCGCTCAGCACCTTCACACGCTGAGGTGTTCCCCAGTTGGAGTCGGTGTGACCGTTGGGAAACACGACCTTGGTGATCGCGATCGGCGCGTTTCGCCAGCCGCCGTCCGCGAGCGTCGCGTAGACAACCGACATTTCAAGGGGGGTCACGCCGTAGGTCAGACCACCGAGCGCTTCCGCGGCGAGGCTCGAGAGGTGCGTCTTGACGCCCATCTGGTAGGCCATGTGCGTGATCGTTTCCTCGCCCAGGTCGGCCGCGAGCTGGGCGTAGACGGTGTTGTCCGATGCGAGCGTGGCCTGGACCAGGTTGATGCGCCCTTTGTAGGTGCCATCGAACGTTTTCACCGGGTAGGTCGGGTACGCGGGCAGCCAGCCTTCGGTGAGTTCCTTGGAGACGTAGAAGGTGCTGTTGGGGTCCACGCCGCGCGAGAGCGCGTCGGCGAGGTCGATCGCCTTGAACGTCGAGCCGGGCTGGCGGTGACCGTCGGCGGCGAGATTGAACTGTGACTGGCTGTAGCTCTTGGACTCGGCCATCGCCTCGATGTCGCCGTTGTGCGGGTTGAGCGTCACGATCGCGGCGGCCGGGTCTCCCGGCTCGTTGAGCACTTCGGCGATTGCCTTGCGGGCGAGTCCCTGCATGCGCAGGTCGATAGTCGTGTAGACCTTCAGCCCACCCTGTTCGACCGTGCGCTTTCCGTAGCGGTTGATCAGTTGCTGGCGCACGTATTCGAAGAAGAAGCTCTCGCGTCGCTGGGAGTAGTAGTTGCCCAACTTCACCTGCAGCGGTGAAGCCTCCGCCGCGGACGCCTGCGCGGCCGAGACGTAGTGAAGTTCGGCCATCTTGCTCAGTACCTCGTTGCGCCGTTCCCTGGCCGCGGAGGCGTCGAGGAACGGGTTGTACTGGGAGGGCGCCTGCGGCAGTCCCGCGAGCAGCGCTGCCTGCGCGAGGTTCAGCTGGGAGGCGGGTTTGTCGAAGAAGATCCGCGCCGCCGCCTGCACGCCGATCGCGGTCTGCCCGCCGATCGTGCCATAGGGGACGCTGTTGAGGTAGTTGGTGAGGATTTCGCGCTTGCTGTGGCGTTCGGCGTATTCGACCGCGAGCTTCGCCTCCTCGATCTTCTGGTGCAGCGTGCGGTTGTCGTTGCCGAGATAGAGGTTTCGCACGAGCTGCATCTCGAGCGTCGAGCCTCCCTGCAGCGCCGAGCCGCTGGTGACGTCCTTGATCGCCGAGCGGAACAGGCCGGTGACGTCGATGCCGCTGTGTTTGTAGAAGCGCTGGTCCTCGATTGCGACCGTCGCGTTGCGCAGGTTCGCCGGAATGTCGCTCCAGCCCACGGGACTGCGAAGCTCTTCGGACTGGATGAAGCCGAGGCGCGTGCCGTCGGCGGCGTAAACCTGCGAGGAGCCGCCGGTCAGCGCCGCGTGCAGCGATGACAGCCGTGGCGTTTCGTGCACCACGCCGACGACATAGGCGACCGCCGCGACCGCTGCGATCGCAAGCGCCGTGGCGCTCACGCCTGCGACGATGAGCAGCGTACGCGTGGCCGTGCTGCCGCCGTGCCTGCGGCGGCGTTGTCGTGCCTGTCGGGACATCTCGCGAAATTCGAGATTACCGCGCCATCTTGTGATTTCCTGCCGTAAACATCGCAGCGCGTCTATACGCTCGGTGTAGGACCCCATGAACCCCGACACCGCCGAGCTGGCAATCGTCGAGAGCGCAGGCGAGCGCGCTCTCCCCCGCAATTCCCCGGGCGGCCGCGTCCCCGCGGCCGGGGATCCCCCGCCTCGAGGCGCGCGGCGGACCGCCTCGATTCGCCGGTTTGCCTCGAGGACGCTTCGCCTCGACGCGCTCGACGCGGGACAGCTGACCGCGGTGCGTGACAGCTGGCGCGCGCTGTGGAGCTCGCGGCTGCTCGTGTTCGTCGCGGGCGTCCTCACGGTCGTGAGCTTCGGCTTCGGCCCTGCCCGCAACGCGTTCAACCCGCCCGGCGTTACGCATGGCTTCGGGCGGCTCGGCGACATCCTGGTCTCCCCGGTGGCGCGCTGGGACTCCGACTGGTACCTGGTGATCGCGCACTGGGGCTATGAGCCGAGCCTTGGCGCGCTGACCGCGACGCGAACCGCCTACTTCCCTCTCTACCCGCTCGTGCTGCGGGCCGTTGCGCTCGCCTACGTGCCGCTGATCATCGCGGGCGTGCTCGTGTCGCTCGCGGCGTTCGCGCTCGCGCTGTACGGCATTCACCGCCTCACGACGCTCGAGCTCGCCGGAGCTGGCAGCGTCGCCGGAGAAGGCGGCCATCGCGGGACGGGCACGGCGGCTGCCGAGCGGACCGCTCGCCTCGCGGTGCTGCTGATCGCCTTCTCGCCGATGGCGCTCTTCTTCTCGGCGGTCTATTCGGAGTCGCTGTACCTCGCGCTCACCGTGGCTTTCTTCTGGTGCGCACGCCATGGCCGCTGGGCGCTGGTGGGCGTGGCGGGCGCGCTGGCCGGCGCGACGCGCAGCACCGGCCTGATGCTCGCGGTGCCAGCGCTCCTGCTCTACCTGTATGGCCCGCGTGCAGACCGTCCCGCGGACTTCGCCTGGGCGGGTGCGTTCGCGCGGCGCCTGTTGCCGCGCTACCGCCCGCGTGCGGACATGCTGTGGCTTGCTTTGCTGCCCGCCGGCTTCGCGCTGTACGGCGGCTGGCTCGCTCTCTCCGGGGGCCACTTCCTTGGCCCGTTTCACACCGAGCAGGCATGGGGAAGGCACTTCGTGGGGCCATACGTGGGCGCCTGGGACGGGCTGCGCGCGGCGTTCGAGGGAGCCCGCCAGCTGCTCTCCTTCCAGCGTGCGCACCTGTACTTCCCCGAAGCGCCGTTCGGCAGTCCGTTCATCGCCGCCGGGCACAACCTCGAGAACGCCGCCTTCCTGATCGCCGCGGTTCCCCTCCTGCTCGGTGTGTTTCGCAGGCTTCCGTTCGCCTACGGCGCGTATGTGCTGGCGGCGCTCGCGCTTCCGCTGTCCTATCCCGTGACCGCGCAGCCCCTGATGTCGCTGCCGCGCTACATGGTGGTGTTGTTCCCGCTCAGCATTGGTCTGGCGGCGTGGCTCACGAGGCGCCCGCGCGCAGTGTGGCCGGTGCTGATCGCGTCCACGTTGCTGATGATCTTCTTCGTGGGCCAGTTCGCCACCTGGCACTGGGTGGCGTAGCGGTGGAGGAGTTCCGGCCGTGGCCGGCGTGGACCGCGCCAGTCGCGCTGATCGTCGGCCTTGTGCTCGCGTTCGTGGGCGCAGTCGTCGTCGACATCCCTGCCGCAGCGCTGGGTGTCAGCATCACGAGCTCCCACACTCCGCCCGGGATCACACTCGCGGACACGTTCGTGCAGGACGTGGGCTTCATTCTCGCGGCCGTGTTCTGCGGGCATCTCGGCGGCCGCGCCTTTCACGCGTGGCAGCTTGGCCTGCGCCCGCCGAGTGTGCGCCTGCGCACGGTCGTGATGATGGTGTTCGGCGTGCTGGGTGCCTTCATCCTCCTCGACGAGGCGTGGGTGCAGCTCGTTCATCCCGGCGAAGACAAGATCCTCGAACAGCTCGGCTCCAGCGACAGCGCAACGCTGCTCGTGCTGAGCGCGCTGATCACGTGCGTGGTCGCGCCGGTATGCGAGGAGATCCTGTTTCGCGGATACATATTCACCGCGCTGCGCGGCTGGAGCGGCACGCTTCCGGCCGCGCTCATCACCGGAGTCCTGTTCGGCGGTGTGCACGCCGGCTCGGCGCCGGCACTCGACCTCGTACCGCTGGCGGTGCTCGGCTTCGGGCTGTGCCTGCTGTATCGCGGCACCGGCTCGCTGTATCCGTGCTTCGCGGTGCATTCGCTGAACAACACGCTCGCCTTCGCAAGCCTCGAAAACTTCAGCGTGGGAGGATGGCTAGTGCTGTTCATCGCATCGTGGGCCGGGATCGCCGGCCTCGTGGTCGCTGCTCGCCGGCTGGGGTTGATCGCCTCACCACCTTCATTCGTCGCGTGGGACGCATAGGATCGTGCGCGCAATGAGAGTCTCCCGCGCCGCGCTCGCGCCCCTCGCCGTGTTGCTCACTCTCGCGGCGCATGGCGCCCCAGCGTTCGCGGAAACGCCGACCGCGCCGGTGCCGACGACGCCCACCACCGCTCCCACGCCAGTCCCCCCTGTGGCTCCCGCGGCGGGCGCGGTGTCGGTGTCGTTGCAGAAAGCCGGCGGCAGCCCGCCGTTTGCGATGGTCGATCAGCGGATCGCCTACCAGGGAATCGTCTCGCCGTTCGTGGACGGCCAGACGGTCAAGGTGAGCATCTACCGCGATGGCCAGAAGATCGTGGTCGAGCAGCTCGCGGTAACGCCCGGCACGGGCGGCAAGGGGAAGTTCCACTTCAGCTTCAGCAGCGGGCGAGCCGGCGTGATCAAGGTTCGCGTGGTGCACTACGCGACGGCGCAGCAGGCGCAGTTCGCTGGCAGCGCGCCGGAAATCAGCTACGTGCACACGAGCCTCGGCCCCGGGATGACGGGGGCGTCGGTGCGGCTATTGCAGTCGGAGCTGAACGCCCTTCACTACGCGGTTCCGCTGTCGGGCGTGTTCGATGAAGGAACGGCCAACGCGGTGATCGCCTACCGCAAGATGACCGGCCTCGAACGCACCGGCTACGCGGGCCGTGGCGTTTTCGAACGGCTCGCCCGCGGTGCGGGCAGCTTTCATGTCCGCTACAGGCGCGACGGCCGCCATGTGGAGGGCAACCTGACCCGCCAGGTGCTCGCCGAGATCGGGCCGGGCGGTCGCGTCGTGAGGCTGTACACGATGAGCTCGGGCAAGCCGTCCACCCCCACGGTCATCGGACGCTTTCGCGTGTACATGAAGACGCCTGGGGTGAACACCGAGGGAATGGTCGATTCCAACTACTTCATCCGCGGTTACGCGATTCACGGCTATCCGGAAGTGCCCACCTACGCGGCGAGCCACGGCTGTCTGCGAATCCCCATCCCCGATGCGCCCGCGGTATATGCATGGGTGCACGAAGGGACGCCTGTCGACGTCTACAACGAAGAAGGCGGCGGGTCGACTCACGTGCGCAGCAACGCCGGCCCCTGAGGAGCGGCCGACGCCGTCGTCGGCGGCGCCGTGCGGGCCGGCTAGGCCCGCACGCGGATCACCCGCGCGAGGTAGCCGAGACCGAAGCCGTAGACGAGCAGCGTGAACAGCACATTGACGCCGCGAATCGCCCATTCGCTGCTGCTGCTCGAGAGCACGCCCGAAAACGGCGAGGTGAGCTGATTCGAGACGTCGTCGATCGTCCTGTGCAGACCGCTCTCGTGCGAGGGGGTGGCTGCGCTCGGCGCAGGCGCGCCGCTCGAGGTGCTCGCCGCGGGGCTCGACCCGTTGTGGACCGGAGTGCCGCTCAGCTGTTCCTGCTGGTGGTCTGAGGCGTTGCCGGTCTGGTCCACGGCGAACACCGTGAAGGAGACGACCACGATCAGACAGATCACGATCGAGGCGAGCCTCATCAGGCGGGCGAGCCCGAGCACAACGCTAGATTAGGTTGCCGCGTGGATGGCGTCGACGAACATACGACCCACACCTCCTCGGCCCGCGCGCGCCTGGTCGATGAGCTGCGAGCTCACGCTCTGGTGATCGGCGAGGTCACGCTCACGAGCGGCAGGCGCGCCGAGTACTACGTCGACGCCAAGCGTGCGATCCTGCGCCCGGAGGGCTTTGCGGCGCTCTCGGTGCTGCTGGCGGCGCGGGTCCGCGATTGGGGTGGCACCGCGGTCGGCGGTATGACGATGGGCGCCGACGCCGTTGCATGCGCGGCGCTGGCCGGCGGAGCCCGCGCCAAGGCGTTCTACATCCGCAAGGACGTCAAGGCGCATGGACTGCAACGCCGTATCGAGGGGCCGGAGCTCGACGCCGGGGATCGCTGCGTGGTGGTTGAGGATGTGGTGACTACGGGGGGTTCCACGATCGCTGCGATCGACGCCCTGCACGAGGCCGGTCACGAGATCTGCGGTGTGGTGAGCGTGCTCGACCGGCTCGCCGGAGGCGCGGCCGCGATCGAAGCGCGGGCACGCGCCCCCTACGTGGCGCTCACGACGATCGACGACGTCTACCCCGACCGCCCCGATAGGGTCGCCTGAGATGTCTCCCTCTAACGCCGAGCAGCTCGTCGTCCGTCCTGCGACTCCCGCGGACGTGAGCGTGCTGCTCGAGCTGTTTCGGGAGCTCGCGGTGTACGAGCAGCTCGAGAGCGAGCTGAGCGCGAGCGAGGAGAAGCTGGCGGACGCGCTGTTCGGCGAGCGTCCGGCGGCCGAGGCGCTGATCGCGCAGCGCGGCTCTGAGGCGATCGGCTATGCGGTGTTCTTTTCCACCTTCTCGAGCTTCCTCGCCGCCGAGGGCATCTGGTTGGAGGACCTCTTCGTGCGTCCAGAGCATCGCGGCGAGGGTGCCGGCCGCGCGCTGCTGTCCGCGGTCGCCGCGCGTCTGCGCGAGCGCGGCGGCGTGCGCCTGGAGTGGTGTGCGCTCGACTGGAACGAGCTCGCGCTCGGCTTCTACCGTGGCCTCGGCGCCGGCACGCTGGACACCTGGATCACACACCGCCTCGTCGGCGAGCCGCTCGAACGGCTCGCGGCGGAGAGCACGGGCAGCGCGTCGGAACCGCTCACCTAGCGGTTCGCCGACCGACGGCTCGGTAAGCGAATACCCTTCAGAAATGGACGCACAGCACGCCCGGGAGCTGCTGGCACGCGAGCGCTCACGCATCGAGCGGGAGCTCGCGGGACTCCAGGGCGACGGGCTGCTCGAGGGAGGCGAGCAACGAGAGCCGGGCGAACTCGGCTCGGAGAACCTGTACGAGGATGAGCTTGCGGTGGGTCGCCGCGAAGAGCTCCGCGAGGATCTGGAGGCGATCGACCGCGCGGAGGCCAGGCTCGCGGCCGGGACCTACGGGCTGTCGGTCGAGAGCGGTCAGACGATCCCCGACGCTCGCCTCGAAGCGCTACCGGCGGCCGAACGCACGGTGGAGGAGGAGGAACGGCGCGCGGGCTGAGACCGGCGTTGCGCCCGAGCCGCGGGCGCGATGGCTATCAGCCCGTGACGGCGCGGCCGGGCGCCGCTAGCCTCTGGCCGAGCGGCCGCAACTGGCCAACGGCGCCCTCGTAGTCCAATGGATAAGACGACCGCCTCCTAAGCGGTAAATCCAGGTTCGACTCCTGGCGGGGGCACTCAACCATCCCGCGCGCTTGAGCAAAGCCATCAAGACTCAGCCGCAGGGCGATGCTGGGGCGCGATGCAGTCTGGCGCGCGTGGCCGCCGCGAAACCCTGCCGCCACGCTCGAGTCCCATGCGTCGGTGTCACGTGCTGGAGGTCGAAGTGATTGACTTGGGCGATTGGGCGGAGCATCGGGCCCGCCCCGGTTGGGGGAGGTCTAGCGATGTCGGGCTTTCGGGGACTTTCGGCGCTGGGGCGGACTGGAGCTCTGGCTACCACCACAGCGACCGTGATTTTGGCTTTGGGTACCGGGGTGAGCCAGGCGAAGATTGAAAGCACAGGCGCGCCGACTTACTCCGACAGTCTCGGAGATCTGTGTCTCGACAATCTGTATTACGGCAACTGCGAATGGAGCCACGTGATCGGCGGGCAGGACGTCGCCGTCGGCGCGGAAGCGCTCAGCTTCGATACGACAGGCAAGGACAACGTCGCAAACGGCAGCCGAGCACTTCTCGGTGATAGCACCGGAAGCGCGAACGTTGCGGACGGCTTCAGCGCGTTGCGCTCGAACTCAGAAGGCAGCAACGACGTAGCGGTGGGTAGCGAAGCACTCATTTCGAACACGACGGGCGAACGAAATGTCGCGACTGGTAGCAACGCACTGCTCTCGAACGCGACCGGTCACGACAACGTGGCAGACGGCAGCAGCTCTTTGGCGTTGAACGTCACGGGCAGCAGCAACGTGGCATTCGGCACGACAGCACTGTTCTCGAACACTGTCGGCGAAAACAACATCGCAGCCGGTGTGGACGCGCTCGACGCCAACACGGAAGGCAACAACAACGTCGCCGAGGGTGTCGATACGTTGATCGCCAACACCACGGGTTCAGGCAACGTCGCGGTTGGAACGGGCGCCGGCAAGAACCTCACCACTGGGTCGAACAACATCGAGATCTCCAACGAAGGCACCCCGGGCGAGGAGGGTACCACTCGAATTGGCGCCGAAGGCAAACAGACGCGAGCCTTCATCGCCGGCGTCTACCAAGTCGCGACTGCGAGCCCATCGTGCGCCGTCAGGGTCAGTTCCGAAGGACAGCTCGGCTGCAATACCGAAGCGACAGAGACAGCGATTGCGACGTTCGCCAGCCGGACGAAAACGCTTAGCGGCCACTGTCTCGCGTACACAAGCATCGGGCCTGCGGGAAACGGCACCTGCGCGCCTCAGACGACTGGTTACTCAAGCAGCACCCGTCTAGCGCCGACGCCCGCCAACGGAGCAACGGTGACCGATCTATACGCCGACACCAGCGCAACAGTTAGCGGCACGGACACGGTGCTCGTTGCTGTCACCGATAACACGACCGGTGCGACGCTGCTGTCGTGCACGGTCACGAGCGCGTCGCCGCACGGCTGCTCAACCGGCACTGGGTCGGGCTCCGCGGCTGCAGATGACAACATCGAGGTACGGGTGACCGCGAACGGGGCCAGCGGAAACGAAAAGCTCTGGCGAGTTACATTCCGCTTTTAGCGACATCGCGGCATCGGCACGTTGCGCAGGTGCAAGGAGGCACGCCAATTTGAGCCTTCCCTCGAATCCATTTGTGCAGCAACCACCATTTGCTGCCCTGACCCGGCCTGATCCAGCCATATCGGGCCTCATCTCGGGATACCCGCCGTGCGCGAAAAGCGCCGCAAGCGGCGGAAACTGCGGCTTTCCGCGCGGTGCGACGCTCGCGAGACGCTGGCGTAGGCTCTCACCGAGTAGAGGTTGGGTGCCGGTGTCCCGTGTCCGGCCGAGGTCGGCGAGTGTCCGACACGGGCGCTTCCGCACGGATGCGAGCGTTCTGACGGACGTCGCCCCGGCCCTGGGATTGGACGAGGAGCGGATGCATCGGTGCGCGCTGTGTGCGGTCACGACGCACGGACGCCGCACGCGTTTCGGGTTCCGCCGTTTGGGCAGCAAGCCCGATTTGCTGCCCAAACCCCGCCGCATTCCGCCGAATCGCGCCTAATCTCGACGTGCAGCGCGCGTTTGAAAAGCGCTGCAAATCCGGCGAAAACCGCGAGCTAAAGCCGAATCCGCGGATTCCACCAGACCGGCCTCCTAAGCGGTAAATCCAGGTTCGACTCCTGGCGGGGGCATGGGAAGGAACGGCCTGCGAAACAGCCGGGCGGATTGAGTCACGACATGGCTGAAACCGTGCGCCTGCGCCCGATGACCGATGCCGAGTTCGCCCTCTTCCGCGCCGATGCCGTTCGTGACTACGCCGCCGACAAGGTCAGGGCGGGCGAGTGGCCTCCCGAGCGTTCTGAGGAGTTGGCCGAAGCGCAGACCGACGAGTTGCTGCTCGAGGGCGCGCGCGCCCGGGATGTGCTCCTGATGGGCGAGACCGAACAGGACGGGCCGGTTGGATACGCGTGGCTGGCACTGGCCGGACCGGAGGTCGCCAGAGCCTGGATCATGAGATCTCGATCGACGAGGAGCAGCGCGGCAAGGGTTACGGCCGGGCGCTGCTGAACCGCTTGGAACAAGCTGCGCATGAGCATGGCTGCAGCTCGATCGGGTTGAACGCCTTCGCCGGCAACGATGTCGCCCGCCGCCTCTACGAGCGGGCCGGCTTTCACCTCACCTCGATCCAGATGGCCAAGCCCCTCGGTCCCGACGCCTGAGCGGTTCGCTCGCGCTACGGTCCCCGCCGCCGGCTCGCTCTCGCGCGTGCGACGCGTGCCGCGTAGATGAACCCCGAGCCGGCGAAGAGCGCCGCGGTGACGAGCAGCCAGTTCAGGAGGTAGCCGTGAAACGCGTGTCCGGTGACTTCGATCAGCTCCGTATCCGAGCGGCCCGTTATGAGGGGCGCGTAGACGAGCAGCAGCACGCCGGAGATAAGGGCCGGCGCCCGGAGATGGTTGATTGGCCGGACATCGCCGAATGTGTGGCTCGGCAGCCGCTCCAGCAATCTGCGGCCGAGCCGGTCGAGCTCGGTGTACATCGGCACGAACACGAGGTCGTGTGCGATTGCCAAGCCCGCGTACCACACGAGCAGCTGCTTCACATCGCCTCCGCTGAAGATCTGGTCGAGCGCGAACGCAGCGAGCGCGAGCACGGCCAGATGCCCGAGAAGATGCACGGGATCTGCGCCGTAGCGCCGGCGCCAGCGGGCGAACGCGCGCGTGCGTCTCATGCGCTTTCGAACCTCAGCTCGTGCACCCACTTGGTGTTGTGCTTGCCCGGAACGCCCGGCAGTATCACGCGCGCCGGATAGCCGTGATCCAGGGAGATGTCGACGCCGTTGACCTTCAAGGCGAGGAGCGAGCGGCGGTCCCGGAACTGCGCGTCGGTGAAGCTCGCCTTGTGGAGCGATCCGGCTTCCTCCTGGAGCGATTCCGCGGTGAGGATCGCGCCGGGTGGTGCGTGTGCCAGTGAGGCCAGGTCCGCCAGCGGCACTCCGGTCCACCGCTGCGTGGTGGACCATCCCTCGGTGCACGTGAGTGTGATCACGTGCGTCGACTGCGCCATCGCCAGCAGCTGGTCGCGGCTGAGCGATACCGTCCGCTCTCCGGCGACCGTGAGGCGCCACGCGGCGCCTGTGACCGAACGGGTGACCCCAGCCGTCGCAGCGGTGGTGGTGACGCTGAAGTCGTTCGGCCCGGTCCCGAAGACGCGACCGCCGGCGGCAAACAGCGCGAAGCGGCGCAATGGCCCGCCCACCGAGTCGCCGATCTGCAGGGCGAGGATCGCCGCGGATGCACCGCCGATCATCGCCAGCAGGCCGCGCCGGCTGACTGTCGGCGCGGCCGGATGGAGGGCAACGAGCCCCGATGCATCCGGCGGCTCGGGCCTCGTGTCGGCGAGCCCGTCGCGTAGGGGCTTCAGAGCTCCGCGGGTCCGGTACGACTTGCGAACCGTCGGAAGCTTCACACACGCGTGGAGTACGAAGACCGTCCCGAAGATCCACGCGCCGTAGTAGTGAACCAGGAAGAGGTTGAAGGGTGGGCCGTCATAGTCGACCGCCAGGATGCCGCTGGCCATCTCGACCAGCACGCTGGTGACGAGCAGCACCAGCGTGACGCGCTCCAGAGCGGCGGCAGCGCTGCGGGCGATCGGCCGCTGAAAGAGCTTCGGGATCACCGACCAGAGCTTCGCCAGAACGATCGGCACCATCATGAAGCCGAGCGTCACGTGGATGCCCTGATTGACGGCGAAGTCCCACGACGGCCAGGACGCCGGGAACTGCAGGAACACCGGGATGTCCTCGGCGGGGTTGATCGTCGCGTTGCCGAGCAGCTCGGGGTGGTAGGCCCAGTGCGAGATGAAGCCCGTCAACGCCATGACGATGACGGTGGGGACGAGCAGCGTGCCGAGGAAGGAGGTCAGCCACGGCCCGCGGAGCGGACTCCGCCACAGCTCGGCCGAAGGCGCACGAAGTCGCGTCCTCCCGTGATCAGGGACTCTCACACCATCCTTGGCTCCCGAATCTGGTTCTACGACGCAGACCCCTCCCAGGGAGATTATGGCAGCCCATGGCGCTCTCCCATCGGCGCGCGAGCGGCGCGGCGGTTCTAGCGCACTCCTCGACAAGGATCCATTGGCAGCAAGCCTCATTTGCTGCCCAAACCCAGACTAATCCCGCCATATCGGGCCTTATCGCGGCGAGGCGCGCGGGTCCGAAAAGCGCTCTAAATCGGCCAAAAGGCGCGAGCTGAAGCGACATCCTAGAAACGCGCCAGAGCCGCCTCCTAAGCGGTAAATCCAGGTTCGACTCCTGGCGGGGGCATGCTGTGAGGGGGGCCTGCTATTCCGCCCCCCGCGGGAGCAGCGCGAGCCGTCGTGCTGCTGCAGCTGCCTCGCCGCGTGTCCCTACATCGAGCTTGCGAAGGATCGCCGAGACGTGATGATCAACGGTCTTCTTCGAGACGACCAGGCGCTCCGCGATGTCGGCGTTGCGGAGACCCTCGGCGAGCAGCGAGAGAACATCGAGCTCGCGTGCGGTCAGGCCTCCCGCGTTCCCCCGTGTCGCCGGCCGCGGGCCGCGTGGGACTCCGCGCGCACCCATCTCGCGGAGACGCCTCGCCACCATCGCGGCGGCCGGTGCGGCGCCAAGTGCCTGCAGCTGCGCATGCGCCTCGCGCAGGCGCACCTCGTCGTCCGCGCCCGCGAGCGCCAGCGCCGCCTCGTAAGGTGAGCCGATCTCGCGCCAGGCGTGTGCCGCGGTCTCCCAGGCGCCGGCGATCGAGAGGCCAAAAGGCGTTGTTGCGACCTCCGCAGGAAGCTCCTCGTCGAATAGACCTGACACGCGGCGCCAGTACGCAAGCTCAGCGATGACCCACGTGGCACCCGTTCGGATCGCAAGCGCGAGCGTCGGCGTCGTGATCTCCTCGGCGATCGCAGGCTGAGCCTCGAGCCAAGCGGCCTCTGCACGCGCGATCGCAACGGGCGCGATTGCTTGCAGCTCGTCGCTGGGGTTTGCGAGCTCGAGGGCCTGGTCCAGCGACGACCACACTCCCGGGTCCCCGCGCCGGGCGCGCACGCGACCCTTGACCGTGTTCGCAATGATGCGCGGGATGATCGAGCGCCGCGGCTCGCGCAGGACCGTCTCTGCGCTGTCGACCGCGGTCTCCCAGTCCCCCATGTCCAGCTCGATCTCGGCGCGATACGCGAGGAGGTACCGCGCGAGCAGGTCGACTCCGTGCTCCTCGGCTAGGGCGAGCGCCGGGTCGAGGTATGCGCGCGCGAGCGCGTAGAGGCGCTGGCGAACCGCCACCCTTACGAGATCTGTGGATGCCGCGACCGCCTCGTAGACCTGCCCGCCGTCCCGTGCGAGTGCGACCGCACGTTCGAGCTGCTCGCGCCCGTCGCGCTCGCCGCGCAGGAACTTCACAGTGCCAAGCGCCGCGAGAGCGTCGACCGCCGTCGCCACCTGCCCGAACTCCCTCGCGAGATCGACTCCGCGCGATCCCCATCTGACGGCTTCCTCGTAGTCCTCGCCGTCGGCGAAAAGAGACGCGAGCGTCACGACGGCGCGCGTGAGCTCCCGGCCGGGGGGCGCGCACCTCGAGCAACCTCACGGCCTCGCTCGCCGCCTCGCGCGACTCGGCGGTGTGACCGGGGCACCAGAGTGTCCCCGCGAGCAGTCGCTGGTCTTCGGCCTCGGAAGCGACATCGCGAAGCTGGCGGTGAATCGCGATTGCCTCGTGCACAGCTCTGAGTGCCTCGTCGGTCTGATCGGTGAGCATGCACTCGCGTCCATAGTGGGCGAGCAGCGCTGCGCGCTCGGCGGGGGCAATCGCGTCGGCGAATTGGAGGGCCCGCGCATATTGCGCCGCGCTCTCGCGGTGTGCGCCGACTGCGCTCGCTCGCGCCGCCGCAGCCGGCGCAAAGCGCAGAACCGCCGCCGCGTCGGCCGCCGCCTCGGCGTGGTGGGAAAGCCGGGCGAGGTCGGGCTCACCCGCGGGTGGTTCCGCGAGCGCGGCGAGCGCGCGGCCGTGGAGGTCCAATCTCTGGGCGATCCCAGCGAGTCCTCGATCGCCAGTCGCGCGAGCTCATGCCGGAACGCCACGCCGGCGGTGTCGGTCACCAGCATGCCCGAGCCGACGCACTCCGTGAGCGCGTCCTGCGGGGTATCAGCGAGAGCGTCGAGGAGCCACAGCTCAGTCCGCTGCGGCGCGATCGCGACCGCGTCCAACAGTGCTCGTGCGGGAGCCGAGAGTCGTGCGGCCCTCGCGTGCACCGCGTCGCGCACGGTCGCCGGAACACGCTCGCTGCGAGCCGCCAGCGCCTCGGTGACGTAGAAGGGGTTGCCGCCCGTCATCTCGTAGAGCTCATCGCCGTCGACACCGGCCGAGTTCGCGAGCTCGCGCACGGCGTCGCGCGACAGGCAATCGAGCGACAGGCGCAGGACCGACCCGCGGGCAGGGATCTCGCCGAGCACGAGTCGCAGCAGGTACGACCTCTCGAGTGCTTCGTTGCGGTAGCTCGCGAGCACAAGCGCGGGCGCCGTCTCCGAGCGCCGGCTCATCAACCTCACGACATCGAGCGTCGCTTCGTCCGCCCAGTGCAGGTCCTCGAGAACCAGGACAGAAGGTGCGCAGGATTGCAGCTCCTCGAGCAGCGCTCCGGCGACGTCGTGCGGCGCAGCTGCGCCCTCGACCATCTCCTCAAACTCTCCGCCAATCGTTCTTGCGACATCGAGCAGCGGTCCAAGCGGACGCGGCGTAAACAGGGCGTCACACCCTGCTGAAAGGATTCGCACACTCGTCGGGCACGCATCGCAGAACCGTTCAAACAGAGCGGTCTTGCCGACGCCCGCTTCGCCGCGCACGAGCACCAACCGCCCGCGCGAGTGCTCTTTGACATCCGCGAGGCAGTCGGCGAGGACCGACAGCTCCTCTGCGCGTTCGACCAGCTCCACCTCAGCCCTCGACTGCTCGCGCTCGGCGCGTGACATGTCAAGATCATCCTGCACGGTGATCGGCGCCGCAAGCGCCCCGTTCGTGCGGTCTCGACTCGACTCGGCGCACGTCTGGGCACGCTGGCGTCGGCGCGTCATAGCCGCAGAAGCTGTGCTTGTGATCCTCACTCACGTAGAAATGCACCCACGTCACGCCCCATTCGGCATTGGCGCCAATGACACCGCGGCGCAGCTCCGCGCGGGCGTTTGTGACGTCGATCTCAAGGCCCTCCAGGAACGTGCGCTGAACCATGTATCGCGGCATGTTGAAGTCCTCCTCGTATCGCCTTGCTGTGTCGCGACAAAGCGACGCGGCTCATCGAGCTCTCTCGTGGGTACCTAGTACCGTGGCCGCTCCACAAGGGAGCGGCCACGGTTGCTCACCTGACCCGCCGCGCCGCCTGGCGGCCGCACCGGACGTGTTACGCCTTCCGGTACGCCGCGTCAGCTCGTGACCGCGTGGCGGCGACGGCGCAGCTGCTGCGAGCTCACGCCCGCGAGCCCGAGCAGGCCGAGCATGCCTGCGGCGCCGATCGCGGCGTCGTCCCACTGGAACCCCGACGACGGGCCCGAGTACGTGGGCAGGACAGTGGTCGATGGGCTTTCGGCGTGGGGAGCGTGCACGTAGGCTCCGTTCGGAAGGATGTGCGCACTTGCGCTCGCCGGAACGCAGAGGGCCGCGGCGATCGCGATTGAAAGGGCTGCGCGCTTGATATTTGTGATCGTGTTCGACATGTTTGCCTCCATCGGTTCGGCAGCTGGGTTGCAGTGTTGCGAACCTACGCGCAGGATTGAGCGGGCACATCGGGAGCACCGCCTATGTTGCGTGCGGCGGGTACCTAAGTTCGAGGGCGATCGAAGCGCAGCGCTTGTCGTCGACCGCCTGGCTGCTCCGCGATCGCTCACCGCGGCCGGCGGATCTGAACCTGCACTTCGTCATATCGTTTGGGGAGCTTAGATCCAGGTTCGACTCCTGGCGGGGCACTCGAATAGAGCGCGTGGGACGGCGGTACACCCACGCCGGCGCGGAGCAGGTCCAGATCGTCGGCTCGTGGGGTAGCCTGACCTGCTGGATAGAGAGTCCGGCACAAGACACGGTGCCACGATCGGAAAGACGCTTATCGACCGCGCTTCGACGCCTCGCGACGACCCGACGATCAGGCTCGGCCTGATGACCGCGACGGGGGTCGCCGAGGAACTCGGCAGGGAACTCGCCGAGGAACTCCCGGCCGAGCCTCGCAGCCCGGGTTTCCTCCGAGGTGCGGTGGGAGACCCCGGTTGTGACCGACGAGTTGGCCGCCCGCGGTGGTGCCGGCACGGAGGTCATCGACGCCGCGCACGAGCGAATGCTGGGCGAGAACTGGCACCTGGGGGTCGTGTTGACGGATCTGCCCCTGCGCATGGGGCGCCGGCCGGTCGTGGCCGACGCCAGCGCCACTCACGGAGTCGCCGTCGTCTCGCTCCCGGCGCTCGGAGCAGTGCAGATGCGAAGGCGCGCACGCGATGCGGTGGTGCGGCTGGTCGACGGGCTGGTCGGAGAGAGCCTCGAGCTCGGCGGACGCGAAGGCGGGGATCGGCGCCGGCGCGTCCGTCGACGCCTGCACGAGATCGCACGAGCGGAGCGGACCCTGCGCCCGATGATGACGACGACGTCGACGTTCGGCTCGTCGCCGCCGTCGTGCGCGGCAACGCCCGGCTGCTTGCCGGGATGCTCCGCGCCAACCGGCCATGGCGGCTGATCGCAAGACTCTCCCGCGCGCTTGCCGCGGCGGGAGCCGCGCTCGTCTTCGCGCTCGTGACGGCCGAAGTGTGGGACCTGGCCGCGGCGCTCAGCCCGTGGAGGCTGGGCGCGCTGAGCGTCATCTCGATGGCGGCCGTCGTCGTCTTCCTAATCCTCGTCCACGGTCTGTGGAAGCGCCGGCCGGCGGGCGGCGTCCGTGAGCAGGCGATCCTCTTCAACGTCGCCACCACCCTGACGCTGATCATCGGTGTCGCGTCGCTGTGCTGCGCGCTGTTCGTCATCGCCCTGGGGGCCGGAGAGCTGATGCTCGACCATCGCGTCGTGTCGAGGTCGATCGGGGCACCATGTGAGCTTCGCCACCTACCTGAAGATCGCCTGGATGACGAGCTCGCTCGCCACCGTCGCGGGAGCCCTCGGGGCCGGCCTCGAGAGCGACGCCGCCGTGCGAGAAGCCGCCTACGGATACCGCCCGGAGCGCGAGACCGAGCGGGAGCGCGAACCAGCCGCAGCGCAGCGGGCGCGACCCGGCTGACCTCAGAGGACTGCTCGGGTAACGCTCCCACGCAGCGGCCCACGCGTGTGCGGCATATACGAGGCGCCGGGCATCGTGGCCGCGTACCTAGAGGCCGCGACGGCCGCGGGCCTATGCCTGAGACCCCCGCACCCCCGCACCCGGCCTGCTAAGCGGTAGATTCAGGTCGACTCCTGACGGGGGCACTAGCATGCCCAGTGGAGTGGCGCGAGATGCTCCGATGCCGGCACTCGAGTCGGCGGGGGTAGGTCCACCCATTGACTGCTTTGCGAAGGATATGGAGCAGGTGACCGCAGCGGAACAGCCGGGTAGCAATCCGCCTGCGGGATCGGGTGAGCTGCTCGAGCGGGACGAGGAGCTCCGCGCGCTTGCGGCCTCGCTCGACTCCGTCCAGCGGAGTGGCCACGGCAAGCTCGTGCTCGTGAGCGGCGAGGCCGGAATCGGCAAGACCGCCCTCGTTCGATGTTTCTGTGACCTCACGCGACCAGCGGACGGTCCTCTGGGGTGGGTGTGAGCCGCTGCTCGCGCCACGGCCGCTGGGGCCGCTGGTCGATATCGCCGAGATGGCGGGCGGTCGCCTCGCGGCGCTCGTGGGCGAGGCCGCTGTTCCAGCGGACGCTGCGTCGGCATTGATCGGCGAGCTCGGCCGCCGCGCTCGCACGGTTGCGGTTCTCGAGGATGTGCACTGGGCCGACGACGCCACGCTCGATGTGCTGACTCTGCTCGGGAGGAGGATCGAGACCGTTCCGGCGCTCGTGGTGGTGACGTTCCGCGACGATGCGCTGCAGTCCGCAGAACGCCTTCGCCTCGTGCTGGGTGGTCTGACCGGTCCGCGCGTGGAACGCCGTGAGTTGAGACGGCTGTCCGCAGCGGCAGTCTCCACGCTGGCAGAGGCACATGACGTCGACGCGGACGCGCTCTATCGCAACACGGATGGAAATGCATTCTTCGTGACGGAGGTCCTCGCGGCAGGAGGGAGCGAGATGCCGCTCACGGTGCGCGACGCGGTTCTAGGACGCGCGGCCGGACTCTCACCCGCCGCAAGACGCCTCTTGGACGCCGTGGCGGTGGTTCCATCCCAAACCGAGCTCTGGCTGCTGCAGGACCTCGCAGGCGAGCTCATCGACCATCTCGAGGAGTGTCTTGCCTGCGGCATCCTCAGCTCGGGCCGCGGTCACGTGGCCTTCCGGCACGAGCTCGCGCGCATGGCGGTTGAGCAGGCGCTGGCGCCCAACCGCAGGGTCGAGCTGAATCGTCACGCGCTCACGGCGCTCACCGCACGGCGGCGAGCCCAAGGCTCGGACGTGGCACGACTCGCCCACCACGCCGAGGAGGCGCAGGACCGGGATGCGACCGTCCGGTGGGCGTCGCAGGCTGCTGAGCGCGCCGCCTCCGCGGAGGCGCACACTGAGGCGGCAGCCCAATGGGCTCGCGCGCTGCGATTCGCCGACGGGCTGCCCAAGGAGCGCCAGGCGTCGATGCTCGACTCCCGCTCCTACGAGTGCCATCTCATCAACGCGCTCGAGGAGGCGCGTGACGCACGTGAACGCGCTCTCCAGTTGTGGCGCGAGATCGGCGATGCCGAGCGCGAGGGCGACTGCCTGCGATGGCTCTCACGCCTGTCGTGGTTCTCTGGGGATCGACCCCGCGCCGACCGCTATGCCGAGGAGGCCGTCGCGCTGCTCGAGGCGCGCGCGCCGGGGCGGGAGCTGGCAATGGCTTACAGCAACCGCGCCCAGCTCGCGATGCTCGCTGCGCAAACCACCGACACGGTCGCGTGGGGAGGGCGCGCGATCGAGCTCGCCGAGCGTCTCGATGACCGCGAGACGCTCGCTCACGCGCTCAACAACGTTGGCACCGCGCAGCTCTTGAGCGGCGCCGAGGAGGGCCGCGCAGCACTTGAGCGCAGCCTTGCCGTGGCGCTCGAGAACGGGCTGGAGGACGATGTTGTTCGAGCCTTTACGAACCTCGCCGCTGCCGCCGTCATGACGAGGGATCCGCTGACTGCCGATCGCTATATCGAGCAGGCGCTCGCCTACTGCGCCGACCACGAGCTGGACGCCATGGAATTGCATGTGCTCGGCTGGAGCGCGCTGGCGAGTGTCGACAATGGACGCTGGAGCGACGCCACAGACGCGGCCGAGATCGTCCTGCGGCGCGCGGTCGCGAATGCGATCCCCCGCGTGGACGCCCTCGTCGCACTGGGCCGCGTTCGCGCGCGCCGCGGAGACCCCGGAGCTCGCGAGCCGCTAGATGAGGCGCTCGCGCTAGCCGCGCCCACGCGAGAGCAACGACTCGCGAGAGTCGCCGCGGCGCGGGCCGAGGCCGCCTGGCTCAGCCGCAGCCCAGATATCGGCGCCGAGACTGAGCACGCGAGGGAGGTCGCGCGCGATGTGGGCAACCCGTGGGAGATCGGCGAGCTCGCCTGCTGGCGATGGCGCGCAGGCATACGCGAGGAGATTCCTGAGCGCGCCGCGAGGCCATACGCCCTCGAGATGTCAGACGACTGGGAGAAGGCCGCCGAGCTGTGGCAGAGCCGCTCCTGTGACTACGAGGCCGCCTTGGCTCTCGCCAACGCCGATGACACGGACGCGCTCCGCAGGTCACTGGGGGAGCTGCAGCGCCTTGGCGCTCGCCCGGCGGCAGCGATCGTGATGAGCCGGCTGCGCGAGCGAGGAGCGCGCCGGGTGCCGCGAGGTCCACGCGCAGACACCCGAGGGAATCCCGCGGGACTCACCGCGCGGGAGCTCGACGTGCTCGCGCTGGTCGCCCGGGGGCTACAGAACACTGAGATCGCCGAGCGTCTTGTGGTCTCCAAGCGGACGGTCGACCATCACGTCTCCTCGATCCTCCGCAAGCTTGGTGTGCGCAACCGTGGCGAGGCGAGCATCGCCGCCGCGGAGCTCGGGCTGACTCGCCAAATATAGGCATCGCGGGCTCCAAACATGGGGGGCCCTGCCGATGTGCAGGGAATGCCGGACGCGTACGGTCGAGGCACGTCGTTCTTCCGTCCAACAAGGAGAAGCACATGCCCCGATACATGATCCAGCGCACCTTTCCCGACGGGCTCCACATCCCGGTCGCGAACGGTGGGGCCGACGTATGCAGCGCCGTCGTCCAGCGAAACGCCGAGCAGGGCGTCACCTGGGTGCACTCATACGTGAGCGAGGACAAGCGATCCACGTTCTGCGTCTACGACGCGCCCAGCCCTGAGGCGATTCGCAAGAGCGCGATCGAAAACGAGCTCCCGGTCGACCAGATCACCGAGGTGCGCGTGCTCGACCCCTACTTCTACAACTGACCGCGACCGGAGAAGGAGAAGGAGACAATCATGTTGCAGTTCACCAAGCGCGTACTCGTTACGGCGATCGCCGTCGCCGCCGTCGCCACTCCCTCGGCCGCGTACGCGAGGATCAACCTGGAGGCGAACGCGCAGCAGACTGGCGTCGCCGAAGGCGGCGCGAGCGTCCCGCAAGCTGGTGGCGTTCAGGTCCCTGCGAACGGGTTCGACTGGGGTGATGCCGGCATCGGGGCCGCGGCGTCCGCGCTGCTGATTGGCGGCGGCGGGATCGTCGTCGGTCGTCGCCGGAGCGCCCGACGCGTCGTCGTGGGCTGAGGTCCCGCCTCGGACGATGGTTTGGGCAGCAAGCCGCTCCCCGCTGCCCAAACCTAGCCGGATCCCGCCGCGCCGCCTCTCTGACCGCCCCATATCGTCCTCGGCGAGCGTGAGCGGACGATCGGGCGGGCTTCCTGGCGTGCGCTTAAGTGCAGCGCCTCTGCGGCCGTTGTAGACCACGGGGTTCCCATCCGGCCAACGCACACCACACGACGGCGATTACAGCGCCTGCCTCGCCAGAGCGATGGTGAAGGGCTCCTTGCGCGCAGGTCGGACATCGATCCAGTGCGCCCTGAGAGCAGGGCGCACGAACGAGCGGAGCAGCTCGCGCAGACCGGCACCTGGGAGTGGGACCTCGAGACTGACGTTCTGCTGTGGTCGACCAATATGTGGCGCCTCCTCGGCGTCGAGCCGGATTCGGTCACGCCCACCCCCGAGTATGTGATCGGGCGCGTACATCCAGACGACCGTGAGCGGGTCGAGGAGGAGATCGATCTAGCCAGGCGCGAGGGGAGGCTGCCCGGACCTATCTATCGGACCGTATGGCCCGACGGAACCGTCCACGTCCTGCGCTCCTACCCGGCCGTGGCAGAAGAGCGTGAGGGTCGCCCTCCGCGACTCGTCGGTGCCGTGCAGGATGTGACGGAGCTGTCCGAGGCCGAGCGGCGGACCTCTGAGACATTGACCCTCATGGAAACGCTCCAATCAGCCGCACCGGTGGGCTTTGCGTTCGTCGATCGCGATTTCCGCATCGTTCGTATGAACGAGAAGCTAGCCGAGGTGAACGGTTCTCCGCTGCAGGAGCAGATCGGGCGGACCGTCGCCGAAGTGGTCCCGGACGTGTGGCGTCAAATGGAGCATGTGTATCGCGGGGTTCTGGAGACCGGCGAGGCAGCGATGAATCTCGAGGTCTCACGTCAGAGGAGCGGTGAGGGGGGTTCGCGGTTCTGGCTCGCTAGCTACTACCCAGTTCGCGCAAAGGAAGAAATCATTGGAGTAGGCGTGATCGTGACCGACATCACCGAGCGCCAGGAGGCGGAGCATTTCCGCGCCGCAGTGATGGACACCATGGTGGAGGGCCTCTACGTTCTCGATGGCGAGGGCCGCTTGAGGTTTATGAACTCGGCCGCGTCGAAGATCCTCGGCTGGAGCGAGGAGGAGTTGCGTGGGAAGCCCATGCACGCCGCGATCCACGGCCAGCGCGCCGACGGCTCGCCCCGCCCCGAGCATGATTGTGAGCTGCTCAAGGTGCGGACAGAGGGGCGGCCGGTACGGGTGACCCATGATGCCTTTACCCGCAAAGACGGCACGATCTGTCCCGTCGCCTATTCGGCCGCGCCTCTGATGAGCGGCCAGAGTGTCAGTGGCGTGGTTGTGGTGTTTCGCGACACCACCGTCGAGCAAGCGGAAGAGGCCCGAGCCAGACGAGAATTGGACGCGCTGGCCTGGGTAGGTCGTATCAGGGATGCCCTCGACCAGGATCGGCTCGTGCTCTACTCGCAGCCGATCGTTCCCCTGGCAGGTGGGCAGCCGAGCCAGGAGTTGCTGCTCCGGATGGTCGGGCCCGACGGGGAGATCATCCCGCCTGGGAGCTTTCTACCCGTCGCCGAGAAGTACGGGCTGATCGGCGAGATCGATCGCTGGGTGATCGGGCAGGCAGTCCGTTTGGCCGCGAGCGGCCAGCGCGTAGAGGCGAACCTCTCGGCAGCGTCGGTCGGCAACCTCGACTTGCTGCCGCTGATCGAGCGTGAACTGCGCGATGCGCACACCGACCCAGCAAACCTTGTCTTTGAGATCACCGAGACGGCGCTGATGGAGGACATTGAGATCGGACAGGTCTTTGCGCATAGGCTGACTGGGATCGGCTGTCAGCTCGCCCTCGATGACTTCGGCACCGGGTTTGGCAGCTTCACCTACCTGAAGTCGGTACCCGTTTCCTATCTGAAGATCGACATCGATTTCGTGCGGGACCTCAAAGCCAATCCAGCTAACCAGGTCCTGGTCAAGGCGATCGTGGGCCTGGCCGAGGGGTTCGGCTACCAGACGATTGCCGAGGGAGTCGAGGATGCCGAGACACTCGCGCTTCTCAAGGAGTACGGAGTCGACTTCGCCCAGGGCTTCCACCTCGGACGTCCGGCGCCCGTCGAGGCCTCGTAGGCCAGGCACAACAGGACTCCACCAGGCGCGCCCGGGGCCGGCCGCTACTTCCAGCATGTCAGAGCTTTACAAGGAGCTTGCCCGTGTTCTTCCCGTCGAACAGCATGTTGATTGCTACGGGCAACTGCTCGAATCCTTCGACGATGGTCTCCTGCACCTTGAGCTTCCCTTCGGTCATCCACCCGGCGAGCTGCGGCACGATCTCGCGCGCCCGCCCGAAGTGGTCGAGCACGATGAACCCCTCTAGGTGGACGCGCTGGATTAGCAGGTTCCCGAAGTTGCGCGGGCCGGCCGAAACGGCCGCCGCGTCGTCGTTGTAACCAGAGATCAGCCCACACAGCGCCACGCGTGCGCGGACGTTGAGACGCCCGAACACCGCCTCCATGATCTCGCCGCCGACGTTCTCGAAGTCGACGTCGATCCCGTCGGGTGTCGCCGCTTTCAGTTGGTCGCGCCAGTCCGCCGCCTTGTAATCGACCGCCGCGTCGAAGCCGAGCTCATCGAGAAGCAGCGCGCACTTCTCCGCTCCACCCGCGATGCCGACGACGCGCCCGCCCTGAATCTTCGCGAGCTGGCCAGCCACAGACCCGACAGCTCCCGCGGCGGCCGACACGACGACGGTCTCACCCGGTTTCGCCCGGCCGATGTCGAACATGCCGACGTAGGCGGTCAACCCGGTCATCCCCAATGCGCCAAGGAAGAAGCTCGGCGACACGCCCGGGATCTCCGGTATCGGCGTAAACGGGGTGGACGCTGAGGCAACCACGTAGTCCTGCCAGCCCGTGCGGCCCTGGACGATCTGGCCGACCTGGTAGTCGGGCGAGTTGGACGCGACGATCTCGCCCAGGCCACCCGCCCGCATGACCTCGCCGATCGCTACCGGTGGCAGGTAGGTCGGTGTCTCGCTGACCCAGGCGCGGTTCGTCGGATCCAGCGAGATCCAGCGGTTGCGCACGAGCGCCTCGCCATCGCCGATCTTGGGGATCGCCTCCTCGACGAGCTCGAACGTCCGATCGTCGATCCGCCCCGTCGGGCGCTCTCGGAGCAGGAAGCGGCGGTTCACATCGGACACGGCTCAAACCCTCACACGGTCGGTGGCGATGGCTCCGCAACCTACACGCCCGCCCCGCGCACGTCGATACCGCTTAACAAGACCTGCCTACCACGCAGAGGTCCAGCTCGATCAAACGTCCGCTGACTGGCCCTTCCTTGCGACCGAGATTCCGTCGCCGGAAAGCGGCGCGACCGCCGCTGCTGCGTCTCCCAGCAGCGGCCGCGCGCCGAGCCTCCGCGCCAGCGGCCCCGGCAGGTACCAATTTCGCTCTCCCAGCAGCTTCATCGTCGCCGGCAGCAGCACCGCGCGCACGATCGTCGCGTCGATCAGCACGGCAGCCGCGAGGCCCACGCCGGCCTGCTTGAGCGCGAGCGAGGACAGCGAGGCGAAGAGGGAGAAGACGCCCACCATCACCAGGGCGGCACCCGTCACCACGCCCGCCGTCTGCGCGATCCCGTCGCGCACCGCGCGATCGGTGCTCTCGCCGCGGTCGACCAGCTCGCGCACGCGGCTCAGGATGAACACGTGGTAGTCCATCGAGAGGCCGAACAGGATCACGAACAGGAACAGCGGCAGCCATGAGACGATCGTCCCGTTGCTCTTGAAGCCAAGGATGCCTTCCGCCCAGTGGTGCTGGAAGACGAGCACCATCACGCCGTACGCGGCGCCGACCGACAGCAGGTTCAGCACGATCGCCTTCAGCGGCACCACGATCGAGCGGAACGCGAACAGCAGCAGCACGAACGCGAGCACCAGCACGAACGCGATCACGTACGGAAGCGAGTTGCGTATCACTGCAGTGAAGTCGAGGTCCTCCGCAGTCTTGCCCGTCACCGCCCAGTCGACGCCGGGGATTCGTCCGAGCGTCTGCGGGATCAACCGGTCGCGCAGCGCGCGCACCGCGTCTCGGCTCGCCGTGTTGTCGCCTTTGCCCGTCAGCGGCATTTCGATCATCGCCGCCGTCCGCGCCGCGTTGGTGCGCACGCTCACCGTTTCGTGGACCAGACCTGTTGCGAGCGCCGCGCGCGTCAGGCGCGCGATCGCCGCCGCGACCTCGCTCGCCGCCGTGCGCGGAGCGGTAACGACCACGTCCGCCGGCTCGCCGCCGCCCGGGAACGCGCGCTGGAGCCGGTTCAGGGTCGCGATCGCCGGCAGCTTCTGCGAAGCGAGCGCCGTGTCGCTCGGCTTGCTCGTGTGAAGCGACAGCGCCGGCACCGCGAGCGCGATCAGCACCGCCGCGCTCAGCGTCATCGAGAGCACCGGGCGTCGCAGCACGCGATCGACGATCCGCACCCAGAACCCGTGCGCGGCGTAGCCCTCATCGCCGTTCCGCCGCCGCCCCCGCCACGGCAACCGCCCTCGGTCCATGCGCTCGCCGAGCAGCGAGATCACCGCCGGCAGCACCGTCACCGAGCCCATGACCGCGCAGAGGACCACCGAGATCGTCGCGAGGGCGATGCTCGACAACGCGACCTCGCGCGCAACGAATAGGCCCGCGAGCGCGGTCGCGACGGTGAGGCCCGAGACGAGCACCGTGCGGCCCGAGGTGTGCGCAGCAACGCGAAGCGCGCGCTCGGGGTCGACGCCGGCGCGGCGCTCCTGGCGGTCGCGCACCACGTAGAAGAGCGAATAGTCGACGCCGACCGCCATCCCGATCAGCACGAGCACCGGCTTCGCCGAGGCGTCCATCGCTGCGAGCTGGCTGAGGGGACCGAGCAGGCCGAGGGCCGCGGCGACCGCGCTCAGCGCGAGCAGTACCGGGATCGCCGCCGAAACCGCCGCGCCGAACACTGCGAAGAGGATCGCAAGCGTGATCGGAATCGAGAGGCGCTCGGCCTTCGCGAGGTCGCTCGACGTCGCTTCGTTGCGGTCGTGTTCGATGCTCGGATCGCCCGTCAGCCCCAGGTGTGATCCTGGCTGCAATCGCTGTACGGATACGACTGCCGCGTGCAGACGCGACAGCGAGACGTCGTTGCCGACGGCGAAAACCACCACCATCGAGCGCCCGTCGCTCGAGAGGACCGGTGCTCGAAGTTCGTGCACCGTCGGTATGTCCGACACCGCGGTCGCGACGCGACGGCCGGCCGCTTCCAGCCCAGCCGCGCCCACGTCTGCGCCTTCGATCAGCACCTCCTCGTGCGGCTCGCCGAACAGGTGGTAGCGGCCGGCAATTTCATAGCCGCGTTTGGACTCCCCGGCCGAGCCGTTTTCGAGCGACTGTTCGCCCGTCGCGAGGCCGATCGCGAGGCAGGCGATGACGAACGCGAACCATGCTCCGAGCGCACGCCACGGGCGCCTCGCACTCCAGTCAGCCAACCGCTCGAATCCCCTGAGCATCGCCACGCGCCAAGGCTACGCCGCGACGGTTGCGCTTTCCGCGCCGATCGTTCATCGCGGTAGGCCTCCCGCGCCGTCGACCGGCTGCGCGGAGCCTGGTCGGCGGCCGCAAACGAGGTGCAGTCGCGAGCGAGGCCGCGCGCGGTTGTAGATTCTCCGGGCAGCGCTAGGATGCCTCGCAAGGCCACGAAGGAGGAGGCGATGACGCGCTACCTGATCGAGCGGGTGTGGGACCCCATCGAGGAAGACGAGATGTCGTCCAAGGGGCCGCTATCCAAGAAGATTCTCGAAGAGAATGAGCAGTTCTCACCCCTCGTGTGGGAGCACTCGCACACGGTCATGGACGAGGAGGGGCAGCTCAAGTCCTACTGCGTCTATTCGTCGCCGAATGCTGAGCTCATCCGCGAGCACGCGGACATGCTTGGAGATCACAGCATCCTGCATATCTACGAGATCGGCGGCGACATCTCGCCCGCCGACTTCGACTGATCGCCCGCCCCGAAGTCGAATTCGGCGTGATAGCGCTCCTGCAGCGCGACGCCGCGCCGTAGGCGCGCCCGGCGGCGGCGCGGTTCGTCGCCATCTGCGATCACTTCGAGCGCCTGGTTGCACAGGCTGATCACCTCGTGGTGCGCCCAGCCGCGACCGGCCTGCTCGGCAGCGATAAGGAGGTAGTCGGCCGCCTGCGCCGCATCGCCGGCCTGTCGCCAATGGTGCGCGAGGATCGCGGCGTAGGCCGAGCGATCGCCCGCTGCCCCCTCGATGAAACGTGCCACGGCAGCGTGGCGTGGGCGCCGTGCGGCCATGGGCAGCGTCGAGTACGCGACCTCCCGGATCAGGCCGTGCTTGAAGGCCAGCTCCTGGTCGTCCTCGATAAGTGACTCCGGCTGGCGGCGGATCAGGTCGCGCATTTCCAGCGACTGGAGCAGCTCCGGGAGAGGGCCCGGAGTCCCGAGCGCTTCCAAGCTTCCCCGCCAGAAGACTTCGCCGATGACTGATGCGCTCAGGATCAGCTGTCGCTCAGGCGCCGGAAGGCGGTCCAGACGCGCCGCGATCATCGTCTTGACATTGGTCGGGAGCTCAGCGGGCGCTGACGCTTCGCCCTCCGACAGCCACCAGGTCAGCTCCTCGATGAAGAGAGGGTTGCCCCCTGCGGCGCGCTCTACCCGGCTGACGATCGAGTCATCCTCGGGCATGCGAGGAAGCAAACGGCGCGCGAGGTCGTTGGCATGCCCGCGTCCCAAGGCGTCGAGCTGCACGGTCGTCTGTCGTGGCAGGCGCGCCCAGTCCTGCTGATCGTCCAGGAACTCCTCCCGGGCCAGGGCGAGGATGAGGAGGGGCGCGTCCGTGAGCCGGACGACAAGCGAGCCGACAAGTTCGAGCAGGCTTTGATCCGCCCACTGCAGATCCTCCAGAACCAGCAACGTTGGCTGCTCCCGTGCGAGCGCCTCAAGGAAACGCCGCACCGAGGCGAACAGCTCGTCTCGGTCCTCGACGCTGTTGTCGGTGAGCCGCGCGACGATCGACAGGTCGGTGGCGACACTGGAGGCGTCCTTGTCTGCGAAGAGCGCACGCAGTCGCCGAGCCAGCTTCGCCACCGCCTCAGGGGCCGGATCGCTGGCAAAGATGGAGCACGCCTCCTTGATGACCAAGGCGAGCGCGCCATACGCGCTGCGCTCCCCATACGGGAACGAGCGCCCACGCACCACGCGTCCGCCTTCGTGCTCGATTTGGCGCGCCAGCTCGAGGGTCAGCCGAGTCTTGCCGATCCCGGGAGCGCCCACGACGGTGACCAGCTGTGGGTAGCGCTCGGAGGACGTCCGCGCCCACGCGCGCGCCAGGAGCTCGAGCTCCGTTTCACGCCCGACAAACGGGGCGTCTGAAACGCGGCGTTCGGCGGGTGCCGCGGTGGCCGATCGTGCGAGCCATGCCAGCAGCGGCGCCGACTTGCCCTTGGCCGTTATAGGGGCCAACGCTTCGTAGTCGATGTCAGCCGCTGAGGCGGCATGCGTCTGCTCGCCGACGAGGACCCCTTCAGCGGGCGCGGCGGCCTGCAGCCGCGACGCCGTGTTCACCGCGTCCCCCATCACGGTCAGCTCGCGGCGCGCCTCGGGACCTACGCGCGCAAAGATGACCGCTCCGGTGTTCACGCCGACACGGACGCACAGTCCACAGAACTCCTCGGTGTTCTCACTGGCCCGCCGCTGAATCTCAAGTGCGGCCCGCACGGCGCGCGTCGGATCATCCTCGTGGGCGACTGGTGCCCCGAACACCGCCATGAGCGCGTCGCCGATGACCTTGTCGACCGAGCCCCCAAACTGCTCCACGACCTCGCCCATCGCGCGCATGCAGCGATCGACCATCGAGCGGACCTCCTCGGGATCGGTTCGCTCTGACATGGCAGTGAAGCCGGAGAGGTCGGCGAACAGCACCGTTGCCCACCTTCGCTCCTCCTCGGGGCCCGGTGCAGGCGCCGCGGAATCTGGCCCGGCAGCGCTGAGCTCAGCTCCGCAGGCCCCGCAGAACCGAAAACCGGGCGGGTTCTCCTGCCCACAAGCCTGACAAGCTCGGTGCAGCGCGCTACCGCAGCTGCCGCAGAACCGCTGGGCCGAATCGTTCTGCTCTCCGCAGGCCGGGCAGCGGGTTGTGGCGGACACGCTAGACCTCGCGCTGGCGGGAACAACTGTCCCCGACGGCACAGATGCCGCTGTGTTCGTCCACCATCAGCGATCGAACTTCGTCGCGGGACACGCGAGGCCCATCCACGATATGCCCCCGCTACCAGCTCTTTCGCCCATCACGGGCAGGATAGATCCTCGGGGATCGCATCAGCGGCCGCGACGTTCACGTCCGCGTGCCGACGTCGGGGACCGATGGCGACGCGCACCACCCGACGAGGCGCCCGGTCATCTAGGTTTACAGCGGCGGCCGCCGGCGTGCGTGTCCATGGGCCGCCATCCACGAGGGGAGGCCCGTGAAGAGCCGCATCGCGATCGTCAACGGCTACGTCCTGTCGATGGACCCCGGGGTGGGCGAGCTCGAGCGGGGCTCGGTGCTGATCGAGGACGACCGCATCGTCGCAGTCGAGCCAGACCTCGGGGAGGTCGAAGCCGACACGATCGACGCAGCCGGCGGCGTGATCATGCCCGGGTTTGTCGACACCCACCGCCACACCTGGCAGACCGCCCTGCGCGGGATCTGCAGCGACTGGACGCTGATGGACTACTTCCTGGGCGTGCGTTCTACGCTCTCGCCCCGTTACTCCGCGGAGGACGTCTACGTCGGCAACTTCGCCGGCGCGCTCGAGGCCCTAGACGCGGGCGTCACGACGATCCTCGATTTCTCCCACTGCAACAACACGCCGGAGCACGCAGACAGAGCGATCGAGGGCCTGCGCGACGCCGGGATCCGCGCGACCTTCGCCTACGGCTACTTCGCCCCGCCACGCGCAGAGCCGCATTTCACCTCGCACGACATGCGCCTCGACGACTCGCGCCGCGTTCAGCGCGAGCTGGAGGGGCTGCCGGGCGACCTGCTGACGATGGGCGTGTCTTTGACTGAGCCGGGACTGATCCCGTTCGAGCAGACCAGGCGGGAGGTAGAGACCGCGCGCGAGCTCGGTGTCGTGATCGCCACACACACGGCGTGCATCTGGGGGCTGCCGAGCGGGCTGGACCAGTTCGCGCACTGCGGGCTGCTGGGCGCGGATATCGTCCACGTCCACTGCAACGCCTGCACGGAGCGCGAGTGGACGCTGCTGGCGCGCTCGGAGGGCAAGGTTTCGGTCACGCCCGAGACCGAGATGCAAATGGGCATGGGCCACCCGCCGATCCGCCGGGCGATCGATGCGGGCCTTGTCCTGAGCCTGAGCTGCGACGTCGTCTCGGGCAACTCCGGCGACATGTTCAGCCAGATGCGCCTTGGCCTGCAGGATGCGCGCGCGCTTGACAACGACCACTTCCACCGGCGCCGGACCGACCCGACCGAGTTGTCATTCACCACCCGCGACGCGCTTCGGTGGGCGACGGTCAACGGCGCCCGGGCGCTGGGCATGGACGATCGCATCGGCTCGCTGGTGCCCGGCCGGCAGGCCGACGTCGTCGTCGTGGGGCCGGGCAACGGGCGGCTGAACATGCTCGGCCTCGTCGACCCCGTCGGCGCTGTGGTGCAGCAGGCCGACCCCTCCAACGTGCAGGCGGTGCTCGTCGCTGGCAGGCCGGTCAAGCGCGACGGCCGCCTGCTCAACGTCGATCTGGCGCGCGTGTCGCGGATGCTCGAACACTCGCGCGACGGCGTGCTGGAGCGCACGCTCGCAGCCGGACCAATTCTGCCGGAGGCCAAGCCGAGCTTCAACGACCTCGCCGCTGGGCTGCTGCCGAACCTGAACGTGCCCTAGAGCTTTCCGGCCGGCGAGCCCGTGGCGCCGTCTGTCTTGCTGGCGGGTGGGTCGCTCAGCCGGCTCCCCTGAGCAGAGCTCTGGCTATCCCCTCAGCGCGCGCAGACGTAGCAGCGTGCGCATGCATCGCCGTTAGGAAGGCCTCGCGGCTGATCCTGAGGACGGTCGTCTCGCTTGTCGCGGTGACGGTGGCAGTGCGCCTGACGGCGTGAAGCAGCGCGATCTCCCCGAAGCCGTCTCCGCTGTCGAGCCTCCTGATCTCACGCTCGCCGTTGGTGACACGGACTGACCCATGCGTGATCGCGTAGTAGCCGTCCCCCTCCTCCCCCTCGCTGATGATCGCGGTGCCGGCGTGAATGGTCATATATCGCGCTTCGCGTGCGAGCGTCTCGAGCGGGGCAGCAGGGAGGGCCGAGAACATCCGCATGTTGCGCAGCATCCCCATCTCGACGACGGGGATAGAGGCATCTGAGTCGACCCGACGAATCCGCCGCGCGGCTGCAAGCACCGCGATGAGAGCGAAGCAGGCCATCCCCAGGAAGGCCGCCTTGGCGCCGCCAAGAGCGATCAGCAGCGGAACGATCAACGCACTGACAGCCATCCCAAGGTCGCGCATCGACTCGATCAAGGCGAACGCACAGACGATCACATCCAGGGGCGTGGAGCGCTGCAGCAGCGTTTGGGCGGCGACACTCTGGACGGTGCGGGCAGCACCGACGAGCGCCAGCAGCAGCACCGCGACAAGCACCGTGGAGACCAATGCCAGTGCGCCGAGAGCCACGCCGCCGATGAGGGTGGCGGCAGCTAGAGGCAGCGCGAGCCGGCGTCCCGCCAACAGCACCGCTACGGCGGCGCCTAGCAGTCCCCCTGCGCCAAAGGCGGCGCTCAGGTAGCCCGCAGCACCTGGTCCGATTGCCAGGATCTGAATGGCGAGCACGACGACGAGTAGATCGATCGCCCCCTCAATCGCAGCAGCTCCGGCGGGGAAGGCGATCAGTGCGCGGGTATTAGGCCGCGAGAGGATAACCCGGGCGGCAGCGAGCAGATCGGAGAGGCCGCCATCTTCCTCCCCCGAATCCTGAGCGCCGGCGCGCAGCGGCCGTACGCGGGCCAGCAGAGGGGTGGAGAGACACAGGCCGGCGAGCACAGTACATGCGAGGCCCGGGCCATCGGAGCTGATCAGCACGCCCGCGAGCGCGGGGCCGACCAACGCTCCCACACCCTCGCTCCAACTCGTGGCGATGTTGGCTGAGGTCAGCTCGTCCGGGTGGCGTACGACAAGTGGCATCAGGACCTGGTGCAGCGGCCTGCCCACTCCGAGCGACAGCGAGAATGCCATGGCGGCGAGGTACACGACGGGCGCGGGCGCCCCCGCGAGGATCGCCACGCCACAGCACCCGAGGGTCGCCGTCGCGGCGGCATAGGCGCCGGTGAGCAGTCTGGCGACGCCGATGCGCGCGAGCCGGGCGCTGATCATCGGGGCGAGGAGCATCGACGGGATCAGCTGCAGGATCACGACCAAGCCCGCCGTAGACGCGCCACCGCGAACGTATGCGTAGACGATGAGTGCGAGCCACTCGCCGAACTCGGCGACGACCAATATGAGGTAAGCGAGCAGTAACCGGGACAGAGCGTGGTTGCGCGCAACCACCCCAGCCACCCGACCGAATCGGCCCTCCACGGCCGACACGGTACCTACGGCAGTGGGGACTGCGGCACTACCAGCAATGTTCAGTGGGGTAGGCTCGGCCTAACCAACGGAGGAGAAGATATGGCGTACATGATCCACCATTTCTGGCCGGGCGCGACGGAGGCTCAGTACAACGCGACGGTCGCGGTGGTGCACCCCCCTGAGGGTCTCCCCGAGGGGCAGATCTATCACGCAGCGGGACGGACCGCTGAGGGCATCATGATCACCGCCGTCTGGGAATCCAAGGAGCAGAACGACCGCTTCATCCAGGACGTGCTACTAGCGAGCCTGCCCATCGAGGGAGGCGTCGAAGGCCAGCCGCAGGAGCACGCTGGCGAGGTCATAAACATCCACAAGGCGTGACGCTGCCCGGCCCGCCTCGGGCTCCCCGAGCGAGGGCCTTTCGTCAGTGGCTACGGGAGGGGGGTCGGCCACGCCGGGGCAGAGGCGCCGCTTGTGGAGGCATCCGCCCCGCGTCGTCGAGAGCCCGTCGCAGCAGCATCTCGACATGGGCGTTGAGGCTGCGAAACTCGTCGGAGGCCCACCGGGCGAGTGCATCGTGGACCCGTGGGTCGATGCGCAGCAGAACCTGTTTGCGCGCGTCCCTCACGTATAGAGGGTGCCGGTGTTGACGACCGGGGACGCCGGCTGATCACCGCAGAGCACCACGAGCAGGTTGCTCACCATCGCCGCCTTGCGCTCCTCGTCGAGCTCGACGATGCCGCGCTCATTCAGCCGGGCAAGGGCGAGCTCAACCATGCCAACGGCGCCCTCGACGATGCGAGAGCGCGCTGCGACGACAGCGTTGGCCTGTTGTCGGCGCAGCATCGCCTGGGCGATCTCCGAGGCGTAGGCCAGATGACTGATGCGCACCTCGACGATCTCGACCCCGGCAATGGCGACCCGCTGGGCCACCTCCTGGGCGAGCTCTGCGGCGACGACGTCGGTCGAGCCGCGCAACGACGAGCCCTCGCCCGTGGGGTCGTCGTAGGGGTGGGTCGTCGCAACGTGGCGTAGCGCCGACTCGGCCTGGACCTGAACGAAGTTGACGTAGTCATCGACGGCGTAGACCGCCCGAGAGGTATCGGCCACCTGCCAGACGACAATGGACGCGATCTCCACCGGATTGCCCTCAGCATCGTTGACCTTGAGGTGGTTGGTCTCGAAGTTCCTGACCCGAATGCTTAGGTTTCGCCGGTCTGCCATCGGCAGGATCCACCACAGCCCGCTACGGCGAACGGTGCCGACGTAGCTGCCGAAGAAGCGCACGACCTTGGTCTGGCCGGGTGCCACCACGACAAGCGAGGTCAAGACGACCACGGCGGCCACCACCGGCACGACCGTAAGCCAGGCTTCTGAACTTTCGCCGAGAAGGATGCTGGCGACGATCAATGCGAGGACGACGAGCACGCCGGCCCAGCCGCTGATCGCCCAGGCAGGGCGCTCGTGGATTTCCACGCGGGTACCGGAGTGCCCGACCGGAGTCGCCTCGGGCTGGCGGTATGGCTGGCCGGACTGGCTCATGGGGTCCCTCCTCGTAAGCGGCGCCAAATAAACTGATAGCTATTTGATATCACTTTTCTGGCGGACGGTCAAGACGCGCCCCAGTGGCAGGTTTGCGCAGGCAGATTCTCGGGTACACCGCAGCGGGGATGGGGGAACTAATCGGTATGCGGGCCGCATTAACGATCGTCGCGATCGGTTGCGTTCTTGTGGCGGCAGTTCCTGCAACGGCTGCGCCCATCGCGCCCTACGACGGGGCCAATCCGTTCAGGTGCAAACTCCAGAAACTGGGGACCGGTAGCGACTACCCGAATCCGAACGCCGACCCCTTGTGCGTGGAATTCGACAAGACGAACCAGAACGTAACGGAATTCGGCATCGTTGAATTCCTGCTGAACGAGCCGGCGAGGACGGCACCGGCGGTACCCAAGTGCTTCTACTACCAGGTCGACCATTGGACGGGTTCGATCATGCAGGGCGGCCAGCCGACCCTCTGGCATTGGGACGGCAGGTACTTCTTCGACAAGGCGAAGGGCATGGGCGGCGTGCACCTAGAAAACTTCACGATCGGCGGGGTGCCGGCCGATCCCAGCCTGCTGCTGGGCTTCCCGACCGAATTCTCGCCCTATTTCGGGCCCGGCGAAGGTGGCGCTTACGTCACGCTTGGCGCGGGAGAACCGAGCTGCGCCGAAAGGGTGGACACGCCTGCAAAGGCGCGGAAGGTCTACCGGCGCACCGGCCCTTAGCCGGCTCGGCTCATCGGGGGACGGGTTTGCAACAGCTTCGCCAAGAGGAGAACGTAGGCATATTCGCCGCGATGCTTTCGCGCCGCGAGGTACTCCAGCGCGCCACAGCACTCGGCCTAGGTGCTCTCGTGTTCTCCGCATTGCCCGCAGCCGAACGCATCTTCGTCGGAGAGGCTGCTGCCGCGGTCCTGCTGCCCGACGCGACCCTTCAGGCCTTTGCCGACACGATGCTGCCGGGCCGCAAGGCGCTCACCACGGATCTGGGCAATGAAATACATCCGCTGGCGATCGCGGGCGTGGACAACGAGCCGGGAGCCGTGGAGGCCGATGCCCTGCTCCTGTATCACGATGCCCTGATCGGCTTCGACGCGCTCGAAGCCCCGTTCCTTGCCGAACTGTCGGCACGGTCGCTTGCGCATGGCGCGCCCTTCCTGGATCTCACGTTCGACCAGCGGGTCGCGGTCTGCCTCGAAGGACTTGCTCCGAGCAATCCCGCGGTTGAGGTATGGGAAGCGGCCGCGGCCGTGTCTTTCACCGCGTTCCTCGCCGCGGCCGAGCACAGTGAAGCCACGATCGACACCTCATCGGCCTATCAGGTGATGGGTTATCCGGGCACCGCGGCCAACGGCTATGCGGAATTCTCCTACAAACACAAGCTCGCGACCGAACTCACGAGCCACGGCTACCTGCCCTAGGCGCAATGGCCGAACGCTTCGACGTGTGCATCGTGGGCTCCGGTTTCGGTGGCTCGATCGCCGCGTTTCGGCTGGCCGAGCTCTACCGGGCGGCCGGCCAGACGCCGAGCATCCTCGTGCTCGACCACGGTCCGCGCCATCAGCACACGGACTTCCGCCAGTCGATGGATGTCGAGAATCTCTCGCGCATTTACGGATTGATCGACGGGCAGGGTGCGCAGATCGTCGTGGGCAACGGGGTCGGAGGCGGCTCCAACTTCTACCTCGCCGCGTCGCTGCGATCGCCGAGTGAGACGTTCGAACGCCGTGATCACCGGCCCGACGACGGTCCCGACCGGCGCATGTGGCCCCAGCAGATCAGTCGCAAGACGCTCGATCCCTTCTACGCTCGCGCGGAGCGGGCGCTTCGCGTGCAGCGTCCCAGCTGGAAGCAGGTTGCCAAGTCGGGGGGATTGTGGGCAGCAACACTCAATCGCGCCGGTCACACGTGCGACCGTGTGCCCCTTGCGATCGATCTCAGTCGCTGTATCCAGGCGAAGTGGTGTCACACCGGCTGCATCTACGCGGCCAAGAACTCGGTCATAACCAACTACCTGGCCTCTGCCGAGGAAATGGGCGTCGAAGTGCGCCCGAACTCCGAGGCGGAGCTGATCGTCCAGAGTCCGGCGCAGCCTTACCGCTACGTCGTGACCTCCTGGGATCTCGACAACGAAGGCACCAACCCGACGCGTCAGCCCACTGGGCGCAGCTCCGAAATCGAATGCAAGGTGCTGATCCTCGCCGCGGGAGCAATGGGCAATCCGCCGCTGCTGATGCGCTCGAGGCCGACCCTGCCGAACCTCTCGAGCCATCTCGGGAAACACGTCGGCCTCAACGGCGACCACATCGCGGCGATCGAATACGACGAGCAAAAGGTCAAAGAAGTACTCGGGCTACCCGGATTTGGCCAGACGTACAAGGGCAACCACATAACCACGATGACGTATGACTACTGGGCGGGCAGGTCCGGCAATCAGTGGGACGGAACTCGCTTCACGCTCCAGGAGATCTTCCTCTCGACGCTGCCGCACATCCTCTACGACGACGGCCGCGAACCGCCCGGGGAACCCTCGTGGTGGGGTCTGCAGAAGAAACAGGCGCTTTCGACCTTCAACAACCAGATCGAGATCCTGGCGATGATCGAAGATACAAACGACGGCGAATTCTTTGCCGTACCGCCCAATGGAGGCGCTGTCCGCCCGAACGCCGGACCCCTCTGGGTGGGCCTGTTCAACTACGAACCCTCCGAACAGACCGTTCGTGCAGGCGAAGCTGCGGACTCAGCGATCGCGGACGTGCTCGCGAAGGCAGGGCTCGGTCGCTTCATGAAGTTCACCTTTCGCACCGCAGACGCCGCGCACCCGGTGGGGGGCTGCAGGATGGCGGAATCCAAGGAATTGGGCGTGGTGGATCACCAGAACGAGGTGTTCGATTATCCGGGTCTCTTCTGCATGGACTCCTCGTCGATCCCCACGTCACTGGGAGTGAACCCGTCTCTCACTATCTCCGCGGTCGCCGAGCGGGCATGCCAGCTCTTGATAGAGCGGAGCGCCGATTACGGTCTGCCAGCGAAGCCCGCCGGGTTCGCCCCGGGCACGCCCGGCATTCACCTCGGCGCCCACACCGAACCGGTCCGCCGGACATCGGACAAGCCGATAGACGAAAAGGTCCGCTACTACGAAACCGCCTTCGGATAGAGAGCTGATCCGCGGACCGAGGCTCAGCCGTCGACGATCAGGCTGTCGAGCGGTCCGCGCAGGGCCATGGAGCGACGCGACACGCCAGGCAGCTCGCGCAGCCGATGTGTCGGCGGCTCATTGCGTTGCAGGCGCCGGCGTTGTTCTACGGCGATCGGCCGCCAGATCTCGTCGATGACCCGCGTCGGATCACCGGACAGCTCGTCGACGGGGCGCTCGAGATGCTCGGACCACAGTCGCAGCCGTGCCTCGCGCACCACCGCCCGATCGCATGTGACGATGTTCATCTCGGTGTCGTTGAAGAACGAGTGCTCGTTGAGATTGGCTGAGCCGATCGTCAGCCAGGCGTCGTCGACGATGCCGATCTTGGCGTGGACGTAGAGCGGACTGCTGAGCCCTCCGGTTCGCGCCGAGATGGTCGTAGCGAGGAACCGTCCCCTGCCGGCGTCCGCGCGCAGTAGGGCGGCAAGCTGGCCGCGAGTCTCGTCCGCCCCGTTGTTCGGCCTCGCGGGCAGCAGCGCCACCACGCGGAAGCCCTCCGTTGGCGGCTCGCGGAGCTTGGCGGCGAGGATCTCCACGACCTTCGGGGACCACAGGAACTGACTCTCGAGATAGACGAGCTCACTGGCCGAGCGCAACGCGCGCGTGTATGCCTCGAGGATGCGGAAGTCGCCGCGGGGCGAAAACTCATAGATCTTCTCGGGCACCGTGCGCACGACCTGCAGCTCAACCTCACCGGCGGCGTCCGGCGGCCGGCTGTTGGCAAGACGCTCGCCGGTCGTCGCGAGCCAGCGGGAGGCGAAGTGCTCGGCCACGTCTGCCACGGCTGGCCCCCTCAGTTGGCAGGCGGCGTCGTGCCAGCCGAGGCGGCTTCGCATCGGGTGGTCGCTGCTGTCGAAGCGATCGCCGCCGAGGGAGGTTATGTCGATGCCGCCGACGAATGCGACCTCGCCGTCAACGATCACGAGCTTCTCGTGGTGGCAGTGCATCGGGCGCTCGTGCGTGTCGAGCGCGCAGCGCACGCGCGATCCCCGAAGGAGCTCCGCGCGCACGGCGCGAGCCGCGGAGCGATTTGGAGAGAAAGCCGGAAGCGGCGACCCTCCCCACAGCAGCACTCGGACCTCCACGCGCTCGGCCAACTCCGCGAGCAGATCGCGCAGCCTCGAGGCTCCACCGTCGCGGGTGATGCCGAACTCGGGCGTGATGTGCCAGCCAGCAATGTGAACGTAGGAGCGGGCACCATCCAGCGCGTGCGCGATACGCGGAAATGCCTGCTCGCCGTCGATGAGCACCTCGATGCTGTTGCGCTCACGCGGAGGTGGGTCGCCGGCAGTCCAAAGCGATCCGTCCGGCGGAAGCAGTTGATCGAGCCGACCGGCGCGCCTCAGCCGACGACGGTGATGCGCCCCGACGGCCAGCTCGATCGCCTGCCCGGTGCATCGATCGATCCGGTCAAGCGGACGAATCTGCACGCCAGCATCCTTACCCGGCCGCTAAAAGGTGAACCGCTGCGTTGATACCGGTGTCGCGGGCGCGGCCAGCCGTGTTGCCAACGCTCACTGACTCACGGACCCCTTAGGGCATGGCCGTGCATCGACCGCACCGCCACAAGAATCTCGCGATGTGTCAGGTTTATCGCGGGCGATATGAAGACGGCGTCCTTTACGCCAAAACGCAGAGGGCTCTGCGCGCATGGCTGCACGACGCCATCAGTTCGCTAGCGACCACAGGTCTATGTGTTCGTCGGCGAGCGTTTCGGGGTCCGGTCGAATGCGCTGGGCCACGAGCCGCACGCATGCCGCCATCTCTCCGTCGAGGTCGGCCTCCGGGTCGCCGCCACGGTTGAGCCCGACGGCGGCCTGCAGCACCCCATCTCTCAGGTAGAAGCCAACCAGCCTGTGTTCGGGCAAGCTACCGCGCACGACGAACTCGTCCCACGTCGTGGCGTGACCCACGTACTCGAGCTTGTCCTCGTATTGATCGGACCAGAACGTGTGGATGTAGCCGTATGGGGCGCTGGAGCCCAGCATCGACCGCGCCGCCGCGCGCCCCTGCTTCTCCGCGTTGTTGTAGTGCTCGACGCGAACCCGACCGAAAAGCGGATGCAGGTGGTTGGCCACATCGCCTGCCGCGTAGATGTCGCGCGCGGCGCAGCAGCGCTCGTCGACGAGCACCCCGTTCTCGACCGTGACGGGCGATCCCACGAACCTCGGAAGCTCCGGCTCGACTCCGACCCCTGCGACGGCAAAGTCGCAGGCGATGCGCGTTCCGCTGGCGGTCACGACCGCCTGCACCCGCTCGCTGCCTTCAAACGCAACGAGCGGCTCCTGCGCGCACAGCTCGACGCCGTGCCCGCGGTGGATGGCTGCGACCACCTCCGCGAGCTCCGCGCCCAGGACCCTTTCAAGCGGCGATGGCCCGGAAAAGATCGCGGTCACGCGAACCCCCAGCTGGGTCAAGGAGGCCGCAACCTCGCAGCCCACGAATCCCATGCCGACGACCACGGCGTGGCGGTCTGCAATGGCCGCCCGCTTGATCGCCTCGCACTCTGCGAGTGTCCGCAGCTGGTGGATCCCGGGCAGCTCGGCCCCGGGGACCTGTAGCCGTCGGTTCCGCGCTCCGGTGGCTATCAGCAGCTTCTGATACTCGAGCTCTTCTCCCGAGTCCAGCGTGACCGTATTCCGAGCGCCATCCACGGCATCGACGCTGCACTCGCTGAGCAGCTCCAGCTCGTGCTCCTGATACCACGCCGCGGGCTTCACGTACCACCCGGAGAGGTCCTCCTCAGAGCGCAGGTACGTCTTGGACAACGGAGGACGGCCGAAGGGAACTCCCGGCTCGCGGCTGGCCAGCACCACGCGGCCCGTGAAGCCCTCTTCGCGGAGGGTAACTGCGGCGTTTGCGCCGGCGAGGCCGCCGCCGATGATCACGATCGCCTTGGCGCTGTCTTCTACCGGCATCGGTCACGACCCAAGTGCCGCTGCACACCGCTAGGCATTTGAAAAGAGGGGGATGTTCGCCCCGCTCGCCGGAACCAGGCCGCCGTCGAGCAGCGCGACGATCAGCTCGCCAACCTCAGCCGGCGTGAGGCCGGCACGAAGGTCGGGATTGGCGTGGCGGAGCATCTGCGTGTCGACCGCACCGGGGCTGATGCAGATCGCGCTGATGCCGTGCGCCTTGCCCTCGACAGCGATCGCCTCGGTCAGACCGATCACCCCGTACTTGGACACGTTGTAGGCGGTCAGGCCGGGGAACTTCTCGGTTGCGTACACACCGGAGAGCGACGCGATGTTGACGATGCGTCCTCCGCCGCCGTTGCGCATCGCGGCAAATGCGGCGCGACAACAGAGAAACGTGCCGGTCAGGTTCACCGCGAGCGTCTCCTGCCAGATCTCCAAGGTCGTTTCGGGAAATGGTGCGGACGTCAGCGTGCCGGCCGCACAGACGAGCGCCGCCGGCGGACCAGCGAGCTCGGCGCTGGCAAAGAGCCGTTCGACATCCTCGACGCTGCTGACGTCGCTCGCCACAGGGCTCGCCTCGCCGCCCACGTCTCGGATGCGTCGGGCGACGACGTCGAGAGCCGCCTGGTCGCGGGCGGCCAGGAGGACGTGGGCGCCTGCGGCCGCGATTGCCTCTGCGGTGGCGGCTCCGATCCCCCGGCTGGCCCCGGTGACCACCGCCACCCTGCCTGCGAGCCAATGCCCGGAGTCAGGCATTGAGCGCGACCTCCACGCCGGCAGCGGAGACTCGCCTGTAGAGCCGTTCGTGTGCGTCGAGACTGAGCTCGAGGTCGAGGTGGCTTTCCGCGTGTTGGCGGCATGCAGAGCGCGAGAGCTCAGCCGCCCTACCCGTGGCGTCAGCCGCCGCGTCGATGTCGTTGGGCGCCACGACCAAGCCCGTCACGCCGTCGAGGAGGACTTCCTCGAGTGCGCCACGGCGGAAGGCCACGACCGGAGTGCCGCAGGCCTGCGCCTCAGCGGCGACCATCCCGAACGGCTCATCCCATGCGGCGGGGCAGAGGACGACGGCCGCACCGGCCATTGCGTCCCACAGCGTCGCTCGCGGAACGCCTGGATGAACGCGGACGCCAGGATCGGCGGCACGCGGGTCGATCTGCTCCCTGGCGTAGTCGCCGTCGTAGCGCTCGCCGTAGAGGTCGATGCCGATGCCGGCGGCGAGCGCGATCTCGATCGCCTGCGCGGCCCCCTTCTCGGGACTCAGCCTGCCCGCGAAGACCGCGTGCTCGCCGCCTTTCGCTGACCAGCCGATCGAGCCCGTCGGGATGAGCGGCGGCAGGATCTCCGCCACGGAGATGATCCGACGCCAAGCGCTCGCCTGGAACCTCGACACGCCCGCGACCGTCGGCGCCGGATCACGCCGGCAAGCGTCACGAAGGGCATTCGCAACCGCCGCGTCGGGAGGAAGGTGAAGCGTGTGCACCACCGGCGCGCAGGCCGCGGTCGCGAGCGCGACAGCAGGCGCATCGAAGGCATGATTGTGGACCACGTCATACGCCTCCCGGCCCACAGCGTCATAGACGCCGGCAAAAGCCCTCTCGGCTGCGGCTGTCCCTGAAGCGGCCGCGGCCCCGGCGGCGGCGCGGTAGAGCGTTGCCTCGAGAGCCTTGTGATCGACTCCGGTGTCGATCGCCTCCACGCCGTGAACCTCCGATCCAGAGGCGGCGTACAGGTGAACGTGATGGCCTCTGCCAGCGAGGCCGCGCGCGAGATCGGCCACGAAGACCTGCGAGCCGCCGCGCTGCGGCTCGCGGATGGGGCTCACCATCGGGGCGATGATCGCGACTTTCATCGCTCGATGGACTTGTAGGCGAGGTCGCACGGCGGATTGGTCCCGAGCGCGTCGTAGGGAACCCGTCGCAGCCCGCGGCGACAGATCTCCGCTTCTGCATTTGGATAGAAGATCGCGACCAGCTCCGCTGCTTCCTCGGGACTGCGGAACTCGACAAACACCTCTCCGTCGAAGCGCACATAGCGGTAACCGCGCTCGGCGAGCCAGCCAACCTCGTTGGGCCACACGATCACGACGAGCCCGCCCGGCCTGCAGACGCGCTCCATCTCGGTCAGGCCGATCTCGCCGCCGTGCCCGCGCGACGGCGTAAGAGCCGAGCACGCGACCACCATGTCGGCACAATCGTCGGCCACCGGCAGCTTGTCAAAGAAGCCGTGGGTCACACGGACGCGGCCCGTGGGGTCCGCGCCCGCAAGCTTGCGATTCAAGATCCCGCGCATCGGCGCCGCCGGCTCGATCGCGACGACCTCACGTGCACGGTGAACAAGCTGAAGCGTCAACCGGCCCGTGCCGGCAGCCACCTCGACGATCCGCTCGAGGTTCTCCGGCAGCCAGCCGATCACGCCGGGATGAAGGCGCTCCGCGCTAGCGAGCCGGTCGAAGAGCTCTGGCTCGAGCCGGTACAGGAGCTCCCAGGCCAGTGTCACATCGCTTCGCGGGTCACCCGTCCCGCCGCCGAGGAACCGTTTCGCCTCCGCTGGGGTGAGCACGCCAACATCCGCCGTGCTGTAGCGCGCTTGCAGCTCGCGCCCGCGCCGCGATCGGACCTCAGTCGCGACCACGGACTTCCGCCCAGTTCTTGTCGGTCTCCCACAACCGGAGAGAGTGCAGCGATCCCTCCGGGAGCTGCGGGCGGACCCTCTGCCAGAACGCCATCGCCAGGTTCTCCGCGGTCGGGATGAGCCCGTCGAGCCACGCAACATCGGTGTTCAGGTTCCGATGGTCCACGTCTTGGATGATCAGTCGGCAGATCACATCGGACAGCTGCTTCAGGTCCAGCACATATCCCGTGGTCAGACCGATCTCTCCGGCCACCACGACCTCGAGGACGTAGTTGTGCCCGTGCAGATTCGCGCACTTTCCAAACAGGCGCTGATTTTCCTCATCGGACAGGTCTGGATCGCGCAGCTGATGCGCAGCATTGAAGGACTCACGGCGACTCACGAGCACGGTCGTCGCGCTGGACGGCGACGCTCGGCGGATGACGGCCATATCTGCATCACTCAGATCGTCATAAGCCACATCAAGCCTCCTCCGCTTAGCCATGTCGGACACCGACCATACCTGGCCCGACCCTCGTTCTCGCGACCGCGAGAGCCGGACAGATCACGCTTGAACTCCGGCGATCGCGGGTAATGACCGACTCGCGTGCCGCGATCGAACGACCAGCACCGCAGCATGCTGGGGGCTTGCCTGCTAGGCCTGCTGCTGCTCGCGGTCGCTCTTGCGCCTGGCGCAAGCGCGGCGGTGCCGACGCCCGAGGAAGACCCGTTCTACACGTACACGGGCAAAACGCCGCTAGCCAAAATCGCACCGGGCAAGGTGCTGAAGACACGCACGCTGAGTTGGCACGTCGCAGGGCTCGCATTGCCCGTCGCTGTGGTGCAGCTGCTCTACCGCTCGACGGGCGAGGTCGGCCAACCGACGGTCAACGTGACCTCGGTGCTGCAGCCACCCGGCCGTACGAGCGCTGCCAACGTGGTCGCCTATCAGTCCTTCTACGACTCGCTCAACCCCGACGACGAGCCGTCCTACACGATCTCCGGCGGCACCACGCTCGGCGGCGCGATCCCCGACGTCGAGTCGGCGCTGTTCGCGCCCGAGCTGCTTGCCGGCAACGCGATCGTGATCGCGGACACAGAGGGCGAGACCGCCGACTTCGCCGCCGGGCCGGAGTACGGCATCAACACGCTCGACTCGCTGCGCGCCGCCCTCGCCTCGCCGGCCACCGGCATTCCGCTGAGCGCGAAGGTCGCGATGATCGGATATTCCGGCGGCGCGATCGCGACGGAGTGGGCGGCCGAGCTCGCGCACACCTACGCGCGTGCGCTCAGCAAACGCCTCGTCGGCGCGTCCTTCGGCGGTGTGCTCGCCGACCCCGCTCACAACCTGCACTACGTCGACGGAAGCCTCGTCTGGGCCGGGGTGATCCCGATGGCCGTGATCGGCATCTCGCGCGCGTTCCACATCGATCTCACGCCGTACCTCAACGAATACGGCCTCAAGCTCTACGACGAAATGCAGAAGGCGTCGATCTCCGAAGTGCTCGGCCGCTACCCCGGCCTCACCTGGGCACAGCTCGCGAAGCCCGAATACGCGACACCCGAGAGCATCCCGCTCTACGTCGAAACGATCAACAAGCTGATCATGGGAACAGGTGGCACGCCGACGGTCCCGCTGCTGATCGCGCAGGGCGCCGGCGGCGAGCTCGAGGGCACCAGCGGCTCAAAGCCAGGCATCGGGCCGGGCGACGGCGTGATGATCGCGGGCGACGTGCGCACGCTCGCGCGCGAGTACTGCGAACGCCACGTGACGGTCCAGTACGACGAGTACGACCTGTTCGCACACATCGAAACGGCGACGCCGTGGGTCGCGACCACGGTGCCATGGCTGAGCGAACGCTTCGAAGGCAAGCCGGCGCCCCAGAACTGCTCGCAGATCCCTGCGGGCAATCCGTTGACGCCGATTCCCTGACCGCGTCTCGCCGATCGCGCCCGCGCCTCGACCGCTGAGTCCCGCCGCTTCCGCGTGTCTGTATGACTAGATATGGAGAAAGGACGGCGATGACAGAGCCCAACACCAAAAGCCTGGAGTTGCCTGGCGCCACGCTTACCTACGACGTCCAAGCCGCGGCCCGCGAGAGCAGCGAGCCGGGCCTGCTGATGATCGGGTCACCGATGGACGCGAGCGGGTTCAGGACGCTGGCCGGCCACTTCCCGGACCGCACGGTCGTGACCTACGACCCGCGCGGGGTCGGACGCAGCCCGCGGGCAGACGGTGTCACGGCGGCGACGCCCGACGAGCACGCCGATGACCTGCACCGGCTGATCCTCGAGCTCGACGCCGGGACCGTGGACATCTTCGCCAGCAGCGGGGGAGCCGTGAACGCGCTGGCGCTGGTGAGCCGCCATCCCCAGGACGTCCGCACGCTCGTCGCCCACGAGCCGCCGCTGGCGACGGTGCTCGCGGATCGCGAGGAGGCGCTGGCGGTGACCGAGGACATCCACGAGACCTACGAGCGCGATGGCTTCGGACCCGCGATGGCGAAGTTCATCGCGTTCACGAGCGTCAGGGGACCGACTCCGCGCGACTTCTCAAGCCACGCTCGGAATCCGGCCGACGTGGGCCTCCCGACCGAGGACGACGGAAGCCGGAACCATCCGCTGCTCGGCCCGCACATGGTCTACGTCAGCCGCTACGAGCCCGATTTCGACTCTCTGCGCGGCGCCTCCACGCGGATCGTCCTCGCGGGCGGCGTCGACTCAGAGGGCACGTTCCCCTACCGCGCCGCGCTGGCCGTTGCGGAGCGACTTGGGACCGAGGCGGTGATGTTCCCGAGCCACCACGGCGGGTTCGGCCAGCAGGGTGACCCGGGCGCGTTCGCCGCCAAGCTCCGCCGGGTCCTCGTGGGAGACCTCGCTAGACGACCCAGTTGAGCTCGATTTCATCAGCGCCATCGAGCATCGGCAGCGGCGAGCTCCGATACAGTGGGCGATAGGTGTGTTCTTCCCCGGGACCGTGCGCGGTCATGGAGCGGGGGCGAAAAGCAGGCGTCGCGGACGGATTTCATCCGTCTCCTTCCTTCCTTGCGCGGCCGCCGATTAGAGGAGGGAGGCGAGAAAGAGGGCAACTGTGCCCGCTAGCCCCGCCCGCCCCGTCGGCTTGCTTGCCGCTGACATCTCAAACGCGATGGTGCGCCTGCTCAGCGACTACACCGGTCGCGGCCCCACCAAGGCCCGGACCTACATCCAAGACGACCTTGTGACTGTCGTTCTGCGTGACACCTTGACCAAGGGCGAACGCAGCCTCTGCCGCGATGGCAAGGCCGAGCTGGTTCTCGCAAACAGGACCGCCTTTCAGGAAACCATGGCCGACGACCTGATCGCGGTGGTCGAGCAGTTGATAGGCCGAAAGGTCGAGGCCTTCCTCAGCGCAAACCACATCGACCCAGACCTCGCAGTCGAGTCCTTTGTGCTCACGAAGTCCGCGGACAGCGACTCGGGCGACTCGGCCGCCGCCTAGATACAGTGCTCGCCGATGGGCGAGGGACGCATGCAGTGGGATGGTGGCTGGACCTGGTACCGGACCGAGGGCGATCTCGGCGCAGGTGGCCCCGCCCCGCTCATGATCCTCCACGGCGGCCCCGGGGCGGCGCACGACTACCTCCAGAGCGTGGCGTCCCTGGCGGGGCAGTTTGGGCGCCCGTGCGTTCTCTATGACCAGATCGGGTGTGGCCGCTCGCAGCACCGGCCCGAGGCACCTGCGGACTTCTGGAGCGTGGAGCTGTTTCGCCGAGAGCTGAGCGCGCTCCTCGCACATCTCGGGATCGCCGATCGCTACCACCTCCTCGGCCAGTCCTGGGGCGGGATGCTGGGCATGGAGCACGCTCTCGAGCAGCCGCCCGGCCTGCGCTCGCTCGTCATCGCCAACTCGCCCGCGTCGATGGAGCTGTGGGTCGCCGAGGCCAACCGCCTGCGCACGCTCCTTCCAGCCGGGGTGCAGGAGGCGCTGACGCGCCACGAGGACGCGGGGACGACCGACAGCGAGGAGTACGAGCGGGCCGTCATGGTCTTCTACGAACGCCACCTCTGCCGCATTCCATTCCCCGACGGACTGCAACGCTCATTTACTCAGATGGCCGCGGACCCGACCGTCTACCGCACGATGAACGGACCCAGCGAGTTCCACGTGATCGGGACGCTGAAAGGCTGGGACATCACCCCACGTCTGGGCGACGTTCAGGTCCCCGTGCTCGTCATCTCCGGCGAGCACGACGAGGCGACGCCGTCCGTCGTGCGCCCGTTGGTCGACGCGCTTCCTCACGCGCGCTGGGAGTTGATAGAGGGTACGAGTCACTCGACCCACCTCGAGCGGCCAGAGCTCTTCCTCGAGCTCGTAGAGGCATTTCTCTCACAGCACGACACCTGAGCGAGAGCGCAGCCGCCGAGCAGCTACCCGGGTCACAGCGGGGTTTGAGCGAGCCAAATCTGGGTACTAAAGAGAGGGGTAACTTTACGGGGGAATGATGTGAATGGGCGAGCACCAGGTCGTGGAGATCGCACGCCGCGAGTCTGACAATGGCTACGTGTATGAGTACGACGAGTCGCTGGTCAGCGTGAAAGATATTCAGCGTGCTCAGCGCCAGCGGATCGATTGGTGGCTCGCGGGTGCGGCCAGCGAAAAAGACGCCGAAGCCGCCTAGCTGCGACGGCTGCCGTCGCACTCGCGAACGCGGCCTTGCACCGCGTCAGCTTCCGGGCCGATACATCCTCTCGACCACCCGCAGCTTGAGCGGCAGCGGTGCTGCGGAGTTGACGCGCATGTACCAGCGGATCACGAAGCCGGGAATGATCGTGCGACTGCCCCGGTTGAACGCTTCGATGGACTCTCTCGCAACCTGTGCCGCCGAGATCTTGCCGGGCACCGACGGAAGGTAACCGGGCGCGTAGCCGGCCACCTGCTGCCACTCCGTCGGCACGGGTCCGGGGTTGACGCATAGCGCGCGCACGCCGGTGCCCCGCAGTTCCGCGTTGAGCGCGTCGCTGAAGCTTCGGGCAAAGGCCTTGGAGGCAGCGTAGGTGGCCTCGTAGGGAAGCGGCTGCATACCCGCCGTCGAGGCCACCGTGATCACGCCGCCGCGGCGGCGCTCGAGCATGCCGGGTAGGAACGCATGGGTGAGCGTGACCAGTGCCTCGCAGTTGACGCGCACCTCTTCCGCCTCGCGCTTGGCGTCGATCTCGGCAAAGCGACCGTGGGTGCCGAAGCCCGCGTTGTTCACGAGCAGGTCGACCTCGAGGCCAAGCGCTGCGACCTTGCCCGCCAGGGCGTCCGCTTCGTGCGCGAGATCACAGCTGAGAACATGCGCCCGCGTTCGGAGCTGCGCGGCGAGCTGCTCCATCGGCTCGGTCCTGCGAGCGACCAGTATCACCTCGTAACCCGCGCGCGCAAGCTGGGAGGCGAACTCCGCCCCGATCCCCGACGACGCGCCCGTGACAAGCGCCACCCCGCTCATAGCCCGGGCAGGCTACCCGATCAGTTGCCGTTGGCCGCAGTCGCCGCCTCGACCAGCGCATGCCGTCGAGCGAGCGCAGGTAGAGAACGTGGCGCTGCACCCTGCGTCGGTTGACGAGGCCCGCGTCCGCGAGGATGCCGAGCTGCTGTGAGATCCCGCCGTTTGAGACGCCGAGGGCCCCGGCGAGCTCGGTCGTCGAGCGCGGGTTCTCGAGCGCCAGCAGCAGCGCCGCCCGATTGTGCCCCAGGAGTTTCGCCAGCGCGTCGGGCGCGGCGTGCTGCGGCGGCTCCCACAGCATCCCCACGCCGCGCGCCGGATAGATCAGCGTGGGCTGCCACGGCGGTGCGCTCACAATCATGATCCGCGGCCACACGAACACGCTCGGCACGAGTAACAGGCCGCGCTCGTCCAGGTCGAGGGTCGTGTCTGCGCAGGAGTCGATGCGCAGCACGCCATCGTCCCAGCTGACGGCCTGGTCGAGGTCGGCGAACAGCCGGCGCGTGCCGCCGTCGGCGATCTGCCGGGCGCGGTAGAGGACGTCGTGCTCGAGCAGCGCGCGGATCCGCGGCCAGTGCGCCGAGAGCGTGCGATCCCAGTAGGCGCGCATCAGCTCTGCGAGGCTCGCCACGGCGGAGCGCGGCGCGCTCAGGAATGGCTCGAGCACGCTCGGTAGCGCTCCGCCCTCATAGGCGTGGGAGACCTCAGCGCGGATCTGCTCCGCCGGCGTCGCGAGCATCACCGCCAGGTCATCCTCGAACTCGGCCAGCGGGCTCCTCGGCGGCGGGTTGATGAAGTCGGGGTTGTAGCGCTCTGAGTCGTGAAGCGCGCGCAGAGGCGACAGATCGAGGCCGCGCATGTCTCTGCGCGCCTGCTCGATCCACGGCATGTGCAGCGCGCCGCGAGCGGGATCATCGAGCGCTTTGAGGCTCGCGATCATCTCCATCATCGGCGAGATTGCGAAGCGCACGCTGGTCAGCGCCTCTGTGTCGAACCGGGCTTCGATCATTGCGTGAAGGGTTGCAGCAGGGGAAAACCGTAACGATTTAGCTGGGTCTAAATGTCTTAGCAGAGCGGGATTGGCCCGCGAAACTCACGCCATGGTCATCAACCACCATGTGGCGCAGCAGCTCCAGGACGAGCGCAAGAGTGATCTGATCAGAGCCGGTGCGAGCGCCTCCGGCTCGGTGCGCCAAGCGCGTCACAGGCACGCACGCGCGCAAGCAGCGGGCGCTCGGGCACCGCTCGCCGCTCGGCTCGCGCGAGCGCTCCGGTGGTGGAGCTCACGCGCTCAAAAAGCCCGCCGCGCGGGCTTGACAGAGCCGGCGTCGCTACTCGTACTGCAGAGCCGCGAGCACGTTCAGACGCGCCGCCCGCCTCGCCGGGAATATCGCGGCGAGCATGCCCGCGATGATCGCCGCGATCACGAACACCACGAGCGTCCCCACCGGGATCGTGAACGACGGATATTCGATCGCCTGGCCGACCATCAGCGCGAGCACGATCCCGACGGGGATGCCGAGCGCCGCGCCGATCAACGCCGTGACCACGCTCTCGTGGCGGATCATGCGGCGCACCTGTTTGCGCGACATGCCCACGGCGCGCAGCATTCCCAACTCGCGGGTTCGCTCGAACACGGTCAACACGAGCGTGTTGACGATCCCGAACAAGCTCACGATTATCGACAGTGACAGCAGGACATAAAGCAGGTTCAGCAACGTGTCGATGCCCTGCTCCTGGTTTTTCTTGAATTCCTGCTCGCTCGCGATCTTCGCGTCCGGGAACGAGGCGAGCGCCCGCTTGAGCGCACTCGTGTTCGCGGCCGACACGCCGCCGGCCATGTTCACGAACGCATAGACGTTCTGCGGGTTCTGATATTCGGCGTCGAAGCGGCTCGTCGAGATCGTCACGTCGCCGTACGGGGAGCCTCCCTTGGGCGGTGAGAAGATTCCGCGAAGTTCAAGGCGCATAGTCCGCCCGGTCGGTGTCTCAACGTAGATCGGCGACCCCACGTGCAGGTGGTTTTCTTTGGCGTAATCCTTGTTGACGATCGCACCGCTCGAGCCGAGTTCGCCGGGCACAGCCTGCGAGCCGGCCTTCCATTTCACGACGATCACCTGGCTCACGTCGCCTTCGACGCCGCTCACGTTGATTTTGCCGCCGAAAGCGCGTCCGGAGCCGGCGCGCACGCCCGCGACGGTCTGCACCCCCGGGACCGTCCGCAGCGCCTGTTCTGAGGCCACGGAGATGGGGGAGAAGTTGTTGGTCGCCGTGAGCGCATAGTTGCCCTTGAACAGTTCGTTGACCGAGTTCTCGAAGGTCGTGCGCAGGCCCGCGGCGAGCACCGAGACGAGCGTAACGAGCGCGAGCCCGATCATCAGCGCGGAAGCGGTTGATGCGGTGCGCGACGGGTTGCGCATCGCGTTGCCGCGGGCGAGCTTGCCGGCCGCGCCCCCGATCTTCGTCGCCGGCCAGCCCAGCACCGCCGCCAGCGGCGGGACCAGCGTCTTTGCGAGCATCGACACGGCGACGAACACGCCGGCCGCGCCGATGCCGATCGCCAGCAGGCGCTGCGTGGTGGAGATCGAGCTGACGAACAGCCCGATCAGCATCAGGGCGACCGCCACCGCGAGCGTCGCGGCGGCCGAGAAGGTGCCGAAGCGCGCGAACCGCGACGGCGCCAGCAGCGAGCCCTCGCGCACCGCCGAGATCGGCGGCACGCGGGTCGCGCGGATCGCCGGGCGCAATGCCGCGAGCAGCGTGATCACGACGCCCACGAGCAGCGAGACGATGATCGTCCGGGTGGCGAAAACGGTCGAAGCCTGCGGCAGGTCGATGCCGAACGACACGAACAGCGAGTTCAGCCCCTTGGCTAGGGCCAGGCCGAGGAACAGGCCGATGACGGCGGCGATCAGCCCGATCACGAACGCCTCGAGCATCACCGAGCGCAGCACCTGGCGGCGGGTGGCGCCGAGCGTGCGCAGCGTCGCCAGCTCGCGCGTGCGCTGCGCGATCGTGATCGAGAGCGTGTTCGCGATCACGAAGCTGCCGACGAACAGCGCGACTCCGCCGAAGGCGAGCAGGAAGTCCTGGATGATGCTGAGAAAGCCGTTCGTTTCTTTGGTCGACTGCTGAGCCTGCGCTTCACCGCTGCGCACCTGCGCGTTCGTCGGCAGCAGCGGACCGATCTCGCGTACGAGCTGGGCAGGCGCCACGCCGCTCTTGGCGGCGACCGAGATCGAGTCGAGTTTGCCCACCTTGTTGAACAGCTGCTGTGCGACCGGGAAGTCGAAGATCGCCATCGTCGCGCCGCCGAGCGAGGAGACCCCGCCGAACTTGGCGATGCCCGCGATGCGGAAGCGCTGCTCGGGACCGCGCGCGATCACTCCGATCGTCTCGCCCACCTTGTAGTTCTTGCTTTCGGCCGTATGGGCGTCGATCGCGACCTGTCCGGGGCCGGACGGCCACGTACCCGATACGAGTTCCAGGGGGTTGAAGCGCTGGCTGCCGTGCGGGTGCACGCTGAAGGCGAGCGACGGCGCGCCGCCGCCCGAGATGACCTTGCCGTCGCGTCCGAGGAGCGAGGCCTGGTCGCTGACCGATCCCTGCGCTTCGGCGACGCCGGGCAGCGCGCGCACCGTGGCGAGCAGCGCTTCGGAGAACGCCGGCGTCGTGCGGCCGTTGTGTTCTTCTTCGCTGGCGATCGCGCTCTTGCCGGTGACGACCGCGTCGGTGTGCTTGTAGACCTGAGTGAACACCGTCCCGAACGCCGATTTGATCGTGTCCGTGAGGATGAACGTGCCGCTCACCATCGCGACCCCGATCACGATCGCGATCGCGGTGAGCACGGCTCGTAGCTTGCGGCGGCTCAGTCCCTTGAGCGCAACGCGGATCATCTCGAGCCGGCGCTCATCGGGCCGACAGTTCGCTCATCACGCCGAGAACGTCCGCTGCGCTCGCGTGCGTGAGTTCCTTGACGATCAGTCCGTCGGCCAGGAACAGGATGCGGTCGGCGATCGACGCCGCCCTCGCCTCGTGCGTGACCATGATCGTCGTCTGGCCGTAGCTCTCGACCGAGTCGCGCATCAGCTCGAGGATCTCCCCGCCGGTTTTCGAGTCGAGGTTGCCGGTGGGCTCGTCGGCCAGCAGGATCGTCGGTCGCGAGACGAGGGCGCGGGCGATCGCCACGCGCTGTTGCTCGCCTCCCGAGAGCTCCGCTGGACGGTGCTCGCGACGGTCCGTCAGTCCCATCCGCGCGAGCAGCGCCGCGAGCCACGCCTGGTCGGGCTTCTCGCCGGCGATCGCGAGCGGCAGCTCGACATTCTCCTCGGCGCTCAGCATCGGAAGCAGGTTGAAGAACTGGAACACGAAGCCGATGTGATCGCGGCGAAGCTGGGTGAGCTCGCCGTCGTCGAGCGTCGTGAGCTCGACGCCGCCGATGCTCACCGAGCCGGACGTGGGCTTGTCGAGGCCGGCGAGCAGGTGCATCAGCGTCGACTTGCCCGACCCCGACGGGCCCATGACCGCCACGAGCTCGCGCTCGCGCACGTCTATGTCGACGCCGCGCAGAGCCTCCACCGCGGCGGTGCCCTCGCCGTAGCGCCGTATCAGCGAGCGTCCCATGACCGCTGTGCTCGGGGGTGCCGTGCCGGTGCTCTGCTCGGTGGTCGCGATGCGCCTCACGCTAACAAAGCATTCGCGCAAGCGGGCGACCGTGTGACAATCGCCGGGTGGGCGCCGTCGCTGCGAACCGTTGCCGAAGTGCTCTAGCTTCTGCTCGTGGACGAGGAGTGCCTCAAGCTCACGACCTATTTCGGCGAGCGCGATCGCGCCGGAGAGCGGCTGCTGGCCGACGCGCTGCTTGACCTCTACGGATCCCAGCGCGTGCGCCTCAGCGTGCTCTTGAGGGGCGTCGAGGGCTTCGGAGCTCTGCATCGTCTGCACACCGACCGGCTGCTGACGCTCTCCGAAGATCTGCCGCTCGTCGCGGTCGCGGTCGACCGGCGTGAGCGGATCGAGTCGCTGCTCGCGAGCGTGACGCAAGTCGATCGACGTGGCCTCATCACCCTGGAGCGCGCCCGCCTGCTCGGCGGCGGGCTCGAGGACTTCGATCCCTCTCTGCTCGGCGCAGAGGAGACGAAGCTGACCGTGTACGTGGGCAGGCAGGAGCGGGTCGACGGCAGGCCCGCGTTCGCCGCGGTGACGGACCTGCTGCACGCGCACGGGGCGGCCGGTGCGATCGTCCTGCTCGGCGTGGACGGCACGAGAGGCGAGCGGCGGCTGCGCGCGAGGTTCTTCGCGCGCAACGCCGACGTGCCGATGATGGTCGTCGCGGTCGGTCCGGGCGAGCGTACAGCCGGGCTGCTGGCAGAGCTCGGCCGGGTGTTGCGCGATCCCCTCGTGACACTGGAGCGTGTGCGTGTGTGCAAGCGCGACGGGGAGCTGCTCGCACGACCGCAGCAGCTGCCCGGGGTCGACGAGCACGGCCTCGCGCTGTGGCAGAAGCTGAGCGTCTACACCTCGCAGGCGTCGACCCACGAAGGCCATCCGATCAATCTCCAGATCGTGCGCCGGCTGCGCGAATCGGACGCGGCCGGGGCCACCTGCATCCGCGGCATCTGGGGGTTCCACGGCGAGCATCCCGCGCACGGCGATCGCCTGCTCCAAGGCCGCCGGCACGTCCCCGTGCTGACGAGCGTGATCGACAACCCCGAGCGAATCTTGCGCTCGTTCGAGATCGTCGATGAGCTCACCGCCGAGCACGGGCTTGTGACAAGCGAGATGGTGCCGGCGATGAGCGCGATCGGCGACAGCGATATGCGCACCGGCATTCGGCTGGCGCGCCACGAGGCCTAGTCGTGAATGTGAAACGGCAGTGAGGCGACGATGACGTCGGTGCGCCGCTTGAGCGCAGCCTCGAGAAGCTCGCCGCGCTGGTTGTGGAGGATCTCGTGCCGGCGCTTGTGCGGAACGATTTTCGGGACAAGCACGGTGACCGTGACGGCGTCCAGATCGATCGCTTCGACGTAGTCGAGCACCGTGTGAACCAGTGAGCGGCGCGGGTCGATCAGCACCTCGATCGGCGCGGAGCAGCTCCAATCCTCCCAGTTGCGCTTGATCTGATCGCTCTCCTCTTCATCCCGCGCCACCGCGACCGCGACGACGGTGTCGCCGAGCGAGAACGCCGCGCTCATCGCGCGCTCGGTCAGCAGGCTCGGGGTGGTCGTGGGGACGAGCACGAGGCTTTCGCGCTTTCGCGGCTGGGGGGGCGTCCTGCCCAGCCGCAGCTCGCGCGCAACCTCCGCGTAGTAGCTCTCGATGCGTGCGAAAAGAATGATGAGGAGGGGGATCGCGAGTGTCACCACCCAGGCGCCCTCGAGGAACTTCGATCCGAGGAAGACCATGACCGCGACGGCCGTCATCAGCGCGCCCGCGCCGTTGACAGCCGCCCGCAGCCGCCAGCGCGAGGGGCGCTCGACGTACCAGTGACGCACCAGGCCGACCTGGCTGATGGTGAAGCCGATGAACACGCCGATCGTGAACAGCGGGATCAGCCGCGTGACCTGCGCGTCCACGGCGAGCAGCAGCAGCAGCGCTGCCAGCGCCAGCGCGACGATCCCGTAGCGGTACACAGGCCTCTCCGCGCGCAAATAGAAGACGTGCGGCAGCCGATGGTCGCGCGCGAGCAGGCTCATCAGGATCGGCAGCCCGCCGAAGCTCGTGTTGGCGGCGAGCCCGAGCACCGCCGCGACCGCGATGTTCGAGATGTAGAACGCCCAGCCCGTGCCAAAGGAACCCGCGCTCACCTGCGCGAGGATCGTGACGCCGCCGCGGGGGACGATGTGGTGAGCTCGAATCAGGATCGCCAGTCCGATCAGCATCACGCCGAGCAGCAGCCCGAGCGAGACCTCGGTGCGCTGCGCCGTCGGCACCCTCGGCCTGCGGAAGGCGGGCACGCCGTTGGAGATCGCCTCCACCCCCGTAACGGCCGAGCAGCCGGACGCGAAGGCCTTCAGCAGCAGGATCACTCCGAGCGCTGCTGTCGAGCGGAGCGGCCCGAGATCCGTGCCGACGCTCGGCTGCGGGTGAAAGTGAAACGCCCCGACGACGATCATCGCGAGCACGCTGAGCACGAAGATCGCCGTGGGCAGCATCAGCACCCTCGCCGACTCGGCGATGCCGAACATGTTGATGGCGGTCAGGATGACCAGACCGGCGAGCGAGACGAGCAGCAGATGGTGAGCGAGCGAGGGGAACACGCTCCCGAGGCTGGCCGCACCGGCGGCCAGGCTGACCGCCACCGTGAGCACGTAGTCGACGACCACCGCAGCCGCCGCGAGCAAGCTCGGCCAGCGCCCGAGGTTCGCCTTGGCCACCGCATAGGCGCCGCCGCCCTCGGGGTGCGCGCCGATCACCTGCGTGTAGGAGACGACGAGCAGGACCAGCATCCCCGCGATCACGAGGGTCAGCGGGACCGTGTAGCGCAGCGCGCCGGCGCCGGCCGTGACCAGCACGACGATCATCGCTTCGGGCCCGTAGGCAACGCTCGAGAGGGCGTCGAGGCTCAGCGCCGCGAGGCCGCCCAGCACGCCGAGCTCGTGGCCCCCCTCGGCGTGCTTGCCGAGCGCGTCTCGCCGAGCCCCGACGCGCGCCCCGCTTGTGCGCCGGGGCCTCTGCGCGGGCGTGTCAGCGGCCTTGGCTCGGGTCCGATCTCGGGTGGAGTCGCTCAATGTTGCACTCGTGCCGAAGGGAGGCGGGACCGCGAACGCGCTTGATTATCCCGGACGCGCCGACGCTCGCCCGGCAGGTCTGCGGAGCGCCAGCGCGAAGTCTCGGGCGAGATGAAGCGACATCACCGTCAAGCGCTCGACGAGCGCGACCTCGCGGCCGGCTGGCTCGAGCAGTTCGAACGCTGGTTGGGCGAGACGATCGAGGCGGGTATCGCCGAACCGAACGCGATGGTGCTCGCCACCGCCGGCGCAGACGGGCGGCCGTCGGCGCGGACGGTGCTGTTGAAGGGCCACGATGAGAGGGGCCTCGTGTTCTTCACCAACCTCGGATCGCGCAAGGGGCGCGAGCTCGCCGTGAACCCATGGGCGTCGCTGGTGTTCCCCTGGTACGCCGTTCACCGGCAGGTCGTGGTCACAGGCGCGGTGGCGCAGGTCGAGGAGGCGACCTCGGACGCCTATTTCGCGACGCGCGCCTACGGGTCGCGCATCGGCGCCCACGCGAGCCGCCAGTCGAACGTGATCCCCGACCGCGGCGTGCTGGAGCGCGCCCGAGCGGAGATCGAAACGCGATACCCGCCCGATGGCGAGGTTCCACGGCCGAGCGGCTGGGGCGGGCTGCGCCTGGCCCCCGACATGGTCGAGTTCTGGCAGGGCCGCCCCGACCGGCTGCATGACCGTCTGCGCTACCGCCAAGACGACGGACGCTGGCTGATCGAGCGCGTCTCGCCCTGAGCCGCCCACCTCACCAGGCGTGGTGCGGCGCAAGCTCCAAGCGCAGCTCCTGCGCCGGCGCGATCATGCCGGCATGCGCCTTCAGCTGACGCGCGACCCCGAGGAGTTCGCCGCCAGGGCGCAGGAGTTCCTGGCCGGGCGCGTGGAGCGCAATGTGCTCGCCACGGTGCTCGTGCACCTGCGTCGCGGCCGCTGGGCCGATCGCAAGCCGCTGTTCGCGTATGGGCTGGACGAGGCCGGCCGGGTGAGCGCCGCGGCTCTGAGGACGCCGCCCTGGCCGCTCCTCGTCACAGCGCTCGATCACCCCGCAGCCGAGCAGCTGATGGAGATGTGGCTGGCCGCCGACCCCCACCTCAACGGCGTTTCGGCCGAGGCGCCGACGGCGCGAGCGATCGCGGCGGCGTGGCAGCTGCGCACGGCGGGGGTGAGCCGCTGCGCGCGACGCGACGCGATGCACGCGCTCAGCGACGTCGTCGCACCCGGGCGGCCTGCGCGCGGAGCGCTGCGCGAGGCCTCGGCCGGCGAGCGAGCGCTGCTCGTTGAGTGGGAGCGGGCGTTCGTGTCCGAGGCTGGCGCCGGCATGGCCGCAGAGGCCGAGCGCTCAGTCGACTCGCGGCTCGAGAATCGCGCACAGTTCGTGTGGGATGACGGCGGAGCGGTCTCCACGCTCGTGCTCTCGCCCCAGGTCGCGGGCACGGTGCGCATCGGTCCGGTGTACACGCCACCTGAGCGAAGGTGCCGGGGGTACGCCTCGAGCGCGGTCGCCGCCGTGTGCCAGCGGGCGCTGGCCGCGGGCGCACGGCGCTGCGCGCTCTTCACAGATCTCGCCAACCCCACGTCCAACAAGATCTACGCGGCGGTCGGCTTCCGGCGACTCGGCGACTGGGAGGAGCACGTGTTCGAGCCCGCCGGCGAGTAACTTCCGCGCCATGGAGCACACACGACTCGGTGCCACCGGGCCGCTGGTCTCGAGGGTGGGCCTCGGCTGCATGGGCATGTCGGGCATGTACGGGCCGTCCGACCGCGAGCGAGAGCATCGCCACGATCCACGCGGCGCTCGACGCGGGCATCACGCTGCTCGACACCGGCGACTTCTACGGCATGGGCACAACGAGTCTCGTCCGCGATGCGCTCGATGCGCTGCGGCGGCGCGCGCGCGCGAGGATGCTGCGATCAGCGTGAAGTTCGGCGCGCTGCGCGATCCCGGCGGGCGCCTGGCTCGGCTACGACGGGCGGCCGGCGCGGTGCGCAACTTCCTCGCCTACTCGCTGGCGCGCCTCGGCACCGACTACGTCGACGTCTACCGTCCCGCGCGGCTCGATCCCGACGTGCCCGATCGAGGAGACGGTCGGCGCGATCGCCGAGCTGGTCCAGGCCGGCTACGTGCGCCACATCGGCCTGTCCGAGGTCGGGCGCCGCGACGATTCGCCGCGCGCACGCGGTGCACCCGATCGCGACCTCCAGATCGAGTACTCGCTGATCTCGCGCGGCATCGAGGCCGAGATCCTGCCGGCCTGCCGCGAGCTCGGCATCGGCGATCACCGCCTACGGCGTGCTCTCGCGCGGGCTGATCGAGCGGCCACTGGTCGACGCCAGCGATCGCTCGAGCGGCGAGGACTTCCGCGCGCGCGCGCCGCGCTTCCAAGGCGAGAACCTCGCGCACAACCTCGCGCTCGTCGAGGCGCTGCGGGCGTCGCGGCGCAGCCGGCGCGAGCGTCGCGCAGGTCGCGATCGCGTGGGTGCTCAGCCGCGGCGAGGACATCGTCCCGCTGATCGGTGCGCGTCGCCGCGACAGCTTGCCGAGTCGCTCGCGGCGCTGGAGCTGCGCCTCGACGAGCAGGAGCTGCGACGGATCGAGGCGGCGGTGCCCGAGGGCGCGGCCGCGGGCGAGCGCTACCCTGAGCCGCAGATGGCGCACCTCGACAGCGAGAGCTGAGGGGCGCTCACAGCTCACGCTCGTAGAAGTAGTTGATCGGCCCGTTCGGCCTGCCTTCGTGGTTGTCGAACCCGAGCCGCTCATAGAGAGTGCGCGCCGCCACGTCCTGCTCGCTCGTGCCGAGTTCCATCCGCTCGGCGCCACGAGAGCGGGCGAGCTCGATCGCGGCGTGCATCAGCGCCAGGCCAAGTCCGCGCCTGCGTCGCTCGGGCCGAACGTAGAGCTCGGCCAGGTAGCACTCGAGCGCGCGGGTGAAGATCGCCGCCCGGAAGCGCAGCACGGCGAGTCCTTGCGGTGGCGAGCCACCAAGGAGCACCGTCATCTCGCCGGCCTCCAACAGCTCCTCGGCGCGCTCGGCGAGGGCGTCGGGGCCCGGGGTGTAATCGTCGTATTCGCTGTTGAACTCGTGCAGAAGCGCACCGATCGCCCGCGCGTCGGACACGGTCGCCAGGCGCACCTGCGCCCCGGGCGCTGAGCTCGTGCAGGCCACCGCGCGATTATGCACGTGCCCGCAGCGATACCTGGGATAGTGTCGCCTGTGACCAGCGCTGCCGACGGGGCCGGCGCCATCCTGGTGCTTGGCGAACAGGGCGGCCTCGGCGCGGCGTTGATGCGCAGTCTCAAGCAGGCGCGCATTCCCGCAGAGTCCGCGTTGGCGCTGAGTGACAGCGAGGTGGCGGCCGCGGTCTCCCAGCAGCGCTGGCGCGCCGTCGCCGTGGTCGCGCGCGACGACGTGCTCTCGCTGCGCCTGACGCTGCTGAGCGCCCACCTGCGACCGGACCTGCCGCTGTGGGTGACGATGTTCGACCGCACGATCACGCACGAGCTTCAACACGTGGCCCCCACAGTGCACGTGATCTCGCCCTCGGAGCTTGCGGCCGCCGAACTGGCGGAGCGGTGCATAGCCGCCGCAGGGGCACGTGCCGCGAGGGTGCGCAGGGGCGTCCGCGTGGTGGACGACGCGCTGCGCCTGCTCGTGATCGCGGGCTGCGGGCTGCTGGCCACGCTGATCATCGAGGGCTTGCTCGGCGTGCTCTCGCTGCACGAGGGAGCGGTTGACGCGCTCTACTACAGCACCCGAGCGATCGCGACCGTGGCCGGAACCCCGGGCGCGCCCTCCGCCGGCGCCGTGTACAAGGTGCTTTCCGCCCTCGACACGCTGACCGCGCTCGTGCTCGTCGCGGTCTTCACGGCAGCGCTCGTGCGCCGCCTCAGCCGTCCTCGTTTGACCACGCTGTTCGGACGCCGCTCGGCGCCTGCTCGCGGCCATGTGGTCCTCGTCGGCTTTGGGCAGATCGGATACCGGCTGGCCCGTGAGCTGCGCGCGCGAGGCGTGCTCGTGCTGGGCGTCGAGAGCGACCCCGAGGCGCCCTGCATCAGGCTCGCGCGGGCAGCCGGCATCCCGGTCGCGATCGGGCGCGGGGACGACCGCGAGGTGCTCGAGCGCGTCGGCATCCGTCGCTGCGCAGCGGTGGCCGCGGTGACCTCCTCGGATCTCGTCAACGTCGCCGTGGGGCTCGCCGCCGACGACCTCTCGCCGGGCGTGGCGCTCGTGCTGCGTCTCGGCGACGGCGATGTCGCGACCGAGACGGACTCGCTGCTTCACCTCGGGCGCATCTGCGACGTGCACAAGCTCGCCGCCGACACGCTCGTGCGGGAATTGAGCGAAGCCCGGCTTGCCGAGCGGCCACTCGGCGGCGCGGCCACGGCGGAGCTGCCGCACGCCGGTTAGACGCTGGCAGTCCTCTTCAGCTTTCTTTCACCTTCGCGGTTCACGATGACCCGATGCATCTGCTCGTCGTCGACGACGACGCGGCCGTGCGCGAGGCGCTCGCGGTCGTGCTCACGCTCGACGGCTTCCGCGTCAGCACCGCCGCCGACGGGCGCGAGGGCATGCGCACGCTCCACTCGGGGAGACCCGATGCTGTCGTGCTCGACGTGCTCATGCCAGGCCTCGACGGCCTCGAGGTGTGCAAGCGCATCCGCGCGACCGGCGATCGCACGCCCGTGCTGATGCTCACCGCGCGGGCCGAGGTCGCCGAGCGCGTGGCCGGCCTCGAGGCGGGCGCCGACGACTATCTGGTCAAGCCGTTCGCACGCGAGGAGCTGCTGGCGCGCCTGCGGGCGCTGTTGCGACGCACCGGCTGGGAGGGAGATCGGGAGCTGCTGCGCTTCGAAGATCTCGAGCTCGACGCCTCGGCGCACCAGGCGCGGCGCGGCGATCGCCTGCTGGAGCTGACGCGAACCGAGTTCCTGCTGCTCGAACTGCTGATGAACCACCCGCGTCAGGTGCTCACGCGCTCGACCATCTTCGATCGCGTGTGGGGCTATGACTTCGGGCCCTCGTCGAACTCGCTCGAGGTCTACATCGGCTACCTGCGGCGCAAGACCGAGGAGGCAGGCGAGTCGCGCCTGTTGCACACCGTACGCGGGGTGGGCTACGTGCTCCGAGCGGAGTCCCGTTGAGCTTCTCTCGGCGCGTGGTCATGCTCGCCGCTGGTGCGGTGGCGGCCGCTGTGCTGATCGCCTCGGTGGTCGTCTACTTCACGACCAAGGGAGAGCTGATCGGTCAGATCGACTCGAGCCTGAGGCAGCGCGCCCTGCCCGGCGGCAGCGGCGCAGTGGCTCTCAAGCTCGAACGCAACGGCCGCGCTCAGCAGGCCACGGGGCAAACGCTCAGCGTGTCACCCGGGCTCAGCAGCGAAGCCGGCGGCGGGTTCAGCGTGGGCGCCACCGCTCACGCCCTCAGCGGCCGGGCCGCGGGCTCGGCGGCCTTTGAACCGGCGTCCGGGCAGCGCGTGCTCGCGCCCGGGTCGACCCACGTATCGGGGTCCGCGAAGGGCGTGCCCAACCCGCGCCTACGGCTGTTCGTGCCCGCGCCGACGCTTGGCGGCGACGTGGGATACGCCCAGCTCGTGCAGGCCAGTGGCAAAGTGCTCACCCGCTCGGCCAACCTCCCCAAGGGGGCTGGGCTACCGCTTAGTGCCGGCGCCCGTGCTGTCGCCACCGGCAGGCGTGGAACCTTCATCGCCGACGCGACCGTCGGGGGGGTGCACGCGCGCGTGCTCAGCGAGCGCGCTCCCGGCGGCATCGGCGTGCTGCAGATCGCGCTGCCGCTCACGAGCGTCGAACGCACCCTCTCCAACCTTCGCCTCGTGCTGATCCTCGTCTGCGCAGGCGGAGTCGCGCTGGCCGCCGCGCTTGGCCTGCTCGTCTCGCGCGCCGCTCTGCGCCCGGTCAGGCGGCTCACCGGCGCCGCCGAAGACGTCGCCCGCACGCAGGACCTCGGCCATCGCATCGAGGTCGCCGAGAATGGAGAGCTGGGACGGCTCGCCGACAGCTTCAACACGATGCTCGCCGCGCTCGAGGGGTCGCGCCTCTCCCAGCGACGACTCGTCTCCGACGCCTCGCACGAGCTGCGCACGCCACTCACAAGCATTCGCGCCAACCTCGACGCGCTCGCCGCGGCAGCCGCGCTGCCCGAGCGCGATCGCGCGCGAATCGTCTCCGCCGCCCGCGCCCAGCTGCGGCGAGCTCACAGTGCTGGTCGAAGACCTGGTCGACCTTTCGAAGACCGGCGTCGACGCCGCGGAGATCGAGGAGCTACGGCTCGATCTCGCCGCCGGCGAGGCGATCGCTCGTGCCCGCCTGCACGCGCCCGAGTGCCGCTTCGTCCTTTGCTCGGACCCGTGCCTCGTGCGTGCCGCTCCGGCGCGCCTTCACCGGGCGCTCGTCAACCTGCTCGACAACGCCGTCAAGTGGGGGCCGCCCGCAGGTCCGGTCGAGGTGAGCGTGCGCGATGGGCGCCTGGTGGTGCGCGATCACGGGCCCGGCATATCCGAGGAGGACCTGCCGCGCGTGTTCGACCGCTTCTATCGCTCCGCCGCCGCCCGCGCTCTGCCCGGCTCAGGACTCGGTCTCGCGATCGTGCGCCAGCTCGCGGAAACCCACGGCGGCCGCGTCGAAGCAGCGAACGACGCGCACGGGGGCGCGTGCCTCACGTTGCAGTTGCCCACCCTTCCGATGAGCGCATGCGAGCGGGCCGAGCACGAGCAGGCGCTGGAGGCGAGCATCCCGCAGCCGTCCGCTTCGGCATAGCGGCAGCGCGCCCCTCGACAGCTCGCCGGCGGCCGCTTCACGGATCTCCTCGACTTCTCTCAGCGTTCTCTCAGCTCCGAGCGGCTTGATCTTGCTGCCGGCCGTCGACGGACCGGGTGCAGGAGCCGTCGTCAACGGACAGATCGTCGAGTCAAAGGAGCCCCCATGTCGTTCCGTGTCCCGCTCGCCCCGTTCACCTGCGCGTGTGCGGTTGGCATGAGCCTCGCTCTCGCAGCATGCGGAGGGTCATCGCCAGGCTCCCCCTCCGCGCAGGAAGACGGCAAAGAAGCGGCCTTCGTGAAGTTCGCCAAATGCCTGCGCGAACACGGCATCAACGCGTCCAGCTCCCTCGCCGGAGCGGTGCGCGTCCAGAGCAAGGGAGCTCCGCAGCAGATGGAAGCCGCCCAGAACGCCTGCAAGCGCTACCGGCCGCAGGGCCTGGCGCCGAACCCGACACCGCAGCAGAAGGTCGAACGCCAAGAAGCGGTGCAGAAGTTCGCCAAGTGCATGCGCGAACACGGCATCCACGTCGAAGCCTCCGCCAGCGGCGGGGGCATCGCCATCCGCATCCACAGCAGGGCAGGCGAAGGCCCCAACCCCGAAAGCCCTACCTTCCAGGCCGCCCAGAAGGCGTGCCAGGGGTTGCTGCCGTTCAAGGGTCACCCACCCGGCGCGCAGGGTCCGGAAACATCCAGCGCCGGGCCGGGAGGCGCGAGCGGCGGCAGCCTCTCACCGGCCGGGTGAGCAGGTGGCGCGTCCGCTCACCGACCACTCGCAGCCGAGCGCCCGCGAGGCCGCTGCGGCCTCGCCTGACGGCGGACCACCCGAGGGGGGTTCGGCTCGCTCCCGCCGGCGCGCACGCCTCGCCGCGGTAGCGGCAATTGCGCTCGCGCTCGCCGGCGCCGTGGTGCTGGCGCTGCGCTCGGGCGCCCCCAAGCACAACTCCGCGGGCACCGGTGTGCCGCGCGGCGAGACGACCACGACGGTGGAACGGCGCACGCTCGTCGAACGCTCGTCGGTCGACGGAACGCTCACCTACAGCGGCGCGAGCGAACTGTACGACCGGCTGGCGGGAACGTTCACCTGGCTTCCGTCCGTCGGTGCGGTGATCGGACGCGGCGGAACGTTGTGGCGGATCGACAACCTGCCCGTGGTGCTGATGTACGGGTCGCTGCCCGCGTACCGCGCGCTCAAGCAGGGTGTGAGCAACGGACCGGACGTCTCCGAGCTGAACGCCAACCTGATCGACCTGGGCTTTGACCCCTACGGTGCGATCGGCGAGAACGAACAATTCAGCGAAGCGACCGCCGCGGCGGTGCGCCGCTGGCAGAAAGCCGAGGGCCTGGCGCAGACCGGAGAAGTGGAACTCGGCCGGGTCATGTTCGCACCGGGAGCACGGCGCGTCACGGTGGTTCACGTGGCCCTCGGCGATGACCCGCCCGGAAGCGGTGCGAAAGAACCCGCTCCGGCGAACCACAACAAGAGCAAGGAAAGCGAGCAGGAAAGAGCGGCCAAAGAGCGCGGCGAAAGAGAGCAGGCCGCCAAAGACAGAGCCGCCAAAGCAAAAGCGGCCCAAGAAGATCCGAAATCAAAAGAAGGCGAACAAGGCTCCAAAGAAGCGAGCGAAAAAGAAAAAGGCGGCAAAGAACCCGGCGGCTCCGGCGCGGCCGCGCCGGTGCTAGCGCTCGGCACGACCTCGACCCGGCAGATCGTGCAGCTGCAGGTGAAGGCCGATCAGCAGGAACTCGCGCACCTCGGCGAGGCCGCTCCCGTCACCCTCCCCAGCGGCAACGTGGTGCAGGGGCAGATCACAGAAGTCGGCACCGTCGCCAGCGAAGCGAGCGAAAGCGAAAAAAAGGCGGCGCTGCCGGCGCTGGCAGCCCCGGCACCGGCAACGGCGAAAACGCCACCATCTCCGTGACGGTGGCGCTCGCGCAGCGCGTGGCCCGCCTTGACAAAGCCCCGGTGAGCGTCGAGCTCGTCAAGAGCATCCGGCGGGGCGTGCTCGCCGTCCCGGCCACGGCGCTCGCGGCGACGGCGGGCGGCGGCTACGCGATCCAGACGCTCGAAGGCTCGCGTCGCACCGAGCGCGCGGTCACGCCTGGCATGTTCGCCAACGGCTACGTGCAGATCGAAGGCGCCGATATACACGCCGGACTCGAGGTGGTCGAGCCCGAATGAGCCCGCAGCCGGTGCTCGAGCTCGTTGACGTCGTCAAGAGCTACCCGGGAGGCGTCGAGGCGCTCCGCGGCGTGGACCTGAGCATCGATGAGCGCGAGCTGTGCGCGATCATCGGGCCCTCCGGCTCGGGCAAGTCGACGCTGCTGTACATCATGGGAACGCTCGAGCGGGCCACCAGCGGCGTGGTGCGCATCGCCGGCACCGCTGTCGCCGGCGCCTCCGACGCCACCCTGGCCGCACTGCGGGCGCGGCGGATCGGCTTCGTCTTTCAGCAGTTTCATCTGCTCGAGGCGTACACCGCGCTCGAGAACGTCGCGGCCGGCCTGCTCTACACCGGCACCCCCGCCCGCGAGCGTCGCCGGGCGGCGCTCGACGCGCTCGAGCGGGTGGGGCTCGCGCACCGCGCGACGCACACCTCCGCGCTGCTGTCCGGTGGCGAGCGCCAGCGCGTGGCTATCGCCCGCGCCGTGGTCGCACGGCCTGCGATCGTGCTCGCCGACGAGCCCACGGGCAACCTCGACACGGTCAACGGACACGACATCATCGAGCTGTTGCGCGCCCTCAATGCGCAGGGGACGACGGTCGCGCTGATCACCCACGACCGCGACATCGCTGCCGCGATGCCCCGCCGCGTCGAGCTGCGTGACGGGCGCCTGATCCACGACGAGCTCATGACGGTGACGGGATGAGCGTGGAGCGCACGACGCCGGCCCGCAGCCGGCTGCTCCTCGCCGACGTCGTGCGGACCGCCGGCGTCGGGTTGCGCACCCGCCGGCTGCGCGTGGCGCTCTCTGCCCTGGGCGTCGCGATCGGCATCGCCGCGATGGTGGCCGTGCTCGGGATCTCCGAATCGAGCAAAGCGGGGTTGGTCGCCGAGCTCAACCAGCTTGGAACCAACCTGCTAACGGTCGCGCCGGGGCAGGACTACCTCGGTCAGAACGCACAGCTGCCGGAAGCTGCCGATCGCTCGGTCCGCAACCTTGCCAGCGTGCTGGATGCCGCTGCCGTGACCACGGTGAGCTCGGCCTCGGCGCGCCGCAGCCCCTACATCGAAGCGGCCGAAACGAGCGGCATCACGGTGGACGCCGCCGACCCCGGCCTGCTCGCCACGCTCGCCGGAAGGGTGCTCAAAGGACGTTTCCTCGACGCCGCCAACGAGCGCTATCCGATCGTGGTGCTGGGCGCGGTCTCCGCGCAGCGTCTCGGGGTGGACGCGCTGACCGTCAATGGCCGCCCCGTGCAGGTCTACCTAGGCGGCACCTGGTTCACGGTCGGCGGCGTGCTCGCGGCGCTGCCGCTCGCTCCTGAGATCGACCGCGCGGCGCTGATTGGCTATCCGATCGCCCACCGCCTGTTCGCCACCACCCGTAGCGCCAGCACGCTGTACGTGCGCGCCGACCCCGAACATGTCGCCGCGGCCGCCGCCCTGCTGCCGGCCGCGGCCGACCCGCAGAACCCAGAACAGACCCAGACCAGCCGGCCGTCCAGTGGGCTGCAGGCCCGGGCCGACGCAGAGAGCACGCTGACCTCGCTGTTCCTTGCCCTCGGCGCAGTCGCGCTGCTCGTGGGCGGAGTGGGGATCGCCAACGTGATGTTCATCTCGGTGCTCGAGCGCCGAGATGAGATCGGCCTGCGCCGCGCGCTCGGAGCCACGCGAGCGCACATCGGCGTGCAGTTCCTCGGCGAGTCGGTCCTGCTGTCGATGCTGGGAGGCGCGGTCGGCATCGTCCTCGGAGCCGCCGCGACCGGCGGCTACGCCGCTACCCAGGGCTGGAACGTGGTGGTGCCTCTGCTTGCGGTCGCGGGCGGCGTGGGGATCGCGATGGCGCTCGGAGCGATCGCCGGCCTGTATCCCGCCACGCGTGCCGCGCGTCTCGCTCCGGCAGCGGCGCTCCGCAGCGTGTAGCCGCCCGCCGGCGTCCGCCCGCGCGAGCGCTACGCCTGCGTGTCCTGGGACTCGCCGTCCCCTCCCTCCTGCTCCTCGGCGTCCCCATCCCCTTCATCCTCTTCTTCGTCCTCCTCGTAGAGCGACTCGCTCGCGAGCTCTCGCCCCTTGAGATCCCACAGCTTGATCTCCAGGAGATCCTGGCCGAAGTCGTCGGGCGCGATCAGCGTGAAGCGTTCGTCTACGAGCTCGCACTGGTCGACGACGAGGTCGGCGAGCTCGGCCGTGACGATCCTGCCGCCCGCAACCACCGGGCGCCCCCACACGAGCGTCATGGCGGCGGACTCGCCGAACTGGCCGCGCCAGGAGCCGATCACCTCCTCGCACAGGTCGAGCCTCCAGTCGGGGTTGCGGTCGATCGTCTCGGCGGTGAAGTCGACGTGCGCCTCCAGCTCGCTCGGCTCCTCGTCATCGCCGGCTGGAACGAAACGCACGTAGCCGAACAGCTCATAGCCCCCGGTCGTGCGCGCGGTCCCCGGCACGTAGGTGCGCCCGTGCCACGTGCGGTCCGGATACCAGACCATCTCCTTGGGCTCGCCGAGGTCCTCCGGCGGCGCCTGCAGGGCAAGCGCGCCGGCGAGGAACTCCTCGCGCAGGCGCTCCTCCCAGCGACCCTACGGCAGCTCCTCCTGACGGGGCTCGGCGGCGAAGCGGGGGACGAAACGCTGGGCCGGTGCCATCGCCTCAGGCGTCGCGCAGCAGCGCCGCCGCGTCCTCGGGCGCGACGATGTTGAGGTTGACGTCGGTCGCCAGCTCCAGGCCGGCGAGATGCGTGAGCCTCGGCATCACGTCCATCCTCCAGCAAAAGTGCTCGGCGCCGCGCGGGGCGGTGCGCACCCACATGTTCAGCGGCGGGCTCGAGCCGAGGTGGCGGGCGAGGCGGCTCAGGCCGTCGTGCAGGAGCGCGGCTCCCGTGGGCCCGTCGTCCTCGAAGCGTGCGCGGGGCGTGCGCGGGGCGAGCATCAGCTGGAAGGGCAGACGCGAGGCGTATGGGGCCATCAGCACGGCCTCATCGTCGATCGCCACGATGCGCTCGCCGCGGCGCACCTCCTCGGCCACGAGGTCGCCGAGCAGGTTCGCTCCCATCGTGCGAGTCGCATATGCGCCGAAGCGCTCGCGCTCGCGTGCCACCGCGGCGGGAACGAAGTCGAGCGCGTAGAGCTGCGCGTGCGTGTGCGGCAGCGACGCTCCGGCCTCGCGGCGCTCGTTGACGATCAGCTGCACGCACGCGCTCGCCGCGTGGGCGCGCATTCGCCTGCGCCACATCTCCACGGCGGCGATCACCTGCCCCACCGGCGAGCTCGGCGAGCGAAAGCACCGGCTGGGGCCCGTTCACGATCACCTCGTGCGCGCCCACCGCGGGGCTGCACACGAACAGCTCCGGCTGCTCGCGGGCGCTCTCGGCCAGGAGCTCGGGGTCCCGTCCCTGCCGCTGCGGGGAGCCAGCGGGATCGGGCGACAGCGCCGGGTAGAGGTTCGGCACCACGCGCACCTTCCAGCCGGGCGAGTCCGGCGGGCCTCAGTCCGGGCGCAGCGCGTAGAGCTCGGGCGGCGTGCGGTCCTCGTGGCCGTCCGCGAACGGGTCGCGGTCCGGATCGATCGCCTCCGGCGGCTCGCACCCGGGCGCGCCGCCGGGTCGTCGCGAGCGCTCGCCCGCGACGATCGTCCTGTGCCCGCTCAGCGGGTCGATGCGCAGCTCGGGCATCCAGGCAGCTGCCGGCGCTATAGCTCAAGTCGGTCACGCACCACGGTCGCGCATCTTCTCACGCGTTCAGCGCGTAGCGCTCGACGTCCCGTTCGAGCTTGGCCGCGCTCGGGTAGGGACCCTGGTGGATGTACTGCAGCCGCCCGTGCGAGTCGAAGAAGACGGTCACGGGAGTGAAGCTCGAGTCGGTGATCGCCACGCCCGCGCTGCCGCTCGGGTCGTAGTAGCTCGGGTAGCTGACCGGGAACGAGCGCAGGAACGCGGGGCCGTCCGCGCCGCTGCCCTCTCCGGAGTCGATCCCGACGAACGCCACGCGTGTGCCCAGCGCCAGCGACGCGCGCTGGAACGCGCCGAACTCCGAGCGGCACGGCACGCACCACGAAGCCCACTTGTTGATCACGACCGGCGTGCCGCGCAGGCCGGCGAGCCGCGTGCGCAGGGCGCCCAGGCCGCCCGGCAGGATCTCGGACGCCTGAGCGTGCAGGGCGGCCAGCGGCGGCGGCGAGCCCGCCAGCCGCGCTCGCATCTGCGCGAGCGTGAGCTTCAACGGCGCCGGCGAGCGCGACGCCGTCGAGCCGGCTGAGCTGAACGAGCCCGACCACGAGCACCGCCGGCAGCGCAAGCGCCACTGCGCCGATCGACATGCGCGCCGCGGTCATCGCCCGTAAGGGTGGCAGATAACGGACCTACTTCAATCGCGCCGCCGCGTGCTATATCCTGCGGAACACACACAGCCGGGTGCTACGAGCATCCGGCAACGGCGCCAGTCGAGCGCCAATCCTCCGAGCCGCGTCGAAGCCACTTTGCCGCGGCTCACGTCTCGAAGTCCAGAGCCTCAATGGCCGAGTCCACCTCAGTGGCCCTCGCGGCCGCGTCCGTTCCAAGTTCCGCCGAAATATCGCGCGCGGAAAAGCTCGTGCGCGAGCGCTTCCTGCACGAGGGCGAGGACGCCGCCGTCGCGCTCGCGCCGGGCACCCCGCGCAGGCGCGCGCTCGACCAGGCGCTGGCCGAGCTCGAGGCAGACCCAAGGCAAAGCATCCGTCGACCGCCTGGCGGCGCGAGTTCTCGCTGCTGCTCGGGCTCGAGCGGCTGCTCTCCGAGGAGGAGCCAAAGCTGGCCGACGGCACCGTGCTCTCGGCCCACCAGGTCGACGCGCTGTCGGGCACGCTCACCGCGCTGCTGGCCGAGGCGCAGCGCAGCGCACCCGGCGGCAACGGACGCGCGCCGGCCTCGGCCTCGCCCGAGCTGCTCGCCTCGGCGGACATCCTCGGCCCCGACGACGGCGTCGCGGCCAACGGCGCGGGCGCGGGCGACGCCCTCGGAGCAGCCGAGTCGCGAGCAGGAGCCCGACGAGGACGAGGAGGAGGACGAGGAGGAGGACGAGGAGGACGGAGGACGAGGAGCTCGGGCCCGTGCCGCGCGCCGCGCCCGAGGAGGAGGACGAGGACGAGGATCTCGGCGGCGAGATCGAGGAGGACGACGAGGAGGACGAGGCCGAGGAGCGAGCCCGAGCGACGAGGCGGAGGCCGACGAGGAGCCCCGCGACTGGGTCGAGGAGGACGAGGAGCGAGGAGGCGCTCGCCGAGCAGCCCGAGGACCCCAACGCGGCCAAGCGCTTCTGGTTCGAGCACGCCACCGGCGCGGGCAAGACAGTCGCGGCGCTCGGCTTCGTGGAGGCCTCGCAGACGGGCGGCGTGCTGATCCTCACGCACCGGCGCAACCTCGTCGACCAGTTCAACGGCGAGCTGCGCGACCGCGGCTACGCCAAGCGCATCAGCCGCCCGCTGCTGAAGGGCGAGGACTCCGTCAAGGGCCCCGTGACGGTCGAGACCTACCAGTGGTTCGTGCGCAACGCGGGCAAGATCTCGAGCGCCTACACGATCGTGATCTGCGACGAGGCGCACACCGCGCTGGGCGAGAAGACGAGCGCGGCGATCCGCAACTGGACCGGGCCGATCTTCATCGGCATGACCGCCACGGGCGCGCTGATCGCCCGCCATGTCACCGACCTGTTCCCCACCCAGACCTCGCGCTTCGACCTCGCCCAGGCGGCGCGGCGCGGCGTGATCGCGCCGCTGCGCTGCGTGCGCATCTCGCCCGGCGTGGGCGTGCGCACGATCGCCAAGGTGCCGCTGCGCCGCGGCGAGGTCGACACCGAGTTCGACCAGGAGGAGCTGGCCAAACTGCTCGACCAGCAGCCCGTTCAACCTCGCCGTCGCGAACCTCTACAAGACGCGCTTCAACGGCGTGCCCGGCGTCGTCTACGCGGCCGGCGTGCGCCACGCCTACAACCTCGCCGAGGCGTTCCGGGCGGAGGGCATCAAGGCCCAGGCCGTCTCCGGCGAGACCCCCAAGCGCGAGCTGGCCGAGATCCTCGCCCGCTACGAGCGCGGCGACATCGACGTGCTGATCAACGCGCAGCTGCTCGCCGAGGGCTGGAACAGCCCGCGCGCGACCGTCTGCGTGCACCTCGCGCCGACCGCCTCCAAGCGCATCTACCAGCAGCGCGTCGGGCGCGTCACCCGCCGCCACCCCGGCAAGGAGGCGGGCCTCGTCGTCGACTTCGTGCACCCCGCCACCAAGCACGACGACCCCGTCGTCACGCTGCACTCGCTGCTGGACCGCGACGTCTACCGCGGCGGCGCGATCGTCGTCGGCCCGGTGCGCCGCGGGCGCGGCCGGCGCATGCGCGTGGAGCGGCGCGTGCTGCCGGTGTGCGCCGAGGAGGAGCGGCGCTTCGCGGTCTTCGAGCGCGAGCTGTGGCGGATCGCGGTCGAGCACCTCGACTACGGCGAGCAGCACGTGTGGGCGGCGCTCGCCGGCGCGCGGGTCGCGCCCAGCGGCTGGCGCAGGGCGCGCGCGATGCTCCACTTCGACCGCACCGGCGAGCTCAAGAGCCGCTTCCTGATCACCGCGGTGCAGCGCAACAAGAACCCGCAGCTGCGGCTGCGCGCGCTCACCGACATCGCCGCGCTGCGCGATCCCGACGCGTTCGACACGGCGATCGACATCATCGGCGGCTGGCCGCGCGAGGAGCGCAAGGAGGCCACCAAGATCATGCTGCGCGCGCTCGTCGAGCGGCGCATCGGCCGCCGCGACCAGGCCAACGCCTGGATCTGGCGGCTGGCCGAGTACACGCGCGACGTCCACGAGGAGTACGCGGTGCAGCGCTGGCCGGAGACCAAGCGCCTGCTCGGGCTGCTGGTCAACTCCGCGGGAGGCGCGCACGCGCGCAACGCGCGCCGGCTGATCCACGCCGCGCGCAAGCAGGACCGCCGCCTCGCCGCGGCGCTGCTGGCGGCGGCGCTCGCGCACACGCCCGAGGCCGAGGAGGCGCTGCGCGGCGCGCGCACGCGCATGGCCGCAAGCCCCCCGCGCTCGCCCGCGAGCTGCTGCGCAACTTCCCCAAACGCCGCGCGCGCAACGCGCAGGCGCCGGCGCAAGGGCGGCAAGCGGCCGGCAACGGTGCCGCCGCGCGCCGGCGGGGCGCTCCGAGCAGGCGCTCGCCGCCGCGAACGACGGCAGGCGGCCCAGCCCGAGAACCGGCCGAATGGCGGCGAGGAGCGCCGGCCGGCGCCGCCGACAGCTCAGCGGCTCGATCAGGCGCGGACGCCGACGAGGAGCGTTGCAGCGCGAGGTCGCAAGACGCGCTCGAGCGCGACGGCGAAACGGCGAGCGCCCGCACGAGCCCGAGGCACCGCAGCGCGGAGCGGCGGAGGGTCCCGCAGCCGGACCGGGCTGCGCTCAGCCGATCCGCGTCGAGCAGATGCACCTCGCCCGCGTCGAGCGTCGTGTGGCCGCCGTCGGCGAGCTCGACGACCAGCCGCCCGTCGCCGTCGATGCCCTCGCGCGTCCCCGCTCGGCCGGCTCGCTCGCGCCGCCCGCAGCCCACGCGATCTCGCGGCCGTAGCAGCGCGTCGCGCGCGCGCCAGGCCGCGAGCGTCGCGCCGCCGTCCTCGCCAGACGCCGCCTCGCAGCGCGCCGAGCAGCCGCTGCAGCGTGGGCTCGATCTCGCGCCTCGAGCCCGAGCGTCGCCGCGGGCGCCTCGCGGCTGCGCGCCGCGTCCGGGCGCAGCTCGGCCGGCAGCTCATCCAGGCGCACCGCCACGTTCAGGCCGATGCCGAGACCGCCCAGCCCTCCTGCGGGCGGCCCTCGGTCGAGTATGCCGGCGAGCTTGGCGAGCAGTGCCTCGGCGCGTCGCGGCCGAGCACGACGTCGTTGGGCCACTTGATCCGCGCCTGCTCGCCCGCGACATCGCAGACGCGCGACGGCGGCGAGCAGCGGCAGCAGCGGCGGCGGGGATCGCGCAGCACCAGCGACATCAGCAGCGAGCTGCCGGCGGGCGCCGTCCAGCGCCGGCCCTGGCGCCCGCGCCCGGCGGTCTGCTCGTCGGCGGTGACGAGCGTCCCGTGGGGCGCGCCCGCGATCGCCAGCGCGCGAGCGCGGTCGTTGGTCGAGTCGGTGCGCCGCAGTGCACCCGCGGGTAGCCGAGCGCGCTCACGCGGGGCGCACCAGCGAGCTCGTCGTCGCCCGATCGCGCCAAGCAGCTCGGCGGCCGAGCCGCGGTTGACGGCCAGCGCCGCCATGCGCTGGGCGTCCTCGTAGAGCAGCAGCTCGCCGGGGGTCACGTCGGCGAAGGTCGAGCGCGTAGCGCGCGGAGTGATCGCGCGCCGCGGTGGCTGCAGGCTGACAGCGCGCCGCCGAGCTCGCACGCCGGCTGCGCGAGCAGCTCGGGGCGTGGCGTCGAGGATCAGGTTGCCGAAGTGATCGCTGCGCAGCACGTGCGCGATCAGCGCGCCGTCGGCGAGCGCGCGCCGGGCAGCTCGAAGCGGCGCAGTTCCGCCGACGTCGAGCGGCTCGCCGACGTCGGCGAGCGGCTCGCCGCGCGGCGAGCGCGGCGGCGACGGGCGCGAAGATGTCGCGGCCGTGAAACGTGCGCGAGACCGGCTGCAGGCGCTCGGGCGAGTTGCCGATGTCGACCGCCTCGACCACGCCGCCGAGGCGCTCGGCGGCGAGCATCAGCAGCCCGTTGTCGGGGCCCACGAGCAGGCGATCCTGCTCGGCGGTGCGCAGCGCGACGGCCCGCCGCGCGTGCAGCCCCGCCGGCGCCCACGGTCGGTCGACGACCGCCAGGTGGACGCCTGCCGGGCAGGTAGGCGAGCGCGTCGCGCAGCACCAGCGCGCCCGTGCGCACGTCGTGGCGGGGGATCGCGTGGGTGATGTCGATCACGCGCGCGTCCGGGCAGCGCCGGGCGATCACGCCGTGGCAGACGCCCACGAACTCGTCGCCGAGGCCGTAGTCGGAGAGGAAGCTGATGAGCGGCTTCGCTCTGTGCTCTCATCTGCGCGCGCCGCTTCAGCCCGCCCGCGAGCGGCGTCGGCGAGCATCGCCTCGACGACGCCGTCGATGTCGTGGCTGCTCGGCCTCCACGTGCGGCTCGAGGCCGTGCTCGCGCAGCGCGGCGCTCGTGACCGGGCCGATCGAGACGATGCGCGTCTGCGGCGAGAGCCCAGCGCCCTCGCCGGACTCGGCGAGCGCGTCGAGGAAGAAGCGCACCGTCGAGGCGGACGTGAAGGTGATGTAGTCGGCGCGCGCGCGCGCTGCGAGCGTTTGCGGCGCGAGCGGCTCGGCGACGCGTCTCATACAGGCTCGAGCACGTCGACCTCCGCGCCGCGCGCGCGCAGCGCGTCGGGCAGCACGTCGCGCGCGCTCGCGCGCACGCGCGATCAGCGCGCGCCTGACGCGGCACCCCGGCGAGCGCCTCCACCAGCCCCTCGGCGACGGAGCGCTCGGGGACGACGTCGGCGCGTGATGCCGTGCTCGGCCAGCGCCCGCGCGGTGCCCGGCCCGATCGCCGCCACGCGCGCGCCCGCGAGCGCGCGCGCATCGCGCCCCCGGCTGCGAGCCGCTCGAACAGCACCTCCACGCCGTTGGCGCTGGTGAGGCACACGAGGTCATAGCGCGACGGGTCAAGCGGCGGCGCCGGGCAAGCGCGCGAACTCGGATCACGGGCGCCTGCACGACGCTCGCGCCCGAGCGCCCTCGAGCCGCTCGCGCGAGCTCGCTTGCCTGCGCGCGCGCACGCGTGACGGCCACGCGTGCGGCCCGCGAGCGGGCGCGGCGCGCGCCAGGCGAGCTCGCGCTCGAGCGCAGCACACCGTCGCCGACGACCGTGATCGCGGGCGCGCGGATGTCGTCCTCGCGAGCGAGCGCCGCGATCGTCTCGAGCGTGCCCGTGACGGTGCGCTGGCCGGGCAGCGTGCCCGCTTTCGATCACCGCGGCCGGCTCCGAGGCCGGCCGCCCCGCCGTCGATCAGCGCACGCGGCGATCTGCGCGAGGCGGCGCACCCCCATGTAGAACACGAGCGTGCCCGGGAAGGCGCGCGAGCGCCGGCCAGTCGATGCGGCCTGCAGCTCCTTGCCGGGATCCTCGTGCCCGGTCACGAGCGCAACCGCGCTCGCGAGCCCGCGATGGGTCACCGGAATGCCCGCGTAGGCGGGCGCCGCGACGCCCGCGCTCACTCCCGGCACGACCTCGAAGGGGATGCCGGCGCGCGCGCAGCGCCAGCGCCTCCTCGCCGCCGCGGCCGAACACGAACGGGTCGCCGCCCTTCAGGCGCACGACGCTCCGCCCCGCGCGTGCGCGCTGCGACCATCAGCTCCTCGGTGCGCTCCTGCGGCACCGAGGCGCCGCCGCCCTCCTTGCCGACGAACAGCAGCTCGGCGTCCGCGCGCGCGCCGTCGAGCGCGCCCGCGGGGATCAGGCGGTCATACAGGATCACGTCGGCCGTGGCGATCAGCTCGAGCGCGCGCGCGGTGAGCAGGCCCGGGTCGCCGGGGCCCGCGCCCACCAGGTACACGCCGCCCTGGAAGCTCAGCGGCCGGCAACGTGGGCCATCTCCCCGGCGCGTGCAAGCAGCTCGATCGGCGCCCGCAAGGCGCATTCGCGCGGCGAGCGTCGCGTCCGAGCTCCGCCGGCTCGGAGTCGGGCGCCGTCGAGCTCGTCGAGGATCCACGCCGATCCGTCGGGCAGCCCCACCCAGCCGCGCATGCGCAGCCGGCCGGGCGCGTCCGCGACTGCGTGCGCGCCGAGCGGCGTGTGACAGCTCGCCCCGAGCTCGCGACGCGAGCGCACGCTCGGCCGTGCAGGCAGGCGAACGTGCGGGCGTCGGTGATCGCCTGCGCGCCGCGCGCGCGCCGATGCGTCGCCCGCGCGACCCTCGAGCGCGAGCACGCCCTGTCCGGGCGCGGGAACGAAGCGCGTCGGGTCGAGCACGCCGCCGGCATCGGACTCGCGCCCGAGCCGCTGCAGCCCGGCGCGCGCGAGCACGATCGCGGCGAGCGCGAGCTCGCCGTCCTCGAGCTTGCGCAGACGCGTGTCGACGTTTCCGCGCAGCGCCACCACCTCCAGGTCGGCGCGCATCGCGCTGCAGCTGTGCGGCGCGCCGCACGCTGCTCGTGCCCACGCGCGCTCCGTGGCTCAGCTGCGCCAGCGAGCCGGCACCGCAGATCACGTCCTCGACGGCGGCGCGAGCCGGCGCGCCGAGCAGCTCGAGCCCTTCGGCGAGCTCGCCCGGGCAGATCCTTGGCCGAATGCACCGCCAGGTCGATCTCGCCGCCCGCGAGCGCGGCCTCGAGCTCGGCGCACCCAGCGCGACTTGTCCTCGCCGCTCACGCCGCGGTCGCCGCTCGTGACGATCGGGACGATCTCGCCGCCGCCGAGCAGTCGCGCCACCTCCTCGGCCTGCGCGAGCGCGAGAGCGCTGCGCCGGGTGCCTATGCGCATCAGCTGCCGCGACGGCGGCGCAGGTCGTGGACCTCCGCCATTCCCGCCGAGGAGCCAGCCTCGCCGTCCTGCTCCTCGCGCAGCCCGAACAGCTCGCGCACGACCTCGAGGCTTGCGTGCCCATGGTCCTCGCCGAGGCTGCGCAGGCGGATCGTCGGCTCGTGCAGCAGCCGGCTCATCACCGAGCGCGCGATCGCTTCGATCCGCGCGAGATCGCGAGGCGAGGCGGACTCCCAGCGTCCGGCGTTCTCCTGCAGGACCGCTTCGACGAGCGCGTCGCCGTGCGCGCGCAGCGCGCTCACGGTCGGCAACGTGTCGAGCTGGCCGAGCCAACGAGCGAAGCGATGAATCTCTTCCTCGACGATCTCCAGAGCCCGCGGCGTCTCGAGGGCACGGGTGCTGAGGTTGCGCGCCACGACCGCCTGCAGGTCGTCGATGTCATACAGGGCGACGCCGTCGAGCTCCGAGCACGTGGGGTCGATGTCGCGCGGGACCGCGATGTCGATCAGCAGCAACGGGCGGCCCTCGCGCTGGGCCATCACCAGCTCGAGCTCCTCGCGCCCCACGATCGGATGTGGCGAGGAGGTCGAGCACAGCACGATGTCGGCCAGGGCCAGCTGCTCGGGAAGACTGTCGAGGCCGACGACCGAGCCGCCGAAGCGCTTGGCAAGGCTGAGCGCGCGGTCGGCGTGGCGGTTGGCGACGAACATCGTGCCCGCCCCCTGCTCGGAGAGGGCCCGCGCGGTGAGTTCGCTGGTCTCGCCCGCCCCGAGCACCACCACGTGGCGGTTGGACAGCCCGCCGAGCACGCTCTGCGCAAGCTCCACGGCCACCGACGGGACGCTCACGCGGCTTGCGCCGATGCCGGTCTCGGCGCGCACGCGCTTACCCGTGCTGAGAGCCGCCGCGAACAGGCGATTGGTGAACGGGCCGGTGGCGCCCGCCTGCATCGACGCCTGGTGTGCGCGCCGAACCTGGCCCTGGATCTCGGCCTCGCCGATGATCATCGACTCGAGGCCCGCGGTCACGCGATAGAGGTGTCGCGCGGCATCGCAGTTTCGCGGCGAGTAGATCGCGTCGGTGAGCTCCGTCGGGCGGATGTCGGCGCGGCGCGCGAGCATGCTCAGCAGGTCCGACTCGGCCCGCACGGGGTCGCCGACGACCGCATACACCTCGGTGCGGTTGCAGGTCGAGATAACGACCGCCTCGCGCACCTCCGCACCGGCCACCGCCTCGCCGGCGAACTCGACGGCCTCGGCCTCCGTGAACGCGAGCCGCTCGCGCAGCGCCACGGGCGCCGTCTTGTGCGAGATGCCGAGCGCGAGCAGCTCGCTCATGCTCCGCTCGACCCCCGCTCGCCGGGGACTGCGCGCGAAGCTCCGGGCGAGCCCTCGGTGCGCTCCAGCAGCTCGCCCAGATCGCGCTGGATGCGGCTCAGGCGCATCGCCATGATCGCCACGTACACGAGCACGAGCGCAAACAGGACCACGTATGCGCCGGCGACATACTTCCCGGCCTCGTGCAGAGGCAACGCCGGCGAGGCGGCCAGAACCGTGCCCAGCGTCACAGCGCCGTCCTTCCCGCGGGCGCGCCGATGCCCGCCGGCGCTGCGCTGCGGGCTCGACGCTCGTCGCCGTCGAGCTCCTCGCCGAGCATCCGCCGGCGCAGCGCGCGCAGCTGAGCGCGTGCGCGCTTGGCGGTCAGCTCATAGCTGCACAGGGTCGCGAACAGCAGCGCGATCGCCACCAGCGAGACCAGGAACGTGAAGGCCATCGAGGCCGGCAGGTTCGAGGTGCTGCCGAGCACGCGCGGATGCAGGTATTCGGTCGACAGGCGCACGGCGATGAAGTTCATCGGCACGAACGCGCCGGCGGTGATCGCGAAGACGGACGCGTAGCGCGCCTGGCGCTCGGGGTCTTCGATCGCGAAGCGCAGCGGCTGGTAGGTCGCATACAGCAGGAACACGATCAGGAACGAGACCAGCGTCGGCTCGCTCCACTCCCACCAGTGACCCCACGAGCCCTTGGCCCAGATCGAGCCGGTGATGAGCGTGCCGAGCGCGAAGATCAGGCTCATGTGGATCACCACGTAGGAGCGCATGTCCCAGCGCGCGTCCCGCGTGCGCAGGTGCTGGATCGCGAGCAGGCCCCCCACCACGAAGCCGCCCAGCGAGACGATCGCAAGCGGCACGTGCACATAGAAGATCTTCTGCAGGAAGCCCTGTTCGGCTTCGAGTGGCGCATAGAAGAACACGAGCGCGAGCGCGAGCGACATCGCGAAGACGGTTGAGATGCTGAGCGCGCGCAGGGCCTTCCCTTGCATGAGTGTGGCTAGTCCTCCAAGAGGAAGTCGAACAGGGCGTAAGCGATCAACCCAAACAACAGATCATAGAGCCCCAACGTGGCCAGCCAGCGGGCCGCCGGCGCCGAGTGCGCGGCGCTCAGCAGCGGCGAGCTGGCGCGAGCACCGCCGATCACGATCGGCACGAGCAGCGGCAGGCCGATCAACGGTCCGAGCAGGTCGCGCGCGCGTGTGCGCACCGCGAGCGCCGCGACGAGCGTGCCGATCACCGCCACGCCGAGGTCGCCGAGCGCGAGCACGCCCACGAGACCCGGCAGCGCCGGTCCGATGCCGGGGCCGAGCAGGAGCAGCGCAAACGCCGGTACCGCCACCAGCTCGAGCACGGCCAGGTAGGCGAGCAGCGTGAGCAGCTTCGCGAACAGCATCGCGGTGCGATCCACCGGAGCGAGCAGGAACGCGTCGAAGCCGCCCTGCTCGGCGTCGGCCACGAACAGGCGATTGATCCCGAGCATCGCCGCGAACAGCAGCGTCACCCAGAGGATGCCCGCGGCGAGGTCCCCCTCGACGCTCGAGCGGTTCAGCGCGAAGTGAAAGACCACGAACGTGGTGACGGCGAACAGAGACATGGCGGGCACCGACTCGAGCGTGCGCAGCTCGACCAGGAGCTCCTTGCGCAGCAGCGCCGCGACCGTGCGGGAGATCGGCGCGCGCTGGGGCTCGCGAGCGGCGGGCGCGGCGCTCTCGCGCTGCGGGCTGATCTGCGCGCTGGCGCTCATCGGTAGAGCTCCGCGACCTGTGCCGGCTCGATCTGCGCCGCCGGACCGAGCAGTGCCTGGCGCCCGGCGCGCAGGCCCAGCACGAGGTCGGCCTCGGCGAGCGCGCGCGTGGGGTCATGGCTGCAGACCACGCGCGTGCGTCCCGAGGCGGCGCCGATCAGCGGCTCGACGAGGTCGATCGCGGCCGGGTCGAGGTTCGCGTAGGGCTCGTCGAGGAGCAGCAGGGGAGGGTCGTGCAGCACGGCGCGCGCGACGGCGACCCGCTGCACCATGCCGCGAGAGAGCGTGCGCAGCGGCTCGCGCGAGCGCCCGCTCAGCGCGAGAGCGTCGAGGAGCTCGTGCACGCGCGCTTCTCCGATGCTGTACAGGCGCGCGTGGAAACGGAGGTTCTCGTACGCGGTCAGCTCCCGGTACAGAAGCGGCTCGTGCGCGAGGAGCCCAACCCTGCCGCGCACCGCCCAGTCCTCCCCGGGGAGCCTGCGCCCGAGCACGCGCACGTCGCCCGCATGCGGGCGCAGGAGGGTCGCGAGCACGCGCAGCAGGGTGCTCTTGCCGGCGCCGTTGGGTCCGAATACGACGAGCGTCGCGCCCTCCGCCAGCTCGAGCGTGACGTCGCTCAGCGCCTCCCGTTCGCCATAGCGCCGAGTGAGCCGCTCGAGGGCGAGCGCCGGCACACTCAGGCTCTCGAGTTGATACTTGCCAGCGTGATCGTGCGCGCAGCGGGCGGGATCACGAGCAACAGCGGGTGCTTGCCGTCGTCATCGGGGAACGTGTCTTCGAGGTCGCCGTCCACGTACTAGCGCGTTAGTTTATGGCCTGCGCCCGGTGTTTCTCGTGCTGAGGCCCCGGCCCCCGGCGCACGAGACCCGCGCTAATCCGGCCATCCCCGAAAGCGCGGGCCACTCCACCGCGGGAGTGGCTGCGGGCCTAGACTTAAGAGGGGTTTGTTGGAGCGAGCGCGGTGCCGATACTGCTTCGGTGAGCCGTGCGCTACGCAGGATCGACCGAGTTTGATGACTCGACGGCGCGTGCTCGCTGGGATTTCACTCGCGTGCGTCGCCGTCGGGGTGTTCCTTGCACTCTCGGCGCTCGACGTGGGGGCCGACGGGGGGAACGCTGCGTCACCGTCGCCCCCGCGTCCCGTGCTGCTGGTCTACCACCCCGCCACTCCGCACGTTGCGAGCGAGTACGAACTCTACGCGCCGCCGCGCAACGCGCCGCGCTCCGATTTGGCGCTCGATCAACCCCTGCCTGACGAGCGGCCGAGGCCGGCGGAATGGTTTGTCGAGCCAGTTGATCGGTATCGCGCGTACGCGGTTGCTCAGCTCGGGCGGATGGGTGCGGGAATAGGGCGCCTCGAGCGTGCGCTCGAGGCGAACAACCGTGACGCGGCTCGCGCAGCCTGGCGTGCGGCGTACTCCCTCTACCTACACCTCGGCGCGGTCTACCTGGTGGGAGAAGTCGCGAGCCTCAACCAGGCGATCGACGGAACTGCCGGCGGCCTCACAGGTGGAACAGCCAGTCCGCAATTCACAGGGCTACACCGCATCGAATACGGGTTGTGGACTGATGTGCAGCCCCGTGCCCTGGTTGGTTGGGCCAGGCAGCTAGCAGTCGCGGTGACGAGGATGCGCCAGCTGCTGCCGCACGTCTCGATCACGCCGTTGGAATACGCCACTCGCGCTCACGAGATCCTCGAGGACGCCGTGCGCGACCTGCTCAGCGGCGCCGAGGTCCCGTGGAGCGGCGAAGGCGTGCTAGCGACGAAGGCCGGACTGGAAGCGACGGAAGAGGTCCTGTCAATGCAGTACGCGCTGATCCCCCACGAGACGCATCTCAGACCCATCCTTGAAGCCGAACTCGCGGCGATGCGCGCGACGATTGCCCAGATCGCGGCGGCGCACGGCGGGCGTCTCCCGCCGAATGGGCAGCTCAGCCAGCGGGAGTCCGAGCTGCTCGACGGCACGCTCGGCGGAGCTCTGGAGGCGCTCGCGCAGGTACCGGGCGCACTCGAGAGCGAAACAATTGTGCCGCCGCCCAGGATCCCGCGCAACGACGTTCGGATCGATCCATGAGCCCTCTGGATCGACGCGCGTTTCTCACCCGGTCCGCCGCCATATTGGGCGCAGCTGGTCTCGGGAGTGCCGGCGCAGTCCTGCGCCCAGGCAGCGCGCCGCAGGCGGCAGCCGCCGCGGGCGCGCCACCCGCGAAGGAGGAGTGGGCGGTATCCCAGGCGGAGCTCGCCCAGCGAGTGCCTTTCGAAGGAAAGCATCAGGCGGGGATCCTCAAACCCGCGCCCGCGCAGGCCACGTTCGCCGCGCTGGACTCGATCGCACCTGACAAGAGCACGCTCGAAGAGACTCTGGTCGTGCTGAGCAATCGAGCACGAGAACTGACCCTTGGCGTGCAGATCCCCGTGCTCGAGGAAGATGCTCCGCCCACCGACTCGGGCATCCTCGGACCTACGAACTCCGCCGACGCCCTCACCGTGACGATCGCGTTCGGCGGCTCGCTGTTCGACGAACGCTACGGACTCGGCGCCTGGCGGCCACGCGAGCTGGTGAGGATGCCCGCCTTCCAGGTCGACGCGCTCGACCCGGCACAAACGCATGGCGACTTGCTGCTGCAGATCTGCGCCAACCAGCGCGACACGGTCACACACGCGCTGCGTGAGCTGCTACGGGCGGTGCGCGGCTCACTGCAGCTGCGCTGGACGATCGATGGCTTCTCCGGTGCCGCGCGCGGGCCGACCCCGCACAACCATCCCCGAAACCTGTTCGCCTTTCGCGACGGCACCGCCAACCCGCCCACGGGCGACTCGGCGCTCATGGATGAACTCCTCTGGACGGGCCGTGGCGAGCCGCCGTGGAGTCGCGGCGGCACCTACCAGGTCGTACGAATCATCCGCATGCACGTCGAGTTCTGGGACCGGGTCGGACTGCGCGAGCAGGAAAACATGATCGGACGTGTCCGCTCCAGTGGAGCTCCCCTGGGCGGCAGCGACGAGTTCGAGGACCCCCGCTATGACGACGACCCCGACGGCAGGCGGATCCCGCTCGACGCACACATCCGCACCGCCAACCCGCGCACCTCCGCAACCGCAAACCAGCGCTTTCTGCGCCGCGGCTTCAACTACACGCGCGGCTTCGACTCAGCCGGAGCGCTCGACCAGGGCCTGATCTTCGTTGCGTTCAACCAGAGCCCGACGCGCCAGTTCGCGACGGTTCAGCGGCGGCTGCTCGCGGAGCCGATGATCGACTACATCACCCCAGTCGGAGGCGGCTACTTCTTCGCACCCCCCGGCGCTCGCGAACCGAGCGACTGGGTCGGATCGGGTCTCTTCGCCGCGGCATAAGCCCGGCGCTTCGCGCCGCCTCGTACTCAGGCTCTCGAGAGGAGCAGCGCGCGTTCGCTCTGCGCTCGCGCGATCAGCTCGCGCACAGCCGTCTCATCGCCGTCGCGAAGCAGCGCCACGGGGTCGGGCTCGCCGCCCACGATCCCCTCGAAGAACTCCTTGCGATCCTGGTAGGTCGCGAGCGTGCCCTTGGCCCAGCCGCGCACCTCGTTGAGCATCACCGCGAGCCGCGCGTAGGGCTCGCCGAACTGCCCTTCGATCTCGCGCTTCATGCGCTTGGCGAGCGCGGGCGAGGCGCCGGCCGTCGAGATCGCGATCGCGAGCGGGCCCGTGCGCACTATCGCCGGCAGGATGAAGTTGCACAGCGGTGGCACGTCGACCACGTTGACCAGCATCGCGCGTCGCTCGGCGTCCTCGAACACCGCGATGTTGACGTCCGTTTGGTCGGTCGCTGCGATCACGATGAAGATGCCCTCGAGATCCTCGGGCCCGGCGTACTCGCGCTGCTCCCAGCGGAGCGAGCCCTCGCGTGCGAGCTCCTGCAGAGCGGGCACAGCATCAGGCGCGATCAGGGTCACCTCGCCGTCGCACGCGAGCAGGCCCTCGACCTTCTCGAGTCCGATCTCGCCGCCGCCCACGACCACGCAGCGCCGGCCGCTGAGCCGCAGGCAGGCTATGTAGAAGGGGGTGTCGAGCATCCCCTGCACGCAGCTCTGGTCGCAGATCCCCCTGCGCAGCTGGCAGACGCACTCCTTGCCTGCATAGGCCTGGGCGGGCATGGATCAAGCGTAGCCGCAAGCTGGGCTTCTTCAGCTCTTCAAGAGCCCGCGCCCGAGCGCCCGCGCGCCCACGCGTGCGAGCGCCAACGCGTCCTCCCGCCAAGCGCGGTCGCGGTCTGCCTCCCGCACCGAGCGCATGCGCGCCACCGCGCGTGCCGCCCGCGCGCCGGCCGCGTCGTAGGGGCTCCACCAAAGTCCGCGCGAGCCCGACGGGTCCCACGTGATCAGCTTTTCCTGCGCGCACGCCCGCAGCCCGGTCTCGCCGAGCGTGCGGCCGAGGCCGCCGCCCGCCGCGGCGCCCCACGGGCCGCGCGAGACGAGCGGCCCGGGCAGGTGGTCGTTCAGCGACACCATCCCGGCCCACAGCTCGCGGGCGATGCGCAGGCCCTGGTAGCGGTCGGCTGTCCAGACCGACGCCGCGAGGCCGTAGGGGCCCTCGTTGGCGAGCGCGATCGCGTCATCGACGGAGTCGACCGGCTGCACCGCCAGCACCGGACCGTCGATCGGATCGCGCAGCAGGCGCGCGTCGCGGGGGACGTCGGTGAGCACCGCGGGCGCGTAGAACACACCGGCCGAGCAGCCCGGCGGTTGCAGCGGCCCTCCGCAATGGAGCCGTGCCCCCTGCTCGACGGCCTCGGCGACCAGGCTCTCGACGTGGCGCGCCCGCCGCGGCGAGGAGAGCGGGCCGACCTGCGTGGCGGGATCCTGCGGGTCGCCGACCTTCAGCGCGCCGGCGGCCCGCACGAGAGTCGTGAGGAATCTGTCGTAGAGCTCGCGCGCAACGTACACGCGCTCGATCGACCCGCGGGCCTGGCCTGCGCCTGCGCAGTACCCCGCCCACACTGCGCCCGCGACGGCGCGTGCGAGGTGCGCGTCTGCGAGCACGAGCATCGCGTCCTTGCCCCCGAGCTCGACCGTCACCTCCTTCTCGCGCGAGACGCATTCGCGCGCCACCACGCGCCCCACCGCGGGAGAGCCGGTGAAGAGGATCTTGTGCACGTCCGAGCGCGCGAGCGCGACGCCCACGTCGGCCTCGCCGTGCGCGACGCGCACGAGTCCCTCGGGCACGCCCGCGCGTGCGATCACGCGCGCTATCCGCTCGCCCGCGAGGCTGGCGCGCGCGGCGGGCTTGAACGCGACGCCGTTGCCCGCGAGCAGCGCTCCGGCGATCTGCCCGAGCGGCTGTGCGAAGGGTGCGCTGCCGGCGCCGATCACGCCCACCACGCCATACGGCTCGTACGCGATGCGCGCGCGCTTGGAGAGCGTGAGCGAGCGGCTGGTCGTGACGCGCCGGGCGCCGAGCACCTCCGCGCCGTCCTCGGCCATCCACACGAGGGCGTCGATCGCAGCCAGCAGCTCCAGCGCAGCCACCTCCGCTCGCGGCCGGCCCTGCTCGCGCACGAGGCACTCCTGCAGCTCGTCGAAGTCGTCGATCACGGCCTGGGCCATACCGCGCATGTAGCGCGCACGGTCGCGCACGCGCAGCAGCGCCCACAGCGGCTGCACCTTGGCGCTGGCCTGCACGAGCCCATCGACGTCCTCGGGCGCGGTCAGGGGCACGCTTCCGAGCGCCTCACCGGTGGCCGGATTGCGCGAGACGAGCTCCCGCGCCGCGCTTGACTCGCTCACCGAGCTGCTCACCGCGGGCGATTATCGCGCCTGGCGGGCGCGACGGATCTCCTGAAGACGCTCCGCGAGCCTCGCCTCGGCCGCGTCGGGCTCGTAGAAGCGCTCATCTGCGACGCCCCCCGGAAGCAGCTGTTGGGCGGAGAGGTGGCCGGGCAGGGCGTGCGGGTTCTCATAGCCGCCGCGGTCCTGCCCGGGTCGGGGACCCGAGCGCAACCAGGAGGGCACCGGCGCGGCTCCGTGCTCGCGGACGTGTGCCGCGGCCGCCGCGAGCGCCCGTCCCGCCGCGTTCGACTTCGGCGCAAGCGCCAGGTAGATCGCCGTCTGGGCCAGCGCATAGCGCGCCTCCGGCAGGCCCACGTGCTCCACGGCCGCAGCCGCGGCGGTCGCGAGCGTGAGCGCGCCCGGGTCCGCGTTGCCGATGTCCTCGGAGGCGAGGATCACCATGCGCCGCACGATGAAGCGGGGGTCCTCCCCGCCCTCGAGCATGACCGCGAGGTAGTACAGCGACGCGTCCGGGTCCGACCCCCGCGTCGCCTTGATCCAGGCGGAGATGTAGTCGTAGTGGCGATCGCCCGCCTTGTCGTAGAGCACCGCCCGGCGCTGCAGGGCGTCGGCGGCGCGCTCGAGCGTCACGCTGCGCTCCTCGAGCTCCTGCGCGGTCGCAGCCGCCAGCTCGAGCGCGTTGAGCGCGGTGCGCGCGTCGCCTTCGCTGCGCGAGGCGAGGAATGCGAGCGCGTCGGCCTCCACGCTGATCTCGCCCGCCGCTCGCGCGAGCACGGTTTGCACCTCCTCGACGCTGAGCTCGGCGAGCGCGTACACGCGCAGGCGTGAAAGCAACGCACCGTTGACCTCGAAGGCCGGGTTCTCGGTGGTCGCTCCGATAAGCGTCAGCAGCCCCTCCTCGACGGCCGGCAGGAGGGCGTCCTGCTGCGCCTTGTTGAAGCGGTGGATCTCGTCGAGGAACAGAACCGTCCGGCCTTTGCCGGTGTCGCGTCTGTGCTTCGCCCGCTCGATCACCGCGCGGACCTCGGCACGGCCCGCGGCGACCGCGCTCAGCTCCTCGAACGCAGCGCTCGAGTGCTCGGTCACGAGACGTGCGAGCGTCGTCTTGCCCGAGCCAGGCGGCCCGTAGAGCACCATCGAGTGCGGGTTGCCCTGCTCGATCGCGGTGCGCAGTGCGGAGCCCTGGCCCAGCAGATGGGCCTGGCCGACGAACTCGGCGAGGCTGCGCGGACGAACGCGCGCGGCGAGCGGGCGCTCGGTCTCGCCTGCTGGCGCGGGAGTGGATTCCGGCTCAAAAAGGGTATCCACGGTGCCTTAGTATCCAGAAGCAGGGAGCGAGACCGTGGTAACCGCAGGACAGGGGCCCTTCGCCCAGCGAAGAACATTGCTTGCCTGGCCAGGTGTGCAGGTTGGCCCGATGGCCCCTGGACAGTTGTCGTCAATCTGTGGAGGGTGGCTCGCCAAAGGCGTCGAACTTGTACATTTGCGTGTCTAGCCTTGTTTACATCGCACCTTTCCTCGTCTGCAAGGTCCCTTCTCGGGAGCGGGCATCGCTGTGAGTGCAGGCGCAGCTGACGTACTCTCCGGACCTGCCGAGGGGTTCGACTTTCTCGAGCCTGGCGGCGATATCGCCGCGCGCTCCCCGCTGCAGCTGTTCTGGAAACGTCTGCGCCAGGACCGGGTTGCGATTGCCTCGCTGGCGTTCATCATTTTCCTGATCGTGATCGCGGTCGCGGCGCCGGTCGTGGTGAGCATCCTGGGGCTGCCGGGGCCGAACGTGCAGAACCTGAACCTCACAGACTCCTTCGGTTCGCCGCTCGGGCCGAGCGCAGCGCATCCCTTCGGCGTGGACCAGCTTGGCCAGGACGTGATGTCCAGGACCATCTACGGCGCGCGGGTGTCGCTCGTGGTGGGCATCGTGGGAACCGGCATCTCGACGCTGATAGGCGTGACCGTGGGGATGCTCGCAGGCTTCTATCGCGGCTGGGTGGACACGCTGCTCTCGCGCCTCGTCGACGTGGTGCTGTCGATCCCAGCGCTTCTGCTGGGGCTCGGCATCGGCGCCGCGTGCGCTGTCAAGGGTTGCGTGGGCGGCCTCATCCAGCCCGGGCTCGGGGTTGTCATCTTCCTCATCGCGCTCGCCACGTGGCCCTATATGGCACGCATCGTGCGCGGCCTCGTGCTCTCGCTGCGCGAGCGCGAGTTCGTCGATGCCTCGCGTGCCATGGGCGCCTCGAACGCCCGCATCATGTTTCGCGAGATCCTGCCCAACCTGACCGCGCCGATCCTCGTCTACGCGAGCCTGCAGATCCCGCTCAACATCCTCTATGAGGCGGCGCTTTCCTTCCTCGGCGTGGGTATTCGCCCGCCGACTGCGAGCTGGGGGCAGATGATCTCAAGCGCCACGCCGATCTTCACCGTTGCCTGGTGGTACATGGTCTTTCCCGGCCTCGCGCTGCTTTTCACGGTGCTGGCATTCAACTTGCTAGGCGACGGGCTGCGAGACGCCCTGAACCCGAGGACCGCCCGATGAGGGCTTTCGATACACAACAAGGAGGCGACTCAATGAGGTCGACTAGGACGATCGCGGCTATCGCGATCGCTGTTCTGTTGGGCCTGGTCATCGCTGCATGCGGGTCCAGCTCCAATAGCTCGAGCGGCGGCTCTGGCAGCACGAGCGGCTCCGGAAGTGGCGAAAACGCCGTCAGCACGGGTGGCTTCCAAAGCCCGACGACGCAATCCCTGACCGGTGGCAAACGGGGGGGCACCCTGCAGGTGCTCGACGAAACCGACTTCGAACACCTCGACCCAGGGATCGCCTACTACTCGCTGGACTACACGGTCGTGTTCGCCACGCAGCGCCCGCTGTACTCGAACAAGCCGAACACCGCGAGCGAAGCGAGCCCCGACATGGCATCAGGGCCGCCGGAAATCTCGCCCGACAACAAAACGGTCACGGTGCACCTGCGCGAAGGCGTCAAGTTCAGCCCGCCGGTGAACCGCGAAGTGACCTCAGAAGATGTCGCCTACGCGATCCAGCGCGGCGCCAATCCGAACGTGGCAAACCCCTACTTCTCCTCCTACTACGCGACGATCGAAGGAGGCAAGACGGCCACCGGCGGACCGCTGAAGGGGATCGAAACCCCCAACAAGCACGAGATCGTCTTCCACCTCTCAGAACCCAAGGCGCAGTTCTTCGCGAGCGCGCTGGTGATGCCGCTGTCGGCTGCCGTGCCGAAGGAATACGCGGAAAAATTCGACAAGCACAAGCCATCTGACTACGGCAACTACCAGGTGGCGACCGGCCCCTACATGTTCAAGAACGACAGCTCGGGCAAGGTGCTGGGCGTCGGTTACTTCCCGGGCAAGTCCGCGACGCTCGTGCGCAATCCCAACTGGAACGCGAGCACAGACATCCGTCCCGCCTACCTGGACGAAATCCAGATCAAGATCGGTGGCACCAACTCGGTGATCGGCCGTCAGGTGCTTGAAGGCACGAACATCGTCGAGAACGAACCGCCGGCGTCCACCAACGTTCGCCTGGCAGCCGAAAAATACAAGAGCCAGCTCTCGATCTCACCCGGCGCCGGAACTCACTACATCGGCGTCAACACCGTGCACGGACCGTTCAAGAACGAAGACCTCCGCAAGGCGTTCTTTGCTGCGCTCGATCGCAAGGCGATGAACCGCGCGCGCGGTGGTGAACTCGTCACCAACGTGATGACCCACTGGCTGTACCCGACCACACCCGGCTTCGAACAGTCCGGTGGATTGGCGGGGCCGAAGTTCGACTACAACGAACACCCCGAAGGCAGTGTGCCGGTCGCGGAAAAGTACATCAAGCTGGCCGGCTATCCGAGCGGCAAGTACACCGGCGGCGAAACCCTCACGATCGTTGGCGCCAAGGGCAACCCGGCCGAACAGGACGCGGAAATCGTCAACCAGACGCTGAAGAACCTGGGCTTCGCGACCAAGTTCACGCTGGTTGAAACCGCGACCATGTATGCGAAGTACTGCAACGTCCCCAAAGAAGAGATCGATGTGTGTCCGTCCGTCGGCTGGATCAACGACTTCGCCGATCCGCAGACGACGCTGAACATCACGTTCAACGGCAAATACATCAACCCGACGGGCAACGTCAACTGGAGTCAGTTCAACAACCCCGAAATCAACGCCGCGATGACGTCCGCAGAATCGGTCAACGGCAAGTCGGCGCGCGCGAGCGCGTGGGCCAAGATTGACGAAAAACTCGTCGAACACGCAGCGGCGATCCCGTTTGACTGGGACAAGCAGGCGAACATCCAGGGAAGCGAAGTGCACGGCGTCGGGCAGCTGTGGAACGTCGGCTCGTGGGACTACAGCTGGACCTCGCTCAAGTAACGACACGTACGGTCGCTGGGCCGGAGCTCCGCGCGGGCGGGGCTCCGGCCCCCAGCCTCGGCGGGCGGGGCGGGGCAGCGCACGGATGAGAATGAGATCGACCAGCCAACGCATACACCCATGAGGACCGTGCGAACGTGACCGCCTACATCGTGCGCAGGGTCCTATGGGGCATCGTGCTGTTGATCATCGTGGCAGCGCTGATGTTCGTGTTCTTCCGCGTCATCCCCACGGGCAACCCGGCGGTGTTGCGCGCGGGGCGTGACCCGCACGCGAACCTGATCAAAGAAATCGAACGCATCCTCGGCCTCGACAAGCCACTGCCGGTGCAGTTCTGGGACTACATGAAGGAAATCTTCCTGCACTTCAACTTCGGCTACAGCTACTACAGCCAGGAGTCGGTGGTGAACCTGATCAAGGAACGGCTGCCGGCCACCCTGTCACTGACGATCGGCGCCGCGGTGCTGTGGGTGCTCGGCGGCATGACGGTGGGCGTGATCTCGGCGCTCAGGCGCCACTCGTGGCTGGACCGCACGGCGATGGGCACGGCGCTCGTGGCCGTATCCGCGCCCGAATTCTGGCTCGGTCTGATCGCGCTGTTCCTGTTTGCGAGCGACATCGGAAAATTCAAGATCCTGCCGGGCTCGGGCAGCTACGTCGGGCTGACGAGCGATCCCAGTAAATGGTTCACCTCGCTGATCATGCCGTGGATCGTGCTTGCGGCCGGCAGCGCGGCCGTGTTCGCTCGGCTCGTGCGCGGAAGCCTGATCGAGACGATGAAAGAGGACTACATACGCACCGCTCGCGCGAAGGGTCTTGCGGAGCACAGGGTGGTGCGTCAGGGCGTGCGCTCGGCGATAAACCCGGCTGTAACGCTGGTCGCGCTCGAAGTGGGCGTCCTGCTCGGCGGCGCGATCCTCATAGAGACCGTCTTCAACATCCCGGGAGTCGGCCGGCTGAACTACCAGGCGATCGGCGCGTCAGATTTCCCCGTGGTGGAGGGAACCGTGCTGCTTGCCTCGATGTTCATCATCATCGCGAACATCGTGGCCGACATCGCCTATGCGTACCTCGACCCGCGGGTGCGCTACTCGTGAGCGACGGCGATGCACTGCTGCGCGTGGAGGATCTACGCGTCGAATTCGACACCGAGGATGGCACGGTGCACGCGGTCGACGGGATCACCTACCAGGTGCAGGCGGGACGTACGCTCGGCATCGTCGGCGAGTCCGGCTCGGGCAAGACCGTCTCCTCGCTGACGACGCTCGGCCTCACGCGCCTGGAGGGCGCTCGCATCTCGGGCCGCATCATGTTCGGTGGACGCGACCTGCTGACGCTCCCAGAAAGCGAGCTGCGCGCGATCAGGGGCAACGAAATCGCGATGATCTTCCAGGATCCGCTGTCGGCGCTGCATCCCCTCTACAAGGTCAGCGCGCAGCTGGTCGAGGCAATGCAGGCGCACCGTCAGATCTCCAAGGCGCAGGCGCGCGAACGCGCCGCGGACCTGCTGGGGCTCGTCGGCATACCCGACCCGGCGGGTCGCCTGGACAACTATCCGCACGAGTTCTCGGGCGGCATGCGTCAGCGCGTGATGATCGCGATGGCGCTCGCCAACGAACCGCAGCTGCTGATCGCCGACGAGCCGACGACCGCGCTCGATGTGACGGTTCAGGCGCAGATCCTCGCCCTCATGGAACGTTTGCAGCATGAGCTTGGCATGGCCATCCTGATCATCACCCACGACCTCGGTGTGGTCGCCGAGATGGCAGATGACATCGCGGTCATGTACGCCGGACGGATCGTCGAGACGGCGCCGGCACAGGAGGTCTTCGCCCGCCCCGAGCACCCGTACACGTGGGGGCTTCTCAAGTCGATCCCGCGGCTGGACGCGCCGCGAGACGAGGCGCTCGTGCCGATACCCGGCACCCCGCCCAGCCTGATCAGGCCGCCCTCGGGATGCCATTTTCATCCGCGCTGTCCGTACGCCCAGCCCGACCATGCGCGTATCGACCCCCAGCTCGAAATGTTGCCCGACGAACCGAACCACTTCGTCGCGTGCCTGCTCGAGCCCGAGATGCGCGCGCGTGTGTGGGCCGAGCTGCAGGCCGGGATGATGCCCACCGAGGCACTCGCCCAGGTCCTGCCGGGGGAGGAGCTGTGATGGCAGAGGCGAACCCGGCCGGCACGGAGACCGCGACCACCGGGGCTCCCGTGCTTGCGGGCGCCTCGGAGCCACTCGTGCAGGTGAGCGGCCTCGCCAAGCACTTTCCGATCTCGCGCGGGATCATCATCAGGCGCCAGGTGGGAGCGGTCAAGGCCGTCGACGGCGTCACCTTCGACATCCGCCGCGGCGAGACGCTCGGTCTGGTTGGCGAGACCGGCTGCGGCAAGAGCACGACCGCGCGGCTGATCATGCGGCTGCTGAAGCCGACCGCGGGCGAGGTCCTGTTCGAAGGGGAAGACATCACCCGCCTGAAGGGCGCCCGGCTGAAGCAGCTGCGACGCCAGATGCAGATGATCTTCCAGGACCCCTACTCGTCGCTGAACCCGCGCAAGACGATCGGCTCGATCATCGCTGAGCCGTACATCATCCACGGGCTCTACGACGGCAAGCTCGAGCGCAGGCGCGTCGTGCAGGAGCTGATGGAGACCGTCGGCCTGAATCCCGAGCACTACAACCGCTATCCGCACGAGTTCTCGGGCGGGCAGCGCCAGCGCATCGGTGTGGCGCGCGCGCTGGCGCTCAAACCGAAGCTGCTGATCGCCGATGAGCCGGTGTCGGCGCTCGACGTCTCGATCCAGGCGCAGGTGCTGAACCTGCTGCGCGAGATGCAGCGCGAGTTCGGCCTGACGGTCGTGTTCATCGCCCACGACCTCTCCGTGGTGCGCCATATGTGCGATCGCGTGGGGGTGATGTACCTCGGCAAGATCGTCGAAATCGGGTCGGGCGACGCGATCTACGGCTTTCCCCGCCACCCCTACACGGGGGCCCTGCTGGCGGCTGTGCCGGTGCCCGATCCGTCCACTCACGGCGCCGAACGCAGGCTTCTCACCGGAGACGTTCCGAGCCCGGCGAACCCGCCCGCGGCGTGCCGTTTTCACACGCGTTGCCCCAAGGCGCAGGCGCGCTGCTCAGAGGATGAGCCGCTGCTCGAGGACAAGGGCACGGGCGGTGAAACCGCCTGCCACTTCCCGCTCAGCCATGAGGAGCTGACGCGCATGGGCGTACGATCGCAAGGATGAACGACACCCGGCCCGGGCCGGAGGCCGAGGAGCTGCTCGCTCGGCTGATCCGCTTCAACACGGTCAACCCGCCGGGCAACGAGCGCCCGGCGCAGGAGTACCTGGCCGGGCACCTCGAGCAGGCTGGCTTCAGCGTCGAGCTGCTCGGTGCCGAGCCGGGACGCCCGAACCTCGTGGCGAGGCTGTCCGCGCCCGGCGCGGCCGCCGAGGAGGGGCCCACGCTGTGCTACCTCGGGCACGTCGACACCGTCCTCGCCGACCCCGACGAATGGTCTCACGACCCGTGGTCGGCGGATGTCGCCGACGGCTACATGTGGGGGCGCGGCGCGCTCGACATGAAGTCACAGGTGGCCGCCGAGATCGCGGCCGCCGCGTCGCTGGCGCGCTCCGGCTGGCGCCCCGCCCACGGCGAGCTGCTGATCGTGGCGGTCGTCGACGAGGAGACCGGCGGCTCGCTGGGCGCTCAATGGATCACCGAGACGCACCCAGAGAAGGTGCGCTGCGACATGCTCATCAACGAGGGCGGCGGCGCGGTGTTCGAGTACGCGGGCAAACGCTGCTATGGCGTGTGCTGCGCGGAGAAGGGGGTGTTCCGCTTCACGCTCAGCACCTCCGGTGTCGCGGGCCACGCCTCGATGCCGGGCATGGGCGATAACGCGCTGCTCAAGATGGGTCCGTTGCTCGCGCGCTTCGCCGAGCGCCAGCCCTCCTACGCGCTCACAGAGGAGTCGCGCGCGTTTCTGGCCGCGATCGGCGAGGGGGCCGAGGACCCGCACGCGGTTGTCTCGGCGCTGCGCGCCGCCGACCCCCGCCTGGCGGTGGCGTTCGAGGCGACGCTCGGCGTCACGTTCGTCCCGACGCGGATCAGCGCCTCGCAGAAGATCAACGTGATCCCGAGCCGCGCAGAGCTGAAGATCGACTGCCGCGTGCCCCCGGGCCTGGGCGAGCCGGAGGTGCGCGCGGGCATCGCGGAGGTGCTCGGCGAGGACTCCGCGGGCGGCTTCGCGATCGAGTTCACCGAGCAGGTGATGGGCAACGGCTCCTCACCCTCCTCGCAGCTGATGGACGAGATCGCCGGCTGGATGGCCGAACACGACCCCGATGCGGAGCTCGTCCCGGTGATCCTCCCGGGGTTCACCGATTCGCGCCATTTCCGCTCGGCCTTCCCCGAGTGCGTGGCGTACGGCTTCTTTCCCCACCGCGCACAGTCGCTGCTGCAGACCGCGCCGCTGATCCACAGCGCCGACGAGCGCATCGACCTGCGCGACCTGCACCTCGCGGCAGAGCTCTTCCGCGACATCGCGACGCGGATCCTTGGCTGACCCCTCTCAGCCCTCGACATACCGGGTCCGATTCCGCATAATGGGCTCCAATGCCACGGATGGTGCAGAGTAGGGGAGAGCGATGAGCGTAACCCTGGAAACGGTTCCACGCTCGCAGGAAAGCGCCGACACGCACGCCCGCGCAGGGACGCATGCGGCGCCCGCCAGCAACGCCGCCCCCGCCCCGAAAGCGGCGCACGGCGCCGGCGCTCACGCCACGGGCAAGTCGATCGCGGCGCGTTCCGCCGGCGCGAAGCCCGCCGCCGCGGCTCCCGCCGCGGCGGCCACGCACGTGAGCGTCCCGCCCGTGCCCGGCCCGTCCTTCACGACAGAACTGCAGAACTTCGCCACCAACTGGGAGCCGGTGGTGGCGATCTTCTTCTTCGTTGCGCTGATCTTCCTGATGTGGCGCACGCTGAAGGTGATGCCCCGCATCAAGCCGCAGCGGATCAGGCCGGCGTCGGACCAGTCGGTGACCTTCGCGGACATCGCGGGCGTGGACGAGGCCAAGGCGGAGCTGCAGGAGATCGTGGAGTTCCTGCGCGAGCCGAAGGCGTTCGCGAAGCTCGGCGCGAAGGTGCCGAAGGGCATTCTCCTGCACGGTCCGCCGGGGACGGGAAAGACGCTGCTCGCGAAGGCGGTCGCGAACGAGTCCGGCGCCCAGTTCTTCGCGCAGTCGGCGGCATCGTTCGTCGAGATGTTCGCGGGCCTCGGCGCGGCGCGGATCAGGCGCCTGTTCGCGATCGCGCGCAAGCATGAACCGGCGATCATCTTCATCGACGAGCTCGACGCGGTGGGTGGGCGCCGCGGCTCTGACATCTCGGGCGAGAAGGATCAGACGCTCAACCAGCTGCTGGTCGAGATGGACGGCTTCGCCACGAGCGGCCGCGTGGTTGTGATCGCCGCGTCGAACCTGCTCGAGAAGCTCGACCCGGCGCTGCTGCGCCCGGGCCGCTTCGACAGGCAGGTGTTCGTTGTGCCGCCCGACGTGCGCGGCCGCCTGGGAGTGCTCGAGGTGCACACGCGCGACAAGCCGCTCGACGGCGTCGACCTCGGTCTCGTGGCACAGCAGACGAGCGGGCTTACGGGCGCCGACCTCGCGAACATCTGCAACGAGGCCGCGATCTTCGCGACACGGCGCGGGGGCTCGGCGATCTGCAACGGGGACTTCGACGCGGCGATCGAGCGGATAGTCGCGGGCGTGCAGTCCAAGCGCGTGCTCAACGAGCACGAGAAGCGCGTCGTGGCCTTCCACGAGGCCGGCCATGCGCTGTGCGGCGAGCTGCTTCCGTCGGTCGACCGCGTGCACCGCATCTCGATCGTGCCGCGCGGGCGTGCGCTCGGCTACACGCTGAACCTGCCGGCCGAGGACCGCTACCTGAAGACGCGCGAGGAGCTGCTCGACTACATGACGGTGCTGCTCGGAGGCCGCGTGGCCGAGCAGGTGGTGTTCGGCGCGATCACCACCGGCGCATCCGACGACCTCAGGCGGGTGGCCGACATAGCGCACTCGATGGTGCATGACTTCGCCATGGGCACGGCCGGCATGGGGCCCTCGCCGGAGGGCGACGTGAAGCTGTCGGAGACGACGCTTCGCATCCGCGACGAGGAGCGCCAGGACCTGATCGAGGAAGCCAGGCGCGCCGCGCAGAGGCTGATCGTGGCCCACAGGCGCGAGCTCGACGCGCTCGCGAACGAGCTGCTCGCGAACGAGGTGCTGGACCGCGATTCGATCGAGCGGATCATGGATGGCGTGCCACGCCTCGAGCGTGCTCCGGGCGTGGGGCTGCGCGTGGTGGCGGCCAAGCCGCTCGACGCTCAGGCCGCGATGAGCGCGTCGGGCCCTCCCCCTCTGCCGGATCCCCCGCGCCTATAAACTGCGGCGGGTGTTCACCCGCATGGATCACATCGGAGTGGCGGTCGAGGAGATCGAGGCCGCGCTCGAGCTTTATCGCGACGGCTTCGCCCTCCCGCTTGCGCATCGCGAGATCGTGACCGAGCAGGGCGTCGAGGCGGCGCTGCTCGACGTGGGCGACGGACACGTGGAGCTGCTCGCGCCGCTCGCGCCGGACACGCCGGTGGGACGCTTCCTCTCCAAGCACGGCCCGGGCCTGCACCACGTGGCCTACCAGGTGAGCGACATCGAGCAGACGCTGCAGGCGCTCAAGCAGGCGGGCATGCAGCTGATCGACGAGCAGCCCAGAGCAGGCATCCGCGGGTCGCGCGTGGCGTTTATGCACCCGCGCGCGACGGCCGGCGTACTCACCGAGATCGTGCAGCCGGCCGCGCACGCGGAGGGCCGCTGATGGCGAACACGCCCGGGCGGCGCATCAGCATCGGCTTCCAGGGCGGCCAGGTGATGTCGCTGCGGGTGAGCGACGAGCAGCTGAAGCTGCTCAACAAGGCCCTCGGCTCGAGCGGCTGGCACGACGTGGACAGCGACGAGGGCCCTGTCAGGCTGGACCTCGCGCAGGTTGCGTACGTGCGCGCGGAGAGCGAGGAGCTGCGCGTCGGCTTCAGCGCGTAGCGAGCTTGCGCTCGCTGGATAAGCAGCTGCTGCGACTGGCGCGCACACGCGGTCACGGCGCGGCGATGGAGCGCGCGGTCGCGCGCTTCTCGCGCTTGGGTGAGCACGGCGCCGTGTGGCTCGGGCTGGGGGCGGCGGGTCAGGCGCTCGACCCTTCGCGCGCCCGCGCGTGGCGGCGCGCGAGCGCGGCGGTGGCGCTCTCCTACGCGACCAACTCGGCGATCAAGCTGCTCATCCGTCGGCGGCGCCCGGAGCTCGAAGGGCTGCCGGCTCTGATCGCCACGCCGACCCGGCTCAGCTTCCCGAGCGCGCACGCGTCCACGTCGTTCGCGGGCGCGCTCGCGTTCTCGCGGCTCGGCCTGCCGCGTGCTGCGCTGTACGCGCTCGCGCTCGGTCTGGCCGGCTCGCGGGTCTACCTGGGGGTCCACTATCCATCCGACGTGCTCGCCGGTGCGGCACTCGGCAGCGCGATCGCGGGGGTGCTGCGATGAGCACCCGGATCGGCATCGTGGGGCTTCCGAACGCCGGCAAGTCCTCGCTCTTCAACGCGCTCACCAAAGCTGGCGCCGAGGCGGCGAACTACCCGTTCACGACGATCGAGCCGAACGTCGCGGTGGTGCCGGTGCGCGATGAGCGCCTGGAAGCGGTGGCGAGCATCATCGGCGCCTCGGAGATCGTGTGGGACACGATCGACTTCCACGACATTGCGGGGCTCGTGGCGGGTGCTCACCAGGGCGAGGGCCTCGGAAACCGCTTCCTCGCGAACATCCGCGAGACCGACGCGATCGTGCACGTCGTGCGCGCGCACGGCGATCAGGGCGTGGTGCATCCGGAGGGCAGCGTGGATCCGCTGCGCGACATCGAAACGATCGAGACGGAGCTGGTGCTCGCGGATCTCGAGCAGGCCGAACGTCGGATCGAACGGGTCGCGAGGCAGGCGCGCGGCGGCGACCGCGCCGCGGTGGCCGAGGAGCGCTGGCTGAACGACGTGATAGACGCCCTTCGGGCGGGACAGCCGGTGAGGCGATTGCGCCCGCCCGAGGAAGCGCCGAATGCGGCGCGCGAGCTCGGCTCGCTGACGGCGAAGCCGGTGCTGTTCGTCGCCAACGTGGACGAGGGCTCGGCCGAGGTGCCCGAGCAGATCACCGCGCACGCGCAGGCGGAGAACGCGCGCGCGGTCGCGATCTCCTCGCGCATCGAGTCCGAGCTCTCGGAGCTCTCCGACGAGGAAGCTGCGGAGATGCGCGCGGAGCTGGGCGTCAGCGAGTCGAGTCTCGAGCTGGTCGTGCGCGAATCGTTCTCGCTGCTCTCGCTGATCGCGTTCTTCACGGCCGGCGAGGGCAAGCCGGCACAGTCGTGGCACCTGCACGCGGGCGAGACCGCATGGCACGCGGCCGGCCAGATCCACTCGGACATCCAGCGCGGCTTCGTGCGCGCCGAGGTGATCGGCTGGCGCGAGCTAATGGACGCGGGTGGCTACGCGGCGGCGCGCGAGCGAGGCACGCTGCGGCTCGAGGGCCGCGACTACGTGATGGCCGACGGCGACGTGCTGACTGTGAAGTTCACGCCGTAGCGGCGAGTCCCTCGAGGCGCTTCGACAGCGCCGCCATGCCGAGCTCGCCGGCGGCGCGCGCACCGCCGGCGAAGTCGCTCGCGCGGTCGCTCGGCGGGCGCACATCGATGCGCTGCAGGGTGGCGATGAGCTTGAAACTGCGCAGCAGCTCCGCGTGCTCGCAGAGCGTGGCGGCGATGCGCGGACGCATCGCCGGGGCGCCGCTGCGCCGCGCCCTCACGACCGCGGCTGCGTGTCCGGGCTCGCTCGTCGTCTGCGCCTGCGCGAGTAGCGCCTCCAGCGAGCCGTGCTCGCGCAGCAGCTCGGCGGCCGTCTTCGCGCCGATCCCGGGTGCGCCGGGCAGACCGTCGGAGGGGTCGCCACGCAACGCGATGAAGTCCGCGACCTGCTCGGGCTCGACGCCGTAGCGCTCGCGCACCTCTGGGGGTCCGATGCGCTCGATGCGCGCCCCCTTGCCGGGCACGATCACGGAGATGCGATCGCTGACAGCCGCATACATGTCGCGGTCGGCGCTCAGCAGCAGCGCCTCGCCGCCGCGCTCGGACTCGGCGAGCGCGAACGAGTACATCACGTCGTCGGCCTCGAGCTCGTCGCTCGAGCTCTTGACCCAGCCGAGGCTCGCAAGCAGATCCGGAGCCTTCAGCCACTGCTCGGCGAGCTCGGGCGGCATCTCCCCGCGATGGGCGTGGTAGGGGGGATAGAGCTTCACGCGGTAGCTCGCCTGCTCGGCTCCCATGCATGCGACGACGGCGCGCGCGGGCTGCGCCTCGAGCACGGCAAGGATCGCGTTGACGGTCCCCAGCAGCGCGCCCACCGGCCGGCCGTCGCTGCCGCGAATCGAGGAGGGCAGCGCGAAGAACGAGCGGTACAGGAGCCAGGGAACGTCGACGGCGAGCAGCGGAGCGGGCACGGCGCAAGCGTACGCGCGATGGCGGCCCGCCGGATTCGCGCGGGCGCGGGCGCGGGCGGCCGGCTATTCGGCCGAGGAGCCGCCGGTCCGCTGGAAGCTCGCTTCGGGCGGGCCGGGCTGCGCCGACGGCGTGGGCGTGGTGCCCGCCGACGGTGTCGCCTTAGAGAGGTCGGGCTCGCGCGTGAGGTGCGAGCCGGACTTGACGCTGAAGTACAGCCAGGTGCTCTGCAGGCCGAGCGCGCCGGCCAGTTCTGGGCCGTTGACCCTGGTGGCGCCGCGCGATCCGAGTACCTCGGCGGAGACGATTCGCGGCGAGACTCCGCGCGTGAGCACCTCGATGCCGCGGAAGGAGCCCTGCACGCGTGCGCGCAGTCGAGCGGCCGCCGAGGCGAAGCTCATCGTTCGCGTCCAGTGCGAGGAGGGGCCCGCGTCGAACGGGTCGGCGACGCCGCGCAGCCAGGGCTCGGCTTCGGAGCCGGGAAAGCCGTTCTCGACGTTCTCGGTCATACCGCCGGAGCTGGCGAAGAAGTAGGTGATCGCGGGCTTGCCCGCGTAGAGCAGGATCTGCCCTGCGGTGTCCGTCACGGCGGCGTTGGTCTGCGCTGTTTCTGCGGCCGCGCCGACGTAGACCTGGGAGCGCGAGTCGGAGTACACGTCAAAGCGCGACCCGCCGGCGTGGGCGGTGAGCGCGTAGGTGCGGGTGGCGACCGCCTGCGCCTCGAGCGCGGCAAGCGGCCATTCGGAGGGCATCTCGGCGGAGACGACGCCGCGCACGTAGTGCTCGAGCGGCACGCGCTTGACCTTCGTGCCGACGAGCACGCGAACGACGGATTTGGTGGGCGCCATGCCGAGCGTGGTGCCGCTGTAGTAGTGGGCGAGGATCGCCTGGTAGCCGAGTCCGTGCTGGGCGTAGCCGAGCGCGCCGTCCTGGCTCATGCCGACGCCGTGGCCGTCGCCGGCGCCTTCGATCACGAGCGTCGAGCCGGCCCTCGCGGCGCTCACGCCGCCGGTCGCTCCGCTCGCCAGCGCGACGCTCGCAAGCGCGCACGCGAGCACGGCCGAGCGCAGCCGCATCCATGCGGGCGCTGCGCGGGGCCGGTGATAGGTTGAGATCGTGACGGGCACGGCTACCTCCGGCAACACAGGCGCGCCATCCTGGTCGCGCCCGCTGGCCGGATATGTCGTGTGCATTGCCTCGGGCGAAGCGCGCGCGCGCGTGAGCGCTGCACGATGACTGGCGCGGTGCTCGAGAGCTCGGTGCTGCAGACGGTCCCCACGCAGCTCTACATCGGGGGCGAGTGGCGGCCGGCGAGCGGCTCGGGCACGCTGTCGGTCGAGGACCCGGCCACGGGCGAGCCGCTCCTCGAGGTCGCCGACGCCCAGGTCGAGGACGCTCTGGCGGCGCTCGGCGCTGCCGCGCAGAAACAGGCCGAGTGGGGGGCGTACGCGCCCCGCGAGCGCGGCGAGATTCTGCGCCGAGCCTACGAGGCGATCGTCGCGCGCGCGGAGGAGCTGGCGCTGCTGATGACGCTCGAGATGGGCAAGGCGCTCGCCGAGTCGCGGGCGGAGATCGCCTACGCGGCTGAGTTCTTCCGCTGGTTCGCGGAGGAAGCGGTTCGTGTGCATGGTCGCTATATGGTCAACACGACCGGCAAAGGGCGCATCCTCACGATGCGCCAGCCGGTGGGCCCGTGCGTGTTCGTGACGCCGTGGAACTTCCCCACGGCGATGGGTACCCGCAAGATCGCCCCTGCTATCGCGGCGGGCTGCACGATGGTCGTCAAGCCGGCCCAGCAGACGCCGCTGTCGATGCTCGCGCTGGCGAAGATCCTCGAGGATGCGGGGCTTCCGGGCGGCGTGCTCAACGTGATCACCGCGAAGCGCTCCGGTGCGGTGATCGAACCGCTGCTCAAGGACCGGCGCACGCGCAAGCTCTCGTTCACCGGCTCCACCGAGGTCGGCCGCAGGCTGATCGAACAGTCAGCCGAGCAGGTCCTGCGTGTTTCCATGGAGCTCGGCGGTAACGCCCCCTTCCTCGTGTTCGGCGACGCGGACCTCGACGCTGCGGTGGAGGGAGCGGTGCTCGCCAAGATGCGCAACGTCGGCGAGGCGTGCACCGCGGCAAACCGCTTTCACGTGCACGAGTCGCTCGCCGAGGAGTTCGCGAGCAGGCTGGCGGAGCGGCTCGGCGCGATGAAGGTGGGCCGCGGCACCGAGCCGGGCGTCGACGTGGGCCCGCTGATCGACGAAGCGCAGCGCAGCAAGGTCTCCGAACTGGTCGACGACGCGACGCGACGCGGCGCGCGCGTGCTGCTCGGAGGACACCGCCTCGACGGTCCCGGCTACTTCTACGAGCCGACCGTGCTCGACCGGGTTCCCGACGATGCGCAGCTGCTCGCCGAGGAGATCTTCGGGCCGGTCGCACCGGTCGCGACGTTCTCCACCGACGAGGAGGCGCTTGCGGCCGCCAACAGAACCGAGTTCGGGCTGGTCGCGTACGTGTACACGCGCGACCTCGACCGTGCGCTGCGCGTCAGCGAGGGAATCGAGACGGGCATGGTCGGGCTCAACCAGGGCGTCGTGTCGAACCCCGCCGCGCCCTTCGGCGGGGTCAAGCAGTCGGGCTTCGGCCGCGAGGGCGGCTTCGAGGGAATCGGCGAGTACCTCGAGACGAAGTACGTGGCCGTGGCCACCTAGCGGGGAGTAAGGGAGCGCCCCTAACCCGGACGCCGGTGCTCTCGAAGGTCGGGCGAACTGGGTCTTCTAGCGGAACGTCTAGGTCGCGTGCCGCCGAGCATGCGCAAAGATCCGCCTATGCGCGGCGGCGGAATCGTCCTGGCAGCGACCTTGTGCGTCTCGGTGGCGCTGGGGACACCGAGCGATGCGGGAGCCTCGGCGATCCATTCCGGCCGCACACAGCTTCCCCCTCCCGAAAACCCGCCGACGATTGGCACGGCGCCCAAGCCGGCTGACCAGCGCGAAGAGGTGCAGCGAGAAGTGGAAGTGCAATACAACGCGCCCGCGGGCACGGTGACGTTCCGCGTCGAAGTTTGGGACGCGGAATTCTGGGGCGAGCGTCTGGAAGAAGGATTCTTCCTAGGACGCAGCTGTGCTGAAGGCAGCGCCGTCAGGTTCAGCCCGCCAAGCCAGCGTCATCCACAGGCCTTTCATGGTCACGTGAGTGCCCACCCGAAAAACCTGCTTCACGAAGCGGAAGTCACTGGCAGTGCGACTCTCGAAGGGTATGCAGGCCAGGTCGAAAGCACCGGCACGTTCGACGGGCACCACTTCGAAATCACGTTCAGCAGCCCCGCGTTCAAGAATCGCAACTGGCGCTGCGCCGCGACCCCCCTCATCGAGGAACGTCAGGGCTCACGCCGGTCCGAATACCGCGACTTTGCACTCGGTGGATGGCTGAAACCGGAGCACAGCCGCAAGCGGCACCGGTAAAGGAGCGGCGGCCCGCCCGACGACCGTTCGGTTCGCGATGTACTTACCGCCTATCCCGTGGCCACCTAGCAGGTGCTCACCGGCTCTGTCTGCTCTGGTAGCGTCGGTGCAAAGCTGGATCGTTCGCGGCTGCGACGAAGGGGCGGATCGATGGCGCGGGTTCTGATGTTGGGGGGTGGTCTCTGCGGGGTCTCTGCCGGGTTGATGCTTGCCCGGGATGGGCACGAGGTCACCGTGCTGGAGCGCGATCCGGACCCGGTGCCGCCGTCGGGTGAAGAGGCCTGGCAGCGGTGGTCGCGCGAGGGCGTCACCCAGTTCCGTCAGGCGCACTTCCTCCAGGCGGGAGGGCGGGCGGTGCTGGAAGAGATGCTGCCGGACGTCCTCGACGGGTTCGTCGCGGCCGGCGCGTGCAGGTACGACCCGATCGACGGCCTGCCTCCCATGCTCTCCGACCAGTCGAGACACGCGGGCGACGAGAGGCTCGCGACCGTCACGGCTCGCCGGCCGGTGATGGAGCAGGTGGTCGGCGCGATCGCCGAGCGCGAGCCGGGGCTGGATGTGCGCCGCGGGACGGCGGTCGCCGGGGTGATCGTGGATACACGGCAGAGCCTCCCGCACGTCTCGGGGGTCCGCCTCGAGACGCACGAGACGCTGGACGCTGACCTCGTCGTGGACGCGATGGGCAGGCGCTCGCCGCTCCCGCGCCTGCTGGCCGATGCCGGCGTCGGGCCGATCCAGGAAGAGGTCGAGGATTCGGGCTTCATCTATTACGGCCGCTACTTCCGAAGCTCCGACGGCTCCACGCCGCCGTCCTACGCGCCGCCGTTGACGCCGATCGGGTCGTTCTCGATCCTGACGCTTCCCGCCGACAACGGGACCTGGGCGGTCGGGCTCGTCACCGCCAGCGGCGACAAACCGCTGAAGCAAGTGCGCCACATCGACCGCTGGACGGAGGTGCTTCGTGCCTGCCCGGCGCACGCGCACTGGCTCGACGGCGAACCGATCAGCGAGATGCTCGCGATGGGGGGCCTCGTCGACCGCTACCGGCGACTGGCTCCCGACGGCCGGCCCACCGTCACGGGAGTGGCACTGTTGGCCGACGCATACTCGTGCACCAACCCGTCCTTGGGTCGGGGCATCTCGCTGGGGCTCAAGCACGCCCGCTGCCTGCGCGACACCGTCGCCTCGATGGACGGCGATCCCGTTGGGTTCGCCGAAGCCTGGGATGCGGTGACCGAGAGCGAGCTCACCCCCTGGTACAGGGAGACGCTGGACGAGGATCGCGCGCGCCTCGCCGAGATGGAAGCGCTGCGCGAGGGACATGAGCCGCCCGAGCCGACAGAGGCCTCGGTGCTCCGCGACGCTGTGATCACGGCCGCCCTCTACGACGGGGACCTGTTCAGGACCTTCGTGGCCTCGCGGATGTGCCTGGAGAGGCTGGGCGAGGCGTTCCCGGACGCGGCCGCGGTCGCCCGCGTCCAGGAGCTGGCCGCCGATAAGACGCCGTTCGCGTTCCCGGGTCCGGTCCGCGACGAGCTTCTGCAGATGCTGGCCTGACGAGCCGGCGCCGGCGAGGGAGGCGCGTGTTTTGGGCGACCTGCGACTTGTGTCCGGGTTCGCGGCGCTCCCTTACTCCCGTGGCCACCTAGCGGGGACTCGCTTCGCGTTGAGATAGGCGTCTGCCGGTAACAGCGTCCGGTCGCTTGCGCTCGCCTGAGCCGGCGCGACTTCGCCCACTGCGAAAGCCGTGACCTGACCCCAATCGGGCCTGATCACGGCAGTCGCCTGCTCGCACCCGCCCGCTGTGCCTACGCGGCGAGGCGGAACGGGGGGTAGCGATCGGTGACCAGCACGTGGGCGTAGGCGATCACCCGGTTGGTCCAGCGGCCGACGCCGACGAGGAAGTCGAACATCCCGCGCGGGAAGCGACCGGTGAACAGGATCGCGAACCAGGCGGCGATCACGACGAAGAACGCGGCGATGTAGAGGAAGAACAGCACGACGTAGTGCGGGATGGCCAGCAGCCACTTGACCAGCGGCAGCCAGCGGTTGAGGTCGTTGCGCGCGTCCGGATAGGGGAACTCGAGATGCACGGCCTGATGCTCGTCGGTGGAGGGATAGCGGTCCTCCATCAGTGTCAGGTAGACACCGACGCGGGCGGAGAAGCGCATCAGCTCGAGGTTCCAGTCAAACCACCAGCGCGGGTACTTCTGGCGGAAGACGATCAGCAGCAGCGTGGGCGCCACGACCAGGCCGGCGGCGCCGATCGCACCGGCGGCCCTGCCGCCTCCGTAGGCGTAGCCGCCGGCCTCGATGAGAGCGAGCACGATTGCGATCGGGATGACCATGAACAGCCGAAAGAAGCTGGTCAGGCGGTTGAGCGGCCGGTCCGGATAGTCGACCGAGTACTGCACTGGGTAGGGCGTTTCGTCGGGGTCCATGAGATGCCTTTCTGTGAGGTGTACGGCGTACACTCTGTCTGTGGGACTATAGGTGTACGGTGTACACTTGTCAAGGCCAATGACAAAACAGAAGATCGCCACCCGGAAACCGCTGAGCAGAGCTCACGTGCTGCAGGTCGCAGTCGCCCTCGCAGACGAGGCCGGGCTTGAAGCGTTCAGCATGCGCGGGCTCGCCCAGGAGCTCGGCGTCGTGCCGATGGCGCTCTACAAGCACGTCGCGAACAAGGACGAGCTCCTCGACGAGATGGTCGACATCGTGTTCGGCGAGATCGAGCTCCCTTCCACGCAGGAGGACTGGCGCTCCGCGATGCGGCGCCGGGCGATCTCAACGCGCGAGGCGCTGAAGCGCCACAGCTGGGCGATAGGGATGATGGAGTCGCGACGCCCGGGGCCGGCCAGCCTGCGCAACCACAACGCCGTGATGGGCGCTCTGCGCACGGCGGGCTTCCCGTTCGAGATGGCGGTCCACGCCTATTCGGTCCAGGACGCCTACATCTACGGGTTCGCCCTGCAGGAACGGGATCTAGCGTTCGAGACCCCCGATAGCGCCGGAGAAGCCGCGCAAAGGAGGGCGGAGATGGTCGGCGAGTTCGAGCGCTACCCGTATCTCGTCGAGGTTGCTAGGAAGCTCCCCGAGTCCGGGTACGACAGCGCCGTCGAGTTTGCGTGGGGGCTCGATCTGATCCTCGACGGCCTCGACCGGCTTCGCGCCGCGGGCTCCCGGCCGGCATAGCGCCGCTGGCTCCCTGCCGGCGTAACGCCGGCGATGCCTGCGGCGACCGACCGGCCCGGCTAGTGCCCTGTCGGCCCCGAGAACTTGACGCGCGTGCCGCCACCGTCGCACTGGATGTTCTGCGGCAGCGTCGCGACGAGCTTGCACCTGTAGGTCACGTTGCTCACTTCGAAGGATTCGAGCGCCAGCTTGGCTTCGAAGCGCAGCATCCAGGTGTTCGAGACGGCGTTCGCCTGCTGGCAGCCGTAGGCGCCCTTGCTCTGCTTGGAGCCGAGCTTGGCGACGGACAGGTGCGAGATGCCCTTGGTCACGCTCGTGCAGTTCTTGCGCGTGGCCGGCACGGCGAAGTTGAACGTGAGCGTCGCGCCCTTGGGGATCGCCTGCACGGCGTTCAGCGTGACCGTGTAGAGCGAGCCGCCGAGCGAGTATTTGCCTCCGGAGAGCGAATAGGCGCCCTTGATCGAGGAGGGCTTCGCCGTCACGCCGGCGAGCTTCAGGTTCGTGTCCGTCAGGCTGATCTGGAGCTTCTTGTTGCTGGCGCCGCCGGCCACGCCCACGACCGCCTTGCAGGAGCTTGAGTTGCCCTTGCACTTGACCGACACGGCCTTCCCGGCCGCGTGGCCTGCGAGGGCCAAAGCCGATGTCGCGAGCGTCCCGCCCGCGAGCGCCGCGAGCAGTGCAGAGGTCGCGATCAGTGAGCGCGCGTGGTTGCCCGCCGTGACTCGCTCGCGCCGGCTCGCGTGAAACCCGGTCGATCCCAACATGCGGCCCCCCGATCTTGATCCAGTGCTGATGGAAGTGGACTGGCCGAGCATAACGAGCACACGCGAATCCCATCGAGACACGCTCGGCGGCCGGGTATTCTCTGCCCTGCCGCGCGTTTGACGCGGGAAAGGGGGAGTGGGGAAGGCGATGCGATTCAAGCACGGATGCGCGCGATCGTCCGAGCGCGCCGCGAAGCTCACCGGCGGCCTGGCGACGATGCTGGCGGTGCTCGTCTTGGTGCCGGCGATGCCCGCGTCAGCCGCGTCCGGCGGGGCGGGCGCCACGGCTGCGCTTCGTGCGGGCGCCGCAGCGCTCTCCCCGCACGGTGCTTCGCTTTCGGTGGCGAGCACGCCCTCGGACGTCGCACCACACTGGGCGTGTCCGAGCGGAGCCTGCGAAGCGATCGTGGAGCCGCGCCCGCAGAGGGTTGCCTCCAGATCCTTTGCGCTGCCTTCGAGCGCTCGTCTGCTCGAAGGCAGCGGGGAACTTGGCGGCTATGACCCCCAGGACCTGCAGGCCGCCTACCGGATACCCGCCGGCGGTGGCTCCGGACAGACGATCGCGCTCGTCGACGCCTACGGCTACGCGGCCGCCGAAGCCGACCTCGCCAAATACCGCGAACGCTATGGCCTGCCGCCCTGCACGACGGCGAGCGGATGCTTTCGCAAGGTCAACCAGCGGGGAGAAGAAGCCAGCTATCCGCCGGAAGAAAGAGAAAGCGGCTGGCAGGCCGAGACCGCGCTCGACCTGGACATGGCCTCGGCTGCGTGTCCCGATTGCCACATCCTGCTCGTGCAGGCGAGCTCCGAACTCGAGCCGTCCACCGGAGAAGCCGTGAACGAGGCGGCGACGCTTGGCGCGACGGAGATCAGCAACAGCTACGGCTACCCGGAGGAATTCAAACCCTGGTGCGCAACGACCGGCTGCGCGCCGTACGCGACCTACTACAAACACCCCGGGATCGCCGTGCTCGCCTCATCGGGCGACAGCGGCTACGACAACATGGACTTCCCCGCCGCCTCGCCGGACTTCCCGGCGAGCTCGCCGGATGTGATCGCGGTGGGAGGAACCGCTCTGAAACACGCGCCCAACGCGCGCGGCTGGTCTGAGGGCGTGTGGAGCGCGAGCGGCGGCGGCTGCAGCAGGTTCGAGCCGAAGCCACCCTGGCAGGCAGACCCGAGCTGCGCGGGTCGCATGGACAACGACGTCGCGGCGGTCGGCGCGTGCGAAACGCCCGTGTCTGTCTACAGCAGCTACCTGGGTGGCTGGGAAGACTTGTGCGGCACGAGCGTCAGCTCCCCCCTGCTCGCCGGGATCGTCGCGCACGCCAGCGAATCGATCCGCTCGCTCGGCGCCGCTGCCTACTACGCGAATCCGCGGTCGCTGTTCGACATCACACGCGGCGCAAACGGGACCTGCACTCCCCCCGCCGAAGACGCGTACCTCTGTCGCGCGCAGGCGGGCTACGACGGGCCGAGCGGCAACGGCACGCCCGACGAAGTCCCCGGTGCCGCCCGTCCGAGCGTGGCGAGCGTCGAACCCGCTGAAGGAGCTGCGGCGGGTGCCACCAGCGTGACGATCACGGGAGCCAATCTCGCCGGCGCGAGCGCTGTCGAGTTCGGCGGCGCGCCGGCGGCCGCCTTTACCGTCGAAGGCCCGAGCAGGATCAGTGCTCTCTCGCCTCCCGGCGCCGGGACGGTGGATGTGACGGTCGCCACATCCGAAGGCACCAGCAGCTCGAGTGCCGCCGACGTCTTCGGCTATGCCCACACCCCACCCGAATTCGGACGCTGCGTGAAAGTCGCGAAAGGCAGTGGAAGGTACTCCAGCGGGACGTGCACTCTGACGAGCACGGGCGGCGCCTACGAATGGGAGCCCGGAGCGGTGAAGAGCGCGTTCACCACGAGCGGCAAAGTGTCAACGCTTGAAACGGTCACCAAATTGGTGGTGAAATGCACGGCCGAGTCGAGCAGCGGCAGCTACCGCGGACCGCGGGGCCTGGCGAACGTGCTCGTCACCTTCGCGGGCTGCAAGCGGGTCACGACGGCGTGCTCCTCACCCGGGTCGGCGCCCGGCGAAATCGTCTCTGAGCAACTCGACGGCGCGCTCGAGTGGGAAAGCAGATCGGCAAAGAAAGTCGTGCTCGACCTGTACTCCTCCCAGCAGGAAGGCCTCGTTGCGAGGTTCGCGTGCGGCGCCGGCTCCTACGAAGTTCAGGGCTCGCTGCTCGTTCCCGAGAAAGTGGGAAGGATGTCGTTGTCGAGCACGCTCAAGGTCGCGCAGTCCAAAGGCAAACAGATACCCAGCTTCTACGAAAACGGCGCGGGCGCGCCGGTTGGCGACGCGCTGGAAACATCTCTCGCGGGCGAAAGCTTTGCGCAGACGGGCCTCGCGATCTCCACTGACGTCCAAACCAACGAAGAACCGATCGAGGTCAGCGCGGTCGCGTAGGACGGCGGCGCTCGCGGGAGAGAGTACACACGCGTACCTGATCGTGCGCTAGGGTCACGCTCGCGCCAAGTGCGCATCGGGGGCCCGCGCCGGCCACGTGCGGCTTGCGGCTGTCCCACTCTCTGGAAACGAGCGAAGGGAAGCCTTGTGAAGCTGATAGGCGCAGGAATGCCGCGCACGGGGACGCTGACGCAGAAGCTGGCTCTGGAAATGCTTGGTCTCGGGCCCTGTTACCACATGGTCGACGTGCTCACCGACCTCGACCAGGCGAAGCTTTGGGAGGCGGCGCTCGAGGGCAACTCGCCGTGGGCTGAGGTCTTCGACGGTTACAACTCGACCGTCGACTGGCCCGGCGGCTACTTCTACCGCGAGCTGATCGACTTCTATCCGGAGGCGAAGGTGCTGCTCAGCGTGCGCGAGCCCGAGGCATGGGAGCGCAGCATGCGCGAGACCGTGTGGGCGGTGCGTCACGGCGAGTCGCTGATCAGGCTGCTCTCGAGCGCTCAGGCGCATGTCAACCCGCGCTGGGCGGGCTTCCTGAAAATGATCGACCGGCTGCTCTGGCAGGGCGAGGGTACGTTTGCCGCCGGCCACGCTCGGCCAGAGCAGCTGATCGAGGCGATGGAACATCACACCGCGGAGGTCGAGCGGACCGTGCCCTCCGAGCGCCTCCTGGTTTGGAGCGTCAGTGAAGGCTGGGGACCGCTGTGTGAGTTCCTCGAGCTGCCCGTTCCGGAGGAGCCCCTCCCGCACGTCAACGACAAGACGGAGTTCCTGAACCGCGTGATCGACAGCTCGCTGCAGGAGCTGAACGATTGGCGCGAGGTGCAGTCGACGGTCGAGCCCTCGATCCTCCTGAACGACTGATCGCAGCATGGCGCGGGCGTGCGCGAGTGCGGATACAGTCTTGCGCGCATGCGCCCGCGCCTCAGCCCGCTCCTTGCCACGGGGCTCGGAATCGTGCTCGGCGCGCTCCTCGCCGCATGCGGCGATTCGCCCGCAAAGAGCAACGGGATAGGTGCTCACTCGCCCGAGCAGATCGTTGCGGCGGCCAAGGCCGCAGCCGATGGAGCCTCCACCGTGCATGTCACGGGCTCGGTGAGCAGCGAAGGCAAGCCCCTTGACATCGACCTTGAACTCGTCGCGGGTCAGGGGGGCCGCGGGCATATCGCCGTCGACGGGCTTGGCATCGACATCGTAAACACCGCCGGCTCGCTTTATGTCAACGGCAGCGATGCGTTCTACCGCCGCATCGCAGGGCCGGCAGCTGCACGAGTGCTCAGGGGCAAATGGCTGAAGGCGCCTCCGACGGCTGGCAACTTCGCGCCGCTTGCGTCGCTCACCGACCTGAGGACGCTCCTCGACACGACGCTCGCAAGCCACGGGGCGCTGCAGCGCGGCGCGAGCACGACCGCGGGCGGCCGCGAGGTGATCGCGGTGAAGGACGTCTCGAAGGGCGGAACGCTGTACGTGTCGGCACGCGGAGCGCCGTTTCCGGTGGAGATCTCAAAGGCCGGCCAGGGCGGCGGCCGGATCAGCTTCGACCGGTGGAACAAGCCGGTCTCGATCAGCGCACCGGCGAACGCGATCAACATCAGGCAGCTGCACAGGTAACGCGACGGCCGAGCGCCCGCTCGGTAATCCGTCCAGCCGTCCATTTCGCCGTCAAGCGCCCAATTCAGCGCGTCGAAGCCAGGGTTGACAGGAACGGAATGTGCGACAACTACTAAAAGAACACGAGAGTTCTCCGTGAGCGGCGCGACCCAGCTCACGTTTCGCAAGGGCACCCGCGGTGCGCGGGCGCCGCATCACGGCGCCGCCGCAGCGCCTGAGCCTGCGTGGACGGCGACTGAGTCGGTGGTTAAGCTGCTTGACGTGGACGGGCATTCCGGCACGCGGCCACCGCGCCGCGGGCGGCGGTCCGGTGAAGGACCACCGCGCTCTCGCTCCGCCGCGTGGCTGATCACGTGGACGGTGCTGGCCGCCGCGGGCATCACCGGTGCGGTGGTTGCCGGCAGCTCGCTCGAGGCAGCGATCAGCTGGGTGGTGCTCGCATGCGCGGCCACCGCGATCGGCTGGCACTTCGGCGAGAAGCGCCGGGCGGCACTCGTGGAGGAGATAGAAGGGAGCACCCGCGAGCTGAAACGCGCGCTCTCCCAGCTCGAGATCGCGCAGGCCGAGACCGTGCGACGGCTGTCGATGGCCGTCGAGTTCCGCGACGAGGACACGGGTGCGCACATAGAGCGAATCGGGCGCTTCTCAAAGCTTCTGGCCGAACACATCGGCATGGACCCCGACTTCTGCGAGCGGCTCCTGCACGCCGCGCCCCTGCACGACGTCGGCAAGGTGGCGATCCCCGACGCGATCCTGCTCAAGCCCGGGCCGCTCACCCCCGAGGAGCGGGCGATAGTCGAGACGCACGCCGAGGAGGGTCACCGGCTTGTACGCGGCTCGTCCTCCTCGATTCTCGACATGGCCGCAACGATCGCGCTGAGCCATCAGGAGAAGTGGGACGGCAGCGGATATCCGCGCGGACTCAAAGGCGAGGCGATCCCCATCGAGGGCCGGATCGTCGCGGTCGTGGACGTTTTCGATGCGCTCACCAGCGACCGCGTGTACCGCAACGCGTTCCCGGTCGAGGAGGCGATCCAAATGATGCGCGAACAGCGCGGTCACCATTTCGACCCGGTGCTGCTCGATGCCTTCATGGAAGTTCTTGGCCGCTCGGGTCCGGATGCGCGAGAGCAGATGCGTGCCGACCCTGCGGCGTTGGTGGAGAGCACACTCGAGACCTTCGCCACGGCGCTCGAGCGGGGCGACGCTGAGATGGCCGAGGGCGCGATCGCAACCGCGATCGAGGACGGGATCTCTCCGACGATGCTTCACGCGGAGGTCATCAGCCCTGCACTTCGCCGCGTCAGCGTGCTCTCCGAAACGGGCGAGATCGACGACGAGGGCATGCACCGCGCGACCACGATCATCCGCCGCGTTCTCGCGACGCTGTACCGGTTCATGACCGGCAGCACCGAACCGACGCGCGAGCGCGTGCTGCTCGCCGGCATGGCCGGCGACGAGTACACGCTGGGGCTGCAGATGGTGCACGATCAGCTTGCGGCGGCCGGCTACCGCACACTCTTCGACACGGACCTGCCGATCGAGCAGCTGCCCGCGATGGTCGAGCGCCAAGCACCCGACCTGGTGGTCTTCGGAGCGATCCAGCCCGAGGAGGCCGAGGTGCTCGAGAGCGCGCTCAGGGACCTGCGCGCGAGCCACCCCAACATCCCGATCGTGCTCGGCGGCGCCGCTATCGGCGGCACGCTCCCGCGCGAGCGCGCGGGCATGAAGGTGCTCGAGCGCATCGACGAGTCCGTCGAGGCCGTCGAAGGCATGCTCGCGGCGACGCCCGCGTCGGTATAGATTTCCGCGCCTTGAGCTCTCGCGCAATTGTGACCGGCGGCGCCGGCTTCATCGGCTCGCATGTCGTCGACGCCCTGCTCGCCGAGGGGCGCGAGGTGACCGTGGTGGACGACCTGTCCGCCGGGGACCGGCGGCGCGTGGCCTCCCAGGCCGAGCTGCGCGAGCTCGACATCGTCGACTTCGCCGCGATGGAGGCGCTGTTCGAGGAGGTGCGCCCGCAGGCCGTGTTCCACCTCGCAGCGCAGGCGAGCGTGGTCGCCTCCGTGCAGGACCCCGGGCGCGACTGCGAAGTCAACGTGCGCGGCACCCTCAACGTGGTCGAGCTGGCCGGGCGCTATCGGGCGCCGACCGTGTTCACCTCCACGGGCGGCGCGCTGTACGGCGATGACGCGCCGAGGCCGACGAGCGAGGAGCGCATCCCCGCTCCGCTGTCGCCGTATGGCGCATCGAAGTGGGCAGCCGAGGCGTACGTGAAGACGTGGTCTCTGTCCTCCGGCATCCCGCACGCGACCTGCAGGCTCGGCAACGTGTACGGGCCGCGTCAAAGCCCGCACGGGGAGGCGGGCGTGGTGTCGATCTTCGCGCTTCACCTCCACCGCGGGACCGCGCCGAAGCTCTACGGCCACGGCAAGCCCACCCGCGACTACGTGTACGTCGGCGACGTCGTCAGAGCGCTGCTCGCAGCCGAGGGCAAGGCCGGCGTGTACAACGTCGCCACGGGCGTCGAAACCGACGTGGCGACGGTGTGGCGTGTGCTGAGCGCCGCCGCCGGCAAGCAGATCACGCCCGAGCTCGCGGACCTGCGGCCGGGCGAGCTGCAGCACAGCTGCCTCGATCCCTCACTCGCGCAGCGCGAGCTCGATTGGCGTGCGCAGGTGCCGATCGACGAGGGCCTGGCGCTGACCCAGCGCGCGTTGGTGGAGGAATTCGAGAGGCAGTAGCCGGCGCGCCGGCCCGTTCACGGCTCGGCGGCGTATCAGACGGCACGGCGAAGGTGGACGGATGTGCCGTTCTCGCGCGTCGCGCTTGCGCGCGCTCGGCCGTTCTCCGACCTATTCTCCATGAGCTTCCGCGCGGCCGCGATTGCCCCTGCACTTGCAAGCACAATTGCACTCGCGGCGTCCACCACGGCGGTGGCCGCCGGCCCCGGCGGCACCCAGGGGCCGGAAACGGGCACCACGGGCGGCAGCCAGTACGGCTTGAAGCTCGCCTCCAATCAGCAGCAGCCGGTGATCACGCAGCTGAGCGTGCCGAGGACGGCCAGCGCGGGCAGGCCGCCGCGCGTGAGCTTCCGGATCGAAGAGCACGGCGTGGGAACCGTGGACGTGCGCGTCACCGTCAGCGACCCGGCCGCGCACACGACAACGCTGTCGGTGTTGCTGGGGTGGGTCCACACGGGCCGCAGCGTGAGCGTGAGCTGGCCGGCCAACGCGAGCCTCGCCGCCGGCAGCTACCTGGTGAGCATCCGAGCCCACGATCACCATCGCGTTCAGCTCGCGCCGAGCGCGCACAGCTCGGGCGTGGCCAACCTCACCGTGCAGCCGGTCGCTCCGGCTCCGGCCCCCCGCCGGCCCCGGCGCCCGCTCCGATCCCGGAACCGGGCGTGCCCACGCCCGCGCAGACCGTCGCGGACGGAGCCGTGTTCCCGGTGCAGGGACCGCACGACTTCGGCGGGCCGGAAAACCGCTTCGGCGCCCCCCGCGAAGGCCACATCCATCAGGGCCAGGACGTGCTGACCGCCGAAGGGACGCCGATCGTGGCGCCGCTCGCCGGCACCATCATCACTGCCAGCTATCAGGCTGGCGGGGCCGGCTATTACACGGCCGAGCACACGAGCATCGGCTTCGACTTCATGTTCGCGCATTGCCAGGCGAGCTCGCTCGCGGTGAGCGAAGGGCAGAGCGTGTCGGCGGGAGCGCTGCTGTGCAAGGCCGGCCAGACCGGCGACGCCACCGCGCCGCACCTGCATTTCGAGATCTGGGTGGGCGGCTGGGGCGTCGGCCACCCGATCGATCCGCTGCCCTATCTCGAAGCCTGGCCAGGCTGATCGCGCTCTGATCTGCGGAGCGGGGGCCGCCCGCGACGCGTTAGGATCGAGACGCGGCGAGATAGCTCAGTTGGTAGAGCACACGACTGAAAATCGTGGTGTCCCCAGTTCGAATCTGGGTCTCGCCATTCGCCACGGCCTGACTGCTAGAGGCCGTTGAACGTTCTGATGACGCGGCCGTTGGCCGCCCGCCAGACCATCGTGCCCTGCTGCAGCGGGCTGCTGCGTGGGACCGTGGCGACGACGAGGTTTTCCACGGGCGCGGTCGTGATCGTGAAGGGCGGAGAGATCTTTGGGCTGTACCCGCTCGCCCGGCCGGCGGGGTAGCGCAGCGTGACACTCGCGACTCCGTCCGGCACGAGCATCGTGAGGGTCGCGCTCGTGCTGGAGCCGGGCGGACCGCTGCCGGCGTCGCGACCCTGCTCGATATCGGCGGCGGTGGCGCCCCCGCCACCGGTGCCGCCGATCGAGCCGCCGCCGAGATTGACGTTGGTCGCGAGCTCCATGATGCCCTGATGCGGCTTCTCGCCGGTTCCGCAGTCTCCGAGGATGGCCGGGTAGACGTAGTAGGGACTGCCGTCGACGACTCGGGCCCGGCGTATGTAGTGGACGAACACGCCGCGTATGAGTCCTCTCCCGACGATGCCGCTGCCCGCGTCAGCCGCGGTTGCTCCTCGCCGCAGCACGCCGAGAATTGAAAGCAGCGACTTGCTGGGCGCGCCTCCCAGAGCCTCACCGTTGCCCGACGGGCACGAGGCGGTCGAGCGGCGTGCGCTCTTCGAGGCCGCGGGACCCGCGGGCAGCGAGGCGCTCCCACGATGTGACCCTCCACCGCCGCCAGAGGTTCCAAACAGGATCCCGCCAGAGCAGCGCAGCGGCGAGGAGCAGTGCGCCGGCCACGCCTCGCTGGCGCCGTTGGCGTGCGCGTGCCTCTTCGATCACGCCGCCGTCGGGCGTCGTCGCAGCCGGCTGCTCGACCGTCAGGGTCACGCGCTGTCAGGGCTGTGCTCGCGCATCGGCTGAGCTACTATGACTAGCACAATGATCGATGTCAAGGTCGACCGCAACGATCCGGCTCTGCTGCACGATCAGGTCGCCGCACAGATTCGCCGCGCGATCGCCGACGGCGAGGCAAAGCCCGGCGAGCGCCTCCCGCCCGCGCGTCACCTTGCCGCGGTCATGCACGTGAACACCAACACCGTGCTGCGGGCTCTCAGGCTCCTGCGCGACGAGGGTCTGCTCGAACTGCGCCCTGGCCATGGCATACGCGTAAGCGGAACGCCGCAACGTGGCGAGCTGCTCGCGAAGGCGCGGGAGCTCGTCCAGCTGGGCCGCGAGAGCGGCTATGACCGCGCCGAGCTGCTCGAGATCGTCAAGCAGCTGCCATAGCGAAAGCTCGACCGGCTCGTCACATCGTGCTGGTTTCGCGGGTCTACTGCTATGAGACGACGCGAAGGAGGAGTGTGAGGATGGGTGAGCAGGAATGGCTGGCGGAGCGCTTTGAGGAGCACCGCGCCCGCCTGCGGGCGGTGGCCTACAGGATGCTCGGCTCGCTGAGCGAGGCCGACGACGCCGTCCAGGACGCCTGGCTGCGGCTCAGCCGCGCAGACACCAGCGAGGTGGAGAACATGGGCGCATGGTTGACCACGGTCGTCGCACGCGTGTCGCTGAACATGCTTCGCTCACGCTCCTCGCGCCGCGAGGAGCCGTTGGGGCCACACCTGCCGGAGCCGATCGTCGACCGCGCAGACGGCACCCAGCCCGAGCACGAGGCGCTGCTCGCCGACTCGGTCGGTCTCGCGCTGCTCGTCGTCCTTGAAACGCTCCCGCCGGCGGAGCGGCTCGCATTCGTCCTGCACGACATGTTTGCGATGCCCTTCGAGGCGATCGCGCCGATCGTCGAGCGCTCCCCCGAGGCGGCGCGACAGCTCGCGAGCCGCGCTCGCCGCCGCGTGCGCGGCGCCGCCCCGGTGACCGACGCGGACCTGAGAACCCAATGGGAGGTCGTCGACGCCTTCCTCGCCGCGGCGCGCAACGGCGACTTCGACGCGCTCCTCGCCGTGCTCGACCCGGACGTCCTCGTCAGAGCGGACGGCGGCGCCGTGGCCGCGCTGTCGCGCGAGATCCGCGGTGCCGAGGCGGTCGCCGGCCAGGCGATCATGTTCTCGCAGACCGGCCTCACCGTGCAGCCGGCGCTGATCAACGGCGCCGCCGGAGTCGTGAGCACGAGGGGTGGCACACCATTCTCCGTCGGATGCTTCACGGTCAGGGGAGGAAGGATCGTCGAGCTCGACATACTCGCCGACCCCGCTCGCCTGCGCCAGCTCGACCTGACCATCCTTGACGACTGAGTGTCGGGCGCGAGCCCGGCGAGGAGAGGTTTCGATTCTCAACCGGGCGGGTACTGATGCCTTGCTTCGGGGAGTCACCGTCATTGCACATACGGGGGAGTGTTGGATGAAGAACGCTGCACGGAAGAACGCCGGCGTCAGGTCGGCGATCGGATCGGCCGGTCACATTGGGCGCCGATCGACGTGGACTGCCACACTGGCCGCGATGCTGACGTGCGTGCTTGCGTTGCCAGGTGTGTCATATGCCACCGAACACGAACAACCGCCGAGCAGCTTCGAACCGCTGCTCGAGGCGGAAAACTTCTCGATCACGCAGCAACGCCAGGCGATCTATGACACCCCTGAATACCAGGCACAGCTGATCCAGCAAGGCCTTGCCAACCGGCAAGAAGCGGCCCTCGAACAGGCCGGCGATCCAGAACGCAACTTCTCCGATGACCTGTGCTACGGAGGCGACAACGGTTGCGCCGGGGACGTCCGTCTCTACAACTGGGAAAAGAACGGCTACGGCCGCGTTCGTAAGGTGCTCTTCACCGCCCGCAACGGAGCGACGATCTCCGGCCGCATCTGGAGTGCCGTCAATCCGGCCCTGAGCCCGCATGCCAAGCTCCCGGGGATCGTCATCACGAACGGGTCGGTGCAGGCCGACGAACAGATGTACTGGTACGCCGCCCAGGCGCTCGCCAAGGATGGCTACCTCGTGATGACCTTCGATCCGCAGGGCCAGGGCAGGAGCGACACGCTTGGCCAGGCGCCCGACGAGCTGGAAGGCTTCCCCGCCCAGACAGACGGCCGGCCCTTCTTCGACGGCACAGAGGAAGCGATCAACTTCTTCCTGTCAAACCCGAAGCATCCCTACGAGCCGGTGGTTAGTTGTGAAACCGGAACAAGCCACGCCGCCAAGCAGAACGAACGCGTCGCGAAGGGCCTAGACGCGGCCTACAACCCGTTCTGGCGTGAACTGAAGAGCGGAGGGATCGGCCTGGCCGGGCACTCCTACGGAGCGGCCGGCGTCTCCTACATCGGTCAATGGGACCCTCGCGTGAAGGCGATCGTGGCCTGGGACAACCTCGCCGAACCCAACCCGAACGAAGAAACCGGCGCGAGCGGTGGCGGCCCGGCCGAGAAGCCGTGCCCGAGCACGCCCGCGGACCGCACGGTGCCGCCGATCACCAAGCCGGCGTTGGGCATGTCGGCGGACTACTTCCTGCCGCCCACTCCCAACACCGAACTTCCCGACCCGCAGGCGAAGTCGACCGAGTCCCACGTCTACAGCGATGCCGGCGTCGACAGCGGCCAGATCATCATCCGCGGTGGGTCGCACCTGGACTTCAGCTTCATTCCGAACCAGGCTTTCGGCGCGTCGCTGCGTGGGGCCGATGAGATCGCCTGGTACACCTCGGCATGGTTTGACAAGTACCTGAAGAAGCAGAAGTCAGCGGACAAGCGCCTGCTGACAAACCGCTGGCGAGAAGACCCCGTCGAGGCTGCCGTCGACCTGCACCACGACGGCAACGCGTTCTCGTTCTATTACTACTCGCGCCTGGATATCCACCTCGCGAACGGTGAAGTGTTCGATTGCGAGAACCTGCGCAAAGGCTGTCCGGGAATGGTCACAGAACGCAATCCCGGCTCCTACTCCTACCTCGCCAGCGACACCAGCCCGCTCGGTTTCGACAGGCCGTGAGTCGGCCCCGACCTTGCTCGTGATCGCGCCCAGCGCGGGCTGAACGGCTCGGCCGGAGCGCAGCGGGCCAACGCCTCGAGCGGCCCTCGCCGCCCGCGGGCGCTCGGTCACGGCTACAGTCGTTGTGTGAGCGCGGTGAGATGAGGCATGAGCGAACTGCTTGAAGCGGTGGTGAACGTCGGTGCCTACTTCTTGGTCATCGTGCTCGTCCTGTGGCTCGCCTACCAGGCGTTCGGCTCGCAGGTTTTCGGCTTGCCGGTGATGATCGGCGTGCTCGTCGTGATCGGCGTGGCCACCGCGGTCTCCGCAGCGAGCTTCTTCGTGATCGCGGCCATGGTCGCCGGTCTGCTCATCCTGTTCATCGTCATCGGAATGGCAATGAGCCTCGGCGATGAGAAGCCCCCGCAGGCTCACGACGAGAAGCCGAAAGACAGCTAGGCCGAGCGGGGAGCCACCAAGCGGAGCGCGCCCACCATCCCGCCGAGTCCGAGAAGCGTTCCAAGCGCCCACGCGGCCGCCGTCTCGCCGGTGGGGGTCGCGAGCTCGTAGAAGCTCGCGCAGGAAGGGGATGATTAGCGCGAGCGCGAAGAGCAGCGCCATCAGCGCGCACAGGCCAGCTACCGCGAGCCGTCGCCGGCCGCCCTCGCTCTCGAGGCGCATCACGACCGCGAGCCCGCAGACGACGACGATTCCGGTGGCGACCGTGCGCGAGCGGACGAGGCCGAGGTCAAATCCGTAGCGTGCGAGCAGATAGCCCGCGACGATGCCGATCCCGATCGCGATCCCGGCTGGGATCGCGAACCGTGCGACCGACTGAGGAAGCGCTCGGGCCGCCACGGCCCAGAGCTCGGCGCGAGCGCGAGCACGAACGCGGGGATCCCGATCGTGACGGTGGAGGCGATCGTGAACTGGCGCGGGAGCAGCGGGAAGGTGCCGGTCGGGATCGCGACCGCCAGGCCGACCACGGCGGTGAACACGCTCTTGGTTATGAACAGCCTCGCCACGCGCTGGATGTTGCGCAGGATCTGCCGCCCCTCGGCGACCATTCCCGGCACGGCCGCGAAGTCGTCCCGGACGAGCACGAGGTCAGAGACCGAGCGTGCCATCTGCGTTCCGGATCCCTGGGCGATCGCCAGGCGCGCGTCCTTGAGGGCGGGCACGTCGTTGACCCCGTCGCCGATCATCGCGACGTAGCGACCGGCGGCGGCGAGCGCGTCCACGACGGCGCGCTTGTTCTCTGGGGAGATCCGCCCGACTGCTGGCGCGGACAGAACCGCGTCGCGCAGCGCCGCGGGATCTGATGGGCAGCGCCTCACCGTCGAGCGCCGGTCCTGATCCGGGTACGCCCGCGTCGCGGGCGATCGCGCCGACGGTACGCGGGCGCGTCGCCGGAGAGCACCTTCAGATCGACCCGCTTGAGCGGTGAGAAAGGCGACCGTGTCCGTCGCGTTGGGGCGCAACCGCTCGGCGAGCACGACGAGGCCCGAGCGGCCGCACATCGTCGGGGAACTGTGGCTCCGAGCTCGCGCGGGGCAGCGGCGAGTCGGTGCGGCCGAGGGCCAACACGCGCCGGCCCGCGCTGGCCTCCTCGCGTGCGCGGTCGGCGAACCCGGCGTCGGCCTCGGGAAGCGCTCCGGCGCCCCGAGGACGAGTCGCTCGTCACCGAGGTCGAGCGCGCTCCAGCGCCGCCGGGAGGAGAACGGCACCTGGGCGATGACGCTCGCCGCGGTTCGACGTTCGCCAGTCCCGCGCTCGCGATAGCCTCGAGGGTGAGGTTGCGCGATGGCGAGCTGGCCGCGTACCTCGCAAGCTCGCGGGAGAGCCTCGCCTCGTCCGTGCCGACCGCGGGGACGAGTCCGACGACCCGCAGCGTCGGTTCGGTCAGCGTCCCGGTCTTGTCGGTACAGACGATGTCGACCGAGGCGAGCGACTCGATCGCGTTGAGCTGCTGCGCGAGCACGCCTCGCTGCGCCATCTTGAATGCGGACACGGCCGCGGTGAGGCTGATCAGCAGGATCAGACCCTCGGGGACGAGGTTGACGACGCCAGCGGTGAGCACCTGCACGCGCGCGGCCGTGGAGTCTCGGCGTGAGCGAGCACCGACACCGCGAGCCCGATCGCGAGCGGGACGGCGAACGCCACCAGCCACAGCAGCAGCCGGTCGTTGGCCTGCTCGAGCGGCGAGCGCGGATGACGGAACGCTCGCGCGGTCGCGGTCAGATGCGCGCCGCGCGGCTGTCGGAACCGACCGCTGTGACCTCGAACAGCGCGATCCCCTCGACAACGAACGAGCCGGACCAGATCGTCTCGCCGGCCCGCGCACGCACAGCTCCGACTCGCCGGTCAGGTTGGACTCGTCGAGGGCCAGCCCGTCCGCCGACACCAGGTTCCGTCCGCGACCACCTGATCGCCGGCGGACAACCGCACGAGTCCCCGACGACGACGTGCTCGACGGGGACCCGGCGCTCGACTCCGTCGCGCACGACCGTCGCCTCGGGTGCGACCAGCGCCGCGAGCCGGTCGAGCGCGCGCTTGGAGCGGATCTCCTGAAAGGACCCGATCGCGATGTTTGAGACGAGGATCCCGAGGAACAGCGCATCGCGCCAGGACGCGAAGGCGATCGTCAGGACGCCGAAGAACGAACAGGATCCCGTTCGGGATCGTCAGCGTGTTCGCGCGGATGATGCTGCCGTAGGAGCGGCTTGAATGCTGACGCGGGAGCGCACCGCGCGCCTGCGCTCGCCGCTGCGCCTCCTCCTGGGTGAGGCCGCGCACGGGCCGCGCCGTGCCTGCCGCGGGCTGTGGCTGATTCACCGCGCGCGCGGGGTCATCGGCGACTCATTCATGGTGGTGGAGGAGCTAGCGCCAAGCCTCGCGGGGCAGCTCGAGGTAGTTTGCGCGCCCGCAACCGAAAGACCAATCGTCACGGCCGTTCTCAACGAGGATCACCGCCAGGTCCTCGCTTCGCAGGCCCGCGCGATCTGCGAGCAGCTCCGCCAGGTGAGCGTAGAACGCCTGCTTGACCTCGGTTGTGCGGCCCCGCGCGAGTGTTATGCGCACGAGCACGAAATGCTCGCTTCGCTCGATATCGAGGTAATGCCGGTCGAAGCGCAGCGTGCTCGCGTTGTGTTGGGTGATGATCTGGAAGCGATCGCGCTCGGGCACGCCGAGCACCGCCACCATCGCGGTCTGCACCGCGTCGCAGATCACGTCCAGCTCCTGCGCGGTTCGGCCCTCCAGCACGTCGATCGCGACCAGTGGCATCTACACCTCCTTCAAACGCGGGCGAGCTCGATCACTGCACCCGCCACTCGCGCAGGAGCTCGCCGAACCCGGTTTGCATGTCGGCCGCGGCCATCTGCAGAGGGTAACCAGGCAGCTGCCGCGGACGATTACCCGCGAGGTAATGGACGCGCAGCATGATTACGCGCGAGGTAATCGACAGCTCCGCGCCAGTGCGTCACGCTGCGCCGCGCAAACGATCGAAAGGAGCCACGATGGCCGACCTTCATGGCATCGTCACACGGTACCTCGATGCGTTCAACGAGACCGACCCCTCACGGCGTCGCAGCCTCGTGCTTCCCCGGCTACGTGTTCACGCTCCGCGGCGACGTCGACACGCATCACAACCAGGCGCGCTTTCAATGGCACGCCGGACCCGCCCACGCTCAGGGCGTCAGCGCGACCGCGGCCTCTGGCGTGAGGACATGGAACGTGAAGCTCTCCTCGATGTAGAGGCCCACGGTGTCCTCGTCGTGACTCTCGTATCCGACCGACAGGTCCTCGCCGACCTCGAGCATGAAGTCCCCTCCGCGCAGGCTCACGACGACGGCGCCCTCCACGCCGGGGGCCCACACGAGCGGCCCCTCGAGGATCTTGCGCAGGTGGTCGAGCAGCAGGTACCCGCCATGCTCGGCCGTCTCGAGGACCCGCGTGTATGTGTCAGGTCCCAGCGCCAGGCCGTACGGTCCGGCCACGCCGGCGCGCAGCATGACCTCGACCGCGCGGGCGAGTTGCCGCGGATAGCGATCGCAATCCTTGCCCAGCGCGATCGGCTTGTTCGCGGAGCTGCCGGCGATGCCTGAGATGCCGGCTGCCGACCAGCCGTGGAAGACGGCGCGGTTCTCGGCCGTCGCGATCCGCTGTGCGGCAACGTCGAGCGCCTGCAGATCCACATCGCCTGCGCCCCGGTCGGCGTCGCGCAGCTCGGCGCGGGCGAGCGTGAACGGGGCGCGCAGCTCGACGGCCGCAAGCACACGCCGGTGGATTCCGATGACCCCGTCGACGGGAGCGTCGGCGAGCACGTGCGTGCGTCCCAGGTTCGTCGCCGAGTACTCCCAGCCGTGGGGTCCCGCGAAGTCCACGAGCTTGCGTGCGGCAAGAGCCGGTGTCAGCCGCTCGCGCGTCTCACTGTCGATCAGCTCCCAGCCCTCATGGCTGATCGGCGCGTGCTCTCGCAGCAGGTGGCTCACGGCGCGAGATCCCTCAAGCTGCCGATGCCAAGCGAGGTGCTGCCCGCAAGCGGCGCGCCATGTGTGGCCGCACCCTCGACCGCCTGCTCCTCCGACTCCTCGCCGTGCTCGACGATGTCGCCCTCCTGGAAGAGGATGCCCACCGCGATATCCCGCCACAGCGGGGTCCGCCGCAAGAGGAACTCGAGATCCATGCAGAAGTGCTTGAACTCCTCGCCCTGCGCGTCGCGCATGATGGCGAGCGCCTCGCGATCCTTCTCCACCGCCAGCCGCTGCTCATACCAGTCGATCGCTTCGGCCTCCTCGGTGAGCGAAGCGCACAGACGCGCGAACGTCCGGGTCGCATCGGGCAGCTCATCGGCCGGCTCGTGGTACTGGTCAAAGCCCACGAGGGAATCGTGCCACACCGGGCCGCAGGGGCGCCGCCTGATTCACGCGCTCGCTCGGATCGCCGCCTGGGCGGCGGCCACGCGCGCAATCGGGACGCGGTAGGGCGAGCACGAGACGTAGTCGATGCCCGAGTGGTGGAAGAACTCGATCGAATCCGGATCGCCGCCGTGCTCGCCGCACACTCCGAGCCCCAGCTCGGGCTTCGTCGTGCGTCCCAGCCACGCGGCCATGCGAACCATCACCCCCACGCCCGGCGCGTCGATCGTCTCGAAGGGCGAGCGGTCGAGGATCTTCACGTCGATGTAGCGGCCGATCACGAGTGCCTCGATATCGTCGCGGCTGAAGCCCAGCGCAGTCTGGGTGAGGTCGTTTGTGCCGAACGAGAAGAAGTCCGCGTCGGCGGCGATGAGGTCGGCCTTGAAGCACGCGCGCGGGAGCTCGATCATCGTGCCGATCTTGTAATCGCGATGACCGACCTCGTCGGCGACCCGCGTGATCATCGCGCGGGTCAGCGTCAGCTCGCGCTCGTAGGCCACGAGCGGCACCATCACCTCGACCCGCGCCGAGGCGACGCGAGCAGCCGCAGTGAACAGTGCACGGACCTGCATTTCGTACAGCTCGGGGAACAGCAGCCCCAGGCGCACGCCGCGCGTCCCCAGCATCGGATTGGCCTCCTGCAGCTGTTCCACGCGCGCGCGAATGTGCGAGCCCGCGGGCAGCGTGGACGGCTGCGGGAGAAACTCGTGCAGCGGCGGGTCGAGCAGTCGCACCGTGATCGGACGGCCCTCGAGCGAGATGAGGATCTGCTCGAAGTCCGATTCCTGCAACGGGCGCAGCTGTTCGATGGCCAGCATGAGCGCCTCGTGGTCCTCGGCCAGGATCACCGACGCCATCAGCGGCTCGCGCTCGCCGAGAAACATGTGCTCGGTTCGGCACAGCCCAATGCCCTCGGCCCCGAGCTCGAGCGCCTTGACAGCATCAGCTGGGGTGTCCGCGTTCGCCCGCACGCCCAGGGTGCGCAGCTCATCGCACCACCCCAGCACCGTGGCGAACTCCTCCGATACCCGCTGCTCGACGAGCGGGACATCGTCCAGCGTGATCGCGCCCAGGCTGCCGTCGATCGCAATCAGCTCGCCGGCCCGCACCACGCGTTCGCCGATGTGGACCTCGCGCGTGACGGTGTCGATGGCCACAGAGGCGGCGCCGGTGACCGCCGGGCGGCCCATGCCGCGCGCGACCAGCGCGGCATGGCTCGCCTTTCCCCCTCGCTCGTGAGGATCCCGCGCGCGGCGTCGAAGCCGGCCACGTCGTCGGCGTCGGTGAAGGAGCGAACGAGGATCACGTCGCGGCCTTCCGCAGCCGCACTCACAGCCTCGGCCGCGCTCAGCACCATCTCGCCCTTGGCCGCGCCCGGCGATGCGGCCACGCCGGTTGCCAGCACCTCGTACTCGACCGAGGGGTCGAAGGTGGGGTGCAGCAGCGCGTCGAGGGTGTACGGGTCGATTGTGGAGATCGCCGCTGCGCGATCCAGCAGGCCCTCTCCGACCGCGTCGACCGCAAAGCGCACCGCGGCCTGCGCCGGGCGCTTCGCGCTGCGCGTCTGCAGCATGTACAGGCGCCCGTCCTCGATCGTGAACTCCGTGTCCTGCATGTCGCCGTAGTGACGCTCGAGCGTGCGCAGGATCACGCTCAGCTCGGCGTGCGCGTCCGGCAGCCAGCTGCGCAGCTCGCCGAGATCGCGCGGCGTGCGCACGCCCGACACCACGTCCTCGCCCTGTGCGTTGGGTAGGAAGTCGCCGGATGGCTCCGGCCCGCCGGTCACCTCGTCGCGCGAGAACGCCACGCCGCTGCCGCTGCGCTCGCCGAGATTGCCAAACACCATCTGCTGCACGTTGACCGCCGTGCCCCAATCGTCGGGGATGCGATTGATGCGCCTGTAGGACACCGATCGCTCACCCAGCCAGGAGTCGAACACGGCGTGAATCGCACGTTCCAGCTGGTGCTGCGGGTCCTCCGGGAAGTCGTACATGCCCTGGAATTCGCGGGTCAGCTCGCGCAGCGCGCTTGCGCTCAGCTCGGTGTCGAGGCGAACTCGGTGGGCCGCCTTCGTCGCTGCGATCGCCTGCTCGAACTGGTTGCCCGGTATCCCGATCACGACGTTTCCGTACATCTGGGTGAAGCGCCGGTAGCAGTCCCAGGCGAATCGCTCGTCGCCGGAGCGCTCAACCAAGCCCAGCACCGTCTCGTCGTTGAGGCCGAGGTTCAGAACCGTGTCGAGCATGCCCGGCATCGAGACGCGCGCCCCCGACCTGACCGACACGAGCAGCGGATCGCTGCGATCGCCGAGCCGTTTGCCGGCGCGCTCCTGCAGGCGTCCCAGCGCTTCCGCGAGCTGCTCGCGCAGACCCGCGGGAAACGAGCGCGACCCGTGCATGTAGCTCACGCAGGCCTCGGTCGTGATCGTGAACCCCGGGGGAACGCGCCCGCCGCCGAGGACGCGCGTCATCTCGGCGACGTTCGCGCCCTTTCCCCCGAGCAGGTCGTGCATCTCGCGCGAGCCTTCCTCGAAGCCGACGATCCAGCGTTTGCCCGACGCCGCTTGCGTGCGGCTCATTCGGGTGGGCCCAGGCGTCGGTGTTTGCGTGCGTAGCTCCATGGCTGTACTACCTCCTCGCCGCGTATCGTCGCAGGAAGTGCTTGGGGGGATGGCGTTAGCGGCGCCCCGCGTTTCCCATCGCCTGCCACTGCGACACGTGCTGCGGCTTTCTACTGTGAGGGGATGCATCTCTCGAGGGACTCGATCGCTGCGCTCGACGCCGGCGCCCCTGACGCGCTCACGCCCGGCGATATCGCCATACGCGTACGCGGCGTGGAGAAGTCATACGGCTCGGTGCGCGCGCTGGCCGGTCTCGACCTGGATGTGGCGCAGGGAACCGTGCTCGGGCTGCTCGGGCCAAACGGTGCGGGCAAGACCACGCTCGTGCGCGTGCTGGCGACGCTGCTGAAACCCGACGCCGGCACGGCCACCGTGCTGGGTCTCGACGTCGTGCGTGACGCCGCCCGGCTTCGCGAGCAGATCGGACTCGCCGGCCAGTACGCGGCGATCGACGAAAACCTCACGGGCCTCGAGAACCTGACGATGGTCCGTCGCCTGTATGGAGCGAGTCGCGCCACCGCGACGGCGCGCGGTCGCGAACTGCTCGAGCGCTTCGACCTGCTCGACGCCGCCGACCGGCCGACCAAGACCTACTCCGGCGGGATGCGGCGCCGGCTCGACCTGGCCGCGGCGCTCGTCGCCAAGCCGCCGGTGCTGTTTCTCGACGAGCCGACCACGGGGCTCGATCCGCGCGGGCGCATCAGCCTGTGGAACGTGATCGAGGGTCTCGTCGCGGAAGGGACGACCGCTCTGCTCACGACCCAGTATCTCGACGAGGCCGATCGGCTCGCGGACACGATCGCCGTCATCGACCACGGCCACCTGATTGCGGAGGGCACATCCGATGAGCTCAAGGACCGCGTCGGCGGCGAGCGCCTCGAGGTGAGCCTCGACGAGCGCGCCCAGGTGCAGTCCGCGATCGCGGCGCTCGCGCCGATGTCCGACGAGGCCCCGGTCGCGGAGGGCAGCCTGGTCAGGGTGAGCGTGCGCGAACGCAGCGGCGCCATCGTCGAGGCGGTCCGCCGGCTGAGCGATGCCGGCGTTGGCGTTGAGGACCTCGCGGTGCGGCGCCCAACCCTCGACGACGTGTTCCTCACGCTAACCGGACACGCCGCCGAAGAGCCCTCGGGGGACGTGGAGGTGCCGTCATGAGGCGGCTCGTGACCGACACGCTGATCATCGCCGAGCGCAACCTGATCCGGCTGCCGCGCGCGCCAGAACTGCTGATCGCGTTCACGATCCAGCCGATCATGTTCGTGCTGCTGTTCCGTTACGTGCTGGGAGGCGCGATCAGCACCCCGGGCTACTCCTACGTGGACTTCCTGATTCCGGGGATCATCGTCCAGAACATCGCATTTGGCGGTTTCGTTACAGCGCTGGGGCTGAACGAAGACATGCGCAAGGGTCTGATCGATCGCTTCCGCTCGCTGCCGATGTCTCGCGCGGCGGTGCTCGCGGGACGCACCCTGTGCGACATCGCGACGAACGCGCTGTCGCTCACGATCCTGCTCATCACGGGCGTGATCATCGGCTTCAGCTTCCACACCTCGGTCCTCGACGCCGTCGCCGGCATCGGCCTGCTGCTCCTGGTCGGCTACGCGTTCTCTTGGTTCTTCGCCTACATCGGGCTGCTGGTCAAGTCCTCCGAATCGGCGAACTCGATCGGCTTTATCGTCGTTTTCCCGCTCACGTTCATCTCCTCCGCCTTCGTGCCGGTCAAGTCGATGCCGACGCCGCTGCGTCAATTCGCCGAAGTGAACCCGGTCACGGTCATCGTCGACGCCATGCGCCACCTGTGGCTGGGCGCACCGGAGCACAACGCGGTGTGGGGGGCGGTCCTCTGGTCGCTCGTGATCACGGCCGTGTTCGCGCTGCTCGCGGTGGGCCGCTACCGGCGCGCCGTCGGCATGTAGCCGGCGCAGCTGCGCGCGAGCGCGCGCGTGGCAGGATGTCTCGCATCGAGACCCGTCGCCAGATCCCCGGTCTGATCGTGACCGAGCGCGAGCACTCTGTGCCGCTCGATCACGCGAACCCCGGCGGCGAGCGGCTGCGCGTGTTCACGCGGGAGCTGGCCGACCCCGACGGCCAGAACCGTCCGATCCTGCTCTTCTTGGAGGGCGGCCCCGGCTTCGAGTCGCCTCGACCCTCGCGCACGGTCAGCTCGCCCCCATGGCTCGAGCGGGCGCTCGCCGACTTCCGTGTGCTGATGCTCGACCAGCGCGGCACGGGTCGCTCGAGCGCGATCGGACCCGACCTGCCCGGATCGCCCGCAGAGCAGGCCGACTACCTCGCGCACTTTCGTGCCGACTCGATCGTCGCGGACGCCGAGCTGATCCGCCGCGAGCTCGGCGTCGAGCGCTGGAGCGTGCTCGGGCAGAGCTTCGGTGGGCTGTGCGCTCTCAGCTACCTGTCCTTCGCCCCGGAGGGGCTGCGCGAGGTTCTCTTCACCGGCGGATTGCCGCCGCTCGGGCCGCGCATAGACGACGTCTATCGCGCGACCTATGCGCGCATACGCGAACGCAGCGAGCGCTTCTATGCCCGCTATCCCGAGGACCGCGCGCGCGTTCGTAGCCTGCTCGAGCGGCTCGCGGAACGACCGCTGCAGCTTCCCGGCGGCGACATGCTGCACGCAAGGCGCCTGCGCCAGCTCGGCCAGGTGCTCGGCATGAGCGACGGCGCCGAGCAGCTGCATTATCTGTTCGAGCTCGAGGTGAGCTCGCAGGCGTTTCTCCACGACGCCGAGCAGATGGCGCGGTTCGCTCGCAATCCGATCTACGCGATCCTGCACGAGGCGTGCTGGGCGGACACGGGCACGACCGCCTGGTCGGCCGAGCGGATGCTCGCCGAGCAGCTCGACCACGCGCCGGAGAGCTTCACCGGCGAGCACGTGTATCCGTGGATGTTCGAGGACTTCGGCGCGCTTGCGCCGCTGCGCGAGGCCGCGGAGCAGCTCGCGCAGCGGCGATGGCCTGCGCTCTACGATCGCGCGCAGCTGGCGCAGAACGAGGTCCCGGCCGCGGCGGTGATCTACGCCGACGACGCATATGTCGAGCGTGCGTTCTCCGAGCAGACGGCACGGACCGTGCGCGGGCTGTGCCACTGGCTGACGAACGAGTTCGAGCACGACGGCCTGCGCGTCGGCGGCGAGCGCGTTCTCGGGCGGCTGCTCGACATGTTGCGCGGGCGCGCGTAGACGCCCGCGAGCGATAGCGCATTTCGGCCTTCTAGCGCGCTTTGACCGTCACGTCCGATTCCCGCTAGACACGACCGTGGCCGTATGCCACGGTGGGCTGGTGAGACTTGACTCGGACCGTGTGTGGGAGGCGATCGAGGCGTGTGATCCTCGCCTTGACGGGTGGATCTTCTGCGCCGTGACGACGACAGGCATCTACTGCCGGCCGAGCTGCCCCGCACGAACGCCCAAACGCGAGAACGTGCGCCTCTTCGCGACCGCCGCAGCCGCCCAGTCGGCGGGCTTTCGTGCCTGCAAGCGCTGTCGCCCGGACGCGACGCCCGGCTCGCCCGAGTGGGATCTGCGGGCCGACCTCGTCGGGCGCGCGATGCGGCTGATCGCGGACGGCGTGGTCGACCGTGAGGGCGTGCGCGGACTCGCATCGCGTCTCGGCTACACGCCGCGCCACGTGCATCGCGAGCTCGTGGGCGTCCTCGGCGCTGGACCGCTCGCCCTCGCCCGCGCGCAGCGCGCGCAGACCGCGCGCATCCTGCTCGAGACGACAGCGCTGCCGATCACCGAGGTGAGCTTCGCCGCGGGCTTCCGCAGCGTGCGCCAGTTCAACTCGACGGTCTCACAGATCTTCGCGCTCACGCCGAGCGCGCTCCGCAACCAGGCACGCCGCCACGGGCGCTCCGAGGACAGCGGAGCGCTGTCGCTGCGGCTCGCCTACCGCGCGCCCATGGACGGGGCTGGCCTTACCGCTTTTCTGGGACGCCGCGCGGTGCCGGGCGTGGAGCAGGTGCTCGACGGCGCCTACCGCCGCAGCCTGCGACTGCCGCATGGCTCCGGCACGCTCGAGCTGCGCCCGGGCGAGGGCCACGTCCATGCCCGCTTCTGGCTCGCCGACCTGCGCGACCTCGCCGCCGCGATGCAGCGCTCGCGCGCCCTGCTTGACCTCGACTCCGATCCGTACAGCGTCAGCGACGTGCTCGGCGCCGACCCGCTGCTTGGCCCGCTCGTGCGCGGTGCGCCGGGCAGGCGCGTGCCCGGCGCAATCGATGGGGAGGAGCTCGCGATTCGCGCCGTGCTGGGCCAGCAGGTGTCGCTTCGCGGTGCCGCCACGCTCGCCGCCCGGCTCGTCGAGCGATGCGGCGAGCGGCTCGAGCGCCCGCTCGGCGAGGTCACTCATCTGTTCCCATCCGCGGGCGCGCTCGCCGGCGCGGCTGAGGCGACCGAGGGGCTGCCGGGGGCGCGCCGGCGCTGCCTGCTTGGCCTCGCAACGGCGCTCGCGAGCGGCGAGCTGGTCGTGGACGCGGGCGCCGACCGTGCCGAGGCACGGACGCGGCTGCAGGCGCTGCCGGGGATCGGAGCGTGGACGGCCGAATACGTGGCGATGCGTGCGCTGCGCGATCCGGACGCGTTCCTGGCCGGAGATCTCGGTGTTCGCCATGCGCTCGAACTCCTGGGCCAGGACGGACGGCCCGCAAGCGCCCGCATGCTCGCCGAGCGCTGGCGGCCGTATCGCGCATACGCGGTTGCGCACCTGTGGGGCCCTCTGCCGGTGCGCCGCGCGCCGAGCCGGGATGCCGCGGGCGCGTCACAGGGCCTCGCTCGGGACGCGACCGAGCAGCTGCGCGCGGCGTGAAGCCGGCGCCAGCCGCCGGCTAACCTGAAGCGGGGCCATGGAGGGGACACCGCTGACTGCCGAGGACCGCGCGATACTCGCGCTCGAGGGCCCGACCGTTGCGGGTCACACCTGCATGGTGGTCGTGCTCGGCGAGCGGGCCCCCTCGAGCGCCGAGCTCGCCGCGCGCGTGGCCGAGCGAGTGGCCGCGGCCGAGCCTCTCACCTGGCGCCTCGGCGGCGCCCACGAGCGTCCCGTGTGGCTGCCCGACCGCGACTTCGACCCGCGAGCGCATGTGCGCGACGCGCCCTGCGAGGTACCGGTCGACCGTCGCGGCCTGCTCGCCGAAGTCGCGCGCCTGTTCTCCGAGCGCCTCGATCGGGAGCGGCCGCTATGGCGGATCGATCGCGTGCCGCTGCAGGATGGTGGTGCCGCGCTCGTGTGGCGTCTTCACCACGCGCTCGCCGACGGGCTGAGTTCGATGCGATACGCGCGGACGCTGCTTTGGGATGAGTTGCCCGAGCCCTCGCCGTCCGCCGGCAAGCCCGATAGGTACGTCCACGACGACGTGCGCCGCCGCGCGCACCTCGCTCGCTTCTTCGCCCGCGAGTTCGCCCGTTCGCGCTCGCCTTTTGACGGGCGCATCGGCGTGCAACGCGAGGTCGCGTTCGCCGTGCTCCCGCTCGGCGCCCTCCACGACACCGCCAGGGCGCTCGATGGAGCGACCGTCAACGATGCGGTGATCAGCGTGGTCGCAGGCGCGCTCGGCCGCTGGATGGAGTGCCGGCACGACGGGCGCCTCGGCGCTCTGCGCGTGAAGGTCCCGGTGAGCCTTCACCACGCCGGCGACGACGCCGGCAATCGCGACTCGTTCTTCTCGGTCGCAGTGCCGCTCGACCGGTCTGATCCGGTCGCGCGCCTGCGCGCGGTGCACGCTGCCACGACAGTGCGCAAGTACGAGCACGACGCGGAGACGATGGACTCGCTGCTGCGCGAGCTGCGGCACGTCTCGCCCGGGCTCGGGCGACTGTGTGAACGCGTCGAGCGCAGCCCGCGCGCATTTGCCGTCAACGTGTCCAACATGCCGGGCCCGCGCGAGCACGTCAGCGTGCTCGGTGCGCCCGTCGGCTCGCTGCATGCGATAGCCGAGATCGCCGAGCACCACGCCGTGCGCGTCGCCGCCGTGTCGCTCGCGGGCACGCTCTTCCTCGGCTTCTGCGCAGACCCCGAGCTGGTGGACGGCGTGGAGTCGATGGCCGAGCAAACCGAGCTGGAGGCCGCGGCGCTCATTGCGGCGGCGTGAGCGTTGGCTCACGCCACACCGTGATGTGCTCGGGTGCCACGTTCACGCGCACGGGCGCTCCGGGCGCGAACGGTGCGCTGTGGCTGGTGCGCAGGGCGAGCTCGAGGGTCGCCCCGAGCGAGACCATGAGCTCGCGCATCGCGCCGAGGTCCGTGCGGTCGACCACGAGCGCCTCGTAGCGTCCGTTCGGGTCGAGCTCGACCTGCTCGGGGCGCACGCACCATGAGATCTCGCTCCCGCGAGGCAGGCCGTGGGTCTCGGCCTCCAGCTCGGTGCCGGCGCTGCATATGCGGTTCTCAGCCACGGTCACGCCGGTGTGCGTGTTCGCGATCCCGAGCAGGCCCGCAACCTCGGGAGTGCGCGGCCTGGCGAACACCTCCTCGCGCGGACCGGCCTGCAGGATGCGACCGTCGCTCAGCACGATGATCTCCTCAGCCAGCATCGCCGCCTCCTCCGGGTCGTGCGTGACGATCACCGTGCTCAGGCCGGTCTCTCGCTGCAGCGCACGAAGCTGGCGGCGCAGGCGGTCGCGCACAGGCGCGTCAAGCCCGGTGAAGGGCTCGTCGAGCAGCAGCACCCGCGGCTCGCTTGCGAGCGCGCGAGCGAGCGCCACGCGACGTTGCTGTCCGCCCGAGAGCTCCTCGGGGTAGCGCCCCTCGAGTCCTCGCAGTCCCAGACGCTCGATCCACCACGCCGCGAGCGCAGGTTTCGCGCGCGCGCCGAACGTGACCTGTTGCCATACCTGGCGCCGCGGCATCAGAGCGGGCTGCTGGGGCACGTAGCCGATTTCACGTCGCTCCGCCGGCAGCTCGTGCAGCTTTTCGGAGCCGACCACCACACGTGTCTCGCCTTCGCTGGGCGTAAGCCCGCCGAGCAGGCGCAAGGTGAGCGTCTTGCCGGCTCCAGATGGCCCGAGAACAGCCAGTCGCGGGCTGCGCCCGCGGTGTGAAAGCTCGAGCGCAAAGCCCTTGCCCAGGCGCTTGGCAAGCGCTAGCTCGAGCGGACCGCTCGAGTGATCTACCGGGGCAGCCGCCGCGGGCGGCGTGCGCGGGCCTCGGCGGCGCGGGAGCGGAAGCGCGACCAGGAGCAGCACCGCGAACGCGGCGGCAAGGGCGGCGGCGATCGGCAGCATCGTGGCGGGAAGCCCGCTCGAGTCGAACTGGACGAACGTGAACACGGGCAGCGAGTACGGGTGATAGGCGAGGATCACCGTCGCGCCGAACTCGCCGAACGCGCGCAGCCAGGCGAGCAGGAGTCCCGCGCCTATCCCCGGCAGGGCAGCCGGCACCGCGACTCTCCTGAATCGCGCAAAGCGCCCATCGCCCAGCGACGCGGCGACGTCCTCGAGCGCAGGGTCGACGGCCGCGAACGCGGCGCGCGCCGCGATCACGAGGAACGGGGCGGCGACAAAGGTCTGGGCGAGGACGATCGCCAGGCGGGTTTCGGTCAGCTGGCCGTCGAACAGCCGCCCGGCGCTCGTATAAGGCCCGAGCACATACAGCAGCAACAGGCCGCTCATGAGAGGCGGAAGCGCCAGCGGAAGCGCGACCAGCGCGCCGAGCACGCGCGTCCCCAGACCGTGGCCGCGCGAGAGCAGATACGCAAGCGGCGTCCCGAGCAGCGCGATCACAGCCGTCGAGATCGATGCGGTGAGCAGCGAGGTGATCAGCGCGGGGCCCACGCCCGGGGCCGAGCTCACTCCTGCGCCCAGCCTCACCACGAACGCCACGATCGGCGCCAGCAGGTACAGCACGAGCAGCGCTGCCAGCCAGGGAAGCGGGCTCCGCGCCCGGGCGATCACCTCAGCGCGCGCCCACCACGCTGCGCAGTGAGGCCGGCACCGCGGAAGCGCTCCCAAAGAACCGCGGCTTGACCGGATTCAGGCCGTTCTTCTCGAGCGTGAAGCTGCGAGCACGGGCAAGCAGGTAGCGAACGAGCGCGGTCGCGCCGCGCGGGTTGGGGGCGCCGGCCAGGATCGTGACCGTATATTCCGCGTACTTGTACACGGGCGCGAGGCTCACCGTGGGGAGCTGCGCGGTGGAAGCCTCCACCTTGTAGAAGAAGCCCGCATCAAGCTGGCCCGACTGCAGCCGGCCGACGAGCGCCGTCTCGGGATACACCGGGAACGATTCGAGTGCCCGCCCGAGCGCTGGCTCGTGCAGCTTGGCCGCTGCGCTCTTCACAGCTTCGGCCGTGAGCACGCCCTTGGGGTCGAGCTTCGGGTCGGTGCGACCCACGAGCACGCCGGGCTCGGTGAGCACCTGATACCAGGGCCGGTCATGCGCGAGTTGGGCCCCGAACCTGCTGTGCGGGTTGTACGCGAGCATCAGCGGCGTCGCCGCGAACGTCGAATACCACGACACCCAGGCGCCCCCGCCGGACCCCTCGAGCAGTCTGTCGGCCGCCGCCGCGGCGCTCACGAACACGTCGCCGCGGCGGACTCTGCCCTTGATCTCGTTGGCCAGTTCGCTCGATCCGCCGCCGTAGCCGGTGTACCCGTAGCCGGTTGCCCGCTCGAAGGCCGGCCCGAAGTCGCTTTCCATGTACCTGACGAGCGAGCCCGCGAACAGGACCGACACGCCGCCCTGCGCGGTGCTCGCCGCGCGACCCGCGGGACCGGCGCTTGCATCGCCGCCGCCCACCAGAACCGAGGCGGCAAGCGCGCACGCCACGGCGCAGGCCGCGGCTGCGCTCGCGCACGCCGCAGTCACGGTGCGCTCCGCTCGACCATCACCGAGGTCGCCTTGACGACGGCGATCGCCTCGACGCCCGGGGCGAGTCCCAGCTCGTGCACGGAGTCGCGCGTGATAGCGGCCGTGATCAGGTAGGGCCCCGCCTCGAGCTCGACGAGCGCCATCACGCCGTCGAGCTCAACCGAGCGCACAATCCCGGCTAGGCGGTTTCGAGCCGACCCTGGGGTGCCGGTGCGATGTCGCGTCGGCCGGGCGGTCAGCCGGCGCACCTCGGCCTGCGTGACGAGCCGTCGGTTGCGCCTGTCGCGATGGGTGCGCATCTTGCCGGCACGATCCCAGCGACGGAGAGTGTCCGCGCTCACGCCGATCGCCCGGGCGGCCTCCCCAAGGGTCAGATCGCCTGCTGCCATCTGCCTAAGCATTGCACAGGCATTTGCGTGCCGGTCGCTCGCGAGCAGGACGCGGCCGGGTGGGCGGCCCTCAGCGGCTCGCGTCGGGCGAGCGCGGGCGCTCGGCGGTCAGCCCCGCACGGTGTGCCACCGCGGCAGCCTGCGTACGCGAGCGCACGCGCAGCTTCGCCAGGATCCGCGACACGTGCACGCTCGCGGTCTTCTCCGCCATGAACAGCTCTGCGCCGATCTCGCGGTTGGTCGCGCCGCGAGCAACGAGCGCGAGCACTTCGAGCTCGCGTGCGGTCAGGCCGAATGGGTCTTCGACCGTGGCCGGCGCGCGCGCCGGCTCGCTGGGAGCTCCGCCGCCATTCTCGGAGGCGCTGTCCTCGAGCGAGATGCGCGCTCGCGCCGCGAGGCTCTCGAGCTCCGCGACCAGCCAGTCTGCGCCGAGCGCGCTCGCCGCCGCGTGCGCCTCGCCGAGCGTGCACGCAGCGCCCGCGCGATCTTCGCGTGCGAGCTGCGCTTCGGTCCCGCGCAGTCGCGCGCGTGCTGCGAAGTAGGGGCGCTCGAGAGCGCTCCAGGCGCGCGCTGCGTCCTCCCACAGTGCCGGCTCGTCACTTCCGAGCGCTCGTCCGAGCTCAGCCTCGGCGGTTGCCAGATAAGCAGCCTCAACGCGCCCGCCCATCTCGGCCGCGGCGCGTGCGCGCGCCGCGTGGATCTCGGCGCACTGCTGCGGCAGTCGCGCAGCGGTCTCGGAGTCTCCCTGGTCGCGCGCGCTCTGCGCGATGTCCGCCTCGACGGCGACGCCGGCGGTGGCGATCGCGGTCACGCGGCGCCCATCGTCGGTGCACAGCTCGATCCTGTCGAGCGCCTCATCCAGCGCGGCGCGAGCGGACTGCGCTTCGCCGCGCCTGCGCTCGAGGTCCGCCCGCGCGAGCCCGTAAGCCGCATGGAACTGCGGCTCCAGCGAGCGGTCGACAAGCGGCTCGATCTCATCGAGCGCCCGCTGGGCGCGCTCGAGCGCTCCGCGCCCGAGCGCGTACTCTGCGCGACGCAGGTTGAGGTTCATCAGCCACCGGCCCTCGAGCGCCCTTCCGCTCGAACTCGAGCGTGCGCCCTGCGCGCTCCCAGTCGCCGATCGCAAACGAGATCTCCGCGACGCCCGCCGCAAGCCACAGGTAGTTGCCGCGCATGTTCGGCGGGACCGCTTCGAAGCCCTCGACAGCGACGGACAGAGCCTCGTGCGCTCGGCCTGCGATCAGCAGCACATCGGAGAGGTTGCTGTACGCGTAGGCCGTGCCCACCGCATCGCGGCTGCGCTGGGCCAGCGCGAGCGCGGCCCGCAACTGCTCGATGCCCTCCTCCTCTGCGGCGTTGCCCACCAGCGCCATCCCCAGGGTGTTCAGCACCTGGCTCTCGAGCACCGGGCCCGCCCGGCTCGTCTTGACGATCTCGAGCGCCTCTCTCGCCGCGGCCGCGGCGTCTCGATAGCGACCGCGCAGGAGCGTCGTGCGCGCGAGCCATGCGAGCACGCTCGCTCGCGCCGCGTCGTCGCATCCCGGCGGCAGCAGCTCGAGCGCGCGGCGCGTCGGTCGCGAGCGCCTCGTCGCCGCGTGCGAGTCCCCATTGCGTGCGGGCCAGCTGCTCGAGCACGATGCGCGACGCGCACCGGCTCGGCGTCCTCGTCGAGCTCCTCGAGCGCGGCGCGGAACATCGACTCGGCGCGCGCTCCTCGTTCGTTGTGGTCGTGCTCGCGACCGGTGCGGACGAGCAGCTCGACGTGGTCGAGGCCTGCCACCTGCGCCGGGTCCTGCGATGTGCGACCACGAGTCGAGCGCGCGTTCGAGCAGGTTGGCCGCCTCTCCGTGGGCGTGGATGGAGGATGCGAGCTCGGCGGCCGCGATCGATGCCCGCAGGGCAAGCGGGCGCTCGCCGGCGGCGTACGCGTGGGCGGCGACCTGCGCGGCCAGGGCCGCGTCGCTCGGCGCATCGCAGCGACGCTCCTCCAGCGTGCGGGCAAGACTCAGATGAAGCGCCGCGCGCTCACCCGGCAGCAGGTCCTCGTATGCCACCTCGCGCAGGAGGGCATGCCGGAACGCGAGCTGACCGCCCGTGCCCACCTCGATCACATGCCCTGCAACGGCCTCGCGCAGCGCCTCGGTCAGGCGCGCCTCCTCGAGCCCGGCGACCGCGGCGATCAGCGACTCATCAGCCCGGCTGGCGACGGCGAGCACCCGCAGTGCCTGTTGAGATGGGGCCGATAGACGCTCGAGCCGGAGCATGAACGCGTCTCTGCAGCGTCTGCGGCGCCGCTCCGCGCCCGTCAAGGCCGGCGGCGAGAAGCTCCTCCGTGTACAGCGGGTTGCCCTCGGCTCGAGCAAACAGGCGCGCCAGCAGCTCCTCACGCGGGGCGGCGCCGAGGATGTCCGCGAGCGCCTCGCCGAGTTCCTCGCGCCCCCATGGCGCGACCGCGACGCGGCGGGTGCGCTCGCCGCGGTCGAGCTCGCTCAGCAGCGCACGCAGGGGATGGCGACGATCGAGCTCATCCGTGCGGTAGCTGAAAAGGAACAGGACGTGCTCCCTGCGCAGGCTGCGGGCAAGGAACGCGACGAACGCGCGCGTCGAGCGGTCGGCCCAGTGGAGATCCTCGATGACAAGCACGACCACGCGCTCTTCGCCGAGCAGCTCAAGCAGCTCGAGCAGGGCCTCGAACAGCCGCAGCTGTGCCGACTGGTCCTCATCCGAGCTGACGCTGGCCTCGCCCAGCGCCGGCATCAGCGCCGCGAGCGCCGAGCGCGAGCTCGCGCTGAGACGCCCGAGGGCGGGATCGCCGCAGCGCGCAAGCTCGCGCAATGCTGCGATCAGCGGCGCATACGGCAGCTCGCCGCCGTCGAGCTCGACGCACTCGCCGCGCAGGAATCGCGCGCTGTCGCGAGCTCTTGCCTCGAGCTCTGCGATCAGGCGTGTCTTGCCCACGCCTGAGTCGCCGCTGAGCGCGATGACCGACGGGTAACCGTCGGCCGCATCGCTCAGCGCCGCTTCACACTCGGCGAGCTCGCCGGTGCGGCCAACCAGTCGGTTGCTCGTGACGCGTGCGCTCACCCGTCCAGTATCTCGCCGCAAGGCGCCGGAGCAAACCGGGGCCGCGCTTGAATTCATGCACGTGGGCCCTCCGCGCAGCGCCCTCGATCTCGCGGCTGCGTGTCGCGGCGACCTCTCCACTCAACGTCGATTGCATGCTCGTCATCCTCTCGTGCGGTCATCTCCACACGAACACGATGGCCTAAGGGCCCGGATCGCACATCTGGCGTTCGCAGCCGATCGGCGTGCGCAACCCCTTAGCTTGAGTTCGCGACCCCTTACACGAAGGAGCGTCGCTCAGGCGGCGCGGGCGAGCGTTCGCGCGCCCGTGAGCTCTGCCAGCAGGGAGCGCATGTCCTCGACTCGCTCGGCGCCGAAGCGCTCGGCCCACTCGCGCTCGATTTCGCCGATGATCTCGAAGCCCGCGCGCTGAGCCGCCTGGCCGCGCTCGGTCAGGCGAATGATCTTTGCGCGTCCGTCGGCAGCGTCGGCGAGGCGCTCCGCATAGCCGAGCGTCTCGAGATCGCTGACCGCTTCGCCGACCGCCTGCTTGGTCATCCCCGCGAGCTCGGCCAGCTCGGTGAGACGCATGCCGGCGGGGACGATGTTGCCGAACACGCAGCCGTGAGCATCACGCACGTCGCCGTAGCCCGCCTGCGTCATGCGCGCATGGAGCTCGGCGATCAGCGCGTCGGCCGCTCCGTAGAGAAGCGCCACGAAATCCCGGCGGGGGTTTCTCTGTATTTGATCAGGAGACATGATAAGGTAGCCTGATAATACTCCCTGACAAGGTCACCTGACCATTGTACCCCGCGGATCGGAGGCCCGTCAATGACTCGTAGATGGTGGACTCTCGCAGTCGTAGTCATCGCAACCTTCATGCTGCTGCTCGACATCACGGTCGTCAACACAGCGCTTCCCAAGCTGGAGAAGGACCTCGGGGCGAGCTTCAGCGACCTGCAGTGGGTGATCGACGGATACTCGCTCGCCCTGGCGACAGTGGTCCTCACGGCCGGCTCGCTCGCGGACCGCTTCGGGCGCAAGCGCGCGTTCCTTGTCGGCCTGGTGATCTTCTCTGTGGCGTCGCTTGCGTGCGCGCTCGCGCCGAGCGCAGGCTTTCTGATCGGGGCGCGGGCCGTACAGGGCGTGGGCGGCGCAGTCATGTTCGCGCTGTCGCTTGCACTCGTCGCGCAGGAGTTCCCAAGCGGCCGGGAGCGGGGCACCGCGATGGGCATCTACGGAGCCACGATCGGCGTGGCCGTCGCGGTCGGCCCGCTGATCGGTGGGGCGTTGACGCAGGCGCTGGGTTGGGAGTCTGTCTTCTACCTGAACGTGCCGATCGGCGCCGCGGCCATCGCGATCACGGCGATGCGGGTTGCCGAGTCGCGCGACCCCAATGCCACTCGAGCCGACTGGCCCGGCGTATCGACCTTTACGGCAGCGCTCTTCATGCTCGTCTTCGCGCTCCTGCGCGGCAACGCGATGGGGTGGGGCAGCCTTGCGACGGTGGGGCTGCTCGGCGGCGCGATCGTCATGCTCGCCGCGTTCGTTGCCATCGAGCGTCGCTCGCAGCACCCGATGTTGCCGCTCGAGCTGTTCTCCAACCGCGCGTTTACCGGCGTACAGATCGCCGCGTTCGCGATCAGCGCGTCGCTGTTCGCCATGTTCCTCTACCTCACGCTGTATCTACAGCAGTTCCTCGGGAACAGTCCGCTGGGCGCGGGGGAGCGCTACCTACCTCTGACGGTCGTCACGTTCGTGGTTGCGGGCGCGTCGGGCGCGTGGGTGTCGCGGGTGGCAGCCAGGGCGCAGCTCGGGGTTGGCCTGGCGCTGTGCGGCCTCGGCCTGCTCGCGATGTCCTCGCTGAGCGCGAGCGATGGCTGGACGGCGCTGCTGCCCGGCTTCGTTCTCGCGGGAGTGGGCGCAGGGATTGTCAACACGGTCGTCGCCGACGTGGCGCTCAGCGTGGTCCCGAAGGAGCGCAGCGGCATGGCGGCGGGAATCAACGACACGTTCCGTCAGGTCGGCATCGCCGTCGGGATCGCCGCGTGGGGTGCGATCTTCGCGGCTCGCGGTGCGGATAAGACCGCTGCGATCGATCCCGCCACTCGTGGGCACTCGCGCCAGCTCGTCGAAGCCGTCTCGGCAGGCCGGCTGCATGTCGCGATCGCACGGCTGCCCGCGGCGGCGCAGGGAGTCGTCTCCCACGCCGCGCGTGAAGGCTTCCTGTCGGGGCTCAACTCGATCGTCCTGCTCGGCGGCGTCGTGGCGGTTGCGGGCGCGCTCGGTGCTGCACTGCTCGTACGCGAGCGCGAAATCGAGCGCGCCCCGATCGTCTCCGGCGCGCTTGCGAGTTGATGCGATCGAGAGTTCTCAGCCAGCGATGGTTGCGGGCGGGTGCCGGCGTCTAAACGTCTGACACGACCACCTACGGGCTCGGCCCTGCTCGGCGCTCGACGCGGCCACGCGGCGGACCAGGGTTCGCCCCCGCCGCCGTTAGGGCACCTTCACGCTGGCCTGCGGTCCGACGTTCCCTGCCGCGTCGATCGCCTGGATCGACAGGCTGCGCGCGGCGGACGGCAACGTCACTTCGGCGCTGAAGGTCGACCCGCCCGCGACCGGGGCGCCCAGCCCCAGTTCGGTCTTGCTGCCGTTCACGCGCGTCACGTATGAGGCCGGGGTTCCGCACGCGCCGTCGTTGCCGGGCGCCGTGAAGGAGAGGCGGTAGGAACCCGCGCCGAGCGCGGTCAGGGTGATCTTTTCGGCCGCGTCGGGCGGTGTGCCGTCGTGGTTGTAGTTGCCGCTGTCCTGTTCATCGTGACGGAACGTCGGCCACTGCGGCTGGCATGCCGGAGCCTGTGTCTGCCACTGGAAGAGCCAGCCTTCCCTCGTCATGTCGGCGATGCGACCGTCGCTCGCGAGCGCCGCAGGAGCGGCGAGCCATCCACCTGTCTGCTTGGGAAAGCCGGGGACGTCCAGCCCGCTCGCGCCGTCGTAGGCGTGCAGCAGCCCGAGCCCGGTGCCGGCGACGATCTGGTTGCTCGGCAGTTCCGGATCGATCTTCGCGATGTTGCTGGCTGCCGAGCAGCTGATAGTCCTCGGTGATCGTCGGGAACGCGGGAAGCGTCGCCCCGGTCGAGCCTTCCCACGCGCCGATCAGGTGGTTGTAGGGGAAGTTCTGGCCGACGAGCAGCAGGTTCGCCGCCTGCCCGAGCGAGAGCTCGTACTTGACGACGTCCGGCGTGCCCGTCCCCAGCAGGTCGCCCACCGAGGCGGACTCGAAGAGGTTCAGCGCAGCGCTGCGGTCGGTCGCATCCGCCAGCGGGCCGAACGCCTGCGCGCCGACCTGCTGCATCGTGCGCAGCACCTTGCCGGCCGGGCTGAGCTCCTCGAGGGCGCCGCCGGTGCTCGAGGCGACGATCGCAGTTTCACCGCCGATCTTCGCGATCGCTGCGTCCTGGCCGGGTCCGATCAACGGCAGCTCTTCCTGGATGATTCCGGGCATCGCGACGGGCCAGCCCGGCAGGATCTTGCCGGTCGCTGCCGTCGATCGCGTAAAGGCGCCCGCTGGTGCCTGCCGCCGCCGCGGTGACGCCCGCGAAGCTGAGTTCGCCGCCGAGTTCCGGCGCGCCGTAGACCTCGTTGCTCGCCACCACCACGTCATCGTGGCCGGCGCCGGTGAGATCGCCGACGGCGGGGTCGTTGATCGACTCCGCCACGATCTGCGTGCCCGCGGCGACCTCGGCCGGGTCCAGGAGCGCAACCGGGTAGCCCTTGACCGGCGTGCCGTTGACGTGCCACGCGTACAGGTGCCCGTCGAGGCTCGGCTCGACGATGTCCGGCGCCTTCGAGAACCCTTCCAGGTGTGCGATCGCCGGCGTGGCCAGGAAGCCGCACTTCGGATGGCTTCTTTGCGTCTCGAGCGCCGGCGTGCAGATAGGACAGGTTCTCGGAGACCGGGAAGCCGCTGACCGGCTTTCCGTTCGCGTGCCAGGCGTACACGTGAATGCCCGCCGCTGTGATCACGTCCGGCGACCCATTGTTCGCGAGGTCGTCGATCGACCGCAGCACGAGGAGGCTCGTGCGGCAACCCGAGCGCTGCAAGGCCGGGCGAGCCGCTGTGTCCGAGCGCCGACTGCTGGACTTCGGTGTGCACCGGCCAACCCTTCAGCTCGACGCCGTTCGCTTCGTAGGCGTTGACCGTTCCGTCCTCGGTCGGGACTATCAGCTGTTGGCGGTTGTTGCCGGTGAGGTCCGCGTAGCGCGTCGCCGATTCGCCGCCGGCACCCATCCACTTCGGGAAGCCTGGCGTCAGAGTCGGGTCGGTGAACGTGCTGAACACGCGCCTGTCGATGCCGCTCAGCGGTATGCCTTCGCCGCTGACCTCGAGCTGCACCGTGAATTCGTGCTGGAACGGGTTCGGCTCTGCAGGCGCGAAGGTGGGGCCGCCGGGATCCGGCGGCACGACGTAGGTGGCCAGCGCTTCGCGAACCGCCTGCAGGTCGATCGAGCCGAAGCTCGTGACGGTGCCCGATCGAGTCGCCTTCGCCGGCCGTCGTCCAGGCGGACGGGGCCTGCCCTGCTCCCCACTCGAGCTTCCAGTGAAACCGTCCACCGGTGGCGAAGCGCGCGCGGGCCAGCCCCGCGATGCTCACGCTCGAGCCGGTCAGTGGCGCGTACCAGTTCGGCGAATCGATCGCCGCCTCGGGTGGGATGTTGCCCGCCTGCACCGCGCCGACCGCGGCGCCGACGTTGGCGCGGCCCCACCCGAAGTGCGGAGTCCACTGCTCGTCGCTCGGCAGCGCCGGATTGGCGCCCGGGTCAGCCACGCCTGCGCCCGCTGTGTTCCCGTTGAGCACCCGTTCGGCCGTCTGCTCGAGCAGCTCGCGCGTCTCGTCCGGTCGCAGCGCGATGCCATGGTCGAGACCTGCGCTCACGACGAGCGCGGCGGCGCCGGAGGCCTTGCTCGTGTTCACCGAGCCGGTCGGTCCCTGCATCGTGATCGAGCTCTTGCCGCCGTATTGCGTGGTGTTGGCGCCGCGCAAGAATGTGCTGACGGGAAGGTTCGAGCCGAGGCACTGCGGCTCACCCGCCACGCCGCACAGCTTCTCTGCTTCGAGCCATTGACTCGATTCCTGCCCGAGGCCTTCGGTGTCGTTGACCGAGCCCTGGATCAGCATCGCGTGCCCGTAGTCGGCCGGGTAGTTGTGGTCGGCAGTGTTGAGGTCGTCGCCCGAGAAGGTCTGTACGACGCCGTGTTCGTAGGCGTACTGCGAGGCCGCTTCGGCGAACGCAGAGTGATACAGGCTGCCGTTGGCGCCCTCGAGCACCTTCGCGCCGTTGTCGGTCGCGTACATCATCCCCAGCGCGAAGTCGTTGGCGTCCGAGACGAACGTGTCCCATGTGCGGACCGGCATGATCTGGCAGTGCGGGCATACGCCGATCGAGCCTTCGCCGTCGTTGCCCCGCTCGGCCGCGTCGAGTGCGCGGTCGGTGCCATGGTGGTAGGCCGCGAAGTAGCTCGACAGGTCCGCCGGTTCGTTGTTGTTGTCGAAGAAGTTCCAGCCTGCGATGTCGTTGGCGAAGCCGTTGCCGTCGTTGTCGAAGTGCGTGCCGGACACGCATTCGACGAGCAGGTGCGTTGCGGAGTCGATCCTGCAGTCGCCGAACGCGTGGATCAGGTCCTGCGCGGTGATCAGATCCGGCCGGGCCCCGGCGGCCCGGGTAGGAGAGGCTCACGCGCGGGTCCTGGGCGTAGTCCTCGACGTTCACTACGCCGTCGCCGTTGCAGTCGAACGTGGCGCAGGAGGTGCCGTCGGCGTGCTCGGGGTAGGGAAGCTCGCCGGTGTTCAGGTGGATCTGGTCGCGCAGGCCGCGCTGGCTCCAGTCGATGCCGTCGTCGAGGATCGCGATCACGACGTCGGGACGACCTCGCTCGGCCTTCCACGCCCCCGCCGCGTTGAACCCCGCGACCATCGGCTTGCCGGCGTGCGGCCCGACGCTGTAGATCGCGTTCGGCGTCAGCTGCGAGGGAAAGCCGAACAGGTCGAAGCGCTCGGCGTAGAAGTTCGAGGAGCGGTTCCCCGGCGGCTGCTGGGTGTCGGGCTCGGCCTGGTCGTAGGTGGGGTCGTTCGGCGTGTCTTCTCGCTGCACGCTGCCGTAGGCGAACTGCTCTTCGGTTTCGTGCGAGCACGGGTTTTCGAACCCGCCGCAACTGGCGGCGCTCGCGCCCGGGCTGGCCGAGACAATCGCGAGCGCGACGAGCGCGCACGCCGCCGCCATTGTGTGCAGACGCCCGCGGCGCGCGCACGCCTTCAACAAGCTCCCCCGTCCAAACATTCTCTGCGTTCCCCCGTGGTCGACCGCTGACAGCTATGCGGTTGGTCCGCCCCGACGCGGACAGAGCACCGCTGTCGGCTGACTACCCGTTCCGCGCCCGCGCCTAACGGGCGTCCCGCGAGCGGCAATCTCGTCAGACTGTGCTCTCAGCCGATGCCTGAACGCACGATCGCCACAAACGGGATCGACCTGCATGTGCTGGACGAGGGGGAGGGGCCGCTCGTCGTGCTCTGTCACGGGTTCCCCGAGCTTGCGTACTCGTGGCGGGCGCAGGTGCCTGCGCTGAGCGAGGCAGGCTACCGCGTGCTCGCGCCGGACATGCGCGGCTACGGCAGCAGTTCGGCCCCGCCGCAGGCGGACGCGTACGACGCGCTGACGCTGTGCGATGACCTATGTGGCCTGCTCGACGCGGTGGGCGAGACCTCGGCGGTGTTCATTGGCCACGACTGGGGCGCGAGCGTGGTGTGGACGCTCGCGCAGGCGCACCCCGAGAGGGTGCGCGCCGTGGCCGGCCTGAGCGTGCCGTTCGTCCCGCGCGCGCCCGCGCCGCCGATCGAGATCATGCGCGCGAACCTCGGCGAGGACTTCTACATCGTTTGGTTTCAGAAGCCGGGCGTGGCCGATGCCGCGCTGGCTTCCGATGTTCGCCGTACGCTGACGACCTCGCGCCAGTGGACCGCGCGCTGGGCCGAGGAGGACGGCGCGCCCCCGCAAAGGCCGCCGTGGCTGTCCGAGGAGGAGCTTGCGGTCTACGTCGCGGCCTTCGAGCGGACAGGCTTCACCGGCGGGCTCAACTGGTATCGCAACATCGATCGCAACTGGGAGCTGACAGCGCCGCTGCAGGACAGGCGCGTGCAGCAGCCGGCGCTCTTCCTCACCGGCGAGCTTGATCCCGTGCGCAAGTTCATGCCCGCCGAGGTGATGAGGGGGTGGGTGACCGACCTGCGCGTGGAGTTGGTCCTACCCGGAGCCGGGCATTGGGTCCAGCAGCAGGCTCCCGAGGTCGTCAACGAGGCGCTGCTGCAATTCCTGCGAGGACTCTGAGGCGTCTCAGCGTCTCGGCTGCGCCGCCGGCGCAGGCACGAGCGCTTTCACCAGCCGCGGGCCGGCGGGCAGGTGAAAGAGCCCGCTTGGGCCGATCGTGAAGTGGTGGGCGGGAAAGTCCTCGCGCGAGAGAGCGGCGACGAGTCGCGCGCTCGCGTGGCTCGGGTCGGGGCGTGGCAGGCCTTCGGAGAGCACGATCGGCATCCAGCGTGCCGCGAGCACGCTACCGCCGGCGCCGAGTGTGACGCGCAGGATCGCGCTCTCGGAGAGCACCCCTCCGCCTGCGAGCGTGTGGTAGCCGACGAAGTTGCCGAGCGAGTAGGCGATCAGCCGCCCTCGATAGCGCTCTATGCCGCGGATCACGTGCGGCCCTGAACCGAGCACGATCGAAGCACCTGCGTCGATCACCGCGTGCGCGAACGCCCGCGCGTTGCCCCTGTCCTCACCGAGGTAGTACTCGGTGCCGCGCGGCGTGTGCAGCCGGTCGGCTCCCTCGGCGCCGGCGTGGATGATCACGACAACGAGCGAGGCACGCCGGCGCGCACGCCTCACCAGTGCCTTCGCCGCAGGGATATCGAGCAGGTTTGCATCGTAGGTGTAGGGGGCGAAGCCCACGAAGGCCACGCGCACCCCGCGAACGTGCAGCACCGTGAGCTCGCCGGGGAGGCCGGTGTGCGCGACATGCGCACGCCCAAGCGCGGCGAGCGTCTGGCGGCGCCCGGACTCCCCGAAGTCGAGGGAGTGATTGTTCGCCTGGTTGACGAGATCGAAGCCGAGCGAGCGAAGCGCAGCGGCCGTCGAGAGCGGTGCCTGGAAGGCGAAGCACTCCTGGGCGCCTATCGCGGCGCACTTGGAGGGACCGCCCGTGGAGAGGGTGCCCTCCAGGTTGCCGAGCGTCACGTCCGCGTCGCGCAGCGTCGCCCGCACCGGCGCAAGGGCGCGCGCGAGCCCGCCGGGCGGCAGACCGCGCTGCGTGCTCAGCGCGATATCGCCGACCCACTCGAGGGTGATCGCTCTGGCACGCAGCGCGGAGGGCCGCGAGGCGGAGGGCGCGGCCGCGAGCGTGTCAGCTGCGAGCAGCGCGCACACAGCGAGCGCCGCGATGAGCGCCCGTGTGGCTCTGCTCAAACCGTGCGCGAGTAGTGCGCGTGGCGCCGAGTCGCGTGCAGAGCGCCGCAGCCGCGATACCGCGCGCGGTATCGCTGGCGACGCCGCCGGGGGCCCCAGAACCACCACGCGAATGCCAGCCACAGGCACCATCCGGCGAGCACGCCGGTGATCACGAGCAGCGCCACTGCGATCGCGATCAGCGCGAGCGGCACTGCGATCGCGAGCCCCATCGCCGGTCCCGCCAGGCGGAGCTGTCTCGGCTGTGCCGGCACAGGCATGCGCCGTCCCGGCAGGTCGGCGATCAGGGCGTCGAGCTCACCGTAGGTGCGAGCCCGCAGCGCGAGCTCCAGTCGCTGCTCGAGCTCCTCGGTCAGAAGCCTGCCTTCTGCGCTCGCCCGGCGCAGCCGCTCGGCGACCTCGTCACGATCCGCGTCCGCTGCTTTCAGCGTTGCTCGGCTGGCCATCTCCGTGCACCTCGCTTGCCTTCGCTGTACCTCTGCGCAGGCTACCACCGCCGGGCCGCTCGTCATCATCGTGAGCAATCCGCGGCCCATCGGCCGACGGCGGGTGCACGCCAGAACGTGGAGGTGAGGGGGATTGGCAGCCAGTCATGCGAGGCAGCAAGCGAAGGGACCGATGGATCCGCTGCGCCACCATAAGCACTACGTCGACAGCAAGCACGGGGCCTCGCCCTACGCCGGTGGGAGCAGTTTCATGGAGCGCGTTTCCGAGGCCGTGGCGAGCGGCATGGGCACCGTCGGCTTCCTGCTCGTCAGCTCCGGGCTGATCGTCGCCTGGGTGTTTTCCAACCACGTCGTCCATTTCCTCAGCAACTCCTGGACCGGTCTGCTCAACGGCAAGGGATTCGACCCCGCGCCCTTCATCCTGCTCAACCTTCTCTTCTCGGCCGTCGCGTTCTACACGGGCGCGCTGGTGATCATCGCCCAGAAGGCGCAGACCAGGACCGATAAGGCGAACGAGGAAGCCTCCGCCAGGCACCGCGATGAGCTCGCCCAGGCGCAGGCTGACCTGCTCAAGCGCAACACCGACCTGACCGAGCAGATCCACAAGCTCACCGAACAGCTGCACGTGCTCACCGAAGAGGTGCACGCCGCGACGTGCACGGGGCCGGCGGCGGCGTGAGCGGGGGCCCCGCGGGTTCGGGGCTTCACGCGTCCGCCTGGCTGCGCGCGCCGGTGAAGTTGCGCACCGCCGGCACGGCGAGCACGGCGAGCCCGAGGAGAACGACCAGGACGCCCGCGCCGTAGAGCGTGCTCGACACGCCTATCGCCACTGCGACCGAGCCGCTCAGGGCAAGCCCGAGGGGCTGCAGTGCGAGCGTGCCGAGGTGATCCCAAGAGCTGACCCGCGAGAGCTCCACAGCAGGCACGTCCCTTTGGATCGCCGTGAACCAGAGCAGGTTGAAGAGCGTCCCTGCCGAGCCCTCGAACAGCGCCGCAACGATGATCAGCCCAAGCGGGGCGTGAGCGGCGAGCAGCCCCAGAAGCGCCGGCGTGAACACCAAGAAGGGCAGGAACGCCACACGCAGGGGGTGGACAGGGCGCCAGCGCAGCCCGATCACTCCGCCGGCCACCGCGCCGGCACCAAGGGCGGCGTTGATGGCGGCCCACGCCGCCGGCCCCCCCAGAGCGACACGCGCGACCTCGGGGCCGAGCACCTGATATGGGCTGAAGACGAAGCCGATGTAGAGCGTGAAGTACAAGACGCTCACCCACAGCCAGGTGCGCGAGCGAAACGCGTGCCAGCCTGCCCGCAGCTCTCTCCAGGTCCCCTGTCGCACTGCGAGCGCGACGGGTCTCAAGCGCATGATCGCGAGCAGCAGCGCGCTGGCGAGGAAGGTCGCGGCGTCGGCCGCAAGGCCCCAGCCCGGCCCGGCGCTCGCCACGATCACGCCCGCAAGCGCTGGGCCCAGCACTTCGGCGAAGTTGAGGCTGATGCCCATCAGCGCGTTCGCTCGCTGCAGGTCGTCCTCGTCGACCGTCTGCGGGACGATTGCGGTCGAGGCCGGGCCGAAGAACGCCGCGGCGGCTCCGTACAGCGCCTGCAGGCACGCGAGCTGCCACACGTGCGCCTCGCCGCTCAGCAGCAACGCCGCGCTCGCGCCCTGCGCGCCCGCGCGCACGACGTCCGATCCCAGCATGACCAGCCGGCGCGACAGACGGTCCGCCCACACCCCTCCGAGCAGCACGAATATGACCCGTGGCAGCGCCATTGCGGCCATGACGATCCCCAGGTCGCTGACCGAGCCCGTCAGGTCGAGCACGGCGAACGCGAGCGCCACGGTGACAAGCCGGTCTCCCACGGCCGAGATCGCCTGGCCGAGGAACAGGAGCCTGAAGGCCGTGTGTCTCAGTGGGCTCTGGTGCACCCGCAAAGACTACGGACGCCGTCGACGCCGGCTGGCGTAGCCTCTACGCCCGGGCGCCGACGCCGGTCAGCGAAGCGCGGCCCGGAGCGCTTCGGCGCCGGGCGCGAGCTCGGCCGGCAGCCGGTCGAGCAGCGTGAGCCACGACGCCTTCACCGCGCCCGCGCGTCGCACTAGCTCGGCGCCCGCGTCGAGGTCCTCCGTGGCCACGCCGACACCAGCCCAGAAGGTGAGCTCGTCGGCCTCAGGCGCAAGGTCCGCGGCGCTCAGGTACAGGCGCGTCGCCTCCTCGCTCGCGCCGTCCGCGAGCAACTCGTCCGCACGCGCGGCGAGCTCATACGCGCGCGCGAAGCGAGTCAGCCTGCGCAGCTCCACGAGGGGTTCGGCGTGGTCCTCGACGCGCAGGTCAAAGCGCGTACGCCAGGGCTCACCGTCGGCGGGCACGACCAGCAGTGCTGCGGACTGGCGCCCGCGGACGTCGCCGCCCGCGGACTCGCCCGCGTCGAGCGCGGCGAGCAGGCGTTCCGCGAGGTCGCCCTCGCACGTGCGATAAGCCACTGCCATCGCGCCAGGGACGCCTTCGCGGGCCATCATGTTCGCTTGGCAGCTGAAGCCCTCGCCGCCCTCGTCGCCCGCGTGGGCGATGCATCCCTCGCCGGTGTGCGCCACCGCATTGCCGAGCGCGTCGACCACACCCAGCTGACGGAAGCGTGCAAGCTCGTCGGGCTCCAGAACCGCCGCGATCGCGGCCGCTGCGTCGAGCCCCTGCGACAGCCGCTCGAGCGCACCCGGGCCGTGAGCGACCTCCGCGATCGACTGGGTGGCGACCGCGCCAACGCCGGGTCGAGCCCATGACACCACGCTGCCGACCGAGAACCAGTGCGACTGGACCGCCACGCCGAGCTCCCCGCTCGCCGCGTCTCGAGCCACGATCGAGTAGGTGCCCGTACGCACGCTGCTGCCCATCCTGTCACGCCGCGCCGCCACACCACGTGGCCGGGCGTGTTCGGTCGTTGCCACCTGCGACGATTACCGCTCGCAGATGCGCAGCTTCGTTGACGAGACCTTCCTTGCGAGGCTGACCGACGCGGAGCGTGAGTCGCTGTTTCAGACGGGCTCGCTACGCACCTTCGAGCGTGGTACGGCTCTCATGCTGCAGGGCGACATGGACAACGGGGTCGCGCTGATGCTGGCGGGCCGCGCGAAGGTTACGCGTCTTGACCAGGACGGACGCGAGGTGCTGCTCAGCATTCGCGACCCCGGCGACCTGCTTGGCGAGCTCGCCTTCATCGACGGGCAGCCTCGCGTCGCAACGGTCACCGCGCTGGAGCCGCTCGAAGCGGTCGTGACATCGGCGCCGACGCTGCGCCGTCACCTGGAGAGCACACCGCGCGTGGCTGTCGTGCTGCTCGAGACGCTCGTCTCGCGCTTTCGCGAGACCACGGTGAAGCGCTCGCAATTCGCCAGCTCCGACACGATGGGGCGGCTCGCGGCACGAGTGGTCGAGCTGGTCGACCGCTACGGTGAGCGGGCCGAGCAAGGATGGCTCGTCAGCTCGCCGCTCTCCCAGGAGGACCTCGCGTCCTGGACCGGGGCCTCACGGGCCGGCGTTGCAGAGGCTCTGCACGCGCTGCGCGAGCTCGGCTGGATCGAGACGCAGCGCATGAAGCTCATCGTGCACGACCTCGAGGCGTTGCGCGCGCGGGCTGGTTAGGCCCACGCTTGCCCGCCGGCGCGTACGCCGCTGTGTCCAGAAGTGGGTGGAGGCGGGAGCCTGTGCCGCGCATATTTCAACTATGGACCACGTGGAGATGAGCGCAGTTGCAAGTGAGGTGGACGAGCAGGAGCTGGCCTCGGCGCGGTGGTTCGAGTACTTCGCGTCGATCGCGCGGTGCGCCGAGGGCGTGCTGGCGTCGGTCGAGGTGCTACGCGCCGAGGACAGCGCCTGCCGCGCGGTGAAGCGCCCGCTTCACACGATCAGCTACGACGCGCAGGTGGGGGTGCTCGAGCTGGTCGTCGGGGGACGCAGCATGGACGCGCCGGTTCTTCGCTACTTCATCCAGACGCCACAAACGATCTGCGTCGCCGAGTGGGCCCGCGCGAAGCAGATCCGGGTGCGCGACGCGGCTGGCGAGACGACCGTGATCACTCTCTTCGGTGTGTCCCAGCTCCGTTCGCGAGCGGTTCGCGTGGCGGGCTCCTCCTCGCGGCTTCGCTGCAGCCGTCAGTAATCGGCGCGGAGCTCCAGGGCCGGGCGCCGCGCGGCGCCCTACATGCCGATCAGGAGCGCCCTGGCGCGCGCCGGCGCTCGATTCCCTTCGAGCCTCATCGGCTCTACGCACGTGGCGAGAACCGAGTCTTCCGCCTGCGCGGACGCAGCGCGTGCTTCGAACCCGTCCGTCTCGAGGCGCCTGGAGTAGCGGATCAACTCATACCGCGCTGAGGTCCGTGGCAGCGAATCGGGGTGCGCAGTGGGAAGAGAGCCCAGTGAGATGACGGTTGGAAGCAACATCACTCACCTACTCGGAGCGTGAGCTTCGGCACACAAGCGCGGCTGCTACCGACTCGCGCCCGGGGTACTACGGAGGGGCGCGCACTGCTCGCCACCACGGGCGGGCGCGGGATTCTCCCTCGGCTCTTACGCAGTATCCCCGGATGGCATGACGCGAGTTTTCGGCCACGATCGAGCTGGAGCGCAACTCCTCGACGCTGGGACACGAAATGCCCAAGGAACGCATCATCGAAGTGCTTGGCGAGACCGAGCTCTTGCTCCCCCAGCTCGCCGCCGACGCGCTCCTCGCCAACGACCGGGTCAAGTACCTGCTCTCCCTGATCCAGGCTGCGCGCTCGGCCGCCGACGGCGCGGAGAGCACGGGCAGCCTGCGCGAGGAGCGGCTGGCCAGCGGCGTCGAGGATGCCGAGCTCGATCGGGTGGTGGCCCAAAGCTCCCGCGAAGCGGATGGCCGCTATCGCATCGCGGGCGCCGAGGCGCTCGCGCGGCGGGCGATCGAGGAGCTTCGCACGATGCTGATTCCGCTGGAAGCGGCCGGAGCGCCGGCTGCCCGCGAGCTCGGCGAACGCGCTGAGAGCATCTCGCAGGCGTTGAGCGCAAAGCGTGACCTGATCGAGCCGCGCGACATCGTCCTGCTCACAGCAGGGTCGCGCAGGGGCGGCGGCGACAGCCTGCACCTCGTCGTGATGGACGCCCATCGCGAGCTCGGCGCGCTGCAGAGGCGGATAGCCGCGGAGTCGATCGACGGCGCGCGCGCACACGGACTGCAGCCCGCGGATCGCGCTCTCGTGCGGGCCTTCATGCGTGGCCTGGCGCGGACCGAGCGTGTTCGCTTCGAGCACCCTGGCCTCGGCACGCTCGCGACGCGCGCCGGTGATTCGCTCGTCATCCAGAACGACCTCGGCGAGACCGACGCGCACGTCGTCGTGGTGCGGATACGCGAAGACACCGTGACGATCAACTACACCGACGTGCATCTGGAGCGGCTCCTGTTCTTCCAGGAGCTTGTCGGCGCGGGCTGGCCGGTCCGCTGGGAGGACACGCGCTCGCGCAGCGACAAGGCGATCGAGGGCGGCCTGTACCACGTCGCGAGCGGACGTCTGCAGGCGCACGGAGAGCCAGGGCTCGAAGCGTTCCTCGAGCATCTCGGCTCGCGCCTGGTGTTCATGATCGACTGGAACCGCGCCCGCAAGCGGCTGCGCCGGCTGGTCGGACGACGCGGCGCCAAGGACCTTTTGCGCTGGTCTGCCGACCACGACTACGGACACATCGCATTCCTGCGCGCCGGCTCCGACGGCCTCGTCTACGACGCGCTCGAGTTTGCCGGCGGGCGCCCGGCGCGCGTGGGCGAGTCGCTGAAGGACGTGCTCGGCGCCGGCGCTGCGCAGGCCTACCTTCGCGCTGTGCTGCGCCTGTGCTCGGAGGGCCTGCTCGCGGGCAAGCCGCTGTCGCTGTTGCAGGATGAGGTCAGGGCCGAGCTCACCGGTTATCTGCGCTCGGCGCGACAGGAGATGCTTGCGCTCGCCCTGCGCCACGCCGAGCTCAGCGTCGAGATCGCGCAGGATGCCCGCGACGGGCTCGAGCACGCTATCGCTGGCGCGCGCGATCGCTGCAGCTCCGCGCGCACGCGCGCCCAGAGCGCGGAGCACGAGGCCGACGAGCTGCTGACCGAGGCGCGCGACGCCGCCAGCCGCTCGCCCGAGATGGCGCCGTTGCTCGAGCTCATCGACGCCGCCGACGACGTCGCCGACTGCGCCGAGGAGGCTGCCTTCTACGCCACGCTGCTGCCGGCCGGACACCCCAGCGGGGACGCGCAGGCGCAGGTGCGCAGGATCGCCCAGCTCGTTCTCGCGGCCGCCCGCGAGTACCTGCGTGCCGTGCAGATGAGCGCGGAGCTACGGCGTGGCGGACCGCGCGGTGAGATCGACGCATTCCTCGAGGCCGTCCATCGCACGATCACGCTGGAGCGTGAGACCGACGAGGCGCAGCGTGCCGTGCACGAGGCGCTCGCCGCCGAGGGCAGCGAGACGGGAGTTGCGCTGTTCGTCATCGTCGAGCTCACGCGGGCGTTCGAGGAGGCTGCCGATGCGCTCATGCACAGCGCGCACCTGCTTCGCCGCCAGGCGCTCGCGCGAGTCGCCCGCTCGGAGCCGGCCGCGCGCCGCCCCGCCGACGCGGCCGTGCCATCCACCGCCGCTGCTTCCGAGCAGGAGCCCGAGCATGTTCACGTGATCGGGGATCTGTCGAGGCCCGTCGCGGACGCCGCACTGATCGGGTCCAAGGCGCACGGCCTGGCGCGCATCGCTCGGACCGGTCTGCGTATTCCCGAGGCGGTCGTGCTCGACACGCAGCTTCGGCGCCGGCTCGCTCCGGACGCGCGCGGCGAGGCGAGCCTTCGTGAGACGCTGCGCGGCGCGGTGGCGGTGCTCGAGCGGCGCACCGGGCTCGTCCTCGGCGGGACCCAGCGGCCACTGCTGGTCTCGGTGCGCTCGGGCGCTCCGGTGTCGATGCCGGGGATGCTGGAGACGGTTCTCAACGTCGGCATCGGCGAGAGCTCCGTCAGTGGCCTCATCGCGCTGACCGGCAACCCGCGGCTGGCGTGGGATTCCTATCGCAGGTTCGTGGAGTCGTTTGCGAGCGTCGTGCGCGCCTGCCCGCGTGCGCCGTTCGAGCAGAACGTACGCAGGAGCCTGAGCGCTGCGGGCGCGCAAAGCACGCGCGAGCTGCCCGCGAGCGCCCTCATGGAGCTGGCGCGAGCGCAGGCGAGGTGCTTCGAGGAGCTGCTCGGCGCTCCGCTTCCACAGGATCCATTCGAGCAGCTCGCTGCCTCCGTGCAGGCGGTGCTCGCCTCGTGGGACGCACCGAAGGCGCGCGAGTATCGGCGCGCGCACGGGATACCCGAGGAGCCGGGAACCGCGGTGATCCTGCAGCAGATGGTCTTCGGCAACGCCGGCGGCGTGTCCGGCGCAGGCGTCGGCTTCACGCGCGATCCCGCCGTCGGCGAGCGCCACCTTTACATGGACTTCCTGCTCGACGCGCAGGGTGAGGATGTCGTCGCGGGCCATCACACGGTCGAGGGGTCGCGGGAGCTCGCGGTACTGGCGCCTGCCGTGCTCGCCGAGATCGAACAGGTGTGCAGCACGCTTGAGTCGGAGTTCGGCGACGTGCAGGAGTTCGAGATCACCGTGCAGGAGGGCGAGCTCTTCATCCTGCAGACACGCCGTGCGAAGCGCACCCCGTGGGCGGCGCTGCAAATCGCAACCGACCAGGTGCGCGAGGGCCTGATCTCCCCTGCGGACGCGCTGCAGCGGCTGGCCGGGCTCGACCTCGACGCCATCCGCCGCGTGCGCGTGCAGGTCCCCGAGGGGACCACGCCTCTGTGCGGTGCGATAGCGGCGAGCATGGGCGTGGCGAGGGGCCCGATCGCGCTTGATGGCGCGAGCGCCCGGAGGTTGGCCGAAGCCGGCACGCCACCGGTGCTGGTGCGGCCCGACACCGTGACCGAGGATGTCGCCGCGGTGGCGATCTCGGCCGGCGTCCTGACTGCGGCGGGAGGTCGCACCTCGCACGCGGCCGTGATTGCGCGCGAGCTCGGCAAGCCGTGCCTAGTGGGTTGCGCGGAGCTGCAGGTCGACCTCGCTGCGCGCACCGCGAGCATCGCTTCACGCCGCTTCGCCGAGGGAGAGGAGATCTGCATCGACGCGGAGTCCGGTCTCGTCTTCGAGGGCTCACCCGATGTGGTCGAGGAGCGCCCGCAGGAGTCGCTGCGCGAGGTCGAACGTTGGCGCCACACGCTCGGCGTGAGCGTCGCGCGCGATGCCGCGCTAGTGTGATCGCCGTGTCCGACGAATCGCTGCTCGCACGCATCGAGGCGCTGGTCCAGGAGGAGCACTCGCTGCGCTCACGCGAGGCTGCCGATGCAACCCGCGGCGATGACCTCAGCGACGATCGCTCTCGCCTCGACCAGGTCACCGTGGAGCTCGACCGCTGCTGGGATCTGCTGCGCCAGCGCCGCGCGCTGAGAGACGCCGGACAGGACCCGCGCGAAGCCCACGTGCGCGACGGCGAGATCGTCGAGAAATACATCCAGTAGCGGCGTTCGCCGCCTGGGCTCAGCCGGCTCGCAAGCAGCGCTACTCGCGCGGGTAGCCGCCGCGCTGCTGTTGCCCCGCCAGCACATGCTCGTCGGGCGGACCGTCAGCGACCTCGCCCGGTGGGCGCTCAAGGATCTCGCCCGGCGCCACGGCAACAGCCGGCTCGTCGGTCAGCGAGCTCGCCGTGAGCATCGGACGCTGGCGTGCCTCCAGCGCGATCGCTTCTGCGATTCGCCTGCGCAGCACCCGCAGCTGGCGCTCGCGAACGAGCACCACCCATGCGAGCGCCGCCAGGGCGGCGAGGCTCACGAAGGCGAGCGCTGCGCCCAGCTTGGTGGCGAGACTTGTCGTGGCCGTGACTCGGGGCGGCAGTTTGAAGCTCGCCGAGATTGTGCCTGTGGAGGCGCCGCTGGCGAAGCCCCCGAGCACGGGTCGTGTCGCGGCCGCGATCGCGAGCAGCTGATGCGGGCTGACGCTGTTCGTGAGCGTGTTCTGCACCCAGTAGGTCGCGTTGCCTTCGCGCCACGCGATCACGCGCACCTGTTCGCCGGTGTAGTAGACGGCGTAGGTGCGCGAGCCCACGTGAATCGTCTGGCCGGGGCTGCCGAGCAGGGGCGGGCTCGCCCACGTCGTGCCCTGGACGTCGTAGTAGTCGCCCAAGGGGCCCGCTGTTGACGGCGATGTCGTAGATCGGCTCGAGCCGGCCGCGGGGATCGCGGATGTCGTAGCGGCGCAGCGTTTCCGGCGCCGCACCCGTATACGTGCTCGCGATGCGCGGATACTCGAGCGGAAACGGCAGGTCGGGAGCGACGGCCCGCGCCTGCACGATCGAGGCGCTCGGCGTTGGCGTGAGTCCCGAGGCACGCGACCTGCTCGGCACGTGCCCGCGGCGCGGGCGTGCGGCGGCGTGGCTGGAGCTGCTCAGGCTGTGGTTCTTGTTGATTGCGGCCGTGCCGCGCAGGAACGACTCCACCGCTTCGTCGATCTGTGTCCGTGTGGCGGTGTCGTAGGTGGGCCCCAGCGTCACGTGAAACGGCACCTGACGCACCGGCTTGCTCTGCGCTCCGGTCAGCAGCTCGAGCAGGTCGAGCACCTGGCTGGAGCCGTGCAGGTCCGTTTCCACGGCGCGTCCAAGGATGCGCTCGAACTTGCCGCGTTCTTCAAAGAGGCTTGCGCCGTACTCGTTCTTGACTTCGAGTAGGAAGCGCTGATCGCGCGCGTCGCGCGTGATCGAGGTGTCTTCGTGGCGGTTCGCCACGAATTCGAGCGCCTGGCGCCCGCACAGCCGCTGGTAGCCGGGCTGCAGGTTGATTTCGAAGTACTGTTCGCCGCCGGGTTCGTTGACGTGGTAGTAGCGTCGGTCGACGGTCCCGTACACGCATCCCATTTCGTTGACTGCACGCTTGAACTTCGGGAACGTGACCACGAACACGTGGTTGACCGAGACACGCAGCACCTGCTTGATCGTTTCGGTCATCAGCTGGATCCCGCCGAACGTGTAGGCGGAGTTGATGCGGTTCAGCACCGGTGGCCTGCCATGTGGGTGGATGCTCACCTGCAACTCGCGCGGAATCGAGAGCATCGATACCGTCGGCTTGCTCGGGTCGATGCGCACGAGCAGCATCTCGTTGGAGTGCGGCTGCACCGATCCGAAGGGGTTGCCCTTCGGCGGAGGTCGCTGGTCGTTGCCGACGAGCAAGAGCGTCTCGGGCGCCCCCCGCACGGTCGGCGCGAGAACCGCCGGGTTGATGTTCGCGGCGCGCGTCTGGCCGAGCGCTTCGACTATCTTGCCGACCTCGTTGAGCGCGAATGTTGCACTTGCCGCGGCGGCGAGCGCAACCACGCCAAGCCCGCCGAGCAAGAAGCGCCGAGCCATCCAGGCCCGGCTGGCGGGCGGCTCGGAGGGGCCTGGCGCCGGCGCGGGCGACGCGTTTGGCGGAAGGGGCGGTGTTGTGGCGTTGCTCATGTGCGCAGATACTCAGACCCGACACGCGTGCGTGAGAGACTCGGGTGCTCAAGGCCGGCTGGCGGCTCGCTTTGCGCCTGGGCCAGCACGCGCGGCCGAGGTGCTCGACCCGATGCATGCTGCCTCAGGGAGGACAAGCCTACGACACCCGCCGCCGCCGCACTCCGGAGTGACACTCCGGAGTGATACTCTCCGCGGCCGTGGCCGCGACAGACACTCGCTCCCGCATCATGTCCGCAGCGCTCGCGTGTTTCCTGGAGGACGGCTACGAGCAGGCCACCGTGGCGCGCATCCGAGCGCGCAGCGGCGCGTCCAACGGAGCCCTGTTTCACCACTTCCACTCCAAGGAGGCGATCGCCGACGCGCTGCACGTCGAAGCCATCGCGTCCTTTCAGGAGGGCCTGTGGGAGCTCCTGCGCACGCGGCCGCGTTCGCTTCGCGCCGCGGTGCGCGCCACGATCGAGCATCAGCTGCGTTGGATCGAAGGCAACCCCGAGCTCGCGCGCTTCGTCTACATGCGCGGTCATCTCGACTGGGACTCGCCGGCGGGCTCGCAGGTTGCCTCGCTCAACCGCGAGCTGGCGAGTGCGTTCAGGGAGTGGATGGTGCCGTTCGTGGAGGCCGGCGAGGTGCGTGCCACCTCGATGTTGATGATCACCGCGATCGTCAGCGGACCGGCGCACTCGGTTGCGCAGCGCTGGCTCGCGGGCATGCTCGAGCGCCCGCTGTGCGAGGCCGTCGACGAGCTCGCCGACGCAGCCTGGGCCGGCCTGAGCGGCCGCCCCTCGTCGAGGAGCGGCCCCCGCCGCGTGCCCCAGCAAGGCCGCATCACGCTCGAGCTGCTCGACGGTGACGGCGCGGTCATGGCACGTGGCCGGGCGAGCGCCGAGCTGCTTGCTGCGGTGACCGGTGCTCAGGCAGACTTCGACCGCGATCACACGACAAGACAAAAGGAGCATTCCAAGTGAGCTATGAGACCGTCATCTGGGAGCAGTCCGGGCCGGTGGGGCGCCTCACCCTCAATCGCCCCGAGACCCTCAACGCGTGGACCGCGCAGTTCGGCGGCGAGCTCAAACAGATAATCGAAGGAGAGGCCGCGCAGGAGTCGGTGCGGGCCGTGCTCGTGACCGGCGCCGGGCGCGGGTTCTCCTCGGGCGCCGACCTGAAGGCGGGCTTCGAAGTCGCCGACGACGGGATGCCGAACATCGAACACGAGTTGCACGACATCTACCACCCGGTGGTCGCGGGTATTCGTCGCCTGCCCAAGCCGGTCGTCGCCGCGGTCAACGGCCCCGCGGTCGGGATCGGCTGCTCGCTCGCGCTGGCCTGCGACCTGGTGCTCGCCGGCGAGTCCGCGTTCTTCGGCCTCGCGTTCGTGAACATCGGCCTCATGCCAGACGGTGGCTCGACGGCGTTTGTCCCTCCCGCCGTCGGCAAGGCGCGCGCCTTTCAGATGACGCTGCTCGGCGAGCGCGTGCCCGCGCCTCGCGCGCTCGAGTGGGGGCTCGTGAACTGGGTGCACCCCGATGCTCGCCTGATGGACGAGGCCAACGCGCTCGTGGAAAAGCTCGCGGCGGGGCCGACACGCTCTTATGCCAGCTCCAAGCAGGCGCTGAACGCGTTCCTCTACGGCGACCTCGACGCCCAGCTCGATCTCGAGGCCAAGCTGCAGCACGCGCTCGGACGCAGCAAGGACTTCCTGGAGGGGGTCACCGCATTTGTCGAGAAACGTGAGCCCGCCTTCAGCGGCGTGTGATGCGCGGCGCTCGCGGGGTTGGAAGCTAGGATCTGGCACGTGCAGGAGATCGCGCCCGGACTGTGGCACTGGACGGCGGAGCACGAGCACATCCACCTCGACGTGAGCTCCTACTACCTGAGCGGCGAGCGGGTGCTGATCGACGCGATGGTTCCGCCCGAGGGGCTCGAGTGGTTCGCCGAGCGCTCGCCCCCCGAGCACGTCGTGCTCTCAAACCGCCATCACGATCGCCACGCGTGGCGCTTCAAGGAGGAGTTCGGGTGCGAGGTCCACTGCGTGCGCAACGGGATGCACGAGCTCGCCGGCCGCGGCGAGGCCCGCCCGTTCGACTTCGGCGACGAACTGCCCGGCGGCCTGGTGGTTCACGAGATCGACGCGATCTGCCCCGATGAGACGGCGCTGCACATCCCCGCGCACGACGCGCTCGTGTGTGCCGACGGCGTCGTGCGCTGGCCGGGAGGCGATGGGCTTGCGTTCGTGCCCGAGCACCTGATGGACGAGCCCGAGCAGACCAAGCGCGCCCTGCGCAGCGCCTACGAGCGCATGCTCGCGCTCGACTTCGAGATGCTGTTGCTCGCGCACGGCGAGCCGCTGACGAGCGGGGGCAAGGAGGCCCTGCGCGCGTTTGCGCTCGGGGGCTAGGGCTGGCCGAGCGCCTCGCCTCGCCAGCGCAGGTAGCCGGGGCCGGTGTTGCGAAGCCACGCCGGCATCACCGGGGTCAACCCCCTGAGCATGCGCGACAGCGCCTGAAGCTCGAGCTCCTGAGCCCGGGTGAAGCCGACCTCGAAGCGTCGACGAAGCACGGGAGCCAGCAGGCCAACGCTCGCAAGGCGGACGATGTGCGACAACGCCGGTCGCACCGCGGTCCAGCCGGCCGTGCCGAGCGGCTCGAGCTGCGGCGGCGCGGGCCGCGCCAACGCCAGCAGCACTTCGTCGACCGCCGCGGTGTGCGCCAGGCGATGCTCGACCATCTCGCTGAAATAGGAGCGAAAGCCGGGCCAGTCCGCCGGCAGGTCCCGCCGGCGGATGCCGAGCAGCCGCCCGGCCGCCCGCCACTCCTCCCAGAAGCGCTCGCGCTGCTCTTGGGAGAACGGACGTCCGAAGCGCTCGTGACCGCTCACGATCGCCTCGGCGAGCGTCGCATGCACCCACGCGTAAGCCTCGGGCTCGAGCGCGTGATAGCGCGTGCCGTCCTGTGTCACGCCACTTATGCGCTTGTGGTAGGAGCGGATTCGCCGCCCCATCATGCCCGCCGCCTGCGGACCGCCGTGGACCATCGTGTAGCTGTAGTCGAGTGTGCGCAGCAGCCGTCCCCATGGATCCTGGCGAAACTGCGAGTGCTCGGTGACGCCTGCGCCCACGGTCGGGTGCGAGACCTGGAGGAGAAGCGCATATCCGGCGGCCAGCGCGAGGCGGGCGTCACCGGCGCGCTTGTGGCAGACGGTGCCGGGGCCTGGAGCGAGACGCTGCCACTCCTCGGCGAGAGGCATGATTGCGGGCATGGCCGTGCGCAAACCCTATGTCCCGCGGCGGAGAGCGCCGGCCGCTAGGCCTTGGTGGCGACGCTCCGGGTCTCGGCCACGAACTCCCGTATCGCGGTGGCGAAGCGCTGCGGTTGGTCGCGCATGATCAGCGTGTAGCTGTCGGGGATCTCCACGAGGCGCGCATCTGCCAGCAGCCCCGTGAGCCGGCGGCCGTGCTCGGGCCGCTGCACGCGGTCCTCGGGCGTCCACACCACGAGCGCCGGTCTGGTGAAGGAGCGCAGTCGCTCGCATACCTCGAGCATCTGACCCCGGTGCGCGCTCGTCACGTACTTGCGCAGGTCGCGGCGCACCCCGCGCTGCGTTTGCGTGGGACGCAGCCAGCGATCGACGAGCTCGTCCGGCAGAGCGCGCTTGCTCATCCAGCCGAACGCGATCGGTAGGCGACGCAGCGGACGCAGGCGGAGCGCGTTCATGGCCACGAACACGCCACCGGGAACCATTGCCGTGTAGCGCATGTTCTTGCCCGGCAGCCCCGGCGGATAGTTCTCGAAGGCCTCGCACGAGGAGATGACCAGGCGGGCGACGCGCCGAGGATTCTGGCCCGCGAGCACGAGCGCGGCGGCGTGGTCGTTTTGCACCAGCGTCACCTCGTCGAGCTCGAGACGCTCAAGCAGCTCGGCGAGCATGTTCCCGAAGCCCGCCAGCGTGAGGTCGGCGTCCGGGCGCATGGGCCGGCGGTGGGCGCCGAGCGGAAGCGTGGGGATGATGCAGCGGTGATCGCCGCGCAGCTCCGCGACGACGGGATCCCACACCGAGCCGTCCATCACCAAACCACCCAGCAGTACCAACACGGGTCCGGCGCCGCCCGTGTCCTCGTAGTCGATCGTCCCCGCGGTCAGCTCGAGCTGGGCCATGTCGGCGCTCCTTCTCCTCTAGATAGATCGCTCTAGTCTGGTTACCGTATCATGCCGTTTGTGGCCGTGTCGACGCGAGAGAGGATCGTTGAGTCGGGCGCCGAGCTGTTCCGGCGCCAGGGCTTCACGGGCACGGGCGTCAAACAGATCGTGGCCGAGGCGAGCGCTCCGTTCGCCTCCCTCTATCACTTCTTCCCCGGCGGCAAGGAGCAGCTCGGCGAGGAGGTGATCCGCCACTCGGGAGCGATCTATGGCGAGTTGATCGGCCTCTTCTTCGTTCCCGGTGAGGACCCGGTTGCGGCCACACGCGCCTTCTTCGCCGGCGCCGCGCAAACGCTGCGCGAGACCGACTATGCGGATGCGTGCCCGATCGCCACGGTCGCACTCGAGGTGTCCTCCACGAGCGAGCCGATGCGCGACGCCTGCGCGGAGGTGTTCGAGAGCTGGATCGACGAGACCGCCAAGCGGCTCGCGCAGTCGGGCGTGCCGCGCAGGCGTGCGCGGGCGCTCGCCGTCTCGCTGCTGTGCTCGCTCGAGGGTGCGTTCGTGCTGGCGCGCGCGCTGCGCAGCACCGAGCCGGTCGAGCTCGCCGGCGCGGCAGCGGCAGCAGCGGTCGCCGATGCGCTCGGGCGCGGCGCCGGCCGCCGCAGCAGCGCGCGCTAGTCCCCGCATCTGCGCGGGTGGGGCTCTCAGGTGGGCTCGCGCTGGGCGCGCCTCACGTTGGCGCGGGCGCGTGCGTTCGTTGGAGGTGAGGCCTGTGTACCTACACCGACGAGAGCGCGGCCGGCGCGGCGTGCGCCGAGTGAAGCACCGCGTCCAACAGACCCGGGAAGCGGGCCTCGAGGTCCGCCCGGCGCAGCTGTGTCAACTTGGAGGTGCCGGTGGGCGTCTGATGCACCACGCCGGCCTCGCGAAGCACCCGGAAATGGTGCGTGGCGGTGGACTTCGTGACGTCGAGCGCGATGCTGCCGCACGGCACGGGCACGTCGGTGGTTGCGAGCAGCACCACGATGCGCAGCCGCTGCGGGTCGCTCAGCGCGTGCAGCACCGCCGACAGCTGAATCTCGGACGTTGCGGGGTGGTAAAGCTCCATCACATTCATACGACAGTCATCCAACAATTTGTTACGATATCCATCGTACCATCGAACCAGGCCGCATATATCAGCGAGCAAACATATTTGAGCGGCTTGTCGATCGGGCTCGCCGGCAGTCGTCTAAACGGCGATCAGCTTTTTCCAAAGGAGGACGGCCATGCGTGAGCGCATACACAACCAGGTCCGCGACTCGTCCGCAAACAGGGTGCTGCTGCTCGTGTGCGTCGTCCAGTTCATGGTCATCCTCGACGTGTCGATCGTGAACGTCGCGCTGCCGTCGATCCGCTCGGGCCTTGACTTCTCGACCACGGGCCTGCAGTGGGTGGTGAACGCGTACACGATCACCTTCGGCGGGTTTCTCATGCTCGGCGGGCGCGCCGCGGACCTGCTGGGGCGCCGTCGCGTGTTCCTGGCGGGCACGGCGCTGTTCAGCCTCGCGTCGCTGCTGTGCGCGCTGGCCGCGTCACGCGGCCTGCTCGTGGGCGCTCGCGCGTTGCAGGGATTCGGTGGCGCCGTCGTCTCACCGGCGAGCCTCGCGATCATCACCACCTCGTTTCGGGAGGGCGCCGAGCGCAACCGGGCGCTCGGCATGTGGGGCGCGATGGCTGGTTTTGGAGGCGCCTCGGGAGTCCTCTTGGGCGGCATTCTCACCGAAGCGTTCGGCTGGCCTGCGATCTTCCTGATCAACGTGCCGGTCGGGGCGGCCGTGCTGCTCGCGAGTCGCCGCGTGCTTTCGGAGGGTCGCCGCGAGGACGGGCCGCGCAGCTTTGATCTCGCGGGCGCCGTGCTCGTGACGGCCGGTCTCGTCGCGGCGGTCTACGCGATCGTGCGCACCGACACCGTTGGCTGGGGCTCGCCCGGTGTGCTCGTGCCGCTCGCGGGCGCGGGCGCGCTGCTCGCACTGTTCGCGCTCGTGGAGGGCCGGCTCGCAGCGGTTCCGCTGATGCCGCTCTCGATCTTCCGCATGCCGCGACTTCGCGCCGCCAACATCGTCGTCGCGCTGCTGTACGCGGCGGTCTTCTCGATGTGGTTCTTCCTCACCCTGTACATGCAGCAGGTGCTTCATTACAGCGCGCTGCGGGCGGGGCTGTCGTTCCTGCCGATGACGCTCTCGATCGTTGTCGCCTCCGCGCTGGCGCCGCGGCTCGTGGCTCGCCTCGGCGTGCGCACGGTGCTCACGTTCGGCATGCTCAGCTCCGCCGCCGGCCTCGCATTGCTGACCGGAGTGCGACCCGGAGCGGGATACCTCGGCACGGTCCTGCCGGGTGGCGTGCTCGGTGCCGCAGGGCTGGGGTTCTCGCTCGTGCCGGCCACGATCGCGGCCGTCCAGGGCGTTCCCGCGCACGAGAGCGGGCTCGCATCGGGTCTGCTCAACACCTCGCGGCTGGTTGGCGGGGCGCTCGGCCTGGCGGTGCTGAGCACGATTGCGGCGACGCACAGCCGCAGCCAGCTCGCCGCCGGCGCCACCAGCCTCGGGGCCATCTCGAGCGGCTATCAGCTCGCCTTCGGGATCGGCGCCGCCATCTGCTTGGCCGGCGCGCTCGCCGCGGGAGCGCTCCTGCGCGGCGAGCCACACGCCGCGTCCGCGCGTCCGCGCCTGCGGCTTGCGGGCCCGCTCGAGAGCCCGCGTGCGGGGGCTCTGACCGACGCGAACGCTGATAGCGTCGCGCATGATGCGCCCGGCGATCGCGAACCTGTACGAGAGCGAGTCGCGTGAGCTCGCGATCGGCCATCTGAACAGCAGCTGGCGCGATCTCGGCCGCAGCGTGGGAACGGTGGGGGTGGGCCTGCGACGCATAGAGGTGGCAGCCGGCTACTTCTCGACGCCCGCACATGAGCACGGCGCCGACGAGGAGATCTTCTTCGTGCTCGGCGGCGATGGCCTCTTGTGGCAGGACGGCGCGACGTATGAGGTTGTGGCCGGCGATGTGATCGTGCACCGGCCCAAGCGAGGTGCGCACACCCTCCGAGCAGGTGCCGAGGGTCTCGACGTGCTCGTCTTCGGAGAGCGGCGCGACCCCGCGCTCAGCGCCCTCCCGCGCGCGGGCGTGGCATGGTCGTTCCCGCGCTGGATCGAGCTGGCGCAGGGCGACTCGCCCTTCGCCCGCGAGGCGGCCGCCCGAGATCGAGCACCTGCCCGAGCCCTAGCCGGCTCGGCGATCGTCGCCGCTGCGCAGCCCTACGAGTTTCGCCTCACATGCGCGGGGTAGACGTTGAGTGGCGAGAAGTCACGACGATTGGAGGAGCTGTGACCACCGCGATATTGGAGGAGACCGGTGACATCACCGGTACGAGCGACAAGGACTTCAACCTGATCTGGTTCGTAGAGAAGTGCCTCAGCAATGCGCTGAGGCTCGAGCTGTACGCGAACGACGCGGAACGGGAGGGGGACGCGGAGCTCGCGGATTTCTTCCGCCGCGCACAGAGCGAGAGCCGCAAGGGCGCCGAGCAGGGCAAGGAGCACCTGCGCAGGCGGCTCGCGGCGACCTAGGCGCCGGCGTTAGAGCGACATGTGGGCGGGCGGGTGCGCCGCTCGCCCGCTAACTTGCGGTCATGGCGGCTGGGTGGATGGCGCTTTCCTATGAGCAGTGGAGCGCAACCTGCGACACCCTGCACGCGCACACCCAGGTGCTCGGCAAGCTCGCAGTGCGGCTTGCGCCGCCGGAGCCGCAGCTCCTTCATGCCGCGCTGCGCCTGAGCGCACGCGGCTGGGAAACGCTGCCTCTGCCGGCGCCCGATGAATCAGGGGCGGTGGTGGTTGCGCTCGACCTGCACCGCCACGATGCGCTCGTCGAACACAGCGACGGGCGAGCACGACGCGTGCCGTTGGTCCCCAACCGCGCGGTCGGCGAGGTCACGCGCGATCTGCTTGGGGCCGTGCAAGAGCTCGCCGGTGTCGTCGAGATCGATCCGACTCCGCAGGAGGTTCCCTGGTCTGTGGCGCTCGACGAGGACGACGAGCACGCCACATACGACCCCGGCCAGGTCGAGCTCTACTTCAACGCGGCCACCGAGGCGGCGCTCGTGCTCAGCGCCTTGCGCGCGCCCTACCGCGGACGCTCGACCCCGGTCAACGCATGGTGGGGCTCATTCGATCTGGCCGTGGTCCTCTTCTCGGGCGAGTCGGCCGAGCCGCCTTCGCAGGATTTCATCATGCGCAACGCGATGAATGCGCAGGAGATCGAGGTCGGCTGGTGGCCCGGCGATTCACGCTACCCCCGGGCCGCCTTCTATGCATACGCGCACCCGGCGCCCGACGACTTCGCCGGCGCTTCGCTGAGCCCCCCGGCGGCGCGCTGGGAGGAGCAGCTGGGCGAGTACGTGCTCGATCACCAGGACCTCGCAGGCAGCGCCGACCCGCGCGGCGAGGCGCTCGAGTTCGCGCGCTCGGCCTTCCGTCACGCCTGCGCGGTATGCGCCTGGGACCCGGCGCTTGCGGCAAGCGTCGACGGCACCCCGCCGCCGGTTTCATAGACCACGGCCCGGCGCCTGGAGCTCATCGCGAGCGCGGCCGTCCCCAGCGCCGCGAGCGCCGAGAACACGAACACGGCCGGATAGCCGGCGAGCGAGGCGATGAGTCCGGCGGCCGGACCGCCCAGTCCCACGCCGATGTCGAAGAACGCAGTGAACGCACCCAGCGCCGAGCCGCGGCGATCGTCGCCGACGTCGCGCACCACCATCAATGCGAGCGCCGGGAACAGCAGCGAGAAGCCGACCCCCATGACGACCGCTCCCACCAGAGCGGCGGTGAGAGAGGTCGCGAGCGCGATGATCGTGAGGCCCAGCGCGTCGAGCAGCCCCGCGAGCGTCGCCACAGGGCGGGCTCCCGCGCGGTCGGGCACGCGACCGAGCACGAGCCGGCTCGCGAACACCGCGATCGCAAACGCGGTGAACACGACCGCGCCTCCGCCGATCCCGCGTGCGTGCAGCAGCAGCACGACGAAGCCGGCGAGCGCCGCGTAGCCAACGTTGGCGAGCGCCAGCGCGAGCCCGGGCCGGCGGGCGGCGCGGGGGAAAAGAGCGAAGCGCTCCACGTGCCTCGGCGGCGCGGCCAAGCGCGGCGCGGGCAGGCGCATGGCGATGAGCGCGCCGGCAAACGGAAGCACAGCGGTGAGCGCCCACACGGCGCTGTAGCCGGCGCTCGCTCGCACGAGCTCACCGGCGAGCGGGCCGAGCGACAGGCCGCCCCACACGGCCAGCCCGAACATGCCCAGCGCAAGGCCGCGCCGATGTAGCGGGGCGAGGTCGACCGCCCATGTCGCGCCCGCCGTGTAGAAGGCGCCCTCGCCGGCGCCGACGCACAGGCGCGCGCCGATGAGCTCCGGGACGTTGTGCGCGACCAGGTAGAGCGCGCCGCCGAGCGCCATCGCGAGCGCGCCGCTCACGAGCACGATGCGCCGGCCGCGACGATCCGCGTGCCGGCCGGCGAGCGGACGGCAGACCACCGAGGTGATCGCAAACGCGCCCACCACCACTCCCACGGCCAGGTCTCCAGCGTGAAGCGGGCCGTGCACGTAGGACGGAAGCACCGGCAGCGCTGCGCCGATCGCCGTGAAGCCGAGAAGCGAGGCTCCGAACAGGCCGATCGACGGCCCCAGCTCGGGACGGCGCGCGAGCTCGCTCAGGCGCAGTCGCAGGGCGGCAAGTGCAAGGGCGGGTGAGCGCACGGGATTCCCCAGGCTAGTGGGTGTCAGCTCGCCCGCTCCCTAGGAGGGGAACTTCACGCTGAAGCGCGCGATCATGCTCGTGCCGCTTGCGAGCGGCGTCGGCAGGCCGTGCGGATACGCCCACTCCGCCGGCCGCGCCACGACACTGCACACGCGCCGACCTTCGATCGTCCAGCATGGGCTCGCGCGTAGTAGTAGCCGCGTTCGGGCAGCTTGCGGGCATGTAAGGAGATGTGCACGCTCCCGCGGATTGCGAGCTTGGACTGCACGTGCACCGGCGGCGCGTGCGCCGGCGCCGCGAAGCTCAGCCAGGCTGTAGCTGCTGCGATGTGCACCCGCTTTGCCGCGCACAAATATTCGCTGAGGCTGTTCGAGCCGATCCTCCTGAGGCTCGAGGGGTCGTAGACGAGTGGCTTCGGCCAGCGCCCCCCGACGGGTCACCGGGCCAGGACCAGATAGCAGAAGCCGAGCACCCCTCTGTATACGGTCACGTACTGTCTGAGTTGGTCGGCCAGCTCCCTGCGCACATGCGCGGCGCGCTCGTCGCCTGGATTCTCGGATAGCCATCGGTGGCGGCCGGCACGCCACGTGGCCTCGAAGTCGTCCCACTCGCGCTGATCCGCCGTGCTCAGATGGAGGACCCGCCATCCGCATGTGCTCGCGTGCTCGACGAGGGCCTCCAGTGCGAGGACCTCGCTCTCGAACTCGGCGGCAGCAGCCGGCGTTGGCGAGGTCTCCCAGCATCCATCCCCGAACAGCAGCGTGCCCCCGGGCGCCACCGCGGCGGCTAACGCGACCAGAGCGTCCGTCGTCCCGCCCCACGCATGCGACGCGCCTATGCAGAGGAGCCGATCGGCCGGCTCGCGCCAGGCGGCGGCGTCGCCCGCCCTGAACGCCACGCGGTCGGCGAGGCCGCGGCGAGCAGCAAGTATCCGGCCGCGCTCGAGGGTACGGGTGTCGCTGTCGACACCCGTACCCCTCGCCTGCGCACCGCCGGCCACAACGGCCCGCATCAGCAGCTCCCCCCAACCGCAGCCGAGGTCGACGATGTGCTCCCCGGCCGAGACCCGCAGACGCTCGAGGAGCAGGTCGGCGTGCCGCTCCGACAACGGCGTGTTCCAGCGCATGCGCGCGTAGCGAGCCTCGTCGAGCTCCGAATCCTCGATCACACAAGAAGGATGACGAGCGCGGCAGCCAGGCGGAGCAGCGGGGCGGGCATGCTAGCCCCGCATCTTCGTCCACTCCGCCTTGTGCACCCGCTTTGCCGCCTGGTAGTCGAGCAGCGCCTGCGGGGAGTCAACGTCCCCGAGGGTGGGGTGTGCCGGCACGAGCCCGTCGGCGGCCGCGACGCCGAAGCGCTTGGCGAGGATCGCTCCCAGCGCCTTGACCTTCATCTCACCGAAGCCCGGCAGGCCCTCGATGTTGGCGCGCAACGTGTCCGTGTCGGACGCGTCGCTCCACACGCGGCGGGCGTCGCCGCCGTAGTTCTCGCGCACGTGAACCGCAAGGTCGTGCACGCGCTCGGCCATTTTCGACGGGTATCGGTGGATGGCCGGTTTCTCGCGGAATGCGGGCTCGAGCTCGGCGGCCGCGAGGGTCTTCGCGTCGAGTGCTCCGATCCGCTCGCGCAGCCTCAGCGGCCCCAGGAACGCCTGCTGGACGGTGACCTGCTGATCGAGCGCGAGGCCGACGAGCAGCGCCATCGGGTCGCGGGCGATCAGCGTGTTCGCCTCGTCCGACTCGGTGAAGTACAGGCGCTCGGGCACCGCGCTGCGATCGTAGCGCGGCGGCGGGTGATCGGCCGCTCTTGGCGGAGCCGGCGAACGGCCAACCTGGCAGGCCTACACGGCCGCCGGCCGGCGGCTCCTATTTGCCGGCGCTCACCACGAGGCCGACCCTGGTGCCCGCAGCGACGCTCTTTCCTGGACTTACGCTCTGGGAGATGACATCGCCCTTCTTGGTATGGCTCGAGTGCTTTCTCTTGATCGCTCCCACCTTCAGGCCCGCGTTGCGGATCGCCTTTTCAGCGCTCGTGCGGGTCTTGCCGAGGACCGTTGGCACCTTTCGCTTGCCGGCCGGTGCGGTTTCCGTGCTCGAGCTCGAGCTGACCGTGCGTTCGTGTGTCTGGGCGACCGGGAGCCCGGTGTTGCCATATATGAACGGGTTTTCGTTTCCGTTCCAGCCGAGGGCGAAGACGCTGTCGCCCCCGCTGAGCTGCGCCATCAGGACCTCGCCGACGATCGGTGTGTTCGCAGGAATCGTCGGCCAGAAATTTTTGACGGTGCCGAGCGTTGGGGTGAAACTGCAGCCCGGGTATTCCGCTCCGCCGCCTTGGGGCGCGCAGGAACCGGCGGGAAAGCCCGACGCGCTCATGCTGATCAGGTTGTCTTCGGCGTCAACTGCGGCGGTGCTGCGTTTGAAGTTGAAGTCAAACGAGCTGACCGCGAACGGAAACGTCAGGGTGAAGTGCACCGTCTTTCCCGACGCCGACAGTGTGAGGGTGCCATAGGGCACGCCTTTCAAGTCGCCCCATGCTGCCGGAGCCAAGCTGCCCAGCCCAACTGCCGCCGAGATCACCGAGATAGCTGTCAGCCGCCTCAACATGTTTCCCCCTTCAAACCCGAGCGCGAGGCGCGCAACGCCTTGCCTGCGATGGTACAAGAGCACGCCCATCTGCGCCTGGATCTGAGGCGCTGAGATTGCGATCACTCCCACATCCCCGCCGGCTGCGCTGCAACCATCTTCGCGCGATGCCCTAGCGGGGAACGAGCTGGACGATCGGAATGACCCGTCCTGCTTGCGCCGCCCGCTCACGGTAGTCCGCGTACTCGGGGAAGACGCGGTCGGCAAGATCCCACAGGCGCCGTCTCTCGGTCTCGTTCTCAACGACCACAGCGCGGAAGGGCAAGCCGCCGTACACGACGTCGGGGTTCTCGCGAAGGTTGTGGTACCAGGCCGGGTGCCTCGGCCAGCCCCGCTTGGAGGCGATGATCGTCACACGATCCCCATCGTGGAAGTAGAGCGTGGCATTCCGGCGCAGCCGACCGGTTCGCGCGCCGCGCGACTCGAGCAGCGCTGTGGCCAGCGGCCCGGAGGTGCTGAACCGTCCGTTCGTGAGCCTCAGCAGGTGCGGGTCGATCTTCCAGGCGACGTTGATGGAGAACCAGGCGCCGGCCCCGGTGGCCGACAGCCGTGCGAGCGCGAGATACAGGCGGCCCCGTCGCCTGTATGGATCCACATAGCGCAGCCGTGGGCGCTCGGGCACTGCGGTGGATCCTAGCCACGCCGACACCGATCCGGCGCACGCCTGCGCGAGCGGTCACGCTGCAGGAATGGACGCCGTGTGCGCGAATCGTGAGGGAATCAGAGTCGCGAGCTCCCAAGAGGGGGGGACGGCATGCAAGATCGACACGTTCGCTTCGTGGCACTCACAGGTGCTGTCTGGGCGGTGCTGGCGGTCATCGGCATCGTCACGGCCGGGGGCGAAACCCCCGAAGGCAGCGCGAGCGCGGCCAAGGTCGTCACCTATTACAGCTTGCACAGCTCCGAAATAAAGACCTCGTCGGTCTTCTTTGTGTTGGCATTCCTGTTTCTGCTGCTGTTCTGCGGCGTGCTGCGCGCGTTTCTTCGCCGCAACCCCGCCAATGAGCCGCTGGCCACGCTGATGTTGGCCGCGGCCGCGGTGGTGACGGTCACGGCGGGCATGCTCAGCGGAGTCGAACTCGGCCTCGCAAAAAACATCCATCACCTCGGCCCGCAGGCCGCCCAGGCGGTGAACCTGGTGAGCAACGAAGGCTTCCTGCCCCTGCTCATCGGTGGCTTCGTGTTCTCGATCTGCAACGGACTGGCGATACTGCGCGGCTCCCTGCTCCCGCGGTGGCTCGGATGGGTGGCGATCGTGATGGCGATCGTGTTCTTGATCCCGCCGATCGTGATCGTCGGCTTCTTCTTGCTGGTCGCGTGGTCGCTGGTCGTGAGCATCTTCATGTTCATGCGCTTCAGCGGCGAAGTGCAGCCGGCGCCTCCGGTGCTCGGCGCCTGACGCGCCCGGCGCCGCGCGCTCAACTCGCGCCCGCCCTCGCGCCGGCCACGTACAGCACGGCCAGCGTGCGCGCGACGGCGCCGACGGCGCTGTCGGGAGGCAATAGCTGCGGGTGATGCAGCGGGCGGCGAACGAACCCGTCGGCGCCGTCCAGGCCGACGAAGGCCATCGCAAGCGGCGCGAGCGAGGAGAAGAACGCGAGGTCATCCGAGCCGCACGAGCGCCATGCAGGCGCTGGCGTAAGGCCCGCCTGGACGAGCAGGCCGCGAGCTGCGGAGCTGATTGCAGGGTCGTTTTCGAGCGGCGGCTCGCCCGCTTCGATGTGGACGCTTGCGCTGCAGCCGTGGGCCTCGGCGACGCCGTGCGCGACCTCCCGCGCGAGCGTGCGCAACGACTTGCGGTCCTCGTCGTGGTGCGCACGCAGAGCGCCGCGGCCCCGCGCGCTCGCCGGGATCACGTTCTCGGCCTCGCCCGCCTCGAGCATGCTGATCGTCAGCGTCGCTGCTCGCAGTGGGTCGATCCGTCGGCCGAGCGCGGCGTGCAGCGCGACCACGATCTGCGCGAGCGCGAGCACCGGATCGCGCCCGCGGTGCGGGTAGGCGCCGTGCGTGGGCTCGCCGGTCACGACGATCTCGAGGGCGTCAAACGACCCGTTCACGGCGCCCGGGTCGAGCGCCACCGTGTTCCAGGCGAGCTCCGGATGCACGTGCGCAGCCACGATCGCGGCCGGTTCAAGCGACGCGAGTGCACCTTGTGCGAGCTGCTCGGCACCCGACGGATAAGCCTCCTCGCTGGGCTGTAGAACCGCCACGAGCGCGGCGGGCAGATCGTCGGCGAATGCATGCGCGGCGCGCGTCAGCGCAACCAGCGCCGCCATGTGCACGTCATGGCCACACGCGTGCATGGTGTCGCCGTCCGCGCTGAAGGCGGCGCCCGTGCGCTCGCTCAACGGCAATCCGTCAAGCTCTGCGCGCACCGCCACGGCCGGCGCCGCGGCGGGCCCGACGCGCGCTATCAGGCCCGTGCCCACCGCCGCTTCAGAGGGCACCGGCAGCGCCTGTGCGACGGCGGCAGACGTCTCGTGCTCGGCGTGCGCGAGCTCGGGCCGCGCGTGCAGCCGGTGGCGCAGGTCGATCGCAAGCGGCAGCTCGCGCTCGATCCCGGCGAGCAGCGCCGCCAGGAGCTCGTCAGTAGACAGCGGCATAGCGCGCGCACACCTCGGCGGGCTTTAGCTCCGCGACCGCCTCGATCTCTGCCCGCTTGACGCTCACGTAGGCCTCGTACAGCAGCGGGTCCAACCAGTTGCGCGCGGTCTCGTCTTCCTGCAGGGCCGTGAGCGCCTCCTCGAGCGACTGCGGCAGGGCGCCCACGCCAAAGCGTCGGGCGTCGGAGGCGTCCAGCTCGGCCGGGTCCGTCTCGAGGATCGGCGGCGGCGCGAGCTCGTGGCGTATGCCCTCGATGCCCGCGCGCAGCACGGCGCCGAGCGCCAGATATGGGTTCGCGCTCGCGTCTGCAGCGCGATACTCGAGACGCATCTGGGCCGCGGCGTCGGTCGCGGCGAGCTCCACCAGCGGTGGGATGCGCAGAAGCGTTTCTCGGTTCTGACGTCCCACGCAAACCGCGCCCGCGCTCCAGCGATGCGGCTGCAGGCGCGCGGCCGACACCGGGCTCGCGGCGGTGAGCGCGCTGAGTGCGCGCGCGTGAGCGAGGATGCCGGCCGCGAACTGGCCACCCACCTCGCTGAGGGACCCATCGCGGGCACCGTCGTAGAGCAACGAGCGGCCCGCGGCGTCGAGCAGGTTGATGTGCACATGCACCCCGTTGCCCGCTTCGCCGGCGTCGAGCAACGGCGTGAAGCTCGCCCGCAGGCCTTCTCGTCGTGCGACCTCGCGCACGACCTCGCGAAACGCGATCGCGCGATCGGCGCTCGCAAGCGCCTCGCACGGCTCGAGCGGGACCTCGAACTGGTGCGCCGCGAACTCGGCGAAGAAGCGCTCGGGCGCCAGTCCCGCGTGCGCGAGCGCGTGCATGAGGTTGCTCGCGAACGGCTCTGCGCGGCGCTGAGCCTCGAGCGAGAAGGGAAGCGCGGGGGGCGCGTCGCGGAGCAGCTGGAACTCGTGCTCGAAGCTCGCACGCACTGTGATGTCGAGCCCGCTCTCGAGCTGTGCGAGCGTGTCGCGCAGGAAGCGACGGGGACAGGCGGCCCACGGGGCGCCGTCGGTCTCGACGATGTCGCACATGATCAAATCGAGCGCCGGCACCTCGCCGCCGGCCGGCACGCGCGTGCGCGTGTCGGGATCGGGCGTCAGGCGCAGGTCGCCGGTCGAGCCGAACGGGTTCGGTTCGGCTAGCGGGCCGAGCGGCGTGAGCGCGTGATTGGCCGGCACCCAGCTGACTCCGTCGCGCAGGTGGCGATCGACCTCGCCGGAGAACAGCGAGCGTCCGCGCACGATCGCGCCGAGGTCGCAGCACACCAGCGCCACGAGCGCGTGGTCGCTCAACTCGCTGCCTCGCGGGCAGGGGTGCCGTTGTCCCACAGGCCCTCGCGCAGGCCCGCTGCGGCGGCCCCCTCGCGAACCGCCGCCGCGTCCTGCACGAACGCGACGACGAGCATCCCGCCTGCGGGCGTGTCGCGTCGCTCCAGCGCTCGAGCCAGCAGCTCGCCCGGTTGCATGTGCACGCCGTCGTTTCCCAGCGACGGGTAGGTGTCGGCTATCGCATACAGCGAGCCGCGTGGTCCGCTCACCCTGCCGAGAACGCACGCAAAATGGCCGACGCTCCAGTCCGCCGTGGGTCCGGCGAGCTCGCCGTCGTGCAGGTGGTCGAGCATCTGTGCGAGGCTCGGGCGCGAGCCCCATAGGTGGTGGGTGGCGACGTTCGCCACGAGCGTCACCGGTCGCTCGAGCGTCGCCGCAGCCTCGAACAGGCCGGCGAGCGTCTGCTCGGTCCAGGGGCCGGCGAACGGAAGCGCCTGCAGGCGCCCGCCGGAGAGCTCGCCGAGGGCCTGCGTCAGGCCGTCGACAGGGGTCCCCGCACGCTCCGCGGCCGCGATCGACGGGATCGCGAGGCGATAGTCGCGGCGGCCCGTCTCGCCTCTGGGCAGGCACGCCGGGTCGGCGATCTCCGAGACGACGCTTCCGGCCGCGATCGCGACGGCGTCCTGATCGAGCAGCCCGCCGCGTTCGATGCCGGCGGCGCCGAGCGCCAGCGCGCCGCAGAACGCGCCGCACAGGTCATCGCGCTGAGGCAGCTCCCGCGCGTGCATCCGGAGCAGCTCGCGCGCGCCGGCGAGCAGCGTCGCCTGAAGCCTCGTCGCCTCGCCCATGCGGGCAATATACGGCGCGCAGGTGCTCCGATAGGGTCGCCCGAAGCTTGCTCAGTCGCGCGGCGCCCTGGGCGCGTAGCGATGGTGCAGCATCAGCGCGTTGCCGTCGGGGTCTCTGAAGAAGGCCATGTGGCAGACGCCCGTATCCAGCGTGTCGCCGGCGAACTGAACGCCCCTCGCCTGTAGCGTGCCGCGCGCCTGCTCGACGTCCTCGACCTGCAGCGCGATCGGGTTGGGGTTGACGTTGTGCTCGATCCCCACCGTGCTCGGGTCAAAGACGCTGAGCGTGACATTGCCGGGCTCGAACTCCGCGTAGCTGCGCTCGGGCATATAGACGGAGCGGGGGAGCCCCAGCGTCGTCTCGTAGAACTCGACCGCGGCTGCGAGATCGCGCGTGGGAACCCCCACGAAATCGACGCCTGTGACCATGGCCGGCGTGCCTGCGGCGGGCGTGCTGCTCATTTTGCGCTCCTCCCTTGCGGTGGCGGTGGCTGCGATGGCTTCGCACGGTCGATTCTAGGTCTCGCGGACGCCTCGCGGACGCGATCGCCGCCAACGGCGTACGCTTGCGGAAACCTGCGCCGCGTCGAGAGAAAGGGCGGGCCGATGAGCTGGGATTTCTCCACCGACCCAGAGTTCCAGGAGCAGCTTGACTGGATGCGCGAGTTCGTGCGCCGCGAGATCTGGCCACTCGAGTCGATCTGGCACGAGCTCGGCCTGAACGGGCTGCGCATGGCGATCGCGCCGCTCGCCGCCGAGGTCAAGGAGCGCGGCCTGTGGGCAGCTCACCTGCCGCCCGAGCTCGGCGGACAGGGCATGGGCCAGGTGCGCCTGGGCCTGATGCACGAGATCCTCGGCAGCTCGCCGATCGCGCCGCTGGCTTTCGGCAACGCGGCGCCGGACTCGGGTAACTCGGAGATCCTCGCGCTGGCCGGTACGCCCGAGCAGAAGGAGCGCTGGCTGTACCCACTGCTCGCCGGGGACCTGCGCAGCGCGTTCAGCATGACCGAGCCCGATACGCCCGGGTCTGACCCGACGCAGCTGCGCACCAGTGCCGTCCGCGACGGCGAGGAGTGGGTGATCGACGGACACAAGTGGTTCTCCTCGAACGGCTCGATAGCCGACTTCCTGATCGTGATGGCCGTCACCAACCCCGATGCGCGCCCCTCGCAGCGCGCCTCCATGTTCGTCGTCCCCGTGGACGCCCCCGGCGTGGAGATCGTCCGTGACGTTCCGACGATGGAGCACCCGTGGGAGCAGTTCGGCTCCTATGGGGGCCACGCTGAAATCCTCTACAGCGGGGTGCGCGTGCCCGCCGAGGCCCTGCTCGGACGCGAGGGCGAGGGCTTCATCCTCGCCCAGCAGCGGCTCGGACCCGGGCGCATACACCACTGCATGCGCTGGCTGGGCGTGGCACGCCGCGCCTTCGACATGATGTGCGAGCGGGCCACCTATCGCCAGGCGCATGGCTCGCTGCTCGCCGAGAAGCAGACCGTGCAGAACTGGATCGCCGACAGCACCGCCGAGATGCAGGCGGCGCGGCTGATGACGCTCCATGCCGCATGGGTGATGGACACGCAGGGGGCCCGGGCGGCCCGCACCGACATCGCCCTGATCAAGTTCTTCGGAGCGAAAGTGCTGCACGACGTCGTAGACCGAGCGCTGCAGGTGCATGGCTCGCTCGGCTACTCCACCGACCTGCCACTCGAGCAGATGTACCGCTTCGCCCGCGCAGCTCGCATCTATGACGGTCCCGACGAGGTGCACCGTCAGAGCGTCGCGCGCCAGGTGCTGGCCGGTTACGCGCCGCCCCCTGAGGAGGTGCCCAGCGAGCATCTGCCGACGCGCCGCGAGCACGCGCGCGAGCGCTTCAGCGACCTGCTGCAGGCGCTCACCGCCAACGACTGACACCCGCGCGAGCCGACGCTCGCTCTAGGCTGATGCGCATGGCAACCGGCGCCAGGCAGCCGCCTCGCACCTTCGATCCGTCGTCGTTTGAGAGTTTCCGCTTTCTCGATCGCGAGCTCGATCGCAGCGGGCACGTGACGCTTCGCTATGCGCTCGACGATGAGCTCGAGTTCGTGGAGGAGTTTCAGCTTCCGGTCGACGGGCCGCTCGGCGAGGAGCAGCGTGCGGGCGTGCAGGGCCTGCTGTCGCTGCTGCATTGGGTCGCCGGAGTGAGCTACTACAAGAGTGCCCTCCCGCGGCGCGTCGTCTGCGAGAGCGGCCTTCCGCCGCGCGCAAGCGCGGCGCTGCTCGAGGCGCTCTACTCCGAGGGTCTCGGCGAGCTCGCCTACGCGAACGCGCTCGAGGGCGTGCCACGGCCCAAGTTCGGTGCCTGGGCATCCCCCGCCGAAGCTCACCCTCAAGCAGCGCCCGATCCGCGCCGCGTGCTCGTCCCGGTGGGCGGAGGCAAGGACTCGGTCGTGGCGCTTGAGATCGTGCGTCGCGCCCCATGCGAGCTCGCGCTGTTCTCGGTCGGGGACGCCGCGCCGATCGCGCGCACCGTCGCGGTCGCCGGGCTCCCGCGGCTGCTCGCGCGTCGCACCCTCGATCCGAAGCTCTCCTCGCTCAACCGAGCGGGGGCGATCAACGGGCACGTGCCGGTCACCGCGATCGTCTCCTGCGTGGCGCTGCTGAGCGCGGCGCTGAACGGATTTGACGCGGTGGCGATGGCCAACGAGCGCTCGGCCTCGCGCGGCAGCTTCACGTGGGACGGCATCGAGGTCAACCACCAGTTCAGCAAGGGCCTGCGCGCGGAGCGCCTGCTCAACGCGGCCGCCGCCGAGCTCGGCGGCGGGGTGCAGTGCTTCTCGGTCTTGCGCCCGGCCTCAGAGCTCGCTATCGCGCGAGCGTTCGCGCGCATGGATCGCTATCACGCCGCGTTCACGAGCTGCAACGCGATTTTCCGTAGCGACCCCGCGCGGCGCAGCGCCTCGTGGTGCTGTGAGTGCCCGAAGTGTCGCTTCGTGTTCCTCGCGCTCGCCCCGTTCTGCAGCCCGGATCATCTGCGCGGGCTTTTCGGCGCCGATTTGCTCGACGACGAGCGCCAGTACGAGGGGTTCGCGCTGCTGACCGCGACCGGAGGGCACAAGCCTTTCGAGTGCGTCGGCGAGGAGATGGAGAGCCTCGCCGCAATTCGCATGCTCGCGCTCGACGAGCGCTGGCGCTCACACAGGGTCGTTCGCCGCCTCGTCGAGGAGGTGCTTCCCGGCTGCCCCGCCGGAGCCGGCGATCCTGCGACGGTGCTCGCGCTCAGCGAGGAGCGCGCGGTGCCCGCAGCGCTATTGGCGGAGGCTCGTGCGGTTCTCGCAGCTTGATGGCCTGCGGGTCGGCGTGTGGGGTGCCGGCCGCGAGATTCGCTCCTTCGCAGACCAGCTGGCGCGGCGCCTGCCGGCCGCGACGATCGTGCTCGCGGTCTTCGACGGCGAGCCGCCGGCGGACGTGCGCGAGGCGCTGCGATCACCCGACGTTCGCCTCCTGACGGGCGCGCAAGCTGCGCCTGCGCTGTCGCAGTGCGACATCGTCGTGCGCTCGCCCGGCGTCTCGAGGTACAGGCCCGAGCTGGTGGCGCTGAGCACGGCCGGGATCCCCGTCACGACCGCGACCTCGCTGTGGCTTGCCGAGCGTGGGGGAGGCGGCGTGATCGGCGTGACGGGAACCAAGGGCAAGAGCACGACCGCCGCGCTGATCTCCCATCTGGCCGCGGCCGCCGGGCTGCGCGTGGGGCTCGCGGGCAACATCGGAGTGCCCGCGCTCGATCTGCTCGACCACCCCGACTGCGATCTCGCCGTGGTGGAGCTCTCGAGCTACCAGATCGCCGACCTCGCGACCGGGCCGCAGGTCGCGCTGGTCACGAACCTGTTTCGCGAGCACGTCGACTGGCACGGCTCCGAGCAGGCCTACCGCGCGGACAAGCTGCGGCTGCTCACGCTCGACGGCGTGCGGGCGGCGGTGCTCAACGGGCGCGATGAGCGGCTGATGGCGGCGCTCCCGGGCGCGGCCGACGCGGAGGTGTCGCTGTTCGGCGTGCCCGGCGGGTGGCAGCCGCGCGGCTCCGCCGTCGAGCGCCGGGGCGTGCCGATGCTCGAGCGCTCCGAGCTGCCGCTAGCGGGCGAGCACAACGCGCTCAACCTGTGCGGCGCACTCGCGGCTCTCGAAGCGTTGGGCGTCGAGCTCCCTCCGCTGGCGCAGGCGCTGCGCGACTTCCGTGCGCTGCCTCACCGGCTGCAGACCGTCGTGCGCCGCGACGGCGCCATCGTGGATCGACGACAGCATCTCGACCACGCCCGAGTCCACGCTGGCCGCGCTCGGCAGCTTCCCCGGACAGGAGCATCGTCCTCATCGCAGGCGGTCAGGATCGCGGCCAGGACTATGAGCGGTTAGCCCGCGCGATCGCCGAGCGCGGCGTGACGCTGATCGGCGTGCCGTCAACCGGGGCGCGGCTCGTTGCCCAGGCGCTGAGCGCCGGAGCTCCCGCCGAGCGCGCGATCGACGCGCAGGACCTGGGCGACGCGGTGGCGCTGGCGCGCGAGCTCGTGCGCGCCGGCGGCGCGGTACTTCTCTCACCGGCCGCGCCGAGCTACGACCGCTACCGGGACTTCGAGGAGCGCGGCGAGCGCTTCCAGGGGCTTGCCGGCGACGGATAAAGCGGAGCGCCGCCGCCCGGGATCGGACGACGGCGCTCCTGCGCTGCGCCTAGGACTTCGCGCAGCCTCGCCTGGAGGCTGCTATGGGCAGAGCGGGTCCGAAGGAACCCCTGTGCACGGGTTGGGCATCGTCGGCTGGGCTGGCGGTTCCGGCTGCGCGACAGGTGTCCTTTCCGTGGAGAGTTCCTGCAGGTGCAGCAGGTAGAACACGCCTTCGAGGCCGATCGACGAGTTCGGCGTCGTGCTGTGCGTGCAGTTCCAGGTGCCTTCGAGGTTTTCCGGATGCGTCACGCCCGAGAACGAGTTGCCCGAGAAGCAGTCGTTCGTCGAAGCTCGTTCTCCGAACACGCCACCCTCGAAGAAGACGTCGCCGGAGTATTCTTCACCGGCTTCTCCGTTTTCTTCGAACGTGTTGTTGGCGATCTCGTTCCCGGCGTCCTGGAAGAAGATCGTCTGCGATGTTGGCGGGTACGGATTCGGGTACTCGAACATCATCACGCCGTTGGTCGGGTTCCCCTTGATCACGTTGTGTTCGATCAGGTCCCCGTAGTCGCCCGGCAACTGCACGCCCGCCCCATATGGCGATGCGGCGGTCGATGGGTTGTCGGGTGCGCTCAGGTTGTTGTTGTCTTCGATGTTGTTGTCGCGGATGATCGTGCAGCGCGCGATCGCAGTGGTGGTGAATTTCGGCAGCACTTTATGCCCCGGCCTGTACGGACGGTCAGGTCCGCACGCGCCGTTCTGCGGCGGCGGCCCGTCGCCCGGGTTTTCGGAGTTGGGCGCCACACCGGTGGTGTTGTGCGCGAACACCGAGTTTTCGATTATCAGGTTGCCGCCCGAGTTCGAGCCGGAGTAACCGAGCGCGTTGTCTTCCATCACCGCTTTGTTGATGCGAGCTTCACATTCCGCGCAGGCGCCGAGATACATCCCCGAGTCGTTGAAGCCCGACGCGTAGATGTTTTCCCATTCGCCTTCTTTCTCGTTGTTGGTGAAGATCCCGTAACCGCCGTTCAGGCCGGTGTCATACGCGGTCAGGTAGCGGCCCCACCAACCGTGCGCTCCATATTTGTTCGAGTCTCGCCACCGTTCCACCAGATCTCGTTCCCGCCCGGCCCATCTGGTTCGGCGCGGTCGAAGTTGCGGACCGTGAGGTTTTCGATGTACACGTCGTTGGCCTTCTGCACTTCGATCCCGTTCGAGCCTTCGGGAAGTGGTTTGTTCTGGCCGTCGAGGATCACCGTATTACGGTTCATTCCGCGGATCCAGATCCCGGAGTGTTTCCGGTTGACCTTCACTTCTTCGGTGTAGGTACCGGGTTCGATCAGGATCCAGTCGCCTTTGATGGATGCGTTCACCGCGGACTGGATCGTGTTGAAGTATTTGACTTTCGCCGGCGGTTGGCTGGGCAGTGCGCCTTGTGTCACGATCAGCACACGGGACGCGAGCGCGCTGCCCGCGAAAATCATGAAACCCGCCGCCACGACCACGAGCACAGCCGCTCGCCACAGTCCGGCGGGTGGGCGGCCAGCGCGGTGACGCGCCTTCCCGATACCCGACATCCTCACCCCTCCTAGATTGAGATAACGCGCCGCCGCCAAGCCGGAGCCCTCTCATCGGCTTCTCTCGCCGAGCCCTCGATCAGGCCTACCGCAGACGCACGGCCACGCGACCCGGGTTCATCCCGAGGCAACGGGATCCTACACTGGCCGTCCGGCCAGTTCAAGCCTCGCGGGCGCGCGACGCAGCCGATCGATGAGCGCGTTCTCACAGACTCTTGGGTTTCCTGTTAACGGAGGGCGGGCAGGCTGGAGCCATGACCCTCACAACCCTGATCCTCCTCAACGTCGCACTCGACGCCGCGATGCTGGCATTGCTCGCGTTCGTGATGACGCGCCCGCGTCACCTCAACCGCCACAACGTGGCAGAGCCTCCCCTACGGCCGGCTCCCGAGCGTCCGCGCTCAGAGGCTGCGCGTGCACGGCGCGAGCGCCCATTCCAGCCGGTACTCGATCGCTAACAGCGGCCTGGCGGGCGCGAGCGGGCCGACTGCTCCGCACGCGCCCTGCCGCCGCGCGTTGACAGGCGCAGCTAGCGCTCGCCCATCCCGCCCAGCCATATAACCACGTACCAAATGGCCACGATGATGAGCACCCCCAGCGGCAGGATCAGGCTGAGAATCGATCCCGTCAGGAAGTTATCTGCGAGTGGGAACGCGCTGCTTGACATCCGATTCTCCTAGTGCTCGCCCGCCAGGCGGGAGACCCGCTGGTTCCCACGCTCAGAGGAGAGCCAGCGGTTGATGTACACGAATATGACGACGACGAAGCTGACCGACCCAGGTACCCACATTATCCCCGCCGCAAGATGTTGATCGGCGAGCGCCGAGATGCCGCCCGGTCTGCTCGCCTCGTGCGCGTAGGCCGGGTACAGGGGATGCGGGGCGAGCGCGAGCACGATCGCTAGCACCACGTGACGATCATCGCGCCGACCACGTACACGCAGCGCGCCGGTTCGCTCAGATACGAACGCAGCGGCGGGGAGGACAGCACCTGCTTCCAGAACATCAGCGCGGTGAAGAAGAACAGGCTGTGCTCGAGCGCGTGCAGCGCGGGCGAGCGCAGCGTGGCGTCGAACAGCACCGGGAAATGCCAGGCGATCAACACCCCGGAGAACAGCACGAAGCTCGCTCAGCGGGCGTCCGAGCGCGCGGCTCACGATGCGCAGGATCGACGCCCGCGGGCTCTGGGCAAGGCCCCGCCCCAGTGAGCGCCGGGAGGACAGCGGAAGCGCCCGCCACAGCCGCGCCCACGGGCGTGCGAGCACGATCAGCGGCGCCGCCACCACGATCAGCAGCGTGTGTTGGACCATGTGCACCCAGAAGAGCTTTTCCGCGAGCGTGTCGATTGGCGAGTCGAGCGCGATGGCCAACGTGATGAGGCCCGCGTAGAAGCACGCGCTGCGCCAGCGCTGCTCGGAGCTGGTGCGCTGGGGCGTGACCGTCCGCCCGCTGCCGAGCGCGTAAAGCAGCCCGATCGCGACCTCGATGCCGAGCGCGGGGTCTATCGACCAGGTCCAAGCGCCGGACGCCGCCCCGGCGAGCATCAGAGCAGGTAGAGGATCACGTACATCACGACGCCGATCCCGGCGAGGAAGCTCCAGTAGAAGACCGCTGCGTCAAGACCCGGAGCGATCAGGCGGTCGGCTTCCTTGATGTCGGATTCCTGGCTCGTGTGCGCCGGTTTGCGGCGCGCGCGCAACTCGGTGGCCACCTGCGTCTCGAGCCAGTACATCGTGCACAGCACGGCGATCAGGTAGAGACCGGTCCATGCGCAAAAAACGCTCGCAAATGCTCCGTCGGTGGGGCCGAACTTCTGCGATGTGTACTCCAGGCACTGCAGTGCCACCGCGACCAGGCCGAGCACCACGCCGGCGAGCGCCGGGGTTGTCCATCCGCGAGAGCCCGCCTTCATCTGGCGCCCGCCGACGATGCTCAGCGTGGCGCTGAGAACGACGCAGATGATCATCGCCGCTCCCAGGCCGGCCTTGGGATCGACGTGAGCGGGCCGCCACATGTGCTCGACATCCAGCGAGCGCAGGTAGAAATAGGCGAACACGTAGGCGAGGAAGAAGAACACGGTCGCGCCCGCCAGCAGCCGCGCGCTGACCGACAGCGCGCGCGCGCCGACATCCGGCGGCTCGGGTGGTATCTCCACTCCGGCCGGCACGGGGGGAACCATCATGCCCAGCGGCTTCTTTTCGCTTTCCGCCGCCATCAGCCGGCTCCCGCCGAGGTTGCCGGGGCCCCGCTCAGCGGCAGTGGCACCCCGTAGTCGTAGGGATCGGAGTCGAACACCGGGATCTGCTCGAAGTTGTTGACCGGCACCGGATGGGGGATCGTCCACTCGATCGACTTCGAGCGCCACGGGTTGAGCTCGGCCGCTTCGCGCTTGAAGATGAGCGAGTAGACGACGTTGACCAGGAAGATCAGCATCGAGAACCCGAGCACGAAGGCCGAGATCGAAACCCAGACGTTGAGGCCGTGCAGATGCGGTGCGTAGGAGATTACGCGTCTCGGTTGCCCCTCCATGCCGGCCACGAACAGCGGCAGGAACGTCGAGTTGAACGCGATGAACATCAACCAGAAATGCGTCTTCGCGAGTTTCTCGTTGAAGTTCAGCCCTGTCATCTTCGGTACCCAGTAGTAGATCGCCGCGAAGAACGCGAACACCAGTCCGCCCATGATCGTGTAGTGGAAGTGCGCCATCACGAAGAAGCTGCCGTGCGTGTCGGTGTCGCTCGGCGTATCCGACAGGAACACTCCCGACAGGCCACCGATGAGGAAGTTAAACGCCCACGCCATGCAGAACAGCATCGGCACCTTGAACGAGATCCTGCCACGCCACAGCGTGCCGATGAAGCACATGAATATGAACCCCGTCGGTATCGAGATGATCTCCGTGGAGAGCATGTAGAACGGACGCAGGTCGGCGTTGATGCCGCTGACGAACAGATGGTGTTGCCACACGAAGAAGCTCATCAGGCTGACTCCGAGCATCCCCGAGATGGCGAGCCGGTAGCCCCACAGTGGCTTGCGCGCAAATACCGGGATCAGCTCGAGGATGATCCCGAAGCCGGGCAGCGCGAGGATGTACACCTCGGGATGCCCGAAGAACCAGAACAGGTTCTCATACAGGTATGAGCTGCCGCCGCCGCCCGGCAGGAAGAACGAGGTGCTGATCGTGCGATCGAACGCCGCCATCAGGAGAGTCGCCACGAGCATCGGCGCCGCCAGCACCATCAGCACGGCGGTGGCCAGCACCGCCCAGACGAAGATGGGAAGGCGCGACCAGGTCATGCCGGGCGCGCGCATCGTGGTCACCGTAGCGATCATGTTGAGCCCGAGCAGCGACATCGAGATTCCCACCAGGGCGAAGAACACGATGTAGGAGTCCATGCCCATCACCGCCTGGTCGTTGAGCGGCTCATAGCCCGTCCAGCCGGTCGGGAAGCCGCCGAAGAAGATGGTGGAGGTGAGGATGAAGCCGGCGGCCATCAGCAGCCAGAACGTCAGCGACTCGATCCGCGGGAAGGCCATGCGCCGCGCGCCGATCAGGATCGGCACGAAGTAGTTGGCGAACGGGCCGAGGATGCCCGAGGTCATCATCCCCATCATCATCGTGCCGTGCATGCCCACCAGCGAGATGTACTGGTTGGGCCCCACCACCGTTGCGTTCTGATGCAACAGCTCGGTGCGGATCAGCATCGCGTTGAGGCCGCCGACGAAGAAGAACACCCCGATCCCGACCAGGTACTGCATGCCCACGACCTTGTGGTCGGTGCACAGGCCGAAGTAGCGCCCGATCCCCTGCTCCTCCTTCTCGCGCAGCGACGGCGGCCTGCCGAGCAGCCGCGCCACCGGGTAGTTGGCGAAGCCGAGGCCGACGAGGAAGCCGATTACGCCAAACAGGTACGCGAGCAGCAGCGCGACATCGTTCTCGTTGGTTTTTTCAATGAATTCGAAGCTTTTCGTGTCGCTGATGACATGGCCGATCCACCAGCCGAAGTAGTAGCCCGCGACTCCCAGCACGACGGCGCTGAGAAGGTTGAAGCCGATCAGCCGGCGCCACATCGGTCGCCGCGCGGCCGGCACGTTGCCCGCGTCATACGTTGTCGTTGTCATTCGCCGCGCCTTGTCGGTTCGGGTAGGTAGGTCGAGCTGTAGGGCGGAAGCACCTTGGCAGCATCCGCGAACTTGGTCCTCTGCTGGGAGATCCAGCTGTTGAATTCTTCATCGCTCACCACCCGTCCCGTGTCGTTCATGTTCCCGTGGAAGATGCCGCACAGCTCCGCGCAGCGGATTTCGAAATCCCCGACCTTGGTCGGTTTCACAAAAGCGATGTTGTCGACCTGTGGATTGGCGTCGGCCTTCACCCCGAGCTGGATCGCCCAGAAGGAGTGGATCACGTCGAGCGAGGTGACGTGGAATTCCACGTTCTGGTCGACCGGCAGGACCAGGTGAGGAGTCTCGATCGCCCCGAATCCCGGCCAGCGGTAGGTGAACGCCCACTGCTGCGCGATCACCTGCACCTGCAGCTTCGGACCCGGCGGTTTGGTCACCGGGCTCGGCCCGCTGCCCGATCCGGCGCCGTAGTCTTCCTCAAGGCGCCATGTCCCGTATCCCGCCAGCAGCAGCACGAGCGCCGAGGTGATCACGATCCAACTCGTCTGGATGCGAGGGTCGGTGCGCACGGCCGGCCCTTCGAGCGCCGCCCCACGCGGCTGGCGGAAGTAGACGATCGCGTAGAGCAGGTAGAGCACCACCAGCAGCAGCACCGGGGTGGCCATGCCGATCAGCACCGTGTTGTCGGTGACCACGCCCGACGCCTGGTCGCTCGCCTTGCCCGGCGACATGATCGGGCCGACCAGCAGCACGACCAGCGGCGTCGCGATCACTGCCGAGACGAGCCAGATGGTGGTGAAGCGGCGTGCGTGGTTGGGTTCGTTCATCGCCCTACACCACGTCTATGTAGCCGTCCATCCAGCCGAGCGTCTGCATCGGCCCTCCGTTGCCGTCCAGCCAGCCTGCGCCACAGGGGACGAAGCACTGCCAGCGATAGCGGCCGGGCTTGCCCGTGCGGAAGGTGAAGGTGATCGTGCGGTGCGCCACCGACGTTTCGCACGGCCCTTCTTCGCACTGGTTCTTTGCTTCTTCCGGCACGCCCGGAAGGGGCACGAACACGCCCAGTTCAGGGATCGCAAACGTGTGCGAGGCTTCTTCGGGCGGGATCGAGGTGACCGTCTTGCCGTCGATCGTCTCGGTCCCTCCGACGGTGCCCTGCACCTGGGAGAGAAAAGGGTTGCGCAGACCGGTGGGGGTGTCGAACTGGTAGAGGGTTATGTGCACTTCCGAGTTGGCCGGGACCTTCCACACCGTGCTGTGCGTCCAACGCCCGTTGTCCTTGATCAGGTAGGACACCCATTCGGGATGCGACGGGCTCAGTTTTTTGCCGATCGCGGCTACCGTCTCGACGGTCAGGTTGACGCCGCCCGTGCTGCTCGGCGTTGCGACGATCGTCTTGGGGAAGCTCGTCGCCCAGCTGGCGACGTAAAGGCCGATGAGGACGCCCACCACGGCGACGCCGCCGCCAACTCCGAGGACCTTCTTGGCAAAGATGCTCAACAGGCTCCCCAACCAGGCAAGTGCTCTCCTCAGGGCGCGATTCTCTCCTGATCGGGCACTCTATCCGCCGCGGCCTTTGCCGTAACCGGCGAACCCAGGCAGATGAGAGCATTCTCATGAAGGTTGCTGCCGTCACGGGAACTTTCCCGCGCCTGCGGAGTCGGCGGACGCGCATCTGACGCCCGCTGGCGCGCTCGGCCCGCTCCCCCCACGAGGCTTCCCTGGTCCGGTCGGCCTTACCCGCTCGTCGACGCCCGTCCAGCCGGGACGCGCCGGCGTGCGCCGGCGTGCGCCGGATACGATCAACGGCTTGACGGCGGCACAGATCCCCCAGGGCGTCCCCGAGCGGCCTTCGCTCGACGGTCTCGAGCAGAAGTGGAGCGAGGCGTGGGAGAGCGCGGGGAGCTTCCGCTTCGACCGCTCGGCTCAGCGCGAGCGCGTGTTCGCGATCGATACGCCGCCGCCAACCGTGAGCGGCTCGCTGCACGTCGGGCACGTCTTCTCCTACACGCACACCGACACGATCGCCCGCTACCGGCGCATGTGCGGCAGGGCGGTCTTCTACCCCATGGGCTGGGACGACAACGGGCTGCCGACCGAGCGGCGCGTGCAGAACCACTTCGGCGTGCGCTGCGATCCCTCGGTGCCATACGACGAGCACTTCCTCCCGCCTGCAGAGCCCTCGGACTCCGAGCCGGTCGCGGTCTCGCGTCCCAACTTCGTCGAGCTCTGCCTCGAGCTCACGCAGAGCGACGAGCGCGCGTTCGAGGAGCTCTGGCGCAGGCTCGGCCTGTCGGTCGACTGGTCGATGACCTACACCACGATCGGCCCTCTCGCGCAGCGCATCTCACAGCGCTCCTTCCTCGGCCTGCTTGCCCGCGGCGAGGCCTACCAGCTCGAGGCGCCCACGCTGTGGGACGTCGACTTCCAGACCGCCGTCGCGCAGGCCGAGCTCGAGGATCGCGAGCGCCCCGGCGCGATGCACCGGATTCGCTTTCGCTCCGCGTCGCCCGGGGTTGGCGGCGAGGCGCTCATCGACACCACCCGGCCCGAGCTGATCCCGGCATGCGTCGCGGTGCTCGCGCACCCCGACGACTCGCGCTGGCGCGAGCTCGTCGGCGGCGATCTGCTCACGCCGCTGTTCGGCGCTCGTGTGCCCGTGCTCACGCACCCGCTGGTCGAGCCCGACAAGGGCACCGGCCTGGTGATGGTATGCACGTTCGGCGACGTCACCGACGTGGTGTGGTGGCGCGAGCTGAGCCTCCCCGTGCGCTCGGTGCTCGGCCCCGACGGGCGGCTGATCGACGTGCCCTGGGGCGCCCCCGGATGGGAGTCCTCGGACGCCGCGGCGGCGAGCGCGGCGTATGCCGAGCTGCGCGGGAAGACGATCAACCAGGCGCGCAGGCGAATCGTTGAGCTGCTGACGGAGTCCGGCGACTTGCTCGGCGAGCCGCAGCAGCTCGTGCGGCCGGTGAAGTTCTATGAGAAGGGCGAGCGCCCGATCGAGATCATCACCAGCCGCCAGTGGTTCATCCGCACGGTCGAGCACCGGGAGCAGCTGATCCGCCGCGGGCACGAACTCAGCTGGTACCCGCCCTACATGCGCGCGCGCTACGAGGACTGGATACGCGGGCTCACGAGCGACTGGTGCATCAGTCGCCAGCGCTTCTTCGGCGTGCCCTTCCCGCTCTGGTATCCGCTCAACGAGGACGGCGTCGTGCGCTACGAGCAGCCGATCACCGCGCGCGAGGAGCAGCTGCCCGTCGATCCCTCCACGGACGTTCCCGAGGGCTTCCAGGAGGGCCAGCGAGGACAGCCGGGGGGCTTCGTCGCAGACCCCGATGTGATGGACACCTGGGCGACCTCCTCGCTCACGCCGCAGATCGCCGCTCACAACGGCGAGGACGACGAGCTGTTCGCGCGCCTGTTCCCGATGGACCTTCGCCCACAGGCTCACGACATCATCCGGACCTGGCTGTTCACGACGGTGCTGCGGTCGGACCTGGACCACGACCAGCTGCCCTGGCGAAACGTCGCAATCTCCGGCTGGGTGCTCGACCCCGATCGCAAGAAGATGTCGAAGTCGAAGGGGAACGTCGTCACCCCGATGCACCTGCTCGAGGAGTACGGCGCCGATGCCGTGCGCTATTGGGCGGCCAGCGGAAGGCCGGGCACCGACACGGCCTTCGACCCCCAGCAGATGAAGGTCGGCCGGCGTCTGGCGGTCAAGCTGCTCAACGCGTCCAAGTTCGCGCTCGCCGACCTGCCGCCGGCCGGCGAGGCGCTCACGCATCCGCTCGACCGCGCGATGGTGGCGCGCCTGCGCGGAGTGCTCGCCGACGCGACCGGCCACTTCGAGGAATACGACTACGCGCGCGCGTTGGAGCGCACCGAGACCTTCTTCTGGTGGTACTGCGACTACTACGTCGAGCTCGTAAAGGGTCGTCGCTATGACCGCGCCCCCGGCGTGGCCGAGTCGGTGAGCCGCGCGCTGCGCGTCTCGCTCTCGGTCTTCCAGCGCCTGTTTGCCCCCTTCCTGCCGTTCGTCTCAGAGGAGGTGTGGTCGTGGTGGCAGCCCGGCTCCGTGCACCTTGCGGCCTGGCCGAGCGAGCAGGAGCTGGGCGACGCCGGCGCCGTCCCCGAGGAGGAGCTCGCCCTCGAGGTGACCGCGGAGGTCCTCAGAGAGGTGCGCAAGGCCAAGTCCGACGCCCGCCGGCCGATGCGCGCAGCGGTCGGCCGCGTGCTCGTACGCGACAACGCCGAGCGGCTGCGCGCGCTCGAGCTGGGCGCGGAGGACCTGCGTCAAGCCGGCTCGATCGAAGCGCTCGAGCTTCTCGAGGATGAGGAGTTCGCAGTCCAGGTCGAGCTCGCCGAGGAAGCCGCCGCCTAGCAGCGCCTCGATAGGGTGCCGGGGGTGCGGCGGCGGACACCGATCGGCGAGCTGGAGGGCAGCCTGGGCGAGCAGGTGCGCGTGCGCGGCTGGGTGCACGCGCTGCGCGACCAGAAGCGAATGCAGTTCCTGATCCTTCGCGACGAAACCGGACTCGTCCAGACCGCGCTGCCCAAGGAGGATCCGCCGAGCGAGCTCAACCGAGCCGTGTCCGCGCTCACGGCCGAGTCGGCGGTGAGCGTGGTCGGCACCGTCGTGGCCGACGAGCGCGTCAAGCTGCGCGGCCTCGAGCTGCGCCTGGCCGAGCTCGAGCTGGACTCGCTGGCCGAGCCCGAGCTTCCCGTCACGCCGGAGTCCTCGCTCGACAAGCGCATCGACTGGCGCTACATCGACCTGCGCCGCCCCGACCGACGGTTGATCTTCGAAGTGCAGACCACGGTCGAGCAAGCGATGCGCGAGTACTGGCGCAAAGAGAAGTTCATCGAGATCCACACGCCCAAGCTGATGGGCTCGGCCAGCGAGTCGGGCGCCGAGCTGTTCAAGGTCGAGTACTTCGATCGTCAGGCCTACCTCGCCCAGTCGCCGCAGTTCTACAAGCAGATGGCGATGGCCGCCGGCTTTGGGCGTGTGTTCGAGATCGGGCCTGTGTTCCGCGCCAATCCCTCGTTCACATCGCGACACGACACCGAGTTCACGAGCGTCGACGTGGAGATCGCCTGGATCGACTCACACGAGGACGTGATGGCCTTCGAGGAGGCGTGGATCTCGCACACGCTCGCCGCGGTGCTCGACGCGCACGGCGCTGAATTGCAGGACACCTTCGGCAGCCAGGTCACGGTGCCCTCGCTGCCCTTCCCGCGCATCGCCCTGGCCGAGGCCAAGGCGCTGCTGCGCGAGCACGGACACGATGCCCCGGGCGAGGCACACGATCTCGACCCGGCCAGCGAGCGCGCGCTGTCGCAGATCATCGCCGAGCGCGATGGGCACGAGTTCGTGTTCGTCACCGATTACCCCACGACGGTGCGGCCCTTCTACCACATGCGCTACGCCGACAATCCGAACCTGACCAGGAGCTTCGACCTGCTCTGGCGCGGCATCGAGATAACGACCGGGGCGCAGCGCGAGCACCGCCCCGAGCAGCTCCTCGCGCAGGCGCGCGAGAAGGGCGTCGACACCGGCCCGATCCAGTACTACCTGAACTTCTTCCGCTTCGGAGCGCCGCCCCACGGCGGCTTTGGGTTTGGCCTCACGAGGCTCTTGATGCAGCTATGCGCGCAGGAGAACGTGCGCGAGGTGACCTTCCTCTACCGCGGCCCGCACCGGCTCGAGCCGTAGGCCGCTCGGCCCGCCAGGCGGCCGTGCCCACGCCGCCTGGCCGCCGCGCCTGCTCTCCCCAGCGGGGAGCTACCAGCAGGGTTTGAAGGTGACGCCGTTGAGAGCGAGGTTGAAATGGGCGCCCATGATCCCGGCCGCCTGGTCGGCGGGGCAGAACCTGCTGTTGGCAAGCTTGTACTCGGCGTTCAGCACGGGCTTGCCGGCGGCGAGGTAGGCATCGAAGTCGGCGCATTCGCGGTACTGGTTGCACTGCTCGCTGAGAGCGCCGTCGAAGTGGGGCTCGAGTTGCGGGGTCTGTTCGCCGTCGTTCTTCTGCAACACGGCCATGCCGAGCGAGTGCACGGCTTCGGCGACCCACTCGTTGAACGTAAGCTGCTGCGCCGGGGTGATCGGGAAGCCGCTGCTGTTCGAGAACGCTTCGATGTTGTCCGGCTCGACGGCGTCGAAGCCCTTTTCGCGGCACATCTGAAACCGGGCCGCCATGATCGGCTCGACGACTTCGAGCTGGCGGATGTCGATCCAGCGCTCGCCCGGCCAGCCGTTTGAGCGGCCGAGCACCGAGCGCGGAAACTCGTGGTAGTCGGGCCGGAAGTTCTCGGCCGTGCCGACGTCGATGTAGCAGATCACCCGCTTGCCCTGCGAGTGAAGCGTCGCCACCTCCGCCGCGCTGTTTTCAAAGCCGTCGATGTCGTACGCCGCCACCGCGTGGCTGTTCTTGACGGCGCCCTGCAGCTGCCAGTACCAGGTGAGCTGCTGGACGGGATGCCACCAGTCGCCGGCCGCGATGTTCGCGCTGATCCGCGCGCCGCCCGCGAGCGCGGTCGCCCCGCTCAGCAGTGCGCCCAGGGCGAGCGAGAGCGTGAGCATGCAGGCGGCGACTCTTCGTCTGAGGCGAGCGTGCACGAGCATGGGCTTGCATGAGTTTAGGCGCCGTGGCGTACTGTCCGCAGGCGCCTCTAACTTCAATTTCGTGCTTCTCAACGAGCTCGTCGACGGCATGGAGGTGGACCAGGCGCTCGCGGTGCGCGAGGCCGAGCGGCGTCAGCGGCGCGATGGTGGCGACTACCTGCGCCTGACGCTCGGCGACCGCAGCGGCTCGGTCGCCTGCATGGTCTGGGAGGAGCTGGCTGAGGTCGAGGAGCTCGCGAGCGTCGGCGAGGCCGTGCGGGTTCGCGGCCGCTACACCGTGCACCCGCGCTTCGGCCCGCAGATCAACCTGCGCGCGCTCGAGCGCGCCGAGCCCGGCAGCTTCGCGCCCGAGGATCTCAGCGACGGCCCGGCGCGCGACGTCCGCAAGCTCGAGGCCGAGTGGCACGAGCTCGTGGCCACGATCCAGCAGCCGCACCTGCGCCTCCTGCTCGATCGCCTGCTCGCTCAGGGCGGTGAGCTGTGGGCGGACTTCCGCGCGGCTCCGGCGGCCAAGCACTACCACCAGGCCTACCGCCACGGGCTGCTCGAGCACTGCCTCGGCGTGGCGCAGGCCGTGAGCGCGATCAGCGCGAGCTTCCCGGGAATCGAGCGCGACGTGGCCGTGGCCGGCGCGCTGCTGCACGACATCGGCAAGGTCGAGGCATACACGCACGATGCGCACGCGATCGAGCTCACGGACGCGGGCCGGCTGCACGGCGAGATCGCCCTCGGCTATTACCGCGTCCGCCGTGCGATGGAGGAGATCGACGGCTTTCCGCACGCGCTCGCGCAGGCGATCGGGCACATCATCCTCTCCCATCACGGCACGCTCGAGCACGGCAGCCCGGTCGTGCCGTGCACGCGCGAGGCCACGCTCGTGCACATGGTCGACAACCTCGGCGGACGTCTCGGGAGCTTCGATCGCATCGAGAAGGAACTCGCTCCGGGGCGCTCCTGGTCCTCCTTCGACAGGGGCATCGGCGCGAGCGCGTTCTTCCCGGGACGCGAGCCGGGGCAGGTAGATAGTGCGGACGCTGCGCCGGCGCAAGCCCCCGAGCGCCCGCGCGAAGCGGCGTGAAAGTGCGCAAATAGCGTAGGCGGGCAGGGCCTGCGAGCTATCCGGGTCGCCGCCGGCTTCTATCTTTGGGGTCCGATGGCAAAGGACACCGAGAAGCTGATCCGGCAGCTGTCGCTGATCTCCTACCTGATGGCTGAGCGCCGTCCGGTCACCGCGGTCGAGATCCGCCGCGATGTCGAGGGATACAGCGGCATGAACGAGGACGCGTTCGCGCGGCGCTTCTACGCGGACCGCTCGGAGCTCGAGTCGCTGCGCATCCAGCTGACGGTCGATCGCCCGGCCGACGGCGCAGCCGAGCAGGAGAACTACTCGCTGCGCCCGGAGAACTTCCATCTCCCGCCGATCGCCTTCACCGACAAGGAGCTCGCTGCGCTGCAGACCGCGCTGAGCCTGCTCGACGGCGAATTCGCCTACGCGGAGCCGCTGCGCCTGGCGCTGCAGCAGATCACCTGGGGCCGTCCCAGCCCGCTGCGCGCGCCCGAGCAGCGCTCGGTCGCGCTCGGCATCACCGCATCGGCGGGGGGTCACGACCTGTCTGCGCGGCTGGCGAAGATCGAGACCGCGATCTTTCGCAACAAGACGATCGTCTTCGACTACTACACGATGGAGCGCGACGAGGTCAGCGCGCGCCGCGTGGACCCGTATCACCTGTTGTTCCAGGGCGGCCAGTTCTATCTGCTCGGGCACGCGCATGAGCGCGAGGCGATCCGCGTCTTCCGGCTCTCGCGCATACGCGGCAAGGTGTCCTATGCGACCAAGGCCGAGCACGACTTCCACCGCCCCGTGGACTTCGATCCGCGTTCCTACGCCGACCGCGCCGACTGGCAGCTGGGCGAGGAGCTGGGTCGCGCTCGGATCCTCATCTCCGAGCGCATCGCGTGGCAGATCGAACGGCACTTCGGCCGCTATGGGGAGATAACCGCGGCAGCCGAGATCTCCCACGACGGCGAGGACGGCGAGGTCCAGGACGTGCTCGACGCGCAGGAGGCAGATGTGGTCTTCACCACGCCCTACTCGAGCCCGCGCGGGCTCGTCTCCTGGGTGCTCGGGCTGGGCGTGCACGCTCGGCTGCTCGGGCCCGAGGAGCTGCGAAGCGAGCACGCGCGGCGTCTGGAGCTACTCGAGGAGCGTCACGGCGAGACCGCGCCGCGGCGCCCTGCAAAGCGAGCAGGCTCGCGCAGCGGGAGCTCCGCGCAGGCGGCGTCCCGGCTCGCGGCATCCTCGCGTCCCGCGCGCCGGCGCGGCTCGGGCGCTGACACCGACATCGGCTCGGGACGGGCGGAGACAGCGATCCGCCCGGAGCGCTTCGCTCGTCTGGTCACGCTCGCGAGCATTCTCATCAAGTCGGGCCGCGATGGCGAGCCGGTGGCGATCGCCGAGCTGTGCCAGAGGCTGCAGCTCAGCGAGGAGGAGCTGCGCGAGGACGTCAACGTCCTCAACGTCGTCAACTTCGGCGGAGGCTCCTACGTCCTGTACGCCGAGATCAACGAGTCAGAGGGCACGATCGAGGTCGATCCGGAGCCCTACAGCGACAACTTCGATCGGCCCGCCCGTCTGCTGCCGGTCGAGGCCAAGGCGCTCGTGGCCGCGATCGACCTGATCGGCGAGCACATCCCCGAGGGCTCGCTCACCTCCGCGCGCGAGAAGATCGTCGCCGCGCTGGGCGAGGACCCGATGGAGCAGGGCCTGCAGGTGGCGAGCGCCGCGGGCGACGACGCGGGCGTCGCGCGCCTGCTGTCCAAGGCGATCGTGCAGCGGCGCGTGGTGGAGCTCGAGTACTACAAGGAGAACGAGGACGAGCTCGCCTTGCGCCGGGTCGAGCCGTACGCGCTCACCAACGGGCGCGAGGGCTGGTACGTCGCCTCGTTTGACCCCGAGCGTGAGGGCGTGCGCCACTTCCGCCTGGACCGCATCAAGGGCGCGACCGTGACCAGCGAGAAGTTCGAGCCGCGACCCGAGGTCGATCCCGCCGCTGAGGTCGATGGCTGGTTGCGCACCGGCGAGGTGCAGGCGTCGCGCACGGCTCGCGTGTGGGTCTCGCCCGAGCGGGCGCGCTGGGCGCGCGAGGCACGGCGCGTAGTCGAGGAGTGGAGCGATGGCGCGGTCGTGGTCGAGCTGAGCTTCGCCGGGGTCGATTGGCTCGTGCGTGAGATCCTCAGAGACGCTGGGGATGCAGCGGTGCTCGAGCCCGAGGACGCGCGCGACGCCGTCCGCGCGACGGTCGCACGTCTGCGCGACGCGGTGGTCGCGCCGGCGCCCGCCTAGCAGACCACGCGGGCCAGGCGCGGGCATGTACCGTTCGCGCGCGTGAGCCGGCGCAAGCAGATCGAGATGACGGGCGAGGAGCTCGCCCAGTTCCTGCACGAGGAACGCACGATGACGTGCGCAACGCTGGGGCCGCGCGGGTGGCCGCACCTGATGCCGCTGTGGTACGTGCTGCGCGAAGCTCCCGAGGGCGAGCCGGGTCCGCGCCTGTGGGCGTGGACCTACGCCGCCTCGCAGAAGGTGCGCAACCTCGAGCGTGACGCGCGCGCGAGCGTGCAGGTGGAGGCCGGCGAGAGCTATGAGAAGCTGCGCGGCGCGATGCTCGAGTGCGAGGTCGTTGTGCACCGCGAGGTGGACACGGTGCGCGCGCTCGGCGAGCAGATATTCGCTCGCTACACGGTGCCGCGCGGAGCGCCCCCGGCCGAGCGGCTCGCCGACGAGCTCTCCGCGATGATCGCCGCGCAGGCTCCCAAGCGCGTCGGGCTGGAGTTCGTGGAGGGCCGGCGCACGAGCTGGGATCACCGCAAGCTGGGCGGCGTCTATTGAGCCGCCGCCAGGTGAGATGCAGCCGTTGAAGGGACTGATCCTGTCGGGAGGCAGAGGCACTCGCCTGCGCCCGATCACGCACACGAGCGCCAAGCAACTCGTTCCTGTCGCCAACAAGCCCGTGCTCTTCTACGGCATCGAGGCGATGGCCGAAGCCGGGATCGAGCAGGTCGGGATCATCATCGCGCCCGAGACCGGCGGCGAGATCGAAGCGGCCGTCGGCGATGGCGCGAGCTTCGGCGTTGGCGTCACCTACATAGTCCAGGACGAGCCGCTGGGGCTGGCCCACGCGGTCCTCACCGCGGAGCCGTTCCTCGGCGAGAGCCCGTTCGTGATGTACCTCGGTGACAACCTCCTGCAGGGCGGGATCGCCGACCTCGTCGCCGCCTTCCGCGAGCACCAGCCTGACGCGCTGATCTTGCTGACGGAGGTTCCCGACCCTGAGAACTACGGCGTGGCGGAGCTCGGCGCGGCCGAGCCGGGCAGGGTCGGCAGGGTGGTCCGCCTGGCCGAGAAGCCGAGCGAACCCGCCAGCGACCTCGCGCTCGTGGGCGTGTACATGTTCACCGCGACCATTCACGACGCCGCCCGCGCGATTTCGCCGTCGCCGCGCGGGGAGCTCGAGATCACCGACGCGATCCAGCACATGGTCGACGCGGGCATGCGCGTCGAGCCGCACGTCGTACGCGGCTGGTGGAAGGACACTGGACGCCTCGAGGACATGCTCGAGGCCAACCGCCTGATCCTGGACAACCTGATCGAGCGGGTCGACGGCGAGCTCGTCGACTCCCAGGTCGACGGCCGCGTGGTGATCGAGCGCGGAGCGCGCCTGGAGCGCACGGTCGTGCGCGGCCCCGCGATCATCGGGGCGGACGTCCGCCTGCGCGACTGCTACGTGGGCCCCTATACGGCGATAGGAGAGGGCTGCACGATCTCGGGCGCCGAGGTCGAGCATTCGATCCTGCTCTCCGGCTGTACGATCGACGGCCTGGACGGGCGCATGGAGTCCTCGCTGCTCGGCCGCAACGTGACCGTGCGTCGTGGCGAGCGCCAGCCTCGCGCGTATCGCTTCATGGTCGGGGACAACTCCGACATCTCGATCCTGTGAGGCTGCTGCTCACCGGCGCAGCCGGGATGCTCGGGCTGGACGTGCTGCGCGCGGGCGAGCGCGCCGGCTACGAACTCGTGGCGCTGACTCGTGCGCAACTGGACATAACCGATGAGACCGCGGTGCAGCGTGCGCTGGCGCGCGCCGGGGTCGACGCGGCGCTCAACTGCGCCGCGTGGACCGACGTCGACGGGGCCGAGACGCATCGCGCGCAGGCTCATGCGGTCAACGCCGACGGGGCCGGCAACCTCGCCCGCGCGACTGCGCAGGCCGGTGTGCGGCTGCTGCATGTCTCGAGCGACTACGTGTTCGCCGGCCACGCGCCCGCGGACAGCTCGGGCGCTCCACGCCCATATGTGGAGAGCGACCCGACGGGCCCCGGCTCGGCCTACGGCCAGAGCAAGCTCGAGGGCGAGCGTCAGGTGCTTGCGGCCTCGCCGCTGCACACGGTGGTGCGCAGCGCCTGGCTGTTCGGCACCGGCGGGCGCAACTTCGCCGAGACGATGCTGCGCCTCGCGCACGAGCGCGATGAGGTGCGCGTGGTCACAGACCAGGTCGGATGCCCCACCTGGACGGGCCATCTCGCGCCCGCCCTGGTCGGCCTGCTCGAGCGCGAGGTCGCCGGGCTCGTGCATCAGGCCGCCGCGGGCTACGTCTCGTGGAACGGGTTCGCCGTCGAGATCTTCCGCCAGGCGGGCATCGACTGCCGTGTTGCGGAGGCCAGCAGCGCCGAGATGGCTCGTCCCGCGCCCCGTCCCGCCTGGTCGGCGCTCGAGTCAGAGCGCGATCAGGTGCTGCCGCTGCCGCCCTGGCAGGACGGGCTTGCCGGGTACCTCGCTGCGCGCGCCGGCGTGCTTCGCTCGTGAGCGCCGCGCGTCCCTGAGATGATTCACGTATGAGACTGCTCGTTTGCGGCGGGGCCGGCTTCATCGGCTCGACCTTTGCGCGCCAGCGCCTTCTCGAGCACGGCGATCAGGTGACGGTGCTCGACAAGCTCACCTACGCGGGCCGGGAGGAGAACTTCCACGACATCGCAGAGCGGCCCGGGTTTCGGTTCCTGCGCGGGGCGATCGAGGACGCCCAGGCGGTCGCGGCTGCGATCGACTCGTGCTCTGCAGAGGCGATCGTCAACTTCGCCGCCGAGACCCACGTGGACCGCTCGATCGCAGAGCCCGACGCGTTCGTGAACACGCACGCGCTAGGCACCTACGTGCTGCTCGAGGCGGCCCGTGCGCGCGAGCTTCCCTACCTGCAGGTGTCGACCGACGAGGTGTATGGCTCGATCGACGTCGGCACCTTCACCGAGCAGAGCCCACTGGCGCCGTCCTCGCCGTACTCGGCCACCAAGGCCGGCGCCGACCTGCTCGTGTCGAGCTACTTCCACACCTACGGCCTGCCCACGCTGATCTGCCGCGGCTCGAACAACTACGGCCCCTATCAGTACCCCGAGAAGCTGATCCCGCTGATGGTCCTCAACGCGCTCAGCGGCGATCCGCTGCCGGTCTACGGCGACGGCATGCAGGTGCGCAACTGGATCCACGCGAACGACTTCGCGAGCGCGATCGGGCACGTGCTCGAGCACGGCAGGCCCGGCGAGGTCTACAACGCCGGCGGCCCCGACGAGGAGGCCAACATCACCGTCGTGCGGCGCATCGTCGAGCTCGCCGGTGCGTCTGAGTCGCAGATCGAGCACGTGGGCGACCGGCCCGGGCACGACCGCCGCTACTCGCTCTCCTCCGAGAAGGTGCGCGCGCTCGGCTGGGCGCCGCGGGTGCGCTTCAGCGAGGGGCTCGAGCAGACGGTCGCCTGGTATCGCGAGAACGGCTGGTGGTGGGAGCCGATCCGCTCGGGCGAGTACCGCCGCTACTACGAGCGCCAGTACGGGCGCTCGCTACAGGCCTGACACCTTCCAGCCGCCGCCTTCCTTGACGAGCGTGAGCGAGCTCTGGGTGAGCTTGCCGTTGTAGGTGCTCCTGACCGTCGCCGTGGCGGAGCCTCCTGCGAGCTTGATCGACCTCACTTCGACCTGCAGGCTGTCGATCTCGGACAGCTGGTCTTTGAGCGCCGATTCGCACCCCTTCATCCCGCCGAGGCGTGTGACCACGGCCTTGGCCAGGTCTCTTTCGCAGACCTTCTTCTGTTCGCCCGCGGTCGCGTCGGCCTGCAGGTTCGCAATCGCCTGGGCGACTTCGTGTTCTTCGCCTTTGAAGCCAGAGGTCGAGACCGAGCTCGCGCAGGCGCCGAGCGTCACCGCGGCGATCGCGCCGCACAGGAGCCCCGCCGGGCGCCTGATCGAAGGCCGCAGCGACATCACGGCGAGGAGAGTACGCGACGAGCGACGCAGCCGCGCCGCCGCGGCCGTTCAGCCGGGCCTGTCGCCGTTGCGACGGTAGCCCAGCCGCGCTGAGACCCCGGCGGCGGCCGCGAGCACGTTGGGGAGCACCCCCTCGACCATCTCTGAGGCGGTGATCATCGAATGTTGCGCCGAGACCGTGATCGCGGCGACCACGTGGCCGCCCTCCTCGCGGACCGGCGCCGACAGGGCGACCGTCCCCTCCGCGAGCTCTTCGTCGTTCACCGCAAAACCCTGCTGGGGGATCTGGGCAAGCACCTTGCGCAGCGCCTTCTTGCTCGTGATCGAGTTCGGGCCCATGCGCGTCAGCGTCATCGAGGCGAGCACGCTGCGCAGCTCCGCGTCCGGCAGGTGCGCCAGCAGGAGCTTGCCGGCGGCCGAGGCGTGTCCCGGCAGCCGCGACCCGCGCTGCAGGCGCATCGAGCCGGCGCCCTGCCCGCGGCGATAGCTGCGCACGCGGTCGAGCAGAAGCGCCTCGCTTCCGTCGAGCACCGAGACGCTGGCCGAATATGAGGTGCGCTGGCGCAGCTCCTCGAGGTAGGGGTGCGCGTGCTCGTGCAGGCCGGTCGCGTTCATCGCCGACATGCCCAGATCAGTGACGCGAAGCCCGAGGCGGTACTTGCGCGAGGCGCCCTGTTCGAGGTAGCCGAGCGCGACCAGCGTGATCACGTAACGGTGGGTCGTCGAGCGGCTCATGCCGAGCTCGTCGGCGATGTCCGCGATGCCGAGCACGGGTCGAGCCGGGGTGAAGCAGCTCAGGATCGCCAGGCCGCGCTCGAGCGACTGCGAATAGCGCGGCTCGCGCAGGCTCGGAACCGACCAGGCCGGGTCGCCTGTGGTGCTCGCCGTCTTCGCGCTGTGTTGCCTCATTTTGGGCAAAGGCGCCGCGCTTCCCCTGTTGTCGAGAATAGACCCGCCCGTCGCCTCGGGTCAACCCTCATGTTAGGCCGAATTTCGACCCGAGCAAAACCCACTATCTGGATCATAAACGTCTGCGTTGTGAAACGCACCGCGGCAGTGCGCAGTGTCAGCCAGTCGAATCTTGCTCGCTCAGCTGCTCGCGGTTGGGCCGCCATTGGCCAGGAAATGCTTGCTGAGCATCGTTTGCTGGCCCTGGTAGTTGGAGCCGACGTCCGCGCCGTAGAGCACATCGGGCTCCTGGGCCATGCGCTCGAACGCGAGCTTGCACAGCGGCTGGCCGTGCTCGACCATGAACGACACGTCGCGCGCGCGCACCTCGAGCGCCGCACGGCTGCCCTGCTCACGGCGACCGCGGCCATACCCGAAGCCCGGGTCGAAGAAGCCCGCGTAGTGCGTGCGCAGCTCACCGGCGGTCGGGTCGTAGGCCTGCATCTCCGCCGCGCAGCAGGGCGGGATGCTCACCCCCTCGGCGGACAGCAGCAGGTAGAAGACCTCCGGCTCGAGCACGATGCGCCCGCCGCGCTCAGGGTGCACCGGGTCCCAATAGTCCTGCCATTTGAGCGCGCCGCTGCGGGTGAGATCGATCGGCAGGCTGTTCTTCCTCGCGCGGTAGCCGACGATGCTGGTGTCCGACCCGGACACGTCGAGGCTGAGGAAGAGGCCGTCGCCGAGCGCAAGCTGCGCGGCCGGCAGCGGGCGCGAGTCCAGGTAGAGCAGCGGGTGCTCGCGATGCAGTTCGGCCAGCGCGGCATCGTCGAGCCGCCCGTCGCCGCGGACCAAGCGGACCTGGTTGAGCGCGAGACCGGTCCGCACGCGGATCGCAAATGTGCGCGGCACGACCTCGAGGTAAAGCTTGCCGCGATAGCCCGGCGCGATCTCGTCGAAGCGGTGGTTGTGGTCGGTGAGCACGCGCGTGAACACGTCGAGGCGTCCCGTGGAGCTCTTCGGATTGGCCTTCGCGCGCACGTCGTCGGGCAGGCGGAGCTCCTCGATCAGCGGCACCAGGTAGGGCCGGTCGCGCTCCAGCGTGGCGCCGTCGCGCAGGTCGATGCGTTCGAACGCCAGGTCCTCGCTCTTGTGCTCGACGGTCGAGTCGCTGCCCGGCAGGAAGCTGCAGCGCAGCGCCCATGCGTGCTCGCCGAGCCGCAGGTCGATGCTCGCGGGCTGAACCGACTCCGGCGGTATCCGCCAGGGATCGGCGACGATCCACTCGCTGGAGATCGCCTCGCGCAGCCCCTGCGAGGGCAGCACGCCGCCGGCGGGCGTGCCGGCGGACGCGCCAGGGACGGCGCGCCCAGTGGCCGCGGCTCCGCTCACAGGCGTATCCGGTCCTCCATCGGCGCCAAGTGTATGCGCGCAGCGCGATAGCCTCGAAACGTGCCGCTGTCGAGCTTCAGTCCCCGCGTTCGCGCCTGGTTCGAAGGCGCCTTCGACGCCCCCACGCCGGCCCAGGCGCTCGCCTGGCCGGCGATCGCGGCTCAGGAGAGCGTGCTCGTCTCGGCCCCGACCGGCTCCGGCAAGACGCTCGCGGCTTTCCTGTGGGCGCTCGACCGCCTCAGCGGCCCGCGCGCGGATGCGCCGGGCGCCGGCGCAGCGGGCATCGGCGGTGTCGGCGATGCGGACCCGGACGCGCGCACGCGGGTCGTCTATGTGAGCCCGCTGAAGGCGCTTGCCTACGACATCGAGCGCAACCTCAGGGCGCCGCTGCGCGGCATCGGAGCGCACGAGCTGCGCGTGGCGATCCGCACCGGCGACACGCCCCAGCGCGAGCGCGCGGCGATGCTGCGCAACCCGCCCGACATCCTCATCACGACCCCCGAGTCGCTCTACCTGCTGCTCACCTCGCGGGCGCAGCAGCTGCTCGCGGGCGTGGAGGCGGTGATCGTCGATGAGATCCACGCCGTCGCACACTCCAAGCGCGGAGCCCACCTCGCGCTCACACTCGAGCGCCTCGAGCTGCTCGCTTCGCGCAGCGGTCCGCTGCAGCGAATCGGGCTGAGCGCCACCCAGAGCCCGCTCGAGGAGATCGGGCGCTTCCTCGTCGGTCCCACGCGGCAGGTGCGCATCCTCGACGCGGGCGTGCGCAAGCGCCTTGACCTGCGCATCGAGGTGCCGGTCGAGTCGATGGCAGAACCGTCCGCGCCGGCGGCACGCGATCCGCTCGAGCCCCTCGCGGGCGGCGAGTCCACGCGCGGCTCGATCTGGCCGGCGATCTACCCGCGGCTGCTGGAGATGGTGTGCGAGCACAACTCGACGATCGTGTTCGTCAACAACCGCCGCTCCGCCGAGCGGGTCGCGCTGCGGCTCAACGAGCTCGCGGAACGCGAGATCGCAAGGGCCCACCACGGCTCGCTGGCGCGCGAGGAGCGACTCAAGGTCGAGGAGCTGCTGAAGGCCGGAGAGCTGCCATGCCTGATCGCGACCAGCTCGCTCGAGCTCGGGATCGACATGGGGGCGGTGGATCTGGTCGTACAGATCGAGTCGCCCAAGTCGGTCGCGCGTGGGCTGCAGCGCATCGGCCGAGCCGGCCACGGCGTGGAGCAGGTCTCGAGCGGGCGACTGTTCCCCAAGTTCCGCGGCGATCTGCTCGAGTGCGCCGTGGTCGCGCGCAGGATGCGCGAAGGCAAGATCGAGCCGACGGTCGTGCCCCGAAACGCGCTCGACGTGCTCGCCCAGCAGATCGTCGCAATCACGGTCGCCCACGAGCAGGCCGCGGATGCGCAGGCCGGCGGCGCCATCGCGGGGGTCGAGGTTGACGAGCTGCACGCCCTCGTCACGCGCACCCACTCCTATTCACAGCTCTCGCGCGAGCTGCTCGAAAACGTGCTCGACATGCTCGACGGTCGCTATCCCTCGCGCGAGTTCGGCGAGCTGCGCGCGCGCATCGTGTGGGATCGCGTTGCGGGCAGGATCCGGGCGCGCAAGGGCTCGCGGCAGCTCGCGATCGCAAACGCGGGCACGATCCCCGACCGCGGGCTCTACGCGGTGACCCTGCCGGACGGGCGCCGTGTGGGCGAGCTCGACGAGGAGATGGTCTACGAGGCGCGACCCGGCCAGACGTTTCTGCTCGGCGCATCCACCTGGCGCATCGAGGAGATCGGCCGCGACAGGGTGGTGGTCACGCCGGCCCCGGGAGTGCCCGGCGCGGTCCCGTTCTGGAAGGGCGACGCGGCTGGCCGCCCGAAGGAGCTCGGCGAGGCGATCGGCGCGTTCTCGCGCTGGGCGGTCGAGCAGCAGCCCGAGACGCTCGAGCGCGACTTCGACCTCGACGAGAACGCCGCCAACAACCTGCTCTCCTACCTGCGCGAGCAGCTAACGGCCACCCGCGTCCTGCCCAGTGACCGCACGATCGTGCTCGAGCGCTTCCGCGACGAGATCGGCGACTGGCGTGTGTGCGTGCTCTCCCCCTACGGCGGGCGCGTGCACGCGACCTGGGGGCTCGCACTCGCCGCGCGCGTGCGCGAGCGCTTCGGCCTGGAGTGCGACGCGATCTGGAGCGACGACGGGATCATCCTGCATCTGCCCGAGCTCGACGCGCCGCAGGACGGCGAGGCGGGGATGCACGAGCCGCTGTCGCTGTCAGAGCTCGTGCTGCTCGAGCCCGAGGAGGTGGAGCAGGCGGTCGTCGCCGAGCTCGACGGCTCGGCGCTGTTCGGCGCGCGCTTTCGCGAGAACGCGGCGCGCGCGCTGTTGATCCCGCGGGCGTATCCCGGCAGGCGCACGCCGCTGTGGCAGCAGCGCCTGAAGTCGCAGAGCCTGCTCGAGGTCGCGCGCCGCTACGAGGACTTCCCGATCGTGCTCGAGACCTACCGCGAGTGCCTGCGCGACGTGCTCGACGTCCCCGGCCTCAAGGAACTGCTCGCGGCGCTGCACACGCGCGAGGTCTCGCTCGTGGAGGTCGAGACGCCCACCGCCTCGCCGTTTGCGTCCTCGCTGCTGTTCGACTACGTCGCCACCTACATGTACGAGGGCGACGCGCCCAACGCGGAGCGCCGTGCGGCGGCGCTCGCGCTCGACCGCGATCTCCTGCGCGAGCTGCTCGGCTCCGAGGAGCTGCGCGAGCTGATCGATCCCGGCGCGCTGAGCCGCGTGGAGGACGACCTCCAGCATCGCTCGGAGATCACGCGCGCGACCGGCCGCGATGGGCTCCACGACGTGCTCAGAGGCCTCGGCGACCTGTCCCTCCAGGAGGTCCGCGAGCGCGTGTTCGAGGGGATCGACGTCGAGGCGATGCTGCGCGAGCTGCAGCGCGAACGCCGCGCGATCCGTCTGCGCGTGGGTGGGGAGGAACGCTTCGTGGCCGCCGAAGACGCGGGCCTGTACCGCGACGCGCTCGGAGCGATGCCGCCGGGCGGGCTGCCTGAGGTCTTCCTCGCCGACGTGCCCGACGCGCTGCGCGAGCTGATCGCGCGCTACGCGCGGACGCACGGGCCCTTCACGGGCGCTCAGCTGCACGCTCGCTACGGGGTGGATGCCGGTGCTGTCCTGCGCGAGCTCGAGCGCAACGGCGAGCTCGCACGCGGAGAGCGCTCCTCGATGCGCCCGGGCGCCCACGGAGCTGAGCGCGACTGGTGCGACGTGGAGGTCCTGCGGCGCCTGCGGCGCGCCTCGCTCGCGGCCTTGCGCAAGGAGATCGAGCCCGCCGAGCAGCGGCGGCTGGCGGCGTTCATGCCGTCGTGGCAGGGCGTCGACCGGCACGCTCCGAGCGGCGCCGGAATCGACCGGTTGCGCGAGGTGCTGGTGGCGCTGCAGGGGCTCGCGCTGCCCGTCGAGTGCTGGGAGCGCGACGTGCTGCCGCGGCGAATCGGTGCCTACTCGCAGACCTGGCTCGATCACCTGTGCGCGAGCGGCGAGGTGGTGTGGGTCGGCGCCGGGGCGCTCGGGCGCTCCGGGCGCGTCGCGCTCTACCTGCGCGAGGACGCCGCGGCGATCGGGCCGCCGCCGGCCCAGGGTCAGGCCCGGGGGAGCGCGCCGGCGGAGCGCGAGCACGAGCTCTTGCGCGAGCGCCTCGCGCTGGCTCCGTGCTTCTTCACCGATCTGCTCTCAGAGCTCGAGCTCTCGGCTGAGGCGCTGCGCGAGGCGCTGTGGGACCTGGTCTGGGCGGGCGAGGTCACAAACGACGCGTGGGCGCCGTTGCGCGCGCCGCGCCTCACGCTCGCGCGCGCTGAGCAGCATCCCGCCGGACCAGGAGCAGGGCCCGGGCCCGGGCCCGGCGCCGGCGGCAGGACCGCGAGCCGCCCGATCAGCGCCCGTTCGCGCTTCAGCGCACGGCGCGCCGGCGCACGTTCGGCGCGCATGGGCCAGCAGGTGCAGGGACGCTGGTCGCTCACGCGGCCGCTCTTCGAGGCCGCGGCGCAGGGGGTGTCCGCGGCGGTCGAGCGCAGGCGCGTTCTCGCCGAGCTCCTGCTCGAGCGCTACGGCATCGTGACGCGCGAGCAGGTGCTGGCAGAGGGCATCAAGGGCGGTTTCGCCGCGCTGTATGACACGTTCTGCAACCTCGAGACCCTGGGGATCTGCCGCCGCGGCTACTTCATCGAGGGGATGGGCGGCGCGCAGTTCGCGCTGCCAGGCGCGGTCGAGCGGCTGCGCGCAGCGCCCGCCGCGGGCGAGCTGCGTACGCTCGTCATCGCCGCTGCCGATCCGGCGCAGCCCTACGGTGGCGCTCTGGCGTGGCCGAGGCGCGAGGGTCAGGAGCGCCGTCCCGCGCGGGTAGCGGGCGCATACGTGGTGCTGGTCGAGGACGAGCCGCTGCTGTACGTGGAGCGAGGCGGGCGTGGTCTTATCACCCTCGGTGTCGATGCGCCCGAGGACCCCGGCATGGCGGCGCGCGCGGGCGAATCCGAGCCGCTTGCGCATGCGCTCCGAGCGCTCGCCGACGCGGTGCGCGCAGGGCGCGTGCCGAAGCTGTCGCTCGAGCGGATCGACGGCGAGCCCGCGATTGCCTCGGCGCTCGCGCAGGAGCTCGTCGAGCTCGGCTTTCAGTCGGGTCCTCGACGGCTGACGCTGACGGCCTGAGCCGCGTCCCCTGGACGCAAAAGGACCCTTTAGGACGTCATCCGTTACGTACTTTCCCCCCATGGACGTTTGTAACGAAATAGTCTAACTTTTCGAATTATGCCAAAGAGCGGAACTTTGGAGACGCTCCCGATTCTCTATAAGCGCCTCCCACGCGGGCCCAACGGCTTGGGGCGCGACGCTGTAGCGCGCAACCAGCGCGCCCGTATGTATGGGGGCATGATCGAGGCGCTTTCGCGCGGCGACTACCGAAGCACGACAGTCGCGCATGTGATCCGACTCGCGGGGGTCTCGCGTCGCGCCTTCTATGAGCAGTTCACGTGCAAGGAGGACTGCTTCCTGGCCACCTATGACGTGGTCGTTGCGCGCGCACGCAAGCGTGCGGTCGACGCATACAGCGGCGAGCGAGGCTGGGCCAACCGCGTCCATGCGGCCTGCAAGCTGGTGCTCGACGACGTCGCCGCGGACCCGCGCGGCGCGCACCTGGTGCTCGTGGACTCGGCCGCGCTGGGGGCGCACACCAGCGAGCGCTCACGGCTCGTGACAGCGACGTTCGAGCGGCTGCTCAGCGACGCGTTCTCGCGTGCGCCGGACGGAAGGGAACTGCCGCCCGTGGCCGCCAAGGCGATCGTGGAAGGCGTGCGCCACATCGTGCGCAGGCGACTGGTGGAGGCGCGCGAGGGCGAGCTGCTCGGGCTGACGGATGAAATCCTCGACTGGATCGAGTCCTACCGCTCCTCGCCCGCACCCGCGATACAGCTGAACGCGCCGATACCGCCGCCGAGGATGCGAACGGTGTCGCGAGCGCCGCCGCCGCGCGGGGCCGGGACGGCGAGCATCGTCGAAGCCCTGCTCGAGGAGGCGCGGATGGCTGTTCCCGCGCCCATCATCGGCGGGCCCGCGTGGCCGCGCGCGGTGCACAGGGCGATATGCCTGCTCGCCGAGTTCCTGGCCGCGAACGCGGCGGTGCTGGAAGGCCCCGGGAGCGACATCGAGCAGCTCGATCCGCTGGCCGTGGTGCGCGTCGTGGCGGCGATCCAGGATGTCACCGGCCTTGCACACGAGGACGCCCCGCGGCCGCTGCGCGGCCCCGACGTGGCTCCGGAAGCCGTTGCTGGCGCAGTCTGGGCGATCATCGCGGGCTGCATAGCGCGCGGCGCAGCGTCGCGCCTGCCGTGCGCGGCCGATCAGCTCGCCTTCATCGTGCTGGCGCCGTATCTCGGCCCGCGTGCTGCCGCGGAGCAGATCCGCCAGGCCGCAGCCCCCCTGCACGCGGCCTGAGCGTCTCACGCGGCCTTCGCGTTAGACCAAGCGGGCGGCGTCGGGTTTGCGCCCGCCACTGTGGCATCGTGGAGGGCGTGATCGAGCCGCCTCGCGTGAAGCGCATGCGTCGTGTGGGGCATAAGGGTGCCGCACACATCGAGCCCGGCAACACGCTCGCGAGCTTCGATGCGGCCCTGCTGCATGGCGTGGACATGATCGAGCTGGACGTGCTCAGCGAGCGCTCCGACGGCAGCGGACGCCTGTTGGTGGCGCACGACTACGAGGACATGCGCTCGCGCGCCCCGCTGCGCTTCGAGGACGCGCTCGAGCATCTCGCGGGCGATCAGTTCGCGGAGCTCGAACTCGACGTGGACGTCAAGCTGCCTGGCTATGAGCTGCGCGTTCTGGAGGCGTTGCGCGAGCGCGATCTGGTGCGGCGCACGCTCGTCAGCGGGATGTTCCCCGACGGGCTCGCCAAGATCCGAGCTGCCGAGCCCTCGCTGCGCCTCGGGTGGTCGGTTCCACGCGTGCGACGCGACTACACAACCGACATGCTCACGGCGATACCGGCGCTTGCGATGCTCACGGGCTATCGCGCGATGCTCCCGCGTCGCGTGCGCGCGGCGCTGCGCGAGGGTCGCTTCGACGCGGTCATGGCCCACTGGCGCGTGGTCACGCGCGGGCTGGTGCGCGCTGTCGCCGAGGGCGGCGGGGAGCTCTACGTGTGGACGGTCGACGACGCCGCGATGATCAACCGGCTGGAAGCGATGGGGGTGGACGGGATCATCACCAACGATCCGCGCCTGTTCAGCCGATGACGCACGTGCTCGCGCTGTAGTCGCTGGGGTCCGCGCCTTTGAGGCTGTGGTGTCCTTCGCTCGTGGCACGCGTTGCCGACTGCAGCACGCTTGCGCCGCGGCGCCACTGGACGCTGACCACGCCGCGCAGGGTCAAGGCGACCGCTCTGCGCTTCAGTTCGAAGCTCGTGCCGCCTTGGCGCGCGGAGGCACCGGTCCCAACCACGACATAGCTCGAGACCGCGCTGGGTATGTTGACCCAGCGTTTCTGAGTCGTGTTCATGTACTGCAGGCGAAAGCTCATGTACATGTGATCGCGCGCGTGTCCGTCGCCGGGCATCGAGCCCCGCACGCCGACCCAGTCGGGCTGGTCGGCGGGGCTGCACACGTCGATCGTCGACCACAGGTCACTCGAGCCAAGCAGCGCCTGCAGCGGGTTGGCTCGCGGCGTGTGGCCTGCAGCGGGCGCGGCGAGCGCTGCTGGCGCGGAGAGGAGCGCACAGAGCACAGCGGCGAGCAGGGCCGCTGCGCAGGCGCCGAGCAGCGCACGCCCCGGTCCGTCCGTGAACATGCGCCTGCACGAGGCCATCGTTTGAAGATAGCGACGTTCGGCGAGAGCCAGCGCCGGTGTGGTATTCCCTCAGAAATGGCCGTGACGAGATCAGCTGAGGTGGTGGAGTTGCTGGCCCACGTGCCGGTGTTCGCGACGCTCGAACGCAGCGATCTCGAGCGCATCGCCGAGCTTGCCGTACCGCGCACATTCGAGCCGGGCGAAACGGTGTTTCGCGAGGGCGACGCGAGCGACACCTGCTACGTGGTCAGCGCCGGGCAGGCGCGCGCGGTGCGCAGCCACAGCGACGGGCGCACGCTCACGCTGGCGACGTTCGCGCGGGGAGACATCTTCGGCGAGCTGGCGATGTTCGAGGACGAGCGGCGGTCGGCGACGGTCGAAGCTGTGGAGCAGATGAGCGTGGTCGCGATACTCGGGCCGGACATGCGCAGGCTCATGAGCCAGCATCCCGGGATCGCCACACGGCTCGTGATCGCGCTGGGCCGTCGCCTGCGCGAGACCAACGAGCGGCTCACGCGACGGTCCTTCCAGACCGTGCAGAGTCGTGTCGCGGTCGTGCTCTCAGAGCTGGTCGCGGAGGCGCGCGCCGACGGACAGGGACACAGCGACGTGCTCGTCACGACCACCCAGGCGCAGCTCGCGCAGCTCGCCGGCTCCTCGCGCGAGTCGGCCAGCCGTTTTCTTGCGGTGCTCGAGCGCGCAGGCGTCATCTCGCAAGGTCGAGGGCGCCTGATCGTGCACGACCCCGAGGCGCTCGAGCAATATGTCTTCTAGCTCGCCGGGCAGCGCCCCCAGGGCGGCCGGGGCGCGGGAGTTCTCCGCCGGCGGCGTAGTGGTGCGCGGAGCGGACGTGATCGTCATCGTGCCCACCCGCCGGGCCGCAGACGGCTCGGCGGTGCTCGCTCTGCCGAAGGGCCATGTCGACCCCGGTGAGACGCCCCTGCAGGCGGCCGAACGAGAGGTCCGCGAGGAGACGGGCGTGATCGCCGAGCCGGTGCGGGAGCTGGGCGAGGTCCGCTACTGGTATCGCCGCGACGGCCGCACGATCGCCAAGGCCGTCCAGTTCTGGCTGTTCGACTACCTGCGGGGCGACACCGCCGACCACGACCACGAGGTGCAGGAGGCGCGCTGGCTTCCGCTGCGCGAGGCCGAGCATGAGCTCACGCACGCCGCCGAGCGCGAAATGGTCGGACGCGCGCTGGCCTACCTGGAGAAAGACCGATAGCCTGCGCTCTGGCCGCCGTCGGCGGTGCACGCGATAATCAGCCGCCCTCACACAAGGACACTCCCTCGATGCAGGTCCTCAACTTTTACTCGACGATCTTCGCCGACGAGCTCAAGCGGGGTCGCAAGACCGCAACCATCCGACTCGGCGACAAGTCGGGCAAGTACCGCAAGAACCAGCTCGTGCTGGTCACGATCGGCTACCAGCACTCGCCGCGAGAAAGGATCTTCGAAGCGGTGATCGACCAGGTCGAGGTGATGAGGGTGTCCGATCTCTCGCCCCGCGACATCAAGCACGACAACCCCGAGTTTCGCCGCCACGAGGAGCTGATCAACTTCCTCGAACAGATCTACGGGCGCGAGGTCTCGATGGAGGACACGGTCACGGTCGTGCGCTTCTCGCAGATCGTCGAGAACCCCTCGCCGGTCACGCAGGCCATGAAGGGCTTCGGGGGCGCGCAGAACTGACGCTCGGCGCGCGTCGCAGGTGGCGCGCGCGGGGCCGCAGGGCCAGCCTCGGCGAGCCGCACGCACGCCCCCCAGCCGTTGGCAGTCGCCACGCTAGAGTGCCAGATACCCGGGAAAGCTCCCCGGATCTTCTATATATTTAGGCGGCACTTGGCACTTGGCTGTCGAGAGTGCCAGAGGGCAGCGGCTCGTCCCCCGAGCCGCTGGTCGCAATCTTCTAGATGGAGGTTCTTTGGACATGAAGCTCAAGCCCCTGGGCGATCGACTTATCGTGCGGGCGATCGAAGAGGAGGAGACCACCGCGAGTGGGCTCGTTCTTCCGGACACCGCCAAGGAGAAGCCGCAAAAGGGCAAGGTCCTGGCCGTCGGCGACGGCCGGATCGACGACGACGGCAAGCGAATCCCGCTGGATGTGAGCGAGGGCGACGAGGTCCTCTACAGCAAGTACGGCGGGACCGAGATCAAGATCGATGGTGAGGAGCTGCTCGTGATGCGCGAGTCGGACGTCCTTGCCAAGGTCGCGTAAGGAGAGAACTGGAAATGGCACACAAGGAGCTCAAGTACGACGCTGATGCGCGCAAGGCGCTCGAGGCGGGCGTCGACGCGGTTGCCAACGCGGTCAAGGTCACGCTCGGCCCGAAGGGACGCTACGTCGTGCTCGACAAGAAGTTTGGCGCGCCGACGATCACCAACGACGGCGTGACGATCGCGCGTGAGATCGAGGTCGAGGACGTCTTCGAGAACCAGGGCGCGATGCTCGTGCGCGAGGTGGCCACCGCCACCAACGACGTGGCCGGCGATGGCACCACCACCGCGACCGTGCTCGCCCAGGCGATCGTCCGCCAGGGCCTCAAGAACGTCGCGGCCGGCGCCAACCCGCTGGCACTGAAGCGCGGTATCGAGCGGGCCGTGGACGAGGTGGTCTCGAACATCGCCACGCAGTCCAAGGAGGTCTCGGGCAAGGACCAGATCGCTCGCGTGGCGACGATCTCGGCCGGCGATGAGGAGATCGGCGACGTGATCGCCGACGCGATCGAGAAGGTCGGCAAGGACGGCGTGGTCAACGTCGAGGAGGGCCAGACGTTCGGCATGGACCTCGAATTCACCGAGGGCATGCAGTTCGACAAGGGCTACATCTCCCCCTACATGGTCACCGACCAGGACCGCATGGAGGCCGTGCTGGAGGAACCGTACGTGCTGATCGCAAACCAGAAGATCGGCTCGGTCCGGGACATCCTGCCGGTGCTCGAGCAGGTCATCCAGAGCGGCAAGCCGCTGCTGATCATCGCCGAGGACGTCGAGGGCGAGTCGCTCGCGACGCTCGTGGTCAACAAGCTGCGTGGCACCTTCACCGGCGTGGCCGTCAAGGCGCCTGGCTTCGGCGACCGCCGCAAGCGCATGCTCGAGGACATCGCGATCCTCACCGGTGGTGAGGTGATCACCGAGGAGATGGGGCTCAAGCTCGAGAACACGCAGCTGTCCCAGCTCGGACGCGCACGCCGCGTGGTGGTCGCGAAGGACACGACCACGATCGTCGACGGTGCCGGCGACGGCGAGGCGATCAAGGGCCGCATCAACCAGATCAAAACCGAAGTCGAGAACACCGACTCGGACTTCGACCGCGAGAAGCTCCAGGAAAGGCTTGCCAAGCTCTCCGGCGGCGTCGCGGTCGTCAAGGTGGGCGCGGCAACCGAGACGGAGATGAAGGAGAAGAAGCACCGGGTCGAGGACGCGCTGCAGGCGACACGTGCGGCGCTCGAGGAGGGCATCGTGCCCGGCGGCGGCGTTGCGCTGCTGCAGGCATCGGACGCGGTCAGCACCGACGGCGAGATCTCAGACGACGACGAGCGCACCGGCGCCCGCATCGTGCTGCGCGCGCTCGAGGAGCCGCTCCGCCAGCTGGCCGAGAACGCGGGCCTGGAGGGCTCCGTGGTGGTCAACGACGTGCGCCACGCGAAGGCCGGTCAGGGGCTGAACGCCGCCACCAACGAGATCGTCGATCTCGTTGCCGCGGGCATCATCGACCCCGCCATGGTCACCCGCTCGGCGCTGCAGAACGCAGCCTCGATCGCCAAGAACATCCTCACCACGGAGGCGATCGTGGCCGAGGTGCCGGAGAAGGACGGAGCCGGTGGCGGCGGTGGCGGCATGCCCGACATGAGCGGGATGATGTAGAGACGCTCCAGCAGCGCCGCTCATCTGCCGATGAGCGTCCGGGGGGACCTGGCACAACGCCGGGTCCCCCGGCTCTTAAGGCGCCCTTGCGGGCGCGGACGGGTCGCTTGGCGCGAGCCCGCGGGCACCCCGTAGGCTCCGCCGCCGGCGCCGTCCAGGTCTAGCCCACGGCCTCTATCGGGCGAGGGCCCTCGCCGATGTACTTGGCGGTCGGGCGGATGAGCCGCGCCTCGCGCTTCTGCTCGAGGATGTGAGCCGACCACCCGGCCACGCGGGCACAGGTGAACATCGGCGTGAACAGCTCGGGCGGCACACTCGCGAGGTCGAGCACCACCGCGGACCAGAACTCCACGTTCGTGGCGAGCACGCGGTCGGGCTTGCGCGCGTGCAGCTCCGCGAGCGCGGCCTGCTCGAGCGCTTCGGCGACCTGTACCCGCGGCGAGCCGAGTTCGCGCGCGGTGCGGCGCAGCACCCGCGCGCGAGGATCTTCGGCGCGGTAGATGCGATGACCAAAGCCCATCAGGCGATCGCCGCGGTCGAGCGCGTCGGACACCCATCGCTCGGCGTTGCCGCTCTGTTCGACTTCGTCGAGCATCTTCAGCACGCGCGAGGGCGCGCCGCCGTGCAGCGGGCCCGACAGCGCGCCCACCGCCGCCGATAGCGCGGCGGCGCAGTCCGCTCCGGTCGAGGCCACCACGCGTGCGGTGAACGTGGAGGCGTTCATGCCGTGCTCGGCAGCCGATATCCAATAGGCGTCGATCGCCTTCACGTGCTCCGGGTTGGCCTCGCCGCGCCAGCGGATCAGGAAGCGCTCGGGGATCGTGCGACCATCATCGACGTCCGACTGCGGCACCGGCGGCTGGCCGGCGCCTCGCGCGGATTGGGCGACGAACGACAGCGCCATGACCGACGCGCGCGCGAGGTTCTCGCGAGCCTCCTCGTCGGAGACGTCGATCAGCTCGCGAAAGCCCCACTCCGGCGCGAGCATCGCGAGGGCGGCCTGGACGTCCACGCGGGGGTCGCCGGAGCGCACGGTGAGCATGTGCGGTTCGGCTGGCGGCAGACCCGGCAGGAACGTGCCGTCCACGAGCAACCCCCACACCTGCTCGTAGGGCACCACGCCCACCAGGCTCTCGATATCGACGCCGCGATAGCGCAGCGCGCCTCCCGCTTTGTCCGGCTCGGCTATCTCGGTCGCGAAGGCGACGACGCCCTCCAGACCCGACTGGACCTCGCTGATCGTTTGGACCTCGCTCATCGCATTGCCTTTCTGGGCTCTTTGCCGACGGGGTGGCTGCCTTGTGGGCAGGGCCATATGGTCGCAGGAAAGCCCGTGGAGGTACGCTCTGCGACCGGGCATCGGTTGCCGGCGGCGGCCGCGGAGGCCGTCCCACTTCGAGCAAAAGGAGGAGGAGCAGTGTCCGACAGCCATCTCATGTTCCGCGAGGCGACCGAGCTTGCGCAGATGGTGCGCTCAGGCGAGGTTTCCGCGCGCGAGCTGGTGCAGTGCTCGCTCGATCGCATCGAGGAGCTGAACCCGCGCCTGAACGCCTTCGTCCAGGTCGACGCGGAGCGTGCGCTCGCGAGCGCCGAGCAGATCGGCCCGGGCGACGAGCGCCCGTTTGCCGGCGTGCCGGTCGCCATCAAGAACCTGAACGCGGTGAAGGGCCTGCGGCTCACCTACGGGTGCTCGCTGATGTCCGACTACGTGCCCGACTACGACCACAACGTCACACGTCGCCTCAAGCAGGCCGGGTTTGTGATCGTGGGCACCACCACGACGCCCGAGTACGGCATCCTGCCGACGACCGAGGCGCGCCTCTTCGGCCCCACCCGCAACCCATGGGATCTCGCGCGCACGCCCGGGGGCTCCTCCGGCGGCGCTGCTGCGGCGGTCGCCTCGGGCATGGTCCCGGTCGCGCACGGATCGGACGGCGGCGGCTCGATTCGCATCCCGGCGGCGTGCTGTGGGCTGGTCGGGCTGAAGCCCGCCCGCGGGCGCATCTCCAACGCTCCCGAGCTGGGCGAGTCGATGCTGTCGACCAGCGGCATGCTCACGCGCACGGTCGCCGACACCGCGGCCATCCTCGATGTGCTCGCGGGCTACGAGCCGGGCGACGCTACCTGGGCGCCACCGCCCGCTGAGCCGTTCGCAGCGGGCGCCCAGCGCGCGCCCGCCGGCCTGCGCATCGCCTGCACGACGCTGCCGCCTGTGCCGGACGCCGTCGTCGACCCGGTATGCGCGCAAGCGGTGACCGACGCGGCCGAGCTGCTGCGCTCGCTCGGGCACGAGGTCGTGGAGTTCGACCCGCCGTGGCAGGACGATGGCCTGCGCGAGCTGTTCGGGCTCGTGTTCTCGAGCTATGTGGCGCTGTCGATCGCCTACTCGGGCATGATCGCCGGACGCGACCCGCAGGCCGAGGACATGGAGCCGATGAGCTGGGCGATCTACTCGATGGTTGCCAAAGTCGGTGCCGTGCAGAGCATGGCAGCGTCGGTTCGGCTACAGAGCTACTCGCGCCAGCTGGTGGCCGAACTGCTGCCCTTCGACGCGCTGCTCACGCCTGCGCTCGCCGAGCGTCCGCTGCCGCTGGGCACGCTCGACACCGCGGCGCCGGAACCGCTGGAGACGTTCACGCGCTCGGGCCTGTTCACGCCCTTCACGCCGGTGTTCAACGCGAGCGGACAGCCCGGTATCTCAGTGCCGCTCTTCCACGGCGACGACGGTCTGCCGCTTGCGGTCCAGCTCGTGGGACGCCCGGCGGGCGAGAGCGCGCTGCTCGCGCTCGCCGCGCAGCTCGAAGAGGCTCAGCCCTGGGCGCAGCGGCGCGCGCCGCTCGTCGAGGAGGTGTTGGACTAGCCGCTGCCGAGCACCGCCGCCAGGCGCGCGGGCGCGACCCCGAGCGCTTCGGCGTCGGCGGCACCACGCGCCGAGGTCATCGAGACCTCCATCAGCTCCGCCTCGTCCCATGTCGCGGGGGCTCGCTGGCCGAGCGCGGCCTCGAGCAGGCGCAGGCTGCGCGAGACGAGTGGCGTGGGCACGTGCACGAGCGGGCGGCGCCTGTTCAGCGAGCGCAGCAGCGCCCGCACGATCTCGTCGTGGCTCAGCGTCTCGGGCCCGGCGAGCTCGTAGCGGGCGTGGCGCGCGTCCCAGTCCGCGCGCAGGCGCGCGCTCACGCAGTCGGCCACATCCTGTGCCCACATCGGCTGATAGACGGCGCGCCCGCGCCCCGAGACGGGCATCAGCGGCAGCAGCGCGAGCCGCTCGAGCAGCGTCAGCCAGGGGTCGCCCGGGGCGTACACGATCGACGGCGCGAACACGGTCGAGCTGAGGCTGGCCTCGAGCACGGCCTGCTCGGCAAGCGCCTTGGCGCGCAGGAAGCGCGCGCGGTTGTGGGTCGATGCGCCGAGCGCCGAGAAGAACACGAAGCGCTCCACGCCCTGGCGCTCCGCGGCCTCGACCATCCGCCATGTAGCGATGCCGTTGAGCTCCTCGATCGAGCCGCTCGGCTGGTCGCGGATGGCGGCCGCGAGGTGCACGACGGTGTGGACGCCGCGCAGTGCGTTGCGAAACGACGGCGGGTCGGTCAGGTCGCCGAGCGCGATCTGCACGCGCACGCGCTGGGCGCCGAGCCGCCGTGGGTCGCGCACGAGGCAGCGGACCCTCGTGCCTTCGCTCAGGAGAGCACCCAGCAGCGTCTGGCCCACCAGGCCCGTGGCGCCGGTAAGCAGCAGCATGGTACGTACAATATGCCTCTGCCCCCGGGGTACCAGCCGAAAAACGACCCAGAAAGAAGCGAATGGCCTACGTGATCGCCGAGCCGTGCATCGGCACCAAGGACAACTCCTGCGTCGAGGTTTGCCCGGTCGACTGCATCCACCCAACGCCCGACGAGCCCGGATACGACGCGGCCGAGATGCTCTACATCGACCCCGAGGAGTGCATCGACTGCGATGCCTGCGTCGAGGCGTGCCCGGTGGACGCGTGCTTCGCCGAGGACCAGCTCCCCGACGAGTGGCAGAACTACACGCAGATCAACGCTGAATACTTCAAAGGCGGCGGCGCCGCCGCCGCGACCGGCTAGCCCGCGCGAGCCGCCCCACGCCAGGGCGCCGTCAGCTGAGCAGGGGCCCCGAGATCCGGTAGTTGCGGGATCGCCCCAGTACAGCGTTGGCCGCCTGCAGGCCGGAGATCGTGGCCGCCTCTATGCACCCCGCGTTCAGGCCGTTGTCGGTCCAGTCGCCGGCCAGCACGAGGTTGTCGTATCCACTCTCCTCGGCGCGCAGGCGGTGGGCGTCGCTTCCCGGCGCACACTGCACGTAGCGGTCGGAGGGGTCCACGTTGGCAAGGAAGAACTGCGTGTCGATCGCGTCGCGTCCGCTGTGGCCGTTGCGTCCGCAGAGCAAGTCCCAGCGAAACGAGCCGTCCCTCGAGGCTCCGGGCAGCAGATGCGCCAGCCACTGCTCGAGCAGCTCGACCGCGCTCGCGCGAACACGCGCGTCGTGCTCCGCCACATAGGCGCGCCAGTCGCCGTCAGGCGGGTCCTGCGCCCTCATCGAGCCGCAGAAGTAGCCGATCGCTCCAGGGCGGTCCTCGACGGGCCAGCACTCGACGTCGATCAGCTGGGGCATCGAAGCCCAGGTGTGCAGCGGCTGCTCGTAGGCGCTGACCGTCGCGCCCGGATGGGGCCAACCGAGCTTCCGCTCGTCCTCTCGCAGCCACACCTGCAACGCCTGGGTCGCCGTGGTCTTGACGTGCTCGACCATCGCCCGCCACTCGCGACGATCTTCGATCAGCTCGCCGCACACGATCGGCACCATTCCCAGCGAGCACGCGAACACGAGCATGTCGTAGTCGACGCCGTCGCGAAGCACGCGCGGCTGCGCGTCCGGCCAGTCGCAGAAGTGTGACTCGAGCGGCTGGCCTTCGATCTCGGGGCCCGCGTCGAGCTGGTCGACCCGAGGCGCGGAGGGGAAGCAGGGAAGGCCGCCGAAGCGCACGAGCGGGTCATAGCGCTCGCGACCTTGCTCCAGACGGACCTGGCGGCCGACCGTCACCGCCTCGATCCGCTCGCGATCCGCCGAGAGGTGCAGCTGGTCGACCCGGTGGAAGAACTCGAAGCGCACGCCGCGGCGGCTCAGCGCTTCATAGAGCGGCGCGAAGACGATGTCTCCCATGCCCGCCGCCATCTTCCAGAAGATCGCCCCGCGGTACTCGAGGAACATCTTCAAGCAGAGGAACACCGCGACCCCTGCGCTCACGCCATGCCGGCTGCGCCGCGCCGGCTCGATGTCGGCGAAGGCAAGGTCGTAGAGCCCCCGGATGAACGCGAAGTCGGCCACGTCCGCCGGAGCGCCATGGCGGCCGATCCAGTCGAGGAAATCCTCGCCGTTCAGTGCCCGAAGCCCGCGCTGATCGGTCACGATCCCGTCGGCGAACATGCCTCGCGCCACGGCCATGAAGACGGCGAGCAGATGCCAGGTGCGGCGCAGATCCGCGTCGCCCTCCTGGACGAGGCCGCTCAGCGCCTCGTTCGTCGCCGTGATGGCACGGTCAAGCGCCCCGACCGAGCGTGCGACGCCGGTTCGGTCGATCGCGCCGTGCAGCTGCGCGGACGCCTCGAGGATCGCCGCCAGCACGCTGACTCGCAGACCGCTCACGACGGAGCTTCGGCCCTGAGGAGGATCGGCTGACCCGCTGAGCGCGAGCACACCCGAGGACGAGTGCTCGTCGGGGAGCGAGTCGAGGAAGTCCATGATCAGTTGCAGGGTTCGCCGGAGCACGTGGGCCATGCTGAACGCCGCCCCGCCGGCCTCGGGCTCGCCCGGCGCGCGGTCGTCGGGTGTGAACTGTCCGAGCCAGTGGTGCCAGCCCTCGGGCCTGCGATCCTCGAGCCCGACGGTGTTCATTGGGAGCATCGCATCGCGCCAGGTCCGGATCGGAGCAGCGGGGTCCGTCGTGGCGCGGTCCAGCTCGGCGTAGCACTCGCGCAGGAGACGGAAGGCGTTCTCGTAGTAGCCCAACCACAGGTGCAGCCCGTGCTCCTCGATGCGTCCGTTCGGCCCGCGGCTGCTGGCGCCCTTGCCGCCGAGCCGCCAACCGCGCTGGTAGACGGTTATCGAATCGAGCTCCTTCTCCCAGCCGGGCTCGCTGAGCCGCCAGGCGGACGCGAGGCCGGCCATGCCCGCGCCGAGGATCGCGACACGGGGCTGCCGCGCCCTCACCGCAGCGACACGCGTGCCCGCGCCCGCTCGAGCTCCACGGTCGAGGCGTTCGCCGGAAATGCCGCCACCGCGAGCTCAAGCGAACCGCGCGCGTCCTCGCCGAGCAGCTCGTGCAGGTCGAGGGCGATGCGCAGCTCGAACGGTCGCGCGGCCTGCGATCGGGCGAGCTCCAGCGCGTCCAGCAGGCCGGCGATCTTCGCCTCGCGCTCGGGCGCCAGGTGGGCCACACGCCGCGCTGTCTCGGCGCTGTAGAAGCGCATGTTCGTCTCGGCGGCGAGCTGCAGCGATTCCTCATAGCGCCGGCGTGCCCCGTCGTTGTCGCCCGCGGCCGCCAGCAGCGCCCCGCACGTGGTGAGGTAGAAGGGCAGGAAGATCCGCAGCTCAAGCGCTTTCCAGAACTCGACGAAGCCGCCCAGCACGCTCGCACGCGCGATCAACGCGTCCGCGTCGGCCTCGCCGGAGTGGAGCGCCGCGACCCCGGCCAGCGCCGCGCCCTGGGTCGCGCCGAACAACTGCCAGGTGGCGAAGCCGTGCAACGCGCTCGAAGTCAGCAGCTGCTCGAGCGCGGCGCCGGCCTCGTCGAGCCTGCCCGACTCGATCCACATCCAGGAGCCGAGCCAGTGTGTGTAGTTGATGCTCCAGGGGCCCTGCGGGAAGTCGAGCGCCTCCGCTGTCTCCCGGGCCCGGGCGAGGCTATCGTCGGCTCCGGCCACGTCCGCTGCCATGAAGCGTGCGACGGCGAGGTAGACGTACATCGCCGACCTGGCGTCGTGGGGCACGAACCACAGCGGGGCGATGTGGCCGTGGTCGGCCTCGGCGAATTCCTCGGTGGCGGAGGCGAGCGTGTCGAGCGCGCTGGCGAAACGCCCCTCGAACCAGTCGAGCATGCCGAAGCCGGCGCGGTTCGGCGCGCGGAAGTAGCTGCGTGACCCGGCGAGCACGGAACGAAGCGTCGTCCCGGTCTCGCGTGCTCGCTCGAGATCGGCCCGTGACAGGTGGTATGCCCACAGTGAGATGAGCGTGCTGAACATGGCGTCACCCCGCGGGGCGCCGGCTGCGAGCTCCAGGCAGCGCTCGAAGTCGGCCGCCGCGTCCGTGCTGGCCACGCCGTCGAGCGACATCGCGAGAAAGGCCCGTCGCAGGCGCAGGTCGACCTCCAGGTCGACGTCGCTGTCGGCGAGGGGTTGGATGAGATCGATCGCGTGCGCGAGATGCGAGCGGGCCTCCTCCAGGGCGCCGCGCCGTCGGGCCGCTTCAGCTGTCTCCCGGTACGCCTGCGCCGCCTCGTCGAAGCGCTCGGCCCGCTCGAAGTGCAACGCGACCACGAGCCAGTCACCGGGCTCCCCCCGGGTCAGCAGATCGCACAGACGGCTGTGCACCTTACGGCGCCACGAGGGAGGCTGCAGCTCGTAGGCGACCTCGCGCAGGAGCTCGTGCCGGAACTGGTAGCGGTCAGGGCGACCGGCGACCGGCTCGAGGATCTGTGCGTCGTAGAGGGCCTGCAGCGTCGAGTCGAGCTCTCCGGCTGGAAGCGTGATCGTCGCGGCGAGCAGCGCGCGGTCGACCTCCTGGCCCGCGGCGGCAGCCGTGGCGGCGACCGGCAGCGCCGACGGGGTCACGTAGAGCCGGGCCACGAGCGGCTCGTACAGCGCCGCCGGGACAGAGCCAGGCACCGGAGGCGCGCCCCCTGCGGTTGCCGGGCGGGGCTCGGCGCCCGCCCGGACGAGCTCCTCCAGGTAGAGCGGGATGCCGTCGCTGCGGGCCGCCAGCGCGAGGCGCTCGGACTCGGCGAGGCCATCCTGGAGGGCGTCGATCAGCTCGAGACGGCCGGCTTGCGTGAGGGGCCGCAGCTCGATCGCCTCCCACGGGCCGTCCTCGCTGCTGCGCGAGGTGCCGAGCACGAGCAGGCCGCGCGATCCGTTCTGCGCCAGCGCGGCGAGCAGAGCGCGGGTCGCGTCGTCGAACCAGTGAAGGTCCTCGGCCACGATGATTGCCGGATCCCCGCCGGCGCAGGCCACGATGTAGCCGCGTGCGGCCTCGGCTATCTGCTCCTCGAGCCTCTGCCCTTCCGCGGCGAGGGGCTCGTAGCCGGCGCTGGGCGCGATGCCGACGAGCGGCGCGAGCAGCGGCAGTGCGCTCGAGGTGTCCAGCCCGAGACTCGTCACCTCGCGGGCAAGGCGCTCAAGGCGCGTCGCCGGATCGGCGTCCTCGGTGATTGTGCAGCGGTGCTCGATCAGACTCCGGACCGGGTGAAAGCCCGCGTCGATGTGGAACGGTGAGCCGTGCAGCTGCAGGACACTCGCGCCGCGGGAGGAAGCCTCGGCGACGAACGCCGCCACCAGACGGGACTTGCCGACGCCGGCGTCGCCGCTGACCAACACTCCGGCGACGCGCTCTGCGGTGCCGGCCGAAGCCGCGGCCCATGCCTGCCGGAGCTGCTCGAGCTCGGCATCGCGCTCGAGGAGCGGCGTCGCAGCCGAACGCTGCACCGGGACACGGCGCTCGCCGAGGACGCGAAACGGCTGCAGCGGTTCCGCGACGCCCTTGACGATCTGCGGATCGCCCGGCTCGATCTCGAAACGATGCCCCACCAGCTCGCGCACCTCCTCGGAGATGACGACGGTTCCCGGCGCGGCGATGCTCTGCAGCCGGGCGCCCACGTTGGCGGCGAGGCCGTATACGTCGTCCTCGTGCAGGTCGACGTACAGCGGTCCGTGGTGGACGGCGACGCGTACCTCGAGCGCCTCCTCGGTCGGCGTACCGCGCTCGGACAGGTTGCGCACCGCGCGGACGATGCCGAGGCCGGCGCGGACCGCGCGCTCCGTGTCGTTCTCGTGGGCGGCCGGAAAGCCGAACACGGCGAGGATCCCGTCGCCCTTGATCTGCACGATGTGGCCCTCGAACTCAGATTCGACGACCTCGCGGCAGGCGGAGCGATAGCCCCTCATGAGCTCTCGATACGCCTCGGGCTCCGAGCGCCCGGAGAGCTCGGTGGACCCGACGAGATCGCAGTACATGATGGTCAGACGGCGCAGCTCGCCGACGCGAGCACCAAGTTCGTCGCCGGCTGTCTCGGGCGCCTCGCTCACGGAACCACGATCCACACCCTCACCGGGACGGTTCCCGCGTCCGTCGTCGCGTTGACCGTCCCCACGTAGGTGGCGCCGCAATGCCCGGTTGGGTCGGCGTGGAGTGTGAATTCGGTCTCGGTGGCGCCGAGCTTGGGCGGCCTGATGCTAACCGCGCTCACCGGCAGCGAGTCGAGCATCGGCCCCTTCACGAGCGGGCCGGCCAGCTTCAGCGCGGCCCCCGCGGGCGCGCGGAAGGCTCGCGAGGTCACGACCCTCGGCGCGCCTTGCAAGCCGCCGGTGCCAGCGCAGGCCTCGAGCGTCTCCGCGGCCCACAGCAACCCGCCTTCGGTCGCGAGCGACATGCTCGAGGTCAGGTCTTCGGCCGCGCTCGCTGCGGTGTATTCGCCGGCATCCACCTTCGCTGCGGCCTTAGAGGCGATCGCGCTCCATCTTTCGAGCAGCGACGATGCGAGCGCGGCGTAGCCCTGCATGACATCGCTTGCTCGGGATCCCACCGGTCAGCCCTCCGATCGTTCGCGTGTGCGGGACTGGGCGCTCGCGCCGGCACCCGCTGCGCCGCGCTCCATGACGTCCGCGCTCTCGCGCAGGATCCTCGCCCACATGCCCACCGCATCCTGCACCACGTCGCCGATCATGCTCTCGCGCTCGCCGGCCCAGGAGCCGGCGGTGCGTCGGGCGCTGGCGGCCCTGGGCGCCGCACCGGGCGGGTTGGCGGGGGGTGACTCGCCCGGGAAGGCCGTTCCCGCGTCGGCCACGCCGGCTTGGTTGGCTGCGCAGCAGAGCAGATCCCCGGACACGTCCGCGTAGCCGAGCGCGCACATGATCATGGCGAGCGCCTCGGTGCTGAACGGATTGGAGAACTGGACGCGCTTCGTGGTCGTGATCCTCAGTGGCGTCTGACCCGGCCCGACTTTTTCCACCACGAGCGTGCCCTCATCGACGCGGATCAAATCGCCCGCCAGCGGCCGCCCGTCGCTGAGCTGATAGTTGGTCAGCGCGACTTCGGCGTGTTCCTTGTCGGGCAGCCACATGAAGTTGAACAGGAGGTCGGTTTCGGCGAAGAAGGCGGCGCTTGCGCGCTGCTGGCAGTTGCTGCTAACGACCTCGTGGTAGCGGTACTCGCCGGGCAGCACCCCGCGCCCGGTCTCCCGCATTTCACACCAAAACCACGGCATGCACCGCTCCCAGTTTTCCGGCTCGATGAACCTCGTGGCGGCATCGAACTCGACGTCCTCTGTTTCGAATTCCGTCACGAGCACCGCGACCGGACCGGCAACGCCCGGCATCTTCAGCAGCCGGCCCGAGCAGGGCCGCGGGCGCATGGCGGTCGTGTCGGAGATCAGCTGCTGCGCGTGAGCCGTCGCGATCAGGTGATCCCACCACGCGCTCAGATCGTGGGTCGTGGTGCCGTCGGCGCTCACCAGCAGCTCGTCGTTCGCGAGAAGCTCGTACAGGTCGAGCGCCTGCGACTTTTTTGCGGCGAGCGAGGGCACGCGCAGCGCGCTCACCGCGAGCGACCCGAGCTCGCTGTTGGGGTCGCGTAGCTCGGGGACGGCGCGCATCGCCACCGCGAGGGCGAACAGCCGCCGAGCCCGCATGCGGCATCGGGGCGCGCTACCTGCAAGCTCATCCAGCGCCGGCTGCAGGCGGGGGAACAGCGGCTCGGCGCTCTCGGCGTCGCGTCGATTGCGCTTGAGCCACGCTTCGAAGTCGTCGTACCAGTGCAGCTTCGGGTCGCGGTAGAGCGGGAGCAGGCGCGACACCGCGGAGCGCAACTCACGATCGCTGCGCACGGCGTCGTCGACCGCGCCGTAGATTCCGACTATCGCCTCTATCTCGGACATCGCCCCCCTTGGTTGTATGCGTACTCTACTCCTGGCAAGGCGCACCAGAAAGGGGGTTGGGCGGTGTGAACAGCAATCAAGAAGGGGACGATCCAGACGCCCGCGGGCGCTCGAATCCCCTGTTCGACCCGGTCGCGGGGATGCGCGCGATGGCCGACATCCAGGCCGATGCGCTGCGAGCTGCGAGCGAGCTCCTCGAGCGCATGCTGGCGAGCGATCAGGACGTCCCCTCGTCGCGCTCGTCGTCATCCGAGCGCCAGTACGCGGCGCTCTTCGACGCGTGGGCCGAGCTGCTGCAGCGGGTCGCCGGCGGGCTGGCTCGACCCGTGCAGGACGGTGCCGTCGCGGTCCCGGTCGACTCGGACCACGTGGGGCCCCCCGTGCGAGTCGTGTTCGAGTCCTCCGAGCACGGCGAGGGCGGCAAGGCAACCGAGGTGTGGCTGCACAACGGCACGTCCGCGGCCGTCGGCCCGTTATCGATGCGCTGCGGGCCGCTCACGGCTCCCGACGGCACCGTACTCGAGTCCGCGCAGATGCTGTTCGATCCCGCCGAGATCGCGCAGCTCCCGCCGCGATCGAGCCGCGCGGTGCTCGTATCGCTGCTCGCCGCCGGCGCGCTGCGCGCGGGGATCTACCGCGGCACCATCCAAGCCGACGGCGCGCCGCGGCTGTGGATGCCGGTCGAGGTCGAGGTGAGGCCGTGCTGAGGGCCGACGGCGGCGACCTGGTCGAGGCCTATGCCGAGGACATCAGCCGCCTCGTGCGCCGCTGCATGCTCGACGCGATTCCCGACGGCGAGCCCCATCGCTGGCTGTACCGCGTCGCGCGCGTGTATCCGAGCCGACCCGGCAAGGCGCTCCGGCCGGCGCTGTGCGTGGCCACGAGCCGCGCCTTCGGGGGCGGCGACGCCGAGATCCTGCCGGTGGCGGTGGCGATCGAGCTGCTGCACAATGCGTTTCTCGTTCACGACGACATCGTCGACGGCAGCGAGCGGCGCCGCGGTCGGCCCACCCTTCCGGCCGAGTTCGGGGTCGGTCTGGCGCTCAACGCCGGCGACGCCCTCGCGGTTCTCGCCAACCAGGCCCTGCGCCGCCACGCGGCCTGCATGGAGGTCGATCTGGCCGAGCGCGTGCTGCAGGAGTTCGATGCGATGGCGCTGCGCACGCTCGAGGGGCAGGCCACCGAGCTCGGCTGGCGCAGAGACGGAATCGAAGAGCTGAAGCCCGAGGACTATCTCGATCTCGTCATGCACAAGACCTGCTGGTACACGACCGTGCACCCGCTTCGGGTGGGTGCGCTGATCGGATCGGCGGGCGAGGCCGACCTGCGGCCGATGGCGCGGTTCGGCTTCTTTCTGGGCGCGGCGTTTCAGATCCAGGACGACCTGCTCAACCTGGTGGGCACCGAGCGCGAGTACGGCAAGGAGATCGACGGGGACCTCTTCGAGGGTAAGCGGACTTTGCCGTTGATCCATCTCGTGCGCAACGCCCGCGGCCGCGATCGCGATACCGTCGATCGCTACCTGGGACTGGCACGTTCCGGGCGCACCGCGGGGATGGTCTCCGAGATCCGCGCACTGCTGAGCTCCTACGGGAGCATCGAGTTCGCGGCTGCCTACGCGCGGGGTATCGCGGGGGCTGCGCTGGGCGCCTTCGAGACGGCCTTCGCGACCGCCGAGGAGGGCCCGGACAGAGACTTCATCCGCGCGGCCGTCCCGTACATGCTCGACCGCCGTACCTGAGCGCGGCGTAGCCGGGGTCGAGCACGTCGAGCACCGGCACCCCGGGAATCGCCTCTTCGAGCTTTGCGCGCAGCTGCGCTGAGTCGAAGCGATGGGAGTGCGGCGCAACCGGATTCACGGTGATCGCGAGCAGCCGGACCGCCCGCAGCGCCCGGATCTTCACGCCCTGGCGCTCGTACCAGCCGGGGCCGCGATCGGCGAGAAACACCTTGGTCGGGTCGGCGACCACCAGCGTCAGCTCGCGCCGCCGGCGCCTGGCCGAGGTGAGCACGAGGCGCAGGAAAGGATCCGGCAGTGCGCCCTCCACGAGCAGCCAGCGCGCGCGCGGGTGCTCGTCGAGCAGCCTGCCGAGCTGATCTCCGTCGCCGGCGAGCACGAAGCGCGGCGGCAGCGCCGTCTCACGCAGCTCCTCGTCCACGAGCATGCTGCCCGTGTGCGCGCCCATCGGTATCTCCGCCGGCAGCCCGTCGGCATCGGGCGTCGGCAGACGGGCGAGCTCTACCGCCGCGCAGGTGCGCGCGACGAGGACGTCGAGGTCTTCGGAGAGGACCGCGCCCGTGCATACGACGAGCGCGTCGGCGACCTCCGGCGAGGACGCCGCGCGGCGGTCGATCGCGCCGTCGATCAGCACCTGCTCGGCGCCGTGGCCGAGCATTGCGTCGCTGACCGCGCGCACATCCGCGGATGCGCTCGGCCCTGCTACTTCGATCGGGCCGTGCCCGTGCAGACGCGCGAGCAGGACCTCGCCCAGCGGCGTGCGCATGCCGGTGCGCTCGAGCAGCTCGTGCGGGAGGCCGCTCGAGCGCAGTAGCGCATCGGTGGTCGCCACGAGGCTGCCCGCGGGGAGCGTCACCCGCGGCTTCTCGATCCTCGAGTCGATCACGTCGCGTGCCTCGCCGTCGCGTCCGATCGAGGTCACCCCCACGAGCGTCCGCTGCGCTCCCAGCTCGCGCAGCATCGCGGCCAGCGCCTCGGTCTTGCCCGTGTTCTTGGCGAGGCCGACCAGCGCGAGCCTGCCCGTGCCGGCCGCCAGCTCGGAGAGCAGCAACGCTCAGCCGGTCGCGGGCACGCGTGCCGCGAGCTCGCGCACGATGAACGTGGCCAGGTGGTTCGGGTAGGTGCCTTTGGAGAAGCCCGCGTCGTAGCCGAGCTCCTTGGCGAGCTCGTTGGTCACGCGCGGCCCGCCGCACGCCAGCACGATGCGATCGCGAAGGCCCTCCGCCTCGACGAGCTCCACGAGCTCGGTGAGGTTCTGCACGTGCAGGTTCTGCTGAGTCACGGTCTGCGAGACGAGGATCACCTCGGCGCCCACCTCGATCGCCTTGGCCACCAGTACGCCGTTCGGCACCTGGCTACCGAGGTTGTATGTCTCGAAGCAGCGATAGCCCTCGAGGCCGTGATGGCCGTGGTAGCCCTTGAGGTTGAGCATCGCGTCGATGCCCACGCTGTGCGTATCGGAGCCGGTGCTCGCTCCGACGACCGCGATCCTGCGGCCCAGGCGCTCGGCGGCGAGACGCTCGATGTCCGCGTCTGACATGTACTCGATGTCGAAGCCGTCACTCTGCAGCGCAGTGAAGTCCACGCTCTGCACGCAGCGTCCGTACATCACGAAGTAGGTGTACCCGTCGGTCAGCTGCTCGTAGTGGACCACCTCGGGCTCGGCGAAGCCCATCCTGCCGGCGAGCTCGAGCGCGGCTCCGCGCGCGGCAAGCGAGTAGGGCACCGGCAGCGTGAAGCTCATCTGCACGAGCCCGTCGCCGAGATGGTCGGCGTAGGGGCTCACCGCGGTGAGATCGATCTCCTTACGCATAGCTGGCCTGCCCCATCAGATCGAGCAGCGGGTTCAAATACCCCTCCTCGGTGCTCACGATGCCCTCGATGCCACGTCCCTCATCGAGTCCCCGGCTGACGTCGCCGAACGTGGCCTGCTCGATCGCCTCGAACAGGCCCGTCTGCGCGATCCGCTCGAGCAGCTCGTGCGCGCCCGCCAACACCTGCTGCGCACGCGTCTGGATGATGCCGCCGCGCTTGAACTCGATCTCATCGCCGAGGTCGTGGGCGGCGTTGAACACGTAGTCCACGTTCTGCAGCCCCAGCACGCGATCCTGGATGTGCGGCGTGAAGATTCCCTCGGTCGGCACGCCGATCGTCTGTATGCCCTGTGCGGTCGCGATCGTGACGAGGTTGAACAGCGAGTCGCAGGCGTGCGTGCGGAACAGGTTGCCGTCCATGTGCCGCGTGGGCGGCATGTACTTGACCGGGCAGTCCGGGAACAACTCGCGCGTGAGCTGCGCCTGAGCCCACTCGTAGAGCAGGCTGTTGCGCACGGGAACGTCGATCTCGAACGCGTCGCCCAGGCCGATCTGCGCATCGGGAACGCCGGACTCGCGCGCGAGCGCGTAGTTGATGAACTGCGAGGCGGTCACCGAGGGAGCCGCCTCGAGCGCCTCGGCCGTGCGCAGGTAGTTGTCCTCGCCGGTGTTGATGACGACGCCGAAGTAGCCGTTGATCATGCGCGAGACGCGCTGGTCGATCAGCCCTCGCATCACGTTGATGTCGCGGTAGAGGATCCCGTAGAGGGCGTCGTTGACCATGTTGTCGAATCCCTCCCAGGCGCCCATCGAGGCGATCTCCGACATGCACAGCCCCGAGCAGAAGCTCGACAGGCGCACGTAGCGGCCGTGCTGCTGCGACCACTCGTCCATCGCTTCGCGCATGATCCGGAAGTTGGCCTGTGTGGCGAACGTGCCTCCGTAGCCCTCGGTGGTGGGGCCATAGGGCACATAGTCGAGCAGGCTCTGCGCGGTCGATCGGATCACCGCGACGATGTCCCCGCCGGCCTCGGCCACGGCCTTCGCGTGCACCACATCCTCATACACGTCGCCGGTGGCCGTGAGCACGTAGCGCAGCGGCGCGCCGCCCTCGCCGAGGCTCTCGCGCATCGCGCGCCGCTCGTCGAATCGCTGTGAGATCTCACCCAGGCGCGCGGTGCACTCGGCGCTGACGCGCTCGGAGATCGCCTGCTCGGGCGCGGCCTCGAGCGCGCAGAGCTCGAGCTCACCCGCGCTTACCGCCTCCGCGATCTGCTGGGGCGAGCGTCCGCTCTGAAGCATCGCGTTGCCCACCCAGTAGGCGATCCCGCGGCCCAGGCCGCCGGCCGCCTGCACGTGGTCGACGAGCACGTTCGGAAGTGGCGCCTCCAGCGAGTCCGCGCCGTCCACGCCCAGCAGCCGGGTCACGCTGCGCTCCACCGACACCGTCGAGTGTCGGGCGATGCGATCGCTGACCTGCTCGGCGATCTGCCTCGCGGCCTGGCGGCACGCCGCGACCACGCCGGGATCGAGATCGAGCTTCGAGCTCATCGCAGCTCCCTCACGATCGGGAACGGGATGACCTCTCGCAGCGAATCGCGTTCGGTCAGGATCATCACCAGGCGGTCGACCCCCATGCCGCCTCCCGCGGTGGGCGAATAGCCGTACTCGATCGCGCGCGCGTACTCCTCGTCGTTCGGGTGCGGTACGTCACCGTCGTCGACCATGCGCCGCTTGCGCTGGTCCACAAAGCGCTGCCACTGGTCGACGGGGTCGTTCAGCTCGGTGTCGCCGCTTACCAGCTCGATCCCGCCGATGACGGCGTCGAAATGCTCGGCGAGCTGCGGGTGTTCTGAGTGGCGCTTGGTGATCGGGAAAGGCTCGAGCGGAAAGTCGAACACGTGGGTGGGCTGGTTGATCGTCGGCTCCACAAACGTCGCATAGATGTCCTGCACGAGCTCCGCCCAGGTCGCCTCGGGTGCCACCGGCTCGTTGAGCACCTCTGCGAGCTGGTCGCGCGTGGACTCCATGAAGTCCACTCCGACCGCGTCCATGATCGCCTCTCGCATCGTGACTCGCCGCCACGGCTTGGCCAGGTCGATGGCTTCGCCGTTTCGCTCGATCACCGTGCGGCCGATTGCGCGCTGGGCGACGTCGCGGAACATCTCTTCGGTCGCGGTGGCCACGTCGTGATAGTCGGCGTAGGCCATCATGAACTCGATGATCGTGAACTCGGGGCTGTGCTTTGGAGAGATGCCCTCGTTGCGAAACACCTTGCCCATGTCGTAGACGTTCTCGAGGCCGCCCACGATGCAGCGGTTGAGGAACAGCTCGACGGAGATGCGCAGATACAGTTCGCGGTCGAGCGCGTTGTGGTGCGTCGTGAACGGACGCGACCCCGCGCCTCCGGCGAGCGACTGCAGCGCCGGAGTTTCCACTTCGACGAAGTTGCGTTCAGCCAACCACTCGCGTATCGAGGCCACGATCTTAGAGCGCTTCACGAACAGCTCGCGCGTGTCGTCGTTGGCTATCAGGTCGAGCTCGCGGTAGCGATAGCGAGTGCCGGTGTCGCCCAGCCCGTGGTACTTGTCGGGCGGCGGCTGCAGGGCCTTGGTGAGCAGCGTGCAGCGCTTCGCCGCGAACGCGAGCTGACCGCGCTGCGTGACATACACGCAGCCCTCGACGCCGACGATGTCGCCGATGTCGAGCCCGAGGATGCGCTCGTATTCCTCTTCGCCGAGCGAGTCCTGGCGGATCACGAGCTGGATCTGCCCGGACAGGTCGCGCAGATCGAGGAAGGCGGTCTTGCCGTGTCTGCGGCGCGAGATCAGCCGGCCGGCGAGCTGATAGCTGACCTCGGGGTGCTCGCCCGCCGGTAGCGCCGAGGCGTCGTGCGCGGCGAGCACGTCGGAGATGCGCGTGCGCGTTGCCCACAGGCTCACGTGCGGATAGGGCTCGATCCCTTCCCCGCGCAGCCGCTCCATCTTCGCGCGGCGGGCGTCCGCATCGAGCGCGCCCTCCGCCTGCTCGACCACGCTCGTGGCCTGCGCCGGAGCGCCCTCGGAGGCCGGCTCCGAGCTCTCCCCCTCCTGCTGCTCACTCTCGTTGTTCACTTGCATCTCGCAGACGATCCTCTCTGATTGGCACGCTTGTCAAGGCGCCGGCGGTCGGTGTTCACAGCTGACCAGCCCGCCGGCCGTGGGTCGCTGAGGGCCCCCGCGCTCCCGGCAGGGGCCGGGGCGGAGGCCGAACGGGCATGTCGCATGGTGCGCTGGCGCTCAGGCCATCGGCAGCGACATGCCCACGGGTTTCGGGCCCGCCTCGGGCTCTGCGGCACTCGCGCCGGAGGCGGCGAGCGGTGCCAGCGGGAGTTCGACCGGCGCCAGCGCGATCAGCCCGCTGGCGACGTGGGAGATCGCCTGCGATGCCGGGTCATCGGGGTCCTCTAGCACCAGCGGCACGCCGCTGTCGGCGTGCGCACGCAGCGGCATCGTCAGCGGCACGCGGCCGAGCAGCGGCACGTCAAGCTCCTCGGACAGCTCGCGCCCGCCGCCCTCGCCGAAGATCGTGAAGCGCTCGCCGGAGGGGGTCGTGAAGCTCGACATGTTCTCGATCACGCCCGCGATCTCCAGCGACACCTTGTGGGCCATGTGCGCCGCGCGGCGCGCGACCCTCTGCGCCGTGGCCTGCGGCGTGGTCACGATCACGAACAGCGCCTGGGGCAGCAGCTGGGCGAGCGTCATCGAAACGTCGCCGGTCCCGGGCGGCAGGTCGACGAGCAGGTAGTCGAGCTCACCCCAGTCGACGTCCTGCAGGAACTGCGTGAGCGCCTTGTGCAGCATCGGGCCGCGCCACACCACAGCCGCGTCCTCCTCGACGAAGAAGCCGATCGACATCACCTTCACGCCGTGCGCCAGCAGCGGGATGATCTTGCGCTCGGCGGAGACCGCGGGGCGGGTCGAGCCGAGACCGTACATACGCGGGATCGAGTAGCCCCACACGTCCGCGTCGAGCACGCCCACCGACTTGCCCTGCGCCATCAGCGCCGCAGCCAGGTTGGCGGTCAGCGTCGACTTGCCCACGCCGCCCTTGCCGGAGCCGATGCAGATCACGTTCGAGACCTGTGCGAGCGCGCCCTCCGGCATGCTCGCGCGGCCGAGCTTCTGCTGCAGCGCGGCCTTCTGCGCGTCGCTCATCACGTCGAAGAACACGTTCACGTGCGAAACGCCCTCGAGCGGCGAGACCGCAGCAGCCACAGACGTCTGGAAGTGGCCCCTGATCGGGCAGCCGGCGGTCGTCAGCGACACGGTCACGTCGACCACGCCGCTTGCGCCGATATCGATCGTGCGCACCATGTCGAGCTCCACAATCGAGCGGTGCAGCTCCGGGTCGATGACCGCCTCGAGCGCCGTACGAATCTGATCCTCGCCGATCACACGCCCATTGTGGCAAACCGGAGCTCCGCCGCCGGCCTCGTCGCGTGATTGTGTCCCGTCGCCTCCCGCTGATTAAAGAGACCCGCGGGCGTGAGTCCGCCCGCGGGTCGAGGGGAGGAGAGGGTGCTACTACTGCCGGCGGGATATGAGGCCGGCAGACTGTCCCGCTTGCGGCCCTCTCCAGGCCGGGCGGGGGAAGCGGCGGATCAGACGATGCTCAGGATGCGCTCCTGAACACGGTTGGCGAGCTCGCTGCTGTTCTTCGCAACGGCCTCGCGGCGAGCCTCGATGTCGCTGACGGTCCGATCGATCTCGCGCCTACGCTGACGCAGTTCACGCTCGACGCGCACGCGAGCTTTGCGAACCTCGCGTTCGAGGCGTTTGCGCGCGGTCGTGCCGCGACGCTCGAAGCGGCGCAGCTGAGCCTGCGCGCGCGAGGGCGATGAGTAGTTGGACAGCGTGTCGCTGACCGTCGTGACCATGCGGTCCCGTGCGATCAGGGCGGCGCCGACCGGGATCAGCACGGCGCGCTCGGCGTAGTCGCCGACGACCTCGGCGGTGTCACGCGAGGCGAGCTGGGTCTGGTGCAGCTGGCTCGCGCTGCGAGCGCTCGCGCGCGAGGCTTTCACGCTGGAGGCTTTGCTGGCTCGCGCTTTTTTGCGCGCGGGTTTGCGGGCTTTCGCTCCGCTTGCCGGTGTGGTTGCAGAAGTGGGCATCTTGGGCGGGTCTCCTCTTACTCGTTCTCGCGGGTGCGGTTGGTTGCCTGCTAGGGATCGGACGCCAGATGATTGGCGAACGTATGTTTGTAACCCGCAGCAAAGAGTTCGTTACACCGGCATCCTACCACGGGGAGAATACCCCGTAACCAGGCCGTCACAATTGGCCAAAGCTTGTAACAAGCGGAACGTGCGTTCGCGTCGCTTTTCCGCAAATTGCACGCTCCTCGGCATCGACCTCAGGCGGCGGCTCGAGGCGCGGCTCGGCCGAGAACTGCAGGTGCGGGCGGGCGTGCAGGCTCAGGCGGCGGCCTTGCCCATGCGGGCAATCCACTGCTCCGGGCGCTCGAGCTCATCAGGGCTCGGCAGTGTCTCCGGGGCGCTCCATGCCCGGGCGAGCGCGGGCGGGCCACCATCCTCGACGACCGCGTCGCAGAAGCGCCGCCCGACCTCGTACTGGCGCATCTTCAGCTCGATCCCAAGCAGGCGCTCGAGCACGCGCCACGGCAGCGCGCGATTCTCGCGGCGGCGGGTCATCGCCTTGCGCATCCGCTCGAGCGACGGCAGCACCTCGCCGCCGATCACGTCCATGGTGTGCTCGGCGTGACCCTCGATCAGCGACATCGCCGCCTGCATGCGCTCGACCAGCCGCCAGCGATCCTCGCCGATCGTGAGGCGCAGGATCTGGCCGCTGCGCGCCCGCTCGAGGAGATCGCGCAGCTCGCCGGCGTCCGGAACTCGCAATCGTGGGCCCGCGTGCCCGGGATGCTCGTTGAGAGATATCTGCAGCCCGTCGATCAGCTCCTTGAGGATGCCGCCGAGGTAGTCGCGCAACCACGGCACGCCCCCGAACTGGACCGCATGCGTGATCTCGTGGATCGTCACCCACACGACCAGCTCGTCGCGGTCCACCCCCAGGTTGCGCGCTGCTTGCGCCAGGTTCGGCGCGAGCAGAAGCAGTCGCGGCGGCACCGACTCATCGAGCAGCGCGAGGTCGTACTGGCCAAGCACGCGTTGGGAGAGCATCCCCGTGAGCGCGCCCACCTGCGCGCCCAGCAGCATCCCCGACGCCGCCTGCATCGGACCCCGCAGCGGACCCGCCATCCGTCCGGCCTGGTCGTCCATGCGCTCGCTCAGCGAGCCGAGCAGCGGGCGCATCGTGCGCAGGTTGGCCGCGATCCACGACGATCGGTCGACGGCCTCGAGCGGCGGAAGCACCCTCGGCACCTCGAGACCGCTGTAGAGCGCGACCCGCTCGGCGAAGTCGTGTGCGAGCGGCTCGACCGCTGCGGCGCGCACCTCGCCGTAGGCAGGCGAGCCGGCAAACAGCTCGCCCACTCGCTGCGCAGCTCCCCAGTCGATCAGGTCCATCCCCAGAGCGTAGCCCGGTGGGCTTGCAGCTCCCACGTATCCTTGGCCTGTGGCCGGTTCGAGAACCGCCTCTGCGCCGTCCGAGGGCTCCTCCGGAGAGCCCAAGGCCGGACTGCTCAGGCGTGCAGAGGTTCGCGATGTCCTCGCGTGGATGCGCCTGCTGGTCGATCCGCAGGACGCCACCGCCGTCGTGCGGGCGCTTGCGCGCCCGCCGATCGAGCTGCGACAGGTCGATCTCGCGCGCGTCATCCAGATCGCACGCCGGCGCAAGCTCGACCTGGTGGTGGGCCTGACTGCGGCCACCGAGTCGCCGCGGGTGCCGCCGGAGGCGCGCGAACGCATCCAGCGCTTCGCCGAGCTGCACCGCCGCGCGTCGGCCGAGATGCACGCGCTCGAGCCCGACGCCTTCATCGCGAGCCTGATCGAGCTCGTGGGAGCGCGCACGCGGCATCTGCTCGCGCCCGAGGAGGCAGCGGCGCAGCGCGCGAGCCTCGAGCGCCTGTGCGAGCTCGCCGCACGCTTCGTGCGCAGCGACTCGAGCGTAGGCGTGCGCGAGCTGACCCGCCACCTCGCAGCGGCGCTGCCGGAGGCCGAGCGCGAAGAGCGCGCGCAGGCCGATCTCGGCGCCGCGCAGCCGCAGCTCGTCGTGCCCGACCTGCCCGAGCAGCACGACAGCGAGAGCGCCCAGGCGCAAGAGGAGCTCCAAGGGATGCTGGCGGCGCTTCGCGAGGAGGTGCTGCAGGGAGTGGGGCGGATCGGCGGGCGCCTCGGAGAGCTGCGCCTCGACACCGACCTCGACATCTCCCACGGCGTGGTCCGCTACCTGGAGCTGCTGAAGCTCTCCGCCCTCGTGCAGCGGGCTGACGGCCAGAGCCGCGCGGAGGCGCTGGCGGACGTCAACGCCCGCCTGCTGGCGGCCGCGACGCCACTGCAGCGCGAGATCCTTGAGACCTCGCCGCTCGACGATGCGCTGCTCGCAAGCGCCGGTGACGAACATGCTCGCGCTGACGCGGTGCGCCAGCGCGAGGAGCGCTCGCTCGGGCCCTTTCTTCCGCGGCGCGGCATCGGCCTCGCGCTGTCAGCTTCGGACATCCAGACCTACCGCAGCTGCCCGCTGCGGTACAAGTTCGCGCGCGTCCTGCGCATTCCGGTCGAGCAGACCGTGAACCAGCGCTTCGGCATCGTCGTGCACCAGGTGCTCGAGCGCTACCACTCCGAAGGCGCCACCACGCTTGCGCAGATGCTCGAGCTGCTCGAACAGTCCTGGCGTCGCGCCGGCCTCGGCGAGAACGAAAACGAGCGCATGCTGAGCGCAAAGGCACGTGAGGCGCTGACGCGCTACCACGCTCGGCTTGCCGACGCCGCGGCCAAGCCGCTGTGGTTCGAGCGCGCCTTCGACTTCCGGCTGGGGCCGCACCACCTGCGCGGGCGCGTGGACCGCGTGGACCTTCTCGCCGGTCCCGGCGGTGGCGATGAGGCGTATGAGCTGATCGACTACAAGACCTCACACGCGAAGACCGCCGAGGAGCTCACCGACGACGTGCAGCTTTCTCTGTACGCGCTCGCGGCGCGCGAAGCGTGGCAGCTCGAGTGTTCGCGCCAGGCCTACTACTACGTGCTCGACGACGTCAAGGTGAGCGTTCCGGGCAGCGAGCAAAGCGCGACGGCGGTGCGCGACACGGTGCTCGAGGTCGGCGAGGGCATCCTCGCGCAGGCGTTCGAGCCCACGCCCTCGCCGAGCGCGTGCTCGCTGTGCGACTACCGTCTCGTGTGCCCCGCAGCCGAGGGCTAGCGAGACGCGGGCTACATCCCCTCGTGCCCGCGCTGACGCAGGAAGCGCTGGAATTCGCGCGCGATGAGGTCTCCGGAGGGCACGTCCTGCGGCTCGCCGTGCTCGGCACTCTGCTGCTCGAGGCGTTCCACGAAGGCCTGGATGTCCGGGTCGCTCTGCACCGCCAGCCCCACCTGGCGCTCGTAGTCGACGGCCGCCGACTCAAGCTCCGAGACGTCTACCGAGACGCCGATCAACCCTTCCACCCGGCGCACGAGCGCGAGCGCGGCCTTCGGGTTCGAGGCGGCAGCCACGTAGTGAGGCACGGCCGCCCACAGCGTCACCGACGGCAGGCCGGCGGCAGCGCATGCGCTGTGCAGCACGCCCACGATTCCGGTGGGGCCCTCGTAGCTCGACGGCTCGATCCCCAGGCGCTCCATCAGCGCCGGGTCAGACGCGTGCCCGGTCATGGCCACCGGGCGCGTGTGCGGGACGTCGCCGAGCAGAGCGCCGAGCGACACGACGACCTGGACGCCGAGCGCTTCGGCGAGGTCCACGACGTGCGAGCTGAACCCGCGCCAGCGCAGCGATGGCTCGACGCCCTGCACGAGCACCAGGTCACGCGGCGCGCGCGGCGCGCGCGCCTCGAAGATCTCGACCGTCGGCCAGCTGATCTCGCGCTGCTCGCCGGCGCCGAAGCGAATGCACGGCCGATTCGCCTGGAAGTCGTAGAACTCCTCGGAGTCGATCGCCGCAAAGCGGCGCGCCGCGAACGCGTTGGCCATGAACGAGACCGCGCTCGACGCGGCGTCGCCGGCGTCGTTCCAGCCCTGGAACGCACACACCATCGCGGGGGCCCTCAGACCGTCAGGACGGCGATCCCAGATCAGCGGCTGCATCCGAATCACCGTACATCATGCTGGGATGGCCTCCGCGGCGTACGCCTCCTCAGAGCAGGACCAGTCGATCGCCACGCTGCGCCTCGGCGAGGAGGTGCAGGGCGTGTTTGCCTGCACGCGCAAGGAACGTCTGCTGTCGCGGGCGGGAGCGCCGTATCTGGCGCTCGAGCTGCGCGATCGCACCGGCTCGATCGCCGCGCGTGCGTTTCGCGACGCCGACGAGCTGTTCGGACGCTTCGAGCGCGGCCAGATCGTGCGCGTGCGCGGGCGCGTGGAGCGTTTTCGCGACGAGCTTCAGCTGGCCCTGCTCGACATCGCGGGCGCCGGCGGGGAGGATGCCGACCCAGCTCATTTCCTGCCGGTGGCGTTCCGCGACCTCGATGAGCTCGAAGGCTTCATCGAGCATCTCGCGCGCGAGATCTACGACCCCGCGCTGAAGGCGCTTACGCAAGCGCTGCTGAACGACGGCGCCCTGCGCGCGGAGCTGCGCCGGGCGCCCTGCTCGATCCCCTCGAGCACCTCCGCGCGTCCCGCCGTCGGCCATCACGCCTACCTCGGCGGGCTGCTCGAGCACACGGTTGCCGTGGCCACCATGACGCTCGAGCTGTGCACGCTGCACCCGCGGCTCGATCGCGACCTGCTGCTGAGCGCAGCGATCGCCCACGATCTCGGTAAGACGCGCGAGTTCTCCTACGGGGCGGAGGTGCAGCGAAGCGCCGAGGGCCGGCTGCTGGGCCACGTGCAGCTGGGCCTGCGCATCGTCGCCGAGCACCTGCCCACAGGGCTTGCAGAGGAGCGCAGGCTCGCGCTCGAGCACTGCGTGATGCTGCACCACGGGCCCGAGGCGGCGTCCGGCCAACGCTTCGCCTCGGCCGAGGCGCTGGCGCTGTACCGCCTGAACACGCTCGACGCCCAGGTCAAGGGCGCGCTCGAGAGCGGCGCCCTGCGGCCGGCCGCTGAGATCAAAGCTCAGCTTTGATCAATAAAGCGTCGCGCCTGCGCTGCCGATAAACGCGTGATGGCAAAGAGTGCCGCCACAACAGTGGAGAACCACGCGCACGCCGAGGAGGCGGCGAACGGTCACGGGCGCCCCAGTGGCCTTTACCCGCCGCGCCACCCGGGCCGCTCGAACCGGATGATCGGCGAGGTCGCCGTAGACCTCGGCTTCGCCGACCGGGACGCCGTCGAGGAGGCCGTTGCGGCCGCCCGCGCACAGGGTCGCCCCACCGGCCTCGTGCTGGTTGAGCAAGGCGTCCTGCGCCACGACCAGCTCGCGCGCGTGGTGGCCGAGCGCTTCGGACTGGACTTCGTGGACCTCGCTGTCTACGACCTCGACATGGGCGCGGTCAACCTGATCAGCGCGGACGCCGCCAGGCGCTATCAGGCGGTTCCCGTCGGCTTCGCCGACGACGGCTCGCTGGTGCTCGCGATGGCGAACCCCACCAACGTGCTCACGATCGACGACGTCGGGATGATGACCGGCCGGCGCATCAGGCCCGCGGCCGCTTCGGTCGAGGACCTCGGCCTGCTGCTCGCGCGCATCACGAGCATGGAGGACTCGATCGAGGACATCGTCGAAGCGCACGGCGATGAGGAGGACGAGCAGGCGCTGCTCGTGACCGAGGAGGACAGCGACGCGCCCATCATCAAGCTCGTGCACTCGCTCGTGGCTCAGGCGGTGCAGCAGGGAGCGTCCGACATCCACATCAACCCCGAGGAAGGCGACACACGCGTTCTCTTCCGCGTCGACGGACTGCTCGCGCCCGCCGCGACCGTCAAGCGCCGGATGGCCACGGGGGTCGTGTCGCGCATCAAGGTCATGGCCGACCTCGACATCTCCGAGCGGCGAGTGCCGCAGGACGGACGCTTCGCGCTCACGATCGACGGCCGGCGTGTGGACATCCGCGTCGTCACTCTGCCACTCGTAAACGGCGAGGGAGCCGTGCTGCGGATCCTCGACAAGGGCGCGGTCGTCGAGGAGCTCGAATCCCTCGGGATGCAGGAGAAAGAGCGCGAACGCTTCAAGACGGCGATCAAGCGCTCGAGCGGCACCGTGCTCGTGACGGGTCCCACCGGCTCGGGCAAGTCGACCACTTTGTATGCCGCGCTCAACCTGCTCAACGACGGCGAACGCAGCATCCTCACGATCGAGGATCCGGTCGAGCATCGGATCGCAGGCATCAAGCAGATGCAGATCGCGCCCAAGGCCGGGGTCACGTTCGACGTGGGGCTGCGCTCGATGCTGCGCGCCGACCCCGACGTGATCATGGTCGGCGAGATCCGCGACAAGGAGACGGCGCACATCGCCGTGGAGGCCGCGCTCACCGGCCACCTGGTCCTATCCACGCTTCACACGCGTGACGCGCCGAGCGCGCTCGGGCGGTTGATCGACATGGGCATCGAGCCGTTCCTCGTATCCTCCGCGGTCGACTGCATCGTCGCGCAGCGGCTCGCGCGCATGCTCTGCACCCATTGCAAGCGCCCGCAGAAGGTCTCCGAGGCGGTGCTCGCCGAACACGGGCTCGCAGGCGCCGAGCCGTACGAGCCGGTCGGCTGCGGGCGCTGCGGCGGCTCGGGCTACCGCGGAAGGGTGGGCCTATATGAGGTGATGTGGGTCTCTGAGGCGATCCGCGCGCTGATCCTCGAACGCGCCTCCGTCGACGACATGGTCACGGTCGCCCTCGAGGAAGGCATGCTGCGGCTGCGTGACGACGGCCTGCAGAAGGTCCGCGACGGCGTCACCTCGATCGCCGAGGTCGAACGCATGACCACCAGCGAGCTGTAGGCACAGGCGCTAGGCGAGCACCTGCGAGCGGCGCCGGGCCTGCCCGGCTGCTGGCGGCGCTCCAGGAGCACCACCAGCAGCGGCCGACGGGCGGGGCCTAGTGCCCGTGGGAGCCCTTCTTCGCCTTCTTGTGCTTGCCGTGCTTGCCCTTGGCGTGCGCTTGGGGATTGAAGCGGCTCAAGCCGGACTGGGCGTCGGCCTTGCAGCCTTTCGGGCGCCCCAGATCAAACGGCCCGGAGATCGCCTGCGTGATGGCGCCCTTTTCGAGGTACGCGTAGGTGACCGTCAGCAGCGGGTCCACGCGAGGCTCCTTGCACAGCTTCGTGCCGATCGCGAACTGACCCGCGATCGTCTCGTAAGCGGCCTTCGCCGTTCCCACGCAGTTGGCGGCCCAGCCGGGGATTTCACCTGAGCACGAGAACGTGTCGGGGAGCTGTGCTTTGGTGGCATTGCTGGTGACCGTCGGTGGGCTCGAGATTCCCGTCACCGGTATCTGTGACTGGATCTGGTAGCCCGTTATCGGACCGTTGCAGTAGAACGAGTAGGCGACCTGCTGTTCTTCGCTTCCCGGTTCCGGCTGGCCGGCAGAGGTGCTACCGAGGCAGTTGTAGTTGTTGGGATTCGATTCTTCGGCCATGCCCACTGCCGGACTCGCGAGCGAGAGGGCAGCCACGCCCATGATCGCGGCCAGCCAGAGCGTGGGCTTTCGGTGGGCGGTGAGTGATGCGTGCAACGGTGGACTCCGTTCGTTTGTCGTTGATCGTTGGCGTTTTCAGTGCAGGAGCTCTTCGAGCGCCTGTTTGGGTGAAGTCGGGTTGAAGGTCGCGCTTGAGGTCGCGCCGCGCCTTTGCGAACGGCGAGAGCAGAACCACGCCCGCGGGCGGCTGGGTGGCGAGCGTCGCGCTCGAGGACCCGGCCGGAAGTTCGGCTGCCGCGGCGCCGGCCACGCTCGCGAACGTCACGACGACCAGCCCGTGTTCGGCGTAGGTCGTGGTCGCCGTGATCGTGGCGATCGCCGTCTTCACGAATTCGTCGGCGGCCGTCAGCTGGCCGGGGCCGGTCGCGCACGCGGCGCCGGCGACGCCTTCGGGACACGCCGGCTGCATGATCGAATGGAGCACCGGCGGCGTGCCGCCGACCGTGGGGCGGTGTTCGGCGAGCGGTGCGTCGTTTGCGAAGGCGCTGCCCTCGAGCGCCGACCAGCCGCTCAGGAGGGTGCCCTTCGGGATCAGCTGACCGGTGATGTAGGGCGCGGCCGATGGGGTCGCCTGCGCTTCCGCGAACGACGTGCCGGCCAGCTCGATCACCCACACGCTCGTGATCGGCGGCAGTTTCGAGGCGCGCGGTTTGCTCGCCGCGGGCGCAGTCGGCGCTTCACCGCTTCCCGGCGGCGTGCTCTGGGCGGGAACGTTTGCCGCCGTCGTGGGCGAGGGGGCGGCCACTCTCGCCCTGCGCCTGCGCCGCCGCCTCACCGTCGGCGCGCTCGCAGCCGGCTGCGGTGAGCTCGGCGTGGCCGCGGCGCTGTGCGCCGACAGGCTCGCGATCAGGCCGGGCAGGCTCTGAACGACCGCCGAGGTGCCCGCCAGCGAGGGCTCGGGCGCAGGCCCGATCGCGGCACCGATCGCGATGCCGGCGCCGAGCATCGCCGCTGCGATGGCAGCGCCAACGCGCGCGGAAGGGAGTCGTATGGCGGCGCGTCGAAACCGCTGCGGCCGCGCGTGCCGCTGCGGCGCGCCCTCGGCGCGTGGGGAGAAGTGCTCGGTGGAGTTGTCCATGTCTCTCGGCGAGTCGCGCAACGGAATCCGATCGATGACGGCCCGGCCGCCTTCAGCCCCGGGGGTTGCCCATAAAATAGCTTATCCCGATCGAAACTATCGACATTATGATATGTTCGCCGTCGCAGGCGTGTCAACCCAATCGTCAAACACAAACAGGAGCAGTTCTTAGATGAATCGAATCCGCCGTCTATCCCTGGCCCTCGCTGCGGCCGGCGTGCTGGGGGTCGCGGCGCCCGCGGCTGCGAGCGCTCTCACCACGATCACGATCAGCGGTGCCACGGCCTCGTACCCGCTCGTGTCACTCCTTGCACAGAAGTACGTAAAGGTGCACCCGAACAAAGTGAAGTTCAAGATCACGCAGGGCGGCTCCCAGATCGGCGTCAACGACGTCGCTGCCGGCAAGGTGACGATCGCCGACGTCTCGCGTGACCCGCTCGAAGCAGATCCCGGGGGCCTGGACTTCTATCCGGTCGCCAAGTACGGCATCTGCGTGATCACCAACAAGGCAAACCCTGTGACAAACCTGAGCCAGGCTCAGCTGACCGCGATCTTCACCGGCAAGACGCGCAGCTGGAGCAGCACGCTCGGTGGCGCCACGGCCAGCGGGACGATCGATCTGATCAGCCGCACGTCGGTCGCCGGAGTGCTGACGAGCTTTCAGACACTGCTGCTGGAAGGCAAGAAAGTCTCGACCGTCGCGGCCGAAGAACCATCCGAGGGTCTGATGCGGGCGAAGGTGGAAAGCGATCCCAACGCGATCGGCTTCGTGTCCAACTACCAGTCCGACAAAGGCACTGTCAACGCCGTCGGCTTCAACGGAACCGCCTGCAGTCGATCCACGGTGCAGTCGAACGCCTACCCCGGTACGGCACGCTTCTACGAGGTGACCAAGAAAAAGGCGACCGGCGCCGCGTCGGCGTTCATCGGCTGGATCACGAAATCGGCCGCGGCGAAGAAAATCATCGACAGCCAGTGGGAGACCATCTGAGCCTGCTGGTGAGTTGACCGTGCTCGACCGCCTGACACAGCCGTGGCCTGACCACCGCGCCGAGCGTACGCTCGGCGCGGTGTCGTTGCTCATCTGCGCCGTCGTCGTGGCGCTTGTCGTGTTCGTGGGTGTTCACGCGTGGCCGATCTTCGAGCACAACGGCCTCAGCTGGCTGGGCTCGGGCGGCGATGTCGGCAGGCAACTCGGAGAAATGCAGAACACGACCCAGCACCCGCCCGCGTCGGCCTATCACCTGCGGGCGTGGCCGCTCGTGTACGGCACACTGATCACCACAGTCGCGGCGGTCGTGCTGGCGCTCGCCATCTCCATCTTCTCCTCGATCTTCATCGTCGAGCTCGCGCCGCGCGCGTTGCGGCGGGTGGCGATCCCGGTGATCCGGCTGCTCGCCTCGGTGCCGTCGGTCATCTACGGGCTGATCGGCATTCTCGTGCTCGTCCCGTTCGTCGGCAACCACATCATCTCCGGCTCGGAGAAGGCGTCGGTGCAGAACACCGTGCTGCTCACCGGCGCGGGGCTGGCGGTCACCGTCGTGATTCTGACGCTGATGATCACGCCGATCATGGTGGCGCTGATCTGCGAGGCGCTCGTCTCGGTGCCCAACTCGTGGCGTGAGGGCGCGGTGGCGCTCGGGGTGAACCCGCTGCGGGCCATGCTCGCGGTAACGCTGCGCGCGGCGCGACCGGCGATCGTCGCAGCGGCGGTGCTCGCGAGCGCTCGGGCGCTCGGCGAGGCGATCATGATCTCGATGGTCTCCGGCTCGCGCGCGTTCACGCCCAACCCAGGCGACGGGCTCGTGTTCTTCTTCGAGCCGCTGCGCACGCTCGCCTCGGCAATCATCAACTACAGCGAAGGCCTCGGCGCTCCAGCGCTCGGCGCCTCGTTGTATGCGTGGGCGCTGCTGCTGCTGTTCTCAGCGTTCGTGCTGTCGGTGGCGGGGTACCTGATCAAGCTGCCGCTGCGCCGCTACCAGGTGCGCGGATGAGCACCGAAGCTGGACAGTGGATTCCGCCCGCGCCCCCGATGAAAGCCGGTCGCGGCAGGCGCTCCTCGCCGCTGACCTGGCGCTGGCGGGACCGCTTCGCGCTCGCGTTCGCGTGGGGTGCGGGCATCGCGCTGTGCCTGATCGCCGGGGCGATCGTCGTGTACATGGGCTATCGCGGCATCCAGTACCTGCGGCCGAGCCTGCTCGTGCAGCGCCCGTCGGTGAGCACGACCCAGAGCGGCAGCGGCGGCTTTCTTGACCCGTTGGAGGGCACCGCGCTGCTCACCGTCATCGGGATCGTGCTCGCCGTGCCTCTCGCCGTCGGCAGTGCACTCTGGATCGCCGAGTACGGGCGGCCGACCTGGCTTGCGCGGGTGGTCGAGTCAAGCATCGAGATGGTGGCGGGAACTCCGGACATCGTGATCGCGCTGTTCGGGCTGTCGATCTTCCAGCTGGGGCTGTTCGCCCCGTTCTCATTCAGGGCCTCCGGCGGCGGGGTGTTCGGGAGATCGTTCATCGCCGCCGGCGCGATGATGTCGCTGATCGCTCTGCCGCCGATCTTCGCCGCGACGCGTGACGGGTTGCAATCGATCCCCGCGCACATGCGCGAGGCGGCCTTCGCACTCGGCAAGACGCGCATCGCGACGATCCGCCGCGTGCTGTTGCCGAGCGTGCGCTCGAACGTGGCAACCGGCGTGACGCTCGGGGTCAGCCGCATCATCGGCGACACCGCGATTATCGTGCTGCTGCTCGGCGAAACGCTGCGGACCGACCCCCAGGGCTCGGTACCCGTCGTCGGCCTGCTGCGCGGCACGGGCGCGACGCTCACGAGCTACATCTACGACAACTCTCCCGCCGGTGAAGGCGCCGCCCCGCAGAAGGCGTATGCGGCGGCGTTCGTGCTGCTCATGTTCGTGCTCGCGCTGAACCTGATCGTCGACCGCATCGGTCGCTCGCACGCCGACGCGACCGGCTTGAGCGTCGCGGGCGCCATCGTGTGAGCGATCGCGGCGGCCTGCGGGCGCGCGCGGCCCGTTCGCGTCGAGGGCTTTACATCAGGGGCAATCCCCGCTAACCTGAGCGATTCTATGGGGAAAGTGTCCGACAAGACTGGTGGGGAAGGTCTGCGATGAGTTCCGGCAAGGCGCTGCTCGAGCGCGACGAGAACATGTCGAGCGAGACTGAGGAGACGCAGATCAACGGCCCGCGCGTGCTCCACGCCGGTGCGATCGACTCGCACGCGAGCGCGCATGCCGCGACCGCCCAGCAGGTCTCCCCGCTGGTGCCGCCGGTGCGCACCATCGTCATCGACCGTCCGCCTGTGCCGGTGCTGCCGACGCACGAGCGCGAGGCACTGCGGTCCGCGTCCGCGGCCGGCCCGGAGCGCATTCGCCTCGAGGACGTGAGCATCGACTACGGAGCAAAGAAAGCGGTCAAGTCGGTCTCGCTGTCGATCCACCAGGGCGAGGTGCTAGCGCTGATCGGCCCATCCGGCTGCGGCAAGACGACGCTGCTGCGGACGCTGAACCGCCTCACCGAGCTGACGCCCAGCGCGTCACGCGCCGGCCACATCCTGCTCGACGGCGAAGACATCCACGACATGGCCGATACGACGCTGCGGGCCCGAGTTGCGATGGTCTTCCAGCAGCCGAATCCGTTTCCCATGTCGATCTTCGACAACGTTGCGTTCGCCCTGCGCGAACAGTCACGCAAGCGCCCGCGCCGCCGCGAGCTCGAGCCGCTCGTGGTCGACGCCCTCCAGCGCGCCGGCCTTTACGACGAGGTCCGCGACGATCTCGACCGGCCCGCGCTGCGCCTGTCCGGCGGCCAGCAGCAGCGGCTGTGCATCGCCCGCGCGATCGCGCTGCGGCCCGAGGTGCTGCTGATGGACGAGCCGTGCAGCGCGCTCGACCCGATCTCCACGGCCACCATCGAGAAGCTGATCGGCGAGCTGCGCCGCGACCTGGCCGTGGTCGTGGTCACCCACAACCTCGCCCAGGCCCATCGCGTGGCGGACAAGGTTGCCTTCATGTACCTCGGCGACCTGATCGAGTACGGCAGCACCGCCGAGGTCTTCGAGGAACCGCGTGCGACGCGGACGCGCGACTACGTGCGCGGTGCGTTCGGATGAGCTCTCAAGCGTGCCCGTGAGCCTCGTTCCCCTCGCACCCGAGCAGACGAGCACGACGTGCGCGAGCTGCGGCGCGGCGCTGGTCGCCGACCAGCGCTACTGCCTGTCCTGCGGCCAGCCCGCAGCGCCTGTGCGCCTCGCGTTCCTCGACGTGCTGCAGGGACAGGACGGGACGCAGGCCCTCGCTGCACCGGCGCTCGAGCCGAACTTCTCCGGCTACATGCCGACGGGAGAGCAAAGCGGCTGGGGCGGTTGGCTGCGGCGCAACTCCGGCCTGCTCGTGTTGCTCGTGGTGCTGCTGCTGTGCCTGATCGTGGGACTGCTCGTCGGGCACTGGGTGAGCCAGGCCGGCAACCGGGTGCCTGCGAAGCAGGTGGTCGAAGTGAAGGGCCTCAGCGGGCTCACGGCTGCGCCCGCGGCCGCCGCCGCGCCGAGCACCGGCACGGCGCCTGCCGAAACCAAGTCGAACGCCAAGGTGGAAGCCGAAGAAAAGGCCGAAGCGAAAGAAACGAAGGCCGAAAAGGCGCCACCACCGCCGCCCGTCAAAGTGACTCCGCAGAAGATCAAGAAACTCAGCACCTCGACCGGCAAGAAGCACCAGGAAGAAATCAACGCTCTCGGCACGCAGCCAATCGAAACCGGCTGAGGAGCGCGCATGGCCACATCCAACGGCAGCCAGCCAGTCACACAGCAAGCCGAGGCCCGAGCAGCGCAGCCGACCGGCGCGCCGGCGTTCGGGCTCGGCGGCTCCCGGGCCGCGCTGAGCGGCTCGATGGCGGAGTTGAGGGGGCGCCGCTACGAGCTTGCCCAGCGCGTCGCGGAGCTCACCTGGGACCTCGGCGGCCTGACCTACGAGATGGCGATACGCGACCATTACCGACTCGACGTGCTTGCTCGGCGTGCCGCCGAGCTGCAGCGCGCCGACGCGGAGCTCGCAGAGGTGCAGCGTCTGCTCGCCACGGCCGAGGCTGGGGTGCAGGGGCAGTGCCGCTCGTGCGGCGCGGTGCACAGCCGCGGCGCCGGCTTCTGCTGGCACTGCGGAGCGCCGCTCCTGCACGAGGCGCGCCCCTCGCTCCGGACCGGCGAGGCGCCCGCTTCAGAGGACGCCGCCGAGTAGACCGCCAGGACGCTCGTCCACGCACGTGTGCGGCGAGCTCGGGCAACGCTAGCCTGGCGGCGTGAGCGCTCGCCCCGCTTGCCGGCCCCGTGAGCGCCCTCAGCTGTGGGCAGCGCTGATTCTCGCGGCCGTCGGCGCGCTCTCCTTCGCTCTCGCCGCTGCCGCGCCGGCGAGCTCGACCAGCTCGGCCGGCGCCGCCGCGAGCGCCCCGCACGAATACGGCTGCCCGATCTTCCCCGCGAACAACCCGCTCAACCGCGACATCTCGCATGCACCGGTCGACCCCAACTCGGCGCGTTACATCGCGAGCATCGGCGCAAACGTCGACCTGCACCCGGACTTCGGGCGAAACCCCGCCTACGGCATTCCCTACGCGATCGTCGGATCCCACCAGCCGAAGGTGCCGATCGACTTCAACGCCTACGGGGAAGAATCCGACCCTGGGCCCTACCCCGTGCCGGCGAACGCGCCGGTGGAGGGCGCGGGCGAAGAAGGAGACCGCCACGTGCTCGTGCTCCAGCGCGGCAGCTGCCGGCTGTATGAGCTCTACTCAGCCCAGCGCAGCGGGCGTGGCTGGCAGGCCGCCTCGGGCGCCGTCTTTGACCTGCGCAGCAACGCGCTGCGCCCGAACGGCTGGACGTCGGCCGATGCCGCCGGGCTGCCGATCTTCCCCCTGCTCGTGCGCTACCCCGAGGTTCACGCGGGACAGATCGACCACGCGCTGCGAGTGACCGTGCCGCGCACCCAGCGCGGCTACATCCACCCGGCGACGCACTTCGCCTCGAGCAGCTCCGACGCCGCGCTGCCGCCGATGGGCCTGCGCCTGCGCTTGAGCGCCGGGTTCAGCCTGTCAGGCTTTCACGGTCAGGCGCTCGTCGTGCTGCGCGCGCTCAAGCGCTACGGGCTGATCGTGGCGGACAACGGGTCGCCCTGGTACATCACGGGGGCGCCCGATGCGCATTGGAACGAAGCGGACCTCGGGCAGATCAAGCGCGTGCCGGGTTCGGCGTTCGAAGCCGTGCAAAGCGGACCGGTGCTTCACACCGGTTGAGTGGGTTAGGCGCGCTGGTCAGCCCTGGTGCGTCGGCTCGGCCGGAACCTGCGCGGGAGCCGCCGGCGCGGCGACCGGCGCGGGTGCGGGCGCGGCCTGCGGAGCGGCGGCCGGTTGCGCGGCGGGTGCCGGCGCGGCCTCCGGGCTCTGCGTGGTCTGCGTCAGCTGGGCCTGTTTCGCCTCGCCCGTGACCGAGTCCTTGAACTCGCGCATGCCGGAGCCGAGTGAGCGGCCGATCTCCGGCAGCCTCTTTGCACCGAACACGAGCAGCAGAATCACGACCAGGAAGGCGATATGCAGTGGATTGTCGAGTCCCATTGATCTGCAGTCTAGGTGATTGGCACGCGCGCCACTCAACCTTCCCTCAGCGTCGACTCGGATGCGTCAGCGCGCCGCGCACGAGCTGCGCCGCGACGATCACGATCAAGGCCGCAAACGCGTCGCGCAGGGCGGTGCCCGAGAGCGCGTTGGCGAGCGCCACCCCGCCTGCCGCCCCCGCGAGCGAGAGCAGGCCGAGCAGCAACGCGTCGCGGCGCACCACGTTGCCGTAGCGATCCTGCGTGTATGTGCCGACCAGCGCCACCGGCACGATCGCAAGCAGCGACGTCGCCTCCGCCTCGTGCTGGCCGAGGCCTAGGAGCAGCACCAGCCCGGGCACGAACAGCACGCCGCCGCCGACTCCCAGCAAGCCTGCGATCACGCCGCCGGCGAGGCCGATTGCGACGGCGCCGATCACCGCAGCACCAGCTCGACGGCGCTGGCGAGTAGCACCGCGGCGAACATCAGGGAGATCGTCTGTCCGCGCAGGCGCTGCTGCAGCCGGGTGCCGATCAGGACGCCGGCAACTGCCGGGACCCCGATGAGCACCGCGTCGAGCACGCGTACGTTGCCGTAGGCGCCCTGGATGGCGGCGGCGAAGGCGGCGATGAACACGATCGCTGCGAGCGAGGTCGCGGTCGCGGCGCGCTCTTCATAGCCGAGCCAGAGGATCAGCAGCGGCACGATCACGCTGCCTCCGCCGACGCCGAACAGGCCACTGAATAGGCCGGCCAGCGTGCCGATCACCATCAGCCTGAATGCGCGGCTCTGGCCCTTCTCAGCGCCCGCTTGCACGAGCGGAGGAATCAGCGAGCATGCGCGGCATACTAGAGCGCGTGTCTCCCGCCGCAACGCTCGTGCATGCGCTCGAGCCGCTACGAGTGGACCCCGATCATTCAGCTGTGCTGCTCGACATCGACGGCACGCTCGCGCCGATCGTTCGCCACGCCGCCGACGCCCACGTGCCGGAGGCGATGCGTTCGCTGTTGATCGATATCTCGCGCCGCTATCGCGTGGTGGCGTGCGTGAGCGGGCGCCGCGCCACGACGGCCCGCCAGATAGTCGCGATCGGGACGATCGCCTACGTGGGCAACCACGGCGGAGAGCTGCTGCGGCCGGGTGCGGTGCGTCCTGAGATCTCCGAGGAGCTCGCGCAATGGACCTCACGCGTGCGCGACTTTGCGGCACGGGCATACACCGGCGAGCACCACCGCCTGCGTGTGCGCAGCGAGGACAAGGACACGATCGTCGCTTTCCACTGGCGCGGCGCGCCCGACGAGCACGCCGCCGAGCAGGCGGTGCGGGAGATCGCCAAGCGAGCCGAAGAGGAGGGCTTCGCGGTGCACTGGGGTCGCAAGGTGCTCGAGGTGCGCCCGCCTGTGCGTCTTCACAAGGGACTTGGGATCGAGGCGCTGCTGCGCGGGGCGGACGTATCGGCCGCTCTCTATGCCGGCGATGACGTGACCGATATCGATGCTTTCCGCCGGCTGCGTGCGATGGTCGTGGACGGGTCGCTCCAGCAGGGGGTGTGCGTGGGCGTGAGCTCCGAGGAAACTCCCGCGGAGCTCGAACAGGAGGCCGACCTCACCGTGGACGGCCCGGCCGGCGTGCGCGGACTGCTCGAGGCGCTGCTGTAGCGCTGTGCGCTTCGTGGATTTCCTCAGAAGCACGGTTCTGCTGAGCGCAGGTACCGCGACCGCCCTTGCGGCCGTGACAGTGCTCGCTGCGAGCTCGGCCTCGGAAACGTCGATCATCCTGATCTCGATCGGCTGGTGGGTTCTTGCCACCTTGATCGGGCTGCGCATCGGCCGGCGCTCGCAGCCAAACGCGTCGATCGCGCGGCTGCTCGCGGGCGCCAGGACTAGCACCTCGCTGCCCGAGCTGCATCCGAGTGCGGTGTTGCTCAACAGGCTGTGGCCGCTGCTCGTGTTCACACTGCTGTCGGGCGGTCTCGCCTTTCTCGCACCGCAGATCCCGGGGATCGCGACCGGCTTCGCCGTCATTTGGGCGCTCGCCTGGCGCCGCCAGGACGCCGCCGTTGCCGCGATCGAGGAGCGCGACGGCGCGTCGTTCTACGTGCGCAGAACCTCGCCGCTGCGGCCGATTGAGCTGCTGCGCACTCCGGGCTTCAAGACAGCGCGCGCTGAACGCGTGAACGGCGCCGTCACCTGATGGGAGACCCGGCCGGGCTCGATGTGCTGATCGTCTCGCTCGGCTCCACCGCCGGGCTGCGCGCGGCCGACGAGGAGCTTGCCGCCTCGCTGCGGCGTGCCGGCGCGTCGGTGGCGCTGGCGAGCGCATCGCCGCCTCGAGAGGTCAGGACGCTGGCGCTCACCGATCTGGTGTGGGCACGCGCCGCGAGCGTCGCGGCACGCAGGGCGCTGCGCGAGCGCGACGGGCGGCTGCCGTCCGCGATCGTCTACTCCACCACTACGGCCGCGCTGCTGTGGCCCTCGCCGGGCGCGGTCCGCTTCGACGCGCCCTCGAGCGCCAACCGCCCGGGGCGCCACGGCCTGTGGCAGCGCCCGCTCGAGCGCCGCCGCCTGCGCGAAGCGAGCCTGCTGCTGCCCTCGAGCGACGGGGCTCTGGCGGAGCTCGGACCCGATGCGCATCGCGATCAGCGCGCGCTCGTGGTGCCGGTTCCCGTGGAGCCCTCCGCCGCGGACGTCGGCGGCCGCGATATCGCCGCGATCAGCTACGGCGCAAACCCCGCCAAGAAGGGCATCGACCGCGTAATCGCGGCCTGGCGCGCGCTGCGCGCCGACGGTTTCACCGCGGCCTCGGATGAGCTACTGATCGCGGGCGCCTCAGAGGCGGAGCTGGCGCGCGCGGGCATCGTGCTCGACCCGCGAGACGGCGTGCGCGCGCTGGGCGCGCTCTCGCCCGAGCGCTACCGCGCGCTGCTGCGCCGTGCGCGGGTGTTCGTATGCGCTCCTCGCCGCGAGGACTACGGGGTGGCCCAGCTGGAGGCGCTTGCCGATGGCTGCCTGCTCGTCAGCACTCCCTCGCCGGGCCCCTACGTCGCGCTCCCGATCGCGCGCGCTCTGGACGAGCGCCTCGTGAGCAACGATCTCGCGAGCGCGCTGCGCGCCGCTCTGACAGAGCCGAGCGCCGGCTACAGCGAGCGCGCGGCAGCTGCGATCGCGCCCTACCGGCGCGAGGCCGTCGACGCGCTCGTCGCCGGCGAGCTACTTCCTCGCCTTCTCGGCCCGGCCGGCGCGCGCGTGTCGCGAGCGTTTCGCGAGGTTTCGTAGCTCGCTCCAGGGTCGCGTGTTGGCCACCTGCTCGCGCGTGAGCCATGCGCGCCGCGCGGTGGCGATCCCCCAGCGCATGTTGACGAGCGTTCGCGTGCGGTGTGCGTCGGAGTCGATCAGCAGCATCACGCCCGCTCTCGCCGCGGCGCGCGCGTGCACGTCGGAGAGATCGCGCCGGTCGGGATTTGCGTTGATCTCGAGCATCGTGCCGCTGCGCGCGGCGGCCACGAAGACCGCATCGAGGTCGATCGCGTAGGGCGCGCGGCGCTCGATCAGCCGGCCGGTCGGGTGTCCTATCGCGTCGACGAGCGGATGCTCGATGGCGGCGATCATGCGCTCGGTCATCGCCTGCTCGCCGATCGCAAAGGACGTGTGTACGCTCGCGATCACCCAGTCGAGCTCGGCCAGCAGCTCATCCTCGTAATCGAGCGACCCGTCGGGCAGGACGTTGACCTCGCTGCCAGCCAGTAGCTCGATCCCCTCCACTCGCTCGTTGGCCTCGCGCACGAGCTCTATCTGGCGGCGAAGCTGCTCGGGTGAGACGTCGTTGCCGAAGCCGTGGCTAGCCGAATGATCGGTCACGGCCAGGTACTCGTAGCCGCGTTCGCGCGCAGCCTGGGCCATCTCGCCGATCGTGTTATGTCCGTCCGAGGCGATCGTGTGGCTGTGCAGGTCGCCGCGGATGTCCTCGAGCACGACGAGCTCCGGCAGGCCGGCGCCGGCGCCCTCGCGGGAGCGCTTGGAGCCCCGCGCCGGCGCGATTCGCGCGGCGTCGAGCTCGCCGCGGTTCTCGCGCAGCTCCGGCTCGATGTAGGCGAGACCCAGGAGCTCGTACACCTCCAGCTCGGTCGCGCACGTGTGCGTCTCGCCGGTAGCGTCGTCGAGGATTCCGTACTCGGACACATGCAGGCCGGCGCGTACCGCGGCTTCGCGCAGCGCCGCGTTGTGCTCGCCCGAGCCGGTGAAGTGCTGCAGGAGGTTGCCGAGCTGCTGCGGCGCTGCGATGCGCAGGTCGACCGTCATGCCCGAATGTGTCCTCGCCCGCGCTCCGGACTCGCCTGCGGAGCTGACGCTCTCGATCTGCTCGAGCGCCGCGAGGCGGTCGCTGAGCTCGCCTGGATGACGGCTGGTCGCGACGATGTCGATGTCCTTGACGCTGTCCACCTGGCGGCGAATCGAACCGGCGAGCTGCACGTGAACGTCCTCCGCAGCTCCTCGCGAGAGTCCGGCGACCAGCGCTTCGCCCAGCTCGAGCGCTCTCGGCAGCAGCAGGCGGGCCTGCTCCGGCGGCAGCGAGGCCAGCTCCCCCTCGCCGAGAATCGCGAGCACGTTCTCCTCGAACTTGGGGCCGAGGCCGCGCACCGTTCGAAGCTGCCCGGCCAGCGCGGCGTCGCGAAGCGCTTGCAGCGAGTCGATCCCCAGCTCCGAATGAAGCAGGCGCGCGCGCTTCGGGCCGATGCCGGGCAGGCGGGTGAGTTCGATCAGGCCCGCCGGGAACTTCGCGCGCAACTTCTGTGCGGCGGGGATCGAACCGGTCTCCAGCAGCGCGACGATCTTCTCCTGCAGCGTCCGTCCGATCCCCGGCAGCTCCGTGGCGCGACCTTCGCGGGCCAGCGACGCGACCGACACCGAGGCGTCGCGCACCGCTTTCGCCGCCGTGCGGTACGCGAGCACGCGATGGACGATCGCGCCGTCGAGCTCGTAGAGGTCGCCGAGCTCCTGAAACGCATCGGCGATCTCTGCGTTTGAAAGCTGGGCCTCGGTCACGATCACAAGCCTAGGCGCAGCCGGTCGTTCGCGCTCTCGGCGACGCCACGCTCTAGGGTACGCCGACCCATGTCCGGTGAGCCGTGGCTGGTACTTCCCACCTACAACGAGGCCGAGAACGTGCGCGCAATCGTCGCCGCTGCCGGCGAGGTGCTCTCGCACGCAGCTCCTGAGGGCTTTCGCATCCTCATAGTCGATGATGGATCGCCCGACGGGACCGGCGATCTCGCCGACGCCCTCGCGGCCGAGAAAACATGGGTCCAGGTTCTGCACCGGGCCGAGAAGAACGGGATCGGGCCGGCTTATCTCGCGGGCTTCCGCCACGCGCTCGATCAGGGCGCCGGCTATGTGATGGAGATGGACAGCGACTTCTCCCACGACCCGGCCGATCTCGCGCGGCTGCTCGAGGCGGTCTACGCCGGCGCCGACCTAGCGCTCGGCTCGCGCTACGTGCCCGGCGGCGGCGTGAGCGACTGGGGGCTGCTGCGGCGTGTGATCAGCGAGGGCGGCTCGACCTATGCGCGCTGGGTGCTCGGCCTGCACGTGCGCGACCTCACCGGCGGCTTCAAGTGCTTTCGCCGCGAGGTGCTCGAAGCGATCCATTTCGACAGCGTGCGCTCGCGAGGCTACGCCTTCCAGGTCGAGCTGACCTACCGGGCGGTGCAGGCCGGCTTTCGTGTGGTCGAGGTGCCGATCGTGTTTCGCGACCGCCAGCACGGCACTAGCAAGATGTCGTGGCGCATCGCGGTCGAGGCGATGTGGCTCGTGCCGCTACTGCGCTTCAGATAGCAGGCGCGCGGGCCGATGCTCGATGGGATGGATGCTTCGAGCTACGCGTTCGTGTACGGCATGCGCCACACACGCGCGACGCTCGCGGCCTGGCAGCGACGGCCGCTTCCGGTGCTCGCCCGGTGGACCGCCGGGGCCGCGCTGGCGGCCGCCGGGCTGCTGCTCGCCGTGTGGGCCGTCGCGGCGCTCGACGGCGGTGCCGGACAGGCGATCGCGCTGGGGCCCCCGTTCACGGTCGGCGATCTCGGCGATGTGTGGGCGGTCCTGCGAAGCAACCTGCTGGTGCTCGCCCTGCATGCGATGGCGTGCGTCGCGGGTTTCATCGCCGGCAGCTCGCTGCCGATGCAGGCGCACGGCCGCACCGGGGTCTCGCGCTGGCTGCACGAGCACGGGGGCCGCATCGCGATCGCGTTCGTGATCTGCGCCACCACCTTCTCGCTCAGCGCCCAGGCCTTTCTCATCGGGCGCCGGCTTGCGGGCGTGGCGGGCTTCTTCAACGTCTCTCCCGGGCTGCTGCTGGTGGGAGTGCTTGCGCACGCGATCCCTGAGCTGATCGCCCTGTTCCTGCCGCTGGCCGCGTGGATCATCGCGAGCCGCCGCGGCGCGTGGGACCAGCTGCTCGCGGCGACGCTCGTCACCGTCGCGATCGCGCTGCCCGTGCTCGTGATCGCGGCCTACATCGAGGTGTACGTGTCACCGCACGTCTTCACGGCGCTGACGGGCATACAGACCGGTGGATTCCACAGCTCCGGCGCCGATTTTGTGAACGGGCGCTGGCGGCCCCGCTAGGGCCCGCCCGGCGCGCGGTCTAGGAGTCGGCCGTGGGCTGCGACTCGTCTTCTTCGCGCTCGATCTCCTCCTCGGCTCGCAGCAGCACCGCGAGCAGCACGAGCGCCGCGACGATCGTCACGCCGATCACGAGCGGACCGCTCACCGCGAGGACCATGAAGGACACGATAGAGCGTCGCCCGCGCCGAGGCTGCGGCTGCTCGGGGAGCAGACCGCATGGCGACGCGAATCGCGATGGCTCAAGGCCACTACTGCGCTGTACACTCGCGCTTTGCGTCGAGCGATCAAGGACGATCTCGTGATAGCTGCAGCGCGGAGGAGCAATGTAGTGCGGCGGGGACTTGCCGTGACCGCGGCGGTGCTCCTGGCTGCCGCTGCCAGCGGGACTGCCGCCGGCGCCGAACTGCCGAGCGCCACCGGCGCAGGCGGCAACCTGCGCACCGGCTGGTACCCGGATGAGCCCTCGCTCGCGCCCGCGCAGATCAAAGAAGGAAGCTTCAGGAAGGTGTTCAACACACAGGTCGAGGGCCAGGTATACGCGCAGCCGCTGATAGCCGACGGGACTCTGTTGGTCGTCACCGAGAAGGACTGGGCGTACGGCCTGGACCCGGTCACCGGCGCGATCAAGTGGCAACGCCAGTTCGGCTCGCCCGTCGAAGCCGGCGTCGGAAAGACCGTCGAATGCACCGACCTCGAACCGTTCCTGGGGATCACCGGCACGCCCGTGATCGACGCGGAACACGGGATCGCGTACTTCACCTCGACGAGCTACACGAAACCCGGAGAAACCGCGTGGTTCATGAACGCGGTGCAACTTGCAAGCGGCAGTGAGCTACCCAATTTCCCCAAAGAGATCGCGGGCGTTGCGCAAAACCTCTCCGGAGTTGAATTCGAAGCGGCCCAGGAGCTGCAACGGCCGGCGCTGCTGCTGATGAACGGCGTCGTGTACGCGGCGTTCGGGAGCCACTGCGACCACATTCCCTACGAGGGCTGGATTGTAGGTGTGGCTGCGGGATCGGGCGCGGTCGTGACGAAATGGGCGACGTCGGCCAACGGCGATTCGATCTGGCAGGCGGGCGGCGGTCTGGTCTCGGACGGGCCAGGACAGATCCTCTTCTCAAGCGGCAACGACAGCGTGCAACCGGGCGTTTGGGATCCACCGGTGGGCGAAAAAGACACGATCGAAGAACTTGAAGGCCACCTTGGCGAGTCGGTCGTGCGCGTCGAAGCGAATGGCAGCGGAGCACTCACACCGCGCAACTACTTCACGCCATTCGATGCGAAGTCCTTGGACGAAGCGGACCTCGACCTCGGTTCCTCCGCCCCGGTGGGGCTGCCGTCGCCGTACTTCGGCACCGAAAAAGCACCGAATCTGCTCGTCCAGGAGGGCAAGACCGGGGAGATCTATCTGCTCAACCGCGACAGCCTCGGCGGCCGCGGGAAAACGAGCAACAAAGTCGTGCAGGAAATCGTCGGCGATGGCGGCGTATGGGGCGCGGCAGCAGTGTGGCCAGGTGAAGGAGGGTTCCTTGCGATCCCGGAGGCGGAACACCTGCGCTTCTTCAGGTATGAAAAAGCGGCTGTACATCCTCTCTCGGAAGTGGGGAAAACCCCCGACAGGCCGGCTTTCGGGTCCGGTTCGCCCGTCATCACCTCCAACGGCGTCGGCAGCGGCAGCGGCATGCTGTGGGTCACTTGGTGCCCGGAATCGGGCGGGTGCGAACACGCGGAACTGCGCGCGTACGATCCCGCCGGCGGCAGCTCGTTCCCGGAACCCCTGTGGAAGGAAAGCATCGGGTGGGCAAGCAAGTTCACGCGGCCGGGGGTGAGTGACGGACATATCTACGTCGGCAACCACGAAGGGGAAGTCTTCGGTTTCAGCGGTCCGATGCTCGAAGCTTCCAGCGATTCAGTCGACCTCTCCGCGCCTGTCGGCAGACAGGCAACCGCTGAAATCACTCTCACCGCCACCGGGACCGAACTCACGGTCGGAAACGTGAGTTCGCCCGCAGCGCCCTTCCAGGTGACCGGCCTGCCCGCGCCCGGCAGGAAACTGATACCCGGCGAAGCGATCAAGCTGAGCGTCACGTTCACGCCCAGCTCCCTCGGCACGGTGGGTGGCGGACTGAGCGTCGTGACCGAGGCCGGCGAAACCCGGGTCGCGCTGGCGGGCACCGGTACGACCGAACCGCCGCCTGGCGCATCGGCCGCAACGGCGCGCGTGTTCCCCGCAGCCCTCGCAGCGCCAGCGCTCGTAGAGCTCACCAAGCTGAAGGTCCTGGCGAACGCCTCGAGGCTCAAAGCGACATCGGCGCAGGCTCGCCGTCTCCTACACGCTCTCCGCGCCCGGCACGGTCGAGCTCGTGGTCTACCGCCGTGTGTTCGCCCATTGCCTGCACACCAGCGGCCGCTGCCCGCGCTGGGTGGCAACCAGGATCAAGCTGAAGGTCAAAGGGCATGCCGGGCGCAACGTCGCGAAGCTCGCCCTCGGGACGCTGGCCCCCGGTCGCTACCGCCTGCTGGCGACGCCCCTGAACGGCTACGGCTCTCCAGGGGCCGCTCGCTCGCTCGAATTCAAGACGCGGCGCTAGGCACTGAGGGCTCGCCACCTGCGCAGCGCGATCGCCGCCCAGATCGCCTCCACGACGCCAAACGGCCAGGTGCCCGCCAGGAACCCATAGGCGCTCGACAGCGCGCAGCCGCAGGCGAACGCGAGCACGAACCGCCGACCGCGACTCTCGAGCGCGTACATGAGCAGCATGAACGACAATGCCGCCACGCCGAAGGCGGTCAACATGGGCTCAGTCTGACGGCGCCCGGGGACCCATGGCGGACCCCCCTATACTTTGTATAGTGGAGGCAGGCAACCAAGAGGAGATCAAGATGGCAGGCACCCTGAGTCAGGTCACCGACAACAACTTCGACGCCGAGGTCATCGAGGCCGAGGGCCCAGTGCTCGTCGACTTCTGGGCGCCCTGGTGCGGACCCTGCCGCGTGGTCGCGCCGGTGCTCGAGGAGATCGCTTCCGAGCGGCCCGACCTGCGCATCGTGAAGCTCGACATCGACGAGAACCCCCAGACGGCGGCCCGCTTCCAGGTGCTCTCGATCCCCACCCTGATCCTCTTCAAGGGTGGTCAGCCCGTGAAGACAGTGATCGGCGCGTACCCCAAGCGCAAGCTCGAGCAGGAGCTCGAGCCGGCGCTCACGGTCGCCTAGAGCCTGTCGCCCAGACGCTGCGCACGCCGGGCCTACGGCGCGAGCCGGCTCAGCGCGATCGTGAGCTCGAGTCCCTCGATCTGCGTTTGTTCTGCGTAGTCGAGGGTAGGCATCTCGCCGAGGCGCAGCTCTAATGCGAGCGTCTCGCGTGCCAGATAGTCGCGGTAAGCCTCCGCCGCCTCGATCAGGGCCGGGTCGCCGGCGAGCGCGAGCTCGATGCGATCCTCGACCTGCAGGCCCGCGCTCTTGCGCGCGTTCTGCACCGCATGCACGATCTCGCGCGAGCGGCCCTCGCGGCGTAGGTCCTCGTCGATCGCGAGGTCCAGCGCCACCGCGTGGGAGCCTTCGCGCTCGACGCTGTAGCCATCGGGGGCCTTCAGCGTGAGGATGATGTCCTCGGCCGAGAGGCTGTGCTCGCGGCCGCCGACGCCTATGCCGATCTGCCGGCCCTCGCGGATCGACGCGGCGACGTGGCCCGGATCGAGCGCCGCGATCGCCTTGGCTGCAAGCGGCATGTCCTTGCCGAACAGCGGTCCGAGCGTCCTGTAGTTGGCCTTCACCTCGTAGTTGCCGAGCTCGTCCGCCGCTGCCACGAAGCGCACCCGGCGCACGTTCAGCTCCTCGCGCACGACGTCCGCGAGCCGTTCGATCGCCTCGCGCTCTCGACCAGCGGCCACCACGACGGCCTCCGCGAGCGGTTGGCGCACCTTGATCTGCGCCTGACCGCGCGCGCCCAGGCCGAGCCTGACGGTCTCGCGCGCGAGTGCCATCGCCCGTTCCAGCTCCTCGTCTCTAGCGGGCAGAGCGCCACCCGAGGGAAAGTCACACAGGTGAACGCTCGCGAGCGTGCCGTCGAGGTTGTCGTAGATCTCATCGGCGATGAACGGGCAGAAGGGCGCAAGCAGCTTCGCCGTGATCACCATGCAGGCGCGGAGCGTCGCGAACGCCGCCGGGTCGCCATCCCAAAAACGCCGGCGCGAACGGCGCACGTACCAGTTGGAGAGCTCATCCACGAGGCTTGCGATCGCGCGCCCGGCGGTCGTGGCGTCGTACGCCTCGAGGCGCTCGGCCACCGTCTGCGCGGTCGTCGCGGTCCGCGACAGCGCCCAGCGGTCGAGGTCCTCCGCGCCCGCCACGTCTGTCACAGCCCCAGCGCCAGTCGCCGCCTCGCTCAGCTCCACCGCCGAGGCATGGGCGTAGAGCACATAGAAGTAGTACGTCGACCACAGCTGCTTGAGGAACAGACGCACCCCTTCGGCGATCGTCTCCATCGAGAAGCGATAGCCGTCCCACGGCTGCTTGGAGGCGAGAAAGTACCAGCGGAACGCGTCGGCCCCGTGCGTATCGAGCACCTGCCACGGCTCGACCGCGTTGCCTTTGGACTTCGACATCTTCTGGCCGTCCTCGTCGAGGATCAGTCCCAGGCACACCACGTTGCGGTACGGCGCGTCGCGGTCGAGCAACGTTGCGATCGCGAGCAGCGAATAGAACCAGCCACGCGTCTGGTCCTGTGCCTCGCAGATGAAGTCCGCGGGGTAGCGCTCCTCCAGCGACACCCCCTGCGCGAACGGGTAGTGCAGCTGGGCGAAGGGCATCGCGCCCGAGTCAAACCACACGTCGATCACCTCGGGCACGCGCCTCATCGGCTTGCCGCACGGCTGCCCGTCCTGCTCTCGCGGACACGCGAACCGCACCTCGTCGACGTAGGGGCGGTGATGGTCGCCGAGATTCGCGCCGGAGCGCTCGGACAGCTCGGCGAACGACCCCACCACATGAACGTGGCCCTCCTCGCAGCGCCACACCGGAAGCGGCGTGCCCCAGTAGCGCTCGCGTGACAGCGCCCAGTCGACGTTGTTCTTCAGCCAGTCGCCGAAGCGGCCGTGCTTGACGTGCGGGGGATACCACGAGACCGTCTCGTTGGCCGCGAGCAGCTGCTCGCGCAGCGTGGATGTCGCGATGTACCACGAGGGTTTCGCGTAGTAGATCAGCGCGGTGCCGCAGCGCCAGCAGTGCGGGTAGGAGTGCTCGAACGGCGCCACCTCGAACACGAGGCCGCGCTCACGCAGGTCGGCGATCAGCTCGTCGCTCAGCGCGGCGTCCTTGACGAAGCGCCCCTCGAATGAGCTGCCATCGCGCGCGAGCACACGCGCGTCGTAGGTGCCGTCGGGCCTGACGGGGTTGTACAGGGTCGCGGCCCGCGTGGGGTCGAACGGCACCTCAGGCGCTGCCGCCGCGACGCGATAGTCCTCCTCGCCGAACGCCGGCGCGAGGTGCACGATCCCGGTGCCGTCCTCGGTCGTCACGTACTCATCCACAAGGATCGGCAAGGGGCCCGGCTCACGATCGGTGGCGGCGAAGATCGGACCGTCGTAGGCTCGGTATCGCGCCGCGAGCTCGGCGCCGGACAGGCGCTCGAGCACCTCCGCGCCCTCGCCCAGCACCGTCGCGATGCGATCCTCGGCGAGCAGGAACAGCTCATCGCCCGAGCGCACGCGCGCGTACGTCGCATTCGGCGCGACCGCCACCGCCACGTTGCCGGGAAGCGTCCACGGCGTGGTCGTCCACACGAGCAGCTTCGCTTCTCCGTCGAGCGTGTCGAGCTTGAGAAACACGCTCGGGTCGACCACGTCCTCGTAGCCCAGCGCCACCTCGTGCGAGGACAGCGTCGTCTCGCAGCGCGGGCAGTAGGGAACGACCTTGTTGCCCTCGTACAGCAATCCCCGCCCGTCGATCTGGGCGAGCGCCCACCAGACCGACTCGATATAGCTCTCGTCGAGCGTCCTGTACGCATTCTCGAGGTCCAGCCAGAAGCCGATCCTTTCGGTGAGCCTGTTCCAGTCCTCGAGGTACTCGAACACCGATGCGCGGCATTCCGCGTTGAAGCGCTCGATACCCCACTTCTCCTCGATCTCCGCCTTCGAGGTGATGCCAAGCTTCTGTTCGACCGCGATCTCCACGGGAAGGCCGTGGCAGTCCCAGCCGCCCTTGCGCTCAACACGATGGCCGCGCATCGTCTGGAAGCGGGGGTAGATGTCCTTGAACACGCGCGAGAGCACGTGGTGTGCGCCCGGCGGACCGTTAGCCGTGGGCGGCCCCTCGTAGAAGACCCACTGTTTCGCGTCCTCGCGCATACGCAGCGACTCCGCGAACACGCCGCGCTCGCGCCAGCGCTCGAGCACCTCGCGCTCGAGCGCCGGAAGCTCCCGGCGAGGATCGACCTCGCGCGGCGGGATCAGCGGATGGGCTGGACGGGCCGTCACGGGGCGGCAATTGTAGGTCGGCGGACAGGCGGCCACCTCTGCCCCGCTGCTTGGTCGGACGCCACGCGCGGCCTGAACGAGTGTGCGGGTAGTGTTCGCGTCCAGTGGCGGCCTACGACGATGTAAACGAACACACGCTCAGGAGGCTCGCCGAGACCGCGGCCGACGAGGAGGTCGTGCTGAGCGTGTTCCTCGACCTCGATCCCTCGCGCTTCGCCACGGCGCGCGCGCGTGCCAGCGAGATCGACTCGCTGCTCGATGAGGCGCATCGCGAGATCGAGGCGGTCAAGCGTCCGCATGCCGAGCTCATGGCGCTCCGCTCCGCGCACGAGCGGGCCCGGGAGATCCTCACCGCCGATCAATCATGGGCCGAGGGCGCGCGTGCGATCGCGCTGTATCTTTCCCCGCCGCTTGAGCTCGAGCGAGCTGCTGCGCGTCGCTCATCCGCTCGCCAGCGAGATCGTGATCGCGCGGGAGCCGTTCATCGCTCCGCTCGCGCAGGCCGCGCCGGTGGGCAGGGTCTGCGTGGCGCTCGTGGACGAGCGCTTCGCTCGCATTCTGCGAGGCACGCCGCACGCGCTTCACGAGGTGATCTCCTTCGGCGACCCGGTGCACGGGCGCCACGACCAAGGCGGCTGGTCGCAGGCTCGCTACCAGCGCTCGATCCAGAAGGACATCGATGACCATCTACGCCATGTCGCACGCGTGCTGCGCGACCTGCTGCGCGTCGCCTCATACCAGCGCCTGCTGATCGCTTGTGCCGAGCCGCTGTGGCCGCGCGTGCTCGACGCGCTGCCCAGCGACGTGCGTGGCCGAGTGCACGAGCAGCGGCTCGTGCTCGATGTCGGCGACGCCGGGATCGCGGACGCGCTCGCGGCCGCCACCCCGGTCCTCGAGGAGGAGCAGCGCGCCCGCGAAGACGAGCTGTTCGCCGAGCTGCAGGAGCGCCTCGGCCGCGACGCCGACGAGCGTGCCGCCGCCGGTCTTGACGCGGTCCTGTTCGCGCTCGTCGAGCGGCGCGTGGCGGCCCTTCTGTACGAGTCGGGCATGCACGCGAGCGGAGTCCTCTGTCCGCGCTGCGGCTGGATGGGCACGCACGGCGAGAGCTGCCCGGTCGACGGCGGCCCGCTCGAGCAGCGCGCGGACATCGTCGAGGACGCCATCCGCTCGGCGGTCAACCAGTCCGCCGATGTGCTGCCCGTGCGCGATCGTCCCGAGCTCGGCCCGCTCGGGGGGATCGCGGCGACGCTGCGCTTCTAGCGCGCCGCGGGCGCTCGATTCCTCGCGGCGTCCTTACGATGCGCGTGTGCGCCTGCGCCTCTATCACCACCACGACGGCGCGCGCGTGGCGTACCGCGAAGTTGGCACCGGTCCGCCGCTCGCGCTCGTGCACTCCGCGATGCTCTCGCACAAGGAGTGGGAGCCCACGGTCGAGTATCTGAGCGACCGCTTTCGCGTGGTGCTGCCCGACCTGCCACTGCACGGCGACTCCGAGTACCGGTCCGGCCACCCCTACACGATCGAGTGGTTCGCCGAGGTGCTCTCGGGCTTTGCGGCCGAGGCGCTCGGACCGCGGCCGCTGCTCGCCGGACACGACGCCGGCGCCGAGATCGTGCTGCAGGCCGTGCTCAGCGGCAGCGTGCGCCCGGCACGGCTCGTGCTGATGCCAAACCGCCTGCACGCCGCTCCAGCCAGGCCGCTCCTGCGGGGCGCCCTACGCGCCGCCACGAGCGCGGCGGCGGTGCCGGGCATGGACCTGTTGCTGAGCCACGCCACGCGCGCCGCGTTCAGGCCACAGCTGGGACTGCGCCTGTCGGCGCGGTCTAACCCCGCAGCCTGCGACCTGGTGCGCCACTCCTTTGCCGACGTGCCCGGCAACTCGAGCCTGGCGCGCTCGTGGGCGCGCTGCGCGCGCGTGTGGCCGCGGGGAGCGCAGCGGCACCTGCTCGAGCTGTATCCGCGACTCGAGATGCCCGTGCTGCTGTTGTGGGCCGATCGTGATCCGCTGTATCCGCTCGCCGCAGCCGAAGAGGCTCTGGCGCTGCTGCCCCGCGGGCAGCTGCGAGTGCTCGAGAGCACCGGGTTCCTGATGGCCTACGACGATCCCGTCGGCCTCGCGCGCGAGCTGTTGGCGTTCTGCGGCTAGGGTTAGGCGCGCCGCTCAGGGCCGGCAGGAGCCGGCGACGCGGGCGGCGTGATCTGCGGACGCCGGACGTCAGCTCGACCAGGAGGACAGATGCCAGAGGAAAAGAAGCTGTGGGGCGCCGAGACCGAGAAGGCGGTGCAGAACTTCTCGATCTCGGGCGAGACCGTGCCCGCGTCCGTGATCCACTGGCTGGCGCGCATCAAGGGCGCCGCGGCGGCCGTCAACGCCGAGCTCGGCCTGCTGCCCAAACGCCATGCCGCACGCATCCAGAGGGCCGCGCGCGAGATCGCCTCGGGCGCGCACGACGGCCAGTTCCCGATCGACGTCTTTCAGACTGGCTCCGGTACCTCGACCAACATGAACGCCAACGAGGTCATCGCGCGGCTTGCAGGCGAGGGAGCGCATGCCAACGATCACGTCAACATGGGCCAGTCCTCCAACGACGTGTTCCCCTCAGCCGTTCACCTGGCCGCGCTCGAGGCCGCACAGAAGGAACTCCTGCCGGCGCTCAAGGAGCTCGAGCGCTCGCTGTCGAGAAAGGCCCGGAGCTTCCGCAGCGTCGTGAAGGCTGGCCGCACCCATCTCATGGACGCGGTGCCGGTGATGCTCGGAGCGGAGTTCGGGGGCTATGCCGCCCAGATCGCGCTCGCCCAGGAGCGTATCCAGGCGGCGCTCATCCACGTGGGCCAGATCCCGCTCGGCGGCACCGCCACCGGTACCGGGCTGAACACGCACACGCGCTTCGCCGAGAAGGTGCGCGTGCGTCTGCGCAGAGAATCCGGCCTGAAACAGATCGCCGAGCCCCTCGATCCGTTCGAGGCTCAGGCCAACCGCGATGCGCTGGTGGAGCTCTCCGGCGCGCTGAAGGTTCTCGCCGTGTCGCTCACGAAGATCGCCAACGACATAGCGCTGATGGGATCGGGGCCGCGAGCCGGCATCGGCGAGATCCTTCTACCCGAGCTGCAGAAGGGCTCCTCGATCATGCCGGGCAAGGTCAACCCGGTGATGCCGGAGGTCGTGCTGCAGGTCGCCGCGCAGGTGATCGGCAACGACTCGGCGATAACGGTCGGCGGGATGCAGGGACAGTTCGAGCTGAATGTGCGCATCCCGCTGATCGCGCGCAACCTGCTGCAGTCGCTGCGTCTGCTGACGAGCGCCTCGCGGGCGTTCGCCGAGAAGTGCATCGACGGGATCGAAGTCAACCGCGAGGGCGCGGCCGCCTCGGCCGGCGCGACTCTCGCCGTGGCAACCGCGCTGAACGGAGCGATCGGCTACGACAAGGGCAGCGCGATCGTGCAGAAGGCGACCGCGTCCGGGCGGCCATTGCGCGAGGTGGCTCTCGAGGAGGGCGTCGAGGCGAAGCTCTACGACGAAACCATCAACCTCGCGCGGATCGCGCGCGGCAACCGCGTGTGAGCCGGCGCGAGTGAGAAACGCCACGGTTCGCCGTCTCAGCCCGCTCGGTGCGGCCGCTCCTGGCAGCGCACCGCACCGCGTCGCGGTGTGTGACACATTTGCTTGACCGCGCGGGAGGCAGGTATTGGACGGCAACTGGGCTGCGACCCCATGTGGCCCGAATCGGACGAGTAGGGAGGCGCAATGTGTCTGGCGATACCCGGTCAGGTGGTCGAGGTGCTGGACACTGCAAACCAGCTCGCCAGCGTTGAGGTCGCAGGTGTGCGCCGGACGGTCAACATCGGCCTGCTGGATATCGACGACGCGCAGCCGGTCGAGGGCGCGTGGGTGCTGATCCACGTTGGCTTCGCACTTTCGACGATCGACGAGGCGCACGCGCAGGCGACGCTCGAGCTGCTGGCGCAGCTGGGCGCCGAGTACGAGCAGGAGCTCGAGGAGCTCAAGGGGAGTGCGATCGAATGAGCGCGAGCAGCAGCCCCGCCGACGCGGCTCACGAACAATGCAGCTGTGTCACCTGCAGCGACGAGGCGCGCCCGATGCGCGTGCTCGAGATCGACCGCGATGAAGGTCTCGCGCTGTGCGCGGCTGCCGACGGCGAGCGTGCGAGCGTCGAGATCGCGCTGGTCGAACCCGTGAAGGCCGGGGAGCTTCTGCTGGTGCACGCCGGCACCGCGCTCGGACGCGCAAGCTCGGGCGCCGGGCGATGAGCATGCGCTTCGTGGACGAGTTTCGCAGCCCCGAGCTCGGGCGAGCTGTCGCCGCCGAGATCCTGGGCGCAATCGAGCCTGGGCGGCGCTACAAGATCATGGAGGTGTGCGGCGGGCACACCCACACGATCTACAAGTACGGGATCGTCGACCTGCTGCCCGAGAACGTCGAGCTCGTGCACGGTCCAGGTTGCCCGGTATGCGTCATTCCGATGGGGCGCGTGGACGACGGGATCGCGCTCGCGCGCCGGCGCGGCGTGCTGTTCACCTGCTTCGGAGACATGTTGCGCGTCCCCGGCTCCGAGCATTCGCTGCTTGACGCGAAGGCAGAAGGCGCCGACGTGAGGGTCGTCTACTCGCCTCTGGATGCGCTTCGCCTCGCCAAGCAGCATCCCGATCGCGAGGTCGTCTTCTTTGCGCTCGGCTTCGAGACGACCGCGCCGTCAACCGCGCTCACGCTGCGCCGGGCGAAGGCCGAGGGGATCGCCAACTTCTCGGTGATCTGCTCGCACGTCGCGATCGAGCCGCCGCTGCGCGCTCTGCTCGAGTCGCCCGACCTGTGCCTCGACGCCTTCGTCGGGCCCGGTCACGTCGCCACCGTCATCGGCGCGCGCGCCTTCCAGTTCATCCCGGAGGAGTACGGCAAGCCGATCGCGATCTCTGGCTTTGAGCCGCTGGACGTGATGCAGTCGCTGCTCATGGCGCTGCGCCAGCTCACCGACCGCCGCGCCGAGGTTGAGACCCAGTACGACCGGGTCGTCTCGTGGGAGGGCAATCTGCGCGCGCTCGAGGCGATGCAGGAGGTATTCACGCTGCGCAGTGAGTTTGAGTGGCGCGGACTCGGCTTCATCCCGAGCAGTGCGTTTCGGCTTTCCGATGACTACGCAGATTGGGATGCCGAGCTGCGCTTTCCGCTCCCGGGCGTGCGCATCGCGGACCCCAAGGCGTGTCAGTGTGGAGAGGTGCTCAAGGGAGTGATCAAGCCGTGGGAGTGCAAGGTGTTCGGTACCGCCTGCACGCCCGAGCGCCCTATCGGCACCTGCATGGTCTCCGCGGAGGGCGCGTGTGCCGCCTACTACAACTACGGAAGGCTCACGCGCGAGCGCGAGTTATTGACGTGACGCACAACACGCTTTCCGGACGGGAGGCGCGGATCCTCGGGATCGTGGAAATCACGCGCGCAAAGCGCGGCAAGTTCCGCGACGAGCGCATCACGATGTCCCACGGTGCGGGCGGCAAGGCCAGCTCGTCGCTGATTGAGGGGCTGCTCATGCCCGCGTTCGACTCGCCCGCCCTCGACGCGCTCGGCGATGCGGCTGCCCTGAGCGTGGAGCAGCTCGAGCTCGCCCTCACCACCGATTCGTTCGTGGTCAGGCCGATGCGCTTCCCCGGCGGGTGCATAGGCGATCTGGCCGTGAACGGAACCGTCAACGACCTGGCCGTTTCCGGCGCGCGCGCCATCGCGCTCACTCTCTCGTTGGTGCTCGAGGAGGGGCTCGAGGCGGACGAGCTGCGCCACCAGGTCGACGCCATCGCACGCGCGGCGCGCGAGGCGGACGTGAAGATCGTGACGGGTGACACCAAGGTCGTCGAGCGAGGGCACGGCGACGGCATGTACATCTGCACCACCGGCCTCGGGCGGCGCGATCCGCGCGCCAACCTCGCGCCCGAGCGCATGCGCCCGGGCGACCGCATCATCGTGTCCGGCTCGATCGGTGAGCACGGCACGGCGATCATGCTCGCACGCGGCGAACTCGGCCTCGAGGCCGACGTGCGCTCCGACACCCGCTCGTTGTGGCCGGCCGTCGACGCGTTGCTGGAGGCTGCCGGGGACGGGCTTCGCTGCATGCGAGACGCGACCCGCGGCGGCGTGGCCTCGGTCCTCAACGAGCTGGCGAGAGCCGCGGGCCTGGGCATGATGGTTCGCGAGGCGTCGGTTCCCGTGAGCGCGTCCGTGGCGGGCGCATCGGAGCTCTTGGGCATCGACCCGATGTATGTCGCCAACGAGGGCAAGCTCGTCGCGTTCGTCGCCGCCGAGCGGGCCGGGGCAGCGCTCGCCGCTCTTCGCGCGTGCGATGGCTGCGAGTACGCGGCGATGATCGGCGAAGTCAAGGCCGACCCGCCCGGCATGGTGCTAGTCGAGACGGCGTTCGGCGGCCGGCGCGTGATGGATCAGCTCGTCGGCGACCCGCTCCCGAGGATCTGTTGATGCACCTCGCGGGACGCCTTATGGGCCGCCGAGCTCGTTGAACAGGCGCCGCACGAGGCGAACCGCCGGCTTCGCCTGCCCCGCGTAGGTGAACAGGCCCTTCTGGTTGAGCCCTTCGATCAGCCTCACGTTCGGCAGGATCGCGTGGATCGAGCCTCCTCGGAAGTATGGGTTCAGGGCGTAGTCGCGCAGGACCCAGATGAGCATGCCGCTCAGCCGTCGATCAGCCTCGTACACGCCGATGTGCGCCGCAAGCAGGCGCGATTGGAAGGCGTAGCTGCCCGGGCTGCCTTCCCGGTTGAGGGTGTTCGATTCGCCGCCGAACTCGCTGATCAGCAGCACCTTGCCCGGGAACGTCCGCTGTAGCGCCGCCAGTCTTGCCCGCATCAGCACCTTCAGCTGCGCGGTACTCGCGTTCGGATTCTCATACCAGCCGATGTAATCGGTCTCGGCGATCGCGTCAGCCTGCGAGTAGAGAGCTCCCGCTCGTTGGGGGGGATGATCGCCCCACACGTCGACAGCGACAAGCCTCGTCGGGTCGCGCTCGTGAAGCCAGCGCGCGAGCGCCTGCACGTAGCGCACCTCATAGCCGTCGCGCCCGTTCCCGGCGGCCTCGTCGACCAGGTTCCAAGCGACGATCGAAGGGTGCAGCCAGGCCGCCAGCGCAGCGCTGCGGGCCTGCTGCTCCGCCTGTGCAAGCAGCCTCGGCGTGTTCGAGAACCAGTTGCCCGCTCCTTCGACGGGTCCGATCCCCTGCCACACCACGATGCCCGCGGCGTCGAGCCGTTCGAGCAATCCAGGGTCGAGCGGGTGCTGGGCGCGAGCCGCGTTCGCGCCGACCGCCTGCAGCTCGCTCACGACCGCGTCCTCGTCTGTCGGGGTGAGCGCGTCACCGCGGCCGCGAGCATCCTCCTGGATCGTCGCGCCGTGCAGCGCGAGCCGCTCACCGTTGAGATACAGCAGCCCGCCGTGGCTGTTCAGCTGGCGCAGGCCGATGTGCGCGCTGTAGCCGCTCTCCTGACCCACCCACACGGTGAGCTCGTACAGGTTCGGGCTCCTGGGCGACCACAGCGCGGGCTCGGGCACCTGGACGGTGGCTGTGGCGGTGGCGCTCTGGCCGTGTGCGAGAAAGAGCGTTGGAAAGCTCACGCCAATCGTCTGCGCGCCATGCGCGAGCGTGCCCTGCGGCGCGATCGTTCTGCTCTGAGTGTTGTTGCGCACACGAACGCTCAGCGTCACGCTCGCGTTCCTCGCGGCCGGCGTGTCGGGGCTGAGCGTGCTCTGCGCGCTGGGTTCCGAGAGCTCGCTTTCGCCGATCGCGCGCACGTTCACTTCGCCGTTCAGCCCGCCCCAGTTGAACCAGGTGCGGTGAAAACCTTCGCGCGCCTGCCCACCGGGGTTGCGCCAGTCGACACGTACCACGACGGTGTGCGTGCCCGTGGCCAGGCGGCCGCTGCGCGCTTCGAAGGGGAGATAGGAGCCGCGGTGGGAAGCCACCGCATGGCCGTCGATCCAGACGCTCGCACTGAAGTTCGCCGACTGGAACGTGAGCGCATACTTGCCCGCCAGCAGCGCCTGGAAGCTCGTGCGATACCACGCCACCGATCCTTCGTAGTTGCGCACGCCCGCCGTGCCGCTGTAGGCGCCGCTGATCACGTTCGGCACCGTCACGCCGGCGCCCGAGAAGCCGCCGCGCTGCCAGCCGAGCGCGATGCCACGGTCTGCGGAGTCGTTGCGCACGAGCCAGTCGCTCAGCCTGCTGCGCCCGCCCGGTCCCTGCTCGACGAGCGGCCGCTGCTGCGGGCTAAGCGGCGGCGTGAGCTGCGGCGCTTCCGCTTGGGCCGGCGCCGTCGACGTCGGCGGGGAAGTCGGCGCGGGCGAGGTGCCCGTCTGCGTGGAGGCTGCCTGCGGCGCCTGGGCCGCGCTGGCAGCGATCGCGATCGCTGCGACGAGCGCCGCCAGCAGCGCGAGAGTCCCCTGTGAGTGCGATCGCAGCCTTCTCATGAGCCTTGCCCGCAGGGTCGCGTCGAAACCGACCCGCCTACGTTGCTCACATCAACCCCTCCCCGGCCGATTCAGAGCGGCGCGGCGAGCGTCTGACCGGCCGCGCTGAGCAGCCGCTCGAGCAGCACGCGGGCGCCCGCCTTGGACAGCGGCTCGTTGAGATTCCCGCACTTGGGCGACTGCACGCACGAGGGGCACCCGCCGGAGCAACCGCACTCGGCGATCAGGCGCAGCCCGTCCTCGCACAGCTCCTCGAAGCGCGCGAACGCCGTCCGCGCGATCCCGATCCCACCGGGATGCCCGTCGTAGAGGAAGATCGTGGGCGCCCCGGTCTGCGGGTGGAAGTTGGTCGACAGTCCGCCTATGTCCCAGCGGTCGCACATCGCGATCAGGGGAAGCACAGCGATCTGGGCATGCTCTGTGGCGTGCAGCGCCCCGAGCAACGCGTCGAGCGGAATGCGCTCGCCGAGCTGCGCGGCATCGAGCTCGTACCACAGCGCCTGCGCGGGAAAGCTGGTCGGGGGCAGCTCAAGTGCCTCGATGTCCAGCGCAGCGTGGTCTGAGAGGCGGCGGCGCTGATAGGCGAGCACGGTGTCGGTCACCGTCACCTCGCCGAAGGAGAGTGTCACGCCGAGCACCTCGCGGCGGTCGAGCAGCTGGATGATCTCGGTGTCGGTCGTTCGCTTCGGCTGGGTGTACCAGTCGCCGTCGAACGGAGAGACGAGCGCGCGCCGGCGCTCGAGGTCGAGCTCGTGCACCTCGTATGAGCGCCCGAGGTGCAGATAGATCGCGCCTGCGTGGATCGTCGAGTGCGCCCGTGCCGCCTCGGTGGTGCCGAGCAGCTCTCCCGAGGACACGTCGACGATCGCGAAGCTCTCGGTGGAGACCGACCTGAGCGAGGTCTCCGCCGCGGGGTAGCTGCCGTGCGCGCGCGGAACGTAGCTCGACGCCGTGGCCTGTGCCGTGCGCTCCTCCCCGCCCGAGCGGCGGACCGTGAGGGTCGGCCTTCGACGCAGCCCGCCCGTCCCCACGAGCAGCTCCGCGTGCGCCTCCCAGCGCGGGCCGAGGAAGCACGCGTCCTCGCCGCTCAGCGGCCCCTCGTGGGCAGCGCAGAGGAGATGCTGGCGGTAGATCAATGGACTCTCGTGGTCGAGGATCGCGGCCTCAACGGGTCGCTCGAGGAAGTCTTCGGGGTGCCGGCAGAAGAACTGGTCGAGTGCGTCTTCGCCGGCGACGTAGACCGCCAGCCCCCGCCCTCGGCGGGCGATCTGGGAACGCCCCGCGCGGCCCCACATCTGGCGCAGCGACGCGACCGTGCCCGGGAAGGTGACCACGAGGGATGCGTCCAGCTCGCCGACATCGATGCCGAGCTCGAGCGCGTCGGTCGTGACGACCGCGAGCAGCTCGCCGCTGGTGAGCCTGTGCTCGAGCTCGCGGCGCTGCTGCGGCGTGTAGCCCGCGCGATAGGGAGCGACGCGGCGGGCGAGCTGCGGGTCGGTTTGCTCGAGCTCTGCCTCGACGAGGCGGCTCAGCACCTCAACGCCCTTGCGCGACTTCATGAAGCAGATCGTTCGTGCTCCGCTGCGCACCAGCTCGGCCAGCAGCTCCGCGGCCTCGGCCAGGGGGGAGCGGCGCGTGCCGAGCAGCTCGTCGGTGGCAGGCGGGTTCCACACGGCGATCTGCCGCTGCGGCGCCGGTGAGCCGTCGTCATCCAACAGCGACACCTCCTCCAGGCCGGTCAGCCGCTCAGCCAGCTCCACCGGGTTGGCGATCGTGGCCGAGGCGAGCAGGAAGCGGGGCTCGGTGCCGTACGCCGATGCGATGCGGCGCAGGCGCCGAAGCACGTTTGCGACGTGTGACCCGAACACGCCACGGTACACGTGGGCCTCGTCGATCACGACCACCGCCAGGTTCGCGAACAGCTGGGCCCACGCGCCGTGGTTGGGCAGGATCCCCAGGTGCAGCATGTCCGGGTTGCTCAGGACGATGTTCGCGCTCTTGCGGATCTGCCCGCGCGCCTCGCGCGGCGTGTCACCGTCGTAGATCGCGGGGCGCACGCGGCGGCTGAGCCCAAACGCGGCCAGCGCGCGCGCCTGGTCCTGCGCTAGGGCCTTCGTTGGATACAGGTAGAGAGCGCGCGCACCCGCGTCGCGGCAGAGCACGTCGAGCGTGGGCAGGTTGAAGCACATCGACTTGCCCGACGCGGTGCCAGTCGTGACGATCATTGGACCCTCCCACGCGCGGTGCACGGCTTCGGCTTGATGCGAGTACAGGCGCTCGATGCCCATGCGCTCGAGCGCAGCGAGGACATCCGGGTGAAGCTCCGGCGGAGGCGGCACGAGCCGGGCCGCGCCGGGGCCTTCGTGCGCCTCGCGCACGAGCCGCCCGTCCTTGCGGCCGGCGTCCAGCAGGGCGCTCCAGGGCTCGATCTTGCGGTCCAGGGCCACGGGCCTGAGATAGTAGAGGCGATGTCCCGCTCCGCCGCCGAGAGCTGGGCCCGAGCCCGCTCCTTCCATCATTCGCGCTACTCCGCCGAGCGGATCGCGGCCCAGCGCGAGCAAACGGTGTCGGTCTGCTTGCCCGCGCGCGAATGCGCCGGGACCGTCGCGCAGATCGTGACCGAGCTGCTCGCGTTGCGCGAGCAGGGCGTGTTGGACGAGGTCGTGGTCGTGGACGCGGCATCGGCGGACGGGACGGCGAGCGTCGCCGAGCGCGCAGGCGCGCTCGTGTGGCAGGAGGATGAGTTGCTTTCCTCCTACGGCCCCGTGCTCGGCAAGGGCGACGCGATGTGGCGCGCGCTTTCCGCGCTCGAGGGCGAGCTCGTCTGCTACATGGACGCGGACACCGAGGGTTTTTCCGGGCACTTCGCGACCGGTCTGCTGGGGCCGCTGGTGTGCGAGCCCGAGGTGGCGCTGGTGAAGGCCTTCTATCGCCGGCCGCTGGGGGAGGAGCAGGGGCTTGATCGCGAAGGCGGCGGGCGCGTCAACCATCTCGTGGCACGGCCCGCGCTGGCGCTCTTCTTTCCCGAGCTCGCCTGCGTGCGCCAGCCTCTCGCCGGCGAAGTTGCGGCACGCCGCGACCTGCTCGAAGGGCTTCCCTTCGCGACCGGATATGGGGTGGAGATCGCGATGCTGATCGATGCCTGGCAGGCGGTCGGGCTGGCTGGGATCGCCCAGGTCGACCTCGACGAGCATCGAAACCGACATCAGCCGCTGTCCGCGCTGACGCCGATGGCGCAAACGGTGCTCGCAACCGTCGCTCAGCGCGCTGGAGCGCGAGGGACGCCTCGCCGGCGCGGTTCTCGAGCTTCACGAGCGCCCGCCGCTCGCGAGCGTGAGCGCCTGAGTGCAGCCGCGCTGCGTCTATCTCGACCTCGACGGCACGTTGCTCGGGCGTGGCGCCTCGTTGCTGCACGACGGCGCCGGCGAGATCTCGATCGAGGGCGTACGCGCCGTGCAGGCATGTCTGCGAGCGGGTGTCGAGGTGGTGCTCATGTCAGGGCGCCGGCGCATCCAGGTGGCTGAGGACGCTCGCCTGCTGGGCCAGTCCTCCTACATCTACGAGGCGGGCGCGTGCGTTGTGCTCGAGGGCGAGGAGCATTGGTTGACCGGTGAGCTTCTTCCGGGCGAGCTGACGATCGCCGAGCAGATCGCGCGCAAAGGCGCTCCCCAGCTGCTGCTCGAGCGCTACCGCGGCCGGCTCGAGTACCACGAGCCGTGGCACACCGAGCGCGAGGTCTCGCACCTGTTCCGCGGCCTCGTCGATGCGGTCGAGGTGGACCTGCTGTTGGCCAAGCACGGGCACGGTGACCTGCGGCTCGTCGACAACGGCGCTGTATCCCGCCGTTCGCCGGCGCTGGCCGAGCTCGAGCAGGTGCGCGGCTATCACCTCGTGCCGGCAGCCGCCTCGAAGGCGGGGGCCGTTGCCTTCCACCGCCGCGCGCGCGGCTACGAACGCGCGCAGGTCTTCGCGGTGGGAGACTCGCGCGAGGATCTCGCCTGCTCCGAGCACGTGGGCACCTTCTGGCTGGTCGCCAATGCGGTCGAACGGGACCCCACGATGCGCGCGGCGATCGCCTCGCACGAGAACGTTCGCGTCGCCGAGGCCGGCTACGGCGCAGGTGTGTACGAGGCCGTGCTCACCACGCTGATGGCTGCCTCCTGAGCGTCGTCGTGTTCAGCCTCGGGATAGGCGCCGCCGCAGCCGCAGCCAGAAGCCGGGCCTTGGTCGCCTGAGCCAAAGCGCCGGCGGCGGCACGGTCGCGCGCACGAGCGCGACCCACTCTTCGAGCGGCATCTCGCCCGAGATCAGCCGCGCGAGCGCACCTGTCACGGGCGCCGGGACCCCGGCTCGCTCGAGCGCAAGCGCAAGCAGCGGGACCGACTCGAGCGCCTCGACGGCCTGACCGACACGCTGCGGGATCTCGCTCGCCGGAACACCGGCGGCGAGCAGTTCGCCCGCCCGCCGGTTGCGGCTCTCGGGCGCGAGCGCCGTCGCCACGAGGTCCCCGGCGCCGGCCAGCCCGATCATCGACTCCGGGCGTGCGCCGAGGCTCTCCGCGTGCCGCCACACCTCGGCGAAGATGTGCCCGGCGGCTGCGCCTGCGGCGTTCAGTCCCTGCGCCTCGGTGGCACCGGCCGCGAGCGCAGCCGCGTTCTTGGCCGCGCCCGCGAGCTCCACTCCGATCGGGTCGTTGGACTGCTCGCAGACCACGCCCGCGCGCGTGAACACGGCCGCGAGCAGGCGCGCGAGCTCCTCGTCGCTCGAGGCGGCGACGAGCGCGGCGCCCGCATGCACCATCTCCTGTGCGTGAGCCGGTCCTCCCAGGCACGCCACCCGCGCTTCCCCGAAACGTCTGCTCAGCAGGATCGTCGGCGGCGTCCCATCGGGAGGCACAAGCCCCTTGGCAACCGACACGATCGCGGTGCGCCGGCCGAGCCCCGAACCAGCGAGCCCCTCGATCAGCTCTCCGAGATCGCTCGAGGGCACCGCCAGGAACACGAGCTCGGCGCGCGCGACGCCGGCCGCGGCGGCCTCCACGCGCAGCTCCGCCGGCAGCTGCACGCCGGGTAGATACAGCTCGTTCGTGCGGGCGCCGTCGATCGTTTGAGCCTGCTCGGACGTGCGTGTCTGCAGGGTCGTCCGCAGCCCGCCGCGCACGAGCAGGACGGCGAGCGCCGTGCCGAATGAGCCTGCGCCCACGACGGTCGCGCGTTTCGGGCCGGGTGTGGGCAGCGTGCGCGTGCGCGCCTGGCGAGGAGCCGGGCTCGGGGTGGGCTCGGGCTCGTTCATCGCTGCGCGAGCCTAACGCTCCGGCGCCCGTCGCAGCCGCCTACCATCCTGGCGAGATGCCCGAGGGCGACACGATTCATCGCGCTGCGGTGCGTATCCGAGCGGTTCTCGCCGGTCACGTGCCCGAGCAGATCCTCACGCCGCACCCGCGCCATCGTGCCGAACGCTGGCCCGAGCAGCTCGCAGACAGGGCCGTGCGTGCGGTCGACGCGCACGGCAAGCACCTCTTCCTGCGCTTCGAGGGCGGTCTCACGGTGCACTCGCACCTGCGCATGAGCGGCGCCTGGGACATACGCCGCGAAGGCGAGCGCTGGCGCCGCGCGAGAACGCGCGCTTGGCTGGTGCTGCGCCGCGCCGGAGGAGAGGTGATCCAGTTCGATGGCCCCGTCCTCGAGCTCGTGTCCGATCCGCGCCTGCGCGCGCACCCGCTGCTGCGGACGCTCGGGCCCGACGTGCTCGCGGGGTCCTTCGAACGCGATCGCTTCCTCGCGCGCCTGCGCGCAGGCGACGCGCGGCGGCCGATCGGAGAGGCTCTGCTCGACCAGCGCGTCGTGGCCGGCATCGGCAACGTGTGGAAGGCCGAGTCATGCTTCGCGGCGCGCGTGGACCCCTGGCGGGCCGTCGGGCTACTGGGCGACGACGAGGCGCTTGCGCTCGTGGACTTCGCACGCGAGCGGATGCGCGTGTGCGTCGAGCGCGGTCACGGCGAGCGCCCGGAGGCGGTCTACCGCAGGGCTGGTCGTCCCTGCCCTCGATGCGGGCAGACGGTGCTCTGCCGCGGGCAGGGCGATGAGAACAGGGTCACCTACTGGTGCCCGGGTTGCCAGCGCTGAACGCTCAAAGCAGCGCTGCGAGCTTCCTGCCCGCAGCGTGCAGGCCGCGGACGCTGCGGGCCGAGAGGATCACCTGCAGGTCGAGCACGCGCGCGTCGAACGCTCCGAGCGCGTTCTCGCTGGCCACCGCATAGGCGGGCACTCCGCCCTGACGAGCGCGCGTGGCAATCTCGAAGGTCACGCTGCCGGCAAGCGTGTCCTCGTGAAGGCACTCCGCGGCGATGATCACGGCTCGCGCGACGTGCATGCGCGTGTCGAACCGAAGCGCCTCGAGCTGCTCGCGCAGGCTCCCCGCCTCCTCGTCGGCGACAGGCAGCGGACAGACGTCGGCCTGCGGGCACCCGCCGGCCGCCAGTCCGCGCGCGATCGCGGCAAGCCCGCGCTCGGCGGGAATGCTCGCTCCGAACCCGCCGGCGATGAGCGGCGTGCGCGGTACGAGCATGCGCGGCCGTTGCGTCGGGCTCGAAGACGTGCGCGGGTTCACGATCGGGCATCCTTCCAGCAATGCCAGCCAAGCAGTCACAGCACGCGGTCGTCGAGGTGGCGGGCCATGAGCTGCGCGTGAGCAACCCCGGCAAGCTGTTCTTTCCCGACGCGGGGCTTACCAAGCTCGACCTCGTCAACTACTACATCGAGTGCGAGCAGGCGGTCCTCGGCCACCTGCGCGAGCGGCCCACCGTGCTCAAGCGCTGGGTCGACGGGGTCAAGGGTGAGCCGTTCTTCCAGAAGCGCGTGCCCGAGAGCGCGCCCGAGTGGCTGCAGACCGCGACCGTGACGTTCCCGAGCGGACGTAGTGCGCGCGAGCTCGTGCCAAACGACGCCGCGCACCTCGTGTGGGGGGTCAACCTTGGCGTGATCGACTGGAACCCGTGGCCGGTGCGGCGCTCGGATCTCGACCATCCGGACGAGCTGCGCGTTGACTTGGATCCGTGCCCCGGAGTGCCGTTCTCGGAGGTGCGCGAGGTGGCCCTGAGCGTGCGCGAGGTGCTCGACGGACACGGGCTGCTCGGCTTCCCGAAGACCTCAGGCTCGCGCGGGATCCATGTGTACGTGCGCATCGAGCCCAGCGTTGGATTCGAAGAAGTGCGCCGCGCAGCGCTCGCCCTCGCACGCGAGGTCGAACGGCGGATGCCCGGGCGGGCGACGAGCCGCTGGTGGAAGGAGGAACGCGAAGGCGTCTTCATCGATTACAACCAGAACGCGCGCGACCGCACCGTGGCCTCCGCGTACTCGGTCAGAGCCGTGCCGGACGCGCGCGTGTCATGCCCGCTTGAGTGGAACGAGGTGGCCGACGTCGACCCGGCCGACTTGCGCATGCAGACCGTGCCGGCGCGGCTGCGCGAACGCGGCGACCCCTCCGCGGAGATGGACGAGCACGTGGGCACCCTCGACGGCCTGCTCGAGCTGGCTGCGCGCGATGAGCGCGAGGGCCTCGGCGACGCGCCCTGGCCTCCGCATTTCCGCAAGCGCGAGGGCGAGCCGGCGCGTGTGCAGCCGAGCCGCGCGCGCGGCTCAGGGGCGAAGAAGCGGTGACGCTCGCGCTCGCACCGCCGATCAAGCCGCAGCTCGCGCTCTCGCGCCGCGAGCTGCCGCGGGGCCCCGACTACTGCTACGAGGTCAAGCTCGATGGCTTCCGCTGCGTGGCGTTCGTGGACGGAGAGGAGATCTTCCTGCAGTCTCGCAACGGCAGGCCGCTGGGACGCTACTTCCCTGAGCTGCGGCTGCCGCGCGGCTCCTATGTGCTCGACGGCGAGATCGTGGTGCGCGGCGAGGACGGGCGCGAGGACTTCGACGCGCTCGGCCAGCGCATCCATCCGGCGCAGTCGCGCGTGAAGCTGCTGTCCGAGCAGACTCCGGCGGTCTACGTCGCCTTCGACCTGCTCGCCGAGGACGGGCGCTCGCTGCTCGAGCTTCCCTTCGGCGAGCGTCGCGCGCAGCTCGAGCAGCTCCTCTCCCGAGCGGACTTCTCCGTCGCGCCGGTCGAGCTCATGCAGACCGTCGCAGACGCAGACAGCGCGCAGGAGTGGCTGCAGAACGCCGAGGGGGCCATCGCGAAGGAGCGCTCCGCGCCATACCGGCCGGGCGAGCGCAAGGGCATGGTCAAGGTCAAGCGCGTGCGCACGATCGACGCTGTCCTTGCGGGCTGGCGTCCGGGCAAGGAGCCCGACACGGTGGGAGCCATGATCCTGGGGCTGTATGACGGCGACGAGCTGCGTGTGGTCGGGCACTGCTCCGGTCTGAGCGTCGCCGAGAAGCGCCGGCTGGTGGGCTTTCTTGCGCCGTACGAGACCGGCGAGCGCGGCTCCGCCGACCCCAGCCGATGGAGCTCGGGCAAGGAGCTCGAGTGGATCGCGCTGCGTCCCGAGCTGGTCGTGGAAATCGACTTCGACCACGTCTCGGCCGGGCGCATCCGCCACGGTGCGAAGCTGCGGCGATGGCGCGATGACAAGCCGCCGCGCGAGTGCACGGTGGACCAGCTTGCGAGCTGAGAGCAACTAGCATCAGTCGCGTGAGCGACGAGGGGGCTGCGACGGCGACCGTCGCCGAGGAGGAGTACCTGCAGATTCTCTTCTGGTTGCAGGAGGCGGGACTTCCGATGACCGGCGCCAACATGGCGCGCGCGATGCAGCTGTCCGCTCCGACCGTACACGAGATGATCGGGCGCCTCGAGCGCGATGGCTACATCACCCGCGGCGCCGACCGCGCGATCGCGTTCACGGAGAACGGCGCCGAGCACGCCGAGGGAATCGTCCGCCGCCACCGGCTGATCGAGCGCTTCCTCACGGACGTCCTCGGGGTGCCGTGGGACGAGGTACACGAGGAGGCGGAGCGTCTCGAGCACGCGATGTCGCCGGTCCTCGAGCAGCGCATGCTCGCGGCGATCGGCGATGCAAAGACATGTCCGCACGGTCATCCGATCGTCGCCGGCGCGCGACTTGCGGGTGTCCCGCTCGCTGACGTGGAGGTCGGCGCGTCGGTGCGCGTGCTGCGCTTCGAGAACGAGGCTGAGGATCTCCTGCACTACCTCAAGGCGTCGGGCTTCGAGCCCGGCCTCGAGGGTGAGCTGGCCGAGCGCGACGACGCGAAGGTCGTGGTCAACAGCGCCGCCGGCGCGCGCCTGGCGCTGACCCGGAGCGTGGCCGAGACCGTATCGGTGATTGCCGACCCCTCGCCGCCGGCGCGCACCGCGCTGCCCGAACAGCTCGTGCTCGGCCAGCGCTACGGGCGCTAGAGCGACCGGTACGCTTCGGCGAGGCGTCTCACGCCGAGCTCGATCTCGTCCGGCGAGACGCCGGAGAAGGCGAGCCGCAGCGTGTTCTCGCCGCCCTCGAGCAGGAAGTCGGTGCCCTGCACGAAGGACACGCCGCGTTCGGCGGCGGCGTGATGAAGGGCACGCACGTCCGTGCCCTCGGGCAACGTCACCCACATGAAATAGCCCCCCTCCGGAGGCACGAACTGCGCCTCCGGGAGATCTCTCTCCAGAGCATCCGCGAGGGCCTGCGCGCGCTCCGCGAGCGCCGTGCGGACGGTCTGTATCGAGCGTTCGATCGCGCCGGAGGCGCAGAACTCGTACGCGATCGACTGCGCCACCATGCTCGGCGAGATGTAGGTGTTGGTGGCGAGCTGCGCGATCGCGCTGATCAACTCGGGCGGGCCGACGAGGTAGCCCACGCGGATGCCCGGGCACACGGTCTTGGAGAAGGACGACGCATACACCACGCGCTCGGGGTCCATCGAGAGCATCGTCGGCAGGCGCACGCCGCTGAAGCGCAGCTCCACGTAGGGATCGTCCTCGAAAACAACGAAGTCGTGTTCGGCGGCCAGCTCGAGCAGCGCGCGTCGCTTGGCGAGCGACATCGTGTAGCCCGCCGGGTTCTGGAAGTTGGGGATGATGTGAGCAAGCTTGGGCTGCGCGCCGGCGCCGCTCGAGAGCAGGGCCGAGAGAGCGTCGGTGTCGATGCCATCGAGCTGCAGCGGGATCTGATGAACCCAGGCTCCTCGCTGGCGCAGTCCGAGCAACGTGCGGTCATAGGAGGGGCCCTCGACGATGACATCGTCGCCGGGCCGAATCAGATGCTCGAACAGGAACGCGTCTGCCTGTAGCGACCCGTTCGTGACCAGCACGCGCTCGTGCTCCACGCCGTGGCGGTCCGCGATCCACGCCCGCAGTCGCGGATAGCCGACCGAGGTCCCGTACGCGGTGGTGCCCGCCGGGTCGCTTTCGAACGCGCGCTCGGCCGCTCCTGCCAGTCCCTGCACGTCGATGATGTCGAGCGAAGGAGCGCCGCGGGCGAAGGAGATCGTGGGGCCGGGGGGAGTGGGCACTGCGGAGTAGCTTAGGCGCCCCAGCAGCTCGTCATAGTCGTGGGTGAGCTCGCTCACGGCCCGCTCGAGGCGCTCGCGAAAGCGCAGCAGCTCCTCGCTGCTCGGCCCTCCCATGCCGCCGGTAGCGCGGCCGTGGCCCGGCTTGAGCGTCTCGTTCGCATCCGCCACGCGGTGTGCGCGCCGGTCCGGCGCGGCCGCAGCCCGCGGCGGCGAGCTTCCGGTGGCTGGCTCGCCGCTCGGCGATCGCGTCGCCTGGGCGCCTCCCGCGCTGTTCGGCCAGTCAGTGCCTGGCGTCTGGCCAAGCACGCTCTCAACCGTCTCATCGACGAGCCTTCCTGGCCTCGCCTGCCACGACCCAGCCGCGGGAGCGGCGCCGCCGAGGGTGGCGTCGGCCGCGCCGATCGCGCTCACGGTGCGCTCGAGCTGCTCGAGCTTGCGCTCAAGCTCCCCGATTGTCCTCGCGAGCAACTCGTCCATGAGCGCCAAGCGTAGCGGCCCGGGGGTCGCGTGGGCCGCTTGCGCCGGGGCCCGCGTGAGGTGCGATCAGGATGCGGACAGCGGAGCGCCGCCGAGAACCTCGACCGCGATCTCGGCGGTTTCGGTCGGGGTGCGCCCGACGCGCACGCCTCTCGCTTCGAACGCCTGCGCCTTCGCGACGGCGGTGCCCGAGCTGCCCGACACGATCGCACCGGCGTGACCCATCTGCTTGCCCTGGGGTGCGGTGAAGCCTGCGATGTAGGCCACGACCGGCTTTGAGATGTTCTCGGCGATGTACTCGGCCGCCTCCTCCTCGGCGGAGCCGCCGATCTCGCCGGAGAGCACGATCAGCTCGGTCTCATCGTCGGCGGCGAACAGCTCGAGGGCGTCCACGAACGACGTCCCCGGGACCGGGTCTCCGCCGATCCCCACGATCGTGCTGCAGCCGAACCCGGCGCGCGCGATCTCGTTGCCGATCTGGTAGGTGAGCGTGCCCGACCTGGAAACAACGCCCACGTTGCCCCGCTCGAAGAACGACGCCGGGATGATGCCGACGTTGGCCTTCCCCGGGGAGAGGATCCCCGGGCAGTTCGGCCCGACCAGGCGCGTGCCCGGGTGGTCGCGCTTGAGCGTGTTGTACACGCGCAGCTCGTCGTGCGCGGGAATTCCCTCGGTGATCGCGACCACGAGCTCGACGCCTGCAGCGGCAGCTTCGAGGATCGAGTCGGCTGCGAAGCGCGGCGGCACGAAGATCATCGCCGTGTTGGGCGCGACCTCGGAGGCCGCCTGCTCCCAGGTGTCGAACACGGGGATGCCCTCGACGTTCTGGCCACCCTTCCCGGGCGTCACGCCGCCGACCACGTTGGTGCCGTAGGTGCGGTTGTTGAGCGTGTGAAACGAGCCCTCGCGGCCGGTGATGCCGGCCACGGCGAGCCGGGTGCGCTCGTCGACGAGTACCGACATCAGGCTCCCGCCGAGACCGCTTGTCCGGCCGCGAGCGCGACCACCTTCTCGGCTGCCTCGTTCATCGTGCGCGCAGGGTAGACGTTCGCGAGGTTCGCCTCGGCCAGCAGCCGGCGGCCCTCCACGTCGTTGGTGCCGTCGAGGCGAACCACGAAGGGCACCGACGGCTTGATCTCGGCGAACGCCGCGATCAGGCCCTTGGCCACCTCGTCACAGCGGGTGATCCCGCCGAAGATGTTGAACAGCACCGCCTTGACTGCGCCGTTGGCGAGGACCAGCCCGACGGCCTGCTTGACCTTCTCCGCGTCCGAGCCGCCGCCGGCGTCGAGGAAGTTCGCGGGCGCGCCGCCCGCCTGAGCGACCACGTCGAGCGTCGACATGACCAGTCCCGCGCCATTGCCGAGAATGCCGATGTCCCCGTCGAGCTTCACGTACTGCAGGCCCTGCTCTTTGGCCGTGCGCTCGATTGGGTCTTCGTTCTCGGCGTCCGCCAGCGACTCGTTCTCGGGGTGGCGGTAGAGGGCGTTGCCGTCGAGCGAGACCTTCGCGTCGAGCGCCCGCACCTCGCGTTCGGGTGTGACGATCAGCGGGTTGATCTCGGCGAGCGTGGCGTCCTCGGAGAGCCACACGTCATACAGCGCCACGAGCGCGTCGGCCACGCCGGCGACCACGTCCGCGTCGGCTTTGCCTTCGCTTGCGATCGTCTCGGCCTCCTCGCGCGAGAGGCCCTGCAGGGGATCGACGTGGTGGCGGATCAGCTTCTCGGGTGTCTCCGCGGCGACCTGTTCGATGTCCACGCCCCCCTCCACGCTGAACATCACGAGCGGCTGCTTGGCCGAGCGGTCAAGCATCACCGAGGCGTAGTACTCGCTTGCGATGTCCGACGCGTGCTCGACCCAGATCGTGCGCACCGTGTGCCCGCGTATGTCCATGCCGAGGATGTTGCCCGCGTGCTCGCGGACCTCGTTCTCGTCTGCCGCCAGCTTGACCCCGCCGGCCTTGCCGCGGCCGCCGATCAGGACCTGGGCCTTGATCACTACCGGGTAGCCCACCTCCTGCGCGGCCTGCACGGCCTCTTGCACCGAAGAAACGGCCTTCCCCGCGGAAACGCGCAGTCCGTGGCGCGCGAATAGTTGCTTGCCCTGGTATTCGAGCAGGTCCATCTGCGGCGCGGGACTCTAACGGAAAGACGCTCGGGCGGCGCGGCAGGGCATAATGCCCGCGCGATGGCGATTCCGAAGAACGTTACCTTCGTCACATTCGACGTGTACGGCACGTTGATCGACTGGGAGACCGGCATCTATGACGCTTTCGCCAAGGAGGCTGCGCGCGACGGCGTGGAGATCGATCGAGGCGTGCTGATCCCGCTGTTCCACGAGATCGAGCAGGAGATCGAGGGCGGATCCTACGAGCTCTACGCGGAGGTTCTCAGGCGCACCGCGATCGAGATCGCAAAACGGATCGGATGGGCGCTCGAGCCCTCGCGTTCGGGCTTCCTGCCCGAATCCGTTCAGCGCTGGCAGCCGTTCAAGGAGACGAACCCGCAGCTGCAGAAGCTCTCGAAGAAATACAAGCTGGGACTCCTCTCGAACATCGACGACAAGCTGCTCGGCCAGACGCGCCGTCACATCCCGATCGACTTCGACCTGGTCGTGACAGCGCAGCAGGTGCGCTCATACAAGCCCGAGCCCGCGCATTTCACCGAGTGCGCGAGGCGCATGGGGGGCAAGCGCGGCTGGGTGCACGTTGCCGCCAGCTACTACCACGACGTGGTGCCCTGCATAAAAGCGCGCGTGCCCGTGATCTGGGTCAATCGCGCCAAGCAGTCGCTCGAGCCGGCGCAGAAAAAGCCGACCGCCGAAGTGAGCAATCTGCGCGAGGCGGCCAAGCTCCTCGGCGCCTCCTAGCAGCGGGAGCCGGTCTTGCGCGCGGTATCGCTGCACGGCGATGTGATCGTCGTGACCAGCTCGCTGCTGGCGGTCAACTGCGTCCTCGTGCGGGGGCAGGGCGGCCAGGCTCAGGCGGGGGAGGCGTTCGTGATCGACTCGCCGGTGCTGCCCGAAGAGCTCGAGCTGCTCGCCCCGCTCGTGGCGCAGGCGCACTTTCCGGGGCCCAGCGGGCTCATCGCCACCCATGCCGACTGGGACCATCTGCTCGCCCGGTTCGCCTTCCCGGAGCTGGCGCTCGGCTGCGCAGAGAGCAGCGCGGAGCGCCTGCGCGCACGCCCGGGCGCCGCGCAGCGAGAGCTGAGGGACTTCGACGAACGGCTCTATCTCGAGCGTCAGCGGCCACTCGCGCTCGGCGCGGTGCAGGCGCTGCCGGTGCCGGGTCGCTGCGAGATCGGGGACTCCGAGCTCGAGTTGCACGCGGCCGACGGCCACACCGCCGACGGCATGGCGATTTGGATTCCGTGGGCGCGCGTGCTGGTCGCCGGCGACTACCTGTCGGCGCTCGAGATCCCGTCCCTCGGCGAAGGCGGCAGCCTCGACGCCTACGCCGGGACCCTTGAGCGCCTGCGCCCGTTGCTGGCGGAAGCCGAGCACGTGATCCCCGGCCACGGGCCGGTTGTGTCGGGCGAGCGGGCGCTCGCGGTGCTCGAGGAGGATCTCGCGTATTTGCGCGCGCTCGGCGAGCGGGGCAGCGATGCCGAGCTTCCCCACGGTCGGCGCTCACGCGAGCAGCGCAGGCTGCACGAGGCCAACGTGCGCGCGCTGTGACGGGCTAGCTCTCGGCGGTTGCGCTCTCGCTGCGGATCGTCGCGATCGGGGCGCCGGCCTGGATCGGCTCGCCCTCCGTGATCGGTAGCTCGACGATCGTGCCGGCCTTGTGCGCGGTGATCTCGTTCTCCATCTTCATCGCCTCGATGATGCACAAAAGCTGGCCCTCCTGGACGCTTTCGCCCTGCTTGACGAGGACCTTCCACATGTTGCCCTGCAGGGGCGAGGGGAGCACGTCGCCGCCGGCGCCGGAGGATGATCGCGAGCCCGAACGCGCGCCGCGCCTGGGTCGTGGGGCCGCGGGCGGCGCGGTGCCGTTGGTCGCGATTGCGCCGCCCGCTAGGGGCGGGCCCAGCACGCGCACGTCAAAGCGCTTGCCCGACACCTCGACCGAGTAGGTCTGCTCGACGGGCGCCGGCTGCTCCTCCTCGCCGCTCGGCGCCGGTGCGGGCGCGAACGCGAGCTGCTTGAGCCACGCGCGGTCCTCCAGCAGGTCCCTGCAGGTCTCACCGCGCGCCCACTGCTCGCTCGCCAGCAGCGCCTGGTGGAAGGGGATGAGCGTGCGCAGACCCTCGATCTCGAATTCGCCGAGCGCGCGCAGCATGCGCTCGGTCGCCTGCGCGCGGTCCGCGTCCCAGACGATCAGCTTGGCCACCATCGGGTCGTACATCGGGGAGACCTCGCTGCCTGCGCGCACGCCCGAGTCGACGCGCACGCCGGGGCCGCTCGGCTCGCGGTATGCGCCGATTCGGCCGGGGGCCGGCGCAAAGTTCTTGGAGGCGTCCTCGGCGTTGATCCTGCACTCGATCGCGTGCCCGCGGAGCACCACGTCCTCTTGGCGGCAGGCGAGCTCCTCGCCGGCCGCCGCGCGTATGCCCTCCTTGACGATGTCGATTCCGGTGGTCATCTCGGTGACGCAGTGCTCGACCTGCACGCGCGTGTTCATCTCCAGGAAGAAGTACTCGGCGCGGTCGCCGTCCTCTGCGGTCACGAAGAGGCCCTCGATCGTCCCCGCGCCCACGTAGTCGACTGCGCGTGCGGCCTCCACGCCGATGCTGCCGATACGCGCGCGCATCTCCTCGTCCACGATCCACTCCGGCGCCGGCGACTCCTCGATCACCTTCTGGTGGCGACGCTGGATGGAGCAGTCGCGCTCGCCGAGGTGGATCACGTTGCCGTGCCGGTCGGCCAGCACCTGCACCTCGACGTGGCGCGGATCGGGGAGATAGCGCTCCAGATAGACCGTCGCGTCCGAGAAGAACTTCTCGCCCTCGCGGCTCGCGCCCTCGAAGGCGGCCTCCAGATCATCCTCCGAGAGCGCCACACGGAAGCCCTTGCCGCCGCCGCCGCCGGCTGCCTTCACGGCAACCGGGAAGCCGATCTCCTTGCGCGTGATCTGCAGCGCGTCGTCGACCGTGGCGACCGGCTCGGTCGTACCCGGCACGATCGGGACGCCTGCGGACTTCATCAGCTCGCGCGCGCGGGTCTTTGAGCCCATCGCCTCGATCGCGCTTGCCGGCGGCCCGATGAACACGATCCCCGCGTCCTCGCAGGCCTGCGCGAAGGGGGCGTTCTCGGCGAGGAAGCCGTAGCCCGGGTGGATCGCTTCGGCGCCGGATCGCCGGGCTGCGTCGAGGATCTTCTCCACGCTCAGGTAGTTCTCGGCCGCTGGACCATCGCCGAGGTTGTACGCCTCGCGGGCTCGCGTCACGTGTGGCGCGTCGCGGTCGAGCTCCGAATACACGGCCACGCTCGCGATGCCGAGCTCGTCGAGCGCGCGCACGATGCGGACGGCGATCTCGCCGCGGTTGGCCACCAGTACCTTCTCGAACATTCCGGCCGGGTAGCTTAGTTGCTCGGCGCCGCAGCCCGATTCGCAGCTTCAGGGAAGCGGAGCGTGCGGGGGCGGCTCAGAAGTAGCCGGCCTTCTTGCGGTCCTCCATGGCGGCCTCGGAGACGCGGTCGTCGGCCCTGGTCTCGCCGCGCTCGGTGATCTCGGTGGCGGCTATCTCGATCACCACCTCCTCGAGGCTTGCGGCCCGCGAGCGGACTCCGCCGGTGCAGCTCATGTCGCCGACCGTGCGGTAGCGGACGGTCTCGCGGAAGACCTCCTCGCCCTGGATCAGCTCAGTGCCCTCCCAGAACGCATACAGCATGCCGTCGCGGGTGAACACGTCGCGCTCGTGCGCGAAGTAGATCGAAGGAACCTCGAGCCGCTCGGAGTCGATGTACTCCCACACGTCGAGCTCGGTCCAGTTGGAGAGCGGGAACACGCGCACGTGCTCGCCCTTCTTGATGCGCCCGTTGTACAGGTTCCACAGCTCCGGACGCTGGTTCTTCGGATCCCACTGGCCGAACTGGTCGCGGAAGGACATCACCCGCTCCTTGGCGCGCGCGCGCTCCTCGTCGCGGCGGGCGCCGCCGAACGCCGCGTCGAAGTCGTGCGCGGAGATCGCGTCGAGCAGCGTCACGGTCTGCAGCTGGTTGCGCGACGCCCGCGGGCCGGTCTCCTCGACCACCCGGCCGCTATCGATTGACTCCTGCACGCTGGCCACGATCAGACGCTCGCCGAGCTCCGCCACCCGCCGGTCGCGGAACTCGATCACCTCGGGAAAGTTGTGACCGGTGTCGACATGCATCAGCGGGAACGGGAACGGTCCCGGCCGGAAGGCCTTCTCGGCAAGGCGCAGCAGCACGATCGAGTCCTTGCCGCCGCTGAACAGCAGCACGGGACGCTCGAATTCGGCGGCCACCTCGCGCATCACGTGGATGGCCTCGGACTCGAGCGCGCGCAGGTGGCTCAGCTGCGGCCCCGCGTGCGCGTTGGTCCGCTGCTCGGCCGGCGAGGTCTGGCTCATTCGAATGTCTCCACGTGCAGGCCGCACTCGGTCTTGTCGGTGCCGGCCCAGCGTCCCGCGCGACCGGCCCCTGGCTGCGTGCAGGTTGCGCAGCCGATCGACTCATAGCCGCGGTCGTGGAGCAGGTTGTAGGGGAGGTCGCGCTCGTGGATGCGCCGCCACAGGTCGCGGTCGGTCCAATGCGCAAGCGGGTTGTACTTGAACAGGCCTCGCTTGCTGTCGCGTTCGATCAGCTCGGTGGCCGCGCGCGTGGGTCCCTGCTCGCGACGGATGCCCGTGATCCAGCCCTCGGCGCCCGCGAGCGAGCGCTCGAGCGCAGCGACCTTGGCCTGCGAGCAGCAGTGCTCGGGACCGCTCCACGGGTCTGTCGGGCTGCTCGCGTCCTGGACCTCGATCTTCACCTCGAAGCGCTCCTCGAACGCGCGCCAGGTCCGCATGGTCTCCTCGAACAGCACGCCCGTATCGATCGTGACGATGCGCACCGCGCGTCCCGTTCCCTGATCGAGGCGCAGCAGCTCGTCGAGCAGCACCGACTCCTCCTTCTGGAAGGAGCACAGAAGGACGGCTCGCTCGCCGTGCCGGGCGGCCTCGCGCAGAGTGTGCGTGAGGCTCAGGGCTGGGTCAGACAGCGTGCTCACTTCGGCTGTGTGGCTGTTCAGTTGACGCATTTCTTTTCAAACCGCCTTCTTGGTGGCATCGGCCTAGACAGCGCACTCGCCCTCGCCGCGCTGCACTTGGAAGGGGGCATCTCTCTTCCAGTCGATGAACTGGTTCATGGTCTCGAGGCCAAAGTCGACAGGCATCGACAGATCCTTGACCAACGCTTCCAGCGGCGCCGTCCCGGCGCGCTCTACGAATCCTTTCCAGTCCTCCCCCTCGTTGCGGTTGCTCTCATAATGGCGTATCCAGCGCTCGATCGCATCAGGAATTCGCTTTGCCGGCAAACGCAGCTTCAGGCGCGTGCCGAACCTGACCGCCTCGCCGGAGTAGACGCCACCGACGTGGGGCACGTATGCGGGGATCGTGTGTTCGCCGACTTTGATCGACGCGCCGTAGAAGCCGATGCTGCCGACGTGGTGCTGGCCGCACCCGTTGGGGCAGCCGCTGATCTTCACGTGCAGGCGCCGCGTGAGCGGGTCGGTGATGTCCATCGCCTCGATCCGCTCCTGGATCGCCTCGTTGAGACCCATCGAGCTCGTGATGCCGAGCTTGCACGAATCTGTGCCGGGGCACGACACCACGTCGTTGATCTCGCGCGAGCCCGCGTCGCCGAGCCCGAGCGCTGAGAGCGCGCGCCATACGTCATAGGCGCACTCCTCGCGCACCCAGCGCAGGACGAGGTTCTGCTGCACGGTCGTGCGGGCATAGCCGCCCGAGTACTCGCGCATGATCGCGCCCAGTCCGCGGAACTGCTCGGGGTCGAGGTCGCCGCGCACGATCTTGACCTCGACGGTCACGAATCCCGCTTGCTTCTGGGGACGCACGTTTGCGCGGTAGAAGCGCTCGAACTCCGACAGATCGCCGTTCGGGCTGCCGTAGGACTCCGGCGGCTCGGGCGCGCCCTCCTGCTCGTCGTCAAGAAACAGCCGGTGCTCGATCGAAAAATCGCGTTCGCTGGCCCACTCGCCCCGCAGCTCCTCCTCGACCTGGCGGCGCAGCTCGTCGATCCCGTACTTGTCGACGAAGACCTTGATTCGCGCGCGCGCGCGGTTCGAGCGCAGCCACTCCTGGCGGTCGAAGATACGGAACACGGCCTCGGAGATCTTCAGGTACTCGCCGTCGTCGAGCCCGACGAACTCATAAAGAACCGGCGCCACGCGGGGCATGATCGAGGTGCCTCCGCCCACCAGCATCTGTGCGCCGCGGACCTCGCCGGAGCTGTCGGGGTCCTCGGACTCGCGCACGCGTGCGATGAAGGCGATGTCGTGGATTTCAGAGATCGCCCGACCCTCGGCGCTCGCGTCGAAGGCCGTCTTGATCTTGCGCGGCATCGCCTGGGTGGTGGGGTGGCGCACGAAGTAGCGCACGTATGCGCCCGCGTACGGGGTCATGTCGAACAGCTCATCGGCTGCCACGCCCGCCCAGGGGTCGCCGGTGACGTTGCGCACAGTGTTGCCGCAGCCCTCGCGGCTCGAGAGGCCGGCCTCGCCGAGCTCACGAATCGCGCGCTCGGCGTCGGGCAGGGGTATGTGGTGCATCTGGATGTTCTGGCGCGTGGTCACGTGTCCCTTGTTGAGGGGCACGTAGCGTTCGATCACGTCCGCGAACTTCTCCATCTGCGCGGGGGTGATCCCACCGAACGGAAGCTTCACGCGGATCATCTGCACGTCGGGCTGGCGCTGCCCGTAGACGCCCTGGCGCAGGCGGAACTTGATGAAATCGTCTTCGGGCATCTCGCCGGCGAGGAATTTCGTGGACTCGGTCTTGAAGTCGTCGTACTCGCGCTGCAGGATCGGAATCACGTGCCCGGGCACGTTCTGCAGGACCTCAGGGTCATCGAGCGTGCCGCGCTCGGCGGGTATGGAAACTGGCTCCATTGCGCTGGAAACCTCCTGGTCCAGATGGTCTTTCCGGCTATCTCGCCCGCAGAAGCGCTGTCTGCGGGACCGGTCTGAGCATATTTGGCTAAAGCCTAGCGGCTTTTAGGTATTTATCCAGGGGTGGCTGGGATCGTCTCCGGCTTCGCGTTCGACGGCCTCGAGCGCGGCCACCCGGCGCCAGGCATCGATCGTCTCAGGCGGAGCCTGAGCGGCCGGCGCGGTGACGCGCATGAAGCGCCCGAGCGCCGCCACGATCGCGGCGGCCTCCTCGGCAGACGCCGAGGAGGAGATCAGCGAATGGTCGGGTCGTCCGTTGAGCATTTGCACGGGCGCAGGCACACGGGGGGCTTACAGCGGGATGTTGCCGTGCTTGCGCTTCGGGGTCGGCTCGCGCTTGCTCTGCAGGGTGTGCAGGGCGACGATCAGCTTGGGACGCGTCTCGTGCGGGATGATCACGTCATCGATGTACCCGCGCTCGGCCGCCGTATAGGGGTTGGCGAAGCGGGCCTTGTAGTCGGCCATCAGCTTTTCTCGGCGCTCCTGCGGAGTGGGGCTGCCTGCGATGTCGCGGCGGTAGATGATGTTGACCGCGCCCTCGGGTCCCATCACGGCGACCTCGGCCGTGGGCCAGGCGAAGTTGAAGTCGGCGAGCATGTGCTTCGAGGCCATGACGTCGTAGGCGCCGCCGTAGGCCTTGCGCGTGATCACCGTGAGCTTCGGCACGGTGGCCTCGGTGAAGGCATAGAGCAGCTTCGCTCCGTGGCGGATGATGCCGCCCCACTCCTGGCTTGTGCCCGGCAGGAACCCCGGCACGTCGACCAACGTGAGCAGCGGCACGTTGAAGGCGTCGCAGGTGCGCACGAAGCGCGCGGCCTTCGCCGAGGCGTCGATGTCGAGCACGCCCGCGAGCTGTGCCGGCTGGTTGCCGACGATCCCGATCGAGAAGCCGTCGAGGCGGGCAAATCCGCACACGATGTTGCGCGCGTGGTGCTCGTGCACCTCGAAGAACTCCTCGTCGTCGACGATCAGGCGCACGACATCGCGCATGTCATACGGCTTGTTCGGGTTGTCGGGGACGACGTGATCGAGCTCCGGGCTCATTCGCTCCGGGTCGTCGCTCGGCTGCACGCGCGGCGCGGTCTGCAGGTTGTTCTGCGGAAGGAAGCCCATCAGGTAGCGGCAGTCCTCCAGGCAGGCGTCCTCGTCCTCGGACGCGAAGTGCGCGACGCCCGACTTGGTGTTGTGCGACATCGCGCCGCCCAGCTCCTCGAAGCCCACCTCCTCGCCCGTGACCGTCTTGATCACGTCGGGCCCCGTGATGAACATGTGCGAGGTCTCCTTGACCATGAAGATGAAGTCGGTGATCGCCGGCGAGTACACGGCGCCGCCCGCGCACGGACCCATGATCAGGCTGATCTGCGGAATCACGCCCGAGCACCTCACGTTGCGCACGAACACGTCGCCGTAGGCTCCGAGCGACACCACGCCCTCCTGGATGCGCGCCCCGCCGGAGTCGTTGATGCCGATCACGGGGCAGCCGATCCGCGCCGCGAGATCCATGATCTTGCACATCTTTTCGCCCATGACCTCGCCGAGAGAGCCGCCGAACACGGTGAAATCCTGGCTGAACACGCACACCCTGCGCCCGTCGATCGTGCCGTGTCCAGTCACCACGGCGTCGCCCCACGGCCTGTTCTTCTGCATGTCGAACTCGTAGGTGCGGTGACGCACGAACGTGTCGAGCTCCTGGAAGGAGCCGGGGTCGAGCAGCTTCTCGACCCGCTCGCGCGCCGTGTACTTGCCGCGCGCGTGCTGCTTCTCCTCGGCCTCGGGAGCCGAGTGCAGCGCGGCCTGGCGCAGCTCTTGCAGCTGCGCCAGCTTCTCCTCGTAGGTCTCCGGCGCCTTCTGCCGCGGCGGACGGCGGTGGCCGCTGCGCGAGCTCGCGAGCAGCGCCGCGTCAGTTTGGCGGTCGTGTGCGCTTGGTGACATGCAGCGCGGATCCTATCCGCGCTCAGTCGCAGCCTGGAAGCTACGCCCGTGAGAACGGTCGGTGATGCGCCGTTCCGAGGCTGTCCAGCATCGAGCTGAGCACGGCTGTCACCTGTTCGGTCGCGAGCTCCTGGCGCGCGATCTGCGCGTGGCTCTCGACCGTTTCGGGCCCGGGCTGAGGCTCGAGCGCTTCCGGCGCCGCGTGAGCTGCGGCTCCTTCGACGGCCGGCTCCGGGTCCGGCTCCTCGGTCGGCCCGAAGGCCGGCTCGACGCTCGGCTGATCGGGCTCGAGGGGCTCATGCCACGCTTCGGCGGCGGCGACCTCAAAGGAAGGGTCGAGATCCGCCTCCGCCTCGGGCGGTTCGGAGTGCTCGGCCACCATCGAGTCCTGTTCGGGTGCGTCGGAATGCGCGGTGACGGGCTCAGCCGACATCTGTTCCTGGTCGGGGAGCTCGCTGCGCCGGCGGCGGAAGAGTCGTGCGAAGAAGCCGAGGCGCGCGGGCGGCACGTGCTCGGGGAGCCCTTCGGTCGCCTCCTGCAGTGGCTGCGGTGGCACGTCATCGGCGTGCTCCTGCGTGAGATCTGGCGTGGCGTCGGTCGCGGCCTCGATCAGCTGAGCCGCCCAGGTTTCCGCCGCAGGCACCTGCTGTGCGCCCCATCCCTCGCTGGCCGGCGCCTGGTCTGCCGCGAGGTAGTGGTCATCTGCCGTGATCTCCGCCGGATGCGATGCCGCGAGCGTCTCGGCGACGCACTCTGCCTCGGGCTCTCTCGCGCCGTGGAGCTGTGTCTCGCTCGAGCGCTCGGCACCTAGCTCGGACTCGGCGGTTGAATCGAACTGGTCCGCCACGGCGGGCGCGCCGGCCCCCGCGGGCGTGTCGGCCGCAACGGGCTCGTCGCCAGCAGCAGGCTCCCCGGCCCCCGCGGGCTCGTCGGCCGCGGCGGGCTCGCAGGCCGCAGCGGGCGCGTCGGCCGCGGCGGGCGCGCAGGCCGCAGCAGGCGCGTCGGCCGTCGCGTGCTCATCCCCAGGCTGAGCCTCGCCTTCGGCCTCGGGCAGCTCGCGACTTGCGCGCAGCGTGACCCTCGTGCCCCAGCCCGAGGCCTTGATGAGCACCGATCCCGAGGCGCTGTCGCTCTCCCACTCGATCGCGCTTTCGGTCTCAAGCCTGGTGATGCGGATCTCGCCAAACTCGCCGAGGTGCCGCGCGAGCGCGGCCGGATCGCTCAGCTCGCTCCACAGCTCGGGCGCCGACTTCACGATGGTGCGCTTAACCTCAGAGGAGACCATTCGCCCCTCTGTTCGAGCGATCTACCGCTACTCCTTCCGCCGCGCGCCGGCTCGCAGGCAGGTCAGCTCGGCGCCGGCGCTCAGGCGGCGGCGGGCGAGCTCGGTGCTCGTAGGAGACCGCGCTCGTGCAGCAGCTCGGCGAGCTGCACGGCGTTCGTCGCTGCGCCCTTGCGCAGGTTGTCCGCGACTATCCACAGGTCGAGAGCACGCTCGTTGCCCGGGTCTCGGCGAATGCGCCCGACGAACACATCGTCGCGCCCCGCCGCGTCGGTTGCGAGCGGATACAGCGCGCTCTGGGGGTCATCGACGACGCGCACCCCGGGCGCTGCGCGCAAGAGCTCGCGTGCCCGCTCGGGAGAAAGCGCCTCGCGCGTCTGCACGTTGACGGCCTCGGAGTGGCCGGTCACGACGGGAACGCGCACGCACGTGGCGCTGATGCGAATCGCCGGGTCGGCGAGGATCTTGCGCGTCTCGTTCATCAGCTTGCGCTCCTCGTCGGTGTGGTCCTCACCCACGGCGAAGCTGCCCGCATGTGGCAGCGCGTTGAACGCGATCTGGTGCGCGTACTCACGCGGCGCGTCGATCTCGCGCTCGTGCAGCAGCGCGTGCGACTGCTCGAGCAGCTCGTCCACCGCCCGCCGGTTGGTCCCCGAAACCGCCTGGTAGGTGCAGATCACTAGCCGCTCGATGCCGGCCTCGTCGTACAGCGGCTTCAACGCGACCACCATCTGCATCGTCGAGCAGTTGGGGTTCGCGATGATGCCGTGGTGGGAGTCGAGCGCCTCCGGGTTGACCTCGCTCACCACGAGCGGGACGTCGTCCTGCATGCGCCAGCGCGAGGAGTTGTCGATCACCGTCGCGCCCGCGTCGGCGAACTTTGGCGCCCACTCGCCGGAGGTCGCCCCGCCGGCCGAGAACAGCGCGATATCGAAGCCGCGGATCGACTCGTCGCTTAGCCCCCGCACCACGAGCCCACCGTCGAGCTCACGTCCGGCCGAGCGCTCGGAGGCGAACGGCACGATCTCGCTTGCTGGGAACTCGCGCTCGCGCAGCAGCTCGATCATCAGCGTGCCCACCTGACCGGTGGCGCCCACGACCGCGACCCTGTAGGAGCGGCTGTTCATCGGCTCAGCCTACCGCGGCGCCTAGTGCCTACGGCTTGATCGCCATGAACAGGATCGTGACCAGGACGAGACCGCTCAGCAGCGAGCCGAAGCTCTGCAGCCTGCGCACAAGCGCGCGGTACTCCTGGCTCATCTCGCCCGCCTGCTCAGAAGCGGCGGCGAGGTCGCGGGATGCGATCTGCTCGGCGCGTTTTGCGGTCGGGATCATCACCGAGCCCACGATCGCTCCGATCACGACCACAGCTCCCACGCCCCATTGCACGAAGAACTGGCTCCAATGGTGCCCGTCGCTTGCCAGGTATATGCCCGCCGCCAGCACGATCAGCAGACCGGGGTTGATGAGCGTGCGCTCGATCGTGTACTCGATGCGGTGAAGCACCGGCAGGCTGCGCGGATCGCGCTTGACGGCCACGCCGAACATGACCGGGTAGGCGAAGGTGACGCCGAACGCCACCACGACGGCCATCACGTGGACCGCGAGGATGACGTCGTAGACGCTCGCCGCGGGCGCTATCGGCACCAGTCCGCGGCCCTCAATAGCGCGGCGCGTAGGCGCCGAAGACGTCCTGCATCGCAGCGCACGCCTCGCCCAGCGACGCGCGGTCGCGCAGCGCCTCGCGGATCGCCGGCAGCAGGTTCGCGCCGCCGCGGGCGACCTCGCGCAGCTCATCCAGGCGCCGCTGCACGGCCGCCTGGTCGCGGTTGGCCTTGAACTCCTTCAGCCGCTCCACCTGTTCGCGCTCGGACTCGGGGTCCACGCGCAGCAGGTCCGGTACCTCGACGTCCTCCTCGCGGTACTCGTTGACGCCGACGACCACGTCCTGGCCGATGCGGTAGCGCTCCTGATAGCCCCACGCAGACTCGTCGATCTCACCCGTGATGAACTCGATCGCGTTGACCGAGCCGCCGAGCGCGTCGACCTTCTCGATCAGCTCCTGCGCGCGCTCTTCGATCTCGTCGGTGAGCGACTCGACGAAGTAGGAGCCGGCGAACGGGTCGACCGTGTCCGCCGCCCCGGACTCGTTCGCGAGGATCTGCTGGGTGCGCACCGCGATTTTCGCCGCGCGCTCGGTCGGCAGCGCAAGCGCCTCGTCGAAGCCGTTGGTGTGCAGCGACTGCGTGCCGCCGCAGACCGCCGCGAAGCCCTGCAGCGCTACGCGCACGATGTTGTTCTCTGGCTGCTGCGCCGTCAGCGTCACACCGCCGGTCTGCGTGTGGAAGCGCAGCATCGTCGCCTTCGGGTTGGTGGCGCCGAAGCGCTCGCGCATGATGTGCGCCCACATGCGCCGCGCCGCGCGAAACTTCGCCACCTCCTGGAAGACGTTGTTGTGGCCGTTGAAGAAGAACGCCAGGCGTGGCGCGAACTCGTCCACGTCCAGGCCCTTCTCGATCGCGGCCTGCACGTAGGCGATTCCCGAGCACAGCGTGAAGGCGACCTCCTGGACGGCAGAGCAGCCCTTCTCGCGGAAGTGATAGCCCGAGATCGAGATCGTGTTCCACCGCGGCACGTGCTCGTGGCAGTACTCGAACAGATCGGTCGTCAGGCGCATAGTCGGCTCTGGTGGATAGATGTAGTTGCCGCGCGCTATGTACTCCTTGAGCACGTCGTTCTGGGTGGTCCCGCGCAGCTTCTCGCTGGGCACGCCCTGCTCCTCCCCGACCAGCTGATAAAGCAGCAGCAGGCACGCGGCCGGCGCGTTGATCGTCATCGACGTCGAGACCTGGTCGAGCGGTATCGCGTCGAAGGCGGTGCGCATGTCGTCGATCGTGTCGATCGCCACGCCGGTGCGTCCGACCTCGCCGAGGCAGCGGGGGTTGTCGGAGTCCAGACCGAGCTGCGTCGGCAGGTCGAAGGCCATCGACAGGCCGGTGGTCCCCTTCGAGAGCAGGTAGCGGTAGCGCTCGTTGGACTCCTTCGCCGATGCGTAGCCGGCGTATTGGCGCATCGTCCACAGCTGCTTGCGGTACATCTCCCGATGCACCCCGCGCGTGTAGGGGAACTCTCCCGGCTCGGCCAGGTCGAGGCTCTGGGGAAGGTCCTCCTCGGTGTAGAGCTCGGCGATCTCGATCCCCGAGTCGGTGAAGCGGCGCGGATCGTCGGGGCCGACGATCGGCGCGATCGTCAGGCGCTCGGCCTCGTCGCCGTGATCTGGGTTGAGCATCTCTGCTGATGATATGGCCGCGCGCCGCGGCTCGTCGGGGCGGGCGATGGGCCTGAGTACCGATCGGGATATCCTCCCGATTGATGGCAACTTGCCTGGTAACCGGCGGCGCCGGCTTCTTGGGCTCGCACCTGTGTGACGAGCTGCTCGAGCGCGGGCACCGCGTGATCTGCGTCGACAACCTCGAGACGGGCTCGCTCGCGAACATCGAGCACATCCGCGACCCCGAGCGCTTCCTGCACGTCAACGTCGACATCATCGATCCGTACTTCGTAGAGGAGCCGCTCGACTTCGTCTACCACCTCGCCTCGCCCGCCTCGCCGATCGATTACCTGCGGTTGCCGCTGCACACGCTCAAGGTGGGCTCCTACGGCACGCACCACACGCTCGGCCTGGCCAAGGCCAAGCGCGCGCGTTTCCTGCTCGCATCGACGAGTGAGGTGTACGGCGATCCGCTCGAGCATCCGCAGTCGGAGAGCTACTGGGGACACGTCAACCCGATCGGCCCACGCGGCGTGTACGACGAGGCGAAGCGCTACGCGGAGGCGCTCACGATGGCCTATCACCGCCAGCAGGGCGTCGACACGGCGATCGTGCGGATCTTCAACACGTTCGGCTCGAGGATGCGCCCGCACGACGGGCGCGCGATCCCCACGTTCCTGCGCCAGGCGCTCGCGAACCGGCCGATCACCGTGTTCGGGGATGGCAGCCAGACGCGCTCCTTCTGCTACGTCGACGATCTCATCCGCGGCATCATCGCCCTGGCCGAATCGGGCTATCACGATCCCGTGAACATCGGCAACCCGGACGAGTTCACGCTGCTCGAACTCGCAGAGACCGTGCACGAGCTGACCGGATCGGCGTCGGAGATCATCTACGAGGCGCTGCCCGTGGACGACCCCAAGCAACGGCGGCCCGACATCACGCTGGCGCGCGAGCTGCTCGGCTGGTCGCCCGAGGTGCCTCTGCGCGAGGGACTGCGGCGCACGATCGAGCAATCGGGCGTCGAGCTGCTGGTGGGCGGGTCTCGCTGAGCCCGCGCGGTCGCGAGCGCCGCAACGGCGCGTGCGTGCCGGCCTTGCAACCGCTCCTTGTGAAAAGCTGAGGTGTTGTGAGCAGCGAGATGGGCCAAGTCTCGTCGGGAACATCAACCCCACCGCCCGGCCCGCCGCGCGTGCGGGACGACGACGCGCCTTCCCAGCCGCATCTGCGGGCGTTGCCACGCGCGCCGCGTCCGGCGCTTGCCGCGCGCACAGCACGCACCCAGCGCTCCGACCACGACATCCGCCGCGGGCGGCCTCAGGTGCTGTCGCTGCTCATGCGCGCGTCCACGCTGCGCCGCGTAGCGGCGGTGCTCACGCTGCTGGCGATCGACTTCGCCGGCGTCGCGCTCGCCATCTTCACGGCGCTCGTGCTCAAGGAAGCGGTGCACGGGCACGTGCGCATTCAGAACTCGCTGCACGAGACCAAGCAGTTCCTCCCGTTCGCCTATCTGCTCACGGCGCTGCTGTTCGCACGCTCAGGCTTGTATGCAAGCCGCGGCCTGCGCCCCGGCCTGTCGCGTATCGTCGGCTCGCTCTTCCAGGTCGCGTTCGTCGCGCTTATCTTCGCGGTGGTCAACGGCGAACACTTCTCCAGCTACTACCTCTTCTACAGCTCGCTTGTGTTCGCGATCTTCTACGTGTCCTCGATGCGGGCCGCCTATGACTGGGCCACCGGGCTGCTGCTGCGCGCCGCCGGCTACCAGCGTCGAGCGGTGCTCGTGGGACGGGGCAAGCACATCGCGGACGTTGCGCACGCGCTGGCCGACGGGACGAGCACGCCGCTCGAGGTGGTCGGCTTCCTCGCACCCAACTCGTTGCCCGCCAACGGGCTGCGCCCGCTGGGCTCGCTGGTGGATCTCAGGAGGGTGCTCGAGGCCGAGCGAATCGACGAGGTGATCATCGCCGACCCCGAGTTCCCTCAGGACGACGCGGTCGAACTCGTCGACCAATGCCACCGCCGCGGCGTCAGCGTCAGGCTGGCGCCGTCGACGATGGAGATCCTCATTCACCGCGCCGAGTTCATACCCGGCCAATCGGTGCCGCTGTTCGAGCTCGGTCCGCCGGTCTTCGAGGGAGTGGATTTCGCGCTCAAGCGCACGTTCGACGTGATCGGGGCGACGCTGCTGCTGATTGTGTTGAGCCCGCTGCTGTTCGTCATCACGCTCGCCGTGCGGCTCTCATCGCGCGGGCCCATCCTGTTCCGCTCGGTGCGCCGCGGCATCGGACAGCGCCCGTTCCCGTGCCTGAAGTTCCGCACGATGCACAGCGACGCCGAGGAGCGCCAGGCGGACCTCGAAGACATGAACGAGGCCTCGGGCGCGCTGTTCAAGATCCGCGCGGACCCGCGTCTGACGCCGGTCGGGCGGCTGCTGCGTCGCTTCTCGCTCGATGAGCTGCCCCAGCTGGTCAACGTGCTGCGCGGCGAGATGTCGCTCGTCGGCCCCAGGCCGCTGCCCGAACGCGACTACGAAATGCTCGAGGACTGGCACCGCAAGCGCTATCTGGTGCTGCCCGGGATCACCGGCCTGTGGCAGGTCTCGGGCCGCTCGGAGCTCGACTTCGACGACCTCGTGCACCTGGACTTCATCTACCTCGAGCGCTGGTCGCTAGCGCTCGATCTGACGATCCTGCTGAAGACGGTGCCCGCGGTGCTGACCCGCCGCGGCGCCTACTAGGGCTCGATTCCGCCGATCTCTTGCGCAGGCGTCCGCCGTCGCGCCCCGCGCACGCTGCTCCTTCGTCGAACGCTCGGTGCGGCAGCTCGCTCGTACACCCGCCACGTGGCCCGCGCCGCGTCCTCCCATGTCCAGGACAGGGGCGGCGGAGCGGGACGCCGCGCGCGTTCGGCTGCCGCGATCAGCGCCGACGTGTCACCCCGCTCCACAAACGTGGCGCGGTCGTCGAGCGCCTCGCGCAGCGACGGGATATCGCACGCGATCACCGGCGTGCCACATGCGAGCGCCTCCACCGCGGGCAGCCCGAAGCCCTCCTCCTCCGATGGCAACACGAGCGCGCACGCGCCGGTCAAGATGGCCGCGAGCTCGCTGTCTGAGACCCGGCCGGTGAGGATCACGTTGGGAAGCTCGTGCGCCCAGCGCCCTGCCGGGCCGACCAGCACCAGCGGTAGTTGCCGCGGCGTGGCGGCGATCTGCGCGACGTGCTTGCTCGGGTCCGGATGCTCGAGATCGCCGACCCACACCAGGTACCGCTCAGGCAGTCCGAGCATGGAGCGCACAGATGCGACCTCATGCGGCGAGCGCGGAAACATCGCAGCGTGCGCAGCCTCGGGGATCACCACGATGCGCTCGCGCTCGATGCGCAGGTGGTTGACGGCGTCGCGCCCGACGGCCTCGGTCGGCACGATCACGCCCACCGCGCGCTGCACCGCGAGGTTGCGCAGGCGCAGGCGCATGCCGGCCCGCACGTACTCGCTTCGCAACGTCCGCGCGCCGACGGCGTGGAGCGTCACGACCGTGGGGCACGGCGAGCGCAGCACCGCCCCGGCCATCCAGGGGGTGTGCAGCACGTCCGCGCTCTGCGTCTTGGTGCTCGCCGAGGGTCGATGGGTCTCGAGCATCTCATCCTCGCCGCGCGCCGTCTCGCGCAACGCCTGCAGCAGGCATCGGGAGTAGCGCCCGATGCCGTGGGGATCGGACAACGGCCGAGTGTCGAACGCGACCCTCATACGCCGGCTCTCAACTTCCCCCGCTCGCTCACCCGCTCCACGGCTGCAACATATTCCCTGTCGCGCCCGCATTGCGAGGTTTGAGATCTGCGCTGCACGAAACGCCTCTACCCTGAGCCCGATGCTCACACGCGAGCACCATGAAGAGCTGTGGCGGCGGCTGCCCGCCAACGCGGCACCGCCGCCGGACCTCGAGCTGCGCAGGCGGTTTCTACTGTCCCACCTGCAGCCCGGGATGCGCGCCCTCGACGTGGGCTGCGGCGAAGGGCAGCTCGCTGCAGAGCTGCAGCGCGCGGGCGCACAGGTCCTCGCCGTTGACATCGCCGATGAGCCGCTGCGCCGGGCGCGGGCGCGCCATCCGCAGGTCGAGTTCGGCCTGATCGACGCGGACGGACCGTGGGCGCTGCCCGACTCGAGCTTCGATTTGCTGTGGGCGGGCGAGGTGATCGAGCACGTCTACGACACCGCGGGATGGTTCTCGGAGGCGCGACGCGTGCTGCGCTCCGGCGGGACGCTGCTGCTGAGCACGCCGGCGCACGGAGTCCTGCGGATGCTGCGCCTCGCCGTCTCGCGGCGAGCCTTTGCGGAGCATTTCGAGCCTCGCGGCGAGCACCTTCGCTTCTATGCGCCGTCCACGCTCGCACCGTTGCTCGAGGATTTCGGCTTCGAGCAACTGGAGCTACGCGCGGCGGGCGGATTCCCCGGTGCGCGCCGCACGCTGCTGGCGCGCGCGGTGCGCTCGCGCTTCTAACTATTGGCGCGCGGCCCCCGATGCCCGCAGGGCGCGGACGTAGTCGTTGTAGATTTCGACCGACCGGCGTTCTTTCGCGAGCGCTTCCGGAGCGATCGACTGCGGGTCCAGATAGATCGCCGCCTCGAGCTCGGCCAGACCAGCCCGGGGATTGCTCGACAGCTGCTGGGTTGCGAGCGCGAGCCAGGTTTGCGGGTTGGAGGGCTGCAGCCGCACGGCACGCTCGAGCGTGGCCAGCGCGAGTGCGCTCTGACCGCGCACCTGCTGCACGGAGGCAAGCGTGATCAGGGCTTCGGCAGAGAGCGGATCGCGGGACACGGCGGCCTGAGCTGAGCTGATGGCCGCGCTCGGATCGCTCTTCAGCTGTGAGAGGGCCTGCATGCGCGCGTCTTCGGAGCGCTGCGGCTGCCACTGCGACCATGCCGCCAGCAACCCCGCGAGAATCACGGCCGCGGCTACCGAGCCGCGCACCCAGCCGGCGTCGCGCAGCCCCTGTGCCCACGCGCGCGGCGACCGCGTCACGGCCGCGGCGTGGGGCCGTTCGCTCAGAGGCCCGCGGCCCGCGAGCCAGCCGGCGCACAGCAGCGCGGCACACGCGTCGAATGGGACATACCAGGTCCAGTCGATCAGGGAGTGCGCGCCAAACGCCACGACGACGCACAGCATGCTGAGCATGCCCACCCGCTCGGGCGTGTATGGCTGGGGCGCTCGCTTCCAGCCCGGGCGGGCGCCCTGGCGCAGCTCCAGCCACGTCCGCCAGCTCGTCCAGCGGCGATTGAACGGGTGAGTCGCCCTGCCCGCGGCAGCCATCCACGCGCAGAGCAGCGCAAGCGCCACCGCCAGCCCGGCGAGACCCAGATCGGCGAGCGTCTGCACGAGGAAGCCGTGCGCGTGGCGCACTTCGAGCGTCTCGTTGCGGTAGCGCAGGCGAGCTGTTTGGTAGCCCGCCGCACCGGCTCCCACGACGGGGTGCGCGGAGAAGATCTGCAGCGCCTCCTTCCAGTAGCGCGCTCGCACGCTGGCGATCGCGGTGAGGCGCGAGGGCGTGTTCTGAGGCGTCTTGGCGTTGGGATCGGTGAGCGTGTTGAACGCATGCGAGATGCTGCCCGTGAACCCGCGGTGGCTGTGCGCGAGCGCTCCCGCGAAGGCGAGCACCGCGAGCACGATCAGCGTCAGCAGGGCGGCGCCTGCGCGGCGGCGCAGTCTCAGCGAGGGCGCGCTCCTGGATGTGAAGAAGCCCACCCCCAGCCCCACCGCGGTCAGCGCCAGAACCATCGTCAACACGAGCACGCCGAGCCTGTGTCCGGCGCTCGCCTGTTCTGCGAGGGGCACGGCTTCGGCGCTCAGTGCGTGGGTGGAGAACGCCCAGCCGGCGAGCGCTCCCGCGCTGAGCGCGCCGGGGATCAGCACGGCGGCGCCGCGCAGTCGCAGGGGCACGATGCAGAACCAGAGCGCGACCCCTGCGACGAGCGCGGCCAGGGCGCCACGCGAGTACGCCATCAGCAGCGTCAGCAGCAGGATCCCCATCGCGGGATAGGCCAGCGCGGTCAGCAGCGCATGTCCGCGACGCCGCGCACCCAGCCACATGCAGCAGATCACTCCCAGCGCCGCGGTGAGCCCGAGCGCGTTCCAATAGCCAACGGGTTCCTCGAGCCGTGCGACCGGGGTGTACGGGACGAGCTTTCCCGGGAAGCACTTGGTGAGCAGCGCAAACAGGCATGTCGCCACCGCCGCCAGCGCGATCCCGCCGAGCAACGCCCGCCAGCGGGAGGATGCAACGCGCGCAAGCAGCACGGCCAGCGCGAAAACCGCGCTGTAGGCAAACAGCCTGTTCGCGTCGCGCCAGCTTGCGTCGGGCTGCACCGACCAGATCACCGACAGCGCGCTCAGCAGCGCGAACGCGATCAGCAGCCCGAGCGGCCAAACGCCGAAGAGGCGCAGGCCTGCGGGAGCGAGCATCACCGTGGCGGCCACGAGCGCGACACCCACGAGCGTGAGCGCCATCTCGGTGGCCGTCATCGATTCGAGGTTCAGCCCGCCCTTGGTGTAGAAGGTGAGCAAGCACAGTGCGCCCGCGATGAGCAGCGTCGGCCACCACAGCGCCTGCGCGCGCAGCACGATCGGCGCCCGGGGCCCGGTGATGCGGGTGCCCGGACGGCGGCTGGGCGGTAGCGGCGCCGGCGCAGCCGGCGGCGGCTCAGTCTGAACGGTGGGCACGGACACGGTTTCGCACGGCGCCTCCGAGCACCGCCAGCAGGCACGCGAGAGCGAAAGCCACCGTCGCGAGCAGCGGGTCCGGCAGCGAGCTGAGCGCTGAGGCGATGTTCACGTGGACCACGCCGGGGCGGATCACCTGGCCGCCGACCGGCACAGCGGCCGCCGACTTGGCGGCGTGCGCGATCGAGCGCTGCTCGGCCGGGCTCGTGCTGAGCGGAGCCAGCGGGCCCGTGGCTTCGCCGCCGTGCTGGGTGGCGGCGGCGAGCTGGGCTGCCCGGATCTGCGCGGCGCACCCGGTGTACTCTTCCGCGTCCGCGCCGAGCTCTTTGAGCGCACGGCTGTAGTCGCTCGGCTTGAATCCAGCCAGGGACTGCCCGTGCGTGCAGCGCAGGATGATCGTTTCACCGACATCCGCCATCGCCGCGCCGGCGAACAGGAGGGTCGCTGCGATCAGCAGCGCTACCGGCGCCGCGAGTCGGCCTTTCGCTCGGACGAAGCTCATGCGCGAAGGCTGCACGCTAGCAATGCTCCCGGGAGACCCCCACCGTGGACAGTGCCCGCGAGAAGCCACGCGCCCATGCGTCGTGGCTGTACGCGAGCACGTCCTGCTCTGCAGATGCTCCCAGCCGCTGGCGCAGGTCTCGGTCGTGCGCGAGCTGGGAGATCGCTCGCGAGAGCGCGCGCGTGTCGCCGGCTGGCACGACGATGCCGTTGCGCCCGTCGCGCACCAGGCCGCCGGCGGCGGCGCCGACGGCGTCGCTTGCGATCACTGGAAGCCCGCGGTTCATCGCCTCGTTGGCAACTAAACCCCACGGCTCGCGAAAGGTGCGCGTGCGGATCGAGGGAATGACCAGAACATCGCAGGCCGCATAGACATTTCGCAACTCCACGGGTGGTATGGGCTCGAGGAACGACACGCCCTCGTTCGAATACCCAGCGCGATCCCGCTGCATTCGTGCCGGTGGGGAGCCTGCAACGACGAGTGCCGCCGCGGGCGGGACGAGCCCGGCGTCCGTCCAGGACGCGAGCAGGACGTCGAGTCCCTTCTCGCGAGCGGGCCGCCCGACGAACAGGAACGTCGCGTCGCTGGCGCCCGGCCATTGCCCGCGCGGGGCGGAGATCTCCTCTGAGCGCCAGAACTCGTTGTCGACGGACTGTGGCGCGACGTGCACGTTGCGCGCGCCGCGCACGCTCACATACGCGCTCACGTGAGGGCCATAGGTGACGACGGCGTCGGCGCTGCGGTAGAGGCGCATGAGCGGGAGATAGCTGAGCGCGTGCGCGGGCGTTAGCGGATGCGCCCACAGCGAGCTCCACACGATCAGCGGCACTCGAGCGCGGCGAGCTCCCGCCCAGCTCGCCATCGGCGCAAGCCTCCCCGCCGTCGAGCAGATCACGGCGCGGTGGCGGCCGCTCGCGCTCAGCGCATACAGCTGGCGGGGTGCCAGGCGGCGACTTGGGAAGGGCAGCTCGCCTGCAAACTCGGCCCCGCCGTGCTTGCTACGCCCGCCGAACAGAGCGACCTCGATGCCCTCGAGCTCGTGCAGTCGAGCCAGCGCGCCCGCGCGGTAGGCCGGGACATGGCCGGTGACGAACAGGACCGGCTTCACCGCAGCACGGATCGGTAGGCCGCCAGCGTCTCCTCGCCGCAGCGCTCCCAGGTGAAGTTGGCGGCGACGCTCGCGCGCGCCCGCTGGCCGGCCTCGCGCAGGCGGTGCGGGTCTGAGAGCAGCTCGTCGATGCGCTGGGTCAGCCGCTCGATGTCGCCCGGTGGGACGAGCAGGAACCCATCACCCGCGGCCGCTATCTCCTCGGGCCCCGGCTCGCCGCGGCATCCGATCGCGGGCACGCCCGCCGCCATGGCCTCGATGTAGGCCACCCCGAATGCCTCCTCGGTGGAGGGCATCACGAACAGCGTGCAATCGACGCGCCTGTTCGACGGCCGCGGCGGGCTCGAGCTGCCCGCGGAAGTCGACGCGGTCGGCCACGCCGAGGCGCTCGGCGAGGCCTTCGAGCGGTATCCGCTCGGGCCCGTCGCCGATGATCGAGTAGCGCAGCGTGGGATAGCGCGCTCCGAGCACGGCAAGCGCGCGCAACACGTCGGCGTGGCGCTTGCGCGCGACGAGGTGGGCGACCGTGACGAGCGTGGGCGGGTCGGCGGCGCGCGAGAGGCGTGTGCGCGCGACCTGGGCGGGAGGTCGGCGCCGAGATGAACGACGCGGGTCCGCTTCGCCCCGGCCTCGCGCGCAAGGCCGGCGGTCCCCTCGCTGTTGGCGAGCACGAGCTCCGCGGTGCCGAGCGTGCGCGCGACCGCCGCGGCACCGCGCTCGGAGCGCCTCGCCGTGTACAGCACGTCGCCGCCGTGCACCGATACCACCAGCGGCGTGTCCGGTCGCGCGCGCCGCACCGCGTCGCCGGCCGGGACCGCGTTGTGGGCATGCACGAGCTCGAACGGGAACGAGCGGGCGAGGCGCCGCAGGGCGAACGCGAGCGACGGCGCCGCCCACGCTCCCCAGGAGGCGTATCCGTGCTCGCGGAAGGGAGAGACATACGGGACGTAGGTCACGTTCAGGCCATCGCGAACCTGCGTGCGCGGCTCGCGCGCGAGCCCGGCGAGCGCGCGTGCGCCGGCGATGGGGCCGCCGGCCAGCGAGGCTCGCGGCGGAATCAGCCGGTGCAGCACCAGCACGCGCACCTCGGCACCGGCGTCGCGCGTGGCGAGCGCTTGGCGGTGGGCCCAGATTCCGAGCACAGGATCACGGCGGCTGGGGTAGAACTCGGCTACCACCGCGACCTTCGGCCGAGCGCTGCGCGGCGCGCTCACCAGCGCCGGTGCGTCGTGAGGATGCGCTGCGCCTCGTTGGCGCTGAGGTAGGGGTGCTCGGCGAGGAACGAGCGAGCCTCCGCAACCGCCGCCTCGCGCGAGTAGGCGCTCGCGGCGGGCGCCGCACGGTGACGGATCGCAACGGCGTCGATGATCCCGCAGCGCCATCCCCGCTCGCGCGCCACGGCCGCCCAGTGCACGTCCAGGCCCCAGCCCATGCGCAGCTCGGGAAACGGGAGCAGAGCGGCGAAGGTGGTGCGCGCGAACGCGGTCACCGGGCCGATCTCGACGAAGCTCGTCTCATGCACGACGCTGTCTGTGCGGCGCCGCGTGACGGGCCAGGCGGCGTGCGAATCCAGGCGGTGGGCGGGCTGAGCGAGAGCCAGCGAGAAGCGCTCGCACAGGAACAGGAAGCGATCGAGGAATCCGCGCGGAAGCTCCACGTCGTCGTCGAGGACGAGCAACCAATCGCAGTCATCCGGCGGGTGCTCTGCGAGCAGCTCGTTGAGGTTCTCGAACTTGCCGCGCGCGCCGGGTGCCTGCGTGTGTATCTCGACGCGGTGGCGGGTGCGCGTCAGCTCGGCGTGCGCGCGTGCTGCGAGCGCGCTGTAGGCCGGCCGCTCGACCCCGAGAACGAGCACGCTGCGAGCGGGTGGGCGACGCCGCGCGGCGAGGGCGAGGCGCAGGCGCCTGCCGGTGGCGAGCTGCCACGCGTCGATCGCCTCGTCGGCGAGCGCGCGGCGCAGGCCGTCGAGCCCGCCGACGGTGCCGCTGGTGCCCGAGAGGAAATCCACCTCGCCGCCTGCCTCGGGGCCCAAGCCGTTTGTGGGCGCGGTGCCCGCGTGGCCCGACGGACCCGCCTCGGAAGCTGCGCCGGTCCTGCCGCGCGTGCCTGCTTCCTGCAGCGCCTCGCGCAGGCGCCCCGCGCTGTGCGCGGCCGTCGTGAGCCCTTCCGGGCAGCGACGTCGCAGCACGTGGCCGAGGCATCCCGCGAGCGTGCGCAGCTCGCGAGGCGTCGAGGGCGTGTCTCCCCGGTGGCGGTCGAAACGGCGCGCGGCTCGCCCGCGCGCATACGACGCCCGGGCGAGCGAGCGCAGTCGCGCGTCGGGGCCGGCGCGGCGGTGCTCGACGGCTGCGCCCGCCACGTACAGGACGCGCGCACGCGGGTCGAGCACGCGCATGCGTTCCTGCCAGTCCTGCTCGTCGCCGCCGATCCCGAGCAAGGCGTCGAAGGGGCCGACCCGCTCGAGCGCGCTGCGGCGTATCGCCATGTTGGCGCCCCAGGCGAAGCGCGCGTCGCAATCCTGCTCGCCCAGGTAGAGCGAGGTGATCGGCGCGTGGTCGCGTCCGCAGCTGCGGGGCGCGCGACCCTCAAGCCGAGGCCGGATCGGGCCCGTGAAGACGTCCACGTCCGGATGCTCGCGCGCGGCGACGAGAAGCGCGGTGAGCCAGCCCTCGCTCGCGCGGATGTCGTCGTCGACGAACGCCACGAGCTCTCCGTGCGAGCGCTCGATGCCGGTGTTGCGAGCGGCGTTCAGGCCACGCGGCTCGGGGTGCGGCACGTAGTGCGCGCCGAAACTCTCGACCAGCGCACGAGCGCTCTCACTCGCTCCGGCGTCGTCGACCACGATGATCTCGGCGCCCAGCTTCGCGGCGGCTGGCGCGATCGACGCGAGCGTCACCTCCAGGTAGGGGAGCCGTGAGCGCGTGGGAAGCACTATCGAAGCGGTCGTCATGCTGCGGACAGTCTAGGTTTGCGGCGGATTCGCGCGGCAGACCTCAAGCTCGCGCGGGTCCCGGCCCTCTCGGCGGCAGGGCGCCGTAGGCTGCGCCCAGGCGATGGTTCTCTTTCTGCACAACCGCTACCGCACCAGCGGCGGCGAGGAGCGCGTGGTCGAGGATCTGCTGTGGCTCGTCCGCGAGCAGCTCGGCGAGGACGCGCAGCTGCTCTCGCGAGACTCCGCGAGCCTCGGGCGTGCGAGCGCGGCAGCGGGGCTGCTGCGTGGAGGCTCACAGCCACGGGACGTCGCCAGGGCGGTGCGCCTCAGCGGCGCGCGTGTGCTTCACGCGCACAACATCCATCCCACGTTCGGCTGGCGCGCGCTAGCCGCCGCGCGCGCCGCAGGAGCGCGAGTCGTCTTGCATCTGCACCAATACCGGCTCGTGTGCGCGGTCGGCGTGTGCTTCACCCGGGGCGCTCCGTGCACACGCTGCCACGGGCGCAACACGCTGCCGGGTGTTCTGCTCAACTGCCGGCACAGCGCGGGCGAGGCGCTCACCTACGGCGCGGCGCTCGCGCTGTGGCAGCGGCGTGTGATCGCCGAGGCGGACATGCTCGTCGTCCCCAGCGAGTTCGCCCGCGCCCGGCTGGGCGAGCTCGGCGTGCCGCTTGCGCGCGAGCGAACGCGTGTGCTCGCTCCGCCGCTTCGCGCGGTGGAGCGGCCCGCGCCGGCGTCCGCGCACGAGCAGGGGCGCGGTGACTACGCGCTGCTCGTTGCCCGGCTGTCCCGAGAGAAGGGCATCGATGTCGCGATCGACGCCTGCCGCGCCGCGCAGATGCCGCTGGTGATCGCCGGCGATGGGCCCGAGCGCGAGGAGCTCGAGCGGCGCGCCAGCGGCGGCGAGGTGCGTTTCGCAGGGCGCGTTGAGGATGATGAGCTCGCCCGCCTTCGCGCGGGCGCGGCGATCGCGCTTGCGCCATCGCGTTCCGATGAGACCTTTGGCCTCGCTGCCGCCGAGGCACTGGCCGCGGGCGTCCCGGTGATCGCAAGCCGCGTGGGCGCGTTCCCCGAGCTGCTCGACGAGCACGAGCTTGTCCCCGCCGGCGACCCCGGCGCGCTCGCGCTCGCGATCCGGCGGCTCGCCGGCGATCGCGCGGCCGGCGAGCGGGGGCGCGAGCGGGTGCGCGCGATGTGTGCGCCCGCGGTCGTGGCGGAGAAGCTTGCTCGGATCTACGGCGGCGAGGGCGCCTCTCAGAACCCGGCCGCCTGAGCGGCGCGACGAGCGCACGGGCGGAGCGCTTCCAGCACGTAAGCTGCGGCCGTGTCCACGGCACCGAGCGCGCTCATCACGGGCATCACCGGCCAGGACGGCTCGTTCCTGGCGGAGCTGCTGCTCGCCAAGGGCTACACGGTGACCGGTCTCATGCGAGCACCTGCCGAGCGGCCGCTCGGATGCTCCGAGCACCTGCGCGGTCAGCTGCAGCTCGAGCGCGGAGACCTGCTCGACCCGGCAAGCCTGGCGAGCGCGACTCGAGCGCGTGCGCCCCGACGAGCTCTATCACCTGGCGTCGCCCTCATTCGTGCCGGCATCGTGGGAGAGCCCGCGCGAGACGCTGGCTGCGATAGCCGGCTCGTGCGCGGCGATCCTCGAAACGGTGCGCGATCTCGGCGACGGGATGCGCGTGTTCGTGCCGGCCTCCGGTGCGATCTTCGGCGACGCCGGCGAGTGGCCTCAGAACGAGCGCACGCCATGCCGGCCCGCGAGCCCGTACGCGATCGCGAAGCTCGCGGCGCACGAGCTCGTCGGCGCTCTGCGCGAGCACGGCGGCCTGCATGCGAGCTCGGGCATCGTCTACAACCACGAGTCCGAGCGCAGGCCCGAGCAGTTCGTCACGCGCAAGATCACGCGCGGCGCGGCCGCCATCGCGCTGGGGCGCCAGCAGGAGCTCACGCTTGGCGCGCTCGACGCGGTGCGCGACTGGTCGTTCGCGGGGGACATCATGCGCGGCGCCTGGCTGATGCTCCAGCAGGAGCGCCCCGACGACTACGTGCTGGCGAGCGGGGTGCCGCACACGGTCGATGACCTCGTGCGCGTCGCGTTCGCGTGCGTCGAGCTCGACGCAGAGCGCTATGTGCGCGTCGATCCGGCGTTGGTGCGAGCTCCCGAGCCCACGCCCAGCGTGGGCGACCCCGCGAAGGCGCGCGCGCGGCTCGGCTGGGAGGCGGAGCTCGGCTTCGAGGCGCTCGTGGAGCGCATGGTCCAGGCTGATCTGCGGGCCCTTGGCGCCGCCGCTGCGCGCTCGTGAGCCTCCGCGCCCGGGCGTAATCAGCCGGGTCCCATCCAAGCCACGCCCTACACTGCCGCCTGAATGACGACCGTTGGCGTCATCGGTCTCGGCTACGTGGGCTTGCCGCTCGCTGTTGCTTTTGCGCAGGAGGGCTGCGAGGTGATCGGCGTGGACATCGACCCGCGCAAGGTCGAAGCGATCCAGGCCGGGCGCTCCTACATCGAGGATGTGCCCTCCGAGGCGCTGGGAGAGCTCGCGGGCCGCCTGCGGGTGGGAACGCAATACGCGCCTCTGCAGGAGGCGGAGGCGGTGCTGGTGTGCGTGCCGACGCCGCTCACGCGCAACCGCGAGCCCGATCTCGAGCCGCTCATCGACGCGTCCCGCTCGCTAGCGCGCGTGCTCGTGCGCGATCAGCTGGTGGTGCTCGAGTCGACGACGTATCCCGGCACGACGCGGGAGCGGATGGCGCCGCTGCTCGAGGAGTCGGGCCTGGCCGCCGGGCGCGACTTTCACCTCGCCTTCTCACCCGAGCGCGTCGACCCGGGGCGCAGCGACTTCACCCTGCGCAACACGCCGAAGGTGCTGGGCGGGCTCACCGACGCTTGCGCCGATCGCGCCGAGGCGCTGTACGGGCTGGTGTGCGAGAGCATCGTGCGCGTGTCGAGTCCGGAGGCGGCCGAGCTGACGAAGCTGCTCGAGAACATCTTCCGCTCGGTGAACATCGCGCTGGTCAACGAACTCGCGCTGCTGACCGATCGCATGGGCATCGACATCTGGGAGGTGGTGGACGCGGCGTCCACCAAGCCGTACGGGTTCATGCGCTTCGAGCCCGGCCCCGGTATGGGCGGCCACTGCATGCCGGTCGACCCCTTCTACCTGAGCTGGCGAGCGCGCGAGTTCGACATGACGACGGAGTTCATCGAGCTCGCGGGCAAGGTCAACCAGCAGATGCCATATCACTGCGTCGCCAAGGCGCAGCGCGCGCTGAACGACGCGGGCCGCGCGATCAAAGGCTCGCGCGTGTTGATCGTGGGGGTGAGCTACAAGCCGGGCGTGGGCGATCTGCGCGAGTCTCCGGCGCTGAAGATCATCGCGCTGCTGCGCGAGCTCGGGGCTGACGTGCGCTACCACGACCCGCACGTGAGCGCGATCGCCGAGTTCGAGCTGTCGAGCGCGCCGCTCGAGCAGGCGCTCGCAGACGCCGACCTTGCGCTGATCGTGACCGCTCATCCGAGCGTCGACCACGCGCTTATCGCTCGCCGTGCCCGGCTCGTGGTGGACCTGCGCGGCGTGACCGGCGCAGCGGCCGGCGCGAACGTCGTGCGGCTGTGAGCGCGCCGGGCGCGACCCCGCCAGGAGAGGGCTGGACGGCGCTGCTAGAGGAGGGCGCGCGCGTTGGCGAGGGCGTGAGCTTCGGCGCCTACGTCGTGGTGCACGGCTCGACCGTGATCGGCGATGGCTGCGTGATCGGCGACCACGCGGTCCTCGGCAAGCTCCCGCGCCTTGCCAGTCACTCGATGGCGCTTGGGCCGGTCGGCACGCTCGAGCTCGGCGAACGCGTGACGGTGGGCGCCGGCGCGATCGTCTTCGCGGGAACGCGGATTGCAGGAAAGGCGATCCTGGGCGACCAATCGTTCGTGCGCGAGCGCAGCTCGATCGGGCACGAATCGGTGATCGGGCGCGGCAGCGTCGTCGACAACGACGTTGAGGTGGGTGAGCGCGTGCGCGTGCAGACCGGCGTGTACCTGACGGCGTACACGACGGTCGAGGACGACGTGTTCGTGGGTCCGGGGGTGACGACCACGAACGACGACACGATGAGTCGCCACCCTCCCGAGATGCCGATGCGAGGTGCAACCCTGCGTCGCGCTTGCCGAATTGGTGGCGGCGCCGTGCTCGTTCCCGGCGTCGAGGTCGGCGCCGAGGCGTTCGTCGCCGCGGGAGCGCTGGTCACCCGGGATGTGCCGGCACGCGCGGTCGTGATGGGTGTGCCCGCGCGCGTGGTGCGCGAGGTCCCAGAGCAGGATCTGCTCGAGCGCTGGCGCTGAGCGGGTCCTTACGCCGCTGCCGAGCGCGCGGCCGCGACGACCTCCTCGGCCTGTGCGCGGGTCAGCACGGGGCTCATCGGGATCGCCAGGTGCATGCGCGCCGCCTGTTCGGTTCCGGGGAGGTCTGCTCCCGCGCCCCAGCGGCGCATCGGCGGCTGCAGGTGCACGGGCGTGCGGTAGTAGGGCCGGCTTGCGATGTCGGCGGCAGTGAGCGCGTCCGCAAGCCGTTCCACATGAGGGTGGCTGACCGCGTATATGTGCCACGCCGGCACGCTGCCGCGCACCGGCGCTGGTAGTTGCACGAGCTCGCCGAGTCCCGCCTCGGCGTAGTGCTGTGCGGCGGCGCGACGGCCTGCGACCCACTCCTCGAGGTGCGGCAGCTGCACTCGCAGGATGGCCGCCTGCAGCTCATCCAGCCGCGAGTTGTAGCCGAGCATCTCGTAGCTGACCTTGTCGTGGGAGCCGTGGAAGCGCAGTGTGCGTGCACGTTCGGCGACCTGCTCGTCGGAGGTCGTGATCATGCCGCCGTCGCCGAAGCACCCGAGGTTCTTCGAGGGGAAGAACGAGAACGTGGCCGCGTCCGCGAGCGCCCCGGCGCGCTCGCCGTCGAGGCTCGCGCCGGCCGCCTGCGCGGCGTCCTCGAGCACGGGCACGCCGAGCGCTCGTATCTCGGTCACCGGCGCGACGTTGCCGAACAGGTGAACACATAGCACCACCTTCGTGCGCGCCGTCAGCGCGGCGCGCACGGTGTCGGCCGTCATGCAGTATGTCGCCGGGTCGATGTCGCAGAAGACAGGCGTTGCGCCGGTCGGCGGGATCGCCTCGACGGATGCGTAGAAGGTGAACGAGGGAACGATCACCTCGTCGCCTGGGCCCACGCCCATCGCGCGCAGCGCGATCGTGATCGCCTCGGTGCCGTTCGCGACGCCGACCGCGTGCTTCGTGCCGAGGTACTCGGCGAACTCCCGCTCGAAGGCCGCCACCTCCGGTCCGAGGATGTAGCGGCGCGAGTCGAGCACTCGCTCGATCGCTGCACGCAGCTCGCCGGAAAGCGGCGCGAGCGGCGTCGCGGTATCGAACAGAGCCACCGCCATGCGCTCAGCGGGGACGCAGCAGCTCGAGGTCCGCGCGCGTCATCAGGCGGATCAGCTCCTCGAAGGAGGTGCGCGGCTTCCAGCCGAGCTGGCGGGCCGCCTTCGACGGGTCGCCGATGAGGTGGTCGACCTCGGCCGGGCGCACGAACGCCGGGTCGATCACGACGTAGCGCTCGAAGTCGCCGAGGCCCGCCTCGTCGAACGCGACCTGACAGCATTCGCGCACCGAGTGCGCGGACCCGGTGGCGATCACGAAGTCTTCGGGCTGCTCCTGCTGGAGCATCAGCCACATCGCTTCCACGTAGTCCTTGGCGTAGCCCCAGTCGCGTTCGGCGTCGAGGTTGCCGAGGCGTAGCTCCCTGACGAGGCCGTGCTTGATGGCGGCGGCGTGCCAGGTGATCTTGCGGGTGACGAACTCCAGGCCGCGGCGTGGGGAATTCGAGATGACAACGCGTCCGACGCCCGCGCAGAACACGCCGCTCTCGGTCGCGATGTCGAATGTCCACTCGTCGTCGGTGACCTGCGCGGGGACGATCCTCCTGACCTCGGCCGGGTTCTTGTGCAGGTGCCGGCCCTTGCCGCCGACACGCACACCCGAGGCGATGTTGAGCTGGTAGTACGTCCTCCCGGCGCGCTGCTCGGCATAAACCGACGAGGGCTGGCCCGCGACGTGGTACATCCAGCAGAGGCCCTGTGCGAGCACGGCGCTATTGGTCTTGATCGACTCGCCGTTTCCCTCCTTGAGGCCGTCGCCGGCGTAGTAGCCGCGCAGGAACGCCTGTTGCACCTCCGTGCATGCGTTGAGGATCACCGGCGGAACATGCTTGAAGCCTGCTGGCGTGTAGAGCTGTTCGCGCAGCCACCGACTCACGCCGGGCGCTCCTGTCAGGCTTAGCTTTCCTACCTCCCTGTCTGCGTCCCAGCCAGAGGTGCCCGTCCATTCGTGTGACTTGCCAAGAAAGCTGCTGAACCACAGTGCGGTGAGGCGCAGGCGCAGCGCGAGATCATTGTTTGTGAAGCAGATCGTGCTCGCGTTCGATGCCACATAGCCATCGGCGGCCATCAGCCCAAGGAACTCGGCCATCTCCTCCGTAGCCACCGCCCACCCTGAGACCTCGGGCATCGCCTCACACAAAGCGAGCTCGTCGCCCGGCCGGACCTCGCACGCCGGCACCTTCTCGTGGTCGACGTCGAGCATGTTGTGGTGGGCGGTGACGTCGACCACGCCAGCACGCGCATGTATCGACAGGGGCTCGTGATCGGGGTCCGTAATGCGGCGGCGCGTCGCGGTGATCGCGGTCACCGGCGTCCATGCCATCCCGTCCCACACTTCGAGACACGACTTCGGCAGGAAGTTCTGTACCGAGCCGCCCTTGCGCAGAAGGGGGACCAGTTCCTGCGGGGTCTTTACGCCGATCACGCCGTCGTCGCGAATCAACAGCGGGGTGTTCGAAAAAACACTCTCGTGGTTGAAAAGTATCCCCGACGTCGCCTGCAGGTCATATGACTCGCGGTAATTAACGGTGATGAAGTGGCCGTACACCTTCGCGACCCCATATGGAGACCGTGGGTAGAAGGGCGTGCGCTCGGTCTGCGGCACCTCGAGTACCTTCCCGAACATCTCGCTCGAGGAGGCCTGGTAGAAGCGCGCTCCGGGGCAGACTTCGCGCATCGCCTCGAGCATGCGCGTCACCCCGACGCCGCTGAACTCGGCCGTGAGCGTGGGTTGAATCCACGAGACCGCGACGAACGACATCGCCGCGAGGTTGTAGATCTCGTCAGGGTCCGAGGCACGCATCGCGTCCACGAGCGAGCGCTGGTCGAGTAGGTCGCCCTGATGAAACGTGATGCGGTCGCGGATGTGCTCGATCCGGTCGAACTTCTCGGTTGAGGCGCGACGCACCATCCCGTGAACCTCGTATCCCTTCTCCAGCAGCAGCTCCGCGAGATAGGAGCCGTCCTGGCCGGTGACACCGGTGATGAGCGCTGAGCGGCGGTCGGACATCGCGCGCGGAAGCCTATAGACCTCCGGGGCAGGTTCTCGCCGGCGCGCGCCGGGTGCGCGCGGGCAAGCCGAGTCGACGGGTGGTCAGCTGCTCGAGCCCGCGGCGCCGGCGGCGAGCGGCTCGCGCTCGCGCAGCCAACTCACGGTTGCCGCGATCCCCTCCTCGACATCTATCCGCGCCTGCCAGCCGAGCAGCTCGCGCGCCTTCTCGATAGATGGCCAGCGGCGCTGCACGTCGACCGTGAACGTGGGGAGATGCTTGAGCGAGAAATCGTCGGGGTCCTCGCCACATGCCTCCCAGATGATGCGTGCGATCTCGGCGATCGTCAGCTCCCGCGAGGCGGAGATGTTGAAGTCCTCGTTCAGCCCGGCGGGCGAGGCCATCGCGCTGACGATGCCGTCGGCGATGTCGTCGATGTGCGTGAGCGTTCTCGTCTGCTCACCCGATCCGAAGATCTCGAGCGGGCGCTGGCCGGCGAGCGTCTTTGCGATCAGGTCTGGGACAGCGTGTGCGATGCCGGGCTCGGAGTCGGGCATCTCGCCCGGCCCGTACGCGTTGAACGGGCGGCAGATCGTGAACGGGAGGCCGTGCTCCTCGTGCGCGGCACGGCAGTAGACCTCGCCGGTGAGCTTCGAGAAGCCGTACGCCGAAAGCGGCACGGGGCAGCTGAGGAGGTAGTCCTCGGGCGTTGGAAACAGCTCCGCGCGCTCGAACACCATCGAGGAGGACACGTACACGAAGCGCTCAACCTCGATGTCGAGCGCGGCGCGGACGACCGAGTTATAGAGAGCGTTGTTGACCTCGGTGAGCGTGTGCGGCAGGCGGTGGAAGTTGGCGATCCCACCGACGATCGCCGCGAGGTGAATCACCTGTGAGCAGCCCGTGATTGCCGCGCGCGCCTGCGCGAGCTCGCGCAGGTCGCCGGTGTGCACCTCGGCACCCTCGCGCATCCACTGCGGCGCTGCGCGTTGGTCGGAGACGCGCACCTCGTAGGTGGGGTCGGCGAGAAGACGACGGACGACCGCGGCGCCGATCGTGCCGGCGCCGCCGGTGACGAGCACCCTGCTCAACCGAGAGCTCCGAGTGCCGCGAGCTCGGACGCGTAGGCGAACACCTGCGCGGCCCCCCAGCAGTTCCACGGGTCCACGACCAGGCAGTCTCTGTTCGTGCGCTCGGCGATCGTCGCGAGCATGCCGGGCTCGCGGAACTCCGAATGATTGGTCGCGACCATCACGACCTCAGCGCCGTCGAGCGCCTCCGCGAGGGAGGCAGTCGGCGTCGCGACGTGGGGGTCGTGGACCACCACGTCGGCAAGCTCGCGTTCGAGCAGCCTGATCAGCTTGTGCGACAGCGAGTCGCGCTCGTCATCGGTGTCTGCCTTGAACGCGAGTCCGAGCACGGCGACCTTCTTGTTGGCGAGCGAGCCGATGCGGCGCTTGGCCCCTTCGAGCAGGAACAGGGGAACGGACTCGTTCACGCGCGAGACCGCGAGCAGCATGCCCGGGGCTGCCGAGCGCTCCTCGGAGAAGGTGAAGTCCTTGCGCAGGCATGTACCTGCCGTGAACCCCGGCTGCGCGATGCCGCCGCGCGGATAATCGCGGTTGATCAGGTCGATCACCTCGAACACGTTTGCCGAGTACCGCTCGCAGTCCATCATCAGCAGGTTCGGCAACGCGAAGTTGGTGTAGCGAAGGATGTTCGTCCAGATCTTTGCGAGCTCCGCCTGGACGGGCGTCGTCTGGACGATCGGCGCGCCAAACACGCTGAAGAGCTCAGCGACAACGTCGCCCGAGCGGGCTCCCACGCCGCCGATGATGCAGGGCAGCGTGTCGATCTCCTCGATGAAACGGCCAGCCGCGATGCGCTCGGGAGCGTGAGCCACGAACACGTCCTCGCCCGCCTGCAGGCCGCGGTGCTTGGCCAGGTAGCCCGCCACGAACTCCGTCGTGCCCGGCGCCACCGTCGAGCGGAGCGTCAGCGACTGTCCGGCGCTCAGCACGCCCAGCAGGTCGTCGAGCGCCGAACGGATTTCGCGCATGTCGATCTCGATGTGCGAGAACGACGGTGTGCCGAGCGTGATCACGATGTGTCGTGCACGCGCAGCATCGGCGACCCGCGCCGACAGGTCGAGCCGCCCGCTCGCATGCACTCGGTCGAGCAGCTCCTGCCCGCCGTTCTCGGCGAACGGCATCGTGCCGGCGCGGACCGACTCGAGGCGGGTGGGGTCGTTGTCGATGCCGAGCACCTCGAGCCCGCGATCGGCAAAGCTCAGCGCGAGCGGCAACCCCACGCGGCCTAGGCCGACGACAGAGACGTCGGCGGTGCTCTGCGAGGGTGTCATGTCAAGCGATGAGATTAGCGGCGGCCGCGCACGGCGCCGCGCGGCGGCGGTTAGCCACGGCCGCGAGCGCGATGATCGAAGTACTGGCGCGCGAACGCAGCTATGAAGCGCGGGTTGTAGCGCGCGTAGCGTCGCCAAAGCCGCCGCGGCTCGCGCGAGAGGCGGTACAGCCACTCGAGGCCCGAGCGCTGCATCCAGCGCGGCGCCTGCGAGAGCAGGCCCGCGTGAAAGTCAAACGCGGCTCCCACGCCGACGAGCAGCGGAGCGGACAGGCGCGGACGCATGCGCGCCATCCACAGCTCCTGCTTGGGCTGGCCCGTGCCCACCCACACCACCGCCGCACCCGAGCTCTCGATCTCCGACACGGCGCGCTCCTCCTCGGCGCTGGTGAGCGCGCGAAAAGGCGGTGAGAACCCGCCCGCGATCACGATCCCGGGGTAGCGCTCGCGCAGCCTGCCTTCCAGGAGCGCGAGCGCCTGCGGCGTCTTTCCGCCGTACAGGTACATCGGCACGCCCGTGCGCGCCGCGCGCTCGCAGAAGCGCGCCATCAGGTCAGGACCGTACACGCGGCTTGCACGCGGATGCCCGAGCGCGCGCAGCGCCCACACGAGCGGCTGGCCGTCGGGCACGACGAGCGTGGCCGCGAGCACCGCGGCAAGAGCCTCACGATCCTCGCGAGCGGACATCACCAGGTTGACCGCAGCCGCCGTCACCCACGCGCGCCCGCCGGAGGCGATCGTCGCGTCCATCCAGTTGAGGACCTCCTCGTAGTCGGAGACCGCCAGCGGGATGCCAAGCACCTCCGCACGCGCGGGCATGGCCGGAGCCGTTACAGGGGCGGGCGTGGAGATGCGCTGAAGATAGCCGGGTGCGCCACGGCGGTGAGCTCCAGGCTTGCCGGGCCCATCCGCTAGCCGCCCGCGAGGCTATTGATCGTGATGCCCATGAAGAACACGATCACGATCTCGCTCACGACCCACGAGTTGGTGTTCATCCAGTCGCGCACCTTCGGCAGCAGCACCTTCGCGCGCGCGCCGAGCAGAACCACAAGGAGAGCTTGGATGGCAAGCAGCGTGAGGGTTAGGCCGACGAACGGAAACTGCTCGCACTGCTCTTGACGCCTTTGACGACCAGGTATGCGGCGGTTACAAAGCCCGTGACGGAGATCGCGGCACCGCCGAGGTATGCCAGCGAGTTTCGAGCCCAGCCCTCGCTCGTGGCGAGGAACACGGCGCTGATCAGCTGCGGTCCCGCGATCATCACGATCGCCATCGGGAGGATCGTCTTGAAGCTCACGCGTGGACCCTCGCCAGAGCATTCCAGCCCTTATCCCGTGGTGGCGCTGCTCCGCCGAGCGCCCTCCCCTGCATGCCGACGATCCTTGCCAGTCGCCTCCAGATTGTCAGCTGACGACGTTCGCGCATGACCGCATAGCTTCCCCCATGCGCCCCACGGCGCCAGGAAGGCTTTCGCGTGCCCGCGTGAGCGCGACGCGTGCCGTACGCGGCGTCGCTACGCTCCGTGGCCGGTGTCGAACCGATCAGCGCGAACATCCTTCGGGTGGCGCGATGGTGGGTTACCGAGCGCCGCTGCCGTTGGCAGCCTCGCATTCCAGACTGCGGGCATCGCCACCTGGAGCATTGCGCTGCGCAGCCTCTGACCCCTACCGCGGCGAGGAGCAGGATGAGCGATAGGAGCACCGCAACCGGCAAGGTGGTCGTGAACCGGGCGATGTCGCTCGACGGCTTCATCGCCGGTCCCGGCGACGCGATGGATTGGGTCGCCGAGTTCCTGGGGCCGCACGAGTTACGCGAGCAGGCGGCGGCGACCGGCGCCATGCTCGTCGGCCGGCGGACCGCCGAGGTGGGCGACAGGATGGAGGCCGAAAAGTCGGGCAGTGTGGACTACCCGTTTGCCGGACCCGTGTTCGTCCTCACCCATAGGCCGCCCGAGCCGCGGGACGCGGAGGCCACGTTTCTCACCGGTGACATCGGCGAAGCGGTGGCCACGGCGCTCGCCGCCGCGGGCCCCAAGAACCTGGAGATCCTCGGCGCCGATGTGGCCGGCCAGTGCTTGCGGCGGGGGCTGGTCGACGAGATCTTGGTGTATGTGCTTCCGCTGCTGCTCGGCGAGGGCATCCGCTTCTCGCCCCCGGGCCTCCCCAGGATTGATCTGGAACCGCTCAGCAGCACGCGCTCGGGGGCCGTCACCATCCTCCGGTTCCGCGTTCGCAAGTAATGCGCAATCCGCAGCGCCGCAGTCACCTCGGCGCCGCTGACGCTGTCTCGGCCCATCGTTCAGCACGGACCATGATCCGTCCGACGATCTCGGTCTTCGCGGCGGCGTAGGCGTTCATGTCCTCCCAATCGCGACAGGCGAGCTCCCGCTTGACCGTGGCGTACCGCAGGCGGTCGGCTGCGTCGACGCGCAACCAGTCACGGAACAGGAGATGCCGTCTCTCCCACTGCCCGCCGACGGCGCACACGTGCACGTGCACGTCGAGCGCCGGCGTACGTAGCATGCGATGTCCGGGCTCTCGGACCCTCAACTCGTACCCGGCGCGTTCGAGTGCCGGTACGTAGGCCTGCTCATCGTCGGGGTCCTCGACACCCACGTCGATGTCGATGATCGGCTTGGCGGCCAGACCCTCCACGGCTGTGGAGCCGATGTGCTCGATGCTCCGAGCCGCCCTCCCGAGCGCAGCGGCGATGCGGGTCCGCTCGCGCGCGAATCTCTCGGGCCAGGAGGGGTCATACGCGATTACCTCGATCGACCGGCGCTCCGGACCGCCGATCAGCTCCACGTGGTCGTCCATCTGCGAATCTTCCCAGAGCCAATTCGGCGCCCCGGAGTCGCCCGACGGTCAGTTCGAGGCGAGCGTGCCTTCGCTCGCCGCCGAGGTGCGCCGCGCCTCGGCCTCGCCCGCGCGTAGGCGTGCCTCAGCCTGTTCGTGGGCTCGCTGAAGCTCGCGCAGGCGCGCTTCGCTGGTGGGCCGGGGGCTGTGGGCCTTCGCCTTGTAGAGCTGATAGCGCTCGCGCGCGTGCCGGGCCTGAGCCGCTAGATCGTCCAGATGCGTCACCGCGGCCAGCTCCCGTACCCGATCGGCTGCGTCACGGCGCCTGTCGGCGGAGGGAACAGGTCAGGCGGGTTCAGATGAGAGCTTCGTTTGCCATGCGACTCTTTCTCAGAGAACGGATCCAGGTCAAACAGGCGGAAGCCAACCACCTCCTCAGCCGCCGACACCGGGCTCAGGGGCGCGGCGCAGATCGGGCAGCGACCCTCCAGCAGGGCAACGCCCGGCGCGCTAGCGCGCACGCGGATGCGGCAAGCCCGGCAGCCGAGATGGCGCGGCATCACACGGCCACGGTCTCGCGCTCTTTGGCTGTGTCGGGCGTGAAGCGAGCCGAGCTCGCGCCCTCGAAGACCGTATGCGCGGCCTGCCCGGCAGCGGCCTCAGAGTCGAAGCTCCCCGACTGAGCGAGGCTCTCGCCGCCGCCGTCGATGATCTCCCAACGGTAGAGGCCGCAGTTGTCCCGATAGGTGAGGAACTCCAGCGACGCGGTCGCGGACTCGACGCGCGCGCGTCGGCCTACTGACTTCTTTGTTGCGGTGGCCATAGCCGACCGCCTCTCTGCCCTCCTGAATGAAGATGTCGTCCGGAGAGCGAGAAGAGCGGGACTCACCGAATGCACAACTGACTGTAACGCGTTCGGGCTCTCGAACTAGATCGCCGCGACCCCAGCGAGCGCGTCCCGCCTGATCGGTGCATATCGGCTCCCGCAGAGGCAGCCTTCGCATTCGAGGGCTCGACGGCGCCGGCTAGTTTCCATAATCTGGAGTCGTGAGTCCGCTCAGCCTCCGCCGCTACCGCGCTGAACGTCTTCTGCAGCGCGAGTTCGAGGCTCTGCAGCATGGAGTCCTGACGCGGGTCCGTGCGCGCCTGCGCGCGATGGGCGCGACGCTTGACCGCTCCGATCTCGAGGCCTGCTACGCCCAGGCCTGGCATGGCCTTTACATGGAAGTGCTGGGCGGGGCGGAGATCGCAAATCCGGCAGGTTGGCTCGTGGTGGTCACATTCCGCCGGGCGGTCGAGGAGCAACGCGCGCGCCGCCACATCGCATACGCGCCGGGCGGCGAAGGCCGTGACGTCGAGACGCAGCTCGCCCGCGAGCTCGAGAGCGCGCACGCGCAGCGGGACGATCTGGCCGGCGATCTCGATGACCGCGTGAAACTGCGTCAGCTGTTCGAGGCGCTGCACGTCCGTCTGCCCGAGCGCGAGCGCGACGCAGCCGTGCTCTGCTACCTGCACGGCCTCTCCCGCGCCGAGGCAGCGGAGCGCATGGGCATCAGCGAGGCCCGGATGCGCAAGCTCATGGACGGTCGCGGCGGCGATCGGCCCGGCGTCGCGCCGAAGGTCGCGAAGCTGCTCGAGACGATTCGCGCCGGCGCCTGGTGTGAAGAGCAGGGCTCGCTGATGCGCGCTCTCGCCTACGGAGTGCTCGACCCCGAGGGCGAGCGCTACCGGCTCGCGCATCTGCATCGCAGGGAATGCTCGGCCTGCCGCGCCTATGTGCTCTCGCTGCGCGGCCTGGCGGCGGCGCTGCCACCGCTGCCCGCTCTCGCGCACGCGATCCTCGGCTCGAGCGTTGCCGCGGGTGGTGCGGCGGCCTCCGGCATCCGCTCGCTCGGCGCGGGAGGAGGATCGGGCGCGCAGGGAGCGCTCTCGCCGGCCGCGGGCGTTGCGGGCGCTTCGGCAGGGGCAGGGGCGGGCGCCGGCGGCGGCTGGGTGATCGCGGGCGGACCGCTCGGAGCCAAGCTCGCAGCCGGTTGCCTGCTCGCCCTCGGCGTCGGCGCGGGCTGCATCGCGATCGGAACCGGCTCGGAGCGCTCGTCGTCGGCGCCGCGCCACGGCCGCCGCTCGCACGCGCAACAGCTCTCCGCGCAGCTCGCCGGCGAAGCGGCCGAGGTGCACCCGGCGGCCGCGGGCGGCGCGCCGTCGAATCCCGCGCGCAATCTCGGCTCACCCACGCCCGCGAGCGCTACGCGACTGTCAGCGAGCGCCGCCAGTCGCGAGTTTGGCCTCGAGCGCGCGCCCGCCGGCGGAACTACCGCAGGCGCGGGCTCCGGCTCAGCTGCGAGCGCGCCGCGAGCGCGTGCAGCGGCGGTTCGCCCCGCATCGTTGGGTCTCGAACGCATCGCCTCAGCTGGCGCCGCGGCGGACGAACCCGCCTCTGTGGCACCGGCGGGCGGCGGATCCTCGCGCCCGCCCGTGGGCAGCGCCGAACACGAGTTCTCGCCGGGCTAGCTCGCCAGAGCGACTCAGCCCCGAGGGAACACGCGAGCGAGGCTTGCCAGCGCGAGCGGGTTGCCGCCGACGCGAAGCCTGCGTGTGGCTAGCGCTCGCAGCGGGTTGATCGCGTTCTCCCACGATGTCGATCCAGTCCTGGTAGGCGATGCGCAGGCGCAGGTCGGCGTGACGCGCCTGGCCCCGCGCAACCGTGCTCGAGTCGGCGCCGACCGTCAGCTGCCAGTTGTCCACGTCTGGATCGGTGAAGTCCCATTCGAAGGTCATGGGGCGCCTCAGCCCATGCTCGGGATTGACCTGGCGGCGGACCATGTCGAACAGCAGCTCGAGCGTCTCGGGATCGCGTGCGCTGGGGCCTTCGCGCACGCCCACCACTCCTGCCTGCGCGAGCGCGCGGCCCCTCTGCACGACCTCCGGCAGCGACAGGCCGGGTGGCAACAGCGCTGGTCCGGGCAGGGTCTCGACCGGCATGCCCGCCGAGCGAAGCTTGGTCGTCATCGAGGTGATTCCCTCGAGCCCAACCTCGTCATAGCTCGATCCGAACACGGTGATGTAGCGCTCATCCCATCCGGGCGGCATCAGCACCTGCGAGGTGAAGCGGATGGTTTCGCGCAGGATGCGGCCCACCGCCTTTGGCACCCCGACGGGGTCTTCGCGCTTGAGGTCGGACAGCAGCTTGACGCCGAAGCCGATGTGTCGCTGCTCGTCCGCTGCGATATTGCTCATGCCCTCGCGAAAGGCCGGCAGCTGCCCGCGCTGCTCGAGGTAGCTGCAGATGAAATGCTGGCCGGGCTGCGCCAGCGAGGCCTCGATGACGATGTGGTAGAGCGTCACCGCGGCTGCGAGCCGCGCCGGCGAGCGGTCGGCGCGAAGCTCGTCGGCCATCACGTCGAGGCGGTCGAAGACCTTGCGGAAGCCCGGAGTGAGCTGTGGCTTGATCGCCCGCAAGCCACCCGCCATCGAGCCATCGCCGATGCCGCAGACCTCCTGCATGAATCGCTTGAAGAAGACCGCGTGGCGCGCCTCGTCGACCTGCTGGGTCGTGAGGAAGTACTTCTGCTCCTCGCGCGGCGCAGCGTCGATGTACGGCGAGAGGTTGTCCGCAACGGCGTCCTCGCCCCAGAAGAACAGGCAGTAGTTCCACACCGCGGCGGTGCGCTCGAACTCCGTGAAGTCCTCGCGCCACTGGCGCGCGTCCTCGCTGAAGTCGAGCTCGGTGGCGCTCCAGTTGCCGCGCTCCCAGCGCGCGTACAGGTCGCTGTAGGAGATCGAGTCCGTGGGGAGGCTCCCGCCGGCGTTGGTCTCGGTCGAACGGGGCGTCGGGGGGGCGGTCGCCATTCGGCTCCTCCTGTCGGGGGGTGCGTGCTCGCGCGCGCTCCACACACGTGGAGTGCCGTGAGATAACGCACGTTATCCAAATAGCGCCTGCTCTGTCAAGTAGGATGTGGCAATGCGAGAGCCGCTCGACCTGGCCACCGAGCAGCGCAGCGGCGCGGCCGGCGCCGCCCGCATGACACGCGAGCAGAGCAAGGCGAACACGCGGGAGCGGCTGCTCGCAGCGGCGCGCACGGTTTTTGCGAGCAGCGGCTTTCATGGAGCGTCGGTCGACGAGATCGCCTCGATGGCCGGCTATTCGACCGGAGCTCTGTACTCGAACTTCGACGGCAAGGAGGATCTCTTCCTCGAGCTGATGGAGCGCGAGATCACCGAGCACGCGCGCGAGATCTCGCAGGCCGTGAGCGAGCGGCCGTCGATTGCTGAACGGGCCACCGGAGGCGCGCGGCGGTGGATGACGATGATCGAGCGCGAGCCTGAGCTGCTGCTGCTGTTCACAGAGTTCTGGGCCTACGGGGTGCGCGAGCCGCAGGTCCGCCCCAAGGTTGCGGCGCGCTTTGCCCAGGTGCGCGAGCTGCTCACCCGGCTGATCGCCGAAGGCGCCCGCGAGTTCGGCCTGCAGCTGGAGCTGCCCGCGGAGCAACTTGCGATAGCGGTCGACGCGCTGGCCGACGGCATCGCGCGCCAGAAGCTCGCCGACCCCGAGGCGGTGCCCGACGAGCTGATGGGTCGCGTGCTCGCACTCCTCTTCGCCGCCGTCGCGCGGCCTCTGCCAGGCAAACAGCCGCCGCCGGCCGCCGGCTGAACGACCGGCGGGCAGCGCCGTCGCGCGCTCCCGCCGAGCCGCTGCCGGGCGCCGCGTCGCTCGCGCCGGCGATCCGCGCGGGTGACGCCACGGCGGGGAATATCGTGCTCGCGATGATCGCCAAGCTGACGGCCGTGCTGCGCGAGTCCCCCGTCGCCGTCCCGGCGATCGCGGCAGTCGCCCTGTTCGTCGCCTGGTCAAGCGAGCAGGCCGGCTATCCGCTCACGCACTGGGCGCCTGGCGGGCTGATCGTGCTCGCGCTGCTCGGCCTCGCGCTGGGGGCGATGGGGCTGCGCGCAGGCGAGGTTCCGCTCGCGGTGCGGGTCGCGCTCGGCGCCTTCGCAGCCTATGTGGCGCTGAGCTTTCTCTCGATCATCTGGGCCTCGGCGCCCGCCGAAGCGTGGGAAGGCGCCAACCGGACACTGCTCTACCTGCTCGTCTTCGCGCTGTTCGCGTGGTGGCCGTTGCGAAGCGCCGCGGCGGCCCTCGTGCTCTGCACGTGGGTGCTCGCGATGACCGGGCTCGCGGTGTTCGTGCTGCTGCACGTGGACGCCGCGAAAGGCGCGCAGCTGCACAGCCTCATGCCCGAAGGTCGGCTCGTCTACCCCGCGGGCTACGCGAACGCGAACGCCGCCCAGTGGCTGATGGCGGCGTGGCCCGCGCTGCTGCTTGCCTCGAGCTCGCGCCTGCCGGCGTGGCTGCGCGGACTGCTGGCCGGATCGATGGTGGTCCTCGCCGGCGTGGCGCTCCTCAGCCAAAGCCGCGGTTCGCTGTATGCGACCCCGGTCATGCTGCTGCTGGTCTTCGCGCTGCTTCCGGGACGCCTGCGCACATACGCCACGCTCGTTCCGGTGGCCGTCGGCATCGGCGCTGCCGCGCCGCTGATCCTGCACGTCGGCAACCGCCTGAGCGCCGGCCTCGTTGACCCATCGCGGCTGCACACCGCGAGCATCGCGATCCTCCTAGCAGGTGCCGTCGTCGCGCTCGTCGTGGCCGGCGGGGCGGTCCTCGAGGGACGGCTTGCGCTATCGGAGGCATCCTCAGCGCATGTTCGCCGCGGCTTGATCGCCGCCGCGATCGTGACGCTCCTGGTCGTCGTGGCCGGCGGCTGGGCAGCCGTGGGGAACCCGGTGAGGCGTGGGGAACACGCCTGGAACACGTTCACGAGCCCGCTTGGGTACGCCGCCAATTCAAGTGGGAGTCGTCTCACGAGCGGGTTCGGCAGTCAGCGTTATGACTTCTACCGCGTGGCGCTCGACGAATTCGCCGCGCATCCGGTGCTCGGCATCGGCGTCGACAACTTCCAGCAGCAGTACCTCCTCCACGGGCGAAGCCAGGAGACTCCGCGCTATCCCCACAGCATCGAGTTGCGCACGCTCGTCGAGACGGGCGCGCTCGGCGCGCTGATCGCGCTGGTGGGGCTGGTGGCCGCCCTGCTCGCCGCGATGCGCGCGAGCCGGGGCACCGCGAGCCGGGGCAGGGTGGGCCCGGGCAGCGCTCCCAGCACGCGCGATCCGCTTGCCATCAGCGTCGCCGGGGCGGCCCTGGCCGGCTTTGCCTACTGGCTGGTGCACGGCTCATTCGACTGGTTCTTCGAGTTCGCGGGGTTGGGCGCTCCGGCGTTCGCCCTGCTCGGCCTGGCCTGCTCGCTCACTCCACGCCTGCGGGCCGTGCCGGCACGCGGGCCAGCGCGACCACGCGTGCTCGCGCTGGGGGCGACGCTTGCTGCGCTTGCCGCAGCAGCGTCGTTCACGGCGCCCTGGCTGAGCGGGCTCGAGGGTGACAGCGCTGTGCGGATCTGGCCGGGTGCGCCGCTCGCTGCATACGCCCGGCTCGAAGACGCAGCCAATCTGAACCCGCTGAGCGATCAGCCGCAGCTTCTCGCCGGCAGTATCGCCCTGCGCTTCGGTGATCTGACGCGAGCCCGGCGTCAGTTCTCGGCTGCGCTCAAACGGGTCCCCAACGATGCCTACGCGACGCTCGAGTTGGGCGCGATCGCCTCAGCTCAGGGAGCCCAGCGCGAAGCGCTCCGGCTGGTTGCACGCTCCGTGAGGTTGCAGCCGCGCGACGTGGTGGCCCACAGGACTCTTGCGATCGTGCGAAGCGGCGAACACGTGAATCTCGATGAATTGAACCGTGCGATCTTGGCGAAAGCCGAAGAACTGCGATGAGATCTTCGCAAAGCTCGACGCAAATACCGGCGATTTCCTCGACAGCGCCCGCCGGCTCAGGTAGCCTTCGCGTCCGGGCCGCCAGTCCGGTGCCCTGCGCGCGATGCCCTATGCGGCTGCTCGTAGGGTGTCGGCACGCTGGCGTCGGCCTATGGGGTGGGTAGGGGCACGGTTGCTAGCTAAGTGGTTGGGTAGGTAGGCACGGAAGCGTGGAGAAGGGCAAGAACATCGCGATAGGTGTGCTCGTAGCAGCCGTTTCGGCCTGCGCGCCGACAGCTGCCGTAGCGGGCACGCTGTTGAGCGGCTATGGCGGTCCCGGCCAGGGCAGCCAGGCGGTGCTCGGCGCAAAGCTGCTGGGCGGGCCCGGCAAGGGCTCCGGCGGCTCCTCGGGCGGCTCCCCTCGCGGCGGCTCCGGCAGCGGCTCGGCCTCACAAGAAGGCGGTGCCGGCTCGGCGGGCGGCGAAGGCTCCGGCGGCGCGGCCCCGGCGTCCGGCAATTCCGCCGGCAGCTCGTCGGCGGGGAGCGCTTCCGGCGGCACCGGAGCGTCGCATCCCGCCGCGCCCGTCAAGCACAAGGGCCGCGGCTCACGGGGTTCGAGCGGCTCGCGGAGCACGGCTCCGGCCGCCACGGCGCTGGCTGCGCAGAACGCCTTCATCGGCTATACGGCCGCGCAGAGGGCGAGCGCAGGCTCTCCGCTGGGGATCTCCGGAGAGGACCTGCTCTACGTGATTCTGGTGCTCGGCGTGCTGGCAATGACGGGCGTGCTGACCGCGCGAATGGCTTCCGAGCGGGCGCACGCCGGCGCCAAGCGCTCAAGGGGCGCGGCTTAACGCCCGACTAACCAACTGGACGGGTATCACACCAGGGATAGGCACGTACAAAGCATGGACAGCACTCGTATCAGTCAACAGACTTCGACCACGATTCCCGTCCGCGGGGATCTGGTCCGCGACGCGCCCGGGCCGCACGCGCTTTTGCACGCGAGCTTTCGTGGTCCGCTGCAGTGGGCGCTCGAGGGTCCCGGCTGGGACGTGCTGCGCCCCGCGGTCGACTTCCTCGCGCTCTGCGTGGCCGTGGTGCTGGCGTTCGGCGGCATCAGCCAGCTGCTGCACGCCTCCTCGACTCTCGCCCCGCTGCTCGCGCTGCCGCCGCTCGCGATGCTGCTGCTCTACCTGCGCGGCCTCTACCGGCGCCACCTTCGGGCGCTCGTGCTCGACGGCATCGTTCCGATCGTGAGCGCGGTGTCGATGGGGGCGATGGCTGTGGCGACGCTCGGCCTGTTCGCTCAACGGGCAGGCGCCCGGACCAGACGACGGCCGTGCGCTCGTGGCTGTTCGCCCTCCTGGCGGTCTGCGCTCGGGCGCATCGTCATCTGTCCTGGCGCCAGCGCTGGGCGCGCGCGCGGCGGCTCGTGGGCAAGCCCGTGTCTGATCATGGGCGCCGGCATCGTCGGCGCGCAGGTCGCGCGCCGGCTCGAGAGCCACCCCGAGTACGGGCTGCTGCCCGGTCGGCTTCCTCGACGAGGACCCTCGCTCGATCGCCGAGGTGGGCGGACGCGACGATGCCGGTGCTCGGCACCATCGACGACCTCGACGAGACCGTGGCGAGCACCGGCGTCAGACACCTGATCGTCGCCTTCTCCTCGGTGGCCGACGGTCGCGTGAGCCGGCTGATCCAGCACTGCCAGGATCTGGGCATCGAGGTGTCGGTCGTGCCGCGGATGTTCGACACGATCAACGACCGCGTGGGCTACGACACGGTCGGCGGGCTGCCGCTGATGTCCTTCACGGCGGTCGACCCCGAGGGCGTGCAGTTCGTGCTCAAGCACGCCTTCGACCGCGTATTCGCGCTGCTGATGCTGGTCGCTGCTCTCGCCGGTGCTGCTGGGCGCGGCGCTGGCCGTGCGGCTCAGCTCGCCCGGACCGGCGCTGTTCCGCCAGCGCCGCGTCGGGCGCGACGGCAAGCCGTTCGACCTGTACAAGTTCCGCTCGATGCGGCCGTCCGAGCCGGGTGAGCAGACGCGGCCGGAGTCGAGCGCGCTCGAGTTCCTGCTCGGCGGCGACATCGCGCCGGGCGGCGTGGAGGGCGAGGACCGCCGTACGCGCCGTCGGGCGCGTGCTGCGCCGCTACCTCGCTCGACGAGCTGCCGCAGCTGATCAACGTGCTGCGCGGCGAGATGAGCCTCATCGGGCCGCGTCCCGAGCGGCCCGAGTTCGTCGAGCTGTTCAGCGACGACGTCAGCCGCTACGGCGATCGCCACCGGGTCAAGTCCGGGATCACCGGCTGGGCACAGGTGCACGGGCTGCGCGGCCAGACCTCGCTGGCCGAGCGCGTCGAGTGGGACAACTACTACATCGCGCACTGGTCGCTCGGCCTCGACCTGAAGATCCTCGCGCTGACCTTCGTGGCGCTCTTCCACGTGGCCGAGTGAGGGACTAGCTGCGCGCAACGGCGGCTCGCGCCGGTCCCCACCAGTACTGGTATACGCGTACCCGAAGCTTCTTCGTCCCGAGCGCGCGGGGCAATGCGAGCGAGTAGCGGTTGAAGCGGTCGAGCGTGAACAGCGCCCGATAGCGAAGCGTGCTGCCGCGGAACGCTTCGAGAACCATGAAGTCGCCCACCGGACCGGAGCCGCTGGCGAGCAGATGCCCTGAGACTCGTCGCAGGTGCAGCTTCACCGGAACCGGCTTGCCTGCCTGGGAGGCGATGACCCCGGCGAGCGTGCTGAACGACAGCTTGTGTGTGCCGTTTGGGTTCAGCACGCCGAATTCTTCGCCGGGGGTGTCCCACAAGCTTGTATACGACCGCGGCGGCCACGTAGGGGGCGCTGACGAGCGAGCGGAACACGGTGGCGTAGTTTTCAGCCTGGGTGCGCGCTGTGACGCATCCCTGTTCCTGCTCGACGCTGCGTTTGGGCCAGCAGCTGCTCCAGCCGAACTCGTCGAGCCACAGCGGCGTGGCGTCGCCGTTGGCGAGCTGCGTTTCGTGGATCGAGCGCAGCGCCCCCAGCGTGAGCGTGTAGTAGTGGACCGCAAGGCCGTCGTAATAGCCCTTGATGCCGGCTGCGTAGAGCGCCCGCAGGAATTCCCCGTTGGAGCCGACGATCGAGCCCGCGAGCACGCTCACCTGGGGATTCGCCTGCTTGATCGCCGTGTAGGCGGCTCGCAGCAGGGTCGCGTAGCGCGAGGCCTTTTCCGGGCCCGCGAAATACCGTTGGTTTGACTGGTCCGGCTCGTTCCACACTTCAAGCGCCGCGAGCCGCGGGCCGTAGCGCTGCGCGAACATCGCCATCAGCGAGGCATAGGCGTCGGGCGTGCTCGGCGGCCACGAGTCCGCTCGGCTGGGACGCCCGGGCACGCATTCCTGCACGACCTGGGCGGGCGCCGAAGACGCCCAGCACGGCGTGCTGTCGACGAATGCGATCACCCGGATCCCATACGCGGCGGCGTCGCTCATGATTCGGTCGGCGGTTGCCAGCGAACGGGCGTCGAGCGCGCCGTGCTCGAGCGGCTGCAGCTCCGACCACACCAACTCGGTGCGCACCACCTTTGCGTGCAGGGCATGTGCGGCGGCCATTTCGCGATCGATCTGGGCGCTGCTCGCGTAGCTGCCGCCGATGTTGACGCCGCCGAGCAGCGCCGTCGCGCTCTGCGCCGCGCCTGCGCGCGGCGCAGCGAGGGCCGGCACGAGCCACGCCACCAGCGCGCTCGCCACGGCTAGGCCGGCGAGCGCTTTCAGAGCCGCCTGCCGCCCCGGAAGTCGAACCATTCGAAACACAGGATATCCGATGCTCGGGCCCGCGCGGCGCACCTGCGCGCCCCCCGTCAGGAGGCCCGCACGGGACGCCCTCGCGCCCACCGCCAGCGCCGCGGTGGGCGCTCCCGATCGGCCAGCACGACGTCGGGGCGGGGCGGGATCGCGGTGCCGTCGAGGATCGCGGCCGGCACCTCGCAAACGAGCCAATCGGCCAGCTCGCCGGCCCCGCTCTGCTCGAGCTCCGCGCGCGCGCCCGGAGGCCGCGCATAGAGATCGTGCGCGTCGGAGGCCACATTGTGCGCGAGCCCTTCGCGTAGCAGTCTCAGCGAGAAGCGGCGCACCGTCTCCCCGAAGCGGCCCACCAGCGAGCCCGCCGTGAGCGACGCGAGGCAGCCGCTGTCAACGAGCGCCCGCAGCGTCGCAGGGTCGCGCTGGAAGGCAGGGCAGCGCTCGGGATGGGCCAGCAGGATGCGATGGCCGCGCTGCTGAAGCCTCGAGAAATGCACGTCGAGCTCGCGCGCGCCCGGGTTGAATGGAGGCTCCACGAGCAGCCATGGGCCCCCGCCAAGCGAGTACTGCTCGAGCTCGGCCGCCTCCATGTGTATCGCGCGCGTCAGCGCGACCTCGGCACCCGCACGCAGCTCCACATCCAGGCCTTCGGTTTCGATGAGGGCGCGCAGCTGCTGCACGCGCTGCGCGATCGTCTCGACGTCGTTCGGGTAGGAGCGGCTCACGTGCGGGGTGGCGACGAGAATCGTCGTGCCCGCCGCCTGCGCCGCCCGAGCCATCACGACGGATTCCTCGATGATTTCGGGGCCATCGTCGATGGCGGGCAGGACGTGGCAGTGAAGGTCGATCACTGCTCGACACTCTACGACGCCGCCTCGGCACCGCGCTACATGCCGCGCTCCACCGCCGAGGCAGGCGCGTGCGGTTCAAGTCGCTGCGCGGCCGCGACCCGGGCGCGGTCGACGATCGCGCCCAGCGGCGACGCGCGCAGCCGGCGCATCGTCGGCGAGACCTTGGCGTTGAACCGGCGCAGGTCGTCGTCGTGGTAGATCGATGCACGCGGCCACAGCAGCGGCGCGGGTGGCGCGAGCACGCGAGGGATGGTGCATGCCCAGGTGTATCCCGCGGCACGCGTCGCCTCCACGACGCGATCGTCGACGAGGCCGTACGGGTAGGCCAGCGACGTGCACGGCCGGCCGAGCTCCGCCTCGAGGCGTGCCTTGGAATCGCGCAGCTCTCGCGCCAGCTCATCGTCGTCGAGGCTCGTGAGATCGGGATGCGAGCAGGTGTGCGACGCGATCTCCCAACCTGCGTCCGCAAGCTCGCGCAGCTCCGGCCAGGTGAGCGGGATGAGCTCCTGTTCGTGGCGCGTGTCGAGCCAGATGTCGATCCCGTCCCAGCGCATCGGACGGCCCGTGTCCGGCCAGTCGCTCGGGACGAACACGGTCGCCGGGTAGCCGTGGCGATCGAGCACCGGTTTGGCCAGCTCGAGGACCGAGCGGTAGGCGTCGTCGAACGTAACTCCGACCACGCGCCCGCTCGGGCCCGCATTCAGGGCATCGGTGAATCCGGCGCCGCGGTAGCCGCGCCGCCTGCAGGCCGCGATCTGGAGCTCGAACGCACTCGGCGTGACGGACAGCTCCGCCGGCCACGTTGGACTGACCGCGTGGTAGCAGAGGATGAGCAGATCGTGCATGCAGGCGAGGCCGTAGGGTACGCGAAATGCCGTGTTCGCAGCTAGCGCGGGGCCTACACGACCCCGCTCGGGCCCGATGAGCGACGGGTCGAAGGGCGGCGAGCAGGGCTCCCGATCGACGAGCGACGAGCGCGTCAGCCGCAGCGCCACCTTCGCGCTCGTTGCACAACTGGTCGGAGGCGTCTTCACCGGGGCGCTCACGATCTTCCTCGGCCGCGCCCTTTCGGCCCCCGAGTTCGGTGCGTTCACGTTCGCGCTCGGCGTGATGACGATCTCCACGCTGTTCGCCGACGCCGGCATCAGCTCCTCGACTTCGCGCTTCCTCGCCGAGCGGCGCAACCGCCCAGACGACGCCGCTTCGGTGTTTCGTACCGCGCTTCGGCTCAAGCTCATCATCGGTGTGCCCGCGACGCTCGCGCTGTTCTTCGCCGCCGGTCCGATCTGCGAAGCATTCGGGACGACCTCCGCGCTGTGGGCGGTGCGCTGGTGTGCGATCGCGATGCTCGCGCAGACCACCTTCAACATGGCCCTCTACGCGTTCATATCGCTCGGCAAAGTCCGCTACAACCTCGTCCTCGCCACGATCGAGAGCGTCACCGAAGTAAGCGCCACGGTGCTGGTCGTGTTGCTCGGAGCAACCGCCGCCGGCGCAGCGTTCGGGCGTGCGATCGGCTTCCTCGTGGGTGTGACCGCCGCGCTGGTTCTGGCCAACCGCACGATCGGGCGGCTCTGGAGCTCCGGGCGCGCACGAGCGCTCGACCACGCCGCCGTGCCGGCGCGCCGGATCCTCGGCTACGCGGGCCCGCTGCTGCTCGTCGATGTCGCGTTTCGGGCGTTCGTGAGCATCGACGTGCTGCTGATCGCGGCTCTGGTGGGCGCCGGAGTGCCCGTCGCTTCTTTCGGGTTGCCGATGCGCCTGACGGTGTTCCTCGAATACCCGGCCGCAGCGATCGCGGCAGCGATCGCGCCGAGGCTGACGCAGGCTCGCACCGAGGATGACGTCCTGCTGCTCGCGCAGGGCATGCGTTACCTGACGATCCTGCAGATGCTGTTCACGGTGCCGCTGCTCATCTGGCCCGAGGCGATCATCTACCTGCTGTTCGGCGACAAGTACCCCGAAGCGCCCGAAGTCCTGCGCCTGCTCGCGCCCTACGTGCTGCTCGGAGGGATCGCCCAGCTCACCACCGTCGCGGTCAACTACCTCGGACTGGCCTGGCGGCGTGTTCCGATCGCGATCGCGATGCTCACGGTCAACGTGGTCATCGACGTCACGCTGCTGCCGCGCATCGGGATCATCGCCGGCGCGATCGGCACCAGCGCCGCCTATGCCCTGTGGGTGCCGGCGCACGTGTGGATCCTGCGCACGCGCGGAGGCCTGCGCCTGCGACCGTACCTGCTGACGGTCGCGCGCACCGCGGTGGCCGGGGCAGCGATGCTCGGCGTGCTCGCGCTGCTGGGAACCGGACGCGTCCCGGTCGGCCTGATGCTCATCGGCGCCGTCGTGGGTCCGGCGGTGTACTTCGCCGCGCTGCTCGTGCTGCGCGAGATCGGCGCCTCGGACATCGCGGTCTTCCGTCGCGCGATCGCGCAACGACTCGCCGCCTCCTGACACGGGCCGAGGCGGTGGGCGTCGGAATGGCTCAGGGGGCGCGCGCCAGACTCGGCGCCCGCGCATCGTCGCGCATGGCAGTCGTGACCGCCAGCATCGCGGGGCCGAGTGCGATCATGATCCAGAGCAGCTTCTCGGTGCTCTCCGAGAGGAACAACAGGGTGACCAGGTAGCCGCCGAAGCCCACCGCCAGGCCGCGCAGCAGGATCTCCATGCTCTCGTCGGCGGCTTCGCGGGCGCGCTTGATCGCGACCAGCGTGCAGGTGGCACTGAAGGCGAGTATCGCCACGAACAGCAGTCCGCCCACCACGCCGAGCTCCGCGATGATGTTCAGGTAGGTGTTGTGGGCGACCTTCGGCGTTTCGAGGATGAACGCGCCGCTTTCGATCAGGCCGGGACGCAGCAGGTAGTGCACAGAGGAGATCGCGAACTGGCCCGTGCCGACGCCGTTGAGCGGGTGAGCTTCGAACATGCGCAGACCGACGGTCCACAGGTCCAGCCGTCCCGTTCCGCCTCCCCCGGACACGTTGAGCACGCGTTCTTTCGCCGGCAGAGAGGCGAAGAACACGAAGTAGCCGACGGCGCACAGCACCAGCGTTGCGCACAGCGTCAGCACCCTCCCTCGCCAGCGTCCGCCCACGATGATCGCGACCACGAGAGCTCCGGCCAGGCCGATCAGCCCGCCACGCGAAAGCGAGAACAGGATGCCTGCAAGGCAGAGCACCGCTGCGAAGGCCGAGAGCGCGCGCAGCAGCGTGCTGACGTGACGGTTGACCGCGAACGCGCCGGCGACGGCGAGGCCGATGATCAGCGCCGCCGCGAGTTCGTTCGGGTCGCCGACCGTGCCGGCCGCGCGGCCCGCGATGGCGGATTCAGCGGCGGGCGGCGAGATGATCGCCGAGACCGCCGCCACCGACGCGCCGACGACGACTGCGGCGAGGATGTTGATTGCGTCCTTGCGGCCGCGCACCGCAGCGAATGCGATCGGAATGAGGAAGGCGTCGAGCGAGTAGCGCATCACGCTTTCGAGCGCCAGCCCCCTGCTCTGCGACCAGGCGGTCGAGATCGCGCACCAGCCGATGAACGCGAGCAGCAGGTAGGTGAGCCCGGGTCGCTCGACGAAGAAGTTGCGCTGTTCGGCGCCACGCACGCTCGCCGACGCGATCCAGGCGACGACGATGAGCACGCCCGCGGCCTTCGCGAGGCTCACCCCGCCGGCCACCGTCAGCACCTCCAGGTAGGCAAACATGACCATCGTCGCGAAGCCGAGCTTCAGGTTGCTCAGCACGACCACGACGAAGATCACGCCGAGCGCGGCCAGCAGACCGAGTTTCGGATTCACACCCGCCACCGCGCCGACCGCGATCGCGATGGCCGCGCTGGCCGCTGCTAGTGAGGCCTGCGGAAACCTGTACCGATTACGCCAGACCGGCACGCGTCACGCGACAGGCTCGTTCACCAGCACGTCGCCGCCGTAGTAGTAGCTGTGCGAGATCCGCTCGCGACCTACGACCACGATGCCGGCCGGGTGCACGCCGCCCTGTTCGAGGATCTCGCCCAGGTCGGCCAGCCGTTTGAGTCCGCTCGAGCCGATGCGGGCGACGATCAGCACTGCGTCCACCTCCTGTGCGAGCGGCAGCGCGTCGATCACCTCGGTGAGCGGTGGCGAGTCGATGACAACGTAGTCGGCGAGCGTCTCGGCCTCCTCGACGAGCTTGCGCGCGGTCGGCAGCGACAGTCGGTCGGCGAGCGACATCGCGGTGCGTTCGACGAGCAGCAGGCCCAGGTTCTCGCCGAGCTCGGAGGTGACGACCGCGTCGGCCATGCTCACCTGGTTGACCAGCACGGCGCCGACGCCGGCGACAACGCGCTGGACCCCCAGCGTGCGCGCAAGGCTGGGGCGTCGCAGGTCTCCCTCGATCAGCAGGACCCTGCGGTTGGCCATCGCCAGCGCGGCCGCGTAGTTGATCGCCGTGGTCGACTTGCCCTCGCCCGCGGAGGAGCTCGTGATGAGCACCGAGCGGTGGCCCTCCCCGACGGTGGCGGCGACCGTTGCCCGCAGCGTCCTGTAGGCCTCGGTCGCGGCTGGTGTGAGGCGTGAGGGCACGAGCGGACCCTCGCCGCGCGGCGTGTCCACGCGAGGAACGTGCGCAAGCAGCGGCAGGTGGAACAGTTCGCGCAGCTGCTCGTCGCGACGCAGCCGCGGGTCGAGCGCCTGGGAGGCGAACGCCGCGCCGAGCCCGATGATCAGGCCGCCGATGATGCCGGCGGCGAGCGCGAGCTTCTTCTGCGGCGAGAACGGCGCGGTCGGCACCGTGGCGGTGCTCGCGACGCGCAGCGTGGGGTCGGGCGAGTGCGCGAGCGCCTGCAGCGTCGCGATGCGCGAACCCAGCGTGCCCGGCCCCGTCCGTTCGGTCGCCGGCAACGCGAGCAGCTGTTTTTCGAGCGCAGGCAGCTGCGCGGCGATCGTGCCGTGGAGCTGCGTAGTGGCGAGTTCCACCGCAGAGCTCGCAAACGTGTTGGCGATTCGCGCGGCGGCGAGCGCCGAGCCGCTCACCGCTGTCACCGCGACGAGGCTGCTCTGGGCGATCGGTTCCACGGACACGTCGTTGAGCAGCGCCTGCGGGGTGCCGGACAGCCCCAGCCGCGCTTTCGTCTGGCCCGCCACGGTCGTGGTCGAGACCAGGCGCGCCGCGGTCGAGACCGTCTGGGTGGGATCGTTGGACTCGGTGATCAGGCCAAGGCCGGCGTCTGAGCCTTCGTTGCTCGCCACCGGGGTCACGAGTATGTCCGCCTCGGCCTTGTAGCGGGTGGGCGCGACGCTGACATAGACCAGCGCGGCGAGCGCCGCGATGACCGTTGTGGCAGCGATCAGCGGCCAGCGTTCGCGGATCGTGTCGAGGTAGCGCACCGCTCCATGCGCGGTGGCGCGGGGACGCAGCCATCCTTCCCTGCGAGGCGACCCGCTCAGGTTGTCCTGCATCTGGCGAATACTAGGCGAGCCCGCGCGCGATGCCGGTCGGTGGGCGCCCATTCCGTCCATACAAGTCAGCATCGGCCGATTCGCCGCGACCTTTACAGGCTCAGGCCCTGTTTCACGCCCCTGCAGGCGCGCATCTGCGGCGAGCGCCGGCTCGGGCACGGTCCTTCGCGAGGGGTGCCTGCGTTTCCCGCTCACCTGCCCGCGGCGGCCGCTGTCAGACTCTCGCGGTGTGCGCCTGGCTGTCTTCTGTGATTACCCCTACCGCGTGGAGGGCGACGAGCTGTACGCGAAGCTGCCGTTCGCCGTGTTCCTGCGCGAGCTCGCGCGCAACTGCGAGCGGCTGGTGGTCACCGGCCGGCTCGACCCGACCCCGGGGCGCTACCCGTACCTGATGGAGGGCGTCGAGTTCGTGGCGCTGCCCCACTACGCGAGCGGCGCCCACCTGCTGAGCGTGATGCGCGCCCTGCCGGCCGGGGCGGCTCGCTTCTGGCAGATGCTCGACGACGTCGAGGTCGTGTGGGTGCTCGGTCCGAACCCGCCCCAGGCGCTCGCCTTCGCGTTGCTGAGCCTGCTGCGCCGGCGCCGGCTCGTGCTCGGCGTGCGCCAGAACCTGCCACAGCTCATCCGCCATCGCCATCCCCGCAAGCCGCACCTGTGGCTGGCGGCGGCGTCGCTGGAGGCCGCGTTCCGTCTGCTCGCGCGCTTCGTGCCGGTCGTGGTCGTCGGCCCCGACCTCGCTCACCGCTACCGCGCCTCGCGGAGTGTGCACGCGATGTATGTGTCGCTGCTGAGCGAGCAGCAGATCCTCGCCCCCGAGGACGACGAGCGCAGCTACGACGGCGAGGAGCTGCACATGCTCAGCGTGGGCAGGCTCGATCCGGAGAAGAACCCGCTGCTGCTCGCCGAGGTGCTCGCGCAGGCCGTGCGCGTCGACCCCCGCTGGCGACTGGACGTGTGCGGCGACGGATCGCTGGAAGAGGATCTGCGCGGGCGGCTCGCGGAGCTGGGCCTCGCCGAGCGTGCCACGCTGCACGGCCACGTCCCCATCGACGGCGGGCTGTGGACGCTGTACCGGCGCAGCCATGCGTTCGCGCACGTGTCCCTGACCGAGGGGGTGCCGCAGGTTCTGCTCGAGGCGTTCGCGGCGCGCCTGCCGGTGGCAGCGACGTCGGTGGGCGGCGTGCCGGATCTCGTCGAGGGCTGCGGCCTGCTCGTGCCGCCGGCTGACGCCGGCGCGCTGGCGTCGGCGCTCGAGCGCCTGGCGTCGGACGCGAAGCTGCGCGCTGAGCTCGTGGCGCACGCCTCCGAGCGCGCCCGTGAGCACACGCTGCATGCGGAGTGCGCGCGCCTTGCGCAGTTCCTAGCCGGCGACGGCGCGCACGGGTGACCGGTCCACGAACTCCTGGTGCCACAGCTCGAGCATCAGCAGCGTCCACAGCCCGCGCGTGTGGTCCTCGCCCTCTCGGTGCCTGGCGATCAGCCGCTCCACCGAGGCCGGGTCCACGATTCCGCGGTTGCGGCTTGCCTCGCCGAGCAGGGTGTCGGCGGTCAGCTCCGAGAGCTCGCCTCGCAGCCATGCCGGTATCGGCGCGGTGAAGCCCATCTTCGGACGCTTGAACATCTCGGGCGGGATGTGGCGGGCGAGCACGTCGGAGAGCAGCCGCTTGCGCTGGGTGCCGCGCTGCTTGAACTCGCGCGGCAGACGCGCGACCCACTCCACCAGGCGGAAATCGAGCAGCGGAGCGCGCGCCTCGAGCGAGCTTGCCATCGTCGCGATGTCCATCTTGTAGAGCAGCTGGTCGGGCAGGTTGCGTGCGATGTCGAGGCCGAGCGCCTTGTCGAGCGGGTCGCGCGCGCGACCGGGCGCGGCGTAGACGGGGGGAACGGGAAGCCCGGGCGATAGCGCGCTGCGCTCTTCTGGGCTGAGCACCGCCGTCCACTCGGCGTAGCGCTCGCCGGGCTGAAGCTCGATGGCGCGCAGAAAGCGGTAGAGCTTGTGGCGGTGTGACATCGGGTGAGCCATTTCGCTGCCGAGGTGAGTCGCGCCCATTCCGGCCGCCCGGCGCATCCCGCTCGGAAGGCGGTCGAGATGCGAGGCGACGCGCGCCGCCTGGTGGCGGTAGTAGCCGCCGAACATCTCGTCGCCGCCCTCGCCGGTGAGCGCCACCGTGATGCGCTCGCGCGCCATGCGCGCCAGGTAGAAGCTCGGCACGGCCGAGGAGTCGGCGAACGGCTCGCCGTAGTGGTGCACCAGCCGTGGCAGCAGTTCCACCAGGTCGGTCGGCTCCACGAGCGCTTCGTGATGCACGCTGCCGAGCCGCTCGGCGATCGCCCGCGCGTAGGAACGCTCGTCGTAGCGGCTGTCCGGAAAGCCGATCGAGAAGCTTTCGACCGTCGGCGCGCCGGCCGCGATCATCTGGGCGAGGATGTAGCTCGAGTCCACGCCACCGCTCAGGAACATCCCGAGCGGCACGTCGGACACGAGCCGCTCCCTGACCGAGCGCCTCGAACGCTCCTCGAACTCATCGAGAGCGTCGGCGTAGCTGATCTCGAGCTTCGGCTCGTAGTCCAGCGCCCAGTAGCGACGCGTGAGCACACCCGCGCTGGGTCTCCACGTCATCATCGTGCCGGGCTCGAGCTTTGAGACCTCGCGAAGAATCGTCCGCGGCGAGGGGACGTAGCCGCCCTGCAGGTATTCGGCGAGGGCGACCGGGTCGACGTCGCGGTCGATCCGCTCGTCGAGCAGCAGCGCGGCCAGCTCCGAGGCGAAGCTCAGCGAGCCGTCGGGACGCACGGCGACGTACAGGGGCTTCTTGCCGAGCCGGTCGCGCGCGAGCACGAGCCGCTGCTCCACCGAATCCCACAGCGCGAACGCGAACATGCCGTCGAGCTCCTCGACGAAGCGATCTCCGAACTCCTCGTAGGCGTGAGCGATCACCTCGCCATCGGTCTGGGAGGCAAATGTGTGACCGGCACGTTCAAGGCGCTCGCGCAGTGCCACGTAGCCGTAGATCTCGCCGTTGAACACCACGTGCACGGTGCGCCGCTCATTCGCATACGGCTGGTGACCGCTCGACGACGTCGATGATCGAGAGGCGCCTTATCGCGAGCGCCACGTGATCATCGATGAAAGCCCCGGCCTCGTCGGGACCGCGATGGATCAGCGCGTCTGACATCGCCTGTAGCAGCTCCTCGCGGTCCGCCCTGGGGCCGGCGACGCCGGCGATTCCACACATCGGCCGCATGTTATCGGTGCCAAACCCGTCCACCCGGCAGGAGATGCGAGTCACCCGTGGTATACGTTGGCCGCGTCGCCGCCGGCGATGATTTCCCCCCAAATGCGGAGCCTCGCGAGGTCGTGATGCACTCTTCCACTCCGAGCAACGACAACCCCGCCGCAGTCGACTGCTCGGTCCTCGTTCCGGTGTTCAACGAGGAGCGTTATATCGAAAGCAGCGTTGCCGCAATGCGTCAGCAGCGCTTCCCGGGACAGATCGAGTTCCTGTTCGCAGATGGCCGCTCGACCGATCGCACGCGCGAGCTCCTCGAGGAGATGTCTCGAGAGGATCCCCGGATTCGCGTTTTCGACAATCCCAACCGCAGCGTGTCGAGCGGGCTGAATGTGGCACTGCGCCACGCGCGCGGGAGGTGGGTGATAAGGATGGATGCTCACACCGAGTATCCCGACGACTATGTCGCACTAGGGATAAAGCGGTTGGAGAGAGGTGACACTCGCTGGGTGAGCGGTCCACAGGTCCCGAAGGGGACCGGGGCGGTGTCGCGGGCGGTGGCGATCGCCCTGGGATCGAAGCTCGGCCGCGGCGGCTCGCGCAAGTGGGGTGAGCAGGGTGACTCGAACGATGGTGAATGGGAGCTCGACGCGGGCGTCTTCGCCGGAGTGTGGGAGCGCAGCACTCTGCTCGAGTACGGCGGCTGGGACGAGCACTGGCCTCGCAACTCCGACTCGGAGATGGCCGGCAGGTTCCTCGAGCACGGTGAGCGACTCATATGCGTTTCGCGAATGGGCGCCGAGTACGCACCGCGCGATTCACTCGGCGGACTGTGGCGCCAGTACCTCGCGTATGGGGAATACCGGGTGAAAACCGCGATGCGCCACCCACGCACGATGCGAGCGTCGCACCTGCTCGCTCCCGGGATCGTGCTCGATCTCGCCGTCTCGCTTGCGGGCCCCCGGCGGCTGCGTCGGCCGGCACGCGCGGGCCTGCTGCTGTATGCGGGCGTGCTCGCCGCGGCCGGCGTGCGTGCGCTGCCACGGGCCGACCCGCGATCGGATGCGCTGCTCGTCCCAATCGTGCTCTCGCTGATGCACGTCGGTCATGGCTTGGGCATGCTCGCCGGCGTGGCTAAGAACGGGCCGCCGCTGGCTGCGCTCGCCTCCGTGGCTGGTCTCGATTCGCTCGCCGATTCGCTCACGCCCGAGCCGGGGCCTGTCTACGCTCCTTCGCTCGAGTGAGGCTCGGCGGGGCGGGCGATTGGGCTTGACAGCACTCGACGCGAATATTTCCGGCGCTTTCGGGTACTACGACGAGGCACAGGTTCGCGCAGATCTGTGCGGTTTTACGAACTTCTAACAAGCGCGGCCCAAGTCTGTGTATGGTTGAGGGCTCGCTGCGGGATCGCGGCGCGCCTCTGACTTGCCGGCCTGGTCCGGCTAGCGCGGCAGCTGGGGTCGTAGCAGTCGACCGGCAGCTTCGCGGGTGATCGGAGCGCAGTCGGCTTGCCACACGGCCAAGCCGCCTGGAGATGAGAGTACGGACGCTAAGAGATGAGCCCCCCAGTTGCATACACGCACGAAGACGCGCGCGGCGAGCGCGCGCTTGCCGTAAGCTCGCGCCTGAGCGCGAGCGGGACGCACCTCGCGCGCTCCGCGCGTCGTATCGCGCTGCTCGCCGGTGCCCTGCTCGCGATCGGCCTGATCGCTGCGCAGGGTGCCCTTGCACTCAGCGAAAGTGCGTTTGTCAGCAAAGCCGAAGCGAAGCCCGTGATCACTGTTTCCGGAGCGCAGCTGCGCTGGGAAGCCGTCGATCCCACGGGCGAGTACCTGCTCATGCGCACCCTCCCAGGCGGCGAACCGGAATACGCGCTCGTCAAGGGGACACGTGCCGTGCCGCCGCAGATCCTCGGCGAGACGGTTGGTTATCGCGTCAAGCCGGTGACGGGCGTGGCCTGGTCGGCGGAGGTCCCAATCAGCTATTCGCTCGTGCCATTCGAACTGGGCGGTGCGCTGTCGCCTCTAAGCGAAGCTTCGTTCGTCGAAAAGGCTGAATCGCGGCCGATCGCGAGCGTGGTCGGCGAAGCGCTGCAGTGGGAAGCCGTCGATCCAACCGGCGCCTACCTGATCAGGCGCACGCTGCAGGGCCAGGAACCTGAATATGCGCTCGTCAAAACCGCGCGGGTGAAGCCTCCGGCGATTCCCGGTGCCACCGTCGGCTATCGCGTCAAGGCCGTTACCGGCAGCGCGTGGTCCCCGGAAGTCTCGATCAGCTATGTCGAAGAAGAACCGCCCGAAGAAGAATCGGCGCCCCCGGGTGAATCATCGGTCGTCAACTCGGCCCCCACCGGCCCTGCGGCGCCGGCGGGCGGATGGTCGGTGGCTTTCGCCGACGGGTTCGGCGCCCCGCTCGGCACCGGCCCCGGGCAGGACAACTTCTGGTACCCAAACCGCTTCTGCTGTAACCCCGGAACCGATCAGTCGGGCTTCAACAGCAACGAGCTCGAGGTGTTCAACTCGAGCCAGGTGAAGGTCGGCGGCGAAGGGCTTGAACTGGTGGACTCCTACCGGCCCAACGCAGGTGGCACGGGAAAAAACTACGTGAGCGGCACGGTCAATTCAGATCTTCCCGGTGCGCCGGGCTACAAGCCGTTCACCTTCACACCGGGCCGCGGCGAGACGTGGGCCTTCGAATGCGTGTGCCGGGTGCCCGCGAACACGGGCGAGCAGGATCCCGGCTGGTGGTCATCGGATCGACCGTGGACCGACGAGCTTGACTTCTTCGAGTTCTGGGGTTGGAACCTGTGGGCGAAATACAACATGGGCATCAGCTGGATCTGGAAAACGCCAAACGACGTCGTCGAGTCAGAACACGACCTCGGCAAGGAATTCGACCCGGCCGCTGCCTTCCACCGCTACACCACGGTGCTGAGCTCGACCAACACGATCGAAGAGTTCATCGACGGCGTCCGTCAGCCTTGGGTCGGGAAAAACGGGGTACTCGGACCCGTGAGCTCTCCGACGAGCGTGCCGATGGGCCTGATCCTGAGCGCCGCGCTGCGCGGAACCGGTCTCAACTTCCTGTCTGGCTCACGCATCTTCGGTGCCCGCTCGATCGCGGTGTATGAGGACGCCAAGCACGCCGGCCAGAACGTGACCGGCGGCGGCGTCGCCCCCGGCACCGTCGTCGAATAGAGCGCGACCAAAGCGCGGCGCAACCGCACCGCGCGTCGGGTTTCCCATGATGTGAGTACGTGCTTTCCCTGAATTCTCCGGGAATTCGCACGGCCCTCTCGAACGACCGTCCAGAGCTCGCTCAGGCGATCACGCAGCATGGAACACTCTCCGAGCCAGACATAGCACGCAAAACGCAACGGTATCGTCCCGACAATGGCAAACCCGCCGTGAGGCGGGGACGCAAAGCCACGGAGCTCCTCCTGGAGCCAGCCGAGCTGCCGAAGGACTGATGGGTTCGGTGCCGCATCCGGAAAAGGGGGACTCCCGGTGCCGTTTCATGCCCGTCGTCTTGTATGGCTTGTCGTTGCCGTTGTCGCAATTTCGCTCGGATACACGAGCAACTCTCTCGCGCGAAGCACGGGAGGCCGTCAGCAGCGCTACGCGGCACATCGATCCCACAAGCAGCCTGTGCGGGCGAAGGCACGTCGTACACACAGGCGTCTGGGCGCAACGCAGACCGGTGCCACCAAGCAGACTCGCGGTGGGAGGCGCTCGCACGCGACCTGCGCCAAGCTCAGCCGGCACCGGCGTCACCGCGCGCGGGCTGCGGCGTGCAACCGGCGTCACCACAAAGTCCAGACCGCCGGCCCGGCTCCGGCGAACGTCCTCGCTCCGGCCGTGAGTGGTACCGCGGCGCAGGGGCAGACGCTCGGAGCTTCTGACGGGTCGTGGACCGGCACGCAGCCGATTCGCTACAGCTTCCAGTGGCGCCGCGACGGCGTCGAAATCGCCGGCGCGAACGGCTCGAGCTACACGCTCGCCGCCGCCGACGTGGGGCAGCGCCTCGACGTGACCGTGACTGCCGCAAACCCGGCCGGCAGCGCGAGGGCGATCTCAGCTGCAACCGCGGCCGTCGGCCCGGCGGCACCTGCGCCTCCGCCGATCGGTGGAGGCGGGCTCGATGTCGAAGCGCCCGCTGTCGGGTCTGCGCCGACCGGTCCCTCCGCGCCTGCCGGCGGGTGGTACGTGGCGCTTGCAGACGGCTTCGGCGCCTCGCTCGGCACCGCTCCGGGCCAGGACAACTTCTGGTACGCGAACCGCCTCTGCTGCAACCCCGCCAGCAACCAGCCCGGCTTCAACAGCAACGAGCTGGAGGTGTTCAACTCGAGTCAGGTCAAGGTGGGCGGCCAGGGCCTCGAACTGGTCGACACCTACCAGCCGAACACGGGCGGGAGCGGAAAGAACTACGTGAGCGGCACGGTCAGCTCGAACGTGTCGGGCGCCGCCGGCTACAAGCCCTTCACCTGGACTCCCGGCCGCGGGGAGACGTGGGCGTTCGAATGTGTCTGCAAACTTCCCCCCAACACCGGTGAGCAGGACCCTGGCTGGTGGTCCTCGGACCCGGCCTGGACCGACGAGCTCGACTTCTTCGAGTTCTGGGGCTGGAACACGTGGGCCAAGTACAATATGGGCATCACCTGGATCTACAAAACGCCAAACAGCATGACCCAGTCAGAACATGACCTCGGCGAACTGTTCGACCCCGCCGCGGCGTTTCACCGGTACACCACTGTTATCAACGCGAACAACACCCTCGAAGAGTTCATCGACGGCGTCCGCCAGTCGTGGTTCGGTCACAACGGGGTGCTGGGCCCGGTGAGCTCGCCCACGATCGCGCCGATGGGCCTGATCATCAGCTCGGCGCTGCGCGGCAGCGGCTCGAACTTCACCTCCGGCTCGCGCTCCTTCAGCATTCGCTCGGTCGCGGTGTACGAGGATGCAGGCCACGCCGGGCAGAACGTGACCGGTGGCGGCGTCGCGCCGGGAACCATCCTCGGATAGGCGCAGGCGCCTAGGCTCTCTCGTGCACGGCGCGCGGAGACCCGCTCCTCGCGGCGACCTGCTCCTCATAGAGCGCTTCGATGTTTCCAATCATCACGTCGAGGTCGAACTCGGCTCTGCGTCGCTCGCGGGCCCTGGCGCCCATTGCGGCGGCGCGCGGGGGGTCGGCGAGCAGATCCACGACCGCGCGAGCGAGCTGTGCGGGATCGCCGGGGTCGACGAGCAGGCCGTGTACGCCATCGTCGATCAGATCCGGTACCCCGCCGACGCGCGTGGCGACGATCGGCAGCCCGGCCTCCATGTACTCCATGACCGAAAGCGGGCTGCCCTCGTAGTCGGACGAGCACACCGCCACGTCGAGCGCGGCCAGCAGGTCGGGGACATCGAGCCGGCGACCCAAGAGCGTCACCGTGTCGCCCAACCCGAGCTCGAGGATGAGCGCTTCGAGCTTCTGCTTCTCCGGTCCTTCCCCGGCGATCAGAACGCGCAGGTCGGGGTGCGTCTGCTTGAGCAGCACGGCCGCGCGGAAGAGGACGTCGTAGGCCTTCTGCGCGCGCAGCCCGCCGACCGCTCCGAGGAGCGGAACTGCTCCGAGGCCGAGCTCGGCGCGCAGGTCTCGGCCCGGTGTCGGCGCCCGCGCGAGGATCCCGTTGGCGAGAAAGCGAATGCGCTGCGCTGGCACCCGCTCGATCTCGATCATGCGGCGGCGGTCCTCCTGGGAGACGGCCAGGAAGACGCTGCAGAAACGGCCGATGACCTCGCGGTCGAGCAGGCGCCTGAGCGGCTCGCCTTCGAAGGACCAGGTGTGCTCGTGCGCGATGATCACGGGCACGCCGGTGAGCCGGCCGAGCACGGTTCCCCACAGGTTCGAGCCGAACATGTGGGCGTGCAGGACGTCGACGCGTTCGCGGCGCAGATAGCTCGCCAGGCGGCGCCACGCGAGCACGTCGGCGCGGCCACGGCGCTCCAGCGGAACGAATGTGACGCCTCTCTCTCCCAAGCGCGCGCGTGCGGCCAGCTCGTCGGCCGTCGGCGTGCCCCAGCCCGGGAAGCGAGTGGCGCAGAGGCTGCTGCGGAAGCGCGCGGGGTCGATCCTGGTCGCGATGTCGAGCGCGAGGTGCTCGGCGCCGCCTGTCATGCCGAGGTGGTCCACAAGCGTGAGCACGTGGATGCGGGGTGGCGCGTGGTCTGCGACGGGAGCCGCTTGCTGCGGCGGAGGGGAGGCCTCCGCGCGAGCGCTCATCTCGGCCTCTGCCACGGGATGCGCGTCCGCGATCGTCGTGTCGGATGGCTCGGCGTGATCGTGCCAGCGTAGCGCACGGCCCGAGCCGGTCCGGCGCCTGCGAATGTGTTTGGCCGCGTGTGTGATGTGCTCTCCTTCGATTACCGGTAATTGCCTTGCGCGCTCACGCACCTGGCGGGGCGATCGCGCGCAGGCGTGTCCAATCCACACCTTCTGAGAAGTTGAACGCGTAGCCGGAGCCCGAGCCCGGCAGCCCCTGTTCACTCCCGATTACCGAAAACCAATCCGGCTGGCCGAAGGCGGTGTACATGATCGAGGACTCGAACTCGAACCCCAGTGTGTCGTTGCCCGAATCACACACGTAGAAGCCATATTCCGCCAGCGCCCTGAGCACCGCCTTTTTCCAAGGCGGCAGCGGCAGCCCTTCGATTTCCGCGTCGGAGTAGGACAGATAGAAGCGCTGACCCATCGCGGGGGCACCCGCTTCACCGCTCTTGCCGTCACTCTTCAGCGCGGGGTAGACGTGAGTCGGTTTCGTTTGCGGCACCGCGGCGCATAGTGCGTGCGGCACGGTTCCCGCTTTCAACTCTGGCGCTCTGATCTGGCCGGCCGAGAGGTCGATGTCCGACGCGGTCGCCTGACCGCCGATCAGGGTTCCCGCGATGTTTCCCGGGCTTCCCCAGGCGAAGCGGAGTTTTCCTTCGCTGATCGATTCGGCGCGCCACAGGTCGGCCGTTTCGCCGGGCACGCGGGCGTCCGCGGGCGCGAGCACGATCTCAAGATGGGCGTCGGCGGGAGGTGCGGGAGGCGCCGCCTGGGTCTGCGCCGGAATCCTGATCCTGCGCCCACGCAGCGCGTTCGGCCCCCACGATTCGGTCGGCACGAGTTCGACGACCGGGTCGGAGTTGGATGCGTAGACGGTCGGGTGCTCGTATGCCGGGCCCGTCCATACCGTGCCCGGCATGGCCGATCGCGGTTCATGATTGGCGAGCAGCCACGACACGGTTTCCGCCGAGTTGGCCAGAACGGCCGGACTCGATATCCGCTGGTTGAAGGGGGACTGCGAGTTGCCCGGCGTGCGTCCGGCCGGCATCGGATTGGCGGCCGAGAAGCCTTCCCACGTTTCGGCCACCGAGCCGACCCCGAAAAGCGCGGCCGGGGATGCGCCGAGAACCGACGCCGCGCCCGATGAGGCCGAGCGCGATCCGAACGCGTTCGTGGCGGTCACGACCACGCTGATCCGGCTGTTGACATCGCTCGAGCCGAGCGCGTAGCTCGGGCCGCTCGCTCCGGGTATCGCGCTGCCGCTGCGCTCCCAGCGGTAGGCGTAGCGGATCGGGCCGATGCCCTTCCAGGAGCCTGCAGACGCGCTCAGCGTCTGTCCCTCGATGGGTGAGCCGGCGATGCTCGGCGCCACGGCGTTCGCGGGCGCCGTGCAGCGTGCGATCTTCGAGCGGTGCGGGTGACGCGCGCCTGACCGGTGCCGGCGCGGGTGGTGTGAGTGCGTGCGCGCAGGATGGTGGGCGACCGCGTGCGAGCGGCGGTGCTTGCCGTGGCGCGCGCGGCTGCTTTTCGCGAAGCAGCTCACGTGCCCGCGGGCCCGGGCGCTGCCATGCCGGCGGTGGTGCATGTGCGCGGCGCGGGGGTGCTGCGGCGAGCGCGCGAGCGCGCTCGAGGCCAGCGAGACACAGAGCACGGCTATGAGGGCGAGAAGCACGGTCAAACGGCGGCGAGCTGACAGCACCTGGATCCTCCTTCCGGGTGCGGCACCGACCGTTCGGTCCTTCGGTAGCTCGGCTGGCTCGCGTGGAGCCCCGTGGCTTTGCGTCCCCGCCTCGCGGCGAGTTTGCCTTGTCGGGACGATGCCGTATGAGTAGGTTCGAGGACCTCTCGGCAGCTACGCCCGCGAGCTTTAGCCCCGGGAGCGCTTTGGCTGCAATGTTCTCCCGGCTACGTAGTGCAGCTCGGCCGAATGCGCGGCGTGCTCTCCCGGGGCGACGGTGAACCCGCCGAGGTCCAGGCACCTGAGCAGCTCGAAGCCGAGCGCCGCAAGCTTGGTGGCCTGGACGTCGCGGCCGACGTAGTAGTGGAGGATGGAGAAGTCATGCGCCTCGTCGATCAGGATCGCGTGATCGGAGGCCACCTGCTGCAGCGCGCGCAGGCGGCGGTGGTTGCGCACGCGGCGCGGCATGCGCAGCAGATCCGCCGCTCCGCGCAGCGGATCGCTCGTGCGCACGCTGGTGGGCTTCGGGATCGCCGGCGCGTGGGCGAGGTTGTGAGAGGAGAACATCAGCAGGCCGTCGTCGGCGAGCACGCGGTGGATGTCGCTGAGCACGCGAGATCGCTCCGGCTCGTCGAGCACGTCGAGCACGTTGTAGGAGGCCACCACCACGTCGTAGGAGCCCTCCGCGTAGGCCGACAGGTCGCGCAGGTCCCCGACCTCGAACTCGCCGCGGTAGGTGCTCCTGCACTGCGCGACCATCTGCGCGGAGATGTCAAGGCCACGAAACTCGCTCGCGAGCTCGACGAGGTAGCTGCTGATGCGCCCGGCTCCGCAGCCGAGCTCGAGCACGCGGCCGTGCAGCGCGTCGTTGTACAGCGCGAGAAGCATGACCTCGGGCGGGCGCAGCACTCGGCCCGTGTAGTAGCGAACCATGTCGCTGCCGGCCCACAGGGCCTCGTTGGCCTGCACCTGCGCTGCCACCGCAGCCTCGTGGGGCTCTCCGTTCGGCTTCACGGTCGTCTCCTCACCTACGTCCCGTCCGCCCGATAACCGGTGCTCCCGGCCGCGAGGACACCGGCCCGCGCCTGGCCGGCAGGGTGCGCTCGCTGCGCGCGAGGCCCTGCAGCTGTCGCGCGATCGCATCGTCGAGGAGCCCATGAACCGCACGCTGCAGCGTCGGCGGCTCGAGGGTGTGCGAGGCGAGGGGACCCGCCAGACGCTCGATGCGCACGTTGCGATGGCCCATCATCAGCTCGAGGCGCCCGTCCTGCTCGAGCTCTTCGAGCAGGGGCTCGCGGAAGGTGAAAACACCGAGCACTTCGACGTCGCGCCGCTCGAGCTCGGCGAGCGCGTTCTCGAGCTCAACGGAGGAACTCAACGCGCGCGCGCCGCGGGCGCCGCGCATGCGCGTGTGCATGGCCACCGCGACGCTGCCGGCCATCTCGCCGATAGGCCGCGGTTTCAGTTCGCCGCGCAGGAATCGCCGCCATTCGCCGATGCTTGCGAGCTTGCGTGCGTTGCGCAGCGGCTGCAGGTGCGCATCCCAGATGATCGCGCGCGGATTGAGCATGTAGACGCCGCTCACCCGCTCGTCTTTGAGCGCTGCATGCAGGGACCAATATGCGCCCGAGCAGAGCCCGCCAAGGACGAACCGCTGCGGCATGCCCGCGGCGGCGAGCGCGTCGAGCACGGCCATGGTCTGGGCCACGTAGCTCGACACGTAGAAGCCCTTGTCCTCGCGCAGGGAGTCGAAGCTGCCCTCGGCATCGCCGATTCCCGCGAGATCCACGCGCAGCGTGCTCACGCCCCGAGCCGCCCAGCTGCGCGCCTGCTCCACCCACATGCGGCCCGGCCCGATATGCCGCAGTGCGCCCGCGTTGAGCAGCACCGCGCACACGGGCGCCGGATTCCTCGGTTCGGCGATGACACCTCGCATCGTGCCCTCGGGGTGCTCGATTGTGATCGGACGCTCGCGAACGCGACGGCCGTCCGTCGCGAGCTCGAGGAAGCCCGTGCTGTGCGGCGAGGAGGCCCGCACGCCGCGGGCCTCTTCGGTGCGGCGCGGCGCAGGCGCGTCGCGCAACCACTCCTCGACGGCGTCGATTACCTGCAGCGGCGGGCGCGATTCCTGCGGGGGCGCGACCATCGCCCCATAGCCCTCGCCGTTTGCGATCGTCAGCTCGGCGCCGCTGCTCGCGAGCGCAGCGTGCAGGCGCTCGTCGACCTCGAGCCCGTCGCGCTCGAGCAACAACACCCGCCGTGCGCTCGCGCGAGGGAGCTCGTGCTCTGAGATGTCGAGCGCCTCGAGCGCTGCGGCGGTCTCGGCGCTGAGCAAGAAGCCGGCCACCGGCAACGACCCCTGCTCCTCGTTCCTCGCAGGCGCGCTCCCGCTGCGCGAGGATTCCATGCGCGCAAGCGCGCGCAGCTGGCGCATGAACGTGCGGCCGCGAGCGGGAACCGCCCATAGGACGAGATCGTCGATCTCTGCGCCCTGCGCCGCTGCGCTCCAGGCGAGCAGCCCGCCGAGGCCGACCCCGATCGCGGTCAGGCGATTCGCCGGCGCCTGCGTTCCCAGCCACGATGCTGCGTTCGCCACCGCGCGGGTCCATGCGCCGAGGCGATCGGCGTCGCGCGGGCCGCCGCTGCTGTCGCCGGTGCCCGGCAGGTCGATTCGCAGCGTGGGATGCCCGGCTGCGGCGAGCGTTCGGGCCCAGTCGCGGCGTGAGCGGTAGGCGCACAAGTCGTCGTTGCCGAACAGCGGACACAGCAGCACGCTCGAGAGCTCCTGCGAGCTCCCCGGCGGCGCCGGAGCGGGCTCGTCATACAGCGCGCACACGCGGTCCTCTCCGCTGGCGAGGTACAGCGTTCTCGTGCCGATCGTGCTCACCGCGCGCGCTCCTGCACCGCGAGGCGGACAGAGCCGCGCAGGTTGAGCGCCGTGAGCGACCCGCCGAGCGGCGTGCCATCGAACTCGGCGTCCGCCTGGCGGGAGAGTGTGATCGTGCGGGCAACGGCGGGCTCCAGGCTGAACGCGTCATCGCAAGGGGCGAAGCCGGGCACGTGAATCCTGACCCCGTACGCCAGGCGCTCGCTGTGCAGCGAAAGCTCGACGCGCTCGTCGGCTGAGCCGGCCAGCAGCGTGCCCCTCAGGCCCAGCTCCGGAGCGCTCAGTTGTTGAAGGGGACGGCCCGCGGGAAAGCGGAATGACTGCGAGATCGGCTCGCCGCGATCCTCGCCTCGGCCATGTTCGAGGCTCGCGGCTATCACGTCGTGGCCCGGCGGCCCGAAGCGGTAGGCCCAGGACGCGTCGAGGAAGTGGCCTAGCATCGCCTCGACGTCGCGCTCGCAGGCCTCGTGCGGCCCGAGCGCGAGCTGCTCGGATGCCTCGCCTACGCGGTCACGTCCATCTCGGTACAGCGCCACGCGAAGCCGTGCGTGCAGCTCATCGCAGAAGTCGTTGGCCACGTGCAGGCGAACCCCGGCGAGGCCCTCGTCGGTGCTCCACACGGCGACCGGCGCGAGCGCGCGCCGCAGATGGTGGAAGGCGGGCTTCGGCACGCCGGAGTGATCGAGCAGCCCCCAGCCTGCGCCGGGGGCGAGGTCGCTCAGCCACAGCACGAGCCCGCCGCCGCACGGCGAAGCTGTGCGCCGCCACTCGCCGAAGACCTCCGCCATCACCTCGCCGCTAACAGCGCGTGAGAGTTCGAGATAGCGCTCGTGGTCGACGCGGCGAAGCTCACCCGGGTGGACTCCGAAGAGGAGCGCCAGATAATGGTCGCGAACGTCCTCGAAATCCCAGCCGCTGCCGGCGTCGCGCGGGACCCCGGCCTTCCAGCTGGGGTGGTGGACGACCAGCTGCGCGGAAGCGGCCGGCAGCACCGCGGCGACGGCGCGCTCATCCGGCACGTTGGAGAAGGCGAGGCACTCGGCGGCGAAGCGGACTTCTGAGCGGCGAACGTCGCCGAGGTCGCGTCGGTAGCCCCCGACGCCGTAGTAGTTGGCCACGCCGCGGTCGGGGCGAAAGGGCAGCTCTCCGCCGCAGGGTGCCGAGGGCACGTAGAGCGCGTCGGCTTGCGCCTCCTCGATGAGCCGCGGCAGCAGCTCGCCGAAGAGCTCGCCGCGACCGAGCGCGGGGTCGAGGCCCAGCATCGCGACCTGCTGCTCGACCTCGCTGTTGCCGCACAGCACCGCGACGCTCGGCCTGCTGGCGAGCTGCTCGAGCACGGTCTGCGCCTCGCGGACGACGCTCGCGCGGAACCTCTCCTCGGCGATCGGGTAGTCGAGGTTCGCGAACATGAAGTCCTGCCACACGAGCAGCCCCAGCTCGTCGCAGAGCTCGTAGAACTCGCGGCTCTCGTACGCGCTCGTGCCGGGCACGCGCAGCATGTTCATGCCGGCGCTGCGTGCGTGTTCGAGTGCGCCTTTCAGCGCGGCCCTGTTGGCGGACAGGCCGACCGGGTCGGGTGGCGTCCACACGGCACCGCGCGCGAACACGCGCACACCGTTGACGTGCAGGTCGAGGCCGTCGCTCTCGATCTCGTGCTCGGCGCGCTGTCCGGGCGCGAGCGTGCGAAACCCGACACGGCCGGCGCTCACGAGCACGCAGTCGCTGGAGCGCTCGACGCGCAGGCTCACGTCGTGCAGCGCGGGCTCGCCGTGGGTGTGCGGCCACCAGCGCTCGACCGCGGGCACCTGCAGCGTTCCCCGGGCCATCCACCCCTGCTCGCCGTCGGTCAGCTCCAGCTCGGCGCGGTGCGTGCCCGACGGGCCGCTGAGCTCGATCTCGACACGCTCGAGCGGAGTGCCGTCGTGCTCGCGCATCAGCGCAAGCACGCTCAACTCGCCGTCGCGGCCGCCCGCATCGAGCTTTGCGCGCACGCGCAGCTCGTGCACGGCGACCCCGCGCCGGCGCACGATCCGCACCGGCCGCCAGGGCCCGACAGCCGCGGGTCCGGGGGCGAACCCGGGCGCGCGGCCGAGCAGCATGGTGCGGAAGAAGCGCAGGTTGCCGTCGACCAGGCGCGTGCGCCAGCGCGCGCGCGGCTTGCGACGCTCGCGCAGCAGCGGCGAGAGCGCGAGGCAGCGGATGGCGAGCTCGTTCTCATCGGCTCCGAGCAGCGAGCCCACCGCGACGGCGCACGGTGCGAACATGCTCTCGCCCGAGAGCAGCTGCTCGCCGTTGAGGAAGACCTCGAAAACGGTCGCGATGCCGTCGAGCTCGAGCGTGACCTCCTCGCCCTCGGCGGCCGCGGGCGCGCGGAAGCGCGTGCGAAACCACCAGTCCTCGGCGTCCAGATCGACTGGCTCGCCGGGGCGCCAGCGGCCAGCCATCGCGAGCGCCAGCGCCGCCGTTCCGGGGACGCGTGCGTCCAGCCAGTCGAGGGCGTCCAGCTGATCGGGATGAACATGCGCGCCGGGCGCGCAGGAGGCGGCCTCCCATCCGTGCGCGAGCGGGACCTCCTCGCGGTGCCCCTTGCGCAGGCTCGCGCCGGGCACGACCGCCGCGGGCTCGCGCAGCGACGCTGCGCCGGCCGTGTCAGGCATCGGCCCGCCTCAGCTCTGCGAACGCTTCTGCCCACGCGAGCGCTAGCTCGGAGATCGGCGCCTCCACCTCGAACGGGCGCCGCCGTGCGAGCTTGAAGGAGAGGACCTTGCAGCCCTCGACCATGCGCGCCATCGCGGCGGCTGCCCGCTCGCCGGCCTCGCCCAGCACCCACTGCACGTGCGAGGCGCCGACCTCGAACGCGGAGCCGACCATGCGGACGGTCGCGAACGCGTAGTCGTGGTAGGAGGTGCTGTCGCCTTCGAGCAGGCGCGGCAGCTCGGCGGCGAGCTGGGCGCCGAAGGCAGTGAACGGGTTCTGCTCGGGAGCCCGCTCGAGGTTCCCGGCGAGCAGCTCGCGGGCCGCCTGGCGCAACGCGTCGCCGCCCAACGGGACGCCGGCGTCGAGCCGCACGAGCTCGGTATAGGGGGGGAGGACGTCGTCTGAGAACACACGCCCGACCCGGAATACACCGCGGTAGTCCTCGCCGGAGAGCTCGTAGTAGCCGGGTCCGTGGAAGTAGCGCAGGCGCTCGCCCTGCGGATCGATGGCCTCGGCGACGACCGAGCTCTTGACGTGCTCGCGCCCGTAGCTCGTGTTGGCCGTGTCGGGCAGGTAGTAGGAGTCGAGCTCGACGATGATCGTGCGGCCGTGCTCGATCTGCTGTGAGATCTGCTCGGGCAGCGGCCTGTAGGGCTGCATCTCGTGGATGTCGAGTCCGTACAGCCGTTCCATGTGTTCGGGCAGCGGCTTGAAGAACGTCCATTGGTCGCCCTCGAAGTCCGCGCGCAGCACGCAGCCCATCATCGCCAAGGGCTCGTACCCGCGTGCGTGCACGAACTCGATGAGGATGTCGGTGTAGCAGTTGGTTTCCGCATAGGAGCGCTCGGGCGCGTGCAGCGGATGCGGTAGGTAGGAGGACGGATCCAGCGCGAGCAGGCTGACGAACTCGTTTGTGCTGCTCATCGCAGCTCGAGCTCCTCGAGCACCGGCGCGGGCCAGCGCTGCTCGTCGAGGCCGTGCTGATGCAGCAACGCGAGCGTGATGCGCTCGAGCCCGAAGCCGAGACAGGCCGTGTGCGCGGGCTCGTCGGAGTCGCGCATGGCGATCGCGTACACCGAGGAGAAGTGGTCGTGGTGGTAGTTGAACGACGCGAGGGCTGTCGGCTCGGGCCCTGCGATCTGCGCGAGAACCTCGAACTTGAGTGCCTGCTCGCGCTGGCTGCGTGCGAGCATGCGCCCGCTGCGGCCGAAGAATGGGTCGCTGGCGACATCGAAGTTCGCGTCGACGCCGATCGAGCGCAGCATGTTCACCGCCCGGTCGCGCCAGGCCTCGCGCCAGGCCGCAACCGTGTGGGGCTCGCCGAGCCGCACGATCTCGCGCTGGTGAAACATCTGCAGGCGGGCGGGGTCGCCCGAGGGCTCGTGGCGGAACACGTAGGAGCCGCCCGCGTCGACGGTCAGCCCGCCGGGCGCCAGCGCGCCTCTCGCGGCGACCGCCGGATAGACCGGATAGCACGCCGCCGGCGTGAGCACCAGGTCGGTCATCGATTGGAACTCGCTCCAGTCCTCGTGAGCGCACGCGCGCTCCTCCTGCGCGGCGGCGTCCTGCTCGCTGCCCGCGAACGCGAACACCGAGCCGGCGAGATGGGGGAAGGACTTCAGGTAGCCGATCGTCTCGAGGTCGCGGCGCGGCAACAGCGGCGGGAAGGCCATGTGCTCGGGCGCGTCGTCGGCGGCGGCTCGCGTGATCAACCGGTCGACCGCCCAGCGGATGCGCTCGAAGTGCTCCCCGCGCCCGTACACGCCGGGCACGCCGCTGTCGATCAGCAGGCTGCGCTCGAGGAGAGCGGCGAGGAACGCCTCCTGCTCCGGGCTACCCGGACGGAACTCGGCCATCGCCTAGACGTCCTTGGCGATCAGCAGCAGGCTCGCGTTGGTCTGATGGATGCGCTCGTTTGCGACCATCAGGCAGGCCGACATGGTGTCGCGCAGATGCCGTCCCACGCTGAAGGGTGTGTCGTTCTTGAAGCCGACGATGCCACACACGCCGAGCGCCCCCTGGCACACCTTGGGCGCCTGCTCGGAGGCTGCGATCTTGAGGTTGTTGAAGCGCAGGATCGTCGCCATCTCGGTCAAGCGGGAGCGGTCATCCGCAGTGGCGGCGGTGAACTCGCTGAGGCCCGAGGAGACCTCGGCGCGCATCAGCGACAGCTCGCTCATCAGCTGCGACAGGCGGATGGCCGCGGGAAGCGGCTCTCCGGGCTTGCGCTTGGCGGCAGCGCGCACGAAGGCGCGCGCGCGCGCAAAGGCGTCGCTTGCGATGCCCAACCACAAATGCGACCACAGGATGTGAGAGATCGGCACCATCGACTCGTTCATCACGCGCGCGAAATCGGTCGCCAGCACCTGCTCGAGCGGGAACTGCGCGCGCACTACATAGCCGGGTGAGCAGGTGCCGCGCATACCGAGCGGATCCCACGTGCCGGTCGCCTCGAGCTTGTGCTGGACGGAGCTCGTGAGCACGCAGACCTGGTCTCCGCGCTCGGCCTCGGGCGAGCGGCGCAGCGTGGTGAGCAGATCGTCGGCGTAAGCGCCGTAGCTGACCGTGGGCGCCTGCTTCTCGAAGGTTCCCATGCCCTCGCCGGCGTCTTCGACGGCCGCGATCGAGGCGCCCATGTCCCCACCGGTTCCGACCTCGGAGGTCACCGAAGCGACCAGTCGCTGGCCGGATGCGGCGTCGCACAGGTAATCCTCGAACCAGGGCGCGTCGTCGAGGTGGCGGACAATCGTGGCGATCTGTATCTGGTGCATCGCGAACACCATCGCGCTCGCGCCGCAGTGGCGGCCCAGCTCAAGGCATGCGCCCGCGAGAGCGTCGAAGGAGACGCCGGCGCCTCCGAGCTCGGCCGGGATGAACGCGGACAGCGCGCGCTCTTCGCGTAGCGCCGTGAGCGTCTCGATCGGGAAGCGGGCCTCGCGGTCGACCGCGTCGGCGTTCGGCGCGGCGACCTCCTCGGCGACCCTGCTGACGGCCGCCAAGAACGTCTGGTCGCGGTCGACGGCGACACTCATGCGGCGGCCTGTGTGCGGAGCTCGGCGATCGCGTCGGTGATGGCGGCGATGCTTTCGAAGACGCCGCGCGTGAGCATGCGGTCGGGGAACTCGAGGTCGAAGTGATCCTCGAGCGCCAGCATCAGGTTGACGCTCGCGTGGGAGCTCATGCCGGCCTCGTACAGGTTCGTGTCCTCGGACAACGTCTCCGCGCCGCCCGGGAGCCGGGCGTGCTCGGCGATGATCGCTCGAATCTCTTCGCTCACCGGGCCATTATCGGCCGGTGCGCCAACAACCCTTAGGAGCAGGAGGCGACTAGCAGCGCGGTTGCATGTTGGCTGTCTTGCGAGACGCTCAAAGACAGCTCGTCCACGCCTTCGCGCTGTGCCCGCGGGCGGCTTCGCCGGCGAGCTCGAGCTGCACCCAGCCGGGAGCTTGCCTACACACCCATAGAGCGCCGGCGGATGCCCTCGCCGTCTGGTCCGAGCACCTCGAAGATTGCCTTCTTGCCGGCAAAGCGCCCGGCAGGACGGCCCGAATCGAGGCCGGCGGGCGCGGGGCGGTCCTCGACGTCGCGCTCGCGGCACACCCCTGCCAGCTGCTGCTCGCGATGCTCCCGCAGGACTCGCGCAGGGCGTCCCGGTGCAACGGGTCGGTTCCCGCTCGCATGCTCATCGATGGCGGAAGGCGTGGCGCCCGCTCGTGCCGAGCGCCGAGCACCGGCGCACGCCGTGGGTAGGCTCCAGGGCAGGCAATGTCTCCCACTTGGATCTGGATGCAGATCGCGATCGTCGTGTTCGTGCTCATCGGGATGGTGATCGCGATCACCAAGCTCGCGTGAGAGCGGCGCCGCTCTGCCGGCACGGATATCATCCGCGCTCGTCCGCGCTCAGGCGAGGCCCGGCTATCCAAGGGGAGGATGAGCATGTTCAAATCGATCGTCGTAGGCACCGATGGCTCTGAGACGGCCACCCAGGCGGTTCGCCAAGCGATCGAACTCGCGAGCGCGGTTGGCGCGAGGGTCGAGCTCGTGAGCGCGTATGAGCCGGTGTCCGCGCAGCGCTTGCGCGAGGAGCGCAGGGATGCGCCCGAGGACCTGCAGTGGGCGATAAATCCGCGCGAGGATGTCGACGCGACGCTCGAATCCGCGACCGAGCTGGCCGGCAAGGCGGGCGTCGAGGTGAAGAGCTACCCCCGTCAGGGTGACCCGGCGGACGCGATCCTGGATGTGGCTGAGGAGCAGGAAGCCGACCTGATCATCGTGGGCAACAAGGGCATGACGGGAGCGAAGCGCTTCCTGCTCGGCTCGGTCCCGAACAAGGTCTCCCACCACGCGCCCTGCTCGGTCTTGATCATCAGGACCACCTAGCGCCCGCGGCGGGCCCAGTCGCGGCCAGGGCGGCTCAGGCGGCGGGTTCTAAGCCGAATGAGAGGGCGGCCCGCTCGGCGAGCATGCCTGCGATCGCGAGCGATGAGGTCGCGGCGGGCGAGGGCGCGTTGCGTACGTGCAGGGCGCGATCGGTCATCGAGATCGCGAAGTCATCCAGGAGCGTGCCGTCGCGCGCGAGCGCCTGCGCGCGCACGCCCGCGAAGGCCGGCACGGCGTCTGCGGCACGCAGCTCGGGCACGTAGCGTGCGGCCTCGGCAATGACGCCCGAGCGCATCGCAGCGTGGCGCAACTCGCGCAGCCCGCTTCTCCAGGAGCCGGCGAGCATTCGCCACGTCCCGGGCCAGGAGACGGTCTCGAGCAGGTCGGCGCGGCGCACCCGGCTGAGCCGGTAGCCGTCGCGCGCGCCCGCGAGCAGAGCGGTCGGGCCAATCACGACCTCGCCGCTGAGCTGCCGGGTGAGATGCACGCCGAGGAACGGCAGCGCAGGGTCGGGCACGGGATAGATGAGCGCTTGCACGAGATGGCTGCGCTCGGGTATGAGCTGCAGGTAGGCGCCGCGGAACGGCACGATGCGTGGGTCTGCCGGGGCGCCCGCCGCCCGTGCCAGCCGGTCGGACCATGCGCCGGCGCAGAACACCGCGTGGCCGGCCTGAAGCATCCCACGCGCGTGGCCGAGCAGCAGCGATCTGCTTGCACGGGACACCGTCCGCACCTCGCAAGCGGTGGCGATCGAGGCGCCCGCGCCACGAACCTCCTGCGCGAGGCTGAGCGCCACCGCGCGGAAGTCGACGACGCCGGTGTCCGGCGAGTGAAGCCCGGCGAGCGCGGTGGCGTGCGGCTCGAGCTCGAGGACGGCGCCGCAGTCGAGCAGGCGCACGCCGCGCACGCCGTTTGCGTGGGCTCGCCGCTCGAGCTCGCGCAGCCGCGGGAGCTCGCTCTGCTCGCGGGCCAGGATCAGCTTGCCACAGCGGGCGTGCGGGATGCCGCGCTGCTCGCAGTACTCGTACAGACGGCGCGAGCCCTCCACGCACAGCCGTGCCTTCAGCGAGCCCGGCTCGTAGTAGATGCCCGCGTGGATCACGCCGGAGTTGTGCGAGGTCTGGTGAGAGGCCAGCTCGCGCTCGCGCTCGAGCAGGCACACGGTGGCGCCCGGGAAGCGCAGCACGAGCTCGCGGGCCACGGCGAGGCCCACGATCCCGCCTCCGATGACCGCGACGTCGCAGCGGTCGGGGGGCTCGTCCTGCACGCCGTCGGCGGTGCGCACGGGGCGCTATTTGGCGATCGCGCCGGGTCCGCCGGGCGCAGTTGCCGCGGCCGCGTCGAGCAGGCCGGCGCCGTACAGTCGTTCGTCGCCGCCGCTCCCGAGTCTGCGCGCCGTGGCGCGCAGCCTGGCGGTGATCTGGGCGGGGCTCGGGTGGCGGCCGAGCACACGGCTGGCGATGATCAGCGCCGCGGTTGCGGCGACGTGCGGCGTAGCCATCGAGGTGCCTTCGTAGCCGTTTGGGATGCCGAAGCGCCGAGGTGAGGTTCCGGTGAAGGTGACCTGGAAGACGTCACGGCCAGGCGGCAGTTCGGGGCGGCAGTTCGGATCGCCCGGGAGGTCGGCGTCGGCGCCGCCCCCAGGAGCCACGAGCGTGAGACCGCTGCCGTCGTTCGAATACGAGGCGAGGCAGCCGTGTTCGGTGCTCGCCCCGACCGAGACCACGTAGGGCGCGCGCGCGGGATAGGCGATCGCGGAGTGCCCCTCGTTGCCGGCGGCCGCCACCACGAGCACCCCGTGGCGATGGGCGTAGCGAAGCGCAGAGATCAGCTCCGGGATGTCAGACGCGGTCACGCCGGGGGAGAACTCGAGGCTGAGGTTGATGACCTGTGCGTGATGGCGCACGGCGTAGAACACGCCTTCGGCGATCGTCGAAGCTTCGCCTTCGCCCTCGTTGTCAAGCACGCGCACCGGCATGATGCTCGCGCCATAGGCGAGGCCGGTCAGGCCTCGGTTGTTGTTGGTGGCCTCGGCGATCGTCGCCGCGACGAATGTGCCGTGCCCGTTGCGATCGTTGGGGAAGCGGTTTTTCGAGACGAAGTCGTAGCCCTGCACGAACTGGAAGCGGCCGAAGTCGGGAGAGCGGCGAAAGCGGCCGCGATTGGCATAAGCGACGCCGGTGTCGAGCACCGCCACGGTCACGCCCTGTCCTCCCGGCGCGCCGTCGGCGACGAGGTTGGACCAGGCTTCGGGAGCGCCCACCCCGAACTGTCCATTGAGGTTCCACTGCAGCGCTTCCCAGCCTTTCGGGGTGCGCCCGTCGCCGGGATCGTTCGGGCTGATCGCGCCGGCGACATGCGCGAGGTAGTCGGGCACGGCCCATGCCACGTCGCTTCGCCTGCGCAGGCGACGCAGAGCCGCGGCAACGCTGACGCCGGGTGCCAGGCGCAGCACGCGCGTACTCACGCGGATCCCGTTCACCGCGGAGCTCGCGCGCACGGACATCCTCCGCCCCGGACGTCGAGCCGGCGCGTAGCCGACGACGACCTCGTGCGCTGAAAACGGGAGAGCCGAGGCGCCCAGCGCGTCCGAGCAACATGACAGCGCGACCCCGGCCGCGACGAGAGCGGCGAGTACGGGCGCATTCCCCCGGCGCGGCAACGATCGACGTCTCAGAAAGAGCATTCGCTTTGGGTAATGATGATGGTGCGGGGGGCGGTGAGGCTCAGTGTCGTAGGCCCGCAGGCATGATCAGGTGAGCGAGCGCTTCTTTCCACGTGACGAGTACTTCATGCGCCTCGCCCTGCGAGAGGCAGGTCGAGCGCTTGAACACGGCGACGTGCCGATCGGCGCGGTGGTGGTGCGCGACGGCGAGATCATCGCAGCCGCATGCAACGAACGCGAGCTGCGCGGCGACCCCACCGCGCACGCAGAGTTGATCGCTCTGCGCGACGCGGCATTGGCGGTGGGGTCATGGCGCGTGCTCGACGCTGTCATCTACGTGACGCTCGAGCCATGCGCGATGTGCGCGGGCGCCATCGTGCTCGCGCGCGTCCCGCGCGTGGTCTATGGCGCTCGCGATCCCAAGGCCGGCGCGTGCGGCAGCGTGCTCGATGTCCTCGGAGAGCCGCGCCTGAACCATCGCCCGGAGGTGTCAGGCGGGTTGCTCGAGGAGGAGTGCGCGGAGCTTCTGAGCAGGTTCTTCTCATCGCGGCGCTCCTAGCGGCACCGGCTGATGATGATCTAGCCTAGGCACGGTCGCCCTGGAGGGGTGGCAGAGCGGTTGAATGCGGCGGTCTCGAAAACCGTTATGGGGGGTTTTTCCTCCATCGAGGGTTCGAATCCCTCCCCCTCCGTTTTGTGATGTCTCGGGCATCCCGGACACGTGTCTTGGGTGATCGTGGACAGTCTAGGTGGGGTTGAGGGGCTGGTAGTTGCGGCTTGGGTCGAGTGTGAGCTCGCGGATGAGCTGGCCGTTGAGGTCGATCACGCGGATGTTCTGGTCGGCGATGAGGAGCTTGATCGGGCGGCCTTTGTGGGCTCTGCCGATAGCCGATTTTGTAGAGGCGGCTTTGGTGGCGCAGGCTGACCTTGCCGGTCTTGTCGACCTTGTCCTCGCGGACTCTGAAGTGGGTGTTGGGGGTGCTGCCGGCGGGTCTTGCCTTGATGCGGGCGCTGTAGGCCTGTAGCGGGGTTTGTCCGCCGAGAGCTCTGTGCGGGCGGATGTGGTTGTAGTAGTGGGCGAAGGTCTCGAGCTGGGCCTGGAGCTCGGTCGAGTGTGGCGGCTGGCGGCTGCTTGGCGAGGTAGCGCTTGAGTGTCTGGTGCAGGCGCTCGACCTTTCCGCAGGTCTGGGGGTGATAGGGGCGTGAGTTCTTGAAGACCACGCCGAGACGCTCGAGTTCTGATTGCAGCAGGACCTTGCCGTGGCGGGCGGTGCCGGTGAAGACGGCGCCGTTGTCGGAGAGCAGGGACGCGGTAGGCCGTGCAGCTGGGCGGCTTTGTGGAAGCTGGAGACGACGTCGGCGGCTTTGACGCGGTGGTAGGCGTCAGAGCCGAGGAACAGCCGGAGTGGTCGTCGATCAGGTTGAGGATCTCGGCGGGCTCGCCGTCGGCGAGCTGCCAGTCGGTGATGTCCGTCTGCCACATCTCGTTGGGGAGGTCGGCTTCGAAGCGGATGCGGCTGCAGATGCGGGCGCTTCTGCGGCTGGGAAACGATCAGCCCTTCGCGCTTGAGGATCCGCCAGATCGTTGCCCTCGAGGGTGGATCCTCCCGTTGGGCGGCGAGGTGGTAGCGGATCGTCGCTGGGCCGCAGTCGTGGCCGGCGTCCTGAAGCTCCCGGCGCAGCCGCAAGATCTCATCGACGAGCTCTCCTGGCGTCTGGTGCGGACAGCTTCGCGGTCTCCGCGACCGCGGCTCCAACGCCTCATAGCCGCCCGCGCGATATCGCCCGAGCAGCTCGTAGATCCACGTCTTTGAGAGCCCGTGCGCTCGCGCGACCTCCCTAACGCTTCTGCCCTCCAACACCACGGCATCGACCACGTACCGCGCCATCCCCATACCGGCACCACTTTCATCGGGTGTCCGGTATCTACCGAGACATCAGTCCAGCATGTGCTGAAACCACACACCTCCCCCTCCGTTTTTTGCTGTGTGAGGACACTCCGGACAGATACGTCGGGACATCTCATGCTCGCCCGCGATCGCGAAGTTATCGCCGACGACTCCCGACGAGTGCGGTTCGCGGCGCTTGACATCTACATCGACGAGTTGACCGCCAAGCCGGTCGCAACCAACTCGTTACACCCACCGAGCCGACGGCGAACGCGAATCCCTCCCGCTCCACTCTGGCTCGGCCACGCAACCCGTCGCTCCGCCCCGAGCTGTCCAACGCTGTGCGGAAATGCGTCCGCGTATGCGCTGCGCTGCGGTCGAGGCCACGGCCCCCGCTCCGGCGACGGTGAGGAAGGCCAAGGCCCCCCGCCCCAGGGAGCCCGAGATTTAAAGAGCCGTCCTAGCGGGTAGTGCACACCTAGGCAAGAGCATTGCAAGCAGAGGAAAGGCCCGCTCATGGCAAGCACCCGAGCAAAAGCGCAGGCATTCGCATTCCCGGCCAAGAAGAAGGAGCCGATCGGCGACGCCAGCCATGTTCGTAACGCCGTCGCGCGCTTCAACCAGGTCGAGGGCGTGAGTGACAGCGAACGCGACGCGGCGTGGAGGCGCATCCGCGCTGCCGCTCGCAGATACGGCGTCGACATCGAGGTTCGCGGCTGGCGCCAGCTGATGAACAAGCGCAGGTGATGGCGGTCAGTCGCCACGAGTATCCGGGCGGACGACCGGTGATTAGTCGCCGCGTCCGAGCAGGTGCCGTGCAGACAACAGGCGCTCGCGCTCCAGAGCAGCGTGCTGCGCGGTGGCACGATCGATCAAACCGTCGAGGTCGATCGCCGCGAGGGGTAGATAGTCGCCGGCGACTTCCTTGAGTGCCCTCCATAGACACGCCTTGCCCGCCACTCCGAGAGTGAGGCTCTCGAGGGCCATGAAAAGCCCATGATCGACCCCGCCCGCTCCCAGGCCGCCGAACTTGAGTCGGCTGGCCTTCTCGGCCAACCAGCCGGTGGCCTGCTTGACCGGGCTTTGTGAGGTATCCATGCGCTCCATCAAGTCGACCAGCGCCTGGCGGTCCTCTTCGATTTCTCGAGCGATCGCAGCAATCACGCTGCTGAGCGGGGTGCCGTCGCTACGGTCCCGGATCTGCGCGGCTAGTTCGGTGCCTAGCGTCGCGCCTGCCAGATGAGCATCCATTGCCTCGTGCGCCATCGGACGCCAACCTACCCGCTGCGAGCCGTCCTTATCCTGCTCACGTCCAGTCACCTCAGGAGAGCACAACCGAGCAGCTCGGGGTCGAATTCATGACAAGGCGACGTGAGCGTGAGGCTGCCTCGGCTGCGGCGGTGCGCATGGAGCGGGCGAGCGACGTCCCCGAGATCGTCGACCTCCACAAAAAAGCATTTGGGCAGAGCGGCGACGCTGTGTCGAATCTAGTGTTGGAGCTGACTTCTACGACCCCACCGACCCGCAGGCTCTCGCTGGTGGCGATAGCCGACGACCGCGTCGTCGGTCACGTGCTGTTCACGCGCGGCCTGCTTGACGCGCGCGCCCGTCTAGCGAACGTCCAGGTGCTGAGCCCGCTCGCTGTGATTGGCATCTATCGCTGTCGTGGCATCGGGAGCGAGCTCGTCCGGCGCGGGGTGGCGATCCTCGGTGACCGCCGCGTTCCACTCGTATTCCTCGAGGGGGATCCGGATTACTATGCACGCCTTGGCTTCGTACCGGCCGGTCCGCTCGGGTTTGGCAAGCCGTCGCTGCGGATTCCCGACGCTGCATTTCAAGTGCTGACGCTGCCAGCCTACGCTCCTTGGATGACCGGAACCCTCGTGTATTCAGAGGCGTTCTGGCGGCACGACCTCGTTGGGCTGCGAGAGCCTGCAGATCAATAGAACAGAGTCGCCGCCTAACATCGTCGGTGAGCAATTCGGCCGCAGCGCTGAGATCGCGCCGGCTGAAGGCTTCGTTCGCCCGCGTGGCTAGGTCCACGTTGTCGAAAGGCATCGATCAGGACCAGCTCATTGTCGACGTCTCAGCTAGTCACGTCGGAAACCAACTCGGCTTGGACGGCTGACCTAGCGAGGCGGGCGTCGGTCGTGAGGATCTTCGAAGCAAGCACCTCAGCAAGCTCGACGTACAGACCGTCAACCAGTCGATGGGTCTCGCGTCGCTCCCAGGCACCGCCTAGCAGAGGTACAAGCGAGTGTCGCTGGATCGGCGCTTCGATTAGGTCCTCGAGCGCTCCGCCGACGGCTGACGCTGCGAGCTCGCTCGCGCGGAACAGGCGCCCGAGCGCAGACAGAACCTCGGCGTCGACGTGGGCAGGGGCGTGGAGTACGTGGCCTCTCATCTGGGCTCGCGCCCGCACCCCCATGTCTGTGCCGAGTAATGCCTCCACCAATGCGGAGGCGTCGACGACGAGCGCTTCCGAATCAGCCGCTGTCGTCAAGCTCGTCGCGCGCCTCGTCGATCGCGCGCAGGACGCTGGCATGGTCGATTGCCACCCTCGCGCCTGCGTCAAGCCGGTCAATCCAGCTTTCCGTCTCCCCGGATGCGAGTGCGCGCCTGAGGGCCTGCTGCGCGACCCCGGAAATGTTCAGGCCCGCGCTGCGCGCCTCACGGGCAAGCTCGTCCGGCAGATAGACGTTTACTCTGGCCATGCGCATATGATACACACCAAAGGGATCGGACCAGGGTGTGAACGATGAGATTGCGGCTGCGTTGAAGCGCCACCGTCGCGGTCCGCGAGGCCGCTGGAAGCCGCCTGGGCAGGGAAAGCACTGGCGCGAAACTGGCGCGAAAATCGCGAAGTAGGTTGAGGGTTCTTTAGGAAAGGCTCCGTCATGCCGGCCCGCGATCGTCAGCGTCCCGAGCTGTCGCACGCCCGCATTCACGGCGCGAGCGGCCGTGTTCCGATCCTCGGTCCGGGCTGTCGAAAGTCGTCCGCTCCAGCAGCGTGCGTGGTATCCGTCCACACTCTCGCATTCCAGGCGAAACCAGCAGTCTGGCGCTGTTCGGCCATCCGCTGATCGCCGCGAGGGTAGCGCCTCACCCGGCCCGTGATAGCGTCGCCATCGGTGGCCGAGGAGTCTCTCGAGAGGGCCGGTGATGGCGGCGATGGGGCGAATCCGCAATCGGTCTCGCCTCCCCTAATCAGCAGCCCCGGCGCTGTTGCCGGCGCTCCCGCGACCGCGAGCGCCCATCGCATATCTGTGCGGGTGATTCTCGTGATCGCGACGCTGCTGGCCGTCTTCGCGATCTTCGCCGTGTGGGCGAACCGCCAGCTGCTGAATCCGAGCAACTGGGCGCGTACGAGCACCTCGCTACTGCAGAAGGAAACGATCCGCACGGCCCTCGCCGGTTATCTGATCGACCAGCTGTACGCGAACGTCGATGTTCCCGGCGAATTAAAGTCGGGGCTGCCCAATCAGCTAAAGCCGCTCGCGGGCCCGATCTCTGGGGGCCTGCACAGCCTCGCCGAACAGGGCGCGGAGAAAGCGCTCGCCACCACGCGGGTGCAGGACATCTGGAGCAAGGCCAACCACGCAGCCGACCAGACCCTTGTCACGATCGTGGCGGGCGGCGGCAAACGCGTGCAGATCCAGGGCGGCACCGTTTCACTGAACCTGCGCCAGATCGTCGCCGACGTGGCGCAGCGCCTCGGCCTGCCCTCGAGCGTCGCGGAAAAACTGCCGGAGTCCGTCGCGAACCTGAAGGTCGTCAGCTCGAGCCAGCTAGGGCTGGTGCGCAACCTCGCGAAAGCGCTACATGCCCTGGCCTTGTGGCTCGTCCTCATCGTGCTCGCGCTCTACGCGCTCGCGGTGTTCCTCGCCCGTGGCCACCGCCGGCGCACGCTCATGTGGGTCGGGCTGAGCCTCGTGCTGGCCGGGGTGCTGGTGCTCATCGCTCGCAAAGTCGGACAGGGTCAGCTCGTCTCGGCGATAACCAGCGACGCGTCGATCGAACCGGCTGCCAACGACGCCTACTCGGTGGCGACCTCGCTGCTCGTGCAAGTCGCCGGCTCCGCGATCATCATCGGCATCCCCGTGATCCTGTCCGCGTGGTTCGCCGGACCGGCGCGGTGGGCGGTCGCCGGACGGCAATTCCTGGCACCCCACTTCCGCAAGCGCCCAGAGCTGGCGTACTGGATCACCGCCGCGCTGCTGGTCCTGCTGTTCATCTGGGACCCGATAGCCGCCACCAGCAACCCCTGGTGGATGCTCCTGTTCACCGTTCTCTCCTTCCTCGGTGCTTACATCCTCCGCGGCCAGATCGCCGAGGAGTTCCCCGACGCCGAGGCCATTCCCATACGCGCCGCGCTGCGGGAGCACGCGAATGCAGTAGGCGAGAAAATAAGCCGGGCACGCGCCGCGACGCGACCCGCGGCGGGGAACGGCGGCCCGTCCGACGCCGCCGAGCTCGAGCGGCTCGCCGCGCTGCACGACCGCGGCGCGATCAACGACCAGGAGTACACGGCGGCGAAGCGCAAGCTGCTGTCACCTTCCTGAGCCAGGAGGACCGCCGCCAGGGCTGACGTGACCGTGCCGGTTCGGAGCGCATCTCCAGCCATGAGGCGCACTGCCTCAGTCGCGCTCGAGCGGTGGGCGGCAAGTCGGTCGACCGCCGCCCACCGGCCAGTACCCATTCCGAGGACGATCAGGCCGCGCCGTTTGGCTCGATGTTCTGGTTGAGTCGGAACACGTTGGTGGGGTCGTACTCCTGCTTCAGCGCCAGCAGCCGCGCGTAGGTCTCGGGCCCATATGACGAGCGTGCGGCATCGGAATCGCTGAGGAAGTTGACGTAGGCGCGGCCCGTGGAGGCGCCCGCGGCGGCATCGATGACGGCGCGCGCCCACTGCGTGTGCGCCGCCGTTACCTCGGGATCGGGGTCATGCCAACCGGTCACGGCGTTGAGCACGAACGGCATCGAGCGCTCCGAGAAGGCCGTGTCGCCATCGCCCACGCCCGCCACCGCCCCGCCCATCTGATGCACATGGATCTCGCATTGCCCCCCAGGCGCGGACTGGTGGCGGGAGCTGAGCTGCTCGATCAACTCGTCGTCGAGGCGTGCGAGGTTGGTGGCCTTGAAGTAGGCATGGATGCCCTTCTGCCAGAGGGGATCGATCAACGTTTGCATGACCGTATACGGCATTGGCCCAAGCAGATCGGCGACCGGCTCGGCCGCCTCGCGGAATGAGCGGAACTGTGCCTCGGCCTCCTCGACCGGGCCGGCTGAGACAGCTATCAGTGCGATCACCTTCTTGCCGTGCCACTCCTCCGGCACGACCGGCAGCGGAGGTGCCGTCGTCAGGTTGAGCGCCGCGGTGATGTCGTCCGGGACACCGGGCGCCCACTCGCGGAAGAGACGCATCAGCTCGGTGTCGTGCTCGGCCGAAAAGAAGATCAGACCGGCGTAGACGACTGGCCCGACCGGGTGCAGGGCGAGCTCGAATTGAGTGACGATGCCGAAGTTGCCGCCACCGCCGCGCAAACCCCAGAGCAGGTCGGCGTTCTCGCTCTCGCTCGCGTGCACGAGGCGGCCGTCCGCGGTCACCACATCGGCGCTCACGAGGTTGTCGCAGGCCAGACCATACTTGCGCATCAGCCACCCGATCCCTCCGCCGAGTGTGAAGCCGGCGACGCCTGTGGTCGACACCAGCCCGCCGGTCGTTGCGAGCGCATGCGCCTGCGTCTCGTGGTCGACGTCGCCCCAGATTGCACCGGGGCCAACGTACGCGCGTCGCGCCTGCGGATCGACGCGCACCGAGCGCATTGCAGAGAGGTCGATGACCATTCCCTCGTCGCAGCTCGAGAAGCCGGCAATGCTGTGTCCGCCTCCACGAACCGCAATGGCGAGATCGTTGCTGCGCGCGAAGCCGACCGCAGCGATCACATCGGCCGCGCCGCTGCAGCCGACGATCACCGCGGGACGCCGATCATCGAACGCGCCGTTCCAAATCCGGCGCGTCTCGACGTAGCCGTCATCGCCTGGGCGCAGCACGCGCCCGTGGATTGCCTCCCGCAGCTCCTGCACCGTTGCCTCCCCGAGGACCGGGGTGATTGTTGCACTCATGACTGCCTCCGTTTGGTTGACGCTGTATCGGCAGTCCTACTCGCCGAGACTTTGCGCGGCCTTTGCCGATCCTTGGCCAGCCTTTGCAGACTCGCGTCCATCGCCGCCACTCCCGCCTCCGAGCTGCTCGTCGAGGTAGTGAACGCGAGCCTGTTCGAAGAGCGCCCTGGCGCGCTTGGCGTCGCCACGCAGCTGAGCCACCTCCGCCAGGGTCGCCGCGGTGACCGCGATCCAACCTTGGCGCTCCGTCTCTCCGACGACCGCCCATGCTTCCTGCAGCGCCGCATCTGCCTCATCGAGGCGCGCGCGCGCGATCGCGAGGTCCGCGCTCCGCCACAGGGCGCTGACGAGTCCCCACCGATCGCCGGCACGGCGAAACAGCTCGCGGGCCTCGGACAGCGGTTGCTCGGCGCGGGTGTACTCGCCGCTGACGGTCTCCACGAGTCCAGCTGCCAACAACGCCATTCCCACGCCGCGCCGGTCGCGCAGGCCTCGACGTAGTCGCAGCGCGCTCTCGAGGCACTCGCGTGCCTCCTGCGGCGACCCGCCGGCGAGCTCGAGATACCCCCGGCGCACCAGCACGTCGGCCTGCCCGCGCTGGTCCTCGGCCTGCGTGAAGCGCTGGCCCGCCTCGTCGAGCAGTTCTCGCGCCCGACCGAGCTGTCCCCGGACACGAGCGATCGTGGCCTGATTGGCGAGCACGTAGCCGATCGCGGTCTCGCAGGAGATCTCGACAAACGGCTGCAGCGTCTCTTCGAAGACGATCCTCACCCCCGGCTGCCCCGAGGGGTCAGCGGAACGCATCTCGGCGATGTTCAGGGGAGACAGGATTCGCGCCGAGGAGCCGGCCAGCGACCGGAACGACGCGGCGCTCTCCACCAACGACTCCTCCGCGCCGGCAAGATCGCCGAGCAGCCAGCGCGCGACCCCGAGCGAATAGACCGAGACCGCCTCGAAGGCGGCGAGCCCCTCGCGGCGGGCCAATGCGCGGGCCGCGCCGAGCAGCCGCAGGGCGTCCTCGGCGCGGTCGTAGCCGACGGCGATCTCGCCGAGTCGCTGCAGCGCGCGCCACTGCGCGAGCGCGTCGGCAAGCTCGCGAGCGATCTCATGACTCTCCTGAGCGTGGCTCGCGCCGCACGCCAGGTCGCCTGCGCGGTAGTCGATCGCTGACATCGCGAGCAGCCCGGCCGCGCGAAGGGCTGTGCGCTCCGGAGCTGCGGCGAGGCTCTCTGTCAGGCGCTGGTGCCCCTCCTGGAGGTCGATGCGGCGCAGCCAGAATGGAGACAGCGCCACGCAATAGCGAAGCGCCTGCACAGGGTCGCGCGTGAGCAGCGCGTCATGCGCCGCGCGCAGGTTCGCCGCCTCGCGGTCTAACTCCGGGGAGTCGCCTTCGCGCTCGGCCGTCTCCAGCGCCCAGCGCGCGTGACGCTCGGCGAGCGAAGTCCTTTCGCCGGCCGCCTCGAGCTGTTCGAGCGCGTACAGCCGCACGGTCTCGAGCAGGTGATAGCGGCGCCGACGCTCCAAGTTGCTCGGCGCTTACAAGCGATTTCTCGACAAGGCGTGCGAGCACGTCCGCCACCGCGTCGAGCGGGAGCTCCTCTCCGGCGCAGACGGTCTCGAGGGCGGGAAGGTCACACCCTCCCGCGAAGACTGCCAGGCGGCGGAGCAGCAGCTTCTCCTCGTCATCGAGCAGGTCGTGGCTCCATTCGAGCGTCGCCGCAAGCGTCTGCTGGCGCGTCGGGCCGACGCGACTGCCGCTGCGCAACAGACGAAAGCTGTCATCGAGGCGCTCCGCGAGTGTTGCTGTCCCGAGCGCGCCGATCCGAGCGGCCGCAAGCTCGAGGGCGAGCGGCAGGCCATCGAGACGGAAGCAGATCCTGGCGACGTCCGCGGCGTTGTCCGCGTCGATCGCAAACTCGGGCATCGCGGCGCCTGCGCGATCGTTCAGGAGCTGAACGGCCTCGTAGCGCAGCAGCTCCTCGGGCTCGAGCCGCTGTTCGGGATCAGGGATCGCCATCGAGGGCACTCGAAACACGACCTCTCCGGCCACGCGAAGCGGCTCACGGCTGGTGGCGAGGATCGTGAGGGTCGGCGCGGCGCGCAGGAGGGTGTCGACGATCTCGGCGGTCGCGACCAGCACGTGCTCGCAGTTGTCAAGGATCAGCAGCATCGTGCGCGGCCCAAGGAAATCGGCGATCCCCTCGAGCGAGGAGCGTCCGGGCAGGGCTCCCGCATCGAGCGCCGCCGCCACGGTCGGCGGCCACCAGCCGGCCGTCGCCGACCGACGCGAGCTCCACAAAGGCACTGCCCTGCGCGTATGCGGGCTCGGCCTCGCGGGCGAGCTCGAGAGCGAGCCGCGTCTTGCCGGAACCGCCTGCGCCGGCGAGCGTCAGCAGTCGCGTTCGCCCGATCAGCGCCAGCAGCTCGCGAAGCTCGTGTCGGCGGCCGACAAATGAGCTGGTCTGCGGGGGCAGCGCCGTGTTCGGCTCGCCGCCCGACTCTCCGATCTCGGCTTCGAGCTCGACACGCAGCTGCTCGATCTCCTCGCGTCGCGTGGCGACCCAGTCGTCGTAGCGGTTTTCGGGCAGCAGTTCGCCGCCGTAAAGCGACATGGCGGCGCGATAGGCGCCTGATGAGCCGGCGCGGCGTGCCTGCTCTGCAGCCCGCTCGAATTCCTCGACATCCACGCTCGCCCGAAGCGTCAGCAGCTCGTCTCGCAGCTCGATCGCGTCGGCCCCGAGAGCACGCCGCGCCACGTGCACCACCTGGTGGAGGTTGTTCGCAGCGGCCGCGGGATCCAGATCGGGCCAGAGCGCATCCATGAGCTGCTCGCGATGCAGTCGATGACCCTGCGCCAGAGCCAGGATCTTGACGAGCTCGCGCCCCTTGCGCAGACGCCAGGCCGACGGGTCCACCGGTTCGCCGCCGCGTGTGGCCACGAACCCGCCGAGGAGCTTGATCGCGACATTTCCCGGCAACGCCGGTTGCTCATCGGGCTTGGGCTGCAGGCGTCGACCCCCGAATTTTGCTCTCCGCCCTGATCAACGTCGGCGTGAGGCCAACGCGCGTTAACCCTATCGTCTCCAATCGGGCCCGACGAGACGACCGGCTGGGACCTGGGCGTCGGTCGCGTTGACCAACGTCGCGGCGGTTAGGCTCTCGGCCTGATCTTGCCCGCGCGCCCGTCACCTTTCCCCGCCGCGCTGGTCTTCGATCTCGACGGCGTCCTGATCGACTCCGAGCAGGCGTGGGACGCAGCACGCCGCGCGGTCGTCGCCGAGAGTGGCGGACACTGGCGGGAGAGCGCCACCCGTGAGATGCAGGGCATGAGCGCGCCCGAGTGGTCGCGGTTCCTGCACGACGAGCTGGCGGTGGGCCTGGCGCCGAGCGCGATCAGCGAGCGCGTGGTCACGGCCCTGCTGGACTCCTACCGCCGCCGGCTGCCGCTCATTCCGGGCGCGCAGGCGGTGGTGCGCACGCTGTCGGCGAGCTGGCCGTTGGGGTTGGCCTCGTCGGCCAACCGGAGGGTGATAGACGCCGTGCTCTCGATGGCGGGGCTCGCCGATTGCTTCATCGCCACGGTCTCGAGCGAAGAGGTCGGGCGTGGCAAGCCGGCGCCCGACGTGTACCTCGCCGCCGCGCGCGCATTGGGCCGACAGGCTCAGGAGTGCGCCGCGATCGAGGACTCCGCAAACGGATTGCGCGCCGCGGCTGACGCGGGGATGGCAGTGATCGCGGTGCCCAACCGCGAGTTCCCTCCAGGTGCGGACGCGCTGTCGCTTGCCGATCTCACGGTGAGCTCGCTCGACCAGCTGACGCCCGCCTCGATCCGCTCCCTGGCCTTCGCGGGGGGCGGCTAGCGCGAGCTTATCTCGCCCCTCGCGGCCGCTCGCACGGCGTGGCCGAGCATGTCTGGGAGCCCTTCCTCCGGCACCTCCATCAACAGCTCGATCACGCCGTGTTCCTGTCCGGTCACCTGCGCGCCACCGAGTTTCTGCAGCACGTCGAACATCGCGTCGTTCTCGGCCAGCACCGATGCGCTGAAGCGTCGAACGTCCTCCTCGCGCGCCCGCGCGGCAAGCTCGAGCAGAAGCGTGGTGCCGAGCCCGCGTCCCTGCCACTCGTCGCTGACCGCAACAGCGACTTCTGCGGTATCCGGATGCTCGCACGAGCGAACGAAACGGGCAACACCGATCCCATCGCCGGTCCGCGGGTCGACGGCGAGGAGCGCCTCGTGATCGTGGTGGTCGACCTCGGTAAGGTACCGCAGCTCCTTGTCTCCGGTCATCGCCGCCGTGGAGAAGAAGCGCCGGTAGCGCGACTGCGGGCTGAGACGCTCGATGCCTTCGCGCAGCCCGCTCTTGTCCTGCGGCTCGATCGGGCGGATAACCACCGCCTCGCCGGTCCTCAACTCGCGGCTGATCACCTGCGACATCGCCGGCAATTATCCGGCATCGCCTGACCGCGGCGGCGACTGTGCTCGCCGTCGACTCAGCTAAGGGCGGGGCGCTCTGTGGGCGCGAGCCGACTCTCCCGCTCGGCGGGCTCCACCTCGCGCTCGTGAAGCTCCTGCATGCTGCGAAGCGGGCCGGAGGGCTCGAACAGGATGTAGCGGTCCCGGCCGGCGTCCTTGGCCGCATAGAGCGCGAGGTCCGCGTCGCGCAGCAGCGCGTCGACCGTGCTGCGCGGCCCAACTGCGATGCCCACGCTCGCGGATACCGTCACCGACTCGCCGGAGTGCAGCGTGACAGGCTCGCGAGAGATCGCAATCAGCCGCTCGGCCACGAGGTCGGGCCTTGATTCTCCCATCGGCGATTCGAGCAGCACCACGAACTCGTCGCCGCCGAGGCGCCCGACGATGTCCTGAGCGCGCACCCCGCCGCGCAGCCTCGCGCCGAGCACCTTGAGGAGCTCATCGCCGGCGGCGTGCCCGAAGCGGTCGTTGACCTGCTTGAAGCCGTCGAGATCGATGAACAGGGCGGCGGTGACGAGGCCATCGCGCGCAAGCATCTCCTCCGCCCGCTTGATCACAAGCGCGCGGTTGGGCAGGCCCGTGAGGCTGTCGTGCAACGCCTGGTAGGACAACTCCCGCGTCTTCTCGTCGACCAGCCACATGGCCCGTGTGCGTCCGGTGCCGAGCACGAACGTGAGCGCGCCCAGGAGCAGGCTGAGTGCGGTGCCGCCGATCAGCAGGGTGATCGCCTGCCCGTCGGCGAATATCCCCTCAGCGGGCAGCGCCGCGTAGGACTCGACGGTCCAGCCGTTGTGCAGGTTCACCATGGAGCTCTGTGCGCGCCTCGGATGCACTCCGGCCGCGAAGGCCACGTCCGAGCCGCCGGAGTCGTAGCGGAAGCTGACCGCCGTTCGCGGATGACCCTGAAGGGCCGTCTGCAGCAGGACCTGCGGAGCGAGCGACTCGGCCAGCCAGCCGATGAACGCGCCTCGCCGCGCGCTCTGCTTGACCGGCGCGACGCCGCTGGCGTAGATCGGGGTCTGCACCGCGAGTCTTGTCGTAGCTCCTTCAAGGAAGGGCACGTAGCTGGACCGGCCGGATTCGATCACGCTCGCCAGCGACGGCTCGATTGCGCAGTAGTCGAGGCCAGGCGGCAGGACCGCAACGCGGTCGCGCACGACGCCGGCGACGGCCAGGCAGTAGTACGGCCGGACACCGTTCGGGACCACTTCGAAGCTCCCGCGTGAGCCCTGCGGCTGGCGGCTATTGGGGAGGATCGGTCGCGCGAGCATCTGCTTGGCGAAGCTCGCGAGCTTCGCCCTCGGCACCGGCACGAGAAGCCCGATGTCGGCGAGCTCGGGATAGCGTTGCAGCGCCTGCACCGAGTTCGCCCAGTGCGCGAAGCCTGAGACGGCGGCGTGAGGGCTGCCGGCGACGTACGCGCGTCCGCTGACGACGAGGTCTTCCTCGTGTTGGATCGCCAGCTTCAGCGTGAGCGCGACCTGGGCTGCCCCGAACCTCGAGGCAAGCCGTTGGCTGTTGTAGTCGCTGTGGGCGACCGAGCGCGCGCCCAGAACCGCAGCGACGCTGCCCAACGCGACGAGCAGCACGGCAAGGCACGCCCAGCGCCCGCGAAGGGCGCCCCCGGTGCGCGGCTGCCAGCGCCGCGCTGCGGGCGCTGCGTTGGCGGCGGGCTCATTGGAGGCGCGTGGCTTCAATCTGAAGTTGGAACGGCGGTCTACAGGCATTGTGTCCCCCGACATCTACCTCTTGTTTGCAGCCCGATCGGAACGCCATCGGTCGTGTACCGCAAATCGGGGAGTCGCTGGACGAGTGTTCGACTCCTACGCAACAGCTATAAGCCCGCCTGCCCGAGGCATCGAGGATGCCCATGGGGGGAGCCGGCGTGGCCCCTCGTGCGGCGCAACACTGCAAGCGCGGGGCCGGCGAGCAGCTTGCGCGGCCGTTTTTGTCACGCTGTCGGCATGCGCTTTCACAGGGACGGCTCTCGCCGCGACGTGGCCCGCCGTCACCTGACGCCCGCGATGGGCATTCGCGACATGGCGATCGACCTCGGCACAGCCAACACGCTCGTCTATCTCGAGGGGCGCGGGATCGTGATCTCCGAGCCGTCGGTCGTCGCAGCCGACGCGAGCAGCGGTCACGTTCACGCGGTCGGCTCCGAGGCACAGCGCATGATCGGTCGCACGCCCGCCACGATCACGGCGACGCGGCCCCTGCGCCACGGTGTGATCGCCGATTTCGAGACGACCCACGCGATGCTGCGCTACTTCATCCGCAAGGTTCTCGACCGCCATCGCGCGCATCCGCGCCTGATCGTGTGCGCCCCGTCGGGGATCACCGAGGTCGAGAAGCGGGCGGTCGAGGAGGCATCGCTCGCGGCGGGCGCGCGGCGCGTGCATCTGATCGAGGAGCCGATCGCGGCGGCGATCGGAGCGGGCGTCGAGATCGCGGAGCCCGTGGGACGCATGGTGGTGGACGTCGGCGGCGGAACCAGCGAGATGGCCGTGATCTCGCTCGGCGGAATCGTGCTGTCGCGCTCGCTCAGAGTCGGCGGCTACGAGATGGACGAAGCGATCACCCGTTACATGCGCGTCGAACATGCCCTGGCAATCGGCTCCCAGACCGCCGAGGCGATCAAGATCGCGATTGGGTCGGCCCTTGCCGACGAACTGGAAGACACGCACGAGGTACGCGGACGACACCTGATCACCGGGCTGCCCAGCGAGGTCGTGCTGCGCAGCGGCGAGGTGCGCGCGGCGATCCAGGGCCCGTTGCGCGAGATCGTGGAGGCGATCAAGGAGACGCTCGAGCAGACGCCGCCCGAGCTGACAGGGGACATAGCGCGCGACGGGGTGCTGCTGGCGGGCGGAGGAACCCTGCTGCACGGCTTCCCGGAGCTGGTTGCGCGTGAAACGGGACTTCCGGTGCGCACGGCCGACTCGCCGCTCACCTGCGTTGCAACCGGCTCCGGGCAGGCGCTCGCGCATTTCGATGCGTATGGCCCCTCCGTCGCAGCCCGCCGGGCGATGTTTACGCGCGGCCGAAGCCATTCGGGGTGAGAGACGCTGCGATTGCGGGCCCTCAGGCCCGGGTAGGCCCTTCTATGGAGGATCTTCGGGCATGGTGAACATGGTTGAGAGCGTCAGCAGCTCCTACCCCGCGGTCGCGGAGACGGTGCCGCGGACGCGACGCAGGCTGGCAGGGATCGCGGCATGCGCCGGCGCGACCGCGGAGCAGCTCGATCGTGTGCGCTTGGCGGTCTCGGAGGCCGTCACAAACGCTGTCGAGCACGCCTACGACGACGGCGAGGGGCTTGTGCACGTGAGCGCTGTCGCAGCGGGCGGACACCTCCTGGTGCTCGTTGCCGATGACGGCCGTGGGCTAACCGGGTCACGCAACCGCGAGGGGCTAGGGCTGGGCCTGTCGGTGGCCGCCCGAATGAGCGACGGCTTTGAGCTCGCCAAGCGCTCGTGCGGAGGCGTCGAGGTCCAGATGCAGTTCAACCTGGGGGCGCGGATCGCCGCGCCGGAGGGCGTGTGCGCGGGGTCAGTCCTCGCCCACGGGCCCATCGCCCGCTAGGTGGGCCACGCTCTCGGCGGTCGAGGCGAGCGAGTCGATCAATGGATTCGCGCGGTCTGTCAGCCAGGCGAGCGTGAGCGTGGCCGGATGGGCGTCGCGCACCGGGATCGCCACGACGCCGGGCACGGCGGCGAGTACGCGTGTCAGGCCGGATAACGGCGCCGTCATGATTGCCCGCCCCGAGACGATTACGGCAAGCGCCTCCTGGGGGGTGAGAATGCGATCGGCGGTGGTATGGCCCGGGCCGCCACGATGGTCGTCGAGCCGCCAGAAGCCTGCGCGCACGGGCTCGAGCGATGGGTCGTTTCCGCAGAACATCTCATCGAGCAGATCCGCCACGGCGAGCTCGCGGCGGTCGGCAAGCGGATGCGTCTCGGGCATGACCGCGGCTCGCGGGGTGCTGTGCAGGGAGGTGATCTGCACGTCGGGATGCGGCGTGGGCGAGTAACACAGGGCCACGTCTACGTCCTCCAGCCATGCGGCGGTCGAGACGCGCGGGTAGGGCAGTTCCCTGAATGACAGCTCCACGTCCGGGTGCGACGCGAGGAACGCCGCGAACAGCTCGGGCGCCTCGAGCATCGGCGGGGTGCCGATGAAGCCCCAAACGAGCGCACCCTTGGCGGCGCGCGAGAGCGAGCGCGCGGTGAGGTCTGCGTCGTCGGTTGCCTCGAGCGCGGCCCGCGCACGCACGAAGAGCATGGCGCCGGCGCTCGTCAGAGTGATGCCGCGGCTGTGGCGCGCGAAGAGTTTGACCCCGAGTTGGGACTCGAGCTGCGCGATCGCCTGCGACAGCGAGGGCTGCGAGACGCCGAGCTTGCGAGCGGCGCGCGTGACGCTGCCGTCTTCGGCTGCCGCCACGAAGTAGCGCAGCAGCCTCAGGTTCGGCATTCGCGAGCGTGCTCGGGCGTGGGCTCCTCACCTGGCATACCGGAAGGCTCTCGGCTAGCGGACGCGAAGTCCAATAGGAGTTGACACGAGCGGCATAGGTTTCGCTTATCGGCGGCGGCGGCGGCGGCGGCAGCAGCAGCAGCCGCGGCGCGCGCGTGGAGCCCGCGCCCGGCGAGCAGGGGGGAGCGTGGCACGGAGTCGCTTGACTCAGTGGCCTCGGCCGGCTCCGCCGCCGCGCAGGCGGCGCACGTGGCGGAGCTCTTCGATCGCGTCGTCGAAGCCGCCGATCGTGTCCTGCGGGCCCCTGCCGAGCAGCTCGGGCTCGAGCCGATGGCGCACCAGCTCTCCGGCGATCGCGTCGACGCGAGCGGCGCCCGCGCCGGGCCGCGAGCTGACGGCGCGATCCAGCGAGAGCCCGCGGAACAGCAGCCCCACGCCGTCGTCCACGGCCCATCCTCCCGGTAGCGTGCCGTCGCGCACGTGCGCCAGCCACACCGGCAGCCGCTCGGGCTCTCCGTCGGCGTGGACGGTGAGCGAGCCCCTGAGCAGCCCGAGACCCGCTATCGGCTCCGGCGGACCGCTCGAGCGGGTGACTCCCGCCTCAAACCAGCACATCGCACCTGCGCTCAGGCCGGCGAGCACGGTTCCCCGACTCCACGCCTCGAGCAGCATCTCATCGACGCCGTGCGCGCTCCAGATTGCCAGCAGGTTGCGCATCGAGCCTCCGCCCACGTAGATGACGTCCTGTTCGAGCACGACCTCGCGCAACGGCCGCCGCAGTCCGCGCAGGTGAAACAGCGACAGGTGCTCGTGCTTGCATGGGCGTCCGGCGAAGCGGTGCATGAAGGCGTTGATCGGAGCGTTGGTATCGCCCGAGGCCGTCGGCAAGAACAGGATCCTTGGCTCGCGCGAGCGCGCCAGCGAAAGCACGAAGTCATCGAGCAGCGGGTTGTTTGGCTCCATCGTGAAGCCGCCTCCGCCCATCGCGAAGATGAGGCGCTGATCGGTCGGCAGGGTCGGGCGCGTGCTCACGCGGGCACCGCCTCGACGGTGTCCAGCGCACCCGCCGCGCCGGTGGCGGCGGCTGCGCCGGCGGGCCCGCGCAGCGGCCTTGCGATGGGTCGGCCGAGATAGCGGACCTCCAGGCGCGTCTCGCCGACCTCGCCGCGGGGGCCGACGTCGACCCGGAACGCCGACCCGTCCGCGCGCGAGCTCACCGCTCGCTCGAGCTCGGTGCCGGTGAAGTGAAGTGCCACGCCGTCCTCGACCGCAAACCCCGGTCGCATGCCATCGCCGACGAAGCGGTGGTACTCCGCGCGGCGGGCAGGCTCGGCGTCGTAGTGGACGCAGTTGGAGTACGGCAGCAGCCCCAGGCCGCGAACGGCCCGGGGCGCGCCGTGGAATGCGCTCAGCGCCTGCTCGAACCAGCACAGCGAGCCGGCCGAGGGTCCGCACAGCACCACGCCCCTGCGCCATGCCCTGCGCAGGATCGTGTCGAGCCCATACGCACGCCAGGCACCGAGCATGCTCACGACATTGCCACCGCCGACGTAGATCAGATCCTGACGCGAGCAGATGGCTCGCCAGGTCGTCCTCGACGCCGTCGCTGCCCTGGTCACGACGGAACAGCGACACGTGACTCGCTTCGCAGCCGGAGGAGAAGCGGCGATAGAAGCGGACCACGTAGTGATCGGCGTCACCCGAGGCGGTCGGCAGAAAGCACACACGCGGGCGGGGAGCGTCCACGAGCGAGAGCACATAGTCGTCGAGCAGCGAGCCGTTCGCGTCCATCGAGAAGCCGCCACCTCCGATGGCAACGATCTGGGGAGCTCTTGCGGGCATGGCTCACTCGCTCACGCGTGTTCGACGCTGCTGGGTGAGAGCAGCTTCGCGCAGATCGGCGCCCCTGGGCTATGGACCGCCGTCGGAGATCCGCCAGCGGGTGATCGACACCCGGCCCATAGAGTGGCGAGCGATGGACGGACAGCAGCTGCACGCCGGCGGCGGGGCAATCGGGCCCGCGATCGCGATTGACAAGGGGTCGTCAAGCGCTTCGGAACGATAGTTGCCGTGGATGGCCTCGACCTCGAGGTCGCGCCGGGCGTGTGCTTCGGGCTGCTCGGTCCCAACGGCGCGGGCAAGTCGACGACGATGCGGATGCTCACCGCGCAGACGCTCGCCGACGAGGGGTCGATCTCGGTGCTCGGCTACGAGCTCCCGCGCGAGTCAAAGCAGTCGCGGCTGGAGATGGGAGTGGTGCCGCAGCTCGACAATCTCGACGTCGAGCTCACGTGCCGACAGATCCTCACGGTGTTCGCCCGCCTCTACCGCGTGCCGCGGCGCCGGACGCCCGCGGGCGGTGCAGCGGGCGCTCGAGCTCGCCAACCTCAGCGCACGCGCCGACACGATCGTACGCGAGCTCTCAGGCGGGATGCGCCGGCGCCTGCTGCTCGCGCGAGGCCTGATCCACGGGCCGCGCCTGGTGCTGCTCGACGAGCCGACGGTGGGCCTGGACCCGCAGGTGCGCCAGGAGCTGTGGTCGCTGATCGACGGCCTGCGCGCGGAAGGCGTGACGGTGCTGATGAGCACCCACTACATCGAGGAGGCCGAGCGCCTGGCGGACACCGTCGCGGTGATGTCGCATGGGAAGGTCATCGCCCAGGGCACCGCCCGCGGAGCTGGTGCGCGAGCACGCGGGCACCGATGTGGTCGAAGTCTACGGGCCGCCCTCGCGGCTGGCCGAGGTTGCCGAGCAGGCTGATCGCAACGGCTGGTCGAACCGGCGCAGCGGCCCGGCCGTTGCGATCCTGCGCGCCGAGCAGCTGGACGGCGAGGCTCCCGAGGGGGTGCGCCGCCCGGCGAACCTCGAGGACGCGTTCGTGGCCCTGACCGGCCAGGACATCGAATGAGCACAGAGACCCAGTCGGGGACCGCCGTGACCTCGGCGCGCCGCATCGGCAGGCTCGAACCGGCCGCGCTCGCGGGCGTGATGAGTCGTGACGTCGTCGATCTTCGGTCGCTATTGGAAGGCCGACGACGTTCTCCTCGGTGGTGCAGCCGACGATCTACCTGCTCGCGTTCGGGCTCGGGCTTCCGCTCGCTCGTGCCATACGTGGGCCACGTCAAGTACGTCGAGTACCTGGCGACCGGGGTGGTTGCCACGGCGGTGCTGTTCTCCTCGGCTTTCCCGGGCATGTTCAACACGTTCGTCCGGTGGCAGTTTCAGCGCACCTACGACGCGATGCTGGCGGCGCCGGTGGACGTCGAAGAGCTGATCACCGCGGAGGTCCTGTGGATCTCGCTGCGCGCGGGCGTCTACGGGCTGGCGCCGCTCATCGTGGGTATGGCGTTCGGCCTGGAACCGCAAGCGGGGATGCTGCTGGTGGTGCCGATCGGGTTCGTGACGGGCTTCGGGTTTGCGGCGTTCGGTGTGACGGTGGCGGCGATCGCGAAAACGATCGACAACTTCAACTACATAACGAGCGCGGTGCTCACGCCGATGTTCCTGGTCGCCGGCACGTTCTTCCCGATCTCCAAGCTGCCCGCCGGCATTCGCACGATCGCGCAGCTCAACCCGCTTTACCACTGCGTGCAGCTGGTTCGCGACGCGTCGCTGGGTGAACTCAGCACGGCAGACCTCGGCCATGCGGCGGTGCTGGTCGGGTTCGCCCTGCTGATGTGGCGGCTGGCGGTGCTGGCAGCTCGGCAAGCGCCTGATCGACTGATCCGCTTGCACACAGAACTCTGAGCTTTCGTTAGCGCTGCTCATACGCGCGGCCTGCAGGCTTGCGGATGTGAGCTCCACATTCGAGACGACCTCCTCGGCCGCGGCCCGCTCGGCGCCGGGGACGCCCGGGCTGCGCGATCAGCTACGAGGCGCCACGCTCGCGTGCCGCTTCGCGCGCTCAGGCGTCCCGAGCTGCTCGCGCTGGTGGCGCTCAGCGGCGTTCTCAACGTGTGGGCGCTCGGCCGCAACGGCTGGGCCAACGCCTACTACAGCGCGGCTGTGCGCTCGATGAGCACGAGCTGGCACGACTTCCTCTACGCATCGCTTGACCGCGGCGGCGTGATGACCGTGGACAAGCCGCCGCTGGCGCTGTGGGTGCAGTCCCTCTCGGCACGCGTGTTCGGCTACCACCCGCTCAGCCTGCTGCTGCCGGAGGCGCTCATGGGCGTCGCCAGCGTGGTTCTCACCTACGACCTCGTGCGGCGCCGCTTCGGCCGGGTCGGCGGATTCGCGGCCGGGCTCGCGCTCGCGCTCACTCCGATCGCGGTGGCGGTCTCCCGCCACAACAACCCCGACGCGCTGCTCGTGCTCTGCTGCGTGGCCGCCGTGTGGTGCACGGTTCGCGCGTTCGAGCACGGGCGCACCCGCTGGCTGGTACTGGCGGGCGTATGCGTGGGGCTCGGCTTCGAGACGAAGATGCTGGTCGCGCTCACGGTCGTGCCCGGCATCGTGCTCGCATGGCTGTGGCTCAGTCCTGCTGGACGAGGCCGCGTGCATGCGCTGCGCCAGCTGCTCTCGGGCGGCGCGGCGATGGTGCTCGTGGGCGGAGCCTGGCCGGCGCTCGTGGAACTCACCCCGGCGGCCAACCGCCCCTGGGTATCGGGCACGAGCGACAACAAGGTGCTCTCGCTGATATTCGGCTACAACGGCCTCGGGCGCGTCGAAGGACAAACCGGCGGCCCGGGTGGCGCGGGTGCGCCCGGCGGCGGCGGGACGATGTTCGGCGGGACGCCGGGTCCGCTGCGCCTGCTCAACTCGGCGCTCGGCGGACAGGCGAGCTGGTTGCTGGGATTCGCGCTGGTGAGCGCCGCGGCGCTGCTCATCGCGAGTCGCCTGCGACGCAGTGACGAGCGCAGCGGCTGGCTGATCGTGGTCGGCGGCGCCTTTCTCACGACCGCGGTCCTGTTCAGCTTCGCCGGCGGCATCTTCCATCCCTACTACGTGTCCCTGCTCGCCCCGTTCATCGCGGCGCTCGTGGGCGCCGGCGTGGCGCAGCTCTCCAGCGGCCGGCTGCGCCCGCGCGTCGTGGCCCCGCTCGCGATCGCGCTCGGCGTGATTGTTGAGCTCCTCGTGCGCAGCCGCTATCCCGGCCAGCTCGACTGGTTGGCCGCGGTGCTCATACCTGTTGCAGCGGTATCGATCGTGGTGCTGATCGTGCTGCGAGGCCGGATCGCGCGTACCGCGGCGCTTGCGGCGGCGCTCGGGGCACTGCTGCTCGCGCCCGCGGCGTGGGCGCTCGACACCCTCGGCTACCCCACCAACGGCACGTTCCCCTCGGGCGGACCGCAGTCGGTCCTGACCGCCGGCGGCGGGCCGGGAGGGTTCCCCGGACGCGCCGGTACGGGTCTGCGAGGCGGCTCGCGCGGCGGCTTCGGCGTACCGCGGGCGGGGGCCGGCGCGGGCCGGGCGCCGGGCGCCGGTGCCGCTCCATCGATCGGCTCCGCCGGCGGAGGTCCGCCGATCGGGATCGGCGCCGGGCAACCGCGGCCGCCCGCAGGCGCCGGCGGGGCGCTGGGCGCTCCTTCCGGCAGGGCCGGAGCAGGCGCTCCTGGCGGCGCAGGACTTGCCGGCGGCGCAGGAATGGCCGGCAACGCTGGCTTTGGTGGCGGGTCGCTGAGCAGCGTCGTCTCCTACATAGGGAGTCACGGCGGCGGAACGCTTGCCGTCTCGAGCCAGTCCAGCGCCGCCTCGGCGATCGTCTCGGGTGAGACCGAAGTGGTTGGAATCGGCGGTTTCTCAGGTCGCGAGAGCGACGTGAGCGTCTCGTGGCTCGCGCAGGAGGTGAGCACGGGCAAGATCCGCTGGGTGCTCGACGACGGATCCCAGGCTGTTTCCGCTCGCGGCCTACCCGGCGATACACGCACCGGTTCGAAGACGGCGATGGCGGCGGTGGCCGCCGAGTGCAAGCGCGTGGCGCTCCCGTCGAGTGGGAAACGTACGAGCTCGACGGCAGCGGCGTCGCAGGGCACGCTGTACGACTGTGCCGGCCGCGCGTCCGCGCTGGCCTCAATGGGCAGCTGACGGGCCGCTAATCCGGGGCCCGCACGGGCTTTCACAGCCGCCCGCTGCTCGGATGCGCGTGTGGCGCCGCGCCGAGGGCCCGGAGGAAAACTCGGAAATCCGTCTAATAGGGACCGTTAGGTTCCGCAACTTTCGGGAACATCTGGAGTCAAGAGGGTTAACTGCTGCTTCGGTTCCATAGGGGAGGTCCAATGAGGGTCCACGCTCGAATCTCGTTCCTGACGCTGCTCGCCTGTGTGCTCGTCGCCAGCGCGGCGCCCGCGGCGGCGCAGGCCGCGTTCGGGCTCGAATCCCATGGGTTCTTTGCGGCGAACTGCAAAGCGGCCTTCGAAACCTGCGGCAGCGAACAGGTCAAAAACAACGAACCCGTCACGGAAGCGGAAGCCAAAGAACAAGGCTTCACACAGGCGGCCGGACACCCCAACTGGGGTGTCACCGACTTCAAAGTCACTCCTGAATCAGCCGCGGACCCGATCGTCCACATCCGCACCGACGTCGCGCCGGGCCTGAGCACAGCTCCGGCTGCCGTCGGGGAATGCTCGGCCGCAGAATTCGAAGGCACGAAACTCGCAGAAGGCGTCTACTCCCCGCCGACCTGCAACGAAAGCGGCGAAGAAAGCACGGTCATCGGCAAGAACGAAGCGACGGTAAATGCCGGGCCGTTCGGCATCAAAACGCTGACCGGCAAGGTCTACAACCTGGTCGCGTCGAACGGACATTCTTCAACGTTCGGAGTGGCGCTCGTACTGCCGGAAGAAATCACGGGCGCACCAGGCCTCGTCGCTCACACGTTCATCGAAGGCAACGTGGAATGGGGTCAGGAAGCCAAGGGAACCGGGGTCGGCGACTACCACGACTACTTCGAAATCAACGTGAGCCCCACGTTGCCGCTGCTGAGGTCGCGCTTGGTGTTCAAAGGCAACATCGGGAAAAACGGCTTCATCACGAACGGCAGCAACTGCGAAGGGCCCGGTCGTACCACCGCCACCAGGATTCGGCTCGAATCCTTGAGCGGCGCAAAATCAGAAGCAACCTACACGGATCCGATCGGACTCTCGGGCTGCAATTCGGTGCCGTTCGAACCAGGGTTCCTGGTCGCTCCGGAAACGACGCAGTCCGACGCCAACGACGGCGTGGGCGCCACGGTGAGCATCCCTCACCCCGCCAGCCACGAAGTACCTGACAACGCCGCGCTCAAGACGGCCACCGTGAAGCTGCCCGAAGGCATGACGGTCAACCCGTCCGCCGCCGCCGGCCTCCAAGCGTGCACGCCTGCCCAGGCGCACATCCACAGCTCTACCCCCGGCACCGCGTGTCCCGCCGCGTCCAAGCTCGGAACCGTGACGCTCGTGGTGCCTCAGCTGAAGGAAACGCTCGCCGGCAACATCTACCTCGGCGGCCCTGAAAGCGGTCCGATAACCGGGCCGCCGTACACCATGTACCTCGACGCCGAGTCAGCGCGGTATGGCCTGTCGATTCGCATCCGCGGAGAAGTGTTCACCAACGAAGTGACAGGACAGGTGACCACCGTCTTCCCCGAAAACCCCGAACAGCCGTTCAGCGAAGCGATACTCCACTTCAATGGCGGCGCGCTCGCGCCGATCGCCAACCCGCTGATCTGCGGCAGCGCGAGCGCCGAAGGCAGCTTCGCTCCCTACACCGGCACGCCCACGCAGACCCTGAACAGCCCCTTCACCGTCGACTCAAACGGCAAAGGCGGCGCGTGCAGCTCGCCGCTGCCCTTCTCGCCGTCGCAGTCCACGTCCAACCAGACGGCTGCCGCGGGCGCGAAAACGTCGTTCAACTTCACCCTCGAACGGCCCGAAGGCAACCAGTACCTGAAGGGCATCAGCACCACGCTGCCCGAGGGGCTCGTCGGACTGATTCCAACGGCCGAACAGTGCGCCGAAGCGCAGGCCAACGCCGGCACGTGCCCGGCGGGCTCGGCGATCGGCAGCGTCACAGCGTACGCGGGTTCAGGTCCCACGCCGTATGCGTTCCCGGGCACCGTCTACCTCACCGGCCCCTACAAGGGCGCGCCGTTCGGCATGTCGGTCGTCGTGCCCGAGGTCGCCGGTCCGTTCAACCTCGGCCTGTCCGTGACCCGCGCGACCATCAACATCAATCAGGAAACCACTCGCGTGACAGTCGCAAGCGAACCGCCGCTGGTCGTCAAAGGCGGCATCGAGGTGCGCCTGCGCAAGCTCGACGTACACATCAACCGTCAGGGCTTCCTCGTCAACCCCACGAACTGCAGCGCGATGAAGACCGAATCCACGCTCACCGGCGTGCAGGGCTCGACGGCAACATTGCCGAGCGCCTTCCAGGTCGAAAAATGCAACTCGCTGGCGTTCAAACCGTCGTTCAAGGCCGCGTCCTCCGCGAAGGCGTCCAAAGCGAACGGCGCGAGCCTCGAAACCACGATCAACCTCGCGAGCGGTAGCGCGAACATCCAATCCGTGCTCGTCACGCTGCCGGCGCAGCTGCCCTCGCGCGGCACCACGCTGAAAAAAGCGTGCCTTGCGGCAACGTTCAATGCCAACCCCTACGCCTGCCCGTCGGGCTCGTTCGTCGGCGGCGCGCGCGCCAACTCCCCGACGCTGAAGGACAAATTGAAAGGGCCGGCGATCCTCGTCTCGCACGCCAACGCGGCGTTCCCGGACCTCGACCTTCTGTTCGAAGCAGACGGCGTGAAAGTGATCGTCAAAGGCACAACCGACATCAAAAAAGGCATAACGACTACCAACTTCGAAAAGACGCCCGACACGCCGGTTTCGAGCGTCACCGTGAACCTGCCGATCGGCCCCCACTCGGCCTTGGCGGCGTTCGGTGATCTCTGCGCGAAGCCGCTTTACATGCCGACCGTGATCACCGGCCAGAACGGTGTGCAGTTCAAACAGAAGACGAAGATCAACGTCAACGAATGCGGTGTGAAAATCCTCAAGCGCCGTGTCATCGGCAACGCCGCATTCATCACCGTCAAGACGTTCGCCCCCGGGCGCCTCAGCGGCACCGGCGGCAGCCTCGCCTCGGTCTACCGGCACCTGCGCTCGGCCACGACCACGACGATCAAGGTGCCGCTGTCCGGTCGCGGTCGCAGTCGCGGGCGCCCGTTCAAGGTGCGCGTGCGGATCGGCTTCCTGCCGAAGAACCGCAAGCAGCGCCCGTCCGCCACGTTCGCCACGCTGACCTTCGGCTAGCAGTGCTCGCAGGGGGCGCCTGCGCTCAGGCGGCGCCCCCTCGCGAGATCCGCGGAGCCTCCCTCGCGGCGGCCGCCGGCGCGCGCTCGTGTGCCGGCGCGCGCGAGATCGATCACGGGTTTTCACACATTCCGCGCGCCAATGTCGTAGATTGAGAGCATGGATGTCGTCTCGGGTACGGATACCTCTGGCTCTTCCTCGAGCGTCGAGCGTCTGCTCGGGGGCATCCGCCGCCTGAGTCTGCTGACCGATGCCGCCTCCGACGGCGAGGCGGTGTTTCGGGCCCTCGCCGACGAGCTGATGAGCGTTCCCGGGGCCGAGGAGGTGCAGGTGCACCACCTCGGCGTCTCCGACGGCAGCGAAGACCTCGTTGCCGTGTACGTGGCCGACAGCGGCGGGCGGCTCGGCTACCTGGAGCCGATCAGCGAGCGTCCGCCCGGCGTGAGCTGGGTCGCGCGCACGGGCCGCAGCTTCCTCGCCGCGGCCGGCGAGGAGCTCGCCGCCAGCCTGCCGCGGCTGGCGGAGAGCGGCCAGATCGGCTGTGCGCTGCTGATGGCGCTGTCCGGGCGCGGAGAGATCGATGCGGTCGTCGTGCTCATCCGGCGCGTCTCGCACGCGTTCGAGGCCGACTCCATCGAACTTGCCGCCACCCTCGTCGATCAGGCGGCAACCGGCCTTGCGCTTGTGCGCGCGCGCGCCGAAGCCGGCACCGATCCGGTGACCGGCTGCATGAACCACCGCGCCATGCGCCGGCGCATGAGCGAGGAGATAGGCCGCGCGATGCGCACCGGCGTGCCGCTGTCGTGCCTGCTCATCGACCTCGACAACTTCAAGCTCGTCAACGACGAACACGGCCACCAGGCCGGCGACGCGGTGCTGCGAGCCGTGGTCGAAGCTCTCATGGGCGAGTTCCGCGCGTTCGACCGCGTCGCGCGCTACGGCGGCGACGAGTTCGTCGTGATCCTTCCCAACGCCGACCTCGACAGCGCGGCCGCGGCCGGCGCCCGAGCACTCGAGCGCCTGTACTCGCTGCCCGTGCTCGAGCACAACGGACCCACCGTCTCCGCCTCGATCGGCGTGGCTCAATGGCAATCGCCGATGAGCACCGATGCGCTGCTCGAAGCCTGCGACGCAGCCCTGCTGCGCGCAAAGCGCCAGGGCAAGGGTCGCGTCACCCGCGCCTCCGAGCTGACCCGCTGACTCTGCGAGACTGCCAATCGCAGTAGACGATCGGATCCGCCCGGGAGGCGATACCCATGGCAGAGAACAGCTTTGGCGCCAAGGACACGCTCGACATCGAGGACCGTCGCTATGAGATCTTCCGGCTCGACGCGCTGCAGCAGCGCTTCGACGTGCAGCGCCTTCCGTTCTCGTTGAAGATCCTGCTCGAGAATCTGCTTCGCACCGAGGGCAACGGATCGGTCACACAGCAGGACATCGAAGCCCTCGCGAGCTGGGACGCAAACGCGCGGCCCGCTACCGAGATCGCGTTCAGCCCCGCTCGCGTGCTGATGCAGGATTTCACCGGGGTGCCCGCGGTGGTCGACCTCGCCGCGATGCGCGACGCGATGGCCGATATGGGCGGAGATCCGGCGCGCATCAACCCGCTCGCGCCCGCCGAGCTCGTGATCGACCACTCCGTCCAGGTCGACGCGTTCGGCACGCGCGATGCCTTCCGCGTGAACGCCGAGCGCGAGTTCGAACGAAACCGCGAGCGCTATGCGTTCCTGCGCTGGGGCCAGGGCTCATTCGGCGACTTCTCGGTCGTGCCGCCAGACACCGGGATCGTCCACCAGGTCAACCTCGAGTACCTCGCGCGCGTCGTCTTCTCCGACGCGGGCAGCGGGCGGGCCTACCCCGACACGCTCGTCGGCACCGACTCGCACACCACGATGGTCAACGGGCTCGGCGTGCTCGGCTGGGGCGTCGGCGGCATCGAGGCCGAGGCCGCGATGCTGGGCCAGCCGATGTCGATGCTCATCCCGCAGGTGCTCGGCGTCGAGCTCACCGGGGAGTTGCGCGAGGGAGCCACCGCCACCGACCTCGTGCTCACGGTCACGCAGATGCTGCGAGAACACGGCGTCGTCGGCATGTTCGTCGAGTTCTACGGCGCAGGCCTCGCACGGCTCCCGATCGCCGACCGGGCCACGATCGGCAACATGTCGCCCGAGTTCGGCAGCACATGCGCGATCTTTCCGATCGACGAGGAGACGCTGCACTACCTCGAGTTCACCGGCAGGCCCCCCGAGCAGCTCGCGCTCGTCGAGGCTTACGCCAAGGAACAGGGCCTGTGGCACGACGAGCACTCCGAAGAGCCGACCTTCTCCGAGCGCATCGCGCTCGATCTCGCCACGGTCGAGCCGAGCCTCGCCGGACCGCGAAGGCCGCAGGACAGGATTGCGCTCAGCGGTGCGCGTGACGCATTCCGCGGCGCCCTGCGCGAGCACGTCAGCGCCGACGGCGAACAGGCCGACCCCCACGACGAGGCGGTAGCCGAGTCCTATCCGGCATCAGATCCCCCCGCCAACGGAGCGCCAGGACACGACCCGCTGCCGGTCGCCGCGCGCCAGCCCGGCAAAGGCGGCGCGGGCGCGGCCACGCTCGCGCGAGCTCACGCGGCCGTGACCGTCAAGACGCCGGATGCGAGCTTCGAGCTGGATCACGGCCATGTCGTGATCGCGGCGATCACGAGCTGCACCAACACCTCGAACCCCTCGGTGATGATCGGTGCCGGGCTGCTCGCCCGCAACGCCGTTGCGCGCGGCCTGCACTCCAAGCCGTGGGTCAAGACCTCGCTTGCTCCCGGCTCCAAGGTCGTCACCGAGTACCTCGATCGTGCCGGGCTCACCGAGCCGCTCGAGCAGCTCGGCTTCAACCTCGTCGGCTACGGCTGCACGACGTGCATCGGCAACTCCGGTCCGCTGCCGCAGGAGATCTCCGCGGCCGTCGCGGATGCCAACCTCGCGGTCGTCTCGGTGCTGTCCGGCAACCGCAACTTCGAGGGCCGCATCAACCCCGACGTGAAGATGAACTACCTCGCGTCGCCGCCGCTGTGCGTCGCCTACGCGCTCGCCGGCACGATGGACACCGACATAGTCGGCGAGCCGCTCGGCCAGGACGAGCACGGCGAGGATGTCTATCTGCGCGACATCTGGCCGTCCACGCACGAGGTCGCGCAGACGGTTGCGCAGGCGGTGCACGCGGACATGTTCCGCCGCAGCTACAGCGAGGTGTTCTCGGGCGACGAGCGCTGGAACGGGCTCGAGGTTCCGGCGGGCGAGCGTTTCGCCTGGGATGAGAGCTCTACCTACGTGCGCCAGCCGCCCTACTTCAAGGACATGCCCGCCGAGCCCGCGCCGGTGCTCGACATCGCCGATGCGCGCGTGCTCGCCCTGCTCGGCGACAGCGTCACCACCGACCACATCTCGCCGGCCGGCGCGATCAAGCGCGACGGGCCGGCCGGCCTCTACCTGCAGGAACAGGGGGTCGAGCCGCGCGACTTCAACTCCTACGGCGCCCGCCGCGGAAACCACGAGGTGATGATGCGCGGCACGTTCGCCAACATTCGCCTGCGCAACCACATCGCCGGCGGCGAGCCGCTGCCGGAAGGCGGCCACACGCGCTATCTCGCCGACGGCTCATGCGAGCAGATGCCGATCTACGACGCCGCCATGCGCTACATGCGCGAGGGCGTCTCGCTGGTCGTGCTCGCCGGACGCGAGTACGGCACCGGCTCCTCGCGCGACTGGGCCGCCAAGGGCACGAGGCTGCTCGGCGTGAGCGCCGTGATCGCGCAGAGCTTCGAGCGCATCCACCGATCGAACCTGATCGGGATGGGCGTCCTGCCGCTGCAGTTCCCCGACGGCGAGAGCGCCGGCTCGCTCGGCCTGGACGGCCTCGAGACCTACTCCGTGACAGGGCTCGCCGAGGCCATGGCCGACGGTGGGCCGGCGCCGCGCGAGGTGCGCGTGAGCGCCACCCACGACGGAGCGCGCGTCGCATCGTTCGACGCGCGCGTGCGCATCGACACGCCGCGAGAGGCCGAGTACTTCCGCCACGGTGGCATCCTGCAGTACGTCCTGCGCACGCTGCTCGCTCGATGAGCCCCTCCCAGCGCAAACCGGCCGCGCGGGTGGCTAGGAGGGACCGGGCCGCTCCGAGCGCAACGCGTGGGCGGGCCGGCGCAACGGATGCGGGCGCACCGCAGCTGCTGCTCGAGCTGCTGAACGCGCGCGGGCCATCGGGCTATGAGACCGCGCCCGCGCAGGTCTGGAGCACCGCCGCCAGCGCGTTCGCCGAGGCGAGCACCGACATCGTGGGGACGCCGCTCGCACGCGTCGCGCCCAAACGTGGCCGCGGTGCGGCCTCCGCGCGCAGGCTGCTCGTGCTCGGGCACATCGACGAGATCGGGCTGATCGTCACGCACATCGACGACGACGGCTACCTGTGGTTCCGCCAGGTGGGGGGCTGGGATGCCCAGGTGCTCGTCGCCCAGCGTGTCCTGATCGACACGCAGTCCGGCCCGATCACAGGAGCGATCGGCAAGAAGCCCATCCACCTGCTGCGCGAGGAGGAGCGATCGAAAGTCGCAGATATCCGCGAGATGCACATCGACATCGGCGCCCGCAACGGCGAGGAGGCGCGCGAGCGCGCGTCGATCGGCGACGTCGCCGTGATCGACGCAGCGCCCACCGAGCTGCCCAACGGCCGGCTCATCTCGCGCGCGCTCGATAACCGGCTCGGGTCCTTCGTCGCGCTCGAGGCCGCGCGCCTGATCGCGGCCGCCGGCGGAGCGCGCTGGGAGGTGATCGGCGCTGCCGCAGCGCAGGAGGAGACCACGTTCGGCGGCTCGCGCACAAGCGCCTTCTCGCTCGAGCCGCACGCCGCGATCGTCGTCGACGTCACGCACGCCACCGACGCCCCCGGAATCGACGTGAAGGAGAGCGGCAAGCACACGCTCGGCTCGGGGCCCGTCATCGGACGCGGCTCGAACCTCGACGAGCGCCTGTTCAAGCTGCTGCGCGACACAGCGGTCGCCGAGGGGATCGCGTTCACGATCGACGCGTCCGCGCGCGCCACCGGTACCGACGCAGACGCCGTGCACATCAGCCGCGGCGGCGTGCCCACTGGCCTCGTGTCGATTCCGCTGCGCTACATGCACTCGCCGGTCGAGCTCGTGCAGCTCGATGACGTGCACGCCTCTGCGCGGCTGATCGCCGCGGCCGCCTTGCGTCTGCGCGCCGAGGACTCCTTCGGGCGCTGAGAGCCCGGCGTGGCGCCGCGCGCCGCGCGCCGCGCTCAGGCGGCGCTCAGCTCGGTGTTCGGGTTGATCTCATAGACCTGACCCGGCACGCCGCCGATCACGAGCATGCTCAGGCCGTCGGGGCCCGAGAACACCTTGCGCTTCGTGCCCGGCCCGACGCGGACGAGCAAGTCCTTCGCGAGGTCCACGCGCTCGCCTTCGATCTCCAGCCGGCCGGCGCCATCGAGCAGGAGATAGACCTCCTCCTGGCCGTCCGCGCCGTGGTCGTGCTCCGGGTAGTCGCCGTAGTTCGGCGGCAGCCGGATCACCTGCACGCCAAACGAGCTCACGCCGAGCTCGGCGCGCACCTTCACGAACCCGCCCCCGAAGCCGGTCTCCATCTCCCCGACGCGCTTGGCCTGAAAGTCAGCCATCTGCGCGAACCCTAGCCGATCACAGCGGCATCAGGATCGCGAGCTGGCGCGACTGTGCGAGCAGCGTCCCGTCGGGAGCCCAGATAACGCCGTCCTCCTCGAAGAAGCCTTCATGCACCACGCTCGAGTGGAACTGCGCGAAGCACAGGCGCGAGCCGCGGAGGAGGCCCGCGTCGGGGCGGCTCGAGCGGAAGTGGATCGTCAGGTCGATCGTGGGAGTCGTCGCCGGCGCCGACAGTCGCTGGAAGGGAGGCGAGTAGAGCGCATCCGAGAACAGCGCCAGCGCGACGTGGTCCACGGGCCGCTCCGCGTCGCGCAGCCCCAGCCACGCGCCCACCAGCATCGGCCCCTCCGAGCCGCTGAACGGCATCCCGCCGATGCGGGGCTGCACGACCAGTTGCTGTAGGAACTGCGGCGCGCGTCCCTGCTCGACCTGCTCGCGCAGCAACGCAAGCGTCTCACGCTCGCGGTCCGGAGCGGCCACCTGCGGCATCACAGCCTCACCCAGCTCCGGCGCAGACCACTCCACCGAGAACGCCGCCAGCGCAAGCGCGAGGATCTGGCCGTCCTGCTCCATGCGCGCCGAGAGCGTGCTGAGCGAGCGGCCGCTGCGCTCGTGCGCAACTTCGATCTCGACCGTGCCGGGCTTCGGCGCGCGCGCGTAGTGGATCGTGAGCGAGCGCGGTGAGCGGCCCGGGTCTGCGACCGCCTCGCTCAGCGCCCGCAGGATCATCGCCGCGAGGTAGCCGCCGTGCGGCCCGCGTCCGGCTCGCCAGTAGGGCGAGACCTCCGCCGCGAAGCGCATCACGCCCGCGTCGGTGCCTGCACCCGGCACGCGCCAGACGGCCGTGTCGAGGTCGAACGAGCCCGGCGTCGCAGCATGCGCCGCCGCATCCGCCGGGCTGATCTGCGCCGCCGTGGCGGCGGCATCCTCAGCCACGGACGAGCCGCTTGTAGGAGATCCGGTGGGGACGGTCGGCCGCTGCTCCCAGCAGCTCGCGGCGGTGCTCCTCGTAGGCCTCGAAGTTGCCCTCGAACCAGCGCACCTGCGAGTCGCCCTCGAAGGCCAGCACGTGAGTGGCGATGCGATCGAGAAACCAGCGGTCGTGAGAGATCACGACCGCGCAGCCGGGAAAGGCGAGCAGCGCGTCCTCGAGCGCTCGCAGCGTGTCCACGTCCAGGTCGTTGGTGGGCTCGTCGAGCAACAGCAGGTTGCCGCCTTTGCGCAGCAGCTTCGCGAGGTGAACGCGGTTGCGCTCACCGCCCGAGAGCTTGCCCACGGGCGCCTGCTGATCGGTGCCCTTGAAGTTGAAGCCCGCCGTGTACTGGCGCGAGTTGACCTCGCGGTCGCCGACCTTGAGCTGGTCGAGCCCGTCGGAGATCTCCTCCCACACCGTCTTTGCAGGGTCGAGCGCGTCGCGCGACTGGTCCACGTAGGCGAGCTCGACGGTCTCGCCGAGCTCGAGCCTGCCGCTGTCGGGGGCCTCCTCGCCCGTGATCATCCTGAACAGCGTGGTCTTGCCGGCGCCGTTCGCCCCGATCACGCCGACGATGCCGGCGCGCGGAAGCTCGAACGACAGATTCTCGATCAGCAGCTTCTCGCCGAAGCCCTTGCACAGCTCCTTCGCGCTCAGCACCTTCTCGCCCAGGCGGGGGCCCGGCGGAATGTGGATCTGCACCTCCTCGAGCTTCACGTTGCGCTCCTCCGCGATCAGCTCCTCGTAGCGGGTCAGACGCGCCTTGGAGCGCGTGCGCCTGCCCTTGGGGTTCGTGCGCACCCACTCGAGCTCCGCGGCGATCGTCCGCTGGCGCGCCTTTTCGGAGCGCTCCTGCAGTGCGAGTCGAGCCTGCTTCTGCTCGAGCCAGCTCGAGTAGTTGCCCTCGTACGGGATCCCGCGGCCACGGTCCAGCTCGAGGATCCAGCCCGCGACGTTGTCGAGGAAATAGCGGTCGTGAGTGACGGCCACGATGGTGCCGCGGTATTCGGCGAGGTGGCGCTCGAGCCACGCGACCGACTCCGCGTCGAGGTGGTTGGTGGGCTCGTCGAGCAACAGCAGGTCGGGCGCGCGCAGAAGCAGCCGGCAGAGCGCGACGCGCCGGCGCTCGCCGCCTGAGAGCGTGCTCACCTCGGCGTCCGCAGGCGGCAGCCGCAGCGCGTCCATCGCGTAGTCGAGCTGCGTGTCGAGGTTCCACGCATCGGCCGCGTCGATCTTCGCCTGCAGAGCGCCGAACTCCTCGGCGATCTCATCGGAGTAGTTGGCCGCGAGCTCGTTGAAGCGGTCGAGCAGCGCCTTCGTCTGCGCCACGCCGTCCTCCACGTTGCCGCGCACGTCCTTGCTCTCGTCGAGCTGGGGCTCCTGCTCGAGCATCCCCACGGTCGCGCCCGGTGCGAGCGCCGCCTCGCCCCTGAACTCCTGGTCGGTTCCCGCCATGATCCGCAGCAGCGTCGACTTGCCCGCGCCGTTGTAGCCGAGCACGCCGATCTTCGCACCGGGGTAGAACGCCAGCGTGATGTTCTCGAGCACCGTCTTCTCAGGCGGAAACAGCTTCGACAGCCGGTGCATCGTGAAGATGTATTGAGAGGACATTCGCACGCAGGATAGGACCTCCTCGCGGCCGCTAACGTTGTTGGGTCAATGCCCGTCACAGTCCTTGACATCGAGCAGCACCTGCTGCTGTTGGAGCTCGAGGCGCCGTTCAACAAGCGCGACGTCCAGCTCGCCAGGCGCAAGATGGCCAAGCGCTGGCACCCCGATCTCGCGCCCGCCGGCCGCCAGTTCGAGCACGAGCGCCACCTCAAGGCGATCAACGAGGCCGCCGACCAGCTCGAGCGGCTGGCCGAGGGCTCGCGCGGCGGCGCCGTGTCGCGCAACGCCGTGCGCGCGAGCGCAGCGGCCGCACGCAGGGAGCGCGAAGCGGCGGGACAGCGCGCTTACGAAGCCGAGCAGCGCGCGCGCGAATCCGCGCAGGACAAAGCCAAGCACGACCCGTTCGGCGACCGCCTGCCCGACCACTCGGTCGTGCACCGCTACGCCCGCTGCCTGACCTATCCCGAGTGGGGCGTCGGCACGGTGACCGGCATCTACTTCACCTCGAGCGAGCAAAGCCGCGGCGAGGAAGTGCAGCAGTGGGCGCGCGTGTCCTTCAGCCACGGCGTTCGCACCGTGCCCGCCGGCAGCATGCGCTTCGTCGACTTCTCAAAGCCCGACCTAGCCTCCGACCGCGTCGAGCGCTTCATGGTCGCCGCGCAGCGCGCGATGGCCGAAGGCGAGTATCTGCTCGCCGCCCAGCGGCTCATCTACGCGCGCGACGCGGAGCCGCGCAACGTCTCGGTGCTACGGCTGATGACGCTCGCGTTCTGGCAGGCCGGCAAGCTCGAGGAGGCTGCGCGCGCCGTGCGCGACTGGGCGCGCGCCGACCCCACTCGGCCGGCCGCGCACCGCTTCGCAGCGCGCATCTACGAAGACATGGGAGCCGTCGATCTGGCCGAGGAGGCCGCCGAGCGCGCGGCTCAACGCGGTCCCTCCGACGCGAGCGCGTGGGAGCGCCTGGGGCGCCTTCGCCTGCTGCTGATGGATCGCGAGGGCGCTCTCAGCGCGTTGCGCCGCGCGATCTCGCTGGGCGCCGACGAGGACCTCGCAGAGCTCGTCGCGCAGGCACTCGCGCTCGAGCCCAAGGCGCCGGGCGAGGCGCTCGCGAGCTGAGGGGCACGCGGTGAGCGCACCGGCGGCGCTCGAGTACGTGGTGGAGTTCCTGCGCGAGCACCCGCCGTTCGACAGCCTCACCGACAGCGAACTCGAGCGCGTCGCGGCATCCGCGGAGGTCGAGTTCTTTCTCGCCGGCACGACGATCTTCTCGCAGGGCGTGGTTCCCGTCGAGGACCTGCGCGTGATTCGCGCGGGCGCCGTCGAGATCGTGCTCGCCGGCCGCGTTCTCGATCTGCTCGGCACGGGCGAGCTGTTCGGCCACGCCTCGATGCTCTCCGGGCTGCCGCCCGGGTTCGCGGCGCGCGCTCACGAGGACACGCTCTGCTACCGCATCCCCGAGCCGGTCGCGCGCTCGGTGCTTGCGCGCCCTGAGAGCGTGGGTTTCGTGGCCCGCTCCCTGCTCGAGATGCACGCTCGCTCGCCCGCGGCGCTCGTCTCGCGTGCGCCGGCGCCAGACGCCGCGAACCAGCCGGTCGCAGCGCTGATCCGCTCCGAGCCGGTCATCTGTGCGCCGATCGAGACGATCCGCGAAGTCGCAGCGAGGATGGCCGCCGCCGGCGCCACCGCGGCGGTCATCGATCTCGGTGATTCGCTCGGGATCCTCACCGACCGCGACCTGCGCTCGCGCGTCGTGGCCGGCGGTCTGCCCTACGACTCGCCGGTCACCGCCGCCATGAGCGCCCCGGCGTACACGGTCGAGCCCGAGCGACTCGGCGGCGATGTGCTGCTCGAGATGCTCGACCGCGGCATACGCCACTTTCCCGTGGTGAGCGCGCGTCGCGAGGTGATCGGCGTCGTCGAGGCCGTCGACCTGCACGCGGTCGAGACGCTGTCCTCGTTTCACCTGCGCCGCACGATCGCCCGGGCGCAGAGCTTCTCCGAGCTCGTGGCCGCGGCCGAGGGTCTGCGGCCCGCCGTGATCGCGCTGCACGACGCGCGCATCGCAGCGTCGAGCATCGCGACGATGTACTCGGTGCTGCTCGATGCGCTGACCCGACGGCTGATCGAGTTGACGCTCGCCGCACAGGGCGAGGCCGGCGCCGAGTTCTCCTGGCTTGCGCTGGGCAGTCAGGCGCGTCGCGAGGCCACGCCCGGGTCAGACGTCGACAGCGCGATCCTCTGGTACGCAGGTGGCGAGCAGGAGGACGAGGAGGCCGTTCGCCGCTCGCTGCATGAGCTGGCCAAGACCGTCGCCGCGCAGCTCGAGGCGAGCGGGATACGCATTGACGCCCACGGCGTGACCGCCTCGGACGTGGTGTTCGTGCGCTCGCTCGAGTCGTGGCAGAAGGTGACACGCGGCTGGATCGAGGATCCGACGCAGAAGCAGGCCTTGATGCTCGTCTCGGTGCTCGTCGATTCGAGACCCGTGTGGGGCATCCACATGGGCGCCCCTCTCGCCGACACGTTCCGCGCCGCCGCCGAGCGCCCGCGGCTGCTGCGCCTGCTCGCACGCCTCGCGCTCTCGCACCGGCCTCCCACGGGCTTCATGCGCGGACTCGTGCTCGAGCACGATGGCGAGCACAACGGTCGACTCGACATCAAGCACGGAGGCCTGCTGCCGATCGTCGACCTGGCCCGCTGGGCCGGCATGGTGGCGGGCATCGCGAACGCGTCGACGAGCGAGCGCCTGCACGCCGCAGCCGAGGCGCGGAGCCTCCCGCCGAGCGACGTGCGCACGCTCGAGGAGGCCCACGAGCTCTTTACCGAGCTGCGTCTCGCCCATCAGATCGAGCAGCTCCGCGAGGGCTCACAGCCCGACGATCACCTGGCCCCGCGCGAGCTGAGCGCGCTCACGCGGAGCCATCTGAAGGAGGCGTTTCGCGCGGTCGCCTCCGTGCAGAAGCGCCTTGCATCCGAACTGGACCTGGGCGCGCGATGAGGGCGCGCGCCGTCACCCGCGGCGCCGGAGCGAGCGCCTACAGGCAAGCGCCGCTGCCGGCGGCTCGCACGCCGTGGCGCTCAGCCGCCTACTGCGCGGTCGATCTCGAGCTGAGCGGCCTCGATCCAAGGCGCGATGAGATCATCTCGTTCGCAGCGATCCCGATCGACCACGGGCGCGTGCGCCTCGGCGAGACGATCGAGGGGCGGGTGCGCCCGACAGGGCCGCTGAAGGAGGCCTCGATCAGGCTGCACGGCCTGCGTGTCGCCGACCTCGAAGACGCACCCGAGCTCGAGGTCGCGATCGATCCGCTGCTGGGCGCGATGGCCGGCCGGGTCCCGGTCGTGCACGTCGCGGAGATCGAGCGCGGCTTTCTGCGACCCGCGCTGCGCCGCCTTGGCCTGCGCCTGCATGCGCAGATGATCGACACGAGCGTGCTCGGCGCGCTGTGGCTGCACGAGCGCGATCGCACGCCTCCGAGCCGCATGACCCTTGAGGAGATCGCCTCGGCGCTCGGCCTGCCCTCGCACCGCATGCACGACGCTCTTGGCGATGCGCTCACGACCGCTCAGGTGTTCCTCGCGCTCGTCGCGCACCTCGATGCGATCCGGCCCGAGACCGTGCGCAGCCTGAGCACCGCTGCACGGCGGCTCGAGGTGACGCGCTTGTACCCACAGCACTAGGCTGCGCGCCGTGCTCGTGATGAGCCGCGCCTACAGCACGTTGACGGCGCGCGAGATGATCAGCCCGAGCGTGACCAGCGAGACCAGCGACTGGATCCCCATGATCGCCTTTGCCGTCTGCGTGAGCGGCATCGTGTCGGTGGGAGAGAAGGCCGCCGCGTTGGTCAACGACACGTAGACGTAGTCGAACAGCTGCGGGCGCCAATCGATCGGCTCGATCGTGTCGTCTGACATCTGCGGGAAGAGGAAGTCGGGCGGCCCGTCGGCGCCTTCCGCACGCACCCCTGGGCCGCCGCGGTCGAGCAGCCAGTACCACAGCGAGAAGATCAGGAAGTTCGTCAGCCAGATCAGCACGCCCGCGACGATCAGACGCCTGCCTTCGACCGCCTGGTGGTGGAGCAGAAAGTGAGTGAGCGCTCCGAGCGAGTAGATGTTGGCTGCGCTCACGAACCCGACCAGCGCGATGGCCGTGCGACGGCGTCCGGTGTGCTCGTGCTCGAGCTCGCGCGGCGAGGCGAAGACCAGGCCGACGAGCAGCGCGCCCTCCAGCGACGGCACGAGCCAGATCGGCCCCGCCGTGAGCCGTGGCGGCAGCGACAGCTGGAGGGCGATGGCGGCGAGCACCACCGCAAGCGCCGGCCACGCTTTCTCCGCCGCCGCGGGCGGCGGGTAGCTCCTCGCGCGCTGCCGAGTGGACTGCTCCGGCACGAACGGAGAGCGTAAGCGCCGCAGCGGCGGTAGCAGCGGCCGACGCGCGCCGCGCCGGCGCCGCGCTAGGGTAGCCGGGATGGGCATCGAGAACCCGCTTCACCTGCTCTTCATCGCAGTCGTTGCTCTCGTGGTGCTCGGACCCAAGCGGCTGCCCGACCTCGCGCGCGCGCTCGGCAAGGGCATCCGCGAGTTTCGCGAGTCGATGAGCATCGATCCCGTGCATCACGATGCCGTGCACACTCCGCCCGAGGAGCCGCCGGCGGAGAGCTGAAGCGGCTGAGGTCGGGACACAGCGCAACCGTCGAGCGCCGTGCCCTCCCGGTTGCTAGCCTCGCAGCACGATGGCCGCGAGCCACAAGATCGCAGCCGTGGGGGCGGGCGCGGCGATCGTTCTGTGCCTCACGCTGGGCAGCGCGAGCGCCCAGGCGGCACGCTCACGCAGGTCAGCCGAATGCGAACGGTTCCGCTCGGGTTCGCTCAGCCTGCTGATCGAAGGCGGCGCGCCCACGCCGCTTGAAGCGTCACCCGAAGGCGCGCTCCTCGAGAGCTTCGCGCTGCTGCGCCGCCCCGCGCAGGCCGCTGATGAGGTGCCCGCGCTGAACCCGCTCTCCGAAGAGCTCGGCCCGCAGCTCGCCGGCTACTACCCGGGGTACGTTCGCCGGCTCGCCACGCTCGCGGGTGGGATCCGGGTGATGCTGGTCCTCGGCCTGCCGCGGGTCGCCCCGGCTCCGCCTGTGCGCTGTCTGTCGCGGGCGGAAAGACCGCATCGACGTCGTCTGCTCGAAGAACGGGTCAGGCGCGCGCGCACCCCGGTCTACTGCGAGGCGGAACTCGCAGTCGTCTCGCACCTGAGCGGCGAAAGCAGCTGCGTGCCCTTTGCGGACCTGTACAGCGGCGCGAACCTGCTCGCGAGCGCCAGCTCGACCACGCCGGTCGCCGAGCTGGTCCCCGACGGCGTCGCGAGCGTACGCCTGAGCTACAGCCACGCCGCCGCGCTCACCGCCCCCGTCGAGGAAAACGCGTACGTGTTCACTCCGCCACAGGACCCGGTCCGACGTGCGCAGCGCGCGCTTGAAAGCGTGCTGAGAGCGGTGCTGCGCTCGGCCAACTCGCCCAAGCAGCTCGAAGCCGCACTGAAGCGCCACACGCGCGCGCTGGCTCGCGCGAGGCGGCTGCTCGAGGGCCTGCCGCCCACGCGCGTCGAATGGCTCTCGCCGAGCGGCTCGGTCGTGCGAACGATGACGCCGCCGCGTCGCCCGCCCTCTCCGCTGGGGCCCGCCTCGGGCCCGCTGGGCATCCTCGGCTGAGCAGGCTGCGGTCCGCCGCGAACGCTAGGTTCCCTCGGCGATGCGGCTCATCGTTGCCCGCTGCGAGGTGTCCTATGTCGGCCGGTTGAGCACCACACTGGCGGATGCCGTACGGCTGCTGATGCTGAAGGCGGACGGCACCTTCATGGTGTGGTCCGACGCGGCGGGACCGAGCGTCAAGCCGCTCAACTGGATGAGTGCTCCCACGATCCTCGAGGAGCAGACCGACGCGAGCGGGCGTCTCACGGGGCTGACTGTTCGCCGCGCGCGCCAGGAGGATCGTCTCGAGATCGCCATCTCGGAGGTTCTTTCCGACGTGGAGCACGAGCTCGACGAACTGGCAACCCTCGAGAAGGAGGGGCTCGAGCGCGAGCTTCAGGAGCTGCTCGCGGCCTCGCCGCAGCGGTGCGGCGAGGGCTTTCGCCTCGTTCGGCGCGAGTGGCCGACCGACATCGGGCCGGTGGATCTCATGTGCAGGGACACGCAGGACGAGTGGATCGCGGTCGAGATCAAGCGCGTTGGCACGATCGAGGCGGTCGAGCAGCTGACCAGGTACCTGCAGCGGATTCGTCTCGATCCCGCGTTGGGCAGCTGTCGCGGCGTGCTCGCCGCGCAGAGCATCAAGCCGCAGGCGCTCGTGTTGGCGCGCTCGCGCGAGATCGAGTGCGTCGAGGTCGATATCGAGCTGCTGCGCGGCTCGCGCGAGCCCGAGCTTCGCCTGTTCGCCGCCTGAGCGCGCTCATCTGGTCGCGCCCGCACGCGCACGGGTAGGCTGCGTGCGGTACCCGAGCAAGGAGTCAGCAGATGCCAGCCGATCAAGCCGCCACAGCCGATCAGGCCGCGCCAGCGGCCGCCGAGCCCGTCCTCAGCGAGCGGCGCGGCAACGTTCTGCTGATCACGCTCAACCGACCCGAGGTGCGAAACGCCGTCAACGCGGCGCTCGCCGCCGGCGTCGCCGCAGCGCTCGATGAGCTCGACGCCGACGAGACTCTGTCGGTCGGCGTGCTCAGCGGCAGCGGCGGCTTCTTCAGCGCGGGCATGGACCTGGGAGCGTTCGTCAAAGGAGAGTCCGCCTGGTTCGGCGACCGCGGGTTTGCCGGGATCACCCAGCGCGCGTCGCGCAAGCCGCTGATCGCCGCGATCGAGGGATTCGCGTTGGCGGGCGGCATGGAGATTGCGCTGAGCTGCGATCTGATCGTCGCGGCTGCGGGAGCGCGGATGGGAATCCCCGAGGTCAAGCGTTCGCTGGTTGCGGCCGGAGGCGCGCTGCTGCGGATGCCGCGGCGAATGCCCTACCACCTGGTGATGGAGCTCGCCCTCACCGGAGACCCGCTTCCGGCCGAGCGCTTCGCCGAGCTGGGCCTGGTCAACCGGGTGGTCGAGCCCGGAACGGCCGTGGATGCGGCGCTCGAGTTGGCCGGCACGCTTGCCAAGAACGGCCCCCTGGCCATGGTCGCGACCAAGCAGGTCCTGCAGCAGCAGTTCGACTGGTCAAGCGCCGAGATGTGGGACAGGCAGGGCGAGATCGTCGGGCCCGTGTTCGCCTCAGAGGACGCGCGCGAGGGTTCGGCTGCCTTCAAGGAGAAGCGCGAGCCGGTGTGGAAAGGGCGCTAGTAGCGCCGCTCGGCTAGTAGCCGCGGCGCTTGCGTTTGCGCTGGCGCATGATGCGCCTGAAGCGACGAAACAGGTTCATCATCAGCGCTCCCCCGGGGTCTTGCGTGGATACTGCGATATCGGTTGGCGCAGGTCGATCGCGGTCGTGACGATCCTGTTCTGTTCGTCGAGGTGCGCCGCCGGGTAGCCCTCGCCCGGGCTCGCGCGCTCGGGACGCCCGACGAAGCCGAAGTGCAGCTCGTGGGGCATGACCTGCATGAGGCGCGGGAACATGTGCGCGCGCGCTCCCATGTTGCGCGGCTCCTCCTGGACCCACAGGACCTCGCGCAGGTTCGGGTAGCGGTGCATCAGCTCCAGCAACTGGCGTTCGGGGAAGGGGTAGAGCAGCTCGACGCGCGCGACCGCAAGCCCCACGTGGCTCGAGCGTTCGGGGTGCCCGACGAGGTCGTAGTAGATCTTGCCGGTGCACAGCACCAGGCGCGTGACCTGGTCGTCCTGCACGCCCGGCTCGGCCAGCACCGGCTGGAAGCGCGTGCTCTCGGCCATGTCCGCGATCGAGCTGCTCGCCTGCGGCAGGCGCAGCAGCGACTTGGGCGTCATCACCACGAGCGGTCGCTGCTTGGCGATGCGCGCCTGACGGCGCAGCAGGTGGAAGTACTGCGCGGGAGTGGTCGGGCTCGCCACGCGGATGTTGCCCTCGGCGGCAAGCGCGAGGAAGCGCTCGAGTCGCGCCGAGGAGTGCTCGGGGCCGGAGCCCTCGTAGCCGTGCGGCAGCAGCAGCGTCAGACGTGAGGTCTGCCCCCACTTCGCCAGGCCGGAGACGATGAACTGGTCGACGATCACCTGTGCCGAGTTCACGAAGTCGCCGAACTGCGCCTCCCAGAGCACGAGCGTCTCCGGAGCCTCCTGGCTGTACCCGTACTCGAAGCCGAGGCACGCGAGCTCCGACAGCGGGCTGTTGTGCAGCTCGAGCGGTGCCAGCGCTTCCGGCAGGCTCTGGATCGGGCACACCGTCTGGCCGGTCTTGGCGTCGTGCAGAACCATGTGGCGCTGGCTGAACGTCCCTCGCTCGGTGTCCTGGCCGGTCAGGCGCAGCGGCGTCCCCTCGGTGAGCAGGGTGGCGAAGGCGAGCGCCTCCGCGTGGGCCCAGTCGATGTTCGCCGCATGCGGGTCCTCCGTCGCGAGCGCCTCGTGCCTGCGCTCGAGCTGTTTGACGAGCTTGGGGTGGACCGTGAAGCCCTCGGGCACCCGCAGCAGCTGCTCGCCGAGCTCGCGCAGACGCCCGGTCGGCACGGCGGTGTCGACCTCGGGGCTGGGCGAGCGGTCGAGCTGGTACTCGCCGGTGGTGTGCTCGCCCTCCTGCTCGGCGGCCTCGCTGATGCGGGTCTTCAGCCGCTGGTGAAGCGTCGTGAGGTTGTCCCACACCTCCTGTGCCTGGCGGTCGACCTCGTCCTTGGTCACCACGCCCTCGGCGATCAGGCGGTCGGCCCACAGTTCTGCGACCCGCTTCTTGGTCTTGATCTTCGCGTACATCTCCGGCTGGGTGTAGGCGGGCTCGTCGGACTCGTTGTGCCCGAAGCGGCGGTAGCCGATCAGGTCGATCAGCACGTCGTGGCCAAACTCCTGGCGAAAAGCGAACGCGAGGCGCACCGCGCTCATGCAGGCCGCCACGTCATCGGCGTTCACGTGGATGATCGGGACGTCGAAGCCCTTCGCCAGATCGGAGGCCCAGCGCGTCGAGCGGGCATCGTCGGGATCGGTCGTAAAGCCGACCTGGTTGTTGGTGATGAGGTGGATCGTGCCGCCCACCTTGTAGCCGTCGAGGCCCTGCAGGTTGAGCGTCTCCGACACGACGCCCTGGGACGGGAACGAGGCGTCGCCGTGGATCACGATAGGCACCGCCGCGTCGGTGTCCTGGTGCGCGTGGGGTCCTTCGCGCGAGGTCTGCGCAGCCCGGGTCGCTCCCGCGACGACCGGCGAGACATACTCGAGATGGCTCGGGTTGGACTCCAGGTTGACGCGGATCGCCTCGCCGTTGGGAAGCTTGTAGAGGCCCTGGGTGCCGTGGTGGTACTTCACGTCACCGGTGCCGCCCTGCGGGATCGTGGTCACGGCCTCGAGCGTCGAGGCGCCCTCGAACTCGCCGAAGATCGTGTCGTAGGCACGGCCGAGGTTGTGGGCGAGGACGTTGAGTCGCCCGCGGTGCGCCATGCCGATCACAACCTCGTGACCGCCGTGCATGGCCGACAGCTGGATCAGCTCGTCGAGCATCGGTACGGTCATGTCCAGCCCCTCGATCGAGAACTGATGCTGACCGAGATACGCCTTGTGCATGAAGCGCTCGAGCGCGTCGACCTCGACCAGACGCTTGAGCAACGTGCGGCGCTCCTCGCTCGTGAGCGGTCGGCGAAACGCGCCCGACTCGATGTGCTCGCGCAGCCACACGCGCTGGCGGTGGGAGGCGATGTGCTCGATCTCGTACGCGATCGTGCCGCAGTAGGTTTCGGTGAGGTGCGGCAACGCGTCGGCCAGCGTCTGGCCAGGCACGTACATCTGGAAGATCGCGGCCGGCAGCCGTGCCTGGATCTCGGGGCTGAGGCCGAGCGCCTCGGGGTGCAGGCCCGGGTCGCCCTCGGGCTCTGTGCCGAGCGGGTCAAGGCGCGCAGCGAGATGACCGTGGCTGCGAACGCGGGAGACGAACGTGCTCGCAGCCTGGACGGCCTGCAGCAGCTCCGGCGCGACGGGCCCAGCCGGAGCTGACGCCGGCGCGACGGCGGCGGTAGCCGTGGGAGCCGGGCCGAGCGCAACGCCAAGCGAGGCGAACAGGTCATCGTAGAAGCCGCGCTCCCCCTGCAGGTATTCCTCGATCAGCGCGAGGAAGCGGCCCGACTCGGCTCCCTGGATGATGCGATGGTCGTAGGTGGAGGTCATCGTCATGACCTTCTCCGCACCGATGCTCGCGGCCGCGTCCCCGAGGCCCGGGGGATAGCCGATCGCGCCGGTCGCGATGATCGTTCCCTGCCCACCCATCAGCCGCGGCACCGATGCCGCGGTGCCGATGCCACCCGGGTTGGTGAGGCTCAGATTGGCGCCCACGAGGTCGTCGGCGCTGAGCGTGTTCGTGCGTGCTTTCTCGACGAGCGCGTCGTAGGCCTGCACGAAGCCCGCGAAGTCCATCCGGCCCGCGTCGCGGATCACCGGGACCATCAGCGTGCGCGAGCCGTCGCGCTTTTCCACGTCCACCGCGAGCCCGAGGTTGACGGCACCGTCGCGCACGCGGTGCGGCTTCGCTTCGATCTCGGTGTAGTGGTCGCACATCACAGGCATCTCCTGCGCAGCGCGCGCGATCGCGTAGGCGATGATGTGGGTGAAGGACACGCCGCGCGCGGCGGCCTTCAGCTCGCGCCGGCGCGCGTCGAGCGCAGTGACCGTGAGCGTGCGGAAGCTCGTCGCCGTCGGGATCGCCCGCGACTCCTCCATGTAGCGCGCGAGCGCCGCCGCGCCGCCACGCATCGGCTCGACTTCAGGTGCCGCCGTCCTGCCGTTGGCGACAGCCTCGGCCGGCGCCTCCTGGCCGGCTGCAGCCAGCACGTCGGCCTTTGTGATCCGCCCCGCCGGCCCGCTGCCCTGCACGCTTGCCAGGTCGACGCCCTCCGCCTCAGCGGCGCGAAGCGCCACCGGGGAGGCCTTCGAGGAAGCTGCGCCGGAGCTTGCCGGCGCAGCCGGGGAGGTGGGGGAAGGCGGGGATGTGGGCGCCGCCGGGGATGCGGGCACACCTCCGTTGCCGGCGCCGTCCGCCTGCGCGCCCACGGCGATCCGGGCGATCACCTGACCGACCGTGACGGTGTCGCCCTCCGCGGCGAGGATCTCGTGCACGGTGCCCGTGGCGGGCGCGTCCAGCTCGAGGTCGACCTTGTCGGTCGAGATATCGACGATCGTCTCACCGGCGGCGATCGGCTCTCCGACCTTAGCCCGCCATTCGAGAATCGTTCCCTCGCTCACAGACTCCCCGGCCGCGGGAGTCACCACGTCGACGAGCCGACTCGCGTCCGCGACCTGCTCGGTCGCTGCGCCATCCGCGGCCGTAGCCGCGCTCTCAGAGGCCGCTCCGTCTGATCGCGGCGCGCCGGCGGGTTCGGCTTCGTCGCCGTCGCCGTGGTCCTGCGCGCCGTCCGCGCCGCCCATGGTGATGCGTGCGATCACCTGCCCGACGGTGACTGTGTCTCCCTCTGAGACGAGGATCTCGGTGACGGTTCCCGTGGCGGGAGCGTCGAGCTCGAGGTCGACCTTGTCGGTCGAGATCTCAACGATCGTCTCACCGGCTGCGATCGGGTCGCCGACCTTCACGCGCCATTCGAGGATCGTTCCCTCGGTGACAGACTCACCTGCGGCAGGAGTCACCACGTCTACTGTCTTCTGGGCCGTGGTCCCCGTTGCCATCAGCCTTTCACTCTAGCGCGGCGCTGCGATCCCTTGCTCGTCTCGGCGCCGCTGCTCGCGCATGAATTCGATGCTTCCGAAAAAGGGGCCGATCCCGCCGAGAACCGCCACCGCGACGGCCAGGCGCAGCGGCACGATCCGCAGGCGTGCCGCGGTGATGCAGGCGAGCGACATGAGGATCCACAGCAGTCCATGCGCGAGCCCCAGCACGAACGTGAGCGGCTCGGGCTTGCCGGCGGCAAACGCGCTCAACAGCAACGCCACGTACACGCAGGAATGTGTGAATGAGGTCCACTTCAGGCGAGCGAAGGTGAGCGGCCCGGCCACGTGAGCGGGCGCGGGCCGCTCGCTCGAGCTCACTCGCCCAGCCAGCGCGCCATGCGAGGCAGCACATCTCCCGCCTCCGGCGGCCACGCGTCGATATCGGCCGGCCACCACGCGAACTGGTCGTGCTCCTCGTCGGGGCGCACCTGCTGCTCGACGCCGTCCGAGAGCCACGCCTGCCCCACGAACATGACGAGCCTGTGCTGCAGGCGCAGCAGCGCCTCCCCGCGAACGCGCTCGGCCGACACCGACCACTCCTCCTCGAGCTCGCGCACGAGCGTATCCGCCGGGCTCTCGCCGAGGTCGACCGCACCGCCTGCCCCGAGCGCCCAGCGCCCGGCCCAGGATGCGACCCATGGGGCACGGCGACCCGCCAGCCAGCGCCCGTCGGCAGAGCGGGTCACGCACAGTGCGGCGACGCTCTCGCATGCGTCGCCCGCCACCAAGCGCAGCGCCCAGCGCAGCGGCTGCAGCTCGATCGAGATCCCGCCGCCCTCGACGCGGAAGTCGACGAGACGAGCCGCCTTGCCGTCGTGACTCGGCGAACCACGGCGCTGCAGCTCCCTGATCGCCTCATCCGCGGCGTCGCTGTAGGCGGGCGGAGCCTCGAAGCAGTCCTCGCGCCAGCTCGCGCGGATCTGCTCCAGCTCCCACGGCCCGCGCGCGAGCACCTCGGGCGGCTGGGTTGCTCCTTCCGGCTGCGCCGACATCGAGAGGAAGGCTAGTCAATGCGAGCCCAGCGCCGTCGCGCAGGCGTCGCACCACGCGCACGGACATGTCGCACACGCGCAGTCGCACACACGCCCATAGACTCGCGCGCGTGGATGTCCGGCGGCGCAAGCATTGGGGATGGGGCTTCGAGGACCAGCAGCCCTCCGCGGTCGACGCGCGCGCCACGGCCGAGCTGCTCGCCGGGCGTCTGGGGATCGAGCTCGGAGAGCTGGAGGAGCCGGTCGCGCTCGAGGCGGTGAGGCTCGCGCCGCCGCGCGTGGCCGCGCCGAAGGCGCTCGCCGAGATCGTCAGCGGCGAGAGGCACGCGCGCGCCACCCACGCCCTGGGCAAGTCCTACGCCGACGTCGTGAGCGGCTTTCGGGGCCAGTTCGAGCACGCCCCCGACATGGTCGCGTTCCCCCGCGACGAGCTCGACCTGGAACACCTGCTCGAGTGGTGCTCGGGCGAGCACATCGCCGCGATCCCGGTCGGAGGCGGCACCTCGGTCGTGGGCGGGATAACGCCCAAGTACGACGGCGGCTACGCGGGCACGGTGTCGATCGATTTGAGGCGTCTCAACAGACTGCTCGAGGTGGACGAGGTCTCGCGCTCCGCGCGCATCCAGGCGGGAGCCACGGGCCCGGAGCTCGAGACGCAGCTCGCACAGCACGGGCTCACCCTGCGTCACTTTCCCCAGTCGTTTGAGTACTCCACCCTCGGCGGCTGGATAGCAACGCGGGCCGGCGGTCACTTCGCGACCCTGTGGACGCACATCGAGGACTTCGTCGAGTGCGCGCGCGCGATCACGCCCGCCGGCACCTGGTCCTCGCGGCGCCTGCCTGCGTCGGGCGCCGGAGTTAGCCCCGACCGCATGCTCGCGGGCTCGGAGGGGGTGCTGGGAGTGATCACGGAGGCATGGATGCGGGTGCAGCCGCGTCCACAGCAGCGGCGCTCGGCCGGCGTGCGCTTCTCGAGCTTCCTCGCCGGCGCGGAGTGTGTGCGCGCGATCGCGCAGTCCGGCCTGCATCCGGCCAACTGCCGCCTGCTCGACGCCGGCGAGGCCGCGCTGACGATGGCCGGCGACGGCTCGCACGCTCTGCTCGTGCTGGGCTTCGAGTCCCACGACCACTCGGTCGACTCGTATATGGCGCGCGCGCTCGAGCTGTGTGCCGGGCACGGCGGCGCCGTTGCCGGCGAGCATGGCGGCGGGGCGCCGAGCGCCGATCGCGGCTCGACGGGCGCTGTCGCCGTGAGCTCCTGGCGCGAGGCATTCCTCGGCGCGCCCTACATGCGCGATGTGCTCGTGGCGATGGGCGTGATCAGCGAGACCTTCGAGACGGCGATCACGTGGGAGCGGCTGCCGGCCTTTCACGAGCGCGTGAGCGCGGCGGCCAAGCAGGCGGTGCGTGAGGCGTGCGGGACCGAGGGCCATGTGTTCTGCCGCTTCACGCACGTCTACCCGGACGGGGCGGCGCCGTACTTCACCGTGCTCGCTCCCGGGCGCCGGGGCGAGGAGCTCGAGCAGTGGGCCGCGATCAAGCGCGCGGCGTCGGAGGAGATACTCGCCGCGGGCGGCACGATCACCCACCACCACGCCGTCGGCCGCGATCACCGCCCCTGGTATGACCGCCAGCGCCCGGAGCCGTTCGCGGCCGCGCTGCGAGGTGCCAAGGCTGCGGTCGATCCCGCGGGCATCATGAACCCCGGCGTGCTGATCGACCCCGCATGAATCGCCTTGCGCCGCTCGGCCGCGCACGATGAGGATCGCGGTCCTCGGTCCCGGAGGCGTCGGCGGCCTGATCGCGGGCGCGCTTGCAAACGCCGGCGAGGACGTCCTCGTGATCGCGCGCGAGAGCACCTGCGCGACGATCACGAGCGAGGGCCTGCACGTCGACAGCGTGCGCTTCGGCGCCCTGCACGTGCGCCCACCCGCCGTCGAGGCTCTGCGCGAGCCGGTGCAGGCGCTGATCGTCGCGACCAAGGCATCGGGCCTGTCCGATGCGCTCGCGCGCGTCCAGGAGGATCCGGGCGTCGTCCTGCCGCTGCTCAACGGGCTCGACCACATAGCTGTCCTGCGCGAGCGCTTCGCGCCCGAGATCGTGCTCGCCGGATCGATCCGCGTCGAGGCCGACCGGCCGCAGCCCGCGGTGATCACGCACACGAGCCCGTTCCTGCTCGTGAACATGGCCAGCCGCTACGAGGCGGCGCATCCGGCGATGGAGCGGCTCGCGAGGACGCTCCGCGAGGCGGGTGTGCCCGCGGAGGTGCTCGAATCCGAGGCGCAGGTCATGTGGTCGAAGCTCGTGCGCCTGAACGCGCTCGCGTGCACCACCAGCGCCCACGACAAGCTGCTCGGCGAGATCCGCTCGACGCCGCAGCTGCGCGCTGAGCTCGTGGGCGCGATCACGGAGGCGTGCGCCGTCGGCGCCGCGGAGGGCGCGAGCGACGTGAGCCCCGAGCGCGCCATCGCCGAGCTCGAGCGTGCACACGCGACGCTCGGCAGCTCGATGCAACGCGACATCGCGGCCGGCCGGGCTCCGGAGCTCGATGCGATCCCGGGTTCGGTCCTGCGCGCGGCGGCGCGCCACGGCATCGCCTGCCCCACGATCGAGCACCTCGTCGTGATGATCGCGCAGCGTGCGGGCGTGCCGGCGCCGCTCCCCGGCGGCTGAGGCGCCGCGCGCGACCCTCAGGTTTCGAAGGGGGAGCGCTCCGCCGGCGCGGACGCGGGAACGGCCTGGCTCGAGACCGCCTCCACGACCTCCTCCTCGGCCGCGCTCAGCTCCTCGTCGTGCTCACCGTCGCACAGCACGCGGAAGTTGCCCGTGACCCCGCCATCCGCATGAATCGTGATGCCGGGCAGCACCTCCTCGCCCTCCTCCAGCCCGAGACGCTCCATGTCGAAGTGCGCGAGGCCGAGTCCCCAGGCCGTGTGCGTCGGGTTCTCCCGGTCATGCGCGGCCACCGCCTGCGCAAAGCGCTCGAGGTTCTTGGCGATCTTGCCCGTATCAGCCATCGCTGCCCATCAGGAGCCTAGCGCGGCGGATCCCAGACCTGCTTTCCTGCCGGGCGTGCGCTTCGCATTCGTCACGATCGGCCCCTTCTCGGGCACGAACGAGCGCGTGCTCGAACGCCTGCGGACCGAGTTCCCGGAGCTCGAGCCGGATGAGTTCGACATCCCGCGCTGGATTCGCGGCAACCACCGCGCGCTGGCCGCGAACCTGGGCTACGTGCTCGGCACTCGTGGGATCGCGCCGTTTCTCGACAGGGCTCGCCTGTGGGGTCTCTTCTACCGCACGCCGTTCATGTTCGGCGCGATACGCAGGGAGATGAGCGCACGGATCGCGAGCGGCGACTACGCGTTCACCTTCCAGACCCAATCGCTGTTCGACGCAAGCGTGGAGGGCACCCCGCACTTCGTGTACACCGACCACACCGAGCTGGTCAACAGGACCTACCCCGACTTCGACGAGGATCAGCTGCCCGCCAAGAGCTGGATCAAGTTGGAGCGCCAGATATACGAGCGTGCCACGAAGGTCTTCACCATGAGCAGCCACGTCTCACGTTCGCTGATCGACGACTACGGCCTGGCCGAAGATCGCATCGGCTGCGTGCTCGCCGGCAGCAACGTGCCCCAGGCGCAGCTGATCGCGATCGAGCCGGACTACGCGAGCAAGCGGATCCTGTTCGTCGGGCGCGAGTGGGAGCGCAAGGGAGGCCCCGACCTCGTTGCCGCCTTCGAACTCGTGCGCGAGCGCGATCCCGAGGCGACGCTCGCGATCGCAGGCTGTTCGCCGGAGATCTCCGCGGACGGGGTCGAGGTGCTCGGCCCGCTCACGCTCGCGGCCGTCGCCGAGCAGTACGCGAAGTCCGCGGTCTACTGCATGCCCACCCTGCGCGAGCCCTTCGGCGTCGTGTTCGTGGAGGCGCTGATGAGCGGGTTGCCGGTCGTCTCGACGGAGGTCGGTGCGCTGCCGGACATCGTGCAGAACGGCGAAACCGGCTATCTCGTGGCTCCCCACGACATCTCTTCGCTCGCGCGCTCGCTCGAGCTGCTGCTGAGCACGCCCGGCCGGGCACGGCGTTTCGGCGAGCGCGGGCGGGCCTACGTCAGCGACCGCTACACCTGGACGCGCAGCGTGGCCAGCATGGCCGAGCAGATGCGCGTCGCCGTGCCCTTACGGCACACGCGATAGCTGTAGAGTCGCGCGCGTAATCCACCTACAAGAGGGGGGACCTCGATGGCACTAGGCTTCTACTTCCAGCCCAAGTCGTTCACCAAGGAGCGCTACGACGAGACGCTGGCGCGTCTCGAGGAGGCGGGCGCCGGGTCGCCGCCCGGGCGCTCATACCACTTCGCCTTCACCGGCCAGGACGGCGGCATCGAGGTCTTCGACTTGTGGGAGTCTCAGGAGTCCTTCGAGAAGTTCGGCGAGACGCTCGTACCGATCATGACCGAGCTTGGCGCCGACCCCGGCGAGCCGCAGGTGGCCGAGATCCACAACGTCATCGTCGGCTGATCGCGCGACCTTTTTCCAGGGAGCACGTGTAGAGACCCGTCAGACGGTCCTACGCGCGAAAGTCCAGAACCTGCTCGGGTGGGGGGAAACCCTCCGCCATGTCCATCCCGTGGGCGTCCTTGATGTGATCGCGAAACCACACATCGAACGGCTCCTGTGAGCTTGCGAGCGTCCCCATCGCAGCCTCCACGTCGTCCGCTTCGATCAGCACCACCACGACGTCGCCGGCGGGTGTGCGCTGAAGCCATGCCGACTCCCGCTTGATCCCCGCTCGCTTGCGCGAGGCCTCGTGTTCGGCGCGCCGCTCTCCGCTCGAGACGCTCGCCATCGCCTCGAGGTCAGACTCGGTCTTTCCCGGCAGCAGTGGCGCGGCGAATGCGATCGACTGCATTTTCGATCCCCCCTTGTTGACAAGCAGCAGGTCGGAGGCGTGGATCCTACGCGCTGGCCGGCGACCTGCGCATGGCCGCGAACGCGGCCCGGTGGGTCACGCCCTACGCCGCCGCCACGCCCGCGGGAACGACCTCCGCGAACTTGACCGTGTCGATGAACTGCCGGAAGCGCGCCAGCTTGCCGTCACGGATATCCCAGACGTGGACTACCGGCACGTCCAGCGCCTTGCCCGTTGCTTTGCCGGTGCCCGTGTAGCGGACGACTGCCGCGACGGTCGCGCCGGATCCGATGAGTTGCTCGGGTGTGACCGCGAAGCCCTCAACATCCTCTGTGATCGGGCCAAACACGTTCTGCGCCACGGCCTCGGGGCCGTGGTACAGGCCCCCGTATGGCAGCCCCTCGGCCTCGAACCATTCAATGTCCTCAGCGAATGCTCCGAGCACGGCGGGCACATCGCCTCGCGCGAACGCGCCATAGACACCCTCGACGAACTCGACGTTCTGCTCACTCATGGCTCCCCCTTGGTTGGCGCACCTGAACCCTGACCGTACTCGAACCTCAGATCTCGCGTCCGGTCCTTGGGACTGATCTCAAGTGCCGATTGCGGTGGAGCACGACGAGCACGGGTAGCGTGCGGCTGTGGAGTTTGCAGAGATAGTCCGCCGCCGCCGGATGGTGAGGAGCTATGAGCAGCGCTCCGTCCCCGCGGCGACCATCGCCCGCGTCGTGCAGCGCGGGCTGAGGGCGCCGTCGGCCGGCTTCGTGCAGGGTTGGGGGTTTCTTGTGCTGCTCGAGCCACCCGATCTCGCGCGCTTTCGCGAGGCGGTCACGCCGCCGGCCAATGCGGATCGGTGGCTCGCCGCCAACATCGATGCCCCGGCGATCATCGTGGTCCACTCGAACAAGGACGCGTATGTCGACCGTTACGCACAGCAGGACAAGGGGCTTGAGCGGTCGCAGGAAAGCTGGCCCGCACCCTATTGGGACATCGACGCCGGGTTCGCGGCGATGCTCATGCTCCTGAGCGCCATCGACGAGGGACTCGGCGCCTGCTTCTTCGGTCTGCCCGGCGAGTGCTTCGAGAGCTATCGCGCAGCGTTCGATGTCCCGTCGGAGTTCAAGCCGATCGGTGCGGTCTCAGTCGGCTACCCGGCGGACCGTCCGCAGGACCTCAGTGCCGACAGGAAGAGAACCGAGGACGTCGTGCACCTCGGTAGCTGGCGCCGGCCCTTCATGACGGTTCCACCTGGCGAGGACCGACCCTAGGCTCGCGCCTCGCTGACGCTCGGCTGCTCGATTAGCTCGACCCTGTACGCGTCGGGATGTGCACGAAAAGAAACAAGGGCGACGTGCCACGACCTCGCCCGGCGATCGGTGTGGTTAGCGCCAGGGGACCTTTTGTCTCTGCCAAGAGAGGCGAGGCGCGAGCGGGCGTCGTGTGCGACGCTTGGCGGGTGAGCTCGGCGAATCTGGAGCTCGTGCGCTCCATCTATGAGGCGTGGGAACACGGCGACTTCACGCGTGGAGACTGGGCCGATCCCGATATCGAACTAGTGAGGCCCGAGTCCCTCGACGGTGATGCGCTCAGGGGGCGCGTCTCCTCGTCGGGCGGATGGCGCGAGTGGCTGAGCGCCTGGAAGGACTTCCGCGCCGAAGCGCACGAGTACCGGACTCTCGACGACGAGCACGTGCTTGTCTTCGGGCGCATGAGTGGCACCGGCAGGCTGAGCGGAACGCGCGCCGACACCGAGACCGTGAACCTCTTCCGCATACGTGACGGAAGGGTCGTACGGCTGGTGCTCTACTCGAGTCGCGAGCGGGCGCTCACCGATCTGGGGTCTGCCGCGGAAGGTGAGGCTCCGCACGCACCGGACTGACCGGCGATCAACGCGCGATCTGCAGCTCTAGCCAATTCACGACAGTCGATCGCGCGAGGGCTGAAACGGAGCGCGCTATGCGCCCATCTCCAAAATCTCGACCCTGTAGCCGTCGGGATCGCGCACGAAGCAAAGCCGCGAGCCGCCCTCGCGGATCGAATACGGCGGCTTCTCCGGCTGGATGCCCTGGTCTGCGAGGCGCGCGAGCGTCGCGTCCAGGTCGTCGGCCGTGATCGCGATGTGCCCGTAGCCGGTACCGATCGCGTAGGAGTCGACGCCGAAGTTGTGCGTCAGCTCGAGGCGCGGCATGTCGCCGTCGCCGGGCTGGTTCATGAAGACGTTGACGGCCTCGTCGCGGATCGGGATGCGGCCGACCTCCTTGAATCCGAGGGCCTCGTAGAACGCGACCGAGCGGTCGATGTCGGTGATGCGGTAGCAGGTGTGGATCAGCGCCATGCGCGCAGTCTAGTTCTCGCGCCGCCGCGGAGACCCTGCGCGTGTGCACCCGCAACTCACCATAATCTCGAAGCCGTGGAGTTGCTCCATCGCAACCGGCCTCCGCGCCGACCGCAGACACCGACGCGCGTGAGGGAGACGGGTCGCGCTCGCGCAACGACACTGCTCGCGCTCGCCGCAGTGGCCGTGATCGCCGTCGTCACCACTCTCGCTGGCGCGGCTCCGTGGAGCGCGTCCTCACGAGGCCCGGCGAAGCCCAGCGCCGCCGCCGTTCGCGCGACGGCGCGCCCGGTGCAGGTGCCGTGCGCAGCTCGTGGGTTCGGTAGCTTCACGGCCGGCCACTGGCCGCCGGCCTGCTGGCATCCCTACGGGCCGACGTCCCCGTTCAACACGGCGATCCCGGCCAACCCGCGGCTCGAAGGCGACTCCGCATCGATCGTCCGCGAAATGGTCGCGCACAATTGGTCCTTCGCCCACGGGCGCTCGAGCGCCTTCGTGCTCGACCCGGGCGGCAGCCGCCCCGTGTACTGGGCGCGCGCGAGCGACCCGCTCGTCAGGGTCGTGTGCCGCCAAGGCGGGTACTGCCAGCCCGGCCTGCGCCTGCACATACCGCCCGGCGCCAGGCCGCAGCACGCCTCGGACGGCCACATGGCGGTCATCGACCAGGCGACCGGGCGCGAGTACGACTTCTGGAGGGCGCAGGCGCCGAGCAACGGCCAGATCGTCGCGAGCGCTGCCAGCAGCATCCCGATCGGAGCCGCGAGCGGAACCGGGGTGGGCGGAGAAGGCGAGGCTGCTCACCTGGGGCTGCTCGGCGGTCTGATCCGTGCGCCCGAACTCGCGGCCGGCAAAATCGAACACGCGCTCGCCACGACCGCGCAATGCGTCTCCTACCGCGACGTGTGGCCCTCGCCGGCGAGAGCCCACGGCGACGAGGTCTGCGGCGGCCCGGCTCCCCACTTCGGCAGCCTGCTCCAGCTGAACATGAGCAGCGCTGAAATCGCCGCCACCCATGCTCCGGCCTGGGAGCTCGCGATCATGCGCGCAATGGCCCGCTACGGCGTGTATGTGGTGGACACCAACGGCGGCCCCTATACGGAAATGAGCCTGCTCAAGGAAGACGACCTGTCATATACGAGCTTCGGCTATCCCGGGCAGCTGAGCGCGTTCGTGCAGCGGGCCGCGGGCAGCCGATCGTTCGGCGGCCACGGGTCGCTCGTGGGGGTGCCGATCGACGTGTCGAAGCTGCGCGTGATCGCGCCGTGCGTCCCGCGGCGAACCTGCTGAGCTGCGCGAGGCAGGAGATGCCTAACGCTAGGCTTCGGGCGTGCGAACCCTGATCGTCGGCCACGGCGGGCGCGAGAGTGCGCTGGCGATGCGCATGGCCGAGCACAGCGAGCTGCATGCGTTCGTCGGCCACGAGAACCCGACGATCGTGCGCTACGCCGCAGGCTCCGGCGGCGGTCACGCGACCGGAGAGGTCCGTGATCCCCGGGCTGTAGCGGCGTTCGCGCGCCAACGCGAGATCGATATCGCCATGGTCAGCGCCGATGAGCCGCTCGCCGCGGGCATCGTGGATGCGCTTAACGCCGAGGGGATCCGGGCCGTCGGGCCGACGCGGGCGGGCGCCGAGATCGAGTGGAACAAGGCATTCGCACGAAAGCTGCTTGGCGAAATCGCGCCGGAGGCCGTGCCCACGATGCGCACCGTCACCTCGTCCGCCGAGCTCGCCGAGGCGATGGAGTTCTTCGGCTCCACGCCGGTCGCGGTCAAGCCCTCGGGTCTCACCGGCGGTAAGGGCGTGAAGGTGATGGGACCGCATCTGGCCGATCACGGAGAGGCTGAGCGCTACGCGGCCGAGCTGCTTGCACGCTGCGGCCCCGGAGAGTCGGTGCTGATCGAGGAGAAGATCACCGGCCCCGAGTTCACGATCCAGGCGATCAGCGACGGAGGCACCGTGGTCTTCCCCCCGGCCACCTACGACTACCCCTACCGCTACGACGGTGACGAGGGCCCCGGCACCGGCGGCATGGGCTCGCTCTCGCTGGCCGAGGACACGTTGCCGTTCATGACCCGCGACCACTACGCGCAGGCGTGCTCCATCATCGAGCGCGTGATCGCCCGCCTCGCCGAGCTCGGCCGGCATTTCAGCGGCGTCATGAACAGCGGCTTCTTCGCCACCGCCGAGGGCGTCAAGGTGATCGAGTTCAACGCCCGCTTCGGCGACCCCGAGTGCATGAACATCATGAGCCTGTTCGAGGGCGATTGGGCGGAGGTGATGCAGCGCATCTGCGAACGCCGGCTCGCCCCCTCGGATGTGCCGCTGCGGCCCGAGGCCTCGGTGGTGCTGTACCTGGTCTCGCCCGACTACGCGCTGCGCGCGGGTGGGCCATACGAGTTCACCGTCGAGCGCGAGCGGATCGAGGCCGAGGGCGCCCTCGTCTTCTTCTCCTCGGCCGTCGCGCTCGCCGGCAACCGCTACCGCACCGTGGGCACCTCCCGTGCCGTGGCGCTGGCGAGCACCGCGCCAACGCTCGAGCGGGCGCATCGCCGCGTCGTCGAGTGTGCCGCCTCGATCCCGGTGCTCGAGTGGCGCGCGGATGTGGGCGCCGAGAGCTACCTGGCAGGTCTCTCGAAGCTGGTGGGCCCACAGCTCGCCGCCGGGGGAGGAGCTGAGCGCGTCCGCTAGGCGCGTCGAGTGTTGGAAGAATGAGCCGATGATCCTCGAGCGCTCCGAACACCCACAGTTCCTTTCGAACACCTACCTGCTCGCAGACGGGCAGGGTGGACCCGCGTTCTTCATCGACGCGGGCGGTCCCGTGGCACCGCTGATCGAGGCCGCCGAGCGGCTCGGCCTGACCCCGACGCACGTGCTGCTCACCCACCACCATTTCGATCACGTGTGCGAGCTTGACGCCCTGCGCGAGCGCTGGCCGGAGCTCGAGGTGCTCATCAGCTCGCGCGAGCACGAGCTGATGCGCACCGCGGCGCAGGGAGCCGTGCAGGGCAACGGCGCAGGCGAGGGGCAAGGCGCCGAGGAGCAGCTCGGGATCCTAGACGCAGGCCAGACGCTCACCTTCGGCGGGCTCTCGGTGCGACCGCTTCACACCCCGGGCCACACTGCCGGCATGCTCTCCTTCCTCGTCGAGGAGCACGGGCTCGACGGCAACCGGCAGGTCGGCGTGTTCACCGGCGACACGCTGTTCCGCGACTCCGTCGGTGGCGTGCGCGCGCCCGGCCACACGACCTATGTCGAGCTGAAGGACTCGATCATGGGCACGCTGATGGAGCTGCCCGGGGACACGCCGATACATCCGGGCCACGCGGAGGCAAGCACGGTCAGACGCGAGTGGGAGTCGAACCCGTTCATACGTGTGTGGCGCGGACTGGACCGGGAGGGCTCGGAGCGGTGCACGGCGCTTGGCCAGCCGGCCACGCTCGTGCTCCTCGGAGCCGATTACGATGGCGGCACCAAGGCTTGGGTGCGCTGGGAGGACGGATCCGACGACATCGTGCCGGGCTCGCGCGTGGAGCGCGGCGGCTGACCCGCAGCGGCGATCGAGCGCCCTGGTCGTAGCATGGTCTAGGCATGGCGCGCGAGAACGAGAAGATTCCAACCTCGCGTGCGCGGCGCACGGCCACCGTGGCCACGTTGGCTGCGACTGAGGCCGTCAAGCAGTTCGGGACCCGTGCGGCGAACGTCACGCGTGGTGAGGACGCCGCGGAGGAGGCGCTCGCGCGTCGCCAGCTTGAGACCGCGAAGCAGATAGTGGCTGTGCTCGGGACGATGAAGGGCGCTGCGATGAAGCTCGGCCAGGTGATGTCGTTTCTCGACGTGGGCCTCGTCGCCGAGGAGCATCGCGACGAGTTCCAGCACGAGCTCGCGAAGCTGCGCGACGCGGCGCCCACCGTGTCCTTCAAGCAGATGCGACGTGTGATTGAGGAGGACCTCGAAGAGCCGCTGGCGCGCGTGTTCTCCTCCTTCGACGAGGCACCCGTCGCCGCCGCCTCGATCGGGCAGGTCTATCGCGCGACGCTGGCCGAGGACGGCCGCGAGGTCGCGGTCAAGGTCCAGTACCCGGGCGTCGCCGCAGCTGTGCGCGCAGACATGCAGAACCTCGAGATGATCATGCGCCTGCTCAAGCGCATGACGCCCGCTCTGGATGTCAAGGCGATCTCCGAAGAGATCAGAGAGCGGATAGTGGATGAGCTCGACTACGAGCTGGAGGCGCAGAACCAGCGCTCGCTAGCGCGCATCTTCGCCGGGCACCCGTTCATCGTGGTGCCCGATGTAGTCAGCGACCTCACGCGCGAGCGAGTGCTCGTCTCAGAGTTCGTACGCGGCGTTGGATTCGAGGAGCTCAAGCACCGCTCGCAGGCCGAACGCGACCGGCTCGGCGAGATCGTGTTCAGGTTCTTCCTCGGGTGCCTCTACCGACACCGGCAGTTCTCCGGCGACCCGCACCCGGGCAACTTCCTGCTGCAGAGCGACGGCCGGGTCGCGTTCATGGACTTCGGCCTGTTCAAGCGGCTCGAGCCCGCCCCGGTGGAGTTGGAGCTCGCGTGCCAGCGCGCGGTTGTCGAGGGGGACGAGGCGACCCTGCACGCGCTGCTCGCCGAGTCGGGCTTCCTGCCCGAACCCGACCGAGTCGACCCGGAGCGGCTGCTTGCGTTCGTGCGCGACGCGATCTGGTGGTACACCACCGCCGATGAACCGGTCACGCTGACCCCGGAAATCGCGACCCAGGTGATGATCGAGAGCTCGGACCCGCGCTCGCGGCACTTCGGCGAGATGCGCCACCAGGCGATGCGCGCCGAGCACCTGTTCGGCCGGCGTATGGAGATGCTCACGCTCGCCGTCCTCTCCCAGCTGCGGGCGAGTGCCAACTGGCATCGGATCGCACGCGAGTGGATGTACGGCGACGAGCCGGTAACCGAGCTGGGCCAGGCCGAGGCGGACTTCTATGGCCACAGGGGAGTCGCAGCTCGCGGCTAGAAGCCGCTCGCGTCGCGCGAGGCCGTGGGGGGAGCGGCGACGTAGGTGAAAACTCCCTGCACTTGACGTATTTCGCCGGCAGGAGATACTCACGGCGACGCAGAAGGACAACCGATGATGAGCAATGCGCGGTTTCGCTCGCGTGAGCGAATGCCGTTGGGCGGGTAAAGAGATCTTCATGGTGAAGTCGCTTCCACTCGAGATTCACAGCAAGACGCAGCCCGGCAGCGCCCGCCTGGAGGTGAGCGGCGAGCTTGACATCGCCAGCGCACCGCGCCTGGAAGAGGTCGCGAATGAGCTGTTTTCACGCCAGATCTCAGGCCTCGTGGTGGACCTCGGCGGGATCACGTTCATCGACTCCTCCGGACTGCGAACGCTGATCGCGCTCAACGATCGCGCCTCCGAGGCGAGCTGCACGCTCGAGTTGATCGCGCCACCCGAGCCGGCTCGTTCGGTCTTTCACATCACGGGCGCCGACCGTAATTTGCCCTTCGTGGAGGAGCCTCCGGGGCGATGACGGCCCAGCGCTCGGGGGAGCGCGAGCTGGCCGTCAAATCGGTTGAGCTCGCGCTGGTGCGCGACGTGCATGCGCCGGCGCTCGCGCGGGCGGCGGTGTCGGAGCAGCTAGATGGGCTCAAGCTCAGCGCGAGCACCGCGCAGACGTTGGCGCTGCTCGTCTCCGAGGTCGTGACCAACGCGGTGCTCCACTCGAACGCTCCTCTAGAGGAGCCGGTCATCCTCAGCACCGAGACATCCGAGGAGACGGTGCGGGTGACCGTCACCGACGCCGGCGCTGGCTTCACGCCGCGGCAACGCGACCCGGCGAGCATCAACGACGGGTACGGGCTGTTCCTGCTCGAGAAGGCGGCGACTCGTTGGGGAGTGGAGACGGGCGAGGGCACGAGCGTCTGGTTCGAGCTCGCTCGTGAAAGCTGAGTCGTCGGGACTGCGACACGATTCTGGCCCCGGACGAACACAGCGACTTCCACGCGGCCCGTGCTGCCGCCGAACTCCTCGCCGAGGAACGGGGATAGGCGGTGTCGCAGGAGAACGTGGAGATCGTGCGCGCGCTGGTGGCTTTTCGAGAGCGGGGACGCGCGGGCGATTCGCGCCTAACGCCTGCAGACCTGCTTGCACCTGACTTCGAAATAGATATGTCGCGCCGAGTCTTCAACCCAGCCGTTTATCGCGGCCTTGAGGGGCTGGCGCGACTGAACAACGAGATTCGCGACGTGTGGGAGGAGTTTCGCGTCGTGCCCGAGCAGTTCATCGATGCCGGCGACCGGGTCGTGGTGCTCGAGACGAGCCACGCCCGCGGGCGAGGCAGCGGCGTGGAGCTCGACACTCGGACCTACGCGACGATTTGGACCCTGCGCGACGGTCGCGTGACCCGCGTGGAGGTCGGCTTGGACCCCGGCGAGGCCCTCAAAGCCGTCGGGCTGGCGGAGTAGGCCCGAGCCGCAGCTGATCGAACCCGCGCGGCTCGGCGCCCACAGGCCGGCGACGGCTGATGTTACCGGCGACACCGACTGCGCCGCCACACCGGTCTTGCCTCTACAGAGCCATTTCTGGCTCTAACGGTCCCCGCCTGTCAGAGCTCCTGGATCTGGATCAGGCTCGTCGTGCCAGGCCGCCCGGAGGGCAGGCCTGCTGTGATCGCCACGCGCCTGCCCGCGCTGCACCACCCGAGCTCAACCACGCGCCGTGCCGCGTCCGCGATCAACGCCTCGGTCGTCTCATGACGTTGCATGGACGCCGCCTGCACACCCCACATGAGGCTGCAGCGTCTGACCGTCTCTTTGCCCGGCGAGAGCGCGAAGATCGGCACGGTCGGGCGGTGCGCGGATACGAGCCTCGCCGAGCGCCCGGAAAGCGTCGGGATGACCAGCGCGTCGAGCCGCAGCTCGCGTGCGGCCACGCACACGTTGTGGGCGATCGTGTATGCGGGGTCGGACTCCGTGCGTCGCACGCGTAGGTCGTTCCAGCTCTCATACGGCGCGATCGACTCGGCCTGCACCGCCACCGCCGCCATCGTGGCAACGGCCTCGACCGCGTGTGCGCCGATCGCGGTCTCCTGCGAGAGCATGACCGCGTCGGTGCCGTCGAGGATCGCGTTCGCGACATCGGCGACCTCCGCGCGCGTCGGTCGCGATGAGCTCACCATCGAGTCGAGCATCTGCGTCGCGGTGATCGACGGCCGCGCCAGCAGCCCGGCCAGCTCGAGCAGCTGCTTCTGCACGATCGGCACCCGTGCGATGGGCAACTCGATGCCGAGGTCGCCGCGCGCGACCATCACGCAGTCGGCGGCTTTGATTATTTCCTCGGCCCGCTCGACGGCCTGTGGCTTCTCCATCTTGGCGATCAGCGGCAGGCGCGTATGAGCGCGCACCTGTTCGACGTCCTCCGGGCCCTGCACGAAAGACAGCGCGACCATGTCGACGCCGACCGTCTCGCCGTGGTGCAGCAGCTCGAGGTCCTCCTCCGGCAGCGTCGGCAGCGCGGCAACCGGTCCGGGAATGTTCAGCCCCTGGCGCGAGGCCACCGCTCCGCCCACCTCGATCTCGACTTCCACCTCGTGCTCGGCGGCCCGCACGTCGACCGCGCGCAGCCGTACCGAGCCGTCGGCCAGGTACAGGATCGAGTCCTTCTCGACCACGTCGGCAAGGCCCGCCCAGGAGATGCTCATGTGGTGCGCGTCTCCGGGGCGCTCTCCATCCCCGCCCGAGATGGTCAGGCGCTCGCCCGGCGTGAGCTCGGCGAAGTCGTCCACGAGCGGGCCGATGCGAAGCTTCGGGCCCGGGAGGTCCTGCAGAATCGCCACCGGGCGCCCGGCCCTTCCCGCCGCGTCGCGGATGCGGCTCACGGTCTCGGCGTGCTCCTCGAGAGTGCCGTGCGAGTAGTTCAGTCGCGCCACGTCCATCCCGGCCTCGACCATGCGTACGAGCGTCTCCGGCTCGCGCGAGGCGGGTCCGATGGTCGCGACGATCTTGGTGCGGCGCATGCGAGTGACGGTAGCGTCAGCGGGAGCGGCTCGCGTTAAGCATTTGGCCAGAATCATGCGCGGCCACGCGCCTGCCCTACGATCGACGCGTGCCGAGGCCCTCCCGACAGCTGCCGCGAGTCGGTGCGCCGGTGCGCATCGCCCACTTCGGCGGACACTTCGAGCCGGGCACAGTCCTCGCCGTGCGCGAGCAGGGCAGGCGCCTGCAGGTGCGCGGCCAGGACGGGGAGATCCTGGAGTTCGTACTCAGCCCGGCGACCGCGCGCTTCGTTCAGGCCGGCAGCTCGCACGGGGCGCGGCTGGAGCTGCTCTCGGACGCCTGAGCTCAGGGCGCTTTCACGTCAGGGAAGTGCTCGGCGCAGTGCTCGCGCAGGGCGTCGCGCACCCAGGCGCGCTCCTGCGGGGAGGCGATGCGCAGCCTGGCGAGCAGCTCGCGCTGGCGTTCTATCGGGGGCGCGCCCGCGATCGTCCAGCGGACCGCGAGCCGCTCGAACAGAAGCTCGGCCGCACGCTGCCAAGCGTCCTCGCGAGACAACGCAGATCCGGCGAGGGCCTGTTCGTACTCGCGCCGCGAGCCGACCGTGAGCGATCCGCGCAGAGTGAGCAGGCTGCCGTCGGGGTCGGTGTAGTCGCTGTGCGGCGCGCTCAGCTTCGCCTGGCGGCGTGCGCGCCTGCCCACTCCTCAGCTCGCCTCGGCGGCGGCTCGTTCCAGCTGCGCGCGCACGTCGCCGGTGGCCGGCTTGGCGTGGCCGGGCCAGGCAGCGGCGGGCTCGAGCTGGGCCAGCTTGAGCATGCTCTCGCGTGCCTGTGCGGTGTCGTAGTTGTAGACGGGCGAGGGCAGGTGCGGCGGGCAATCGCGCCCCCACATGTCAACCGTGTAGAAGCAGTCGCTGCTGAGCGCAAGGCGGTCGGACTCGCGCCACAGGGCGATCAGGCCGGGCGCATGGCCGGGCAGGTGGATGACGCGGAAGCCAGCCACCTCATCGCCCTCGGAGACCGTGCCCGCGATCTTCACGGGCCCGCCGTCCCACGCGTAGCGATGCAGCAGGCGGTGGAGCACCCGCATCGGCGCGGGCAGGCCCGCGAGGTCGGCCGGCCAGTAGCGGAACCCGCCGCTGCCTTCGGCGTCCTGCACCTCGTCCGGATGGCACAGCACGGGCACGTTCAGCGCGCTTGCAACCCCGCGATGGTCGGTGTGGCCGTGGCCGAGCACCACGCGCTTGATGCCGCCGAGCTTCGCGCCCGCGCTCGCTACGGCGCGCTTCATCGTGCGCGCGCCGGCGTCGAAGACGGTCACGCCTCCGTCGTCCTCGAGCAGGTACACGTTGCAGCGACCAGGCTGGCCCTGCACCACCCAGACTCCCTGCGCCACCAGCCGCGCCTCGCCGGCGCCGAGGCGCGAGGCGACGCGCGTCTTTGTGTTGAACGCGCCCATCATGCGCTCTTCGGCCATCGAGCCCTGCGGGGGCATCATGCCGATCTGGCGCGCGAAGGTCATCGAGTCGGTGAACGCGTCGTTGCTCTTGATCATGCCGTCGTGAACCGTGATCAGGTCGAAGCCCTCGATCTCGATCGGATCTCCCGTCGGCGCGACGCCGCCGAAATGCCCGGGTCCCGCGAAGGTGCCTGTCATCCGCCACTGCACGCCGCAGCGCTCCCCCTCGGTTGTGGTGGAGACGACCTGCATGTCGAGGTCGGGAATCGCGTCGAGCAGCTCGCCGATGAAGTCGCGCACGCCCTCGGGAGCAAGAACGTCCACGCGTCCGCGCACGTTCTCCCTGCCGCCCTGCTGCCACATGCCCACAGCAGCGTCGAGATCACGCTCGCTGATCGCCGCGAAGTAGCGCCGCGCGACCGACTCCGCCTTGCTGCCGGAGATGCGTTTGCGCCGCGCCTGCTGCATAGTCGCGGCGACCTCCTGGACCTTGGTGGTCGCCTCGCTGGTGTCCTGCGCGCTCGCGTCGCCCGCGCCGCGCGTCCCGCCCGTGTCCTGTACCTCGCCCATACCGCCTCCTTTACCCGGCTGAAGACGCGTAGTCTAGTCTGCGCCACGTGTCGCAGGGGATCGGCAAGCGCGAGCTGGGACGGGGCGAGCGCGTGCTGCCGGGCGTCTTTCGCCTGCGCCTACCGCTGCCGTGGCCCGGTGTCCCTCACTGCAACGCCTGGGCGGTGCGCGCCGGGGACGGGTTCGTCCTGTTCGACACCGGGATGCACCAGCCCGACTCCCTCGCGCAGCTCGAGCGCGCGCTCGCGATGTGCAACCTGCGCCTCGATCAGGCGCGCCTGGTGGTGTGCACGCACGCCCATTCCGATCACTACGGACAGGCGGCGAGCGTCGTCGAGCGAGCCGGGTGCGAGCTGTGGATGCACCCCAACTGGGAGCACATGAGGCGCATGGCCGAAGATCCCGAGTCCCTGTGGCAACGCCGCATCGAGGTCGCCCGTCAGAGCGGCGTTCCCGAGGAGCCGCTGCGCCGCTACGCCGCCGAACGCAGCTCGCGCGGGTCGGGCATCGCCGCGGTGATCGAGCCGAATCGCGAGCTGCTGCCGGGCGTGGTCATCGACACGGACCTCGGCGAATGGACCGTTCACGAGACGCCCGGCCATGCGCCCTCGCACGTGTGCCTGTTCCAGCCCGAGCGGCGCCTGTTGATCTCCGGCGATCACCTGCTCGGGCGCATCTCGCTGTATTTCGACTACGGCTACACGCCGGACCCTGCGGGTGAATTCCTGAGCTCGCTGGACGCCGTGGAGCGGCTCGGAGCGAGGCTGTGCCTGGCGGGGCACGGGCGCACGTTCACCGACGTGCACGCCCACATAAGAGCCAACAGAGAGCTCGTGCAGGAGCGCCTGGAGGCCGTCGCGCAAGCGCTCTCCGCGGGGGCGCTCACCGCCTTTGAGATCGTGCCGCAGGTGTACGGCGACGCGCTCTCACAGCAGAACGCGCACTGGCTGCTCTCGAAGATCCTCGCGTACCTCACACACCTGGAGGCGCTCGGCAACGTGCGGCGCATCCCGGGCGAGCCGGAGCGCTGGGAGCGCGTAATCTGAGGCGATGCGCATCGATCAGATCCTCGCCGGCGAGGGGCCGGTGTTCTCGTTCGAGTTCTTCCCGCCCAAAGACGAGGCGGGCGAGCAGCGGCTTTATACGGCGCTCGCCGAGCTGCGCACGCTCGAGCCGGCGTTCGTGTCCGTCACCTACGGGGCCGGCGGCTCGACCCGTGAGAAGACGATCGAGATCGTCAGGCGGATCCGCGACGAGTATGGCCTGGAGGCGATGGCGCACTTCACCTGCGTCGGTGCGACCGTGCAGGAGCTGCGCGCCACGCTCGAGCAGATGCGCGCCGCGGGAATCGACAACGTGCTGGCGCTGCGTGGCGACCCTCCCGCCGGGCAGGAGGATTGGGTCAAGACGGAGGGGGGCCTCGAGTACTCGCGCGAGCTAGTCGAGATGATCTCCGCCGGCTACCCCTTTGCGGTTGGCGCCGCCTGCTTTCCCGAGACGCACATCCACGCGACCAGCCCCGAGGCGGATCTCGAACACCTCGTCGAGAAGGTGGGCGTGGGCGTGGATTTCCTGATCACGCAGCTGTTCTTCGACAACTCCGTGTACTTCGATTTCATCGAGCGCGCCCGGTCGGCCGGCATCAACGTGCCGATCATCCCCGGCGTGATGCCGATTACCCACGTCGGGCAGATCGAGCGCATGGCGAAGATGTGCGGCGCCTCGATCCCCGAGGCTCTGCAGCGCGAGCTGCACGAACGCGGCGACGATCGCGAGGCCGTACTCGACTTCGGCGTCGCCTACGCGGCGCTGCAGTGCGCCGAGCTGCTCGCCGCCGGCGCGCCGGGCATCCACTTCTACACGCTCAACCGCTCACCCGCGACGCGCGCGATCCTCAGCGCGCTCAAGCTGATGCGACCTTGGGAGAAGGCCGTCTACCCCGGCTCGATCTCGAGACCCTCGGCCACGCGCGGCGAGCCGTCGGCGGCCTCGTAGCGCACATCCACCGAGTCGTTCTGGCGGTAGGTGCCAACGCCCCAGGCTCCGAGCAGCCAACGCCAGCCGCTGATCCTGTCCTTGCGCAGCTCGCGCTCGAACACGAGCGCGCCGCTGCGCACCGTGTAGTCCACTCCGAGCTGCTGGCGGACGCCGTTGAGGTAGACCTCGTAGGGGGAGCGCACATCGCGCGGCAGCCTGACGCTCGATCTCTGCATGCCGTGGATTATTGCCCCGCGGGCGTGTGCCCCGAGGCGCCCCGGCGAGCGTGCTCGCGCGCGTAGGAGCGCTGCCGGCGGATGGCAGTCTCGACGATCGCGACCGCCTGGGAGGCGGTGCTCACGGGGTGCAGGAGATCGAGGTCGGCCCGCTCGATCCGCCCGTCCGGGAGAGCGCGTTCGCGCAGCCAATTCAGCAGGCCGTCCCACTCGCCGGTGCCGAGCAGGATCGCGGGAAAGTGGTGGATCGTCCCGGTCTGGATGAGGGTGAGCGACTCGAACAGCTCGTCGAGCGTGCCGAACCCTCCGGGGCAGATCACGAACGCGCAGGCGTAGCGGACGAACATCACCTTGCGCGCGAAGAAATGGCGGAAGCGCAGCCCGATGTCCACGTACTCGTTGAGCAACTGCTCGCGCGGGAGTTCGATGTTGCAGCCGATCGACAGCGCCCCCACGTCGCGCGCGCCGCGGTTGGCGGCCTCCATGATGCCTGCGCCGCCGCCCGTCATGACCGCGTGGCCCGCCTCCCCGAGCGCGGCGCCGAGCTCGCGCGCAAGCGCGTAGTCCGGATGCTCGCGCGGCGTGCGCGCCGAGCCGAACACTGTCACGGCTGTGCTCACGCGGGCCAGAGCGTCGAAGCCCATCGCAAGCTCCGCGGCGATGTCGCGCACGCGCTCGGCGTCTGCCTTGCGCACGGCCGCCGGCTCGTCGCCGAGCCATTGCAGGAGCTCCTCGTCGAAGGTCTGCGCGTGGGTGCGGTCGCTGTCGAACTTGGGCTGCAACCGGGCAAGCGTACGCGCCCTGAGGACAGCGGCCATCCCTGCGCTGCGCAGAGGTGCCGGCGCCGGGCTCCTCGCTCGGCGCGCACCGCGGGGCAGCAGCGAGGCGACGTGCAAGCAGATCGTGGTCTGCCGCCGCGATGCGTACCCTGGCGAGTCGATGCCCGCGCCGGTTTCACACGCTCAGATCCCCTACACCGTGCGACGCTCAAAGCGCGCGCGGCGTGTGCGCGTGAATGTGCACGCGCACAGCGGGGTCGAGGTGGTGCTCCCCGCGCGCGCACCCGAGCGGGCGGCGGCGGCCGCGGTCAGCGAGCTGCGCCCGTGGATCGAGCGGCGCCTGGCCGAGGCCAGGCAGGTGCAGGCGCGTATCGCCGCACGCGCCGGCACGTTGCCCTATCTGGGCACGGCGCTCGAGCTCGTGCCGCAGCCGGGTCGTACGCGCGTGCACAGGCGCGGTGAGCAGCTGCTGGTCCCAGCCGCCGAGGCCGCACCGGCGATCGAGCGGTTCTACAGGCGCGCCGCGCGCGAGGAGATCGCCGCGCGGCTCGAGCGCGCGACCACGCTCGCCGGCAGCTCCTACAGCGGCCTTGACATCCGCGCGCAGCGCACGCGCTGGGCGTCGTGCTCGCCGAGCGGGCGGATGAGCTTCAACTGGCGGCTGCTGATGGCGCCCGAGAGCGTGCTCGACTACGTCGTCTGGCACGAGGTGTGCCATCTCGAGATCCTCGATCACTCGCCGCGATTCTGGTCTCTGCTCGCGCGACGCTGGCCGCGTTACCGCGAGGACCGCGAGTGGCTGCGCCGCCATGGCGCGACGCTCGTGCTGTGACGCGTGTCGGGCTAGCGCTCTGAGATCGGCACGTAGTCGAGGTCGCGATCGCCGGTGTAGATCTGACGCGGGCGAGCGATCTTCTGCTCGGGATCGTTGACCATCTCGAGCCACTGCGCGATCCAGCCGCTCGTGCGGCCTATCGCGAACATCACCGGGAACATCGCGACGGGCAGGCCGAGCGCCTCATAGATGAGCCCCGAGTAGAAGTCCACGTTCGGGTACAGCTTGCGGGAGGTGAAGTACTCGTCGTCGAGCGCGCGCTTCTCGAGCTCTGAGGCGACATCGAGCAGCGGACTCTTGCCACGCACCTCGAACACGGCGTCGAGGTGCTCCCGGATGATTCGCGCGCGTGGGTCGTAGTTCTTGTAGACGCGGTGGCCGAAGCCCATCAGCCGCTCCTCGCCTGCCTTCACGCCCTCGAGAAACGACGGGATGTTCTCGACGCTGCCGATCCGTTGCAGCATTCGCAAAGCCGCCTCGTTGGCGCCTCCGTGCAGCGGGCCGTAGAGAGCGGCGACCCCGGCTGCGACTGCGGTGTAAGGGTCGACCCGCGTCGAGCCGACGGAGCGCACCGCGCTCGTCGAGGCGTTCTGCTCGTGGTCGGCGTGGAGGATGAAGAGGACGTCAAGAGCACGCGCGAGCCGTGGGTCCGGCTCGTACTTGAGCTCGGTCATCTTGTACATCATCGAGAGGAAGTTGCCCGAGTAGTTGAGGTCGTTGTCGGGATACACGTAGGGCTGGCCCATGTTGTGCCTGAAGGCGAACGCGGCGAGCGTCGGCATCTTCGCGAGCAGCCTGATGATCTGCATCCCGCGGACCTCTTCGTCGTGGATGCGGTTCGCGTCCGGGTAGAAGGTCGACAGCGCTCCCACCGACGCGACGAGCATGCCCATCGGGTTGGCGTCGTAGCGGAAGCCCTGCATGAACTCCTTCACGTTCTCGTGCACGAACGTGTGGATCGTGATCTCGTGGACCCAGTGCTCGAGCTGCGCCGCGGTGGGCAGCGCGCCGTGGATCAGCAGGTAGGCGACCTCGAGATAGGTCGAGTGCTCGCACAACTGCTCGATCGGATAGCCGCGGTGCTGGAGGATGCCGGCCTCGCCGTCGATGTAGGTGATCGCGCTGCGCGAGGAGGCGGTGTTCGTGTAGGCGGGGTCGTAGGCCATCAGCCCGAAGTCGCCCTCGCCCGCCTTGATCTGGCGGAGGTCCATCGCGCGCACCGTGCCGTCGACGATCGGCAGCTCATAGCTCGCTCCCGTGCGGTTGTCGGTGACCGTGAGGCTCTCCCGCTGCCCCTGGGCACCGTCGGCGGAATGCTGCTGTTGCGCGTGCCGCTGTTCCTGTGTCTCGGTAGTCATGCGCTTCTCCTGTCCGCCGTTGCTGTCAACCGTAGCGATTATCCGCCAGAAACCCTGCGGGCTGCGCCGTGCGGCGCCGGCGCCGCACGGGGTGGCCGGATCAGCGGGGCAGCCGCAGCTGCGCAGTGGCCCCGCGCACGCGCGCGGGAGGTGCCGGCAGGGCACCGCGATGCGGCCCGCGCCTGGGAAGGCGCGGAAGCGTAGAGCGTGGATGGTGCGGGTGCAGCGGTCGTGGAAGCGGCCCGATCCCGCCATCTCCGCCCGGCTCGACCTCGGGCTCGGCTCGGACCGCCCAGCGCACGATGAGGAACAGCGCGACTACAGGGATCTTGAGCGCGACCATCAGCCAGATGAAAGTCCAGGCATCCACGCCGGCCGATCGTATACCCGGTGCGGGATACGTACAACCCCCGGACTGTCCCGGCTCAGCGTCTGAGCGCGGGTGGAGTGCCGCTGAACTGTGTCATCGCCTGCAGATCGGCGATCCGGGCCACGATCTCGCCGCCGGTGAGCCGCTCCATTCGCTCGGTGCCGAACTCCTCGACGTTGAACGACGCGAGCACCGTCGCATGCGCCATCGCGTGTCGCAGGAGCTCGTCGCTCAGCTGCTGGTCGGGGTGCGCGGCGATATAGCCGACGAGGCCGCCCGCGAACGTGTCGCCGGCACCCGTCGGATCGATCACGGACTCGAGCGGATATGCGGGCAGCGCAAAGAACCCCTCTGTGGTGATCAGCGCCGAGCCATACTCGCCCTGCTTGGCCACGATCACGCTGGGGCCGGGCCGCTCCCCGCCGGGCGCCCGCCACGTGAGCAGCTCTCGGGCGGCGGCGACGACGTTTGGCTTGGCGGTCAGCTGGCGCAGCTCTGCATCGTTGAGGATCACGCAGTCGACGCTCTCGATCGCGCTGCGTAGCGCCCCAGGCGCGATCTCGATCCACATGTTCATCGAGTCGAGCGCGACGAAGCGTGCATCCGGCAGCTGCCCGCGCACCTCCAGCTGCAGCTCCGGCTGGATGTTTGCGAGGAACAGGACCTCGCTGGCCCGCGAGTTCTCGGACAGCTTCGGCTGAAATCCCTCGAACACGCCGAGCTGCGTATCGAGCGTCTCGCGCGAGTTCAAATCCCAGCCGTACTCGCCGCGCCAGAAGAAGGTCTTGCCGCCGGGAACGCGCTCGACGTCGGAGACGTCCACACCCCGCCGGCGAAGAACGCCAAGCTGCTCCTCGCCGAAGTCCTCGCCCACCGGGCCCACGACGCGCACATCCTCGAAAAAGGAAGCGGCCAACGCAAAGTGGACCGCCGCGCCGCCGAGCATCCGCTCGCGTTCACCGAACGGTGTCTTGACGCTGTCATACGCGATCGATCCCACCACCGTGATTGCCATGGGCGCGCACCTTAGACGAGCTTGCCCGCCGCGTGCCGCCGCGCCGCGGGGAGTCGGCGCACGCTGGCCCCGGAGCGCGCGCACACTCCGATAGCCTCGGAGCCGTGCGCGCGATCCAGATGACCGAGTTCGGGGGACCCGAGGTGCTCAAGCTCGTCGAGCTGCCGAATCCCGAGCCGGGGCCCGAGGAGGTGCTCATCCGCGTCAGCCGGTCGGGAGTGAACTTTGCGGACACGCACGCGCGCACCAACTCCTATGTGCAGGAGACCTCGCTGCCGCTGATACCGGGCCGTGAGGTTGCCGGTATTCGTGATGACACCGGCGAGCGCGTCGTGGCGCTGGTGGGTGACGGCGGCTATGCCGAGTACGCGATCGCGCCCGCCAACCAGGTCTTTTCGATCCCCGATGGGGTCGATGACGGCACCGCGCTCGCGCTGATCATGCAGGGCACGACCGCATGGCACCTCTACAGAACCGCCGCCCGCCTCGGTCTGGGCGAGAGCGTGGTCGTGCACTCGGCCGCCGGAGGTGTCGGCTCGCTCGCCGTGCAGCTCGGCCACCCGATGGGAGCGGGACGCGTGATCGCGACCGCCTCCAGCGAGGCCAAGCGCGAGCTGGCGCTCGAGCTCGGCGCCGACGCCGCCGTCGATCCGGCGCCGGCGGGGCTCGCCGAGCGTCTGATCGAGGCCAACGCCGGGCAGCCGGTGGACGTCGTCTTCGATATGTCGGGGGCAGAGGTGTTCGACGCCTCCTACCGCGCGCTCGCGCCGTTTGGGCGGATCGTCGTGTGCGGGATCGCCACGAGCGAACCGAACAGCGTCTCGACCGGCTCGCTGCTGCGCCACTCGCGAGCCGTCGTCGGCTTCTACGTGTTCCACTGCCTGAGGCGGCCCGAGATGTTCGCCGAGGCGCTCGCCGACCTGTTCGCGCGCGCCGCCGCGGGCGAGCTGAAGGCGATCGTCGGCAACGTCTACCCGCTCGCGCAGGCGGCGCAGGCGCAGATCGACCTGGCCGAGCGGCGCACCATGGGCAAGCTCCTGCTCGACCCCGCCGAGTGAGCACCACGTTCGCCGACCTCGGGCTCTCGCCCTCGACGCTCCAGGCGCTCCGCGACGTCGGCTACGAATCGCCGAGCCCGATCCAGGAGCAGGCGATCCCGGCGCTGCTGCAGGGGCGCGACGTGATCGGCCAGGCCCAGACCGGGACCGGCAAGACCGCGGCGTTCGGCTTGCCCATGATCGAGTATGTGGATCCCTCCGAGCACTCCGTGCAGGCGCTCGTGCTGACGCCGACGCGGGAGCTGTGCATCCAGGTGACACAGGCGCTGCGCAGCTACGGAGCGCACAGCGGCGTTGACGTGGTGGCCGTGTTCGGTGGGGCGCCGATTCGCACCCAGCAGGCACAGCTGCGCGCGGGCGGGCACATCGTGGTCGGAACCGTGGGGCGCGTGCTCGACCTGCTCTCGCGGCATTCGCTCGTGCTGCACGATTGTCGCTTCCTCGTGCTCGACGAGGCCGACGAGATGCTCGACCTGGGCTTCCTCGAGGACGTCGAGAAAATCCTCTCGCTGACGCCCGGCTCTCGCCAGACGGCGCTCTTCTCGGCCACGATGCCGGCGCCGATCCGCACGCTCGCCGACAGCTACATGTATGAGCCCGAGTTGATCCATGTCGAGGCGGAGACGCTCACGATCGACACCGTGGCGCAGTTCCAGGTACCTGTCGAAGCCGCCAACAAGGCCGACACGCTCGTCGAGCTGCTGCGCGAGGAGGCTCCCGAGCAGGCGATCGTGTTCGTGCGCACCAAGATCCGCTGCGACCAGCTGTACCGCACGCTGCAAGACCGCGGCATGAACGTTCGCGCACTGCACGGCGACATGAGCCAGGGCTCGCGCGACGGCGTGATGCTGGCCTTCAAGGCGGGGCGCGTGCCGATCCTCGTGGCCACCGACGTGGCCGCCCGGGGCCTCGACATCTCGACCGTCACCCACGTGATCAACTACGACGTCCCGACGAGCCCCGACATCTACGTGCACCGCATCGGGCGCACCGGGCGCGTGGGCCGCTCCGGACGGGCGATCACTTTCGTGGAGAGCCGTCAAAAGCGCGAGCTGCTGGCGATCGAACGGCATATCGGCACCTCGATCGCGCGCTGGGAGAGGGGCGTGGAGGCTCGCCCGACGCCGGTGAAAGAGCGTCCGCGCCGTCACTCAAAGCCGCATATAACCCGCCGCGACGACGACGAGGCCTACGTCAAGCTCGTTCTCAACGGCGGGCGCGCCACGGGCGTGACCGTGGCCGACATCGTCGCCGCCGTCACCTCCTCGAGCGGGCTCGACGGCGAGGCGGTGCGCGACGTGCTCGTGCTCGACCGCTTCTCCTTCCTGTCGGTGCCCGCGAGCGAGGCGCAGCGGGTGATCGACTCGCTCGACGGGCGCGGGGTCAAGGGTGGCGGCCAGCGGCTCGAGCGTGTAGGCGCGAGGTAGACCCACGTCGACCGCGACGAGGCTCAGCGGTCGTCATCTGCTCGCTGTCCCAGTCCGTAGTGCGCCACCCGGGTACGCGGATTCCCACTCTGGTTCGCGATCGAGGGGGCTCATAGCATCGCGCACACTCGTAGTCCTCCGGAGACAGGCACAAAAGAGAGCGGTGGAGAAGATGAAACGCATCAAGATCGTGGGGCTGTGCGTCATTGCCGTGTTTGCAATGAGCGCGACGTTCGTCGCGTCGGCATCGGCCGCGCCCGAATTCGGAAAATGTGTGGCGAAAGCCGGCGGCAAATACGCGACATCGGCCTGCACCAGCATAAAAGCGAAAGCCGAAAAATACGAATGGACGCCCGGGCCGGGCGCGAAAAACCGCTTTACCAGCAACATCAAACCTGCCACAAAAGCGACACTGGAAACGGTGAAAAAAACCAAAGTGGTGTGCGAAGGCGAGTCGACCACGGGCGAAATCGCCAGCGCCACAGAACTCGGTCACGTGAACGCGACCTTCACGGGATGCACGAGCTCCGGCTTCAAATGCCACAGCGAAATGGGTGGCAAACAGGCCGAAGGGGAAATCAAGATCGCACCCATGCACGGTCGCATAGGGGTCGAAAAAGAAGGCACGAAACCGCCGCTGAACAACAAGCTGGCCCAGGAACTAACCCCTGAAGGACCCCCGGGCACACCGCTCACAGAATTCTCCTGTGCTGGCATAACCGTGAAAGTGAAGGGAGCTACGCTGCACCCAATCACTGCGGACAAAATGCTGACAAAAATGACCGAGAAATACGCCGCCACGAAAGGCAAACAGAAACCGGAAAAATTCGTCGGATCTGGAACGATCATTCTGGAAAGCAGCTTCTCGGGCGCGCCATTCGAACAGTCCGGCCAGGCGCTCACGACCGAAACCACATACGAAGAAGCGATCGAGGCCAACACCGTCTTCTAGGGTGAACCGCCGACACTGCACGGCCGCGTAAGCGCGCGGATGGAAAGAGTGGCGCGTGGAGGGTTCACCTCCTCGCGCCACTCGCCACGTCCAGCAGGGGTACGGTAAGGTAGGCGCATGTCGATCGCAACCATGCGCACCACCCGCGGTGACATCGTGTTCGAGCTCTTCGACGAGGAGGCTCCGAACACGGTCGCCAACTTCCGCAAGCTCGCAGGGGAGGGCTTCTACGACGGTCTCGCGTTCCACCGCGTGATCAAGGACTTCATGATCCAGGGCGGCTGCCCGCAGGGCACCGGGACGGGCGGTCCGGGATACACGTTCGAGGACGAGATCAACGAGCACAAGGTTGTGCGTGGGGCGCTCGCGATGGCCAACGCGGGCCCCGACACCAACGGTTCGCAGTTCTTCATCGTCACCGCCGCTGCCTGCCCGTGGCTCGACGGCAAGCACACGGTGTTCGGGCAGGTGACCAGCGGGATGGACGTCGTCGACACGCTCGAGGGCGTGCAGACCGACGGTTCCGACCGCCCGCTGGATCCGATCGGCATCGAGTCGCTCGAACTCTCCGCCTGAGGCGCCGCGTGCTCCCGCGTGGGAGTAGGCTGTGTGCTCTCTGCACCGAGCGAACTAGTAGGGGAGAGCGAGATGGCAACCGTCGAGCAGCACGCATCTGAGCAGGTGAGCGAGGCGCCCCTCGCCTCGGCCAACGGCGCCCCCGAGGGCGGCGACATTCCAGTCGAGAACCCGGCCACCGGCGAGGTCGTCACGAGCGTTCCCGACCTCGGGCCGGAGGCGATCGCGGAGATGGCCGTGCGCGCGCGCGACGCGCAGCCCGAGTGGGATGCATACGGCTTCGACGGCCGTGCTCGCGTGATGTTCCGTGCGCAGAAGTGGCTGATGGACAACGCCGAGCGAGTGGTGCAGACGATCGTCTCGGAGACGGGCAAGACCTACGAGGACGCCGAGTTCGCGGAGATCGCCTACGGCGGGCACGCATTCGGCTTCTGGGCCAAGCACGGGCCGGGCTACCTCGCCGACGAGCACATCAAGTCCAGCCAGCTCCTGGTCAAGGGCAAGAAGCTCGTGCTGCGCCACCGTCCGCTCGGGCTGATCGGCGTGATCGGCCCGTGGAACTACCCGCTGACGAACTCGTTCGGCGATTGCATTCCCGCGCTGATGGCCGGCAACAGCGTCATCCTCAAGCCCTCCGAGGTCACCCCGCTGACGTCGCTGCTGATGGCCGAAGGGCTGGCCGAGTGCGGCCTGCCCGAGAACGTGCTGCAGATAGCGACCGGGCGCGGCGCAACCGGCGCGGCGCTCGTGGAGCAGGTCGACATGATCATGTTCACAGGCTCGACGCGCACCGGCAGGAAGGTCGCCGAAGCGGCCGCGCGGCAGTTGATCCCGGCCTCCCTGGAGCTCGGCGGCAAGGACCCGATGGTCGTGCTCTCCGACGCCGATCTCGAGCGCGCGGCCAACTTCGCGACCTACTACTCGATGCAGAACGCCGGCCAGACGTGCATCTCGGTGGAGCGCGTATACGTGGAGGAGCCCGTATACGACGAGTTCGTCTCGAAAGTGTCAGAGAAAGTGCGGGCGCTGCGCGTCGGCAAGCCGGAGGGCTTCGGATCGGTCGAGGTCGGTGCGATCACGTTCCCGCCGCAGCTCGAGACGATCAAGGACCACGTCGCCGACGCGACGCAGAAGGGCGCGCGCGTGCTCACCGGTGGCAAAGAGCTGCCGGGTGCGGGTCGCTTCTACGAGCCGACGGTGCTCGTCGACGTGGACCACACGATGAAGTGCATGACCGAGGAGACGTTCGGGCCCACGCTGCCGATCATGAAGGTGCGCGACTCCGAGGAGGCCGTGAGGCTGGCCAACGACTCGCCGTACGGCCTCGGCGCATCGGTCTTCTCGCGCAACGCGGCGCGAGGCGAGGCGATCGCTCGTCGCATCGAGGTCGGCGCGGCGAACGTCAACGACGCGATGGTCAACTACACCGCGCTCGAGATGCCGATGGGCGGCGCCAAGGCGTCGGGTATCGGCTCGCGCCATGGCGCCGGCGGAATCCGCAAGTACTGCTCCCAGCAGGCGATCGTCGTGACCTCGCGCCTCGCGATGAAGCGCGAAGCGCACATGTACCCGTACAAGAGCCGCACTTCGAAAATGCTCGCGCGGCTGTTCAAGCTGCTGTATGGGCGCGGCCGTCGCGCCTGAGCGCGCGGCCGCCACGATCTCGAACTAGCCCACGTTCTCCGGCTCGCCGGCGCGCAGCGACACGCCGAGCAGGCGTTCGAGCTCGGAGATCGTGCGATCGCTGTCGGTGTGGTGCACAACGGCCATGCCGAGCTCTTCGGCCGGCGTGAGGTTGAACGGCAGGTCATCGACGAACACGCACTCCGCGTGGACCGCGCCGGCGCGCTGAGCACCCAGCTCGTACATGCGCGTGGCCGGCTTGCGGATGCCCTCTTCGCCGGAGATCACGATGCCGTCGAAGAGCTCGTCCATGACCTCGTGGGGGTAGCGGTGCACGCCCCAGGAGTTCGACACGAGCGCCGTGCGGACTCCCGCCTCGCGAGCCAACCGCACGGCGTCCAGCATTGCGGTGTCGGGCGCCACCTGCGCGAACAGGCCGTCTATCAAGCCCTCGGGATCGATGCGGACCAGCGCTGCGAGCTGCAGCTCGAAAGCCGCCTCGGCAAGCTCGCCGGTCTCGAGCGCGATCAACAGGTCTCGTGCGGACGGGTCCGCGCGAAAGCGACCGAGCAGCGTGTCCGGCTCGATCCCGGCCCGCACGCAGTAGGCGCTGAAGGACGCGAACAGGTTCGTCGTGAGCACCCCACCCCAGTCGATCAGCAGCGCGCTTCGCTCAGCTGCCATGCGCCACCGCCTCGGCCTGGCGTGCGAGCTCGAGTACGCCCTCGCCGAACGTCTTCAGGTAGGGGTCGTCGGTGGTGCCGGCGATCGCGCGCTTGTAGTTGCCCTCCATGAACACGACGCTCTTCCACAGGGCCAGGGTCGTGTACCAGCGGATGTCGCTCATCGATCGCCCCGAGCGCTGCTCGTAGCGAGTGATCAGCTCGGCGCGGGTGAGGAAGCCGGGGGCTCTGGTGACGTGGCCGAGATGCTCGCGCAGGCCTTCTTCGGGGTCCCCGGCCTCGGTCCACATCATGCACAGGTAGCCGAGATCGGCGAGCGGGTCGCCGATCGTCGCCATCTCCCAGTCGAGCACAGCGGACAGGTGTGCGGGTGCGCGGGGCGCGAAGATCGTGTTGCCGAGGCGGTAGTCGCCGTGAACGATCGTGGCAGGCCCCGAGCTCGGCAGGTGCTCCGCGAGCCACGCGCCGACGCCCTCGACGGCCGGTATCTCGCGCGTCTTGTTCAGCTCCCACAGACCCGTGAAGCGGCGCAGCTGACGTTCGAGATAGCCCGTCGGCCTGCCGAAGTCCTCGAGCCCCGCGGCGCGCCAGTCGACCGCGTGAATCTCGACGAGCCCGTCGATGAGCTCCTCGGAGATCGCGCGACGCTGCTCGGGCGTATCGAGCTCGGGCGGCACGCTCGAGACGATCGGCTCGCCCTCGATCCGCTCCATCACGTAGAAGGGCGCCCCGATCGTGCTCTCATCGGCGCACACCGCGAGCACTCGCGGCACCCGCGCCGGAGTGCCCTGCAGGGCACGCAGCAGGCGTGCCTCGCGCAGCACGTCGTGGGCGCTCGGCGGAAGCGGCGGGCGCGGCGGACGGCGCAGCACGACCTCCGCCGCGCCGCGCCGCACCAAGTAGGTCACGTTGGAATGGCCGTCGCCGATGGGGCTCGCGACGAGCTCCCCCTCGCCGATCGCGTGCTCATCGAAGAAGTCTCCCAGCGGCTCGAGAACGAGCAGTGGCGGGCGGGCGTTGTCCTCGGCGTCCGCATGGGTGTTGACAATGTCATCCGCAGCGATGGGTGCGCTCACCGCTGAAACGCTATCTGCACCGCAACCTTCCCTGCGCCGAGGTGTCGTAGCCACCATGTCCAAATCCCGCATGCTCCTGCTTTCGACGGTCGCCGCCGCGCTGCTCACCTGCTGCGCGGGCGCCGGCCAGGCATTCGCCTCGCGCAGCGAGGTCACATACTTCGAGGCCTCAAACACGCTGCTGAGCCAGAAGACGCGGCCGCACTCGATCTCGCAGCTGCAGCACCTGGGCGTGAACGCCCTGCGCATCGAGCTGTACTGGGCCGAAGTCGCGCCCTATGCGGCATCCGCCACAAAGCCCGCGCTCGACCTGACCAACCCGGTCAACTACCGGTGGGGCCAGTACGACGCGCTGATCGAAGAAGCGGTGCGCCTGCACTGGAAGATCCTGCTGACCGTCACCGCGCCGGTGCCGCGCTGGGCGACCTCGAACCACAAGGCGCCGTACGTGACCCGCCCGGCCCCGTCCGCCTTCAAGGAATTCATGACCGCGGTCGGACGCCATTACGGCTCGGAGGTGTCGCTGTTCTCGATCTGGAACGAGCCGAACCATCCGGCGTTCCTGCAGCCGCAGTTCAACTCCAAAGGCAAGCCCGAATCGCCGAAGATCTACCGCGGCCTCTACCAGGCCGGCTACGAAGGCCTGCAAGCCGCTGGGATCACCAATCCGGCGGTCCTCTTCGGTGAGACGGCGCCGACGGGCTACGACAGCGTCAACGTGCACCGCGAAGGTGTCCTGCACGACGTGGCGCCGTTGGCGTTCCTACGGGCCGCCCTGTGTCTCGACAGCCATTACCGCAAATCGAGCCACTGCAGCGAGCTGCAGATGACCGGCTACGCACACCATGCCTACACGATCGCGGTGCCTCCGACGTTCGTGACGCCGGGCGCCGATAACGTCACCATCGGCACGATCTCTCGCCTTTCGCGCGCGCTGAACCTGGCGGCTCGCGCGCATGCGATCCCCTCGGGCGTGCCGATGTACCTGACCGAGTTCGGCGTCCAGAGCTTCCCCAACAAGCAGCTCGGGGTGCCGGTCGCCAAGCAGACCGAATACGACGCGATGGCCGAGCACATCGCCTATTCGAACCCGCGCGTGGCCGCGTTCTCGCAGTACCTGCTCAAAGACGATCCGCTCGGCGGCAAGCCGGGCTCGAGCGTGCACGGCGGCTTCGTCGGCTTCCAAACGGGTCTCGAGTACGTCAACGGCAAGCCCAAGCCGCTCTACAGCAGCTGGCCGATTCCGCTGACGGTCTCAAGGCACGGACACCACTACTCGCTGTGGGGGCTGGTACGTCCCGCGAGCGCCGCTACCACGGTGACGGTGCTGGTGCGCTCCAAGCACTCCAAGCGCTATCGCACCCTGAAGGTGCTCAGCACCGACAGCCACGGCTACTGGAGCCTCAGCTCCTCCGCCCAGGGAGCGTTCTGGCGCGTGCGCTGGACGAGCCCGACGGGCGTCAAGTACGAAGGTCCGCCGATCCAGGCTCACTGAAACGCGGAGAGGGGAGCTCTGACCGGCGCCGGCCCAGTGCCGGCGCCGGCCGGCGGGGCTGCGGCGCGCCATGCGACGCTGGCGATACTGCGAGCGTCCCTACGATGAGGGCAGATGCCCGAGTTGCCCGAGGTCGAGATAACCGCCCGGCTGCTCGACGCGGCGCTGCGCGGCAGTGAGATCGAATCGGCGCTCGCTCCCGGCATCAACGCTCTGAGGAGCTTCGAGCCGCCGCTCTCGGCGCTCGCGGGTGAGAGCGTCGCCGCGGTCGGCCGGCGCGGAAAGCACCTGACCATCGAGACGTCGGGCGGGCTTGCGCTGCTGATCCACCTGATGTCGGCCGGGCGGCTGCAGCTGTTCGACAAGCGCGCCGGCCCGCGCGATCGCACCTCGCGGCTGCTCGTCAGGATCGCCGACGGACGCGAGCTGCGCCTACGGGAGTTCGGCTCAAAGCAGGCCGCCTGGGTGAAGCTGCTGCGCGCCGCGGAGCTCGACTCCGACGAGGCGCTGAGCACGCTCGGCCCCGAAGCCTGGCCCGAGCCGCCGCAGCTCCGCGAGCTGCTCGAGGTGCCCCGCCCGCTGCATGCGCTGCTGCGCGACCAGCACGTGATCGCCGGCATCGGGCGCTCGTGGGTCGATGAGATCCTGTGGGCGGCGGAGCTCTCGCCGTACAAGCGCGGGGCCGACCTGGACGCGGCCGAGGCCGAGCGGCTGAGACGCACGATCATCGACACGCTGGGGGCGGCGATCGCGCACTACGAGGGGCATCTCAGCCTGCCGATCCCCGACAAGCTGCCGATGCCGCTGCGCGTGCACCGCCACCAGGGCGAGCCCTGCCCGCGCTGCGGTGCGACGCTGCAGGCCGTGCACTTCGAGGACTACGTGATCGCATACTGTCCCGCATGCCAGACCGAGGGCCGGGTGCTGAAGGACCGCAGGCTCTCGCGGCTGCTGCGCTGAGGCCATGACCCGGATATCGAGCACCGAAGCGTCGCCGAGCCAGCTCGAACAGAGCGCGCGAGAGATCGCGCGGCTTGCGCGCGAGCTCGCTCCCGCAACCGAAGCGCGCCGGCGGCTCGCGGACGAGCTGGTCGCGAAGCTGCGCGACTCGGGGCTGATGATGTCGGGCGCACCGCACGAGGCTTTGGGCACCGAGCTGGCGCCGGGCCTTGCGCTCAGGTGCGCCGAGGAGATAGCGCGCGGGGACGCCTCGGCCGGGTGGTGCGTGGGGATCGCGGCCACGAGCAGCCTGCTGGCGGCCTACCTGCCGGGCGAGAGCCGCAGCGCCCTGTTCGGCGACCCGCGCGGAATCCATGCGGGCGTGTGGGCGCCACGCGGCAGGGCGCGGCCCGCGGACGGAGGGTTCATCGTCAACGGCCGCTGGGCCTACTGCAGCGGCATCGCCGACGCAGGTGTGTTCTTCGCCGGCTGCTTGCTCGAGGGCGCCGACGGTGACGCGGCCGGCAACGTGCGTCCGAGCGTCGTGGCGATGCCGCGCGCGGAGCTCGAGATCCTCGACACCTGGCACACGCTGGGCCTGCGCGGGACCGGCAGCAACGACACCGTCGCGCGCGATCTGTGGGTGCCCGAGGCGCACCTGTTCTCCCTGTTCGACGGCCCGCTGATCGATCGCCCGCTCTACCGATTTCCCATCTTCGGCTACTTCGCGTTGTCGATCACCGCTGCGGCGCTGGGCAACGCCCAGGGAGCGATGGACGAGTTCGTCGAGCTGGCCGCACGCAAGGTGGGAATGGCCTCGACCCGCACGCTCGCGGAGCGCTCCCCGACCCAGGCGGCCGTGGCGCAGGCTCAGGCGTCGCTGGACGCCGCACGCGCGCTCTACTACCAGGCGATCGAGGCTGCCTGGCGCGCCGCGCAGGATCAGGAGCCGGTGGACGTGCCGCTGCGCAACGGGCTCCGTTTAGCGGCCACGCACGCCGCGCGCACCTCCGCCGAGGTCGTGCGCACGCTCTTCGACCTGGCAGGCGGGAGCGCGATCTACGACGACTCGCCGCTGCAGCGGCGCTTCCGCGACGCATACACCGCGACGGCGCACTTTCAGGTCAACGCCGCCTCACGCGAGCTTCCGGGCAGGCTGCTGCTCGGGCTTCCCGCCGAGACGGCGATGCTCTGAGGCCGCTACTTCGCCACGCACACGGCGCCGAGCAGCTCCAGCAGGACGGAGCGGAAGGCAGCAGGCGCTTCGAGCGGCGCAAGATGACCGACGCCCAGCAGCGTCACGCAGCGCGCGTTGGCGAGCGCTGCGGCGAGCGCGGGGACGGCGTCGTGAAAGTCGCTCATGTCGTGCTCGCCGGCGAGCAGCAGGGCTGGCGTCTCGTTGCCGGCGAGCGGCGCGAGGCCGTCCTCCAGCGGGTCCTTGCCCTCCGGCGCGCGCTCGGCGTTCAGCTGCAGCTCGAACGCGCGCCGCTGCATGGTCGCGATGCGCTCACGCAGCGCGGAGTCGGCCTGGCGGGGCAACCAGGCGTCGAGCACGGCCGCGGTCGCCGCGTCGAGGTCGCCGCGCTCGAGGGGGGCCTCCTCGGCCGCCCAGGCCGCCTCCAAGGCGCTCGAGGGAGCGATTTCGGGGGCGCTGCTGGAGATCAGGGCCACGGCGCTGACGCGTCCGGGAGCGACCGCCACGACGCGCTGGGCGACCATGCCACCGAAGGAGTTGCCGACGAGCGACGCCTGCTCGATGCCGAGCGCGTCCATCGTCGCGAGCACGTCTGTCCACGGCGCGTCCTCCTGCTCGGCCACCGGCGCCTCGCCGAACCCGGGGAGGTCGACTGCGGTCACGCGAAAGCCGGCCCCGGCAAGCGGCTCCAGGTGCTCGCTCCACATCGTCCTGTCGGCGATTCCGGCGTGGAGCAGGATCACCGCCGGCCCTGCGCCGAGATCGTCGTGGGGGAGGGTCATCGTCGGGTTCTGGTGGTTGGCGCGCGGGGCGTGAGCACTACGAGGATAGGCGCCGCGAGGACGCGTCAGCGCTCCGAGTGCTTGAAGGGCAGATCATTCAGCAGGTCGCTGATCTCGAACAGCCGCTGCACTGCGGGCGAGCCAGGAATGAGACCGAGTTCTCGCTCCGTCTCCTGGCATCGCCACCACGTCGCGAGAATCAACTTCAGCCCCGTGGAGTCCATGAACTCCAGTTCGCTCAGGTCGAGCACGAGCTTGTCCTGTCCATTCGCGTGAAAGTCAGCGATTGCCGTCTCAACCTCGCCGGCCGTCGCGAGGTCGAGTTCGCCGCTCAGAATGACCGTGTAGACCCCGCCTTGCCTGTAGGTCTGGACCGTCAGTCCGCGTGTCATCGAGTTCACCCTCTAACGAAGCTGGGTTTTCGGCGCTCCGAACGCGCCTGGCTCCGCACGCCGGTCCGAGCGAGCCTTCGCGCTCTCCGCATGGACGTGACGACAGAACGTCCACTCCAATCCCCAGAGTCCGCGCTGTCGCCGATCGCCGGCTCAAACCGCGAGCCGGACGGCGTGAAATCTATGCTAACGCCGGAGCGATTTCAAGGGCGATGGCGCTTCCGCCGCCGCGCGGAGAGTAGGGAATCGGCGCCGCGGTAGAAACGCCAATACGGGCCCTCCACCCGGGGGTGGGGCGGCCGGGCCACTCGCGAGCCTTGTGGGCTCTTCGTCGGGAATACCCCGGTGCGCATATGAGTCAAACACTCTGTGGTGATGCGACTACACCTATGACTGCGCACACCGCGTCAAGAGGGGCTGTTGGCGTGCACCTGCCTGGGTTACCTCGCGCTCGTGCCGGGTAAGACCGGAGCGCGGCACGGCCTAGGTGCGTCGCGCGTGTGGCGCACTCCGGCGTATCCTGGTCGAGCGCCATGGACGGAGGGCGCTTGCCCCCCAGAGGGGGCGTGACGGGGCACGGCGGGGGCGTGCCGCCGCTTACCATTCTCTTTGTGCCCCGCTGCTCGGCGAGGACTGAATCCGACGATCAACGCCAAGCGATTGCGGCATTGCGGCTCGGGTAATCAACTATCGTGGGCAAGTCAACACACCCGCGTGCCGCTCAGACCGAGGTTCTCACCCAACGTGTCAACGAGTGGATCGCGACCAAGTCATCCGGCGATGCGCCACCGCGCATGGGCTTTTTTTGCGAGTGCGCGGACGCGGCCTGCACTTGCCGACTGCGCATCCCGCCCAGTGAGCTGCGGCGGATTCACGCGAGGGCGAACCGCTTCATTGTGATACCAGGGCACGTCGACGCGACCATCGAGGCCGTCGCGGAGCAGCACGCCGGCTATCTCGTAGTGCAGAAGCGCGGGGACGCGACGCGGGAGGCGCAGCGGGCCTCGAATCAAGAACCAAGGGCCCGCCCCGACGCACTCTGATCGTGATACCTCCGCCTCGCCTGATCACTCGCTGTCTCGCTCGAAGTCGTAAAGGCGCCACAAAACATCTCCCTTGGTGAAGAAGGCGGCCCACCCCGCGGCAGGAGGTTGGTGCCCCGGATCGGGTGTCTGGGCGCCGCGTCAACCGATCTGTGGGCGCCGACGTGTAATGCCGACGGCGCCCGGGTAACAAACAGATCCGACCGTCCGGCGTGCGCGCCAGCTCGACAGGACGGCGAGGTAGCCGAGCGTGGATGATCGATGAGAGAAAGGAGATATGTGATGGGTGATCGCAAGCAACGAGTGGAGGGCAAAGCAAAAGAGCTAAAAGGCCGTGTGAAACGTGAAGCCGGGTTTGCGGCTGACCGCCCCGGAACGGAGAGTCGCGGCATGCTTGAGGAAGCCGCGGGCAAAGCCAAGAACGCCGCAGGCAAAGCGCGCAGCGCAGTGAAGAAGAGCACGCGATAGAGAAGACACGCCGGGCTCTTTATGAAGTGTCAGTCAGTCGGGGACTTTGCCTGAGCAAAGACGACCGTGGCGAATCTCAGCCGGAGAGTTTTGCTCGTAGGTCGGAGACCTCTGCTGCAAGCTGCTCCCGCGCCTGCCGCTCATCCTCGATAGCCTCGCGCAGGTCATCGCTGGCGGGGGCAAGGAAGGCGCGGCGCCCGACGCCGACCGTGCCGAACAACGCGACAACCGCGACCACGACAACCACGGGCCATGACGAATAGCTGCCCCCGGGACTGCCGCTTACGACGTTCCCTCCGAAGATGCCCACGAACAACACGGCCAGCCACATCGAGATGATCGCCAGGCCTCCCCACAGCTCCCTCGCGTGCAGCCAGGACGAAGACGGCCGCGACCTACGGATGGAAAGGTCCGAAGACAGTGCCGGTGCAGACATTTCGCGCTCCTTTCAAAGCGAGTCCTCTATCGTCAACGTCGCATCCCGCGCGACCCACCGCATCCTGAGAATGCCGCACATTTCGTCGTCGGAAATCCCCCCATGATCGAACCCGCTGACATCGCCCCCGACTTCGAGCTCTCAGACCAGGACGGGCGCGCGGTCAAGCTCTCCGATTTCAAAGGCCAGCCGGTCGTCCTCTACTTCTACCCCAAGGCCGAAACGCCCAGGGTATATCGACAATAACGACTCCCACGGCTTGCCGGAGATCTGTTGGGGTCAAGTGCCAGGTCGTCGGAGGTTGGGCGCGCTGGTTCTCAAAAGAACTGCACCTCGGTCCACGTTTGATTCTGAAGCGCGCCAATGACGTCCAGCGACTTGATTCCGCGTCGCAGTCTGCTCAGTCTCCTTACCGCTGCGTTCGTGTGCGCGTGCGCTTGGGGGCCATCTGCCCTCGCAGACGATCTCGGCGGAACGTCGTACGTCAGAGCCTGGGCGACCGCACCGCCGCTTCGGGGAGTCGAGGAGAGCCTCCAAACCACGCTGGACAAAGCAAGCGAGCGCATCCCGCCCGAATCGTCAGTGTTCCAATACTTCGGCGCACCCATCGGCCCCCTCCCCGGGAGATGGGGACGGTTTACGTATCGCCCGAGGCCCGTAGTAGCCGGTAACGAAACGAACTTGTATCCCGCCTGGGGCGTTGGCCTAACCGCGACGGGCAGCAGAGTCATCCTGCGGATAGCGGCTGGCAAGGGCTATTCGTTTCGAGTCCGAGTAAACGGCTCACCGGGCCCGATCGAGTTTCTGCCAGATCAGGGATGGAGAACGTATGACCTGCGGCTGCGATTTCGCCGTCCAGCGAGACGCACGATCGTCCTTGAACTCGACGGGAACGGTCTCAGCTTCCTCGGTGCTTCGAAGCCGACGAATGGCCGCCTCCTCGCACCCCGGATGCCACTTGGACCCCGCACCATCGTCGTCGGTGACTCATGGACAGCGGGCTTCGGCATCGAAGTCCCATTCGAAGGATACGTGCAAACCATGGGGCACTTGCTTGGCCTCGGCGACGTCTGGGCTTCCGCAATCGGCTTCACCGGCTATGTATTCCCAGGCTACGCAGTCAACTTCGGGCAGCGACTAGAGGCTGACGTACTGCAGTATCACCCCGACACGGTGATCGTCGCAGGCGGTTTGAACGATCTCGAACGGACGACGCCACAGGCACTCAGCGAAGCCGCCGTTACTCTCTTCCGACGCATCCGCCAAGCTCTCCCGAACGCCCGCCTCTTCGCGCTTGGACCCTGGTTTCCTAATGGCCTGGTCAGCCCGCAGTTGGCGCAGGAGCGGGAAGCGATTCACGCGGCGGTCGTTAGCGCAGGCGGCTGGTTCATCGACAACACGCGGTGGATCACTGGCACGGGGAGCACCGTAACGCCAAAGGGTGACGGTAACGCGGATACGTTCATCGGGCCGATTGAGCACCATCCGACCGCGGCGGGCTACGCGTACATCGGCGCTCGGCTAGCCGCCGCGCTGCAGGCGCTCCCGCCTAACGCGGGTCGCTGAAATGCCGTTCATCCTTGGGCTCCGACGGGGGGTGCGGCCAGGGCTAATGCGGCTGCGATGAGGGCTCTTAGCCTAAGGCCGCCATGGTGTGCTTCGCCGTCGTCAGAGACGTAAGCGCTTACGGTCCTCGTCCGTGAGCGTGTCCATGCTCAATCTCACCACGGGCCGCTCGCGCTGCTCGACCAACTGACGCGCTCGTTCACGGAGAACGGTCACCTTGCTCTCGACGAGGCGGCAATAGTCGGCGGCGTCACCCGATCGCGGCATCATGCTCCCCGGCCAGCTCGGCAGCCTGGACGGCGCGCGCCTGGCGCTCTAACTGACGCGCGGTTCGCTCCATCGCAGCAGCGGTTCTCTCATCGCCCGACCATCCCGGCTCGCGGCTCATCGTGACCCACTCGCCGCCGCAGGCCTTGAGCGCATAGCCGAGCTCTCGCCGTCGCTCGGGGTCGCGCACGGTGCGGCCGGCCGGCTGCTCCCAGCGGTTCACCATTTTGCGGATCAGCCTGTGGCGCTCTTTCGCGGGGAGAGTACGGCCGGGCAGCTTCTCGGGAGCGATAGCGCCGACGATCGCCTCGTCCGGCATGCCGGCGCTGCGACAGATGTGGACAAAGCGTGCTCGAGCGAACTCAGTCGGGCGTCCGGGCCTTTTTTGTACCCCAGTTGCCGGGTTCACTGTTCGCATGAGCACTAATCCTACTCACGCGTACGGCGCTCTCCGCGAGCGTCGCCTGGAACTTGGCCTGTCGCAGCAAGCGCTTGCGGTCGCGGCGAAGTGCTCGATCGCTTACGTGCGGCTTCTGGAGCGCGGCTTCGAGCCGAGCGCGAGCGACGTCCTGCCGCGGATCGAACAGGTATTAGACCCTTCAACGGCAACGAGCCCGGCGGCAAATCCGAGCTCGTTGCAAAACCTCAGGGTGGCGTCCCCGATATGTCAGAGCATACCCCTAGCTCGCTCCTAGCCCACGCACGAGCCGAGCGCATCTACGTGGGTGACCGATGAGCGTCGATGTGGACGCGCTCCTAACCCCGTCCGAAAAGCGAGCGGCAGAAGAACGGCTAAACGCACGCCGAGGCCCGGTCGAGCTCGCGGGACTGCTCGCCAGGGTACGCGAGGACATTCGCCGCTATGTAGTGCTTGGAGAGGATGAGCTGACGCTGCTCGCGCTCTTCGCGGCGCACACCTATGTCGCAGACGCGGCCGAGGCGACCCCGTACATCGTCGTGGAGAGTCCCGAGAAGGCGTCGGGCAAGACCCGGCTGATGGAAGTTCTCGCGCTGCTCTGCGTTCGCCCTTGGCTCACGTCGTCCATTAACGAGAGCACCTTGTTTCGCGGGATCGAGGCGGAACGGCCGACGCTGCTGCTCGATGAGGTAGACGCGCTGTTCAAGTCAAACAGTGAGCGCACCGAGCCGGTGCGGGCCGTCCTGAACGCCGGCAACAAAAAGAACGCGACAGTCCCGCGGTGCGTCCCGCCGAAGTTCGAGGTTCATAGGTTCTCGACCTACTGCCCGAAGGTTCTAAGTGGAATTGCGACGGGGAAGCTGCCCGAGACAATCCGCGACCGTGCCGTGACGGTCAAGATGCGCAGACGGCACGCCGGGGAGACTGTCGAGCGGTTCTATTACCGGCACGCTTCGCAGGCGACGGAGGCAACGAGGGCCGATCTAGAGGTTTGGGCGGATTGGGCGCATGACCTGCTGGCCGAGGCCGAACCGAGCCTCCCCTCGGAGCTGCTTGACCGCATGGCCGACGCGCTCGAGCCACTGTTTGCTATCGCTGACCTTGCGGGCGGAACGTGGCCGCTACTGGCCCGTAAGAGCGCGTTAGAGCTGACGAGGATCGAGGCCGACGATGAACTAGGCCGAGGCGCGCAGCTGCTCGCGGCGATGAGGACCGCACTCGGGGAGGCCGAGGTGATCTTCACAGAGGACGCGCTAGAAGCGATCAACGGCGACGACGAGCTGCCGTTCGGGGGATGGGGCGACGGCCGCGGGCTGGACGCTCGCGGGCTGGCGAAGCTGCTGCGGCCGTACGGAGTGCGCCCGAAATCGGTGCGGCTCGGCGCGGAGACACGGAAAGGCTATGACCGCGAGCACCTAGCCGACGCTTGGGTGCGCTACTTGCCGGCCGAGAAGGACGACCAGGAGGAGGGCCTCTCTCCATACCTGAAAAAAGCGACACAAGCGACACGAGCGACACAACCCGATTTGAGCGACACAGAAAAACCGCATGGTGAAGCCAATGTGTCGGATGTGTCGGATGTGTCGGACTTTTCAGGTATGGCGGGGAGAACGACCACAAATCCGACACGGACGAGGCGTGGCTGCGGACGCTCTGCGAAGTGCCCGAGTCTGAGGCCGAGGATATTTGGGCTGAGCGCGAAGCGAGCCAGAACGGGAACGGAGGGTGGGCATGAGCACACAAGCGAAGCCGCTACCCGCTGCGGCGCTTCGCCAAGGTCCGCGCGATCCTGGACGCCGAAGCTCGCCGGCTGCTAGCGGAGCAAGCGAAGGGCGGCAAGCGATGAGAACGCTCCCGCCGATGCACCGCGTCACGATCGAGGCTCACACGGTTGGACGCTGGCCGATCGAGGCTCGCACGTTCGAGCTGCCGGCCGTGGACGCTTACGACGCGATCCTGCGCGCGTTGCGTTGGGCTCACGCTAACGCGGGCGCTCCGTGCTGGCGAGCTCTGCTGCGCCAGTCCTACCCGTTCGCCACAGCTAAGCGTGCAGATGGTTCTACGGCGTCTGTCGTGGAGCTGAGCGGTCAGTTGGAAATCCCATTGGAGCTAGCTGCATGAGCGCAGCCGACGAACTCGCACGGCAGCTCGACGCCATCGCAGACGCGATCGTCCGAGCCCGGGCGTTCGAGCATGAGCACGGTCTAGCGAATATCCGCACTCGTAAGCTGCCGGGCGACATACTGCGCATCCTGCGCCGATGGCGTGAGAACGGTGATCGGTGAGTCCGGCCTTGGGCTGCTGCTTCTCGTCGTGGCTGTTGCACAAAGCCGTCCGCTAAAACCTGGGCCGCGCTCGCTGTGACGGTCGCTGCGGGGGCTCGCAGCGCCGAGGCCGAGCAGGGCGAGCCGCGGTCGATCCACGACTTGCCGCTTTTTCGAGCCCACCCTTAGAAAGGCTTCAGTGAGCCCGGCGGGGGTTTATGCAACAGCCACCGTCCATTGCGCGAGCGACTGTGGACGTGCTGAGGACGCTCGCAATGCTAGGCGCGAGGCCATCGTCCCGATGCAGAATCGAGGCCGCGCGGCGGCGCTCAAGGGCGTAGAGTTAGCCTCAAGGTGGCGGGACGCCACGCGGAGGGGCTCGTGGAGACGTTGCGTCGCGAATAGCGCGACTTGGGGGCTCCTCATGTCTGTTGGAAGGATGGGTGGGCGGACCCGTGATGACGGGCTTGCGGGCGTCCTGCTGGCGGCGTGTTGCGAGCCGGGAGCGGACCGCTCGCTGGCCGAAGCAACGAGGACGTTTACGCCCGGCGGCGGCAGGAGACGGTCAGGCCGTCTCTGGCGTTGTGGTTTCGGGGCGGTCTTGGTGGTGGCGTTTGTGTTGGCCGTCTCGGGCAGCGCGTCGGCCGCGACCGCGTGGGTCTACGTCACCAACGTCGGAAGCGGCACGGTGACGCCGATCGAAGTAGCGACCAACAAACCCGGCGCCGAAATCAAAGTCGGGAAAGAACCGGACGGGGTTGCGGTCACCCCCGACGGCAAAACCGTCTACGTCACCAACGTCGGAAGCGGCACGGTGACGCCGATCGAAGTCGCGACGAACAAACCCGGCCCCGAAATCAAAGTCGGCAGCTTGCCGGAAGGGATCGCGATCACCCCCGACGGCAAAACCGCCTACGTCACCAACGCAGGAAGCGAAGGCGTGACGCCGATCGAAGTGGCGACCAACAAACCCGGCCCCGAAATCAAAGTCGGCATCTCCCCGGTCGGGATCGCGGTCACCCCCGACGGTAAAACCGCCTATGTCACCAACTTCGGTAGCGGCACGGTGACGCCGATCGAAGTAGCGACCAACAAACCCGGCCCCGTAATCAAAGTCGGCAGCAACCCGGTCGGGATCGCGGTCACCCCCGACGGTAAAACCGTCTACGTCACCAACTACACGAGCGGCACGGTGACGCCGATCGAAGTCGCGACCAACAAACCCGGCCCCGAAATCACAGGCGGCAGCCACCCGGTCGGGATCGCGGTCACCCCCGACGGCAAAACCGCCTACGTCAGCGAAAGCGGCACGGTGACGCCGATCGAAGTGGCGACCAACCATCCCCGCCCCCCAATCATACTCGGCGGCTCTCTGGACGGGATCGCGGTCACCCCCGACGGTAAAACCGCCTACGTCAGCGAAAGCGAAAGCTTCACGGTGGTGCCGATCGAAGTAGCGACCAACAAACCCGGCCCCGTAATCAAAGTCGGCAGCAACCCGGTCGGGATCGCAATTACCCGGGTCTATCAGGCGCCGACTGTCACGAAAGTATCGGCGACTTCCGGCCCGGTCACCGGTGATAAGGTCGTGACGATCACCGGCACGAATTTCAGTGTGGTCGGAGCTGTGGAATTCGGCGGCGTACCCGTCAGCGAATACGTGATAAACCAAGCCGGTACCGAAATCGGCGTTGTAAGTCCGGCCCGGGAAGTCGCAGGCACGGTCGACGTGACCGTGAAAACCCCAGGCGGCACGAGCAAAATCACGACAAAAGACCACTACAAGTACCTGCCGGTGATCACGAGCGTAGAACCCAACAGTGGATCGACGGCAGGCGGCGAAACCATCATCGTCTTCGGATTCGGGTTCAAGCCAGGCGAAGACGAAAACACGTTCGCCTTTGGAACCGCGAGCGCACCCTCCTCGCTGTGCTTCCCCGGATCACCTGGGAACTGTCTCGTCACAAGCCCCCCGCACGCGGCAGGAAAAGTCGACGTGAAAGCGACCGTAAACGGCGCCACAAGCGCGAAAACCAAAGCGGACCAGTACACCTACAAATGATCCGTACCGTCTAGTGTCATTCGGCGGCCCGGCCCTCGCGGTCGGACCGCCGAAGGTTACCGGCTCCCCACGTGGTGGTTCGTGCCCGCGGGCACACGCCCACTCGAAGTTGTGCTTTACGAGCAGAGCAGGCGTCTCGTCGGCGGCTGGGTCGCGTCCCAAAGCTGCTGTAACTTCGCGGCGGCTTCGGCTCCCTTGACGTCAGTCTAGGCGGCAACCACCTCCTTCTTCTCGGCGTCTGGTTCCGTCGGCTCGTGGTGGAGCCAGTAGAGATTGTGGCGGTCGATGTCGGAGAGCCTGACCCCGTTGCAGGTGTTGTTGATCTGGAGGTCGAGCACGGCCCAGACGAGTGAGAGGCAGCTCTCCTCGCCGGGGAACCTTCCGATCACCTTCGTCCTTCGCTTCACCTCGCCGAGTGTCCGCTCGAGCAGGTTGGTCGAGCGCCAGCGCTTGCGGTGGCGCAGCGGGTAGCGCAGATGGACGACGAGCATCGAGATCGTCCGCGAGGCATCTCGCGGCCGACGCATAGCCGGCCCGCTGGAGCTCGGCGACGAGGGCCGTGAGCCGCTCGGTTCCGTCGCGCTGGTCTTTGGCCTCGTCGAGCGCCTTCCAGTAGGCCCGGCGCACCCGCTCGCGCTCTTGCTCGGGCAGCTTCGCGAACAGGTTGCGCGCCCGGTGCACGGAGCAATGCTGGCGATCGGAGGAAGGCCAGCACTGCTCGACCGCCTTGATCAGTCCCGGGGCGCCGTCGGCGACGACGAGCATCGGCGCACCGAGCCCGCGGGCGATCAGGTCCCTTGCCAGGGACAGCCAGTCCTCGTGCGACTCGCGCATCCCGAGGCACACGCCGACGAGGACCCGCTCGCCCTCCTCGCTGAAGCCCCAGGCGCAAAGGACGCCCTCCTTCGGGCCCTTCGGCCTGACGCCCAGGAAGATCGCGTCGAGGAATAGCGCCACCAGCCTGACCCCGTAGAGGTCGCGGCGCTTGAACTGCTCGAAGCGCTCGCGCAGCTCCTCACAGATCCTTGACGCGGTCGACTTCGAGAGCTTGCCGAGCCCCGCCTCCTCGCACAGCGATTCGACGTCTCGCATCGACAGGCCGCGGACGAATGCGCCAACGACCATCGCCTCCAGCGGCCGGGTGCGAAGCAGCTTCCTCGAATGCGGGAACAGCGCAGACACGAACGGCTCGGCAGCCTCGCGCACCTGCGGGATCTCGACCTCCAGCTCCCCTTCAGCGGTCTGCACCCGGCGAGGGCGATAGCCGTTTCTGAGCCCCGACTCGTAGTTGCGAAGCCCCCGCTGGTAATCGGGCCGGCGCTCATAGCGCGCTCTGCCGAGCCACGCGTCGAACTCGTCCTCCACAGCGCGCTGGATGATCAATCGCGCGCCGAGCTTCGCCAACTCAGACAGCGACTCTCTGGGGTTCTCGCCAACCCCGACAGCAAGCAGCTGGTCGATCTGTGCCTCTATCTCCGCCGACGGCGGTAGCGTTCTCTTCACGGCGTAGGTCTCCCTTCTAGGTCTTGCAGGACTTGAGGGAACCTACGCCGTCACCTCGACAGCTACCGGGGCTATTTACAGCAGTTAGGGGACGCGACCGGCGGCTGCGCTCACGACCGGATCGGACGAATAGCGATAGCCGGGGAGGACGGCCAGGGCGTCCCGGGTCGCTGCTACATTGCATGACAAGTCCAGAGCCACGGCACCGAGAGACAGCGGGCAGCCAACGGCAGGCGATTAGGTCCACATCGTCTGCGAGGAGTTGCCAAAAGTGCCAGCCGGACCCGCCACCTCAGTCCGAATTCCCACGGAGCTGCGAGAGCAGGCCGAGGCGTTCGCCCGTGATCGGCGCTGGACCTTCGGTGAAGTCGTCCGCGTCGGACTCGAGCGGTTAGTTGGACAGGGTCAACCGGGCGACGCGCGCGAGCCTGAGAGGCGGCAGGCGGCATGAGCGCGCGCGTTCTCCTGCGACATCGTCTACTCCTCCAGCCCCACGGCTTTGAGGGCTTCCTCGTGCTCCAGGAAGAACTCCGAGAGAATCAGGCGGCCCTCGCGGAAGGTGTTGAGTTCGGAGAAGCGCATCTCTCCCTGAGCGGCGCTGTGTGCCCCTCGAGTGAACCAGCACAAGCGAATGAGTGCCCTGTCCCCGAGGTCGAGGACCTCCTCGATGCGGACGTCAGGTCCCATGGACTCCACCGTGCCGCGATACCAAGCTACTACCGCCTCGCGACCGTAGAGCCGCTGCTCCGGCCAGCGGGGATCGGTCCTGACGAGGACATCTGGGTCAAGGTACGCAGCGACCGCATCCCAATCGGCGCGCCTATACGCCTCGTTCACTCTCCACACCGTCTCAACGGTCTCCTGCGACATCGCCTACCCCCGTTCCTCGGCGAGGCGTTCGGCGGCAGCACGGCCCTCGTCGATGTCGGCATACATCGTGAACCGCTCGAGCAAACGTTCTCTCCACACGCCCACGATGGCGCAGGGAACCCGGATTTCGCCGCTACTGCCGCGAGGACGGCCGACCGAGATGAGTACCGAGAACGCAACTCCGTTGCCGAGGTCGAGAATCTCCTCGATCTCGATTGCGTAGTCCTCAATGGCGTCCAGCCAGCCTTCCCAGAACCCGCGAATCGCCGCACGCCCCTCGTATGTGCCCAATCCATAGGGCGCGATGTCGAAGACTGCGTCTTGAGCCATGAAGCCCACGAACTCCTCTGTGCAACTCGCCGCCTGACAGGAACTGCGCACAAGCGCCACCAGGTCGGGGGTCGCGGACTCCTCAGCCATCACCGAGTGAGTATCCCGCGTAGCCCAGGTATGTGCGCGGGAGCCACCCCCGGCCCCCTAAGAAGTCTGTGCGGGTTGGCGTTGACCCGCCTCAGGTCGTTCTTCCCTCCGCGCCGAAATCCGCAAACCGGGAGGGGGTAGCGCGTGGCTAACTTGAATGGTCATGGTGCGGCGGTGGCGCTTGCGGTTGTCCCGGATGCGCCGGGGGATTTCACGAAGGCCGAGGTCGCGCTGTGGGATGAGCTGTGGCGGCTGCCGCAGATGCGCGAGGGCGACCGGCTGAGTGTCGAGCGGCTGTGCCGCCTTGAATCGGAAGCGGCGGCGTTGCGCAAGGCCGTGAGCGACGATGGTGCGGTGCTGCGCCGGCCGATACAGAGCGCGAAGGGCGAGGTTCTTGGGGAACAGGTTGTGTCTCATCCGGCGTTGACGCCGTTGCGGAAAATCGGTACGGAGATCGGGCTCTTGTGCTCGCAGCTTGGCCTGACGCCGGTCGGACGGCAGCACCTCGGTATTGAGGTGCTGCCCGACCGTGAACCGGATGCGCTCGATGAATTGAAGGCACGGTTTGAGGAGACCCGCCGCGAAGCGCGGGGCGAAGCGTGAAGGGCGGGGCGACGGCTGAGGGCGTGCGCGGAGCGTTTAGGCGTAGCGCTGCGGCGGTGGCTGAGATCCCGCTCGACCGGCGCGAGGCGAAGGTTCACAAGTTCGCGGCGCTCGCTGACAATGAGAACGCGACCGAGGACGAACGGACGATGGCGCGTGTGACATATATCTGCACGCTCGCGGAACTCGAGGGCCGCGACCCCGTGAGGGCACTTGAAATGGCGACGGCGGCGTTCTTTGTGCTCGCCGAGCATGGGGTGTCACGACCGCAGGGCTAGGAAAGGATGAAAGGGGCGAAGGATGACCGATAGACAGCGGCTTGACCGGCTGGAACAGGAGAATGCGCAGCTGAAGCGGGACATTGCGACGATTGCGAGCTTGGCTGCGCCGCATGTCAGCCCGAAAGGTGGGCTGCTTGAGATAGCCGAGCGTTACTCCGCGGGCGGGTTTGAAAAACGTCCCGAGCACGCGCCCGAGCAGAGAGTGATGGTGTCGTGATGGCCGTGATGCACCGGAACGCGCAGAAGCAGTATGCCGCTGAGGGTGAAGAGAGGCGCAGACGCCGCGAAGCGCAGGAGCAGGCTATGCGCGAGCAGGGCGCCCGCGATTGGGAGCGCCTGAAGTCGCGGTGCCGCGCGGATAAAGCGGGGATGCTCGAGGCCAGGGCCACGGAAGAGGCGCAGCTCGCCGCGATGAGCCCCGAGCAGCTGGCGGCGCACTATCACCAACAGAACACGCGACCCCTAGACCGCGGGGCGCTGGGCGCTAAGCCGGACTACTACTGGCTCGCAATGGAAGATGTAAAGCGCGAAGAGCGCGAAGAGCGCGACCGGGAGCGCCAGGAGCGCGAGCGGAAGGACGGCACGCTGCGCCGGCGTGAAAAGTGGGAGGCCGACCGGGAGCGGATCGCGCAGCGCCGCGAGGGCGCGCTGCGCGCTGAGCACGAGCGCCACCAGGCCGAGAACGTCCGCCACCAGGACGCGCTACGGAGCATCAGAAACAAAGCGGAGGGAGAACTAACGAGGCTAGGTGATCGACCATGAATGGACCCCTGATCGAGCTGCGCGAAGATTCACCCGGGAAGCTGACGCTCCGCGGATACGCGAGCGTGTCGGAGCGCTGGTACAGCGTCGGACGGCTTTTCTCCGAGCGGGTGCGTCGGGGAACGTGGCGGCAGAGCCTGAACGAAGGCCCGGACACGGTTCTAGTGCAGGATCACGGCGGGCTCGCGTTCGCGCGGACCAAGACCCCGAGCGGCCAGCCCAGCCTGCTGCTCAGTGAAGACGAGCGCGGGCTGCGTGTCGAAGCGTTCCTGGACGCGACCGCGCCGAGGGTGCAGGACCTCCGCTCGACCTCGGACAACTGCGGTTTGCAGATGAGCGTGGCGTTTCTCTGCTCCGAGGATTCCTGGAACGAAGATCGCAGCAAGCGCGAACTCATCCGGGCGTCTGTGGACCGCGGCGACGTGACGGTTTGCAACTACGGCGCGAACGAAGCGGCGGCTGCGACGATCACCGCGAGGGCTGCGGCGGGCGAAGCTGAGCGGCGAGCCTACGCGGAGTCACTGAAAGGCTCGCGGGAGCGGCGCATGTGCCCGGACTTCGAGGCGATCGCACACGATCTACGCGGGCGCTCGCAGATTGCCGTGCCGGCTCTCCCGGATGCAGGGGCGCGGCTTGACACGGCGAGCGCGAGGGCGAGGCTCGACGTTGCGAGGGCGAAGCGAGCGAGGCTCACTCCGAGCTATGTCGAGAACGCCAAGGCTAAACGAGCGCACTACCGGAGGTTTCCGGCGAGCGAGCGGCGCCTAGCTGACTTCCCGCTTTCGCCTTGGGGGAAGGATTGGGAGATCGGTTCCTCTAGGGACGTTCACAGGGCCGTGACCGCGATTGAAGTGGGGCACGCGAAAGGCCCGGACGAAGATGCGATCAAGGCGTGGGTTTACGATCGCGCTAAGGCGCTTTACGTGGAGGAATCGGTCCCGGCCGGCTGGAAGGGCCAATGGAAGGGCACTAGCTCGCGGAGCGCGAGGGCTCGCCGCTCCGAGAAGTATTCGCAGGCGGAAAAGGACGCGCTCGCGCGTAAGGGGCTCGCGTTCCGCAACCCGGACGGCCACGGCTCATTTCCGTGCGTTGACCGAGCGGACGTTGACAACGCGGTCAAAGCGATCGGCCGAGCGCCCGCGAGCTTGCGTCCCGCGATCCGCCGGTTCATTGCGGGTCGGGCTCGAGCGTTGAAAGCGACCGCGCTTATCCCTGCGAGCTGGGGCGACCCCGTGGGCGCTACCGAATCGGTAGGGGGCCAGTCACAGTGAACGATCTTAGCTGCGGTGGGCGCTTGCTCCTTTCGGCCTACAGCGCGAGCGGGATGCGCGCCCGGCGTTGTAGTCGGCCAGCGCCGGGCCATTCCTGCGAGGGCGTGGACTTCGCGGCGGGGGGTTGCCCTCTTTCCCTCGCCGCTGGGCGGGTTTGTTGCGCGTGGTCCGCATTGGTTGAGGCGGGCCGCGCTGCACCCCGCATGAACAACAACGAGGAGGGCGGCTGCACCTTCCGACGACCACGACATCACGCGACGCCGGCTAAGTGACCGGCGGGCGCGAGCACCACCACGCTCGCGCCCGTGCACGATCAGGTGGTGCTGCGGCTCGCCACCTCGAGGACGCGAGCAGCGTGCTCTGAGCGGAGTGAAGAGAGTCGCCAGCGCTTGGACGCGAGTTCTCGCACCGCGTATGACTAGGTGCTTGGATCGGCGGCGAAATTCGAATAGACCGTCGGTCAGACAGTGGCTAGCTCGGGCAACGTTAGAAAGCGCGTGACAGGGCCATTACTGGTATAACCGTCCGCTTGAAGATATCGAGCGACTCCAAGGGGGGCGGGGGGATGGATGCTCTGGAAACACAGGCTCTGGGTCAGCACGAGCGCCGACGCAGCCTAACCATCGCGTGGGCCACGAGGCGCGCGGCGGCAGCATGGACGATGGCGGCCGCGGTGATCGTTCTGGCCGGTCCCTCGGTAGCTGGCGCGTCCGGCTGGTCAAAACCGGTGCACTACGGCCCCATCGAAGGAGGCGCACACGTGTCCTGCGGGTCACAGTCATTCTGTATCGCTATCGGGTCCGAGTCTGGCAGCGCGGCGATCTATAAAGGCGGCGAATGGTCACCGCCTGTTAAACCTGACGAAGGCAACACGCTTCAGTCCGTTTCCTGCACGCCTGAAGAATTCTGCGTCGCCATCTCGCCAACCGGTGGCGTCATTTACGAAAATGGCTCATGGGGAAAACCCTTCAAAATCGACCCAGCAGTAGCGAGTGGCAGCGATCTAATGAGCGTCTCGTGCAAGTCGAACCAATTCTGCCTTACGGTCGGGGTGCACGGAAAGGTGTTTACTTACAAAGGGAAAGGCTGGACTGGACCCGTCGAAGTTGCAAACGAAAGAGAACTCAAATCCGTGTCCTGCTTTTCGACCACGTTCTGTGCTACTGGCGGTCAAGAAGGTTATGTATCCGTATATAACGGGAGCACGTGGCTAAGTCCCCCGGCCTCTGTCGATACCTTGGGCAGTTTCATCACATCCGTCTCCTGCGGTGCGCAATCGTTCTGCGCCGCTGCTGACAACGATGGCGACGTGCTCACGTACGCTGGCGGCGTTTGGAGTAAACCTCTCCATTTGAGCGGCTTGGGCTCAAACGACGAACCCGTCGTCTCTTGCCCCACGCAGTCGTTCTGTGGCGGCATCAGCAACGACGCCCACCCATGGTGGACATTCAACGGCAGCTCCTGGAGCACGCCGGTTGCGCTCGAACTCGCTTCGGCGGCAGGGTTGTCGTGCACCTCGGGGACGTTCTGTCTTGCTGTCAGCGGCGGCAGTAACTACAGTATATATTCGGGAGCTGCACCAGAGTTCGGTCGCTGTCTCAAACAGACGACGAAAGCGGTGAGCAACTTCGACAGCGCGAACTGTACGAAACTGGCGAGCGACGACAGCGGCACGGAAGCCGAAAAACTCACAAAAGGCAACTACCGGTGGACGTCGGGGGTAGTAAAGCCAAAGTTCACTACGGTGCTGAAATCAGGGACGCTAGCGACGCTCGAATCAGTCCGGGGCGTGAAAATCACGTGCACCGGCGAGACGAGCAGCGGTGAATACGTGAGAACTAGTGAAATGGGCAAACTGATCGCGAAGTTCACGGGTTGCGAACGCAGTAGTGAAAAATGCAGCTCGGCCGGAAGGGGCGTGGGTGAAATCGAAACGCACCCGCTCGGGGGTGCACTCGGCTTCGAAACCGAACTCGAACTGCCGTCGAAAGACCACATCGCGGGCGAACTGCACTCGGAATCCGGAAACGTCATGGAATTCTCCTGCGGCGGCGTCCCGTTCGTGGTGAGAGGGTCGCTGCTTCACAAAATCGCGGCTAATGCGATGAAGCTGACGGCCACCGAAACATTCACGGCGTCGAAAGGCAAACAGAAACCAGAACACTTTGCGGGTGGCGCTGCGAAAGAACATACGCTCGAAATGAGCACGAATGGCGAAGCCTTCGAACAGGCTGGCTGGACCTGGTCCGAGACCCTGACGAACGAAGAAAAGGTCGAGGCCAGCACAATCAACTAGGCTGCGGCCGTCAAGCACCCGCAGAGCAGTACCGCCACCTGCTGTTTTCCGGCTGAGACCAGCATGCCGACCAGCCGGCCAGCGCAATGGCCCGGCGAAACCTGGCGCTTGTGCTGCCGCGCCTGCTCGCGCGCGGGACCGAGATCGGATCGGTCGTGGAGTTCGAGCCGATGGCCGGCGCGAGGCAGGGGTACTACGAGCTGGACAGCCGGCGCATCGCGATCCGCAAGGAGATGTCGGCGAACGCGCAGGTGAAGACGCCGCTGGCTGAGCTGGTCGAAGCCGTCGAGCGCGAGTAGCCCAGCAAGAAACCCCCGCGACGCGCTAGGCGGCCACGTCGTGAATCTCGATGCGCTCGACACCGCGGCCAGGCGCAACGTTGACGCGATCGACCACGGCTGCGATCAGGGAGCGGCGAGCCTCGGGCGTTAGTAGATGCCAGTCGCGGGTCGCGTTGACGGTGACGCTGGCTGGGATGTGGTCGAGCTTGGCGAGCTTGTCCTGGGCGGCGTCGCGATTCTCGCGCAGCTCGATCAGTCGCTCGCGTGCGACGGGCTCATCGGGCACGACGGCGAGCGTGCGGATAGCACCGTCTAGCGCCTTCTGGGCTTGCGCCAGCTCGCGCTCGGCGCTCTTCACGTTTGACTGCGCCGAGGCGCGGCCCTCCACGTTGGCGAGCGCGTTCTGGACGTGCTCGACCACCGTGCGCTCGACCAGCTCCGCGCTAATCGCCATTCGCCGCGTGCAGTCTCCGACCGGAGGGCAACGGTAGAACGGGTAAAGCCTGCCGTGCTGTGTCTGAGTGCCGACGCTCATGCGAGCCCCGCAGCTCCCGCAGCGCAGGACGCCGAGGCGGGCGAGCAGACGGTCAGAGCTTGGACGCCGGCCGCGCTTCTCGCTCATACGCTGGACACGGCGGAACGTGTCGGCGTCAACGATCGGCTCGTGAGCCTCAGGGTTGACCAGCTCGCCAAACCGGATTTCACCGCGCACGATCGGGCTTTTGAGAAGGTCCTGCACGCCGTGGTAGCTGCGCTTGATCCCGCGCTTGGCTAGGAACGCGCGCACATCCTTGATCGTTGCGCCGTCCGCTCGCATCCGGAACGCATCGGCCACGATCGGCGCTTGCCGCGGGTGAGGCTCGAGGGTGCCGTCCGTGCAGCGACGGTAACCGGGCGGGACGTTCGGGAACGGGAGCACGCCACGCTCGACGGCGCGGCGCTGCGCATCGCCCGAGCGCTCGGCTGCGGTGCGGCGCTGATACTCCGACACGGCGCCGAGAAGGGTCCCGGAAAGCCACTGGCCAGCGCTGCCGTTAGTGACCCGTCCGACATCGACGGCGAGAACCTGCCCGCCAGCTCGCTCGACACGGGAGACAAGCTCATCCTGCACACGCAGGCTGCGAACGAGGCGGTCGAAGTAGGCGGCGACGAGGACCTGCGCCTCGCCTGCCTCGATCCTCTCGATTGCTCCGCGTAGTCCGGCGCGCTTGGCGAGCGGCGTTCCGCCCGATACGTCCAGCTCTGAGAGAACGTCTATGAGATGTAGGCCGTCGCGCTCGCAGGCGGCTTCTATGCGCTCCCGCTGCTCCGTGGGCGAGGCGAACGAATCACCGTCGCGGCCCTTGACCTGCGATACCCGGACGATGCCTATTGCGGGGCGCTTGGCTGGCATAGCATGGACTCCATGATTGAACCTGGACAGATTGCCCCCGACTTCGAGCTGCCCGACCAAGACGGCCGAGCGGTCAAGCTCTCGGACTACCAGGGCCAGCCCGTTGTCCTGTATTTCTACCCCAAGGCCGACACGCCCGGCTGCACGACGCAGGCGTGCGGTGTGCGAGACCACCGCGCCGACTACGTCAAAGCGGGCGCCGTGGTGCTCGGCGTCTCGCCGGATCCCGTGGCCAAGATCAAGAAATTCGAGGAAAAGTATGGCCTCGGATTCCCGCTGCTGGCCGACGAGGACCACGCCGTTGCCGACGCGTACGGGGTCTGGGTGGAGAAGTCGATGTACGGCCGCACCTACTTCGGCAACGAGCGCACCACCTTCGTGATCGACTCGACCGGGCGCGTCGCGAGCGTGCTGCGCAAGGTCAAGCCGGCCGAGCACGACACGCTCGTCCTCGCGGCCCTGGAGGGGCTCAGCGCCGAAGTGGGCCTGCGCGCCCGCTGAGTCGGCGTGCGGCTAGCGGATCAGCGGGTCGGTGCGCGCCGCGGTGATCGTTTCGCGCAGCGTGTGCAGCGCGTCGTGGCGCGGGCGCCAGCGGAGCTCGCGCCGCGCCTTCGCGGTGCTCATCAGCACCGGCTCGCGGAACGCCGCGATCCATTGAGCCTGCGCGGGAAGGAAGCCGAGGCGGCCGATCATCTCCGCGGTCGCGTCGACCGCCAGCTCGGGCACCGGCAGCGAATACCAGCCGAGCTCCTCCGCGAGCTGTTTGACCGTGAGCTGACCGGGCCCCGCGAGGTTGTATGCGCCGGGTGAGCCGCGCCCCACGACGGCCGCGCGCATCGCGTTCGCGACGTCGTCGTGGTGAACCAGCTGGAACGGCACGCCGGGGTCCGGGAGCACGGGCCTGAGGATCGGCACGCCGTCGAGCAGGCGCATGACCGGGGCGGGCAGGCGCTCGGAGACCTGCGTGTAGGGGAGGCTGTCGAGCAGCAGCGGAGCATCGGGCCCGGCGACTATGCACGGACGAAACACGTACGCGTCTGTCTCCGAGCCGTACAGCGCATCCGCGAGCAGGCTCTCGACCTCAGCCTTCTGAGCGGAGTAGTAGTGGCGTTTCGAGCCACGCGCAGGCACATCCTCGGTGAGCGGCTGCGGGTTGCCCTTGTGAAAGCCATATGCCGCGACCGATGACGCGTACACCACGCGCTTGACCGAGGGAGCTGCAGCGGCCGCATGGAACACGTTGCGCGAGCCACGAAGGTTGACCCGCCGGCTCTCTCTCGCCCCGCCCATGATCATGAACGCGAGGTGCACGACCACGTCGGCGCCGTCAACGAGCCGCGCCACGGCTTTGCTGTCGCGCACGTCGCCCTGTTCGTAGGAGACCTTCTTCCAGCCGCTTGCAGCCGGGTCGAATGGGCGGCGCGCCATACCCCGTATGCGGGCGACCTCGCGGGAGCGCTCGAGCGCTCCCGACGACCGCTCGGCCGATCTCCCCCGTCGGGCCCGTGACCGCCACAGTGAGGCCGCTCGAACGGCTGCCACGCGAGGCCATGTGCTCTTTCTACAGCATCACGGTGGCCGGGCGCCGCTAGATCCGCGAACATGAGCGCAGCGAAATGAGCGAAGCGACATGACCGCAGCGGAGTTCGGCTTTGCGGTCTCGGTGTTCCTCGCCTCCATGGTCGAGGCAGTCGAGGCACTGACCATCGTCCTCGCCGTCGGAACCACTCGCAGCTGGCCCTCGGCGCTTTCGGGCGTCGCCGCCGCCACGGCGGTCCTGGCGGCGGGCATCGGCCTCTTCGGCGGCGCGATCACCGCGGTCTCGATCGATGACCTGCGCCTCGTGCTCGGGGCGCTGTTGTTCGCGGTGGGCGTGCAGTGGCTGCGCAAGGCGGTGCTGCGAGCCGCCGGACGCAAGGCGCTGCACGACGAGCGCAGCGCCTTCGAGCACGAGACAGCAGCCGCGCTGGGTGCCGCCCGCGCGGCCGGCGCGCTGGGACGGCTATTCGTTTGCGGTGGCGGCCAAAGGGGTGCTGCTCGAGGGCTTCGAGGTCGCGCTGATCGTCGTCACCTTCGGAGCCAGCCGAGGACAGGTCGGTCTCGCTGCTGCAGCCGCCGCTGCAGCGATCGCCGTGGTCATCGCCGCGGGCTTCGCGATCCGCGCCCCGCTCGCGAGGGTCCCCGAGAACACGATGAAGTTCGCGGTCGGGGTGATGCTGTGCTCCTTCGGAGTCTTCTGGTGCGCGGAGGGTGCCGGGCTGAAGTGGCCGGGCGGCGACGCGATCCTGCTCGTGCTGATCGGCGTTCACGCTGGCGCTCTCAAGCGCCACGGTCGTGCTCCTGCGGCGTAGCAGCGCCGCGTAGTCGCCGCCGCTCCGTACGCTTGAGCTGTGCTCATGCTCCCGGGCTCAACCTCGATCGGCGACAGCCTCACCTCGTTCTTCGACGCCGTCGGCAAGTTCTTCTCCGATCTCGCAGCCGTGCATTGGCCCGCGCTGCTGCTCGGACTCGTGTTCTTCGGCCTCAACCTCACGATCCGCTCGCGCGCCTTCTTCAACAGCCTGCGTGCCGCCTATCCGACCACGCCGTTTCAGTGGCGACGGATATGGGGCGCGTACTTCGCGGCGGTCGGCTTCAACAACGTCGTTCCCGCTCGCGGCGGGGACGTCATCAAGTTGTTCCTCACGCGCTCGTCCATTCCCGGGTCGCGCTACCCGACCGTTGCGGCCGCGTTCTTCGTCGAGGCGATCTTCGATGCGAGCGTCGGGGTGCTCGTCCTGATCTTCGCGTTCACGCAGGGGGTCTTCCCGAAGCCTCCCGACTTCTCGAAATTGAGCTCTTTCGACATCTCCTACCTGGCCGAGCATTTCCGCCTCACGCTGTTCCTCATCACCGCGCTCGCGGTGGCCGCGCTGGTCGGTTTCGCGCTGTTGTCGGTACGCGTGCAGGCCTTCTGGCAGCGCGTGCGCCAGGGCTTCACGATCCTCAGCGACCGGCGCCGCTACCTGCGTGAAGTCGCCGCCCTGCAGGCCGTCGCGTGGATGTGCCGCTTCGCCGCCTTCTGGTTCATGCTCGACGCGTTCCGGGTGGGCGGATCGGTGAACAACGTGCTGCTCGTGTTCGCCGTCAACCAGGTGGCCGGCGCCGTGCCGTTCACGCCGGGCGGCGCCGGCGTTCAGCAGGCGCTGCTGGTGAAGGTGTTCGAAAAGAACGCATCCACGGCCGTCGTGGCCGCCTACTCGGTCGGCCAGCAGATCGCGATCGCCGCGTTCACGGCGCTGCTTGGCCTCGGCGCGGTCGTCTTCATCTTCCGCTTCCGCTCCTTCAGGGAGGTGATCTCCGCGGGCCGCGCCTCGCGCGATGCCGAGCGTGCCGCCGAAGGCCCAGGCTCGCCGGAGGGGGAGGAGACCGAGCCGGCAGGCGCTCGGCGATGCCGGCGGGGCGCCGCTGCGCGGACCGCCGGAAGGTGCGCGCGCCCGTTACGGGCGGCCCTAACGCAGCGCCTGCTACTGAAGACCCTCGCGAGCCTCGCGCACCAGCGCGACCGCCTCTGGGAAGACGCGTGCCATGACCGTGCGGATCTGCTCGGCCTGCGCCTCGGCGCTGCCCTGGATGTTGATCCGCTCGATCGCCGCGACGGTCATGTCGACGGCCAGCTTGATCGCGTTGTCGGCCCATGCGAGCCGCTGCTGTCCCTGCATCTGCTCGGCGAACTCGGCGAGCCTGCGCTGCAGCTCCTCCGGGTCCCCGAATAGGTCTCCGAGCCCACCGCTCTCCATGCCCGCATCATAGACTGCGCTGCTCAATGCCCAACGCAGGCGAGATCCGCGGCCAGGTCGAGCGCGAGTCCGAGCTTCGCAGCCGCCTCGCCGTGCCCACGTTCGCGGGCGGCGTGCTGTTTCTGCTCGGCACCATAATCAGCGAAAGCGTCGTCAACGGCCGCCCCACGGTCGGCCTCCTCCAGGGCCTCTCACCGGCGCTCGAGGGCGTCGCAAACCCGTCCGTGAGCCCGCGCGCGAACGAGGTCAAATACATCAGCCACCACGCGTTCGGGCTGATCGCGGGGAGCGTGCTCACAGCGCTCGGGATCATCGCGCTCACGGGCGCGTTGCTGTTGCTCCTCGATGCGTGCCGATTTCGCCGGCCAGAGATGTGGAAACCGGCCAAGTTCCTGCTGATCGGTGGCGGCGCAGGCTTCGCGCTGATCAGCATCCTGCACCAGGTCGTGCTCGCGCTTCGCAGTCACAGCTTCGCCGTCGGCCACGACCTCACCAACCACGCGGTCGAACAGGCTCTCACCAACGGTGCCGCCAACATCGCCACCGAGTTCGCGGCGCTCGTCTTCTGGCTCGCGCTGCTGGCCGCGAGCTTCGCGATCATGATCAACTCCCAACGCGTGGGACTGCTTCCCCGCTGGGTGAGCTTCCTCGGGATGATCAGCGTGCTGCTCATCTTCCTGCCGCTGCTGGGCTCGGCGCTGCAGGGCATCCTTCCCGCGTTCTGGATGACCTCGCTCGGGATCCTCTACGCCGGGCACTGGCCCCACGGGATGCCCGAGGCGTGGGCTGCCGGCGAGCCGCGGCCGTGGCCCACGGGCGCCGACGAGCGCAGGCCGCGGCGGGCCGCCAGGGCAAGGGCGCGCCGGCTGCCGCGGGAGCGGGCGCCGCAGGCGCAACCTCCGTGGAGCCGGCGGCGACGCCGCCCCGCGCCTCCTCCGGCAAGCGCCGGCGCAAGCGCCGGCGCTGAGCTCGGGGCCGTCCGATTAGCGGGCCTCCGGCTGGCTCGCAACAGGTCGCTGAGCGGTCCCGCCCAGGACCGCGCGCGGCCCGGCTGTGCCGCGCGGGGATAGGCTGACCGTGAGGATGTGCTGAGTCGTGCCGGCCGCACAGGCGGCAGAAGGGAGGACCACCGATGGCCACTGAACAGGAAACCACTGCCTCCGAGCAGCTCGATCGTGAACTCGCGGAGCTGCTCGAGGTCGAAACCTTCGAGCCTCCAGCCGAGTTCCGCAAGCAGGCGCTGCTGAAAGACCCGGCTGTGTATGAGCAAGCGGCGCGGGATCCGCTGGCGTGGTGGGCGAGCCAGGCTGAAGAGCTGCACTGGTTTCGCAAGTGGGATCAGGTGCTCGACGACTCCAACCCTCCCTTCTACAAGTGGTTCCTCGGCGGCAAGCTCAACGTCTCCTACAACTGTCTCGACCGCCACGTCGAGGCGGGCCTGGGCGCGCGGGTGGCCTTCCACTGGCGCGGCGAGGACGGAAGCGAGCGCGACATCAGCTACGCCGAGCTGCTCGCCGAGGTCAAGCGCTGCGCGAGCGCGCTCAAGGACCTCGGCGTGCGGCCCGGTGACGTGGTCGGCATCTACCTGCCGATGATCCCCGAGGTGGTGGTCGCGATGCTCGCCTGCGCGCGCATCGGCGCGCCCCACAACGTCGTCTTCGGCGGCTTCTCCGCGGACGCCGTGCGCGAGCGCATGGAGTTCTCGCAGGCGAAGCTGCTGATCACCGTCGACGGCGCCGCGCGCAAGGGCTCCACGGCGGCGGTCAAGGACCGCGTCGACGAGGTGATGGGCGACCTCGACTCACTCGAGAAGATCGTCGTGGTGCGCAGCAAGGGCACGCCCTGCGAGATGCGCGAGGGCCGCGACGTCTTCTACGACGAGATCCTCGCGGCCGCCGACCCCGAGTGCCCGGCCGAGGAGCTCGACGCCGAGCACCCGCTGTACATCCTCTACACCTCGGGCTCCACCGCCAAGCCGAAGGGCATCCTGCACACGACCGGCGGTTATCTCACAGGCGTGGCCGCGACGCACCGGTACGTGTTCGACCTGAAGCCCGACACCGACGTGTACTGGTGCGCGGCCGACGTCGGCTGGGTGACCGGCCACTCATACATCGTCTACGGGCCGCTGGCAAACGGCGCCACCTCGGTGATGTGGGAGGGGGCGCCCGACTATCCGCACAAGGGCATCTGGTGGGAGACCGTCGAGCGCTACCGCGTGAGCATCCTCTACTGCGCCCCGACCGCCATCCGGGCATGCATCAAGTGGGGCGCGCAGTGGCCCGCCGCACATGACCTGAGCTCGCTGCGCCTGCTCGGCTCCGTGGGCGAGCCGATCAACCCGAAGGCATGGCTCTGGTACCACAAGGTGATCGGCGGCGGGCGCTGCCCGATCGTCGACACGTGGTGGCAGACGGAGACCGGCGCGATCATGATCACTCCGCTGCCGGGCATCACAGCGACCAAGCCGGGGTCGGCGACGCACCCCTTTCCCGGAGTGTTCGCCGAGGTGCTCGACGAGTCCACCGGCGAGCCGATCCAGGAAGGACAGGGCCTGCTGGCTCTCACGCATCCGTGGCCGTCGATGCTGCGCACCCTGTACAAGGAGGAGGATCGCTTCGTCGAAACCTACTTCTCGCGCTTCGGCCGCGAGACCTACCTCGTGGGCGATGCGTCCCGCCGCGACAGCGACGGCTACTTCTGGGTGATCGGCCGCATCGACGACGTCGTAAACGTCTCCGGCCACAGGCTCTCCACCGCAGAGGTCGAGTCTGCGATCGTGGCGCACGCGGACGTCGCCGAGGCGGCGGTGATCGGCCAGCACGACGAAGACACCGGCCAGGCGATCGTGGCGTTCGTGACGCTGCAGGGAGAAATCGACGGCGATGAGCTCACGGTCGAATCGATACGCGGCGTGGTCGCAGAGCGAATCGGCAAGTTCGCGCGGCCCAAGCGAATCATCTGGGCGGATGAACTCCCGAAGACGCGCTCGGGCAAGATCATGCGCAGGCTGCTGCGCGACATAGCCGAGGGGCGCGCTCTCGGCGACGTCACCACGCTGCGCGATCCCGCCGTGATGGGAGCGCTCGAGCAGCGCATCGGCGAGCATCGCCAGCACGAGGACTGAGCACTTCGCCGGTCCGAGCGGATGATGAGAGGTCGCTCATTGGGGAGAAGTACTTACGGCTCGCTTATCCGTAGCTGAGATGCTCGACGCCGAGGCATGGCTGAGTACAGCGCCCGCTCATCGACCGACATCGCCGGCGCATCCAGTGCGGATGGGGCTGGCCTCGCGGCGATCGAAACCCGCGGCCTGACCAAGCGCTTCGGCGAGCGGACCGCGCTCGACGGCGTCGACCTGCACGTGCCGACGGGTACCGCGTTCGGCTTCCTCGGCCCCAACGGCGCCGGCAAGACCACGATGATCCGCACGCTGCTCGGCCTCACGCATGCGAGCTCAGGAACCATGAGCCTGCTCGGACACCCGGTTCCCGCACAGCGCGAGCGCGCTCTGCAGCGGGTCGGTGCGATCGTCGAGGAGCCGCGCTTTCATATGCACCTCAGCGGTGTCGAGAACCTGCGCATCGTCGCGGCCGTGCGTGGTCCCGACACGTTCGAGCGCATTGTGCCCGCGCTCGCTCGCGTCGGCCTTGCCGAGCGGGCGAACGACAAGGTCAAGAGCTACTCGATGGGCATGCGCCAGCGCCTGGGCGTGGCTCGATGCCTGCTTGCCGACCCGCTGCTGCTGATCCTCGACGAGCCGACCAATGGGCTCGATCCAGGGGGAATCCAGGAGTTCCGCGAGATGATCCGAGCGATGGTCGAGCAGGAGGGCCGCACCGTGTTCGTCTCATCTCATCTGCTCGACGAGGTCGAAAAGACCTGCGACGCGGCCGCGATCGTCGACCGCGGCAAGGTGATCGCGCAGGGCCCGATCGCCGCGCTTGCCAGCGGCGCCGGCGCACGCAACGAGCTGATCGTGGGCGTGGACGACACCGAGCTGGCGCTGAGCACGCTCGCCGCGAGCGAGCTGGTCCTGCAGGCCCACCGCTCCGATGAGGGACTACGCGTGGTGCTCGCCGGGGAGGCGCAGACGGCGGCGCAGGTGAACGCCGCGCTCGTGGGTGCCGGCGTCGGCGTGACGCGCCTCGAGCCGGTCCGCCACAGCCTCGAGCAGCGTTTCCTCCAGATAACCCAGAGGCTCGACTCGGACACGCCGCTGCAGGAGGTAAGCGCATGAATGCCGCGATCGCGCTGAGGATGGTCGGCGCCGACTTCCTGAAGCTGCGCAAGAAGCGCGGCACGGTCATCTGGGCGACCGTCCTCGCGCTCGCTCCGCTCGTGATCTTCTTCATCGTCAGAGCCGCCCAGCACTCCTCCGCGCCGGCCGAACACCCGGCGGCGGGCGGCGTCGACGGCTACACAGACGCTTTGCGGCTGCTCGCCGTCTTCTTTGGGCCGCTCGCCGCGATCATGATCGGCACCGATGCGGGCGCGGGCGACCTCGCCGCCGGCGTCTTCCGCGACCTGGTCGTGACCGGCCGCTCGCGCGTGGCGCTGTTCGCCTCGCGTGTGCCAGCCGCTCTCGGGCTGTGCTGGCTGGTGGTCGGCGTCGGCTACGCGCTCGCGCTGATAGGCACCTTCGTGTTCGCCTCGGGAACCCCGACGCCGAGCGTCTCGCTGCTTGCGAACGGTCTCGGCTTCACGCTGCTCTCCACCGGCGTCGTGTGCGCCATCGCGGTCGGCTTCTCCTCGCTTACCGGGTCTCGCCCGGCAGCGTTGACCGTGCTCATCGGCTGGCAGCTCGTCGCCAGCCGGATCCTCGAAAACATCAGCTCGCTCGGCAGCTCGCGCAAGCTGATCCTGAGCCAGGCGATCGCGCACTACAGCCCCGTGAACCTCGGCGATCGCCATGGCGGGGTCACTGTCACGATGAGCGCCACCGTCGCGGTGGCCGTGCTCGCCGGCTGGCTCCTCGTATTCCTGGCGCTGGGCGCGTGGCGCACCCGCACGATGGACGCCTGAGGCGCGCAGTCAGACCTTGTGGTGCTCGGGCACCCAGGAGCCGTCCTCGAGGCGAGCGAAGTCCTGGAAGAGTCCCGGTGCCTCCGCGAGCATGATCTCGGCGACTTTGTCGAAGACCAGCCGCAGCTCCTCCTCGGCGCCCTCAGCGGTGCGCATCTCGATCACGTGGCGCAGCGTGCGCGCATTGGCGGTCCAGATGATGTCGGTGCTCAGCCCGATCGGTGCGAGCCGCCGCAGCGCCGAGGTGACCTCCTTCTTGACGTGGAAGGGCACGCCCTGATCGTCGATGCCGAGCTCCGCGGCCGCGCTCACCTGGAACTCCTCGAGCTGCTCGACGATCGAGAGCACCTGCTCGCGCAGCGGCTCGAGCGCCGGCGGCACGCGGAAGCCGATGTCGGCGAGGCGCACGTAGCGCAGGCTCTCCTGGCTGAACGCCGAGCCGGCGCGGTGGCGCACAAGCTCATGGGTCAGCACGCGGCTGCAGTTGCGCATCGCAAGCGAGTAGTTCGCGTGCTCGAGCACGCTGCCGTGGCCTGAGCGAAGGATGTTCGCGAAGTATTCGCGCTGGTCGGTGCGGACCTTTGTGACGTTCGGGTTGAGCCCCGGCTCCCAGCTGCGATAGCAGGCGCGGCCTGCGAACTCGACGATCAGCTCGCCGCTGTTGTGGGCGTCCTGCGATGCCTCGACGCGGCCGTCGAGCCACGACTCGCCGCCCACGTCTGCCAGATACGCGCGCATCCCCTGCAGGTCGACCGAGGGTCGGGCGATGAGGAACACCGATGGGCTCGTCTCGTGCATGGGGCCGACGATCCTACATTCCGCTTCGGAGCCCTCCGGACAGCTAACCTGCCGTGGCGATGGCCTCGCCCGCCGCCCAGACCGAGGACCCCGAGCTCGAGCAGACCGGCTGGGAGCTCGACTCGCTCGTCGACGGCGAAGGAACCGACGGCGTCGAGCAACGCCTCGAGCAGGCGCTCGAGCGTGCCCGCGCGTTCGCCGCAGAGCATGCCGGCAAGCTCGAGCGGCTCGACTCGGCCGCGCTCGTGACGGCGATGCGCGAGCTGGCCGCGATCCAGGAGCTCGTGGGACGCGCCGGCTACTTCGCTGCCCTGCGCTTCTCGACCGATACCGCCGACCCCGCCAACGGCGCGCTGCTGCAGCGCGTCCAGGAGCAGGAGACCGCGATCCAGACGACGCTGCTGTTCTTCGAGCTCGAGTGGGCTGCGCTCGGGGATGAGCGCGCCGAGCAGCTGCTGGCCGGCGACGGGCTCGACTTCTGCCGCGCATCACCTGCGCAACGTGCGCCGCTACCGCGAGCACCTGCTCTCCGAGCCCGAGGAGAAGATCCTCGCCGAGAAGTCGCTGACCGGAGCCAGCGCATGGACGCGCCTGTTCGAGGAGCTCACTTCCGCGATCAAGGTCGAGCTGCCCGCTCCGGAGAGCTCGCCCAACGGAGGTGGCGATCGGCCCGCGGGCGCCGAGCAGGGCGCGGGTGCGCAGCCGCAGGAGGGCGTCGCCCTGGATCTCGCCCTGAGCCGTCTCGTGCTGCCCGATCGCGAGCTTCGCCGCAGCACCGCCGAGGCCGTCACCGCGGCTCTTGCACCGGGGCTGCGCACGCGCGCGTTCCTGTTCAACACGCTGCTCGCCGACAAGGCCACTGACGACCGGCTGCGCCACTACCCGCACTGGCTGGCCGCGCGCAACCTCGCCAACGAGGCCAGCGACGAGTCGGTGCGAGCTCTCGTCGAGGCGGTGCGCGAGCGCTATGAGATCGCGCGGCGCTGGTATCGGCTGAAGGCCGGGCTGCTGGGGGTCGAGCGCCTTGCCGACTACGACCGCATGGCCGTCGGTGAGCGAGGACGAGGTCACGTTCCCGTTCGCGCAGGCACGCGAGATCGTGATCGACTGCTACTCGTCCTTCTCGCCGCAGCTCGGCGAGCTCGCCGGCCGCTTCTTCTCCGAGCGCCACATCGACGCGCCCGTGCGCCCCGCCAAGCGCGGAGGCGCGTTCTGCGCCGCCGCGGTGCCCTCGGTGTTCCCGTATGTGCTGCTCAACTACACCTCCCGGCGCCGCGACGTGCTCACGCTCGCGCACGAGCTCGGCCACGGCGTGCACTTCGCGCTCGCGGCGCAGCAGGGCATCTTCCACCAGCACACGCCGCTCACGCTCGCCGAGACCGCCTCGGTGTTCGGCGAGACGATCGTGTTCGGGCGCCTGCTCGACGAGGACCATGCGCCCGCCTCGCGGCTCGCGCTGCTCGCCGAGAACCTCGAGGACACGATCGCCACGGTCTTTCGTCAGGTCGCGATGAACCGCTTCGAGGAGCTCGTGCACACCGAGCGGCGCGAGCAGGGCGAGCTCTCCCTCGACCGCTTCGGCGAGCTGTGGGCCGAGAGCCAGGAGGAGATGTTCGGCGACTCGGTCGAGCTGACCGACGGCTACCGCACCTGGTGGTCCTACATCCCGCACTTCATCGGCAGCCCGGGCTACGTCTACGCCTACGCCTACGGGCAGCTGCTCGCGCTGTCGGTCTACGAGCGCTACGAGGAGCTCGGCGAGGAGATCGTTCCCCGCTACCTGGAGCTGCTCGCCGCCGGCGGCTCGCACAGCCCCGAGGAGCTCGCGGCGATCGTCGGCGTCGACCTTGCGGACCCCGAGCTTCTGGGACGCGGGCCTCGATCTCGTCGAGCGCCAGCTCACGCGAGGCCGAGGCAGGCCGCGCGAGCCGCCGGTCGCGCCTAGCGGCGCGAGCGCGAGCACTTCCAGGACGCCGGTCGCTGTATCGCGGGACGCTCGCGAAGCACGCTGAGGTGGCGCCTGACCGGTCGGTGCTCGAGGGCAGGCCGGCGAGCGCCGCACGCCGACGGCCGTGCATCGAGATGGAACAGCGGCTGCGGCGCGATGAAGAAGATAGACGATCGCGGCGCCGCGCGAGCACCAGTGCGATGAACGCTGCGACCTCGGGCGTCGCGCCCCGCCAGCAGCGCCGCGGCCAGCCATCCTCGGGTTGCGCGCGCCGCGTCGGGCGAGCTCGGGCGAGCCGGGCTCCCGTCGAGCGCCGGCAAGCCGCCCGGCCAGCGCCGGCAGCGCGCCGCCGGCCGTCGCACCCGCGGGCGCCTCGCGCATCCACATCGCGGCGATCACCGGCAGGTAGTAGCCCGAGCGAGATCATCGAGCCGATCACGATCACCACGCCGAGCCATGTGTAGCCGCCGGATACCGCCGCGTCGATCAGGTAGAACTTGCCGATGAAGCCCGCCGGTCGCGGGAATGCCGGCGAGCGCGAGCATCGAGATCGTCATCGGCCACGCCAGCAGCGGGCGCTCGCGCCCCAGCCCGGCCAGCGCCGCGATCGAGTCGCCCAGCCCAGTCTCGCGCTCGCGCGCCACGATCACGGCGAACGCCGCCATGTTCATGGGCAGGTACACCGCCAGGTAGAAGACCGTCGCCTGCACGCCGAGGCGGCTCGCCACGACGACCCCCGCGAGCATGTAGCCCGCCTGCGCGACCGAGGAGTAGGCGAGCATCCGCTTCAGCGAGGACTGCCCGAGCGCGCCCACGTTGCCGACGATGATCGTGATCGTCGCGAGCGCCGCGACGGCGGGCGCCCAGCTTGCCTGCGCGCCGATCAGCGCGACGTCGAAGAAGCGCAGGAACACGCCCAGCGCGGCGACCTTGGTGGTGACCGCCATGAACGCCGTGACCGGCGTCGGCGCGCCCTCATAGACGTCGGGCGTCCACTGGTGAAACGGCGCCACCGAGGACTTGAAGCAGAGGCCCGCCATGCACAGCGCGATGCCGGTCAGCGTCAGCGGGTCGCTGGCGAGCGCTCCGTGCGAGAGCGTCGCGGCGATCGCCGCGAAGTCGGTCGCGCCGGTCGCGCCGTAGATCATCGCCAGCCCGTACAGCAGCGTCGCCGAGCCGACCGAGCCGATGATCAGGTACTTCAGCCCCGACTCGAGCGAGTGCTCGCGTCGCAGCTCGGTCGCGCACAGCACGTACAGCGGGATCGAGAGCAGCTCGAGGCCGACGAACAGGGCGACCGTGTTCTGCGCGCTGGCCAGCAGCGACATGCCGCCGATCGAGGTCAGCAGCAGCGCGTGGAACTCGCCGTGGGCGGCTTCGCGCGCGGCCAGCGAGCGCCACGCCGAGCAGCACCGTGCAGACGCCGCCCGCGATCAGGATCAAGTTCAGCGCGAGCGCCAGGTCGTCGATGCGAAGCGCGCCCGAGACGATCGACTTCTGTGCGTTCCACTGCCAGATCGTCAGGCCGAGCGCCGCGCCGAGCGCAGCGAGGCTGAGCGCCGGCACGGCCTGCGCGCGGACCCATCGGGTCGGCAAGAGGCCGACCACCAGCACCACCGCCGCCCCGCCGAGCAGCGCGATCAGCGGCGAGAGCCCCGCGAAGTCGACGTGCGGGCCCTTCAGGTGGGCGGTGGCGAGCCGACGCCGAGCGCTGCGCCGCTCATGGGCCCGTCCCCTCGCTCGCCGCGACGGATGACGACCGGCCGGCAACGGTGATCGAGGCGTAGCCGCTATGGCCGAGCTTCGAGGAGGAGCGGGTGCACTCGATTTCCGCGAAGCGCTGCAAAGCGGGCGACGGGCACGCTCGTGTGAAGGCCGCCAGACGCGCTTGCTTACTCGCCACCTCGGCGGGCGCCACCGCGCCCTTCACCGAGCCTTCGCTGCGGTGCAGCGCCAGCTGCGGGTACAGCGCGAGGAACAGGATCACCGCGACAAGCGGCACCAGCACGAGACCGTCGCGGATCGTGATCTCGCGCGAGACGACCTTCTCGCCGACGCGGTTGTGCATCGCGCGGATGAACAGCCGCAGCGCGTACACGCTCGCCATCACCACGCCGGCGAAGGCGATGACCGCGATCGCGAGCTTGGCTTTGAACACGCCGAGCAGGATCAGGAACTCGCCGACGAAGTTCGACGAGCCGGGCATCGCCAGCGTCGCGAGCGCGACGATCAGGAACAGCGCCGCGAGCACCGGCGCGCGGAACGCGATCCCGCCCATGTCGCGGATGTCCTCCGAGCCGCCCGCCCGCTGCGCGAGCAGCGCGACGATGAACAGCAGCGGCGCCACGACGAGCCCGTGGTTGACCATCTGCAGCAGCGCGCCCTGGGCGCCCTGCGGGTTCAGCGCGAAGATGCCGAGCGTGATGAAGCCGAGCTGCGCCACCGAGGAGTACCCGGCGATCAGGCGCGCGTCGGTCTGCGTGAACGCCAGCACCGAGCCGTAGATGATCGACGCCAGCGCGATCAGCAGCATCAGCGTCTGGAAGTGCACCGCCGCCTGCGGGAACAGCGGCAGCACGATCGCCAGGAAGCCGTACGCGCCGACCTTCGAGAGCACGCCGGAGAAGACCATCAGCACCTCGATCGGCATCGCGCGGTAGCCGTCGGGCATCCAGCCGTGCAGCGGGAAGGCGGGCATCTTCACGAGGAACGCCGCGGCGAAGAAGCAGGAAGATCCACTCCTGGCGAGCCCTTGCCCAGCGGGAGGGCCTGCAGCGCGGAGAGCACGAACGTGATGTGCCCGCCGTGCTGCGCGGCGAGCACGCCCGTTGCGATCGCGCCGGCGAGCATCAGCAGCGAGCCCACGAGCGTGTAGATGACGAGCTTGATCGTCGCTTTCACGCGTCCCGGCTCGCGCCCCCAGCCGCCGATCAGGAAGTAGAACGGGATCAGCATCAGGTCGAAGAAGGCGACGAACAGGGCGAGGTCCTGGGCCAGGAAGGCGCCGAGCACGGCCGACTCGGCGAGCATGAACTGGAAGAAGAAGAGCCGCGGGCGCTCCGGCCGTCTCTGCGCGCGCAGGTTCGCCGCGAGCGTCGCGGCGGCGAACAGCAGCGCCGTCAGGCCGACCAGGAACACGTTCAGGCCGTTGATGCCGAGCTTGTAGTGGATGCCGAGTTCGGAGATCCAGACGACGTCGGTGACGTGCTGCAGGCCGGCGCCCGGCGAGTAGTCGGCGATGTAGCCGATCGCCAGGCCGAGCGCGGCCAGCGAGCCGAGCAGCGCGAGCGCGCCCGCCGGGGTGATCCGCTTCCTGCCCTCTGCGGAAGCGGCGCTCGGGAGCAGCGCGCCGAGCACGCCGCAGGCCGCGGGCAGCCAGATCAGGATCGAGAGCGGGGGCATCGTTTCTCAGCCCCTCAGACTGCAGCAGGAAGTAGAAGCCGACGCCGGCGACGCCGAGCACGAGCAGCGCGGCGTAGTAGCGCACGAAGCCGCTCTGCGCGGCGCGCACGGCGGCCGAGCCGGCGCGCACGAGCCCGGTGGTGCCGCCGATGAGCGTCTCGTCGACGACCACGGCGCTCGAACGTGTCGCGCGCGAAGCGCCCGGCGGCCGGCGTGGGACGAACGACCAGCACGTCGATCAGCTCGTCGAAGTACCACTTGTTCACGAACAGCTCATACAGCGGCGTGCAGCGCGCGCCCGCACGCCTGGCGGCGGTGCCGGGCGCGGCCACCCACACGCGGTAGGCGATCGCGATGCCCGCCAGCGCCGAGCACCGTGCCGAGGACCAGCCCGAACACGAGCAGCCCGTTCCGCGTGTGCGGTTCGATACAGCGAGCGAGCCGGCGAAGCGTCGGGCGCAGGAAGTCGTCGATCACGAAGTCGACCTTCGGGATCTGCACGAGCCCGGCGCCGACCGCGCCGACCGCGAGCACGCCCATCGCCACGCGCATCGGCAGCGCGCGCTCGGCGATCGCGTGGATCGGGCCCGGGAAGCCGACGTCGGTGTCCTCCACCTCGCCGTTGGCCGGGTTGCGTCGGCACCTCCGCGTGGTGCAGGTGGCCCGCTTCGAGCTCCCGCGCCTCGGGCACCGGCTCGCCGTGGAAGGCGCGGAAGATCATCCGGAACGTGTAGATCGCGGTCAGGAACGCGCCGATGTAGCCGACCGACGTACAGCGCCCAGTGCCAGCCGCCGCGCTCGCCGGTGACGAGCAGGATCTCGTCCTTGGAGAAGAAGCCCGAGAACGGCGGAATGCCCGACAGCGCGAGCCCGCCGATCAGGAAGCAGCCGTAGGTGAACGGCATGCGCCTTGCGGAAGCCGCCCATCCGGTCCAGCGACTGCTCGCCGGCCATCGCGCCGATGATCGAGCCGGCGGCCATGAACAGCAGCGCCTTGAAGAAGGCGTGGGTCATCAGGTGGAACAGCCCGGCGGCGTAGGCGCCGACCGAGACGCCCATGATCATGTAGCCGATCTGCGACATCGTCGAGTAGGCGATCACGCGCTTGATGTCCGTCTGGGCGAGCGCCGATCGTGCCCGCGATCAGCAGCGTGCGCGCGCCGATCGACCGCGCCCACGTCCTGGGCCGCCGGCGCGCGTTCGAACAGCGGGTGCATGCGCGCGATCAGGTACACGCCGGCGGTGACCATCGTGGCGGCGTGGATCAGCGCGCTGACCGGCGTCGGGCCCTCCATCGCGTCCGGAAGCCAGGTGTGCAGCGGGATCTGCGCGGACTTCGCGAACGCGCCCACCAGCAGCAGCACGCAGCCGGCGACGCAGGTCGCCGTTGTTCGTGCCGTGGCCGAAGGCGCCGGCGTTCGGTCGCGTGGAAGGTCTTGAGGAAGTCGAGCGTGCCGGTGTGCTTGAAGATGAAGAACGTGCCGAGCACGAGCCCGACGTCGCCGACGACGTTGATCACGAACGCCTTGATGCCGGCCGCGCGTGGCGGTCGTGCGCCGGTACCAGAAGGAGATCAGCAGGTAGGAGGCCGCGCCGACGAACGCCCAGCCGACGATCAGCAGCAGGAAGTTGCCGGCGAGCACCAGCAGCAGCATCGAGAAGACGAAGAAGTTCAGGTAGGAGAAGAAGCGCGCGAAGCCGCGGTCCTCGTCCATGTAGGAGACCGAGTACAGGTGGATCAGCGTCGAGACGCCGGTGACGATCGAGGATCATGAACACCGACAGCGGGTCGACGAGGATCGACATCTGCGCGTCGATGCCCGACGGTCGAGGCGTAGTTCCACAGCGAGGAGACCAGCTGGCGATGCGCGGGCGCGTGGCCCTGCAGCGAGATCAGCGCGCCGCAGCGCGGCGAGGAACGCCAGGAAGATCGCGCCGGTGCCGATCCAGCCCGCGCGGCGCGGCCGGGCAGCCGGCGGTAGCCGAACGCGATCACGAGCGTCCCGGCGAGCGGGAACGGCGAGCACCAGCCAGCCGTAGGTCGGTCGTCGCTCATCAGCCCTGCAGCTCCCGCAGCTCGTCCACGTCGATCGGCAGCCGGCGGCGGTAGATCGCCACGATCATGCCCAGGCCGATGCACACCTCGCAGGCGGCGACGGTCATCACGACCAGCGCGAGGATCTGCCCGTCGCCGTTGCCCCACATGCGCGAGAAGGCGATCAGCGCGAGGTTCGCGCCGTTGAGCATCAGCTCCAGGCACAGCAGCACCACGAGCGGGTTGCGGCGCGTGATCACGCCGACCGCGCCGAGCGAGAACACGATCGCCGACACGGCCAGGTACCAGGCGATGCTCATGGCGCGCGTCGCCCCGCGACCGTCTCGGCCACCGAGCGTGTGCCGACGCCCTCGGCCATCGTGCCGGTCCCGCGCGGGCGCAGCAGGTCCAGCGGCGTGCAGGCATCGCTGCTCCTCCTCCTCGCTCGAGGCCGCCGCCGCCGGCGGGCGAGCACGACCCCGCCGACGGCGGCGACCAGCAGCAGGAACGAGGCGACCTCGAAGGCCAGCAGGAAGCGCGTCAGCAGCAGCTTGCCGATGTAGGCGGGCGTGCCGAACGTCCGCGGGCCGGGGCGTAGCCGGCGCCGTAGCCGTCGATCGCCTCGAGGCCCGTGCCGAGCAGCGCGATCAGCAGCTCGACCAGCAGCGCCCCGCCGACGACCGCGCCGCCGAGCCGCAGGCCCGAGCCCGACCGGCCCGGCGCCGCGCAGGCGCTCGCCGATCGTCTCGCCCTCGCCGCCCACGTAGGCGACCACGAACACGTACAGCACCATCACCGCGCCCGCGTACACGACCACCTGCACGGCGGCCACGAACTCGGCGCGCAGCAGCAGGAACAGCACCGCCAGCGAGACCAGGTGGCGACCAGCGCGAGCACGCTGTAGAACGGGTTGCGCAGCATCACCACGCCGACCGCGCCCGCGATCACGCCCGTCGCGGCGAGGAAGAACAGGACGGCGCTCACTCGCCCTCGTTCCGCAGCGGCGTGCGCTCGAGCGGCTCGGCGAGCAGCATCTCCTTGGTGAAGATCAGATCCGTGCGGTCGTAGTCGGAGAGCTCGTAGTCGTGGCCCATCGTGATCGCGTCGAACGGGCAGGCGACCTCGCAGTAGCCGCAGAAGATGCAGCGCGACAGGTTGATCTCATACACCGCGGCGTAGCGCTCGCCCGCCGAGACGCGGTGCTCGGGCGTGTTCTCGGCGGCCACCACGCGGATGCAGTCGGCCGGGCAGGCGGCGGCGCACAGCGAGCAGCCGACGCACTTCTCGAGGCCCGTGTCCTCGAAGCGGTGCAGCTTGTGGCGGCCGCGGAAGCGCGGGTAGACGGGCACCTTCTCCTCGGGGTACTGGACCGTCGCGGTGCCCTCGATGATGCGCCCGAACGTCGTCTTCAGCCCGCGCGCGGTCTCGCGGAAGGTGCGCCAGGCGCTGCGCGCGGCGCCCGGCGCGGGCGTGCGCTGGACCTCGATGACGTCCTCGCCGGGGCTCCAGCCGGCTCGACGCTTCGCGCTGCGGCCAGGCGCTCGCTCGGCCGCGTGTCGCCGGCTGTCGCGGGTGCGCCGTGCCATCAGTGGGTCGCCACCACGATGATCGCGGTCACCAGCGCGTTGAGCGTGGCCAGCGGCAGCAGCACCTTCCAGCCGAAGCTCATCAGCTGGTCGTAGCGCAGGCGCGGCAGCGTCGCGCGCACCCAGATGAACAGGAACGTGATCAGCGACATCTTGGCCAGCACGACGAACGGGATCGACCCAGCCGGGCGGGTGGATGCCGAACGGCAGCAGCCAGCCGCCGAGGAAGACGGTCGTGACGATGCCCGAGACGACGAGCACGTTGAGGTACTCGGCGAAGTAGTAGGAGGCGAAGCGCCCGCCGCCGAACTCGGTGTTGTAGCCGCCGACGAGCTCGGCGTCGGCCTCGGTCAGGTCGAACGGCGCGCGGTTGGTCTCGGCGAAGCTCGCGACCAGGAAGATCAGGAAGCCGACGAACTGCGGCACGATGTACCACATGCCGCTCTGCGCGTGGACGATGCCGGTCAGCGACAGCGTCTGCGCGGTGAAGATCACGCCGACGAGCGCCAGCCCCTGGGAGACCTCGTAGGAGATCAGCTGCGCGGCGCCGCGCATCGCGCCGAGGAAGGAGTACTTCGAGCCCGAGGACCAGCCGCCGAGCATGATCCCGTAGAAGGCGATCGCGCCGAAGGCGAACAGGTACAGCGGCCCGATCGAGACGTCGATGCCGTACAGGCCGACCTTCGTGCCGAAGATGTCCTGGACGTTCGCCGAAGGGGATGATCGCGAAGGCGGCCACGGCCGTGAGGATCGAGATGACCGGCGCCAGCGCGAACAGCAAGCCGACCGAGGTGGTCGGCCGGAACTGCTCCTTGGTCAGCAGCTTGAGGATGTCGGCGAGCGGCTGCAGCGCGCCGATAGGGGCCGACGCGGTTGGGGCCGTAGCGGCTCTGGAAGCGGCCGAGCAGCTTGCGCTCGGCGAGCAGCACGACCGGCACCAGCTGCAGGCGCGACGGCGAAGATCACGATCGCCTTGAGGATCTGGATCCACCAGGGCTCGTAGTAGCCGACCACCGCGATCACGTTCACGGCTACGCCCCTCCGTCGCGGCGGCGTCGGCGGCAGGGCCGCCTGCGCCTGCTCGGAGCCCGGCGGCTCGGCGTAGCAGACTCCCGCGCGGGAACAGGAACTCGAGCGCCGGGTGAGAACTCGACCTCGGGGGCGTCCCACAGCGAGCGGTAGCCGGCCAGCTCAGGCGGGCCTGCGCGGAGGCCGGACCGGCTGCGCGCGGCGCGCCCGCGAGCTCGGCTCGCGGCGCCGGGAAGCGCCGCCGCGGCCTCGCGCTCCTGCCAGCGCACGCCGCGGCCGCCGATCTCCTCGAGCGTCAGCCCGGCGTAGAAGGGGACCGCCTCGAACAGCTGCGCGGAGGCCATCGCGCCGGCTCAGCACGTCGAGGTCGAGCCCGAGGCGCAGCGCCAGCTCGGCGAGCACCTGCCACCCGGCGCGCACCTCGCCCGGGCGGGCGATCGCGGGACGCAGGCGCTGCAGGCGCCCGTCGGGGTGCACGATCGTGCCCTCCTTCTCGGCATAGGCCTCCGCCGGGAACACGACGTCGGCGTGCTCGCGGATGCCCTCGGTGAGGAACGCGGCGTGGGCGACCACGGTGCTCGCGCGCGGCGAGCGCCCGCTCCCACAGCGTCGGGCTCGGGAGGTCGCGCAGCGGGTCGCAGTGGAGCAGATACAGCGCGCCCAGCTCGCCGTCGGCGAGGCCCTCGCGCGATCGCCGCGGTGTCGCGCCCGCCTCGCAGCGCGGGTGCGGGTCGGCCAGGCCGGGGCCGGCGTTGGGCAGCACGCCCGCCTCGCGCAGGCCCGCGCCCGTTGCTCGACGGCGGGCACTTCGAGCAGCCCGCGCCCTCGGTGCCGGCCATCGCCAAGCGCTCGGCGAGCGTCGAGCAGCGCGCCCGCGCCCGCGGTGCCGTCGGGCCCGGCCGTGAGCCGCTCGCCCCACAGCACCACGACCTCCGGCGCTCCGCGGTGCCATCGGCCCGCGTCGGCGCGTCCGCCTCCGGCTCGGCCGGACCGCGCAGCAGCGTTGCCAGCTCGCGCACCGCCTGCGGCTCGGCGCCCGCCTGCGCGGCCAGGCGCTCCACGTCGGCGCCGCCGCGCAGGGCGGCGGCGAGCGCTGCGGCGAACGCCGCGCCGGCGCCGGGCGCGTAGCGCACGGACAGCGCCGCGCTGGGCGTCGAGCGAGCTCGCGCTGGGGGAGGCGACCGCCAGCTTCAGGCCGTGGCGGCGCACGCCCTTGCGCAGGCGCAGGTCGAAGATCGGCGCGTCGTCGACCGGCTCGCCGTCGAGCACGAGCACCGCGTGGGCGAACTCGAGGTCGGAGGTGCGCGCCTGCAGGGCCGGGCGCGCCGAGCGCGCGGTGCAGCTCGAGCGGCAGCGCGCCGGCGCGGCGCGAGTCGAGGTGCGGCGAGCCGAGCCCCTCGCGCAGCAGCCGCGCGAGCAGGAAGCCCTCCTCGTTGGTGCTCTGCCCGCCGGCGATCGCGCCCGTGCGCGCGCCGGCGCGCGCGAGGCCGCTGGCCGCCTCGCTCAGCGCGCGCTCCCAGGAGACCGGTCGCAGCTGCCCGCCGTCGCGCAGCAGCGGCTGGGTGATGCGCTCGTCGACGTGGAACGACTGGTAGGCGAAGCGACCCTTGTCGCACAGCCAGCCGTCGTCGACCTCCGCGTTCTCGCGCGCGAGCACGCGCAGCGCGCGCTCGTCGCGGACCGTCAGGCTGACGTTGCACTGGGCGGGGCAGAGCGTGCACACCGACCCCGCGTCCTCGATGTCCCACGGCCGCGCCCTGAAGCGGTAGGGCGCGCGAGGTCAGCGCGCCGACGGGGCACAGCTCGACGATGTTGCCGCTGAACGGCGCCACGTAGGGGTGGCCGTCGAAGGTCGCGACGTAGGAGTGCGCGCCGCGCTCGAGCAGCACGAGCTGGTAGTCCTCGGCGACCTCCTGGGAGAAGCGCACGCAGCGGTAGCAGAGGATGCAGCGCTCGCGGTCGATCGCGATCAGCGGCGAGAGCTCGAGCGGCTTGACGAAGTGGCGCTTGGGCTCGATGAAGCGCGAGATGCCCGGCGCCCCAGCCGAACGTGATGTCCTGCAGCGGGCACTCGCCGCCCTTGTCGCACACGGGGCAGTCGAGCGGGTGGTTGATCAGCAGGAACTCCACCACCGAGCGCTGCGCGGTCTTCACGCGCTCGCTCTGGGTGTAGACGACCATCCCGTCCTTGACCGGCGTCGAGCAGCCGGTCTGCAGCTTGGGGATGCCCTCGATCTCGACCAGGCACATGCGGCAGGCGCCGACCGGCTGCCCGAGCTTCGGCTCGTAGCAGAACACCGGGATCTCGACGTCGCCGTACTTGGCGGCGTCGACGAGCATCGCGTTCTCCGGCGCGCTGCACCTCGCGGCCGTCGATCGTGAAGGTGATCATCCGCGGCTGCGGGCGCGGCATCGCTAGGCGCCGCCTCTGCGCGTGCCCTGCGCGGCAAGCGCCTGCTCGGAGGCGGCGAGGGGCCCGGCGCCGCGGCGCGCCTGCGCCGCCTCGATGTGCGCTTCGAACTCCTCGCGGAACTTCGCGATCATCGAGCCGATCGGCATCGCCATCGCGTCGCCGAGCACGCACAGGCAGTTGCCGATGATGTGCTCCTGGACCGAGGCCATGATCTCGAGGTCCATCGGCGTGGCCTCGCCGGTGTCGATCCGTTCGAGCATCTTCACCGTCCAGTTGGTGCCCTCGCGGCACGGCGTGCACTTGCCGCAGGACTCGTGGCGGTAGAACTTGCGCGACCTTCATCGCCACGTCGAGGATCGGCGTGGAGTCGTCGACGACGATGATCGCGCCCGAGCCGAGCATCGAGCCGGCTTTGGCCATCGAGTCGAAGTCGTAGGGGACGTCGAGGTCCTCGGCGGTGAGCACCGGCGAGGAGGAGCCGCCGGGGAACCAGCACTTCACCGCGCGCCCCTCCGGCGGGCCGCCGGCGAGGTCGTAGATGAGCTCGCGCGAGGGGATGCCCGAGCTCGATCTCGTAGTTGCCCGGGCGCTGCACGTGACCGGAGACCGACACGAGCTTCGTGCCCGTCGAGGTCTCCACGCCGAGCTTCGCGTACTCGCTCGCCGCCCATGCGCATGATCGCCGGGACGGTCGAGAGCGTCTCGACGTTGTTGATCAGCGTGGGGCCCTGGTAGAGGCCCTGGATGGCCGGGAACGGCGGCTTCAGGCGCGGGTTGCCGCGCTTGCCCTCGAGCGAGTCGAGCAGCCCGGTCTCCTCGCCGCAGATGTAGGCGCCGGCGCCGCGGTGCACGACCAGCGACAGCGAGTGGCCGGAGCCGAGGATGTCCTCGCCGATGTAGCCGGCGGCGCGCGCTTCGGCCAGCGGCGGCGTCGAGCACGTCGGCCTGCAGCGCGTACTCGCCGCGGATGTAGATGAACGAGCGGCTCGCGCCGGCGGCGTAGGCGGCGATCACGATGCCCCTCGATCAGCATGTGCGGGGTCTTCTGCATCAGTTCGCGGTCCTTGAAGGTCCCCGGCTCGGACTCGTCCGCGTTGCACACCAGGTACTTCTCCATGCGCGCCCTTGGGCAGGAACGAGACCTTCTTGCCCATCGCGAAGCCCGCGCCGCCGCGCCCGCGCAGGCCCGAGGCTTCGAGCTGGGCGAGCACCTCCGCGGGCTCATAGCGAGCGCCTTGCGCAGCGACTCGTAGCCGCCGCGGCGTTCGTAGACCTCGCGCGTGGCAAGTCCCGGCTCGTCGATGTCGGTCAGCAGCAGCATCGGCTGGGAGGCGCTCGCCATCCTCACGCACCGTCCTGGATCGGGTGCTCGGGAAACTCGCGCGAGTTGGCGCGCGGGTCGGCGACGAGCCGGCGAGCGAGCTGCTTGTCGGGCAGCACCGGGCGCCCGGCGCGGACGTCCTCGAGCAGCGCCGGCACGTCCTGCGGCGAGAGCGGCCCGACGTAGACGCCGTCGACGGAGGCCATCGGCGCGATGTCGCACGCGCCGAGGCACTCGAACGCGCGCACGTTGAACTCGGCGTCGTCGCCGGCGCCTGCAAGGATCGCCTCGAACAGCTCGTCCGCGCCGCGCAGCGAGCAGGAGATGTTGGTGCAGACGTACACGCTGTGAGCGCCCACCGGCGCGGTCTCGAGCATGTCGTAGAAGCTCGCGACCGACTCCAGGTAGGCGGGCGTCACCCGCATCACGCACGCGACCTGCTCGATCGCCTCGGGCGAGCACCAGCCGTGCACGCGCTGGGCCGCCCGCAGCGCCGGCAGCGCGGCCGAGTGGCGCTCGGGGTAGAGCGCCATGTGCGCCTCGATCTCCGCGCGCAGCGCCGCCGGCACCGGCGTGTCGGCCGGGTCGGGGATCTCGGCGGGGTCCTTCTCGAGCTCGACCGCCTGATCCCAGCCGGGGACGCGCGAGCCGTGCTCGAAACGGTGCACCGGGCGAGGCGTGTCCGCGCGCGGCCCTGGCGTGCTCGCAGGAGCAGCCGGCGTCTCGAGCGCGGGGGCGCTCGCGGGGGACCCGTCGGGCGCGCTCATCGGTCGATCCCTCCGAGGATCGGGTCGAGCATCGCGACGGTGGCGATCATGTCGGCGATGTAGCCGCCCTTGGCCATGTGCGAGAGCGCCTGCAGGTTGACGAAGCTCGGGTCGCGCATGTGCACGCGCGCCGGCTTGGACGAGCCGTCGGAGCGCACGAAGCAGCCGAGCTCGCCACGCGGGGACTCGATCGGGAAGTAGATCTCGCCGGGCGGCACGCGGAAGCCCTCGGTGACGAGCTTGAAGTGGTGGATCAGCGCCTCCATCGAGGTCGCCAGCTCGTGGCGCGGCGGCAGCGCGACCTTGCGGTCCTCGGTGATGTGCGGCCCCTCGGGCAGCCCGTCGAGCGCCTGTTCGATGATCTTCACCGACTCGTAGATCTCGGCCAGCCGCACCGCGAAGCGGTCGTAGTTGTCGCCGACGGTGCCGACCGGGATCTTGAACTCGAAGTCCTCGTAGGAGCAGTAGGGATCGGCCTTGCGCAGGTCCCACGGGTTGCCCGCGGCGCGCAGCAGCGGGCCGCGTCACGCCCAGCGACAGCAGCGTCTGCGCGTCCAGCGGGCAGGTGCCGCGCAGCCGCTGCAGCACGATCTCGTTGGCGTTCAGGATCGCCCCGTACTGGTCGGCGCGCTCCGGCATGATCTGCGAGGAACTCGCGCAGCTTGGGCGCGAACCCTGCGGGGATGTCCTCGATCACGCCGCCCACCTGGAAGTAGCGCGTGTGCATGCGCTGGCCCGAGGACATCTCGAACAGGTCGAGGATCAGCTCGCGCTCGCGCAGGCAGTACAGGAAGATCGAGACCGCGCCGAGATCGAGCGCGCTCGTACCCAGCCAGATCAGGTGGGACGCGATGCGGTTCAGCTCGAGGTGGATCACGCGCAGGTACTGCGCGCGCCTCGGTACCTCCACCTCCATCAGCGTCTCGACCGCGCCGCAGAAGGCCATCGCGTTGAAGTAGTAGGCGAGGTAGTCCATGCGCTCGATCACCGGGATCACCTTCCAGTAGGACTTGTCCTCGGCGGTCTTCTCGATCCCCGTGTGCACGTAGCCGATGATCGGCTTGATGTCGCGCACGACCTCCCCCTGAAGAGTCACCAGCAGCCGCAGCACGCCGTGCGTGGCTGGGTGATGCGGCCCGAAGTTGAGCGTCAACAGCTGCTGGGTAGGGTCCTCGCCGTGCGCTCCGCCCGGCGGCTGCTCGACCGCCGAGAGCGTGGTGCTCTGCTCGAGGCGGCGGTAGTCCGAGAGCGTGGGCTCGTGCGTGCCGCTCACTCTCTTGACTCCAGCCAGTCGCCCTCGTTGTACGTGAAGAGGACCGGTTCGCCGCCCATCGGAAAGTCACGGCGCTGGGGGTGGCCCTCGTAGTCCTCGGGCATGAGGATGCGTCTCAGGTCCGGGTGGCCGTCGAATCTGACGCCGAACATGTCGTAGATCTCGCGCTCCTGATGATTGGCCGTGGGCCATTCGGGCGTGACCGACTCGACGCGCGGCTGCTCGCCGCCCACACGCAGCTTCACCGTGATGCGCTCGACGCGCGACATGTCCAGCAGCTCGTAGATGACTCCAAAGCGCGGTTCTTGCGGGTAGTAGTCGAGGCCGTGCACGCTCGCCAGGAAGCCGTAGCCGCGCTCGCGCAGCTGCGCAAGGGCCCAGCGGATGCTCGACGGCTCGAGCACGAGCGTCGCTCGCCCGCGGAAGAACACGGTCTCGAGCACCGGAGCGCCCGAGCTGGGGTCCTCGCCCCGGGCCTCGCGCAGTTCCCGCGCGATCAGCTCGAGCGCGGTCGCATCTCCCACCGGCCTACTCGCCTTCCACGAACACGTTCACCGCGGCGGCCTGGCCGGGGCCGGGCAGGACCTCCTCGGTGCCGCGAGCCTCGTAGCGGTCGCGCCAACCCATATCCGGGTTCTCCTGGACCATGTCGCGCAGCTTCAGCACGCCGTGCATCAGCGCCTCCGGTCGCGGCGGGCAGCCCGGCACGTGAACGTCGACCGGAAGGAACTTGTCCGCGGGCACGAGCGCATAGTTGTTGAACACGCCCATCGAGCTGCAGCACGCTCCCATCGAGATCGCCCACTTCGGCTCGAGCATCTGGTCGTAGAGCCTGCGGATGATCGGCGCCATCTTGATCGACACGCGGCCGGCGAGGATGATCAGGTCGGCTTGGCGGGGCGAGGCGCGGAAGGCCTCATAGCCGAATCGCGCGATGTCCATGCGCGGGCCGGCGGCGTGGAACTGCTCCATCGCACAGCACGCCAGACCGAACGCGAGCGGGAAGAACGAGTTCGACCGCGCCCATGCGACGGCGCCGTCGAGCGTCGTCGTCAGCACCCGTTCCTGTACGTGGCGCTCGAACTCGTCCTCGTCGAGGTGTGCACCCGGCGTCGGCCCCTGAATGTCCGCGCCGCGCAGCAGCTGGCTCGGTGTGGCGGTGCGTACGCGCAGTCCCGCGGGATCTACCTGTCTGCCAACCGAACCGCCGGGCTCGCTGCTCGGCGGTCGGCTCATCTCCACTCCAGCGCGCCGCGTCGCCACACGTAGGCGAACGCAACGAACAACAGCACGATGAACACGATCGTCTCCACCAGCGCAAAAGTGCCGTACGCGCGCAGCTCAACGGCGATCGGATACAGGAAGATCACCTCGATGTCGAACAGCAGAAACAGCATCGCGATCAGGTAGAAGCTGATTCCGAAGCGCATTCCGCGCTTGACCTCCGACGGCAGCCCGCACTCGTAGGGGTCCTGCTTGTGAGGTGTGAGCCGGCGCGGTCCGATCACCGAGTTGAGTACTGCGAACGCCGCGCCAACGGCGCCACCGAGAATCAGAAAGACGATCGCCGGGAGATAGCTGCGCAGCACCGAGCGCTGTTATATCACTGCTTGTGGCACAGTGTTACATAGTGGCAATCGGCTCGAAAACATAGTGGCAATCGGCTCGAAACCGGGTGCATGACACAGGCTGTGGTCGCCGGCGCGATCGCTGTGGCTGCGCTGAATGCGGTATCCGGACTGCTCGGGGCGTGGCTCTGGTATCGCGGCGATCCGCTCGACCGCCGACTGGTCAGCGGCTTCTGGATCGCGCTGCGGATCGGCCAGGGCGCGGCGCTCACGCTGGCCGTGGCGGTCGGCTCGCTGGCGGCGGTCGGCAAGTACCCGAGCGAACAGCTCTTCTACCTCTACGCGCTGCTTCCGCTCGCGGTCGCCCTCGTCGCCGAGCAGCTGCGCGTGGCCGCCGCCCAGACCGTGCTCGACCAGCTCGGCATAGAGAGCGCGCAGGCGGTCGGCGAGCTCCCTGCGCAGAAGCAGAACGCGGTGGTGGCGGCGATCGTCCGCCGGGAGGTCGGCGTGATGGCGCTGTCGGCGCTGGTCGTCGTGTTTCTGGCATTGCGCGCCGCCGGCACGGCGCACGGTTTCTGAGCTCGCGCGCACCGCGGCGCTTCGCGCCCGGACCTCGCCGGATCGGTCGATGGCCACCGGCCCGGGGCGGGTCTATATATTCCCCGCGCATGAGGGCTGCCTTCGCAGTGACAGCGCTGCTCGCCGCCGCCGCCACGCTTGGCGCATGCGGCTCGCAGGGGATCCAACTGGCGCGGGACAACCCCTACCACCGAGGCGCCGAACTGTTCCTGGGCCACTGCTCGGGCTGCCACACGCTCTCCGTGGTGGGCGCGCAGGGGTCGGCAACGAGCATCGGCAATCGCCTGAAGACCAACGGGCCGAACTTCAACATCCGCAAGGAGAACGTCGAACAGGTGCTGTTCGCGATCCGCAACGGCGGCTTCTCCGGCGCGATCATGCCTGAGAACATCGTGGTCGGCCAGGAAGCGCAGCAGGTCGCGGAATTCCTGGCCAAGTACTCCGGGCTGAAAGCCCAGATCGTGCCCTCGGTGAAGATCCCGCTCGAAACGGGCAAGTAGAGAGCACGGGTCAACGCCCGGCGTCGTGCTCGAGCTCAAACGCATAAGAGAGGATCCGCAGGGGGTGCGCGCCGCTCTCGAACGCCGTGATCCGGCGCTCGGGGAGGCGATAGAGGCGGTGCTGGCAAAGGACAGCGAGTGGCGCGCGGCGACCACCGCGGCCGAGCAGCTGCGAGCGACCCAGCGCGAGCGCTCGGAGAGGATCGCTGCGGGAAAGCGCGCAGGCACCGACGTCGAGGACGAGCTCGCGGAGATGAAGCAGCTGAGCGCGCGGGTGAAGGAGCTCGTCGAGCAGGCCCGGGTCGCGCAGGAGGAGCTCGATGCGCTGATCGCGCGCCTGCCCAACCTGCCCGACCCCTCGGCAGCTCAGGGGCCCGAGGATGAGCTCGTGCGCGAGGTGGGAACGATCCCGCGATTCGACTTCGAGCCGCGCGACCACCTCGAGCTGGCCGGCGAGATGATCGACACCGAGCGGGGCGCGAGGCTGTCGGGCGCGCGTTTCGCGTATCTGCGCGGAGAGCTCGTGCTGGTGGAGCTCGCGCTCGTGCACTGGACGCTCGAGAAGCTGCGCGGCCACGGCTTTGAGCCGGTGATCCCGCCCGTGCTCGTGCGTGAGCGCGCGCTGTTCGGCACCGGCTTTCTGCCGGATACCGAGCAGCAGATCTACAGCGTGCCCGAGGACGAGCTGTTCCTCGCCGGCACCTCCGAGGTGGCGCTGGCGTCGCTGCATGACAGCGAGATCCTCGACGGCGAGGCGCTTCCGCTGCGCTACGCGGGCTTCTCTCCGTGCTTTCGCCGCGAGGCCGGCGCCGCCGGCAAGGACACGCGCGGGATCTTCCGCGTGCACCAGTTCGACAAGGTCGAGATGTTCAGCTTCGTCGACCCCGCCGACTCCCCGCAGGAGCACGAGCGCATCCTCGCGATCGAGGAGGAGATCCTGGGCGAGCTGGGGATCGCCTACCGGGTCATGAACATCGCGGTCAACGACCTCGGCGGCTCGGCGGCCAAGAAGTACGACTGCGAGGCGTGGATCCCCAGCCAGGAGCGCTATCGCGAGCTGACCTCGTGCTCGAACACCACCGACTATCAGGCGCGACGCCTCGAGATCCGCGTGCGCCGCGAGCGGGGCACGCAGACTCCGCACACGCTCAACGGCACCGCGGTGGCCGTGGGGCGCACGATTGTGGCGCTGCTGGAGAACGGGCAGCGCGGCGACGGGAGCGTGGCGCTGCCCGACTGTCTGCTGCCCTACGGGGCACCCGGGCAGCTTCGCGCGCCCGCTTGAGGGTGGACGCGGCCGGGGCCCTGTGGCCGCCACGGCGCGTCCAGCGGCTAGGCGACCGCGAAGGAGATCGTCATCGCAAGCCCGCCGCCGAGCGGCGTGAGCGACAGCCGATAGAGCCCGCGTGCGAGGGCTCGGCGCCGGCGCAGGTTCGCGTGATTGCGTCCGCGGATCCCCGACAGCGTGAGGGCCGTTCCGCTCGCCAGCCAGCGAGCGCGACCGTGGATCACCACGCGGCGCAGCAGGGTCTCGCGCACCCTGGCGGACATGTTGAGGTTGAACACGAACGCGACCTGCGCGGCGAGCGCGTGCCCACGGCGCATCGCCGCCGCCGCGCGGTCGGTCAGCGCCAGCGCCGACACGCGCACCTTCGGGCTGCTCGGTGGTGGAGGGGCGCTCGTGCTGCCCTGCGAGGCGTCCCGTCGCCGCGGCGCCTGTCGTTGGCTGCGGGGCGCCCGCGGTGGCTGCGCCAGTCGCCGTAAACGGATGTCCGCCGCTCGGGTTGAACGCTTCGAGGCCGTCCGGCGTTCCGACGCCGCTCGGGCCGTCGTAACCCGGGCCCGCGAGGCAGATCGACGCGAGGGCGCAGCTGCGCTTTGCCTCTTCTTCGGAGGAGCAGGGCGATAGGCCCGTGGTTTCGTTGTATGCGAGCGCACATTCGCCGTTTGAGCCTTCGCGCACGTCGTGCAGCGAACCGGTCGCGGTCAGCTCGTTTGCGTAGAGCGTCTTCGCGGGATAGGCAACGCCGCCGGACCCGCCCGCGAGCGCGAACACCGAGGCGATCAGCGGCGAGGACAGGCTGGTGCCGCCGACGGTGCACCACGGCGTCTTGTGTTCGATCCCGCCTTCTTCGTAGTGCGATTCGCATTCGGGGCTCGAGTCGTGCACCGCGAAGCCCGTGTACGGATCGGCGACCGCGGAGATGTCGGCAACGGCGCGCCCTCGGCCGCACCCCAGCGAGCCGAAGCCGGCCAGGGCCTGCTGCCATGCAGGCGCGGCGAATTCGATGCTGCAGCCGCCCCCGCCGGCTCCAAACCCGTTCCACACCGTCTCGCCCGCCCACGCGCCGCCTGCTTCCACGCTCAGGCGCGTGCCGCCCACGGCGACCACGTCGGGCGAGGATGCCGGGAACTCGGCGTAGCCGGGCTGTTCCCCGCTCCAGTCGAGATAGCCATTGTCGCCCGCCGACGCCGTGATCACCACACCGGGGTGTTCGAAATATTGCTCGATCGCCGTCGCGCCCAGCTCCGCTCCGCCCCACGAGTTCGAGATCTCGCCGGCGCCCAGCCTGACCGCGCTCCGCTCGGCGGCGTCGAGGTCTGCGTCGTTCGGCGAGCTCGCCTCGACCAGCATGATGTGGCAGCTCTCGCAGGTCGCATGCACGGTCTCCACGTCGAGCGAGATCTCGAGCCCCCACCGTGTCGCCGCCCTCGCCTCCCGGCGTTCGCTTGTCGTGCCGGTCCGGGCTTTTTCAAGTTCGATCAGCGTGCTGGGAAAGGGCAGGCCGGTTGCTTCGCCGCTCTCGTTCAACTGGCTGAAGCACCCGCTTTCAACCGTGCACGGCGGAAGCGCGAACGCTTTGCTGTATGCCTGCAGGTCGGCTTCGGCGGTGGGGTCGTTGTAGGCGTCGACGATCGCGACCGTCTGCACCGAGCCGGAGCCTTGCGGCAGCGCGTAGGCGCTGTGGATGTCCTGAGGGCGCAGCCCGAACGATCCGGCTGCCGGGGACGGCGCCTGCGGGGAGCCGAAGCGCACCATGCCGAGCGGATGCCTGCGCTGCGTCGCTGCTTCCGTGCGCGGAACGAGGGTGAGCGCCAGACAGCCGGCTTCGCCCGCGCCCGGCGCGGAGCAGACCGCGTGCACGCTGTAGTCGGAGGCGGGCAGCGGAGAGACGGTCGCGGCGGCGTGCGCCGGCGGAGCCCCGAGCGCGAGCAGCGCCGAGGCCAGCAGCATCGTGTGGCGTACGCGGGAGCTCATATGTTCGGGCCGGTCCACTGGTTACCTCGGCGCGGACCCTCCGCTGCTTGAGCGCACGGATTCACTACAGGCGCGCGGTCGAGCGCGTTCTCGACCGCATCAGCATTAGTCTGATGTCGTGCCGCCATTTGGCTTTCTGCTGTCCGCCGAGCCACCATCGCGCAGGGTGGGCGCGGTCGTCGCGCTCACGACCGTGGCGCTGTGCACGCTGATCGTCTACCCGCTCAAGCACGTCGCGCCGGTCGCCTCGCTCAGCGTCGTATACCTGCCCGCGGTCCTGGTGGTCTCGATCACGTGGGGCGCCCCGCTCGGCGTCGGCACGGCGGTGGTGAGCGCGCTGGCGTTCAACTTCTTTCACCTCCCCCCGGTGGGAGAGCTGACGATCAAAGACTCTCGCAACTGGGTTGCGCTGATCGCCTTTCTGGTCGTCGCCTTGATCGCAAGCTCCGTGGCGGAGGTGACGCGCGCACGCGCCCAGGATGCACAGGAGCGCCGGCGCGAGGCCGACCTCGCGGCTGAGATGGCGCGCCTCTTGCTGCGCGGCAACAGCCTCTCCCAGAGCCTGCCGACCGCTGCCGCCCGCCTCGCGCAGACGCTTGAACTCAACTCCGCCGCGATCGAGATGGACACGGTCGAGGCCGACGATCGCACCGTGGTGTTCCCCCTGCGCGAGGGCACGAGGCGCCTCGGCACGCTGGTGGTGGGCGCCGACACCTCCGAGGCGAGCCTGCGCAGGCTGCAGGAGCGGATCGTGCCCTCGCTCGAGGCGCTGCTCAGCGCTGCGCTCGAGCGCGAGGGACTGCTGGGCGGCGTCGTCGAGACCGCGGCGCTACGGCGCGCGGACACCGTCAAGACGGCGCTGTTGCGCGCCGTCTCACATGACCTGCGCTCGCCGCTGACCGCGATCTCCGCGGCCGGCGCGGCGGTGGCCTCGCCGTCGCTCTCCCCGCAGGAACGCGAGGAGATGGCCGCGGTGATCCAGGAGGAGGCGCGACGCCTCTCGCGGCTCGTGGACAACCTGCTCGACCTGTCGCGCCTGGAAGCCGGCGCCGCCGAGCCGCGCCTGGAGTGGGTGTCGCTCGAGGAGATGATCCGCGCCGCGATCGCCGAGCTCGCGGCGGCGCCGGAGGCGTTCTCGCTGTCGATCGATCGTGACCTCCCGCTGGTGCGCCTGGACGCCGCGCAGATGGAGCGCGCCTTTGTCAACGTGTTCGAGAACGCGCGCCGCCATTCCGGCGGGCATCCGGTATCGGTGAGGGCGCGCATGGTGCGAAGCCTTGCGGGCGCGCGCCGTGAGCGATCTGGCGACGGCGACGGCGACGAGCCCGCCGGCGCGGCGCGAGCGCGCGGTGACCGCGTGATCGTGCGCGTGGTCGACCGCGGCCCGGGCATCCCGCCGGCGCAGCTCGAGCGGGTCTTCGAACCCTTCTACCGCGCCGGCGCGCCCGGCGGCGAGCACCGCGGCTCGGGCCTCGGGCTCGCGATCGCGAGGGGCTTCGCGGAAGCCAACTCCGCCACGCTGCATGTCGAGTCGCTGCCTGGGCAGGGCGCAACGTTCGTGTTCGAATTCCCGCTCGAGCGATCCGGCGACGGGCGGCGCGGACGGTTCGCCCGCAGAGGACGCCTCCGCGGGCGAGCGGCGCGAGCCGGTCGCTCCCGGCGCGGGCGGCGAGCCGGCTGCATGAACGACGTACCCGAGCCGCCCAGCTCGGGCAAACCGCCTCGCGTGCTCGTCGTCGACGACGAACCTCAGATCGTGCGGGCGCTGAAAGTCGTGCTGCGCGAGGCTGGCTTCGAAGCGGTGCCCGCCGAAACGGCGTCTGAGGCCCTCGACCTCGCCGCCGTGCGACCGCCGGAGGCGGCGATCGTCGACCTCGTGCTCCCCGACCGCGATGGCGTGGAGGTCACCCGCGTGCTGCGGGAATGGAGTGAAATGCCGATCCTCGTCCTCTCGGCGGTGGGGGAGGAGGAGCAGAAGGTGAGGGCGCTCGAGGCGGGCGCAGATGACTACATCACCAAGCCGTTCGGCACTCGCGAGCTCGTCGCGCGCCTGCAGGCCGCGCTGCGGCGTGCCGGCGTCGGCGAGAGCGAGCCGACGATCGAGGTCGACGGGCTGGAGATAGATCTCGCCGCGCACGTGGTGCGTCGCGACGGCGAGCCGATTCATCTCACGCCGATCGAGTTCGACCTGCTGCGCACGCTCGCGCGAAATCGCGGCCGGCTGATGACCCATCGCCGTCTGCTCGAGGAGGTGTGGGGGCCGCAGTACGTCGAAGACATCCAGCCGCTGCGAACACACATAGCGCGGCTGCGGGCAAAGATCGAGCCCGACGAGCGGGGCACGCCGCGCTACATCGTGACCGACCCGGGCATTGGCTACCGCTTCGCCTGATTGCCGCGCTCGGCGCTGATCGGACCTGCGTCGACCCCCGCGATGCGCTGTTCCGGAGACCGCAGCTCGGGCGCCTAGCGCGCCGTTACGAAATCGTTATACGCATCGCTCGGATCGTCATATGGCCGTGACGCACGGGCGTCAATAGTGACTGGCAATGGACGCCGTCGCCATCGTGCTCGGGATCGCTGTCTTTCTGATCCTGCTCTGGCTGATCGAGGGAATCGACCGAGTATGAGCTCCCTCCTGCCACTCGGCGCGTTGATCGCACACATGAGCGCGGCCGACGTCTTCGGCCTGGTCGTCTCGGTGCTCGTGATCATCTACCTCTTCTACGCGCTGATCCGCGGAGAGAAACTGTAATGACCTTCACCGGCTGGCTCACGATCATCCTGTTCGCGGTGATCCTCACAGCCCTGGCGTTCCCGCTGGGCAGCTACATGGCGAAGGTGTACACCGGCAAGCGGGTCTTCCTGTCGCCGCTGTTCGCCGGGCCCGAGCGGTTTCTCTATCGAATCCTGCGGGTTGAGCCGGAGCGCGGGCAGGACTGGAAGGGGTACGCCAAAAGCCTTCTGATCTTCTCGCTCGCGGGCTGGCTCGTGCTGTATCTGATCCTGCGCACTCAAAACGCGTTCTACGTGCCCCACGGGCTCAACCCGCTCGGCTTCAAATCGGCGCCGTGGAATGTGACGTTCAACACGACGTCGTCGTTCGTAACCAACACGAACTGGCAGTACTACGGCGGCGAGACGACGCTGAGCTACCTCAGCCAGATGATCGGGCTCACTGTCCAGAACTGGCTCTCGGCGGGGGTCGGAATCATCGTCGCGGTCGCGCTGGTGAGAGGGATCGTCGGCCGCAGCGGCAAGAGCATCGGCAACTTCTGGCAGGACCTCGTGCGCACGATTCTCTACGTGCTCACGCCGATCTCGGTGATCGGCGCGCTCGTACTCGTCTCGCAGGGTGTGATCGACAACTTCTCGACGTACCTGAGCGCTCACACGATCACCGGCTGACCCAGTCGATCGCGATGGGGCCGGTCGCCTCCCAGGAGGTGATCAAGGAGCTCGGCACCAACGGCGGAGGCTTCTTCAACGTCAACTCCGCGCACCCGTTCGAGAACCCGACGGCATTCACCAACTTCCTCGAGATGCTGCTCGTGCTGATCATCCCCGCGGCGCTCGTGTTCATGTACGGACGCATGACTGGCAACCGCAAACAGGGCTACGCGATCTATGGCGTGATGATGGTGATGTTCCTCGGCGCCGTTTCGGTCGCATACATCGCCGAGGCGCACGGCTCGCCCGCCCAGCACGCGGCCGGCCTGCACACGCACGTGATCTCGGGCTCGACGGGCGGCAATCTCGAAGGCAAGGAGCAGCGCTTCGGCATCGCGGGGTCCGCGCTGTTCGACACAGTGACGACCGTCACCTCGTGTGGCGCGGTCAACAGTGCGATCGAGTCCTTTACGGGCATCGGCGGAGCCGTCCCGATGGCCAACCTGTCGGCCAGCGAGGTCATCTTCGGCGGCGTCGGCACGGGACTGTACTCGATGCTGCTGTACGTCCTGCTGGCGGTGTTCATCGGCGGGCTGATGGTCGGACGAACCCCCGAGTGGCTGGGCAAGAAGCTCGAGGCGAGGGAGATAAAGCTCGCGGGGCTCGGCATCCTGATCACCCCGCTGGCGGCGCTGTTCTGCACCGCGATGGCCACCGCGAGTCACGCAGGTCGCGTCTCGATATCCGCGTTGGGCAAGGGCCCGCAGGGTTTCTCGGAGACCTTCTATGCGTATCTGTCACAGGCCAACAACAACGGCTCGGCGTTCGCCGGCTACACGGGCTTCATCCAGCCGAACGCGGGCAACGCGGGCTCTCACGGTGTCACCTTCGCCGACCTGCTGGGGGGCTTCGACATGCTGTTCGCCCGCTTCGCGCCGATCCTGTTCGCGCTGGCGGTCGCGGGCGCACTTGCGGGCAAGCGCGTCACGCCCGCGGGCCTCGGCACGATGCGCACCGACAACGCCACGTTCGCTGTGCTCCTGATCGGAGTCGTCGTGCTCGTCGGCGCGCTCACCTTCTTCCCCGCCCTGCTGCTCGGCCCGATCGTGCAGGGCCTGACCGGACACCTCTACTGACATGAAACGCGACATCGTCACCTCGGCAATCGGCATCCTCGTCCTCACGGTCCTGCTCGGCCTCGTCTACCCGCTCGTGATCGAGGGCGTCAGCCAGGTCGCCTTCCCGGGCAACGCCAACGGACAGAAGGTCTATGTGAACGGCAAGCTGGTCGGCTCGAGGATCATCGGCCAGAGCTTCGCCTCGCCGGTGATCGGCAAGAACGGCAAGCCCGAGGAAAAGGAAGAAGAACTCGTCACCGAAGCGGACGCGAACTACTTCCAGTCCCGCCCCTCGGCGACCGAAGGTGGCGCGTACAACGCCGCTGCGAGCACGTTCTCGAACCGCGGCCCCAACGACAAGGCCACCGAGGAAGCCGACGAAGAAAACATCAAGGCATACCTCGAACTCAACAAGCCCTATGACCCCGGCCTGACCGTGGCGCAGATCCCGGTCGACGCGGTGAACACCTCCGCCTCGAACCTCGACCCCGAAATCTCACAGGCCAACGCCTGGATCCAGGCCCACCGCATCGCCGCCAAGCGCGGGCTCTCGCTGAGCGCGGTCGACCGCCTGATCTCCAAGTACACCGACTCGCGCGGGCTCGGCTTCTCGGGCGAGCCGGGAGTGAACGTGCTCGAGCTCAACCTCGCCCTTGACCGCCTCACCGGAGGAGCGCACTGATGTCCGCACAGGTACCGGCGACCCACGAGCGGCAGGCGATCTCGCTGTTCCAGCGCGACATCGTCGTGCGCGCGCTGATCGACAGCTTCAAGAAGCTCGACCCGCGCGTGCAGATCCACAACCCGGTGATGTTCGTGGTCGAGATCGGCTCGGTCATCACGACCGTCACCTGGCTGATCCAGGTCTTCGGCGGCAAGCCGCTCGGCGGCGGTCACGAGCCGGCGTGGTACACGTTCGTGATCTCGCTGTGGCTGTGGCTGACGGTCGTGTTCGCCAACATGGCCGAGGCGTTCGCCGAGGGTCGCGGCCGCGCGCAGGCCGACACGCTGCGGGCGATGCGCAAGGAAACCGTCGCGAAACTGCGCGACGGCTCCACCAAGGCGGCGGCGGAGCTCGCGCGCGGCGATGTGGTGGTCGTGAGCGCCGGGGAGCTGATCCCTGGCGACGGCACGGTCATCGACGGGATCGCCACGGTCGACGAGTCCGCGATCACCGGCGAGTCCGCGCCCGTCATCCGCGAGTCCGGCGGCGATCGCAGCGCGGTCACGGGCGGCACGCGGGTTACCTCCGATGAGATCGTCGTCGAAATCACCCAGGAACCCGGGCAAATCGTTCCTCGACCGGATGATCGCGCTCGTCGAGGGTGCGGCGCGGCGCAAGACCCCGAACGAGATCGCGCTGAACATCCTGCTCGCAGCTCTCACGCTGATCTTCGTGATCGTCGTGGCGACGCTGCGCCCGTTCGGCCTGTTCGCCGGAACGTCGATCTCCGAGACCACCCTGATCGCGCTGCTGGTCGCTCTGATTCCGACGACGATCGGGGCTCTCCTGAGCGCGATCGGCATCGCCGGCATGGACCGCCTCGTGCGCCGCAACGTGCTCGCCCTCTCGGGCCGCGCGGTGGAGGCCTCCGGTGACATCGACGTGCTGCTGCTCGACAAGACCGGCACGATCACGATCGGCAACCGGCTCGCCTCCGAGTTCATCCCGATGCCGGGCGTGGCCGAGTCCGAGCTCGCCGAGGTGGCGCAGATGGCCTCGCTCGCCGACGAGACGCCCGAGGGCCGCTCGATCGTGGTGCTCGCCAAGCAGTACGGCATCCGCGAGCACGACATGACCACGCTGCACGCCGAGTTCGTTCCCTTCACCGCGCAAACGCGCATGAGCGGGGTCGACATCGACGGGCGCCGGCTGCGCAAGGGCGCAGGCGACGCGATCATCGAGCTGGTTCGCAGCGAAGGCGGCTCCCCGCCCGCCGAGCTGCAGGCACAGCTCGACCGCATCGGCAACGAGGGCGGCACGCCGCTGGCGGTCTCCCGCGACAGCCAGGTCCTCGGCGTCATCTACCTCAAGGACACGATCAAGGAGGGCATGAAGGCCCGCTTCGACCAGCTCCGCGCGATGGGCATAAAGACGGTGATGGTCACCGGCGACAACCGTCTCACGGCCGCCAAGATCGCCGAGGAGTCCGGTGTCGACGACTTCCTCGCCGAAGCCACGCCCGAGCGCAAGCTCGCCCTGATCCGCGAGCAGCAGGAGGACGGCCGGCTGGTGGCGATGACCGGAGACGGCACCAACGACGCTCCCGCGCTCGCCCAGGCCGACGTGGGCGTCGCGATGAACACAGGCACGCAGGCGGCGCGCGAGGCGGGCAACATGGTCGACCTCGACTCCAACCCGACGAAGCTGATCGAGATCGTCGAGGTCGGCAAGCAGCTGCTGATCACCCGCGGCGCGCTCACGACGTTCTCGATCGCCAACGACGTGGCCAAGTACTTCGCGATCCTGCCCGCAGTGTTCATCTCCACCTACGCGGCCACCCCGGGCGGCAAAGGGCCGCTGCACGTGCTCAACATCATGGGGCTCGGCACCCCGCAATCGGCGATCGTCTCGGCCATCATCTTCAACGCGCTCGTGATCCCGCTGCTGATCCCGCTGTCGCTGCGGGGCGTGCGCTACCGGCCGATCGGCGCCAGCGCGCTGCTCCGCCGCAACCTCTTGATCTACGGGCTCGGCGGCATCATCGCGCCGTTCATCGGCATCAAGCTGATCGACCTGATCGTCCACAACCTGCTCGGGGGCTGAGGCGCGGAGCGTCGCCGGCGAGCAAGGAGCATCCTCGCTCCCAGCGGCGCTAGCCGCCTGCGGTCGCGATCAGCACCGACAGGAAGGCGACGTACACAGCGACGACGATCATGCCGTGCCGTCGCCTCAGACCGTTGTCCATGTACGCGAGCGCCAACGTGACGGCGGTCAGGCCGAGGTAGCTCAACGCGACGAACGTGGTCTGCCCGGAGCGGGCCCCCAGGCCGACGATCACGCCAGGTATCAGCAGCCCCGCCACCACGTTCAGCGCGTTGCTGTTCAGGGTCGTGCTTAGCACCGCCGTCCCTTTGCCGTGGCCCGCCAGGTAGATGGCTGCGACCGCGTTCGGGAGGCTTGTCACCGCTGCCAGGATGACACCGCCGATGACGATTTCCGGAACGCCGTGGCGCGTTCCGAACTTGGCGGCGACTCGCTCCATGGCAACGCTCGCGGCCACCACGACCAGTGTCGCCGCGAGCGCCACCACGGCGTCGCGGCCGCCACCGCGCGGCGGGTGGATCGCGCTCTCGAGCTCGATCTCCTCCTCTGCGATCGCCGCACGGAGCCACCGCGACCACGCCGGCGGCAGATGCAGCCGCGCAAGCCGGCGGTGGTCGATGCCGAGGATCACGAGGTACGGCGCCAGCACGACAGCGACAACCAGCAAGCCCGCGATCGGGGAGAGCACCTTGACCACCACGAGCAGGCATGCCCCCGCGAGCCACATGGCGACCGCCCCGTTCATCTCGATCACCCTGCGGTGGAGCACGATGCGGCCTGCGAGAATGGCCGAGAGGCCCAGCAAGGCGGCCAGGTTGAACACGTTCGAGCCGAGCACGACCCCGGCTCCGATGTGTGACTGATGCGCGAGGAGCGCCGAGACCGCTGCGGTGATCTCAGGCGCGTCCCCCCCGAGCGCCGCGAGCATCCCAAGCAGCGACTCGGAGAGGCCCAGCCTGGCGCCCACACGCTCGATACGCGCAATCAGCATCCAGCTGGAGAACAGGCTCACGCACGCGGCCGCGGCGAATGTCGCTATCAGCAGAGGGTCGGACATCTAGCGGCGCACGCCGGTAGTGCGGCGGTGCGTGCTCTTACGCAAACGTGTCTCTGGCCTTGGCGCGTTCTCGTCGTGCGGTGTCACCGGGGTCTCCACTTCTCGTGGCACGCCGACCAGGCTTCCCGGCTCTCCGCGCGACACTCTATAGCGGGCCCGGAACCGCGGCTTGGCGGCGAGCACGCTCCGGCCCGTGCGGGACAATCGGGACATGTCAAGCGAACGCGGTCATCACAAGGTATTCATCGGGATGGCCCCGGGTGTGGGCAAGACCTACCGCATGCTGCAGGAGGGTGTGGCGGAAGCCGACTCAGGGCGCGATGTGGCGATCGGCTATCTCGAGCCCCACGGCAGGATCGAGACCGTCGCTCAGGCCGAGGGTCTTGAGATCGTGCCGCGCCGCAGCGTCGTCTATCGCGGTACGCCGCTCGAAGAGATGGATCTGCCGGCCGTGCTGGCGCGCAGGCCCGAGCTATGCCTGATCGACGAGCTCGCGCACACCAACGCGCCGGGGCTCGAGCACGAGAAGCGCTACGAGGACGTGCGCGACGTGCTGAACGCGGGCATCGATGTCTTCTCGAGCGTGAACGTGCAGCATCTCGAGAGCCTCAACGACCAGGTCGCACAGCTGACCGGCACGCGTGTGCGCGAGACGATCCCCGACGAGGTGCTCTCAGAGGCGGACGAGGTGGTGCTGATCGACCTGACCCCGGAGGCGCTGATCGCGCGCCTGCGCGCCGGCAAGGTCTACCCGGCCGAACGAGTGAGCGCTGCGCTCAACAACTTCTTCAAGGTCGAGAACCTCTCGGCGCTGCGCGAGACCGCCCTGCGCCAGGTGGCCGAGGACGTCGAGGTCAAGCGCCTCGTGCGCGAGCCGGCCCCGCTGCTTCGCCGCGACAGCGAAGGCACCACGTTCGCGCCCGAGACCGGGCCGGTGCCGATCAGCGAGCGCCTGCTCGCGCTCGCCACGCTCGCCCCGCACTCCGAGCGGGTGATCCGTCGCGCATGGCGCTCGGCGCAGCGTCTCGACGCCGAGCTGGATGTGCTCGTGGTGCGCCCGCCCGGGCGCCTCGCCAGCGAGGAGGACCGCAGACGGCTCGAGGAGCTGCGTCGCCTGACCTCGATGCTCGGCGCGCGTCTGCGGGTGGAGGAGGGCGAGGACGTTGCCGAGGTGGCGATCAAGGTCGCGCTCTCGCTCGGTACGACGTACATGCTGATGGGCTCCCCGGGCCCTCGGCGCGGCCTCGCGCGCTTCGGCGACTCGCTGCTCACGCGGCTGCTCCGCGGGCTCCCCGGTGTGGACCTACGGGTCGTCGCCGACCCGGCGCTTCGCCGTGCGGGCGCCGAAGATATCGATGAGGGTGAAGGAGTCTCGGGGGCCGGCGACGAACGTGTGACGGCGGACCGTTCGCTGCTCGAGGGCTAAAGACACCCGGCGGACGCGGCCGAAAAAGCTACTAGCATCACGCAACCTACGCCTTCAGCGGTTGTTCCAGCTTAGGCGCGCCGCAGCGCACTCCCCCATCATGAGTCGAATGCAACTATCTCCCAGGCTTCTCGCGATCACGGTTTCCGTCGCGCTGTTCGCGGGCGCGCTCGCAGCGCCCAGCGCGATCGGCCGCGCCCCCTCGCCCAAGGCGCACGCCGCCGCCAGCTACCTCACCGGCATCGGAGACGAGGCCTCGCAGATGCTGAAGAACACCTACTGGACGCGCCTGCACACGAAAATCGTGCGCTACATCGTGCCCTACGACACGATGGCTCACGCCTACTGGGTGCAGAAAGCAGCCGCGTTCATCAAGGCCGCCGAAGCCACCCACCAGCAGGTGCTCGTCGCCTTCTACCACTCCGAGTACACGCCGACGAGGATGCCGAGCGTCGGCAGCTACCAGCACGACGTGCAGAAATTCGTGAAGCAGTTCCCGAACGTGCACCAGTACCAGGCGTGGGACGAGGCCAACCGCGGCAACATCTCCCACTACCTCTCGAGCCCCTCGCCCTCAGCCGCCGCCCGCTACTACCGGGCGTTGCTGCGCGTGTGCACCTCGCACTGCACGGTCATCGGGCTCGACGTGCTCGACCAGGAAAACATCACTCCCACGATCCGCTACATCGAAGCGTTCAAGCATGAAGTCAGCCACCTGCACACCGCCATGCCGAAGATCTGGGGGCTGCACAACTACTCCGACGTCAACCGCCTGCAGAGCTGGCGCACACGCACCCTCGTGCGCGTGCTGGGCGGCCAGGTCTGGCTGACCGAGACCGGCGGGATCGTGAAGTTCGGAGGGGCATTCCCCAACTACCACGGCTCCGGCCTCACGCGCGCGGCGAAGGCGCTCAAGTACATGTTCGCGCTCGCGGGATCGATCCCGCAGATCAAGCGCCTATACATCTATGACTGGATCGGCGGCAACAACTCGACGCGCTTCGACGCCGGGCTGATGAACGCACACCAGATCCCGCGGCCCGGATACCAGGTCGTCTGCCGCCAGCTGCGCGCCTCGCGCTGCGCGGCCAAGCTGGCCAAGAACTAGCGCGCGCAGCCGCGGGGCAGGGGCAGGGTCTCTACGCCTGGACCGCCTCACGGGCATCGCGCGAGCCAGGCGCGCCCGATCGCGGTGGCGGCGGCGCCGACTCGCCGCGCAGCAGGCGCATGCCGAGCAGCGCGAGGGCGCCGAGGACCGCCGCCAGCGGTACGAGGGTCTTCAGCGGGTAGGAGCCCCACCCGGCCCCCTTGATCAGCGCCAGCTGGTCGCCGGCAGCGCGGATGCTCTCGAGCCCCCGGTGGTCCAGCCCCAGAAGCGTAGGAGCGAGAGCCGCGAACAGCGCCCAGGCGAGCAGCGCGAGCATGCCCGCGCCGATCTGCGTACGGCCCAGGCGCAGCGCTGGCAGCGCGCGGGCGCCCAGCACGAGGGCGCCGCCGGCGGCAAGCAGGAACGGCCAGATGCCGCCCCAGCCGCGCCCGAGGCCCACGGCCGTGGCCACGGTCGGCTGGAAGAAGCCCTGTTTGAGCAGCCGTGCCCACACGACCGTCTCGGTCTCGTAGCCGACGAGCGGATGGGTGATCGTGGCGATGACCGAGACGGCGATCGACGCCCCCGCCAGCGCGAGCGTGGGACCCGGCAGGCGCCGCAGCGCGAGCGCGATCGGGAAGCCGAGGAACGGCACCAGCGTGATCAGGAAGCGCGGTCCCATCGAGCCGCCGCCGAACGGCAGGTAGTAGCCCGAGTTGTAGCCCAGGTAGCACACGCACACGCCCGCGATCGTGAGCGCCTCCGCGCGCTTGCCGCGCCGGTACAGCAGGACCGTGCCGACGGCGCCCATCGCCAGCACCGGGCACAGGGTGAGCAGGCCGCGGGAGTCGAACAGCAGTGTCGCCAGCACCGACAGGCTGGGAGCCGAGATCCCGAAGAAGCCCTTCTGCTGCTGGGGGATGTTGGAATACGCCAGGTGCGTCCAGGAGCCGAAGGCCGCGTGGTTGTAGAGCAGCAGCGGCACGATCCCGATCACCCCGCCGGCGACGTAGGCGCCGGCTCTGGCCGCGATCAGCCGCGGCGTCAGCGCGTCGCGGCGCGAGAGCAGGTACAGGCCGAGCACGACCGCGACGAACGCGAGCGGATACTCGGAGCTGATCGCATAGCCCATCGCAAGCCCGGCGAGCCCCAGCAGCAGCGGTCGCGGCGGCCCGTCGCGCTCGCGCAGCATGATCGCGAAGGCGCCGAACCCGAGCATCGCCGAGAACACGTGCGAGAACAGCAGCGTCGAGAACGGCAGCAGCATCGTGCCGAGGCCGAGCACCACCGCGGTCGCCGCTCCGTAGCCCGGCTCGAAACGGTCGGCCACGCGCCACACGAGCAGCATCAGCACGAGCGCGGGAAGCACGCTCCCCCACAGGTTGACGAAGTCGATCATCTCGTCTTCGCTGCGCAGCGCCTGCGAGGAGCGTGCCAGCGCGGGCGCGTTGACCGTCTTCAGGGCCTCGTAGAAGGGCAGCGAGTAGATCGCCAGCCCCGGTGCCCGCGCCGAATACCAGTGGCCCTTGTAGTACGCCTTGTCTTTCGTCGGGTACGGGCCGTAGTCGATCGTCGTGCGCCCGGCGGCGAGCGCGCGGATCAGGTCGTAGTGGGAGCTCTGGTTATCCGACCAGCTCTGCAGCATCGTCGCGGATGCGACCGTGACGAGCAGTATCGACGCAAGCGCGATGCGCTTGCCGGCGAGTCGCGCGAGCCAGGGCTGCGCCGCACCCGCGCCGTCGCGGCCGCCAATCGCGCGCGAGCGCGGCCGAGGCTCGGCGCCCATCAGCGGCTTCCGTGAAGCGCCCTGGGTGCCGGGCCGATCTCGTAGACCACAACCGAGCCCACCCGTCGCCGCGTGATGCCCAACCCGGCGATCGGCTTGGCGGCGGCCGCAGCGGAGTTCGGGGGCTCCGGGACGATGTAGGACTGGATCCCGGGCAGCCTCGGCATCTTCAGGTGCAGGACGACCGAGCGGATGCCGTAGTGGCGCAGCTTCTGCAGGCTCGTGCGGTCGGGGAAGCCGTTCATGGCTCCGCGCAGGTCATCCACGGCGGGCAGGTCAAAGGTGCTGTTGCCCACCGGGATCTTGTAGAAGCCGTCGGTCGAGAAGTATTGCCACAGGCGATCGGCCGCGCCGTCGGTCGGCAGGTCCATCACCGGTGACGGCAGCCCGATCTCCGCGCGTGCGGGCTGTGGCACCACGGGATGGGCCAGATGTCCGGCGCCTTCGCCGACGATGCCGATCACGGCGACCGTGCCCACCAGCGCCGGTGCCCACCGCAACGAGCTCAGCGAGCGCCACGCGCGCAGCTTGGCCATCAACAGCTGCAGCCCAGCCCCGGCGAGCAGCGCGTAGAACAGCGTGCCGGTCGTGAAGACCCGTCCCGGCACGCGCACGCCGTTCCAGCCTGGAGCGAAGTCGTAGAGCAGGCGATACGGATAGCCGGCTCCGGTCAGGCCCATTCCCAGGGCCAGCACCGAGCAGGTGAGGACCCCCAGCAGCAGGCCGATGCGCAATCGGCGCGTGAACACCGAGCTGGCGAGCCCGGCGATCGCGAGCAACAGGATGAGCCCGCCGGGGAACTGCACGCTCTCGTTCTTGGAATGCACTTTCGCCCGCATGCCAGAGGTCACCGACCCCCACACCCGGTTCTCCGAGGACGCAGCGAGCAGAGCCGCCGGGCCTGCCGAGTAGGTTTTCACTTCTTTGAGCGTGCGTTTGGCGGTCGGATACTCGGAGTTGACCTTCAGATAGGGCACCGACTGGTACACCGTCACCGCGCCGAGGATCGCGAGGCCGATCAGCGTCACGCTCAGCACGCGCCTGGGCAGCACGCTCGAGAGCGGCACGCGCACGCGCGCCGCACCTGGCCGCCGCGTCGCCCGCGACTCGTGGCCGTTGACCGAGGCGCCGGGCGGCTGTGCCGGCTCGGGGCGCCCACGCCACCAATGCCACGCCCACACGAGCGCCAGGATCGCGAGCAGGTAGCAGTACTGCATGCCCAGCGTGAAGCCGAGGCTGACCTGCCAGGCCGACACCAGCCACCCGGCGAGCACCGTCCAGCGCGAGGAGCGTCTGTAGCCGCGCAGCAGCAGGAACAGCGCGAGCGGGATGCCGCCGGATGAGATCACGTGCAGGTGCCCCGCCTCGGTGACGCGGTAGGGGGCATACGCGAAGGCCGCGCCCGCCGCCCCAGCGGCGATCTTGCCGAGCCCGAGCTCGCGCGCGAGCAGGTAGGCGCCGACGAAGCACAGCGACCACGCCAGCAGGAACAGCAGGTTGTAGCGAACGAGCGCAGCGACCGTGCCAGAGCCGAAGAACGCGGCGGGGCCGTAACCGAGCAGCGAGTCCGAGAACGCAAGGCTGTAGGGGTGTGGGTAGAAGGCGTTCGACTGGAATACGTGCAGCGGGTTGTGCAACATCGCGTGACCGACCCAGGCGATCTCCCAGGCCGTGCGGACAGGGTCGCCCAGGTCCGGCGCGATCCGGCTCGGCATGTGCAGCACGAGCGGCCAGGTCGTGATGAGCGCCAGCAGCACACCCACGAGGACCGCGCCGCTCAGCTCGAGGCGCCCGAACGTGGGGGAGGGCGCCCAGCGGGCGGCGCCCTGCCTGGCGCCGCCCGGGCCGCCACGGCGCGCGCCATCGGAGTCGCGCTCCTCCTCGGCAGGAGCGGACGTTCCGGGGCGAGTATGCGGCGGGCTCGGGGGGCCGGTGCTCACGGCCCGCAGATGTTCGAGGCGCCGGCGATCGATGCAGCATACGAAAGCGGACCGCTACATAGCGGCGCATTGCCGCGCACGACTTCTGCCAGCCCGGCGGCGGTCGGTGAGTCACACTGCGCGGCGTGAAGGTCCTCGTTCTTGGAGCCGGAGGCGTTGGCGCGGCTTTCGCCGCGATCTCCCAGCGGCGTGCTGCGTTCGAGCAGGTCACGCTCGCCGACATCTCGCTCGGGCGCGCGCAGGCCGCCGTGGCGCGTCTTGGCGAAGGCGACCGCTTCGCCGCGGCCAGAGCCGACGCCTCGAACGTCTCCGAGCTGCTCGAGCTGATCGCCCGCACGGCACCCGATGCGGTGCTGAACGCCTGCGACCCGCGCTTGAACGAGCCGATCTTCGCGGCGGCGCTGCAGTCGCGCGTGACCTACCTCGATATGGCGATGACGCTCTCGCACCCCGATCCGGAGCGTCCCTACGAGCAGCCCGGCGAGATGCTCGGCGAGCGCCAGTTCGCGCTGCACGAGCAGTGGCAGCAGGCCGGGGCGCTGGCGCTGGTGGGGATCGGCGTCGAGCCTGGCCTGTCGGACGTGTTCGCCCGCCATGCCGCCGATGAGCTGTTCTCGAGCGTGCACGAACTCGGCGTCCGCGACGGTGCGAACCTCCTCGTCGAGGGCTATGACTTCGCTCCGACGTTCTCGATCTGGACGACGATCGAGGAGTGTCTGAACCCGCCCTTGATCTGGGAGCGCGAGCGCGGCTTCTACACGACCGAGCCGTTCTCAGAGCCCGAGACGTTCGTCTTCCCCGCTGGCATCGGCGCCGTGGAATGCGTGAACGTCGAGCACGAGGAGGTCGTGCTGATGCCGCGCTGGGTCGACTGCGATCGCGTGACCTTCAAGTACGGTCTCGGCGCCGAGTTCATCGAAGTGCTGCGCACCCTGCACAAACTCGGCCTCGACTCGACCGAGCCGGTGAGCGTGGGGGGCCAGCTCGTGGCGCCGCGTGACGTGGTCGCCGCCGCGCTGCCCGACCCCGCGACGCTCGGTGAGCTCATGAGCGGGCGCACCTGCGCCGGTACATGGGTGACGGGCACGGGCAAGGACGGCAACCCCCGCTCTACCTACCTCTACCACGTGGCCGACAACGAGATGACGATGCGCGAGTACGGCAGTCAGGCCGTCGTGTGGCAGACCGCGATCAATCCCGTGGTCGCGCTCGAGCTGCTCGATCGCGGAGCCTGGAAGGGCACGGGAGTGCTCGGGCCCGAGGCGTTTCCCGCGGCGCCCTACCTCGCGCTGCTCGAGGAGATGGGCTCCCCGACCGGCGTGATGGAGCTGCCGCCGGGCTGATTAGCTCTTGGGCGGGCCCTCCTCGCCGTGCGGATGGATCAAATGCTGCTCGGCCTCGTGCAGCTCCTCCAGCACGTGCGACGGCTCGTGTTCGGGGCCCATGAGATGCGCGGGCGCGTGCTCGACGGGCGCGTCGAGCAGGCCAGGCGGCGCCGTTTCGGTCTTGCGCGCGAAGAACGGGCGGAAGGCGGGACGCGAGAGAAGCATCACGACAAGGCCGATGACCATGCCGATCCCGCCGAACCACAGCGGCAGAGTGAGCCCGAGGTACTCTTTGCCTTCGGCGTTTGCCTTGTGACCGTAGTATTTGATCGCGTAGATCCCGATCCCGTACATGATCAGGCAGCCGAGCAGCGGGAGCAGGCCCACGAGCACGAACTTGCGCGCGCTGTCGAAGATCTCGCGCCGGTAGTACACGATCGACGCGAGGCCCGTGGAGCCGTAGTAGAAGCAGACCGGTATCCCCAGCGCGACCACCGAGAGTTCGAGCACGGTTTCGGAGATCAGGATCAGCGGGACCGCCACGATTATCGCCAGCAGCCCGAAGCCCCACGTGGATACCGTCGGCGTGAGAAAGCGCGGATGGATCCTGCCGATCACCGACGGGATCGCGCCCCACTTCGCCATCGACAGCGTGGTGCGCGCGGTCGGCAGGATCGTCGTCTGCGTGGAGGCGGCGGCCGACGTGAGCACCGCGACGATCAGGAACCGAACGCCGACCGAGCCGAGCACCCCTTTGCCGAGCGCGTGCAGCACGTCGCTGGCGTTTTCTTCACTGGAGATGAACGCCGGTCCCGTGGTAGGACTGCGCGCCCGCGGAGACGATCAGGTAGATCACCACCAGGAGCAGCGTCGAGATCACCGCTGCGCGCCCGGGCCCCTCGTTGGAGTCCTCGGACTCCTCGTTGACCGCCACGCCCGAATCCCACCCCCAGTAGATGAAGATCCCCAGCAGCATCGCAACGACCAGGTCGCCGAAGTTCATCGAGAACGGGTTGAACCAGTCGGCCTGCGGTTCGATCGAGTGGGCCGCCGCGGTCCCCGAGTAGACGTCGATGAGCGCGACGGCCGCGAAGATCGCGAGCATCAGCGACCTCGAACGTCAACAGCAGCTGCTGCACTCGCGCGGACAGCTCGATGCCACGGTGGCAGATCCAGGTCATCAGCCAGATCCACAGCACGCAGCCGCCGAGCGCCGCGCCTTTGTGCACTTCGGCCCAGTGCCATTCGAACAACTGGAAGGTGTAGGTGGCGGCGATGTAGCCGAGCGAGGCCATCACCAGGATGTCGGCGAGGAAGATCGCCCAGCCGTTGAGCCAGCCGAAGCCGGGCCCGAACGCGCGCGTCGTCCACGCGAACGTCGTGCCTGAATCCGGGTCGGCCTTGTTCAGGTAGCGGTAGCCGAGCGAGATCAGGAGCATCGGGATGAAGGAGGCGAGCAGCACGGCGGGCGCGTGCGTCCCCACGCCTTTGTCGGCGACGATGAAGCCGAGCGTCGCCGCGAGCGAGTACGCCGGCGCCGTCGAGGCCACCCCGATGACGATGTTCGAGATGTAGCCGATCGCGTTGCGCTTCAGGCCCTTGCTCTCGACCTGCCCCGTCGCCGGCGCTCCGGCGAGGACGGCGCTCTCGGTGGCCATGTGGCTCCTCTCTCCTGGTCTCGCTTGGCTAATGCGCCGAGCACCAGCCGGCGCTGGCTTGCAACAAAAGGTACGCCCTCGCGCGGCGGCCGCGCAACCGGCATGTGCCCCAAAAAGTCATGCCATACTTGGCCGCAATGTACAAACGGTGCCCCCGCATCTGTTCCCGCAACACGGTTGATGTGCCGCATGGCACAAACTATTGTTGTCCGTAGTGTCCAGTTGCTAACGGGAGACGGGTGTTATGTCCATCGATCTTCAAGAGCAGGCAAGACGGCATCTGTGGATGCACTTCACGCGCATGGGCTCCTACGCCAGCGCCGAGGTGCCGGTGATCGTGCGCGGCGAGGGCTGCTACGTCTACGACGAACACGGCAAGCGCTATCTCGACGCCCTGTCCGCGCTGTACTGCGTGAACGTGGGGCATGGCCGGGCGGAGATGGGCGAGGCGGCCGCCAGGCAGGCCAAGGAGCTCGGCTTCTACACCAACTGGAGCTACGCGCACCCGCCCGCGATCGAGCTTGCGACCCGCATCGCCGAGCTCGCGCCGGGCAACCTCAACCGCGTGTTCTTCACCTCCGGCGGCTCAGAGGCGGTCGAGTCGGCGTGGAAGCTCGCGAAGGCCTATCACTCGGCGCGCGGCGACGAACGCAGGCACAAGATCATCTCGCGCTATCTCGCCTATCACGGCACCTCGATGGGCGCGCTCACCGCGACCGGGCTGCCGGCCCTGCGCGAGCCATTCGAGCCCCTCACGCCGGGCGGGCGCCACGCGGCGAACACGAACTCCTACCGCTGGCGCGAGGAGCGCGACCCGCTGTGGGCAGCCGACTCGATCGAGGAGGCGATCCAGTTCGAGGGCGCGAACACCGTAGCCGCGGTGATCGTCGAGCCCGTGCAGAACGGCGGTGGCTGCTTCGTGCCCCAGGATGGCTACTTCGAACGCGTGCGCGAAATCTGCGATCGCTACGGCGTGCTGCTGATCTCCGACGAGGTGATCTGCTCGTGGGGGCGGCTCGGCTACTGGTTCGGCTGCGAGCGCTACGACTACCTCCCCGACATGATCACGACCGCCAAGGGCATCACCTCGGCGTACGCCCCGATGGGTGCGGTGATCGCGGGCGATCACATCGCCGAGCCGTTCATGCACGGCAAGGCGATGTTCAACCACGGCTTCACCTTCGGCGGGCACCCTGTCGCGTGCGCGGTCGCGCTCGCGAACATCGACATCATCGAGCGTGAGGATCTGTGCGGGCACGTGCTCGCGAACGAGGCGCGCTTCCGGGCGATGCTCGACGGCATGCGCGACCTGCCGATCGTCGGCGACGTGCGCGGCGCGGGCTACTTCCACGCGATCGAGCTCGTCAAGGACTCGCAGACGAAGGAGACCTTCAATGCCGAGGAGTCCGAGGAGCTCTTGCGCGGCCACCTCTCGGGCGAGCTTTACCGGCGCGGCCTGATCTGCCGCACCGACGACCGCGGCGACCCGATCGTGCAGTTCTCCCCGCCGCTGATCGCCGGCGAGGAGCAGTTCGAGGAAATCGAGGCGGTCCTGCGCGCGGTGCTGACCGAGGCCTCGGAGCGGATGGAGCAATGGAGCTCACTGTCGAGAGCCTGATCGGCGAGCTGGGCGTGCGGCTCCTGTCGGGGCAGGAGTCCGCGCACACGCATGTGCGCTGGATCCACTCGACCGAGCTGGTCGACCCCACGCCGTGGCTGAAAGGCGGCGAGCTGCTGCTCACCACCGGCATGCAGCTCGACGGGCCGAAGGTGCAGCGCGAGTTCGTCGAGCGGCTCGCCGAGCACGACATCGCGGGTCTCGGCTTCGGCGTCGGGTTCGCCCACAAGCGCGTGCCGGCCGCGCTCGTGACGGCCGCACGCAAGCGCGAGTTCCCGCTGTTCGAGGTCCCTTATGAGCTGCCCTTCATCGCCATCACCGAGCGGGCGTTCGCGCAGTTGGTGAACGAGCGCTACGAAATGCTTCAGCGCAACATGGCCGGCGACGTCCTCGCCGAGGCTCTGTCGGGGCGCCTTTACCCGGAGGACGTGCAGGCGCGACTGCGGCCGTTCGGGATCGGCGAGCAGCTGGCGGTGCTCGCGTTCCGGCCCGAGGAACCCGCCGCGGTCGCACCCGCGCTCGAGGCGGCGCTCGAGCGCTTGCGCGTTGGCAGCCTGGTGGCGATCCGCTCGGGCCTGTTGTGCGCCGTGATCGACGCCGAGCACACCGAGCCCGTAGAGCTCGCGCGCAGGATCCGAGCGGAGCTGGAGGTGCGCTTCGGGGCGGTGCCGGCGGCGGCCAGCCGACCCGCGCCCACGCACTCGCTGCGGCTCTGCTTCCACGAGGCACGGTGCGCGCTCGAGGCCGTGCGCATGCGCAACGGCGACGCGCCCGACGTCGCCTCGCACGTCGACCTCGGCGCCTTTGAGCTGCTGCTCTCGCTGCAGGACGACGATGCGCTGATGTCCTACTGCCGCAGCGTTCTCGGTCCGCTCGAGCAGAGCGATTACGGCGATGAGCTGGTGCGCTCGCTCGACGCGTTCATCGAGCACAACGGGCACTGGGAGCGGGCCGCGAGCGCCCTCTACTGCCACCGTCACACGCTGCGCTACCGCATCAGGCGGATCGAGCAGCTGACCGGCCGCGACTTCTCGAACGCGCGCGACCGGATCGAGTTCTGGCTGGCGCTGCGCGGAAGGGAGCTTGCACGATGAAGATCGGCGTGCCAACCGAGATCAAGAGCGACGAGTACCGCGTCGCGATCACCCCCGCCGGCGTCAGGGAGCTGTGCACGCGCGGGCAAGAGGTGCTGGTGCAGGAGGGGGCGGGCGAGGGCAGCGCGATGGCCGACCAGGCGTTCGTGGCGCAGGGCGCACGCATCGTGCCGGACGCCGACGCCGTGTTCAGCGAGTCGGAGCTGGTGATCAAGGTCAAGGAGCCCCAGCCCGAGGAGGTCGCACGGCTGCGACCCGAACAGACGCTGTTCACCTACCTGCACCTGGCCGCCGAGCCCGAGCTGGCGCGCGGGCTGATCGACTCCGGTGCGACCTGCATCGCCTACGAGACCGTTGTCGACTCCGCGGGGCGGCTGCCGCTGCTCGCGCCGATGAGCGAGGTCGCGGGGAAGATCGCAACGCAGGCGGGCGCGTTCATGCTCGAGAAGCCGCTGGGCGGACGCGGCATCCTGCTCGGAGGTGTCCCCGGCGTCGCCGCTGCCACGGTGCTCGTGATCGGCGGTGGCGTGGTCGGGACGAACGCCGCGGTGATCGCGATCGGAATGCAGGCCGACGTCTTCGTGTTCGACCGCTCGATCGACCGGCTGCGCGAGCTCGAAGGCGTCTTCGCCGGGCGCGCCTCGACGGTGTACTCCTCGAGCCTCGCGATCGAGGAGATGCTGCCGGCCGCCGACCTGGTGATCGGCGCGGTGCTCGTGCAGGGCGGGCGCGCGCCGCACGTCGTCACGCGCGAGCAGCTGGGGTTGATGAAGCGCCACGCGGTTCTCGTCGACGTGTCGATCGACCAGGGCGGCTGCTTTGAGACCTCGCGCCCCACCACGCACTCCGATCCCACCTTCGAGGTCGACGGGATCACGCATTACTGCGTGACCAACATGCCGGGCGCGGTGCCCATCACCTCGACATACGCGCTCACCAACGCAACGCTTCCCTACGTGATCAAGCTCGCCGACCTCGGCATCGACGAGGCTCTGGAGAGCAGCCCAGGTCTGCGCATGGGCGTCAACGTGCGCGCCGGCGAGATCACCCACCCGGCGGTCGCCGAGGCGCTCGGCATGGCCGAGCACGCGCCGCTGTGAGCGCTCGGTCCAGCGCAGACGGGCGCACTGCGCAGGGCGCGTCCTTAGAAGCACGCAACCCGTTCCCAGCTCAAGGAGACGCATGATGGCCACCACAGAAGGCACACTCGCGAACTTCATCGACGGCGAGCCCGCGGATTTCCAGGGCGAGTCAGAACCGGTGCTCAACCCCGCCACCGGCGAGGAGATCGCGCGTGCCCCGCGCTCGAGCGGCGAGGAGGTCGACCGTGCGGTCGGCGCGGCCAGGCGCGCATTCGACGGCTGGTCCTCGACCACGCCCGCGCAGCGCTCGGCTGCGCTGCTCGCGCTCGCCGACCTCGTCGAGGAGAACGGCGAGGAGCTCGCGCGGCTCGAGGCGCTCAACGCGGGCAAGCCGATCGAGGCCGTCAAGAACGACGAGATCCCCGTGATGGCCGACAACCTGCGTTTCTTCGCGGGCGCCGCCCGTTGCCTCGAGGGGCGTGCGGCGGGCGAGTACATGGAGGGCTACACGTCCTTCACGCGGCGCGAGGCGGTGGGCGTGATCGGCCAGATCACCCCGTGGAACTACCCGCTGATGATGGCCATCTGGAAACTCGGCCCCGCGCTCGCCGCCGGCAACACGGTCGTGCTGAAGCCGGCTGAGACGACGCCGATCACGACCGTGCGCTTCGCGCAGCTCGCCGCCGAGATCCTTCCCGCGGGCGTGCTCAACGTGGTCACGGGCCCCGGCCAGCCGACCGGCGAGGCGCTGATCAGCCATCCCGACGTGGACATGGTCGCGCTGACCGGCTCGGTGGACACCGGCAAGCACATCGCGCGCACCGCCGCCGACACGCTCAAGCGCGTGCACCTCGAGCTCGGCGGCAAGGCGCCGGTCGTCGTGTTCGACGACGTGAGCCTCGAGGGCGCGCTCGAAACGATCGCCGGCACCGGCTACTACAACGCCGGCCAGGACTGCACCGCCGCCACCCGCGTGCTCGCCGGCGCGGGCGTCTACGACGACGTCGTCGCGGGCCTCGCCGAGCAGGCAAAAGGCCTCGTGATGGGCGACACGCTGTCGGCCGACACCACGCTCGGGCCGGTCAACTCGGCGCGACAGCGCGAGCGGGTCGCGGGGTTCCTCGCACGGGCGCCCGAGCGCGCCGAGGTCGTGACCGGCGGCAGCGAGCCCGACGGGCCCGGCTTCTATTTCGAACCGACGGTCGTTGCGGGCCTCGAGCAGGACGACGAGATGATCCAGCGCGAGATCTTCGGCCCCGTCATCACCGTGCAGCGCTTCAGCGACGAGGAGCAGGCGATCGCCTGGGCCAACTCGACGCGCTACGGCCTCGCCTCCTCGGTGTGGACGCGCGACGTCGGCCGCGCGCTGCGCGTGTCCAAAGCGCTTCGCTTCGGGTGCGTGTGGATCAACGACCACATCCCGCTCGTCTCGGAGATGCCGCATGGTGGCTTCAAGGAGTCCGGCTACGGCAAGGACCTGAGCGTGTACTCGCTCGAGGACTACACGGTCGTGAAGCACGTGATGGCGAACATCGCGTGAGCGACGCCCATGCGGCGAGCGAGGAGGAACGGCTGGCCGCGCAAGGCGTGCTGCGCGTGCGCGCGCCCAACCCGGGTCCGCTGACGCTGTCGGGTACCAACTCGTGGCTGCTCGGGCGCGATCCCGCCTGGCTGATCGACCCGGGGCCGCTGATCGACTCGCACCTCGAGAGCCTGCTCGCCGCGATCGCCGAGCGGGGAGGGCTCGGTGGAGTGGCGCTCACCCACGACCACCGCGATCACGCCGAGGCCGTCCAAGCGGTGCGCGAGCGCCATCCCGCGCCGCTCGCCGCCGGCCGTGGTCCCGCCGAGGTGCGGCTGAGCGAGGGCGCGCGCTTCGGTCCGTTGCAGGCGCTGTCGGTCCCCGGGCACGCGCCGGATCATTTCGCGCTGCTTGCCGGGGGCGTTTGCTTCACCGGCGACGCGGTGCTCGGAGAGGGCAGCGTCTTCATCAGCCCCTACTCTGGTGCGATGTCCAGCTACCTGGACGCGCTCGAGCGTCTGCGCGCGCGGGAGGACGTCGAGATCCTCTGCCCAGGTCACGGGCCGCCGGTGTGGGATCCGCGCGCGAAGCTCGACGAGTACCTCTCGCACCGGCGCGAGCGCGAGCGCAGGCTGATCGCAGCGCTCGAGGAGGGGCGACGCAGCACGCGCGGAGCTGCTCGACTCGGCCTGGTCGGACGTCCCCGCGCAGCTGCGCCCGCAAGCCGCGGCAACGCTGGCCGCGCATCTCGACAAGCTCGAGGAGGAGCAGCGGCTTCCCGCGGGCGTCGAGCGTCCCGACTTCGCCGGGATCGACTGGTGAGCACCCGCCGCACCAAGCAACGCAGCACGCGGCCCGCGCGCGCGAGCGCGCCGCAGGCCATGGCGGGGTCCGTTGGCTTCTCGCCCGGGTCGCCGTTCCCTCCGATCGCCGACTACGGCTTCCTCTCCGACTGCCACACCTGCGCGCTGCTTGCACCCGACGGCTCCATCGAGTGGATGTGCCTACCGCATTTCGACTCGCCATGGGTGTTCGGCTCGCTGCTCGATCGCGGCGCGGGCAGCTGGCGCGTGGGGCCCTACGGGACCTACGTTCCAGCCGGTCAGCGCTACATCCCGGGCACCAACATGATCGAGACCACGTGGATGACCTCACAGGGGTGGATGCGAGTCATCGACGCGCTCACGATCGGCGAATGGCACGACAACAAGCACGCGACCAGCCACACCCGGCCGCCCACCGACTACGACGCCGATCATCTGCTCGTGCGATGCGTCGAATGCATCCAGGGCGAGGTGCAGCTCGAGATCGTGTGCGAGCCGATGCTCGAGTACGGCGCCACGCCGGCGACGTGGACCGAGGTCGACCTCGACGACGGCGAGTCGTGCGCGACGGATGCGTGTGGGCCGGACGAACGACCCGTGTTCAGGCTGTTCTCCGACGTCCGCCTCGGCGTCGAGGGAAACCGAGCACACGGGCGTCACACGATGCAGGAGGGCGAGAAGCGCTTCTGCGCACTGTCATGGACCGAAGCCCTGGGCGGGCCGCACACGGTGGCCGAGGCCGAAGGCCACATGGAGCGAACGAGTCACTTCTGGCGCAGCTGGCTCGCTGAAGGCACCTATCCCGACCATCCCTGGCGCTATCAGCTGCAGCGCTCCGCGCTGACGCTGAAGGGGCTCACGTTCATGCCCACGGGCGCGCTGGTGGCGGCGGCGACCACCTCGCTGCCGGAGACGCCTGGTGGTGAACGCAACTGGGACTACCGCTTCTGTTGGATGCGCGACGCGACCTTCACGCTGTGGGCGCTGCACGCGCTCGGGCTCGACTGGGAGGCGGACGACTTCATCCAGTACGTCGCCGACATGGCGCGCAACGACGACGGCTCGCTGCAGATCATGTACGGCATCGACGGAGCCAAGGACCTCGCCGAGTCGACGCTCGACCATCTCACCGGCTACGAGGGCGCGCGGCCCGTGCGCATCGGCAATGGCGCCTACAAGCAGCGCCAGAACGACGTCTACGGCGCCGTGCTCGACTCGGTCTACCTGCACTCCAAGCAGCGCGACCACATCCCCGAGCGCCTTTGGCCGGTGCTCACCGACCAGGTGAAATGCGCGGTCAGGGATTGGAAGAAGCCTGACCAGGGGATCTGGGAGTCGCGCGGGCCCGCGCGCCACTACGTCTCCTCGAAGCTCATGTGCTGGGTCGCGCTGGACCGCGGCGCGCGCCTGGCCGAACGGCGCGGCCGGGCAGACGATGCCGAAAAGTGGCAGGCGCTGGCCGACGAGATCAAAGCCGAGATCCTCGAGCGCGGCGTCGATGAGCGCGGCGTGTTTCGCCAGCACTACGAGACCGACGCGCTCGACGCCTCGAGCCTGCTCGTCTCGATCGTGCGCTTCCTGCCGGCCGACGATGAGCGGGTGCGCGCGACCGTGAAGGCGATACGCGACGAGCTCACCGAGGGCGGCCTCGTGCTGCGCTACCGCACCGAGGCCACCGACGACGGGCTGCATGGCGAGGAGGGCACCTTCCTGATCTGCTCGTTCTGGCTGGTCACTGCCCTGTCGGAAATCGGGGAGGACCGCGATGCCGCGCACCTGTGCGAGAGACTGCTGTCCTACGCCTCGCCGCTGGGGCTCTACGCCGAGGAGCTCGAAGCGTCCTCGGGCAGGCACCTCGGAAACTATCCGCAGGCGTTCACACACCTCGCGTTGATCAACGCGGTCACGCACGTGATCGAAGCGCAGGAAGCTCTCGGACGCAAGTGAAGGTCGCCTGAACGGCAATGATGCTCACTGGGAATCGTGGCACCATGAGCACATGCCGACAGCGATGAGAGTTGCGGGGCGCTGGAGCGGTGCGCTGCTCGCGGTTGCGGTCGTGATCGGGCTGGTCGGGGCGGGATCCTCGAGCGCGTCCCGCGGCAACTCCCATTCGTCCCACATCCCCGCCAGTGCTCGTGCTGGGCTGCTCGCGGCCGCGATAGCCACCGCGACAGAGCATGGGGACAGCCACCCCCGCGACATCGAGGCGGTACGCACGACCCATCGGCAGGCGGAACGCATCCTCGACCCCGGCGGCGAACTCCGCGTTGTGCCTGCGAGCGCACCCGTCTACGTGCTCGCGATGCGTGGCCACTTCAACTGCAACAGCTGCACACATCCCCATGGCGTCACGTTCGGATCGGCCGGGGTGATCACACTGCAGTTCCTCAATCTGAGCGATCTGCACAACGTCGTATTCGGATGGGGCGTCCCCTACCCGAATCTGAAGGCCGCAGGCACCCCCGTTCGGCTCGGCCGCTGAGTGAGGGTCCAGCCCAGGGCCGGACTGCTCAGTAGCCGGGGTCGCCCGGCAACAGGATGCGGGCGACCTCGCCCTCGAGCACGACGCGAGGCTCCACCGGCAGCACCTCGCGCCCCCGCGCGTACTCGAGCAGGCGCTCGGCGGTAGCGAACTCGGCCAGCTGTTCCAGGTGCTTGATCGTGGGGAAGACGAGCTCGATCTCGCCCGCGCGATGCGCCTCGAGCGCCGCGCGCGGCGTGAACCAGCCGAAGTCGACGACCTCGTTGCGGTCGATGCTCACCTCCTGCTCATCGGGCAGCACCGCGAGGAAGAAGTGCGTGTCGAAGCGGATCTGCACCTGGGCCGGTGTGATCCAGCGCGAGAACTTGACGAGCTCATGCGGGTCCGCGAGCGCGATCGCGGCCTCCTCGCGTAGCTCGCGCACGGCGGCTGCGCGGTGGGCGCCGTCGCCCTCGCCCTCCTCCGCGTCGACGGCGCCGCCGGGAAACACCCACACGCCGCCCATGAAGCGTGCCTGTGGCGTGCGCCGCACGAGCAGGAGCTCGAGCTGCTGCTCGCCTCCGCGCAGCAGGATCACGCTCGCGGCCTGGCGCGGGCGCACAGGCGGGCCGGGGTTGTAGCCCTGGCCCGGCTCGGCCGCGCTGAGCTCCTCGGGGCTTGCCATCGCCTGACCTTACCTACCGCTACTCTTCTGCGCATGAGCGCACCCACAGAGACCCTTCAGCGCTGGATTTGCGAGTCGTGCGGCTACATCTACGACCCCGAGGAAGGTGACCCAGACGGGGGCATACCGGCCGGCACCGCCTTCGAGCTCATCCCCGACACCTGGTTCTGCCCGGTGTGCGGAGCGCGCAAGCGCGACTTCGTCCTCTACGAGGACTAGGGCTCAGCTGAGCGACTGGGAAGAGCTGCTCGCGATCGACCGCGAGCGCGTGTGGCACCCCTACGGTGCGCTGCCGGCCGCGCAGCCCCAGCTGCCGGTCGTCTCGGCGCAGGGCGTGCGCGTCAGGCTCGCCGATGGGCGCGAGCTGATCGACGGCATGGCCTCGTGGTGGTGCGCGATCCACGGCTACCGGCACGCAGCCATCGACGCCGCGCTCGAGGCGCAGCTTCAGAGCATGGCACACGTGATGTTCGGCGGGCTCACGCACGAGCCGGCGCTGCGGCTGGCCGAGCGCCTGACGGAGATCACGCCGGCCGGCCTCGAGCGCGTGTTCTTCGCCGACTCGGGCTCGGTCTCGGTCGAGGTCGCGATCAAGATGTGCCTGCAGTACCAGCGTGCGCTCGGACACCGCGAGCGCACGCGCCTGCTGACGGTGCGCGGCGGCTACCACGGCGACACGTTCGGCGCGATGGCCGTGTGCGACCCGGTCACCGGGATGCACAGCATGTTCGCCGGGGTGCTCGCCGAGCACGTGTTCGCCGAGCGCCCGCCCGACGGCTTCGACGCGCCGCTGGACGGGCGCTGGGCGGACGGCGTGCGGGCGCTCATAGCCCAGCATTCAGATGAGCTCGCGGCGGTGATCGTCGAGCCGGTCGTGCAGGGTGCCGGGGGCATGCGCTTTCACTCGCCTCGCTGCGTGGCGCTGCTGCGCGAATGCTGCGACGAGCACGGGCTGCTGCTCGTGCTCGATGAGATCGCGACCGGCTTCGGGCGCACCGGCGCGCTGTTTGCCTGTGAGCACGCGCAACTCGCACCGGACGTGATGTGTGTGGGCAAGGCGCTGACCGGCGGCTACATGACGCTCGCAGCAACGCTTTGCACGGCGGGGGTGGCCGAGACCGTCTCGAGCGGCCCCGGTGAAGGCCTGATGCACGGGCCCACCTTCATGGCCAACCCGCTCGCCTGCTCCGCCGCGCTCGCGTCGCTCGAGCTGCTCGCCGATGGCGCCTGGCGCGAGCAGGTGGTGCGCATCGAAGCCGGCCTTCGCTCGGGCCTCAAGGACGCCCTGGAGCTCGACGGCGTGGCCGACGTGCGCGTGCTCGGCGCGATCGGCGTGATCGAGCTGGAGGGCGAAGTCGACGTCGCCGCGGCAACCGCGGCGGCGATCGCGCGCGGCGTGTGGCTGCGGCCCTTTCGAAACCTCATCTATGCGATGCCGCCCTACGTGATCGGCGAGCAGGACCTGGCGGAGGTGACGGGCGCGATGCTCGCGGCCGCGGCGAGCGGCCGTCAGGCCCGCGTCCCCTCGCCGCAGTAGAACGGCCCTTCGACCGATCGCACGGCGATTCGCCAGCCGAGCTGGTGCAGGCGCGCTTGGAGATCGACCGGAGTGTGGGCAACCTTGACGATGCGACGGGTGCCGGCCTCGCCGAGCTTTCGCTCGACGATCTCGCTCGAGCTGCCGTGGATCAGTTCCTCTGGCGTGCGGTGGGCGTCATCGACGAAGAAGACCCGCCCGCCCGGCTTCAGCGCACGGTCGACGAGCGCCCAGAAGCTCTCGAAGCGCTGCAGCGGCACGTGCGAGAGCCAGAACGCGAACACGACGGTGTCGTAGCGCTCCTGCGGCTGCCACTCAAAGACGTCAGCCTGCACGAAGCGCACGGTCTCGCCCGGGACCCGAGTGCGGGCGATCTCGAGCATCTCCGGCGAGGCGTCGAGCGCCGTCAGGCTCTCGACGCGCGGCGCGAGCAGCTGCGTCCACGGACCGGTGCCGCACGCCAGCTCGAGCACGCGCCCGCGCGGCGCGAACGAGTCGAGTGCCTGCTCGAGCGCCGTCCCGCTCCACTCGCTGAGCGCGTTCTCCTCATAGCGCGGCGCGATCGCGCGGTAGTAGTCGATCTGTCCCGAGAGCAGCGCATCCAGCCGCTGCTCATCGGCCTGCTGCTCAGCTGGCGGCTCGGACGCGGTCAACGCCGCTCACCGTAGCGAGCGGCGGCTGCAGCCAGCGCCGCCACGGCAGGCAGTCCCCCGCGCGAGCGAACTGCGCCGGCTCGGGCGCCGACAGGCGTGCGAGCGTGCTCACCTCGACTGCGCCGAGCCGCTCGACGGTGGCGCGGTTCGATTCTTCGATCGCTTGCGGCTCGTGCGGCCACGGCGTGAGCACCACCGCGCGGACCGTGAGTCCGGCCTCGCGTGCGGCGTGAAGCGTGAGCAGCGTGTGGTTGATCGTGCCGAGGCCCGGTGGCGCTGCGATCAGCAGCGGCAGCTCGAGCGCGACCGCGAGATCGCACATCGTGAACTCCCCGTCGAGCGGCACGAACAGGCCGCCCGCCCCCTCGACGACGACCGCGGCGCCGTCGCTCGTGCAGGCCCTTGCCCGCGCGATCAGCGCGGCCGTGTCGATCGGCTCTCCGGCGAGCTCCGCGGCCAGGTGTGGAGAGACCGCGGGGCCGTAGCGAAGTGCCGCCACCTCGCCCGCGGGCATTCCCGCGGCGGCGCCGAGCAGCTCGTCGTCGGCCGGCCACTGCTGCTCGCCGCCCCCGTGGCGCTCGTGGAGGCCCGTGAGCACGGGCTTGTGTGCGCGCACCCGCTCGCCTGCGCCGCGCATTGCGGCGAGCAGCGACGCGGCCAGTGCGCTCTTGCCGACGCCGGTGCCGGTACCCGTTACGAACAGCCCGCGCATAGCCCGCCCGCCGGCCGCTCTAGGCGGCGCGCGCGGGCTCGGCCTCGCGCTCGAAGTCAAACGGCCGTGCGCCGGCGGGCTCCCCAGCCACGGCGGGCTCGCGATCGTCGCCGGGCTTGCGTTCCTCGACGTCGGGCAGCTCATAGGCGCCGGTGCGCGCGTAGAGGTCGTGCTCGCGCTCTGCCAGCGCCGGGATCATCGCGCCCGGATCGAGCCCGGCCGCGCGTGCGGACTCGGCCAGCGTGACCGCTGCGGCGCGCAGCTCGGTGGCGGTGTGCGAGACCATCGTGGTCAGGCGCAGCCGAGCGGTGCCCGCCGCCACGGTGGGCGGGCGGATCGCCTGGGCGAAGACGCCGCGCTCGATCGCCTGCTCGCACAGCGCCATCGCCGCGCGATCGTCTCCGACGATCAGCGGGATGATGTGCATCTCGCGGTCGCTCACCGGGAAGCCCTCGGCGGCGAGCGCGCGTCGCAGCACCCGCGCGTTCGAGCGCAGCCGCTGGACCCGGTGGGGCCTCTCCTCGAGCAGCTGCAGCGCCGCCAGCGCGCCCGCGACCGCGGGCGGCGCAGGCGCGGTCGAGAAGATCAGCGAGCGCGCCGTGTTGATCAGGTAGCTCACCGTCTCGGCGCTCGCGCAGGCGTACGCGCCGTAGGTTCCGAGCGCCTTGCCGAGCGTGCCCACGATCACGTCGACTTCGCCCTCGAGGCCCGCCTGTGCGACCACGCCGCGGCCGCCAGGGCCGATGTTGCCGGTCGCGTGGGCCTCGTCGACGACGAGCCGGGCTCCGTACTCCCGTGCGAGCTCGGCGATCTCACCCAGCGGCGCGAGATCGCCATCCATCGAGAACACCGAGTCGGTCACGATCAGCCTGCGCCGGTGCTCCTCGCGCCGGCTCGCGTCGCGATGTAGGCACCACGCGAGGTGCTCGGCGTCGCGGTGGCGATACACGTGCACGTCCGCGCGTGAGAGCCTGCAGCCGTCCACGATTGAGGCGTGGTTAAGCTCGTCGGAGAAGACCGCGTCGCCGCGGCCGGCGAGCGCGCTGATCACGCCCATGTTGGCGAGATAGCCGGAGCCGAACAGGATGCACGCCTCGCTGCGCTCGAACTCGGCGAGACGCTCCTCGAGCCGGCGGTGGATCGTCATCGTGCCCGACACCAGGCGCGATGCGCCAGCCCCGACGCCCCAGCGCATTGCTGCCTCGGCGGCCGCCTCGCGCACGCGCGGGTGATCGGCGAGGCCCAGGTAGTTGTTGGAGCAGAGCAGCATCACCGGCTTGCCGTCGAGCAGCACCGTCGGCCCCTGCGGCCCCGAGACCATGCGCAGGCGCCGGCCGAGGCCGAGGCGCTCGAGCTCGGCGAGGCGATGGGCGATCTCGCTCACGCGGCGGGCCTCAGGCCACCGGCGCGCGGTTGGGCGCGCCGTCGGGGCGGGGCGGCACCGTGCTCTTGGCGCGGTGGCGCAGCTGCGTCGAGGGATCCCACAGTCGCACCTCGAGCTCGAGCGGGCGCTCGCCGTTCTCGAGCAGCGCGTGCGCGATCACGTCGGGTGTCTCGCCCGCAAGCCAGCCCGAACGATTGTCGGGGCGCGGGTTGGCCGCGTTGTCGGGCTGGCGCGCGATGTTCAGCCCGAGCCGCTCGAACATCGCGCGGTCGGTGTCGGGCTCGTTGCCGAGCGTCGTCAGGAAGTTGCCCATCATGACCCCGTTGATGCCGGCTTCGACGGCGAGCTCCTGCAGTTCGGCGAGGTTCTCGACGCGCCCGCCGCAGAGCCGGAAGAGCGCCTCAGGCAGGATCAGGCGGAAGATCGCTATCCACTTCACGGCCTCCCACGGGTCCATGAACTCGCGGTCACCGAACTTGGTGCCGGGTCGCGGGTTGAGCATGTTGATCGGCACGCTCGTGGGGTCGATCTCGGCCAGCTCGAAGGCCATCTCGACTCGTTGCTCGCGTGTCTCGCCGAGGTTGAGGATCCCTCCGACGCATGTCTCCAGCCCCGCCTCGCGCACCGCCTCGATCGTGCGCAGGCGCGCCTCGTAGCGCACCGTGGTGCTGACCTCGGGGTAGTAGCTCGAGGCGCTCTCCACGTTGTGGTGCACGCGCTGCACGCCCGCCTCGCGCAGCGCCTGCGCGCGCGCCGCCGATATGTGCCCGATGGAGGCGCAGCGCTTGAGGTTGGTCTGCTCGGACACGAGCCGCACGCCCTGCAGGTACTTGTCGAAGTCGCGCTTGGACAGGCCCTGGCCCTGGGTGACCATGCAGAAGCGGTGAGCGCCGGCCGCTTCGGCCGCGCGCGCATGCTCGAGGATCTGCTCGGGCTCCATCATCGCGTGCATCGGCGTGTCGGCGTCGGCGAAGCGCGACTGCGCGCAGAAGCCGCAATCCTCGGCGCAGCCGCCGGACTTGGCGTTCACCAGCGAGCACATGTCGGTCGAGTCGCCAAAGCGCTCCACCCGCGCGAGCCACGCGCGCCTGATCAGCGCTTCGATCTCGGCGTGGTCCTCGAGCGCACCGAGATCGAGCGCCTCCTTGCGGCTGATCAACGGCGCCATGCGCAAACGGTATGAGCCGTGGCGGACGGCTCAGCGCCGCGCGGGCGCGTGCCGCGAGGAGCGGCTATTCCCCGCGCCAGCGCGGCGGGCGCCGCTCGGCGAACGCGCGCATGCCCTCGCGCATGTCCTTGGAGGCGAACGACGCGCGGCGCAGCTCGATCAACTCCTGCTCGAGATCCGAGGGCACAGCGCCCCCGGCGCCCAGCAGCGCGTTGATGATGCGCTTGTTGCCGCGCTGGGAGAGCGGCGCGTTGGCGGCCAGCTCGCACGCGATCTCGAGGCCTGTCGCCTCGAGCTCCGAGGCGGGGGCGACACGGTTGACGAGACCCCAGGAGAGGGCGGTGGGGGCATCGATGTAGCGGCCGAGCAGAAAAAGCTCGCGCGTGCGCGGCGCGCCGATCGAGTCGATGAATCGGCGCAGTCCCGTGTGCGAGTACACGAGGCCGAGCTTGGCCGGGGGCATCCCCAGCTTGATCTCCTCGAGCGCCACGCGCATGTCGCAGGCGAGCGCAAGCTCGAGCCCGCCTCCGATCGTGTGGCCCGGAAGCACCGCCAGCGTGGGCAGCGCAAACGCCTCGAGCGCGTCGATCGCTTCGGTGAACGGGTGCGCCACGAGCCGCTCGGCGCGTTCCACGAACTCCTCGTCGGGAATCTCGCCGATGTCGTAGCCCGCCGAGAACATCCCGTGCGCGCCCGTGAGGATCACGCAGCGTGCGCTCGCTCCGGCGGAGCCCTGCTCGGCCAGGACCGCGGTGATCGCATCGAGGATCGGATGGTCGAGCGCGTTGCGCTTGGCCGGGTTTGAGATCGTCAGGCGGACCACGCCGGCGGCGGGCTCGTCGAGCAGGAGCTTGCCGTCGGCTAGCTCGCGCGGGGGGGCGGCGCTGGACACCGCCCGACAGGCTACCGGCGCGCGAGCACCAGCATGACCCGGCGCCCGAGGCCCGAGCCGCCCGCGCGCGCTGCGGCGCGCACCGCCACCGTGACGCGCACGCGTCGCCCGCGCAGCAGCAGCGCGCGCGTGCGGCCGTCCAGCTGCACCGCGATCTCGCCGCGCCGGCCCGCCGCGATCGTGAACGGGCGCGATGCGCCGGCGGGCATGCGCAGCGAGTGTGCGCGCACGCCGTGGCGCGAGCCGATGCGACGGACCCGCGTCAGCACGAGCCGTCCGTAACACGGGCGCCTCAGGCTGGCTGGACACGCAACGGCCACCCGCGCAAGCCCGTTGCGGTTCGCCGAGGCGCTGGCCGCGGTCACCGAGGCGCCGATGCCGAACGCGAGAAACGCCTGTTCGCCGCCGGTGGCGACGTACACGTTGCGCCCGTCGGGGCTGAGCGCCCCGGCGGCGAACTCGAAATCGGCTAGCTTCGCGCAGCGCGAGTCCGATGAGCTGGCGCAGGCCGTCTCGGTCAGCTTGCCGGTGCTCTGATCGCGGCTGAAGCTGACGGCTGAGCCCGAGGCCAGCGCCCACACCGAGGACCCGTCGCCGCTCACGGCGAGCATGTCCAAGCTTTCCAGGCCGGGCACGCTCTGGCATGGGTCGGCGGCCAGTCTTTCGCGTTCCTTGGCCGCTTCCTGTTCTCGTTCCTTGGCTTCTTCGGATTCGTCTTCGCCTTCTCCTCCGCCGGGTTCCGCTTTCGGCGGTTCAGGCAGGAAGTCAACGCAGCTGGAGTCCGTGAGCGCGCCCGTGGCGGCGTTGCGCGAGAGCACGTCGATCCGCGCACCGTGCTCGGCCGAGTCGGCCGCGTACACGTTGCGCCCGTCGGGGCTGATCGCGAGCTGCCCGGGGGCCGAGAGCAGCGCACTCGAGCTGCACAGGCCGGGGGGAGCCGCGGCCTTCAGGCAGCCGCTCTGCACGAGCGGTTCGGCGCCTGACAGCGCGAACGTGTCGATCGCGTGGCTGTCGGGCGCAGCGGCGTACAGCTCCTTGCCGTCCGGGCTCACGCTCAGCGAGCCGACTTTCCTCATCGCTACGCCCACCGCGCAGGCGCCGTCGTAGCCGTTGACCGCGACGCACGGGTTCGCCAGATACGCGCCCGGGGCGGAAGCGGGCGCGAACAGCGACGCCAGCGCGGCGCTCGAGGGGGCGCCGCCTTCCGACGGCGCGGGCGTGCCCGCGGTCGGCCGCGGGGCGATCAGCGCAGAGAGGGTGCCTTCGGAGGGCGAGGCGAGGAACAGCGAGGAGTCGTCGGGGCTCGTGACGATGTCGCTCGAGCCCTGGAAGATGTTGGCGGGCGTGCACGGCGTGCCAAATCGCGGCGCCGCCACACACCCGATACGGGTCAGCGCGCCGGTGGCGGGGTCGCGCGCGAAGGCGACCACGCTCGCCGAGCGTTGCGAGGTTATGAACACCGTGCGTCCGTCGGCGCTGACGCTGACGCCGTCGGCGCCGAGCAGCGAGGAGGAGGTGGCGCAGATCCCGCTCGCCCCGTCGCGGCCGTCGGTGCCATCGGAGCTGAGGCAGCCGACGTCGGACACTTCGCCGGTGCCGGGGTCGCGCTTGAGGATCGCGACCGAGCCGAAGCTGCTGTCGATCTGCGAGCCCGACGTGCCGCCGACGACGTAGACGCTCGTGCCGTCGGGCGAGAGCGCGACCGCGGCGGGATGCAGCAGGCCATTGCCCTGCGCGCACTGCGAGTCGCCGGTCGTGCCCGATTCGAGCAGGCACGCACCGGGGCCTTTGATCTCGCCGAAGCCGGCTGCCGCACGGGCGAGCGAGGGGAGCGCCGAACACATCGCAGCGCAGAGGAGCACGGCCACGCTCGCTCGTGCTGCTCGGACGGCGGCTGTGTGGCTCATGTGGCGTTCCTTCCCTTGGGATCGGTCTCGGTTGCGCGGGCGGCGGGCGATCGCCGCACTCCTCGCCGAGCTTGACAAGGTCGTCGATCGTCCGCGGCTACTCGAGCACCACCAGCGTGTCGCCCTCGTTGACCGCCTGGCCCTCCTCGCAGAGGATCTCGGTGACCGTGCCCGCGTCTTCGGCCTCGACGGGCATCTCCATCTTCATCGACTCGAGAATCGCGACCGTGTCGCCCTCGGCGATCGTGTCTCCGACCTCGCACTCGATTTTCCATACGGTGCCGGTGATATGAGCCTCCACGTCAGTCATGTGCTCCTCCGTATTCCGCTCGTCGTGGGTGCTCTGGGACGATAGAGCGGGGTGCCGATCGAACGATGCCGACGCGCACCTTGATCGTGGTTGCCGCGCGCAACGAGGCGGAGCGCATCGGCGCGACGCTGGCCGCGCTCGCGAACGCCTTCCCGGGCGCTCCCGTGTGGGTCGCGGACGACGGCTCGCGCGACGCGACCGCCGCGGTGGCCCGCGGCGCCGGCGCGAGGCTGCTCTCCTCGCGGCGTCCGCGTGGAAAGGGCGCCGCCATGAGCGCCGCCGCGGCCGAGGCTCTTCGCGAGGCCCGGGAGACGCCCGCAGCGATGGGAGCGTCGGGCGCGACGGGAGTACAGCGCGCGGCGGGAGCGGCGAGCGCGACGGGCGGGGCGCCGGCGGTGTTCGTGCTGTGCGATGCCGACCTGGGCGAGAGCGCACGCGAGCTGCGAACGCTCGCGCGACGTCGTGGCGAACGGCGAGGCGCAGGTCGCGGTCGGCGCGTTCGCGAGGCGTGAGGGAGGTGGCTTCGGGCTGGTGGTGCGCTTCGCTCGCTGGGCGATCGCGCGCCGCTGCGGGCTGCGCACATCCGCGCCGCTTTCGGGCCAGCGCGCGCTCTCGGAGCGGGCCCTTGCGGACGTGCTGCCGTTCGCGCACGGCTTCGGCATGGAGCTGGCGATGACGATCGACGCGGTCCGTGCGGGCGACCGCGTGGTCGAGCTCACGCTCGATCTCTCCCACCGCGCGAGCGGGCGCACGCCCGCGGGCTTCGCGCATCGCGCCCGCCAGCTGTTCGACTGCGTGCGCGCGTACGCTTCGCGCAGGTAGGCTGAGCGGAAATGGTCGGAGTAACTTTGCGCGGCTGCAGCGGTAGAGCGCTCAGATGAGCGATTTGGCGCCGATGCGCGAGCAGGTCTATGCGGACCCGCGTCCGAAGGAGTACTTCGACCGCTTCCACGAGCGTGCGCGCACACGCGAACCGGACTGGGCGTATGAGCTCACGCGCCTCATCACCTCCCTGTACGCGTACACGTTCCTGCGCGCTCGGGCGATCGCCGTGGAGCACGTGCCGGGTCGCGGCGGGGTGATCCTCGCGCCGAACCACTTCTCGTTCATGGACCACTTCCTGATGGGCTGCTACCTGCGCCGAAAGGTGCGCTTCATGGCCAAGTCCCAGCTGTTCAAACCGCCGATGCAGTTCATCTACACCCACGGCGGCGTCTTCCCGGTGCGCCGCGGCGCGCGCGACGAGCGAAGCGTTCATCACCGCCGACACGATCCTCGCGCGCGGGGGCGCGATCACCATGTACTGCGAGGGTGGGCGCTCGCGCACGGGCAAAGTCGCAGAGCAGGCCAAGCCGGGCATCGGACGCCTGGCGCTCGAGACCGGCGCGCCGGTGGTGCCGATAGCGATCCACGGCTCCTCCCGCGTGCGCAACTGGAAGCGACTGCAGTTCCCGAAGGTCACGATCCAGTACGGCGAGCCGATCTGCTGGCCGAAGGTCGAGAACCCCACGCGCGAGCAGCAGCAGGCGGTCGCCGATCAGATCCTGCTCGAGATCCGCGCCCTCTATGCGGGCCTCGAGGAACACGGCCGGCGCGGGATCCTCAAGCGCCTGCGCGAGCAGCGCCGCGCACAGCGGCGCGCTCCCAAGGGAGCGGCGGTCGCCTGAACGCTCAGCTTGACGTTGGCGCGACGATCCGCCGCGTGTTCGACATCTACGTCGAGCAGGCGCCGGTGCTCATGCCGGCGGCTGCTGTCGTGTTCGTGTTCAGCGGGATCCTCGCCGGGCTGCTCGTCGAAGCCGGCCCCGGGCCCGCGCTGTTCGGCGAGCTGATCGCGCTGATCGCGATCACGCTGTTCACTGGCATGGTCGTGGAGCTCGTCGCCGAAGTGCGTGACGGCCGCCGCGACGCGACCGCGAGGCAGCTGCTGCGCGCGGTCGCGCCCGTCCTCGGCCAGCTGCTCGTCGTCGGCCTGGTGGTGGGCATCGTCGTGATCATCGGCCTCTTCGTGCTGATCATCCCGGGCCTCGTCCTGTTGACGCTGTGGTGGGTGGCCGCGCCTGTCGTGGTGGTCGAGCGCCCCGAGGGCCTGAAGGCGCTCCGGCGCAGCCGCGAGCTCGTATGGGGCAACGGCTGGCGCGTGTTCGCGGTCGTCTTTCTGCTGCTGATCGTGGTTGCCGCGGTTGTCTTCGGCCTCACCCTGGCGGCGGAATCGGCGGGCACCGCGGCGGGCGTGGTCGTGCGTGTGGTCGTCGGCGTGCTGACCGCCCCGTTCGCCTCGCTCGCGCAGGCGGTCGTGTACTTCGAGCTGCGCGACCTGCACGAGCTCGCGCCCGCAGCCCCGCAGCCGGAGCTGGCGCTCGCCGATCAGGGCGCCGAGGAGCCCCCGGCCCCCGGGTGAGCATGTCGACGGTGCTGGCGTCCCAGCTGCTTCGCGCCGGCCTGCTGGACGGCGTGGGCGCGCTCGTGGTCGTGCCCGCGCAGGCGGCCGCGCGCGAGCGCTCGCCGGCAGCGCAGGTGTGCGGCGCGCTCAGCGAGCTGGGCGCGAGCGTGTGCGAGTGCGAGGCGCCGAGCGCGGCCGACGGCGGCCTCACGCAGGAGCTCGCCGAGCAGGCGCTCGAGCGCACGCGCTCGGCGGGTGCTGCGCTGCAGCTGCTCGTCCTCGACGCGGCGGGCCTGTTCGCGGCCGGCCCCGATCCGGGGCAGGGCGGCCCGCAGGCCGGCGCCGATCCGGGGCAGGGCGGCCCGCAGGCGGGCGCGCAGGCGGCGGGCGCGCAGGCGCGTGCGGCCCTCGCCGCATGCCTGCAGAGCACCTGGACGGCCACGCGCGCGGTGGCGCAGGGCGCGCTTTTGCCGGGCGGCCGCGGCGGGCGCGTCCTCTACGTGATGCCGCCGGCTCCAGGCGGGGAGCTCGCGGGCGCGGCGCGCGCGGGCCTCGAGAACCTCGCGCGCACGCTCTCGATCGAGTGGGCGCGGCATGCGATCACCGTCGTCGCTATCGCGCCGGGCGCCACGACCGAAGCGGGCGAGGTGGCCGCGCTCGTCGCGTACCTGGCCTCGCCCGCGGGCGCCTACTTCTCGGGCTGCCTGCTCGACATGTGCGCCGGCCGCCCCGCCCAGGCGCCCGTTCCTGCGGCTTAGCCGCTCATCCCTCCGAACAGCCCGCCGGTCACGTGCAGCGTCTGCCCGTGCACGTAGTTGGACCACGGCGAGCACAGGAAGAAGACCCCGCCGGCGGCCTCTTCGGGCGTGGCGGGCCGGCCGAGCGGAATCAGCATCGACGCCATCTGGCGCATCTGCTCGGGGATTCCGAGCTGGATCTTCTCGCCCTCTTTCTCCATCGTGTTCTCGTCGACCTTGGCCTGCGTGAGGCGGGTGTCGATGAAGCCGAACGCGACCGCGTTGACGTTGACCTTGAACTGGCCCCACTCCTTGGCCACGGTTTTCGTGAGGCCCACCACGCCGGCCTTGCCGGAGGAGTAGTTGGCCTGGCCGGCGTTGCCGAAGGTGCCCGAGGTCGAGGACACGTTGACGATCTTGCGAAACACCTCGCGGCCTTCCTCGCGCTCCTTCTTGGCCGGCTCGCGCAGATGCGGCGCGGCGGCGCGGATCACGCGGAAGGGAACAACGGTGTGGATGTCGAGCATCGCCTGGAAGTGCTCGTCGGACATCTTGTGGATCGGCGCGTCGAGCGTGTAGCCGGCGTTGTTGACGATGATGTCGATCTTGCCGAACGAGTCGATCGCCTTCTGAACGAGCTGGTCGGGCACGCCGGGCTTGGTCAGGTCGCCGGCGAACACAGCGGTCTCGCCGGAGATCTCTGAGGCGGCCTGCTCGGCGATGTCGCCGTCCAGGTCGTTGATCAGGACCTGTGCGCCCTGTGCGACGAGCAGCTCTGCGGTTGCGCGTCCGATGCCGCGCGCGGAGCCGGTGACGATGGCGGACTTGCCGTCGAGTACTCCCATGTCTTTGCGATCTCCTTCTGTGGTTGGAGGCGCAGGTTATAAGGCGCGCTGCGCGCGCGGGGCGATCAGCCGCGGACGCCGAAGTCCTGCGTGTAGATGCCGCCCGCCTGGCCGTGCGCCCACGAGCGGGGCACGTGCGGGGCGACGCCGACGCCGGTGTCGCGGAAGTGCGCGTCGAGGATGTTCGCGCGGTGTCCCGGGGAGGCCATCCAGCCGGCGACTATCGCCCGCGGGGAGCCGAGCCAGAGGGTGCCCCAGGCGATGTTCTCGCCGACTTCGAAGCCCTGCGCGCCGCTCAGATAGCCGTTGGCGCGCATGCGCGAGAGCGGCGAGTCGTCGCCGGGGCCGGTGTGTTCGAAGTAGGCGTTCGCGGCCATGCTTTCGCTGTGCGACTGCGACGAGCGCTCGAGCGCCGGGTCGGGCGTGAGCGCGCTCTCGCCGTGGGCGACGCGTTCGCGGTTGACCAGGCACAGGGTGGCTTCGCGAACCAGCCCTACGTTTGACGGGCTCGGCGTGAGCGTCGCGCCGGGGCACTGCGCGAGGTCGGCGGCGGATGTGTGTTTCGGCTGCGGCGTGCCGGTGCCCGAGTGATGGGTCTTGCCTGGCGAGCGGTGCAGATGCCGGTGCGAGCGCCGGCGCTTGCAGCGGTGTTTACGCGAGTGTGCGTGGTAGCTCGCGCGTCTCGCGCATGCGTGTGTGTGCCTGGCGTGCTTGAGCCGTAGGTGTGCGGTGAGGGCCTTCGCAGAGGGCGCGTGCGCGGGCTGCGCGAGCGCGCCCGAGCATGCGAATGCGCCCAGGCAGACGAGCGCGAGGGCAGCGGCGCGGATGAGTCGCAGCGGTGCCACACGGTCGCATCGGCGGTGTCCGGGAGCGTCATGAGCACGCGTCCGGACACCTAGACGAAACGCGTACGTTTGTGCTCATTTGCAGCGAAAAGAGCCCTCGGGGCGGCCTACAGTGAGAGCACGCGCCCAAGGATCTCGCGCATGATCTCGTCGCTGCCGCCGCCGATCGGGCCGAGCCGTGCGTCGCGGGCGGCGCGCTCGACCCAGTACTCGCGCATGTAGCCCGCTCCGCCGTGGATCTGCAGGCAGGCGTCCATCAGCTCGAACGACGCGCGCTGGGTGAGGAGCTTGGCCATCGTGACCTCGCGCACCGGCTCCTCGCCGGCCATGAAGCGGCGCAGCGCGTCGTAGGTGACGCAGCGGCAGGTGTACGCGCTCGTGGCGAGGTCCACGAGCTTGTGGCGGATCGCCTGGTGGGCGGACAGGCGGCGGCCGAAGGCCTGGCGCTCACGCGCGAACTCCGCGGTGCGCTCCCACGCGAGCTGCATCGCGCCGACCGCGCCGAGCGCCATCGACAGGCGCTCCCACTGGAAGTTGGCCATGATCAGCTTGAAGCCCTCGTGCAGCTCGCCGAGCAGCTGCTGCTCGGGCACGAACACGTCCGAGAAGCTGATCGTGGCGGTGTCCGAGGCGTGCCAGCCGAGCTTCTCCAGCTTGGCGGAGCTCACGCCCTCGCCGCGGTCGATGATCAGAAACGAGATGCCGTGGTGCCCGCCCTCCTGCGTGGTCTTGACGGCCGTGACGATGAAGTGCGCGCGCACGCCGTTGGTGATGTAGGTCTTCTCGCCGTTGACCACCCAGCCGCCGTCCACGCGCTCGGCGCGCGTGCGCAGCGAGGCCACGTCCGAGCCGGCCTCGGGCTCGGTGATTCCGAGCGCGCCGATGCTCTCGCCGCGAATCGCCGGCACGAGGTAGCGCTGCTTCTGCTCCTCGGTGCCGAACTTCCAGATCGGTGGCGTCGCGATCGATATGTGCGCGCCGAGCCCCGCAGCGGTGCCGCCCGAGCCGATTCTCGAGAGCTCCTCGGCGAGCACCGCGTCGTGCAGGTAGTCGCCGCCCTGCCCGCCGTAGCTCTCGGGGTACTTCAGCCCCAACAGGCCCTGCGCGGCGAGCTTGCCGAAGAGCTCGTCGGGGAACCAGCGCTGCTCCTCCCACTCGGCGGCGTGGGGCGCGAGCTCGCGCTCGAGAAAGCCGCGAATCGACCCTCGCAACTCCTCGTGCTCGTCGGTGAAGGGCGGAGTGGCAGCGCTCATGATGGAGGATGTCGGGCATGACGAGCGCCGAGATCAGGCCCGCGCCGCTGTGGCGCCGCACGCTCTCCGGAGCAGCCGACGCGGCAATCGTGTGGGCCGGCATGTGGCTGTGGCGGCGCCGCGCGGTGGGCGAGGCCTCGCAGGCGCGCGCCGTGAACCCCCTGGCCGTCCCCGTGGGCGCGGTGGGGGAGCTCGCTCGCGAGCAGCTGCGCAGCCCGGGGCAGCGGCTGCTGGGGCTGCGCACGGTGGACCGGCGCACGGGCGATCGCCCCGAGCTGCGGCGCGCGCTCGGCCTGCTCGGCCTCGAAGTGGGCGGCCAGCGGCTCGCACGAGCAATCGCCCCCGCTCCGCTCACGCTCGAGCAGGAGCGTCAGCGGGAGGGCTTCCTTGAGGAGCTCAACGCGATCAACCAGCGCCATGCCCACGATCGTGACGCGCTCGAGGCCGAGCGCCGGCAGCTCTATGAACGCCACGAAGGCCCCGCGGGCAAGCTCTGGCGCAGCGCCGGACCCACGCTCGCGATCGGCCTGCTGGGCGGCCTGCTGCGCCGGCGCCTGGCGCCGACGACCGAGGTGCTCGTCCGCGAGCGCGGCCCTCACAGCCCGTAGCTGCGGCCGATCACGTCGAGCATGATCTCGTCGGTGCCCGCGCCGATGCGGTTCAGGCGCATGTCGCGCCACACGCGCTCGACGCCGTACTCCTTCATGTAGCCGGCGCCGCCGTGGATCTGGATGCATTCGTCGGCGACTTCGCAGGCGACGCGCGCGGCGTGCAGCTTGGCCATCGAGATCTCGCGCACCGGGTACTCGCCGTTCTGGAAGCGCCACGCGGTCACGTACACCATCTGGCGCGCCGACTCGATTTTCGTGGCCATCTCGGCGAACTTGTGGCGGATCACCTGGAACTTGCCGATTTCGCGCCCGAACGCCTTGCGCTCGTGCGCGTACTGAAGCGTTTTCTCGAAGCATTTCTGCGCTCCCGCCACGCAGCCCGCCGCGCCGATCAGGCGCTCGCCCTGGAGCTCCCACATGATGTGGTAGAAGCCCTTGCCGACCTGCCCGAGCACCGCGCTCGAGGGCACGCGCACATCCTGGAAGGCGAGCAGCGCGGTGTCCGAGGCGTGCATGCCGAGCTTTTGCAGCTTCTTCTCGCGGATCACCCCGGGACTGTCCATCGGCACGAGAAAGAGCGTGAAGCCGTCGTAGCCGGCGTCGGGGTCGGTCTTGGTCACGAGCACGATCACGTGCGCGCGGTGGCCGTTTGTGATGTAGGTCTTCGACCCGTTGATCACGTAGTCATCGCCATCGCGCACAGCCCGCGTCTTGATGCCCGACACGTCAGAGCCGGCGTCGGGCTCGGTGATGCCAAGGCACAGGATCTTCTCGCCCCTGATCGCCGGCGCCGCCCATTCCTGCTTCTGCTCCTCGCTGCCGAACGCGAGGATCGGCGGCATCGCCATGTCCGTCTGCACCGCCAGCCCCATCGCGAGCCCGCCCGAGTTGGCGTTGCCGATCTCCTCGGCGAGCACCAGGCTCGCGTAGTAGTCGCCGCCCTGCCCGCCGTACTCGACGGGCTTGTCGAGGCCGAGGAAGCCAAGTTCGCCCATGCGCGCGAACACCGAGTCGGGGAATGTGGTCTCCTCCCATTCCTCTGCGTGCGGTGCCAGCTCCTTGATCGCGAAGTTGCGGATCGACTCGCGCAGCTGTTCGTGCTCGTCGGTGAAGATGAAGTGCTTGCGCTGTGACTTGAAGTCGGGCTTGAGCACGCTCTCGGCGGTGGCGGCCATGGCGGGCGGTCTCCTTCTCGTAGGTGCGTGAAGCCGGCGAGATCGGCCGGCGGCGAGGTTGCAGACGCTAACGCAGCGGCTCGCAAAAGTAAACAGTAGAGCTGATCACTTCCAACCGGCGCGAGTTGCGACTAGGATGCGACGGTGCCCACCGAGAAGGTCCTCTACGCCGTTGACGACCGCGGCGTGGCGACGATCACCCTCAACGATCCCGAGACCCGCAACGCGCTTTCGCCGGAGCTGCTCGGCGGCCTGATCGAGGCCTTCGAGCGTGCGCGCGAGCAGGAGCAGGTGCGCTGCGTGGTGCTCGCCTCCTCGCACGAGCGGACGTTCTCCTCGGGCGCCAACCTGGGCGGCTTCGCCGCCGAGATGGCTCTCGTGCACAAGCACTTCGCCGGCGAGCGCTTCGTCGGGCTGTTCAAGCTGATCGGCGAGCTCGGCAAGCCGACCATCTGCGCGGCGCGCGGGCACGTGCTGGCCGGCGCCCTCGGGATCGCGCTCGCGTGCGATCTGATCGTCGCCTCCGAGGGCGCGAGCTTCGGCACGCCGGAGATCAACATCGGCGCCTTCCCGTTCATGATCATGGCGCTGATCTACCGCAACGTGCCGCGCAAGAAGGCCAACGAGCTGCTGCTGCTGGGCGAGCGCTGGAGCGCTGCCCAGGCGCTCGAGGCGGGCATCGTCAACCGCGTGGTGCCCGACTCGGAGCTCGACGCCGACCGTCGTCCGACTGGGCCGGCAAGCTCGCCGGCAAGAGCCCCGTGATCATGCGCCTCGGCAAGGAAGCGATGCGCCGCCAGCTCGACATGCCGCTCGACGACGCGCTCGACTACCTGCGCGCGCAGCTCACGCTGGCCCAATCGACCGAGGACATCGTCGAGGGCGTGAGCGCCTTCTTCGATAAGCGCGAACCCGTCTGGAAGGGACGCTGATGAGCGCGAGCGAGACCACCTCGATCCTGCGCCCGCTCGTCGAGGACCTCGAGGCGCGGCGCGCGCAGATCAAGCTGGGCGGCGGCGAGGAGAAGATCGCGCGCCAGCACGAGCAGGGCAAGCTCACCGCGCGCGAGCGCCTCGCGCTGCTGATCGACGAGGGCACCTTCACCGAGCTCGGCATCCACGGGCGCCCGCACTTCTCGCAGCGTTCGATGGAGGGCCGCGACGCGCCCGCCGACGGCGTGATCACCGGCTGCGGCAAGGTCGACGGGCGCATGGTCGCGGTGTGCGCCTATGACTTCACCGTGATGGCCGGGTCGATGGGCATGACCGGCGAGCTCAAGGTCGGGCGCCTGCGCGAACTCGCGCTGACCGAGCGCATCCCCTTCATCTGGCTGCTCGACTCCGCCGGCGCGCGCATCCAGGAGGCCGTCGGCTCGCTGTTCGCGGGCTCCGGGCACCTGTTCCGCGAGGAGGTCGTGATGAGCGGCGTGATCCCCCAGATCGCTGCGCTGATGGGCCCGTGCGCGGCCGGCACCGCCTACATCCCCGGCCTCGCGGACTTCGTGCCGATGGTCAAGGGACGCGGCTCGATGGCGCTCGCCGGGCCGCACCTGGTGCGCGCCGCGATCGGCGAGGACGTCACCCAGGAGGAGCTCGGCGGCTCGCGCGTGCACTGCCGCCGCTCGGGCGTCGGCGACCTGGAGGTGGCCGACGACGAGGAGTGCATCGAGCGCATCAAGCAGTACCTGTCGTTCATGCCCCAGAACTGCGAGGCCGCGCCGCCCCAGCGCCCGGTCGAGGACCCGGTGGAGCGCTCCGACGAGGAGCTGCTCGACGTGCTGCCGGAGTCAAACCGCAAGCCCTATGACATGTACGAGGTCATCCGCCGCGTCGTCGACGACGGCTTCTACTTCGACATGAAGCCGCAGTGGGCGAGCACGATCATCACCTGCTTCGCCCGCTTCGGCGGTCGACCGGCGGGGATCGTCGCCAACCAGCCCAAGCAGCTCGGCGGCATCCTCGACAACGACTCGGCCGACAAGGCCGCGCGCTTCGTGAACCTGTGCAACGCGTTCGCGATCCCGCTCGTGTTCCTGATGGACGTGCCCGGCTTCATGGTCGGCACCAAGGTCGAGGCCGAGGGCATCATCCGCCACGGCGCGAAGATGCTGCACGCGGTGGCCAACGCGACCGTGCCGAAGATCACCGTGATCACGCGCAAGGCCTACGGCGCGGGCTACTACGTGATGAACGGCCGCGCGTACGAGCCCGACCTGATCGTCGCCTGGCCGAGCGCCGAGATCAGCGTGATGGGCGCCGAGGGCGCGGTCGAGATCGTGATGCGCAAACAGGTCGAAGAAGCCGAGGACCCCGAGGCCAAGAAGGCCGAGCTGATCGCGGCCTACCGCAAGATCATCGACGTCTACATCGCCGCCGGCAACGACATGATCGACGACGTCATCGACCCGCGCGAGACGCGCCCGGTGATCTGCAGGGCGCTCGAGATGGCAGCCGGCAAGCGCGTCGAGCGGCCCTGGAAGCGACAGGGGATCGTCCCCGTATGAGCCGAACCCTGCGAACTCAGGAAGGAGAGTGACCCCCGCATGAGCATCGACGACCCGGTCGTGATCACCTGCTCGATCTCGGGCGCGATCGCCAACCGCGAGCAGTGCCCGGCGATCCCCTACACGCCCGCGGAGTACGCCGCCGAGGCGCGGCGGATCGTCGACGAGGGCGGCGTGATGATCCACATCCACGCGCGCAAGCCCGACGGCACGCCCAGCTATGAGGTCGAGGACTTCGAGGCGATCACCGACGCGATCCGCGAGGAGGTGGGCGAGGAGGTGATCATCAACTTCTCGACCGGCACGATCGGCGTGCCCGTGGAGAAGCGGATCGCCTACCTGCGCGACTGCCGCCCCGAGGTGGCCGCGCTGAACATGGGCTCGATGAACTACGCCAAGTACTCGGCCAGGCGCCGCGAGTTCGTGTTCAGCATGGTCTTCGCGAACCCGTTCGAGGAGATCATCGAGCTGCTCGGCGCGATGAACGAGCTGGGCATCAAACCCGAGCACGAGTGCTTCGACATCGGCCACGTCGGCAGCCTCGCGCCGCTGATCGACATGGGGCTGCTGAAGACCCCGCTGCACGTGGACTGCGTGATGGGCGTCGTCGGCGGGATCCCTCCGACCGCGCGCAACCTCGCCGCGATGGTCGAGAACATCCCCGGCGGCTCGCACTGGGGCGTGATCGGCATCTCGCGCGAGCAGTGGATGCTCGTGGCCGCCGCGCTCACGCTCGGAGGCTCGATCAGGGTGGGCCTCGAGGACAACCTGTACCTGCCGGACGGCCAGATGGCGCGCTCAAACGGCGAGCTGATCGCGAAGGCGCGGAAGATGACCGAGGACGTCGGGCGCCGGCCGGCGACCGTGGCCGAGGCGCGCGCGATGCTCGCGATCCCGCAACGACCCGCCGACGCGGCGCTCGGCGCCGCAGCGGGGGCGGCGCGGGCGGGCGCCGGCGCAACGGGCGCGGGCGCATGAGCCTCCCGCTCGAGGGCATCCGCGTGCTCGACCTCTCGCGCCTGTTGCCCGGCGGCTTCTGCTCGCTGCTGCTGGCCGACTTCGGCGCGGACGTGCTGAAGGTCGAGGACACGGGCATGGGCGACTACATCCGCTGGTCCCCGCCCTACTACGAGGGCGCGCACGAGAGCGCGCGCTCGGCGCTGTTCCTGGCGCTGAACCGCAACAAGCGCTCGATCCGCCTCGACCTCAAGCAGGAGCGCGGGCGCGAGGCGCTGCTGCGGCTGGTTCGCGAATACGACGTGGTGCTCGAATCGTTCCGGCCCGGCGTGCTCGACCGCCTCGGCGTGGGCTACGAGCGCATGCGCGAGGAGAACCCCGGCATCGTCTTCTGCGCGATCTCCGGCTACGGCCAGGACGGCCCCAAGCGCGACGCCTCCGGCCACGACATGAACTACCTGGGGCTGGTCGGCCTGCTCGGCCTGACCGGCGAGCGCGGCGGCGAGCCGGTGCAGGCGGCCGGCCAGATCGCCGACCTCGGCGGCGGCGCGCTGATGGCCGCCTTCGGGATCATGGCGGCGCTGCGCGAGCGCGAGCGCTCGGGCGAGGGACAGCTCGTGGACGTCTCGATGTCCGACGGCGCGCTCTCGTGGCTTGCGATGGTCGCCGCCACCTACTTCGCCGACGGCACGGTCCCGCGCCGCGGCGATCTGCCGCTCGCCGGCTCGCTGGTCTGCTACCGGCCGTATGAGTGCTCCGACGGCTGGGTCACGCTGGGCGCGCTCGAGCCGAAGTTCTGGCAGGCCTTCTGCCGCGGCGTCGGGCGCGAGGACCTCATCGCGAAGCAGTTCGAGCGCCCGGGCTCGGAGGCGCACGGCGAGGTGGCGCAGATCTTCAAGGGCCGCACCCGCGCTGACTGGGAGGCGTTCGCGCGCGAGCACGACTGCTGCCTTGAGCCGGTGCTCGAGCTCGACGAGGCGCTCTCCTCGCAGCTCGTGGCAGAGCGCGAGATGGTCGTCGAGATCGACCAGCCCGGCGCCGAGCGCCCGGTGCGCCAGCTCGGCATGCCCGTCAAGCTCGCGCGCACCCCCGGCGAGCACGCGCGCCTGCCCGGTCCGGCGCTCGGCGAGCACACCGAGGAGGTCCTGCTCGCCGCCGGCTACTGCGCGCAGGAGGTCGCCGAGCTGCTCGCAAGCGGCGCCGCAGCGGGTCCTGCGGGCACGCAGCAGGCCGCCAGCCTGCGGGTGTGAGCGGGGCGGGGGCCGTGGCCGCGAGCAGCACGAGACAGACGGCAGAGCTCGGCCGCAACGGCGGCGCGGGCGAACGGCGCCTGCTGAAGATGAGCGAGCTGGCCGAGCGCTCGGGCGTGAGCGCGGGGACGATCCGCTACTACCTGCGCGAGGGTCTGCTCGGAGGCGGCGCGGACATCGTGCGCACGAGCCGCAACATGGCCTACTACCCGCCCGAGTACGTCGAGCGGATCGAGCTGATCAAGCGCCTGCAGGAGGAGCGCTTCATGCCGCTGCGCGTGATCAGGGGCGCGCTGCGCGAGGACCCCGAGCGCGTGCGCGCGCTGATCGAGCTCGAGGACCGCATCCTCGAGCGCGCGCTCCAGCGCGCCGAGCAGCGCAGCCGCGTCTCGCGCCGGGAGGCGCAGCGCCGCTACGGCGTGCCGCGCAACGTGCTCGAGCGCCTCGCCGAGATCGGCGTGCTCACGCCCGGCCCGCGCGGCTATGACCACGACGACGTGAAGATCATCGAGGCGATCGCGAGCTTCCGCGCGGGCGGCTACGACGAGGCGCTCGGCTTCACCGTGTATGACACGCTGCGCTACCGCGAGGCGCTCGAGCCGCTCGTGCGCGAGGAGGTGCGGCGCTGCTCGACCGCCTCGCGGGCGAGGTCGAGGTGGAGCGCGCGATGGAGATCGTCGCCGCCGGCGTCGAGCCGCTGCGCGAGCTGCTCGGCGCGATGCACTCGAAGCTGCTGCTGGCCGAGCTGCGCCGGCAGGCGAGCGGCGCTAGCCGGGCCGAGAGAGCGAGCCCTGTCCGGGCGCGATCGCCGCCTACCAGCGCGCGCGGTGGTGCTCCATCACGCCGAGGCCGCGCGCGCAGCGCGACGCCGCCGGGGAGCGTTCCCGGAGAAGGTCCGCCGAACGGCGCGCGCGGTAGTCGCTGCTCACGATCAGCAGGTTCTCGCGTGCGGCTGCGCTCGGCCTCGGCGCGTGAAGCGCGAAGCTCCGAGCCGTCGCTCGCAGGCGATCGCTCGAGAGGTCCGCGCGAAGCTGCACCGGCGGCGCCTCGTGCGGCTCGCCGGCGACCCACACCGCGCGCTCGGTGCCGCTGCGGCGGGTCGTTGACGCCGCTCACGAGGTTCCACGCGAGCGGCGCGCCGTCGGGCGCCTCGCCGACGCCCGCGCTCCACCACCACTCGGTGTAGCGCGCGTGGTAGCCGGCGGTGTCGTCGATCACCGCCAGCGCCTCGATCTCCTGCGCGGCGCCGCCGTCGAGCGCGAGCGTGCCGTGCGCGCGCGACGCCCGCCTGCTTGCGCGTCCACACCTCCTCGCGGCCGTGCGGGCAGAGCGCCTCGATGCCCGCTTCTTCGTCGCAGCATCGAGCTCGAGCAGCGACGCCGCCGTCGCTGCACGCGCATGCGCCCGGCGCTGCGAGCTCGACCTCGCCGCGGCGCGGCAGCAGGCGCGTGCGCTCGCGCAGCGCGCCCTCGCCGCGCAGGTAGCAGCGCCCAGAAGGACTGCCTGGCGGGCCCGATCTGCACGAGCGCCGCGCACGCCATCAGCTCCTCGCTGAACACGCCCACGTAGCGCCAGCGCTTCAGCGGCCGCGCGCCGCGAAACAGCTTCGCGGCGCGGCGGCGCGAGCCGCTCCGCGCGCCCGCCGCGCGTCGGCCGGCGTTATGCTTGACGATGTTGACTGACCAGTCAATCTATTCTGGCTGCGGTGGGGCGCCGGCGCTGCGTCGCCGCAGGGAGAGCGCTCGTGAGGGTCGCGGCAGTCCAGCTCAACTCCAGCGCCGATCCGGCGGCGAACCTCGCCTGCGCCGACCGCCTCACGCGCGCCGCCGCCGCGGACGGCGCGAGCCTGATCGTACTCCCCGAGAAGTGGACGGCGATGGGCTCCGACGAGGAGCTGCGCGCCGCGGCCGAGACGCTCGACGGCCCGGCGATCGCGTGGGCGCGCGCGACTCGCGCGCGAGCTGCGCGTCGACCTCGTCGCGGGCTCGATCCTCGAGCGCGTGCCCGGCCAGGAGAAGCTCGCCAACACCTCCGTGCACGTGGACCCGCACGGCGAGCTGAGGGCGTGCTACCGCAAGCTGCACATGTTCGACGTCGAGGTCGCCGGGCGCTCCTACCGCGAGTCCGACGCTCGAGGAGCCGGGCGAGGAGATCGTGCTCTCGCAGACCGCCGACGGCGTCGAGCTGGGACTGTCGATCTGCTACGACCTGCGCTTCCCCGAGCTCTACCGCATCCTCGCCGTGCGCGGCGCGCGCGTGATCGCCGTGCCGGCGGCGTTCACGCTCGCGACCACGCGCGACCACTGGGAGACGCTGTGCGGGCGCGCGCGATCGAGAACCAGGCGTTCGTGATCGCCGCCAACCAGGTCGGGCGCGCACCCCGGCGGCCAGCACTCGGGCGGGCGCTCGATGATCGTCGACCCGTGGGGGGTCGTGCTCGCGCAGGCGCCCGACGGCGAGGGCCACATCGTCGCCGACCTCGACCTCGAGCGCCAGCAGGAGATCCGCGCGCAGCCTGCCCTCGCTCGCCAACCGCCGCCCCGAGCGCCTACCGCTGGCCCGAGAGGCTAGCCCGCATGAGCCCGCGCGGATGCACAGGCGCGCGCGCCAAGGCGGGCGCCGGACAAGCGCCGGCTGATCCTCGACGCGGCCGTGCGCGTGTTCGCGCGCCAGGGCTTCCACGCCTGCCGCGTCTCGGACATCGCCGACGAGGCGGGCGTGGCCTACGGCCTCGTCTACCACTACTTCGCCTCCAAGGACGAGGTGCTCGACACGCTCTTCCTCGAGCGCTGGAACGTGATGCTCGAGCTGATCCGCGAGGTCGACGCCGAGCCGATCCCGGTGCGCGAGAAGCTCGAGCGCGATCGCCTCGTTCATCGTCGACAGCTACCGCCACGACCCCGACCTGATGAAGGTGATCATCGTCGAGGTCACGCGCGCGGCCAACTCCTTCGGCGCAGACCCACATCGGCCAGATCCGCGAGGCCTACGAGCTGATCGGCGAGATCGTCGCCAAGGCGCAGGCAGCAGGGCGTGTTCAAGCCCGAGATCGAAGCGCGCTTCGCCGCGATGGCCTTCTACGGCGCGATCGAGCAGCTGCTCACCGGCTGGATCTTCGGCCTGCTGCCGCAGGACGAGGAGCACTTCGAGCGCGCCAAGTGGCTCGTCGTCGAGACCGTCTGCGGCGGCCTCGAGACGCAGCGCGGTCGGCGAGGCGGAGCGCGTCGCTAGCGGCGATGTGGAGTGTCGGGGGCTGACGGCGGCGGGAATAGACTGGCGCGATGATGGAGAACGAGATGGTCAAGCGGCTGATGTGGTCGGGGCTGCTGGCCGGCCTCGGGGCGCTCTGCGAGCATCGCCGCCACCCGTGCCGCGAGCGTCGTGTGGCGGCGGGTGTTCGGCGAGGAGCCGCCCGAGTGAGCGGGCCCGCACCACCCCCGGCGGCCCGCGCCGGAGCCCCCGCCAGAACATCGCGACCGCGATCGCCGAGGTCTCCGAGCGCGCCACGCTGCTGGTCCGCGAGGAGATCGAGCTCGCCAAGGCCGAGGTCAGCGAAAAGGCCAGCAAGCTCGTCAGGGGCGCGATCGTGGGCGCGGCCGCCGGCATATTCGTGGTGATGGCGCTCGTGTTCGCGCTCGTGGGCTGCGCGTGGCTTCTCTACTACTACCTCCCCGGCAACGACTTCACGTACTTCTGGGGCTTCTTCGCGATGGCCGTGATCCTGCTCGTGCTCGGCGCGCTGGCCGGGCTGTCGCCGCCAGGGCGGTCAAAAGGAGCGCGCCGCCGATGCCCAGCATGGCGATCGAGGAGGCGCGCAAAATCCGCGATGTGGTGACCGCCAGCCGCCCGAGCCGCTCGAACGGCTCCGCGAGCAGCAGCGCGGCAGGTGCGGGCGAGGGGATGGGCAGCTGATGGCGCAGCGCTCAGCCGAGGAGATCCGCAACTCGATCGAGAGCAACCGCCAGGAGCTCGCGGTTTCGCGTCGAGCGGCTGCGCGGCGAGGTCGCTCGCGCGACCGACTGGCGCGGGCACGTCGAGCGCCATCGCGGCGAACTGATGGTGGGCGCCGCCGTCGTCGGGCTGCTCCTTGGCGCGCGCTTCATGCGCCGCCGCCGGCGTCGCTGAGCCCCCCCCGAGCACGGACGCATCGACGAATGATCGAGCTTGCCCAGTGAGATGCGGGGCAGGCGCTCTTCGCGAGTTACGGGCTCCTCGCGCCGCAGATACGCGTTTTGCGGTCTAGCCGCAGGCTGCACCGCTAAAGCTACGGATTAGCTGCTCCGATGCGGAGGGATGCGCGCTATTTGGCGAGTTCTGCTGTGTGGAATTGCAGCGCTGCTGGCTGCACTCGGCTCAGGCTGCGGCGCCGGCGGATCCTCCGCCTCGGCAGGCCATCTGGTGGCGGTGAGCGAGGCGGACTTCAAGATCACCGCGCCGTCCCACGTGGCCGGCGGGGAGGTGACCTTTCGCGTGCACAACAAAGGCCCCGACCAGCACGAGTTCATCGTCGTGCACTCTGCGACCGGGAAGCTGCCGCTGCGCAGCGACGGGGTCACGGTCGACGAGGAGGCACTGCAGCGCGAAGAGGTCGGCTCGCTCGAACCCGGCAAAGCAGGAGCGATCCGCGATCTGCAGCTGCATCTGCCGCCCGGCCGCTACGTGCTCTTCTGCAACATGAGCGGCCACTACATGGGCGGCATGCATAGCACCCTGGTGGTGAGCGGATGATCGCTCACAGCAGGGCCTTCCGGCCGTTCGCGGCGCGCAGCCGCAAGACGATCGTCGCGATCTTCCTCACCTTCGCCGTGATGTCGGCGCTCACGATCACGCTGTCGCTGTCGGCGACCGGGCGCTCGCAGAATCGCGCCACCGTGGTCGAGGTCGCCTCTCGCCAGCGGATGCTCGCCGAACGCTACGTAAAGGAAGTGCTCCTGAGCCGTGAAGGCAGGCAGGCGGATCCGGCGGGGGCTGCGGCGATCATGGCGAGCAGCGCCCACGCTCTGCTCGAAGGCGGCACCGCGCCCGCGGTGCCGAGCGACGATGACGACACCCGCCTGTCCGCGGCGAGCGGCCCGGTTCGCGCTCAACTCCAGCAGGAGATACGGCTGGTCGCGGACATGACCGCAACGGGCGCTGCGCTCCTCGCCCACCGGCCGGTCGCGGGGTTGCCCCAGACCGCGCACGAGCACATCGAAGTGACCGACCCGGTGCAGCGCCTGCGCGTGCTCGCGACGCTCGCCTCGAACGTGTCGCTCAACGCGGCGCGCACGATCGCCACTGAATCCGACCAGAACATCAGCAACCTGATCGTGATGCAGATCGGCCTCGGCGTCGGCGGCCTGATCGTCTCGCTGCTGCTCGCGTGGGCGCTGATCGCAACCGCACGGCGCCAGGGCGCGCACTTCCGCAGCCTCGTCCAGTCCTCCAGCGACCTGGTCATGGTCCTCGGCACCGGCGGCTGCCGCTACGCGAGCCCGTCGATGGTGAGGCTCGTGGGACGCCCCGAGCCGGAGTTGCTCGGCAAGGGCTACGAGGAGTGCATCCACGAGGACGACCGCGACGCGGTCCGTGCGGCCGCGCGGGAGGGCGAGGCTCGCGAGCTCACGTTTCGGATGCGCAGCGCGCGCGGCGAATGGCGCCATCTCGACGCGCGCCTGACCGACCTGCGCTCGGACCGGCACGTCGGCGGCATCGTGCTGAACGCGCGCGACACCACCGAGCGCGTGCTGCTCGAGCAGGAGCTCAACATGCAGGCCCAGCGCGACAGCTTCTCGAGCCAGCTCGGCGAGGCGCTCGAGATGGCCGACGACGAGAGCGACGCGCTACGAGGTGATAGAGCGGGCGATGGCTGAGATCTCCGAGAAGACGCCGATGGAGCTCTTGCTCTCGGACTCGAGTCGCGCGAACCTCGACCGCGCCGCGACGAGCCCCGGCGCGGAGGCACCCGGCTGTCCGGTCAAGTCGCCTTCTCGTGCGTCGCGGTCCGGCGCGGCAGCCCGGTGGTGTTCGACTCCAGCGAGGCGCTCAACGCCTGCCCGAAGCTGCGTGACCGCCCGGCGGCGCCTGCTCGGCGGTGTGCGTGCCCGTGAGCTTCATGGGCCGCGCGCTCGGCGTCCTGCACGCGACCGGCCCCGACAACGCGCCGCTCGAGGCCGAGAAGGTCCTGCAGCTGACGACCCTCGCCACCCAGGCGGGCGCGCGCATCGGGACGGTGCGCGCGTTCGAGAAGCAGCCAGCTGCAGGCCTCGACCGACGGCCTCACGGGCCTCGTCAACCGGCGGATACTCGAGCGCGAGCTGCGCGCGATGCTGCGCCACGGACGCTCATTCGCACTCGCCATCGCCGACCTGGATCAGTTCAAGCTGCTCAACGACACCTACGGACATGCGGCAGGCGACCGCGCGCTGCGGCTGTTCGCGCAGGTGGTGCACAGCGTTGTGCGCGAGCAGGACCTCGTGGCTCGCTGGGGCGGGGAGGAGTTCGTGATCGTGCTTCCCGACGTCGACCGGCTTGCCGCCGAGCAGGTCCTCGAGCGGCTGCGCACGACGCTCGCGGGCGCGCATACGGGCGATCAACCCCGCTTCACCGCGAGCTTCGGCCTGACCGACTCGCGCGTCGCCGACAGCTTCGAGCAGTTGCTCGCGATCGCAGACAACGGCCTGTACCGCTCCAAGCAGGCCGGGCGCGACTGCGTCACGGTCGGGCAGGTGAGCACCGCCGCCGCAGAGCGCACCGTGATCGGCGATGAGACCGCAGAGACGAACGGCAAGCTGCGCAAGAGCGTGCGTCCATCGCTCTATGAAGCGGTCGACGAAGAGGAGCCTCAGCCGGCGGGCCGCGAGATCCGCTAGCCGCTCTCAGGCGCGTTCGCCGAGCAGCGCGCGCGGCACGGCACCCACGCCGATCAGGCCGGGGCCGGTGTAGGTGCCGATCACGGGCCCGACCTCGGAGGTGAACACGGGCTCTGAGTCGAAGATCTCGCGGCAACGCTCGATCAGGCGCTGAGCCTGGTCGGGAGCCTGGATGTGCTGGACGACCCATCCGTCGGCGCCGCTGTCGTGCAGTTCCTGGGCATAGCGGACCATCCGCTCGAACGCCCGGGCGGCGGTGCGCACGCGCTCGACCGGCACGATTTCGTATTCGAGCGAGAGGATCGGCTTGATCTTGAGCGTGCCGCCGAGCCAGGCCTGCGCCTTGCCGATGCGACCGCCGCGGCGCAGGTACTCGAGCGTGTCCACGCAGAACCAGATGCGCAGCGCCGCGCGCGTCTCGCGCACGTGTGCCGCGACCTCGTCCTTGGAGGCGCCGGAGCGCGAGCAGGCTGCCGCGGCCAGCGCCAGCATCCCCATTCCGCCGCATGCGGTTTCGCTGTCGATCACCTGGACGCGCTCGCCCAGTCCACGCTCGGAGAGCAGCGCGTGCGCCTGGCGGGCGGCCTCGCACGTTCCCGAGATGCCGCCCGCGAGGTGGATCGAGACGATGTCGCTGCCCTGCTCGAGCAGCGGCTCCCACACCGTCAGGAAGTCACCGATCGAGGGCTGCGAGGTGCTCGGCAGCTCGGGGTCGCTGCGCAGGCGCTCGTAGAAGGACTCAAAGCCGGGCATGTCGAGCTCGCGCTCGGAGTCCCCGGCCCAGCCCACGTACAGGCTGACCTGGCTTATGCCCTCGCTGTCGGCGAGCGCGCGCGGCAGGTAGTGCGTGCTGTCGGTGACGATCGCGACCGGTGCCATTCGGCGCGGCACGCTATAGGAACGCCGCTAAAGCGCGGCCCATGCCCCCACGGGAGGGGCAATCCCTACGGCAGCGCCTCCGCGAGCTCGCCCGACTCATACATCTCGGTGACGATGTCGCAGCCGCCGATCAGCTCGCCGCGCACGAACAGCTGGGGAATCGTCGGCCAGTTCGACAGCGCCGATAGCTCCTGGCGGATGCGCGGGTCGGGCAGCACGTCGACCGCGGCGAACGGCGCCTCGAGTGCCTGCAGCATCGCGACCGTGCGGGCGGAGAATCCGCACGCCGGGGCGTCGGGCGTGCCCTTCATGAACAGGATCACGTCGTGCTCGTCGATCGCCTCGGCGATCGCCTCGCGGACGGGGTTTGACTCGCTGCTCGGCGCGGGTGGCGCCGGAGGCTCGCTGCCAAGCATGGGAATGGGGTCGAACTGGCTGGACATGGAAAGCTCCTGGCTTCTCAGGGGGTCGGGATCTGCTCGCTGCTCTGCTCGGGGACGCGGGTGCTCAGCGCGAGCGCGTGGATCGGCCCGCCGATCTCGGCGCCGAAGATGTCGTACACGAGCCGGTGCTGCTCGATGCGGCTGCGGCCCGCGAAGGCCGTTGCGGTGACCTCGGCACGGAAATGGTCGCCTCCGCCGGTGTAATCCTCGACCTCGGCTCGCGCGCCTGGGATCGAGGCCTCGATGCGCCTCTTGATGTCCTCCGCGGACGGCATTCGCTCCCAGGGTAGTGCATCTTCACGGCCGCGTCCGACCGCTATACTTTGGAAAGTCTTGGAGCCATCCACAGGAGCGCAAACGATGATCACGATCACGGAGAAGGGTGCCGAGAAGGTGCACGACTTCCTCGCCTCGCAGGACGCCGACGTGAGCCTTGCCGGGCTTCGTGTGGGCGTGCGCGGCGGCGGCTGCTCCGGCTTCCAGTACCAGCTCGCCTTCGACGAGCAGCGCGAGAACGACGAGGTTTTCGAGAGCCGCGGGCTGAAGCTGCTGGTCGACCGTGAGAGCCTGCAGTTCGTGAGCGGCTCGACGATCGACTACGAGGAGAGCCTGCAGGGCGCCGGCTTCAAGGTCAACAACCCAAACGTCGTGGCCGCCTGCGGCTGCGGCTCCTCGTTCCGCGTCGCCGAGGAAGAGCAGGTCTCGGCCGTCTAGCGATCGGCGGCTCCGGGGTTTCCTCGGAGCACCGGCCGGCGTGAACGCCTTGCGGCTTGCATTGCGCTCCGCGGCGCTGATCTCGATCGCGGCCCTCGCGCCGGCCGCCTTGAGCGGCTGCGGAGGCTCCTCGCACAGGCGCGTCCCGAGCGGCGCCTCGAGCGCGCCCGCACAGGCGCCCCCAGCGATCTTCCAGCCGGCCCCGGCGCGCGTCGCATTCGGCATCACCGAGGACGACGCGAACCTGCTGTGGAGCCCCGCCTCCGCGCACGCCGCGCCGGAGCCGTTCGCGACCGCCCGACGCGAGCTCACGGCGCTGCACCCGGCCTATGTGCGCCTGCTGATCGACTGGTCAAAGCTCCAGCCGAATCCAGGGCAGCCTCCCGAGCTCTCGGCTCCGGTGAGCGGCTGCGATCGCGAGCTCGGCCCGTGTGGGTCCTACCCGGGTCTTGAAGGCGAGCTCGCGGCGATCGCCTCACAGCAGCGGGCGGGCGGCGGCTTTCGCGTGGTGATCGACATCTACGGGACGCCGAGCTGGGCCGCGCACGAGATCTTCGGCTGCGAGAGCGCCGCGACACCCGCCTATGCGCGCCCGCTGGCGCCGAGCGCCGTTGCCTCCTACCGGGCGCTGGTCCGCTCGCTGCTCGCGCTCGCAGCGCGCGAGGGGGTGGAGCTCGAATGGTGGAGTCCCTGGAACGAGCCCAACGACCCGGTCTTCATGAGCCCTCAGCGCGTCTCCTGTGCACCAGGTTCGGCGCCGGCCTCGGTCGCCACCTACGCGCAGCTCGCGCGCGCGCTCGACGCCACGCTGCGCGAAGCCGCCGGCGGCACGCACCACATCGTGCTCGGCGAGCTGGGCGACCTGCAGGCGGAAACCCCGCATACGCTCAGCATCGCGCGCTTCGTCGCGGCGCTGCCGCGCGACGTGCTCTGCCTCGCCGGCGCATGGTCGCTGCACTCCTATGCGCGCTACCCCCCGGCAAGGCCGCTGCCGGACGGGGTCTCGGCGCTACAGACAGCGCTCGATGCGCGCGGCGGCTGCGCGCGCTCCGCGCCGATCTGGGTGACCGAGGCGGGTGCCGGGGCGCCCTACCCGGGACGCGCCCGTCCGAACTCCGCCGAAGCCGAAGCCGCGGGCTGCGAGGCGCTCGCGCACGAGCTTTCGAGGTGGCGCGCCGACCAGCGCGTCGACGCGGTCTTTCAGTATTCATTCCGTGAGGACCCCGACTTCCCGGTGGGGCTGCTGAGCGCATCGCTCACCCACGCCTACCCGGCTTACACCATGTGGCTTCGGTACGCGAGCGTACCCGCGGGGGACCCGGCGCCCATCCCGGCGACCGCCTGCGCGTAACCTCAACGCCCGCCGCGCACGCCGTCTCGGGGATGCGCATATGAGCCCTGATCCCGTAATTAACGTGCTGTACAGCCAGCCGGGAGCATCATTGATAGGCTGGTCAGCCAGCCAGATGCGACTGGCTTGACGGGCACTCCAAGCGGCTGTGCTACGGTCGCCCGCGACATGATGTCAAGCGCTGCGAGGGGGACGGAGTGCCCAACCCGCTGACCAAGCGAAGGCTCGGTGCGGCAGGTGCCCTCTCCTCCACTAGGCGTTGGCCGGAGAATCCGGCGGGATCCGCAGGAGGAGTTGCGGTGAAGATCGGGTGATTTGGCCTTGATCGAGGCACCACTCGGTGTCAAGGTCGGGATTGCAGGGCCGCTCGCTGGGGTACCAGCAGCGGGGAGGACCCGGTGCAAGGGGCGTCGCGCGACATAGGCGAGACGAGAGTCGGGCACCGGCCGAACATGTCCCTAGAGGGAAAAAGGAGTAGTGGATAGATGAAACGCATCAGGATCGTGGGGCTGTGCTTGGTTGCGGCCTTCGCCGTGAGCGCGGTCGTCTCCGCGTCCGCCTTTGCAGCGGCACCCGAATTCGGGAAATGCGTAGCGAAAGCTGGCGGGAAATACGCGACGAGCGCGTGCGACAGCGAAAAAGCGAAAGCTGAAAAATACGAATGGACGCCTGGCCCGGGTGCGAAACCCGGGTTCACAAGCGCCATGAAAGCCGGCCTCAAAGCGACGCTGGAAACGGTCAAAAAAACCAAAGTCGTGTGCGAAGGTGAGACGACCAAAGGAGAAGTCGCGAGCGCCGCTGAAGTCGGCCACGTGGTCGCGACGTTCACCAGCTGCACGAGCTCGGGCTTCAAATGCCACAGCGAAATCGGTGGTAAACAGGCCGAAGGCGAAATCAAGACCGTCTCGATGCACGGCGGCCTTGGATACGAAAAACTCGGCACGAAACCGCCGCTGAACAACAAAACCGCCGAGGAACTGACACCTGAAGGCGGAGGCGAATTCACAAGCTTCACCTGCGCTGGTATCTCAGTCAAAGTCAGGGGCGCGGTGCTGCACCCGGTCACGGTAAACAAAATGCTGACGAAAGTGACCGAAAAATTCGCCGCCTCCAAAGGCAAACAGAAACCCGAAAAATACGTGACGGGTGGGCCGATCATTCTCGAAAGCAGCTTCTCGGGAGCGCCGTTCGAACAGTCCGGCCAGACGGTCACGACTGAAACGACGTTCGAAGAAGCGATCGAGGTCAACAACGTCGTCTAGGACGAGCGACTGACACTCACGGCGCCGACGCGGATCGCGGAGGAGCCAGAGTGAGAGCGGCGCGTGCGGGGTTCGCCCCCACGCGCCGCTCGCGCTTAAGCCCCCTGCGCCGGCAGGTTTGAACTTGGCCCTCGGCGGGTAATCAGAAACGACGCCGCTTGACGGCGTGCAGTTGCCGCCGGTAACGTGGTGGCGAGGGAGTCGGGTTGAGAACGGGGTCGGGATGGGGACGTGGAATCTCGAAGGGAGCATCACGGGAGAGGTGCATGTGTCGCTGGCGGATGCGTCGGGCTCGACGCGCCGCGGGCTCTCGCATGGCGACCGCTCCGTCCTCGGCGTTTCTCGGCGCGGCCGTCGACGAACAGCCCCCACCGGGGGAAAGGAGCAGTGGGTTTGTATGAAGCGCATCATGATCGCGGGGCTCTGCCTCGCCAGTGCATTCGCGATGACGGCGGTGCTTTCGGCGTCCGCTCTCGCCGCAGCGCCTGAATTCGGCCGCTGCGTCGCGAAAGCGGGCGGCAAATACGCGACGGCCTCATGCGACACCGAAAAAGCCGGTGCCGAAAAATTCGAATGGCTGCCTGGACCGGGAGCCAAAAACAAATTCACCAGCCACATCAAGCCTGGCACCAAAGCCACGCTTGAAACGGTGAAAAAAACCAAAGTCGTGTGCGAAGGCGAGACATCCACGGGCGAAGTCGCCAGCGCAAAGGAAGTCGCGCACGTCGTAGCTGTCTTCACCGCGTGCTCGAGCTCCGGATTCAAATGCCACAGCGAAATCGGCGGCAAACAGGCCGAAGGCGAAATCACCACGGTGGCCATGCACGGTGGCCTGGGGGTCGAAAAAGAAGGTACGAAACCGCCGCTCAACAACAAGCTGGCGGAGGAACTGACCCCTGAAGGGGGCGGCACGTTCACCGAATTCTCGTGCGCCGGCATCACGGTCAAAGTGAAGGGCGCCGTGCTGCACCCGATCACGACCGACAAAATGATGACGAAAGCGACGGAAAAATTCGCCGCCTCCAAAGGCAAACAGAAACCCGAAAAATACGTCGGTGGTCCGGCGATCATCCTCGAAAGCAGCTTCTCGGGAGCCCCCTACGAACAGTCGGGGCAGACGATCACGACCGAAACCACCTTCGAAGAAGCAGGTGAGGCGAACACCGTCGCGTAGCGCGTAGGGCAGACCCCGCGCGTGGCTCGCGGCCAGACGCGCGGCTGGGAAGTGCCGAGGGAGAGGCGCGTTCGGGTGGGTTCCCGCACGCGCCTCTCGCGGCGAGGGCCGCCGTACGTCCGTCGGTTCCGGCTTGACAGCGCCCATTGACCACGTAAACTGTGCAGTTCGAGAGGGATGTTTTGGGCGAGGACGAGGGACGGATGAGGACGGACGATGTGGACGGTGGCGTTGGGGAGACCCGCGTAGACGCGCAGGCGTCTACGACGCGAGTGCTGCCCGCGCGCAGCCGCCGCCGGACCCTCACCCGATTCCTGACGCTCGGATTCGGCGTTTTCGCTCTTCTGCTGGCTTGGAGCTCCCCGGCGATGGCGCTTAGGCACCAGGGGCACGAATTCACCAAGTCATTTGCGAAAAAAGGCAGCGGCGACGGCGAGCTCACCGCCCCGTCGGGTATCGCGGTCAACGAAGCGAGCGGGGACATCTATGTCGCCGACAAAGGAAACAGCCGCATCGAGCGTTTCAACCACGAAGGCGTATTCCTCGAAGCGTGGGGCTGGGGAGTTGCCGACGGAAAAGCAGAATTCGAGACCTGCACGAGCGCTTGCCAGGCCGGAATCAGCGGCGAAGGCGAAGCGCAGTTCTTCGAACCGGGCGCGATCGCTGTGGACAACTCGACCGCATCCGGCGACCCGTCGGCCGGGGATGTGTATGTGGTGGCGAGTCCCGGTACCGGCAGCAACAACGGCATCGAGAAGTTCAGCGCGGCCGGCGTCTACAAGGGCCGGGTCACAACGGCACAGGTGGGGAGCTACGGCGGGGTAGCCGTCGACGCGAGCGGCAACCTCTGGAGCTACCAGACCGAAGAAGGCGGCGGGCTGATCGAAGAGCTGACAGACGCCCAGCCGAACGTTCACGTCAAGTCGCTCCACGCCGAAGTTCCCTGCGCGCAACCGGGCTTCGCAGTCGATGCGAGCGCCGACGCATTCTTCCTCGCCCACCAAATCGAAAGCGCGCTGCCAGAAGGGGTGGGATGCACCGAAAAAGAACCAAACCCGAACTTCCCCGCGGTCATCGCCAAGGTGGAAGGCCTGGGCTCCCCACTGATCAATGCGCTCGACGTCGAAAACTCGAGCGCGGTCGCCGTAGATCTCTCGAGCGGACAGGAATCCAGCGGCGACGTCTACGTCGACAACATCACGAGCATCGCAGCCTTCGAACAGGACGGAGCGCTCATCCAGCACTTCGGCGAAGCCGACCTGAAGAAGGGCGCCGGCATCGCCGTTGACGCCAAGACGCACGAAATCTACGCGGTGGATGCCAGCAAGGGAGTCGTCGACGTATTCTCGCTCGCGAGCAACGTCGGCGCGCCCGAAATCGACAGCCTGTCATCGCAACCCCTCACCCCGACGAGCGCGGATCTCCTGGCCGGGATCGACCCGCGCGGCGAAGCCACCACCTACTTCTTCGAATACGGAGCCTCGCCATGTCCCGGATCGTGCACGAGGGTGCCCGCGTCGCCGGAAACGTTGGCAGCGGGCTTCGGCGATCGGCACGTCACCGTGCCGGTGGAAGGCCTCGCGCCGGGAACGACCTACTACTTCCGCGCCATCGCAAAGAACGAACACGGCGAAGTCGCGAGCGCCGATGAACAACTGCGGACCTTCACCGAAACGGTCTCTCCCATCGGCCTGCTGGCCGATGGACGGCAATGGGAACTGGTCTCGCCGACGAACAAACTCGGCGCGACCGTCGAGCCACCGGGCACCGGCGACGAAGGCATCATCGGCGGCCTCGAGCAGGCCTCCGAAGACGGCAGCGCGGTCACCTACGACACCAACGCGCCGATCGAAGGCGCGCCTGAAGCGAATCGCGCGCCCGAAGGAACTCAGGTCCTCTCGACTCACACCGCGGGGGGCTGGTCGTCGAAGGAGATCATCACCAAGCACACCAAAGCGGACGGCATCCTCGGTGGATTCGCTCAGGAGTATCGCTCGTTCTCCTCGGACCTCACCCGTGCACTCGTCGAGCCGTGGGGACTGAGCGGCATTCAGGAACCGCGGCTCACGAGCGGCGAAGGCGCGAGCGAAGAACTCAACCTGTATCTGCGCCATAGCGCCACCTGCCCGAGCGAACCCTCCAATTGCTATGAGCCGCTCGTGAGCGGGGCGAACGACACGCTCGGCACACCCTTCGGCGGCCAGCTCGAATTTGCCGGGGCGAGCCCCGATCTCAGTCACGTCGTCTTCTACTCCAACGTCGCGCTCACCGCCTCCGCCCCCGAAGAAGGGGGCATGTACGAGTGGAGCAGCGGCGGCCCGCTCAAGTACGTGAGCTCCACCTCGCTGACCAAAGCCCTCGGCAGCCCCGACCCCGAAGCGCAGCTGGGAGCCGAGGAACACGAAGCGGGCGGAAATGCGCGAAACGCGATCGCGAAGAACGGTGAACGGGTGTTCTGGTCTGCCCCGGAAGAAGAAACACCCGATCGCCTGTACATGCGTGACACGGCGCGCGAACAGACGATTCAGGTCAACGCGCCCGAAGCAGGCGTGCACAAACTGAAGCCCGAACAGGAGCTCGAAGCGAACTTCGCGAGGTTCCAGATCGCCACTCCCGACGGCTCGCGCGTGTTCTTCACCGACACGGTCAGCCTCACAAGCGAATCCGAACTCCCGGTCGTACACGCGGGCCCCGCCGATCTGTACGTCTGCGAAGTGCTTGAATCGGGCGGCGGTCCATCGTGCAAGCTCAAGGACCTCACGGTCGACAAGAACGCGGGCGAATTCGCAGACGTCGTTGGCAGGGTGCTGGGGATCAATGAAGAAGGCGAAGAACAAGGGTCCTACGTCTATTTCGTCGCCAACGGCGTGCTCGCGCCGGGAGCCGAACGCGGTCATTGCGATACGCCGACGACGACATACCCAGACGCGCTCCACTCGACGTGCAACCTCTACGTCGACCACTACAACAGCGAAAACAAAGAATGGGAAAGCCCCAAGCTGGTGGCGGTCCTGTCCGGGCAGGACACCCCAGACTGGAACCTCAACGGCGTTGAAACCAGCACCTACCCATTCACCTCTCGGATATCCCCGAACGGCCGCTACGCGGCATTCATGTCCGACCGCAGCCTGACGGGCTACAACAACGCCGACGTCAACAGCGGCAAGCCCGACGAGGAGGCCTTCCTCTACGACTCGGGAAGCACCTACACCGCGAACAGCGGCACGATCACGTGCGTCTCGTGCAATCCCAACCCGGCGCAGGCGCCGAGAGGCGTGTTCGACACTGAAGAAGCCGGCGAAGGCGACGGCCTGATCGTGGACCCGGGCGCCCATCTGTGGAGCCAGAGCGAGGGTTCGGGCGAAGTCGGACGTTGGCTGGCGGGCTCGCTGACCGGCTACACAACCGCATTTCACGCGCAGGCGCCCTACCAGCCGCGCTACCTCCTGAACAATGGACAGACCTTCTTCAACAGCTCTGACTCACTGGTTCCGCACAGCGCGGAAACCCGGCCGGAGACAGCTGAAGGCAAAAACCTCAACGTAGGCATCATGAACGTCTACGAGTACGAGCCGCATGGGGTTGGCAGCTGCACGCAGTCTGCCGGCTGCGTGTCACTGATCTCCGGCGGCGCCTCCGACCACGAATCGGCCTTCGTCGACGCGAGCTCGAGCGGAAACGACGTCTTCTTCACGACGGAGGAGCAGCTGGTCCCCTCGAGCGACCACGACGCCAACTACGACATCTACGACGCCCGCGTGTGCACCGGAGCGATCCCGGCCTGCCCGCCGCCGCCGCCGCCACCACCACCCCCGTGCAGCAGCGAAGGAACCTGCCGAGAAGCAGCTCCCGGCGCCCCCTCGTTCCCAACCTCGGCCTTCAGCGGACCCGGCAACGCAGGTAAGCACGAAGTGCTGCCCTACGGCCCGAACGAAGCCAAACCGAAACTCACCAATGCGCAGAAGCTCGCGAAAGCGCTGAAGTCGTGCCGGACCAAGTACAAGCACGCGAAGCACAAGCGCGCATCCTGCGAACGCAAGGCCCGGCATCAGTACGCGCCGAAGAAGAAGGGCAAGAAGAAATGAGCCGGTCCCAGACAGCCGCCCGTCGGCGCCGACAGGTGGGCCGTGCCTCTGCATTGCTCACGCTCATAGCCCTGATCGCTCTGGCGGCCCCGGCGCTCGCTCAGGCGGCGGAACCGTGGTGGCACGTAGAAGCGCGCGCGGCGCCCACGAACCTGCCGCCCTCGGGCGCGGGCAAAGTGCTCGTCACGGCCGCCGACCTCGGGGACGCTCCCGCCAACGGAAAAACTGCGCCGATCGTCGTGACCGATCACCTCCCGAGCCAGCTCACGGTGGCCACGAGAAAAAACGGCGAAGTCACCGAACCCGATGTCACCGCCGGATCGTTCAATGAAGGAGTGAACCAAATCAAATTCTCGTGCACGGTCACGGGCAGCGTGGGCTCCCAGACAGTCACGTGCACCAGCACGTCCACGGTCCCCGCGTTCGAAGCCATCGAAGTCGCGATCGGGGTGACGGTCACCGAAGAACACGAAGCCACGCTGGCTAACGACGTGACCGTGGAAGGCGGAGGCGCCGAACGCGCCGCCTCGTGCTGCGAACGAGGCCTCCAGGTGAGCTCGGCTCCCTCGATTTTCGGTGTCGAAGCGCTCGAAGAGACGCCCGAAAACGAAGGCGGTTCACAGGACGAACAGGCCGGCTCTCACCCGTTCCAGCTAGCCACCACTCTCAACCTCAATCAGATTCTGGCCCCAGATCCGCAGCGTCAAGGAGAAATCCTGCCCTCGGCTCCGGGTCTGTTCAGGGATGTTCAGCTCAAAGTCCCACCGGGGTTGCTCGGCACCGCGAACTCCGAACTGATTCCGCAGTGCTCAAGCCACGACTTCTCGACGTTCATCGTAAACGGCCTGTGGAACGCCTGTCCCGAGAACACGGCGATCGGAGTTGCGCTGGTCGACATCCACGAACCCGAACTTGGGACCAAAACCTTGGCGGTGCCGGTGTTCAATCTCGTGCCCGAAAAGGGAGAGCCGGCTCGCTTCGGGTTCGTCGCGTTCAAGGTGCCGGTAACGCTTGACACGAAGGTCCGGACGGGCGGCGATTACGGTGTGAATGTGACCGTCAGGAGCGCGTCGCAGGCGGCGGGTATCCTCGGAAGTCGCGTCACCTTGTGGGGCAATCCCCTCAACGCGGAGCACAATGAAGAGCGGGGCTGGCAGTGTCTCGTCAACGGAGGCGGCTCCCAGGGCCGGTGCAAGGCGCCGGAACCGCACGCCGCGACCGCTTTCCTGTCGCTTCCGACGAGCTGTGGCGAGCCGCTTGTCCTGAGCTCGCTGATGGACTCGTGGGGCGAACCTGGCGCGACGCGGGCCAACGGCGAACCGGAACCATCGGATCCCAGGTGGCTCAGGGCCTCGAGCGAAACGCCGGCGCTCAAGGGCTGCGAAGCACTGCCGTTTGAACCGTCGATCAGCGTCGTTCCGGATACCGGGGCGGCGAATACGCCCAGCGGCTTCAAGATCGACGTGCACCTTCCGCAGAGCTCGACGCTCTCAGAAGAAGGCCTCGCCGAGGCGGCGGTGCGCGACTCCACAGTGACCCTGCCGCCCGGCGTCCTGCTCAGCCCCTCCGGCGCCAATGGGCTGCTGACCTGTCCTGAGGGTCTCGTCGGCGCGTCGCCCGAACTCATCAACGAAACGCCTCAGTTCACGCCCGAAATCCCCGAACCCGAAGATCTTGCTCCCGGGCTCAACTTCTGCCCCAATGCGTCGAAGGTCGGGATCGTCAGAATCAAGACTCCCGACCTGAAAGGTGTGCTCGAAGGCGGCGTGTATCTCGCCTCGCAGAACGCAAACCCGTTCGGTTCGAACTTTGCGATGTACATCATCGCCCAGGACCCCGAATCCAAGGTCACCGTCAAGCTCGCCGGGGAAATCAAACCCGACCCGGCCACGGGACAGATCACGACCGTCTTCAAGAACACGCCCGACGTGCCTTTCGAAGATCTCGAACTCGAACTGATGAATGGCTCGCGGGCTTCGCTCAGCACACCGCCGACATGCGGCAACTACACGACCACGACCTCCTTCACGCCTTGGTCGGGCAAGCCGGCGCAGGGGCCCACGTCGACGTTCGCCGTGACCTCCGGCGCAGAAGGCTCCGGGTGTGCCAACCCGCTGCCGCTGTCCCCGGTGCTCGCGGCCGGGACCCCCGTCCACCAGGCCGGCGCGTTCACGCCGTTCGAACTCACGCTCGCACACCACGACACCGACCAGGCGCCCACGTCGCTCACCGTTCACCTGCCAGCAGGTCTCGCCGGGATCATCAAAAACGTGACGCTATGCCCCGAAGCGCAGGCGAACGCCGGGACGTGCCCGGCAGCGAGCCTGATCGGCCACGCGACCGCGGTGGCAGGCCTCGGCGGCACCCCATACACGGAGACCGGTGGCGAAGTCTTCCTGACCGAAAAAGTCCACGCGGGCCGCTACGCAGGAGCGCCGTTCGGGCTGAGCGTCGTGATTCCGGCGAAGACGCCGGCTTTCGACTTCGGCAACGTCGTCACGCGCGCCGCGCTACGGGTCGATCCGAACACGACCGCCGTGACGATCGAAAGCGAACTGCCGACGATGATCAACACGGCGACGTTCAACCCCGGGGTGCCGGTGCAGCTCAAGGAGATCCACGTGGTCACCGACCGGCCCGAATTCCAGTTCAACCCCACGAACTGCACGCCAAGCTCGATCAGCGCAACCGTCACGGGCACGCAGGGCGGCGTCGGCAGCGCGTCGGTGCCGTTCCAGGTCGCGAACTGCTCGACGCTGCCGTTCCACCCGGAACTGACTGCCGAAACGAAATCTCATTACACGAAAACGAACGGCGACAGCCTGGTCGTCAAGGTGACCTCGGCGAAAGGCCAGGCGAACATCGGCAAAACCAAGGTCGCCTTCCCCGAACAGTTCCCGTCGCGCCTGACGACCCTGCAGCACGCGTGCGCGGACAAGGTCTTCGACGAAAATCCAGCCCTTTGCCCCGACGCGGCGATCGTCGGAACCGCCGTGGCGCACACGCCGGTCTTCGCGAACCCGCTCGTGGGGCCGGCCATCCTCGTGTCCCACGGCAACGCCAAATTCCCCGACGTCGAGTTCCTGCTGCAGGGCGAAGGCGTCGAGGTCATTCTCGACGGTTCGACCGACATCAAACACGGAGTGACGACATCCACGTTCGAATCGGTGCCGGACGCTCCGGTCACCGAATTCGTCGTCACGCTGCCAGAAGGCCCCCACTCGGCGTTCACCGGCTACGCCAACCTGTGTGCGCCCTCGAAACAGGTCACGAGCAAAGTGCGGGTCGCGAAGAAAGTCCACCATCGCACGGTGCACGTCCTGAAGACGGTCACGAAAACGGTCCTCGAAAAGAACCTCACGATGCCGACGACGCTCACCGGGCAGAACGGCGACGTGATCCAGAAGACCACCGTCGTCAAGGTTGCGGGCTGCCCGACCAGCTCCAAAAAAGCGACAACCGTCAAGAAGGCCAAGAGGAAGAAGAAGAAGAAGAAGAAGAAGTAGACGCCGCTCGGGTCGCTTGAACAGATCCGGGGACGTTTGGATCGTGGCAAAGCGGGTAATCCCGATTCGTTGGAGGGCCTGCGGGGAGCGTCTGGGGAGTTCTGGGATGCGCGCGCGAGAACCGGCCCGGAACGCAGGAGGAAAAGGAGCATAGAGATGAGGACGATCAGGACCGGAGCGCTTGCTCTCGTCGCGACCGTCGCTGTGCTGGGCGCAGTCACGAGCTCGGCGTCTGCGGCGCTCCCTGAACTCGGGCGATGCGTGCCGTCGCCCACGAAAACGGGCAAATACGTGGGCTCGCAGTGCCTGAAACTTGCAAACGGCAGAGGCGGCTACGAATGGCTGGCGGGGCCTGGCGCGCAGCCGAAATTCGAAGGCTTCACCGAATCGGAAGTGCCGCTGGAAACGACCGGCAAAAAGAAGGTCGTCTGCTCGGCCGCCTCCTTCGAAGGCGAATACACGGGCCCGAAAACCGAGACCGTGACGGTCGACTTTATCGGCTGCACCTACACGGCGACAAACCAGCCGTGCGGCACCGGGCCGACGAAAGAAACCGAATTCGAATCGAAACTCGAAGGCGAACTCGGCTACATCGAAGGCGGCGCACACCCGAAGGTCGGCTGGGATCTGAAGCCTAAATCGCCGAGCACCAACTTCGCGGCGTTCGTGTGCGTGCAGCCACCAGCGGTGCCTCCGGTCGTGGAAACGCCGGTGGTCGGCACGATCGAAGGCTCGGTCATCGGACGTGTGCTGCCAATCGACAAAATGAACTTCGAACAGAAGATCGCCTACAAGGCGCTGAAAGGCGTGCAGTCGCCGCAGCAGTTCGAAGGCGGCGCAAAAGACACGCTCACGAGCACACTCGTCATCGGCACGGAAACCTTCACCGAACCGATGGGCATGACCGGCAAGCGGGTCGACGAATCGAAAGAACCGTTCGAGATCAAAGCGAAATGAACACCGTCCTGCAGCGATGGACGTGATCGACGATATGTGGGGGCGCGCGTGAGGCGCGCCCCCGCACAGGCCGCAGGGCGCAGATGCGCCGCGGCGCAGTGGTCCGGGGGTCGGGCGCCCGGGCCGGGGAGCGAGGGTGAGAGTGCTGTGCGGGGCCAGGGATTTGCGCCTCGCACAGCCTCTTGATGCAGGCGGCGCGCACGCCGGGCGGGCTTTGAGTTGAGCGGGCCTACGCCGGCTCGTTGAGCAGCGAGCGCCACAGATAGCGGCAGGCGAGGCTGCGGTGGGGGCGCCACGGCTCGCCGATACGCGTGACCGTCTGTGCGTCGGGCAGCTCCTCGAGACCGTATGCGCGCTCTATCGCGCGGCGGATCCCGAGGTCGCCTACCGCGAGGATGTCGGGCCGCTCGAGGTGGAACATGAGGAACATGTGGGCGGTCCACGTTCCCAGGCCCTTGACGGCCACCAGCTCGGCGATCACCTGCTCGTCGTCCAGCTCGTCGAGTCGCTCGAGCTCGAGCGCGCCGCTGAGCACGTGCTCGGCGAGCGAGAGCAGGAACCCGACCTTGGCCCGCGACAGGCCGGCGGCTGCCCGGAGCTCTTCGGGCTCCTCGGCGAGGATCTCCTGCGGCGTCGGCGGGCGCCCGCCGAAGCGGTCGGTCAGGCGTCCGTATATCGCGCGCGCGGCGAGCACCGACAGCTGCTGTCCGACGATCGAGCGCACGAGCGCCCCGTAGTGGTCGTCAAGCTCGGGCCGCCCCTCGCGCCCGCCGGGCAGCTCGCCTACGGTGTCGATCAACGCCCCCAGCACCGCGTCTGAGGCGCGCAGGTGCTCGATCGCCTGCCTGCTCGCGACCGCGCGCCGACGAGGCTTCGCGGCACCCGCGGAAGTGCTCTTCGGCCCCCGGGGCTTTGCTGCGGGTGCCCGTGCCGTGCGTGGCGCCACCGCGCAGCCTCAGAGGGCGGGCAGGGCGGCGTCGAGGGAGACCGCTTCGCCGTCCAGCGCATTCAGCGCCCGCGCGAGCGACATCGCAATGCACGTGAAGCTCGGCGTGTCGCGCACCGTGTAGCGCGAGGCCTCGGTGCCGCGCAGGCGCTGCACCAGGTCGAGGAACGTCCCCACGTCGTCGGTGTCGAACGCGACCACGAACTCCTGGTCGTCGAGCCCGAACGAGTAGGTCGTGTGGTTGTCCACGCCGGGGTATTCGCGCCCCACCTGGATGTGGCCCTGCATGATGCGCCAGCGCTCCTCGGCCGGCAGGGCATACCACTCGCGCGACTTCACGAACGGGTACACAAAGACGTAGCGGCCGCGGAAGCCGCGGGGCACGAGCCGCTCGTCGTCTGAGTATTCAGAGCTCTTTCTCATGCCGAGAAACGAATGCGGGATCTCCGCCCACTTCATCAGGCCGCTTTGAGCGAGCACCACGTGGAACTCGTGGATGCGGTCGAGGTTCTCGGCCTCGGCGACGAGCAGCAGCTCGGCATCGCCGCGGGTGCCCACCAGCGAGAACGCCTGCAACGAATGTCCGTCGGCGAAGTCCTCGCAGGCGGCGGCGAACTCGCGCTTGTCCTGCTCGCGGTTCTCGGCCGGCAGCCGCCGCCAGGCGGGGTCGACCTTCAAGAAGGTGTACTTGACGAAATGCCGCGCGCTCACCACGGTCCATTATCGCACCGGATGTCGCGCCCCCGGCGCTCTGCCCACGCTCCCGGGTAGAGTATGCGGCGTGCGGATCGCGCTGCTGTCGCCGTACTCGTGGACGTACCCAGGCGGAGTGACCCGGCACGTGGAGGCGCTCGCCAGCGAGCTCGACGCAGCCGGCCACGAAGCGCGTATCCTCGCGCCGTTCGACCCCGACGACCGCCTCTCGCGCCACCTGCACCGCGGCGCGCGTCCGCAGCGCTGTGAGCCGCCCGCGAACTTCATCGCGCTCGGTCGCACGATCGGGCTGCCCGCCAACGGCGCGGTCTCGAACCTGTCGCCTTCGGGCAACGCGGTCCTCGCGCTGCGGGCCGAGCTGCGCGACGGGGACTACGACGTGCTGCACATCCACGAGCCGGTCGTCCCCGTGCTCGGGTGGGACGCGCTGTGCTCGAGCGGCGATCTCCCAACCGTCGCGACCTTCCACACGTTCTCCGAGAACGTGCTCACCAACGGCATCGCCGCGGTGGGCCTCGGTGGGCGCAGGCGCATGAACCGGCTGCGCGTGCGCATCGCCGTCTCGGAGGCCGCCGCGTGGACCGCACGGCGCTTCTACGGCGGGCGCTATCGCATCATCCCCAACGGCGTGCATCTGCACGACTTCTCCGCGAAGCACTCCGACGAGCGTGCCGCCTGCGCGACACCCGAGCGCGGCGAGCGCGACGCGAACGAGCCGCTGCGCATCCTCTTCATTGGCCAGGCCGTCGAGCGCAAGGGGCTGCCGGTCCTGCTGCGGGCCTTCGAGGCGCTGCGCGATCACGTTCCCGCCACGCTCACGATCGTGGGAGCGAGCCGCGACGAGATCGAGCACCTGATGCTCGACGGGCGCGGTGTGTGGGTTCTCGGGAAGGTCTCGGAGGAGCGCAAGCTGGCCGAGCTGGCCCGCGCCGAGGTGCTGTGCGCGCCGTCGCTCCACGGCGAGAGCTTCGGGATGGTGCTCACCGAGGCGTTCGCGGCATCGACGCCGGTCGTGGCCTCGGACATTCCCGGCTACCGCGATGTGGTTCGCGAGAGCGTCGACGGCCTGCTCGTGCCCGCCGGGGACGCACTCGCGCTGGCCGAGGCCCTACGCGCGCTGGCGTTCGATGCGGACATGCGAGCGCGCATGTCGCGCGCGGCGCGCGAGCGAGCGGCGCGCTTCGCCTGGCAGCACGTTGCGGCCGAGGTGCTCGACAGCTACGCGCAGGCGCTGTCGATCGGGGAGCCGGCGACCCGGCTCGGGCGCATCGCGGTGCGCCATGGCTTCGCGCCGGCGGACCTGATGCCGCGAATCCCGGCGGAGCGCATCGCGCGCCTGCCGAACTCCTCACCCGCGCTGGTCGGGCGCGCGCGGCATCAGCGCAGCATGCGGCGGGCGGGGCTCGCGATCAGCTCCCTGGCGGCCGGCACGCTCGCCGGCCTGGCGATGCAGCGCGTCGGCGTCACGCGGGTCGCGACGTCCCTGTTGGCCTCCAAGCCGGGCCTCGTCGCCGCGGCCCTCGGCGTGATGTGCGCCGCCATGTTCGCGCGCGCGATCGCATGGCACGCGATCCTGTCGGCTGCGCCCACCTGGCGGCGCGCGAAACGGCGCGATGCGATGCAGGGCACGTTCGTGGGCGTGCTCATGTCGGCCACGCTCCCCGCGCGCCTGGGCGAGCCCTCGAGAGCGCTGATAGTCGCGCGCCGACTTGGACGAGCGCGCGAGACGCTGCCGCTCATCGCCGGAACGATGGTCTCACAGACGTTACTCAACCTGCTCGCGCTGGCCGTGCTCGGCGGCGTGTCGGTGTCGAGCATGAGCTCGCTCGATCATCACGACCGGACGCTGCTGGCGCTCGCGCTCGCGCCGATCGCGGCGCTCGCAGCGCTCGCGCTGGCCCCGGCGCTGCTGGCACCTGCGAAGACGTCGCTGGCGCTGCTTCGCCAGGCGCTGCAGCGCACGCTCCAGCGCCTGCGCGGCGGGATTCGTGTGTTCGCCCACCCCCGCGCCGCCGGCACCGCGATCGCCTGCCAGCTCGGCGCGTGGTCGCTGCAATGGCTGTCCTGCTGGCTGTTGTTGCTGGCCCTCGGGATAAACGTCCACGCCGGCGATGGGGCCGCCGCAGCCGGCGTGCTCTTCGCCGTCAACGTCACCGCGTTGATCCCCGCGACCCCGGCCAACGTGGGAGTGTTCCAAGCGGCCTGCGTCGCCGTGCTCGCCGGCACCTATCACGTGTCCACGCCCGAAGCGATCGCCTACGGCATAGTGCTGCAGCTCGTCGAGCTCGCCACCGCCGTGATCATGGGCCTTCCCGCTCTCGTCAACGAGGGCCTCTCCTGGCGCGAGGTGAGGTTGCGTGCGATGCATGCCTCGCCGGTCAAGCTCGCGCCGGTGCCCGCCGCCTCGCTTGGCACGCCGGCGGGCGCTCGCGCCGAGGGGTAACCGCGCAGCATGTCCGCCGAGGCGTGGGTGTATCTGCTGCGCTGCAGCGACGGCTCGCTCTACACTGGCTGGAGCACCAATGTAGAAGCTCGGCTGGCCGCTCATCGCGCCGGGCGGGGCGCGCGCTACACCGCCTCGCGATTGCCGGTCGAACTCGCGCTCGCACTGCCGATGCCCGACCGCTCGCAGGCGATGCGCGAGGAGGCGAGGATCAAGGCGCTCGACCGGGCCGGCAAGCTCGCGCTGATCGAGCAGGCGGGCGTCGTCTGAGGCCCCCAGCCCTAGCCCCACCAACGGCTGCTCGAGGACACCGCGCGGCCCGGTGATGCGGCCGCGCGGCGGGTCCTTGAGCTGTCCAGCAGCGAGTTGGCCTATTCGGCTGTTTCGGCCTTGAACTCGAGCTTTTCTTCGTTTGTGACCTTGTAGCTGGCCGTCAGACCGGCCTGTTCGGCTGCTCCGCCGGCGAGGCTTGCGCTGAGCGTGTCTTTCGCTTCTTCTTCGAACGCTTCAGGCAGCTGTTTGCCTCCGTTTGCGGCGTACTTGAGCGTGTAGCTCGCGACCGGCTTGTCGATCGTGCCGATCGGCGCGATCGCCGATCCGGTGACCGTCAGCGCTTCTTTCGCCGCACCGCATTCCGCCGAGATGACCGACGGTGAGCCCGCCAGATCCCAGCCGAGCGTGATCGTCGTTTCGTTGTCTGCGATGAAGCCCAGCGTCGCCGCGAGGCCGCCCGCGGCTATTTCGCCCGAGGCGGCGCCTGAACTGCTGCACGGCTGTTTGGTCGTTTCGGCTTTGCAGCCGGTGAACGTCACGCCGAGCGTCGCCGATTTGGCACCCGTGTACTCGCCTTCGCCGTGCGACGCCGTGCACTTGACTTTGGCTCTGCCCACGGTTTCAAGCGTGGCAGCCGCGCTCGAGCTCGTGAACTTCGCGCCGGTCCCGGCCCCCGGGTGCCATTCGTAGCGCGACTGGTGCGTCGCGTCTTCTTCTATGCAGTCGGCGTCGACGTAACCACCGCTGTAGAGCATGGTTTTGCCAACTTTGACGCCGGTGACTTTTTCGCAGCGTCCCAGTTCAGGCAGTTTGGCCACCGCCTTGACGTCCCGGGCTCCCGCGGCAGCCAGCGTGCCGTTGAGAATCGCCGTGTTGCTCCCTGCCGCCGCCGGCAGTCCCGTGTCGAGATCGACGCCCGCATCCACGATCGGCGCGAGGAGACCATCGCAGCCGCTCGCCCCGGGTGCGGCAAAGGAGTTATCGACGAGCGAGCTTCCTTTGATTTCGACGATTTTGCCCTGCCCGACGACCGTGGCCGTGCCCGTGCTGCCTTTGATCGGTGTGTTCGGGGGCGGAGGACTGGTCGTTCCAGTGGTCAGCTTCAATGCCACGGGTTCGGTGTTCGAGCCCACGTAGCATTCTTCACCAAGCGCCGTGTTGCCAAGTTTCACCTTCACCGGCAGCGACGCACCGACCCCGTGACCTTCATTGGCGTTGTTCACGTTGAGTTCAACCGGGCCCGCCAGTTCCGCCGTCGCTGTCACTTCAGTCAGCGGGCCGAGGATTTCGATCCCGATGATCCCGCCCGGCACCTGCAGTGGGGTTTTCGAAAGCGTGTTGCCGTCGGCTGCGGGCACGAGCACAGGCGATTCTGACTTCAGACCGCCCTGCAGGAGCACCGTGGTGTTCACCGGCACGGTCTTGGTGCCGAGGTGAAATTCGCCGCTCGTGGTCGTCGAGACGATGCACGAGACCACACCGGGTGTATTCACCGGACAGTCCGAGAACTTCGCGAATTCCCCGTGCAGGCCGGCCAGCGCGGGGGAGGCGCCGAACGCCAGCGCCACGACGCTCAGCCCCGTGGCTCCCGCAAGCAGGCGCCTGCCGCGACGGCGACCCCATGCCGTGGCGCTGGAAGAGTCCATCCTGATCATTCCTTCTCCCTCTCTCAAAGGTTTGACGTGCGCGCGTGCTGCGCGTCACAAAGCACAATGCCAGCGGAAGGGCTTCAGCGCAAGGCATTTTCTCCAATTTGTGCTGCAAATCAATATGTAATTCGGCGTTCTCAAGATGTCAGAGGGTAAGACATGTTTTTTGAGGGAAATGATGTTTAGAACGCGCGATGGCGGGTAACAGTCGTGAACTGTTGGGGGCCTATGCTGGACGCGCGCTGATGTCTCGCTGCGCCGAGCGCCGACCAGCGCCGCCCGCGCCGACCCGCGAGGTCCTGCCCGGCGGCCTAGTGCTTGCAGGCCGCGTCGATCGCGGCTTTGGCGGCGGGAATCGAGTCGTTCAAGCCTTCGGCGTCTTTGGCGGCAGCCGATGGGCCGGCAACGATCAGGGCGTTGAAGAAGGCCCCCTGCTGCGAGAGCGCTCGCACCGCGGTGGCCAGATTCGCCCGTTCCGTTCCGCTCGCGGTCAGCTCGACGTCAAAGACGCGAGCCCGGAGTTCCTCCAGGGCGCTCAGCGCCTTGTTGACGAGCGGCTTGTCGGTGAAGCTCAGCCCGAGCTGGCCGGCGGCGGTTTCGTAGACGTCCTTGGCCTCCTCCGCGAGCACGCACTTGCGCTGGTGATCGGAGCTCGAGCTCGCGGTGCTCGCGGTGCCGGTGGTGCTCTTCGTCGTGCTGCTGCTGCTGCTGCCGCCGCTGCCGCCGCATCCCGCCAGCAGCAGCGCTACACAGCAGATGAAGGTCGCCGAGAGTCTCAACACGGGCGATAGCTTACGTTGTGCCCTCGCCGGCCATCGCCGGTTCGTCCTCGCCCTCGACGGCCCCGTCGGGCGGTTCCTCGTCGGCGAGCTCCGGAACCTCGCCACCGGCGCCGAACAGCGACGGGTCGCGGCTCGAGCCCTTGATCAGGTCATCCGGCGAGCCGTTCGGCAGCAGCCGCCCCTGGCGCGTGCCGAAGTAGATCGCCTGCGGGTGATGCGCTATCAGCGCGAGCGTTGACTGCTCGGGCTCGGGGGCGTAGCCGTCGGTGATCGTCATGCCGATCTGCGAGAGCCCGAGCAGCTTCTCGACCTTCAGGTGCTCGGCCTGCTCGGGCACCGCCGGGTAGCCCCACGAGTAGCGACGCCCCTGCGTCGCCTCGATGCCGAGCATCGCGCGTGCGCGCGCGTGAAGCCACTCGGCGAGCGCCTCGGCGGTCTGCACGCCGAGCCCGTGCACGAAGAACTGCTCTGAGAACTCGCCGTCGGCCTCGAGCTTTGCCATCAGATCGGTGACCGCGGAGCCGACCGTGACAGCCTGCACCGCGATCACGTCGAGCTGAGCCGGAGGCTTGCCGTCGAGCGCCGGGCGGAAGAAGTCGGCCAGGCAGATGCGGTCGCCCGCCGGCTGGCGCGGGCAGACGAAGCGCGTGAGCTCGCGCGTGTGGTCGTCGGGGTCGAGCACCACGATGTCGTTGCCGAGCGAGTAGCAGGGGAAGAAGCCGAGCAGCGCGCGCGGGTGAAGATAGGTCTGCTCGCGCCACATGCGCTCGAGCCGCGGCACGAAGTCATCGCGCAGGAGCGTCTGCCAGGCCTCGCCTTTGACGCCCTTGCCTCCCCAGTGCAGCTTGAACAGCACGTGCGTGTCGATGTGGCTGTAGACCGCATCGAGGTCCACATCGATCTCGCGCGCTCCCCACCAGGGCGGCTCTGGAATAGGCACGTCGGTGCGCGCGGCGGAGCGCACCGAGTCATCGCTCAGGTTGGGCTCCTCGCGCTCCTGCTCGCCGCGCTCGCGAAACTCACTCGCGCCCGCGCGCAGCTTCTCGACGAGCGCCTCGTGGGCGCTCGAGTCGATCAGCTGATCCATCACCGCGAGCCCCTCGAAAGCGTCCTTGCAGTAGAAGACGCCCGGCTCGTAGATCTCCTCGGACTCGCGCCCGCCCGGATAAAGCGCCCGGTAGCCGAACGCGCGGTTGATCGCGGCGCCACCGATCAGCACGGGGTAGTCGAGACCCTTGGCATGCAGCTCGGCGATGCAGGCCGGCATCTGCTTGCTGGTCGACACGAGCAGCGCCGAGAGGCCGATCGCGGTCGCCTCGTGCTTGACAGCCGCATCGAGGATCGTCTGTATCGGCACCTGCTTGCCGAGGTCCACCACCGTGTAGCCGTTGTTGGTGAGGATCGTGTTGACGAGCGACTTGCCGATGTCGTGCACGTCGCCGAACACGGTCGCGAGCACGACCGTGCCCTTCGTGTAGCCCTCGATCTTGTCGAGGTATTTCTCGAGTTGCGCGACCGCGCGCTTCATCACCTCTGCCGACTGCAGCACGAACGGCAGGATCAGTTCGCCCGCGCCGAATTTGTCGCCGACCTCTTTCATCGCCGGCAGCAGCACCTCGTTGAGCGTGGGCACGGCGCCGATCTTCTGCACGCTGCGGTCGATCCACTGCTCGACTCCGTCCTTGCGGCGGCGCAGGATGTGGAAGTGGAGCGCCTCCTCCGGCTCCATTCCCTCGGTCGGGTCCTCGGGGCCCTGTGCGGCGTCCTCCTCGCCCTTTGACTCGAAGTGCGCGATGAAGCGCTCGAGCGCGTCCTCGCGGCGGTTGAACACGAGATCGTCGGCCAGCTCGCGCTCTGACTCTGAGATCTCGGCGTAGGGGGTGATGTGGTTGGGGTTGACCATCGCGAGGTCAAGGCCGGCGTCGACGCAGTGGTGCAGGAACACCGAGTTGAGCACCGCGCGCGCCCCGGGCGAGACGCCGAAGGACACGTTTGAGACCCCGAGCGACGTCTTCACCGAGGGGATCGCCGCCTTGATCGCCGTGATGCCCTTGATCGTCTCGACGGCCGATGGGCGCCACTCCTCATCGCCCGTGGTGAGCGTGAACGTGAGGCAGTCGAAGATCAGCAGCTCGGGATCAAGGCCATGCTCGGTGCAGCACAGCTCGTGGATGCGCTGCGCGATCTCGACCTTGCGCTCGGCGGTCTTTGCCATCCCGACCTCGTCGATCGTGAGCGCGATCAGCGCAGCTCCGTGCGCGAGCGCGACCGGCACGACGCGATCGAGCTTGTCACGGCCGGCCTCGAGGTTGACCGAGTTGACGATCGCCCTGCCCGGGATCTGCTCGAGCGCTCGTTCGATCACCACCGGCTCGGTCGAGTCGACCTGGATCGGCGCGGGCTGAGTCAGAGAGACGCGCTTGGCGAGTAGTCGCATCTGCTCGTCCTCGTCGCTTCGCTCGGTCAGCGCCACGCACAGGTCGAGCACGTGGGCGCCGCCGGAGACCTGATCCTCGGCGATCTGTACGAGCCCGTCGTAGTCGTCGGCCAGCAGCAGCTCCTTGGCCTTGCGCGAGCCCTGCGAGTTGACTCGCTCGCCCACCATCGTGGGAGGGGGCTCCTGCACGAGCGTGGTCGCGGCGATCATCGAGGAGAGGTGCGCGGCGCGGGGCGCGGGGCGCGGGGCGAGCGTCCCTCCGCGCACGCGCTCCGCGATCGCGGCGATGTGCGCGGGCGTCGTGCCGCAGCAGCCGCCGACGATGCCCACGCCGTAGCGCTCCACGAACTCCGCCAGCGCGTTCGCGAGCGGCTCGGGCTGCTCGGGGAAGATCGTCTCGCCGTCGGGCCCCTGCAGCGGCAGCCCGGCATTGGGGATGCACGCGACCGGCACCGGGCAGTACTCGCCCAGGAAGCGGATCGCATCGCGCATGTCCTCGGGTCCGGTCGAGCAGTTGAGGCCGATCACGTCGACCTTGAGTGCCTCGAGCGTGCACAGCACCGCGGAGATGTCCGTCCCCAGCAGCATCTTGCCGCCGTTCGGGAGCAGCGACACCGAGGTATGGATAGGCAGCGCTCGCCCCGTGCTCGCGAACGCCTCGCGCGCTCCGAACACGGCCGCCTTGACCTCGAGGATGTCCTGCGCGGTCTCGATGATCAGCAGATCCGCGCCGCCGTCGATGAGACCGGCGGCCTGCTCGGCGAACACCTCGACGAGCTCACCGAAGGAGATCTGTCCGAGCGCCGGGTCTTCCGAGGCGGGCAGGTAGCCGGTGGGGCCGATCGAGCCCGCCACGAAGCGCTCCTCGCCGGCGGCGCGACGCGCGATTTCAGCGGCCTTGGTGTTGATCTCGACCGTGTACTCGCCGAGTCCCCACTCCTCGAGCTTCAGGCGCGAGCCCTGGAAGGTGTCGGTCTCCACGACCTCCGCGCCGGCCGTCGAGCATCGAGGCGTGCACGCCCTCGATCACGTCAGGGCGGTTGAGCACGAGCGCCTCGTGGCACTTGCCGGCCAGCCCGCCGTAGTCCTCGCTGGTCAGCTCGAACTGCTCGAGGGTGGCGCCCATTCCGCCGTCGTAGATGACGACGCGGCTGTTGATCGCTTGCTGGTAGTCGCGCATCTCGTGAGCCATGCTAGCGGCGCGGACCTCTCGCGCGAGCCCGCGTGTCGTCCCAAAAGGGAGACATTCCCCGCCCGTTTGGGACGACACGAAAGAAGGAATTTCGGCGAATCGTAGATCAAGCGTCCAACCTCATTGGCAATGTCTATGGCTGGCCGTAATGCTCCCGGCCACGAAGCGCAGGGGGGCAGATCGTTGTAGGGCGTGCACTCGCCACCCGCCCAGGGACGGGCGTTGTGCAGCGCAAGCGGATCGAGCCTCCTGACATGACCAAGTGGACTACGTCGAGTCAGGAGAACGGGAATGTCTTGTGTAACGCAGGCGCAGTTGCCACTCCCATCCAGCCGCACGAAGGCCGATTGGAACGCTTGCGGGGACGACACCAGCCGACGGCTGGTCTCGCGCGCCGTAGCCAGGGCCCAGGCCGGTGACCGCGACGCGATCGCGTTCCTGTACGCGCGCTTTGCGGATGACATCTACGGCTACGTGCGCAGCATCGTGCGTGACCACCACGAAGCCGAGGACGTCACCCAGCACGTGTTCGCCAAGCTGATCAGCGTGATCGGCTCCTACCGCGAGCGCGACGTGCCGTTCGTTGCGTGGATGCTGCGGGTCGCGCGCAACGTGGCCATCGATCACATCCGCAGCCAGCGCCTGGTTCCCGTCGAGGAGGTCAGGACCAGCGACCGGGCCGGAGAGCAGAACGGACCGGCCCGGGCGAAAGACATCAAGGAGGCGCTCGCCACGTTGCCGCAGGCTCAGCGGGAGGTCCTCGTGCTACGCCACTTCGCCGGTCTCTCGCCGACCGAGATCGCCGCGCGCACCGGACGCAGCGAGGGCTCGATCCATGGGCTGCACCACCGCGGCCGGCGTGCGCTGTGGGCGGAGTTGATCGATCGCGAGGCGGCGCCGATCACCCGAACGATGGCCTGCGGACGCTAGGTATCGTGGCTCGAGGGATCGTCCGCCGCAGGGACGCTGGCGCGACACGCGACCACTGTCGACGTCGGCGAGGTAATAAAGCAAAGCGAACGTCGCGAGCTCGCGCACCGACACGCCCTGCTGCGCCGCCTCCTGCTCGAGCGCGGCCCACGCGAAGGAATCGAGCTGCAGCTCGAGCGGGCGGGCGCCGCTCTGCGGCTCCTCGTCTCTGCTGAACACGGGACGACTCTGCATCACATGCATTCTCTTTCAACGCCGCGCCTGTCGTGAAGCTCACGCACGTCTTCGTGATCCGGGGATGAAAAAAGACTACCGCGGCTCAGCGGCGATCTGGCCGCTTGTCCGGCGTGGCTTTACCCGCCTGCGCCGCGACGCTGATCGTGGGGCGTTCAGCGAGGCGCTGCTGGCCCGACAAGCTTGTGCCGGACGGGCCGCGATTCCAAACGCGAGAAGCAGGCCGCCCGCTGCGTTTCTCATGTGGGTGCAGGGCCAACCGGCCCGCTCGCCTAGACAATGTCCGAAAGTGTGGCCACACGCAGCCCGCGACCGCGGATCGCCCTGCTGGGCGGCCTCGCGCTCGCCTGCGCAGGGACCGCCGGCTGCGGAACTGCGGTCGAAGCGCAGCTGCCCGCGCCGATAAAGCAAATCCGAATGGCGAGCCTCGGACCTGCGCCGCTCGCCCGAAACCCCTTCCGCTTCTTCTCATCGTCCGGCTACTGGAACCGTCCGCTCTCGAGCACGGCGCGGCTCGATCCGCGCTCGCGTGGGGTGGTCGCCGCGCTGCTCGCCGAAATCGCGCAGGTAGAGACCGGAGTCGGTCCCCTGCTTGGGATCGAAACCACCTCCTACAGCGTTCCGCTCTACACAGTCGGGGCAGATCAACCGACGGTGTCGGTCAGGTTGAACAAAGCCCGTCCGATACCCGCCCTGTCGAGCGCGTGGAGGCGCGTCCCGCTGCCCGCGACCGCCCATCCCGCCGCCGGAACCGACGGCGAGCTCGTCGTGTGGCAGCCGAGCACGGAACGCATGTGGGAGTTCTTCCAGCTCGTCCGTCGCGCGGGAGCGTGGCTCGCAACCTTCGGAGGCGCGATGCAGGCCGTGTCATCCAACCCCGGTGCGTACGGGCCCGAAGCATGGCCCGGGGCAGTGGCCGGATGGGGGGCTTCGGGCTCCTCGTTGCCGATCGTCGGCGGGCTCATCACGCTCGAAGACTTGAAGGAGGGCGTGATCAACCACGCCCTCGCGATGTCCGTGCCACGGGTCAGGGCGCGAATCTACGCCAGCCCCGCGAGACGCACGGATGGGACGTCGAGCTCGCCACTGGCGCTGCCCGAGGGCGCGCACCTGCGTCTTGACCCGCGGCTGGACCTCGCCAGCCTGCACCTCCGGCCGCTTGCCCGGATGATCGCCCTGGCGGCACAGAGATACGGGATCTTCGTTCGCGACAGCTCGCCCGACATCGGCCTCTACGCGCAGGATCCGACACCTACCGGAGCCGACCCGTATTCGGGTCCGACGGGCTACTTCGAAGGCAGGACGCCGGCGGAGATCCTCACCGAATTCCCGTGGAGTCACCTGGAGCTGCTCAGGATGCGGCTGCACCGCGAGCCGGTATACCGGTGAGGGGCCGCGGCGGGGGCTCCGACAGGTCCGCTCGATCCGAGCGCCAGCTGATCCTGCTGTGCGCAGGAACGTGCGCGCGCCGTGAGTCGATGCGCCCGCGCGCAGAAGCGCTTGCCGCCGACGTGGACTGGCTTCGCCTCACAGACACGCTGCGCCAGCGCCGTCTGCTTCCGACCCTTGGTCCGCGCATAACCGAGCTCGTCGGCGAGCGGTCGGACGAGCCGTTTGTCCTCGCCGTGAGCGAGGCGGTGGCCGCGGCGCAGCGGCACGGTACGTATCTGCACCTGGTGTGCAGCCGCCTGCAGGCGGCGCTGGGCAAGGCGGGAATTCGCTCGGCCGAGCTAAAGGGCTCCGCGCTCGCCGAGGCGATCTACGGCGACATGGGCAGGCGCCTGTCCAACGACATCGACCTGTTGCTCGCTCCGCAGGACATGGGCGGCGCGATCGAGATCGTGCGCGACTTCGGCTACGGAGCGCCAAGCGATCACGTGGAAGGGCGCGGCCTACCGCGTCTGCATTTCGTGCTCGCCCACGAGCATGGCGAGCTCCCGCCGGTCGAGCTTCACTGGCGCGTCCACTGGTATGAGGAGCGCTTCGCAACTGAGCAGCTGCTCCCGCCGCGCGCATCATCAGGTCCCGTCGTGTGGCGGCCGGCGCCGGCCCCGGAGCTGGCCTCGCTGTTGCTCTTCTATGCGCGCGATGGCTTCATCGACCTGCGTATCGCCTCTGACCTGTCCGCATGGTGGGATCGGTATGGCACAGCGCTGCCGCCAGATAGGCTCGGCGGCGTACTGCGTCACTACCCCGCGCTTGCTCCGGTCCTGCGTGCGGCCTTGAAGGTGACTGACAGCGTGCTGGGAATGCCCGCGCGAGAGATCCTTGGCGAGCCGGGCGAGCTATGCGCGCGGGGGCGCGCCGCCGCGCGCCTGGCCAATCCGAACCCGGCCTCGAGCGCCTCTCAGCTGTATGCGGACATGGGGCTCATCGATGGACTGCTATCCCCGCCGGGAGACCTCGGCGGATTTCTCAAACGCCAGTTGCTGCTCCCCCGCGAGGTGCTCGACCAGCGCGCGAATCGCGCCCCCGATAAGCAGACGCGCTCATCCGTCGCATATGCGGCACGCGTCGCGGTGCGATGCGGCGTCGTGGCTCGCTACGCGCGCGCGATTGCGCGTATCGCTCTCGGACCGGAAACGCTCGCCATTGAAGGGCTCGACACCGCTAGCACAGGGGGGCAGGAGCCCTCGGACGGGTGCGTGGGCTCGGCGTCTTCCTCACGCGGTGCCCCGGTATGAGCACCCTGCTCGTTTGTAGCGGAGGCGGTCATCTGAGCCAACTGCATGCGCTGCTTCCGCGGCTGCAGGGCGTGGGCAGCGAACGGGTATGGGTCACGTTCGATACGCGGCAGAGCCGTTCGCTGCTCGATGGCGAGCAGATCGTCTATCTCGACTACGCCGGGCCGCGTGATTACAAGACACTCGCGCGCCATGCTGTGTCCGCGCGGCGCATGTTTACCCCCGGGCACTCCTACTCGACTGTGGTCAGCACGGGCTCCGGTCTTGCGCTGTCGTTCTTGCCGATCGCGCGCATGCGCGGCGCCGCATGCCACTACATCGAGTCGTTCACGCGGACCGCCGGACCCTCGCTGACCGGAAGCCTGCTCAGCCGCACGCCCGGGATTTCGGTGTACTCGCAGTATCGCGACTGGGCGCAGGTGCCGTGGCGCTACGCCGGCTCGGTCTTCGACGCGTTCGTTCCCGCGCGGCTTCACATCGGCGCGCGCGAGATCCGTCGCGCCGTCGTCACCCTGGGGACGATGCAGGACTATCCGTTCAGGCGACTCGTCGACCGCGCGCTCGAGCTGCTTCCGCAGGACGTCGAGGTGCTGTGGCAGGTGGGATGCACCGACGTGTCCGACCTGCGGATCGCCGCACATCGTCAGCTTCCCGCTCAGGCGCTGCAGGCCGCCGTAAAGGACGCCGATGTAGTCATCGCCCACGCTGGCTGCGGATCCTCGCTGAGCGCCCTGGAAGCCGGGAAACTGCCCGTGTTGGTACCACGCCGCGCCGAGCGGGGAGAGAACATCGACGATCATCAGCGTCTGCTCGCGGACGAGCTAGCGCGGCGAGGGCTCGCGCTGGCACGCGAGCCGGAGGAGCTGGGCTTCGATGATTTGCTGAGAGCAGCGTGCTCGACGGTCACCCGGTGCGAGGCGCACGCGCCCTTCGCCCTGAGGCAGTGAATTCGCAGCGTGCGCCGAAGCGCTCAGGTGGTTAGGACGCTCGGCGTGCGCGTCGTGATGCGCACCCTGGGAGCCGATTTGCGAGGCGTCGATGTCAGCGACCCTGCGCCGAGCGCCACCGGATCACCGCCGCGGCACATCGATACATGTGCAGCCTCGAGCGCCCTCACGACCTCGAGGCCGAGTCGGCAGTGGGAGCGCGGCTCCTCGCCGGTACGGATGGCTCTTGCAAAGTCTGCAAGCTCGAGCCCGAGCGGCTCTGCGGCCTCTATACGCGGCACCACGATGTCGCCCGTCCGGTACGTGAGTCGATACTCGCCGAACGTCGCCGGCGCCTCGCCCAGCGACACGTCCAGGCCGCGATCGTATATGCGCACCGACTCGTCTGAGGAGGTGTCCTCGTATTGCACCATGCGTTTCGAGCCGACAACCACCATCTGACGCATCTTCCGTGGAGCGAGCCATGAGATTTGCACGTTCGCGGTGGTGCCTCCCTCGAAGGTCACGGTCAAGAACGCTGTCTCCGGTACACCGTCCTGAAAGATGCTCTGGCCCGAGACCGCGATGTGCGTCATCGGCCGCCCAAGCCAGTACAGCAGGATCGAGAGATCGTGCGGAGCGAGGTCGCTGATCACTCCGTCGGCCTGGTAAAGGCCCAAATTCATCCGCGAGGAGGTGACGAAGTAGACGTCGCCAAGCTCACCGCCGTGGATCAGTTCTCTTACCTTGTTGACAGGGGGGCTGTACACGAACGTGTGTCCCGGCATGAGAACGCGCTCCACGTCGTGTGCGATTGCCATGAGCTCTTCCGCTTGCGCTACCGTCGTCGCGAGCGGCTTCTCCACCATGACGTGCTTGCCCGCTTCGAGCGCGCGCCGTGCGAGGTCATAGTGCGTACGCGGGGGCGTCGCGATCGACACCGCCTGCACGCTACGGTCGACCAGCAGCGCGTCGAACTGCGCCTCAACCAAGCTCGTCGGATAGCGCCGCGAGAACTCCCTCGCGCGCTTGGGATCGCGCTCACACAGACCCGCGAATCGAAACTCGCCTCGCTCGGTGATGTTGCGAACGAGGTTTGGGCCCCAGTAGCCGTAGCCGACGACGGCGATACCTATCGGCGTTGTGATCATGGTAGTTCCCCCCTTGACTTGGAGCTGCCTCCTTCGCCGTTAGCTGTTTCGCCCGCGGCACTATTCGTATCAACGACATGCGTGTACCGTGACTTCCGGTGTGTATCCTCACGGACCGCTCGTGTCACGCCGCTCCCTTGCGGCTGATGACCGCCCACGGCGTCCGTGCGAGAATCGAGAGGTAGAGTGACACAGAACGGCATTCAACCCAGGTGAGGTCCAACGCTACCATCTGGCGGTAGGTACATTCGTTGCGCCCGTTCACCTGCCACAGTCCGGTGAGGCCCGGCTTGACCGTGAACCTGCGGTCGTAACTTACCGGGTAAAGCTCCGCCTCGTACGCGATCACCGGGCGTGGGCCGACCAGCGACATATGGCCTCGCAGCACGTCATAGAGCTGTGGCAACTCGTCGAGGCTCGTGCGGCGCAGGATCCGCCCCACTCGAGTCACCCGGTCGTCGCTCGCCAGCTTGTACATCTCCTGCCCGCCATGGCCAACGTTGGCGGTCTCTTCGCCGGCGATCAGCCGATGGACGTATGCTCGGTGGATTGTGGGATCCGCCGCTTGATCCATGGTCCGAAGCTTGTGAACCGTGAACGGCCGCTTGAGGCGACCGAGCCTGCGTTGGCGGAAGATCACGCCCCCAGGCGTCTCGAGGCGTATCGCTACGCATGCGGCAAGCAGGACGGGCGCGCAAACGATGAGACTCACTGCCGCCACCGATACGTCGAGCGCGCGGCAGATAATCCGTGTCGCCGCCGCTCTCGCCAACTCATGCCGTTCGTCTCTGAGGGCGAGGGTCGACACGTGCGCGCGGCTAGGCAGGGGTGTGCGCGAACGATGGCTGGATTTGAGATGCGCATTCGCGCAGCGCCTCGCCTACGCGATTGACCTGCATTCGTGTCATCGACGGAAAGATCGGGAGGGAGAGGACTTCTCCAGCCAGCCGGGTGGCGCAGGGCGCCACGTCATCCTGGCAGTCCCCGTCGGCGTACGCCTGCGAGCGATGGATTGGGATCGGGTAGTGGATCGCGCTAGCTATACCCCGTCGAGCGAGAGAGTCTTTCACGAGATCGCGTTGCGGGGTTCTCACCACGAACTGGTGATACACGTGGTCACAGTCGCAGTCGACGGGTGCCGGGGAAATAAGCGGATAAGCATCTGCGAGCTGCTCGCGCAGTGTGCCCGCGATCAGCCTTCGCGTGTGATTGCGCTCGCTCAAGCGGGTTAGCTTGAGCCGCAGGATGGCCGCCTGCAGGGCGTCGAGGCGCCCGGTCGTGCCCGCGATGCAGTGGTGATAACGGGGGCTCTCGCCGTGTGAGCGAAGCATCCTCACGCGGTCGGCCAGCTCGTGACTGGCGGTGACAACCGCGCCGGCGTCGCCCCACGCGCCCAGGTTCTTCGATGGGTAGAACGAGAACGTGCCGGCGTCGCCGATGGTGCCTACGCGCTGGCCGCGATAGCGGGCCCCGTGCGCCTGGCTGGCGTCCTCGAGCACGAGTATCCCCGAGGCGCGCGCGAGCTCGATGATCGGCGCCATCTCCACGGTGCGTCCGTATAAGTGCACCGGGATCACGCAACACACGGAGGGCGTGAGCGCCCGCTCGCACGTGTCGGCGGTCATCAGCTGCGTCGCTGGATCGACGTCTGCGAAGCGCGGACGCGCGCCGACCAGGCTGACGGCCTCCGCGGTCGCGATGAACGAATTCGCCGGCACGATGACTTCGTCGCCGGGCCCAACGCCCATCGCCTTCAAAGCGAATGCCAGCGCGTCGGTGCCCGAGGACACCCCGATCGCGTGCGGAACCTCGCACCATGCCGCGTAGTCCGCCTCGAACTGCTCCACCGCCGCGCCTCCCGTGAAGGCGCCGCTGGCGGCGACGCGCTCGATGGTCGCGAGGATCTCCTTGAACAGCAGCGGGTCGTGGTGATCCATCGAGGTCAGGGGGATCTCGCATGCTGGATCCTTCATGACGCGCCCGCCGAAACAGCCTGGAGCGGCTCGCCGCCCAGTTCGAGGATGCCCATCCCAAGGCCCCGCTCCGGGTTGATGATGAGCTCCACCGCCTCGTTGCGCGAGCGCACGCCGAGCTTCGCAAACGCAGATGAGAGATGGCTCTTCACCGTGCTTTCTGCGAGGTACAGCTGACTTGCGATCTGACTGTTCATATAACCCAGTACCACGAGTCCGAGTATCTGCTTCTCGCGCGTGGACAGCGCCGGGGGGTCGATCTGCTCCCACTGTGCCCGCGGCACGCAGACCTGTCCACTGCTCGCCGCGCGAATGCACGGGCTAAGCGCGAACTCGATTTCGTCGTAACGGACCACGCCGGCGACGCCGGCGGCGAGCGTTGCTCGCAGCTCCCATCGCTGGATAGCGGTACACACAACGACGATCGCCGGCGTGTCCTGGGGGGTCTTGGCGAGGGGTTCGATCGATTCGGTGAGAGCCAGCATTGCGTCTTCGACCCACAGCACGACGGTGGACGCGGAGCACGTGCGGTCTTCAAGAAACGAGCGCGTGTGGTCGAAAACCGTGGCGTCGAAGTCGTGCGCGCGCAGAGCTTCACCGATTGCCTCGGCCGGCTCTCCCGTCGCGATCACGGCGACGGGCCCGACAACGGCCGTCGACCGTGGTGGTCGCTGTAGAACCGCCTTGCGCACGGTCTACTAACGGAAGAGGGCGCGGCGGACTTTTGTGCCGCTGCAGAGGGTTAATACGCCGTGTCCGCGACTGCTCCGTTGCATCGCCAGGCCAACGAGCCATTCTTCGACAGCGAGAGTCGCAAGCTGATACGCGTGACGCCGTACCCTGCGGCGCGGCGTCACCGCAGGCTCTTCCAGGCGTTGGAAGCGGCGTATCCGGTGGCGTTCGCTGCGCAAGCAAGCACCGGCGGCCCGGTGGACGGACTACTTGTGCTGGGTGGCGATCACGACCAGGCGCTGCCCGTGCCGGACTCCTGCGCGGTGCTTGTCGTCGGCGAACATTCGAGGCCACCTCGTCCCGCAGCAGCGACCGTCGAATTCGAGGGTGCCCCGCCACTCGCCTATCCGCTGCGAGCGAGGACACTCGAAGAGGAAGACGCGCCGACGGACACTCAGCCTGGCCTCGTGCAGAATGACGTGGTGCTCGCTTCGCGTCACGGTGATCCGGTCTGGTGGCGGCGCCGGGGACGCCCGTTCAGGCACGAAAGCGCGTACGCGCTGAGCGAGCTAGGCGATGGCGACACGTTGCGAGGCCGGCTCAGGCACGGCTGCTTCATGGGGCTGCTGCCGCTGCTCCATCTCGTCTGGCATGTGTGCGGGGACGCCGAGGCGGGACCACGCCCGTTGCGGGCGTCGTTCGTGATCGATGACCCCAATCTGCATTCGTGCTCGTACGGCCACCTCAGATACAGCGAGGTGATACGGCATGCTGCGCTGCACGGCTACCACCTTGGCGTAGCGATGGTGCCGCTCGACGCCTGGCTCGTATCCGCCCGCGCAGCCTCCCTGGCGCGGGCAAGCAGCCGGTCGCTATCGGTTCTCGTCCACGGCAACGACCACACCACTCGCGAGCTCGAGCGGCTTGACACGGACGCGGCGGCCGCTCGGGCGATCGGCCAGGCCGTGAGACGGATCGCGCGCTTTGAAACGCGCTGCGGGATAGCGGTGACTCGCGTGATGGCGCCACCTCACGGTGCCTGCTCGGAGGCGGTCGCAAAGGCGTTGTTCAGGCTGGGCTTCGAAGCGGCCTGCGTCAGCCGTCCGTACCCGTGGCGCGATCGTCTACCGCCGATGTCGGCCCTCGACGGCTGGTTTCCCGCTGAGATCGTTGCAGGCGGGCTTCCGGTCCTGCCCCGCTATCCGCTTGGCAGTCAGCGCGAGGAGCTCATCTTTCGCGCGCTCCTTGGCCAGCCGCTGATCCTCTACGGGCATCACGGCGATCTCGCGGAAGGGCTCGAGCGGTTGGAGCAGGCCGCCGATTACATCAATCGTCTCGGGACCGTCACGTGGGGGCCCCTGGATGCAGTTGCGCAACGTAACTATCTCGCGAGACGTGAGGGCGAGCTTCTTCGCGTGCAGCTTCACTCGCGGCGGGTAACGGTCGACGTGCCGAGTGGCGTTTGGCGCTTGGTCCTTACGACAGGCGTGTTGCACGGCGAGCGCTTGTGGGAGCTGCGCCGCGACGGGCGCGAGTCGCCGGCGCGGCGTATCGGCGCGGGCTGGGAGTCACCCAGTTTGCCCGTGGTCGCGGGCTCGAGAGTGGAAATTCGCCTGGACGCCATCCAGCCGCTCGAGCTGGATCGTGTCCCGAGACCGCTGCCAGCGGCGTGGCCGCTCGTCCGGCGTGTGCTCGTGGAGGGCCGCGACCGCGTGCAACCCGCCGCCGTGGCGGGCTCCCGCATGGCCCGGCGCGCGCGTGCACTGCGATGAGCTGACTTCGCGGGCTCGAGTGAAGTGAAAATCAAACAGCCGCCTCGAGGGCGGCTGTTTGATCGCCTCTTCGCCGCGGTCCAGCCGCGGTGAAGCTCAGGGTGTGGATTTGCAGCCGCCCGCGGGGTTGCTGGCGCCCACCGTGAACTGACCTGCGTTTCCCGACGGATTGAAGGCGTCTCCACCGGTGCCGCCCAAGCAGGCGGCGGTCAACTCGCTGCAGGTCACCGTAGTCGACGACCCTTGGGGTTTCATACGTTAGGGGCGTGATGTGATCGTCCATGCCTCAGTTCCTTGTCGCTAGATTAGGGCTTCGCCGAAGGCGGCCGTTTTCTAGCAGGCAGCATAAACGAGGGGGGGTGGGCGTCAAGGCGGAAAAAGGTACTAGTCCGCAGGCTGCACCTCACGCAGCGTCACACGCGCTGGGGTGCCTGTCGCACAAGCGTTGGAGAGCTCATCGCCGGGGTTAGCTTGGGCGCGCAGCCAGCACTCCGCGGTCGTCGCCGCCAGACCTGACACATCCAGCGAAACGGCTGCTGGCGCCGCGTCGGTCGCTGTCGAACAGCTCGCGATCCAGCTCGCGCTGATCTGACATACCGGCGCAGCTCGCGCCGGGCCTGTGAGGAGCCGGCGAATCAAAGCTCCGTCGCGCCCCGCGAGGGAGTCGACGATGATCGAGTCGAAAAGCGCCTTGCGTGGTCGCATGCGCACTTCCTCCGGCAGCAGCCCGGCCATGGCTGCGCGCATGACGGGCCGAGTCATATGACGGTCAAACGTCGCGCCCGGCGGCTGGCGTAGGAGCAGCTCGACGAGATCCAGGTCGAGCAGGGGTGGCGGGCCTCGAGCCCTGCCAGAGCCGCCCGCTGCCGATGCTGGTCGAAAACCCCGACCTCCTCGATGCCACGCGTCAGGCCATACGCGCTCTGCGCCCACCAGCGCGGACCCTCGAGCCGCTTCCACGCCAGCGGTTCGTGTGTGCCAAGGAACTCGCCGCGCATCCTCGGGTTGCAGCCACCTGGGCGGCTCAGAGGCCGCGAGCGGCCAGCGGAGCAGCTTGTGCAGCCGGTGGGGCAGCGCGCCGGCCACGGCTACGTTGCCCAGGATTCGCGCCAGCTGCCGGCGCGGCGGTCGATCCCCCGCGCCGGGGAGCTCCCGCGCGAGTGCCAGCACGTCCAATGCGCGTCCCGCGCGCAGCCTGTCGGCGAGCAGGTAGGCGCGCACCCCGAACACCTCATCGCCGCCTTCGCCGCTTAGCACCGTTCCCACCCCTCGTCCGGCCGCGGTGCGGAGCAGGGGAAGCGCCCAGAAGTCTCCCCAACTGCGCAGCGGCAGCTGCCAGGCCGCAGTCGCCTCGAGCGCGCTGGCCAGCAGCCCACCGGGCCGGACCTCGCGCGACGCACGCCCGGGAGCCGAGGCGGTCCCGCAGCTGCGCGATCAACCGGCCACTCATCCACCGCCGGATGCTCGGGAAAGACAGCCGAGTACGCGTGCACGCGGCCCGGCGCCCGCGCTGCCGCGACCGCTGCGACGCACGCCGAGTCAAGGCCGCCGCTCATCAGCACCGCGGTGGGCCCGGAGCGGCTGATCCTCCGCTGCGACCGCACGTTCGAGCGCTTGGCGCGTGCTGCACGGCCAGATGCTCGGGCGGCTCGCCACTGGGCTCCACGAAGCGTGGAGCCCAGTAGCGCTCCTCGCGCACGCCATCGCCGCTCAGCGCCAGCAGCGAGCCTGGGTTCAGGCGGCGTATGCCCGCGTACAGCGTGGCGGAGCCGGGGGCGCTGCTCATGCTCAGCCAGTGAGCGACGCTGATCGGGTCGGGCTCTGGGCGGCGCGGCAGGAGCGCAAGCAGCTGGTGGATCTCGCTGGCGAAGTACAGCACGCCGCCGGCGTCGTAGAGAAACAGCGAGCGTGCGCCCATCTGGTCGCGCGCGACCAGCCCCTCGCCGCGATCGTGCGTCCCACAGCAGCAGCACGAAATCCCCGCGTAGGTGGGTCGGCAGGTCTGCGCCCCCATCGCGCCCATCCGTCGGCGAGCAGCTCCTCGGGCACGGCCGTCGGGGGGACGGCAGCACCGTGTGGCAGGAGCTCTGCGGCGTTGTCTAGGTAGCCGTCGAGCAGCACCAGCGGGGCGCGCGCGGGACGTGTCTGCCCGGTGTAGGCCACGCGGAGCGGGCCCTCCTCGGCGAGCGTGGGGGAGTCGGGCGCGAGCGCGTCGAGCAGCCGTACGGGCGTCGCGTGTCCGCGGCGGTCAAATGTGCCCGCGAGCGAGCGGGTCACGGTGCTTCGCCGAGGCGCGCGTCGATCGCCTCGGCCAGTTGCGTTGCGTCGATCTCGGGGCCGACGAGCACCCTTTCGACTCGCCTGCCGGCCAGCAGCGCGCAAATCTCGAGCAGCCCGCGAAGACGGGTGGGGGTGACGATCACCGAGTTGAAGCTGGAGCCCAGCAGGAGCCGCGGATCCACCCGGGCGTGGAACCGTGGGCAGCCGCGCAGGCCGGTGTGCCGCTCGAGAATAGAACAGCGCATGCAGCGGGCTGGGCTGCGCGGCGCCGGGCATGCGGACGAGCCGCTCGCGGGCGTTGACGGCGAGCGTCGGGCGGTCGTCCGTCAGCTCGGCCCGCTCCAGGCGAGCGGCCTCGGCGTGGTGAACGCCAGCTACCGGCGTGCCGGGATGGCCGAGGAGTAGCTGCCCGTCGCGCTGCAGCGCCAGCACATCATCCGCCAGGAAGCGTGCGCCGCGACGGCACAGCTCGAGTGCCACCGACGTCTTGCCGGACCCCGAGGGCCGCTGAGCGCGACCGCCCCACGGTGGGTGACGACCGCGCTTGCATGGAGAACCTCGAGTCCGCCCAGCAGCGCGGCGAACGGCAGGACCTGGGCCACGAGAAATCGCTGCCATGCGGATGGCGGGCAGCTGTCCGGCAGGCACAGCGCGCACCCGCCGTCGGCGGAAAGGATGTGGACGCCGTACCTTGGCCCGGATATCCGGTAGCCCGCCGCCGGGTGCGATTCGATGCGGAAGCTCGGGCTGCCGTCACCCTCCTGCTGGTCGCAAACCAGCTCGGTGCCGCCGGGCCAGATGGGAGCCCGCGCGGACTTCCTCGCCACCCGGAGCTCCAGCGTACGGCCCGTCGGCTGGGCGCTCGCGCCGACCAGGAAGGGCAGGCCGACGTTTGCCCGCACGTCGAGCCCGAATACGGTCGCGCGCCTGCTCGCTCCACTCTGTGTGCGCGCGGGTTCGCCGACTGCAGGCTGCGCAAGGCTCATCGACCTAGAGCTCCACGAGCCGGCCGAATGATCCGTCGCCCGGTGCGAGCACCGCCTGACCCTCGTGCTCGACCCAGGCGTGAGCGATGAATCGAGGCGCGGCGCGAGCCCCGATCACTAGCTTGGCGGGGACGCCGCGCCGGGACAGTATGAGTGTCAGGACGAGCGAGCGCGTGAGGCAGCGCGTGTCGCCGGGCAGCAGCCTGAGCGTTCGCGTCACCGCGCTGCCGAGGCGCCGGGCTTCGGGGAGCACGTCCGCGCCGGTGGCGAGCTGCGGCGCGCCGGACTCGGAGCGCAAGCCACCACGGCGGAGACGATCGGCTCGTTGCGCAGCTCTTGGCGCGTCCGCAGGTAGGCGAGCAGGATCTCGCCAGCGAGCCGAGCACGCTCCGGGTTGCTCAGACGGCGCGTGGCCGGCAGGCGGGCAGGCGCCGAGCGGCGGGGCGCCGCGGGCAGGCGGCGAGTGGAGGGCAGGGTGGCGCGCAGAACCGGGGCGGCCCGGCCGCGCCGATCACTGGCGAGGGGTCTCATCGAGCTCGATCAGGCCGCGCTCCAGCAGCGCGCTGCAGAGAGTGCACATGTCCTGCTCGACCACGCCTGGGGCTGGCGTAGCGCCGGCCGCCGCCTCGACGGCCGCGTCGTGCACGCAGGCGGCCCGCTCGAGCGCCTGCAGCATGCGCCCCGCGGTCGGGTTCAGACCGTGGTACCGGCCGGTCTGGAGGTTGAGCATGACCGTCTCGGTGGGGAAGCTGCGGTAGACGACGTGCTGCGGCACCTTGACCCTGGACGCCAGCAGCGACGCATGGTCTGGGAGTCGTCATCCGGGGTCATGTCTGCTCCGGTCCTGCTGGTCAGTACTCGATGATCGTGCCGCGGCGCTGGCCGGTGCGGATGGCGCGCTGCAGGGCGACAGACGACACGGGCAGCAGCACGAGCGCGAACGCCGCCAGCTTCAGCAGCGCAGTTGCCCGAGGCGAGGTCGATCGGGGCTGTCGACGAGCAGGTGGCGCAGGACGCTCGTGGCCGGGGTGAACGGCTGCAGCTGGGCGATGGTCTGCAGCCACTGGGAAGCACCGTGATCGGGAAGTAGACGCCTCCGGTGATCGCCATCAGGGCGATCACCCAGCTGGTTCCGACGTTGCCCTGCTTGATCGACGCACCGTCAGGGCGGCGAACAGCAGCCCGAACGGCAGGAACGCGAGTAGCGCCAGGCCGATCGCCGGGACGGCGAGCGGCACGGTCGGCCAGTGCAGGCTGCATGCCCGAACACGCAGCAGCCGATCCGCCAGCGTCAGCGCGCGCCATCACGAACGACAGCAGCAGCGGGAACAGCGTCATCGCGATCACGCTGCGCACGGGCCGAAGGGAGAGAGCACGAGCCGTTCGAAGGTGCCGGCGACCAGCTCTTGACGGACCATGTTCGGGGATCGAGAAAGCACGAGTACATGACGCTGACCAGAGCGCGAGCCCGACGACTACGAAGCGCGAAATAGCTGGCGGGAGAGGTGAAGCCGCGCAGGTGCACGAGGCGCGAGACGTAGTAGAAGAGCGTGAGGCTGAACAGCGATGTCAGCACCTGGCTGACCAGCCGGGTGCGGTAGGAGAGGTAGACGTGCAGGTCGCGTCGCATCACGGCGAGGAAGGCGCGGACCGATGGCTGCCGGCTCGACTCATGCCGGTCGACCAGCCTTCCGTCCTCGAGAATCCATGCGCGGTCGAAGACGGCGGTCGACGTGCTCGCCGCTGGGCGAGCACCACAGCAGCGGCGCCGTCGCGCGCGATCAGCTCCTCGATCGCCTGCGTCGAGCACGCCGGCGCCCTGGCCGTCGAGGCTGGTGAGCGGCTCGTCGAGCAGCACCACCTCGCGGCTCGGGAGGAACGTCATGGCGATCCGCAGGCGCTGGCGCTGCCCCATCGACATCCGGTCCACCCGGCGGTCGGCCAGCTCGCGCGAGTTCGAACGTCGCGATCGTCTCCTCGACGCGCGGCCCGGACGCGGCGTCGGGGGCATCATCGCGATGCGGGCGCAGAACTCGAGCTGGCGGCGCACGGTGAGGCGCGCGTAGAGGCCGCGGTCTCCGGCGGGAAGGAACGACACCAGGCGCTGGTAGCGGGTGCGGCTCTCGCGCGGGGGTGACGCCCCACGCCCGGGCCGCTGCCGCCGTCGGGGTCGATCAGGCCCGCCGCGATCCGAAGCATCGTCGTCTTGCCGGCCCCGTTGCGCCCGCCGACCCACGTCAGGCTTCCCGCGCTCAGCGTCAGGTCCAGCCCGCTCGAGCACCGGCGGCTGGCTGCTTGCGCCAGCGCTTGGTCACGTTTTGAGCGGATCAGGGGAGCGCCTCGCCCGCCGTGGCGGGGGTTGGCCGGCCAGGCTCCGGGCGGCCTCGTCGCCGCCATCGCCATCGCCGTGCCGCCTGCGCTTCAGCGCCGGTGACGGCTGGGCGGTCTGTCGATATCCACCTGGGGAGGCGCCAGCGCCTGCTCGGCACGCTGCGTCATGCGGCGCCTAGGCGCAGCGAGCTGAGCGCTCGCCAGCTCTGCGATCTGCGCTGACGAGCTCGGGCTGGGCGGGCGGTCAGGTCCGCGGTGAGCCGCATGAGCGCCGCGAGCTCGATCGAGGTCGGCAGTAGAGCGCGAAGCGGACGGCTGGCGCGCGCTCATCCTCGTCGGAGGCCGAGCATGTACGGGGCAAGCGCGAGCGGGAGCTCGCCGCAGCACTGCGCCTGCGAGGCGCAGGCCCGGCCGGCGCTCCAGCAGGACGATGCGTGCGCACCCGGGCCGGGCATCGTGCGACGCGCGCGCGACGGCGATCCAGCGCTCGCTGCCGAGAATCACCAGGGTCACGCCCCAGCTCCTCGCCGGTGGCGGCTCGACCTCGCCGCGCGCGACGTTCATGTGCGGGGCTCGCGGGGTGAGCGCACGACCCCGTCGCTGCCCCCGCCGCAGGATGAGATGTCATCGGCGAACGAGGCGCAGCCGCGGCGCATCAGCTCGCCGCGAGCGTCGTCTTCCCGCGCCGCTCGGCGCGAGGATCGCGACCACGCCCCGAGCGAGGTCTCGACCGCGCTCGCGTGCAGGGCCTCGTAGCCGCGAGCATCACGCTGACGTTCGGCAGCACCCGGTCAGCAGCACCCGCTGCCACTCAGGCCCTCGGCGCCGGGGGCGCACAGGAGCCGAGCGCCGCGCCGGGTCCAAGAGGAAGCGCGCGCACTCGCCGCAGGCGAAAAGCAGTCGCCCCCGCCTTCCCCAGCGCGATCGTCAGCTCACGGCCGTCGCCGAGGCGCCCCCGCCAGAGGGGATACCCGTCGCACCCGGTCCAAGCGCCCCGCAGCTCTGAGCCGCTAACGCGCTGTACCCGCAGCTGTGGTCCGGCCCGCCCGTTATCGGCCGGCATCCCGGCGAGCGGGAAGCTCGACGAGACCGCCAACCCGTTGGCGAAGTAGCGAAGGCTCATGTTGTTCATCAACCGCCCTTGGCCGTTGTTTCTTGCGGCCCGCGGCGGTGCCGCGCACGCGCTGCTCGCTCGTCGTCTACCCGCGATCGGCCTTTTTCGCGTGCGTTTTCCCTCCCGGCGCTGTGGCGGCGCAGCTGTGGTAAGTGCGGCTGCTCGAGAGGTGGTGGCCGAGCACCGTGGTCGCCTGAATCGTGATTTTGAAGGTGCCCGTGGGCAGGTGCCGCAGCACGATCGTGCTGGCGAATCGCTTGCCGTGGCGCCTCACGCGCAGCTTGCGCCGGCCAACGGTAATGACCGCTTCCCTGAGCGGGTCGTATTTGGGGTGCTTCAGGTGGATCCGCAGGCTCCTGCTGCGAAAGCATTTCTCGCCGCTAGCCGGCGCGGGCATCTGCGCGAACCCAGCTGGTCCAGACTCGCCACCTGCCGGAGGCTGAACCGGCACGGGGGCGGTGGGCGAGGATGCGACGCAGGCGTATGTCACGTTCGCCGATGCTCCGCTGGGCGCGATCGTTGGCTGCGGCCCGCCCGGCCTGCTGAAGCACACGAGCAGATACTCCGAGCCGTCTGCCGCCGGCATCACACGCCACGCCGTCGGCCCCAGAACCGGCACGCGCACGCATTCGGGAAGTTCCGCGAACCACTGGTGCAAGCCCCAGTAGGACCCGTCGGCTTGGATGCGCATGTCCGTCCACATCGTTTCTCCGACCGGATGCGAGCAGCGCGCGAAGGACGTTGCCTGCACGACCGTGCCGACGAGCGTCCCCGCCGGCCCGGGCTGAACGGCTATCTCGCCGCCGTTGAAGGACCACACCTCTTCGATCGGCGCGCTCGCCGCGGCCACGGCCGGGCAGCACAAGCCGAGGGTAAGCGACACCGTCAGCACCCGCAGAATGGGTCTCATCGCCCCATAACGGAGGCCCACGAGCACTTCTTCTGCGCGTGTCTGCGAACCCGGCTCGTGGCGTCAGCCGTGGAGCGCGTGGCGCTCCGTAATGGAAAATCCTGGGGAGCGCGGACGTTCGATCAGCATGAGCGGTGCGGCCTGGGCGGCACGGAGGCTGATCGGCTGGCTGCACGCCAGTGGGCTCGCCACATGGGAGCGGCGCAGCGATGAGGCAGACGTGCTCATGATCACCAACGTCTGGCCGCATTCGGCGCGCCCGACCTACGGGCCGTTCGTCAAGTACACGTGGGAAGGCCTGGCCGCGCAGGGGGTGATCTGCGACGTGCTGTTCGTTCGCGGCTATCGCGGGCTCCGGGCCTACCTGGCGGGAGCCGCCATCGCGACCCTGCTGCCGCTCGCCTATCCGCGCAAGTATCGGCTCGTCCACTCCCACGGAGGCGAGACCGCGCTTGCGGCACGCTGCTACCTCGGCGCGCCCGTGCTCGGGTCCTATCTGGGGACCGACCTCCTCGGAGGACGGATCGGCGGAACTCGCCCCAGCCGCATCAAGTGCCAGCTGCGCAGCGTCCTGCTGCGGCTACACGCGCCGCTCATGTCGGCGACGACTACCAAGTCGGCGGAGATGGCGCAGCTCCTGCCGGCTCGTGCGCGTTCACGCAACACGGTTATCGCCGACGGCGTCGACCACGCCCGCTTTTTCCCGGGCAACCGTGAGCGCGCGTGCGCGCAGCTCGGCTGGGAGTCGCACGCGCTGAACGTCCTGTTCGCCGGGCGCGCGGACGCGGTCGAGAAGCGGCTGTGGCTCGCCCAGCGGGCCGTGCGGCTCGCGCGCCGCGAGCTGCCTGAGATCCGGCTGCGGATCCTCAGCGACGTGCCGCCCGATGAGATGCCGCGTCGCTACGTGGCCGCCGATTGCCTTCTGCACACCTCCGCCAGCGAGGGCTCCTCAAACGTGATCAAGGAGGCGCTCGCCTGCAATCTACCCGTGATCGCCACGCCCGCCGGGGACACGGCCGAGCTGCTCGCGGACGTCGAGCGCTGCCGGCTGTGCGGGCCCGAGCCCCAGGCGCTCGCGGCTGCGCTCGTCGAGATCCTGCGCGTGCGCGGGCGTTCGGATGGGCGCGCACGTACAGCGCACCTGAACATCGATGTCGTCGCCCGCAGGACACTCGAGTGCTACCAGGCGTCGCTGCACGGATCGCCGCAGGCGACGCGGAAGAAGTTCGCGGCCTCGGGAGTTGGTGGGCTGTGAGCAGAGAGACAGCCGCCTGAAGGGAGACGCGTACATGCAGCAAGGCTCGGGATCGCTCAGTTTCGAACAAGCCCTGCGGGTGGTCCGTCACCGGCTTCCGCTGATCGCGCTCTGCACCGTCGTCGTAGCGGCCGCGGCCTTCGGCTTCTCTCGCCAGCAGACCAAGAAGTACACGGCGACCGCGTCGATCGTTTTCAACAACAACCCCCTCAGCCAGCAGATCGCCGGTCTTCCAGGGAACAGCAGCAACCTGCTCGTGCAGCAGGCGGCAAACGTCGAGCTGGTGGAGCTGGGCGACATGGCGGCTTTCACTGCGCAGCGGCTAGGGCATGGCCTCACGGAAGAGAGCGTGCGCCAGAGCCTGAGCGTCGGCGGGGTCGGCGAATCGAGCGCCGTTGTCATCTCCGCGACGGCCACCTCTCCCACGCTCGCTGCCGCAATCGCGAACACGTACGCCGCTCGGTTCGTCGCCGAGCAGCGCACCGCGAATCGGGGCTTCTACGAGTCGGCGCTGCGCGTCGCCGAAGGGCAGCTGGCGGCGCTGCCCCGTCAGGAGAGGTTCGGGCCGGCCGGGGTCCCGCTGCAGACGCGCGCGCAGTCGCTGCGTTTCCTCTCGGAGCTGAAGGTCGGAAACGTCCAGGTCGCCCAGCGCGCGCAGCCTCCCACCAGCCCATCTTCGCCTAAGACCTCTCGCAACACGATCCTCGGGGGCCTGCTCGGCCTCGTACTCGGCCTGGGTCTCGCCCTGTTGCTGGAGAGCCTCGACCGCGGTCGGCTGATTCGAACGCCGCGGGAGCTCGAGGCGCTGTACGGCCTATCCCTGCTGGGCTGCGTGCCGGAGAGCTCAGCGCTCACGAGTCCAGCGCGCGGCGACGGTCGCTCCACCTTGCACCCGGCCGAAGCCGAGGCCTTCCACCTCATCCGCGCGCATCTGCGCTCGCTGAACCCCGATCGCGACCCGCGTACGATTCTGGTCGCGTCTGCGGTGTCCGGCGAGGGCAGCACGCTCATCGCGCGCCATCTCGCCGAGGCAGCCGCGAGGCTCGGCTCGCGCGTGCTCCTGCTCGAGGCGGATCTGCGCAGGCCGAGCCTGCGCCAGCAGCTCCGGCTCGCACCCGGCCCCGGTCTCACCGAGGTGCTGCTCGGCGCCGCGTTCATGCACGAGGCGATCCGATCGGTTGCGCTCGAGACGGCGCTCGGCGATTGGCGCAGCCTGGACGTGCTCGCGTGCGGCATCCTGCCCCCCAACCCGGGCGAGCTCACGGAGAGCTCGGGGATGGCCGCCGTACTGGAGCAGGCGAGGTCCGTTTACGACCTCGTCGTGATCGACACGCGCGCCGCTCGCGGCCGTCGCCGACGCCTTCCCGCTCCTGCGCGAGGTGGACGGCGTCGTGATCGTCGCGAGAGTCGATCACAGCAGGCGCGAGATGGCAGAAGATCTACGCGAGACGCTCGCAGGCAGCGGGGCGGTCCTGCTCGGCGTGGTCGCGAACGGGACCGCCGCCGAGCATCTCGCCTCCTCCGGCTACGCCTACGAATCAGCCGCTCAGGGCGAGGTCGCGCCGATCCTCGCCTCGACCAACGGCGCCCGTCCTTCGAGCGAGCTCGCCCCTTCCTCGCTGGAGGGGTGACGAGGCGAGGAGGGGGTGATGCGCCGATGAGCCGGTGGCCTGCTGGGCGCAGCGACCCTCCGTCCGGATCCCTCCCCGGGATCGGCTCGAGTGCCGTGGCAGGGGTTGGCCGCCTCGATTCGCGCGGCGTCCTCCTTCTCGGCTGCCTGCTCTGCCTCCTCGTCGCGCGAGGGCGCCGCGATCACGCAGTCACCGCTGCTGGGCCGCGCCGCTGCTCGGGCTGCTGCTTCTCGCGGTCGCCGACCGAGCTGCCGCTTCTCCAGCTCATCGCCTTCGCGCTGATCATCCGTTACTCACCAGCGAGGCGATCTCCTCTCCCACCGCGCAGTACTCGGGATCGCTGAACCTCTCGGGCGGTTCGCGATCCTGTTCGTCCTGCTTGCGGTCAGGCTGCTCGTACGCCGCCGGCGGGCCATCTCCGTCGCCGCTGCTCGGCGTCCTGTGGTCTGCGTGTGGACCGGGATCGCCGTGCACGCACACGGCGTCTCGACGAGAGATCAGCGAGGGCGTGCGCGAGATCTCGATGCTCGCACTGCCGCGACTCGTGCTGAACGCCAGTGGCGCCTTCAGCGTCGCCACCGCGGTGCGGATCGTCCAGATCGCAGGCCTCGGCGTCGGCGGTGCTCGCGCTCTACCAGTTCGCGACGCATACGGGGCTGAACGTCGAAGGCGACATCCGCTCCAACGGCACCTTCACCCACCCAAACGGCGCGGCGATGTACTTCGCGATCGCGATCGTCGCCTCGCTCTGGCGCTATCTCGACCACGGGCGCCAGCGCAGCGACGCGATCTCATCGCTGTGTTCGCCGCCGCCGCGATCACCACGTTCAGCATCGGCGGCCTCGCGAGCCTGCTGGCGATGCTGATCGCCTTTGGCGCGATGCGACCGGGCTCGCTGCGGCTGAAGCTCGGCTCCTGCGTGCTCGCCGCCCTCGTCGTGCTCGCGTTCGCAGCGACGCCCCTGGGAGCCAAACGCATAGCCAGCGAGGCTTCCACCCATGTGGGCTCGGCGCAGACACGCGTCGGTGTCAACACAACGCTCGCCTGGCGGATCTACAAGTGGCGGACGCTGTCCCCGAGTGGGAACGCGCTCCCTTCTTCGGACAGGGTCTCGGGGCGACGGTGACCGCCGAAGGCGGCACGCAGCGCCTGATCGCCGCCCGCCAGCCCCACAACGAATACGTCCGCTACCCGTGGAGACGGGCCTCATCGGCCTGCCACGCTGCTCTGCGGGGCGGCGCTGCTCATGCGCTCGCTCGCTGCACGCCGGCGCGACCCGGCGCCGCGCGGTATCGCCACCCTGGCGACGCAATCCTGATCGGGTGCCTGGTCAACGGCTTGGGCGATAACACGCTGCTGTACAGCACGACCGGCTATGCCGCCGCGCTGATCCTCGCCGCAGCGCTGAGCGTGCCGGCCGGCGCGGCGCGGCGCCGGCCCGATTCCGCCAGCGCCAGGATCAGCGCTGCCCGGCGTTACCCCTTGCCGGCAGGCGCATGACCTTCGCTCGGGGCCACGACATGGACTCCTCACGGGAAACAGCTCGCGGGCCGCGATGAGCCAGCTCGAGCTCCGCGCGATCGACAACCCGAATCGGCTGGTCGGCGATGCCGGCGCGGAGCGGTTGGTGGCGAAGCGCCCAAGGGTCAAGGCGATGCTCGTGAGCGCCTCGGCGACCGCGGGCCTGCAGGGCTTCTCCAACGTGATGAGCTTCATCCTCGCCGTCGTTCTTGCGCGGCTGCTGGGGAGCGGCGAATACGGCGTCTACGCGCTCGCGTTCACGTGGGCGAGCTTCTTGATCATCCCCGCGGTGCTCGGCCTCGACCGCTTTCTCGTGCGGGGGATCGCCGTGTACGAGGTCAACGGCAGCTGGTCGCTGATGAAGGGGCTGCTGCGGCGCACCACGCAGCTCGTCCTGCTCACCTCGGCGGCGATAGCCGCGACCGGCGTGCTGATCGCGGTCGCCTGGCTGCCCTCCTCGCTGAAGCAGCCCTTCTGCGTCGCGATGCTGCTCGTCCCGATCACGACGCTCACGCTGATCCGACAGGGGGCGATGCAGGCGATCGGCCGGGTGGTCAGCGGCCAACTGCCCGAGTACCTGATCCGGCCACTGCTGATCATCGCCGGCGTGCTCGCCCTGGAGCTCGTCGGGCACGACGCCCTCACCGCGACGAGCGCCCTGGCGGCGAACGTTGCGGGTGTCGCCGTCGCGTTCGTCGTCGGCGCCCTGCTCCTGCGCAGGGCGCTTCCGCTGCGTTTGCGCTCGACCCACGCAGAGTTCGCGACCGGCGAGTGGCTCCACGCGTCGCTGCCGATGATGCTCATCACGGGGGTGTGGGCGGCCAACAGCTACGCCGCGATCCTCGTGGTGGGAACGCTCGACGGCCCGCGCGCAGCCGGCATCTACACAGTCGTCCAGAAGGGGGCCGAACTCGTCGTCATCCTGCTCGTCGCGATCAACATGCCGCTCGCGCCTGCGATCGCACGGCTGCACGCACGCGGAGACCGTGAGGGCCTCGAGCACACCACCGAACAGATGGCGCGCGCCGCGTTCATGGTCTCCGCCCCTGTGGCGGCGGCGTTCGTGCTCTTCCCGGGCGTTTACCTCGGCATCTTCGGCGAGAGCTTCCGCGGCGGGACCACCGCGCTCGTCATCGTCGCGCTCGGGCAGCTGGTCAACGCGGCGGCCGGGCCGGCCGGCAACCTGCTGATGATGAGCGGGCACGAGCGCGTCGCGCTACGTGGCGTGGGCGCCGGCCTGATCCTCAACGTGCTGCTCGCGATCGCGCTGGTTCCGCGGCTCGGCGTCACCGGCGGGGCGATCGCCTTCGCGTCGAGCCTCGTGCTGTGGAACGTCGCGCTCGTCGTTCTCGCACGGCGGCGTGCGGCCGTCAACGTGACCGCCTTCCGGCACCTGTCGATGCAACCTCGAGAGGCTCGGCTCCCATAGCGGCACGCGTGCATCCCACGTCGAAGGTCGAGTACCAGCCGCCGGTGGAGCCGCTTCCTCGCGGAGTGATCGTGATCTGCACCAAGGACCGTCCCGGCGAGATCGAGATGTCGTGCGCCGCTGCGCACTCCGCCTCGCCTCTCATGCCGATCCTGGTCGTGGACGCAAGCGCCACGCAGGCCACGCGGCGTGCCTGCGAGAGGCTTTCGCTTGCGCATGGCTCCGCGCTGCGGCTGATCTACCGCCGCGCCAAGCGACCGGGGCTGACCCGGCAGCGAAACGAAGCCGTTGACATCTGCCGAGATCTCGGCGCCGAGCTCGTGCACTTCATCGACGACGACACGGAGGTCTCGCGCGAGTACTTCGCGGCCATCGAACGAAGGTTCAGGCGCGATCCCGAGGTGATGGGCGTGGGAGGGGTGATCGTCAACCAGCCGGTCATCGACTTCCTGCCGATCAGGCGCCTGTTCCTGCTGCGCAGCGGCCGGCGGGGCTCGGTCCTGCGTTCCGGCCGCAACATGCTCGGGCAATATCCCGGCACGCGAGCCACCGATCGCGTGGACTGGCTGAGCGGCTGCAGCATGAGCTACCGGCTCGCGGTGTTCGACGAGCTGCGCTTCGACGTCCGCCGGGAGGGAGCGTGCCTCGGGGAGGACTACGACTTCGGCTTCCGGCTGAGCCGCAGGCACCGGCTTGGCGTAGAGCCCGCGGCCAGGTGCATCCACCACCTGACGCCGACAGCGCGCATCTCGCTGCGCGCTCGCGCCCGCGAAAGCACGGAAACAACCCATCGCTGGGTTGCCGAGAACAGGGTCCTCGGCCTTTCCTACGTCGCCTTCTGGTGGGCGACGCTCGGCGACCTGGGTCTTCACGCAGCCAGCTGGATCGTGCGTGGCGAGGCCGACTCCCTCGAGGAAATGCTCGGCGTGCTCGGGGCCGTGCGGCGCATAGCGCTCAGCTACGTGCAGCCGGGCGCTGCCTCCTACCGGAGAGGCTCGTGACACGGCGACGCCCGAGTGACGACTCGCAGCTGGCCGTGCTCTTCATCGGAGGTCACAGCCGCAGCGGCAGCACGCTCATGTCACGCATACTCGGCGAAGACGCGTCCGTGGTGTCCGTTGGCGAGTTGCTGTTCATCGGCGATCGTGGCTTTCGCGATAACCAGTTGTGCAGCTGCGGCGAGCCGTTCCGCCAGTGCGAGTTCTGGATCCAGGTGGTCGACCTCGTCGGCGGTCTCTCCCCGGACCGGTGGTTCGCCCGTCTCGTGCAGCTCAAGCAGGAGGTCGCGCGGATCCGCTTTGTCCCGACGCTCGCCTTAGCTCGCTCGGGACGAGGAACGTTCGCCCTGAGCGCGCCAGCCAGGGCCTACACGGAGATGCTCGGCGAGATCCTCACCGCGATCTCGGCGGCTGCCGGCGTGGACACGGTGATCGACTCCTCCAAGCACCCCGCCTACGGCTTCTTTCTCGCGAACAGCCGGCGTTTCGACCTGTATCCGGCCCACCTGGTTCGCGACTGTCGTGCCGTTGCGTTCTCGCAGCAGCGCACGAGGGTGAGGCCGGAGATCTACTGGACCACCGAGATCATGCCCCGCTTCTCGCCGTCGCGCACGGCGTTCGATTGGGTGCTGCTCAACGCCCTGATGCACCAGCTCGGCGCCGTGAGTGGGCGATACCGGCGCGTCAGGTACGAGGATCTGGTCGCCGATCCACGCGGGGTGTGTCGCGAGCTGCTGGACTGGGTGGGCGTCGGCTCGAGCGCAACGGTCAACGGCGCGCAGGCACGCCATCCCGCAGGCCACGAACTGTCTGGCAATCCGATGCGGCTCCAGCGCGACTTCAAGGTAACGCCCGACACCGAGTGGTGCACGAGCATGCCCGCTCGCGACCGTGGCGTCGCCACCACGCTCGGAGCACCCCTGCTCGCCAAGTACGGCTATCCCTTGTTCGCGCGCTCCCAACTAGGGACGAGCGGACTCACGCGTGACCGTGAAGGTCCATCTTGAGCAACTGCACGTGGCTCCACGGGAATGACGCAAGCAGTTCGTTCGGCTGGTGGCCTTCGAAATAACCCGTTGGCCCTCGGTAAGGATTCTTCCCTGTCGGCGTGGGGTCTTGGCCGTAGAAGCTGACGTTGGGTCCGGTCTCGCCGACGATGATCCCGTACTTCTGGGCGGCTTCGGCGATCAGCATCGTGAAGTGCGGCAGATGCAGGCGAGCCAGGTCGAGACCGGGGTCCAAGCGTAGATGGGCGCCCTCGGGGAGCGACAGCGGATCGGTGATCTCCCGTCGGTCCGCTTGGCGGGAGATGCGAACACGCCGGCCCGCATCCATGCGGGTCAGATTACCAGCGCGTGATTGATCGTGCCGCGCTGAGGTCTTCAAGCGTGATCAGGCCGCCGCGATGGACAGGAGGAACCAGGGCCCCCCAGCCGTAGTGCGCCCGGGCCAGGCTTCGGGACGTACACGCCGGGGTTCTGTCGAGACGTTCTGCATGGCGCCGCCGAAGGTTCGCCGACCAGCCGCGCCTGGTGCGCGATCTGGAAGAACTCCCACAGCCGGTCGCTGCTCGGCTGCCACACGACGAGCTCTCCGTCGCTGCCCGCGGAGGGCTGGGCGTTCTCGGGAAGAGGGACTTCCGACCATGCCGCGGTAAGAGCAGGGATCGCGAATGCTTGTTTAAGGCCACCGGCACGGTGGGCTGTTCGGCCGGCACCGATAGATCGGAACGCTGTAGGAGGTCGTGTCGATGCTCGTCTGCGGGCTTTTACCGGTCTGCTCGCCGTAGGCGATTTCCGCGGCCAGCGCGTTCACAATCGCTTCAGAGTCCAGATCGAGCGGCGCCTCGGGGGGCAGCGGCGCGTTCCACACGCTCGACGGCGCGAAGAACTGAAATGGTTCACCGGGTTCCAGCGTTGGACCTTCCGCGCCGCCCTGCGTCGGCGTGCCCGGCCCCCGCTCTGCAACCGGTGCGCCCGTCCGACCGGGTTGCGGCGCGGGGGCGACCTCCGATGCCACGTGGCTGGCTGCGGAGCCCCGAGTCACTGGGGTGGCTGCATGCGTCGAGGGCGTGAGCACGGGAGGGCGGCTGGAGCGAGCGCGGCCGGCAGGGCAGCTCTCGCCGTTCTGCGCGATCTGATGTGGTGCTCTGCGGCGCACGACCGACGCTGCGTACTGGAGCTCCAGCGCCTCCCAGGGCCGCGCTCCTGCGAGGCTCGCTTGGTGGTGCGATGGCTACGTCGAGAGCTCGCCCGTTGCGCGTGGTAGCGATTGGCGGTGCTCGCGCCGGACGCCTGGCTCATGGTGGCGCGGGGGCCGTAGGCGCCGATCAGCAGGATGCTAGGAGTAGTAGGCAGACCTTGATCAGCGAGCGGCACGCGCAGCGCGACATCTGAGCTCCGAGCCATTCCCCTGAGCCGGGCTTGGGAAGGCTCGTGTTTGACGTCCGGCTGAGGGTTCTATCGGTCGCTTGGAGCGAACGTGATGCAGGCGAGTCGCACAGTGGACGTTTATTGCGGGCTCGCGAGCGACGCGCCTGCTCGAAGCGTGCCTCGGCTTGGAGCGTGATGCGCGATCATCCGGTAATCGCCGGCTCAGGTCGCTCCGCATGCCATGGACGCGCTCGGCTGCGGCGCCGGATACTCCGAGGCAGCTAGGGGGTTGGGAACCCTCCCTTAGCGAAGGGAGATCGACATGGTGTTAGACGAAAGGATCAAGAGGGCGCTCTCGGAGCGTTCGTTGACTCGTAGACGTTTCGCGCAGGGGCTGGGCCTGGCTGCACTGGGCACCGCCGTGGGCGCGCCGCTGGTGGGCGTCGCTGCTGCTGAGGCCGATGGAGGCTCTGCGGTGGCCGCAGTCGACACCAGCAACCCGGCGCACGCGGGCGCCGGCGGCGCGGCAAAGACGGGTGCCCATAGCGCCGCCCTCCGCGCTCCCGCTGTCCGGGCCGTGGCGACGAGCCCTAACGCTCGAGCGCAGGCGGAAGCATCCAATGTCCTAGCCACCCTCACGCCCGAATTCACGATCGAGGAAACCCCGTCCATCCGGGAGCCCGTGATCATCAGCTCGGTGGTCGGCGGTGAACTTAATCCAAATCTCCCATGGGTCTACCAGGGTGCCGACATGACGATCAATAGCAGCCACGACTATGCGATGGTCCTATCGCCGACCTACAACGGCAAACGCGGCGAAAACACCCAATTCCCGTTTCAGGTCGCTTTCGACTTCGACGGCGAAGCGTTCGAGATAAAGCTCACTAGCGGTAGCGAATTCACGTGGCGGTTGCGCGTGTGGGCGGATGGACAGGTGAGCGCGTATCAGGTCTCCGAAGAAAAGGCGAAGCTGCGATACCTCAAGGTCAGGTTCGCGTCGCGCGCGCAGCGCCGGATCATCCTGGAGATCGACGAGGGCGTCTTCTTCGGCGGCCTGCTGCGCGTTCCCACCGACTCTATCCAAGCGCCGAATATCGCGGCCCCGGGGAAGTTCGCTGTCGTCGGCGACTCCTATTCGGTCGGTGGTGGCATCAATGGGACGGGCGCCTCGGCGCAGTCCTACTTCTGGGTGCTCGCACGGCTGCTTGGCTTTGTCGAGGTCCGCATGTATGGGCAGAGCGGAACCGGCTTGGTGAATCCCAACGGCAAGGTCGGCAATTACCGCCGGCGGATCGGCGACGTGCTCGGCTACCGGCCGGACGTGCTGCTGATCCAAGGGTCTCAGAACGACTACGGCGAATTCGCCAAGGGCGGCAAGATCGAAGCGCAGATCGCCGCGTATGCAGCCGAACTTCGGGCGGGATTGCCGGACGCCATGATCATCGCCTCGACGCCGATGCCGGTCCGCGATGCTCTTCGGGAAAGCTGCAAGGCGGCAGCCGAAGAAGCGGCGAGGGCGTGGCCCGCCGCCGGCGTCCCGCTCATTCATGCCTTTGCCGAAGAATGGGTGAGGGGCACTGGCTGGGTCGGTAACGCGACCGGTGCGGGGAACTCTGATTATTACTGCTCGACTGTCAACAACGAACACCCGTCGCTGGCGGGCCACGATTATCTGGCCCGCAGGTTGTCCGCCAAGATGGCGCCATTGCTCGGGATCAGTCTCTAGCGAGCTTTCCGCCTGCGCTCATGTGCTAATCAGCGATGAACTCCATCATGACCTGCCCACGCGGGTGGCCCCAGTCGCCGATGTAGTTGGACAGCCAGCCGTTGCGGAGCCCGACGGCGGCGAGCTCGTCCGGCGAGAACCAGAATCGACCATGTGAGTGGGAGTGAGAGGGGTTTCGAGCACTTGCCCCAAGGTTGAACGTCGCGTAGAGCCGATGTTGGAGCGCGACCTTTGCTCGTAGGTTCGCGAGGCAGCGCTCCACGTCTGCCGCATTGAGATGGCTGAACAATGATTGCGCCAACGAGAAGTCCGGTCGCTTGGAGAAGCGATCGAACTCAAAGGCATCCGATACGACTAACTCAGGGCGCTTTTCCTTGCGCACCTGGCGTGGAAGCTCCCTGGCAAGACCACGGCGGATGAGGGCTTTCTCCTTGTCGATTCCCAGGTACATACCTGGTTCGAGGTAGCGTATGAAGTGAACACCCCCACGCAATGAGCCGCACGCGATGTCGAGGAAGACGTTGTCCGGTTGGAGCCCCCGGCCGACGACGAAATCGAACTGAAGCTTGCCCATCTGCTCCCACATGCCGCCGATGTAGTCGCGATGTCCAAGTGCGGCAACGCCCATACTGCCGTCCCACACGTTCGACTCGCGTCCTCGTGCGAGGCGATACACGACGAGCCGAGGGCGGACCGATCTCAGGGTTGTGGCGAGGCTGGTCATCGGTGGATACAGAGGCGCTGTCGTGGTCAACTCGAAGCGACGATCGAGTAACGACCCGCACGACGAGAACTTTCATCGTCGTCGGCCCGTGGCAAGAGTCGTCGCGCGCAACCTGAGCGCTTGCCGCTCCTCGTCGGTGGTCCGAGCTGCGCCCGGTCCTTCGCATCTTGGCGTCGGGGTAGGGCGTGATTGGCTCGGCGCGATCTATGCCGGTGGATCCGATTCCGCCCCAGAGCCACCCGGATGGCCCGTTCTTGGCTGCTCCAAGCGGCCGAAGAGCGCCACGGCGGCTTGGCGCACGCGTGCATCCTCGTCCCTCATAGCTTCTGATAGCAGTCCGTTCAGTCCGCTCGAAGACCCAGGCCTCGAGCGGCGCCCGAGTGCATAGATCGCCTCTAGGCGAACGCTGGAGTCCGAATCCTTCAACGCCTTCAGGAGCACCGGCACATCGCGCTCATCGTCAAGCTCGACGATCGCCTCGAATGCCTTCCGGCGCACGTTCTCATCGGCGTCACTGCAGGCGTCGATCAGCGCATCATGCATCTCTGGCGACAGGCGTTGCTTGACCGCGTAGATCGCCTCCAGCCGAACACCGCTGTCCCGATCCTTCAGCGCGTCCAGTAGCAATGGGGTATCGCGCTCGTCAGCGAGCTCCGCGAGCGCCCCGATCGCCTTCCTGCGCACAACCTCGTCGCTGTCCGCACACGCCTTGACCAAGGCATCACGACGCGTGTCTGGCGCCAGCCGATCCTTGACCGCATACATCGCCTCCAGGCGAACGTTGTCATCCGGGTCCCTCAGCGCCTCCAGTAGCAAGGCGGTATCGCTCGGGTCCTGCCTGCGGCTGATCGCCTCGACTGCAGCGCGGCGCACGAAGGCGTCTGCGTCTTTGAGAGCCGCTGTCAGCGGGTCGTCGTGGCCTTCTTGGACAGGCTCGGTCGGCGGCTTGTCGTCGCGGTCGAGAGGGCCAGTGTCTTCAACAGGATCAGTGTCTTCAACAAGCCCGGCGTGTTCGACAGGCCCGGCATCTTCGCGAGGAACATCTTCGAGCGGCCCGCCGTCTTCAAGAGCCTCGGCGTCTTCAAATGCCTCCGTGAGTGGGTCGCCGCCTGCGCCTTGCCCCACGGCGACCCAGCCAGCCGCGAGATCGGCCCTCTCTGTTGACTCGTGGGGCGGCGATTCGGTCGCACTTCGAGCCTCTGGCGGTGCGTCGGGTCGGGGCTGTGGAATCACCGGCTCGTCGCCTCGTGTCGAGTCGTCGTGTTCGATTTCTCCGTTGAGAAAGATCTTGACGGCGGCCTCGTCTGATGCGCGAGTCGCGTTCTCCTCGGACCTGATCGCCGGGTCCATCTGTTTCAGGACGGCCTTGAGGCCGGGATCCTCGGTCAGGTTGAGCGGGGACACCTCGCGTGTTCTTCCGCTGATGTCAAGGTCCACCTCTTCGGCGTCTTCCAGTGTTTTGGCCAGCATGTCGGCGTCTGCCGACCAGTGGCCTTGGGCGACCAGCCGCTCAACGTATGCGCGCGAGAAGGTTCCAACGTAGAGAGCCTCCGAAGGCGGATCACCTGGGTCGCTCGCGCGGACAGCGACGCATGTGACTGCGTTCACGGCCGGCGTCGCTCCGAGGGCGCGCCCGACGGCGGCCAGGACGCGGCTGGCGATCGCGGACAGGTAGAGATCATTCCTCCGCTTTATCGACCGCGCGCGTACGGTCGGACGACCGGCGGCGTTCAACGCCGGCTCCGTGCCTGCGATCACGGTCGTGGGGGGGGAGGAAACGGTTAGAACAGCGACGCCATCCAGGTAGCCGAGCACGGTTGCCGTGCTGTCGGGGACACCAGCGCGGAGCACTGCGGTCACTGAGCGTGGCTCGGCGTCGATCAGCCCTTGCCACTCCGCGTCGAGAGCGGCCTGGCGCTCGAGCTGCTCAGTCTCGCGTCGGCGCGTTTCCTCGTCGATCCATTCCTCGAGACGTTGCTCGGCACGCCCACGAAGGGCTACCAGCTCAGCCCACCGAGCGTCGAGGTCGTACTGCAGTTGTCGCTGCGCAACGGCGTATTGTTCGTTTTCAGCCTGCGCCTGACGCTCGGCCTGCTCGCGCGCTTCTTGGCGCAGCGCGCGGCGCTCGGCCAGGTTCCATCGCGAGGCGCCGTCGAGCGCCTCCTCGAGTAGCTCATGCTCGACGGCGTCACGATCACAGCGCTCCGCCGGTGGCGCCGTCGGAGGAGTTCCGTAGTCGGCGATGCTCGCTTCGAGCGCGGGGATGCCAAGTTCTTGTTCGATTCGCACCAGCTCAGGACCAGGATCCGGTGGATCGGGCGCGAGGGCGCTTGGCCGTGTCAGCCTCGGCTTGGCATCGAGGTGAAGGCCAAACGCAACGGACTCGCTTTGCGGGAGGGACGATGCATCGCCAGGCGCGTCATCGGCGGGCACGTACGTGGGCGCGGACGTGTAGTCGGCGACGGCCTCCGCCACGGGTTTTCGCGCGCGTGGGGCAACCGCGCGGCCTGAACGACTCGGAGACTTGTAGGGCTCCCTTTTCGCGCCTGGTTCATAGCGCCGATCGTCACGTTTAAGAATCCCCATGCCCTCACCGTCCTGTTGCGTCGCACGCGCGCTCGCGCCGTCCTAGCTTTCTGACGGGCGTTGGCTGAGACGGCAGTCTATATAGCTCGGCCCGCAAGGGCTACGTGAGTTGATGAGTGCACGGGTTCTTGCCGCGCGTCGAAAAGGGGCCGATCATTCGAGCGTGGGGACCTTGATGCAGCAGCCGTTGATAAACCCGCTGCCCACGCCGCTGTAGGACCCGTCGGGCTGCACCTCCACCAGGTAGTGAGCCTCACGCCCCGAGCGATAGCGGACCGTGCACACCCATGGGTTTCGAAGCGTGCCGCTTCCCTTGGGCTCGCAATCCGCTCGCTCGGCGGGAGTGCGGTGGCCAGCCGCCACCGGCTCCGGCGCGCGCGCCACCTCGACCGCCACACTAGCCCCGCTCAGCAAGCCCGAGGGCACGAGCGTCAGCGAGCTGGACTGCAGGCTCTTGAACGCATCCTCACTGCCGCGCCCTTCGATCGCTACGAAGGCCCCCGCCGCGCCTAGGAGAAGGATCGCCCAGATGACGAGCGCGCCCCGCATGACGCCACCACCCTAACCGACCTAGAGAGCCGCGATCAGATCGGGCTCATGCTCGCACCGGCTAACGACCCTACTGCGCGACTATTTGTACACCCAGCCGTTGCCGTCGCCCCATGCGAAGCCTCCGTTGCCGCTGGGGATCCAGCCCCAACCGTGGGTGTACTGCCACGACCCTCCGGACCAGTCTTGCTGACAACCGTCTCGGTTGTCCTGGCCCTGCTGGCAGCATCCGTCGTGGTTGCCGTTGCTCCGGTTGTCCTGGCCCTGCTGGCAGCATCCGTCGTGGTTGCCGTTGCTCCGGTTGTCCTGGCCCTGCTGGCAGCATCCGTCGTGGTTGCTCTTGCTCCAGTTGTCCTGGCCCTGCTGGCAGCAGTCGTCATTGCCCTTGCCGTCCTCGCACCTGTATTGCCCCCAGCTGGCGCTTTGGTGTTCGGAGAAGCCGGCGAAGCCTCCGCCGCCGAAGCCCGCTATCGCGCTGCCGCCGCCCACGGCGAGAATCCCAACTGTCAGGAACGCGACCAGGCGCGGGCTCCCTGAGAATCGCCGCCGTTGCGAGGACTTCGACTGGCCCGCGCCTCGCATGGTCTGCAGCTTGATCCGGTCGAGCTCCAGGGCGCTGAGCCGAGGACGTCCTTTGCGTAGGACGTCGGCGACCTCCTGGAGGTCCTCCGAGTAGCGCTCGGGGTCTTGGCGACGGCTCATATGGGCTTATACGCACGAGCAGGCGAATTCCCGACAACGGATTGATCGACGATCATTGGCGGATGCGCGACGAGCAGTTCGAGCGACTCTACGCCGAGCACGGGCAGGCGCTGTTCGCCTTCCTCAGCTACCGCACCGGCGATCGCGCGCTCGCCGAAGATCTGCTGGCCGACACCTTCGAACGCGTCCTGCGCGCCCGGCGGCGATTCGACCCGCGCAAGGCGAGCGAGAAGACCTGGCTTTACACGATCGCGCTCAACTGCTTGCGGGACCACGCTCGGCGCCAAGCCAGCGAGAGCCGGGCGCTCGAGCGGATCGTGAGCGGACCAAGTCCCGGGTCGGTAGATGAGCTGGCGGTGTTCGCCGATCGCGACCTCGTCAGTCGCGGCCTGGCCAGCCTCAGCGATCAGGAGCGCGAGGTGATCGCGTTGCGCTTCGGCGCCGACCTAACCCTCCCCGAGATTGCCAAGGTGACCGAAGAGCCACTCACAACTGTCGATGGCCGCGTGTATCGGGCCCTGCGCAAGCTACGTGAGACGATGAACTGAGCGCAGCTTACGACGGGACGATCGACAGGTCACTGCTGGCCAAAGCGGCGGCCCGCACGACAGCCGAGCGATTGACCCATTCAGTCGGACTCGACGTATGGAACTCAGCCACCTCCTGCCGGGTGAGGGGCTCAAGGGGATTCATCCGCAGCGCTCGGACCGCCGCGGCCCTTGGGTCGATACCGGCGGCCGCGCGGGCAATCGCCAGCGCGTAGTACACCTCCCAGCTGCCCGGGTCATCGCGCACGGCCTGGTCCATGGCGGCGATTCCAAGTCTGGGACGCCCGCGCTGGATGTCACAGAAGCCGAGGATCTCATACGGTTCGGGGCGTATCTCAAGCCACCCGATCGAGGACAGCGCGGCCGAGTTGGCGGCGGTGCAGTCGTGGGATGCATACAGAGCGCGCTTGGCGGATTCGAGCCGGTCCTGTGACCCGATGATGAGGACCGGCACCACGACGCCGATCAAGCACAGCAGGCCAAGGATCATGCGGGTGTTCGGACCGGGTACCCAGCCGCGCGACGAACCCATGCGAGGACTGAGGGCCAAGCCGGCCGCAGCGAAGAATCCCAGCGTGACGACGGGCATCTCCCAGTCCCAGTCCACGCCTGCGTGCACCGCCCACACGACGCCGGCCGCGAGCAGCGCGCCATAGGTCGAGCGCTCTGAGCCGCGCGAACGCCGTCCCAGTCCAATGAGCACCGCTCCGACGAGGATCACGACGAACGTGACGCCAGGAACCCCAAGCTCTGCCATCGCCTGGAAGTACAGGCTGTGGGCGTTGATGGTGTAGAGGAAGTGTGGGCGATTGCGGTCCCATAGGGTGTGGTACATCCCCGCCCCGTAGCCGTGCAGCGGTGACGCCGAGAACCCGTGCAGCGCCACAGTCCACAGATCGGTGCGCCCATTGTTCGCGGGATCGGTCAGCCGTTCGCGCAAACCACTTCCACCATTAGGGCCAGCACCGCTGAAGAACCGGTTCCAGTCATGTGCCAGGCCGCTGGAAGCGCCGGCTGCGAGACCAACCACGACGACGGCCAGGAGGGTGCCCGCGATCGCCGCGAGCTTCGTCCGGCGACTCACCACCGCTGTGCCCGCTTGACGACGCAGGAGGGGATCCAAGCGGGTGGCGAGGATCGTCCGTAGGCCGGCACACGCGGCCACGCAGATGGCGGCTGCAAGCGCGACACGATGACCCTGCGATACGGCCGCCGGCGCCGTTGGGTTGGCGCTGTTCAGGTCCTTGGCGTGATAGGCCACGACGATCAGCGCCGTCGTCGCCGGCACCGTGGCGAGGGCGCCGCTAAGCAGTCCGGAAGGGCGCGCGACGAGCACGTAGACGACCAGCCCGATGGCCCCGGCGGCGATCGCTCCGCGTGACAGGGTGAAGAAGAGCGTGGCGGCGAGCAGCGGAAGGACAGCCGCCGCAAGGATGCGAGCCAGGCGCCGTTCGCCGAGCGTGCAGGTGAGGTGGAATGCGAGCACGATGCCCAGGGCGGCGAGCAGACCGAGCGCATTCCAGTACGTAACCGGGTAGCTCAGCCGTTCGTTGGCGACGTCGGGCGCGGTGTGCCAGACATGGGGCAGGACTCGGCTGATCAGGCCCGCGACGCACACGGTCGAGATGCCGATGAGAAGTCCCCTGATGAGCCACCGAAGATTCTGCCCGCTCGCCCGCACTGTTCCGAACAGCGCGAGGACCAGCAGGTAGAACCACGCGCGATCGAACTCGATTAGCGCTCGACCCTTCGAGTGCGACCAAGACGCCGACGCGAGCGTTATCAGTGCGTATAGCCCGAGCGCGGCGACCGCGATGAGCGTCGCCGGCGACAGTCCCTCAAATGGATGCCGCGACTGAGTGGTCCTGACGAGCAGCAGAAGGGCGATCACGACTGCCCCAATGGCCGGTGCTGCTGGGAAGTAACCGCCCGCGCCGAAGCCCATGAACACCACCATGGCGCCCGGTACGAGCATGAGTGCGGTCAGTGCCAGCCCCCCGCGTTCGTCAGGCACTTCTTGAGCACGGGCCGTCGGCTCGGGCGCATCAGCCGACGTTAGGACAGGCATCCGCCCGGTGACATGGAAACCGAGTGGCTACCGCAGACGCGCTCAGGCTCTTCCTGATGGTGCGGGGCCCCTTGTCCGGGAAGTGCCGTTGGGCGCGGGGGCGGATGCGCCGTTGGAACCAGCCTCGACATAGTCGTGAAGATGGGAAAGAGAGCGGTCAGGTCCGGCGTAACCGTTGGCCTCAGCCATCCTTGGGGAGCTCGCGGTGTACTCCCCGTCATACGAGTACGGGGTAGGCCGGTTGGCGTTGTAGCCGTTGGCGATAACCCCCACCAGCGGCGCGCCGACGCCCTCGAGGGTGTCGCGCAGATGCTCGGCAACGGCGCGGTGGTCACGTCCGACCCAGCCCACAACCACGACGCCGTCTACCTCTCGCAGCAAGGGAAAGGCATCGGATACCACGTTCAGGGGCGAGGTGTCGATCACGACGAGATGGTACATCTCCCTCAGCTGCTTCATCACCATGGCCATCGAATCACTCCCGATCAACTCGGCCGGGTTGGGCGGCGGCTGGGTACCGGCCACCAGAACATCGAGCTCGAGCGGTTCGAGTCCACCAGGCGGCGGATCGATCGCGACCGGCTGAGTGGCTCTTCGCAGCGAGACCGAGCCGATCAGTACGTCCGACAGGCCCGGCCCGAGGTCTATGTCTAGCTGCTCGGCGATATTGGGACGACGAAGGTCAGCCTCGAGGAGCAGCACCGTAGCGCCCATGCTCGCGGCGGCCACGGCCAGATAACGCGAGACCGTCGTCTTGCCGTCACCGGGCGCAGCGGATGTGACAAGCAAGGTGCGCAACTCACGATCCGCGTTGAAGTAGCGCAGACGTGCCCGAATAAGCTGGAACACCTCGGCCTCGTGTGGTGGTAAGAGTGTTCGATCCCCGCGCTCACGGCGCTGTGACGCGCCTGCAATGTCCTTGCTTTGAGGAAGTACGCCGAGTAGGGGACGACGATAAATCCTGCTGAGATCCTCTGGCTCTCTGATCCGCCGGTCGAAACGCTCAAGGAGGAAGGCGACGCCCAAGCCGAGCAGTAGACCCAGCACCGCTCCAAGGAGCGTGTTTCTCGAGACCTTTGGCGAAGATGGCGAGGTTGGGGCCGTCGCCGCCTGTGCCACCTGGATCGTACCCGACTGAAGTTCGGCGAGGACCGCCAACGCCTGCGCGCGATCCTGCAGCGCAAGTCCGGCTGGGCTGTACCTCTCGTGCGGCGAGAGCGCGGCCAGGTGCTTATTGACCACGGCGAGGGCGGCGCTGTAGTACTTGCGGTTGCTGTCCCTCTGCGCTGACACGAACAGCTCGCTGTAGGCGTTCGCGATGTCGGCCGCGAGCGTAGGAGAGGGTGCCGTCGCCGTAACATTGACGATGTTCGATTCCCCTTCGGGGGTTATGCTCACGTCTTCGCTGACCTGCTTGATGGTTAGTCCTTTGCCGAGTCGCGTCGCAGTCTTCGCCGCCAGGTCACCTAGTTGAAGCAGTTTGACGTTCGTCCTCTCCTGAGCCAGCTGACTTTCGGACGTGGCTCCCGATCCCAGGCCGGCAACCTGCTGGCTGAGTTCGTTGTTGTTGAATGCAAGCGACGCCGTCGCGACGTACTGCTTGGTCTGGCGCTCCGAGAAGGCGTAGGCGGCTCCCGCGACGAGCACGACGCACAGAACTACCCAGGCCGCCCGGCGGCGGGTCACGCCCAGAATCTGCTCCAGGCCTACGTTCGTCTGCTCAGAGTCCATCAGGTCCCTTCCCTGCCGCTGGCGTGAGCTTAGGGCAGCCAGGAAGCATAGAGCAAGTACGCAGCCTAATCGTTACGCTCTTTCGCCATGAGAATCGTCTACGTCCTTGGCGCGAGGCCCAACTTCGTGAAGATGGCGCCGGTGATTGCCGAGCTCCGGAAAAGGCTTCCGGACGGACGGCACATAATCGTCCATACCGGCCAGCACTACGACCGACTGATGTCGGACATATTCCTGGACGAGCTCGGCGTACCCGCACCTGACCACCTGCTCGGCGTGGGCTCAGCTAGCCACGCCGTCCAAACCGCGAGGGTGATGGAGCGCATCGAGCCTGTGCTGAAGCTCGAGCAGCCCGACCTGGTGATCGTTCCGGGGGACGTGAACTCGACGCTAGCCGCGACGCTCGTGGCTGTCAAGCTTGCAATCCCCGTCGCACACCTGGAGGCGGGCCTGCGCAGCTTCGATAGGACCATGCCAGAGGAGATCAATCGCATCGTGGCTGACGAGTTCGCCGCGCATCTCTTCACCCACTGCGACGACGCGATCGATAACCTCCGCGCCGAGGGCATCGGCGATGAGCGCATCCACTTCGTCGGCAACACGATGATAGACAGTCTCGTTGTGATGGAGAGCAGGTTTCGAAATTTGAACACGGCTGCGCGCTTCGGCCTGCGCGCGGGCGAGTATCTACTCGTCACCCTTCACCGTCCCGCATTAGTCGATGGTCCACTACTCGCAAAGACGGTAACCGAGCTTAGTGAGGTCGCCTGCGAGTTACCGGTCCTATTTCCCATGCACCCGCGAACCCGTAAGATGCTTGCCGGAGCTGAGTTGCCTATGGGCGTGCGGCTCATCGAGCCTCTCGGCTATCTGGACTTCCTGTCACTTGAGGCGGATTCGTGCGCAGTCCTCACGGACTCCGGCGGGATACAGGAGGAGACGACTTATCTCGGCGTGCCGTGCTTTACGCTGCGCAACAACACGGAGCGGCCGGTGACCGTACGTGCGGGGACGAATCACCTCCTCGGCCTCGAGCCTGACCGTATCAGCGACATCCTGCCGGCACTCGCACGACCGAGACCGGCTACTGAGCCGCCGGCGCTTTGGGACGGACGTGCCGCCCAGCGAGTGGGTGAGCTTCTCGAGCGTCTAAATCTACCGACGCCCGCATCACCGAACGGCGTGGTAAAGCTCGCCGCGACGCACGAGCGATGATGTTGTGTTTGGCTGTCAGTTAGGTGTGGCCGAGAAGCGAATCTCGCTGCACAACCGGCCGATCCTCGGATTGGTGACGCATAACGGCGTGTCCAGTGCTCCCGCGCGATGACGCACCATCATAGTGGCTGTCTCCCTGATGGGAAAATGCGAGCGCAATTAGCATCGCTAACGGTATTCCGAGCTCGGCATACATCTCAACCGCATTATCTGTTATCGCCGTAAGGAAATACAGAACTATTCCAGCTGCAGCAAGCGCGGTGATCTGGCGTCGTTTCATGAACCTGAATGCCAATCCACCAAGGGACAGCAGCCACAATCCTCCAGCGACGAGGCCACCATTTACGAGCATCGCCAGGTAGTCAGAGTGGGCCTGCTGAGCGTATGCGTCCGTGATCGACCCGACTACAGCTTCCGACTCCCCAACTCCGCTCCCTATAACGGGACTATGTTGAAACTGTTCCCATAGAGGAGTCCAAAGATGTAAACGGCCCTCCGTGTTGATCCCGCCGACCCCTTGCTTCTGAAATGAGCTAAGAACCGCCTGCCAGCTTTGCGAGGCAGAGCCGAAGGCCATTCGTTCCCTGAGCGGCGCATAAGAGACAGTCACCAACCCGATGAGCAACACGATGAAAAGCGCTTGGCGTAGGCGGCCCATCAATGTCGACAAGAGCACGCTACTTAGGAGAAAGCCCGCGATTGCAATGCGCGTCACGCTCAATAATACCGGCCCCCACGCAAGAACGTAGAGAATGAGTGCATATCGCTTGTGGTCGCTCAGCCAGACGTAGAGGGCGACCAAGGCAAGGATGGCAACCGAGAGAGCGCCGGCCGACGGTGCGTTTGCTGCTCCGCCGAAGCGGGCCACGCCACCGGCGCCGCTATATGTGAGACCGGCCGCGAGCAAGGCGTAGTCACACAGGAGTAGCAGTGCCAGTGTTATCAGCATGAGCCGTATGATGACTTTGCGTCCGTACCTACGAACAAGACATGAAAACGCAAGCCAGGCAACAAATAGCGCGCTGACCTTTGCTGTGTAACGTATGCCTCCAAACACATTGGGTGAGATGGCCAGCGACGCCAGAAGCCACAAGATGAGAATCGCGTACGCCTTCTCCTGCCACACGAGACGCCGCGGCAGTCCCCTCACCGCGAGGACAACTCCGCCAGCAGCGACGAGAATCCCAAGCCGTAAGCTGGCGACGTCGAAACCACCGTAGCTCGTAAGAAGGTTGCGATGACCATTGGTAAGTTGCTCGAGACCAATTGGCGAAGTTCCGAGAAGCACTATTAGTAGAGCCTCGACGGAAACCATGAGTGTGATCACAGCGCAGATAGCGATGCCGAGCGCACCGGCAGAAGCAACGGACGAGTTTGTTGCTGCGACTATCGCGCCGGTTGAGATGCTCGCAAGCGACGTCGAGAGGAAATGTATAGGCCGGTTCGCGTGTATGAATGCAGGGAATCTTCGCATCTTGAATATGGCGTCAACCCAAGCTCTGCGACGGCGATCTGAGGATCACCGCTGGTGCCACGCTACCATGGCCCTTTCGCGGCAGGCGTTCGTCCGCGCGTGTCGAAGGGGACCGTGCGTCGCCTGTGAAGGTCGCGCGCGGTCAACATGCTCCAACGGTGGCGTCCGCCGATCATGCGTAAGAGCCTTGCTGGCTATCGTGAGCGCCACGTTGGCCGGGCGCGCGAGAGTCGCTTTGCGTGGAGCGGCGCAAGGCACGACAGGGCCGATAAGCGTGGAGGAGCATGTGAGCGCGGTGAACTGCCCATGAGTGAAGCGATGCCGTTTCATGAACGGAGCAAGGACATCAGATCTCGCCTCAGCCGCTCTGGTCGGTACGAGGACTCGTACCGAGCCCTCGCGTTGATCGAAAGCTGGCTTCGAAGGTCAGGCTCGCGCGAAAGGCGGACGAACGCAGCCGCCAACGCCTGCGTATCACGCGGCGCGATCAGTAGGCCCTCCCGGCCGTCGGCCACGGTGTCGCGTATGCCTGGTTGGGATGTGGCAACGACCGGTACGCCGGCGCCTAATGCCTCGAGCAGCACCAGGGGTTGCCCCTCCTTTCCGATTGCCGGGAACGCGAAGACGTTTGCCCAAGCGTACTGCTCGCTCTTGCGGTCGCCAGTGAGCGAGCCGAGCAGACTTACCTGCGCCACTCCTGCGTGATTCAGGACAGCGATCTCGCGGCGTAAGCGCTCCTCAACGGTAGGCGAGGCTTCTCCGACGAGTCGCACTTCCCAGCCGGCGGACTCAGGCCCGAGCAGCCGCAAAGCTGCGAGCAAATCGAAGCAGCCCTTCTCGGGGAGCAGATTCGAGAGGTGGAGTATGCGGAGCACGGTGGGATCCTGGTGCTCATCGGGCGGCACCGAAGCGATCCCAGCGATGGGGTCGTCAACCACGTTGGAGATGCAGTGCACGCGATCCGCAGAGACTAAACCGCGGCACTGCGAACGCAGCGTCGGCGTCAAGACCCAGACCTGACATGCTTGGTGTAGAATCGCTCGAATCAGCCACCGCATCGGTAGACTCGATTGCTCGTGAAAATCGGCGAGAGCGCCCCCATGGAGTTGGATGTACAGGCGCCGGCGCCGCAAGCGAACGAGTCCGATGAAGACTGCGTCACGTAGGAATCCCCATGTCCCCTGGGACAGCGAGATGTGGACACCTGTCGCCGTGTGGCTGCGTGCCAGCATCCGGTTCAGGTGCCAGGCGTGGCGCAGCCCGAGTGTCACATTGCGGACATCCAAGCGACCTACTCTCTCTAGCGGACGCGGGTCGCGTGTATCGAGATGACCCGCGCACGCGCGAAGCTCCCGTAAGGCGGCGAGAAGCTGACCCGTCATGATCACGACCCCATGCACTGGCGGAGGGCTTGCACCGACTACTACCAGAGAGGTCAGCGACGCATCTGTCAAGAACCGATGCTCGGCTTCGGCCTCGTCGTGGCGGGCCGCCGAAGGCATTAACATGGAGTCAGCAGATGGTTTCACGTCTAGTCGATGCTTAGCCCCATCGAAACCGTCGCTTCCAGGACAGTCGCACGGGCCCAAACGCGTTGAGCTCGCCGTATCTGATTGCAAGGCGTGGGCTCAGTCCGACCTCGTGCTGCTTTCCACGGCGCGTGGGCCGACGGTACCAGATAGCTATGGCCGCACAACGTTTCGTCGGCCGAGCGGTGCGCAATGCGGCGATCATCGCGCGCAGGCCCGACAGGGCCGAGCGTGAGTAAATGGGCGTATCGCGTAGGGCAACACCGAATACTAGGCTATCGGGAATAGAAGGCTATTGGTTATGTGCAGCACTGCTTTCGAGCCCGCCGACCTGTGACCGTGAGTTCAAACGATGATCGATCCTGCTGAGGTCGTCCGCACACCGTCAGGCCACCAGCGTGCTTCGCTGGCCGATGCGCTTCTACGCCTCGAGAAGTGGGGCCGAGCACAGAAGTGGACGGGAACAGATCCCTATGACGGGCTCAACGCAGCTCGTCTGGTTGTACCATTGAAGCGGACTGAGGTCGGGCGCCGCGCACTCACGCAAGTGGTGAAGCGCTCGCCGCTCAACCTGCGCCCAGTGCTCGGGGTCCCGTGCGGCCAGAGCGCCTCAGCGATTGCCCAGGTCGTGTCCAGCTATGCCCTAGGCGCAATTCCAGGCGACGAGGGCCGTGTGCGCCTGGCGGAGACGCTACGCGCATTGGAGGTGCTGCGCTGCCCGGGCTACGAGGAGCCCTGCTGGGGCTACCACTTCGACGTCCAGACTCGGGTCTTCTTCTACCCCAATGGCGCACCGAATACGATCGCGACAGCCTTTGCGGGTCTTGCACTGCTCGACGCATACGAGGCCACTGGTGACGATCGACTGCTTGAGTTAGCGACAGCGAGCGGAGACTTCTTCCTGCGCTACGTGCCCCAGACCAAGGATGGCGATGGAGCGTTCTTCGGCTACCTCGTAGACGACCGCACGCCGATACACAACGCCAACGCACTCGTCTGTGCCCTGCTGGCGCGTCTCACCCGCCATTCTGGCCGCGCGGATATGCGCGCCGCGGCCGAAGCCGGGCTACGTTGGACGATCGGCTGCCAACGACCCGACGGTTCGTGGCCCTACGGCGAGCGGCCGCGCCTGCAGTGGATTGACAACTTTCACACGGGGTACGTCCTCGATTCGCTCGTTTTCAGCGCCGACGCCGGTATAGCTGTCGATGGCGGTGTGGCATTAGAGCGCGGCCTGGCTTACTACAGGCGCACGCTGTTCCTTGAGGACGGCACGCCTAAGTACACGCCGGATGCGATGTATCCAATTGACGTTCAGTGCGTGGCCCAAGGGATTCAGACCATGGCGCTTGCCGGCACAAGCGATCCGGCGTACGGCTCGTTCGCCTGGACGGTATTTGGCTTTGCCCAGCGCCGCATGCGCCGACGCGATGGCTCCTACTTGTTCCAGCGTCGACGGCGCTGGGCAAACTCAGCGCCGCATATGCGCTGGATGGCGGCACCGATGCTCAAGGCGTTGACCTGGTTACAGCGCACAGCCGACGTAAACGCATGAGGATCTGGATAGACCTCTCGAACTCGCCGCACCCGCTGCTCTTTGCTGCCGTTTCACGGCGGCTGGAAAACCTCGGCCATGAAATAGGTGTGACCGCGCGTGACAACGCCCAGACCATGGAGCTAACCCTTGAGCGCTGGCCCGACGCGACGGCCATCGGTGGCGAGAGTCCCCGTTCGCGCGCGCACAAAGGACGAGTTATGGTCGAGCGGATAGAGATGCTCCGACGATGGGCGCGGAGCTTCCATGCTGATGTGGCCGTCTCGCACAACTCCTATGGCCAGATCCTGGCCGCCCGTGCACTCGGCGTACCGGTCGTCACCGCCATGGACTACGAGGGACAACCGGCCAACCACATCGCCTTCCGGCTTGCACATATGATCCTGTTACCTGAGGCGCTACGCAATTCCGTCGTTCGCCGACAGGGGGCCACCGACCGTCGTACACGCTTCTACGCGGGCTTCAAGGAGGAGATTTACCTCGGGGACTTCGAGCCTGATCGTAGTGTGCTCAGCTCAATCGGAGTAGAGCGCAACAACCATTACATAGTGGTAGTTCGCACGCCACCCACGAGGGCTACCTACCACCGGATCGGCAACCCGCTGTTTGGACAAGCGATTCATGCGCTGGGCAAGGATCCGCACGCGAGCGTCGTTGTGCTTGTGCGTTACCCAGAGCAGCGGGAGGCCATCGAAGCACTTGTGCCTAGCAACGTGATCGTGCCTGACCGTGCTATCGACTCGCGCTCGCTCATATACCAAGCCGACCTCGTGGTTGGAGCAGGCGGGACAATGACGCGCGAGGCGGCCCTGATGAGAGTACCAACCTACTCGGTCTTCGCGGGCGCGCAACCGGCGGTCGATCGTGAGCTTGAGCGCCAAGGGTACCTGCGGCGCCTAGAAAGTGCCGACACGCTGATCCCCGTCGCCCCCCGCGCGGCCGACCCCAGGTCGCTCAGCGAGCTGCGAAGCCGCGGCGCCGCGCTCGCCGAGACCTTCGTCGACGCGATCCTCACATGCGGAGGGTCCCAAAGGCGACGGGTAGTAAGCACTGACGCCCATCCGTCGTGACGGGAGCGAGGCGTAGCCGGCCAACACGCCGAGTGTTCGACGCTTCCAAATATCCCTATCCTTGTGACCGATGCCACGACAACGGAGCGGCGCAAAATGGTCCGCGGTGCAATTGCAGCTTATGTCGCTCCTATAGGACACGAACACAGGCGTAGCGAGCGCGAGATTGAATAAGAGTGCGACCCGATTTGGGCACAACGTCGGTATTATCGGCAAAGAAACTGTTTCGTGACAGTACAGTATTTGCCACCGTAGACCTGGTTGGCAAGCTGCTCGCCTTTGCTGTCGTAGCTGTCCTCACACGACGCGAGTCAGCGTATACGTTCGGGGTGATCGTCGCCGGAATATCGGCAGCGAGTATGGTCCAGTGCGTCGTCGATGGGGGCTTGGAAGTCGCATTGGCGAGAGCTCTGGCCCGCAAAGACGCGGACACGGACGCTCTGACCGGCAGCAAGATCACGATCTCAGTTGGAGCTAGCCTCCCGTGTGCTGCCGTGCTCGTGATGCCACGAAGTGTAGCTGCCGTACCGCTCGCCTCATTGGCTTGTGCCACAACAGGAGCGCTCTTACTTGTACAGGCGTTCCTTGCCGCGCACAGGCTCGCGTATGCAAGCATCGCGTTAATCGGACCGAATGTGCTGCTTATTGGCTTGGTGCTCGTGCTGCCGGCACTCAATGCCGCCGAGGTGCTTTTCTTGTTTGCTGCGTGTAATGGCGTCTGCGCCCTGGCCACACTTCACACTGTTGAGGTGCGCCCTAGGTGGATGTCGCCCGTGCGTGCCGCGCGGCTGTATCGACGACATCTTGCGAATGGCATTTACGCACTCGTCACAACTGTATATGGGAGGCTGGATACGGTACTTCTAGCCTTATTCGGTGCCGCTGCTGTCGCGGGGATCTACGGAACGTACTTTCGTATAGTGCTTGTCGGGGTTGGTCTGATCAAGTGGATCACTCCACTTGCACTGCCTGCGTTGGCCGACCCGAACCACATGCGAGCGAGCCTGATGTGGCTCGAGCAGCGTTTGGCCGGCGTGGCTGTTGCAGCTAGCGTGTTGTGCATGGTCCTCGGCCCATGGGTTCTCAGGGTAGTGACACACGGAGGTGTGTTACCGGTTGCGACATTCTTGCTTCTTGGTTTGCTACCCGTTCCCACGGTCATGTCCGGTCCGCTAGTGAGCGGCATGGTCATGAGCTTCCGTAGTCAACGGCTTGCGTGGATGTCAACCTGTCTTCTTGGCGTCGCATGTTGCTTGTACGTCGGCCTGATCCCTCCGTTAGGTAGTACTGGGGCGGCTTTGGGGTCCTTGGCAGTGGAGACGTTCGCGCTGGCATGGGTCTGGCGCGAAGTCTTCGGGAATCGAGCCATTCCGCAGCAAGCGGACAAGGCACATGTCACTGGACAAGCGCAACATGATAAGGACACGGTTGAGACCGGGATGGTGGAGCCTGACGCCATCCGTTGAGATCAGCGTGGGCGGGCAGTGTGCCGTCCGTCGGCAGGCATGGTCCAACCTGTTCGCACGATCGACTAGGCTACGGCGGATGGCTGTGATGCTTAATCTTGGGGCGGGTCTCCAAGCCGCACCCGGATGGACGAACTACGACCGCTCTCGCGCCGTGTTGGTGTCACGGAGCGCGCGGCTGAGGGCGGCGATTCGGATCGCGCACCGAGCCGGTCTCGCCAGCAAGGGTGACCTTCTCGAGTGGCCCAAGACGACCCGGTGCGTAGATGTCACTAAGGGCATCCCGCACGCCGATGCCACGGTGGATGTTGTCTACACGTCGCACCTGCTTGAGCACTTGCGGCCGAGTGACCTTGATTTCGTACTTCGTGAGTGCCACCGAGTACTGAAGCCGAGCGGCGTTCTTCGGGTAGTCGTCCCCGATCTCCGCATGGGTGCGACGAAGTTCATCGATGGTGATCGCAGGTTCTTCGCGCTCGACCCAAATGAGCCGATCGCCGATGGGTTTGTGTCCTGGATGAGTCTCCGGAGCGGTCGTAAGGGCGGGACGCTCGAGAGGCTTATCAGGCGAGTCATGCGCACCGATGAGAACGGCCATGAGTGGATGTACGACGGCGAGAGCATGAGTTACCGTATCTCGAGGGCCGGTTTCCGCGACCCGATGGTTCGGCCGTACCGAGTCGGCGGGAGCACAGCGGCCGCGGAGCTCGATTGGCGCGAGTTTGACAGCGTTCACATCGAGGCAATCAAGTAGCCACGCCGCCCTTCGATTGGAGCTTGTCCCGTAGCTCGTAGAACTTCGTAGACGGCGGCGGTCCCTCCTGCCCGTCCGCTCCGGTTGGGGAGCGTGGCGGGCGATCCCATTAAAGATCGAAGGAGGAACCGCCGTTACAGGCAACGTACCGGTCGCGCAAGCGACCAGCGATGAGACCGTGCTGCCGCAGCGCGTGCAGCAGGCGCTCCGGACAGCTCCTCGGGGCAGCGAAGCAGGGCCTGCTCGGGCTCAGCGTGGGCGTAGGGCTGGGCGTGCTGATGGAGCAGCAGGTGAGCGAGGTCGTCGGTCCGAAGGGCAAACACGACCCCGATCGCGCCGCGGTTCGTCACGGGCATGAGCCCGGTGAGGTGACCGTGCTCGAGCGGATGCTCGCCGGCGTCTCCACGCGCCGTTATGCCCGCGCGGACGAGCCTGTCGGCGAGGAGGTCGCCGCCAAGGCTCGCTCGGTCTCGAAGTCTTCGGTCTCGCGCACGTTCGTGGAGCGTACGCGCGAGGCGCTTTCCGGAGCTGATGGGCCGGCGCCCGCACGACGTGCGCCTGGCGGTGATGATGCTCAACTGGATCGACCTGAAGGGCCGCACCAACATCGTCGCCCTGGGATCACCAGGGACGGCGTGAAGCTGCCGCTCGGGCTGTGGGAGGGGAGCAGCGAGAACGCGACGTCGCCACGGCGCTCTTGTCCCATCTGATCGAGCGGGGCCTGATCCCGAGCGGGGCGTCTTATTCGTGGTTGACGGCTTCAAGGCGATAAGGAAGGCAGTCCGCTCGGTGTTCGGCTAGACCTTGCTCTGTACACTGCCCGCTGCATGCACCAAGCGTCAACCCAGACGGGCATGCAGGGCGGCAAGTACCTAGCGACGCGTCGTCGTCGAGACATCCAGGGTTTGCGCGCACTCGCCGTGCTCTTGGTTGTCCTCAACCACGCGGGCGTCCGGTTTCTGAAGGGCGGCTATGTCGGCGTAGATGTGTTCTTTGTGCTCTCGGGCTACTTGATCACCGGATTGCTCGTGTCGGCAGCCAACAAGGCACGTGCCCGTGGAGACGATTCCCGTAGGTATTTCTCCGAGTTCTACTCACGCCGAGCACGTCGAATCCTACCCGCCGCGACGCTCACGCTCGTAGTCACCGACCTTGCGGCGTCTGGCTTGCTCAACCTAGAGCGCGCACACCAAGTTCTGGTGGACAGCATCTCTGCGACTTTCTTTGTGGCGAACTTCCATTTCGCAAGTATCGGCACTAACTACTTCGCAATGGGGCAGCCGCCGTCGCCGCTCCAGCACTACTGGTCGCTGTCGGTCGAGGAGCAGTTCTATCTCGTCTGGCCTCTGCTGGTCGCGCTCGCCCTTCTCGGCGTAGTGATCCGTGGTCGCTCGGGGCAGCGGACGCTATCTCGAGGATCATTCCGCGCTTTGGCGATCGCCGCGGTGGCTATCACAGCAGTGTCTTTGGTGTACGCCGTTTACGACACGCATCACAACCCGACGGCGGTCTACTTCTCTTCGCTCGCGCGCGCTTGGGAGTTGGGCTTGGGGGCAGTCCTCTCTCTCACCGTGCATCGGTTCGCGCGCCTTCCAGGGGCGATGCTAGTCCTCATTGGCTGGCTCGGGATCGCCGCAATCCTTATCGCTAGCACGTTGTACTCCAGCTCCACTTTATTTCCGGGCCTACCCGCCCTGTTGCCAACGGTAGGTGCCGCAGCCGTTATCGCGGGTGGGATCCACGTCGAGCACTCGCGCGTCGCGGCGTCGCGGATCTTGTCTCTGCGATCCGTTGGCTATGTGGGCGATCGCTCGTACGCCTTTTACCTCTGGCATTGGCCGGTGCTTGTCTTGGCCGCTGACCATGTGGGCCATAGCCTTTCGGTCACAACGAACCTGCTTCTTCTCGCGGGCGCATTTGTGCTCTCGATTGTCACCTACGCGTTCTTTGAGAACCCGATCCGTCAAACGCCCAAGCTGCAAGGCTCAGTCGCACTCGCGTTCTGGCCGGCGGCGATCTTAACCGTACTTCTTGTCAGTTCGATTCATTGGAGCGATTATCAAAACGCAGTGAATGTGGCCCGCGTGTACCGTGCGCCAGAAACCATTACGGAAGCGCCCGAAGCGCCCCACGGTTCCTTGATCCCGGGCACCGAACCCGCGGGCTGGCGTCCCCAGAGCCCGCCGGCTCTAGTGGAAGCCGTTGGTGCGGTGCGCAAGGCGCGCCCGCTTCCGTCGCCCGTGATACCGTCGGCTCTCGAACTCCCAAGCGCTGAGTACACACCCCCCGAAGGATGCATTGGCGACGTCCCGGCGACACGCAGTTCGATATGTAGCTTTGGAGACACCTCCCGCAGGAAGTCCCTCGTGGTGTTCGGGGACTCACACGCCAACATGTGGATGCCAGCGATCCTAAACTTTGCACAACGCGAGGAATACGGCGTGCGAGCGATCATGAAAAGTGGCTGTACAGCGATCGTATGGGCCGACAACAGCCCATGCGGCTCCTGGTACAAGTGGGCAGTTTCGCAGGTGCGCGCCCTGCATCCGTCGCTACTACTCGTTTCGAGCAGCTATAACGTCGTGCCATCTGAGGGCAACGTCGAAAACGAGGAAGAGGGTGTCCTTTACGGCATCTCCGGATTTGGTGAATCAGTTCGATCGTCAGCCCACCAAATTGTTGTTATCGGCGATCCCCCCGGGCAGGAACAGGAACCGACCGACTGCCTCCTGTCGTCACAGGCCAATATGAAGCACTGCAGCCACCGGGAAGGACCTGGGCAGGCCCGAATCACGGCGAGCGTCGAATCGACCACGAAGGCTTTTGGCGTGTTTCTCGACACCACACCATGGACTTGCTACCAGGGCGTATGCCCGATGGTCGTCGGCCACACGGTCGTTTACCTCAACCGGGGTCACGTGACGGCGAGGTACGCCGAAGAGCTGGCACCATTGTTCACTGCCGCGCTGAAGCGAGTGCTCGCCAGTAGTGGTGCAGCCGGGACGCACCACGCCTAGTGGTCTGTCAGCGTGTTGCTCAGCCAAATGCGCCTTCAGGGCGAGGGGGCCCGTCTGACCGGAGGCCTAGCTTTATCGCATATCGGGGGCTCTGCTCCGGCGTGTCCGTGGGGGTGTCCTCGAACACGTCGACGTCTACAAACTCGATACGTGCCGCCGGGCCGGGAACCTGCTTGGCGACCCCTAGGGCTTCAAGTGCGCGGGCTAGCGTCTCGAGTGCGCGCGTTGGTGCTACAGCAGGCAACGGCCGCTCCCTCGTGAGCATCTGCTTATCCGTGCTGATCCCGGCGATCGTGCCGGCGTTTCGCGCGGCTCTGGGTACGTCGCGGATGGGGAGGTCGTCGGCTTCGCTGTGCAACCGCGCGAGCAGTTTTGGTGCGCTCCCCTGAGTTCGGGCTGGTGCTTGTGCGAGCCCTTCGTGCCCGTGAGAATGGGCGAGAAAAGGGCGTTGCAGATGAAGAGGCGGTGACACATGCCGGAGCAGATCGTGAGGAAGCTCAGAGAGGCGGAGCGGATGCTCGCCGAGGGCACACAGCTGCCCGAGGTGTGCAAGGCGCTGGAGGTCTCCGAGCAGACCTATCATCGCTGGCGCGGGCAGTTCGGCGGGATGAAGGCCGACGACGTCAAGCGGCTGAAGGAGCTCGAGCGCGAGAACTCGCAGCTGAAGCGAGATAGGTGATGTCAGCGACCCACAGTGGTCTTCCCCCGCTTTGGTCTTCCCCCGCTTTCCTTGACACCTGATCTGAGGCGCCATGAGGCGCCTGCGAGTGGATGGTGTCCATGCCAAAGCCATACCCCAAGGAGTTCCGCGAGGGAGCGCTCGCGCTTGTCCGAGACGGTCGTCCGGCCGCCCAGGTAGCCAGAGAGCTCGGGATCGCCGACTCCTGCATTCGCAACTGGATCAAGCAGGATCGATTGGACCGCCGGGAGCGCAATGACGGGTTGACCTCGGCCGAGCGCGAGGAGCCCAGAGAGCTCCGAGGCCCGTCCGTCGCGTCGAGCAGGAGAAGGACATCCTGCGAAACGCGGAGGCCTTCTTCGCCCGGGAGAGCGAGACCCGGTGAGCGCCTTCAGGCTCATCGCGGCGGAGAGGGCAAGCCATCCGGTCGCTCTCCTCTGTGAGGTCCTCGGAGTGTCTCGCGTTTCTATGCCTGGGTGAAGCGTGCGCCGAGCAACCGCGACCTCGCCGACGCCTGGCTGATCGAGCAGATCAAGGAGATCCAGGAGGCGAACCGTGGCGTCTATGGCTCGCCTCGCATTCACGCCGAGCTGCGCATGGCGCGTGGCGTACGGGTCGCGCGAAAGCGCGTGGAGCGCCTGATGGCGATGGCCGGGATCTCTGGGCTCGTAACCCGAAAGAGCGGGCGCACCACGATCCGCGTGGCCGGCGTACGTGTCGCCGACGACCTCGTGGAGCGGCGATTCCGACCAGGGACCCCGCACGTTCTCTGGTGCGCGGACATCACGTATCTCAGGACCTGGGAGGGCTGGTTGTACCTCGCAGCCGTGCAGGACCTCTACTCACGACGAATCGTCGGCTGGTCGATGGCCGATCACCTGAAAGCCGAGCTGGTCATCGACGCGCTGCGAATGGCCGTCGCCCGCCGAGAACCGCAGACCGGGCTCATAGTGCATTCCGATCAGGGGTCGCAATATGTGTCACTGGCCTTCGGGCAAGCCGCGCGCCAGGCCGGCATCGCCCGCTCGATGGGCTCTGGCGGCGAGCGCAGGGATAACGCGTCACGGAGTCGTTCTTCGCCACACTCAGGAAAATGCTCGTCAGGCGCCGCACCTGGCGCGAGAAGGCCGAACGACGCTCCGCCGTGTTCGACTACATCGAGATCTTCTACAACGCCACGAGAAGGCACTCGACGCTCGGGATGCTCTCCCCGGTCGACTACGAGATCATCAAACCCCGCCCGTCTGGAATCGAGATAGCCGACTAACCCAAAGTGTCAACGAGACCGGGGGAAGACCAAGCCTCTACATCGACAACCTCGCCACCTGACACTTTCGCAACCGCGGCCCATTACAAAGGGTCCAGACCAGCTGGACCAATGAACGGGGTCCGGTCAGCATCGAGCCCGGCTCACCCTGGCAGAACCGCTACGTGGAGTCCTTCGGCTCGCGCATCCGCGACGAGCTGCTCGCCGTCGAGCTGTTCTCCTGCCTCGCCGAGGCGAAGGTCATCGTCGAGGACTGGCGCCGTGACTACAACGAGCACGACCGCACTCAGCGCTCGGGATGAAGGCACCCTCTAGGTTCGCCAAAGCATGGAGGGCCCAGCACGACGCGCCCGCCGCCTCACTGCGTTCGCCCTACGGGCTCACTCCGCGAGACGGCCACCTTCCGACCCTTCACACAAACAACAGCCACCGACTCTCACATCATGGTGGACCCATGAACGGGCCCGGTCATGCTCACTTTAGCTATGAAGCCGCTCGGCAATATCCAACGCACGGACAACTTCTCTTGCCGCCCGCTGCGGGGAGGTCTCTTCGATCCGCTTGCGCGCCGCGGCACCGAGATCAGGCCAAGCATGTCTTGCGTTTAGAGCCGCGTCCAACGCGCCCACAATTCCATCCGGTGACGACGGGTCCATTATCCACCCAGTCTTGCCGGCCTCCACGAAGTCCGGTGTTGCTCCTGCGAAACAAGAAGAGATCGCTGGCAATCCCGCCGCCATTGCCTCGAGGAGCACGACTCCAAAGACCTCTTCGAGGCTTGGAAACGCAAAGAGATCGTGTTCGGCATATAGCCGTGGCAGCTCCGTTTGATCCACAAAGCCGCGGACGGTCACGCACGGCGCGAGGCGTCGACCCGATATTAGACTTCGCAAAGTCTCGTCAAGCGGACCGTGACCCACGATCGTTAGGCTCACAGGCCGACACGTTCTGACGCGGTCCACGGCGTCGATCAACTGCAGCACCCCCTTACGCTCAATGAACTGCCCCACATACAGAATGCGGGGCACCGCCGAGGCTGAGGAATAGTCGCGCCTCGGATATCCCGCTAAGTCAAAGCTGGCGCATGGCACGACGACGCAGTGCGTCGGCTCGGCTCCCAATTCACAAAAACGCTCTGTGGACAGCGTGCCGGCAGCTATGTAGGCTTTAGCAGCCCTAACGAGCGCCCAGCGCGATAGTCGGCCGAATGCGCCCAGTGCTCTCTCTGTGTGGCGAGTTCCCTCGTCCATAATTATTACCTTCGCGCCTGTTAGGGCGCAATAGAAAAGGGCATATAGTGCTGGGACGGAAAACCCGGCAATAACCACGGCGGATGGCCGAAATGCTGCCAATCTGGATATTAGGCCGGGGCTGATATATATGTATTTTCCACGAAGCGGTATCACACGGCCACCCACAATCTCATTACTAAATGGCAGGTCGTGTGCTACTGCCCACTGTCGGTTGGGCTCCTTTTCGGCAGAATAAAAGACTCGCAACTCAATTAGCCGCCCTAGCTCTCGCAGCATAGGTATTCGATAAGGGGCGACTATATTTGTTACGATTGCTACCCGTCTAGGCACAGAGGTTGTTGTCACCAGATCAGATCCTGTGTGGACAAACGATGCTGGTATCGAGCGTGCCCACAACCCGCTGAGCCAGGGTTTCAGCACGTGCCGTCAGACGCACGCTGGCAATAATACAGACGGAAGCTCTGACGATGCGGCCTCTATCTCGGACAGATTGCGCCCAAGCGGGATCGACGATCATCCTTGTCCATTCGCCGGCGGTCAGTCGGTCCGGGCTTTGTTCCCCATCACAGTGTGGTGCCGTTTAAGCCGCATGCCACCGCGTGACCTCGCCGAGTCGACACATGCTGGGAGCCGCCGCTCCAAGCACGCCAATCCGGACGAGGGATCCCCCTCTGCGGGCGCAGGCGGCGCGCCGAGTCCGGGCGATGGTGTGCGCAGTCAGGCGCCGCTCTCGCCCGGCGGCACACATGCGTAGCTCGGGTGCCATGTTCCCTTGCCTGCCTTCGAGCGCTCTCAGTAGCTATGGGCCCATAGCGGTACTGTGCGCGACACATTAGCCTGTGAGGGCGCATGAGGGTCGTAAAGCTGCGAACTCCAGAGTCGCGCGGGCCGTCGGGGCTCTCCGCGCGTAGACTGACGCGGTCATTCGGCGGACGACTAGTCCTCTCGGCGGCGAGCGTCGACGTCCAACCGGGCACGCTTGCAGTGCTCGAGGGACAGAATGGAGCGGGCAAGACAACGATGCTGCGGGTCTTCGCCACGGTGGTGCGGCCGGACGCCGGTGAGGTCACCGTCGACGGCTATGACGTGGTGCGTAGTGGTGCGCGGGTTCGCGAGCGCATCGGGGTGGCGTTTGTCAACGAGCGAAGCGTATATTGGCGGCTCAGCGGTCGGGAGAATCTGCTGCTGTTCGCGCGAATGCGGGGGATGAGCAGCCGCGCTGCAGGTGCGCAGGTAGATGCACTGCTGCAAGAACTCGATCTGGCGCAGATCTCGCATCAGTGGGCGGCCGACCTTTCGGCCGGCCAGCGCCAGCGGCTCATCGTGGCCCGCGCCGCGTTAGGAGAGCCGACGTGCATGCTCATCGACGAGCCCCTGCGCGGCCTCGACGAGACGGGCACTGCCACGATGCTTTCATTCCTTCGCGCGCAGGCCAGCCGGGGAGCAGCGGTCCTAGTCGTTGCGCCCAAGCTGGATGAGTTGATGACACACGCTGATGCTCTCTATCGGCTGCGCGACGGCGCGGTGCATCCGTGCACAGTTGAGGAGTTGGACGGCTTTGCACCCAGGCTCGCGCCACAATGATACGTACGCTCGGAATCATACGAATCTTTGCGTTGAAGGACCTTCGCCTCGCGCTGACCTATCGGCTCAGCTTCGTGCTCGGCTTGTTCAGCGCCTTCTACGGGATACTGCTCTTTTACTTCGTCTCTCGCGTAGTCGGCCATGGCTCCACGGTGGGGACACCCGACGAATACTTTCGCTTCGTCGCGATCGGTGTGACGCTCGCCAATGTTCTACGCGCGGCGGTCATGACCGCGGCCACGGCGGCCCGACGCGATCAGGTGGAAGGCACCCTGGAGATCCTCGCCACGCAGCCAATTCCGCCAGTCGCGCTGGCGCTTGGCTGGTCAGCGTTACCCGTGATCGAAGCGATCCTCGAGGGGGCCGTCGTGCTCGCGCTCGCCGTGCCCCTCGGCTTTTCGGGCTTTTCGCCCGACTGGCTCTCAGTACTGCTCGTCCTGACCGTCTCGATCACGGTGTTCCTCGCAATCGGCTTTATGGGTGCTGCGATTGTCGTCGCGATCCAGCAGGGAACGAGCGTGATGGCAATGGTGGTGGCCATCCTCTCGCTCGCCGGCGGTGCCATATTCCCAGTCTCGGTGCTGCCGGGCGCCGCGCACATCCTTACGCACATATCCCCGTTGACGTACACGTTGAAAGCGATGCGAGGTGCAATGCTTGACGGTCAGAGTCCCGCCGACTTGCTAGACGGCAGCCTGGGCGTGGCACTCATCTATGCGGCGGTCGTGGTGCCCGTGGCCATAATTCTGTTAAGCGCATCGTTACGCTTCGCCAGGTCACGGGGCTCACTTTCCCGCTTCTGATGGTTAGCTCTCAGGCTGCGCCCGAGCGTCAACTCGCCCTTTTGCTCGCGGGCACCCGCGCACAACGTGCGCGCAACCGTGACCGAATCGAAGACTTGGCGTCGCGGGCGAACTTCCGCGAGCTGGAGGAGTTCCTTCGCGAGACCGGGATGCTGACCCTGATTGGTCGCCGGCTGCTCGAGACCAGCGATGCAGCACCAGACAGCTTCGCCCAGCGGGTGGCGGAATTCGCTGGGTTTGCGCAACGACAAGGCGTTTACCAGCAGATGCTGACGCTTCGGTTGGCCGCAGCCTTGAGCGACGGCGGCGTTCGGGTCCTCCCGCTGAAGGGGCCACTGCTGGGCGAACGCATCTACGGTCAGGTCGAGGCGCGGGTCTCCGGAGACATCGACCTACTCGTCGGCGAGTCGGACCTGGCTCGAGCCACAGACATTTTGAAGCCCCTTGGGTATCGGTGCTTGTTAGAGGCGGGAACCCCGAGACGCGCAAAACCGGACCTGCACGAGTTGATGTGCGGGCCCGACGGGCTTCCGATAGTCGAGCTGCACTGGCGCATTTACCGGTACGAGTCACGCTTCAGCGCCGAAATGCTGCGGGATGCCCTCCCAGGAGCCCACGGGAGTCTGCATGCGCGGACCGTCCACGAGCTCGCGGCGCTGCTGCTGTTCTACGCGCGTGATGGATTCCTGGGCATCCGGCTGCTCGCGGACATTACGACCTGGTGGGACCGGTTCGGCAGCACCCTCGCCACCGGCGAGCTGGATCAGCTCGCGAGGAAGCACCCGGAGATCCTCGGCCTACTGGCGACGTCTACACGGGTCGCGGCGCAGCTCGGCGGGCTGCCCGCCGGACCGCTGTTCGATGGGCAGGTGCTTTCACAGGCATCACAGCATGCGATTCGCCTTTCCAACTGGCCGATGCACGGTAGCCAGGGGCAGATCGCGGCGAATGTCGCGCTGGTCAACTGGTTCCTGACGCCGCGTGGTCGGCGCCGGGAGCTCTTGCAGCGGCGGCTGTGGCCACCAGCAGAAACACTCGCGTTACGATGGCCGGGCGTCAGCGGCGAGAGGCGGTGGCAGACGCGAGCGAGGTGGATCGTCGATCTGCTCTTGGAATGCGTTCGCTACGCGGTCGCGTTGTGGAAGACTCGTCGCGATGCGGTCTGGGTTCGGTCTCCAGCCTGGCTCGACGTGACGGCCACCGATGGAACGTGACCCCATTCGCAACTCGCCGTTCCCCGTTGCTGGCGAGCCCGTACACGGACCACGCCACGGCGTTGTCACTCGCCCGGGGGCACATGGCCTGCATTTGCCGGGCCTGGCTGGCGCCGGCGACCTTCTCGTCCAGGCACCTGAGCAATGGATGGATTGGCATATCGTGCTTGCAGATGGGGACGGAACATCGAGAGAGTTCGTCGACGATTCGCGCGCGAGGATCAGGTCGCTGCCGGGCGGCTGGGTCGATCTCGATCGCTGCGGACGGACGTCGACGATGCATCTTCCGCGCACCCCGGCGCCTAGCGAGATCGCGCAGCCCTATCTCGCCTCGACAGCGCTCGTCGCCGCACACTGGGCGGGGATGCCGGCGTTCCACGCAGGGGCTTTCGTTGCCCACGGGAAGGCATGGGCGGTCCTCGGATACAAGGGAGCCGGCAAGAGCTCGTTGCTTGCCGCACTAGCCCAGCGGGGGGTGCCCGTGCTCACGGACGACCTGCTCATAGTCAGCGCGAGATTGCAAGGTCTCGCGGGGCCCCGTTGCATCGACCTGCGAGAGGAGGCTGCGTCCGTGCTTGGGGTGGGCTGCGCGATCGGCGTGGTGGGCGGTCGCGAGCGCTGGCGTGTTCGCCTCGACCAGGTGGCGGCTGAAGTCCCGCTGAGCGGGTGGATTCAGCTGGACTGGGGTGAGCCTGACATTCGCAGCGTGCCCCCGGCAGAGCGGGTCAACGTCCTCTTCGCGAGCTTGGCCCTACGAGACGAGCCACCGGAGCCCGGCGCTTTGTCGCGACTGATGGCGCTGTTCGCGCTGCCAATGCTACGCGTCCGACGCCCCCGGAATCTCGAAGGGATCGATGAGAGCGCGAACGAACTCTACGGCCATATCGCAGGGATGACCGCCTGAGGCCTTGAGGCGCCCGAGCCGTATACGTATTCCTGGTCAGAACGCAGCGCCGGTGGCGTCAAGCTGTCGCCACCGAGCTTGGCGCTCTGAGTGCGCAATATCTTTTACGACGTAAGGGCTTTGCCCATGAAGACGTCGCCGTCGGGCGTTGCGTTTTCGTGCTTATCGCGGAGAGTCAGCTCGCGCAGCGACCCAAGAACCTTGATGGTTGGCGTCGTGTAGTCTCGCTTCATGCCCACCTCTATTCGTACGTACGAAGAGCGATCCTTCTAGGTAGGAACCTACCAAACTCGATCAGCCGGCGTCAAGGCTTGGACGCTCGCCAGGCACGCTGGAGTTGGACGAAGCTGTGCGGGTCGGGCGCTGGCTTTGACCACTCGGCTCTCAGGGAGTCGACGTCGACGAGCTCGCGATCCACGCCCGTCCCGTCCCAGCGCGCGACGAAGGCGCGCGCATGGCCTGTCCAAAAGGCCCCGCCGAACGACGCCTTTGAGCGCCGTCGCAGGACTTCCGGCGGCAGCAGGTCGCCGGCGAGCAGTTCGAAGCCCCGGGCGCGGGATCCGTTCCCGAGTCCAGGGGCCCCGCCAGCCCGTGCACACGCGGCCAGCACGTCCGGATCCAGGTACGGGTGGCGGATGTCGACGTCGAAGTCGGCTGCGAGCACGCGCTTGCTGGCCACGTTGCATTGAACCTCACGGCTGCGCCACCACCACTCCCGCAGCGCCCGATCGTTGCGAAGCGGGTCGTGGCTTTCCCAGTCTGCGTAGGCCCGCGCGAGCCGGCGCCGATGCGGCGCCCGGATCCATTGATAGCTCTCGAACAGCGTCCGACGCATCCGAGCCTTGATGCCAGCTCGGACCGGACGCGGCGCAAGTGCAAATGTCACGGACCGCAGCTCACGTACCCGCGGTCGACGACGCTGGAACAAGACGCGTGCAGCGGTACCCCTGAACACGAGCTCAAACAGCTCGTCTCCGCCGATCCCCGAGAGCAAAGAGCCGCCCGCCGCGCGCTCGAGCAGCGGGTAGTGGAAGTGGCCGTTGAAGGGCATCAAGATCCCGTGGCGGCGGAGGATGTCCGTGGCCATAGGGCCCAGCATGTCGAGCTCGTCGTCCCACTCAAGATGCTCCCAATCGTCTAGGCCCAAATGGGCCATGACGCGCTCCTGCCAATCCCTCTCGTCAGCCTCAACGACGTTCGGGAAGCGGTTGGTCATCGGAATCGGCAGCGGCAGCCCCTCCCGCCGCGCGACATGGACGGCGAGAGCGAGCACGACCGAGGAGTCGATGCCGCCGGAGAAGGACACCGCACATGGTGGGCGCTGCAGACATGACAGCATCACCGCCTCGAGCGCCGCGCGTGGACTCGAGACGCGCGACTCCGGGGCGAGCGGCTGGGTGCGGAGGTCGAGGCCGATCGGAATCGCCCACAGCTCCTCCTGCGGCGTCAAACGAAGGTGCTCTGGCAGCTCGATTTCCGAGCGGATCACGGGGGGCGGTTCCATCTCGCAGAGCTACTCGTGCGGCAGAACTCGTGTGAGCACGTGGAAGTCCTCTTCCTCGCGGTCGTAGCGCTGGATCCAGGCGTGGGCCTCCATCGACCGTGAGCTACCGGCAACACCCACCAGCACGTCGTGGGGACTCCCGGACGCCATCAACCAGCGCTGAACGATCAGCGAGCGCTCCAAGCACGTGGCGCCACGCATCCGCAGCGCAGCCTCGACGCCGCGCACGCCCAGCCTAGTCGCGGACGGTGGAGCCAGGACGCGAACGTCCAATCCTTGGAAGGGCATATCTCGACGAACCTGACGCAGGGCACGCATCGCCCAGCCGGCGGCGCGCAGCGTATGCAGCCCGGGCTCGGCCAGATAGCGCACGGCGCGCAACCGGGGCCAGCGGCGCGTAGAGCCTCTCACGTCGCCTCGCTGCGCAGAAGGCCGTGCTCCCTGAGCATCGACAGGAACGCCTCGACGTCGCGGGCGGCGACCTGCTCGTCGATCTCGTATGTCTCGCGCAGGCAATCAACGAGGGCGCTGGGGTTGGCGCCACGAGCGATCTTCTTCCACAAGACGGTCCCCGAGCCGTTTATCCCCATATAGGTCCACGTACGCATGTCCAGCACGATGACCTCGTCCTCCACCTCGCGCCACATCAGATTCTCGCTGTCCAAGCTCAACACGTGCAGTAGCGTCCTTTAGGCGGATTCCCCTGGGGAGCCTGACCGTCGCATGGAGGGAGCCGGCTTGATTGCTCGCACGTAAAGATGCCAACCGATCGAGCGGGCGAGACGAAGCCCAAGCGGAGAGCGCTCGAGCCTGCGTAGGCCGGGGTAAGTGCGAAGGTTCAAGTATCGAATCGTGGTAGTCGCGTCGACGAATCCGTTGAACAGCTCGGCGAGCTCCTCCCGAGAGAAGACCTTCGACAGCGGGTTACCTGGACCGTCGGTGTTATTGGAGAGGAACAACCGGCTGTCGGTGAGATAGCGCAGCCCATGGGCCTTGAGCAGCTCGCGGTGTCCGTCCAAAACGGACGCGCGCTCGCCCGTGGCCCGAGCGATCAGGCGCGGCATGGCCGGGATCAAGAGCAACGAAACGAGCGCGCGGCGCACGCTCATGATCGTCGCCCAGTAGTTGAGCGACCTTCGGTGATAGACCATGGCAAGCGCAGTGCCTCCGGGCCGTAGAACGCGCCCGAACTCGCTCACGGCTCCTGCCGTGTTGTCCATGTGATGGATCACGCCGTGGGCATAGATGAGGTCAAACGAGTTATTAGGAAGCGGAAGGCGATCCGCCCGTCCCTCGATCAACGTTGCCGAGGATTTCTCGAGGTCGAAGCGCTGCCGAGCGAGAGCCAACGCGACTCGACTCTGATCCACGCCGGTGTAGCGGGCACCCGCGCGGGCAAAGTTGATGCCATCGGTCGCGATTCCACATCCGACCTCGAGCACATCCCTGTCGCGCCAGCGCTCGAACTGGACGATCTCCGGGATATGCGGCTCGAGTTGGTAGCGATGGCGCTCTACAGCTGCGAAGAACTCGCGGCTGCCCGGCCTCTCGTCCGTGAAGCGAAATCCCGGTTGGTTTGCCGACCAGAACTGGTCCGTCTGCCGATGTGAGGTACTGCTGGTGCTCACACGAATCTCTTCCGGCGGTGCGACACTCCCGGGGGGATGGGCCCTCCCGCCTGGGCTGAGGCCAGTGCGGAAAGGGTCACGTGCATCGTGTCGAGGGGATCAGGCAGTGAAAAATCGGATCGAGCTTCACCTCGCTCGTCCAGATACCCGAGCGTCTCCTCGGGTCTCCGTTCAGCCACGCACGCATACAGGTCCGCGAACTGGGCATGATGCCCCTTGTCTTGCCGCCGCCTGCGCCCCTCGTCTGTGGAGCGCCCGTCATGCAGCTCGAGACGGCGAAAGTCATGAAGCACGGCCGAGCGTCCACCGGCGTGTGCCTCGACGTGCTCCTTGCCAAGCCCACTCGCACCGCCGTCGGTATAGAGAATCGTCGCGAGCGAGCCGTCTGCATAGCCGAGCGAAACAGTGAAGCCCTGCGCCGTCTGGAGCGTCTCTGAGTCGCGAGGCTGAATCGTCGCGTAAACCGTCGTCGGGATCCCGCCGACCATCCAGCAGGCCAGGTCGATGAAGTGACACCCCTCGCCGAGGAGCCTCCCGCCGCCGTCGTCGGGGTCGTTCAGCCAGTGATCGCGTGGGAGGGACGGGGCGCTTACGCGCAGCAGCAGATGGATCGGAGCGCCGGGCGCACGGATGTGATCGCGCATGGCCTGGGCGAGGGGTGCGAACCGACGATTGAAGCCGACGAACAGGTGTTGGTCTGAGCGAGCCCGCGCGTCACGCAGGGCCGATAGCTCCTCCTGCGTGAGACAAGGCGGCTTCTCGACGAATACGCTCTTGCCCGCCCGCAGCGCGGCCTCGGCGAGGGCCGAATGCGAAGCGTGACGCGTGGCGATCGCCACCAGATCCGCACCTGGGTCCTCGACGGCCTCGGCCGACGGCACAGCTGCGGCGAAGCCGAACCGGTCGGCCGCCGCCTGGGCCGAGATTCCGGAGGCGCTCGCCGCGAATCTGAGCTCGAATCCCGCCTTCTTCAGCCCGGGGATGAGGATCCGCTGCGCAAAGCTACCGGCGCCGATGACGTTGGTGATGTTGCCTGGACGAGGCGCTTGTCCGGCGGATCGCAGCGCGGGCTTGCTGGGTCGCTCGACCGCGGGCGCAGAATCGTAGGTAAGGACGATGCCCAGAGGCGAGGCGTCGTCGGCCACGAGCCGCGCGTAGGCCGTCGGCGCGTCCTCGACCGGGATGCGCGCAGTGATGAGCCGCTTGACAGGCAGCCGTCCAGCCGCGATCAGCTCGATGATGGCCTTCATGTTGCGTCCCTCGGTCCAGCGCACGTAGGCGATCGGGTAGTCCTGCCCGTGCTGCTCGTAGGCTCGGTCGTAGCGACCTGGGCCATAGGAGCGCGAGAGACGCAGGTCAATCTCCTTCTCGTAGTAGGCAGCACGCGGGATCTGGAGGCCGACGTCGCCCACTATCACGACGCGTCCCCGGTCGCGACACAGCCGCGGGGCCAGCTCGACCGGATCGTTCGACGAGGTCGACGCCGCGACGATCACCGCATCGCAGCTCTCGGCCTCGGGCGTGAGGAACTCGCCGAGCGCGGCGCGCGGTAGACAGACATCGGCGGCGCCGACCGCACCAGCGGAGTCCGCCAGCGCCGCGTCGAGGTCGATTCCGACCACCGTGCAGCCTGCTGCTCGGAGCAGCAGGCCCGTGAGCTGACCCACGAGACCAAGCCCGATGACCGCGACGCGCTCGCCCAGCGAGACGCCCGCCTGACGCACGCCGTGAAGCGCAATCGAGCCCACGCACGCAAAACACCCCTCATCGAACGACACGGTCTCCGGCAGCGGCACGCACAGATTCGCGGCGACCCGGTCGATCTCCGCATGGACGGCATGCTCGCCGCCCCCGACGGCGACGCGCTCGCCGACCGCCACACCACGCACACGGTTCCCTACGGCGAGCACGACGCCCGCGGCCGAGTACCCGAGCACGGACGGCTGATCGAGGCGCGTGCGCACGGCGCGAACCGTGTCCAGAACGCCGTCGTTGCGCGCCTTCTCGATCACCTGCGCCACCTGGTCGGGACGAGCGCGTGCCTTGCCGATCAGGCTCTGCTTGCCGGCCTTGACCTTCGCGCGCTCGGTGCCCGCGCTCAAGAGGCTTGCGCGGACGTCGATAAGGACCGTCTCCTCGGTGAGCACGGGCTCGGGAACGTCCAGCACCTCGACGACGCCGTCGCGTAGTCGCTGTGTTACCTGCTTCATCATCACGCCGCGCCGACGGCCAGCTGTGCCTCTCGCGCGCCGTCCATGTAGGTCTGCTGCCAGATCTCGAGGGTCAAGCAGCGCCCACAGCCGGAGCGCATTGTCTTCGGGCCGGCCTCGTTGGAGGCGATGATCCGCTCGACCTCGCCTGGGATCGAACAGGCCGCGTCGCCCGCACCGCATCGGCCGACAGCAGGTCGCGCGACCATCGGCTTGAGCTCGCCGCTGAGCCACGAGCGAACCGGCGCGCCGAACCCCGCCTTCGGTCGCCAGATGATATCGCGAGGCAACGTACCTTCCATGCTCCGCTTGAAGATGTACTTGCGGGTCAACCGCCTCAGCTTCAGATCGGGCGGAATCCGCCCCGACAGGGCGACGAGCTCATCGTCGAGCAGCGGCACACGCACCTCGGTCGACGCGGCCATGCTCATCTTGTCCGTGTAGGCCAGATTGAGGCACGGGAGGAACGTCTTCAGATCGATGTAGAGGAGCTGGTTCAGCCAATTGGCGTCGGCGACATGCGACCGGCGTAGTCTCGGTGGGTGCCGAAGCGTGTCGTCGGCTGCGTTCGAAGCTCGCTCGCCAACAGCCGCGCCAGCTCCTCGTAGCGGTAATACGAGCAGTACGCCAGGTAACGCTCCAGTGGCGAGGCGTCGATCCCGCGTAGAAGCTTCATGAGGTTGCGGCGGGGCCCGCGCATCCGCCCCGGCCGGCCCAGCGTCAGCCGCGCCGTCAAGCCCCTGCGGATCGCTGCCGGCCGGGAAGCGGCACCGCAATCGGCCAGCCGGCCGATGTCGGCGGCAAGGTGACGCGGGTACCCGGCAAAAATCTCATCTCCGCCCATGCCAGAGAGGATCACCGTCAACCGCTTGCGCGCCGCTGCGCAGATCAGGTACGTGGAGATGCAGGCGGGGTCCGCGATCGGCTCGTCCATATGCCACACCAGCTTGGGGAGGAGGTCGACGACCGAGGGCTGAAGGATCTCCTCGTGGTATTCGGTGTTGAACAACGCGCCGACTTGGCGTGCGTAGCGGACGTCGTCGGGCACGATCTCGTGCGCCAGATCCTCGGCGCTGAACCCCATGGTGTAAGTGGTGACTGCGCCTGCCAGGCTGTGCCATCGACGCCACGATCGCGCTCGAATCGACCCCGCCGCTCAGGAAGCTCCCGAGCGGCACGTCGGAGACCATCTGTCGCTCGAACCGCTTCATGCACGCTCTCGGCCACCAGATCCGACCATTCCGTCTCGCGTGCGCTCCTCCGGCTCGAACGTCATGTCCCAGTATGCGCTCGATCGCGAGCCTGCCATCGGCGAACGTCGCACAATGTCCCGGGGAAGCTTGTAGATGCCGTCGAACAGCGTGTCCGGGATCGGGGACCCACAGAAATGTCAGGTAGTCGGCGAGCATGTCGGTGCGCATCCTTGGCGCTGGGAGAGCCGGGAGCAGCGCCTTTACCTCCGACGCGAAATAAAAAGCGTCATCGGCTTGGTCCAGTACAGGGGCTTCACGCCAAGTCGATCACGTGCCAGGAACATCGACTGATGCTCGCAATCCCAGATGCCGAACGCGAACATGCCGTTGAGCCGCTGGAGCATGCCGTGTCCATGTCGAGCGTACATAGCGACTAACACCTCTGTATCAGTGCCGCTCGTGAATTGCAGACCGACGCTCTCCAGCTCACGACGCAGCTCTCGGAAGTTGTAAAGCTCCCCGTTGTAGGTAATCCAATAACGCCCATCTGCGTAAGACATCGGCTGCGCACCTCGAGGCGTGGGGTCGATGATGCTGAGGCGCCGATGCCCCAGCGCCGCTGGGATAGAGCCCGCAACGCTCGGAAAACACTGCACTCCCTCGCCGTCGGGACCCCGATGTTGCATGATGCGCGCCATCGTACGCATCGCGCGTTCGTCGGCGACACCAACGGCTCCACAAATCCCACACATCGACTACCGAACCTAGAGCTCAGTTCGCGCCGTCGCGCCTGCAGCACAACGGGCAGCGTGCGCAGGATCAGCCGCACGTCCCCCCACAGCGACCAGTTCGTGACGTACAGGTAGTCGAGCTTGACCATCTCCTCGAAGGGGATGCTCGTGCGACCGAGTACCTGCCAGAGCCCGGTGATCCCGGGTGTCAGATCGAGCCGTCCGCGCGCCCAGTCGTCGACCATCCTGTCCTCCTCGGCGACCAGCGGGCGCGGGCCCACCAGGCTCATGTCGCCTCGCAGCACGTTCCACAGCTGCGGAAGCTCGTCGAGGCTTGTCGAGTCGCAGGAAGCGCCCGAGGCGCGTGATGCGTGGATCGTGCTCGAGGTGCAGCCAGCCGGGGTCCTTGCTTTGCGCGAGCAGCTCCGCGCGGCGCGCCTCGGCGTCGGCGACCATCGTGCGCAGCTTCAGCAGCCGGAAGCGCCGGCCGCCCTGCCCGATGCGCTCCTGGCGGAAGAACACCGGGCCCCGCGAGTCGAGCTTGATCGACGACCGCCAGCACGGCGAGGAGCGGGAGCACGAGCACGCTCAGCAACCCGGCGCCGACGAAGATCCAGGCCGCGCTTGGCCATGCGCGAGGAGCGCGAGAGCACCGGCGGGTTGATCCCCAGCACGCGTCACCCCCTGCACGTCGTCGACCTCGACGGACGGGCCCAGCGCGCTGAACGTCGCCGGCAGCAGGCTGACCTTGACCGACACCGTCTTGCAGTCGCGCAGCACGCCCAGCAGCCGCTCGCCGTCGACCTCCGCGTCTGCGACGACCACCCGCCCACGCCGATGCTCGACCATCAGGCTCGGCAGGTCGACCTCCTCCAGGCAGCCCAAGCCGCGGCAAGCGCGAGCACCTCGCCCGCATCCTGGCTCGCAGCTGACCATCCCGATCGGCTCGAGGCGCAGGCTCGCCTTCGCGCGCATCTTCTCGATCAGCGCGCCGCTCGCCTGGCCCGTGCCGATCAACAGCACCCGCTCGGGCGAGACCAGGCGCACGAAGCCGCGCGCGCGCGAGCGCACGACCGGCGAGCACCAGCACCATCGCCAGGGCGCCGAAGGCGAGGATCGCGGCGAACATCAGCTTCGCGGGCGCGACCACGACAAACCAGCACCACATCAGCAGGCATCCCAGGAGCAGAGCATGAAACAGCGACGGCAGATCGTCGAGCGTCTGAGTGGCTCAGCCGCTTGGCGTCGCGCTCGTACAGCCCGTACATCTTGAAGAGCACCACCCACGCCGGCAACGTGACCAACCCGAAAGCGAGGCGCTCCCGCCAGGAGCTGCTGCGCGTTCCACCGGCCAGCGCCATCGCGAGCACCATCGCCGATCCAAGGCATGCGATATCGCCGAGCGCCAGCAGGCGACGCAGGTAGTAATCGCGCTGCGCGTACCCCTTTGCGACCAGGATTCCCGCCGGTCGCATCCCCTCTCGCGTGCGACCCCGCTCGAGACCAGACTCGGTCGAGGATGCCAGCTGCCGGCCCGCGACCAGTTGAACGTGATCGGTCATGCGCCGTGCCCACTCGCATGCACCAAAGACAGGACGGACCTGCTGGGGGAGGGCAGGCGCGCGTCGCCCACCTCTGCGAGTCCGTTCATGTCTTCACATGCGCTGGCGCATGCCGCTGTGATTAGCTCCACCTCTGCGCTGCTCAGCTCGGCGAACATCGGCAGCGACAACTCTTCGCTGGCCCAACTCTCAGCCTCGGGAAAGCCAGACGGCCGGATGCCTACGGTGAGATCCGCGAGCGCCGCGTGCTGGTGAGCCGCCTTGCTGTAGTGCAACCCGACCTGGATCTTCTCTGCCCGCAGGAACTCGGCGAGGCGGCCGCGTGCCGCGTGACGAACCGGGAAGAGATGGTAGACGCACGGTGTCGCGGGACGCTCGCCGAGAAGAACGAGCTCCTCGGGCAGTTGCTCGCGCAGCCGCTCGGCATGCGAGCGACGTGCGCAGTTCCATCTGTCGACATGGGGCAGCTTGACACGCAGAAGCGCCGCATGAAGGCCGTCGAGACGCGCGTTGAAGCCGACCACCACGTGCTCGCCCTTGCCTCGCTGGCCAAGGTTGCGCAGCTCCTTGATGCGCGCGGCAAGCTGCGCATCGCACGTGCACACCGCGCCCCCGTCGCCCAGTGCTCCGAGGTTCTTGCTCGGATAAAAGGAAAATGCAGCCGCATCGCCGAGCGACCCCACGCGCCTACCTTCATAGGTGGCTCCGTGGGCCTGCGCGGCGTCCTCGAGCACGAACAGGCCGTGGCGCCGCGCCAAGGCGTCGATCCGCCGCATGTCACAGGCCTGGCCGTACAGATGCACGGCGATGATGCCCGCGGTGCGCGGACTGACGACGCTCGCCGCGGACTCGGGATCGATCAGCCCGGTATCCCGCTGCACGTCGCAGAACACCGGCGTGGCACCGGCGTGCAGCACGCCTAGCGCCGACGCGATGAACGTGTGCGCGGGAACTATCACCTCGTCGCCGGGACCGATCCCGGCGGCGATCAAGCGCGAGTGCGAGCGCGGCTGTGCCCGAGGCGACCCCGACGCACGCAGGTGCTTGCGAGTAGGCCGCGAACTCCAGCTCGAACGCCTCGACCTCGCTCCCGAGGATGAATGCGTCGGCGCTTATCACCCGCTCGAAGGCAGCCCGCAGCTCGCCGCCAGCGCCGCATGCTGGCGGCTAGACCCACGAACGGCACCACCTGCCCAGCCGTGCGTGTTTGCGAGCTCATGGCGACGAGGAAAACGTCGCCAAAATGGAGGAGCGACCGGGCGGCCGCGGTGGACGCCGATATGAAACTCTGAGAGGTTGCGCGGGTGGGCACCATGGCCACGCCGCAGTCAGACCGAGGGGAGCCGAATACGTGGACAGTCCCACCGGAGCTCCGCCGTTGGCGAGCGAGCACTCGGCCGCCTCGGCCAGCATCACGACCTGGCGCGCGAGCTCGAGATTGCCGCAGGTCTCCTCGGTCCGGATCAGACGCACGAACTCGCCGAGCTCCGTGACGAGCGGCTCCGTCGCCGCGATCCGGGGCGAGAGGATGTCGCCGCTTCGATAGGAGAGCTGGTACTCGCCGAATGTCTCCGGATCCTTGTAGACGACACCCCGATCGAAGACCCGCACCGGCTCCGGCGGTCCGTCCTCGTAGACGACCATCTTGTTGCTCGCCGACGATCGCCGTGCGGCGCAGCTTGCTCGGCGCGAGCCAGCTCAGCTCGACGTTCGCGACGATTCCCGAGGGAAACCGCAGGCGTCATGAAAGCGACGTCGGGGATGCCTCGGCACGATCGAGTCGCGGCCCGTGGCCGTGATCGAGTCCGGCATCTCCCCCAGCCAGTGCAGCAGGATCGAGAAGTCGTGAGGCCCGAGGTCCCAGATCACGCTGACATCGCGCTGGTGCAGGCCGAGGTTGACGCGGCTCGAGGAGATGAAGAAGATCTCTCCCAGCTCGTCGCTGTCGATCAGGCGCTTGATCGCCATCACCGGCGGGCTGTAGAGGAAGGTCTGTCCGCACATGAGGCGCAGATCCGCGTGTCCTCGGCGAGCTCGATCAGCTCGCCGGCCTCGGCAGTCGACGGCGCGAGCGGCTTCTCGACGAACGTGTGCTTGCCGGCCCGCAACGCCGCGGCGGCCAGCTCGAAGTGCGTGAAGACCGGTGTCGCGATGACGATCGCGTCGAGGTGCGGGTCCTCCAGCAAGTCCTCGTATTGGGTCGTGCGCGTCGCAGCCGGGATACCGCCGGCCAACCGCGGAGAGGCGCGACTCGTCGAGATCGCAGATGTAGCGCGATGTCGACTCCGGGCTGCTCGACAAGTCCGCGGAGGAGGTTAGGCCCCCAGTACCCTAAGCCAACGACCCCCACCTGTAGCGACGGTTTGTTGCTCCTGCGGAATCGCTCCACCTAGACATCCTCGCCTTGCTAGCCGTGCAGGTGCCCCCCATCGGCACGCCAATCACGAATTCCGTTCTGATAGCCGCGTACCCTAGCGAGGTTCCCGAGGGCTCAGCACGGCGCCAGCGAAGAATGCTGTGCAATTCTTGCGCAATTTGCGAGAATTTTGAGTAGGTCTGCCCAGGTTTGCAAAGAGGCTTGCACGTGCGGTTATTGGACCGTCGCCCGTGTGGGCGGAGCCGGAATTGGGCCAGCGTCAGTGGCTTACATAAACCCGCACGCACAGTTATGTCAACCCTGAAAAAGGCGGAACGTTTATGTCAACTCTGAAGGCTCCGTCGCCTGACGGCTTGAGTTACTTGATGAACAGCATCTCCGAGTACTTCGGCAGCGGCCACAGGTCGTCGGCGACGATCCGCTCGAGCCGGTCGGCGACCTCGCGCACGTCGTCCATCGCGGGGATCACGAGGTCGTGCACGTAGTCGGCCCACTTGCGCGGCGTCGAGTCGTCCTGGTTCTCGGCGCAGGTTGGCGTCCTCGAGCGCACGCATGCGCGAAGTGCAGCTCCTTGACGACCGGCTCGATCTCGCCGACGAGCTCCTCGAGGCCGACGCGACTGCAGTTCGTCCAGGTAGCGCACCGCGGCCGGCAGGATCTGCGTGCGCGCGATCGTCAGCGGCGGTCTCCGCCTCGATGTTGATCTTGACCGCGTACTGCTCGAGGAAGACCTCGTAGCGCGACTCGAGCTCGCGCTTTGAGAGCACGTTGTACTTCTTGAACAGCGCGACCGTGCTTTTGTCGACGAGCCACGGCAGCGCTTCGGGGGTCGAGCGCAGGTTGTACGAGGCCGCGCTTCTCGGCCTCCTCGTGCCACTCCGGCGCGTAGTTGTCGCCGTCGAAGATGATCCGCTTGTTTGCCGCTGTAGCTGTCGCTGATCGACTTTCGCGACCGCCTTCTCGAGGTTCGCGGCGGCTGCCTTTCAGCGCCGTCTTGAGCTTCCCGGCGAGGTCGTCGATCGCCTCGGCGACGATCGTGTTGAGCACCGTGTTGGGCATCGCCAGCGACTGGCTCGAGCCGAGCGCGCGGAACTCGAACTTGTTGCCCGTGAACGCGAACGGGCTCGTGCGGTTGCGGTCGCCGCCGTGCAGCGGCAGCGGCGGCAGCACGGGCGTGCCGAGGCCGAGGAACGAGCCCGGCTTCGACGCGTTCGCCTTTGCCCGACTCGATCGCCGCGAACACCTTTTCCAGCTCCGCGCCGAGGAAGATCGAGATGATCGCCGGCGGCGCCTCGTTGGCGCCGAGGCGGTGGTCCTGGCCCGGCGCTCGCGATCGACGCGCGCAGCAGCGCCTGGTGGGTGTTGACCGCCTGGATCACCGCCGCGCAGAAGAACAGGAACTGGAGGTTCTCCGACGGCGTGTCGCCCGGCTCGAGCAGGTTCACGCCGGTGTCGGTGCCCATCGACCAGTTGTTGTGCTTGCCCGAGCCGTTCACGCCCGCGAACGGCTTCTCGTGCAGCAGGCACACGAGGCCGTAGCGGCGCGCGACGTTCTGCATCACCTGCATCGTCAGCTGCTGGTGGTCGGAGCCGACGTTCGAGTTCTCGAAGATCGGCGCGATCTCGTACTGGTTCGGCGCGACCTCGTTGTGGCGCGTCTTGATCGGCACGCCGAGCTTGGCGAGCTCCATGCTCGGTCTCGAGCATGCACGCGAGGATGCGCTCGGGGATCGAGCCGAAGTAGTGGTCGTCGAGCTCGTGGCCCTTCGGCGGCTTGGCGCCGAACAGGGTGCGCCCCGTTGTGACCAGGTCGGGCCGTTCGAAGTAGTACTGCTCGTCGATCAGGAAGTACTCCTGCTCGGGGCCCACGGTCGTGAACACGCGCTTGGCGCTCCTCGATCGCCGAGCAGCTCCAGCGCCCGGATCGCCGCGCCGGACAGCGCGTCCATCGAGCGCAGCAGCGGGATCTTGTGGTCGAGCGCCTCGCCGGTCCAGGACGTGAACGCCGTCGGGATGCACAGCAGCGCGCCGTTGGGGTTCTCGAGGATGAACGCCGGGCAGGTCGGGTCCCACGCGGTGTAGCCGCGGGCCTCGAACGTCGCGCGGATGCCGCCGGTGGGGAACGAGGACGCGTCGGGCTCGCCCTGGATCAGCTCGTTGCCGGAGAACTCGGCGATCGCGGTGCCGTCGCCGACGGGCGCGTAGAAGGAGTCGTGCTTCTCGGCGGTCGACTCCGGTCAGCGGCTGGAACCAGTGGGTGTAGTGGGTCGCGCCCTTCTCCATCGCCCAGTCCTTCATCGCCAGCGCGACCGCGTCCGCGAGCGACGTGTCGAGCGCCTCGCCGTGCGCGAGCGTGCGCTGCAGCGCCTTGTAGACGTGCTTGGGCAGTCGCTGGCGCTGCACGGCCGGCGAGAACACGTTCGCGGCGAAGACCTGGTTGCCCGGGAGCGTGAGGTCGGGCGAGCCGAGCGCAGCTCCGTTGGCGCTCCACTGGGCGGCGGTGACGTTCTGCTGGCGGGTCCGTGGCATGGGGTGAGTCGATTCCTCCTTGGAACAGGCGTGGCGGACCGTCCGAGCGGGCAGCGCGGACAGCCAATCGTAGTCGCGACGCGTGCCGAAGGGCATCACCGGCTGGCGAAATCGCCGGGGCGATCTTAGACAGGAGGCCAAACGGGCCGCCCGCAGGCCCTTCAGGCCAGCCGCCGCGATGCCGGCTACGGATGCGGCGTCGGGTACGGCGGGGGCGGATAGGTCCCCGGCACGATGCGACCGGTGTTCGGGTTCACGTGCGTCTTCGGCGGGCCGCCGGCGATGTCACCACGTGAGCTTCCGACCGCCGGTGCCGCCGAGCTGCAGCTGCGCCTTGGCGTTGCCCGCGAGGCCGGCGGACGACGCGTAGTGGACCATGTGCATGCCCGGCCTTCACCGGCACGACAGCCAGAGGAACGTCCGCGTCTGCGCCGGGCGCCAGCGGGCCGAGCGCCCACGTGTTGACGTACGCCGTCTGGCCCTCCGCCCGGCTTGCTCACCTCCTGGCTCTCGACGGGCGGATCGCGCGATCGCTCCGGGACCCTGTTCGATCGCCCACACGGGCGCTTGTTGGCAGCCAGTTCGGGATAGTTTTCGGTGTAGTAGAAGGAGTCGACCGTGACCGCCACGTTCGGCACCGTGTGCGTGCCGCTGTTGCGCACCGCCAGTTCCAGCGCGGTCGGGCCGCGCGATCGCCTGCAGCTGCCGGGAAGCTCGCGCGCACGACCTGCATCGTCGAAGCGTGCCCTTCGGTTCGTGCGCGTCCTGGCGCGCGCCGCCGCCGCAGCCGACCGCGACAGGCTGCTGCCGGCAAGCAGCGCCGGCGCCGCCCACGCCCGAAGCCGTGGGCCCGCCGGCGTGCGCCGCGCGCTGCGAGCAGGACTCTCCGCCTCCCCTCACGATCGCGCCACGATACCAGCGGCGCTGGCGCGCAGTCCACCGAGCCGCGCCGCACGTCGAGAGTGGCGCCGGGCGACCGCATGGCGTACAGTTCGCTTGACCGCGCAATCGCCGACCCGAGGAGGGGTAAGCAGAGATGGTTCGCAGCGTCGCCGAACGGGCGTACTTCCCGACGAGGCACCTGCTCGAGGAAATCGGGGACATGATGATCCTCACGGGCAGGACGATCTCGTCTGCCCTGCGGCCGCCGTATCCCGTACGGCGGCGAGTTCGTCTCGCAGTTCCTGTTCGCGCTGCGGCTGTGCTGGTTCCCGCTGCTGATCTCGACCGTGTGCCTCTGCTACGCCGCGCCCGGGCTGCAGGCGGCGAACTTCCTGACGATCTTCGGCGCGCTCGACCGCCTCGGCGGGTTCTTCGTGCTCGGCGCCGTCCGCGAGATCGGCCCGAGCGTGACCGCGATCGTGGTCGCCGGGGTGGCCGGCACCGCGATCACCGCCGACCTCGGCGCGCGCAAGGTCCGCGAGGAGCTCGACGCGCTGCAGGTGCTCGGCGTCGACCCCGTCAAGAACCTCGTCGTGCCGCGCTTCCTCGCGCTGATGGTCGTGACCGGGCTGTTCGACATCTACGCGCTGCTGTTCGGCATCTTCGGCGGCATCATCGCCGAGCTCGTCAACGGCCAGCCGCTCGGGCCGTTCTGGAACACGCTGTTCGCCAACGCCTCGACCACCGACCTGTGGGGGTCGGTGCTGAAGACGACGATCTACGGGGCGATCATCGCGATCGTCTGCTGCTACAAGGGCATGTCCGCCTCCGGCGGCGCCGAGGGCGTCGGCCGCGCCGTCAACGAGGCGGTCGTGCTCGCGTTCACGGCGATCTTCTCCTTCGACTACGTCTTCACGCAGACGCTGCTCGCCACGCACCCGCAGATCCTGGTGATCAAGTGAACGAGCTGCTCGCGATGCCCCGCGAATGGCTCGCCGCCGACCGGCGAGATCGGCAGGTTCACGGGCAACATCGTCGCGCGACGTGTGGGGCCTGCGCGTGTTCCGCTTCTTCGGCGAGGCGCTGCGCCAGTCGGGCATCCTGATCGTCGGCTCGACGGCGATCATCTGGACGCTGATGTTCATCCTCGGCCTGCAGTGCGGGATCGAGGGCGCCTACTTCACCGCGGCGCAGGGCGCGCCGGCCTACTCGGGCGTGTTCACCGCGTGGTGTGACCTGCGCGAGATCACCCCGTACGCGTTCGGCTACATGATGGCCGCCAAGGTCGGCACGGGCATCGTCGCCGAGCTCGGCGCGATGCGCATCTCCGAGGAGATCGACGCGCTCGAGGTGATGGGCATCAACTCGATGACGTTCCTGTGCGCCACGCGCCTGCTCGCCGCCTGGCTGGTGCTGCCGTTCATGTACCTGGCGGGCATCGGCGCGGCGTTCCTCGCCTCCTACATCGCCGTCGTGCAAGCAGATCGGCTACGTCTCCTCCGGCGGCTACTTCCTGATCTTCTGGCAGTTCCAGAACCCGCCGGACTTCTTATACAGCCTGATCAAGGCGATGTTCATGGCCACCGCGATCGTGCTCGTCGCCTGCTACTACGGCTACAACGCCAGCGGGCGGGCCCGTCGGCGTGGGCAGGGCGACGGCCAAGTCGATGGTGCTCAACCTCGTGCTCGTGCACGTCGATCGGCATGCTCGGCACGCAGATCTTCTGGGGCGCCAACCCGCGGGCTCCCGATCGGCGGCTGAGCATGGCCGACTCGAGCAGCAGGCCAAGCCTCCCGGCGAGGCGCACGAGGAGTTCGAGTACCACACCGGCGGACGATCCGCCCGTCCGCAAGCGCCCGACGCGATCGAGTTCGTCGACGTGCACAAGTCCTTCGGGCGCAACCACGTCCTGCGCGGGCTGAACATGGGGCTGCCGGAGGACAAGATCTCGATGATCCTCGGCCCCTCGGGCACGGGCAAGTCGGTCTGCATCAAGCACATCGTCGGCCTGCTCTACCCCGACGAGGGCGACGTGATCGTGCACGGCATCTCGATCCCGAGCCTGCCCGACGCCGAGCTGTTCGAGATGCGCAAGAAGTTCGGCGTGCTGTTCCAGGACGGCGCGCTGTTCGGCTCGCTGAACCTGTACGACAACGTCGCCTTCCCGCTGCGCCAGCACACCGAGAAGGGCGACGATGAGATCGCCGAGATCGTCAACCGGCGGCTGCGCGAGGTCGGGCTCGGCATGGCGAGCGGAGAAGATGCCCAACGAGCTCTCCGGCGGCATGCGCAAGCGCGCCGGCTTCGCGCGCGCGCTCGTGCTCGAACCCGACATCGTCCTGTTCGACGAGCCCGACTCCGGCCTTGACCCGGTGCGCACGGCGCTGCTGTGCGAGCTGATCAAGGAAGTCCACGCCGAGAACGGCGGCTGCTACGTGGTGATCACGCACGACATCATGAGCGCGCGGCGCGTGGCCGAGCACATCTCGGTGCTGTGGAAGGGGCGGATCGTCGAATCCGGCCCCGCTGAAGAGCTGTTCGCATCCGAGAACCCGTTCGTGCGCCAGTTCCTCTCCGGCGCAGTCCGCCGGGCCGCTCGGGATGGAGTGAGCTGCCGCGCCGCTTCTTCGGCGCTCTCGCCGGCGGCGCCGCTCGGCAGGCGCGCGCTCGTGCTCGCCGTCGCGCTCGTGCTCGGGCTCGGAGGCGCAGCGCTCGCGCTGCGGCTGCAGCCCGACCGCGGCGACGAGCACGTTCGTCTCGAGCTCGAGCTCGCGACTACCGCGCCACCCAGCGCTTCTACTCGCAGCTTCGGCGAAGAGCCGGTCGAGGTGCTCGTGAAGGGCAACCTGCAGCAGCTCGTGCTGAGCTCGGACATCGTGCGGCTGCTCGGGCTCGAGGGATGCCTGTCGGGCAACGTGCCCGCCGAGCGCGCTGGCGACCGAGGGAGGCGCGAACGGCCCCTGCGGCCAGCTCGCGCGCGCGAACACCGTGAAGGTCGTGCTCGGCCCCGGCACGTTCATCAACGAGGCCGCCACGCAGATCGACGAAGCAGCTCGCCGCGCAGACCACGCAGGCCGAAGCGGAGGCTCGTCAGGCCGCAGCGCGTCGTCACCGCGGCCGCGCTCGCCGCGCGGCGAATCGCAGGCCGCAGCCACCGCGCTCGGCCGGCAGGCGAGCAAGGTCACGATCGCGCGCTTCCAGGAGAGCCTCGCCGACGCTCGCGCTGCAGTACGGGCTGAGCGCCGCGCCCGAGCATCGAAGACCCCAACTTCGTCTCCGCGCTCGTGTTCGACTCGACCAAGCCCGCGGGCACGCCCAAGCAGCGCTTCGCCTACCTGTTCCCCAGCCGCGACGCCGCGCTCGTGTCGGTGCGCATGAAGCGCCGGGCTCTCGCGAGTCGCAGCGCACGCAGCACGATCGCGCTCATCCGCCAGGCGGTCGCGATGCCGCAGTGGCAGCTTGCAGCACGGCGAGCGTTACCTGGTGACCGGCGTGCCGGTGATCGTCTCCGACCTCGCCGGCTCGATCACCCACTCGATCGAGCTGCTGCTGATCGCGGTGGTGCTGGTGATGGCCGCGGCGCTCGGCCTCGTCTTCTCCGGCCGCCCGCGACTGCTGCCGCTCGCGCTCGCGCTGCTCGCCGCGGCGCTCACGTTCGGCGCGCTGTCGCTCGCCGGCGCGTCGCTGACGATGGCCTCGATCGCCGTGCTGCCCGTGCTCGTGGGCCTCGCCGTGGACTACGCGATCCAGTTCCAGTCGCGCGTGCAGGAGTCGCCGAGCCGCGGGCTCGGCGACGGCGCCGCAGGCGATCGATGCGCGCGGCCTCGGGCGGGGCGGGCCCACGATCGCCACCGCCGGCGCCGGCCAGCGCGGCGGCGATGCTCGTGCTGCTGCTCTCGCCGGTGCCGATGGTGCGCGGCTTCGGCGTGCTGCTCGTCGCCGGGCGTGGCGATCGCGCTGCTGTGCGCGCTCACCGTCGGCGCGGCCGCGCTCGTCGCTCGGGCGCGGCGAGGCGCTCGCGGAGCGGCGCTCGCGCCGCGCGCGCTTGACCGTGCCGCGGCTCGCCGCGCTCGCGCTCGGCCTGGCGCGGCGCGCGCGAGCTGCTGCGCGATAACCCGCTCACCCGCGCTCGTCACGCGCTCGCGCTCGGCGCGGCGCGTGCGCCGCCCGGGCGCGGTGCTCGGCGTCGGCCTCGCGCTCGCCGCGCTCGGCTGGGGCCTCGACACGCAGACGCAGCGTGGAGACCGACATCACCAAGCTCGTGCCGCAGAACCTCAGCCTCGCTGCAGGCCTGCAACGCGCTCGAGCGCGACCACCGGCGTGGGCGGTGAAATCGATCTGATGGTCGGCGGCGCGCAACCTCGCCGCGCCCGCCACGATCGAATGGATGAGCTCGCTACGAGAGCGCGCGTGCTGCAGCGCTTCGGCTACAGCGCCGCGCGCGGGCTGCGGTCGCGCGCGGCTGTGCCCGGCTTCTCGCTGCCGGACCTGTTCTCGAGCCAGGCCGCCGGCGCCGGCGCCGGCGCGCGCGGCCGCCGGCAAGCTGACCGCCAGACGCAGGTCAACGGCGCTGCTCGGCGCGATCCCGCCGTACTTCTCCCAGGACGTGATCACCGCCGACCGGCGCGTCGCGACGCTCGCGTTCGGCATCCGCCTGATGAGCCTCGACCAGCAGCAGAAGCTGATCGAAGGGATGCGCTCGAGCCTGCACCCGCCGCGCGGGCGTCAGCGCGAGCTCGTCGGCCTGCCCGTGCTGGCGGCCGCCTCCGGCGCCCAGGTCGCCTCCCCGTGGCGGCGCCTGGTGACGCTGCTCGCCGGGCTCGCGCGCGGTCGCGCTCGTGCTGCTGATCGCGTTCCGCGGCGACCGCCGCCGCGCGCTCGTGCCGCTCGTGCCGATCGCGCTCGCCACGCGGCTGGTCGGCGCTGGTCCTGTTCGCCGTGCGCGTGCCGCTGAACCCGATGTCGGTCACGCTCGGCGCGCTCGTGATCGCGATCTCCACCGAGTTCAGCGTGCTGCTCTCCGAGCGCCACCGCCAGGAGCGCCTCGCGCGGGCACGACACGGTCGAGGCGCTGCGGCGCAGCTACCGGCGCACGGGCGCGGCCGTCGCCGCCTCGGGCGTGACCGCGATCGCGGGCTTCGGCGTGCTCGCGCTGTCGGACATCCGCATGCTGCGCGACTTCGGCCTGGTCACGCTGATCGACCTGAGCGTGTCGCTGCTCGGCGTGCTCGTGGCGCTGCCCGCCGCGCTCGTGATCGCGCGAGCGCGCGCGGCGCGCGGGCGCTGCGGCACCGGGCGCCGCTCGCGCGGCTGCGCCGGCGGCTCGCGGACGGCGCGGCGCCGGCGCATGCGCTGGCGCCTGAGCCTCCCGGCGTCGGGCGCCTGCGCAGGCGCGAGCACGCCGAGGCGGACGGCCACGGCGCCGCGACCGCGCGGCGCCGCGCTACGGGCGCTACGTGGGCCTGCTCGCGCTCCTGATCCTCGTGCGCTGATCACGGTCAACACGATCGTCACCAAACCCAACGGCGCCACGGGCGTCGCAGCCGGGGCAACGGCTGCCGCGCCTTCGCCGTGCCGCTCGCGCTCGGCGAACCTCGACGGCGACGCCGACGTCGCCACGCGCGCCGACGAAGGCGCGGCCGGCGAAGTGCCCGCATGCAGCGTGCGCGGCCCGCGAATCCTCAACGTCTGCCAGCTCTACGAACACGGGCCCGGTGGTGCTCGCGCTGTTCGTCGACGGCGGCTCCTGCCCGGCGGTCCTCAGCGACATGCAGGCGCTCGCCGCCGTCCTTCCCGGGGTGCAGTTCGCGGCGGTCGCGATCAAGGGCAGACCGCGCTCGGCCTGCGCGCGGCTCGTGCGCTCGCGCGGGCTGCAGCTTTCCCGGTCGGGCTTCGACAACGACGGCGCGCTGGCGGCGCTCTACAAGGTCGCCAGCTGCCCGCAGGTCACCTTCGCCTACCCGGGCGGCGTGGTCCAGAGCGACGGCGCTGCTGGACCGCCCGTCGCCGGCCACGCTGCGCGCGCGCGTCAGCGAGCTCGTCGCGGCCTCGCGCGCGCGCGGCTGGAGCCCGCCGCGATGATGGGCGATCCGGCTGGTCGCCGAGCCCGGCAGGCGCGGAGCCCCCGGCCCGGTTCGAGCCCGCTCGCCGGCTGGTGCGCACGCGAGGTCGAGCAGGAGCTGCCCGGGCTGCGCCTGCTGCTCGCCGAGGTCGCAGGTGCGCCGGCGCGGGTCGCTCACCGGCGCCTCGCCGCAGGACGTCGAGCGAGCGCCTGCGCGAGCTCTCGAACCGCTTCCGCGGCGCCGCGCGCGGTGGCGCTGCGGCGCGAGCCCGTGCCCGCCGCCTACCGCGTGTTCTTCCGCCAGATCGGGCTCGACCCCGACGTGCAGCGCACGCCGATCGAGGCGGCGGTGCTCGAGCGCATGCTGCGCGGCGGCTTCCTCAGCGGCGGCCTGCTCGAGGACGTGCTGCTGATCGCGCTGCTCGACACCGGCGTGCCCGTGTGGGCGCTCGACGCCGACACGCTCGACGGCCCGCTCGGCATCCGCTCGAGCCTCGAGGGCGAGCCGCTCGGGCGCTCGCGCGAAGCGCTGCGCTGCCCGCCGGGCGGCTCGTCGTCGCCGACGCCTCCGCGGCGCTCGCGGTGCTCTTCGGCGAGCTCGCGGCCGGGCACGCGCGCCGGGCCCGCGCACCCGGCGCGTCGCGCTGTTCGCGGTGCAGGTCGCGGGCGTGCCGGCGCTGTACGCCGAGGAGGCGCTGTGGACGTGCGCGGCGGCGCTCGAGCACGAGTGAGGCGGCTCGCGCGCGTTAGGCCGTCGCTGGTAGAATCGCGCTCTTCGGCGTACCCGTCAGGAGGAGGCGTGATGTAACCTGCGATCAGTGGCTCATCGATCGCCGACGCTCCCGTCGCCGGGTCAGCGACCTCGGTTGGCGAGCGCGCCGCGCGCGACTCGCTGCGGGCGCAGATCGCCGACTCGAGCAGGAGCTCTCGGCGATCGTCGCCGACACCTTTCCGCACATCTCCGCGCCCCGAGGCCTTTTCGCCGACGCGGGCGCCGCCGGTGCTCCCCGCCTGCCCACGCTGGGGCAGCTCGAGCTGACTCGCGACCGCCTGCGCGATCCGCGTGCAGGAGCTGCGCGGGCGCGCCGCCGCGCGCGCCGAGCACGAGCGCCGCGCGCGCGAGCTGCTGCGGCGCATGAAGCTCGAACCGGGCCGCTACAGGTTCGTGCGGCTGCCCGTCAGCGATCTCGGCGAAGGCGGGTGCGGCGTCTGGGAGGTACGCCCGCGCCTCGGCCTGATCGGCATGCTCGCCGGCTGGTGGCAGCTCACACTGTCGTCAGGCTGTCCGTTAGCCAGGGGGCCGCGCTCCACGCGCGGCCCCGTCCAGCGGAGCAGAGCATGCGCGCGAGCGTCTGACGCTGGCGGTCGGTCATCGAGCCGATCGTCTTCTTCTCGGACATCGGTATCTGGGAGAGGAACTTGCGGCAGCGCGTCTGGCCCCAGCGGCGCTGGCTCATCAGCAGGTCCGCCACAGCCATGCTGTCGGCCTCCCACGGGCATTCCAGGATCACGTCGGCGGCTTCGATCTCGCCGATCGCCACGCGGCGCTTGAGCTCCGCGCGGGCGAGACGGACCTGGTTGGCGCGTTCGAGGGCGCGCATGTGCTGGGGACCGACAGGGGCAGCCGTCGCTATCGCGTTCATTGATGCACTCTCCCCGTCGCCGCCTGGTGCCGGCGGGCAACGTGCTTACTTGGATTTGGACGAAGTTGGCCCCTACATGACCGCGTGAGCCACCCCGCGCCGGCGAAGTCGCGGCGCGGGTGCATCACCCCCCTTCCGAGGATCTGGCGTAGGGAACCCGATCCAACAACCCCGGAACGGCCATGCAGAGCGCTTGGAGGAAGCTAGTCAGGGCGGCGCGCGCGGTCAACCGCGCGCGCGCGCTTCGTACGCTAGAAGCGACCTTTTTTCTCGTCCGCACGACTTGTGAAAAAATGGACAAGTTCGGGGGGCACGCGGGGGCGCTGTTCAGTCGCGCTCGCCCGAGGGCAGCGGCCCGTGCTCGGCCTCGAAATCGCGCTTCACGCGCTCGAAGGTCTCGAGCGCCCGCGTCAGCGTGGGCTCGTCGTGGGTCGCCATCACGCTCGTGCGCAGCAGCGCGCCGCTCGGCGGCACGGCCGGGTGCAGCGCGCAGTTCGTGAACACGCCCGCGTCATAGAGCGCCCGCCACAGCAGCGCCGCCTTCCAGTCGTCGCCCACCAGCACCGGGATGATCGGGGTCAGGATGCGCTCGCGCGGCGCCTGCGGCGAGGGTCCGGTGCGCAGCGGCTCGCCGCCCAGCACGCGAAAGCCGATCGAGCGCAGGCCCTCGGCGAAGAAGCGGGCGTTGTCGAGGACCGCCCGCAGCAGTTCCGGCCCCTCCTCTGAGCGCACGATGCGCAGCGCCGCGAGCGCCGCTCCGAGCGCGGCCGGCACCGCCGAGGCCGTGAACAGGAACGCCCGCGAGGAGATGCGCAGGTACTCGATCACCTCGGCCGGTCCCGCCACGAAGCCGCCGCACGAGGCGAGCGACTTCGAGAAGGTGCCCATGCGCAGGTCCACGCGGTCCTCCACGCCGAGCAGCTCGCTCGCCCCCGCGCCGCGCGCGCCGAGCACGCCCGCGCCGTGCGCCTCGTCGACCATCAGCCGCGCTCCATAGCGCGAGCACAGCTCGGTGATCTCGACCAGCGGCGCCACGTCGCCCTCCATCGAGAAGACCCCGTCCACGACCACCAGCACGCCGCCGCCGTCCTCCTGCGCGCGCTCCAGCGCACGCTCCAGCTTGTCCATGCGGTCGTGGCGGAAGGGGCGCATCTTCGCGCGCGAGAGCAGCACGCCGTCGAGGATCGAGGCGTGGTCGCCGGAGTCCACGATCACCGTGTCGTGCACGTCGAGCAGCGTGCCGAGGGTGCCCACATTGGCCTGGTGGCCGGTGGTGAACACGATCGCCTCCTCGACGTCCATCCATTCCGCGAGCTCGCGCTCGAGCTCGAGGTGCAGCGGCGTGGTCCCGTTGAGCAGGCGCGAGCCGGTGAGCCCGGGGCCGTAGCGCATGAGCGCGTCGCGCGCCCCCGACACCACGCGCTCGTCGCCCGTCAGCCCGAGGTAGTTGTTGGAGGCGAGCATGATGCGTGGCGCGCCCTCCATCTCGACCACCGGCATCGCCGGCGACTCCACGGTGCGGAAGTAGGGCACGAGGTCCGCGTCGCGCGCGGCCCGCAGCAGCTCCTCGCGCTCGTGGCCGCGGACCTTGGCGAAGACGTCGATCGATGTGTGCATGTAGGGTGCTCCGCTGTCGTGAGCGTGCAGGTGAGCGAGATCTCCGGTGGCCGAGAGCTGAAGGCCTTCATCGACCTTCCGTTCCGGCTGCATGCTAACCAGCCGATGTGGGTGCCGCCGCTGAAGATCGAGCGGCGCCTGTTCCTCAACCGCAGGATGAACGCCTATTTCACCCACGGTGAGGCGGCCTACATGCTCGCGCGCCGCGACGGCCGTGTGGTCGGGCGCATCACCGCGCAGATCAACCACGCCTTCAACGACCAGCACGACAGCAGTTGGGGCTGGTTCGGCTTCCTCGAGCTCGAGGACGACCCCGAGGTCGCCGAGGCGCTGCTCGACGCCGCCGCGGCGTGGCTGCGCGGGCGCGGATGCGAGCGCATGGTCGGTCCGGCGGACTTCTCCATGAACGACGAGAGCGGCGTGCTGATCGAGGGCTTCGAGCTGCGCCCGATGGTCCGCCAGCCATGGCATCCGCCCTACTACCAGCAGCGCATGGAGCAGGCCGGCATGACCAAGGCGATGGACCTGCTTGATGTGGAACCTCGAGGTCTCAGACCGCACGCGCGTGCTGCCGGTGATCTTCGAGCTCGCCGAGAAGGTGGAGAGCGAGCACGGGATCCGCGTGCGCCCGATGCGCCGCTTTCAGCTGCGCAAAGACCTCGACTCGTTCGCCGAGGTCTACAACGCCGCGTGGGCCAAGAACTGGGACTTCGTCCCCTACTCCAAGAAGGATCTCGACGCGCTCGCCCAGGAGCTGCAGCTGGTGTTCGACAAGCACTGGTTCTTCATCGCCGAGAAAACCGACACCGGCGAGGTGGTGGGCATGGCGATCACGCTGCCCGACATCAACCAGGTGCTCGCGAAGATGAAGGGCCGCCTGCTGCCCTTCGGCATCTTCCACTTCCTCAACAAGGGCCGCATCATGGACCGCGTGCGGGTGGGCTTCCTCGGCGTCAAGCCCGAGCACCAGCACACCGGCGTGGCAGCCAAGCTGTATGTCGAACACTTCAACGCCGCCGCGCAGCGGCGCCAGAGCGGCGGCGAGATGGGCTGGATCCTCGAGACCAACACCGCCATGAACCGCGGCATGGAGGCGATGGGCGGGCGCGTCGTCAAGCGCTACCGCGTGTACGAGCGAATGCTCTGAGCGGCGCCTTCGGGTCTGGGGCGAGGACTACACTTCCGCGGATGAGCGAGCCCCCGGCCACCCACACCCCGCCCGAGCACGCTCCGGGCACGGGCACGACCGAGGAGATCGACGCGCTCCCCGTCCTGGCCGGCGAGGCCACCGTGCTCGGTTCCGGCGCCGGCGGCGGCGCGATCGCCGAGCGGCGCGCCGGCCCCACGCTGCGGGGCGGTCCAGGCCGCCGCCGCGGCAGCCGGAGGCTTCGTCGCCGGAGCGGCTGTCGTCGGGCTCGTGCAGCACCGCCGGCGCTCGCGCACGGCGAAGGGTCGCTCCCAGGGCGAGCTGAGGCGAGGCTCGCGCCGCTCGCGCCGCGCCGGCGGGGTCGGCGAGCTCGTGCAGATCGTGGGCAGCCGCTCGCTGCTCGTCGACGTGCATCTGCTCGGGGGCAACGGCCGCGAGCGCTGAGCGCGTGTCGGGTGCCGGCGTCGTCGAGCTGCGCCTGGAGGTCACGCCGGCGTATCCGTTTCGCCTGCCGCGACGCACCGGCATGGACGGGCTGCTGCGTCGCCGCGCCGGGGTGCTGGAGCGGCTGCTTCACCGCGACGGCGAGCCGGTGCTCGTGCGCATCGCCCAGCCGTGCCGTGAGCGCGTGCTGTTCGGCGCTCGCGCGGGCACCCGCGCTGCGGCCGCCCACGGCATCGCGCGGATGCGCTTCGCGCTCGGCGTCGACGATGACCTGAGCGCCTTCACGCGCAGCTTTGCGCGCGATCCGCTGATCGGGCGCTCGGTGCGCACGCGCCCGTGGCTGCGCGTCGCACGCAGGCCCGAGCCGTTCGAGGCGCTCGCCTGGGCGATCTGCGAGCAGCTGATCGAGTACGAGCGCGCCGCCGCGATCGAGCGGCGCATGCTCGCCGCGCTCGGCCGTCGCTGGGTCGGCTGGGACGGCGCGCACTCGCGCGCGCGAGACCTGCCCTCCGTGGAGGCGGTCGCCGGCACCGCGCCGGCGTTGCTTCAGTCCTTCGACCTCGCCGCCGCACGCGCCATCGCGCTCGTGCGCGCCGCGCGCGAGGTCGCGCGGGGGCGCATCGACCTGAACAGCGCCGAGCACGAGCGTGCCTGGCGCAGGTTGCGAGCGATCCCCGGCATCGGCTCGTGGACTGTCGAGATGCTCGCGCTCCACGGCCAGGGGCGCCACGACCAGGTACCGGCCGGGGATCTCGGCCTGCTGAAGCTCGCCGGCCGCCTGCTCAGCGGCGGCGACCCGCTCGCCCGCGCCGAGGAGCATCAGGTGCGCGAGCTGTTCGCCCCCTACGGCCAGTGGGCGGGTCTCGCCGCCGCGCACGTGATCGGGCTGTAGGGATCCCGGCTCGGCTGGGCCGCGCGATAAGCGGCTCGGCGACGTCCCGGCTCGGGTGCCGCGGGCTAGCGCCGCCCTTCGCGCTGGAGCAGCAGGGCGAACGTGGGACACGCTCGCGCGGCACGGACTGCGTGCTCGACCTCGGCGCCGTCGAGCGGGGTTTCATCGACGATCGGGTAGCCCCACTCGTCGAGCGTGATCCGCTCGGGCAGGAGCTCGGCGCACATGCCGTGCGCCTCGCAGGCGATCGGGTTGACGCGCACGCGGCTCATCGGCGAGTGGATCCTCGCGTCCGCGACGTCGACCGCGAGCGCGCCGCCGTCGGCGCGGGAAACGGCAGCTCGGCGGGGCCCGCGCACTGCTCGCACGGCCCGCGTCGCGCGTGCTGCGCGAACTCGGCGGGAAACGCCTCGAGGGCGCTGAGGATGACGTTGACGGCGCCGTCGGGGTGCCGGCACGCGCCACGGCCCTGCACGAGCGCGGGAAGGCGTGTGAGGCGCTCGGCCGCGGCGCCGCGACCGTCTCCGCCGAGCAGCTGCTCGAGCGAGTCGGCGAGCGCGTCGAGCCCATGCATGCAGGGCCCGCACTGGCGGGCGCTCTGCGTCGCCATCCAGCGCGCGAGGCGCGCCGTTTCGGCGACCGGGCAGGCCTCCTCGGAGAGCAGCGTCACCACGCCCGCGCCGAGCGTGCCGCCGTGCGCGGCGAGGTGTTCGTTTGAGAGCGCCACGCCGCGCAGATGGGTGGCGTCGATCCAGGCGCCCCCATAGCCGCCGACGAGCGCAGCGCGCACGCCGCCGAGCGCGCCGCCGGCCGCTTCGATCAGCGACTGCAGGGACGCGCCGTGCTCGATCTCATATACGCCCGGGTATGCCACCGGCCCGCTCAGCGTGACGAGCGCGGAGCCCGGCTGTGCGGCCGTGCCGAGCTGGCGGAACCAGGCCGCGCCGTGGCGTGCGATCAGAGCGAGGTGCGCGAGCGTCTCCACGTTGCTGACGAGCGTGGGGCGGCGCGAGACCCCCTTTTCGAACGGCAGCGGCGGCGTGAACGTCGGCTTGGCCGGGCCGCCGTTGAGGTGGCTGACGAGCGCGGACTCCTGCCCCGCCACGAAATTGGTGGGAACCTCACAGACGCGGACCTGAGCGACCCCGTCGAAGCCTCCATGTGCGGATGAGCGCCCGCGTTCGCTGATCGCCTCACTCACGCTCTCGATCGCCTCCTCGGCCGCGTCGCCGACGCCGAGGATCAGCTCGTCGGCGCCAAGCGCCTGCGCGGCGATCAGGCCGCCGTCGAGAACGAGGTGCGGCAGCGCCTCGAGCAGCGTGCGGTCCTTGATGCTCGCCGGCTCGGCCTCGACGCCGTTGACGACCACGATCGCCCTGCCCCGCGCAGCTGCCACCCCGCGCATCTTGCGCGCCAGCGGAAACGCCGCGCCGCCGCGACCCAGCAGACCCGAGCGCTCGACCTCCTCGAACAGCTGCTCGGCGTGGCCTCGGTCACGCCTGCGCCCGTGGCCGCGCAGCGCAGGCAGCTCGCCGTGCTGGCGAATGTGCCCCTCCAGCGAAAGCGCGCCCTGGGCGGGGATCCCGGCGAGCAGCCGCGGTAGCTCCGCCTCTGCCGAGGAGTGCGCGCGCGGCTGCACTTCGGTCGGCTGACTGAGCTCGCTCGTGAAGCTCATCGTTCGGCCCGGCTCGTGTGGGCGCTGTGGCCGAGCAGCGACGTCGGCGTTCCCGAGCGCCGCGGCCATTCGGAGCCCAGTGGCCCGCTCGGCAGCCACAGAAGCAGAAACAGGCCGAACACGGCGAGCCCACCGAGCGCCGTGCCGCGCCGCGCGATGTCGGCCGGCCAGCCGTTGAGCGCGCGGGCGGCCACGGCGACCGCCACGAGCGCGAAGCAGCCGATGCTCAGCACCATCAGCCAGGCGCCGGCCTTCACGTCGCTGCCGGTGCCGAAACCGTGCAGCAGCGCGATCGGCCAGCTCGCATACGTCAGCCAGTGCACCGCGCGCCAGCTCGCGAAGCCGAGCCGCTGGCGCATCAGGCTCGTGATCATCACCGCCAGCAGCAGGTCGAAGGAGACGGCCCCGAGCCCGAGCCAGAACGGCCTGTAGCTGCCGGCGAAGGGAACGAACGCGTCCAGCACCGAGATCGGCGCGAAGCTGTCGAGCACCGAGGTGAGGATGTGAACCCCCACGAAGGCCATCGCCAGCATCGACACGTTGCGGTGCAGGGAGTCGATCATGAAGCGCGGCCAGCGCGTGCTGCTGAAGCGCTGCACGTCGAGCACGCCGAGCGCGATCGCGGCGGTCAGCAGCAGCAGCGCGACCGCGCCGGTCGAGCGCGTCAGGTACCAGTCGACGCTCTGTCCCGAGGTGGCGGCCAGGGTCGTGCTCATCACGCCACCGCCAGCGCGAGCTGCTCGGCCGGCCAGCCGCCGACCGTGCTCACCCTGCCGTCGTTGTCAACCAGGCGCGCGGGCAGCTGCAGCTCGGTCAGCCAAGCGCAGGCGCGCGCGCCGCGCACCAGCGCGGCGGTGCTCGCGATGTTCGCGTCGGCGCAGCTCGCTGCCGCGACGCTCACCGTTCGCCACAGACCACGCACGGGCGCGCCGGTGGCGGGGTCGATGATGTGATGCATCATCAGTCCGTCGTGCTGCCAGCGGCGCACCGCGGTGCTCGATGTGGCAAGACCACCCGAGCCGATCGAGATCGTCTGGCCGTCTGCGTCGGGGCCGGCCCGATGGTCGTCGGTGACGATGATCTGCCAGCCGCCCGCGGGCGCTTCGCCGCTGCTCGCGACGTCCCCGCCGATGCTCACGAGCACCCCGCAGCCGCATCGCAGCGCGGCTGCGTTCGCCGCGCGGTCGGCCGCCCATGCTTTTGCGGTGGCTCCGAGGTCGAGCTGCATCCCCGCGGGAACCCGCACGAGCCCCGCGACGCGGTCGAGCTTGAGCGCCTGCCAGCCGCTGCGCACGCGCGCGCTCAGCGGCGGCGGGGACTCGCTCTCGCTGCGCGCGCGCGCCGGGTCCACGGGGCGTTGCTCGGTCAGCTCGTTCCAGTCGCGGTCGTAGCCGGCGAGCTCGAGCGCCCGGCCCAGCGTCGGGTCGACGTCGCCGGCGGTGAGCTCGGCGGCGCGAAGCGCGAGCTCGAGCGCCTCCGCCAGCAGCGGCCCGACGGCGACCGTGCGACCGCGGGCGCGATTGACGCGTGAGAGCTCCGAGTCCGCTCGGAATCGGCTGCAGGCGCGGTCGATCGCGTCGAGCTCGCGCTCGACCTCCACGCGAGCGCCGGCCGTCATCGTGGGGTCGCTCGTACGCAGCTCCACGCGCGTGCCGAGCGCCTCCCAGCTCGCGCCACCGACAGGTGGCGGGCTTTGCGCGGCGGGGGCGTGCATCTCAGGAGCCACCCGAGACGACGGGGCCGCTGGCTTCCTGGGAAGGCGCCGATTCGCTCGGCGCTTCGGGCGCGGTTTCCCGCGACGGCGCCGATTCCTGCGAAGGCGCCGATTCCTGCGAAGGCGCCGATTCCTGGGACGGCGCCGATTCACTCTGTGCCGGCGCGTTCGATTCGCTCGACTGCGGTTCACCCGAAGAGCTCGATTCGCCCGAGCCGGAGCGTTCGGATTCCGAGGGCGCGCGCGGCGACTGTTCGGGCGGCGCCAGCGGAACGGTCGTGCTGCTCGACGAGCTCGAGGAATGCGCGTGCTTGCCGGTGGAACGCGTCGCGGCGGCCTTGTGGGCTTTCCCGGGAAACGCGTTGGCCGCCACATCCGCGAGCACGCCCGTGAGCGCGATGCTGCCGGCGATCATGAAGCGGTTCGCGCGGCGCAGCCTGTCGAGCCCGGCGTTGCGCGCGTGCGTGCTGTGCCTGTGAATGCCCTTCATCGCCGACCGTGATCGTGTAGTAGGGCCGCGTTGTGGGTCCAGGCGGAGAACTCGGGGATGAGCACCGTCGCGAGCACGGCTCCGAGGACGATCGCGCTCGCCAGCGCGAGCACGCGCCCGGCGCGGCCGTTGACCTCGCCGCTCAGACTCGGGGTGCGCGCGTAGTCGCTGTGCCACGCCTCGGGCAGCTTGACCAGGTGGGCGAGCACGTGGGGGGCGGTGAACACGACCCACACGATGAAGCTGACCTTGTGGATCGGCACGAGCGTGCCGCGCGAGGACGGTCCGACGAAGAGCAGGGCGACGCCGGTCGCGAACACGATCACCGTGGAGATCACGATTATCGGCGCGATCATGCGCAGCAGCGCAGGCGGCGGTCCCTTTACGCGGTAGCGCGCGTTTGCCGTGTAGTAGCGCGCGAAGCGATAGCCGGTGCTGGCGAGCTTGAGCGCGATCGGGCCGATCAGCAGCATCCCCAGAAACAGGTGAAGCCAGAGCAGCTGCCCGATGCGCACGATCGTCAACCCGAGCACTGCGAGCAGCGCGATCAGCACCGCCCCGGTCGCAGCCGTGAGCAGCTCGTTGCCGTCGGTGCCGCCGCCGATGAGCCTTCCGGCGCGCAGCCGCCCGGCGTGCGAGCGTGCAGGGGAGGGAGAGCGCGCCGTCGAGATCTGCCCACGCGCTCTCCGCTGGTCGATCGCCATGGTCCTCAGTGTGCCCGGATCTACTAAGGATTCGGTAACCGCTGCATGAGAAAGCTCATGCACAACTTCTCTTGCGTTTGGAGGGGAAAACTGCCGCGCCGGCGCTCCCTATGCTTGTGGCATGGCCAAGGCGCCGGACACGGAGCTCATCTCGACCCACGCCCCGCCCGCCGCCGCGGAGCCAGGCGACGGGCGGCTCGAGCCCTACCGGGTGCTGCTGATCGAGGATGAGCCGGGAATCGTCGACTTCGTCACGCGCGGCCTGCAGACCGAGGGCTTCGAGGTCCACTCGGCGCTCGACGGAGCCGAGGGCGAGCGCATCGCGCTGCGCGGCGGCTTCGACGCGATCGTGCTCGATCTGATGCTGCCCGGTCGCAGCGGACTCGAGATCCTCACGGCGGTGCAGCGCGCGACGCCGAGCGTGCCCGTGATCGTGCTGACCGCGCGGGGCGAGCTCGAGGATCGCGTCGCCGGCCTCGAGGCCGGAGCCGTCGACTACCTGGTCAAGCCGTTCTCGCTGGCCGAGCTGATCGCGAGGGTTCGCGCGCAGCTGCGCGTGATCGCGCAGGCGTCCGCGAGCGCGCTGAGCGCGGAGGGCATCGAGGTCGACCTGCTCGCCCGCAGGGTCAGGCGCGGCGGCCGTCAGATCGCGCTGTCGAGCACCGAGTTCGAGCTGCTCGTGTACCTGCTGCGCCACCACGGCCAGGTCGTCTCGCGCGAGGAGATCCTCAGCTCGGTGTGGGGCTACGAGCACGATCCCGCCACGAACGTGGTCGACGTCTATGTCGGCTATCTGCGCCGCAAGCTCGGGTCGCCCGGCGACCCCGCGCCGATCTTCACCGTGCGCGCGGTCGGCTACCGGCTCGGCGGCGGCCCCAGCTGAGCGCGCATGAGCAGCTGGCCGCGGCGGCTCCTCGCGCGCCTCACCCTCGGCAGCCTGCGCTGGCGGATCGCCGGTTGGGTCGCGCTGGTCACGCTCGTCTGCACCGGCATCGGCTTTGCTGCCGTCTACAGCGGGACCGGCTCGGAGCTGCGCCACCAGATCGACGTCGAGATGAAGGGCGATCAGTCCGAGCTCGCCCATGCAATGCTCGATGCGCGGGCGCGCACCGCGCGCGAGCTCTCGCTGGCGGCCTCGCGCTATATCGCCAACCAGCCGTTCAGCGCGAGCTCGACCCTGCTGTACGTGCTCGTGCCGGGGCAGCCGGTGAGCACGAACCGGCCCGAGCTGCTGCAGCTGGGCGCCACGCGCGACAACGCGGAGACGAGCGCCGAGCAGGCCGCAGAGAATCGCAGCGCCGCTCACCTGGTGCAGGCGGCCGACGGCTTCTCGAAGCTGCCGCTGCCCGACGTGGGCGACGTGCGCCTGCTCAAGCGCAGCCTGCTCGTGCCCGGCGGCTTTCACCTGACGATCGGGGTCGCCGAGCCGCTCGCCGCGGTCTCGCACGCCCAACGCGGTGTGGCCACAAACGTTCATCCTCGCGGGCCTGCTGGCGCTCGCCGGCGCGCTGTTCGCCGCGTACCTCGTCGGCACGCGGGTCTCGCGGCCGCTGCGGCGCATGGCCGCGGTGGCGACGCGTGTCGACGCGGGCGACCTGTTCCCGCGCATCCACGACGCGGACGGCCATGATCACGAGGTTCGAGGTGCTGGCCGAGGCGTTCAACCACATGCTCGACCGCCTCACCGACGCGTTCGCGGGCCAGCGCGCGTTCGTAGCCGACGCCTCGCACGAGCTGCGCACGCCGCTGACCGTCATCCGCGGGCAGCTCGAACTGCTGGCCTCCCAGCGAGACCCGAGCGGTGAGGAAGTGCGTCGCGTCGAGCGCCTCGTGCAGGCCGAGCTCGCGCGGATCAGCCGCCTCGTCGATGACCTGCTGCTGCTCGCCAAGACCGAGCAGCCGCAGTTCCTGCGGCTGGAGCCGATCGAGCTGGCGGGCTACGCCCAGGAGCTGTGGGACGGGATCAGCCTGCTCGCGCCGCGCCGCTTCGAGATCGGTCCGATCCCGCCGGGCACGCTCAGCGCCGATCCCGACCGCCTCGCCCAGGCGCTGCGCAACCTGCTCGCCAACGCGATCGACCACACCGCCGAGGGCGATGGGCTCGTGCGCATGCGCGTCGAGCGCTCGGGGTCGGACCGCGTGCGCTTCATCGTCGAAGACGACGGGCCGGGCATCCCCAGCGATCAGCACGAGCGCGTGTTCGACCGCTTCCACCGCACCGACGCCGCGCGCGCGCGCACCACCGGCGGGACCGGCCTCGGCCTCGCGATCGTGCGAGCGATCGCCGATGCCCACGGCGGCAGCGTGAGCGCGGGCGCATCTGCGCAGGGCGGCGCGCGCATCGAGCTCGAGCTGCCCGGCTTCGCGCCCGCCCCGCACCGCTCCGGCGATGCCAGCAGCGTGCCGCGCGCGGACGCCGAGCCGGTCAGCGGGCCTCGCTAGCCGTCCACCTAGGGCACGATCACCGCGGCGCCGTGAAGCGCCCGTGGCGCAGGTCCTCGAGCGCGCGGCCGGCCTGCTCGAGCGGGTAGGTCGTGACGTGCGTGCGCACCGGCACCGCGGGAGCGAGCGCGAGCATCTCGTCGCCGTCCGCGCGCGTCAGGTTCGCGACCGAGCGCAGCGCGCGCTCGCCCCACAGGATGCTCGTAGGGGAATGCCGGGATGTCGCTCATGTGGATCCCGCCGCACACGACCGTGCCGCCGGGGGCGAGCGCGCGCAGCGCAAGCGGCACGAGCGAGCCGTCGGGAGCGAAGATGATCGCGGCCTCGAGCGGCTCGGGCGGCGGCTGCGTCGGAGCCGCCGGCCCAGCTCGCGCCCAGCTCGAGCGCGAACGCCTGCGCCGGCCTCGTCGCCGGGGCGCGTGAACGCGTACACTCGCCGGCCCTGCCAGACGGCGACCTGGGTGAGGATGTGCGCGGCGGCGCCGAAGCCGTAGAGGCCGAGGCGGCGGGCCTCGCCGCACATGCGCAGCGCGCGGTAGCCGATCAGGCCCGCGCACAGCAGCGGCGCGGCCTGCACGCTGGTGAAGCTCTCGGGGATCGGAAAGCAGAAGCGCTCGTCGGCGACGGCGTACTCGGCCATAGCCGCCGTCGATGTCGCGGCCGGTGAAGCGCGCGCGCGGGCACAGGTTCTCGCGCCCGCTCGTGCAGTACTCGCATTCGCCGCAGGTCCAGCCCAGCCACGGCACGCCCGACCCGCCGCGGCGCCTCGGCCGTGCGCTCGGCCTCGCCCGCGCCCGCGCGAGGAGGCTCGATCACGGTGCCGACGATCTGATGCCCGAGGATGCGCGGCGGCTGCGGCGATCTCGACCTCGCCGTCGAGCAGGTGCAGGTCGGTGCGGCAGACGCCGCAGGCCTCCACGCGCAGCAGCAGCTGACCGGGGTCCGGGCTACGGGATCGGGCCGCTCGACCGCGCGCAGCGGGGCGCCCACCTGCTCGAAGACCATCGCGCGCATCGCCGCCGCGCTCAGCCGAAGAACAGCTCCGCGGTCTCATACAGCGCGGGGTCGAGCAGCTTCGGCTCGCGCAGCGCCTGCTCGAGCGGGACCTCGACGATCTCGGTGCCGCGCAGCCCGACCATCGACCCGAAGCGTCCCGCCGGCCGCCGCATCCATCGCGGCCACGCCGAAGCGCGTGGCGAGCACGCGGTCGAAGGCCACCGGCGTGCCGCCGCGCTGCACGTGGCCGAGGATCGTCACGCGCGTCTCATAGCCGGTGCGACGCTCGATCTCGCCCTCGAGCGCCACGCCGATCCCGCCGAGCCGGGCGTGCCCGAAGGCGTCGGTCGCGTCCCCGCCGTGCGTCTGCAGCGTGCCCTCGCGCGGCACCGCGCCCTCGGCGACCACGACGATCGAGAAGCTGCGCCCGCGCGCGTGGCGGCGGCGCAGGTGCGCGACCACCTGCTCGATGTCGAACGGCCGCTCGGGCACGAGGATCGCGTCGGCGCCGCCCGCGATGCCCGCGTGCGTGGCGATCCAGCCGGCGTGGCGGCCCATCACCTCGACGACCATCACGCGGTTGTGCGACTCGGCCGTCGTGTGCAGCCGGTCGATCGCGTCGGTGACGATCTGCACGGCCGTCTGGAAGCCGAACGTCACGTCGGTGCCGCCGAGGTCGTTGTCGATCGTCTTGGGCACGCCCACGATCGGCACGCCCGTCGCGATGCAGGCGCAGCGCCACGCCGAGCGTGTCCTCGCCGCCGATCGGGATCAGCACGTCGACGCCGCGAGCGGCGAGCGTGCGCCGGACGCGCGCGGCGCCGTCGTCGCCGTCGGCGAAGGGGTTCGTGCGCGAGGTGCCGAGGATCGTGCCGCCGCGCGGCAGGATCCCGGCGGTGCTCTGCAGCGTCGAGCTCGACCGCGTCGTCCTCGAGCACGCCCGCCCAGCCGTGGCGAAAGCCGACGAAGCTGTGCTCGTCTTCGCGCAGGCCGCGGCGCACCACGGCGCGGATCACCGCGTTCAGGCCGGGGCAGTCCCCGCCGCCGGTGAGCAGGCCGATGCGCATGGCGCTGACGGTATCGTGCTCGCGCCCGCGATGGGCGTCAGTCGCCGTATGTGCGCCTGACCGCTTCGACCTCGGGCCGCGCGGAGATGAAAGCGTCCAGCAGCGCGGGGTCGAAGTGGGCTCCACGCTCGGAGCGCATGCTCTCGATCGCCTGCCCGACGGAGAAGGCGGGGCGGTAGCAGCGCGTGGAGGTGAGCGCGTCGAACACGTCGGCGACCGCCGCGATGCGTCCCTCGGCCGGGATCTCCTCGCCGGCCAGCTTGCGCGGGTAGCCGCCGCCGTCCCAGCGCTCGTGGTGGGTGCGGGCGATCAGCCCGCCCATCTGCACGACCTCGGAGGTGGAGCCGGCGAGCATCTCGTAGCCGACCTGGGCGTGCGTCTCGATCGCGGTCCGCTCCTCGGGGGTCAGGCGGCCGGGCTTCCGCAGGATCGTGTCGGCGATCGCCACCTTGCCGACGTCATGCAGCTGGCTCGCCAGGCGCACCAGCTCGCATTGGCCTCGCTGCATGCCGATGCGCCGCGCCAGCAGCTCGCAGTAGGAGCTCATGCGCTGCAGGTGATGGCCAGTCTCTTCATCGCGGAACTCGACCAGCCGCGCGAGCCGGAAGATGGTCTCGGCCTGGGAGATCCATACGCGGCTTTGCGAGAGCTGCAGGTCCTGCAGCGCGTCCACCAGTTCCTGGTTGCGGTCCTCGACGTCGTGCCTGAGGCGCTCCATCGTGCGCTGGCTTTCGCGCTCGCGCTGGCGCCGGAAGAGCGCGTTGGCGACGTTGATCAACAGCTCGCCCGCGCGCACCGGCTTGACCATGTAGCCGTATGCGCCCTGCTCGATCGCGGCCATCGCGAGATGCCGGTCATCTGCGCCGGTGACCATCACGACCGCCGTGCCGGGGTGTTCCGAGCGGATTCCGGCGAGCAGCTCCATGCCGGATTCGCCCGGCATGTTGACGTCGAGCAGCACGAGCGAATAGGCGCCCTGCTCGAGGCGCTCGCGCGCATCGCGCGCGCTCGCCGCGCCGTCGCACGCGTAGCCGTTGTCCTTCATGACCCTCTGCGTCCACGCGCGCAGACCCTGGTCGTCGTCGACGATGAGCACCTCGGCCATCTCAGCCCGAGCGGTCCTGGTCGCTCATGCGACCGTCACCCGCGCGCCCAGCGTCTGTCTCACCTTCGCGAGCAGCGTGGTCGCCGAGAACGGCTTCTCGATCACCGTCACGCCCTCCTGTAGCTGGCCGCGCGAGCCGAGGAAGGGCTCGGCGAAGCCCGACATGAACAGCACCTTGGTGCTCGGCCGCCGCCGTGCGATCTCCACGGCGAGCTCCTGCCCGTGCATCTGCGGCATGATCACGTCGGTCAGCAGCAGCTCGATCGGCTGCTCGTGGCGCTCGGCGGCCTCGAGCGCCTCGGCACCGCTGGACGCCGAGATCACGCGGTAGCCGGCGCCGGTCAACAGGCGCCGCGCGAGCTCCCTCAGCGCGGCCTCGTCCTCGACCAACAGGATCGTCTCCTGGCCGCCCAGCGTCGCCGTGTCGGCTGGGCGCACCGGCCGCGCGGGCGCACGGTCGGTTGCCGGCAGGAAGGCCGTGAAGGTCGTGCCGACGTCGGGCTCGGAGTAGATGCGCGCGCTGCCGCCGGCCTGCTGGACGATCCCGTACACCGTGGCCAGCCCGAGGCCGGTTCCCTAGCCAGCGGGCTTGGTCGTGAAGAACGGGTCGAACGCGCGCTCGCGACCTCGCGGCGACATGCCCGTGCCCGTGTCGCTGACGCGAGCGCGCACGTACGGCCCGGGCGCGAGCTCGTGGTTCGCTGTGCGCGTAGCCTCGTCGAGCCCCGCGTTGCTGGTGTCGATCGAGAGCGTGCCGCCTTCGGGCATCGCGTCGCGTGCGTTCACGGCGAGGTTGACGAGCATCTGCTCGAGCTGGCCCGGGTCGATCAGCACGCAGCTGAGATCCTCGGCGAGGCTGCTGCGCAGCTCGATGTGCTCGCCGAGCGTGCGCTTGAGCAGCTTCTCCACCGCGCTCACCACAGCGTTGACGTCGACGGCCTCGGGCTGCACGACCTCGCGCCGCGCGAACGCGAGCAGCTGGTGGGTGAGGTGCGCTGCGCGCTCGGCCGCGATGCTGATCTGCTCGACGTCATCGCGCATCGCCGAGCGCTTGTCGGAGTCGATCGCCGCGGGCGCCGCCAGCAGGTCCTCGGACACGAACGCCGCGTAGTTGATGATCACGGCGAGCAGGTTGTTGAAGTCGTGCGCGATCCCGCCGGCGAGTTCGCCGAGGCTCTCAAGACGGCGGGAGCTCTGCACCTGGTTGCGCAGCCGCTCGCGCTCGGCCTCGGCCTCGAGGCGTTCGCGCTCGCTGGTGCAAGGCGACGCGCTCGGAGACGTCGCGGATCGCCGCGGTTGCCAGCAGGCTGCCGTCGATCTCGATGCTCGCGAGGCTGATCTCGGCGGGGAACTCGCTGCCGTCGCGACGCCTGCCGGCGAGCTCGAGCCCGGCCCCCATCGGCCTCGTGCGCGGGTCGGCGAAGTAGTCGAGTCGGTGCTCGCGGTGGGCAGCCGCGGCGCGGTCGGGGAGCAGCAGCTCGACCGGTCGCCCGATCAGCTGCTCGCGCGGGTAGCCGAAGAGCAGCTCGGTCTGCTCGTTGGCGAACACGATTTCGCCGCTCTCGGAGACACCCACGAGCGCGTCCGGTACGAGCCCGAGCAGGGCTGTCTGCGAGAGCGCGAGACCTGGGTGCGGGTCTGGTTCGTGGGTGAGCAGGGAGGTCCGGGGCGTGGTGGGTTCGCGGTTCAGCGCGCTGTCCGCGCGTCGCACCGATGCTTCGGCGTCCTTACCCATCGGGTCTCTCCTGTGCCGTTGCCCTGGCGCGCCGGCCGTCTGTACGAGCGCACGCCCCACCTCCGCGAAATTCCGCTATTTGGAACGCCCTGTATATTTCCGAACAGGCGGTGGATCAATCGTATATCCGTCCAGAGCGCGCACGGAAAGTCTCCGCGCGGCGCGCTTAAAGCCCTCCGGCAGACCGTTCCTGGAGCCGTTTTGGTGCGACCTGCGCGTCGCTGGGCGGATCGCGAATGTTTCTCACCCGGCGGCGAGCTGCGGCGCTCGTCTAGATGCCCTGGCCGGGGAGGAACTCGTTGGTGAACGGCGGCAGACCGATGCTGGGATCGTGTGAGAGCAGGTGGTGTGAGTACATCCAGTTCGCGAACGCCGCCCAGGACGACGGTTCCTGCCAGCCGAAGGGCTTGCCCGGCGAGCTCGGCTGTGCGGCGGGAAGCGTCTGCCTGATCGATTCGAGCTGAAGCGCCGATTCGAGTGTCGGGTTCGCGTGGACCACGAGCGCAGCGGCCGCCGCCGGGTCAGAGCGCACCTCGCGCTCGCCGCGCGTGAGCGCCTGCAGGAACGCGCGCAGGTCCTGGCCGCGGTTGCGCGCGTCGCCTTCGCGCACGACCAGCACGAGCTCGTCGTAGCTGGGCACGCCAGCCGCATCGACGGGGATCACGATCGGATGCTTGTGCATGCGGCGCAGCTGCACCGCCTCGTAGTTCCAAAAGCCGCCGAGGGTCGCGTCGACGCGACCGGAGAGCATCGCCGGGATCAGGTTGAAGCCGACGTTCACTTCGTGGGCCGCATTCTGCGCCTGCCCCGCCGCGGCCAGCGCGGTGCGCAGCTCGGCGGCCTGGTAGGCGATGCCCGCGGTGCCGACGCGCTTGCCGGCGAGGTCGGCGACGCTCTTCACATGGTGGCCGGGTAGCGCGATGATCGAGGTCAGGGGCCGCTGCACGAGCGCGCCGATCGAGACGACCTTCAGCCCCTGGTCGCGCGCCAGCAGCACCTCGGGCTCGTAGGAGATCGCCATGTCCACCTTGCCGGCGGCGAGCAGCTTCAGCGGTTCGGCCGGTTCGGCGGGCGACTCCGGCGTGACGTCGAGGCCGACCGCGCGGAACTCGCCATGCGCGATCGCCGAGTAGAGCGCGGCGTGGTCGGCGTTGGGGAAGAAGTCGAGCATCACCGTGAACGGCTTCGTGCCCGCCGGCGAGATCGTGTCCTGCTTGGTGCCGCACGCCGCCCAGCGCGGCGGCGCAGGCGAGCGTGGCGAGGGCGCCCAGCGCGCGCCTCATCGCGCCGGCACCCGCGTCCGGCGCCGGTACGGCGCGAGCCGCCGTTCGGCGAGCGCGAGCGCGTAGAAGCAGGCGACGGCGAACGCGACCAGCACGACCGTGCCGGCGTACGCGCGCGAGGTCTGGAAGTTGACGTCGCTGATGATCTCCCTGCCGAGGCCCGGGTAGGCGCCGGTGCTGGGCGTGGTGGTCTCCGCGATGAACGCGCCGATCACGCCCACCGCGATCGCGATGCGCGCGCCGCTCAGCGCCGCCGGCAGGGCCGCGGGCAGCTCGGCGAAGCGAAACGCCTGCCAGCGCGACGCGTCGAGCGTGCGCATCAGCTTGAGCTGGTCGGGGTCGACCGCGGCGAGCCCGTCGACGGTGCTCACGAGCACCGGGAAGAAGCAGATCAGGGCGATCACAACGAGCTTCGGAAACAGCCCGAAGCCCCACCAGAACACGAGCAGCACGCCGATCACCGGAATCGGCACCGCCTGCGAGCCGACCGCCAGCGGGTACACCGCGCGGCGCAGCAGCGGCGAGAGGTGCAGCGCCACCGCGAGCGCAAAGCCGGCGCACAGCGCGAGCGCGAGCCCGAGCACGACCTCCTCGGCCGTCACCGCGAAGTTCGAGGCCACGAGGTGCGCGCTGTTCCAGCCGGCGCTCGCAACGGCATGCGGCGCCGGCAACAGGTCGGCTTCGACGCCCGCGAGATCCACGTAGAGCTCCCACGCGGCGAGCAGCGCGAGCGCGAGCACGAGCGCAGGCAGCGCCGATGCGGTGCGTCGGCTCATGCGCGCGTCCCCAGTGCCGAGAGGGCATGCTCGCGCAGCTCGAGCACGCGCGGGTCGGTGCGAACGCGCGGGCGCTCGAGCCCAAGCTCGAGCGTCGCGAGCAGCCGCCCCGGACGAGGCGAGAGCACGGCCACGCGGTCGGCGAGCAGGATCGCCTCCTCGACGTCGTGGGTGACGAGCACCACGGTGCGCCGCTCCAGCGCGAGCGTGCCCGCGAGCCACTCCTGCATCTCGGCGCGCGTGATCGCGTCGAGCGCTCCAAACGGCTCGTCGAGGCAGAGCAGCGGCTTGCCCGAGAGCAGCGTGCGCGCGAAAGCGACGCGCTGGCGCATGCCGCCCGAGAGCTCGTGCGGGTGCGAGCGCTCGAACCCGGCGAGCGCGAGCTCGGCGAACAGCGACTGCGCACGGCGACGAGCCTCGGCGCGCGAGAGCCCCGCGACGCGCAGCGCGAGCGCCGCGTTGTCGAGCGCATCGAGCCATCCGAGCAGCAGATCGCGCTGGGGCATGAGCACGGCGGGCCAGGCGGAGACCCGCCCCTGCGCGGGCGCCTGCAGGCCGCAGATCAGCTCGAGCAGGGTCGTCTTGCCACAGCCGCTCGGGCCCACGATCGCAAGCAGCTCGCCGGCGGCGCACGCCAGCGAGAGGTCCTCCAGGGCGCGCACCGGCGCAGCGCCCGCGCGCGCGTAGGCTGTGGCTCACGCGCTCGACGCGAAGGGCCTCGGCCCCTTCGAGCCTGACCGGCGAGGACTGTGGAGGTGACTGCAGTTCGATCGGCAACGTCGCTCCCTCCGCGGGCATTACCCCACAGGTTCAAAGGGTCGGCGCCGGTGGAATCGATTCCCGTGCGCCATCTCAGCCGGCCTTCCGCCAGCACCCCTGGTGTGGTCGCTGCTGCGCTGATGCTAGCGCGCGGCGCTGGCGGCGGGACGCGTGAGCGCGCGCACGAAGTCCTCGAGCTGGGCGGTCGTCCAGCACTCGAACGCGGTGCAGTGGCGCTCGTACGCGGAAATCACCGAATCGCCGTAGTTCCAATACAGGCGCGGCTCGGGGTTCAGCCAGAAGGTGCGCCCGGCGCGCGCCGCGATCTGCGCGAACACGTCCGCGCGCGGGTCGCGCCCGTTGGTACGCGCGTCGCCGAGCACGATCACGGTGGCGCGTGGGTGCAGGTCGTCCTCGACCTGCTGCAGGAACTCGGTCCACACGCGCCCGTAGTCGGTGTAGCCGGAGATGTCGGCGACCCCGGCGTCTCCGGAGATGCGTTCGGAGACCGCTTTGAAGTTGCGCTCGTGTTCGAAGACGTCGGTGACCTCGGAGATGCGCTCGATGAACACGAACGAGCGCATCTTGCGGAACGTGTCGTGCAGCGCGTGCAGCACGGACAGGAAGAAGACGGAGGCCGAGGTGACGCTCGTGGACACGTCGCACAGCACGTAGATCTCCGGGCGGCGCGGACGGCGCGGACGGTACTTGAGCACGATCGGCACGCCTCCGGTCTGAAGCGAGGTCCGCATCGTGCGCCTCACGTCGACGTGCGCGTGGCGGCGGTGGCCGCGCGCCTGAAGCCCCTGGGTGGCCAGGCGCCTGCGCAGCTGCGCGACCACGCGGTGCACCGCCGCGAGGTCGGCGAGCGGTCCCGACGGAAGCGCGCGGTCGAGATCTCCGAGCGGCCGCGCCGGCGGCAGGTTGCCGGTGCGCTCGATCTGGCCGCGTTCGAGCTCCCTGCGCAGCAGCGCCTCAAAGCGCCGCAGCGCCTCCCGCGGCAGCCCGTCGCGACGGGGGTCGCCCTGCGCCAGTTCCGGCTGCGGCTCGGCGCGCAGGCCGAGCGCGCGGCGGATGCGCTGGACGTCCACGCCGATCACGCCCGAGCCCTCCTGGCGGCGCGCGAAGGCCGCCACGGCCATGCGCGCGAGGTCGCGCATCGCTCCCTCCTCGCCGTCGCGCAGCGCGGCCGCGATCTGCGCGCGCAGCGCCTCGAGGTCCTCGTCGGAGAGCTCGGCGAGCATCGACTCCTCTTCCTCGCGCACCCCCTGCTGAGCCGCCGAGAGCTCAACGCTGCGAAAGAAGAATCGCTCGAACACGAGCTCGAAGATGCGCCTGTCCTCCTGGCTCTTGGCGAGCGTCGCGGCGAGCGCCTCGCGGAAGTCCTCTTCGGGGCTCCAGCTGATCTCGCCGAGCACCTCGAACGCATCGAGGATCTCCGAGGTGCCGACCGCAACGCCTTCGCGGCGCAGCTCCTCGGTCAGCTCGAGCAGACGGGCGGGCAGGCCGCCGTGGACCGCCTCAGGCGACATCCGCCGAGCGCAGCTTCAGGCCGACGCGCTCTGCGACCACGTCCATGTCGGCGCGGTGCTTGACGATCACCGACATCGTTTCGGTGAACGTGTCGGCGTCGATTTCCTCGACGCCCAGGAGCAGCAGCGAACGCGCCCAGTCGATCGACTCGGCGATCGACGGCGGCTTCTTCAGGTCGAGCTCCCGCACCATGCCGATCACCTCGACGAGCCTCCGCGCCACGGTCTCGCGCAGCTCGGGCGTGTGCAGCATCACGATCTCGAGCTCGTGCTCGAGATCGGGGTAGTCGAGCCACAGGTACAGGCAGCGCCGCTTCAGCGCCTCGGTCAGCTCGCGCGAGTTGTTGGACGTCAGGAGCACCACCGGATGGGTGCGCGACTCGACACGCCCGAGCTCCGGAATCGAGATCTGGAAGTCGGATAGCACCTCGAGCAGCATCGCCTCGAACTCCTGGTCGGTCTTGTCGATCTCGTCGATCAGGAGCACGACCGGCTGCTCGGAGGCGATCGCGGTCATCAGCGGCCGTGCGAGCAGGAACTCCTCGCCGAAGATGTCGTCCTGGACGGCGTCCCAGCCGGTGCCCGAGGCCTCGACCTGGATGCGCAGCAGCTGCTTGCGGTAGTTCCACTCGTACAGCGCCTTGGCCTCGTCGAGCCCCTCGTAGCACTGCAGCCGCACGAGCTCGCGTCCGAGATAGCTCGCGAGCGCCTTGGCGAGCTCGGTCTTGCCGACGCCCGCGGGACCCTCGACGAGCACGGGCTTGCCGAGCTTGGTGGCGAGGAACGACACCAGCGCGGTGGACTCGCCGGGCAGGTAGCCGGCGGCGCGCAGTCCGCTGGACACGTCTGCAACGGAGGCGGGCGCCGAAGGTTCCTGGGCCATGCTCAGCGCAATGATAGGCGGGCGCCGCCCGCGGTCACTGCCCGCGCGCGGGTGGATCCTCGAACGACAGCTGCTCGGGCGGGGCGGACACGCGCTCGCCGGACCCTGAGATGCGCTCGCCCGGCGCCGGAGGGTAGGCGCCGCGCTCGCGCGCCGGGACGGGCGCAGCCGAGCGCGCTCGCGGCGGGCGGCTCTCGGGGAAGGGCTCCGCAGCGCCCGCTTCGGCCGGGGATCCTCGGCGCTGCTCGCGCGGGCGCCGCAGCGGGGGCTCGGGGCGCTCGTGCGCGCGCATGCGCCAGCCCGCGTAGGTGAGCGCGCCGGCTGCGACGAAAGCGAGGAAGAAGCCCCACTGGATGCCGACGGGGTACCCGTTGCCCGACGGCCTGTCGAACACGCGGTAGAAGATCAACAGCGTCGCCCAGCCGCCCGCGATCGTGACGATCAGCCCGTCGCCGCCGGGAAGCTGGAACTCGCGCCGCTCGGCGCGCGCGAAGAGCATCGCGAGCACCCCCGCCGCGACCAGGAAGATCGCGGCCTCGACGAACGACACGTCTCCGAACGCGTTGATGTTGTGGGAGTAGATGGCGCCGCTCTTGCGGTTGAGGCTCTGCAGCCCATACCACGGGAAGAACATCGTCACGAGCAGCGCGAGCGCGGCGAGCGCGGCGAGGCGCTGCTCGGCTCGCATGGCGCTCCAAGCGCGACGTAGCCGCGTCATCGCCGCTGTTCTGTGGCTCTCATCGTGTGCATCGGCTCCCCGAGTCGCTCGTGCCTAGAGTCTAGGCGCGGCCGCCGCGCCCTAATGGCGCGTGAGCTTGATCGCGCCCTGTGCGGTCGAGAAGTTGCCGGCGAGATCGGTGGCGCTGAGCGTGACCGAGAAGCTGCCGCCGCCGCTTGGCGTGACCCACAGCAGCTTGGGCTTGCCGCCTTCGACCGTGGCGGTGTTCGTCCACACCACGCGCGAGCCCTTGCGAATCGTGAGCTGCACGGTGGAGATCTTCGACAGCGCCACCTGTACGCCCGCGCGGGTGCCTGCGCGCAGCGTGCTCGTGAGCAGCGAGATCGTGGGCGGCGTGCGCTCATCGGCCTGAAAGTGCTGGGCGGTGGTGCAGTAGATCGCATCGCCGGCCGGCGCGGGGGTGAGCACGATCTGTGCGCTGTGCGCCGCGGCGCTCCGCGCCGAGCCGCCCGCGGGCGAGCCGCCGGTGGGCGTAGCGGGCGCGGTGGTCGTGGGCGTCGTGGTCGTGGGCGGCGGCGTGGGCGTCGTCGGCGTGGTGGCGGGCGGTGGTTGCGGCGGCTGCAGCGGCTCGCCGCGCTTCGTGCGTTCGCACAGGTGCACGAGGAATTCGGTGAGCAGTTCGTGGTAGTTGAGGTCCGATTCGCCGTACTGGTCGTAGCGCGACCACGCGCCGGTGTCGTAACGGGGCACCTCGACACGCGCCTCCGCGTCGCCTTCTTCGAACAGCCGCTGGCCCAGCGGGTCCTGGGTGATCGAGGTGTAGTCGTACAGGCCCACGAGCGCCTGGATGAAGCCGTTGAGGATGCGGTCGCTGGGCGCGTAGGTGTACTCGGCGTACTCGGCGCCGGCGGCGGTGTGCACGCGCACGCCGCTCGGCGCGGGCGTCTGGAAGATGCCGAGCGCCTGCTGGGCGGCGGTCAGGTAGGCGGCTTCGTGAAAACGCGAGTACGCGCGCGCCAGCACCTGCACCGCGGTGCCCTGCGAGAGGCCGCTGGTCCACGGCGGCCGGCCGCCGTCGAAGGGGAACAGGTATTCCCAGGCGATGCCGCCGGCGCGGCTCGAGGCGAGCGGGATCGCTTCGGCGAGCAGCGCGCGCAGGTTGGCGTTTTCATGGCCCGAGAGGTAGTAGCCGTTGGCCTTGCCGAACGTCGCCAGCCACTGGATCTGGATTCCCTGGCCGGGGTAGTACTCCCACACGAGCTTGCTCTGCGGGAAGCTCACGCGCTCGCTGCCGGAGAGCAGCGGTTCGGTGGTCCACCACTGGCGGTTGCGTTCGAGCGTGAGCATCGCCGCGGGCAGGTTCGACGCGCTCAGCGCCGCGCTCCCGGCCATCGCCTGCAGCGTTCCGAGCACCGTGCCGAGTTCCGCCGCGCGCGTGCCGCGCAGCCGCGCGAGCGAGCGTTTGGCGCTCACGTAGGCGGTGTAGTACTGGCCATACTGCGCTTCGCTGATCGCACCGCTGCGGCGCAGGCTCTGCAGCACCGCGCTGACGCTAGGCCGATGCGACGCCGCGGCGTGGCCGCGAGCAGCGGCGGCGTGCGCGCCCGGCGCGGCTCCGGCGGCCGAGCGGGCCGAGGCTGGGTTCGGGGCTCGCGTAGCCGACGGAGGGCCACAGCACGGCCGCGAGCAGCGCCGTGCAGCAGAGGATCAGCCGGGACCGCGCGCGCACGGTCCTGATGCTAGGGACGCGGCCGCCGCGAACACGCAGGCGGCCTTGCGGGAGCGATGGGCGCACACCCAGCGAACACCTCGCGAGGCCCTGAGGTTTCGCCGCCGGCGGGCGAAAGCTCGGTCTGCGCGCGGGTCCGGTCAGTCTTCGCCCAGGTCCAGCTCCTCGACGCCTTCGAGCTCGTCGTCCTCGTCCTCGTCGAGCTCGTCGTCCTCGTCGTCCTCGTAATCGTCGTCAAGCGGCCCGCCGCCGGCCTGGTGGGCGAGTTGGAAGGTCTCGATCAGCTCGTCGCGCTTGCTCTCGTCGAGCGCGGTGTCCTCGGAGATCATCACCCACTCGGCGCCGTCGAATTCGTCGCCGTCGAAGATCTCGTGTGCGATCTCGGGCGAGTCGTCGACGACGATCAGGATCTCGGTCTGCGGGTTGAAGTAGGTCCCCGGGCGGATCGTGAGCTCGTCGAGCCCGATGCGGCGCGGCTTGCTCATCGCGCGTTTATACCCGACACGGGCGTGCGGATGTTCACGGATCGAGCTCCTGCAGCGTGCGCTCCACCTCGCTGTCCACGTCGAGCGGCTCGAGACCGCCACGCTCGCGCCGTTCGTTGCGCGCGAGCACCAGCTGTCGCACCTCCTCGAGCAGCGCCGGATCGTGCTCGCGCGGTGCGCTGGGGGGCGCAAGGAGCTTTGCCAGCTCGGCCTCGATGTCGAGCGCGGGCAGCCCGCGGCGCACAAGCCGATCGCTGCGTGCGCCCAGCATCTGACGGATTTCCTGCTCGCGCTCGGCGCTCGCCGCCGGCGATTCGGCAGCGGGCGCGAGCGTTCCCGCACCGCTGTAGTCGCCCTCGCGCGAGAGCCCGCCGCGCCCGATGTGGTCGTACATGCTGTCGCTGCCGCGCGTGATCAGGAACAGCAGCGAGATCACGACCGAGAAGGCGACGGTTCCGAACACGACGAAGTTGAGCCCGTTCTCAGCAAACGCGGGCACCACCGATAGGACGCTGTGCACGCTCGGATTGTTGCTGATCGAGCCGCTCTCCGCTACCCTGGGAACATACGTTGACTGACCAGTCAATCTACTTTTTGCGCCACCCCTAAGGAGATCCGAGAATGGTCGATTTCACGCTCACCGACGAGCAGAAGAACCTGCGCGAGATGGCGCATGACTTCGCGGTGAAGGAGATACGCCCCGTGGCCTGGGAGTACGACAAGGACGGGACGTGGCCCGAAGACGTGCTCAGGAAGGCGTGGGAGGTCGGCCTGATGAACAGCCACATCGAGGAGGAGTACGGCGGCCCCGGCGCCAGCTACCTCGACGGCTGCCTGATCGAGGAGGAGCTCTCGTGGGGATGCTCCGGCATCCAGACCTCGCTCGGCTGCAACGGCCTGGCGACCGCCCCGATCGCGCTGGGCGGCTCGGAGGAGGTCAAGAAGAAGTACCTGGGGATGCTCACCGAAGACTTCAAGCTCGCATCCTTCTGCCTGACCGAGCCCGACGCGGGCTCAGACGTCTCGGGCATGCGCACCACGGCCGTGAAGAAGGGCGACAAGTACGTGATCAACGGCTCCAAGTGCTTTATCACCAACGGCGGCTACGCGGACTACTACACCGTCTACGCGAAGACCGACAAGGACGCCGGTCACCGCGGCATCTCGGCGTTCGTGGTCGAGCGCGACTGGGGCGTGGTGGTGGACAAGAAGGAGGACAAGCTCGGGCAGCGCGCGTCGAACACCGCCACGATCTCCTTCAACGACGTGGAGGTCCCCGCCGAGAACCTGCTGGGCGAGGAAAACAAGGGCTTCAAGCTCGCGATGATGACGCTCGACCGCACCCGCCCGGGGGTCGCCGCGATGGCCACGGGAATCGCGCGTGCGGCGTTCGAGTTCGCGACCGACTACTCGCGCGAACGCGTGCAGTTCGGCGTGCCGATCGCGATGCACCAGGCGATCCAGTTCATGATCGCCGACATGGCCACCGAGATCGAAGCGGCGCGCCTGCTCACGTGGAAGTCGGCGGTGATGCTCGACAACGGCGAACGCAACACGCTCATCTCCTCGCACGCCAAGCGCTTCGCGGCGGACACCGCGATGAAGGTCGCCACCGACGCCGTGCAGGTGTACGGCGGCTACGGCTTCATCAAGGACTACCCCGTCGAGAAGCTGTTCCGCGACGCCAAGATCATGCAGCTGTACGAGGGCACCTCGCAGATCCAGCGGCTCGTGATCGCACGCGAAACGCTGCTGCCGCGCCGCGTCGAGGAGCCGACCGCGGTTCCCGCCTAGACGCGTCTCGAGGCCGGGCCACGGCCCGGCCCGCGTCGCGCGTACGGCCAGCGCCCGCCTGCGCATGCACCGGCAGTGCCGCGCGCATGCGGCGCGGCCGGGCGGCACGTGCCGCCCGCACGATCGGCGCGTGCGCCGATCGCTCGGGGCCGCATGCGCCGCCGCCCCGGTCGGGCTATGCCCGCCGGGATCAGATGGACGGGCCGCTTCTCAGTGCATACGAACGGGCTGCTGTAGCTGGAGGCGAGCGCCCCGTTGACGATCCGCACGAGCACGCGGTACACGCCCGGCTTTCACTTCAGCGTGCGGAGTAGCTCGAGCTGGTTGCGCTTCGGTGCGCAGCGCGGCCCGCGACCAGCACGCCGTGGCCTTTGACGATGCGCAGGATCGCCGACGTTGCGCGCCGCTCACTGCGGCCTGACGGTGCCGAAGAAGCGCACCTTGCGGTGGCCGAGCGCGACCCTGCTGCGATCACCCGAGCGGTCACGCCGACGACGCCTCCGGGCTCACGACCGATTCGACGGGCGTCGTCACGACGCGGTACTGGGTCGTCGTGCGTGCAGCCACAGCACGGGGAACGTGAAGCCGCCTGTCGCGCAGCGTCAGCGCGGGTTGGTCACGCTGTGAAAGCCGCCCGTATAGGGGAACGGCTCGGACTGCAGCACCACCGCGCGGTTCGCGTTGCCGGTGCCCGACAGCGCGCCCTGCACGTCGAGGCGCCGCCGTAGGGCACGCGGGCTCGGGCGAGGCGATGATCGCGAGCGAGAGCGGCACCTTGGTCGTCACGAACGTGCGATCCGCGCCTTCGCGACGCCGCCCTTGTTGACCGCCACGAGCGGTAGTGGTACTTGGTCAGCGGCGCCAGGCCGGCCAGCGGCACGCTCACGGTCACCGCCTTGATGCCCGCGCCGGCGCCGCCGATCGCGCTCTGCGAAGCCGTATGCGCGGGTCGGCCCGTACTGGAAGTAATAGGAGGTTTCGCTGCCGTTCGGGTCGATCGTGCCCGCCACCGCCGCGGTTGCATAGCTCACGTCCTTGGCGGCGCCGGTGCGTGACGCTCGCCTTGCCCGTTTCCCGCTGCGCGGACGCCGGCAGCGGCCAGCGCAAGCATGCAGCAGGTCGATCGCACATGTTGTCGCCTCTGATCTTCATATCGCCCCCTTACCCGTGGGTGTCCGTTCGCTCACTCAACCCGGCGCGGGCCGTTGGCTGCGGCGACGCACGCGCGGCTGTAGTCTGCCCGCCACCCGAGGCCAGAGAGGAGACCGAAGCATGTTCGTGTTCAGAGCCGCCGTCGTGGGCGCAGGGACGATGGGCGGGCAGATCGCGCAGACGATCGCCGCAGCGGGCATCCCGGTGGTGCTCAAGGACATCGACGAGGCGCTCGTGCAGGCCGGCCTCGAGGAGGCGCGCAACGTCACCAGCGGCCAGATGGGCAAACTCGCCGAGCGCGGCAAGATCACCGCCGAGCAAGCGGCGGAGCGCACCGCGGAGGTGCTCGAGCGCATTCAGGGCACGACCTCCTACGCGCCGTTCGGCGACGTCGACCTCGTGATCGAGGCGGTGCCCGAGCGGATGGAGATAAAGCAGGCCGTGTTCGCCGAGCTCGACGCTGCCACGCCGGGGCACGCGATCCTCGCGTCCAACACCTCATCGCTGTCCATCACCGAGATCGCAGAGGCCACGCTGCGGCCCGACAAGGTGATCGGCTTCCACTACTTCTACCCCGCCTCGGTGATGCCGCTGATCGAGATCGTCGAGGGCGAGGAGACCTCCGCGGAGACCGTCACCGCCGCCGTCACGTTCGCGCAGGCGATCCGCAAGCAGCCGATCACATGCTCTGAGGTGCCCGGCTTCGTGGTCAACCGCATCCTCAACTCGGGGATCGCCGAGGTGTGGCGCGAGCAGGAGGAGAGGGGCCTTTCGATCAAGAAGATCGACGAGGGCATCGGCGCCGCCGGCGTCGTGCCGGTCGGCCCCTACTTCCTGGTCAACCTGCTCGGGCTCGACACCGTGCTGCACGTTGCCGAGCACCTCGTGGAGTCCTATGGCGAGGAACGCTTCTACGTGCCCAAGGGCATGCGCACGCTCGTGGTGGAGGGCAAGCTCGGCGCGAAGACCGGCGGCGACGGCTTCTACGACGCCGAGGGCGCGCCCAACATCCCGGGCGACGCCGAGCCCGACATCCCCGCGCTCGTCGAGCTGCTCTCGCTGAAGACGCTGCTCGAGGCCTGCCTCGTGCTCGAGGAGGGCGTCGCGAGCCACCGCGACATCGACTTCGGGATGATGGCCGGGGCCGGCCTCGATCCCAGGCGCGGCCTCTTGCCGCCGTTCATGCGCGCCGACAGCGAGGGCCTTGACGTGGTGCTCGAGCGCATGGAGAGCGCCCGCGAGCGCCACGGCGAGCGCTTCACGCCGCCCACGATCCTGCGCCGGCTGGTCGCGCAGGGCCGTCTCGGCCAGGCCAGCGGACAGGGCTTCTACCCCTACCCGCAGCCCGACGCCGAGCAGCCGGCGGAGCTCATCAAGCTCGAGACACGCTCGGGCGGCGTCGCCATCGCCTGGCTCGCCAACGGCCAGGTGAACTCGATCTCGCCGCAGCTCGTCGCGGACCTCGCAGCGGTCTGGAAGCACGTCAAGCAGGCCGGCGTGCGCGCGCTCGTGATCGCCTCCTCGAACCCCATGTTGTTCTCCGCCGGCGCAGACATCAGGGAGTTCACCAAGATGGACGAAGCCGGCGGCGCGCAGCTGATCGACTCCGGGCACGCGCTCTTCGTGGAGCTCGGCCGCGACCAGGTCGCCACCATCGCCGCTGTCAACGGGCTCGCCTTCGGCGGCGGCTGCGAGCTTGCGATGGCCTGCAACGTGCGCATCGCCGCGCGCTCGGCGCTGTTCGGGCAGCCCGAGATCAAGCTCGGGATCATCCCCGGCTTCGGCGGCACGCAGCGCCTTCAGCGCCTGATCGGCTCGAGCCGCGCGCTCGAGATGAACCTGATCGGCGACCCCATCCTCGCCGACGAAGCGTTCGAGCTGGGGCTCGCCAACCGCCTAGTGGAGGACCACGAACTGCTCGACACCGCGCTCGCCTGGGCGCGCAAGCTGGCCGGCCAGGCGCCGCTCGCGAGCGGCGAGATCAAACGCGTGTCCGACCCCGGCGGCTCGCTCGACGACGGCATCGAGGCCGAGAAGAGCGCGTTCAAGCCCGTCTTCCAGAGCGCCGACGCGCGCGAGGGCATCGCGGCGTTCCTCGACAAACGCGCTCCCCACTTCGAGGGGCGCTGAGGCGCGCCGTGCCAACGGGTACCAGCACGCGCACCGAGCTCGAGCGTCTCGCCGGGCTCGTGCGCTCCGCAGGCTCCGTCGTCGCACTGACCGGGGCCGGGATCTCGGTTCCCTCGGGCATCCCCGACTTCCGCACGCCAGGAACCGGGCTGTGGCAGCGAGTCGATCCGAGCCAGGTCGCCCACATCGACGCGTTCCGCGCCGACCCCGCGCGCTTCTGGAGCTTCTACGGCGAGCGCTTCGCAACGCTCGAGCACAAGGAGCCCAACGGAGCGCACCGCGCACTGGTCGAGCTCGAGCAGCGTGGCAGGCTCGACGCGGTGATCACCCAGAACGTCGACATGCTGCACGCCAAGGCCGGCACGCGCGAGCTCGTCGAGGTGCACGGCTCGATCGCCGCCAGCTCCTGCCTTTCGTGCGGCGGGCGCGTGGCGCTCGCAGAGGTGCGCGCGAGGCTGGCCTCAGCCGCCGACGGTGTTCCCCGCTGCGAGCGCTGCGGCGAGGCGCTCAAGCCCGACGTGGTGCTGTTCGGCGAGCTGTTGCCCGAACGCGCGATCGCGCGCGCAAGCGAGCTGTGCCGGCGCGCCGATCTGCTGCTGTGCGTCGGCTCCTCGCTCGAGGTGCACCCGGTCGCCGGTCTGCCGCTGCTCACGCACGAGGCCGGCGGCGCTGTCGCGATCATCACCGCCGGGCCCACCCCGCTCGAGGCGCTCGCCGCCGTTCGGCTCAGCGGCGACGTGGTCGCCGAGCTCGAGGAGCTGCTCGCGCTGGTTTAGGGCGGCTGTGGGGCTGTCGACGCGCGCGAGCTGAGGTGGAAGAGTGGCCCGGGACGGTCGCTGATCGTGCCGGTAAAAACCAACTCGATGACGCTCACGCAAACGCTCAAATTCGCCGAGAGGCGGGGCACGCAGAAACCGGCGCAGCTCGAAGGGCAGCCGCCGAGCGTCTTCGAAATGGAAGCGGCCGGCAAACCGTTCGCTACGCCGGCAGCGTGATCACGCTGAGCAGGTACTCCGCCTGCGCGCTGAAGCGCCCGTCGCCGGCTTCGTTGCTCTCGCGGTAGAGCTCGAGCACCTCCTCGTGCAGCGCCTCCCAGCGACCCTGCGGCTCGAGCGCCGCGCGCGCCATCACCGAGGGTCCGAGATTGCGCTCGTTGTAATCGAGGAAGCTCTCCGGCGAGTCGTGCTCGAAGCGCACCACGCACCGCTCGAACTCCACGTCGGCGTCCTCCGGAAAGAGCTCGCTCACATGCTCCTCCGTGCCCCACAGCAGTGGGGGTTGCAGATCGGGCGGGGGTGGCGGCATGTAGGCGCCCACCGTCTTGAACATGCGTCCCTGCACGCCCTCTGGCGTCCACGCGCTCACGACGATCCGCCCGCCGGGGCGCGCCACGCGCACCAGCTCACGTGCCGCCAGCTCGTGGCGCGGCGCGAACATCACGCCGAAGCACGACGTCACCGCGTCGAACGAGCCGTCCTCGAAGGGCAGCGCCTCGGCGTCGCCCTCCACGAACTCGATGCGGGCGCTCGCCGAGACCGCGCGCTCGCGCGCGGTCTCGAGCAGCCGGGGCGTCAGGTCGAGGCCTGTGACGCTCGCGCCCGCGAGCGCCGCCGGGATCGCTACGTTGCCGGTGCCCGTCGCAACGTCCAGCAGCCGCACCCCCTCCGCCGCGTGTGCGCGCTCGGCCACCAGCGCGCCGACGCTCGCGATCATCCGCGAGATCTCCCCGTAATCGCCAGCCGACCACATCGCCCGCTGACCCTGCTTGATCGCGTCGAAGTCCACCTTCACCGCCCCCTTCCCGCTCGTCGTCTCAGGTGCCCACGCCCGCGCCGCTGCGCTCCTCTCGCAGCAGGTCCGCGGCCGGGTCGATGCGCCAGCGGCGGGCAACCGAGTCGAGCTCCGGGCCTAGGGCCAGCGATCCGCCAGCGGCGGGCCCTCGTGTTCGAGGCTCGCGCCCTTCAGCGCCATGCAGCCCTTGTTCTGTCCGATCTCGCGGATCGCGCTCACCTCCTCCGCGCTCAGGCGCACGTCGTCCGGGAGCGCCGCGAGCTCCGCGCGCTTGTCCTCGATCGCCCGCGCCGTGGCGCCCGCCGCGCCCTCCTCCTGGATGAGCGTCGGCGCCACGCAGCGCACCGCCGGCTGCGACAGGTTCCACGCGCACGCCAGCTGCAGCATCGTGAGGCCGAGACGCTCGGCGTAGGGACGCATCAGCTCGAGCTTCTCGCGTCCCTCGAGCACCCAGCCCTCGGGGCGGAACGAGCGGTGGTCGTAGCGCGGAAAGCGGTGACCGGGCAGCACGTCGTCGTGAAACATGCCGCCGTAGTCGACCACGCGGGTGATCAGGCTCACGCCATGCTGCTGCGCCGCGGCCAGAGCCAGCTCGCCCGGCCACGGCTCGAGCGGGCCGAGGATGATCATCGCCCAGTCGATCAGCTCCGAGAAGCGCTCCATGCAGTCGATCAGATCGAGCGTGAAGCCGTTCGCCGGGCCGGGCGCGACGCCGAGCTTGCGCGCGAGACCCGCGTCGCGAACCGCGCGCATGCCCTCCCACACCGCCTCGCTGCGGTAGCCCGTGTGGTCGGGGTTGTGCAGCAGCAGCACGTCGAAGCGATCAGCGCCGCAGCGCTCGAGGCTGCGCTCGGTGGCCATGCGGATGTAGGACGCGTACTGCCCCGGCTCGCGCAGGCGCGCATCGGTGAAGCGGGGAAAGCCCTTCGCGCCGTCGCGCTCGCCCGTGTAGAAGTCGTGGCCGATCGCGCCGATCAGGCAGTAGGAGTCGCGTTCGACGCCCTGCAGAGCCGCGCCGAGCGCGAGATCGGCGGCGCCCTGGCCGTACACGTCCGCGGTGATCACCGTGTCGATGCCGCCGCCCGGGCGCAGCAGCGCAGTCAGCCGCTCCTCATCGATCGCTTCGCCGAAGTGCATGAAGCGCCCGCCGCTCCACGTTCCGATCGCGGTCCTCGTCGGATCCATCATCGCTCCAGACTAGAGCGAGCCGTTCGCGCGCGCAGCGCAGCCTCCAGGCGCGAGAGCGCGTGCGAGAGCACATCCTGATCGAGCGCGGCGCGCTCCTCGGCTCCCCCCGCCTGCTCCGCTCCTGCGCCGCCCGGCAGCGCGCTGCGCGCCTGCTCGCGCACGCCCGCGCCCAGCTTCTCGAGCTCGTCGAGCCGCAGCGCGAGGTCCGCGCGCCCCTCCGCGCGCAGCTCGGCGATCGCGGCGGTGTATGCGCGCTCGAGCTCGAGCGCGGCGTGTCGCACACGGCCCTCGTCGAGGTCAAGGCGCGCGCGCAGCGCGAGCTCCTCGCACACGAGCGTCTCGGCGCGCGCGCCGAGCAGCGCAGCCAGGCGCTCGACCGGGCGCAGAGCAGCCGAGCGTTCGCCCGTGCGCCGCCGCGGCGAGAGCGCGCGCCGGCGCCCCTGCACCGGCGGCAGCTCGCTCGCATGCAGCCAGCGGCCCTCCGCAACCTGCTCGCCCGCGCCCCACCCGGCCCTGATCACCAGGGCCTGAGCCGGGGCGAGCTCGTGCACGTACGGGTCCGCTGCGGCGATGCGATGCATGTGAAGCACCCGGTTGAGCGTCGCGAAGGCCGCCTGCACGTCGTGCTCGCGGTCGAGCCCCGCGAGCCACGCGCGCGCCTGCTGCTCGGCCGACAGCGGAACCGGGTCGATGATCGTCACGCGAGAGAGCAGCACCGGCTCGGGGTCCGGGCTCGCGTCGCGTCCCGGCCCGCGCGTCCTTCGCCGGGCGCCCAGCGCCCGGCGTCCCGCGGAGCCGCCGCGCCCGTCGTCCGCTCGCGCGCCGGCACTGCCGAGCACGATCACGTGCTCGGGCTCGCCGCTCTCGCGCGAGCGCAGCAGGTAGCGCCCGGCCGGCGGGCCGAGCGCCCACGGAAACTCCATCTGAATGAAGATGAAAAGCGCCTCGGGCACCAGTTCACCGTATCCTTGTTCAGAGCATGGCTGAGCCGAGCGACATCCCGAGGAACCTGCGCGAACGCTTGGGCAGCGGAGCCGAGGATCGGCTCGGCAAGGCGCTCGGTGAGCTGCTCGAAAATCCCCTGCTAACCGGCGCCATCGGCCGCGCGTTCGACGCGCGCGAGAAGGCCGCGCAGGCGCAGGAGGTGGCGATGGGCGCGCTCAACATTCCCTCCGCCGCCGACATGGAACGGCTCACCCGCCGGCTGCGCTCGGTCTCGCAGCGGCTCGAGGGCATCGAGGACAGCGTCGGACGTCTCGACCGCGCGCTCGCGCCCAGCGCCGCCGATCTCGCCGCGCTCGACCAGCGGCTCTCATCGATAGAGGCGCAGCTGACGACGCTGATCGCGCGCTTGGAGAGCCCGGTCGCGCTGGCGCCGGCGGCCGTGCCCGCGCCGGCGGAACAGCAGCGCGCGCCCGCAAAGAAATCTGCGGGCGCACAGCGGACCTGACTCACAGCTCGATCTCGCACAGCGCCGCTATCGCGGCAGCGCCCATCTTCTCTGCGGCGCCAAGCAGCGCGTGGTCGTCGATGCGGGTGCGCGTGCCGTTCTCGTCGAACGTGTCAGAAACCGCCAGCACGCAGGCCACCGGCACTCTCGCGCGCGCGCCCAGCGTGAGCAGCGCGGCCGCCTCCATCTCGATCGCGATCGCGTCGGCGTGCTCGGCTGGATGCGCGAGCTCGCGCGGGCGCGGGTCGTAGAAGAGATCGACGCTTTCGATCGGCCCGAGAAGTGCGCCGGGCGCGTGCCGCGCGAGCGTTTCGCTCAGCAGCCGATCGGCTGGGGCGCGCGCATGCGCGCCAAGCGCGCGCGAGGTGCCGTCGGCGCAGATCGCCTCGCTGGCTATCACGAGGTCGGCGAGCTCGAGCTCGCCCGCGAGCGCGCCGCAGGTGCCCACTCGGATCGCGCAGCGCGCGCCCAGCTCGATCAGCTCGCCGAGCACGATCGCCGCCGACGGGCCGCCCATGCCGGTCGCCTGGATCGTGATCGGCAGACCGTTGGAGGCCGCTCCCGTATAGCCCCACAGCCCGCGATGGTGGTTGAACATGCGTGGCTCTGAGAGCAGTCCCTGGGCGAGCGCCAGCGCACGGGCGGGGTCGCCGGGGAGCAGCACGCGCTCGGCCAGCGGGGCGGTGGGGCGCAGGTGGATGGCGGCGGCGTGCTCGGACAAGGGCGGCGACTTTAGACTTCGCAGCGTGGCATCGTCCGCCGCCTACGGCTGGCCAGTGAGTGACCGAGCCCGAAGATGACGCGCCGCCGAGCGGCGAGCTGACGCTCGCCCAGGTTGCGGCGAGCGCCGGGGTGGCGCCGGCGACCGTGCGCCGCTGGGTGCAGCGCGGGCTGATCCCGGGCTTCGACGGCCACTGGACCGCGTCTGCGACCGCATATGTGCGTGTGATCGCGCGGCTGCGCGCGCGCGGGCACTCGCTGACCGCGATCAAGCACGCAAGCGACGCAGGCCAGCTGGCGATCGGGCCGCTGGAAAACCTGCTCGCCGCCTCAGGGCCGCACTACTCGCTGCGCCAGGCCGCGCGCGAGAGCGGCCTCGAGCCGGACCTGATCAAGCGCATCTACGCCACGATGGGCCTCGGCGCCGAGCGTCTGGACGGCTTCACGGGCGAGGACGTGCAGATCATGAGCTACGTGGCCGCGGTGCTCGAGGCCGGCATCCCGCTGCCGGCGTTCCTGCAGCTGATGCGCGTGTACGGGCAGACGATCGCCCAGATCGCCGACGCGGAGGTGCGCCTGGTGCATCTGTACGTGCACGAGCCGCTGATTCGCGCGGGCGTGCCGAACGTGGAGATCGCCGAGGAGATGGAGGGGCTCACGCGCGAGGTGCTCCCGTTTGCGGCGCCGTTCATGAACTACCTGCACGCGCGGCTGCTGGCCCAGTTCGTCGAGCAGGACATCATCGGCCACATGGAGGTCGGGGTCGACGAAGACGGCCTTCAGGAAGGGCGCCTGCGAGTGGCGATCGCGTTCGCCGACCTCGCCGGCTATGCGCGGCTGACGGTCGAGCGCGGCGACGCGGCTGCGCTCGGCACGGTCGAGCGCTTCGTCGAGACGGTCGCCCAGACGCTGCCCGTTGACGCGCGCGTGATCAAGACGCTCGGCGACGAGGTGATGATCATCGGCTCGGACCCGGCGGCGCTCACCACATGGGCGGTGGAGCTCTCCGACGCACTGGCCTCCGGCCACGGCTCGCCCGAGCCCCAGCCGCGCATCGGCCTGCACTACGGCGACGCGCTCTACCGCGACGGCGACTACTACGGACGGGACGTCAACCAGGCGGCGCGTGTGGTCGCGCGCGCCAGCGGCGGAGAGGTGCTCGTCACGCGCCCCGTCGTGCAGGAGGCGAGCAGCGTCGAGGGGCTGGACTTCGAGCTCATCGGCGAGGTCAAGCTGAAGGGCTTCTCCGAGCCCACCGAGCTGTTCGTCGCCTCGCGAAGGGGCTAGCGCGGTGAGCGCCGAGGAGCTCTACGAGCAGGTCCGCGCCGGCGGCCTTCTGCCGGCGGGGCGGCCGGTGCTCGTGATGCTCTCCGGCGGACGCGACTCGACCTGCCTGCTCGACGTCGCGGTGGCGCTGTGTGCGGCCGGTGAGGTGAGCGCGTTGCATGTCAACTACGGGCTGCGCGAGCACGCCGGGGCCGACGAGCGCCACTGCGCGGAGCTGTGCCGCGCGCTCGGCGTCGAGCTCGAGGTGCTCCACGCCGAGCCTGCACCCCGCGCGGGGGAGGGGAACCTGCATGCGTGGGCACGCGAGCTGCGCTACGCGGCAGCCGAGCGCAGCGCCGAGGCGCTCGGCGCGCTCATCGCCACCGGGCACACCGCCAGCGATCAGGTCGAGACGATCCTCTACCGGCTCGCCGCCTCGCCGGGCAGGCGCGCGCTGCTGGGGATGCCGGCGGCGGAGCGGCGCCTGATCCGCCCGCTGCTCGCCCTCAGCCGCGAGCGGACCGCGGCGCATTGCCGCGAGCGCTCGCTGAGCTGGCGCGAGGATGAGAGCAACGACGATGAGCGCTTCGCGCGCGCGCGTGTACGCCACCGGCTCGCGCCCGCGCTGCGCGCGGTGCATCCCGCCGCCGAGGCCAACGTGTTGCGGACGGCTGCGCTGCTGCGCGAGGAGACACAGCTGCTCGACTCGCTCGTAGCGCGCGAGCTCGGCGGCGGCGAGCGCGTCTCGCTGGCGCGTCTTGCCGAGCTCGAGCCTGCGCTGGCGCGCCTCGTCGTCGTGCACCTTGCCGAGCGCGCCGCCGGCAGCTACGTGCCGCAGGCCGGCGACCGCGTCGGCGAGATCCTCGAGCTCGGCGCTCGCGGCGCCAGCGCCGAGCTGCACGTCGGCGGCCTCGTGGCCGCGGTGGTGGGCGACGGCACGCTCGAGATGCGAAAGCTTCCGCCACGCGCCGCGGCGGCCGCGGCGACGCGCGCGGAGCGCCCGCCCGCGGGCTAGACTGCGGGAGTGGCCACACCCTCGCGCGCTGCAGTCGAGGCAGTAGTCGGAGAGGTGCTCGTGACCGCCGAGGACCTGCAGCAGCGCGTAGCCGCGCTCGGCGAGGAGATCTCGCGTGACTACGCAGGCCGCTCGCTGCTGCTGGTGGGGGTGCTCAAGGGCGCGGTGTTCTTCCTGTCCGATCTGATGCGCTTCATCGACATCCCGGTCGAGGTGGACTTCATGGCCGTCGCCTCCTACGGCTCCGCCACCGACTCCTCGGGCGTGGTGCGGATCCTCAAGGACCTCGACATCGCGATCGAAGATCGCGACGTGCTGATCGTGGAGGACATCGTCGACTCGGGGCTCACGCTGCAGTACCTGTTGCGCAACCTCGGCTCGCGCAACCCGCGAACGCTCGAGGTGTGCGCGCTGCTGACCAAGCCCGAGCGACGCAAGGTCGATCTTCCGACCCGCTACGTGGGCTTCGAGATTCCCGACCGCTTCGTGGTCGGATACGGGCTCGACTACGCAGAGCAATACCGCAACCTGCCCTTCGTCGCCGCCCTCGACAGCTAGCGCCGGAGCGCCCGTGCCATGGGCGCCGGTAAGCCCGTAAACGCCGGAATGACGGACCCCCCATGGTACGCTAGGAAACCGGTGACGACGACTGTAGATGGTGTCAGGACCTTCAGGATCTCCGTATGAGCCGTTTCTTCAAGAGCGCTGCGTTCCCGATCCTGATCGTCGTCGTCCTGGCCTTCCTGGCGGTCAAACTCGTCAATCCGGGCTCGCCTAACCACCGCAAGCACAGCTACCAGACGCTCGTCGGCTCCGAGCTGCCGCGCGGCGAAGTCGAAGCGGTGACGTTCAAGAACAAGGGCAAAGCGCTCGAAGTCAAGTACAAGAACAAAGAAACCGCCGAATTCGGCTACATCGACCAGGTGGCGCCGGAACTGGTCAAGGAACTCCGCTCCGCAGGCGTCTCCTACAACATCGAACAGGAAAAGAGCAGCGCGCTTCTGAGCCTGCTCACCTACATCCTGCCTTTGGTCCTGTTCTTCGGCTTCTGGATCTTCCTGATGAACCAGGTCCAGGGCGGCGGCTCGAAAGTCATGTCGTTCGGCAAGTCGCGCGCGAAGCGCATGTCCGCGGACTCGCCGAAGATCACCTTCCGCGACGTCGCGGGGGTCGACGAGGCCGTCGAGGAGCTGCACGAGATCAAGGAATTCCTCGAGAACCCGAAGAAGTTCCAGGCGCTCGGCGCGCGCATTCCAACAGGCGTGCTGCTGTACGGGCCGCCGGGCACCGGAAAGACGCTGCTCGCGCGCGCCGTCGCGGGCGAGGCGGGCGTGCCGTTCTTCTCGATCTCGGGCTCGGACTTCGTCGAGATGTTCGTCGGAGTGGGCGCCTCGCGCGTGCGCGACCTGTTCGAGCAGGCCAAGCAGAACAGCCCCTGCATCATCTTCATGGACGAGATCGACGCCGTCGGGCGTCACCGCGGCGCGGGCCTCGGCGGCGGTCACGACGAGCGCGAGCAGACGCTCAACCAGCTGCTCGTCGAGATGGACGGCTTCGAGGCGAAGGACAACATCATCATGATCGCGGCCACCAACCGGCCCGACATCCTCGACCCCGCGCTGCTTCGTCCCGGGCGCTTCGACCGTCAGATCGCGGTCGACCGGCCGGACCGCAAGGGCCGCGCGAAGATCCTCGAGGTGCATACGCGCGGCAAGCCGCTCGCGAAGGTGATCGACATCGATGCGCTAGCGGGCCAGACTCCCGGCTTCACCGGCGCTGATCTGTCCAACCTGATCAACGAGGCGGCGCTGCTCGCGGCGCGTACCGGCAAGCGCGAGATCGGCCAGGACGAGCTCGAGGAGGGGATCATGCGCGTGATCGCCGGCCCCGAGAAGAAGACGCGCGTGATGAGCGAAAAAGAGCGTCTGGTGACGGCGTACCACGAGATGGGGCACGCGATCGTCGGGCACTTCCTCGAGCACTCCGACCCCGTCCACAAGATTTCGGTCATATCCCGCGGGCAGGCGCTCGGCTACACGATCTCGATGCCGCAGGAGGACCGCTTCCTGACCACGCGCGCCGAGCTCGAGGACGCGATGGCGATGACGCTCGGCGGACGCGCGGCGGAGGAGATCACCTTCAGCGAGATCACCACGGGTGCGTCCAACGACATCGAGAAGGTCACGCAGACCGCCAAGCAGATGGTGATGCGCTTCGGCATGAGCGAGAAGCTCGGGCCGCGAGTGTTCGGACACGACCACGGTCAGCCGTTCCTCGGCCGCGAGTTCTCGACCGAGCCGGACTACTCCGACGAGATCGCGCGCGAGATCGACGACGAGGTGAGGCGGATCATCGAAGCGGCGCACGGGCGCGCGACGAACATCCTCACCGAACACCGCTCAGACCTCAAGAAGATCTCCGAGGTCCTCGTCAAAAGAGAGACGATCGAGAAGGAGGAGTTCCTCGCGCTGCTGGACGGCAAGAGCGAGGAGGAAGTGTTCGGCATCGAGGAGCCGGCCGCAAAGCCGCAGCTGCCCGCGCCGCCGACCGCGCCCGAGCGCGCCGAACGCGAACCGCAGCCGCGCACGATTCCGCGGCCCGGGCTGGCGGGTGGCACCGCGGAGATGCGCGCCGACGAGCAAGAGCGCCCGGATCTCGCCTGACGGCCGCGTGCTTGCGCCCGGCCGGCCGCCGCGGCGGCTCGCACGGTCCCGTTGTTAGGTTGGCGCGAGTGAGCGAGAGCTATCGCCTGATGGGCATCCTCAATGTGACGCCCGACTCCTTCTCCGACGGCGGGCGCTATCTGCGCGCGGAGACGGCCGTCGCGCGCGGGGCGGAGCTCGTGCGGGACGGAACCGCGATCGTCGACGTCGGCGGCGAGTCGACGCGCCTTGGCGCCGCGCCCGTTGGCCTGGCCGAGGAGCTGCAGCGGGTGGTGCCCGTGATCGAGGGTCTGGCGGCGCTCGAGCTGGGCGCGCAGATCTCGGTGGACACCTACAAGGCCGAGGTCGCCAGGGCGGCGCTCGACGCCGGCGCGACCCTGATCAACGACGTGAGCGCACTGCGCGCGTCGCCAGATATGGCCGCGCTCGTTGCCGAGCGCGGCGCGGACTGCTGCCTCGTGCACGCGGGCGGCGAGCCCGGCTCGATGCACTCACAGCCACGCTACGACGACGTCGTGGATGACGTGAAGGCGTTTCTGCACGAGCGCCTCGAGTTCGCGCTCGCGCGAGGGCATCGCCGGCGAGCGCATCCTGCTCGACCCGGGCATCGGCTTCGGCAAGACCGAGGAGCACAACCTGGCGCTGCTGCGCCGCCTCGACGAGCTGACCGTGCTCGGGCCGCCGATCGTGATCGGCACCTCGCGCAAGACCTTCCTCGGCCGGATCGCCGCGCGCGCCGCCGGCTCAGAGGTGCCGCTCGAGCCCTCGCGCCGGCTGGCGGGAACGATCGCCTCGAACGTGCTCGCGTACGCGCACGGCGCGAGCGTGTTCCGCGTGCACGACGTCGCACCGATGCGCGATGCGCTCGCGGTCGCGGCTGCTACGTTGGGCGAACAATGGACTCGCAGGAGCACGGGGACGACGGCGGCGAGCTAGACGGGGACGAGCACGAGCTCGAAGACGACGAGCTCGACGACGAGGACGAGCGGGCGCCCGAGGCGGTCACGGTCGAGATCACCGGACTGTCGCTGTACACGCACCACGGCGTCAGCGACGCGGAGCGCGAGGTCGGCCAGCGTCTCGTGCTCGACCTGCGCCTGGACATCGGCGACAGCGATGCGACGGTGACCGACTCGATCGAGGACACGGTCGACTACGCCGAGGTCTGCCAGCTCGTCGCGCTGATCGCCCAGCAGCGCTCGCACAAGACCCTCGAGCGCCTCTGCAGCACGATCGCCGACCGCCTGATCTCCGACTACGAGCTCGAAGGCGTGTGGGTCAAGGCGACAAAGCCCGAGCCGCCGATCGCGCTCGCGGTCGAGGAGGTCTCGGTCGAGGTCTGGCGCGAAGCCAATGGGGGATGATGTGAGCGTGAAGAGCGCACGGCCTGAGCCGCATCCGACCGCCGCCAGCTTCCGTGCCGCCGTCGAGCGCGGGGACGCGGCGGCGCTCGGGGAGCTGCTCGCGCCGGAGATCGTCTTTCACAGTCCGGTCACCTTCCACCCCTTCATCGGGCGCGAGACCGTGACGGCGCTGCTGAAACTCGTCGGGGAGACCTTTGAGGACTTCCGCTACACCGCTGAGCTGCAGAGCGAGGAGTCGCATGCGCTCATCTTCAGCGCGAGCGTCGCCGGACGCGAGCTCGAGGGCATGGACCTGCTGCACTTCGACGCGGACGGGCTTGATCGACGACTTCACCGTGATGCTGCGGCCGCTCTCGGGCTTGATGCCGTTCGCCCAGGCGATGGGCGAGAAGGCGACCGCGGCCGGGCTTGCAGACGACCCGCGCCTGAGCGGGTTCGCGCGAGCGGGCCGAGCGAAGGCGGATCCCGCGGGCGCTGCTCGGCCTCGGATCGAACAGTGGCTCGCGCCGCGAGCTGCTGCAGGCGGCGGTGGACGCGCTCCCGCGGTGGGCGTGCGTGTGCTCGCGTGCTCCTGCACCTACGACACCGATCCCGTCGGCGAGCTGCTCGAGCAGCCGAGACTTCCTCAACGCGTGCGTGCTCGCCGAGACCGCGCTCGAGCCGCTCGAGCTGCTCGACGCGGTCAAGCAGATCGAGCGCGAGCTCGGCCGCGCCGAGACGCCGCGTGCGCCACGCGCCGCGGGAGATCGACATCGACGTGCTCATGCTCGGCGACGTGCAGATGCGCCACGCGCGCATGTCGCTTCCGCACGAGCAGCTGCTGCAGCGCCGCTTCGTGCTGATTCCCGCGCTCGAACTCGACTTCGAGCTGAGCACCCCCGACGGCACGCGCCTGTCCGACGCGCTCGCGCTGCTGCCGATCGACGAGGGCGTGCGCTGGGCGGGGCCCGCGCTGAGCGTCCCGCGCGGGCGCCGCTTAGCGGACGATGATCTTGCCGACCATGCCTTCTTCGAGGTGGATCGAGCAGTTGTAGCTGTAGGTGCCCGAGCGATTGAAGCGCACCGTGTAGGAGCCGCTCGTCTTGGTGGGTGAGTGAAATCCGTGGAAGGTCACGTTGTGTTCGGATCGACCGTCACGCCACAGCCACTGGACGCTGTCGCCGCGGTTGATCGTGAGCGTGGAGGAGTGGAACCTGAGGTTCTTGAGGATGACCGTGTGCGTGCTCGCGGCGCGCGCCCCGCCAAATGCCCCGCTGGGGACCGCCGCCGCGCCGGCGGCGGCGGTCATGGCGCACAGCAAGCCAAGTGTCCGTCGCTTCACTGCGCTCGCTCCTTTCGGCCTGTGCGTCTGTGCACGTTAGGCCGGCGCGGCGCCGCGGTCCACCCGTCTGGACGTTTCTCAGCTGCGCGCCGCGTGCGTGCTCTGCCAGCTCGCCAGGCCAAGCAGCGTGGGTGCGGTCACGCCGCGGCCGGACACGACGCACAGGTGCCCTGAGCGGAGCCAGCTGACGACCTCGACGCCGTCTTGCTCCTGCACCCGGTAGGCGGTTCCGCGATGACGCCACAGCGTCCCGCCGCTCGTGTGCGGAGCCGGCGAGCCGGCGACGATCGCGTAGCCCACGCGGCGGCCCTGGGAGTTCGAGTAGAAAACGGTCGTGACCGTGCGCCCGTGGACAGTGTCGATGCGCTGCCCGGTCGAGCGCCAGCCGAGGCTCTCCTCCCAGTAGGGAAACGTCACGCCCTCGACGGACGCGGCGAGCTCCGAGCGGCTGTGCGGGCTCTCCGCGGGCGCGCCGGCGCAGCGCCGGACGCAGGGTCAGCGCGGCTGCCTGGGAGAGCGTGAGCCCCTGCGATCCGCCTGCGCTGAGGCCCACGGCGAGCGCCACGGCCGCGGCGCCTGCTGCGAGCGCGCCCGCGGCGGCGATCCTGGGCGCGGGGCGAACCTGCCTCGCCGCGTCTTCTTGCCGGGGCTGCGCGAGGCGCCGCTGCGCTCGGCGATCAAGGCCTCGACGCTGCGGTGCAGCGACTCGCGGTGCCTTCACGTCGCTCGCGCGCATGAGCTCCACGAGCTCAGCCTCGGTTCGATGGTCTGCGCTGCTCATTCATGTCGTATCCCTACCTATGACTCCGCCGGGGCCGATTCGTTCCCGCGCAGCACGAGCTTCGGCTCCACGCGCGGGCGGCTTGCTGGCGGCCGGCTCGGAGTCCTCGCGCGGAGCGATCTGGGCCGGCTGCGCTCGATCGAACGCGCTGTCCCCGGCGCCGAGTGAGGGGCAGCACCTCGGACGCCACGCGCTTGCGAGCGCGGAACAGGCGCTCGTGATCGTGGCCTCGCGCACTTTCAGGGCTCGCGCGGCCTCGCGGTATGACAGGCCGAGCACGTCGATCGCGACGATCGCCATGCGGAAGTCCTCCGGCAGGCTCGCGATCGCCTCGTACACCTCGCGGACCTCGAGCGCCTGATCGGGGCGTCCCATCGGCTTTGCGTCCTCGGCCACCACGTCCTCGAGCGTGGCGACCGTCACGGGACGCCTCGAGGCGGTGCGGCGGGATGTCAGGAACGTGTTGCGCAGCACCCGCATCAGGTAGTAGAGCTCCTCGTCGCCGTGCAGCACGCGCGGGCGCGCGAGCACGCGCACGAAGGTCTCCTGCACGAGATCCTCGGCGTCCTCGCGCGAGCCGCACAACGCCCACGCCGCCCGGTAGAGACGGTCCACGTGCTGGCCCAGCGACTTTGGATCGAGGATGCGCATCGCACTCGGGGACGGTGAGCTGCCTGCGCGCGCACCACCCTCTTGCGAGGGTAGCGATGTCGATCTCGGCGTGTGTGGGCTGCAAGCTGCCGGGAAGGATTTCCACGCGCCGGTGTCCTGTTCTTGTGAGCGCGCCGCGTGTCGGCGCGCGAGTCAGAGAGTCGGGCAGAGCGACGAGAAAGGGGCGCGTGGCGTGACACTGCGAAAGGTGCTGCTGTCCATCGGCGGGTGCGTGCTCGGCGCGGCCGCGGTCGCGCTGCCGGCGGCCGCCGGCTCTGAAGGGGCGCCCACGATCGAAGCGCTCAGCCACGGCTCCGGTGTGTACGGCGAATCGCACGAATGGGCACCGAACGAAGCGACGGTGGCGGTCGGCGGCAGCGTGAACGTCGCGAACAAGGGCTCGACCGTGCCACACGGCGTGGAATGGGTCGCCGGGCCCGGCGGGGCGGTCCCCGCCTGCAGCGGCGTTCCGGGAACCAGCGGCCAGCCGAGGAGTGGCACGAGCTGGAGCGGCAGCTGCAGCTTCTCGGAGCCGGGCACGTACGTCTTCTACTGCACCGTGCACGGACCGGAAATGACCGGCACGATCACCGTGACCTCGGCCGGCACGAGCACAACCAGCCCGGGCACGCCTCCTCCGGCGCCGGGTGCCCCCGGCTCTGGGAGCCAGGGCGGCGCGGGGCCGGAACCCCCCTCCGGCAGTCCCGCGTCGCCGCTGGCGGGTGACGCTGCAGCCGCGGTCAAGCTGGCCGGCGCGCAGCGCGGAAGGGTGGTGCGCGGGTCGGTGGCGGTTTCACACGGCGGGCGCCGGCGGGCGCCTCGAGGTGGAACTGCTCGCCGCCCGCGCCACCCTCTCGAGAGCCTCGACGGCAGCCACGGTGCGCGTCGGGCGCAGCGTGTGCTCGCGCCGGCTTCGGGAGCGGCTGTGAAGATCGCGCGCAGCGTGCACCTGCACGGCTGATCGCCGCACGGCGCTCGCGCCTGGTCACTGCGCGGCAGCGGCCAGCCACTCGGCGGGCAGGGCGCCCGTCGGCACGCGACTGTTCATCGCGGCGAAGTAGTCCACCAGCCGCGCCGCGGGACGCGCCTCGATCAGCGGGCGCACGTCGCAGATGCTCATGAGCAGGCGCAGCGTGCTTCCGATCTGCAGGTCGGCGGCGTTGGGCTGCTCGCCGCCGAGCAGGCCTTCGCCGATCCAGCGGTCGATCCGGTCGAGCTGGCCCGGCAGGGCGGCGAGATCGGCCCGAGCGGCCGCATCGCGGGCGCGGTTGCGGGCGGCCAGCAGCCGAGCCGTCAGCGGCAGCGCCGCGCGCAGCACCGGCCGCGGGAGCATCAGCACCGGCCCGCTCGCGTAGCTCTCCATCGCGCCGGCATCGCGCAGGAAGGCCGCGTCGAGCAGGCGCCGGGCGACCGGCTGGAAGGCCTCATCGCCCCAGCGCTCGGCCTCGAGCACCTGCGCATAGCTGCGCTCGCCCGGGGCGGGCAGCAGCGGCGGGTCGGGCCGCATGGCGTCGAGCCGTCGCATGATCGCGCGCGAGCCCACGATGCGCTCGCCCTCGAGGCGCATGCCCGGCACGGTGACGCCGCCGTAGCGCAGCGGACCGACGAACAGCTGGCTAAGCGGCAGCAGGTCGACGCGCCTGTAGCTGATCGCCTTGAGCTTCATCGCGGCCTCGACCGCGACGCACGGGTGCGACGCGGACAGGACATACAGCGTGGGTTCCGGCGTGCTCATCGCCTGGCCGAGGATAATGCGCCGCGATGCTGCTTGTCGTCGACGTAGGTAACACGCAGACCCACTTCGGCACCTTCGACGGGGACCGCCTCCTCGAGCATTGGCGTTTTGCAACCGTGCGCCAGTCGACCGCCGACCAGCTCGGCGCCGCGCTCAGGAACCTGCTGGCGCTGCGCGGCTACGACTTCGCCGACATCGACTCCTCGATCGTCTCCTCGACCGTGCCGCAGCTCGAGCCCGAGTGGACGGAGATGAGCGCCCGCTACCTCTCGCACGAGACGCTCGTGGTCGGTCCGGGGACGAAGACGGGGATGGCCATCCGCTACGACAACCCGCGCGAGATCGGAGCGGACCGCCTGGTCAACGCGGTTGCGATGCGCGATCGCTTCGCCGGCGCGGCCGTGTGCGTGGACTTCGGCACCGCGACCACCTTCGACGTCGTCTCCCACGACGGCGAGTACCTCGGCGGCGCGCTGATGACCGGCATCGAGATCTCGCTCGAAGCGCTCTCCGAACGCGGCGCGCGACTGCCGAAGATCGACCTGGCGCCGCCGCGCAGCGTGATCGGCAAGAACACGATCGACGCGATTCGCTCGGGCGTCGTGTTCGGCTACGCCGGCGCGATCGACGCGATCCTGCGCCGCATGTACGACGAGCTCGGCGAGCGCCCCGAGGTGGTGGCCACCGGCGGCCTGTCCGGACTGGTCGTCCCCTACTGCGAGGAGATCGAGCAGATCGACGATCTGCTCACCCTCACCGGCCTACGCCTCCTGCACGAACGCAACAGCGCGTAACAATGCGCTAGATGCCGGCTGTGCCCTCACTCACCGATGGCTGGACGCTCGGCGGGCTGCGCGTGCCGAACCGCGTGCTGCTGGCGCCGCTGGCGGGCATCGGCAACTGGTTCGTGCGCCTGCAGGCCAAGCGCTACGGCGCGGGCATGGCGGTCTCGGAGATGGTCTCCTCGCACGCGATCCACTACGGCAACGCGAAGACCTGCGGCGAGATGCTGCGCATCGACCCGCGCGAGCGCGCCGGTGGCCCGGTCTCGATCCAGCTGTTCGGCGAAGACCCGGAGATGATGCGCTCGGCGGCGCGGCGGGTTGCGCTCGCGGGAGCCGACGCGATCGACATCAACATGGGCTGCCCGGTGCGCAAGGTCCGCAAGACCGGCGCCGGCGTCGCGCTGCTCGCAGATCCCGACAGGGCCCTCGCGGTCGCTCGCGCGGCGGTGCAGGGCGCCGGCGAGCTCGCGCCGCTGCCGGTCACGGTGAAGCTGCGCTCGGGACTTCGCGAGAACGAGCGCAGCGGCTTCGATCTCGCACACAGTCTCGTCGCAGAGGCGGGGGTCGCGGCGATCGCCTTCCACCCACGCTCGGCCGAGGTGCATCACAAGGGCGCGCCCGACTACGAGCTGGCGGCCGAGCTGGTCGCGTCGCTGCCGGCGCCGGTGATCCTCACGGGAGGCCTGAGCGACGCTGCGAGCGTGCGCGCGGCGTTCGCGGCGACCGGAGCTGAGGCGGTCATGCTCGCACGCGGCTCGCTCGGGAATCCATGGCTCTTCTCCGAGCTGGTGCGCGGGCGCGAGGATGCTCCCGCCGCCCAGGAGGTGGTGATCGAGCTCGAGTGGCTCGACCGCGCGGGCCTGCGAGCATCTCGGCAAGCAGCGCGCAACGCGCTATTTGCGCAAGTTCTACCCCTGGTATGTCGCTCGCCTGCGGCTGCCCTCGCGCGGCGCGAGAGGCCTGTCGGAATCGCTGCAGAGCGCGTCCGAGCTGACGGCTGCGCTGGAGCTCTTTGCGGGCGCCGCCGCGCCCGCGGCGGTCGCGGTCTGAGCGGGGCCGCAGGCGCCCCGCGCGCGTCCCTTCGGGCGCCCGGCGCCTCGCTATACTGCTGCGCTCGCCAGCGACCGTCGCATGCGCGAATCCCCGCCACGCGGCGGGGTTTTTCCTGTGCAGCTGGCCGTTCCATCCAGCAAATCGAGGGTCAAATGCCGAAGGACGTAATCCTCACACCAGAAGGTCTGCAGAAGCTCAAGGACGAGCTCGAGCTGCTCTCCACGGAGAAGCGCCGCGAAGTCGCCGAGCGCATCAAGGAGGCGCGGGAGTTCGGAGACATCTCCGAGAACTCCGAGTACGACGACGCCAAGAACGAGCAGGCCATGGTCGAGAGCCGCATCGCGCAGCTGCAGGAGAAGCTGCGCATGGCGACGGTAATCCAGGCGAAGGACCTCTCGACGGACGTCGTCCAGGTCGGCTCGGTCGTGCACGTGAAAGACGAAAAGACCGGAAAATCCGTGAAGTACACGATCGTCGGCTCGGCCGAGGCCAAGCCCCACGAGCACAAGCTCTCCAACGAGTCGCCGGTCGGCCGCGCGTTGCTCGGGCGCAAGCGCAATGAGACGGTCGCGGTGAAGGTGCCGCGCGGTCCAGCGCGCAAGCTCAAGATCACCAAGATCGACGTCGGCCTCGAGTAGGCTCGCTCACGCGATGAGCGCAAGCGAGCAGGACCCGGGTGGGAGCGATCCCGCCGGGTCAGCCCGACATGGCCTGAGCGAGCTGATCGCCGAGCGCAGGGGCAAGGCACAGCGCCTGCGCGAAAGCGACCCCGACGCGTTCCCCTACTCGTTCGCCGGCGCCGAGCCGATCGAGCGGATCCAGCAGCAGTACGCGCGGTTGGGCGTGGGCGAGGAGACCGAGGACCGCCATCGCGTGGCGGGGCGGATCGCGGCGCGGCGCGGAGCGGGCCGGGCCGCGTTCCTCGACCTCCTCGACCGCAGCGGAAAGATCCAGCTGCACGCGCGCGTGGACGTGCTCGGAAAGGAGCGGTTCCAGACGCTCACCTCGCTCGACCTCGGCGACATCATCGGCGTCGACGGTGCGGTGCTGCGCAGCCGCCACGGCGAGCTGTCGCTGCGCGTCGATGAGTTCAGCGTGCTCGCCAAGGCGCTGCGCCCACCGCCCGACAAGCACGCCGGGCTGAGCGATGTGGAGACGCGCTACCGCCGTCGCGAGCTCGACCTGATCGCGAGCGAGGAGGCGCGCCGGCTGTTCACAGACCGCGCCCGGATCATCTCGGCGATCCGCTCCTACCTCGACCGTGAGAGCTTCATCGAGGTCGAGACGCCGGTGCTGCAGCCGCTCTACGGCGGCGCGCTGGCGCGGCCGTTCAGCACCCACCACAACGCACTTGACCGCGATCTCTACCTGCGCATCGCGACCGAGCTGTATCTCAAGCGCCTGATCGTGGGTGGACTCGAGCGCGTCTATGAGCTCGGCAAGGACTTCCGCAACGAGGGCGTCTCGCACAAGCACAACCCCGAGTTCACGATGGTCGAGTGGTATGAGGCGTACGCGGACTACGAGGACGAGGCCCGGCGCCTGGAAGAGATCGTGGCGGGCGCCGCGCAGGCGGTGGGCTACGACGGCGAGCTCGACTTCTCGGCTCCGTGGCAGCGTGTGAGCTTCGCCGAGGCGATCCGCGAGCGGTGCGGCATCGACATCCTCGCCCACCGCGACGTCGACCGGCTCCGCGCGACGATCGACGCGCTCGGACTCGATGTGCAGATCAACGGCGACACCTGGTTCCAGCTCGCCGACGACCTGCTCGCCAAGCTGGTCGAGCCGACCCTGCGCCAGCCGACGTTCGTGCTCGACTATCCGCTCGAGATCTCGCCGCTGGCCCGCGAGCACCGCTCCGAGCCGGGCCTGGTCGAGCGCTGGGAGGCGTTCGCCGGCGGGATGGAGATCGCCAATGCGTTCAGCGAGCTGATCGACCCCGACACCCAGCGCGAGCGCTTCGCCGACCAGCAGCGCCTCGAGAGCCTCGGTGAGACCGAGACGATGCCCTACGACGAGGCGTTCCTGGCGGCGCTCGAGCAGGGCATGCCGCCCGCGGGCGGGGTCGGGCTGGGGATCGACAGGCTCGTGATGCTGCTCACCGGGCGCGAGTCGATCCGCGAGGTCGTGCTGTTCCCGGCGATGCGCGACTGAGCGAATACTCGCGCGGACTTCCTGCGTGGCGCGACGGGCGCTGAGGCCCCCGACGGCCGAGCGGGCCGAGGTGGTGTTGAACGTCTGTCGGACTCGTCAAGCTGCGCCCGCGCGGTGCCGATGACCGTGTTAGACCAGGGGGGGCGGTTGGTAGACTGCTTTGCACGAGACGTCCCATCGACCACTAGCTCCTTAAGGCACCGTCCCAGCAGGAAGGAATCAGAGCATGTTCGAGCGATTCACAGAACGGGCACGGCAGGTGGTCGTTCTCGCGCAGGAGGAGGCGCGGACGCTCAAGCACAACTACATCGGCACCGAGCACATCCTGCTCGGGCTGCTGCGCGAGGAGGAGGGCCTGGCGGCCCGCGTCCTTGAGAGCCTCGACATCACTGTTGAGCGCGTGCGTGCCCAGGTGGTCCGCATCGTCGGCTCCGGCGAGGAGGTCACCTCCGGGCAGATCCCGTTCACGCCGCGCGCCAAGAAGGTCCTCGAGCTTGCCCTGCGCGAGGCGCTCAGCCTCGGCCACAACTACATCGGCACCGAGCACATCCTGCTCGGCCTCGTGCGCGAGAACGAGGGCGTCGCCGCTCGCATCCTGCTCGACTTCGACGCAGACTCCGAGAAGATCCGCAACGAGGTCATCCGCATGCTCTCGGGTCCCGGCGGGCGTCGCCAGGGCTCCGCGGGCGGCGCCGGCGCCGGCGCCGGCGCGGCACCCGGCGAGGGCAAGAAGTCCTCGAAGCTGCTCGACCAGTTTGGGCGCAACCTGACCAAGCTCGCCGCCGAGGGAAAGCTCGACCCGTGCGTCGGGCGCGAGACGGAGATCGAGCGGATCATGCAGATCCTCTCTCGGCGCACCAAGAACAACCCGGTGCTCGTCGGCGAGCCCGGCGTCGGCAAGACCGCCGTGGTCGAGGGCCTCGCGCAGCGCATCACGAGCTCCGACGTGCCGGAGCTACTCAAGAACAAGCAGATCTACACGCTCGACCTCGCGGCCCTGGTCGCGGGCTCGAAGTACCGCGGTGAGTTCGAGGAGCGCCTCAAGAAGGTGATGAAGGAGATCACCCAGCGCGGCGACATCATCCTGTTCATCGACGAGCTTCACAACCTCGTGGGCGCGGGCGCCGCCGAGGGCGCGATCGACGCCGCCTCGATCCTCAAGCCGGCGCTGGCGCGAGGCGAGCTGCAGACGATCGGCGCGACCACGCTGGACGAGTACCGCAAGTACCTCGAGCGCGACTCCGCGCTCGAGCGCCGCTTCCAGCAGATCCGCGTCGAGGAGCCCACGATCGACCAGACCGTGGAAATCCTTCGCGGGCTGCGCGACCGCTACGAGCAGCACCACAAGGTGCAGATCACCGACGACGCGCTGCGCGCCGCCGGCGAACTCGCGAGCCGCTACATCTCCGACCGTTTCCTGCCCGACAAGGCGATCGACCTGATCGACGAGGCCGCCTCGCGCATGCGCATCAAGTCGATGACCTCGCCGCCCGCCAACAGGGAGCTCGAGGGCGAAGTCGAGAGCACGCGGCGCGAAAAGGAGGCCGCGATCGAGGCGCAGGAGTTCGAGAAGGCCGCGTCGCTGCGCGACAAGGAGCGCAAGCTGACCAACAAGAAACGCGAGCTCGAGCAGGCCTGGGAATCGGGCGAGTCCGGCGAGCGCCCCTCGATCGGCGAGGAGGAGATCGCGGACATCGTCTCGATGTGGACCGGGATCCCGGTGTTCAAGCTGACCGAGGCCGAGACGCAGAAGCTGATGCGCATGGAGGACGAACTTCACAAGCGCGTGATCGGCCAGCACCCGGCGATCGAGGTGATCTCAAAGGCGATCCGCCGCTCGCGGGCCGGCCTGAAGGACCCCAAGCGCCCGACCGGCTCGTTCATCTTCCTAGGGCCGTCCGGCGTGGGCAAGACCGAGCTTGCGCGCACGCTCGCCGAATTCCTGTTCGGAGACGAGGACGCGCTCATCCGGATCGACATGTCCGAGTACATGGAGAAGCACGCGGTCTCCCGTCTGGTCGGCTCGCCTCCGGGCTACATCGGCTACGACGAGGGCGGCCAGCTGACCGAGGCGGTGCGGCGCAAGCCGTACAGCGTGCTGCTGCTGGACGAGATCGAGAAGGCGCACCCGGACGTCTTCAACATCCTGCTGCAGATCCTCGAGGACGGGCGCCTGACCGATGCGCAGGGCCGGACCGTCGATTTCAGGCACGCGATCGTGATCATGACCTCGAACATCGGCGCCGCCGAGATAGCGCGCAACACGCCGCTCGGCTTCGCCGTCTCCGAGGACGAGACGGGCATCACCTACGACGACATGAAGAACCGGATCATGGGCGAGCTGAAGAAGGTCTTCCGTCCCGAGTTCCTCAACCGCATCGACGACGTGATCGTGTTCCACAAGCTGCAGCGCGAGGAGATCAAGCAGATCGTCGAGCTGCTGCTGCTGCGCATCCGCGAGACGATGGCCGAGCGCGAGCTGCAGCTCGAGCTGACCGAGCCCGCCAAGGATCTGCTCGTCGAGAAGGGCTGGGACCCGGCGATGGGCGCGCGCCCGCTGCGCAGGGCGATCCAGCGCTACATCGAGGACCCGCTCGCGGACTTCGTGCTGCGCGAGGAGCTCACGCCCGGCGCGACTGTGGTCGTCGACCCGGCTCCGGAGGAGGAGCAGTCGGGCGAGGTGCGTCTCACGATCGTCAAGCCGAAGAAGCAGAAGACGCCGGTGGGCGTCGGCGCCGAAGGCGATGGCGCGCCCGACGGGCTTCCGGAGGGCGAGGGCGAGAGCCCGCCGGCCGAGACCGACGAGCACCCGAGCGAGCAGTAGCGCAGCCCCTCTTCGGCCGGTCATCGAGGCCGAGCGCTGCCGCGCTCGCGTCCGGGCATAGCCGTCGGCAGCGAACCGTACTCTCCATGCAATGGCCCGGAGAGCGCTCCATGTCTGCTCGCAGTGCGCGTTTGGATCGGCGCAATGGCATGGGCGCTGCCCGGGCTGCGGGGCCTGGAACACGCTGGTCGAGGAGCGCGTCGCGAGCGGCGATGGGCGCGCGAGCGGCGCTCGCCGGCTGACGCGGTCGCCCCGGCCACGCGCTGTGCCGCAGCCGCTCGCGCAGGTCGGCGCCTCGGCGCCCGAGCGCATGAGCACGGGCATCGGCGAGCTCGACCGCGTCCTCGGGGGCGGCCTCGTACCGGGCTCGCTGGTGCTGCTCGGCGGCTCGCCGGGGATCGGCAAGTCGACGCTCACCAACATGGTGCTGGGCCACCTGCAGGCGGCCGGGCGACGCACGCTTTACGTGAGCGGCGAGGAGTCCGCCGAGCAGATCAGGCTGCGGGCGGAGCGACTTGATTCGGGTCCCGCCCGCCCCGCGCTGCAGGTGCCGGTGCTCGCCGACACGGAACTCGAGAACATCCTCGAGGTGCTCGACGCGGAGGCGCCCGACGCATGCGTGGTGGACTCCGTGCAGACGCTCGGATCGGGCGAGCTCACGGGTGTGCCTGGCTCGGTGGGGCAGGTGCGCGAGGTCGCGGCACGCATCATGGAGCTGGCCAAGGCACGGCGCATCGCCGTGATCCTCGTCGGCCACGTCACCAAGGACGGCGCGCTCGCGGGCCCGCGCGTGCTCGAGCACCTGGTCGACTGCGTGCTGCAGTTCGACGGCGAGCGCGAGCGCGCCTACCGCGAGCTGCGTGCGCTGAAGAACCGCTTCGGCTCGACCAGCGAGGCCGGGCTGTTCGAGATGCGCCAGGGAGGCCTCGTGGAGGTGCTCGATGCGTCCGCGCGCTTCGTCGCCGATGCGACGCGTGCGCCGGGCAGCGTGGTGCTCGCCGCGATGGAGGGCTCGCGGCCGCTGCTGGTGGAGGTGCAGGCGCTGGTTGCCCCCTCCGAGCTCGAGCACCCGCGCAGGGTCGTCTCAGGGCTCGACCGTAACCGCCTGGCGCTGATCCTCGCGATCCTCGCTCGCCACGGACGGGTGGCGACGGGAGCCGCGGACGTGTTCGTGAACGTCGTCGGCGGCGTGCGCGTGGATGAGCCGGGATGCGACCTGGCGGTCGCGCTGGCGGTCGCGAGCGCGAGCCGCGGGATCGTGCCGGCGGGCTCGCCGCGGGCCTGCTTCGGCGAGCTCGGTCTGACCGGCGAGCTGCGTTGGGTGGGGCACCCCGAGCGGCGCCTGGAGGAGGCCACGCGCCACGGCCTGAGCGACGTGATCGCCCCCGCCGGCAGCGGCGACGGCGCCTGCGAGGCGGGCACCCTGGGGCAGGCGCTGGCGCTGGCGCTGCCCGCCGAGGGGAGCGCCGGGGTGCGCTCGATAGCCAGCGCGCGGCCGGCTCCAACGCCCGCCTGAGCCGCGCAAGGCGCCTGCGGCAGCGGTGTAGGAACCGCTAAAGGAAAGCTAATTCGCGTAGAATGGGGGGTGTGGCCCCGCGATCCGGTGAAGATTTCGACAACGCACTAAGACCGGATCCAGGCCTCATGAGGGCGCTGGAGATGATCGCGCCCGGCACCGCTCTACGCGAGGGCATCGACAGCATCGTGCACGCTCGCACGGGCGGCCTGATCGTGATCGGAGAGCCCGAAGAGCTCAGCTTCCTGAACTCCGGCGGCATCAAGCTCGACATCGACTACACGCCGGCCTTCCTCTACCAGGTCGCCAAGATGGACGGGGCGATCATCCTCAACGCGAACGCCACGAAGATCACGATGGCGAACGTCCAGCTGATGCCCGACCCGACGATCCTCTCGCACGAGACGGGCACGCGCCACCGCACCGCAGAGCGCGTGTCCAAGCAGACCGAAGCCCTCGTGATCGCGATCTCCCAGCGACGCGAGGTCGTCTCGGTGTACGTGGACGGGGTCAAGTACATCCTCGACGACATCCCGAGCGTGCTCGCGAAGGCCAACCAGGCGCTGGCCACGCTGGACAAGTTCCGCACGCGCCTCGACCAGGTCTCCACGCGCCTCACCGCGCTGGAATTCGAGGCGGGGACGACGCTGCACGACGTGCTCACGGTGCTGCAGCGCTCCGAGCTCGCAACGCGGATGGCGGTCGAGATCGAGCGCTACATCGTCGAGCTGGGCAGCGAGGGCCGGCTCATCGAGATGCAGCTCGAGGAGACGATGGTCGGCGCCGCCTCGGACAAGGCGGCGCTGGTGCGCGACTACCTCTCCGAGTATGCCGATGAGGCCTGCTCGGCAGCGCTCGAGGAGATCGGGCGCCTCGCGCACCAGGACCTGCTCGACTTCGGCCGCATGGCCGAGGTGCTGGGCTATGACCGCAAGCTGAACACGCTCGACTATCCCGTCTCCTCACGCGGCTACCGCGTGCTCGGACGGATCCCGAGGCTGCCGAAGCTGGTCGTCTCGCAGATCGTGACCGAGTTCGGCGGGCTCGATGAGCTGCTCGCCGCCAACGACGCGGAACTGGAGGCGGTCGACGGCGTGGGCGAGATCAGGGCGAAAGACATCCGCGAGGGCCTGCGCAGGCTGCAGGAGCTGAACCTCGTGGATCGCTACCTACAGACTTGAACACAGGGCCTGCCTGACGGCCGGCCGCGAGAAAAGGAGGACATCATTTCGGCACAAGCAAGCGAAGATGCTGTCATGAGCGAGGAGATCGAGGCGACCCGCGAAGTCGAGTACATCGAGTTCGAGCTGGGCGACCACGTGGTCTACCCGCATCACGGCGCGGGCAAGGTCCTCAAGAAGGAGGAGATGGAGATACTCGGCGAACGCCGTGAGTACCTCACCATCAAGATCCTCCACAACGACATGACCGTGCGCGTCCCCACCGAGAACGCGGCCCTTGCCGGCCTGCGCAGGGTGATCGACGAGGAGACCGTCAAGAAGGTGCTCGACGTGCTCCGCGACGAGGTCTCCGAGATGCCCAAGAACTGGAATCGCCGCTTCAAGCACAACCGCGACAAGATCAAGACCGGCGACATCTACGAGCTCGCCGAGGTCGTTCGCAACCTGTCGCTACGCGAGTCCGAGAAGGGACTCTCCACCGGCGAGAAGCAGATGTTCACCCGCACCAAGAAGATCCTCGCGTCCGAGCTGATGTACGCGCTCGACAAGGACGAGGAAGAGGCCGAGAACTACCTGGACGAGCTGCTCGCCGACTCCGCGAGCTCTCAGCTGGCGGTCGCAGGAGCCAAATAGCGAGGCTTTCGCGCACGCGGCACGCCCGCAGGGTCGCTAGCCGTTGCCGCGTGCGCGAACGTCCCACCACAGATGACCGTCGCCCTGATCGTGGCTGCCGGCAGCGGCGAGCGGCTGGCAGCGGACCGTCCCAAGGCCCTCGTCGAGCTCGCCGGCCGGACGCTGCTCGAGTGGAGCGTGCAGGCGCTGCGCGAGACGCCAGGCGTCGAGCAGATCGTGATCGCGCTCCCGCCCGGAGTGCGGGCGCCCGAGAGCATGCTCGCGCTTCCCGGTCTATCCACGGTCGAGGGAGGCCCGGTGCGCTCTGACTCGGTGCGCCGCGCTCTCACGGCCAGCGACGGCGACCCGGTGCTGGTCCACGACGCCGCGCGCCCGCTCGTGACGAGCGAGCTGGCCGAGCATGTCCTCTCGGCGCTGGCGGCCGACCCCGGCGCGTCCGGCGCGATAGCTGCGGTGCCGCTCACCGACACGCTCAAGCGCGTCGAGCCGAGCGGCGCGGTGCGCGAGACGCTCGCGCGCAGCGAGCTGTGGAGCGTGCAGACTCCACAGGTGTTCCGGCGGGCGGCTCTGGAGAGTGCGCTGGCGGTCTCACCCGAGCAGCTCGCGGCCGCGACCGACGACGCGTGGCTGGTCGAGCAGGCAGGCGGCAGGGTGATCGTGGTGGCGGCGAGCGCCGAGAACCTCAAGGTCACGACCCCGCTCGACCTCGAGCTGGCCGCGTTGCTGCTTGCGCGGCGCATGAATCCTGCTTGAATCGCATCGCGCGTGCTGACCGACTACCACCTGCACCTGCGCAGCGACGACCCCTCAGCGGGCGCCGCGGAGCATTTCAGCGCGGCGAACGTCGAGCGCTACCGCGCCGCCGCGCAGGAACGCGGGATAGCCGAGCTGGGCTGCTCGGAGCACATCTACCGCTTCACGCAGGCGCTCGAGCTGTGGCGCCACCCTTTCTGGGAGAGCTACGCACACGACGACCTCGACGAGTACTGCGACTTCGTGCGCGAGAGCACCGACCTGCGCCTCGGCATCGAGGTGGACTTCATCCCGGGCGCCGAGGACCGCACCGCCGAGCTGCTGAGCGCACGCGGCTTCGACTACGTGGTCGGCTCGGTGCACTTCCTGCGCGAGGGCGCCGTGGACATGGACGACTACAGCGTGTGGTCGACGGGACGCAGCAGCGAGCAGATCTGGCGCCGCTACTTCGAGATGATCGGCGAGAGCGCCGCGAGCGGCCTGTTCGACGTGCTCGCGCACCCCGACCTGGTGAAGTACTGGGGCGCCGCGAGGCCACTTCCGCAAGGCGATCTGCGCCGCTACTACGAGCTCGCGCTGGAGGGCGTCGCGGAGTCGGGCATCGCTGTGGAGGTCTCGACCGCGGGGCTGCGCAAGCCGGCGGGCGAGATCTACCCGGCGCCCGCGTTCCTTGAGATGTGCCTGGAAGCGGGCGCGCCGGTGGCGCTCTCGAGCGACGCGCATCGTCCCGAGGACGTCGGCGCGGACTACGAGCAGGCGCTCGAGCTGCTCGAGCGACTCGGCGTACGCGAGCTGTGCGTCTTCGCGGGGCGCGAGCGACGCCTCGAGCCGATCGGGGCGCAATGATGCGCGCGGGCATCGGCTTTGACTCGCACCGCCTCGCGCCCGGACGGCGGCTCGTGATCGGCGGCGTGGAGATCCCCAGCGAGCTGGGCCTCGAGGGCCACTCGGATGCCGACGTGCTCGCCCACGCGGTCACCGACGCGCTGCTCGGCGCCGCCGGCCTGGGCGACATCGGCGAGCACTTCCCCGACAGCGACGAGCGCTGGCGCGACGCCGACTCGATCGGGCTGCTCGAGCAGGCGGTCGCGCTGGTTGCGCGCGCCGGCTTTGCGATCGTCAACGTCGACTGCACGGTGATGCTCGAGTCGCCGCGGCTCGCGCCCCACCGCGGCGCGATCCGCGAGCGTCTCGCAGGCGCGCTAGGCATCGACCCGGGGCGCGTGAGCGTGAAGGCCACGAGCGGCGAGCGCATCGGGTTCGTCGGGCGCGGCGAGGGTGCCGGTGCCCTGGCTGTGGCTAGCCTCGACGATGCGTGAGATCCGCCTGCACGACACGCGCAGCGACGAGCTGTTGCCGCTGCGCCCGCGTGACTCCGGCCGCGTGGGAATCTACGCGTGCGGGCCCACCGTCTACAGCCGCATTCACATCGGCAACGCGCGGCCGTTCGTCGTGTTCAGCCTGCTCAAGCGGTTTCTCGAGCACGAGGGCTACGAGGTGGATCTGGTGATCAACATCACCGACGTCAACGACAAGATCTACGACGCCGCCCGCGAGCAGGGCCGCGCGAGCGCCGAGCTCGCGAGCGAGATGATCGAGCGCTACCGAGCAGACACGAGCGCGCTCGGGCTGGGCCGCCCTGACCACGAGCCGCTGGCGTCGCAGACGATGAAGCAGATCATCGACTACATCGCGCTGCTGGTGGACTGCGGGCACGCCTACGAGGCGGACGGCGACGTGTACTTCCGCGTGCGCTCGGATCCGGGATACGGCTCGCTCTCGCACCGGCGCCTCGAGAACATGGACCAGGGCGAGGGCGTCGAGGGGGCCCAGCGCAAGGAGGATCCGCTCGACTTCGCGCTGTGGAAGGCCCACAAGGAGGGCGAGGACACGTTCTGGGAGTCGCCCTGGGGGCCCGGGCGACCGGGTTGGCACATCGAGTGCTCGGCGATGGCCGAGACGCTCCTCGGGGTTGGCTTCGACATCCACGGCGGCGGCTCTGACCTCGTCTTCCCGCACCATGAGAACGAGGCCGCCCAGACACGCGCAGCTCGCGGGAGCGAGCTTGCCAGGCTGTGGATGCACAACGGCATGATCCAGCTGACCGGCGAGAAGATGGCCAAGTCGCTGGGGAACATCGCGCTGCTGGCAGAGGTGCTCGACGGCCACGGCGCGCACGCTGCGGTGATGTACCTGGTCTCCGGTCACTACCGCCAGCCGCTCGCGTTCTCGCCCGCAGAGCTGCAGCGCGCCGAGCGCCAGGTCTACCGCATCCGCGACGCGCTGCGGCGGCTGACCCCGGACGCGCCGAGCCCGCCCGAGATGGGCCATCTCAAGCAGGCCTTCTTCGACGCGCTGGCCGAGGACTTCAACACGCCGACGGCGCTCGCGTCGCTGTTCGTGTGGCTGCGCGAGGCAAACAGCCGCGGCGAGGGCGTGGGCGACGCGGACCTGCGCGAGATGCTCGAGGTACTCGGACTCGGCGAGCTCGCGCCGCTCCAGGCCAGCGGCGACCCCGAGGCGAGCGACCCGCAGGCCGCCGAGCTGCTGCGCCGCCGCGAGCTGGCGCGCGAGCGCCGCGACTACGCGGAGGCCGACCGCATGCGTGAAGAGCTGCGCGAGCGCGGCTGGGAGATACGCGACGGTCCGCAGGGATCCGAGCTGATCCCCGTGCTCGAGCCGTGATCCTGTACGGGCGCAACCCCGTGCGCGAGGCGCTGCGCGGACGGCGCGCGCAGGCCGTGAGCGAGGTATGGGCGAGTCCGGGCGCCGCCCGCGAGCCATGGCTCGCGGACGTGGCCGTGCGCGGCTCCTCCGCCGAGGAGATCGAGCGACGCTGCGGCTCCAGCGCCCACCAGGGCGTGTGCGCCGAGGCCGGCGCCTATCCCTACGTGGACGCCGATCAGCTGCTGCGCCTCGAGCAGCCCCTGCTGGTGGCGCTCGACCAGGTCCAAGACCCGCAGAACCTAGGCTCGATCTGTCGCACCGCCGAGTGCGCGGGCGCGGCGGGCGTGGTGATCCCCGAGCGGCGTGCGGCCGAGGTGACGCCGGCGGTCTGCAAGGCCTCCGCCGGCGCCGTGGAGCACCTGGCCGTGGCGCGCGTGCGCAACCTCGCCGACTTCCTCGAGCAGGCGCGCCGCGCCGGCTGCTGGTGCTACGGAGCGAGCTCGCCCGCGGGCTCGCGCGAGCGAGCTCCGGTGCCCTACACGAGCCCGGACTACGCGGGCGCGGGGACCGTCCTGGTGCTCGGCAGCGAGGGCGGCGGGCTGCGCCCGCGCGTGCAGAGCTCCTGCGACGAGCTGATCGCGCTGCCGTTGCGCGGCCGCATTCAGTCGCTAGGCGTGAGCGCCGCGGCCGCTGCGCTGCTGTACGAGATCTTGCAGAGCCGCCCAGCCGGGGTTGACAAGGGTTCATAACTGTGTAAGGCTCGCCCCACATAACGCTGAACCTAAGGTTGAGAAGCCTTAGTGGAAAGAGCATTGGCGCCAGGGGAGGAGTGCGCCACTGAGCAAATTCGAGGCTGCGAAGTCTCGTAGAAAGGATCTGCTCGTGGCCAGAATCTCGTATAACCCCAACGCTGAACCTAAGGTCGAGGATGTGTTCCTCATAGCCCTGGCGAAGCAGGGTGACCGCAATGCCTACGAGCGCCTCGTGCGGCGCTACCACGGCTTCGTGCGGCTGAAGGCCTCGTCGTACTTCCTCGCCGGTGGCGACTCCGACGACCTCATCCAGGAGGGCCTAGTCGGCCTGTACAAGGCGATCCGCGACTTTCGCACCGACCGCGAGTCGAGCTTCCGCAACTTCGCCGAGCTGTGCATCACACGCCAGATCATCACCGCCGTGAAGACGGCCACCCGCAACAAGCACAGCCCGCTGAACCAGTATGTGTCGTTCTCCTCGACGCCCGCGGGCAGCGGCGAAGACGTGCCGACGCTCGACCAGATGCTGCCCGGGCCCTCGGTCCACGACCCGGTCAACCAGGTGATCTCCTCAGAGGAGCTGCGCTCGCTCGTCAGCTGCCTGTCCACGGCGCTCTCGGAGCTCGAGAGCCGGGTCCTCTCGCTCTACCTCGACGGCTGCTCATATGAGCAGGTCGGCGAGCGGCTGACGTGCGATACGAAGACCGTCGACAACGCCCTCCAGCGCGTCAAGCGCAAGGTCGGCGCCCACCTCCAAGCCCGCGCCGTCGCCGCATAGGGGACGGAGCGCCGCCCGGGCTTGGCCGATCCTGCGCCTTGCCCGGGCGTTGCCCCGCGGGCCTACACTTTGCCTTCGAGCGGCTGCTTCGCCGGGGCGACCGGGCGCAGCGAGCCCGGTGCCGGGGCGGTCACTTCGACCGGGAACGTCTGGCTTGAGACGCCCATGTTTTCGGGATCGCCCGGTACGTGAACGCGGAACACCTGCTTTCCGGTTCCGAACACGTAGTGGCTGATCGAGTAGGTGCCGGTCGGGCTGACCGTCCCGACATCCACCACGTGGAAGCCCCCACCTGGGTTTTCGCGCTCGACGTAAACGACGTGCCCGGCATGGATCGGAGTCACGGTGCCGGAGAACGTCACCGCCTGACCCGCGGGTACCGAGGCGGGCGCGGCGCTCGCCGAGAGCACGTAGCGGACGCCCTCATAGAGCACCGAGGAGCCGACGTTGGTCGGCCCCAGAACCCTGTAGGGGCCGTTGCGCAGAGCTGACTCGGAGAACGAGTATTCGCCGCTCGAGTTGGTCGTCGCTTCGTCGACCTTCGTGAACGGCGGCTGGTTGCGCGGGTGCGACATCAGCATGACCTTCTGGTCTTTCGCGTTTGCCATCACACCGGTGATCTTGATCGTCTGACCGTACGGCGCGACCTGCGCAGAGCTGTTGATCGTCAGCGCAGGGTTCTGCGGCTGGGAGATCACGTAGGACAGCGTGTTGGACAGGCCCCGCACGGTGGTGTGCGGGCGCGCTTTGACGAGCACACGCAGGTTCGCGTCGCCGGGCAGCGCGAAGCGGTGTTTGATCGAGTAGACGCCTTTCGCGCCGACGGTGCCGAACTGGATCGTGCCCCATTCTTCGTTGCTCGTCGAGGCCTCGCGCTGAAGCGCGATTCCGGTGCCTTCCTCGTCAGGCGTGACGGTGCCCGAGAACGTGATGGCGTTGCGCGCCCCCGTGAGCAGTGCCGCGCTCTGGGTCGGCCCGTTGAGCGTCACGACGGGCGCCACGCGGATCGGCCTCGAGGCGCTACGCCTCGTGCCGGACACGGCGTAGAACACGCTGTTGGCGGTGAGCGACGGCACGATGAACGAGTAGAAGCCGCCGGCCATCGAGGTCGTCGTGTCGATGAGTTTGAAGCCCGGAGTTCCAGCTATGCGCTGGTAGATGCTCACCGGCTGGCTGATCGCGCTGGCCAGGCTCGGGCAGCTGACGCCTCCGAAGAGCTGGGCGGATTCGCCTGTAGTCACCAGGTGCGGTTCCGCGAACATGCTGACGCGGCAGCCCAGCACAGAAGCAACTCGTTTGGAGACGTGCGGCTGGCGCACGCGTGCTGCGGCGGCGCCTGCCGGAATGAGCGCAAGCGACGTTGCAGCGGCGGCCGCAGCGAGCATGCGTGGTGTTCCTGAACGCATCGTATGCCTTCTCCTTGTGGGGGACTGTCTGTCTGGATACGGACTTTTGTGCAGTTCTTGCCCCATAACCCGTGGCCGCCGCGATCGTTGCGGTGCCGGCGCCGGTGCACGCGGTCGCCCGGCCCGGGGCCTCGGGGCATGGCCTGCGGCGCGCACGTGATGGGGAAGCGCGCGCGCTGCAGGCTCTGACGGGGCTGGCCCGCTCCGTTGTTCTTCCGAGGGGGTCAGAAGACGCGGGAGTGCGGTCGGGTTCACCCCGTTCGCAGAGGCCGGAGAGGGGGACGACGCTCTGCGGGTGTTCGAGCAATACCCAGCTCATCGGTCTGCAAACCCGCGAAGCAGCCTTTGCAGGGCCTGTCGCTGCGTGTGATTTGGGCAGCCCGAAACGGGTATTTAGACGCCGATGAACTTCGCCGGCGTGACTGAGCTGCGTGCCTCCGAGCCGCTGCACGCGACAGAGATCGGCGCCGGTAGCGAGCGGCTCGCAGTCTCATATCCGGCGCTCGCGGAGTCCGTCGCGCAGGCGCGCAGCGCGGCCGGAGCGTTCGCGGCGGCCGCGGGCGCCTCGAGCCGGCAGCTCGAGGACATCCGCCTGCTCGTCTCCGAGGCCGTCACGAACGCTGTCCAGCATGCGTATAGCGCGCCTGCGGGGTGTGTCGCAGCTGTCCACCTGACCGGTTTCGTGGCCGCGCGTGAGCTATGGATATTCGTCGCAGACGACGGATGCGGGCTGCGCGCCGAGGGCGATGGCAGCAGCGAAGGCCTGGGTCTCGGACTCGTATGGATGACGGCCTTCAGCGACGAGCTCACGCTGCACACCCGCGCCTCCGGCGGTCTCGAGGTGCGCCTGCGCTTCCACCTCTCTGGAGGGCGCGAGGACGGCGCCGCAGATCAGCTGCGGGGGTCGCTGGCTTCAGCCAGGCGACCGACCTCGCCGAGCTTCTCGACGACCACGTAGCGGGGCCCGCGGTCGACGATCGTCTCGCCGATCGCCGCCTCGTGGCCGGGCAGCACCAGAAAATGGCGCGGGTTCGCGCGCACGCGCTCGTACTCCCGCGGCGTTATCGACACGAGCAGGTTGCAGTCGCGCTGCGCGCACTCGCACCGAAACGCCGCGGTCCCGTCTTCCTCGCCCGGCCAGCTTCCCCGGCTGATCGCCTCGTTGACCTCGCGGAAGCGCGACTCGTTGTCGGCGATCCGCTGCGCATCGACCGGAATATCACCCCGCTCCATCGTCCGATCTTCTCACGACGCGCGCGCGCCGTGCGAAATGAGGTTTGCGATTCGCGATCGCGGGTATAGCTGCAGCAGCAGAAACCGCGCACCCCTCTCGCGGACTCTGTGATGGGGGGGACTGCAAGTACTACCCCACCGCCTTCCGCCTCCTCGGGGGCCGGGGTAGATGCGGTCCCAATTTGGGCTTGCGGCGCGCTCCGCTCTCCATTCGGAGCGCGCCGCCTCCCACCCCAACCTCGAGGCGAAGCTAGCCGTCGACGTCGAGGTAGGACTGAACGCGCTTCACCATCGCAGCGGCTGCAAAGCGCCCGTCGGGCGTCAGCTGCATGAGTCTTCCGTTCGGCTTGCGCACGAGCGGAGACCCCGCGCGGCTGCCGACGAGTCTGTGTCCCCGCGGCAGCTGTGCGAGTCTGCGCACCTGCCGGGGCGTCAAGCTTGCGGTCTTCGCTGTCACTTCCCCTCCTGTCACCCCTCGGTCACGGTCATCGACGCGGCGAGTGCGCACTCGCGTTGCGTCGGTCTGGTCGGTTGGGCTGCGCTCCTCCGTGAGGTGCCTACCCGCATATTGCGCGATTAGACGAGGCTCTCGGCGGATCGGCTAATCGAATCGTTAGCATTTTGCAAGCAATACCGCCGGCCATCGCTCTCACTCCGCGGGGTGAGGCGCGTGTCGAAGAAAGGGGCGAGCTTGCCGTGCGCGTGCGAGCTCGCCGGCTCAGGGCGCGCCGTTCTCAGTGGCGAGCGGTAGGACCTCGTGCAGGCCGGTGAGCTCGAACAGGCGCTGGACGTTGCGCGGGCCAGGCACGACGAAGAACTCATAGCCGTGCTGCTCGCATAGCTCCTTCGCCAGCAGGATCGTTCGCAGGCCCGTTGATCCGATGAAGGTGAGCTTGCTCAGGTTGATCACGATCCCGGTCGTGCCCTCGGTGCAGATGTGATGGAGCAGCTCCTCCAGTTCGCCGGCGGGCTGCAGGTCGAGTTCCCCGTGTAGGAACAGGGTGTGCCGGCCGCCGCTGAAACTGTCCTGGACTTCGAAGACAGCGCCGCCGGCGAGTTGCTCGTCGGTGTGAGTGTTGCCCTGCTCTCTCATCTCATCTCCCTGCGTGAAGCCTGCAGCCTCCGCGTCAAATCCTAACCGCTGTGGTGCGGCCAGTCGAGCGTGCGCAGCGGGAGGGCGTGAGCGATCAGGCGGCTGCGATCGGCGCGCGCTCGCTGGCGGAGGCGGCGAACTGCGTGATCGTGCGGGCCACCAGCGCCGGGTCGTCGGACATTGGGACATGACCGAGGCCGCGCAGCTCGACCCAGGTCGAGTCGGGAAGCAGCTCACGTAGGCGCTCGGAGTAGCGGGGCGCGGGCAGGATGCGGTCGCGCGTGCCCCACACGAGCAGAACGGGGCAGTCAACGCCGGCGAAGCTCTGCGGTGGCCCGTCGCCGAGAATCGCGTCCATCAGCTCGAAGTAGACGCTGCAGCCGACCGAGTCGCGAACGATCTGGGCGGCGGCGGCCGGGGGGACGCGCTCGCCGTGCGCGACCATGTCGCGCAGCAGGATGTGACGCAGGCGCGGCCTGGTGACGAGCGAGTCGAGCCGCGGAAGCAGCGCGCTCGCGAGCCTGTGGTTGCGCTTGAACAGCTTGCGCAGCCGACGCTCCGCGCCTGAACCTGCCTCCCAGCCGCCGGCGGGCGCAACCGCCACGACCGAGCGTGCGCGGCCGCGGGCGGCGAGCTCGAGGGCGATCCAGCCGCCGAGCGAATTGCCGACGATGTGCGCGGTCTCGAAGCCGGCGGCGTCCATGTCGTGTTCGACCATGTCGAGGAGACCCTCGACGCACACTCGCGTCCCCGCCGGGAAATCCGGGCCGCCGGCGTGTCCGGCGAGGTTGACGGCGAGCACGTCGTGAGTGCTTTCCAGCTCGGTCAGCACCGGCTGCCACGCTGCGCGCGTGGCAGAGAAGCCGTGAATCAGCAGCATCGGCTCGCCGGAGCCTCCGCGATGGACACCTTGTGCGCTCGTTTGCATCCCACCCCTCGGCTATCGCGTACAGGTCAGCTCGGGCAAATCTACACCGACCCGCGCCTCGGCCGGCGGGCCGTGGCCCCCGGGCGGGTGCCGCCGCGCGTGAAATCATGATTGCCGTATGGAGCGGTTCGCGTGAGCGGCGGCGGGCAGCCTGAGCTCCATGTCGAGGCGATCGATCGCGCGCTCGACGGCGTCGCGATCATCCGCCAGAGCGACGGCACGATCGTCTATGCCAACGAGGCGCTCGAGTCGCTGCTGGGGCCCGCCGCAGGGCAGCGCGACGCCGCCATCGCCGAGCTCGTCCAAAGTGGCCGCATCGATGCCGTCGAGCTGGCCCATCCCGAGCTCGGAGCGATCCGCCTCATCGTCGTTCCTCGCGACAGCACGCGGGCGGCCGAGCGCTCTTGGCGGCGCGATCTCAGGCGCGAGCTCGCGAGGGCGCGTCGCCGCTCATGGCCTCTCACCGTTGCCGCGGTGGCGCTCGACGCGGGCGGCAGCACACGCATCGCCGCGGCCGCCTGGGGCGCGGTGCTGCGAGCAGAAGACAGTCTCGCACCGCACTCGGCCGGCGCTTACCTGCTGATCCTGCCCGATTGCAGCCTCGAGCTGGCCCACGCGGTTGCAGCGCGGATCAGGGCCGCCACGCCCGCTCCGGCCACAGCCTCGATCGGACTCGCCACGTGCGCACCCGACGAGCAGCTCGAATCGCTGGTCTCGCGAGCCTTCGCCGCACTCGAGAAGGCGCGCGCGGTCGGCGGAAACCAGGTGGTCTCGCTGCCCGGCTAGGTCTACGCGCCGGGTTGAAGGGCAGCCGTGGCTCTGCTCGCCGGGCGCGCCGGCGTTCACGTGCGATCCGCCGCCCGTCGATATGTGTTGATGTGTGCGATGGGCTCTTCGCCGGGGAGGGAACCTCGCGTGCCTGATGCGCCGGACCGGTCGCGAGCGCGGCCAACTCCTGCCCACCGTCGTGGCCTGCGCCTCGCCGCGTTGGCGCTTGCGATCTGTGTGTCGGCGGCGCTGGGCGCTGGTGCGAGCCCCGCAGCGGCTGCTCGGGCGGCAGTCGGCGGGCTCGCAGCCACTCAGGGCTGCCGTGTCCCGCGCCTGCTGGGCCTGGAACGCGGATATGCCGAAGGCGCCCTGGCCGAGCCGCCCGCCCCGGGATGCGTACGCCTGGTCATCGGGCACGTCAGCGTACGCCACCTGCGCCGCCGCGCACGCATGATCGTCGTCTCCCAGACGCCGCGTGCGGGCACGCCGACCGTGGGCCATGAGCGCATTCGGATCACGCTCGAGCCCGCCCCGCCGCTGCCGAGCACCTGCCGTGCGCCCGCCTACTACAGGCTGCTCGTGGACACGCCGACGCTGATCGTGTGGCAGATCAAGCGAGGCGAAAGGCCCGACCCGCTGGAAGAATTCACCGAGACCGACTATGCCTGCGCGCCGCCGAAGGGACCGAAGCGCAGCGTCGCGTCGAGCTTCAGCTACCTCACCTGCGGCGGAGCTGTTGAGCAGCTCGTGTGGGGCGGTTCTTTCGTCGCGGTCGCCGAGAGCAGCGGCTGCCAGTACGGGAGCAGCCAGACGCTGGGGGTGATCGAAGTCCGCAGCGGCCGCAGGTTCGAAGTCACGATCGACGGCTCTCGCTCAGGCGCTCGCGAGGAAGAGGTGCCGGAGCTCGCGAAGCTCGGCGCCCCGGTCGGCTTTGGCGCCGAGCAGCTCGCGCTCGACCCGAGCGGCGACGTCGCCTGGGTCGGCCAAACCGAAGCGAAGACCGGGCCGACGGGCGAATCGGTGCTCTACCTCCACGATGCCCACGGGCTGCGCAGGGTCGCCGCGGGGCCGCAGATCAGCGACGTTGCCTTTCACGGCAGCTTGCTCACCTGGAAGCTCGACGGCGTCGGCGCGTCGGCAGAGGCGTGAGCCACCCGTCCGATGCGGCCCACGCGGCTGCGCTCGGGGCATCTGGACGCAGCTCCTAAAGTTCAGCGCATGCCCGTTCGCCGAGGCACGCGCGTGCTGGTCACCGGCGGGACCAGCGGGCTCGGGCGCGCGATGGCCGACGCCCTCGTGCAGGCCGGTGCCCGCGTGATCCTCACGGGGCGAGAGCGCGCTCGCGCGCAGGCCGTCGCACGCGAGCTCGGGTCCTGCGCGATCGGGGTCGAGCTCGATGTCCGCGATGAGGCCTCGGTCGCGGCGGCGGTGCAGGAGAGCTACGAGCTGCTTGGCGGCGTCGACACGCTGGTCGCCAACGCCGGGATCGGCATGCGCACCGTCAACCCGCGCTTTCTGACCGACCCCCAGCCCTTCTGGGAGGTTTCGCCGAGCGGCTTTCGCGATGTGCTCGAGACCAAGGTGACCGGCACGTTCCTGGTCACACGCGCGGTGGTCCCGCGGATGTTGGCGGCGTCCGGCGGCCGGATAGTGGTGATCTCGATGAGCGAGCAGACGATGACCCGTCAGGGGTTCGTGCCCTATGGCCCCTCGGGCGCGGCCGTCGAGGCGCTCGCGCGCGTGATGGCAGCCGATCTCCAGGGCACCACGGTCACCGTGAACATCCTGCTTCCCGGTGGCGCCACGGCAACCGGCATGATCCCCGAGCAGGTTCCTGCGGAGCGGCGGGCTGCGCTGTTGGACCCCGTGATCATGGCCGCCCCGATCGTCTGGCTCGCCTCCGAGGAGGCGCAGGCGGTTCACGACGAGCGGATCGTCGCGGCCGAATTCGAGCAGTGGCTCGCGCGCCGCTGATCCAGCCGTTACGGCGGGCGGCGATCGGCCGGCCGGGTCAGCCGCCCATGCCCATCGCCTTCATGGCGTGCATCGAGCCGCCTGAGCCCGGCACGATGAACCCCGGCACATCGTGCGGCAGGGTGAGGATCGCGACGGCGAGCACGACGAGGACGGCTGCCGTAGCCACCTTCGCCGCGCGTCCCCAGGGGCCGAGCTTTTCGAGTGCGACGAGCCCCGCGATCACCGCCATCCAGGTGAGGCTCATGACGCCGAGGGCGAACAGCGCGCCCATCAGCGCCCACGAGCACCCCAGGCACCATCCGCCGCTGCGCAGGCCCATGGCAATCGCGCCCCACCCATCCTCGCGCCAGGTAGCGCTCAGGAAGGGCAGCGGGTTGCGGCACCTCTGCAGGAAGACCCGCTTGAAACGCGTCAGCTGATAAAGCGCTGCGAGCAGAAGCACGCCGGAGGAGAGCCAGCGCCCGCCGCTGTGCCATGCCAGAGCGCCCGCGAACAGCCCCTTGCCGAGCTCGAACGCGCCGTAGGCAGCCACTCCCGCGGCGCTCCAGACGAGCAGATAGCCGCAAGCGAACAACAGCACCAGGCTGGGCCTGCGACGGACCAAGGCGCCGTAGACGGCTGCCGTCGGGGTAAGCGACGGCAGCATCATCGCGGCCATCATGACCGCCCACACGCCCGTGAACCAGCCGAGCGCGCCGAGGCTGGTGCCCGGTCCCGCGTCCATCCCCGCCATGCGCTCGACCGTCGAGAACCAGGCCAGGCCGGCCGCGGCGAGGAGCGCCGCGACGATCGCCAGCTGGCCGCGAATCGCCGTGAAGGCGGTATGGAGCTCGCCTTCCTCAGAACCCGGCCGCAGGACCGTTCCAGCGTTCATCAGCGATCACCCCTTTCTTGCCCGTCCATGGTTTCTACCCGTTCTCGTACTCGTCGTGTCGGCGGATCCACGAGGGCTGCGAGCCGCTCTCCTCGCGACCGTTCGGCGTCCGGTCCAGCAGGCCGTAGAAGGCCATTGCGGGTTCGAGGCCGCGGGCGCTCGTCACGTAGGTCCGGTAGACGGTCCCGTCCGAGAGCGCGTACACGCTCAGGCCGGGTCCCTCGGAGACGTATCCACCCGGGTCGGTCCCGCACATGCGCGCATTCTGCTCGACGGTGAGGGGGATGTCGCCTTCCAGGAACGGCTTCAGCTCCTCCCGGGTGTGGAGGAAGCCGAGGTCGCGGTTGAAATCGCTACCGCCGCTCGAGACCCAGCCGATGCCCCAACCCATCCGCTTCCTGTAGGCGAGAAGCTTCTCGAGCGGTGCGCGTGAGGCGAGCAGCAGAGTGGCGTCCCTGGCCTTCAGGTGGACGACCTGCGGGTCGAGCGTGTCCGTGATCGAGGAGCAGACCGGGCAGCCTGCCTCCCAGGAGGGCCCGAACATGAAGTGGTAGACGAGCAGCTGGGAGCGGCCGTCGAAGAGATCGGCGAGCGTCTTCGTGCCGTCCGCGGTCTCGAAACGGTAGTCCTTCTCCACCGCTACCCAGGGCAGCTCGCGCCTCTTCCCGGCGAGCTCGTCGCCGCGGCGGGTCAGCTCCTTCTCCTGCTTGAGCAGCTCGTCGCGCTCTGCCTGCCATTCCTCCTGCGTGCCGATCCTGTGCTCCGTCATCAACGTTCCACCTTCCTGTCTGTTTCCTGCGGGCCGGGCATATAATTAGCAAAATGGCTAACGATGTGTTCAGAGCCCTCGCGCATCCGCTGCGGCGCGACATCGTGGAACGGCTCAGCGGCCGGGTGGCGAGCGTGGGCGAGGTCACCCGGGACCTCGGCGTTTCCAAGCCGACCATCTCGCGGCACCTCAAGCTGCTCGAGGAGGCGGGCGTCGTGAGCCGTGTGATCGACGGCAGGACCCACCGCATCGCCCTGCGACCCGAGGCGCTCGCCGAGATCTCGGATTGGATAGAAACCCAGCGAGAGCGCTGGGAGCGCCTGTTCGATGTCGTCGGCGAGTACCTGCAGGAACGGAAGGAGCAACGATGACGCAGGAGTCCGGGCGCGTGCTGCGGATCGAGCGGACCTTCACCGCTTCGGCCGAGGAGGTATTCGACGCCTGGACGAGCCCCGAGGTCATGCGGCGCTGGTTTCACCCGGCTGGCGACTGGTCCACGCCGGAGGCCGAGGTGGATCTTCGCGTAGGTGGAAAGGTGCGGGTGGTGATGCGCAGGCCCGATGGCACGGAGGCCGAAGGCCACGGCGAGTACACGCTGATAGACCGGCCGCACCGTCTGCTCATGACCTGGACTTTCGACGACGATCCGGCGAACGAGCAGCTGATCGAGCTGTCCTTCTCGGAGTCCGAGGGCTCGACCAAGGTGGTGATGGTCAACAGCGGCATCTCGACCGACGCGCGCCGAGACTCCCAGGACGTGGGCTGGCACGGGTGCTTCGACGAGCTCGAGCTGATGTTGAGCGGCTGATCGCACGAACGCGCGCGACCTCGCCGAGGAACGAACGGCGCGGCGCGCGTCTTCAGGCGGCGCTCCTGCGCCCGCGCCGGACGGGCCGATCCTCTGACACGTTCAGCTCGTCGGTTCCGAACAGGGCCGATCCTCTGACACGTTCAGCTCGTCGGTTCCGAACAGGGCCGATCGAGCATCGTCGTGGCAGGTCCGGTGAAAGCGCATGCCGCGCTCGTATTGCAGGTCCGGCTCCGCGGCGCGCGTCGTCGCTCGGTAGCCGAGGCCGTCGAGCACGAGCATCGGCTCGCATTCGCCGATCGGCTCACCGCAGTAGTTGCACTTCCAATCCTCCATCCAGGCCATGCTTGCGCCTTTGATGGAGTCCCGGAAGCGGGCACCGCCACAGGCCGAGCCGGGACGCCACCACAGACCGAGCCGGGACATTACGGACGGGAGGACCCGCAGGGCGGCTTGCCTTGGGCGGCTTCGATGCTTCGCACGGCTCGGGAACCGAAGGACCGCGTAGTCTGCCCCTGGGCGTGTTGGCTCGCTACGGATGCGACCCGGGCGCGGGCCGCGCATGCTGGGTGGGTGCGGGAGTCTGAGCAGGCCATCTCACCATCTCTTTGCCTGCACTGCGGGGAGGTGTTCGGCGCGTATGAGTCGCTCGCGCTGCTGCAGAGCGATGGCTCTGTGCGCATCACCTCGCTCGCAACCGAGGGGGGCGAGTTGCAGCCAGGTGCGGTGGCGCTGCACGAGCGCTGTTACCACGAGCATTAGTGGGGATCGCGCTTCGGCGCCGGGATCGGCGCTAGCCCTGGACCCGCTGCCTCGGCGGCGTTGCGCCTGGCCGTTCCCTCGGCTTCCGGCTCGTGGTAGTTTCACCGCCCGTTCGATCGGGGATCGAGACGAAATCTGGAGTGGAGGGGCCGCGGCGGTGGGAAGATCGCGCAGTTACGGCTGCCATGGAGGGCGCAGGTCGGGGGTGCGTCGCATCGCGCTCCCCGCTGCTGTGGCCGCGACGCTGCTGCTCGCGTTCGCCTCCGTCGCCGGTGCGGCCGGCTTCGGGGCCTCGAGCGAGCCCGCCTGGGGTCCGGCGGGGGTCGCTGCCGCGCACACGTCGCGCGCCACGCGCGTGCACGGCTCGCGGGGCGCACGCGGCCTCGCTCGCCGCCACGCCTCCGCGACGGTCGCGCAGACCGGCACGATCGAAGGCAAGGTCACCGATGCCGTGACCAAAGCCGGCGCCGAAGGGGTGGAGGTCTGTGCGATGCCCCTCGGGCCCCGTGAAGAAGACGGAGAAGAAGGGGGGAACTTCTCTTCCCCGGATGCGCGCAGAGCGGGGCCGAAGGCGCATACACGATCTCTACGTTGCCTGTTGGCGAATACGCCGTCGAATTCTCGACCCCGTTCAACAGCACGATCAATTACGTGACCCAGTTCTATAAAGGCGCGGCGAGCTTCGACGAAGCGAAGCCCGTGGTGGTCAAAGCCGGAGCCGTCTCCACGGCCAACGCGGCCATGGTCCACGGCGGCCGCGTGTCGGGCCAGGTGACGGCGGCCGTGGGCGGCGCGTCGATCAAAGGCATCGAAATCTGCGCCTGGGGAGTGGGCGCCGCTGCCGAATCGGTCGGCTGCGGCGAAACCAACGCGAGCGGCGAATACCTGCTGACGGGCCTCGCCGCCGGCGCGTACAAGGTCGGCTTCCGCTCGCCGCCCGAGAGCGGTCTCGACTACGTCACCCAGTACTACGACGGCGAGAGCTCGTTCGCTGCCGCCGCCGAAATAGTCGTGACCAAGGAAGCGACGACCGAAGCCATCAACGCCGCGATGCAGCACGGGGGCGAGATCAAGGGCCTCGTCACCCTCGCTGAGAGCGCCGACCCGGCCCCGGAAGTGCTCGTGTGTGCGCTCAACTCTCTCGAACAGGCCGTGGAATGCGCTCTGACGGAATCAGGCGGCCAATACACGATCACGGCGCTGCCCGAAGGTTCCTACAGGGTTGGCTTCGCCGCCGGCGCCGAATTCGAAGTCGAGTACTACAAGGAAGCGTTCTCGTTCCCCGCGGCGAGCGAACTGCTCGTCACGGCGGGGGCGGTGCTCGCGCCGATCGACGCCGCGATGTACCCGCGCGCGCTCCCGCCTGAAAACACTGTGTTCCCGACGATCTCAGGGGCAATCACGGTCGGCTCGCTCGTCGGCTGCTCGCCGGGAGCATGGACGGGCAGCACGCCGATGACGCTGAGCTACCAGTGGCTTCGGGATCGGCTTCCGATCGAAGGCGCGACCGCCACCGCCTACACGATCCAGAGCGCCGACGTGGGGCACTTCGTCGCATGCGAAGTGACCGCGTCCAACCGCGCGGGCAGCTCGTGGGCCCGCAGCGCCGGATACCGCGTTCCCGCACCCGTCGCGACGACGGCTGGGGTGGTGCCCGCGGCGGGGCCGGCCACGCCCGCCCAAACTGAAGTGCTGCCCTCGATCACGGTCGTGCCGCTCGCCTCGGCCGCGGCCCGGGTGAAGGTCTCGCGGCATCTCGCCTCGGTGCGCGTGCTCTGCAAGGCCGGCCCCTGTCACGGCACGCTGCAGCTGCTCGCGACCGTGCGGCGCAGCCACCGAACGGGAGGTCACACGGTGATCCGGCACGTGACGGTCGTGCTCGGCGGTGGGAGCTTCTCGCTGGCGGGTAACGCGAGCGCCAAGGTCACGCTGCACCTGAGCGCCGCCGGCGTGCGGCTGCTCGCAGGTGCCGCGCGTCATCCCCGCCCGGAGAAGCTGAAGCTGCTGCTGCACGGCGCGGCGGCGAGCGTGCGCTCGGTGACCGTCGACTGAGCGGCGGCAGGTGTAACCGGGAGTTCGACTTTTCGTCCGACTCTTGGTACGCTCCCGGCCATGCCTGCCACCTTGATCCGGCGGCATTCCTCGCGTTCCGAGCGGCGCCGTGCCCGCGAGCGCCAGATCGTCGAGACCACGCGTGCGTTGTTCGACGAGCGCGGCCGCCGTGATGCCCATGTGGATCTGATCGCTCGCGCCGCCGGCGTGAACAAGGCGTTGATCTATCGCTCCTTTGAAACCAAGGAGGAGATCTTCGTGCTCACGCTCGCCGACTACCTGTCCGAGCTGCAGGCGCGACTCGCCGAGCTGCCCGCCCGCAAGGACCCGGTGCGCGCGCTGCGCGAGATGTGCGAGTGCTACGTCGAGTTCTGTCTGCAGTACCCGGCGTTCCTGGACTGCGCCCTGGCGTTGATGCAGCAGCCCGTCGCCGAGTTGCGCGAGAGCGTCTCGGACGGGGTGTGGTTTCGGGTCGGGCGCGCGCTGGCGGCCTGCGTGGGACCGTTTGAGCGGCTGCTCACTGCCGGCGCGGCCTCCGGGGTGTTCGCGCTCGAGGACCCCGCCTTCACCGCCAACCGCCTGTGCGCTCAGGTCATCGGCTCGATGCACCTCGCCCGTGTCGGTGTGGCCGTGCGCGAGGCCGCGCCTGGGGTGGCGGAGACGTTCGAGATTGATCGCCAGCGTGTGCGCGCCGCATGCCTGCAGGACGCGCTCGCGCTCGCCGGGATGGCAGCAGAGGCCTCGCCATGACCGCAATGCAACGCAGGACGGTTACCCTCCATGGCCGTCCGCTGATCTACGCCCAGGCTGGCAGCGGCCCGGTGCTCCTGTTGATCCACGGGATGGGCGGCACGTTCGAGAACTGGCAGGCTGTGATCGAGCCGCTTGCGCGGGCGCACACCGTGATTGCACCCGACCTGCCCGGACACGGTGCGTCCGCACCTGGTGCGGGCGATTACTCGATCGGCGCGCTCGCCGCCGGTCTTCGCGACCTGCTGATCGCGCTGGGCCACGAACGCGCCACGCTCGTCGGCCACTCGCTCGGGGGCGGGATCGCGATGCAGTTCGCCTACCAGTTCCCTGAGATGACCGAGCGCCTGGTGCTCGTCTCGAGCGGGGGGCTCGGGCCGGAGGTCAGCCCGATCCTGCGCGCCGCCGCGCTCCCGGGCGCGGACCTGTTCATCGCCGCGACGGCCGGGCCGGGCGCGAAGGCCCTGGCGCTGGTCGCCGGCGCCCTGTCCACCGTCGGTCTGCGACCCAACGCGGACGTCGCTGAGGTCGCTCGTGGCTACGTCTCGCTCGCCGACCCTGACCGCCGCGCGGCGTTCCTTGCCACTCTGCGCTCGGTCATCGGCACCGGCGGCCAGCGCGTCCACGCCGGCGACCGGCTGTATCTGGCCGAGGGCATGCCCGTCCTGATCATGTGGGGCGCCCGCGATCCGATCATTCCCTCACACCACGGCGAGAGCGCGCACGAGGCGATTCTCGGCAGTCACCTGGAAGTCTTCGAGGGAGTCGGGCACATGCCGCAGATCGAGGCTCCGGGGGCATTCGTCGCTGCGCTCGAACGCTTCATCGCCGAGAACGAGCCGGCCGAGTTCGACGCCGAGCGATGGCGTGGCCGCCTGCGCGTCGCCGAGCTGGGATCGTGAGCGTGCGTCCGCACGCGCAGTGGAGCTGTCGTGCTACGGCCGGTTGCGACCGTACAGGTCGTGGGCCTTGACCCACTCTCCGGCGAGGATCGCAAAACCGAGCGAGAGCTCACCACAGAGCACCGTCGCCGCGACGATCTCGGCCAGCTTGCGAACCTTCCCGGCGCCGTAGCAGCCAAGCAGTTCCAGGCACTCGCGCTGGGTGGCAAGCCCGGTGCCACCGCCATAGGTTGCGACGATCAACGACGGGATCGTGATCGAGCTGTAGTAGTCACCGTTGGCGAGCAACTCGCTGAAGCCGAGAGCCGCAGAGGACTCCGCGACATTGGCCGCGTCCTGGCCGGTCGCGATGAACAGGGCGGCGATCCCGTTGGCCGAGTGAAGGCCGTTGTTGTTGACCCCGGACATGAAGCCGCCGAGGTTCGACACTTGGCGCCCGCGGAACAGCTTCGCGCCGCTCGTGTGCATGTGCTCCTCGATCAGAGCGGCGGGGACCGTCGCCTCTGCGACGACGCGCTTTCCCCGAGTTCGCAGGATGTTGACCTGCGAGCTCTTCTTGTCGGTCGCGAAGTTCGACTCCAAGTAGAAGTCGGTGATGCCCTCGTAGTTTGAGGTGATCCACGCGCACGCTGCGGCCGTTGCCTTGCCCGTGAGGTTCTGCCCCGCCGCGTCGCCGGTCGTGTAGTCGAAGCGCGTGAACAGGATCCGGCTGGCGGAGTACTGCTCGATGGCGCGCAGGCGGCCGGTACGGGTGGTCGTCTCCGCTGCCTGCTTGATCTCCGCGAAGTGCTCGGTCAGCCATTCTCCGAACGCTCGTGCCTCACGGGCGCTCTCGAACACGAAGGCGGGGGCGCGCTGCATGGAGTCGTCGAGGATGGTGGTCTTCACGCCGCCGGCCTCGCGCAGCATCTTCATGCCGCGGTTGTAGCTCGCGACCAGGGTGCCCTCGGCGGTCGCAAGGGGAACGTAGAACTCACCCAGCGCATGCTCCCCGTCGACGAGCAGCGGGCCGGCGATGCCGATCGGCACCTGCGCCACGCCGGTGAAGTGCTCGACGTTTCCGGGGAGAACCGCTGGGTCGAAGGAGTAGTGGGACACGTGCTCCAATGCCACTCCGGTTTGCTCGCAAAGGAATGCACGGCGCGCCTCCGCGACAGCGGGCGTGTAGTCGTTCTCGCGGTCGCGCGGGATCTTCTTGCGCTGCAGCTCGGTCATCGAGATGGCCTACGTCCCTGCGGCCGTTGGCTCCTGCGAGATCATCTGAGGCAGTATCCCGCTCGCTGGCGCTTCGCCGCCGCTAGGCACGCGATCGCTCTCGGCATCGATGGCGCTCGCGCCAGTCACATACTGACGCGCAGCCAGTACTCCGTACCGATGCGCGGCGCCGACCGCGGCCGTAAGGTCGGAGGCGATCGAGGGAGGCGTTCTATGCCACTGACCACCGACAGGCCGGCCGAGCGTCGCGCGCTTTCAATGGACGTGCGCGATCGCCGTGGCAGCGGGATGCGCCGGATGCTCGGCGCCGTCTCCGCGGACGCGCGGATGCTCAACGCCATGTCTGTCGACGTCGCTCATGCCGCCGACCCGCGCCATCTCGCGCGCCGGCCGCCGGCCGCCGACCCTTTCGATTTGCGTGACCCCGAGTACATCGCGCGCACCCTCCCCGCACTGCGCGTCATCGCAGACGTCTGGTTCCGCGCCGATGTGCGAGGGCTGGAGAACATCGCGCCGCGAGGGCCGGTGCTGCTCGTCGGCAACCACTCGGGCGGCACGCTGATCGCCGACACGTTCATCTTCGCGCAGGCGTTCTATGACCACTTCGGCCCCGAGCGCGAGTTCTTCCAGCTCGCGCACGACCTCGTGTTCAAGGTGCCTGGCATTCGGGCCATGCTCACCCCGTACGGGACCGTGCCGGCCTCGCCCGAGAACATGCGCCGCGCGCTCGCGCGCGGCGCCGCGCTGCTTGTCTATCCAGGCGGCGACCACGAGACCTACCGGGCCAGTTGGCACTCCGCCGAGATCGACTTCGCCCACCGGACCGGCTTTGTGCGGCTCGCGTTGAAGCACGGCGTGCCGATCGTCCCGGTCGTTTCGATCGGCGGCCAGGAGACGGCGCTGTTCCTCGGTCAGGGCGAGCGGATCGCACGCCTGCTGCACCTCCACCGGCTGTTGCGGATCGACGTCGCGCCGGTTCAGATCGCGCCGCCGTGGGGCGTCACGGTGCTCGACCTTCCGGGACGTCTCCCCCTGCCCGCGAAGATCTCGATCGAGGTACTCCCGCCGATCGACCTGCGCGAGCAACTCGGCGGCGGCCGCGGCGATCCCAACGAGGGTTACGAGCTCGTCACGGGGCGGATGCAGGATGCGCTGCGCGAGCTCGACAAGGCGCGCGGGCTGCCGCTGATCGGCTGAGCGCGCGCATCGCAGCCCTGGCACCCGCTCGAGCTACGGCCGTCGAGGCGGCCGTCGAGGCGGTCGCCTCCTGTAGGTTGGCGCGATGGTCGAGGAGGCCCGGTTGCGGCCCGGGAAGGATCGGCGCCCGAACATCCTGCTGCTCATCACCGACCAGCAGCGCACGCCGATGCATTGGCCGCAGGAGCCGGGCTGGCTCGAGGCGCTGGCTCCCAACGACGCCGAGCTGAAGCGGTCAGGCCTCACCTTCACCGGCGCGTGCACAGCCACCTCCATGTGCTCGCCGAGCCGTGCCTCGTTCCTGACCGGCACCTATCCGTCACGGCACGGCGTCACGCTCACGTTGACAAATGCTGACCTGAAGCCCGACCCGCGCAACGTCGCGGCCGTGCTGCGCGAGGTCAGCCGGCTGGCCACGAGCGGCGACGTGCCGCGCGCTCGCCTGACGCGCTCGTTTCTCCGCGGCCTCCTGCGCCTCGGGCCGCACAGCGGCAACGAGCCGGAGCTGAGAGCGCGGACGGCCACGCTCGGGACGCGGCTGCGAGCGGCCGGGTACACGGTCGCCTATAAGGGCAAGTGGCACCTCACGGCGCCGCTGGCCGGCGGGCACGACTGGGGTCCGCGTGACGCCGAGCGACTCGACCGGGAGTTTGGCTTCGGCGGATGGGAGCCACCCGATGCGGGAGAGAACGTCGAACCGAGCCATTTCGGCGGAGGCAGCGCTGGGCTCTCTGGATCGGGCTGGGACGAGGACTTCACGCGTCAGGCCGAGGCCTTCCTCGGGCAGGCGCAGGTGCCGGAGCCGTTCTGTCTGATCGTGTCGCTCGTCAACCCGCACGACGTGCTCGGCTACCCATCCTCGTTTGAGGCGGGCGGGTACCGGCGCGAGCAGTTCGCCGAGCTCGGGGTGCCGCTGCCGCCGACGCTGAACGAGTCGCTCCACCGCAAGCCAAGCGTGCACGCGCTCATGAAGCTGGGCCAGGTCTCCTACATGGGCCCACTGAGCTCGCCTCAGGCTCAGCTCGACTACGTGAACTTCTATGCGTTCCTGCACGGCGTGGTGGACGAGAAGATCGGGAGGCTGCTGCACTCGCTCGGCGACCGGCGCGATCCCCGCTCGATGCGGGCGCGCACGGTGATCGCCCGGATCTCCGACCACGGGGAGATGGGCCTGTCCCACGGCGGGCTGCGTCAGAAGATGTTCAACGCCTACGAGGAGACGATCAGGGTGCCGTTGGTCGTGTCTAACCCGTTGCTCTTCGAGCACGCCGCTGAGAGCGACGCGGCGGTCACGCTCGTCGACCTCGTTCCCACGCTCCTCGGCATCGCCGAAGCGCCAGCCGACGGCACTCTCGACGGAGCCAGCCTGTGCGGGGTGCTGGCGCACCACGCTCGGCCCGACCTCGACGCGGTGAGGAGCAGCGGGTCGGACTTCAAGGGGATCCTCGACGCGGCGCCCCAGGCAGCTGTTCGGGATCAGATCCTGTTCACCTACGACGATCACCAGGCGGCGACCGCCCAGCAGGAGGCACCGGGGCAGCCCAACAGGATCCGGTGCGTGCGCGATTCGCGCTGGAAGTACGCGGTCTACCTGGACCCCCAGCGCCGGGCGTCGCCCGAGTTCGAGCTCTACGACCTCGAGGCCGATCCCTGCGAGGCCAGCAACCTCGTTGATAAGAGCACCGGGAGCCCCGTCACGCCCAAGGCCGCGCGCGAGCGCCAGCGCCTCGCGCAGGCGCTCGAGAGTGAGTGCGTACGCACGGACTTCCCCCCGCCCGGCTGACCGACGAGCAGGGCGCTAGCCGGCAGGCGTGGTTGCACCTTCGCTTGAGTGGCGAGCGACGAGCTGCCAAAGGGGTTGTTCATGGGCGCTTGGTTGGGTAGTGTTGTCCGCTCCAAGGCGAGTTCGTCCGCGAGGCGCAGTTTGGCGCCGTTGCCGAATGAGGGAGCGACGATGGAACTTGGTTATCCGCGGCTCAGCCGGTGGTTCGGTCATGTGGTCCTCGTCGCGTGTGCGTTCGCATTTCTGGCGGGCGGCTTGGCTGCATCCGCGTCGGCGGTCCCCAACCGGACCGTTGCCTGGGGTTCAAACGCCCGCGGACAGTTAGGGACGGGCAACTTCACCAACAGTGATCTGCCGGTGGCCGCCGGCGAACTGCTGGGAGTCTCGGCGATCGCCGCGGGCGGCTACGACAGCTTCGCGCTGATGAACGACGCCACCATCGAGGCCTGGGGTGACAACCAGGCAGGCCAGCTCGGCAGCGGGACGAGCGAACGGGAAAGCACAGAGCCGGTGACGGTCGCTGGGGTGACAGGGGCTACTGCGCTGGCCACCGGCGGCGGCTATGCACTCGTGGGCAGCGAAGTCACCGGCTGGGATGCCGGTGGGCCGTTTTCCGAGGGTGTCGGAGAAGCGAGCGCGATCTCCGAGGGCGGTGGCTTCGCGTTGGCTCTGTTGAAGGACGGCACGGTGAGAGCGTGGGGTGGGAACCGCTTCGGCCAGCTCGGCAACGGCGAAAGCAACGAAGGAGGAGCGGTTGGACCGGTCGAGGTTTGTGCGGAGGGCAGCGAAGGTCCCTGCCCTCATGGACCCTTCTTGACGGGCGTCGAGGCCGTCGCTGCGGGCGAAGAGCACTCGCTCGCGCTGCTCGAAAACGGCACCGTGGTCGCTTGGGGCTACGACCAGCTCGGCCAGCTCGGCAACGGCATCGCGAGCCCCTTCCTGCATTTCCCGAACCCGGCTGCGGTCGGCGGAGTGAGCGAAGTCACGGCGATCTCGGCGGGCGGAACCCACTCCATGGCTCTCGAGAAAAACGGCACCGTGATCGAATGGGGCAGCTGCTGTGCCGAAAACGGTGTCTTGCCGGCGACGGTCGCGGGCGTGAGCGGCGTGATCAGCATCGCCGCTGGCGGCGGCCACAGCCTCGCGCTCCTAAACAACGGAACCGTTAAGGCGTGGGGAAACAACAATGTCGGCCAACTCGGCGACGGCAACCACAAATTCAGCTCGGCGCCCGTGACCGTCACTGGGCTGAGCGGAATCGTCGCGATCGCGGCAGGCGAATCCCACAGCGTCGCCCTCGGTCCGGCGCCCGCACCCGCAGTCACGCACGTGCTGCCCAACTACGGCTCGAGCTTGGGAGGCACCCTTGTCACGATCACGGGTACCAACTTCACGGGCGCTACCGCGGTCCACTTCGGAGGTGTGCCGGCAGCGAGCTTCACGGGGACATCGACCACGATCTCCGCGGTCTCGCCCGCACAGCCGCTCGGAAATGACAACATCACCGTGACCACACCTAGTGGAACGAGCGCGGTCTCATCGCGAGACCTGTTCAAGGTGGCGCCCCAGGTAACCGGTCTGAGTCCCTCTTCCGGACCGGCCGCGGGCGGCACGACACTGACGGTGACCGGAACCGGCTTCGGCACGGCCGCGAAATCCACGGTGTTCAAATTCGGCACTGCAAAAACAACGGCCGTTGGCTGCATCTCGACAACCGAATGCACCGTGACCGTGCCCCCGCACGCGAAAGGCACCGTGGACGTTCGCGCGACGACGAGCAAAGAGACCAGCCCGAACAACCCGCCGGGCGACCGCTACGCCTACGAATAGCGCCAGACAGCCTCGCGGCGCCGCGCGAGCTACGGGAAGACCCCGCGTGAGCGGGGCCTTCCTGTAGAGCCGGAGAGCGGACTCGAACCGCTGACCCCCTGTTTACAAGACAGGCGCTCTACCAGCTGAGCTACTCCGGCGCGGGTCGTGCGCGGCCGCAGGCCAACTGTAACGGCGTGCTCGCTGGCGGTGTAGTCATTGACATGGGCAGAGCCAACCTGAACGACTTTCACGCGCGCTCGCTGAAGCGCGGCGTGAACCCGGTCATCTACTGGCTGCTGCGGGCGATCCTCCAGCCCGCCTTCCTGGTGTACTGCCGTCTGCAGCGGATCGGCCGCGAGCATCTTCCGCAGAGCGGCCCGCTGCTGCTCGCGTCCAACCACCGCAGCTTCATGGACCCCTTCGTGATCGGCATGCTGGTTCGCCGCCCCGTCTACTACATGGCCAAGCGCGAGCTGTTCGAAAAGCGCTGGCAGGCGTGGATCCTGAACTCTCTGGGCGCCTTCCCGGTCGATCGTGGCGCGGGCGACACCACGGCGATGGACACCGCGCGCGCGATACTCGCTCGCGGCGACTGCGTGGTGCTGTTCCCCGAGGGCACGCGCGTGCGCCCGGGTCCGCTGGGCGAGCCGAAACGCGGCGTGGGGCGCCTCGCGCTCGAAACCGGAGTGCCGGTCGTGCCGATCGCGGTGATCGGAACCGAACACGTGCGCAGGGGCTGGCGCATACGTCCGCGCAAGGTGCGCGTGCGCGCAGGGCGCCCGCTGCTGTTCCCGACCGCGAAGGTGCCCTCGCCGGCCGCAGCCAAGGCGGTGACCGAGCGTGTGTGGGCGTGCGTGTCGCTGCAGTGGAGCTGGCTGGGCGGCGTGAAGGCTCCGCCGGAGCAGCTGTTCGAGCTGCACGCTCAGCGCGAGATGTCTCGCGCTGCCTGACCGCGAGTTGCGGCGGGCTAGGGTGCAATGAGTGAGCGACGGCCCCTCCACCAAGCCCAAGGCGCAGCTCGACGCGGAGTTCTCGGAGCTCTACCGTGCGCACCTGCGCGATGTGTACAGCTACGCGTACTACCGCGTGGGCGACCACCACGATGCGGAGGACCTGACCGAGCAGACGTTCCTGCAGGCCTACCGCCACTTCGAGCGCGCGCAGCGCGAATCCAACGGCCGGCCGTTGCGCCCGTGGCTGATCAGGATCGCCCACAACCTCGCAGCGAACCTGTATCGCGATCGCTCGCGCAAGCCGGCGTCGTCGATCGAGGAGACCGACTCGCTCACGGCGCTGCACACGACCGAGCAGCTGGTCGAGGGGCGCGACGAGCTGAGCCGGGTGCTGGACGCCGTGCGCCTGCTGCCCGACGACCGGCGCGAGGCGCTGATCATGCGTTTTGCGCTGGGTATGGACAACCGCGAGATCGCTCGCGCGCTTGGCCGCTCCGATGGAGCGACCAAGGTGCTCATCCACCGGGCGATCAAGCAGCTGGAGCAGCTCGTGGGCGAGCGCGGCGATGTGGCGGTCGCGGCGGGGGGCGCGGGCGATGAGTGAGGTCGTGTCGAACTTCGAGGGCCTGTTGCGCGAAGCGCTCGCTCCGGTCGATCCGCCGGCGGAAATGGCCGAGCGCCTGGAGAGCACGCTGCAGAGCATCACCGCGATGGCCGCGGACGAGCTCGAGGCGTGGGAGCTCTCGGCGATGGGCGACCCGCGCAACTGGGTGCGCCCGGCGGCGGCGATCGTGGCCGGCGGCGCCGCGGGCGCGGCGCTTGTGGTGCTGCGCGCGCGCAGGCGCCCGCACGCCCCTCCGGCAGCCGCCGCGAGTAGCCTCGAGGGCCTTCGCGCGGGTGCCGAGCGTGCGCTTCGCGAAGTGGCCCGCGAGACGCGCAAGCTGCTCGGCGAGCGCTGAGCATGGCCACCTGCTACCGCCATCCCTCGCGCGAGACGGGGGTGTCGTGTTCGAACTGCGGGCGGCCGATCTGCCCCGACTGCATGACCACCACGCCCGTGGGCATGCGCTGCCCGGAGTGCGCGAAACAGCGCACGCAAGTGAAGCGCATGCGCGAGCTGTCGAGCAGGCCGCAGCTCACGATGGCGCTGATCGTGATGAACGTGGCGGCGTTCATCGCGGAGGGCCACTCGGCGTTCACTGCGGGCGGCGGCGCTTCCGGCTCGGTGATCGTCAAAGGCGCGCTGCTCGGCTCCAGCGAATTTCCCGGCTTGGCCGGCCAGGGAGTGGCGCACGGCCAGTGGTGGCGGATCGTTACGAGCGGCTTCCTGCACGAGAACCTGCTCCACATCGGCTTCAACATGTGGGTGCTGTATGTGCTCGGCAACATGATGGAGCCGGTGCTCGGCAGGACTCGCTTCGCCGTGATCTACGGCGTGTCGCTGCTCACCGGCTCGCTCGGCGCCCTGCTGGTCTCACCGCACTCGCTCACCGTGGGCGCCTCGGGCGCGGTGTTCGGGATCATGGGCGCGGCCGCGGTGGAGATGCGCGCACGCCAGATCCCGCTGATGCAGAGCGGCATCGGCGGCCTGATCTTGATCAACCTGGTGATCAGCTTCTCGCTCCCGAGCATCTCCTGGGGCGGTCACGTCGGCGGGCTGATCGGCGGCGCGCTGGCCGCCTATGTGATCCGCCTGGGCGACGTCCGCCGCGCGCCGGGGGCGGCGATGGCGGCGTGCGCGCTGATCGCTGCGGCAGCCGTTGCCGGCTCGCTCGCGGCGGCGAACGCGAGCAAGGTCGAACCGGCCGGCTCGACCCCGGTGGGGCTGATCAGCCCAGGACAGTGAGCGGCTCGGTTCCCGCCGGGGGTGTGGGCGCCAGCTCGGGGTGCAGCACGTGCGCGAGCAGCTCGAGGCCGTCGATGAGGCGCGGCCCTGGCCGGGAGAAGTAGGCGGACGCGTTGACCGCGACCACGCGGCGGGCGCCGAGCTGGGCGAGCTCGCCCGCGTGCGCGAGCGCCTCGGCGTGCGCGCGCACCGCGTCATAGCCGCAGGGCATCACGACCACGATCTCGGGCGCCGCAGCGGCGAGGACACTCCAGGAGACCGTTGCCGACGGTTCGCCGGTCCCCCCAAGCACATCCTCGCCGCCAGCCAGCTCGATCAGCTGCGGGGTCCAGTGTCCTGCCACGTAGACCGGGTCGAGCCACTCGAGCGCTGCGACGCGAGGGCGCTCGTCAATCGCGCGCAACAGCAGCTTCACGCGGTCGATGCGCGCGGCGGCGCTCCGCACCAGCTGCTCGCCCTGCTCGCGTCGAGAGGTGGCCTCGGCGACGGTGCGCACGTCGGCGAGGGTCTCGCCGAGCGTTCTCGGGTCGAGCGCGATCACCCGCGGCTGCGAGGGCAGCTCGCGCGCGAGCTCGGCGACCTCGTCATAGGAGACGGCGCAGACCGGGCACAGCTGCTGGGTCACGATCAGGTCCGGCTCGAGCGCGGCAAGCGCCTTGCGGTCGAGCTCGTAGATCGACTCGCCGTTGAGCGTTCGCTCTCTGACCGCTCCATCGATCTCGCCCGCGTTGAGGCCGCCTGGCAAGGCGTCGCGCGTGAGGCGCTCGAGCTCGAGCGCCTCAGGTGGATGGTCGCACTCGTGGGTCACGCCGACCACCTCATCGGCGAGGCCGAGCGCGAACAGCAGCTCGGTGGCGTGGGGGACGAGGCTCACGATGCGCATCCAGTGACTCTACGCGCGCTCCTAGCGAGTCGCGATCGGGGTACCCTCAACACGCATGGCTGTGCTCAGCGACGCAGACATCGAGCGGCGCCTGGCCGCCCTCGCGGGCTGGCACCGCGCGGGCTCGGACTCGATCGAGCGGGACCTCGAGTTCGCGGATTTCGCCGAGGCGATCGAGTTCGTGAACCGCGTGGCAGAGCTGGCCGAGCGGGCGAACCACCACCCGGACATCCTCGTGCACGGCTGGAACAAGGTGCGCCTGACGCTGTCGACGCACTCGCAGGGCGCTCTCAGCGACGCCGATTTCAATCTCGCGCGCGAGATCGACGGAGCCGGCTGAGCGGCATCGCTCGGGGCGCTGGCTTCCGACCCGGAGCCTTGCTACCGTTGCCGGGTCGGCAATCGATGAACGACGACGAAGATCCTCCGCGAAGTAGCGTCGCCGTAGCGGGCCGCCCCGGCGGCAGCAACGGCGGGCGCAGCAGGGAACGGGCGCTCGAGCGCTCGATGGTCGCGGGCCGCGCGTGAACGGGCTCAAGCTCATCATCGCGGCGCTGTTGATCGCGCTGAACGCGTTCTTCGTGATCGCCGAGTACGCGCTCGTGCGCTCGCGACGGGTGAAGCTCGAAGTGATGCGCGACCACCATGAACGCGGCGCGACGCTCGCGCTGGAGCAGCTCGCGAACATCAATCAGTACGTCTCCGCGGTGCAGATCGGCGTGACGCTCACCACGCTCGGTATCGGCATCCTCGGCGAGCCGGCGCTCGCGGCGGTGCTGCGCGAAATCATCGGCGGTGGCATCAGCCACGAAGTCGCTGTGGCGATCACCGCGGTCGTCGCCTTCCTGGTGATCTCCTCCACCCAGCTGGTCGCGGGCGAGATGGTGCCGAAGTTCTACGCGATCGATCGCGCCGAGGCGGTGGCGCGGCGCGTGGCGCGGCCGCTGCGCGCGTTCAGCACGCTCTTCCGGCCGTTCATCATCCTGCTGACTGCCGTCGCAGACCGCATCCTGCGCGTGCTCGGCGTCGACATGAGCGCCGAGCGCCGCGGCGGCTCGCCCGATGAGCTCAAGCGGCTGATCGCCGAGTCATTCGCGGGCGGGCACATCGACCCCGGCGAGGCGGGCATGCTGACGGGCGTCTTTCACCTGCACGAGCAGGAGGCACGACAGGTGATGACGCCGATCCCAGCGGTCGTGACGGTGGACGTCTCCGAGGACGTGGAGAGCGCGCTGCGCAAGAGCATCGCGAGCGGGCACACGCGCCTGCTGGTCACCGAAGACGAAGACCGCGACCGCGTGCGCGGCCTCGTGCACGTGAGCACGCTGGCGCGCAAGCTGATGGAGGACGGCCCGCACGCGCCGATCGCCGCGAGCGTGCACGAGTCGCTGATCGTGCCCGAGACCAAGCCGCTCGACGACCTGCTCGCGGATATGCAGCGCCAGCACACCTCGATGGCGGTCGTGGTCGACGAGTACGGGCGCGTGGCGGGGCTCGTGACGGTCGAGGACATCATCGAGGAGGTCGTCGGGGAGATCGCCGATGAGACCGACTCCGCCTCGGGCGAGATCCGCAGGCTGGCCAACGGCGACTGGTTTGTGCGCGGCCATGTGGCGATCGCGGACCTTGCCGACTACGGGCTCGACCTGCCGGTGGACAGCGACGCCTACAACTCGATCGGCGGCTTCGTGTTCGGCGAGCTCGGCCGGCTCCCGCGCCGCGGCGACACGGTCAGCGCCGACGGCTACTCGATCCGCGTCGAGTCGGTGCGCGACAACCGCATCGAGGCGGTTCGCATCCGCGAACGCCGCACCGTGCAGCCGCGCTCCGAGCGCGAGGCGGACGCTTAAACACGTCCGGCCCGCGGGGGGAGCGGACCGGAGCGTGTGCACTGGGAGGAGGCGGGTGTGCGATGCGACTTACCGTCGCATGAACAAGTATCGCGATCTTGATGAACCGCAGCTAAAACTCGCTTCAGCGCACGTAAATCTTCTATAGAGGCGCTGCCGCGCCTTGGGACGGCGGGCTTTCACGTACAGGCGTGTTTCTCAATATGCGTGGAAACCACGGCCGCTCTTGCGTCCGAGCGCGCGCTCGCGCACCAGCGTTCTCACACGTTCGGGCACCGCCACGCCGATCGTCTCGCCGATCGCACTGGCGACATCGAGGCCGACGAGGTCAAGCAGCGCGAGCGGCCCCATCGGATGCCCCGCGCCGAGGCGCATGCAGGTGTCGATATCCGCAGGGTCCATGCCGGTCTCTTCGAGCAGGCGCACCGCGCTGAACAGGTACGGGAAGAGCAGCCGGTTGACCACGAAGCCGGGCACGTCGGGCACCTCGACCGGCGTCTTCTCGAGCGTCTCGCACAGCTCGAGCGCGCGGCTGCGCGTGTCAGCGCTTGCCTGCGGCGGGAAGATCAGCTCGATCAGCTTCATCTTCGCGACCGGGTTGAACACGTGCAGCCCGACGAAGCGGTCCTCGCGCCCGCTCACCTGGGCCAGCCGCGCGACCGACAGCGAGGAGGTCGTGCTGGCGAGGATCGCCTCGGCCGGCACGATCCGATCGAGCGCTGCCAGCAGCGTGGCCTTCACGTTGTGATCCTCGACGACCGCCTCGACCACGAACGTGGCCTCGCGCAGCGCCTCCGGATCGGTCACCACCTGCACGTGCTCGGGATCCACCTCGGCGCGGAGCCGGCTGAGCGTCCTTCGCACCTGCGCGGTGGCGCGCTCGGCGGAGCTCTGCGAGCGCGCCAGCAGCAGCACCGGGCCGTGGTGTGCGGCGGTGGCGGCCATGCCGCAGGCGATAGCGCCGCTTCCTGCTATCGCGAGACGGTCGCGCACAGTGCTCGTGACTCCAGTCGTGGAAAGTAGTGGGGAGGCCTGGTTGACTGGCCAGTCAACGTGACGCGGTAGAGTAGGGACAGCGGGAACCGGGCATTCTGTCAGAGGCTCTGCGGATCGAGATTCGCGCTCCGGTTTCCCCCATAAACACTGGGCCAAACACCGCTGGAGGGCGCTTGACATGAGGCAGGCTGAGGGACGCGAAGTCGTGATCGTCGAGGCTGTGCGCACGCCGATCGGCCGTGGGCACAGGGAGAAGGGCTACTACAAGGACACCCACCCAAACGCGCTGCTCGCGAAGACCTACACCGAGGTCATCGAGCGCTCGGGGATCGACCCGGCGCACGTGGAGGACGTGATCGCGGGCTGCGTGCAGCAGTTCGGAGAGCAGGGCTTCAACATCGCGCGAAACGCGTGGCTGCAGGCCGGTCTGCCGATCGAGACGCCCGGCACGACCGTGGATCGTCAGTGCGGCTCCGCGCAGCAGGCCGTGAACTTCTCGGCTGCGCTGATCGCGGCCGGCGTGCATGACGCGATGATCGGCTCGGGTGTTGAGCACATGGGCCACCTGCCCTTTGCGGCGGGCATGAAAACGCAGGAGGAGTTCGGCTACGCGTTCACTCCGGAGCTGATGGCCAAGCACAACATCGTGGGCCAGGGGCTCGGCGCGGAGATGATCGCCGACCAATGGGAGATCTCCCGCTCAGAGCTCGACGAGCTGGCAATGCGCTCGCACAAGCTCGCCCACCAGGCAACCGAGGAGGGGCGCTTCGAGCGCGAGATCGTGCCGATCGAGGCCGGCGGCGAGACGTATGTGACCGACCAGGGCATCCGTCCCGACACCAGCCTCGAGGCGCTGTCCCAGCTGAAGCCGGCGTTCAAGCCCGACGGCAAGATCACAGCGGGCAACTCCTCGCAGATCTCCGACGGCGCGGCCGCGGTGCTGCTGATGTCGGCCGAGAAGGCCAAGGAGCTCGGCCTCACGCCGCGCGCGCGCATCGTCGACATGACGACCGTGGGCTGCGACCCCGTGAAAATGCTCGAGGGACCGATTCCGGCGACGCGCAAGATCCTCGAGCGCAACAGCATGAGCATCTCCGACATCGACCTGATCGAGATCAACGAGGCCTTCGCGCCCGTGGTCGCCGCCTGGCGACGTGAGCTCGACCCGGACATGGACCGCGTGAACGTGAACGGCGGCGCGATGGCCCTCGGGCACCCGCTCGGCTCGACCGGCGCGAGGCTGATCACGACGCTGCTGCACGAGCTCGAGCGCTCCGACAAGGAGGTCGGCTTCGTGACGATGTGCTGCGGCGGAGGCCTCGGAACGGGGACGCTGATCCAGCGCGTCTGAGCTCAGGCGCCGCTCGGCCCGCCTCCCGTCCAGTTCACCGCGACGGGGGGCAGGGCCAGCAGCGCCTGCCACGTGGGCGGCGTCGCGACGCCGGTCGCGGGCAGACCGTGGGCGCTTTGGAAGGCGATCAGATCGGATTCGGTCTGTGCGCTGAACGTGCCGGTGGTTTCCTGTGCGGGCACGGCGCTCGCGAGGTGCTCCTGCAGCCACAGGACCTGATCGCCCTTGCTGCCGCGCCGCACTTCGGGGTATTCACCGTTGGGCACCACGCTCGTGAGCGGCGTCAGCGGAGCCGCGAGCGTGCGCCAGCCGGTCGCGTTTGTCTCCTGCCAGTCCCAGAAGGACAGGCCGGTGGCGCCGTAGTCGACGGCCTCCTCGCGGAAGCGCAGCAGATCCGCGGCAGACACCGCTTCGTAGGTCTGGCCGAGCGGGAAGATCGGCCGGCCGTAGATGCGGTTGGCGATCCACGTGTTGGCGTAGACGGTGTCGACCGACTGGCCGATCGCCTTCCAGTACATCTGCGGCGCGTTGAACTGCGCGCCTTCGGGGCCGAGGAAGACCGAGTAGGGAAACGTCCCGTGGTAGGAGACGTAGGGGAACGACGCCAGGCCCAGCGGATAGGAGGGACCGATCTTGGCGCGCAATTCGTGGACGTAGGTCTGCGCGGCGGCGTAGTGCCCTTCGTACTCGGCCTCGGCGTCGATCACGAGGCATTCGGCGCCGTTGGCCACCGCCTCGGCGCCGAGCGCGGCCTCGCCCTTTGGGTTGCTTCCATAGACGTACTGCCAGGCACACGCTTTCAGGCCGTTTGCGTGCAGTTCGGCCACCAGCTGCGGGGAGAACTGGCTCCAGTAGTTGCTCGAGCCGTCGGAGCTCTTGATGAACAGCGTGCTCACGCCCGCGGCGTGTGCCTGCGCGGCGATCGACGCCACGTTGCCGGCGTTCGACTGGCTCACATACCAGATCCACATCCCCTGGCCTTCGAACGGGTTGGGTCCCACCGCGCCGGTGCTCGCCGCGCTGGGCACACGCGGCGCGGGCGGCACGAGCGCGTGCGCGACGATCGAGATCGGCCCGAAGGAGCTCGTGTGGCGCCCGCCGCCGAGCATCAGCTGGATGCGCCCGGAGTGCGCCTTGCTGGGGACGGTCACGATCAGGCCGGCGCCGGTCAGCCGCAGGTGCGCCGCCGGCGAGCTGGGCGTGACGCGCTCGCCTGGCGAGCGCGGGAAGGCGACGAGCATGCCGCTGTGCACGCCAATGCCCGTGAGCAGCAGGGTGCCGTGGATCGAGACCTGGTGCGGGTTGGTCGAGCAGCGCAACGCCGGGATGCAGCTGACGCTCCTGATTCGCACCGAGGTCACGTGCAGGCTCGCGTGCGAGGCGCTCTTGGGGGGCGCGCCGCTGCTCTTGCTGTGGGTGCTCGCTGCGGGCGTGGGCGGGCTCTGGGCGGTCACATTGCCGGTGGCGCCCGGCGCGGGCGCCGTGGTCGGCGGAGCCGTGCCGCCCGGGCTGGCCGCCGCGGCGCCGGTGGGCGCCGCCACGCCGGCCGCAAGGCACACCGCGCCGGCGAGCGCAACGCTACGCGCACGGCCGAGCGCAGCACTACGCGCGGGGCCGAGCGCAGCGCTGGGCGCAGCGCCACGCGCGCGGCTGGGCGCAGCGCCAGGCCACGCCTGGGCGAGCGCCCGACGCCATGTGCTTGCTCGCGTGTCCCGAGAACTGCGTGCGCGCATGTTCCTCCGCCGAGATGAGATTGCAGCGCCGGTAGTCGCCTAGCGCTCGATCGGCGAGCCTTCGACCTTACCGGCTACTGGCTTTCAAACGTAGATACGGCTAGGAAGTTGCGCCTCGGACGGGGCGTGCGCAGCCGGCGCACGTTCCCAGCTTCGCCCTCGTCGGGCGGCGCTAGTCGGCGCCCCAGCGGAAACCGAGCGGCGTTGGTTCGGGCGCGAGCGGGCTCGTGGGCAGCCCCGGCGCGGCGCCGGGCAGGTTGTAGCGGGTCGGCGCCACGTCGTTGGGCGCGTCGGCGTGAAACAGCGAGGCCAGATACTGGTTCTGCCCACGCCCCACGCCCAGCTCGAACTGGCCGCCACCGTAGTTGCCGATGCCGTTCGCCGCGCAGTAGTCATAGGCGTCGAGCAGGTTGCGCACGCCGCCCACGCGCGAGGGCTTGATGTTGACCATACGCGGGGGGTAGGGCAGCGCGATGATGTCCTCGATCGAGTGGATCGGCGCGTCCCAGGAGAAGCGCTCGCGGTGCGCCGCGAGTATCGGCTCGGTCTCGGGCGTCAGCGCGGGGTCCTCGATCCATGCTTCGGGAAACGCGCTCACCACGCGCTCGTACAGCACGGGGTCGGCGGGCTGGTCCACGATGGTGCCGCTGTAGAAGGACTTGAAGTCGACCGAGTCGACGGCGCCGGTCGACACGAGCTCTGCGATCAGCTGATCGTCCCAGGAGCTCGTCGGGGTCGAGCTTGAAGCGCAGCTCGGGGTAGTGCTCGAGCAGGCTCGCGACCGGCGCAAGCGTGGGTGGCTCGCCGAGGCGCAGCGAGACGACGAAGCGCACCGGCAGCGGCTCGCGGCCAAGCGCCGCGTGCAGCGTGGTGTGAGCCTGGCGCAGCGCGAGATCGAGCGCGGCGGACTCGTATCCCCAGGTGCGGTAGCGCCGCGAGACATCGCGCTGCGGCGGCTCGGGAAACTGCTCGAGCGCAGCCAGGTGCTCGCAGAACGAGGCCAGCGTGAAGCGCCCGGCGAGCGGCAGCGTGGCGCCGGCCTGCTGCAGGATCTCGTGGTCCACGCCGTCGTAGGTCACGTCCTCGCCGACTCCCTCCTGGCCGGCTCCGCGCAGTGCGATCAGCGTGCTCTTGCGTTCGAAGTCGCTCGAGACGTTCGCGCTCAGCCCCCTGAGCTCGTACTCGTCGATCTGCACGGGCAGCGCCGCCACCCGCTCCCAGGTGCTCATTGGCCCGCCTGCTGCTCCAGTTGTGCGACCAGCTCGTCGAGGCGAAGCTCCTCGAGCGCGCCGCCGACCGCCGCGAGCTCGCTGGCGCACAGCTCGATCAGGGCCTTTCCCTCGGCCAGCAGCTCGAGCGTCTCGCGCAGGCTCGCCTCGCCCGAGTCGAGCCTGCGGATGATCTCCTCGACGCGCCCAGCCGCCTGCTCATAGCTCAGCGTGCGTGCGTCGGCCGCGCCGCCCTGCTCGCCCGCGGCGCTCATCCGCGTGGCCTCTCGGAGGGCTCGCCGTCGGAGGGCCTCGCGGCGAGCTCGCCGTCGGCGAAGCGCAGACGCAGCTCCCGCTCGGCGCGCGCTGCGGCCGCGGTCTCGATCGGCTTGCCGTCCGTGGAGCGCGCGAGCACGTAGCCGCGCTCGAGCGTGCGCTGCGGATCGTGTGCCGCCAACGCCAGGGCGAGCTGCTCGAGCTCTCGCGGTCGGCGCTCGCGGCAGTCGAGCAGCGTGGAGGAGGACCTTCGCTCGAGCACCATCGCACGACGCGCGGTGAGGCGATGCTCACCGTCTGCTCGCCTGCGAGCGGCGGCGCGCATCTCGCGTAGGTCCTGGTGCAGCCGTGAGCGCTGGCGGTCCAGGTGCGCGAGCGGCGCTCGCGAGAGCGTCGCCAGTGCACGCGCGCGGGTGAGCACGGCGCGCCTGGAATGCTCGCGCAGGCGCCTCGCCGTGGCGGTGAGCTGCTCGCGGGCAAGCGCGCAGTCGATGCCCACCGCCGCGTCCGCCGCGTGCGTGGGCGTCGAGCAGCTGACCGCGGCGACGTCGTCGAGCAGCGTGCGGTCGGTGTGGTGGCCCACCGACGCGATCACCGGCACGCCCAGCAGCGCCACCGTGCGGCACAGCGTCTCGTCGCAGAAGCACAGCAGGTCGGCGAGCGAGCCGCCGCCGCGGGCCACGATCACGACGTCCACGTCGCCCAGGGCCGCGAGGTCGGAGAGCGCGCTGACGATCGCGGGCGCCGCGCGGCGATCCTGCACGGGGACGAACGCCCACACGATGCGTCCCGTCCACCCGCGCCGGGCGAGCGCGGCCGCGATGTCATCGCGGGCCTTGCCGGTCTCGCCCGTGATCACTCCGATCGCGCGTGGGAGCAGCGGGCGCTCGAGCTGCTTCTGGGGCTCGAGCAGGCCCTCGGCGTCGAGCTGCTTGCGCAGCCGCTCGATGCGCGCGAGCAGGTCACCCTCGCCGGCGATGCGCATGTCGCTGACCGCGAAGGAGAAGCCCGGAGAGGAGGTTGCGCTGCCGGGGTAGTAGTCACAGCCGCCTGCCACCACGATCTGCATGCCGTCCACGGGCGCTTGCCCGGCTCGCGCGAGGATCGCCTCCCAGTCCGCGCGCCAGGCCGCGCAGGAGATCGCGCCGCGCGCGTCGCGCAGCTCGAAGTAGACGCGCGCCCGCGCCGCGCGCAGGTTGACGAGCTCGCCTACCAGCTGCACTCGAGCGAACCCGCGCAGTTGCGATCGCAGCGCTGCGGCGTACTCGCCGACCGCGAACGGGCCGGGGCAGGAGCTGCCGGGAATGCCCGCTCGTGGGGCCGGGTCCTGCGAGGGCAGCGTGGACATCGCTCCCAGCATAGGCGCTACGATGGCGGCCGAAAATCATGGGGTCCAGACACACCGAGCCGGGCCTGTCCCGGTCCGGCGCCTAGCGAAATGCCCAAGCGCTCGAGCCCCCGCCGCGGTCGCTCCCGCAAGCGCAAAGCGGGCGTTCCGGCGCAGCCCCCGGCCTCCGCGCAGGAGGGCTCCGAGGCTCAGCAGCGCTCAGCGGGCGCGCTCCCGGCCTCTGCGGCGCCCGCGCGTCCCCGGGCGCGCACACGCTCGCGCGGGAGCTCGCGCGAACGCGGCAGCGGCGTGATGGACCTGCGCGCGATGGGCGAGCGCCCGCAGCCGCCTTGGCATCCGTGGCCGCTCTCGGAGATCGTGATATTCGCCGGGATCGTCGGCACGATCGTCGGCTTCCTCAGGGGCAGCTCGGGCCAGGCGGTCCTGTTCGCCGGCATCGGCGCGGTTGCGCTCGGGACGATCGAGTTCACGGTGCGCGAGCACCTCAGTGGCTACAAGTCGCACACCACGCTGCTCGCGTTCCTGCCGGTGGCGCTGCTTCACGGGGCGCTCGTGCTGTCGCTCGTCGCCGCCGGCACGTCGGTCAAGCTCGCCGCGATAGCTCCGCTCGTGCTCGACCTACCGCTGTTCGCGCTGCTCTTCAAACTGCTGCGCGAACGCTTCCTGGTGGCGCGCCGCGAGCTGCGGCTCGCGCAGCGACGCTGACGGGCGTCAGGTTTCGGCGCCCGCCGCGTCGAGATCCAGCGAGGGCAGCCCGCGCTCGCCCTCGGCGGCGCCCTCGCCGCGTATCTCGCCGGCGAAGCCGAGTCGCTCCAGCCGCGCGATCTCGCGTTCGCCTTCCACCCGCGCCGGGTGCCCGGCCGGCAGGTCGGCGATCAGCTTTGCGATGCGATTGCGCAGCTGCAGCGCGAAGTGCGGCGTCGAGGCGCCCATCAGCTGGCGCACGTCCTCGACCGAGACCTCGTGGGTTTCCTGCTTGCGCCGCAGGCGCAGCGGATCCTCTGCCTCGCTCATTCGGGTGGCGCGTTCGTGGATTCTTCGGCGGATTGCTTGCGGGGACTGATCTGCAGAAGCACGTCGAGTTCGGCCTGCGTGGTGGCCGAGATCGCGCTTTCGTCTCCGATCAGCCAGCCGTGATTGTAGACGCCGCGCACCGGGCCGAGCTGCGGCGTCGCCGCGTAGGCGGGCTGGATGTCGCCCAGGTACACAGCCAACGCGGGCGGGATCGGGGAGGGAGCTTCGAGCAGCAGCATCGGGCCATAGTCCGCGGTTGCCGACAGCAGCGCCGCAGCCGGCGCGTCGAGCGGCCGCGCCGTGTTCGCGAAGACGAGCCCGTGACCCGGTTCTTTGACGCCCCATCCGAACGTGCCGTCGGTGTAGCGCGCCACCGCGATCGCTTCGGAGATCGCGCTCGCGCGGCCGCTGCTGATCGTGCTGACGGGTCCGAAGTGCGCGAGCGCCCTCAGCGTGTGCGCTCCCAGCGCTTCGGCGTCGATCACGTAGATCGAGGGCCGGTGCATGCTCGCAAGCGTCTCGGCGGTCGCGATCGGGATGCGCGCGGTGTTGACGAACAGGATCGGAGCGCCACTCTGCGCGGCGAGCCCGGCCGCTGGCATCTGCAGCGCTCGAGGCGCATTGGCCGCAAGCACGATCGCCTGGCGCGCAGCGCGCCCGCCGTTGGCCGCGCGCAACAGCGCCTCGATCGCAGCGCCCGTAACAGCCGGTTCGGCCGCGGGCAGCGAGCGGGAAAGCAGGCCCGCGGGCACAGGCGCCGTGGTGGCGATCCTGATCACCTGAGCTTCGCCCAGCGCGGCCGAGCCGCGCGGACGCAGCGCCTGCAGCGTCTGCGCGCTCAGCGCCGGCAGCGTGTTGCCTTCGCTGTACAGCAGCGGAGCGCCCAGCGGCGCGCTCGCCAGCGACGCGGCGGCAAGCGCCGCCGACCAGTCGTGCTCGTCGACGAGCACCGCAGCCGGCGGGCGCGTGGCGGGCGTGAGCCCCGAGTAGGCGACCCGTGCGACCGCTGCCGCGTCGGCCACGCCGTCTTCTCCGCCGAGCCGCGCGGTGTTGCGCGTGCTCACCGTGACCGCCCCGTGCACCGCCACCGGGCCGACCTTCTGCGTGGGGCCGCCCAATAGCTCGCGCGTGCTGCCCCGGCCGCAGCCGGCGACCGCGAGCGCGGCGGCGAGCACGAACGCGGCTGCGGCTCCGCGTGGCAGATCTCGGCGCATCGGCGGCCAACACTAGCGTGCCGCTGTTACGGGAAAACCCCAGCAAACTGCCTATATCGCATGCGAGCGTCCGTGCATAGCCTGCATGCGTCCTTGCAGTTTGCTAGCGTGCCGGCGCAACGCCGAGTCCCTAACCCGATGTAAGGGAGCGGGGGAACCAAGTTGTTGGGGCGAATTCCACGAGGTCGTGGAAAGCGCAGGCTCTTTCAGCGCTAGCCCGTCAGCTAACCCCGCAGGCCGACGAAAGAGGTTGGTGTATTGCGGGCGCTATCCCCCAGCGCAGCAGCAGTTCTCAGCATTGCGATATTTGCCGGCAGCGCGTCCCCCGCTCTCGCCGGCGGAACAGGCGGAGTGGCGGCCGAAACACCGGCGCCCGTCAAGCGCAGCGCGGCCAAGAAGCACAGGGCGGCCACCTCGCTCGTGCCCGCAGACGCCGCGCCGGTGACCTCGCGCTCCGCGAGCGTCGCCTACAGCGGGCCGCTGTACGAGAAGACCGCGACCGGTGAAGTGGTGCCCTACGTGGCTCCCAGCGAAGCCGCCAAGACCGGGACCGTCACCGGCGGCAGCGCGGTCAGCGCGACCGAAGAAGTCGGCAAGCCGCAGCTATTGGTGCCGGGCACCCGCGCGCGCTACGTCGGTGGCCTCGCCGCCGCTCCGCTGGCTGCGCCCGTGGCCATCCAGGAGATCGTCTGGGCGGGCAACCAGATCATCGGCCTGCCCTACATCTTCGGCGGCGGGCACGCCTCGTTCACCTCGCCCGGCTACGACTGCTCGGGCACCGTGTCCTTCGCGCTGCACGGCGCAAGTCTTCTGAGCACGCCCGAGGACTCCTCGGAATTCGAACGCTACGGCTCACACGGGATCGGCCGCTGGGTCACGATCTTCTCCAACCCGGGGCACGCGTACATGACCGTCGCCGGGCTGCGGCTTGACACGAGCGCCGCGGACGATCCCTCAAACCAGCAGGGACCGCGCTGGCGGCCGCTGCGCCCGGCCAACGAAGGCTACGTCGTTCGCCACCCGCTCGGCCTCTGAGGTGCGCAGCTGCGCAGCGGCGCCAGAAACCGTGGGCGCACGGCGCCCGCGGTTTCGCCGACCGGCTACGCTTGAGGCTGCTGGCCGATAACCCATCGGCAGCCCCCGGAACGCATAGGAGGATCAGATGGCCGGCTTGACCGGGCGCATGTCTACCGTCGTGAAGGCGAAGGTCTCGAAGCTTCTCGATCGGGCCGAAGACCCGGCTGAGACGCTCGACTACAGCTACCAGAAGCAGGTCGAACAGCTGCAGAACGTCAAGAAGGGCATCGCCGACGTGGTCACGGCCAAGAAGCGCCTGCAGATGCAGGAGTCAACGCTCCAGCAGAGCGTGGTCAAGCTCGACACCCAGGCTCGCCAGGCGGTGGCGGCGGGCAAGGAAGACCTTGCGCGCACCGCGCTCGAACGCAAGAACGTCGCGCAGACAGAGCTGCAGTCGCTCGACACGCAGGTCACCGAACTTGAAACCCAGCAGCAGAAGCTGACCGAATCCGAGCAGAAACTGCGCGCCAAGATCGAAGCGTTCCGCACCAAGAAGGAGGTCATCAAGGCCCAGTACTCGGCAGCCGAAGCCCAGGTCAAGATCTCCGAGGCCGCGACCGGCGTGGGCGAGGAGATGGCCGACGTGGGCCTTGCGATGCAGCGCGCGGTCGACAAGACCGAAAACATGCGCGCCCGCGCCGACGCCGTGCAGGAGCTCGAAGCGGCCGGCACCTTCGAAGACCTGACCGCGCTCGGCTCAGGCGGCGAAGACGACATCGACAAGCAGCTCAAGGAGCTCTCGAGCCAGCCCGCGGTCGACGAAGAGCTCGCCAAGATGAAGGGAGAACTCGGCGGCGGCGGCTCCGAGGCCGCGCAGATCCCGGCCGGCTCCGCGCAGGACGCGCCCGCGGGTCAGGGCAGCGACGGCGGCAAGACATGATCGTCCGCATCTCCGGCGAGGGCCAGTACGAGCTGCCCGACGGCGAGCTGGAGAAGCTGGATCAGCTCGAGAACGATGTCCTGCGCATCGTCGAGAGCGGCACCGAGGACGGCTTTCAGGCGGCGCGCGACGCCCTCTTCTCCTACGTGCGCAGCAGTGGAGCGCCCGTCGCCGAGGACAATCTCGAGGGCTCGGATTTGATTCTCCCGCCGGCGGACCTGTCCTTCGCGGAGGCAGGCAAGGAGTTCACCGGCGAGGGCTTGATCCCGGACTGAGCGTCCCCGGCGCGGCAGCGCCTATATGGGTATCTCCGAGAGCGGGAACCAGCGCTCGATTTCCGGCTCGAGCGGCAGGTCGCTACCGATCTGCGCCTTCAGCTGAAGCTCGCGCTCGGTCATGCGCCCCTGATCGGATGACGGGTCGGGGATGTACGGGTACCAGTAGCCGCGCTTGTAGTTGTAGATGCAGTAGATGCGCCGCTTCTTCGCGTCCTCGAATGCGAACACCGCGCACAGCAGGCGGTCGCCGTGGCCCGCAGTCTCGATCGAGCTCGACACCGCGTTGACGCCCACCGCAAGGTCTTCCACGCTCGGCGCCTGCGGCGGGTTGTGCAGCAGCATCCAGCGATAGCCCTCGCGGTCGTCCTGCGCGGTCACGCTCACCGCGCTGTCGCCGCCCGTGGCCTTCACCAGTTCTTCGGTTTCGCGCAGGGTCGTTTCGAACTCACTCGTGGCGAGCGATTGGAAGACGATCGCGGCCGCGCCCGTGGGCTCGATCTCATACTCCGTCTGCAGCGTCACCCATGCGGTGGTGATCGCAAACAGGCGATCCGGCGCCGGCCCCTTGACCGTGTGCCGGCCCGTGAGGACGTCGCGCAGGCTCACGCGGCGCTCTGGAGCTGAGACTCGAGCCGCTCCAGCGCTGCCAGCCGCTGCTCGAGCGGCGGGTGGTCCGCGAAGATGTTCATCAGCGACTTCTTCGCCCTCGCCGGGATGATGAAGAACGCGCTCATGCCTTCAGCGGTGCGCAGGTCCTGGCTGGGCATGCGTTCCACCGTTCCCGAGATCTTCAGCAGCGCCGAGGCCAACGCGCTGGGACGTCCGGTCAGCACCGCGCCGCCGCGGTCCGCGGCGAACTCGCGGTAGCGCGAGAGCGTGCGCAGCAGCACGAACGACAGCGCGTAGACCGCCACCGAGACGAGCACCACGTACATGATGTCCTGCTCCTCTTCGCGGTTGCCGTAGCCGCCGAAGAAGAACGCGAACTGGAGGATCATCGCGGCGAGCGCCGCGAAGAAGCTCGCGATCGTCATCACCATCACATCGCGGTTGATCACGTGCGTGAGCTCGTGCGCCATCACGCCTTCGAGCTCCGCCGGTGAGAGCATCCCGAGGATCCCGCGTGTCGCGCACACGATCGTCGAGGAGCGCGAACGGCCCATCGCGAACGCGTTGGGCATCGAGCTCTCCATCACGCACACCTTCGGCTTGGGCAGGTCGGCCTGCAGGCACAGCCGCTCCACGATCGCATGCAGTTCGGGCTCCTCCGAGGGGGAGACCTCTTTGACTTTCATCGTTGCCAGGGCCAGCTTGTCGGAGGCGAAGAACTGCAGCAGCAGCAGCACAACCGCGATCACGATGATCGGCGCCGCGCCGAGGCCGACGGCGAAAAGCACGCCCGACGAACACCACGTAGACGAGGCCCAGCAGGAATATCGTCAAGAGCATCCGTGCCTGCAGGCCGGTGTCTTTTCCGAACTCAGAGCGTCCCTTCGCCATACCCATGATTGTCGCAGACGCGGTTATCGGTCCCTAAAGTGGCATCCCGCGTGCAGCCACACATCGCACACCCGAGATGAAGCCCGAATTCGAATTCCTCGGCATCTCCATCAAGACGTTCGGCGTGACCTTCGCGCTCGGCTTCTTCTGCTGCGGCCTCGTCGTCGCGCGGCGGCTGCGCGAGCTCGACAAGCCGGTCGACTGGGCATACGAGATCGTCTTCGCCGCGCTCATCGGCGGCATCGTCGGCGCCCGCGCCTGGTATCTGCTCGAACACGTCTCGCAGGCCAAACACGACCTCCTCGGAAGCATCTTCTCGGGCTCCGGGCTGACCTGGTACGGCGGCGCGGCCGGCGGCGCGATCGGCGTCGTGGCCTGGATGCGCTGGCGCAAAACGCTCAATCTCACGACCCTCGACATGTGCGCCACCGCGCTCGCGCTCGGCTACGCGATCGGGCGCATCGGCTGCCAGGTCTCCGGCGACGGCGACTACGGCATCCGCTCGAGCCTGCCGTGGGCGATGGGCTATCCGCACGGCACCGTGCCCACGCCGCCCGGCGTGACCGTGCAGCCCACCCCCATCTATGAGACCGTCGCGATGGGGCTCCTCGCCTACCTGCTGTGGCACATTCGCGACCGCGTGCGCCCCGGCGTGGTGTTCGCGCTGTATCTCATCGGCTCGGGCGCCGAGCGGCTGCTGGTCGAGTTTGTCCGCCGCAACGAAGAGGTGCTCGCCGGGCTCACCCAGCCCCAGCTCGAGAGCATCGTGCTGATCGTCATCGGCAGCGTGTGGCTCGGCCTGCTGCTGCGCCGCGGCGGCACCGCCGCGCTGCGAGCCGCTCCGGCCTGACCGCGCCGCCGCTCGGGGCGGCCCTCGGCCTGAGCCCGCCGCCGGGCCCGCGGCCGCGATAATCACGGGAGATGGCGACCAGCACCTCTCTTTCCAGCGTGTTCCCGCTCGGCAGCCGGTTGAACGAGCTCGGCCGCCTCGAGCTGGGCGGCTGCGACACGATCGAGCTCGCCAGGGAGTTCGGCACGCCGGCGTACATCGTCGCCGAAGACGATCTGCGCGCCCGCGCACGCGCTTTCCGCACCGCCGGACGCGACGCCGGTCACGAGGACTTTCACGTGGTGTTCGCGTCCAAGGCCTTCCCCTGCACCGCTGTGCTCTCGCTGCTCGCCTCCGAGGGCCTGTGGTGCGACGTGGCCTCCGGCGGCGAGCTGCATCTCGCGCTCAACGCCGGCTTCGCGCCCGAGCGCATCGTCATGCACGGCAACGCCAAGTCCGAGGCCGAGCTGCGCATGGCGCTGCGCCACCGCCTCGGCTTGCTCGTGATCGACAACTTCGACGAGATCGACCGGCTCGAGCGGCTCATCGCCGAAGGCGATCTCGGCGAGCGGGCCGGCGGCCAGGCGGTGCTGCTGCGGGTCACGCCCGACGTGCGCGGCGAGACGCACGAGAAGATCTCGACCGGCCAGGCCGACTCCAAGTTCGGCTTCGCGGTGACCGAGGCGAGCGAGGCGGCCGAGCGGCTCTCCCGGCTCCCCGGCCTCTCGCTCCAGGGCCTACACGCGCACATCGGCTCGCAGCTGCTCGAGCTGCACCCGTTTCAGCGCGAGGTCGAAGAGCTCGCCGCGCTGGGCTCCTTTCCGGTCTGGGACCTTGGCGGGGGGCTCGGCGCGCAGTACACCGCCGCGCAGCCCGCCCCGCCCTCGATCGAGGAGTACGTGGCCGCACTCGTGAGCGCTGTGCACACCCACATCCCCGCCGGTCGCGAGCGCCGCCTGCTCGTCGAGCCCGGCAGGGCAATGTGCGCCAACGCGTGCGTCACGCTGTACACCGTCGAGAGCGTCAAGAGCAACGTCTCCCGCTGGGTGGCCGTCGACGGAGGCATGTCGGACAACCTGCGCCCGATGCTCTACGGCGCCGCCTATGAAGCGCGCGTGGCCGACCGCTTCGACGGCGCGACCCGCTGCGTGCTCGCGGGCAAGCACTGCGAGTCCGGCGATGTGATCGTCTCTGAGGCGCTGCTCGACGATCCCCGGCCCGGCGATCTGATCGTCGTGCCCGCCACCGGCGCGTACGGCTTCGCGATGGGAAACAACTACAACGGCGTGACCAGGCCGCCCGTGATCTTCTGCAGCGAAGGTGACGCGCGCATGGTGGTCAGGCGCGAGAGCTTCGAGGACCTCACCGCGCGCGATGTCATCTGAGCAGTTCAAGGTCGGTCTGCTCGGCCTCGGCACCGTCGGATCGGCCTTCGCAGAGCTCCTCCGCGAGCGCGCCGAGCACATCGCGGCGCTGACCGGTCGACGAGCCCGTGCTCGCCGGCGTGCTCACGCGCGAGCGCGGCAGCTTCGAGGAGCTCCTGGCAGGCGCGGAGTTGATCGTCGAGCTGATCGGCGGCATCGACCCCGCCAAGGACTACGTGCTCGCCGCCCTGCATGCGGGCAAGCACGTCGTGACCGCCAACAAGCAGCTGCTCTCCCAGCACGGCGAGGAGCTGTTCGAGGCAGCGCGCGAGGCCGGCGTGCAGCTGCGCTTCGAGGCCGCGGTCGCGGGCGTCGTGCCGGTCGTGCGCGTGCTCGAACAGTCGCTCGCCGGGGCCCACATCGAGCGCATCCAGGGGATCGTCAACGGCACCACCAACTTCATCCTCACCGAGATGGCCGGCGGCTCGAGCTACGCCGAGGCGCTGCGCGAGGCACAGCGCAGGGGCTTCGCCGAGGCCGATCCCTCGGACGACGTCTCTGGCCGCGACGCCGCCGCCAAGATGGCGATCCTCGCGCGACTCGCGTTCGGTACCCCCGTGCGCCTCGAGCAGGTCCGCTATGAGGGCATCGAGAATCTGCACGGCGACGATCTGCTCTACGCGCGCGAGCTCGGTCTCGGACTCAAGCTGGTCGGCACCGCCGAGCGCCGCGACGGCGGGCTGTCGGTGAGGGTGCACCCGGCCTTCCTCTACGTTGGGCACCCGCTCGCCTCGGTCGGCGGCCCCTTCAACGCCGTCACCGTCGAGTCCGAGGCGATCACCGAGATAACCATGTCGGGGCCCGGCGCCGGAGGCATGCAGACGGCCAGCGCGGTCCTCGGCGACGTGGTCAGCGCGATGCTTCCGCCGGCCGCGCCGCCGCCGCCGGTGCAGCGGATCCCGCTGGTGGAGGACGTCTGCAGCGCGTTCTACCTGCACATGGAGGTCGCCGACCGCCCCGGCGTGCTCGCCGCCGTGACGCAGGTGCTCGGCGAGCACGACGTGTCGATCAAGTCGGTTGTGCAGCGCGGCATGGGCGAGCGCGCGCGCCTGGTGATGGTCACGCACGCCGTGCCCGAGTCGAGCCTGCGGGCCGCGATCGACCGGGTCGGACGCTTTTCCTTCCTACGCTCTGCTCCACGCACAATTCGAGTCATCGAAGAGCAGTTCATATGAGCGCCACCGAGCCCCTCAGCCGACCTCACGTCCCCCTGATCGAACGCTTCCGCGATCGCCTGCCCTTCGACGACGGCGACCCGCTCGTCAGCCTGCAGGAGGGCTCGACGCCGCTGCTGCGCGCGCCCGTGCTCTCACAGATGCTCGGAGCGAACGTGCGCCTGAAGCTCGAGGGCGCCAATCCGACGGGCTCATTCAAGGACCGCGGCATTACCTGCGCGGTCTCCGCGGCAGTGCGCGACGGCGCCAAGGCGGTGATCTGCGCGTCGACCGGCAACACCGCCGCGAGCGCCGCCGCCTACGCGGCACGCGCGGCGATCACGTGTGCGGTGATCGTGCCCGACGGGCGCATCGCGCAGGGCAAGATGGCTCAGATCCTGATCCACGGCGCACGCGTGATCGCGCTCGCCGGCAACTTCGACCAGGCGCTCGTGCTCGTCCGCGAGCTGACCCGCACACACCCGATCGTGCTCGTCAACTCGGTCAACGAGTTCCGCATCGAAGGCCAGAAGACAGCCGCCTTCGAGTTGCACGAGGACCTCGCCGGCGAACTGGACGCGCTTTGCATCCCCGTCGGAAACGCCGGCAACATAACCTCCTACTGGCGCGGCTTCCGCGAGATGGGGGCCTCTCCGCAGCTGTTCGGCTTCCAGGCCGAGGGCGCCGCGCCGCTCGTGCTCGGTCATCCGGTGGCCCATCCCGAAACCGTCGCCTCGGCGATCCGCATCGGCAACCCCGTGCGCTGGGAGGACGCGATGGCGGCTGTCACCGAGTCACGCGGCGAGATTCGCGCCGTGAGCGACGCCGAGATCCTCTCGGCCTATCGCCTGCTGGCCGCGCGCGAAGGCATCTTCTGCGAGCCCGCCTCGGCGGCCTCGGTGGCGGGGCTGCTCAAGTACGGCGCAGGCGACGCGCGCGAGATCGTGTGCGTGCTCACCGGGCGCGGCCTGAAGGACCCCGACACGGCGATCGCCAACCACGACGGCAAGATCATCCCCTGCGTCGCCGAGACGGCCGCGCTCGAGGAAGCTGTGCTCGGTGATACGTAGGCGCGTCGTGCGCGTGCCTGCGTCCTCCGCGAACCTCGGGCCCGGCTTCGACTGCATGGCCGCCGCGCTCGCTCTGAAGCTCGAGCTCGAGGTCGCCGAGTGCGACGAGTTTGCGGTGCAGACCGAGCTGGCCGTCGCCCATGGCCGCGAGAACCTGTGCGTGCGCGGCTTCGAGCGCCTGCATTCAGCCGACGGCTTCAGCTTCAACATCCGCTCGCAGATCCCGCTCTCGGGCGGGCTTGGGTCGAGTGCGGCCGCTGTGCTCGCCGGGCTGATGGCGGCCGATCACCTGTTCGAGCTCGACGCCGATCTGCTCGAGCTGGCCAGCGAGCTCGAGGGCCACCCCGACAATGCCGCAGCCGCGCTGCATGGCGGCTTCGTCGTCTGCGCCGACGGGCGCGTCGCGCGCCTGGAGCCGCCGACCGGCCTGGAGGCGCTCGCGGTGGTGCCCCACGAGGCCGTGCCCACGCGCACCGCCCGCGAGGTGCTCGCGCGCGAGGTGCCGCTCGAGGATGCTGTCTTCAACGTCGCCCACGCAGCGCTGCTCACGCTCGGGCTCGCCAAGGGAGACTGGGAGCTGCTGGCGCGTGGGCTGAAGGACAGGCTGCACGAGGCGCGCCGCGCGGCGCTCTTCCCGCGCTCGTATGAGCTGGCGCAGCGGGCGTCGCAGCTGGGCGCGCTCGGCGCGAGCATCTCGGGCGCCGGGCCGACGGTGCTCGTGTGGTGCTTCTATGAGCAGACCGGCACCGTCGCCGAGGCGCTCGCGCGCGAGATCGAGGGCTGGGCCACGCTCGTGCGCGCGCCGTTCGAGCCGCAGGGCGCCTACGTGGTCGAGCTCTGAGCGAGCTGGCGGGCGCGCTCGCGCGCGTCGCCCAGGCCCGGCAGCCGCTCGAGCATCTCGGCCGCCAGCGCGATGTAGTCAGCTCCCAGGTCCGGCCTGTGGTCGAGTATCGAGCGCGCTCGCTCAGCCGACTCGGCGTATGCGATCGATGCCCGGATCACGGTGTCGAAGACCTGATCGCCGAAGCGTTCCTTGAGCGATGCGAGCGCCTCGCGCGAGTGGACCGTGCGCATGTCCGCGAGGTTGAGCAGCACGCCCAGCAGCGACAGCTGGGGGTTGAGGCTGTCGCGCGCCAGCTCCACCACCTCCATCGCCTGCTCCACACCCTGCAGCGCGAAGTACTGCGCCTCGGCGGTGATCAGCGCGTGGTCTGCCGCCACGAGCGCATTGACCGTCAGCAGCCCCAACGACGGCGGGCAGTCGATCAGGATCAGCTCGTAGTCCTCTGCGACGTCACTCAGCGAGCGCCTCAAGGTCAACTCGCGGCCCATCTTGCCGCCGAGCATCAGCTCGGTCTCGGCCAGCGTCAGGTTGGCCGGGATGATTTCCTCGTGGATCGCCGCCGCGGCCTGCGAGCGGCCCGAGAGCACCTCCGCGATCGTCGGCGCGACGTCCGGCGGCAGGTCGAAGTAGTCGGACAGGTTGCCCTGCGGGTCGAGGTCCACCGCGAGCGTGCGCACTCCGCTGCGGCGCATCGCGTCCGCCAGTGTGCGCACCGCCGTTGTCTTGCCGGTGCCTCCCTTCTGCGAGAGCACAGCGATCGTCTCGGCCATCGTCGACGCGATACTACGCGCCCGCGCGCGCCGAGTGCTGCGCGGACCCCTTTCAGCCGCACGTGCCAGGAGAGTGCCCGGCGCGCACGCTCAGCCGATCGTGCGCAGCGAGCCCTCGCCGGGCGCGGATGACTCCCCGCCGTCCGCCTCTCCCAACACCCGCACGAACATCAGCCGGTAGCGGCCCACGATGATCTCATCGCCGTCCTCGAGCGCCCTGCCTTCGACGCGCGCGCCGTTCACGAACACGCCGTTGAGGCTGCGGTCGTCGAGCAGGCGCACGCCGTCGGGGTGGCGCACGATCAGCGCGTGGCGGCGTGAAACGGTTGGGTCGTCGAAGCGCACGTCGGCCGCGAGGCTGCGCCCGATACGCGTCCACTCGCGCGTCAACGGCACGATCTGCGCCGCTCCCCCGTCGTCGAAGACGAGGTACTCGCCGGGTTGCGCGATGTCCTCCCGCGCCCGCGCCAGCGTCGCGTCCCACTCCGGCGCTGCCGGCTTCGCGAGTTCGCCGCCGGCGGTGTCCCGCGCGGGGGCGATGCGCTCGGTGCTGAACAGCGACGCGCGCACGAACGCATGCCCGCCGCAGATCGGGCAGTCGGTCAGCGAGTCGGTGCCGGACAGGGTCAGCGTGTAGCCGCACTCACGGCAGCAGAATGACCCGGCGCCCACGAACGTGCCCGAAGTGAGTGGGTCCATGCTTTGCTCCCTCCTCATGCTGCCTGGCTGCCGGTGGGCGTTCCCTCGCCGCGCAATGCTCGTGCGAATCATAACAAGAACCTCAATCCAAATTATCGAAATTCGCGCAAGCCGCCTCCCGGCCTACAACCCTGATACCCCCGGCAAGGCTGCACAAACCGCAACACGGGCGGCCGCTCGCGTGGGGCGGGCATTGCCATGGCAGGAGGCCGCAGGGAGGCAGCGAAAGCACAATGCGTGGGCTCCGTCCAGCACGAAATCGATCAGCTCGAGCGCGAGCTTCTGATTCGCGGCGTCGGCGTGCTCGCAGCGGAGCGCAGCAGCTGTGCCGACTGCGGTCGCACGCCGCTCATAGGCGAGCGCGTGCATCTCTACGGCGGCTCGCGTCGCGTAGGGGTGCACCTCGTTTGCGAGCTCTGCCGCCTGGAACGATCAGAGCGGCCGCTCGCCAGCGAGACCGTACGCCACTGCGAGCACGGCCACGCAGTTCGCCTCACCGCTCGCGCCTGCTGAGGCTTGAGCGCGCGAGGAGGTCTATAGACTTGCCCGCGCCGTGGATCCAGTCTCCGTCTCGACCGTCATATCGGCTCCGCGCGAGCGCGTGTTCGACTACCTGCAGGACATCGCCAACCACCCGCAGTTCACCGACCATTATCTCGTCGACTGGCACCTGACGAGAATCGACTCCGTCGGCCGCGGCGCAGGAGCGCGCTTTCGCGTGAAGATGCCCGGAAACCGCTATCACTGGGCCGACGTCACGTTCGTCGAGGTCGATCGGCCGCATCGCATCGTCGAGGTTGGGCGCGCGGGCAAGGGCAACCGGGTGCGTACCCTCGGTGTCTACGAGCTGACGCCCGGCGCCGGCGGCACGACGCGCGTTCAGTTCACCTTCGAGACGCAGCCCGCGACGCGGTCGGACCGGCTGCTCGAGAGCCTCGGTGCGAGGGCCTTCATCAGGCGCAAGAACACGCGTGCTCTGCGGCGGCTGCGCGAGATCATCGAGCAGGACCGGGACGCCGACGACGCGCTCCGCGGCCGGCGCGTGACGGTCGCCGCCGGGTAGACTGCCGCGTCGCATGCTCAGCCGCCTGCGTCCGATAACGCTCGTGCTGCTCGCGCTCGCCGCCGTCGCGCTGAGCGCCTGTGGCGATTCGCACACGCGCGTCAGCACCGGCACCTACGCCGGCGAGTCCGGCAAGAACGCGCCCTACCTCGATGTCGGGAACCTCGTCTACCAGGTGCAGCTCTCGCGCGAGCTCAACCCGGCCTCCACCGAGGACTCCTCCTACTTCGAGGGGCTCAGCGAAAGCGAACGGCACCTTGAAGCGGGGCAGGAGTGGTTCGGCGTGTTCATCCAGGTCTACAACCACTCCGACGCCCAGCAGCCCGCCTCGAGCTCGCTCACGATCGCCGACACGCTGGGCCGCACCTACGCCCCGCTGACGCTTGAATCGACGAACCTGTTCGCCTACCGAGGCGGCGAGGTGCCAGCCAAATCGATGCTGCCGCTGCCCGGCTCGGCCGCCTTCAATGGACCGACCCAGGGTGCCATGCTGCTCTACAAGATCAATCTGAGCTCGCTCGACAACCGGCCGCTCACGGTCAAGATCGTCGACCCTGCCGATCCCACGCAGACCGCCTCGGCCGAGCTCGACGTCTAGCTAGAGGTGCGCTCCTGAGGCGAGGCCGGCTTCGAGCACCTCGCGTGCCACCGGAGCGGCGGTCGCGCCGCCGGCGCCGTCTTTGACGAGCATCACGCACACGACGATGCGGGGGTGCAGCGCGGGCGCGAACGCCGCGAACCAGGCGTCCGTGTTGCTCGCTTCGGCTTCAGCTCCCTTGCAGCGTTCGCCGGTTTCCCGCCCCGCCGCTTCCGAGCCGGTTTCCGGGGCCGAGTTGTGGCACTCGGTGCTCAGTTCCGCGGTCCCCGTCTTGCCTGCCACCAGCACTCCGGGAATCGCCGCGGCCGTTCCCGTGCCGAAGCGCACGACGGCCAGCATCAGGTGTCGCACGGTCGCCGCCACCGACGCGCTCAGCACGCGCGACGGGACGCTGCCCGGGGGTGCGTCGAGGAAGCTGGGCGTGGGCCGCCGTCCACCGTCCGCGATCGTCGCCGCGACCGTGGCCATCTGCAGCGGGGTCGCGAGCACCTGCCCCTGGCCGATCGCCGTGGATCCCACCGCCAGGTCGCCTTCTATGTGCGAGGCCGCCGGCAGCGTGCTCTGCGGCGCGCCGGGGAGTCCCGGTTCATGGTTGAAGCCGAACTGTTCGGCCGCGTGCACGAGGCCGTTCGCCCCCAGCTTCGCGCCCAGCGGTGCGAACACCGAGTTGCACGAGACCGCGAAGGCCTGTTCGAGTGACCCGCCGCATTCCTCGCCGTTGGCGTTTTCGAGCTTGACTCCGTCGAGCGTCGCCTGCGTCGCATAGCCGAAGGAGCTGTGCAGGGCTCGCGACGTGCTGCTCGAGCACTCCCGTGACCGTGACCATCTTGAAGGTCGACCCCGGCGGCTGCAGCCCGTCGAGGCCGAGGCCGGCGACGGCGAGGATCTGGCCGGTCGCGGGCTCCATCGCGACGATGCCGCCGAGCTGAGCGCCGAGCGCGGTCACGGCGGCGCGCTGGACCGAGGGGGAGACGCTCGAGCGCACGGCCGGCGCCGCCCGTGCCGTTACCTGGCCGAGCACATGCCGGGGAGCGCCGCTCGTCGCGTCGACCGCTAGCAGGTCCCCGCCGGGCGTGCCGCGCAGGCGATCGTCGAGCGCCTGCTCGAGGCCGCTCAGGCCGACCGTGCCGTTCGTCGGCACGCCTTCTGCTTCGAGGGCCTCTTTTCGCGTGGACGGAAGCGAGCCGACGCTGCCCAGGACCGCCCTCGCGTATTCGCCGAGCGGCGAGACGCGTGTGCCTTCGGCGCCCGCGCTGCTCGAGCCCGAGCCGGCTTCGGCGAGCACGCTGCCGTCGCGGGCCAGCACCGGCGCGCGACGCGGCATCGTCGTTACACGCTTGAGCGCCTCGCCCGCTTCAACGCCCGGGAAGCTGAGCGAGCGCGACCACGCCACCCGCGCGCCTTCCCCGCCCGCGCTGGTGATCGGGATCGTGAAGCCCAGCTGCAGCGTGCCGAACAGCCGCGTGTCCACGCGCACCGGGACTTCTGTCTCGCCCTGATGGGTGCGCCGTGCACGTCCGCTGACCCGCACGTGCGTCGCGGTGGCCTGCTCGAGCGCCCGCCGGTAGGCCTGCGCGAAGTCGCTCGCGGACGTGTCTCGCTTGGCGGCTTCGTCGATCTGCGAGTACATGGCCGCGTAGTCGCCCCGGGCCCACTCGCGCACGAACCCGTTCGCGAGCGTCGTCGCGGCCGAGGATGACCGGTGCGCCCCGAAGATCGCCCCGATCGCGAACGCAACCGCCGCGAGCGCGAGCATGGGAAGCGCGCGACGTATGCGCTGCTGGCGGTGTTCAGTCAACAAGCTTGTAGAACATGGCTGGTGACCACGGTGGACTGGATCATTGTCGCCTTCGCGGTCGTTCTTGCGTTGCTGGGGTTCAGACAGGGCCTCATCGTGGGGATGCTCTCGTTCATCGGCTTTCTCGCCGGTGCGTTCCTGGGCACGCGTATCGCGCCGCTCGTGCTGCCGCACGGCTCCTCCTCGCCGTATGCGCCCGCGTTCGGGCTGATTGGCGCGCTGCTCGGCGGCGGCATTCTTGCGGGCGCGCTGGAGGGGTGGGGCCTGGTCGTGCGCAGGCGCATCCTGGTTCCCGGCCTGGGCACACTGGACGGCGTGCTCGGCGCGCTCTTCGGAGTGGCGCTGAGCCTCGGGGTCGTCTGGATCCTGGCCGCCGTGGCCGCGCAGAGCGCGGGCGAGCGATCGCTGCGCGCGGACATCCAGCGCTCGGCGATCCTGCGCAAACTCAACGAAATCCTGCCGCCGTCGGGGCCGATCCTCAACGCGCTCGCGCGGCTGGACCCGCTGCCCTCGATCAGCGGCCCCTCACCCGGCGTCGCCGCGCCCGAACAGCGCATCGCGAGCACGCCCGGGGCGCGCTCGGCCTCGCGCAGCGTCGTGCGCGTCGTGGGCTCCGCATGTGGGCTTGCGATCGAGGGCTCCGGCTGGGTTGCCGCCCCCGACACGGTGGTCACGAACGCGCATGTTGTCGCCGGCGAGCAGGACACCACCGTCGAGGCCGGCGGCCAACCCCCGGGCCTCCTCGCCGAACCGATCGCCTTCGACGCCACCGACGACGTCGCGGTCCTGCGCGTGCCCGAACTCGGCCTGCCCGTCCTCAGCCTTCGCCCAAACCAGCCGGCGGGCACCAGCGGGGCGATCCTCGGCTATCCCGAAAACGGGCCCTTCGACGCGCAGCCGGCGCGAATCGGCCGCACGCAGACGGTGCTCACCGACAACGCCTACGGGCAGGGCCCGGTCTCCCGGCTGCTCACACCTCTGCGCGGCCTCGTGCGCCCGGGCAACTCAGGTGGGCCCGTGGTGGACGAATCCGGCCGCGTGCTGACGACCGTCTTCGCGGGCACGGTCGGCGGCAGCTCGCGCGGCGGCTACGGGGTCGCCAACGCGACGGTCGCGAAGGTTCTCGGCGAAGCGGTCGCGCTCTCGCGCCAGGGCCGGCAGGTGGGAACGGGCCCATGCGCGGATGAATGACCGCGACGGCCCCGCCTGAGCCGCCGAGGTGGCACCCGCTACGCTGACCGCCATGTCTAAGACGCTCCTCGTCGCCGAGAAGCCGTCGGTGGGGCAGGACCTCGCACGCGTGCTGATGGGCCCGTTCCAGAAGCACGAGGGCTATCTCGAGGGTCCCGACCACGTGGTCACGTGGGCCGTCGGGCATCTCGTGCAGCTCGCCGAGCCCGAAGCCTACGACGCCAAATACAAGAGCTGGCGCATGGCCGACCTGCCGATCGTCCCGGATCGCTTCAAGCTGGTCGTGCGCGACGAGCGCTCGCGCAAGCAGATGGGAGTCGTCAGCAAACAGCTCGGCCGCGAGGACATCGCCGAGGTTGTCAACGCGTGCGACGCCGGGCGCGAGGGCGAGCTGATCTTCGCCTACCTGTACGAGAAGGCGAAAGCCTCCAAGCCCGTCAAGCGGCTGTGGCTCAACTCGATGACCACCGCCGCGATGAAGGCCGCGCTCGCCTCGCTGCACCCCGGCGAGGACTACGAGCGCCTCGAGCAGGCGGCGCGGTCGCGCTCGGAGGCCGACTGGATCGTGGGGATGAACGCCACGCGGGCAGCCACGATCAGGCTGCGCAGCTCCTTCGACGGCGCCGTGTCGCTCGGTCGCGTGCAGACGCCCACGCTCGCGATCGTGGCGCGGCGCGAGGAGGAGATCCGGGCGTTCGTGCCCGAGCCCTACTGGCTCGTGGATGCGAGCTTCGCCGCGGAGCCCCTCGCGGGCGAGCAGGCGGCCGGCGAGCGCAGCTATGCGGGGCGCTTCCAATCGGCGCGCACACCCGACGGCGAGCTGCGCGGCCCGCGCATCGCGGCCGAGGAGCAGGCGCTGGCGATCGTGCGAGCGTGCGAGGGCCGCCCCGGGACGATCACCAAGGTCGAGAAGAAGGAACAGCGCGAGCGCGCGCCGATGCTGTATGACCTCACGACGCTCCAGCGCGAGGCCAACAACCGCTACGGATTCTCCGCCAGGCGCACGCTCGGGGCCGCCCAGCGCCTCTACGAGGAGCACAAGGCGCTCACCTATCCGCGAACCAGCTCGCGCTATCTGCCGAGCGACATGATCGAGGAGATCAAGCCGATCGCGGAGCTCGTCGGCGTCCAGCGCGAGTACAGCAAGGCGGCCGAGTACGTGGTCGGCCTCGACGTGCTCCCGCTCGCGCGCGTGGTCAACGACGAGAAGGTCACAGACCATCACGCGATCATCCCCACGCGCTCCGAGCACGCGCTCGAGAAGATGGGCGACGACGACCGGCGCATCTACGACATGGCCGCCCGGCGCTTCCTGGCGGTGTTTCATCCGGAGGCGGTGTTCGAGAACACGCGCGTGGAGACGGTGATCGCGGGCGAGCGCTCCGACGAGGAGTATCTGTTTCGCACGCGCGGCAAACTGCTGCTCGTGCCGGGCTGGCGCGGCGTCTACGACGAGGCGCCGTCGGAGTCAAAGCCACAGGACGAGGCGCGCGCCGAGGACGACGACACCTCCGATCAGCAGCTGCCGCGGCTGCAGGAGAAGGAGCAGGTGCGCACGCGCAAGATCGAGAGCGCGCGCAAGGAAACCAAACCGCCGCGCCGCTACAGCGACGCGTCCCTGCTCGGCGCGATGGAGACCGCCGGCAAGCTGGTCGATGACGACGAGCTGCGCGAGGCCATGAAGGACTCCGGGCATCGGCACGCCCGCGACACGCGCGGCGATCATCGAGCGGCTGATCACGGTCGGCTACCTCGAGCGCGACGGGCGCGCGCTGGTGGCCACCGAGAAGGGGCTGAACGTGATCCGGCTGCTCAACGAGCACGCGCTCACCTCGCCCGGGCTGACCGGCAGCTGGGAGCAGCGGCTGGGCAAGATCGAGCGCGGCGAGGACTCGCGAGAGAAGTTCATGAGCGACATTGCGGGCTTCGCCGAGGAGACCGTCAAGGAGCTCGACGAGACGCTCAAAGACGTGCGCATCCCGCGCGCTCGGCTCGGGCCGTGCCCGGTGTGCGGACACGAGATCGTTGAGAACCGCAAGGGTTACTCGTGCTGGGCGCGCGAGGATCCCGGCTGCGGCTTTGTGATCTGGAAGGCCAAAGCCGGCAAGCAGCTGCCCGTGGCCGTCGCCAAGGAGCTGATCAGGACCGGCTACACCGAGCGCGCCATCACCGGCTTCCGCGGTCGCAGCGGCCGCAGCTTCCGCGCTCACCTGGCCCTGAGCCAGACCGAGGAGGGCAAATGGCGCGTCGAGTTCGACGAGCTGTGGGCGCGCGAGGGCGCAAAGCCGCCCGACGCCGAGGTGGAGCCGGGCACCGCCGAGGCGCAGCCGGTCGCAGCCGGCGAGCGAAGCGCCGCCTGAGCCGGCGGGGCGTGTCGGGGGAGTGCGCGAGGATGAGCGCACATGCCGATCACGCTGATCACCGGTCCCGCCAACGCCGGCAAGGCGCAGGTGCTGCTCGACGCGGTCCGCGCGCATCTCGCCCGCGGGGCGGAGCCGCTGCTCGTGGTGCCCACGCGCGCCGACGGCGAGCGCTATCTGCGCGAGCTCGCCGCTGCTGACGCCGTCCTCGGCGTGCGCGTCGAGCGCTTCGAGGGCCTGATCAGCGAGTCGCTCAGGCGCACCGGGGCCGCAGGCCCGCTGCTGTCCGGCCTCGCACGCCAGGAGGCTCCTCGCACGACTCGCCGCCCGCCATTCCCACGGTGCTCCCTCGGCCGGCTACGTCCGCGCGCTGGGCGAGTTCGTGGCCGAGCTCCAGATTGCGCGGGTCGCGCCCGAGCGCTTCGCCGCGGCCCTCGGCCGCTGGGAGGCGTCCGACGGCGCGGGTGTGTCGGCAACGGCGCTCGGCGCGCTCTACTTCGAGTATCGCCAGCTGCTCGTGCGCAGCGGCCTGCTCGATGCCGAGCAGCGCGCGGTGATGGCGCTCGATGAGCTGCGCCGCGAGCCGGCGCTGTGGGGCGGCACGCCGGTGGCCTTCTACGGCTTCGACGATTTCACTCCCCTGCAGCTCGATGCGATCGAGACGCTCGGGCGAATCGTCGACGCGGAGGTAACGGTCTCGCTGGCCTACGAGCCCGGGCGAGCCGCGTTCGCGGGTCGCGCGGCCACGTTCGCGACGCTCGAGCCGCTGGCCGCCGAACACAGGGCGCTGGCCGCGCGCGCCGAGTACTACGAGCCGCGCTCGCGCGCCGCGCTCAGCCATCTCGAGCGAGGGCTGTTCGAGCCCGGCGCCGAGCGCGCGGACGCGGACGGAGCCGTGCGCCTGCTCGAAGGTGGCGACGAGCGGGCCGAGCTCGAGCTCGTCGCCGGCGAGATCCGCGCGCTCCTCGACGCGGACCTCGCCGCCCGAGGAGATCGCCGTTGTGCACCGCGCGACGCCGGCCGGGCAGGAGCTGCTCGAAGAGATCCTCAGACGCTCGCGCATTCCCTTCGCGCTGCAGCGCAGAAGGCCATTCGCCGACGCCGCGCTCGGCCGGGCGCTGCTGGGGCTGCTGCGCTGCGTTCCTGCGCAGGGCGCGCAGGGCGCGCCGGGCGCAGAGGAGGGCACTCCGGCGGATCTGCTCGCTTGGCTGCGCGCGCCCGGTGCGCTCGAACGTCCGGAGCTCGCAGACAAGCTCGAGCTCGCCGCGCGGCAAACCGGCGCAAGGAGCGCGGCTCGGGCTCGCGAGCTGTGGGAGGAGCGCCACTGGCCGCTCGGCAGCGTGCAGCAGCTTCGTCGAAGCGCAGCGCCGCAGCCCCGTCTCGCTGATCGACCGCGCGGCTCGCGAGCTGACAGTGGCTGTTCGCGCGCCCCGCGGCGCTCGGCAGCGCAGCTGCTCGAGCGGCACGAGCTCGATGAGGCGCAGCGCGCTCGCCGGCGGGCGCGCGGCGCTCGGCCGAGCTGCGCGAGCTGGCCCGGCTCTCGCCCGAGCTCGCTCCGTCCGAGCGCCGGCGAGCTCGCCGCGCGCTCGAGCGGGTCGAGTTCGTACAGCGGCGAGCGACCCGCGGCCGGGCGCGGTGGCGGTGCTCGACCCGCTTGCGCTGCGTGCGCGCCGGGTGCGCGCGCTGTTCGTCTGCGGCCTGCAGGAGGGCGTGTTCCCGGCGCCCGCGCGCACGCAGCCGTTGCTCGGCCGAGGAGGAGCGCCGCCGGCTGGCCGAAATCTCCGGCGCTGCGGCTCGGCGTGCACGAGGACGCGCTCGCAGCCGAGCGCTACCTGCTCTACGCGGCCGTGTCGCGCGCCCCGAGGAGCTGCTCGTGCCTGAGCTGGCACGTGGCCGACGATGACGGCGCGCCGCGCGCGCGCTCGCTGTTCGTCGACGACGTCTGCGACCTGTTCGACGAGAGCCTCGAGCGAGCGCCGGCGCCGCGCGGCCGGCGCGTCGGCGCGCGCGTCCGGGCGCCCGCTGGCGCGCGCCGCCCGGGCGCGAGCGCCGCCCGAGCGGGTGCGCCCGCTGCGCGACGAGCGGGTCCTCGCCCGGCTGCGCGAGCGCGTCCGTGGTCGGCGTCCTCGCTCGAGACGCTGGATCCGCTGTCCGGTCGCGTGGTTCGTGGAGCGGATGCTGCGCCCCGGGCGACTCGACCCGGAGCCCGAGCCGCTCGCGCGCGGCGGCGCTCGCGCACGCCGCGCTGAAGGACACCTTCGAGGGTCTTGCACGGGAGACCGGCTCGGCGCGCCTGACGCCCGCGCAGCCTGCCGCGCGCTCTCGAGCTGCTGCGGCACGCGCTCGAGCGAGAGCGAGCACGCGCGTCCCCTGTCCGTCGCAGCCCGAGCGCCGCGCCGGGCGCGCGGCGGCGGCTGCAGGCCGACCTCGAGCGCTACCTGCGCTACGCGGCGGCGGCGCCGAGCGCCCGCTCGAGCCACGCGCGTTCTCGAGCTCGGCCTTCGGCTTCGCGGCCGAGGACGAGCGGGGAGGCGAGCAGCAGCCTGCCCGCGCTCGACCTCGGCGGCGGCGTGCGGCTGCGCGGCCGCATCGACCGGCGTCGACGTCGGCGAGCGCGGGGAGGCGATCGTCTACGACTACAAGAGCCGCATCGTGCCGGCCCGCGGCGAAGTGGATGGACGATGGCAAGCTCCAGGTCGCGCTGTACATGCGCGCCGCCGAGCAGCTGCTCGGGCTGCGGGTCGTGGGCGGCTTCTACCAGCCGCTCTCCGGGCACCGACCTGCGCGCGCGCGGTGCTGCTCGAGGAGGACGCCGGCTGAGCTCGACTGCGTCCGGGGCGATGCGCGTCGAGGCACGACGAGCTCGCGAGCTGCTCGACGAGGCGCGCGCAGGTGGCCCGCGAGGCCGCCGCGTGAGGCCGCGCGCGGAGAGCTCGAGGCGCGGCCCGCAGAGCTGCGCCTCGCAGGGCCGGCTGCGCGTACCCGACGATCTGCCGGTGCGAGCGATGAGTCCCACCGGATCGCCGCGGAGTCGAGGCCGCGCGGCGCGCAGAGCTGACCGACGAGCAGGAGCAGGCCGTCGCACGGCGCGCGGAGCCGCTGCTGCTGTCCGCGGGCGCGGGCAGCGGCAAGACCTCGGTGCTCGTCGAGCGCTTCGTGCGGGCGGTGCGCGAGGACGGCGTGGCGCCCGCGCAGATCCTCGCGATCACGTTCACCGAGCGCGCCGCCGGCGAGCTGCGCGAGCGCGTGCGCGCGCGGCTGCCTCGAGCCTCGGCGAGCGAGAGGCCGCACGCGACACCGAGGCCGCGTTCGTGGGCACCTTCCACGGCTTCTGCGCGCGGCTGCTGCGCTCGCACCCGCTGCTCGGCGGGCTCGACCCCGACTTCGCGATCCTCGACGAGGGCGTCGCGGGCGCGCTGCGCGCGCGCGCCGTTCAGCCGGCGCTCTGGCTGAGCTTCCTGGCGGGCGAGCGCCCGGACGCGGTCGACCTGTCGCCGCCTACGGAGCCGACCGGTGCGGGCGATGATCGAGGCCGCATACGCCGAGCTGCGCAGCCGCGGCGAGCGCGCTGCCGCGGCTGCCGCTGCCGCGGCGCTCGCGCGCGACGCGACCGAGCGGCGAGCGCGCAGGCCGCCGCCGCGTGCGCGCTGCTCGACGAGCTGCTGCGCGGCTTCGCCGACGCCTACGAGCAGCTCAAGCGCGAGCGCGGCGCGGTCGACTTCGACGACCTCGAGCTGCTGCGCCCGGGAGCTGCTCGACGCGCACCGCGGAGCGTCCGCAGCGCGTGGTCGCGAGCGCTTCGAGCTGCTGATGGTCGACGAGTTCCAGGACACCAACCCGCGCCAGCTGGCGATCCTGCAGGCGCTCGACCGCGGCAACCTGTTCACGGTCGGCGACGAGCTGCAGGCGATCTACGGCTTCCGGCACGCCGACGTGCGGCCTGTTCCGCGCGCGCCGCACCGAGCTCGCCGCGCGCGGCGCGAGCCTCGCGCTGACGGGCAACTTCCGCAGCCGCCCGGCCGCTGCTGGAGGTCGTGAACGCGGTCTTCGCGGAGCGCTTCGGCGGCTTCACGCGCGCTCGTGCCCGCTCGCCGCGACGAGGATGAGCCATCGCAGGACGCGGGCGTCGGCGAGCAGCTGCAGCTGGCGGAGGGCGCCGCCGGCCGTCGAGCTGCTGCTGAGCGCGACAGCGCGGCTGGGAGGAGTCCGACGGGCTCGCCGCGGCGCTCGCGCGCGGCCTGCCCGCCGGCTCCGGCGTGGCGCCAGGCCGAGGCGCGCCTGCTCGCCGAGCGCGTGGCCGAGCTGTCGCGGAGGGCCGGGCGCGCGCCGGCGAGGTCGTCGTGCTGCTGCGCGCGGTCGGCGACATCGAGGTCTACGAGCGCGCGCTGCAGCTGCGCGGCCTGCGCACGCTTGCCGCGTTGGTGGGCTTCTGGGGCCACCAGCAGATCGTGCGACCTGCTCGCCTACCTGCGCACGCTCGCCAACCCGCTCGACGAGGTGGCGCTCTACTGGACGCTCGCCTCGCCGCTCGCGGCGTGCTCTCCAGCGACGGCCTTGCGCTGCTTGCCGAAGCAGGCGCGCTCGGGAGTCGGCACGAGCGCATGGGAGGCAGCGCTCATCGCGGGCGAGCGGCCGAGCAGGTCGCTCGCGGGCGCTCGCCGGCCGACGAGCGCGCGCGGCTCGTGGGACTTCTGCGCGCGTCTCGCCGAGGAGCGGCGCGCGGCGGCCGCTGCGCCCGGTCGCCGAGCTGATCGAGCGGGCGCTCGAGCGATGCGGCTACCGCGAGCACGTCCTCGGCGCTGCGAATGGGGCGAGCGGCGACTGGCGAACGTCGCACAAGCTGCTGCGCCTGGCGCGGCGCTTCGAGGCGAGCGAGGGCCGCGACCTGCGCGCCTTCCTCGACCACGTCGCGCTGCCTGGCGCAGGCGCCTGGCGCAGTCGAGTCCGACGCGCCCGTGGAGGCGTCGAGCCGGACGCCGTTCGCCTGATGACGATCCACGCGGCCAAGGGCCTCGAGTTCCCGGTCGTGTGCGTGGCCGACCTCGGGCGCATGCCCAACAACGCGCATGCCCGACCTGCTCGTCGACGGCGAGCGCGTCGGCCTGCGCTCGCTGCGCCTCGACGGCGAGCCGGCGGCGCCGGCGCTCGACTACGAGGAGCTGGCCGCGGAGCGCGCGCGCAGAGAAGCCGAGGAGGAGGAACGCATCCTCTACGTCGCGATGACCCGCGCCCGCGAGCGGCTCCTGCTGAGCGGAGGGGTCGACTTCGAGCGCTGGCCCGAGCCACGCCAGGGCGGCACCGCGATCTCCTGGCTCGGCGCCGGCGCTCGCCGCAGAGCTGCCCGCGCTGGCCGCCTGCCGGCGAGCGCGATCTGATCGAGGTGACCGTCGGTGCGACGACGCCGGCACGAGCGTGCGCTGCCGGCTCGCCAGCCCCCGCAATCGCCGGCGCGCTCGGTCTCGACGGCGCTACCGATCCGCCGAGCCGGCGCCGACGCTGAAGCCAGCGAGATGCCCGCCGCACAGCGGGGCCGCAGGCGCCCGCACCAGCGAGCGCCTGCCGCGCCGGTCTCCGAGCGGCCGCTCGCCGGCGCGGCGACGCTCAGCTACACGCTCGCTCGCGGAGCTCGAGCGCTGCGGCTACCGCTACTACCTGGAACGGGTGCTCGGCCTGCGCGAGGACCGCTCGCGAGCGCGCCGCTGAGCTCCGGTGCGGGCGCGCTCGAGGCGCGAGCGCGGGGGACGCTCGTGCACCGGCTGCTCGAGGACGCTCGACTTCGCACGGCCCAGCGCGCTCTCGCGCCGACGACGTGGCGCGCGCCGCGCCGCGAGCTCGGCATGCGCATGTGCGCGGCGGAGCGCGAGGAGATCGCGCGAGCTGATCGCCGCGGCCGCGGCGTCGCCGCCGGCCGCGCGCGTGGCTGCGGCCGAGAACGTCCGGCGCGAGCACCCCTTCGCGTTCGCGCTCGGCGGCCGCGCGCCGCTCGTCACCGGCGTCATCGACCTGCTCGCGCGCGAGCGCGGCGGCGCCGAGCTGGTGCTCGACTACAAGAGCGACCGGGTCGGCCCCGAGGTGCGACCTGGAGGAGCTCGTCGAGCGCGACTACGGCGCTGCAGCGGCTGCTGTACGCGCTCGCGGTGCTGCGCGACGGGCGCGCCAAGCGTCGAGGTCGTGCACTGGTTTCTGGAGCGTCCCGCAGGAGTGGGTCGCGCGCCGCTTACGGCGCGAGCGAGCGGCCGGGCTGGAAGAGCGCTGCTGGCGGGGCGCATCGAGCGCGCGCAGGCGCGCGGCTTCGCGTCAGCGCGGTGCCTCATCGCGGGCTCTGCGCGGGCTGCCCGGGCCGGAGCGCCCTGTGCTCGTGGGGGAGGAGACTGGCGACGACCCGCGCCGGCCGAGCCGCCCGAGGACTGAGCCGGGGCGGCGCGGCTAGGCCCGGGCGAGTCCGGTTTTCGGGCGTTTTCGCTGCTACGCTTCTTGCTCCGCCTCAGGTGCCCGCGTGCCGGCGCATAGGTGGTCATGCCGCGCGAAGGACCGCAGCCAACCCCTCGCGGGATGCACCGCCCCAGGGAGCACTTCCATGACTCCGCACAACATGCAGCCGCCACAGGCCGTCGGGCTCTACGACCCCAGATTCGAGCACGACGCGTGTGGCGTGGGGATGGTCGCGCGGCTCGACAACACGCCCGACCCACGAGGTGATCACGCGGGCCCTCACCGCGCTCGAGAACCTGGAGCATCGCGGCGCCACCGGCGCCGACCCCTGCACCGGCGACGGGGCCGGAATCCTCATGCAGATGCCCGACGAGCTGCTGCGCGCCGTCGCCGGCTTCGAGCTTCCGCCGCTCGGCTCATATGGCGTGCTGATGTGCTTCCTGCCGACCGACGCCGACGCGCGCCGGCGGCTCGAGGAGCTGCTCGAGCGGACCGTCCGGGAGGAGGGCCAGCGCCTGCTGGGATGGCGCGAGGTACCGATCGAGGCGACCGAGAGCGGCGAGGTCGCCGCGGCGTGTCGGCCGATCATCCGCCAGCTGTTCGTCGGCGCGGGTCCCGCGCTCCAGGGCGATCAGGACGCATTCGAGCGCAAGCTCTACGTGATCCGCCGGATCTGCGAGCTGACGGCGCCCGAGCCCGGGCTGTACGTGACCTCGAGCTCATCGCGCACGATCAACTACAAGGGCATGCTGATCAGCTATCAGCTCGCCGCCTTCTACGCCGATCTGCGCGACGAGCGCACGAAGAGCGCGCTTGCGCTCGTGCACTCGCGCTTCTCCACCAACACGTTTCCCAGCTGGGAGCTCGCACACCCCTACCGAGTGATCTGCCACAACGGCGAGATCAACACGGTGATGGGCAACGTCAACTGGATGCGCGCGCGGGAGAGCGAGCTTCAAAGCGAGCTCTTCGGCGAGGATCTCGCGAAGATCCTGCCGGTGGTCACGCCGGGCAACTCCGACTCGGCGACCTTCGACAACGTGCTCGAGCTGCTGATGCTGGCCGGACGCTCGCTGCCTCACGCGGCGATGATGATGATCCCGGAGGCCTACCGCGACCGCGAGGACCTGCCCGACTACCTGAAGTCCTTCTACGCCTTTCACGCCTGCCTGATGGAGCCTTGGGACGGGCCCGCATCGGTTGCCTTCACCGACGGGCGCGTGGTCGGGGCGACGCTCGACCGCAACGGGCTGCGACCAGGCCGCTGGGTGGAGACGACCGACGGGCATGTCGTGCTCGGCTCCGAGTCGGGGCTGCTCGACATACCGCCCGAGCAGGTCCTGCGGCTGGGACGCCTACAGCCCGGCAAGCTCTTCCTCGTGGACCTGGAGCGTGGCCGCATCGTTGAGGACGAGGAGGTCAAGCGCGAGGTCGCGACGAGCAAGCCCTACGGCGAGTGGTACGCACGCAACGCCGTCCCCTTCTCCCAGCTTCCGCCGTCCGAGCAGGTGACGCTCTCGAGTCAGCCGCTGCGCCTGCGCCAGCGTGCCTTCGGCTACACGCAGGAGGACGTGCGCGTGCTGCTCGCGCCGATGGCCAGCGACGGCGCGGAGCCGGTCGGCTCGATGGGCAACGACCTCTCCCTGGCCGTGCTCTCAGACCAGGCGCCACCGCTGTTCTCCTACTTCAAGCAGCTGTTCGCGCAGGTCACGAACCCGCCGATCGACCCGATCCGCGAGGAGATCGTGATGAGCCTCGCGACCAGCCTCGGCAACGAGCGCAACCTCTTCGACGAGACGCCCGAGCACGCCCACAAGCTGCTGCTCGACCAGCCGATCCTGCTCAACCGCGAGCTCGAGACCCTGCGCCACGTCGAGCACGACGTCTACGCGGCCGAAACGATCGAGATCACCTGGCCGATCGCAGAGGGCGCCGCGGGCATGAGCAAGGCGATCGAGCGCATCTGCCGCGAAGCGCGCGAGGCGATCGCGAAGGGCGTCAACATCATCATCCTCTCCGACCGCGCGCTGGGGCCCAGCCGCGCGCCGATCCCCTCGCTACTTGCCGTCGCGGCGGTGCACCATCACCTCGTGCTCGCGGGGACACGGCTCCGCGCCGGCATCATCCTCGAGTCGGGCGAGCCCCGCGAGGTGCACCATTTCGCGACGCTGATCGGCTATGGCGCGAGCGCTGTGAACCCCTACCTGACGCTCGAGACGCTCGACGAGATGGTGATCGAAGGCCAGATCGGGGGCGCGAACGCAGAGGGCCGCTCCCAGCCGGATCCGGAGGAGCTGAACGAGGTGCTCGAGCGCGCGGCGCAGAACTTCGTCAAAGCGATCGGCAAAGGCCTGCTGAAGACGATCTCGAAGATGGGCATCTCGACGATCCAGTCCTATCGCGGCGCGCAGATATTCGAGGCGGTGGGCCTTGAGCGCAAGCTCATCGACACGCATTTCACGGGCACCGCCTCACGCATCGGCGGCGTCGGCCTCCAGGTGCTCGCGACCGAGGCGCTCGAGCGCCACGCCCGCGCCTATCCGGTGCCGCACGACTCGCTGCTGCCGGTGGGCGGCGTCTATGCCTGGAGGCGAGACGGCGAGCATCACATGTGGAACCCCGAGACGATCGCGCTGGTGCAGCATGCGGTGCGCGCTGCGAACGGCGATGTCGCCCAGGCGCTCGAGGGCGACGATGAGGCGCACCGCGCCGTGCGCGAGAGCCCGGCGTATGAGAAGTACAGGCAATACGCGCGCGCGGTCAACGAGGACGCCGCCCGGCGCGCGACCCTGCGCGGCCTGCTCGACGTCGGCGGCGGGCCCGGCGAGCGCCCCGACCCGATCGCGCTCGAGCTCGTCGAGCCGGCGAGCGAGATCGTCAAGCGCTTCTGCACCGGCGCGATGAGCCTCGGCTCGATCTCGCGCGAGGCCCATGAGACGCTCGCGATCGCGATGAACAGGCTCGGTGGGCGCTCGAACACCGGCGAGGGTGGCGAGGACCCCTCGCGCTTCACGCCCGACGCAAACGGCGACCGCCGCCGCTCGGCGATCAAGCAGGTCGCCTCCGGACGCTTCGGCGTCACGATCCACTATCTTGTCAACTCCGACGAGCTGCAGATCAAGATGGCGCAGGGCGCGAAGCCTGGCGAGGGCGGCCAGCTGCCCGGACACAAGGTCGACGAGTACATCGGCTCGATCCGCCACACGACGCCCGGTGTCGGCCTGATCTCTCCGCCTCCGCACCACGACATCTACTCGATCGAGGACCTCAAGCAGCTGATCTACGACCTGCGCTGCTCGAACCCCGCGACCGAGGAGGCCCGCGGCGCACAGGTGTCGGTCAAGCTCGTTGCCGAGGTGGGGGTCGGCACGGTCGCCGCCGGCGTGTCGAAGGCGAACGCCGACCGGGTGCTGATCTCGGGCCACGACGGCGGGACGGGCGCCTCACCGCTGTCCTCGATCCAGGCGGCGGGCGTGCCGTGGGAGATCGGGCTGGCCGAGACGCAGCAGACGCTGTTGCTCAACAACCTGCGCTCGCGCATCGTCGTGCAGACCGACGGGCAGCTGAAGACCGGGCGCGACGTGGTGATCGCGGCGATGCTGGGAGCCGACGAGATGGGGTTCTCGACCGGCCCCCTGATCGCGACGGGGTGCATCATGATGCGCGCCTGCCACCTGAACACGTGCCCGGTCGGCATCGCCACCCAGGACCCCGAGCTGCGCAAGCGCTTCAAGGGCACTCCCGAGCACGTCGTCAACTTCTTCTTCTTCGTCGCCGAGGAGGTGCGCGAGATACTCGCCTCGCTCGGACTGCGCTCGCTCGATGAGGCGATCGGCCGGGTCGACCTGCTCGGCGTCGGCCCCGCGATCGAGCACTGGAAGGCGCGAGGGGTGGACCTCAGCCACATACTCACCCACATCGAGCTGCCCGAGGGCGCTCCCCGCCATCGCACCGAACCGCCCCCGGCGGTTCTCGCAGACGCGCTCGACTGGCAGCTCGTGGAGGGCGCGCGTCGCGCGATCGAGGGCGGAGCGCCGGTGGCCATGTCATTGCCTATCCGCAACCGCAACCGCTGCGTCGGCGGCATCCTCTCGAGCCACATCGCGCGCCGCCATGGCGACACCGGCCTGCCGGAGGACTCGATCGTCGTCGACTTCGAGGGCTCCGCCGGGCAGAGCTTCGCCGGCTGGCTCGCGCCGGGGGTCACGTTCACGCTGCGCGGCGACTCCCAGGACTATGCCGGCAAGGGCCTCTCCGGCGGCGTCGTGGCGGTGCGTCCGCGCGAGGGCATGGGCGAGCATTTCAGGGCCGAGGAGAACGTGATCGTCGGCAACACCGTGCTCTACGGCGCCACCTCGGGCCGCGCCTTCTTCCGCGGCCTGGCCGGCGAGCGCTTCGCGGTGCGCAACTCGGGCGCGTGGACGGTCGTGGAGGGAGTGGGCGACCACTGCTGCGAGTACATGACAGGCGGCAGGGTCGTCGTGCTCGGGGCGACCGGCCGCAACTTCGCCGCCGGCATGAGCGGCGGCGTGGCGTACGTGCTCGACGAGCAGGGCGAGTTCGCCAAGCGCTGCAACATGGGCATGGTCGGTTTCGAAGAGCTCTCGAATGCCGACGCGATCGAGCTCCGCTCGATGATCGAAGAGCACCGGCTTCGCACCGGCTCGCCGGTCGCCGAGCGGGTGCTCGAGGAGTGGGAGCAGCTGCTCGGCCGCGGCGCCTTCGTGAAGGTGATGCCCCACGACTACAAGCGCGTGCTGCGTGAACGCGCCGAGGCCGAGGCGCTGAGCGCGCGTGCGGCTGAAAACGGCGGTGTCTCGACGCGGCGATCGCTCGACGCCGTCGGCGAGACGGGCGCCTGATGGGCAAGCTCGGCGGCTTCCTGCAGATCGAGCGCCACGGAGTCCCACAGCGGGACCCGCAGGAGCGCTCGCACGACTACCGCGAGTTCCTGCTGACGCGGCCGGTGGCCGAGCTGCGCGACCAGGGCGCGCGCTGCATGGACTGCGGCGTGCCGTTCTGCCACAACGGCTGTCCTCTCGGCAACCTCATCCCCGACTGGAACGATCTGGTCTACCGCGACCGTTTCGCCGACGCGATCGCTCAGCTGCACGCGACCAACAACTTCCCCGAGTTCACCGGCCGCCTGTGCCCCGCGCCGTGCGAGGCGGCGTGCGTGCTCGAGATCCGCGAGGGAGATGCGGTCACGATCAAACAGATCGAGAACGCGATCATAAATCGCGCCTGGGAGGAGGGCTGGGTGCTCCCGCGCCCGCCGCGGCGCGAGACCGGACAGTCCGTCGCCGTGATCGGCTCAGGGCCGGCCGGCATGGCCGCCGCTCAGCAGTTGCGTCGGGCCGGGCACCGCGTGACGCTGTTCGAGCGCGACGAGGCGATCGGTGGGCTCGTGCGCTTCGGCGTGCCCGACTTCAAGATCGAAAAGTCGATAGTGCAGCGGCGGGTCGAGCAGCTGATCGCCGAGGGCGTGGAGGTGCGATGCGGCGTGGAGGTGGGCAGCGACGTGAGCGTGGAGGAGCTGCACGCGGCCTTCGATGCGATCGTGCTCGCGACCGGATCGCGCGTCCCGCGCGATTTGCCAATCCCGGGCAGGGAGCTCGACGGCGTGCACTTCGCGATGGACTACCTCTACCAGCGCAACCGCTTCCTCGCGCGCACGATCGGCCCCGAGCCGGACACCTCCCAGCCGCCGATCGAGCGCGAGATCACCGCCAAGGACAAGGCTGTCGTGGTGATCGGCGGCGGCGACACCGGGGCGGACTGTGTCGGCAACGCGCTGCGCGAGGGCGCGCGCTCGATCGTGCAGCTCGAGCTCCTGCCGGAGCCTCCCTCGCACAGGCCCGACGAGCGCACCCCCTGGCCGGAGTGGCCGCTGAAGTACCGCCTGAGCTACGCCATGGAGGAGGCGACGAAGCTCGGGGCCGGCGAGCAGGACTACTCGGTCGCGACGAGGATGTTCACGGGTGACGGCGACGGTCGCGTGGCCTCGCTGCAGCTAGCGAGCGCCGCCGCGGCGCCGCCGTTTGAGCCGATCGCCGGGACCGAGCAGGAGCTGCCTGCGCAGCTCGTGCTGCTGGCGATGGGCTTCCTGCATCCCGAACCGGCGCTGCTCGAGCAGCTCGACGTGGAGCGCGACCCGCGCGGGAACATCAAGACCCACGCGCCGTACACGACCTCCGTCGAGAAGGTCTTCGCCGCGGGCGACGCCCGCCGTGGCCAATCGTTGATCGTGTGGGCGATCAACGAGGGGCGCCAGTGCGCGCGCATGGTCGACCGCTACCTTGCCGGCGCACGCAACGGCGACGGCGCGGGCCCCCAGCCCGATGACGACGGTCTCGCCGGTCACGCCGACGCCGACGAAGGTCCCGAGGGGCCGCCGTCTCACGCCACGCCCGGGATCTCCTCAGACGTCTGAGCGCATCTTCTAGGCTTTCAAGCCTGATGAGCGCGACCGGCGAGGAGCTGAGAGGAATTAGGTCGGGCCTGCCGCGCGCGCTGCATCATCGGCGCGGGCTCGTCGGGGATCGCTGCGGCCAAGGCGCTGCACGAGCGCGGGATCCCGTTCGACTGCTTCGAGCGCTCCGATCGCGTCGGAGGCAACTGGGTGTTCGAAAACAGCAACGGCACCTCAGCCGCGTATCGCGACCTGTTCATCAACACCTCACGTCCGCGCATGGCCTACTCGGACTACCCGATGCCCGAGTCCTATCCGGATTTCCCCCACCATACGCAGATCGCCGCGTACTTCGACGGCTATGTCGATCACTTCGGCTTTCGCGAGCTGATCAGCTTCAACACGACGGTCGAGCATGCGCGCCGCGACGAGCGCGGCCTCTGGCAGGTGGCGCTCGACAGCGGCGAGACGCGCACATACGACGCGCTGCTCATCGCCAACGGACACCACTGGGATCCGCGCTGGCCCGAACCCGCGTTCCCCGGCGCAGAGGGCTTCCCCGGACGCCAGCTGCACGCTCACTCCTACGTCGATAACTCGATCTTCGTCGGCGCGCGCGTCGTGGTCGTGGGCATGGGCAACTCCGCGATGGACATCGCCGTCAAATGAGCCCATCCAAAGGCTGAGAGCCCCTCGGCGCCGGGCGCCTTGCGCGGCGGTATCCCGCCGACCTAGAGCCCCACAATCGCCGCCTCCCGCCCTGCGAGGGCATGGGCAAGGGCATCGGTCGGGTTGAGGCTCAAAAGGGGCCGTATGCGAACATACGTTCGTATGGGGCCGAGGCCGTGGAATCCTTCGATTGAGCTGGACGGAGCGCTTGGTCGAGGCGACCTTCGCTATGCGATCACGCTGGCCGAGGAACTGCGCGCCGAGGGGAAGGCCATCGCCCTGGACACCGCTGCTCGATTCCTCCCGTTGATCGCGCGCGAGAGCCGACGCGAGTTCGATGCGTGGGCGCTCCGCTGGCTCGTCAGGTGGATTGACGAGAGGGCGCCGACGATTGAGCAGACGGCAGACGTCGCGGGGTTGCTCGCTGAACTTCCCGTCGAGCCCGATGCGCTCGCGGGCGTGAGAGCGGCGACAGGTGCCGCGCGCGGATAGGCAACGCGGACGGGTCTCGGAACGCAGCGCCCTGGACAAGGATCAATCCAAGACGCCGCGCCTACCCCGGCGAGTACCGCCCGCAGCTAACCGTAATAACGAGCTTGGAGCCGTGTCGCTATGGCTCTGGACTTTACGACTGCGCCTCGTCGTCCTCTTTGGTCGTCCATTTGCGCAACTCTTCGCCATTCGGCCCATAGATCGTGAAGCCCGTGTTGGGGCGTCCTATTTTGTGCTTCTTGCGATACCGGAGAAAGTCCTTCGCCTTCTGATAGAGGTCGTCCGTGATCCCGCTGATGATGCTCGTCGCGACGGTCGTGCCGATGAAGATGCCCGTCCACTCAACCGGACCAAGCCCCCGACGACCCGGCACGTACTCGGTGACATCAACATCGACACTGAGGCCTTTTCTGCGGAGTTCCGCTGCGAAGGCTTCCGTGGCAATCCGTCGATCTTCGGACATGACCTCGTAGGCACGTCCAATCGAGATGCGGATGTCAGCCACGCGGCCATCGTAACCGGGGGCACCGATACAGTTCTGGCGTGCTCGATTACGAAGTCGATGAGGACGGGAACTCGCTCGATCCCGACGCGATAGCGAGCCGTGCCAAGATGAGCCAGTATCTGAGCGAGATGCTTGCCAGCGGCCTATACGACCATGACCCGGATGCCATCGCGTTGATGCAGGCTCAAGCTCGCGGGGATTACAAGCTTGGAGACAAGCTCGGCAAAGCACTTTCGGCCCGACTCCACGCCGAAGGCAGGGGCTGACCTTCGCTGCCTCTCAAGCGCCATGGCGGAGCCATCCTGTCGTTCGTCTTAGCTATCGCTGGCCTGATGGCTTGCGGTAGTAGCTCCACGACAACTACCGCCTCCAATCGGGATGATGCGGGCGTTCGCGCTTCGTACTACGAGTACTTTCAAGCCGAGCGCACCGGCAACGCGCAAGCCGCGTGTGCGCTTTCAACCAAGAGTGACCAGGCAAGGATTGCAGCCGATGCACATGCGAGTACCTGCGAGGCAGCCACTTTCAAGAATTGGAACATCAAGCCGGGTGTTCTCTCGGCAGCCGCCGAACAGAAGATTCAGAAGAACAACTTCAAGAAAAACGTGGCCGATGTAGCGAAGTTCAAGATTCTTGTCGTGGGCAACCACGCCACGGTGATCAATCCCGACCTTGAAGAAACCGATGAATTGATCTACAGCAACGGTCATTGGCTGCTCGAAAGGAAAACCAGCAACGCAGCCGAAACCGCCGAAGGTCTAAAGAAGCAGGCGCAAGAAGGGGAAGCAAAGAGTCAAGCTGCGATAGAAGCTGGTGAAGCGAAGGGGACCGAAAACGCCATCAAGGAAGGCACAGCGACATCCACACACGTAGAAGCAAACAGCGAAGGCAAGTCATTTAGCGGTAATGGCGGCGAGAACCTTGGCACCATTAGCGTCGAAAAGGAATCAACGCTTGACTGGACGAACGACGGCCCGCTATTCCAGATCATTACCAGCGAAGACCTTCCCGTGAACTCCCAAGGCGCTAGTGGCTCGACGGTACTCGAACCGGGCACGTACCAACATTTCCAAGTCAATGCAATCGGCAACTGGACGATCAAGATAGTCCCGAAGTAAGCTAGCGCCAGAGTCAGCGACAGAATCCGCCCGACCTAGAGGATGGGCCGAATATCCGCCTAGAGCGTCCTTAGCCGCCGATCTCACGGGTAGCCTCGCTCCATGCACCGGATCATCAACGCCGTTCGCGGCAACATCGTCGCTTGGCTCGCTCTCTTTGTCGCCCTCGGGGGAACAAGCCTCGCGGCCTCGCATTACATCATCAAGAGCCCCAGCCAAATCTCCTTCACCGCGAGGCGAGAACTCGACTACAAAGCAATTCGCGCTCTGTGCGACGTCTTGATACTCGAATCAAGCCCGAAGCTCCAAAAAAGCTTCTCTAACGAAGTCATCGAAGTGCTGGAACACGTCGTGTGCGAAGGGTCCCTGATTGGGCCTGTCCAGCATCTCTAGCGCCAGAGCCAGCAGCGAGCGCGCCTCAGTTAGCGGGCGGGGCCGGACATCCGCCGAGAGCTTCCTCCTAGTCGTAGATTCTGGCTGCTCTGACGGGTATTCTCCACGCATGCACCGAATCATCAAGGCCATGAGAGGACGTGCCATCCGACTGGCGCTGGCCTCGGTGCTGGTGCTGCTCGCGCCCCCGGCTGTCGCTGTTGCCTGTGAATCATGGACGCCGCCGCCAGGATGCTACAACGGTCAAACCGAGGAAGAATGCTTGCGAGGCATTGCGAACTACGCGAATGAACATGGCATTCTTGGATCGGGCATCGAGGCAGAACGAATCAGAGCAGCGGAAGAACACTTTCAGGCGTGTGAAAAGTACGAAAAAGAAGTCGCAGAAATCCACGAACGCGGAGAACAAGAACGGGCTGAAGCCATTCTCAAGTACGAAGAACGCCTGCACGACATAGCCGAAGAACGGAAACGTTACGAACAACAGCAGGCCGAAGCGAAATACGCGCGGGAACATCCGACGCCGCCGCCCACGCCTCCTCCCACGCCTCCTCCCACGCCTCCAAGTATCACGGCGTTTGCATCCAGCAGCAGCGTGAAGCTCTCTAGCGGCACCGGCACGATCACGGCAGGGTGTGGCGCTGCCAGCAACGAAACCTGCACCTTCGCGCTCACGTTGGTTGCGACCGTCCATGGTGCCCATGCCAGTGCCGTCAAACGTGTCACCGTTGGCACGGTGACGGGTAACGTGCAGGGCGGCAAGAGCGGAAAGCTCACGGTCAAGCTGAACTCGCGGGGACGCGGCTACCTCAAGCACAACAGCCTGCACCTTGAAGCGACTGGCACCGTCAAGAGCAGGGCTGGCCTAGTCACGAAGATTAGTCGGCACCTAACGATCAAGAAGAAGTAATCGCTCTAGCGCCAGCCGCCTCTGTCTCAAAGGCTGTCCCGCCAAGCAGGCGGACGCGGACGGCTATCTCCTGGGCCTCTAAACCCATGCGAGCCGCCTCTCATTGATTGTCCAGCGCAATACGCGCCGGAGCGTCCTAACGTGTCTCATGGAGCCCCTCTGAGCCCCTCGGTAGGGTGAGTGGCAGGGTTACGAGCCATCGGCCAGCTCCTCCGGTTCTACGGGCTGCTCCTGCTCGACTTCGGACGATGCCTGCAACGTGGCGTCCTGGACAATCTGCGTGACAGGGGCGCTGTCGGGCACAATCACCTGGACACCTTCGCCGGACCAACTTTGAGTCTGCGGAGCTTTGCCTGAGTCAATACTCATTGCGTGATTCCTTTGTGTGAAGATTGAAAGCCCCGGTCCCGGCGCGCGCGCGGTGAAGCGCAGCGCGAGCAGTAGGAAAACGGCCGTCCTAACGGCCCTACTCAAAACCGGAACCGGGGCGTGATCCATTCGCAACCCGCAACAAGGTCGGATCAGTCCTTGTCGCCTTGTCCGAGCCGGAGAGGGGCTCGGCAAGTCTTGGGGTTAGGCGCCGGGCAAAGCCAGCTCGCGCGGATCGTCGGGAATGTCCTGGGCAATACCGGGCGTCCCTGCCGTGAAGTGGCGCACGGCTTCAGCGATGGCCCCGCGTTCGCCCTGTAGCTTGCGAAGACGCTCGCTGACCTTCTCGGCCTCCCTGACGTACTCGTCCCGGATGCGGTGGGCCTCGGGCTCAATCTCCGCGAGCAGCTCCCGCGCGTGTGAATCAAGAAATGCGTAGTAGGTGGCAGCCTCGTCCTCGGCCAAGCGTAGAGCGGCCTGGAGACGTGGCTCGTGCACGTCTCGAAGCTCAGGTCCGAAAGCCTTTATCTGATCGAGCAGCTTCGCGTCGTCGTCGCTAACGATTCCCCGCTCGGCTGAACGCTGTACCTCGGCGTGATACTGGCTTTCCAGCTCGCCAACCTCAGCCTTTCGCTCCTCCACCCGCGCACGCAGCTCTGCGACATGGGCAGCTCGGCGGCGCCAATTGTCGAGGAGGGTCTTCGCCTGCTTCGCGGCGGGCGTCTGCGGATCGGGTATCGGGAAGATGGGCGGCTGCTCGGGGTCGGCCGCTTTGCGGGGGCGCCACTCGGTCGAGGGGTCGGGAGTGGTGAATACCGTCTCGCCTTGAACGACGCCTGTTCTTACCTGTGACATTGATTCTCCTTGGGGGGTTGCGGTGAGGCTCAGTAGAGCCCCGGTCTTGGCGGCGCTGACCCATCGGGGCGCAGGCCGTCTGCTCGTCCGGCGGGTAGTGACGGTTTGCCGGTGACAATCCGCTCAACGCCGGGAAACAATTTCTTCGGTTGTGTAAGCGCGCGGATGAGTGCCATCTCGCTGCGCTGATCGTGTCGTGCGAAGCGTCCCGTCTGAGGGTTGCGGGGCTGGACAGGCTCTCTCATCGCCACGCCTGCATCGGTGGTGGGCCGTCAAAAATCCGCCCGGCGTGTGTTCGCCGGTTCAGCGCATTGACGCGAGCGGCGCGCTCGCCCGGTTCTATGAACTCCGGGTGATGGGCACGCAGATAATCGAGCTGCTCCGGCGCGCTCATTCGCCCGTACTCGTCATTGTCGAGGACGATGGTGATGGCCGCATCATTGATCCAGTCGGAGGGCTCAAGCTCGACCGCCTCAAGGCGACTCTCTAGGTCGGCCTGTTCACTCTCTCCAAGCTCCCAACCGAGAATGAGCCCCTGGTCGGAGTAAACGGGCTCGGCTTCGGGGTTGACCTGCCAATAGGGCACGTACTCTCGGCCCTCTCCTTCGGCCCGGCGCCTCTTCCCGCGTTCCTGCCATTCCCGCCAGCTCCGATGTTCGGAAGTCTCATTGACGAGCCACTCGGGGAGGTCTTGTACGGTCCCGGCACGATGGGCGCGGCGCCGGGCGATACGCGCTTGACGACTCATCCTTCAGCCCTCCGTGGACTGAAGTCGCTACCGGCCGGGCGACGGCCTGCGCGTCGCGGCGAGATGACCGCTGCGGGTAGGTCGGGCTCGACGCCGAGGGCGAGGTCTTTGAGTGCCGCTTGAAAGCGAATCTGAGCCGATTTGCGCAGCTCCTCGGCCGGGTGGACCTGCGGTTCGTGATGCGGCGGCGGCGTGATGAAGAGCCCATCTTTGGCGAGTCGCTTGCGTGCCGTGCTGATCGTGTCCAGCGATTCGCACGCGATGGTGAGGAGTGCGAAGTCTTCAGGTCCGAGCCCGTCGTTTTCCTGGACAACCTCCTGCCAGAAGCGTTTGCCCGGCAGTCCAAGGTGATCGGGGGGTGCTTCGGTGTGCGTCATGCGTCATCCTTCGGTCGTCGTGTTTTACCCCAAGCAGATTGACCGTGACAATGGTCAAATCGCCCGGAAACAGTGAGATTTTGGGGTGCTTTGTGAGCTTTTGGGGTAAGCGCGTTTGGCGGCGCGATTCAATTTGTTGAGGGTGGACAGGCGTCCCTGAGCCGACCGTCGCTAGTCCTACCCCAGGCCCATTGGCAGACGTTCGTGGCGCTCGCAGCGGAGCACGGTCGTTCGGTGTGGTAGCTTGCGGCGAGCATGGTCTTCAGGGGTGGGAGCCGGTACTTGGCGATAGGTGCGCTCGCGACGTTTCTCGGATTCGCTGCTGGTCTGTTCCCAAGCACCGCACCGACGAATCCTCTTGCGCGCACGTCCGCCGAACCCGAACTGCTACTGCGGGCGAAGCCACACACACATGTGTTGCGCGCGATAGCGAGCACCGACGGTCGTCAAGCGGTCATCAGCGAACTCACACCGTCGGATACCGGTGCGGTCTATCTCTGGCGACGAGGGCTCGGCGTACACCTAATCGCCCGACAAGCCGCGAGTGACGGTGGGCTAGGCGTCGCTAACGGCAACACGGCATACCTCTGCAACTCCACCGAGCTGTGCATTTGGAATGAGAAGAGCCACGCAGTCCGGCATCAGCACCTAGCGTGCGAGTCGCGCGCGGGCAAACCGTCCCGGTTGAACTTTGTCAACATGGAGGCTGACCTTCGTGGCTTCGTGGTGCAGTGTGAAGCAAAATATGGTGGAAGAAACCTCTTTGACGAGGTCTATCACGACGGACGACCAATGCGCACGCTGTCTGACGCCCTCGTGTGGCAAGTGAACGAAGATGGCAGTAGGGTATGGCTGTTTGGTGGTCCGACCTACATCTACGCCAATGGGCATCGTCTCCGTGTTTCGGGCATCAAAGTAGCCGTTGCGGCGTCACCGAACCTTCGCTTCTTCTTGGGCGCGTCGCCGCATCGATCAGAAGGGAGCGTCGTGTTCCGAATCGTTGACAGTGTCACGGGGATGATGCGCGAATGGACGGTACCCGGCGATCCACAGCTTCCTCCTGTGGAACCGCTCGCTTTATCGAACGACGGCACTCGCGTCATATTCCTCAGCAAGGGCCACGCTCCGTGTGCGTGTGCCATTGAGGAAACGAACTTGAGCACCGGTGCTACTACTGTGCTCGGCACGGCGGGGGCCGGAAATGAATTGTGGAGTTACCGCGAAGCGTTGAGCGAGAATCAATCAGACCTCTTTTTCGACCGCGTGCTTCAACCGCATGGTCCTGCTGAGCTGTTCGTAGTTCATCCAAGCGGCTAGCGGACCTCGGCCGTGGTCGTGCTTGAACTAGCAAAGCGAATCGGAGCTGGCAGATCGAGCGTGCTGTCGGCTCGGCTTTCGTCTGGAGAGCGCTTGACAGGGCGGAGCCGACTAAATAGCGTGCCATGCCGGAAAGCTACTCCGAGATGGGGGGTCGAATTGAAGGCTGCTGATTGTCTCGCGCGTCCGTGGCGAACGCTGGTAGTCACTGTCGCCATGTCGTTCGTGATTGTTGCGCTGTCCGTCGAGTCATCGAGTGCGGGCGTGCTCGGTCATCAGAGCAAAGCCGTGAAGGTCAAGGTGACTGGGCCAGCCAGTGTTGTGCTTGACACGCCGTACAAATACACCGTGGAAATCATCTCGCCAAAGACGTACCATCATGTTCTTGTCGGGGTGCAGACAGACCTGTGCCAGTATCGGCTGCACACCCACATGGTCGCCAACAAGCCCTGGAAGCACTCGTATGAAGTTGTCTTTTACAACGGCGAGACGCGGGCGCTTGGTGTGTTTGTTGTCGCAAAAAACGTCGGCCTCGCGGATAAGCTCTATCCACTCACTTTTCCGTCGCTTGAACGACCGCCAGGCGTCGTTGCGCCGGAATGTAAGGAACCGTTCACCACTGTCTAGAACGCTAGTCGTGGGGAGCTGGGCGGCGTTCTTCCTCAAACTCGGCTCAGAGCTGCGAGAGCGAGGGCTGGATAGGTTCTTGTGGGCGATGCCTCCAATGCTCGTGCGGAGTCGTTCAAGAGACTGTCCAGGTGGGCCGAGCTTGTAGAAGATGCTCGCCTTGGCTTGGGACACCCTGAGCCATAGGACTCAGGGGTGATGTCCCAAAGAGAGCCACAATGGGACATGTGATGGGACACGATGGGACATGTCGCCGGAATCCCACTGTTCAAGCCAAAGCCGATGTCCCATCCGTGATAAAGGCGTGTCCCAACGACGCTCATTCGACGTGCTGAGCGCTCTGCGATGGGACATCGCTCAGGGCGTATTGTCCCTTGGCGATACGCTCGACTTCTTCGGCGTCGATGAGCTTGTCCAGGGTGCGTTGAAGTCGCTTGCGGCCGACCTCATTCGCGGTGTCAATCTCGACGGCCGCGCCTATCTCCGCGAAGGACGCGCCGCTGCCGATTGCCGTGCGTACACGGGCGGGCAGGCTGAAGGAGGCTTCGCCCTCGGCAACGAGCTTCAGAGGTTCGGCGTGCAGCTCGACGTTGAGCTTGTGCGCCCACTCGGGGCCGACGCGCATCTTCGTGTTGGCGAGCGTGCGCCGGTAGCCGTTGCCGTGTCGGGTGAGCGTGAAGATGATGTCCGACTGATCTTCAATCGCTGAGGCGCCCCGCGTGTTGGCTGCGCCGCCCTTGGTCGAGCGATGGTGCAGAAGGATGATCGCGGCGCCGGTTTCGCGGCCGACCGAGGCCAGCTCCCCGATGAAGTGGGCCATATCGTCCGTGTCGTTCTCCTTCAGCGGCCCACGGAGGCGCGTGAGGGAGTCAAGGACTACGAGGGTGGCCTCGGCCTCCACGATGGTCGCTGCGAGGCGCTTGCGGGCCTCCGGCGTGTGTAGGGCTTCCCCACGCATGTCCAGGCAGCTCCGGGGCGGTAGACGCAGGTTCCCGGCGCGCTGACGGTCACGCAGGATCATCTCGCCGTTCTCGGCGTCGAGGTAGAGCGCCCGACCGGGTGTGACCGCGAGCCCGCAGACCGTCCCGCCGTTGGCGACGGCCTCAACGATCTGTAGCCCGAGCTGCGTCTTAGCGGTGCCGGGCTGGCCTGCGACGAGCGTTAGAAGCTCGGAGGCGGCGAAGTTCTCCACGGTCCAGCTCAGGGGTTTGGCTGGCGCCGAGAGGTCGATAGCGCGATGCAAAAAGGTTTCGGTTGACACGAAAGACTCCCAATTACTTGTCATTGACAGACACGGCGCAAGTGACAGACGGGCAGCGGGTGACGCACACCGGCCAAAGTGCGCGCCATGATTCCCGCTACTCCGTCTGACAATGGGAGCACCGTGTCATTGTGCTCTGACCCCGCGAAAGGGTCGAGGAGGCCGCGCCGACTAGGACTAACGCAGCCATGACCATCCGAGGACTCGAACCCCGCTCCCGACTGTCGAGAGGCGCCCGGCGATGGCTGTCGAACGGTTACCGCTCGACCTGAAAAGAGAGCCGCCTACGCGGCGGCGAGACGCGGCGATGCCTCCGAGACAATGCGTTTGAGCAGCTCAGAGACGGTAATCCCCTCGCGCTCAGCGGCGCGGCGTAGGATCGCGGCATCCTTGATGTAGACCCGTCCGGCGACGGGCTCAGTTACGGTGCTTAGCCCCATTTGGAACCTCCGGTTCAGGCGGGGATACGGCTCGCGGTCGCTCCGGGTGCAGAGATGTCACCCTACAGAGATTAGGGGTGTAATCCCCCGGCCTCACTTTCCCTCCCGACATCGGCCGGGGGTGCAGAAGTCTCACCCTACACACATTAGGGTCGTCCCCCACGGGGGTCACTTTCCCTCCCGACATCGGCCGGGGGTGCAAAGAGGTCACGCTACTACTCTAGGCCAGTCCCCCACGGGGGTCACTTTCCCTGTCGAAACCGGCTGCGTACCAAAGAATAGGGGTCTGCCCGGCGTGGCTGACTTTCGGCCGCGACATCGGCTGTGGGTGCAGAGATGTCACCCTACACACAATAGGGTCGTTCCCCACGGAGCTAACTTCATGCGCGCAATCGGCCGGTCTATGCGCCGACGGAGGCTCGGGAGGGGCGGGCGCCTACGCGCCTAGCCTTTCTTCACGGTAATGGAGACTGAGAACGACGCAATCGAGCCGGGGTCCGGTAACGCGCTGACAATGGCGCGCATGACACGACGGTCTGGACCATCGACCTCGGCGTTCGGTCGTGACCGGACAATGAAAACTGATGAGCACACGCCCCGCAGGGGACGATCCGACAATGACGAGATGAGCGCCGAAGCCGTCACCGTGGGACTGGACATCCCCCCCGAGCATGTATAGGCCGATGCCAGCGTCAGCGCGGCGCCGGGGAACCGAGGCGATCTGCAAGGTGCTCTCCAACCGCAACCGCGATTACCGCTGGCTACCACTCGACCGGAGCGGGCATCTGGCCGATTCTGCGACCACGGCCGGGCAGCTCGTGTTTCAGTTCACCATGCCAGCGGATGAGAACGCGGTCGGGGGCCTCGGCGCGCATAGCACCACGCCGAACGAAAACCGCATCTAGCGTCGCCGCGATCATTTCGCGTTTGTCGGACACGCTGGCCGCGTCGTAGCTGTCGAGGGTGGGCGCGTCGCCGCCGTTCTCAGCCATCGCCTCTTGTAGCCCTCTCTGTGCCTCTTGAAGGGCCGCTGAGCGACTCTCCATCGCCTCGGCGTACATCTGAGGGCCGAGCGCCTTGCGCGCCGTGAGGTCCCCGGCAAAGGTGCGCAGCTCCTCTTCGGCGTCTGCGACCTTCTGCGCCGCTGTGTCGATAACGCGACTGTCCCGCGTGCCGACGATCTGGACATCTGCCATCTGCTCGCGCCACGCCTGCTCGACGTAGGCGTCAACCCTTGCTCGCGTGATTGACGAGGGCGCCGGGCATTTGCCGTAAGAGTGCTTGGCGCCGCGACACTTGTAGACCGGAATCCTCCCGCCCTTGGTCGTGGAGTAGGTCGGGGTCATCGTGTGAGAGCACGCGGCGCAGCGAATGACGCCGGTCAGGAGGTTCTCCTGCTTGGTGCGCTCGGCCCTCTTCTTGACGCCGTTGTTTGCGAGTTGCCATTCCCTCTCGCTCACGAGAGGCTTGTGGGCTTTCGCGTTCTTCAGCTTGTCCCGGATGAGTTCGCCACGGTAGACGCGCGTAGTGAAGAGGCGCTCGACCATCTGATTCGTCCACGCGGACTCGGGGAGCTTCTCCGAGAGCATCTCGCCAATCTCGCGCAGGGAACGGCCTTCGCCGCGCATCTTGTAGGCGAGCTTGATCGTCGGGGCGTCGGCGTTCGGAATAAGGCGCCGATGATCGTCCTTGTCATACCCCTTGGGGACCGCTGAAGCCGTGTAGACGCCGTTCTCGATGGCGTGGCGCTGCGCGTCGGCCCACTCCTCGCGGTAGCGGTCTAGTTCGTCTTGGGCGATTGACAGGAGAATGTTCCCCTGAAGCCTGCCAGACCGCGTAGAGAAGTCGATGTCCTCGGCAACGGTCACAAGGACGGCGCCCATTTCCTTGATCTGATCGAGCACCACTAGCCCGCCGATGAGCGTGCGAGCGAAGCGATTGAGTTTGGCGACGATCATCCCATCCGTCTGCCCGCTCCGAATCCGCGCGAGAACCTGATCGAGAATGGCGCGGCGCATCTTCCCGCCGCTCACGTCCAGCTCCGGATCGTGGATCGTTAGTGTGTGCCCGTGGCGCTTCGCGTACTCCTCAATCTGCTGGCGCTGAAGCTCCGGCGAGATGAAGCTGTCGCCCGAACGACCGGCGACTTTAGAAACTCTGATGTATGCGTCGAGATGTGCCATGGGCTCATCTAAGCACGTTTGGACATCGCGGTGGAGTCCTCCTACGTCGCCGAGCGCACATCCCTCTCGGCCCGTCAGGGCGTCTGGATCCTGCCCAAGTACGTATTCGGCAGACCCATCGACCAGGTCCCCAACGATCCCCGTGTCCCCTTCAAGGTCCGCCAGCGCATGATGCAGCAGCTGCTCAAGAGCTACGCCGGCCCGCCCGAGCGCTACGGCCTGCCGAAGCCCGCGCATCGGTTCGGCGAGGCGCACCCGACGGTCTCCGGGCGCATACTCGATCGGCTCCAGCATGGAACGATCACGCCAAAGCCCAACATCGAGCGCTTCGACGGCTCGCAGGTGCTGTTCGCCGACGGCAGCAGCGAGCAGGCGGACGCGGTCGTGTATTGCACCGGCTACAAGATCACCTTTCCGTTCTTCGACGAGGGGTTCATCTCCGCGCCGGAGAACCGCATAGCGCTGTTTCGCCGGGTGTTCCACCCGGAGATTCCCAACGTGTTCTTCATCGGGCTGCTGCAGCCGCTCGGCGCGATCATGCCGCTCGCGGAGGCGCAGGGCGCCTGGGTCGGCGACCATCTGCTCGGCGATTACGTGCCGCCGGCGCGCGCCGAGATGCTCGCCGAGATCGCCTCAGAGGAGCGCGCGATGCGCGAGCGCTACGTGGCCTCAAAGCGCCATACCATCCAGGTCGACTTCGACGATTACCTCCGCGCGCTTTCGCGCGAGCGCCGCGCCGGCGCGCGCCGGGCGCGCGCGAACGCGCTCCGCCCGGCCCCATGCCGACCTTCTGTCGCCACAACCGCTTCATAGAGCGCTGCCCGATCTGCAGCAAGACGCTGCCGGGTAACACCCCCGGCGCGAGCCTGCCGCGCGCCGAGCGCGAGCGGGGGGCACGAGGATCCGCGGGCCAGGCCGGCCGACGTAGAGCACCGCACGCCGAGCGTGTGCGCGTGCACCGTGAGACGCGTGCCGCCGACGACGGCTTCCGCTGTGCGCTCGTTCCAGGCCTGCGAGCGTCCGCCGACGCGCTGCGCCTCGCCGAGGAGATCGCCTTCTCGAGCGCCCGCCTCGCGCTGCTGGCGGCTGAGCCGCCCGGCCTCTATGGCGAGGCCCGCGAGCTGGCCGCAGGGGACATCGAGGCGGCGAGCTGGATGTGCTTCTTGATCGCCTATCTGTCCCCGCTGCAGGGCGAGGACCCGTTCGCCGGGATCCGGGTCGCGCTGCAGGCGCCCGCGTGCGCGCCTCTCGATCTCGACGGCATTCCGCTCGGCCCGCGCAGCTCGCACGACCCCGCGCACGGATCGCAAGCCCTGTCGGCCTACTGCAAGTGGGTCGAGCAGGCCGGTGGGCAGCGCGCGGCGTTCGCCGGCGATGGGTCGTGGAGCGCCGAGCGGCGCTTCGCGCGGGTGTTCGAGCGCCTTGCGCTCCCCAGCTTCGCGCGCCGCGGGCGATATGAGCTGCTTGTGATCCTGGGCCGTCTGGGGATCTTCGAGCTGCGCGCAGACTCCCTTCACCTCGCCGCCGCCGCGCGCGGCGGCGGCGATGATCAGGCGATGCTGGCAGCGAAGCGCGTGTTCGGGATCGGCGACCCGCTGCTGCTCGAGCGCCGCGCGGGCTCACTCGCCGCGGCGGCTTCGGTGCCGGTCGAGGCGCTCGATCTCGCGCTGTCCAACTGGGCCACGGGCGAGCGCGCCACGCTGGGCTTTCCCGCTGAGATCAGCGACGAGGGCGCCCTGCAGCGCACGAGCGAAGCGCTCGAGCTCTAGCGGACGGCGGTGGAGAGGCCACCGCCTGGCGGCGCGATCGCCCAACTCCGGCGTTCCGGGCGCGACGGGCCGAAAAGTACGTCCACACCGCCACCTACAGTCGTGAGCGTCAGTTTCTGTCCTCCTCTGCAGGAGTCGAGATGCCACTGTGCTTCATTGAGCCTCAGGATGCGATCCGCGTGATTGCGGAGTCCGTCGGGCGCGAGGCGCGCCGCCAACTGGTCGGCGAGGTCGTACGTGCCTGGGTAGATGACATTCCCGAGCAGGAACTGTGCGTGCACTACGCAAAGGCGGTCGCCGACCTCGACGAGGAGGATCTGCACCTGCTCGCCGCGTGGCACGCATCGCTCGAGGTCGGCCAGCCGATACCCAACACGGATTTCCTCGTGGGCGTGTTCCCCACCCTCGGCGAGAACCGACGCGAGGCGCTGAAGATCGCGGCCGGATTTCGTGGCGAGGAAGCGTTCCAGGCGGGTGTCTCCGAGGAGCAGGCGCTCGACACGGTGCTGCCGCGGCTGTCCAACGAGCGTGCCATCGAGCTCGCCAAGGAGTGCATCCAGCTGTACATGTGGGACCGCCTCGGCTGCGATAACTAGAGCGCGTGGCGCGTCATCCAGACCGACGTACCGGCGCCACCTCGTGATGACGGTTCTGGATAGGAGCTGAGCTCGTGCGGGAGCTCGGCGTCAGTGTGCCGTGGCCGTGAAGCTTGCCGAGCCGCTGCAGTATTCGCCGGCTTCGGTGCGGATCGTCCCCTTCACAGTGTGTCCCGAGAACCGGCCGGTGATCACCTGGGTAATTGCCGAGGGCCCCGAGCCCGCTTTGTAGCGCTGGGCGATGGTCGCCCTGAACGTGCCGTTCGAAGCGACCGAAGCAGGTTTGGTCGATTGGACGTGCAGCCGTTCGGAGGACACGCAGTAGAGAACGGGCGAGGATGACGAGAAGCGCACCGTCACGCTCCTGCCGTTGCCGGCCACCGCGAGCATGATGTTTCCGCTCGTGTGCGTGCGTATCCTGTGGCCTTCGCTCGTGCCCCATGAGGGCACGCCTCCCTGATAGGTCTTGCCCTTCAACGACGTCGCTGCGAGCGCCGTCGCCGAGCAGGCGAGTGCGAGCAGGAGCGCGATCGCAAACGAGTTACGCGGTCTATTCATCATCAATCCTCATCATTCCTCAGCGGTGATTATGGCCGTCGGAGCGCGCTCTCACACGCGAAGACAGAGATCTTGCAGAAGCGAGAGGCACGTTTGGAGTTGGGCGATTCGCGGCTATGATCGGCCGCCCTCGGATCGCAGCGACCGCTTGCAAGGAGTTAGCGCGGCGCTGAGCCTGGGGGATAGAGCACACGAAAAAGCTCGAGCTCGATCGGTGGGCCGTGAAGCGGAGATCGCGATCAATTGCGCGCAGCGTCTGGCCGGCGCTTTCACTCGCCGGTGTGCTCTGCCTCGCCGTCGCGTCGCCTGCAGCAGGCGCAATGCCGGCGGCGTTGAAGGCCGAGTTGATCGCTCCGACGGTGACATTCACAGCGCTGGCGGCACGGTCGAACGACGCCACCCCCGCCTTCACCGGCATGGCCAGCGATACGACACCCGTGACCGTGGAGGTGTTCAGCGGAAGCCGCGCGGAAGGCGTTCCTGTCGCGGTGCTCGAGGCGGAAGGCACCGGGGCACGCTGGATCACATCCAGTGTCAGTCCACCTCTAAAAGACGGAAGCTACGCGGCCGTGGCCACACAGACGAGCGCGGAAGAAACCACCGGGGTGAGCAACGTGGTCACGTTCACGATCGATACGCAGCCGCCGATCGTGACGCTGAGTGCGCCGCCGTCTCCCTCGCCCAACACGACGCCGTCGTTCACCGGAGCGGCGAGCGAAGCGAGCGCCGTCACCGTCGAGGTGTTCGCGGGGCAACGCGCCGAAGGCACGATCCTCGCGCAGGCGAGTGCAGACCCAACCGGCGGGAGCTGGATCTCCGCCGGGGCCCTGCCGGCCCTGCGCGATGGTACGTTCACCGCAATCGCGGTCCAGGACAGCGAAATCGGAAACCAACCAGGCAAGAGCCTTCCGGTGACGTTCGTGGTGGACACCCAGCCGCCGCTGGTGACGCTCAACGTACCGCCGTCGCCCTCCGGCGATACGACCCCGACGTTCTCGGGTACCGCCAGCGAAGCGGGACCTGTGACCGTCGAGATCTACGCCGGTCCCGCGCCGGAAGGCAATCCGGTGGCGAGCGCCACGGCGACCGCTACGGGCATCGGCAGCTGGACCTCGGGGGAAGCCTCGGCGGCGCTCCAGAGCGGCACCTTCACCGCGGTCGCCGGCGAGCAAAGCGCGATCGGCAACGGCGAAGGCCGCAGCGGCACGATCACGTTCACCGTCGAGACCTCCGCGCCGACGGTCACCCTGAACGCGCTGCCCTCTCCCTCCGCTGACCGAAACCCCTCGTTCTCCGGCACCGCCAGCGACCACGGGCCGGTGATCGTGAACATCTACCGCGGAGCTCGCGCCGAAGGTGCCGTGGTGGCGTCCGCAGAAGCGCAGCCGAGCGGCGGGGAATGGACGTCGGGCAGGCCGAATCCAGAACTCGAATGGGGCCAGTACACGGCCCTGGCCACGCAGAACTCCTCGATCGCCGGTAATCCGCCCGGGACGAGCGCGCCGACCACCTTCACGGTCCAGCCGATCCCACCCGTGCTCGCAACCGAACCGGCCGCCGGCGTCACCCGAGCCTCGGCGGCCCTGTACGCGACCGTCGATGGTGAGGGCGGCGAAGTGAAGGCGTGCTACTTCCAGTACGGCACGGGTGTCTCCTACGGTCGCAGCGTCGAATGCGGGTTCGTGACCGGGCTCAGCGCGTTTCCGCCCGCGGATATTGCTCCGGTGCCGGTGTTTGCGCGCATATACGGCCTCGCGCCGGGCAGCGCGTATCACTTTCGCATCGTCGCCGTCGGCGAAGGCGGGACCAGCGTGGGCGCCGATCGCACATTTACGACACTCCCCCCGTGGCTTTTCGAAGACGAATCGAGCGGATCCGGCGGCGGCCAACAATCGGGCGCCTCCGCGTCTCGACTGGCCGCGCTGATCGCCGAACAGCTCTCTCGCTACAACCGCACGCCCACCATCGCGGGGATGCTCAGCCGCGGCTATTTCAAAGCCCTGTTCAGGGTGCCCGAGGCCGGAAAGCTCGTGATCCATTGGTATCGCGTCGTGCACGGAACCGGGCCACACTCGGGCGGCGCGCCGGCGATGCTGCGAGTGGCCTCTGGCGGGCTCGACTATCCGCGCGCGGGATCCGCGCCGGTGCGGATCCGCGTCACCTCTGCCGGCCGGCGGGCGCTCGGGCGCAAGCTGCGGGTGAGGCTCGTCGCGACATGCGTGTTCGTTCCGGCGCATACGCAGGCGGTGCGGATCTCGCAGCCGTTCGATCTGCATCGCTGAGTCAGCCGGCACGCAACACATATCGGGTTATGTAGTCCGCCCACGCGCCTGGAAGAGCAGCAGCTTGCTGGCACCAGCGGTTATGTCACCTCTCGAGCCGACTGGGAAATGTCCTGCTCTCGCAAGATTTTCTGCAAGCTTTGTTCGCGAGAGCAGACTGTGTTATTCAGCTTCACACACATGCCCGCGGGGGGCGACGCCGGAATCGGGGGGACCTCGCCGAACCATCCAAGGAGGGGTGACTTGCATGCTCGGAAATCCGAGCCTGCTGGGCACAAAGCAACCCGAGTCTCCTTGGAGGGAGTCATGAAAAGCCGCAACATTGGGGCGGGAATAGTCATCCTGGCCAGCAGCCTGTTCCTGCTGGCGGGCGCCGCCTCCGCGCAGGCAGCGACGGGCACCTGCAAGGTCCACTCGCTGCCCAAGTTCATTGCACAGGGCGAGGAATCCGCGAGCGCAACGGTCGCGGACGTCGTCGAAGTGGAGTGCGACCCGACCATCTACGGTACGGGGTCGAAAATGAGGATCACGGCGAACCAGTTGTTCACGATCTGCAAAGGCGACGTGACCTGGTATGTGCCAAACCCGTTCAGGACCGAAACCGGACGTGGGGTTAACGTGGAGCTCGATGCCGACGGCAACGCCACGGTGGCCTTGCGCGCCGGCCCGGGATGCACACCGGGTGAGAGCCTGATTAGCGCTCACATGGAAGAAGAACCGTTCGAAACGTTCACCACCTCGTATTCGGTGGAACCGCCACAGCCGACAGAAGAAGGCGTGTTTGCAAGGCCTGCACGGCAGGTCGAGGACGCCGAGTCGAGCGCCGTGGCGACGATCATCGAAACGGAGTTCACGAACGGCTCGGAGAAGCCGGTGCACATCAGCGCCGAAGAGCTCTACCACCGCTGCCGGATCGCGCCGCACCTGCACTGGGTGCTGATGAATGGCGAAGTCATCAGCGGCACACCGGAAATCGGTGGCGAAGGTATCGGAGAGCTCGCGAGTCCGTTGACGCTCGACAATGACGGCAACGCGTTCGTGATCGCCATAGGCGACCGTTCGTGCGCTCCCGGCGCATCGCTGATCGAAGCCGATCTCGAAGCAAAACCGTTCTCGACGCACGTGACGGAATTCACGATCGACCCGCCGCAGGTCACGGAATTCTAAGGACCAGCCAGTAACGGAAGTAAGTGGTGCACGAGGACCCCGGAGAGCTGAGTGTCCCGGGGTCCTCGTCACCCGATCCGCCGTCCGCGAGACTGCCATGAAACCTATCTCTTGCCTGATCGACAGCGCGCGGGCTCGCTCGCGCTCAACGGGTGACGCGCCAGCGCGTGCCGAGCTCCACCGAGCAGCCCGGATCGCGGCCTGCCTGGCCGGCATCGCGCTCGCGGGCCTGGCGGGGACCATCTCGCTCGGATTGCTCGGCGCCGGCACGGCGCAGGCGCGCACTGCTCGTGGCGCATCGAGCCTCCGTAGCGGGGTCTCGCAAGGCGCGCGGAGCACGTGCCTGATCCGCTCGCTGCCCAAGTTCATCGACCAGGGAGAGGAAGCCCTGACGGCGACGGTGGCGGACGTGGTGGAAGTCGAGTGTGACCCCGACATCTACGGCACCGGCTCGAAAGTACGGATCACGGCAAACCAGCTGTACACGCTCTGCGGCACACATATCACCTGGTACGTACCGAACCCGTTCAGGAGCGAAACCGGCCGGGGCGTGACCGTGGAACTGGACGCGGACGGCAACGCGACCGTCGCCCTGCGTGCGGGTCCGGGGTGCTCGGCGGGAGAAACACTGATAGCGGCTCACCTGGAAGAAGAACCGTTTGAAACGTTCACGACCTCCTTCTCCGTGGAGCCGCCTGAACCCACGCCAGAAGGCGTCTTCGCGATGCCCGCAACGCAGGTGGAGGACGCCGAGTCGAGCGCCGCCGCGACGATCATCGAGACGGAGTTCACGAACGGCTCGGAGAAGCCGGTGCACATCAGCGCCGAAGAGCTCTACCACCGCTGCCGGATCGCGCCGCACCTGCACTGGATCCTGATGAACGGCGAAGTGCTCAGCGAAACCGCGGAAATCAGCGGCGTGCGCCTGGACAATGACGGCAACGCGTTCGTGATCGCGATCGGCGACCGTTCATGCGCTCCTGGCGGGTCGCTGATCGAAGCCGATCTCGAAGCGCGACCGTTCTCGACCAATGTGACGGAATTCACGATCGACCCGCCTCAGCCGACGGGACAGCCCGTGTTCACGATCGAAAAGCTGCAAGAAGTAGCGGGCAGCGGTAGCGGCTTCACGGCCTCGCCGCTCAAGGCTGCGCTCGGCCGAACCGTCGACTATGAGGTCGTCGTGACCAACACCGGCCACCTCCCGGTCACACTGGAAGAATTCAGCGACCTGCACTGCGATGCCGGAACCATCGCGGGCGGTCCCGGGTCGCTTGCGCTCGGGCCAGGGCAGTCGACCACTTGGACGTGCGCTCACGCGCTGAGCGCGGCCGGGACGTACACCAACGAAGCCACGGTCACCGGCAGCGCCGTGGGTGGGACACCCGTGAGCGAGACGTCCAACCAGGTACTTGTCGAAGTGCCGCGTGAACCCGCGCTTGCAATCGAAAAGCTGCAGGAAATCGCCGGCAGCGGATTCACCAAGTCCGTCCTGACAGGCGCTGTGGGCGAGGATGTCAAGTACGAGATCATCGTCAAGAACACCGGCAACGAGCCGCTCGAATTGGCCAGTTTCACAGACACGGCGTGTGATGCCGGCACAATCGCCGGCGGGCCCGGCGAAGCGCTGCTGGCGCCCCAGGCCTCCACCACCTACACCTGCAACCACGTGCTAACGGGCCCGGGTACATACGTCAACGTGGCGGAAGTCGTGGGCACGCCGCCCGGCGAAGAGTCCCTCCCACGGCTTGCATCCAACAAGGTCGAAGTCGTGGTGCCATCCAAACCGGGCCCGAGTGTCCTTCCGGGTAAGACCGAAGTCGCCCCCAGCAAAGAAGGCCACCACGGCGTCGAACACTGCGAGGTCGCGCAGCCGGCGTTGCACGGCGCGGCCGGATCGCGGCGCGGGCCGTTCAACGTGGACGTGCGCGCGGCCGGGATCAAGAGCATCACCTTCTACCTCGACAAGCGCAAGTTGAAGACGCTCTCCCAATCCCAGGCGAAGCACGGTCAGTTCACCGTCGAGATCGACCCGCGGAAGCTCTCTTACGGTGCTCACACTGTGTCGATCAAGACCCGCATGAGTGAAACCAGCTGCGCCCCGATCGCCCGCTCGGCAGTGTTCGCGCACGCGCACTCACCGGTCGTGGTCCCGCATCCCGCCGGCTGATTCGAACGCGTGATGCGCTCGCCGTGTGTGTTGCGCTCGCAGGCGAGGAAACCGACAGGGCTGGCCGTGGCGTACGCGGCGTGCGTGTTGCTCATGTTCGCTTCTGGCGCCGCCGGATCGGCGGCCGGCTCGACGGGTCCGGCGACACAAGGGGCACGGGCTGCGGTCCTCTCCAATCTCAGGACCTTCTCACAGTGGGCATACCCGCAGGCGCCCGCGCTCGTCCGCGCCAGCCCATCCGTGAGCGCACGTCCGATCGGGCGCCTGCATTTCCTCACGCCGGAGGGGCAGGCCGCCGTCTACATGGCCCTGCGCTCATACACGCTCGGGCACCTCACCTGGATTCTCGTCCCCGTCCCCGGCCGGCCGAATGGACGGACGGGCTGGGTGCCCGCCGGCGCGCTCGGCGCGATGCGCGTGACCGACGAGTACCTGCGAGTCAACCGCGAGACCTTCCGCGCGACTCTGTATCGAAAGGGGCGCGCTATCTGGCAGGCGCCCGTGGGTGTGGGGCGGCCGAGCCTGCCCACGCCTGCCGGTCACTTCTATGTCACAGAAAAGCTGATCGCGATCGGAGGCACCTTTTACGGGCCCTACGTGATCGGCACCAGTGCCTACGCGCCCTCGCTCGCCGAATGGCCGGGCGGTGGGGTCGTCGGAATCCACGGCACCGATGAACCGCAACTGGTGCCCGGCCGGCCCTCGCATGGATGCATCCGGCTGCGCAACGGCGACATCCGCCGTCTGTGGAAGCTGCTGGCAGTTGGTACGCCGATAGAAATCGTGTGACGGTAGGCAGCGACGGGGAGCGTGGCCGAAGCGGTGCACCCTCGCGCTTGGGTGGCGCCATGCACGCCTTGACCCCCGCACGACCCGGCGATAAGCCTTGTCAAAGTGATGGGATGCGGAGATATGAGTCGGTTTCTGTGCGAACGGCTCGAGCCAAAGAGGATGCGGCTCGGACGCTTGCTCGTTGTCATGTTCGCCTGCGCGTGCTCGCTAGCCGGACCGCTCGCAGCGAACGCCGCTGCGGGTGCGGTAAACAACGTCCCGCCGGAAGTCATCGGCAAGCCCCAGGTCGGCGAAAAGCTGCTGTGTTACGCAGGAAGCTGGAGCGGCGTCGTATCGGATTTCGAATATACCTGGGTGCGCGACGGCTCGGTTGCGGGCAACGGGCGTAACTACCTGACTACGAGCGCTGACGCAGGACACAACCTGTGGTGCGTGGTGACTGCGCTGCCCAAGGAAGGGCACGGCGAAGCGAGGAGCGTCAACAGCGTTCACATCCCGGGAGCGCTCGAGGAACCGCCGAGCGCGCCGGCGGGATATCCACAGCTCTCCGGCACGCCGGCGCCGGGCCACACGCTCACGTGTGTGAGCGGCACATGGGGCGGTAACCCGACCCCGACCCTCGCATACCGATGGGTGCGCGACAAGGGACTCCCCGACCAAGAAACGATCGCGTCTGCGAAGTCGAGCACCTATCAAGTCGTCGAAGCGGACGAGGGGTATACGCTCGCCTGCAGGGTCACCGCCACCAACAGTGAGGGAGAAGCCTCCGCGGTCAGCAACAGCCTTAAGGTGCCGGGCGCGCCACCGGCAAACGTCGTGCTGCCATGGGCGCTTGGAAGCAGCGAAGCGGTTGTCGGCGAAGTGCTGAGCTGCTCGCCAGGCGTGTGGAGTGGACACCCCACACCGATTCTCAGTTACCAATGGCTGCGCGACGGGTCACCGATCGTGTCGGGAACCGCTCAGGCCTATCTCGTCGAGGAAGCGGATCGGTTGCACAGCCTGTCCTGCAACGTGACGGCGCGCAATTCCGAAGGAAGCGCGGAAGCGCACAGCCGCAACGCCATCTCGGTGCGCGGCACGCCCCCGGAACTCATCCGACCGCCCAAAGTATCGCCCGAAGTCGCAGCCGTCGGAGAAGTGCTCACCTGCTCGCCAGGCAGCTGGGGCGGCGAGCCACCGCCCGAATTCAAGTACCTGTGGCGGAGAGATGAACTCGCGATCGCTGGATCGAGCTCCGCGACCTACGAAGCCAAGGCTGAAGACAGCGGCCACAGGCTCTCGTGCGAAGTGACCGCGACGAATGGTCAAGGCAGCCCGGCCAAGGCCGCGAGCAACAGCGCGGTGGTGAAGCAGGAAGAACCGGGCGACAGCCCGCCCGTGGCCCAGGTGGCGCCGGCGGTGTCAGGACAGACAGCCGTGAGGGACACCTTGACGTGCTCTCAGGGCACGTGGAGCGGCAATCCCGCGCCGACGCTCAACGACCAGTGGCTCCGTGACGGTGCGCCGATCGCGTCCGCAACCTCGACGAACTACACGATCACCACAGCTGACCAGGGCCATTCGCTTGCGTGCGAAGTCAGCGCGAGCAACCGCGTTGGGATCGTCCACGCGGTGAGCAGCAGTGTCCGCATTCCAGGGGAAGCGCCTGCCGTGATCGTGGGTCCGCAGGCCACCGGGGAACCGGTCGTCGGCGCAGAGCTCACGTGCCTTCGAGGTGAATGGCGCGGGGAGCCGCCGCCTGTCTTTACCTACCAGTGGCTGCGTGACGGAGCGCCACTCGCGTCCGCGACAGCCAGCACCTACACCGTGTCAAACGCGGACCGGGGCAGGTGGCTCTCCTGTCAGGTGACTGCCGCGAACAGCGAAGGAGCCGAAGAAGTGACCAGCGGCGCGATCGAAATTCCCGGCAGCGCACCGGGGCCGATCTCAAAGCCCGTCATCAACGGCACCCCGGCGGTCGGCGACACGCTCACCTGCGATCCCGGGACGTGGAGCGGAGCTCCAACGCCGATCTTCAGCTACGAGTGGCTGAGGACCGGAGAGTCGATCCCCGGGGCGACGGCGAGCGAATACACGGTAGCTCCCGCCGACCGCAGCGAGAAACTCGTTTGCCAGGTGACGGCGACCAATCACTATGCATCCGCGTCGGAAAGAAGCAACGCTGACGAAGTGGCAGGCGAAAGACCGACGCCGAGCGAAGCGCCCGAAGTCGTGGGCGTGGCCGCCGTAGGCGAGCAGCTCACATGCCGTCCGGGTAGATGGCAGGCGGAACCTCCGCCCGAACTCGCCTACCAATGGCTTCGCGACGGCACGAGCATCTCCTCAGCGAACGAAAGCACGTACACGGTCGAGCTGAGCGATGAAGGGCACGGCCTGTCCTGCATGGTCACCGCGAGCAACAGCGCGGGCACGGTCTCGGCGATCAGCGTCAACAGCCTCGCGATCCCGCTCGAGCGGCCGGCGACGAACCTGCGGGAACTGATCCTGTCGCCCGTGAGCGGAACCCTCCCGCCGCCGAGCCCAGCACAGATCCTCGCCGGGCTGCGGGGCCAGCTCGAGCACCGCCAGCATCGCGCACGGCTGAGCGCTGTTCGCAAAGCGGGGGCCTTCGCGTTCCCATTCTTTGCGATGACGGCCGGTAGGCTCGAATTCTCGTGGTATGAAGCGCCAAGCGGCGCGCAACACGGCTCCGGCGCGAGGCCGCTCGAGCTCGCGTTCTCGAGCACCTTTTTCCCGACTTCCAGCGCAAAGAACGTGCAGTTGCGCCTGACGAGTGCAGGACGACGCGTTCTCAGCCAGAACAAGCAGATCAAGCTGCTCGTCAAGGCGGCCTTCACGCGATCGCGTCAGCGCGCGGTGACGTGGAGCGAGACCGTGACGCTCAGCCATTGAGCGCAGACCGCCTGCGCACGTCACCGGCAACGCAACAGGAGCAAAAACATGCCCCAGCGCATCCTCGCTGCCCTCGGACGCAACATGGTTGCCTGGCTCGCGCTGTTCGTCGCCATGACCGGCACGAGCATCGCAGCCTCCCACTACATCATCACCTCGACCTCGCAGATCAAGCCGAGCGTGCTAAGGGCGCTCCGCGGGGTGCGGGGAGCAGCTACCGGCGATTTGGGCGCGACCCCGGGCCCGGCCGGCAAGGACGGCGCCGCGGGCCCGGCGGGTCCCACAGGCGAAGCCGGCCGCGGCGGCGAAACTGGTCATCAAGGAGAAGCCGGACCGAGAGGCGAGCCCGGAACTGCACTCGCCTACGCGCGTGTGTCCAAAGGCGGGACGCTCGAAACCGGCGACAGCAAGGGCGTTGAAGGCGTGAGGGTCGAACATCCCGAACCGGGCGTCTACTGCATATCCGGCCTCGGCTTCACGCCGCACAACGCAGTCGCGACGATCGACGCGGACGAATCGGCTGTGCCGCTCATCAGCGCGACGGTCGGGGCCGGCAGGTTCACGCCGTGCGACGCGAAAACCACACAGGTCACCGTTGAAACGTGGGCGGCTGTCGTGGCCCGTAACGCGAAAGGCGAAAACGAAGTAGCCGGGGTGACCTCTGATCGCGCCTTCTACGTGGCGATCAACTGATGCCCGCAGCAGGCACGCGCGCCTCGCGCGGGGCCCGGCTACACTGGCTCCGTGGATAACAGCGCCGCCGCAGCGGGCGAGCCATCCGCCGGACCCAGCGAGGCGGACATCCTCGACGCTCTCGCCAACGTGATCGACCCCGAGCTGGGGCTCGACTTCGTGGAACTTGGATTGATCTACGGTGTCGAGCTGGACGACGGGCACGTGCGCGTGACGTTTACGCTGACCACGCCGGGCTGCCCGATCGGCCCGATGGTCAACGAACAGATCGAGGAGTTCGTCGGCGAACTGGAGGGCGTGAAGAGCGTGGAGCCGCAGATGGTGTTCACGCCGCCGTGGTCGCCGGAGCGGATGAGCGAGGACGCCAAGTTCGCGCTCGGCTACTGATCGGCTGGCAAGTGTGCGAGCTGCGCGACAATCGCAGCGGCCTCGACCGGCGAAGGCCCCGACGGATCACGCCCGCGGGGCCCTCGCGCAACGGGTTCGGGGGCTCAGGCTTGCAGGCAGTAGGCGAACACTTTCAACGTCGAGCCACCGCCACTCTGGTTGACGGCCTGGTACTCCCATCCATTGCCATCTCTCAGCGACGAGGTGGCGTTTACCCCGAAGTTGTCCGGCTGAAATCCACCCGAGATCAGGACGGTGCCCGCGGGGCAGGTGACAGCGATCGAGCCGAATTCTCCGTTTCCGATGGGTTCGCTTGCCGTGACTTCGGTGATCGTGCCGAGATCGGCCGCATGCACGGATTCTTTTGCGAGCTTGGAGGTGGTGACGGATTCATCCGCGAGCTTCGTTGTTGTGACCTTGCTAGGACCGATTAGGGGGTTTGGGTAGCTGCCTGTAAGGTCACCGCCGGCTGGCCCCGTGGCGGGCCCAGGCGGACCTTGAGCCCCGTTCGTGCCGTTCGTGCCGTTCGTGCCGTTTTTGCCCGCCACGCCTTCCTGGTTCAGCACGAGCGTGGTGGTGCCGTGCTTGCACTTCTTGCCCGCCTTTACGGCGCTAACCGATCCGTTCTTGCTGACGCAGAAGCGAACCGCGCCGCCGGACACGAAACCACCGGTAGCCGCATAGGCGCCTCCGCCGAGAGCCGCAAACAGCGCCAACGATGAGACCACGTTGGCGTAGGTCAATCGCGGCAGTCGCTCGAGCAACGACATCTGAGCCTCCCTCATCGAGATTTCGCGCAGCCTACCCGCTGCTTCGGCGGCGACTTGCGCGGTTCAGCGCCGCCTGAGGGGCGATGTCACAGCCCGTGCTAGGCCTGTGGTAATCCTGACGACCAGAACGAACGGTGCCGTCAGAACGCGCGGCACAAACCTCCGCTCGCGACGCAAGCGGCACGCTCGGCGACTGAGCGCGGGCGCGCGAGCCCGCTAGACGGCCGCGGGGGCCTGCTCGCGCGCGAGCGACAGGAGCGTGGCGAGTTCCTCGGCGATGTTCTCACCGATCGCGTCGATGTCGGGCAGTGCGTCGAAGTCGCCGAGCAGCCCGAAGTTCATCTGGCCGTTGTAGGACATGATCGCGATCGCCAGCGCGTGGTTTTCGGGCAGGAACGCGACCGGGATCACCTGAATCATCTCCCGCCCGAGCACATACAGCGGGAACTGCGGACCCGGCACGTTGGTCACGATCAGGTTGAACAGGCGCGTCGAGAAGTTCAGGCGCGACGCCTGCGCGAGGATCGTGGGCGGCGCGAAGTTCTGCGCGCCGGCGATTACCTCCGCGCCGAGCGCCTGTTTTGACTCCTTCAGGCCTTCCATCGCGTGCGCGACGAAGCGGAGCCGGTTCAGCGGATCGGAGATGTACACGGGCAGCGGGCCGCGCATCACCACGATGCGGTTGCCGCTTCCGTGCTCGTCGTGTTCGGTGCGCACCGACACGGGCACGAGCGCGCGCAGCTCGACGCCCGCGGTGCGACGCCCGCGCGAGATCAGGAACGTCCGCAGCGCGCCCGCAACGACGGCGAGCACGACGTCGTTGACAGTCCCGCCGAACGCGTTCTTGACGGTCTTGAAGTCATCGAGCTGAGCGGTCACGCCGACGAAGCGCCGATGCGGTCCGATCGGCACGTTGAGCGGCGTTTCCGGGGCCGGGTTCAGGCCCGCCCACACGATCTCTCCGATGCCCTCGGCGGCTTCGCGGGCGCGGGTGAGCGCTCGCTCGGGATGCATCAGAGCCTCGACGGCGCCGTCGGCGATCGCGACGCCGGCGCGAAGCGCTCCGACGAGACCGGCGGTCAGCAGCGCGGCTGGACCCGGTTCGGGCTGGGGTTTCCACGCGTTGCGAGGCAGCGCGGGCGGCGGCGGATCCGGGGAGAGGTCGAACAGGACCGTCGCCAGATCGACGCCTGCGATGCCGTCGATGAGCGAGTGGTGGGTCTTGGTGATGAGCGCGAAGCGGTCCTGCTCGAGCCCCTCGATCAACCACATCTCCCACAGGGGCTTGGAGCGGTCGAGCTGCTGGGAGAAGATGCGCGCGGTCAGGTCCTGGAGCTGCTCCCAGCGCCCCGGCGTCGGCAGCGCGGTGTGGCGGATGTGGTACTCGAGGTTGAAGCTCGGGTCGTCGATCCACACGGGCCTACCGCTGTCGAGCGCGGTGTAGGCGAGCTTCTGGCGGTAGCGCGGCACCACGTGTAGGCGCCTGCGGATCTGTTCCAGGAACTCCTCCATGCGCGGCGCCGGCCCCTCGACGATCGTGACCCCGCCGATGTGCATGTGCGAGACGGGCCCCTCCTGGTGCAGGAAGGAGGCGTCGACAGCGGTGAGCCGGTCGAGGTGACGTTGCGCCATCGCGCTTAGCGTACCGGGCCGCCAACTACAATGGCACCCGTGGCAAACACCGTAGAGCAGCTCGTGCTGGCTGCCCCGCGCGGCTACTGCGCGGGCGTTGACCGCGCGGTGCAGACCGTCGAACACGCGCTGCGCATTCACGGCGCCCCCGTGTACGTGCGCAAGGAGATCGTGCACAACAAGCATGTCGTCGAACAGCTGCGCGAGCGCGGCGCGATCTTCGTGGAGGAGCACACCGAAGTGCCCGAGGGCGCCGTGTGCGTGTTCTCCGCGCACGGCATCGCACCCAGCGTGCGCGCCGGGCGCTCGGGAACGCAGCCTGCACACCATCGACGCGACCTGCCCGCTCGTCACGAAGGTCCACCGCGAGGCCGTGCGCTTCGCCCAGGATGGTTACACGATCGTGCTCGTGGGGCACGATGGGCACGAGGAGGTTGAAGGCACGATGGGGGAGGCGCCTGAGCGGATCGTGCTCGTGCAGAGCGAGCGAGGACGTCGAGCAGCTCGAGGTCGAGGACCCGGAGCGCATCGCCTACGTCACGCAGACGACGCTCGCGGTCGATGAAACGAGCGCGATCCTCGCCCGCCTGCGGGAGCGCTTCCCGGCGATCATTGGTCCACGCACCGACGACATCTGCTACGCGACCACCAACCGCCAGGCGGCGGTGAAGCAGATGGCCGCCGAGCTGCGACCTGTTGCTCGTGATCGGCTCGCGCAACTCGTCCAACTCGGTGCGCCTGGTCGAGGTCGCGCGCGACTGCGGCACCGAGGCGCACCTGATCGACAACGTCGGTGAGGTGCGCGAGGAGTGGCTGCAGGGCAGGCGCGTGGTCGGAATCTCCTCGGGCGCGAGCGCGCCCGAGAACCTCGTGACGGAGCTCGTCGAGTTCTTCCGCGAGCGCGGTGTGCAGCGAGATCTCGGAGTTCGACGTGATCCGCGAGGACGTCCGCTTCATGCTGCCCAAGCAGATCCGCGACGCGGTCGTCGCCGGCAAGCCGGGCTGATCGAGCTGCAGGACGACAGGCACACGAGCCCGCCGCGGACGCTCCGGGCCCCCGTGGGCAGCCTCTAGCGATGCGCACGCTGATCATCTCCGACCTGCACCTGGGGAGCATCTCGGGCTCGGACCTGCTGCGCGGTCCCGAGCTGCGCGCCGTGCTGCTCGAAGCGGTGGCCGACGCCGACCGCGTGGTGCTGCTCGGTGACGTGCTCGAGCTGCGGCACGGGCCGCTGCGTGAGGCGATGGCGGCGGCGCGGCCTTTCTTCGAGGAGCTCGGCGACGCGTTGGCCGGGCGCGAGCTCGTGATCAGCGCGGGCAACCACGACCATGCGCTGGTCGAACCGTGGCTCGCGGGCCGCGGCGAAGAGATTGCGCCTCCGCGCCTTGAGCTCGAGCAGCTGCTCGAGCCTTCCGAGGTATCGCCCGCGCTCGAGCGGCTCGCCGGCTGGGCGGCGCCTGCGCGCATGCGCGTGGCCTACCCCGGGCTGTGGGTGCGCGAGGACGTCTATGCGATGCACGGTCACTTCCTCGACTGCCATCTGACGGTCCCGACGCTCGAGCGTCTCAGCGTGGGCGCGATGAGCCGCGTGCTGGGGCGGCCCGCGCGTTCGTTCTCGCACGTCGAGGACTACGAGTCGGTGGCCGCCCCCGTGTTCGCCTGGCGCGACGTCGATCGCCCGCGATGCGAGCACCGGCGCGGCGCTGAACGGGCTGGCGACCGTGGCTGCCTGGCAGGCGCTTGGCGGTCGACGCGGAACCCAGCGAGCGAGCGCGACGCATCGCGGCGCGGGCAACGCGCGCGCACCGGGTCTCGCGCCGCTCGTGCGCCGGCTTCGCAGATGGCTGCTGGCGGGCGCCTTTCCGCTGGCTGTCGCGGCCCTCAACCGCGCCGGCCTCGGTCCCCTGCGCAGCGACATCTCAGCCGTCGAGCTGCGTCGCGCCGGCCTCGAGGCGATGGGCGAGGTCGCGGCTCGCCTCGGCCTCGGCGAGGCCTACGTGGTCTTCGGCCACACCCATCGCGCCGGGCCGCTCCCGGGCGACGATCAGGGTGAGTGGCGCGGCCGTGCCGGCGCACGGCTGGTGAATGCCGGCAACTGGACCTACGCGGGCATCTTCCTGACCCGGACGCCCGGCGAGAGCCCCTACTGGCCGGGTACCTGCGTGCTGGTCGAGGACAGCGGCCCGCCGCAGGTGCTGCGCCTGCTCCAGGACCGCGCGCACGATGAGCTCAGGCCAGCCGTGAGGCGGCCGCGCTAGGCGCTGGCGGGCAGCGCTTGCCAACCCCCGCGGCGGCGCTCAGCTCACGCCGGGGGTGAAGCAGGTGGCCAGGCAGCGAACGCCCGGGCCTGGCCGCAGCTCGAGCACGCCGGCGGTATGGCGCTCGTGCTGAGCAGCTCGAAGGCCCCAGGGTGCGCGACGGTCAGCTCGCGTCCGCGGCGGGCGTCGTCGTCGTCGTTGAAGTACACCTCGCCCGCGCCCTCGAGCACGGCCCACACGCCGCCCGCCTCGTAGGGGCCGCAGTAGGCCCCCGGCTGATCCTCGGTCTGGGCTGCCAGGCGTGCTCCCGGCGCATCCTCGGCGCGCAGCGGCGCGAGCACCTCGCGCTGCTCGCCCACCAGCTCCTGGATCGCGAGCTCGGTGTCTGCGTATGCGCCCTCCCCGTAGTGGTAGTCGAACAGCCTGGCGCGCTCGTCGAACAGGTAGCGCGCGGGCCAGCCCTCGTTGCCGTACTCCTGCCACGCCTCGAACTCGTTGTCGATCAGCACCGGGTAGGGGACATCGAGGCGTGCCACGGCGGCCGAGACGGCGTCGGGGTCGCGCGAGGCCTCAAAGCCCGGGCAGTGGACCCCGATCACCGCAACCCCGCCTGCGCGTAGCGCTCGTACCAGGCCTTCACGTAGGGCAGCGTGCGCATCGAGTTCGGCCTGCAGAAGTCCCAGAACTCCACGAGCATCGGCCGATCGCGCTGGATCGCGATCGCGCCCTCCTCGGGCAGGTTCAGCCACGGGCCCGCGCCGGCAGCAGCGGCGCGACGATCGTGTCCACGGGCGCACGCATCACCAGATCGTGTGCTCAGGGTCAAACGCGCGGATGCGCTCGTCGCGAGTGACCAGTCGGCCGCCGGCCACGCGTGCCGTGGCGAAGATCAGGCGGTCGGCAGGGTCTCCCGGAAAATCGCGGCCGTCGAGCCCTGCCGCGACCAGCGCGACCTCCACTGTCGGTGGCCAGAACGCGTCGATTCGTTTCGCGCTAAGCGACCTGGCCACCCAGTCGCGTATGTCGCGGTCCAAGGAGATGCGTCCACGCCGGTGGAGCGTCGCGACCTCCCACACGCTCACCGTCGAGACCCCAACGCGCGGCTCCTGCGAGATCGCCGCCCGCGCCGTTCCTGATAGGCGGTCGGGGTCAGACGCCCACCACAGCCAGGCGTGCGTGTCCAGCAGGATCACGCTCGTTCGGCGTCCCAGTCAGGCTCGAGCGGGGCGAGCAGCTCGTCGTCCGGGACGTTGAACCTGACCGAGCCGAGCAGGTCACGCGGCTCGACAGCCGCGACCACACGCGCGACCGGCCGCCCGCGCTTCGTCACGACCACCTCACCGCCGCCGCCCGAGACTTCGTCCAGGATCGCAAGGCATTCGGCCTTGAACTTGCTCGCTGAGATCGAACGCTCCATGACCATGGTCACATTACCATAGTCATGAGAGAATACGGCCTAGCCGATGCTTCCGACCATCTCCAGCTGAATCAGCCGGTTCAGCTCGACCGCGTACTCCATCGGCAGCTCCTTGGTCACCGGCTCGATGAAGCCGTTGACGATCATCGCGGCCGCCTCGTCCTCGGTGAAGCCGCGCGAGCCCATGTAGAAGAGCTGCTCGTCGGAGATGCGCCCCACGGTCGCCTCGTGGGCGACTGTCACGTTAGGGTTCTGGATCTGGATGTCCGGCCACGTGTCCGAGCGCGATTCGCCGTCCATCATCAGCCCGTCGCACTGCACGCGCGCTTTGGAGCCGGCGGAGTTGTGGCCCATCTTGACGAGGCCGCGGTAGCCCATGATCCCGCCGTCCTTGGAGATCGACTTGGCGAGGATGTTGGAGGTCGTGTTCGGCGCGAGGTGGACGACCTTCGCGCCGGTGTCCTTGTGCACGCCTTTGCCCGCCACGCCCACGTTGAGGTGGTCGGCGCGCGCGCCCTCGCCCATCAGGAACGAGCCCGGGTAGAGCATCACGTACTTCGCGCCCATCGATCCGCCGACCCACTCGACCGTGCCGTTGGCCTCGACGACCGCGCGCTTGGTGTTGAGGTTGTAGACGTCCTTGGACCAGTTCTGCACGGTGGTGTAGCGGGCCTTGGCGCCCTCGTGCACGAAGATCTCGACGACCGCGGAGTGCATCGAGTTGACGCTGTAGGTCTGCGCGGTGCAGCCCTCGATGTAGTTCACCTCCGCGCCCTCGTCGGCGACGATCAGCGTGTGCTCGAAGGTGCCCTCGCCGGCGCCCTCCATACGGAAGTAGGACTGCAGCGGCAGGTCGCACTTGACGCCCTTGGGGACGTAGCAGAACGCGCCGCCGGACCAGACCGCGCCGTGCAGCGCCGAGAACTTGTTGTCCTGCGCAGGGACGCACTTGTTCATGAAGTACTTCTGCACCAGCTCGGGGTACTCGGTGATCGCGGTGTCCATCGAGCAGAACAGGATGCCGAGCTTGGCGTACTCCTCCTTGAGGCCCTCGTACACCGGCTCCTGGCGCCACACGCCGACGACGCCGGCGAGGTGCTCGCGCTCGGCCTGGGGGATGCCGAGGTCCTCGTAGGTCTGCTTCATATCCTCGGGCACGTCGTCCCAGCTGTTGAAGCGCCCGGCGGTGGGGGGCGAGTAGAGCACGAGGTCATCGAGGTTCAGGCCGCTCAGATCCGGGCCCCACGTCGGAATCGGCTTGCGTTCGAAGATCTCGAGTGACTTCAGCCGTTTCTCGGCCATCCAGTCGGGCTCACCCTTGATCTTCGAGAGCTCGCTGACAACCTCACGCGAGATGCCCTGGCGGGCACGCAGCTGACCCTGGTCGTCCTCGACGATCGGGCTTGGCTTGGTGATCCTGGTGCTCTCTGCAGTGGCCATGGGGAGTTCCTCGCGGGTAGCTTGAGAATCCTGTGCTACGAAGTAGGAATTGTATCGCGGGCGCGGGCGTCGTCCGGCGCACCCGTCTAGCCAGGATCTGGCCTCGGCGCAGCCAGAGGCGTGCCCGAGTCCGCGAGCTGACTTCTGCTCACGTGGGCCAGTCGTGGTCGCCCGACACTGCGCTCCGTACGACCTTCAGGTTCAGCAGCGCGCACTTGCGCCGCGTGGCCGACACAGGGATCCCGAGCAGCTCGATCATCCAGTCCGCGCCGAGCTGCCCGACCCGATCGAGCTCCATGCCCTTGAGCTCCTCCGAGGCGATCGAGGCGGCGGCCTGCGAGATCGCGCAGCCGTGGCCCTGGAAGCGAATGTCCTCGATGCGGTCATCCTTGACGCGTATGTGCACGCCGAGCTCATCGCCGCACAGCGGGTTGTGCTCGAGCGCTTCGAGGTCGTGCGGCTCGAGCTCGCCGAAGTTGTGCGGGCGCTTGTAGTGCTCGAGGATGTAATCGCGGTACAGGTCGTCCATGCTCAGAGCTCGAACACCTCGCGCCCCCTCGACAGCGTGTCGATCAGCGCGTCGATGTCGCCGGGGTGGTTGTAGACGCCGACGCTCGCCCGTGCGGTCGCGCCGACGTGCAGGCAGCGCATGAGCGGCTGCGCGCAGTGGTGGCCCGCGCGGATGCAAACGCCGCCGCGGTCAGCCAGCTCGGCGATGTCGTGCGGGTGCATGCCCTCGATCGTGAACGACGCGAGGCCGCCGCGGCGCTCGGCCTCGGGCGGGCCGACGACGCGCAGTCCCGGCACCTGGGCGAGGCGCTCGAGCATGTAGGCGGTGAGCTCGCGCTCGTGCGAGCGCACGCGCTCCATGCCGAGCTCCGAGAGGTACTCCACTGCGGCGCCGAGCCCGACCGCCTCGGCGACCATCGGCGTGCCTGCCTCGAACTTCATCGGCAGCTCGTTCCACGTCGCCGACTGGAAGTCCACAGAGGCGATCATGTCGCCGCCGGTCAGGAAGGGCTCCATCTGCTCAAGCAGCTCGACGCGGCCATGCAGCACGCCGACACCGGTCGGTCCGAGCGCCTTGTGCCCGGTCCACGCGTAGAAGTCCGCACCGATCGCGCCCACGTCCACGGGCATGTGCGGAACCGCCTGCGCGCCGTCGATCACAGACACCGCTCCGGCCTCGCGCGCGCGAGAGGCCATCTCGGCGACGGGATTGATCGTGCCGAGCACGTTCGAAACGTGCGCGAACGCGACCAGGCGCACGTCGCCGCGAGCGAGCTCGCGATCGAGCGCGTCGAGCGAGAGCTCACCGCGCCCGTCGACCTCCAGGTAGCGAAGCATCGCTCCGCGCTCGTGGCAGAGGACCTGCCAGGGCACGATGTTCGCGTGATGCTCCATTTGGGTGATGAGCACGGCGTCGCCCGCGCGCACGTTGGCGCGACCCCACGAGTACGCAACCAGGTTGATCGCCTCGGTCGCGTTCTTGGTGAAGATCGTGCCGCGCTCGGCAGCGCCTGTGAACGCGGCGACCCGCGCGCGGGCGCGCTCGTATGCCGCGTCGGCCTCCTGCGCGAGCGCGTACACGCCGCGGTGCACGTTCGCGTTGTGGCGCGCGAGGTGCTCTGAGACCGCGTCGATCACCACCTGGGGCTTCTGCGAGGTGGCGGCCGAGTCGAGGTAGACGATCTCGCTGCCGTTGAAGCGGCGCGCGAGGATCGGAAAGTCGGCCTTCACGCCGAGAGAGCTCTCAGCGACTTGTGGCATAGGCCTCGATGTCCTCTCGCGCGGCCGCGAGCTTCTCGCCGACCCTTGCCCGCACGAGCTCTTCGAGCGGCTCGTCGTGGAGCTCGGCGAGCATGGGCTCGAAGAAGCCCTCGACGATGATGCGCACCGCGGCCGCTCGGTCGAGGCCGCGCGACTGCATGTAGAAGATCGCGGTCTCGTCGAGCTCGCCGACGGTGCCGCCGTGTGATGCCGACACATCGTCGGCGGAGACGAGCACCGAGGGGATCGCGTCGATGCGCGCTTTGGGCGAGAGCATCATCGAATGGATCTGCAGGTAGGTGTGCGTCTGCTGCGCGCCCGGGTCGATCTCGATCAGCCCCTCGAAGCTCGCCCGGCTCTCGCCGGTCGCGGCCCCGCGCCAGTGCACGTCTCCGCCTGAGGGGCCGGTCTCGTGCAGGTCGACGGCGAACACGTCGAGGTGCTCGTGCTGCTCGGTGAAGAAAATGCCGCGGAAGGCCATGTCGCCGCCCGGCTCGCTGACAGCGAGCTCGAGGTGCTGGCGCACGAGGTGCCCGCCGAGCAGCGCCGGAAGCCAGTGGCAGTAGGCGTCGCGGCCAACCCCAACGAAGCGCGTGGAGACGTCGAACACCTCGCCGGCGCCCCAGTCCTGCACCTGCGCGAGGCGGCAGCGAGCGCCGTCCTGCAGGTACAGCTCGAACGCGCCGGCGTGGAGCGCCTGGCCCTCGAAATCCTCCGCCAGGTCGTACTCGTGAACCCGGAACTCGCTCGAGGGCCCGCCGAGCACGAGCGTGCGTCCGTACTGCGCGACGCCCGGGCGCTCGATCGCGTAGACGATCTCGAACGGGTCCTCGACGACCACGCCGGCGGGCACGTACAGGAACACGCCGGCGCTCCAGAAAGCGGCGTTCGCGGCCTCGAGCTTGTTGCGGTCTATCTGAAGGCGCTTTGAGTACCACTCTCCGACCAGCCGCGGGTGCTCCCGGAAGGCGTCCGCGAGCGAGCACAGGATCACGCCGCGCTCAGCGAGCGAAGGCTCGAGTTGCACCTCGACGACCGCGTTCGCGCTCTGCACGATCCGCCCGGCCCGGGTGCGCTCGGCAAGCGTGCGGGTCACGACATCCGGCACGGCGCCCGAACCCGGCTGCGCGTCCCCGTCGTCGAGCGCCTCGAGGTCGAGCTCGCGCAGGCTCGTGGTCCAGAATCCCGAGCGCCGCCACACCGGCAGCTCGAGCTTCTCATAGGCACGCAGCGCCGCTTCACGCAGCTCATCGAGCGTGCGCCCGTCTCCCGCTCCGCTGCCGCCGAGCGCGTGGTACAGGCTCGCCTCGCGGTGGCGCCCGGCCTTGACCTGCACGCCGCCCTGGCCGTCGTCGCGGTCGCCCGCGTCAGGCACCGCGCTCACCGGCCGCCACCGAGTCATCGGTTGCGCCTGCGCCGACCTCCTGGCGGATCTGGTCATAGCCCTCGCGCTCGAGGCGCTCGACCAGCTCGACGCCTCCCTCGAGCACGATCCGCCCGTCCATCAGGACGTGGACGTAGTCGGGGCGCACGTAGTGCAGGATGCGCTGGTAGTGGGTGATGATGAGCGCGCCCAGGCCCTGCTCGTCATGCAGGCGCTGCACGCCCTCGGCGACCGTGCGCAGAGCATCGATGTCGAGTCCCGAGTCGGTCTCGTCGAGGATTGCGATGTCGGGGGCGAGCATCGCCATCTGCAGGATCTCGGCGCGCTTCTTCTCGCCGCCTGAGAAGCCGTCGTTGAGATGCCGCGAGGTGAAGGCCCGGTCGACGTCGAGCAGCTCGATCGCGCGCTGAAGCTGGGTGCGGAACTCGCGCACCTGGATCGGCTCCTCGCGCTTGGCGTTGATCGCCATGCGCAGGAAGTTGGCGACGGATACGCCGGGGATCGCGACGGGGTACTGGAAGGCCAGGAACAGGCCCGCCTTGGCGCGCTCGTGCGGCTCGGACTCGGTGATGTCCTCGCCCTTGAACACGATCGACCCCTGCGTAATCTCGTAGGAGGGATGGCCCAGGAGCGTGTTCGCGAGGGTCGACTTGCCCGAGCCGTTGGGCCCCATCAGCGCGTGAATCTCGCCGCGGCTGATGTCGAGGTCGACGCCGCGCAGGATCTCGTGGTCCTCGGTGCGCACATGCAGGTCTTTGATCTCCAGGTCGGCCATGGCGTGTGGTCAGGCTCCAGTCGTTAGCGATTCGCTGCTCAGCGGTTGCAAGCCCAGGGGCAGCGCCGGCCCAGTGGGCTCCGGCGTGCTGAGCAGCAGGTCGGCGAGAGTGGTCTCTCGCAAGGTCGAGATGATCGAGAAGCGCACACGCGTCCACAGGAACTTCGTCGGGCACACGTGCGCCGAGTCGGTCTCTCGCGCGCACACGATCGAGCCGTCGGCGGCCTCGGAGATGCACTCGATCGGCGCGATAGCGCCCTCGAGCGCCTCGACCACCTCGGCCATCGTGATCTCGGCGGCCGGGCGGGCGAGAAGGTAGCCGCCATGGGAGCCGCGGCGCGAGTCGACGAGACCGGCCTTGCGCAGCCGCGCGACGAGGTGCTCCAGGTAGGCGAGCGGAAGCCCGCCGCGCGCGGCGATCTCCGCGAGCGGCACCGGCTCATCGCCTGGGCGCCCGGCCAGCTCGACCATCACGCGCACGCCGTACTCGGCCTTGGTTGAGAACATCATCGCAAGATTTCCTACCTGGGAGCTAGGGTATCAACCCTGTTCGAGCGTCCGGATGTCGTGGGCGAGCGCTTCGGGCGTGAGCTGTTCGAGCCCATAGACCACGCGCTCTCGCCCGCGCTGGTCGATCAGCATCACGGTGATGTCGCGTTTGAACCTCGCGGGGTCGCTTTCCGCCGGCGTGATCCGGTAGGAGCGCCACACCTGCCGCAGCCGGGACAGCGGCCCGCTCAGGTACTCGGCGCGTCGCGACAGCGACACCGAGGAGAGGAAGCGCGCGACGCTCGCGCGCGTGTCGGCCGAGGGCTTGGCGCTCACGAACAGCACCGGTACCGGGTGGCCGAGTTCATCGAGCGCTCCTCGGATCTGCTGCGCGACGAGCACGCAGGTGGCGCCGCAGGTGGGGTACAGGAAGGAGAGCACGACGACGTGGCCGCGGTAATGGGATAGAGCGACCCCGGCCCCGTGCGGGTCGCTCAGCGTGAAGGGCGCGGCGGGGGGCGCCTGCTGGATCTCCGCGCCGTCGAAGGCGGAGGCCAGGGCCTGCGCGCCCGCGTCGCGGCTCTTCGGGCCGGCGCTCCCTGCGCAGCCCGCGCAGCTGAACGCGGCGAGGGCGGCCCCGAGCGCGATCCCGGCGAGCGAGAGTGTGTGTGAGCGAGCGCGCACGACCTCGCAATGATCGCGTCTCGGCGGGCGCATCGGTGGAAGGCTCGGCGCCGCCGCCAGAGCGGGGCCGGCGGGCATGGAAAAGGCGCTCGTCCACCGCTACACTTTGTGAAGGACATGAATCCCGACCGTGGTTTAGGAGTTTTTAGATGAGTCCCTCAGGTGCGGAGCTTCTCCGTCAAGTCAAGAGCCAGATCGAGGAGGTCGACCCCTCCGAGGTCAGCGAGCTGATGCACGAGGGCGTGGCGCTGATCGATGTGCGCGAGACCGAGGAGTTCGCGGCCGGCCATCTGCCCGGAGCCAAGCACGTGCCGCGCAGCTACCTGGAGACGCGCATCGAGGGCGTCGTGCCAGACCGCTCGACGCAGGTGATCCTGTACTGCGCGTCCGGCAATCGCTCCGCCTACGCCGCGCGCACGCTCAGCCAGGAGCTCGGCTACGAGCATGTGCGCTCGATGACCGGCGGCATCGCCCTGTGGAAGGACCGCGGCTACGAGGTGCAGGTGCCGCGCGCGCTCAGCAGCGAGCAGCGCGAGCGCTACTCGCGCCACCTGCTCATCCCCGAGATCGGCGTCGAGGGCCAGCAGAAGCTGCTCGACGCCAAGGTGCTGCTGCTCGGCGCCGGCGGGCTTGGCTCGCCGACCGCGCTCTACCTTGCTGCGGCGGGAGTGGGCACGCTCGGGATCGTCGACGACGACGACGTCGACCTGTCGAACCTGCAGCGCCAGGTGATCCATTCGACCCAGCGCATCGGCATACCGAAGGTCGACTCGGCCGAGGAGTCGATCCATGCGCTGAACCCCGACGTGAACGTGGTCAAGTATCAGACGCGGATCGACGCTTCGAACATCATGGAGATCATCGAGGGCTACGACGTGGTGGTCGACGGCGTCGATAACTTCCCCACCCGCTACCTGCTCAACGACGCCACGGTGCGCCTGCGCATCCCGGTGGTGTCCGCCTCGATTCTCGGCTTCGACGGCCAGCTGTCGGTGTTCAAGCCCTACGAGGGGCCGTGCTATCGCTGCCTGTTCCGCGAGCCGCCGCCCGCAGAGCTCGCGCCGTCGTGCGGCGCCAATGGCGTGCTCGGCGTGCTGCCCGGGACGATGGGTCTGCTGCAGGCCACCGAGGTGGTCAAGCTGATCCTCGGCATCGGCGAGCCCGCGATCGGCAGGCTGCTGCTGTATGACGCGCTCGGCGCGACGCTTACGGAGGTCAAGGTGCACCGCGACCCGGAGTGCCCGATCTGCTCGCGAGAGCCCGGCGAGATCACCGACGAGGAGCTCGGCGTATTCCCGGATTACGAGGCGTTCTGCGCCGCAGCCGGCTAGTCTCCCGCGAAGCGATGGCGACGGTCAAGATACCCCCGGTCCTGCGCGCCTCGGTGGGCGGAGAGAAGGAGCTGCAGGCCTCCGGCGCGACCGTCGGCGACGTGCTGCACGACCTCGCCTCCAGCCACCCTGCCACCCAGTCGCAGCTGTTCTCCGCAGACGGCGAGCTCAACCGCTACGTGAACGTGTACCTCAACGACGAGGACGTGCGCGTGCTCGAGGGCCTTCAGACCGCGGTGGGAGATGCAGACACCCTGGTGATCCTGCCGGCGATGGCCGGCGGGGAGCAGGCCTGAGCCACGCCCCTACGGGCCGCTCGCTAGCGTGAACGTCCAGGTGACGTTCCAGCCGAGGCCGGAGCCCGTGGCATCGCCGATGTCGATCGTCTCGGGCGCGGTGAGCGTCAGGTTCAAACCCGGCAACGCAGTCGACGGAAAGCTCACTGCGGTCGGCGCGGAAACGAAGCCGAGCTAGCCGGACGTCAACGTCGCCGTGGCGGAGGTCGCTGCGGCTGAGGAGGCGGTGACCGCCAAAGCGCCGAGCGAGAGGGCGCACGCACCCAAGAGCCGCAGTTTGGTGTTCGAGAAGCTGGTCATGGCACTCCTTGCCGAAGTCGTCGGTCACGAAACAGCCGCGTTTGATGCGGCACGAGCGATTTCGGCGGTCACGCAGCCGTGCGTCATCCCCGCATTGCGGTAACAGGCCATCGCCGGACCCCTTCACGGCGGGGGCTCACCGGAACGTGGTAGCTGAACCGGCCCGGGCGTGTCGATATGAACCTCGACGCGCGCGCTATATCAATGCGCGGACAGCGATCACCGATCACAAGAATGGCAACAAAGGTGAAAAAACAGCACATCGTCGTGGCGAACGGACTCGGTGCCTATGGACGCCCCGTGCAGCGGATCCTGCTCGAGGACGGCTACGAATACGTCAACTACGTGGCCGGCGGCGCGGAGGTTCTCGCGCTCTGCAGCCACATGTGGGTGGACCTGGTGCTGCTCGATCTGGATCTTCCCGACATGGATGGCCTCGCGGTCGTCGAACGGCTTGTCCCTGCAATGCGCAAGGGCCGCCTGCAGGTGATCGTGATAACCGACAAGGCCGACGACGCGCAGCGCCGCCGCGCGCTCGAGGTCGGGGTGCGCGACTTCGTCGCCGAACCGATCGACCCACAGGAGGTCAAGATGCGCGTGAACAACGCGCTGCTGACGAGCCTGCTGCAGGGAGAGCTGATCGCACGCAACACCGAGCTTGCAGAGGCCATAGCCGGCCGCTCACAGGAACTGACGCGCGCACGCGAGGAGGTGCTCCGCCATCTTGCGACGGCCGCGGAGATGCGCGACGACGAAACGGGCGAGCACACTGAACGGGTCGGGCGCACCTCGGCCGTTATCGCTCGGGCATGTGGCCTGCCGCCCGACGTCGCCCAACTGTTGGCTGCCGCGGCGCCGCTTCACGACGTCGGCAAGATCGGTGTGCCCGACCGGATCCTGCTGAAGCCGGGCTTGCTCACCGCGAGCGAGCGCAAGCTGATGCAGAAGCATGCGCGGATCGGCGCAGAGATCCTCGCCGACAGCGACGTGCCCGAGCTCCGCCTGGCCGAGACGATCGCGTTGCGCCACCACGAGCACTGGGATGGAAACGGCTACCCCGACGGTCTGCGGGAGCTCGAGATCCCGTTCGCGGCCCGAATCGTCGCGATCGCGGACGTGTTTGATGCGCTCCTGTTCGCGCGCCCCTACAAGCCCGCCTGGACCCTGGAGGCAGCCGTGCAGGAGATACGCGACCAGAGCGCCAAGCAGTTCGACCCAGAGCTTGTCGAGGTTTTCGCCGGACTCGACCACGAGTACCTGCGCTCGCCGATCGTGCGCGAGCGCTCGACAGTAGAGGGCCAACAGCTCGTGAAGGCACCTGAGCCGGCCGGCGCAAGCGGCGCCGCACCGACCCGAAGTTCCAGGAGTTCGAACGATTGCATCAAGCCGACGACCGCTCGCCGCCGCTCACTGCTGTCATGATCTGAGCCGCGAGCGCTCACGCGCCGCTGACCGCAGCACGAGGAGTGGATGGTCTCAAGTGGACGGTGAGCAGATCGAGGTGATCGTCGTCGACGACCATCTCAGCGTACGCAAGGGTGTAGAGCTGCTCTTGGGCCGAGAAGGAATGCGCGTCGCGGGGGTCGCAGGCGAGCTCGAGGAGGCACGCGGCCTGCTCGACCGGCGCCGGTATGACGTGGCCCTGGTCGACGTGCGTCTCGGTAGCGAGCATTCGACCGGGCTGGTCCGGGAGCTGCTGAGCCGCAATCCCGACGCGGCCATCGTTATCTACACCGGCCTCGCCCAGGACGACGAGGCGCTCGTGGAGGCTGCGCGCGTGGGCACACGCGGATTCGTACTGAAGTCATCGCCTCCATCGCGGCTGATCGACGCGCTGATCCGGGTCGCCGACGGCGGCAGCTACGTCGACCCCGACCTCGCCGCCTTTCTGTCCCGTGGCACCGAGCTCTCACGCCTGGATCGGCTCAGTCCCCGCGAGCATGAGGTCCTAGGGCTGCTCGCCGACGGCCTCACCGGTCAGGGGATCGCAAATCGCCTGTACCTCTCGCCCGAGACCGTGCGCACGCACGTGCGCAACGCGACCAACAAGCTCGGTGCCAGGACTCGCGTGCAGGCGGTGGCGCTGGCGGTGCGCGGCCGGGCCGCCTCGTGACCAGACAGCCTTGAGCTGCCTGCCCTCGCGGAGAGCGCGATCGGCCTCTACGGAGACCGAGCTGATCAAGCTGCGAGGACCCGGACGACGATCGAGCGGGTCGAGTTCGCCACTCAACCACGATGTCGGGCCGGCGCCGCCTGCCCCCGACGATCAGGGGCACGGTCCAGCGGCTCGGGCGCAGCCTTGAGCACGAGATCCTGGGGCAACCCGGGATGCGCTGGCCGTCCCGGCGGGGGATGCCGAGACGCTAATAAGGGCAGTACACGCTGGGGGTAGTCGCCGAGGTGCTGCCACCCGCGTTGGTTGCGGTGACGACCGACCAAACCGTTTGTGGTAATGCATAGCATTTGTCGACTTCTGCGTATCCCAGTAATTCAATTACTTCTCCCCCGAGGTCACCGCCTTCGCCTGTCGTGTATGTGTGCCAGCTAAAGCTTGTGGGAGAGTTGGTCCACGTGCCACGGGTTATCGAGAACGACGTTTCACTGTTGAGTTCCGTGATGCACCTGTCAGTGTAAATGAACGATATGCAAGGTAGCCCGATGTTGACGGGCGGCGCGATGACCACGGCCGCGGTCTGGGCGCTGTATGCGGTCGCGGCTCCCACCGAGTTGGTGGCGGTGACGGCGATCCGCAGCGTGTAGCCGACATCCGTAGAGGTCGCTTTGTAGCTCGTCGCGGTCGCCCCGCTGATGTTCGCGCAAGCGCCGTTGCAGCGCTGCCATTGGTAGGTGTAGGTCGGGGTCGGGGCCCCGCTCCAGGTGCCGGTCGTGCCGGTCACTGTGTATTCCTGTTTGGCGGTGCCCGAGACGGTCGGCGCGACGGTGTTGACCGGTGCGCTGCCGTCCAGGACGGTCTGTGCGCTCGTCGCGGTGACTCCCGCCGCTGAGTTGGTGGCAGTGACCGCGACCCGGATGGTGTCGCCGCCGTCGGCGACGACCAGCACGTAGGTGCTCGCGGTGGCGCCGGAAATTGTAGTGCAGGCTTCGCCTCCGGCGTTGCACCGCTGCCACTGGTAGGTGTAGGTCGGGGTGGGTGTGCCGAGCCAGGTGCCTGTGGAGGAGCTCAGGGTTTTGCCCTGTTCCACGGTGCCGGAGATGCTCGGCAGCACGGTGTTGACCGGCGGGGTGGCCACGGCGGCGGTCTGGGTGCTGGTCGCTGTTGCGTTGGCGGCGGTGTTGGTGGCGGTGACGGCGAGGCGCAGCGTGTGTCCGCCGTCGCCCAGCACCGGCACGTAGGTGGTGGTGGCGCCGCCGATCGTGGTGCAGTTGTTGCCGGCGGCGTCGCACTGCTGCCACTGGTAGGTGTAGGTGGCGGCCGGGTAGCCGCTCCACGTCCCTGTGCTGCCCGTCAGCGTCTGCCCCTGCTGGGCGGTCCCGGAGATGCTCGGCAGAACGGTGTTGAGCGGCGTCGTGATGATGGCGACGGTTTGGGCGCTGGTCGCGGTCACGGTCCCCGCAGTGTTGGTTGCGGTCACCGCGACGCGGAGCGTGAAGCCGCCGTCGCCTGCGGCCGGGATGTAGGTGGAGGTGGTGGCGCCGGTGATCGTGGTGCAGGCTTCGCCTGCGCTGTTGCATTGGTTCCACTGGTAGGTGTAGGCGGGGGCGGGGGTGCCGAGCCAGGTGCCGGTGGCGGCGGTCAGCGTTTTGCCCTGCTGTACGGTGCCCGAGACGCTCGGCGCCACGGTGTTGAGCGGGGCGTTCACGAGGACCGTCTGGGTGCTGGTCGCTGTTGCGTTCCCGGCGGTGTTCGTGGCGGTGACGGCGACGCGCAGAGTGTGTCCGACGTCGCCCGCGACGGGCGCGTATGTGGAGGAGGTCGCGCCGCCGATCGTGGTGCATGCTTCACCCGCGGCATTGCACTGCTTCCACTGGTAGGCGTAGGTCGGGGCCGGGATGCCGTTCCAGGTTCCGCTCGTCGCGCTCAGGGTTTGGCCCTGCTGGGCCGTGCCGGAGATGCTCGGCAGCAGCGTGTTGACCGGTGGGCTGCTGATCGCGATCGTCTGGGCGCTCGTTGCCATCGCGTTGCCGGCGGCGTTGGTGGCGGTGACGGCGACGCGCAGCGTGTGCCCGAGGTCGCCTTCTTCTGGCACATACCCGGTCGCAGTAGCGCCGGGGATGGTGGTGCAGGCTTCGCCGGCTGCGTTGCACTGCTGCCACTGGTAGGTATAGGTGGGTGTCGGCGTGCCGGTCCAGGTGCCGGGCGTGGCGCTCAACGTCTGGCCCGGTTCGGCGACGCCCGAGATCCCCGGTGCGCCGGTGTTGACCGGCCGGCCGCTGACGAGCGTGGTTTGCAGGCTCGTTGCCGTCGCGCTTCCCCCGGCGTTGCTCGCGGTCCCGTCGACTCGCAGCGTATATTCGGCGTCTTCCGCGCCCGGGACGTAGGTGGAAGCGGTGGCTGCGGAGATGTTCGTGCAGTTATTACCTGTGGCATCGCAGCGTTTCCACTGCCAGGCGTAGGCGGTCGGGGAGTTCGCCCATGGTCCCTGAGTCGCGGCGAGCGTCTGGCCCGGCACGACAGTGCCCGAGATCGTTGGCAGCCCGGTCGGTCGCGGTTGGAACTGCGCGACGGCGTGAATCGTGCCGGCCAGCGTCGTCGCGGACTGCGCGAACGAGGCGTAGGCGGTCGCGCTGGAGAGCGTCACGGCGAGCATCATCACCAGGACGCACGCGAGCGCGCGTGCAGCCCGCGCTGGTGAGTGAGTCGACCTGGGGGGTGGGTTGTGAGGTTTGTGCATATGTGAGTGCAGCCGCGCGCACGTTTCGAGCGTTTCCGGATAGGCGTCGGCGTCGGGTGGCGCGATCTGCCTACCCCTTTCGCGGTAATCGCGCGCCGGGCGCCGTCCACACGCCTGTGCGATACAGCAATCCGGGGAGGCGATCGGCGATCGGTGGTGTCGAGAGAGGTGGTACGCCGCATCCTGTGGCCTCAATCACATCCATCCTGCAATCGAAATTCATTGCACACGCAAGGAGGACTCGTGTCCAGCAACAACCTCATCATCAATCCGAGCCGATCATGAGAGATCTTTTCGGCACGCTACGCGGCAAGCTCGTAGTCTCCGTGCTCTCGCTGGCAGTCCTGGCCGTCGTCGTGGGGATGGCCGTGTTCTCAGCCTTCTCGAGCACGCAGGCCAGCTCGACCAACACGTTCACGGCGGGCACCGTCGCGCTCACCTCCAACGGCACCGGCTCGGTGCTGTTCAACATCCCCAATGCGGCTCCGGGCGAATCGGTGTCCAAGTGTGTTCAGGTGACCTACACCGGCACCCTGACCGCCAGCATCAAAATGTACGCCACGCAGACGGGCGAACTCGGGCAGTATCTGAATGCCTCGATCACCCGCGGCACCTTCCCCGGCGAAGCGCCGGTGGGCAACGCCTGCACCGGGTTCACCCCGGACGCCGAAAACAGCAGCCTGTTCTCCGGGAAAGTCAGCGGCCTGCCGACTCTCGCCGAACCCCTGTCGGTCGGGAGCTCCTGGACCGCCGGAACGGCCCATGTCTACCAGATCACGGTCACGCTTCCCAGCAATGCCCCTGAAGCAGCAGAGGGAAAGACGTCTGGAACGGCGTTCACCTGGCAGTCGCAGAACAGCTAGCAGTTGATCGGACCACAGCCAAGAAACACCATGAGTGCCACCTCCGCCACAAAACCCTCCCGCGCGCATCGGTCAGCCGGTGTCGCGCGGGTGGGCGGGGTGCTCATGACGCTCGTCGCGCTCGGGCTGGGGCTGGTCGTGCTGACGGCGGGCGCACTGGTCGTGGCCGGCTATCGCCCCACGACCGATCACAGCAACAGCATGGCGCCGCACATACACCGCGGCGACATCCTCTTCAGTCGCGAGCTCTCAGCCTCCCAGGTGCGCATCGGTGACGTGATCACCTTCCCGGACCCCAACTTCAAGGGTGTCCTGCTGACACACCGCGTTCGCGCCAAGCAGGCACTTGCCAACGGGCGCATCGCCTTCACGACGCGCGGTGACGCCAACACAGGCTCGGAGTACTGGACCACCCGGGCCGGTGGGCGCCTGACGCGGCTCTCCTTCGACGTGCCACGTCTCGGCGCAGTCTTCATGACGATCGGCGGGCATCCGTTGTATGTCGCGATCGCGATCATGCTGGCCCTTTGGATGATCATCCTGCAGCTCGTCTGGCGCCGTGGCGGAGGCGCACGCTCTGCTCGCAGCGAGGACCCGGCGCGCCGGCGTCGCCGACGGCGCAAGCTGCCCCTGCTCGGGCTTGGCGCCGCGTTGGCGATCGTGCCCACGGCGACGGCCGCCGTGGGGTTCGCCGCAGCGCCCCACGCTTCCGAAACTCCCAGCGCCACAATCGTGGTCAACGACGAGGGTCAGCCGCTGTTCGACCTTCCCGCGATGCGCCCGGGTGAAACGGCGTCGGCGTGTGAGCTCGTGACCAACGAAGGCCCCGCCAGCACCGGTGTCGGCATGTACGCAAGCGCCTCAGGTACGGGACTTCAGAACTTCCTCAACCTAAGGGTCACACGGGGAACCCTGCCGCCGGACGCGTCGCCAGGCTCGTGTTCGGGCTTCTCCGCCGACGAAACGGATTTCCACGGCCTCGGTGCGGGTGTCATCTACGACGGGCTGATGAACGCCTTTCCTGCCAGCGCGGAAGCTGGGCTCGTCGATCCCGTCCTCGCGTGGTCGGCCCGCCAATCGGTCGCGTACGAGATGACGGTCACACTCGCCGACGAAAATGGCGCCCAGGGCCTCAGCGCTGTTCAGCGCTTCTTCTTCGGTTCCAACCTGCGCTCACCAGAAGAAGAAGAAGAAGTCAAAACGACGCCGACCACGCCGACCACGCCAGTGACGCCGGCTCCCGCCACGGCGCCGGCGACCCCTACCAGCAGCGCTCCCAAGGTGCGGCCGGCTCCGCCCTTGCTGGCGCCCAGCATCGGCGCCGTCTCGGAATCCGTGGCTCCCAATGGGAACGTCACGCTCACGCTGCTCGTCTCAGGCAACGGGCGGGTGCGCGTGGCCGCGTCGCTAGCGCGGAAAGTGAAGGTCAAGGTCAAATTCAGCGCTCGCGGCAAGAAGACGACGAAGCTCAAGACCACGACCAAGCTCACTCCGTTCGGCACCGGCTCGCTGAGCGTCAACGGTACGGGCGCGTTCAAGCTGACCATCACGCCGTTGGCCTCCGCACTGCGCCTCTACCGCAAGCACCCCAAGGCCTACCAGGTGGCGCTTCAGCTGACGAGCGAAAACGGCACGGCCACGCCGACCGTCACGAGCATGTTCCTGTCGTCGAGGTCGCTGGTGAGCCTGGCCATCATTCCCAAGCCGAAGACGGCCAAGAAGCTGAGACGAAGCCGTGAGCAGCCCGCACGGCGGCCGAGCATCGCGCCCACGTCGTTCCAGTCCTCGCTCGCCGGCTAGCGGCGAGCTCGAGCGGCGCGGTGTTTCCCACTAAGTTCAGTTTTTTCGACAAATTCCGATATGTGGACATAGATGCTGCAGTTGCCACGATCGAGAGTGCGGCCCGCCAGTGTTGGTGGTGCCTCGAAACCCTGCCGAGAGGCCGTGATGCACGTTGAAGGCGAGCAGATAGCGCGGGGCCCGAGCGGGCGGGGCAGCGGCCTCGGCTACCGCGTAGCGGGGATGCACGAACGCTCGCTGAATGACGAGGAGCTGTGTGAGCCTCGACGTGCCTGGCTCCCAAACACCCAATCTCCGAACGAGAGCTCCTGTCCAGCGGATGCACTGAGAGTATGAGCGCGGCAACACCCACATCGCAGACGATGCGCGAGCTGCTCGAGGTCGCGGCCGACGCGATGGTCGTCGTCGATCAGGACGGCACGATACTGGTTGTGAACGCCAAACTGACTGCGCTCTTCGGCTACGAGCCGCACGAGCTCGTGGGGCACCCGGTCGAGCTGCTGATCCCCGAGCGCTCCCGCGCCGTTCACCGTCATCACCGGCAGGGGTTCGTGCACGCGCCCGGGACATCTCCGATGCGCGACGCGCGCGAGCTACGTGCGCGCCGGCGCGACGGCAGCGAGTTCCCGATCGAGATCAGCCTGAGCTCGCTGCGCACGCCCGAGGGAGCGACGGTGCTCGCCACGATCCGTGACATAAGCAGTCGAAAGCGCGCCGAGGAGAGGATGCGGCGCACCGTGAGCGCCACCTACAAGGATCTGCGTGAAGACGCGCGCGTCGACGCTCTGACGGGGGTCGCGAATCGCAGGCGCCTGGCCGAGGACCTCGCCACGATGCACGCACGCGCCGTGCGCCATGGCCACAGCTACTGCATCGCCATCGCCGATATCGACCGCTTCAAGGAATTCAACGACGGCGCCGGGCATGTCGCCGGGGACGAGGTCCTGCGCCGCGTCGCTTGCGCGCTGGCCCGATCGCTGCGGTCGACTGACGGCCTCTACCGCTACGGCGGCGAGGAGTTCGTGGCGCTGCTTCCCGAACAGCGCGCCGACGCCGCAGTGCTCGCCGCACGGCGCCTGTGCGAGGCGGTCGAGGCTTTGGCGATCGTGCACCCCGGCGGGGGTCTTCTGACCGTCAGCGTGGGCGTCGCCATCCTCTCGAGCGATGTGAGCTCCGCCAGCTTGGTCGAAGCCGCCGACGCCGCTCTCTACAGGAGCAAGGGCGCGGGCGGCAACCGCGTCGAGCTGGCGCCGACCACGCCGGCGGCCGGCGGGGCGGCGAGCGCCGAGGAGCCGGCGTTCAGCGCGAACGGCCGGCAGCGCCGCTCGGCGGCCAGGTCATCCACACTCTTGCGCTGGCATGCGCGCGACCGAGCCCACGAGGCTGCGGGCGTCGCGATCGAGAACGGGCGCGTGGCGGCGATCGAGAACGGGCGCGTCCGCGAGCCGACGCCGCCGCCGTCGCAATGACCTCGTCGCGCCGAGGGCGCTCGGCGAAGGCCTTCGCTCAGGCCGCGCCCGCGGGCTGTTGTGTCTCGCCGGCGATGTCCTGGTGCTCGCGCCCCGGCTCTCCGGCGGCCGGCACGCAGCTCATCGCGTGCTCGGCCAGCGCGGTGATCGTGAGCGAGGGGTTCACGCCGACGTTCGCCGGGATCGCCGAGCCGTCGCACACGAGCAGGTTCTCGTAGCCGAACACGCGCTGCGCCGCGTCGAGCACGCCGCGCGAGGGATCCGCCGCGATCACCGCGCCGCCGAGGATGTGGGCGGTCGTGGGGATGTTGAACAGCGCCTCGGTGAGCGCGCTCTGCGCGATCCCGCCGGTGCGCTTCGCGAACCATTCCGCCGCCCTGTTGGCCACCGGGATGAACGTCGGTGTGGGCCGCTCGGGGTCCTGTTCGGTCTGCAGCCAGAACGAGCCCAGAGGCCCTTTGCGCGGCCGCAGCGCGATCGCGTTGTCGAGCGTCTGCATCACGAGGATGATGATCGTGCGCCGCGACCAGTGCTTGGCGAACAGCACCTTCGCCAGGCGCCGCGGGTGCATCAGGATCTGTGCGGCCAGCTTGAGCGGGCGCGTGACGCGCGTGCCGTCGCCGGTCAGAAGCGTGTACAGCATCCGCATCGAGTCGCCGTCGTCGCCGTAGGTGACCGTCTCGATGTGCGTGTTCGGGTCGGGATAGATCGAGGAGGTGATCGCCACGCGCTTGATCAGCTCGTCGTGGTAGTCCTCGGGCACGGTCACGGTGAGGATCGACTCCGAGTTCGTGCGCACCAGCTCCCCCAGGCGCGCCGAGATGCGTGGCAGCGAGCCCTCCAAGCGGCAGCGCTGGAGCAGCTTGTTCGTGCCGAGCGGACCCGCCGCCACGACCACGCCGCGGGCTCGCTGCACGCGCCGTTCGCGTCGCAGCCACGCGCCGGATCGCACGCTTTCTACTTCAAAGCCCTCGCTGCCGTCGCCCGGGCCGATCGGGCGGATGTCGGTCACGGTGCGCTCGGCCATCACGCGCGCGCCGAGCTTCTCGGCGAAGTACAGGTAGTTCTTCACGAGCGTGTTCTTGGCGCCGTGCACGCAGCCGACCATGCAGCGCCCGCACAGGTTGCAGCCGGTTCGCGCGGGACCCTCCCCGTCGAAGTACGGGTCGGACACGGTCTTGCCGGCCTCGCCGAAGAAGATCCCGACGGGCGTCTTTTTGTAGGTGTCCGCGACGCCCAGCTCCTCGCCCAGCTCACGCAGCAGCTGGTCGGCCGGATCGTCGTGGGTGTACTGCGTGACGCCGAGCATTCTCTGCGCCTCCGCGTAGTGCGGCGCAAGAGTCGCCTGCCAGTCCTCGATCTCCGCCCACTGGCGATCCTCGAAGAACTGCTTCGGCGGCACGTACAGCGTGCATGCGTAGCCGAGGCTGCCACCGCCAACACCGCAGCCCGACACCACCGAGACGTCCTTGAACGTGGTCAGGCGGAAGATCCCCTTCATGCCCAGGCGCGGGTTCCAGAAGTAACGCTTCAAATCCGCGGTCGAGCTGGGGAACTCGTGATCGGCGAAGCGCCTGCCGCACTCGAGCACGCCGACCGAGTAGCCCTTCTCGGCCAGACGTAGCGCCGAGACGCTGCCGCCGAAGCCCGAGCCGATCACGAGCCAATCGAAGTCGTATGCGCTGCCTTGCGAATCCACCGAGTCCCTTTGTCGGCGCCCCTCTAAAGACGCTGAGGCACATGTTAGTTGGTGCCTGGCTACCCAGCCAGACCCGCTCGATGCCCGCCGCTGCAGACCATCACTGGCTCGGCACCGCCGATCCGCACCCGCGTCGGACGGTCGCTGCTCAGCTCGATCGCCTCCGCGCTCACGCGCACGACGAGCGCCGCGCCGTGAAAGCTCACGCGCAGCTCGAGCGCCTCCCAGCCGGGCGGCAGGCGGGGGTCCAGCTCGAGCAGGCCCCCGGCCGGTCGCAGGCCGAGGAAGCCGTAGGCGAGGGCCTGCCAGACCCCTCCCATCGCCGCTATGTGCACGCCCGCCGCGCCGCTGCCCGTCACGTCGTCGAGGTCGATCCGCGCCGCCAGCTTCAGCATGCTCACTGCCTCGTCCAGCCGGCCCGCGCGCGCCAGCAGCGAGGCATGGATACCCGGCGAGAGCGAGCTGCCGTGGGCGGTGCGCGGCCCGTAGAAGTCGAGGTTCGGCGCGAGCGACCCGGCTGCCAGCTCGGTGGGGATGAGGTGGTGGAGCATGAGCGCGTCGGGCTGCTTGAGCACCTGTGCGCCGCGCACGCGCTCTGCCCCGAGCAGCACGTCGGCGGCGACCGGTCGTGGCTGGGCGAGCTCTGCGATGAGAAGCGGCTCGAGCGCGAAGAAGCCGGCGAACTGCTCGTACAGGCCGCTGTCAGCGTGGTAGCCATCGACGAGAGCGTCGGCCAGCCCGAGCCAGCCCTCGCGCTCGTCGCGATCGATCTCGGCGTCGGCGCTCGCAGCGTGCGCACGGCGCAGGTTCCAGCGCGCCATCACATTCGTGTACGCGTTGTCGTCGACCGTCTCGTGGTACTCGTCAGGTCCGATGACTCCGCGTATGTGACCGGAGCCGTCCCCGTCGCGTTCGATGCGCGAGGCCCAGTAGCGGGCCGTTTCCACGATCAGCTCCATGCCAGGGCCATGTGCGAACGCGCGATCCCCGGTCCAGTCGATGTAGCAGGCCGCCGCCCAGGCAACGTCCGCCACGATGTGCTCCTCCTGCTCGCCGGTGCGCACCGCCACCTCGCGCCCTGTCGCGTCGAGCACCGCGCGCGGCGTCACGTCCTCGCCGCCGGCCGCCGACTCCCACGCGAAGCGCGCGCCCCGGCGTCCGTCCGCGCGCGCGGCCGCACGAGCCGCGGGCAGGCGCCTGACGCGATACTCGAGGATCGCCCGCGCGCTCGCCGGGTGGGTGGCGGCGAGGAACGGCAGTACAAAGACGTCGCTGTCCCAGAACACGTGTCCGCCGTAGCCCGATCCGGTCAGTCCGCGGGCGCCGACGGCCGCCTCGCCGCTGTCGCAGGCGGAGCTCATCAGGTGGTACAGGGCCAGCCGCACGGCGCCCTGCAGCTCCTCGTCGCCGTCGATCCGCGCGTCCGCCCGCTCCCATCGGCGCGCCCAGGCGCCGCGATGCTCGACCAGCAGTCGCTCGTGCCCCGCTTCGCGGGCGCTGTGCAGCGCCCGCGAAGCGGGGCGATCGCCGTCGGCCTCGGTCCTCAGCGCGTACGCGGCGACGCGCTCGAGCGCCGCGAAATCTCCGGCCCCGTCGAGTGCCTGTGCCGCTGCCACTTCGAGCGAGCCCTCGCTGAACCTCACGGACGTCGAGCTCCCCCTGTCTCCCGGCTCCGTACTCGCTTGATCCGCCGCGATCAGCGGCGGGCCGGCATCGAGCATGCCGCGAGGGCCGCGCACGCGAAGAACCGCCAGGCCGGGGCCGGCGAGCGAGGAGAACTGCAGCGCACCGAACCCCGCCGGCGTCGTGTGCGAGAGGATCCCGGTATGCAGGTCGAGCGTGCGACCTGCGCGCTCGGCGAAGCTCGCCGCGGCCACGCGATTCCACAGCGGCACCGGCTGCAGCTCGGAGCGCGCGCCCTCGCCCCGATACAGCCCAGCGATTACCGCGCCGGGCCTCGATGCGCCCAGCCGCGAAAGCGAGCTACCGCGTGTGCCGAGGTAGCCGTCGGCCACTGTCAGCAGCGCCTCGTGAGCCGCCTCGCGCTCGTCGTCCGGCGCCTCGACGCTCAGGGTCCAGCCGGCGTCCGAGGGCACGATCGGCAGCGCGCCCGCCCGGCGCAGCTCGAGCTGGGCCTCGAGCAGGCGCAGGAACTGCGCCGGGCCGCCGCCGAGCGCGACCACTCCCCTCGGCAGGCCCTCCGGCTCCACTCCCACGGATACCGTCGTTGCGCCCGCGGCCTGCTCGATCAGCAGCTTGGAGTCGCTGCCCGGCAGGCCGCCGAGCGGCCCCAGCTCATCGCCGAGCATGAGCACCTGCTCGGGCCATATTCCGCGTTGCCACGCGTGCGCGAAGAACCAGCGCGCCGAGTCGGACTTGTCGGTGAGGCCGATCTCGATGTGCTTCGCGTCGCTGGTCACGCGCGCGCCGTTCAGACCGGCGTCCCGCGCCGCGGCTTCGGCCAGCTCCACCGCGCCCGCCAGTCCGTCCAGCCCGCATGCGCTCAGGCGTGCTTCGACGGCCGCCAGCAGCTGCCCGATCCTGGCCTTGGGCGGATCGTCCCATTGCGGCTCGGGGATCACGTCGATCTTGCGGCGGTTCAGTCGCTGGGAGACGATCCTCGCCTCGAGTCCCCGCTCGCCGAGCAGCTCGACCGTCCGGGCCGCCGCGCGATCGAGCGCCGCCTCCTCGGCCTCGCCGGCCTCGCGGCGCGCGAGCAGGCGCGGGCCTGCGTCGGAGACCGCGAACACCTCCGAGCCGCGATTCAGGAGCAGGTGAAGCTCTCCCGGGCCATTAGGGCGAGCGCAGAGCTGCCCGTCGACGTTGCCCACGTGCGTACCGCTGACGACCGCCATGTCGATCCCGGCCGCCGAGGCGCACTCGATCGCCTCGCGCACGGCGGCGGCGTCGGAGCCGCGATCGGGCACCGCCGTGCCGTCCCAATCGAAGATCAGGGCCTCGAAGCGGCGGTTCAGCGTGTCGGGAAGTGCCGAGCGGTCAGCGGGCAAGTCGGGGTCGGGGCAGCCGGAAGGGGTCGGTCGAGGCCTCCCGAGCGTACCCGCGGCGATTCGACGCCGCATCGGGTGCCGGCCCCACCGGAGGTCCGTAGAAAGCCCCGACCTGCGACAGGCTCTAGCCGCGAGCCAGCCTCAGCCGGGACGCCACTCCTCCTCCCCCGAGTGCTGATCGAGGAACGTGTAGCGGACCCTCGCCCAGAGCGAGCCCGGCTTGGCGCGCGTCACCGCACCGACGACCCAGAACGCCGGAAAGACGACCCCGAGCGCGAGCAGTCGATAGTTGCCCTTCGATGCGCAGATCGCCGCGCAGAGCAACAGCACGCCGATGTAGACGAGTAGGTTTCCGAGCGGCAGAGCGTCCGCGATCTCCATGCCAGCATTCACATCGGCCAGGCCGCGTATGCGCTTGAGCGCCAGCAATGGCCAAGCCCCGCCGGCCTCGCTATATTCCGTAAAGTAATGGCGGTGGAGCGGCTCAGAAACCGGCCCTGCGGCGGCCGCTACGGGGACATCGTGCAGTCCATCGGCAACACGCCACTGGTCGAGCTGCCGCGCCTCTCGCCCAAGCCCGGCGTGCGCATCTGGGCCAAGCTCGAGTCGCGCAACCCCACCGGCTCGGTCAAGGACCGGGTCGCGCGCGCGCTGATCGAGGACGCCGAGGAGAAGGGCGCGATCACGCCCGGGCAGACGATCCTCGAACCCACATCGGGAAACACCGGCATCTCACTCGCGATGCTCTGCTCGCGCAAGGGCTATCCGCTGAAGGTCGTGATGCCCGAGAACGTCACGCCCGAGCGCACGCAGCTGCTGCGCATGTACGGCGCCGAGATCGTCTACTCGGAGGGCTCGCTGGGCTCGAACGGCGCGGTCGTCAAGGCGCTTGAAATGGCCGGCGAGGACTCCTCCTACTACATGCCCTACCAGTACGGCAACGAGGCCAACCCTGCCGCCCATTACAACGGCACCGCCGTGGAGATCCTCGAAGAGCTCGACGAGGTCGCCGCCTTCGTCGCGGGGCTCGGCACCGGCGGCACGCTGATGGGTAACGGCCGGCGGCTCAAGGAGACATTCGGCGACGCCGTCAAGATCGTCGCCGCCGAGCCGATGCAGGGCGAGCCCGTGCAGGGGCTGCGCTCGCTCGATGACGGCTTCATCCCGCCGATCATCGACCTCTCGCTGCTCGACCGCAAGATCTTCGTGACCAACCGCGACGCGATCATGTGGACGCGCAAGCTGCTCGACGAGGAGTGCCTGTTCGCGGGCGTCTCGAGCGGCGCCATCGCGAGTATCGCGGTGCGCATCGCCGGCGAGCTCGACGAGGGCAACGTCGTGTTCGTCGTCGCCGACGACGGCTGGAAGTACCTCTCGAGCGGCATCTACACGCTGCCGGTCGAGGAGGTCGAGAATCTCGAGTCGACCGTCTGGTGGTAGCCGTCCCCGCGGGCGTTCGATGCTCATCGCACCTGCCCTGCTGGACGACCTGATCGCGCACGCGCGCGAGGAGTACGACGCCGAGTGCTGCGGCATGCTCGCGTACGCGAACGGCGACGCCGACGGCCGCCGCCGCGCGGTGCGCGTGCACCGCGCGAGCAACATCTACGCCTCGCGCAAGCGCTTCGAGATCGACGGCAAGGAGGTGCTGCGCACGATCAACGAGTTCGAGGACGAAGGCTGGGAGCTCGGCGCGATCTACCACTCGCACACGCACACCGCGCCCTATCCCTCGCAGACCGACGTCAACTTCGCCGCCAACTGGCCAGGTCTCGAGTGGGTCATCGTCGGGCTCGCCGACGGTGAGCCACAGGTGCGCTGTTACCTGATCGAGCAGGGCAACATCACCGAGCTGCCGCTCGAGGTCGCCTAGATGGCGGACGAGCCGCTCGTGTGCCCGACCTGCTCGCGTGCCTATCCCGCCAGCGATCGATTCTGCGAGAGTTGCGGTATGCCGCTCGTCTACGCCCGCAGCGATGACAGCGGCTCGCGGCGCGCCCCCAGCGAGCGCGAACAGCGAGCGCGCAAGATCAAGCCGCAGCTCACCGAGGGCCCTCTCGTGAAGGTCGCGCGCGCCTCAAACCAGGCGGAGGCCGAGTTCATCGCCGGGCTGCTGCTCGAGGAGGGGATCCCCAGCATGCTGCGCCGCTCCGCCGGCTCGGACGTACCCGATTTCCTCGCCGCCGGGGCGCGCGACGTGCTCGTGCCAGAGTCCGCGGCTGAGAGCGCCCGCGAAGCTCTGACCTTCGACGAGCGCGAGCAGAGCTAGACGAGAACCGGCTGGCCGGCCGCTTCGCCGGCGATCGCGCGAATCTCCTCCGAGGCGCGCTCGAACTCCGCGTCTGAGAGCACAGGCGTGCCCTCGAAGGGCAGTTCGCGCTGCAGCTGCACCCACGCGTTCGGCCCCGAGTACTCGTCCTTGACCTTCACGGTCACCGGGCGCGGGATGCGGTAGGTGCGCAGCAGCAGCACGTGCAGCGGCTGGCGCGCCCGCCAGCCGAGGCGCTTTTCCGCGTAATCCGGCGTCCACACGTAGAAGGGCGAGAGCGCGTCCACGCAGCGCGGGTCGATGATCGTGAAGTGGTCGGTCACTTCCGCCCAAGCACGGATGCGAACGCGGTCGGGCTGCTGGATCGGCGCGCCCGACACGAACGTGGGCAGCGCCGGCTCGCCATCGCTCCACACACCCTCCTCGAGCGCCCGGCGCAGCTCCGGCTGGTGGGACTCGCGCACCAGGTGCCCCGGCTGGTGGTCGAACGTGGGATACAAAAAGAAGCGCTCGTGGGCGAGCTTGAGCGGCCTGCCCATCTGCATCGCGCTTCTGCGCAGCGTTAGGAGCTGCTCGCCTTCCGCTAGCGCGCGGACGGTGACAGCCCATTCTCTGAAGGCAATTGGCATCGATGGAACCTACACGTGACGGGGAAACTACGGACATCGGCGGGCTCTCCGCGCTCTCTCGCAGGGCACCGCCAGGCGTTAAAGATACGAAAACAGGGCAAAAATCCCAAATCCCCTGCAAAACGCATGTTTTTGCAGACAATTCCTGGCTGACTGGCCAGTCGAGCTCGGCAAATGCTCGCTACAACCGCCTACCCGCGAGCCCCTCGGCCGACTCGATCATGGACGCATAGTCGTCCTCGCCGCGGCCGCGACCCATGGCTGCCACGAGCAGATCCCGGGCGTGCGCGGCCGAGGGGAACGGCACGCCCGTCTGCTGCGCCTCCTCCAGGCACAGGCGCACATCCTTGAGCATGTGCGCGGTCTTGAACAGCGTCGTGAAGTCGTGCTCGCGCATCGCCTGCGACTTCAGCTCGAGCTGCGCGGAGGCGCCCGACCCGTTCGAGACGACCTGCACGAGAGTGTCCAGGTCGATGCCGCTTGCGTCCGCGAGCAGCAGCGCCTCGCACACCGCCGCGGCGTTGGCAGCGCCGAGCGAGTTGTTGATCAGCTTCAGCATCTCGCCCTGGCCGAGCTCGCCGACGCGCACGATCAGGCTGCCGATCGTCTCGAGCAGGGGCTGCGCGCGCGTGAAATCCTGCTCGGCGCCGCCGACCATGATCGTCAACGTGCCGGCCTTGGCGCGCGGCGAGGAGCCGGTCACCGGCGCGTCGAGCATGCTCACGCCGCGCTCCGCCAGAGCCGCCCCGATCCCTCGGGTCTGCGGCGGGCCGATCGTCGAGCAGTCCACGCACAGGAGCCGCTCATGCGCCGCCTCGATCGCGCCGCCCTCGCCCAACAGCACCTGCGCGACCTGCTCGCCGTCCACGAGCATGCTCAACACGATGTCGCTCTCCGCGGCCACCGCCGCGGGCGTCTCGTGCGCCCGCGCACCGTGTACCGCTGCCCACTCCTGCGCCTTGCCCGCAGTATGCGTCCACACGTTCAGCTCGTAACCCGCCCTTGCGATGTTGGCCGCCATGCGCGAGCCCATGATGCCGAGCCCGAGAAAGCCGACTCGCTCAGCCGGGGAAGGGTTGGGGCTCGCCTTGCTCATCGCCGAATCCTCCCCCACCGGGGGTTTCGATGCGCAGCCGTCCGCCCGCGGGCAGCCGGCCCGTCGCCTTGCCCTCGAGCGCCCGGCCGTCGAGCTCGTCGTGACCGGGCGCGCCCGGCGCCCCTCCCGCCGCTCCGCGGGGTGCATGGCGGCGGCGCTCTGAGATCAGCGAGAACGTCATCTCCGAGAGCGCCTGCAATTCGCGCACGACGCCGTCTCCGCCGCGGTGCAGTCCGCCGCCGCCCGAGCCGCGGCGCAGCGAGTACTCGAGCACGCGCAGCGGGAATTCGCGCTCGAGTGCCTCCACGGGCGTGTTGAGCGTGTTGCTCATCGCCACATGAACAGCGCTCGGGCCATCGGCGTCGGGGCACGCGCCCTGTCCGCCGCCGAGCGTCTCGTAGTAGCTGAAGTCCTCGTTGCCGAGCGTGATGTTGTTCATTGTTCCCTGACCCTGGGCACGGCCGAACGCGCTCAGCACGAGATCGGCCACGCGCGAGGAGGTCTCGACGTTGCCGGCCACCACCGCCGCGCCGGGGTTGGCGTTGAGCACGCACCCCTGTGGCACGCGCAGCTCGATCGGCCGGTAGGCGCCCGCTGAGGAGGGGATGTCCGGATCGGTCAGCACGCGAACCGCGAACAGGCACGCCGAACGGGTCACCGCGAGCGGACAGTTGAGGTTGCCGGGGTGCTGGCCTGCGCTGCCCGAGAAGTCGAGCAGTAGCTCATCGCCCTCGAGCAGCGCGCGCAGGCGCAGCTCGAGATCGCCCTCGGGCGCCTCGAGCACGTCGTCGGCTTCGCGCACGCCGTCAGGCAGCGCGGCGAGGCACGCGCGCGTGCGCCGCTCGGAATAGTCGAGCACGGCATCGGTGCCCTCGCGCAGGCGCTCGCGGCCCAGGCGCGCGGCGAGGGCTGAAAGTCGCAGCGCGCCCGTGCGATTGGCCGCGAGCTGCGCGCGCAGGTCTGCGCGGCGCTCCTCGGGCTGGCGCATGCGCGTGACGATCCGCTCGAGCGTCCGCTGGTCGAGCGGCTGGGGCGAGATCACCACGCCCTCTTCCTCCAGAGTGCGGCTGTCGGCCGGCATCGATCCGGGTACGCGAGCGCCGACGTCGGCGTGGTGTGCGCGGCTTGCCGCAAAGCCGATCAGCTGATCGCCGTCGGCGAACACGGGCGTGATGACGGTGATGTCGGGCAGGTGCGTGCCGCCGGCGAACGGGTCGTTGAGGATCCACGAGAGCTCCGGCGCGTGGCGCTCGCCGAGCACGGCCGCGACGGCGGCAGGCATCGCGCCGAGATGCACCGGGATGTGCTCGGCCTGCATCACCATCTGGCCGTCCGCGTCGAACAGCGCGGTCGAGGCGTCGCGGCGCTCCTTGATGTTCGACGAGCGCGCCGAGCGGATCAGCACCACGCCCATCTCATCGCAGGCCGATGCAAGCGCGCCCGTCAGCACCTGCAGTTCGATCGGATCGAGCATCGCTAGGACGCCTCCACGGAGCGCCGGGTGGCCTCCGCTCGCTCGAGCCGCGCGGTACCGAACGCGTCCACCTCACCCGCCCAGCCCGGTGGCACGAGCAGCGTTGCCTCTCCCAGCGCGCACAGAGCCGGCCCCTGCAGAACGCTTCCGGGACGCGAGCTCGCCGCGGAAGATCTGCGTCTGAAGCGCCACTCCGTCGAACATCACCCCGCGCTCCTCGCTAGCCCGCGCCGCGTTCGCAGAGGGTCGCGGCCGTAGCGGCGGGGCCGCGCCCCACACCGACACGCGCAGGTTCACGAGCTCGACTCCCGCGGACTCGTCGCGGTAGCCGTAGCGCCGCTCGTGCGCGCGCGCAAACGCCTCGCGCAGCTCCTCGGGTCCGTGGGCGTCCGCGCTCTCGCCCCGTCCGTCGCCGGCCAGCTCCTGCTCGACGGGCAGCTCGAACGACTGTCCGCGGTAGCGAAGCTCGTAGCGCACGCGAACGCGCGCGGGCTCGTCGGCGAGACCGGCGCGGGCCTCGGCCACGAGCGCCGCGCGCTCGCGCTCGAGGCGTTGCTGTGAGAGCGTCGCGCCGCTCAGCATGACCGTGCGCGACACGTCGCGGCGCGGTGCCGCTGCGGCCAGTCCGAGCGCGCACAGCACGCCGGACGCGCGCGGGCACAGCACGCGCGTCATGCCGAGCTCTCGAGCGAGCGCGGCCGCGTGCAGCGGCCCCGCGCCGCCGAACGGCATGAGCGCGTGGGAGCGAGGGTCGATTCCGCGCTCGACGGTCATCACGCGCAGCGCGCCGAGCATCTCCGCCTCGGCCACGCGCACGATCCCTTCGGCGCACGCGATCAGGTCGAGCCCGAGGTCGTCCGCGAGGCGCTCCACAGCGCGCTCGGCCGCGCGGCGCTCGAGCGTCACCTCGCCCGCCAGCGGCGAGTCCTCGAGCAGGCGCCCGAGCAGCAGATTCGCGTCGGTGACGGTCGCGTTCTCGCCGCCGCGCCCGTAACACGCAGGGCCGGGCTGAGCGCCGGCGGATGCCGGGCCCACGCGCAGCGCCCCGCCGGGGTCGCGCCACGCGATCGAGCCGCCGCCGGCTCCGACGGTGTGGATGTCGAGCGCCGGCAGCGCCAGCGGGCGACCCGCGATCACTCGATCGGCCGTCTCGGGAACGCTGCCTGCGGAGATCACGCACACATCGCACGAGGTTCCGCCCATGTCGAAGCAGAGCACGTCGGGCTCGCCTGCCAGCTCCGACAGCAGCAGGCCGCCGCCGACGCCGCCCGCCGGGCCGGAGAGCACCGTCAGGGCCGCGTGCGCGCCGGCCCGCTCGGCTCCCGTGAGCCCGCCCGAGGACTGCATCACCTGCGGCTCGCATAGCCCGAGCTCGCGCGCGCGGCGCGAGAGGCCGGCGAGATAGCCGCGGAGCAGCGGCGAGAGCGCCGCGTCGAGCACCGTGGTGGCGGTGCGCTCGTACTCGCGGAAGGTGCCGACCAGCTCGCTCGACAGCGATACGTGCGCGTGCGGAGCGTGCTCCGCCAACAGCTCTGAGAGCATGCGCTCGTGGGTGTCGTCGGCGTAGGAGTGAAGCAGGCACACCGCCACCGCCTGCGGGTCGGCGCCGGCGAGCAGCTGCACGAGAGCGCGTGCGGGCGCCTGCTCGAGCGCGCGCAGTGGCCCGTCCGGTCCCATCCGCTCCGGCGCTCCGAAGCGCAGCTCCGCCGGCACGAGCGGCTGCGGGGCATCGTCGCACAGCCTGTACAGGTGAGGGCGAGCCTGGCGTCCAAGCTCGATCACGTCGGTGAAGCCCTCGGTCGCGATCAGCGCCGTGCGCGCCACCCGCCCCTCGAGCAGCGCGTTGGTCGCCACCGTCATGCCGTGCGAGAAGCGCTCGACCTGGCTAGCCTGCGCGCCTGCCCGGGCGAGCACCCTGCGCACCGCCTCGAGCACCGCGTCGGCCTGTTGGGCGGGCGTCGAGGGGACCTTGGCGGTGTGCACCGCCGAGTCGGCGCCCACGAGCACCGCATCGGTGAACGTGCCGCCGACGTCTACCCCCAGGAGCATGCCCGGGAGCGTACGCGAGCTCTAAGCGGCAGCCAGCTCGCGGTCCTCGGTTTCGGCGAGATGCTGATGGGACGGGCAGTAGCCGTTGTGCGCGAGCGGCACCCGCTGGCAGGCCGAGCCCTTGCGGGTCGTCGCACGGCACTGCGGCGGCGCTCCGCTGATCGCCGTATAACCCTCGAGCGGGTGTTCGGCGAGGAACTGTTCGGCGTAGCCGACGTAGCGCGTCACGATGTGATGCACGTTGCCCTGCACGGACATCGGGAAGAAGCCGCGAATGTCGCAGAACAGCGTGCGTGCGGGACGCGCGAAGTAGTGGCGGTCCGTCGCCATGCGGGTGATGACCTCCTCGCACGCGCGCAGCACTGCGGCATGGTTGCTCGCGGGCGCTGCGCTGGGGGAGGCATCCAGGATGTATGGAGCCACCTGCCTGTAGATGGCTCGTGATGAATTGATACATGGGGTTACTCCTGACCCTCCTTCATCAACTTGAGATCTAGTGGTTGGGAGCACACCCGCCATTCCTAGAGACTCCGCCTGCCAAAAGACCTTCCACGGGCCATAACACAGCGTGACCGTGAAAGGAGCGAGCTAACCAGGTCAGTCTCAATTTCTGATGAAGATTTGGCGCGGGCCGCTCGCGCGCGGGCCCGGGCGCGAGCGGCTCAGGCCCAGCTCTGCCAGGTGGGCGAGCCGTCCTCGCCGACGACGATGTGGCGGCCGTCCAGCGCGGGGTCGCGCTCGGGGAAGTCGCTGCGCAGGTGCGCGCCGCGGCTCTCGGTGCGGGTCAGCGCGAAGCGGGCGATCAGGCGTGCGAGCGGGTGCGGATCGGAGAGCAGACGCGTGAGGCCCTCCTCGCAGCGGACTATGCCCGCGTCGCGCCACAGCGCCTCGCGCGTCTCGCGCGTGGCCTGCATGGGCGCCGGCAGCGCGCTCAGTTTCTCCCGCTCCTGCGCGGTGGGGGCTCGCGGAGGTGAGGGAGCGTGATCGAGAGCGTGCGCGACCGCCCGGCGCGCGAACACGAAGCACTCGCTCAGCGAGTTGGACGCGAGGCGGTTTGCGCCGTGCAGTCCGGTGCACGAGGCCTCGCCAACCGCATACAGGCCCGGCACGCTCGCGTGGCCGTGATCGTCGGTGACGATCCCGCCCATCGCGTAGTGAGCTGCGGGCGCGACCGGCACCAGCTCGCGCATGGGGTCAAGGCCCGCCTCGCGCAGCGCCGCGACCACGTTCGGGAAGTGCCCCGGATCGATGCCGCGCATGTCGAGGCCCACAGAGCGCTGCCCCGTCTGCGCCAGCCGCGTCTGGATCGCGCGCGCGACCTCGTCGCGCGGCGCGAGCTCGTCCACGAAGCGCTCGCCCGATGCGTCGTGCAGCGTCGCGCCCTCGCCGCGGATGGCCTCGGTGATCAGGAACCCCTCGCGTCCCCGCACGCCGATCACGGCGGTCGGATGGAATTGCATCAGCTCGAGGTCCGCCAGCTCCGCGCCGATCGCATGGGCGAGCAGCGGGCCGATGCCCTGCGATCCCGGCGGGTTGGTCGTGCGCGCCCACAGCGCCGCGCTGCCCCCGGTCGCGATAAGCAGAGCCCCGGCGACGAACACCCTCCCGTCGTCGCACACCACGCCTGCGCAGCGCTCCTCGGTCCGCCACAGGGCACGAGCGCGCGTTCCCTCGAGGACCGCGATGCGCGGATCGGCCGCGGCGAGGGCGGAGAGCTGGCGCACCACGCGCCGGCCCGTCGCACTGCCGCCGGCGTGCACGATCCGCCGCACCGAGTGGCCGCCCTCGAGTCCCAGCGCGAGGGCTCCGAAACGGTCGGCGTCGAAATGCACGCCCAGCGACTGCAGATCGTCGACGCACGCGGGCGCCTCGCGCACGAGGATCTCCGCGGCCGAGCGCCGCACGAGCCCGCGTCCCGCGCGCTCGGTGTCGCGCAGGTGCAGCTCGAAGCTGTCGTCCGCCGCGAGCGCGGCGGCCAGGCCGCCCTGCGCCCAGTAGCTGGCCGTCTGCGCAAGCGGAGTCGCCGAGATCAGCGCGACGCGCGCGCTCTCGCGCGCGGCGTAAGCGCCGCGTACAGACCCGCCGCGCCCGCGCCCACCACGGCCACGTCTGCCTGCAGTGGGCGTGCCGGGGAAACGCTCGCCATCGGCGGAACCGTATCCCGCGTCCGCGAACCGCGGCATCCCGCGTGGGGCGTCGCGTGCCTCCGGCGATGCGCCGCACGCCGGTGCTCAGCGCGCGGCGGGGGCTTTGCCGGGGGCCGGCGTGAGCGTCGAGGTGCCCGTGCCGGCGGTCGTCGTACCCGCGGCGGGAGCGGTCACGGTTGCGCCGGTGGCCGGTTTGCCGGGAACGCTCGCCGGCGGCGTCACGCCCACGCCGCCCGCGGCGGGGGCGGTGCTCGCAGGAGCGGTGGCGCTCGGGGCCGCGGTGGCTGCGGCGGGCGGCGTTGCGGCTGCGGCGGGCGGGGTTGCGGGCGCGGCGGCCACCGTCGTCGTAATCGCCGCGGCCGCGGGCGAGTCGCCGGCGAGCTTTACGAGCGACGCCGCAAGCACCCCCAGGGCGAGCACCGACGACGACCGCGGCGGCGGCTATCGGCGCCCGCCAGTTCGGCGGCGCCGCAAGTCGCGTCCGAGCTGCGGCCCCGCAGCGAAGGCACCACTCCTGCTCTGAGGCGAGCGGCGAGCCGCACAGCGGGCACGCATCGGCAGTGGCGCTCGTCTGATGCGGTCGCCGCGGCGCTCGCCTGCGGCGCTGCGGCGGACCGGGCCCGCAGGGGATCTCCGTCGGTTCATCCGCGCTCGGTGGAAGCGTCTTCGCGGGCGGCGACGGCGGGCGAGTTGCTCTCTGGGGCCCGCGCGGCCGACGGGGCTCGCGGTGGAGGAGCGGCGGCGGCACGGCGGTCGCGGGCGGCGTCGCGCGGCGGCGTCGAGGCCGGCGCTGGGGGCGACGCGGCGGGGCGCCGGCGCGAGCGCGGGGGCCGCAGGAGGCATGGCGGGCGGCGGGCGACATGGGCGCCGGCTGCGCCGGGCTGCGCGGCGCGCGGCGCCCGCGATCGGCAGATCGGGGTGCTTGCCGAGCGACAGCCCGCAGTTGGGGCAGAAGCGGTCTTCGCTGCCGTGGATCGCTGCGCAGCGTGGACACGCGGTGATGCCGGCCTCGCGCAGCACGGTGACGGGCGCGCGCTCGGCGAGCGTGCCTTCGAGCGCCGCGCAGCTCGGTGTCGATGCTGGCGAGCGTGTCCAGCTTTGCCAGCACGAGCGCGTCGTTGCGCTGGCCGAAGCGGTGCAGGTTGAAGACGAGGCCGCCGAGGTCGCGGTAGGCGAGCTCGCGCGCCTTGCGCAGGAAGCGCACGCGGCGGCGCATGCGCCCGCGTGCTGCGAAGCCTGGTGTCGGTGCTGCCCGAGCCCGCGTCTTCTGCTGCTCGGCTTGCGTCCTGCGTGCGCGGCGGCCTCTGCAGGAGTCGTGCCGGATATCTGATCCACGGCCGGTCCATGCTACCCAGCGCGGCGCGCTCCGTGCAGCGCCGCTGCCTCGCGCCAGGCGTCGGCACGCGCTCGGCCATCGCGCGCGCAGAGAACTGCGTCGCGCGCTCGCGCGCCCGCCACACGCGGGTCGATCGGCGCGCAGATGCGGCTCGAGCGCCGCGCGCCAGCGCGCGAGCTCGAACGGCGCGCACAGCGTGCCCTCGACGCCGCGAGCGCCTCCGGGTGGATGCCCACGGGCGTGGCGAGCACGGGCACGTCGCAGGCGAGCGCCTCGAGCACCGCCAGGCCGAAGCCCTCGCGCTCGGAGGGGACGAGCACGGCGTTGGCCGCGTTGACCCACAGCGGCACGCGTGCGGGTCGACGCCGCCGAGCGCGCAGCAGCTCGCACGCCGGCGCGCGCGGCGAGCTCGAGCGCGCGATCGTAGCGCTTGCTCTGGCGCGCGGGGTCGGCCGGGAACAGCAGGTAGCGGCGGCCCGGGTCGAGGCCGAGCTCGGCGCGCGCCGGACTCGCGCGGCGAGCGGCCGGAAGCGCTCGATGTCCACGCCGCAGGGCAGCACGAGCGCCCGCTCTCGCGCGGCTGCGGCCGGGCAGCTCGGCAGCGAGCTCCGCCGAGACGGCCGCGAGCAGGTCGATGCAGCGGCAGCGCGGCCGCTGTCGCCAGGCGCGTGCGGGGATGGCGCAGGTCGGTGCCGTGCACGGTCAGCGCGCGAACGCGCGCCGGGACCGCCAGCGCCGGCCAGGCGGTGAGGCCGAAATGCGCGTGCACGACGTCGAAGCGCCGCGCCGGCGCGGGCGACGACGCTCGCGGCGCAGATCGACCGCGGCGCGCTGCGAGCGCGCGCGGACCTGGCGGGAACTCGTACAGCTGCACCTCGATCCCGTCGATGCTGCTCGCAGCGCGGCGACCTGGTCGCGGACGAAGCTGCCGCGCTCGGGGTGCGCGGCGTCGGGCCGCATGTTGGAGACCACGAGCGCGCGCACGATCCCCCGACCGTAGCGCTCTGGAATGATGGCCCGCGTGGCGAGCAGCTCAAGCGAAACGCAGCGCAGCTACGGTCGCGGGCCGTCGGATCTGCGACCCACGCACGATCGAGCCGGGCTTCGTGCGCACGGCGACCGGCTCGGCGCTGATCTCGATGGGCGAGACGCGGGTGATCTGCACGGCCTCCGCGCAGGAGAGCGTCCCGCGCTGGATGGCGGGGCAGGGGCGCGGCTGGGTGACGGCCGAGTACGGGATGCTGCCCGCCTCGACCGGCGAACGCAAGCAGCGCGACGCGACGCGCGGGCGCCACGACGGCAGGACGGTCGAGATCCAGCGCCTGATCGGGCGCTCGCTGCGCGGCGTCGTCGACTTCGAGGCGCTCGGCGAACGCACGATCTACCTCGACTGCGACGTGCTGCAGGCCGACGGCGGCACGCGCTGCGCGTCGATCACGGGCGCGTATCGTCGCGCTCTCGCTGGCCTGCGCGCGGCTGCGCAGAAGGGGCTGCTCGAGCGCTCGCCGCTGACGGGCTCGGTGGCGGCGGTGTCCTGCGGGATCATCGAGGGCACGCCGCTGCTCGATCTCGACTACTCCGAGGACTCGACCGCCGAGGTCGACGCCAACGTGGTGATGACGGGCGATGGTGGCCTCGTCGAGGTCCAGGCGACCGCCGAGCGCACGCCGCTCTCGCGCGCGCACCTGGACGAGCTGCTCGCGCTTGCGGCGGCGGGCATCGAGCGCCTGCGCGCGGTGCAGGAGCAGGCGCTGGCCGAGCCGCTGCCGGCGGCGCAGACGCAGTGAAGCTCCTGCTGGCGACCCACAACGAGCACAAGCGCCGCGAGTTCGAGCGCTGCTCGCGAGCGAGGGCGGCGACTGGCAGCTCGACGCGCTCGCGCCGCGAGGTGACCCTGCCGCCCGAGGACGGCGATACGTTCGCCGAGAACGCTCTCGGAAGGCGCGTGCGGCGGCCGCGGCGACGGGCCGCGTGAGCATCGCCGATGACTCCGGGATCGCCGCGGTGGCGCTCGGCGGAGCGCCGGGCGTGCGCTCGGCACGGTACGCCGGCGAGCACGCCAGCGACGAGCAGAACCTGGCCAAGCTGATGCGCGAGGCGCCGGCGGGCAGCGCGCTGGAGTACGTGTGCATGATCGCCTACGTCGATCCGGCGCGCGAGCTCGAGCGCACTTTCGAGGGCCGCTGCGCAGGACGCCTGGCCGAGCAGCGCGCGGCGAGCGCGGCTTCGGCTATGACCCGGCGTTCCTCCCGGATGACGGGCCGGCGGGTCTGCACGATGGCGCAGCTCAGCGATGCGCAGAAGGACGCGATCAGCCATCGGGGCCGTGCCGCGCGGGCGCTGCTCGCGTGGCTTGCCGCCTAGCGCGGCGGGAGCGCCCGAGCGCCCGCTAGAACAGGTTGATCGCCGCCGAGGCGGCGACGGCCACCCCGAGGCCGGCGTAGCCGGTGTAGCCGGACAGCAGCGAGCAGCAGAGCGGTCACGAGCGCCACGAGCACGGTCACGAGCCAGGCCACGCGGGTTATCGCCACGTGAGCATTGTGGCCGGATGCGCCCGTCCGAAGGCGGTGTTAGCGTCGAGAGACCGGTTTCACAAACGAGGAGGATGAGGTGACGAAGTCCGAGCTGGTCGACCAGGTCGCCGATCGCGCCGATATGACCAAGCAGGATGCGACACGCGCCGTGGACGCGGTACTCGCCACGGTCGAGGACGCGCTGCGGCGAGGGAGCGAGGTTACGGTGTCGGGATTCGGCAAGTTCCACGTGAGCGAGCGCGGCGCGCGGATGGGGGTCAACCCGCGCACGGGCGAGCGCATCCAGATCGCCGGCCTCGCGCGTGCCTCGCTTCACCGCAGGGAGCGGGCTGAAGAGCGCGGTGAAGGGTCGCTGAACAGGGCGGGATCCTTCGCGGGGAAGCTTGCAGCACAGGTTGCCGCGCGCGAGTCGCAGATCGTGCTCGGCATCGATCCCGACCCGAGTGCGCTGTGGCCGGCGAGCGCGCGCGCGAGCAGCGGTGTCGAAGTGGCGGAGGAGCTACACGAAACGGCGGCCGGCGCCGCGGCGGCGGCGGTGCTCGCCCATTGCGTGGCGCTGATCGACGCCACCGCGCCGGCGTGTGTGGCGGTCAAGCTGCAGCTGGCGCGCTTTGAGCTGCTCGGCGCGAGCGGCAGGCGCGCGCTCGAGGCGGTGATCGCGCATGCTCGCGCGGCCGGCCTGCTCGTGATCGCCGACGGCAAGCGCGGCGACATAGACGTCACCGCGCAGGCCTATGCGGCGGGCTGTTCGGCGGCGCCGACACGCCGTTCGGACACGTCGCGGGGCTCGGCGCGGACCTCGTGACCGTGAACCCGCTGATGGGACGCGACGCGCTCGAGCCGTTCGTGGCGGCTGCGCGAGCGCAGGGCGCTGGAGTTCTCGTGCTGGTGCGCACCTCCAATCCCGGCGCCGCCGACATCGAGGACCTGCGCCTCAGCGACGGCGAGAAGGTGTGGGAACGCGTCGCCCGGCTCGTGCACGAGCTGGGCGAGGCGGGGACTGCGGACGGCGGCCTAGCCGACGTGGGCGCGGTGATGGGCGCGACCGAGCCGGCGCACCTGGCGCGCGCGCGCGAGCTGATGCCGTGCGCCCCGTTCCTGCTTCCTGGCGTGGGAGCTCAGGGTGGCCGCGTGCAGAGCCTCGCGGCGGTGTTCTCGCCCGGTCGTGCAGCTGGGCTGGTGAGCGCCTCTCGCAGCATCAGCGACGCGCACGTGAAGGCGGGCGGCGAACCTGCCGGGGCGGCGCGGGCCGAGGCCGAGCGCCTGCGCGAGGCGGCGTGGGGGCTGTCGGCGGTCCGCTAGCCTGTGTTGCGTGCGCGGCACTGCCTGCAGCTCGTTTAGGGCGCACGTGCGGATGGGTACCTCGGCACGATGATCATCACGGTCACGCTCAACGCGGCGATCGACAAGTCCCTGGCGGTGCCGAACTTCCGTCTCGGACGCCGCCACCGCACCGTCGAACAGCGCACGATGGCGGGCGGCAAGGGCGTGAACATCGCGCGCACGCTGAAGGCGCTCGGCCAGCCGGTGATAGCGACCGGCTTCGCGGGCGGGGCGACGGGCACGCACATCGTCGAGCAGCTCACCGAAGAGTCGATCCTCAACGACTTCGTGCGCATCCGCGAGGAGTCGCGCACGAACACCTCGGTGCTCGATCCGACGACCGGCGAACAGACCGAGGTCAACGAACGCGGCCCGGCGGTGAGCGAGCGCGAGATCGAGCTGTTCCGCGACAAGCTGCTGTATCTGGCGCGCGGCGCCGCGATCGTGGTGTTCGCGGGGTCGCTGCCGCGGGGCGTCGAGCCTGACCTGTACGCGGGGCTGGTGCGTGACCTCGAGCGGCTCGAGGTCACGACCGTGGTGGACACCGACGGAGAGCCTCTGCGCCAGGCGGTGCGTGCCGAACCGGACCTCGTCTCGCCCAACGTGCTCGAGGCCGAGGAGCTGGTGGGGCACGAGTTCGCGGGCGATCACGAGCGCACGATGGCGGTCGCCGAGATAGCCGCGCTGGGCCCGCGCGAGGCGATCATGACCCTGTCCGACGGCTGCTTCGCCCAGGTGCTCGTCGACGGCCAGCGGCTGCTCAAGCGCGCGCGCATCGAGCCGCGCGAGCCGATCGCCAAGCGCGGCTCGGGCGACGCCTTCCTGGCCGGCTATCTGGCGGCGCGCTACGAGGGCCGCCCGCCCGACCAGTGCCTTCGCTTCGGCGTGGCCTGCGGCGCCGAGTCCACAGCGCGCCTCGGCGCCGGGCTGATCGACCCGCGCGAGGCGCGCAGGCTGATGGGCGACGTGGAGCTCTCGGTGGTCGAGCTGCCGGCCGAGGTCGGCTGAGCTCCGCCGCCAGGCAGCTACGGCTAGCCGCCGGCGACGTCGCGGCGCAGGAACACGAGGTAGGCGGCGAAGAGCACGGGCCCCGCGTAGAGGGCGCAGAGCCATGCCGAGTGCGAGATCGGCGCCCAGTCGGTGGGCGTGCGCAGCAGGCCGTGCCAGTTGTTGTATTGCTCTGTGAGCAGATAGGGACGCAGGGATTCGAGGCCCGGGATCTGCGCCACGATCGTGAGCACGAGCGTGACACCGATGGTGGCGACGACCGCGGCGGCGCTGTTGCGCGTGACGGTCGAGAGCAGCACGCCGATGCAGGTCACGGTGAGCAGCGGGATCAGGAAGAACGCGTTCGCGCCGAACACGAGCAGCAGCGCCTTGGGGGCGGAGACCACCGTCCCCGACAGCGTGTTGACGCTGTGAAAGCCCCAGAAGGCGATTCCGGCGAGCGTGGCGACGGCCGCAGAGAGGAACGCCGCGAGCGCAGAGTAGGTCATCGCGGTGAAGGTCTTCGCCAGGAACACCTGTCCTCGATCGACCGAGCGCGTGAGGATCGTCTTGAGCGTGCCGTTTCCGTCCTCGTTGGCGACGATGTCGCCCGACACGAGCGAGGCGATCAGCGGCAGCAGGAAGAGCGACTCGAAGAACAGCATGAGCACGGGCGTGGCAAGCCCCGACTGGGTGATCTGAGCGCCGAAGAAGCCGGCTTCCCCCTCGCCCGGGTGGTGGTGGCGCAGGCGCTCGACGATCACGAAGATCAGCGGTATGAGAACGGCGAGGCCGAGGCCCAGGTAGGTGCGCTTCTGGGAGACGAGCTTGCGCAGCTCCCAGCGGTAGACGGTCGCGGTCGACGGACGGCGCCGGCGCGGCGGGCTCACCGCAACGGCGGGCGGCGAGGGGGCGGCGACGCTGCTCACGATGTCTGCACGAGGTTCTCGCGCCTGGCCGAAGTGCTCGCCTGCTCGGCTGCGCCCGTCGCCTGCCGGCCGTCGTGCTGTTCGGTGAGCCTGAAGAACAGGTCCTCGAGCGTGGCGAGCTCGGGCGTGAGCGAGAGGATCCCGATGCCGGCACGCCCGAGCGAAACGGACATCGCGCCGACGGCGTGCTCGTCGGCCTGGAAGGCGAGATCGTGCTCGTCGGCGTGCACGTGCTGCACGCCGGGCGCCTCGCGCAGGAGCTCGAGCGCGCGCCTGTCGTCGGTGCTGCGCAGCCGGTAGCCCGCACCGCCCTGGCGGCGCAGGTCTGCGAGCGCGCCCTCGTAGACCACACGTCCGCGGTCGACGATCGCGACGCGGTCGCATAGCTCCTGGACCTCGGGCAGCTGGTGGCTCGAGAGCAGCACTGTGATGCTCTCGCCGGCGAGCCGCCGGATGAGCTCGCGCATGTCGCGCATGCCGGCCGGGTCCAGGCCGGTTGCGGGCTCGTCGAGGATCAGCAGCTTGGGGTCGCGCAGCAGCGCGGCTGCGATGCCGAGCCGCTGGCGCATGCCGTGCGAGTAACCGCCCACGCGGTGCGCCGCGCGCGGGGTGAGCTCGACCGTGTCGAGCACCTGATCGATGCGTGCGCGAGCGTCCTCGCCGTCGAGCGCGGCCAGCATTTCAAGGTTCTTGCGGGCGCTCAGGTAGGGGTAGAAGCGCGGCGCCTCGACGAACCCGGCGACGCCCTGCAGGGCGCGGGCGCCCTCGCGGACGGGGTCGCGACCGAACAGCTCGACGGTGCCCTCGGTCGGCATGATCAGCCCGAGCGCCATGCGCAGCGTGGTTGTCTTGCCGGCGCCGTTGGGACCAAGGAAGCCGTAGACGTCGCCGGCCTGCACGTTGAGGTCGACGTGGTCGACCGCCAGCACCTCCTTGTAGCGCTTGACCAGCCCGCGCGCGCGCACGGGCGCGGGCGCCGCGCCTTCGCTCACGCTAGAGGCCCCGTGCGAGCGCTTCGACGGCGGCCGGTTCGACCGCGCCGGCGAGGATGTAGCGCACGCCTGAGCGCTCGAACGTGAGCACGGTGCCGAGCTCGGTGCGCAGCTCGGTGGCGCTCGCGCCGTTGATGCTCACCGTGGGCAGGCCTTCGGGCGCCGTTTCCTTGGATCCGGAGCTCTTGGCTTCGAGCACCGCGATCGTCGAGGGCCCGCTGCCCTGCGTGGTCAGCTTCGGCCTGTTGGCATCGGGCGTCGAGCCGCCGGCGGCCTTCTGTTCGGAGGGCGCTTCGATCTCCTTGACGGTGGCGTCCGAGGGTGGCGTGAATTCGAACACGGAGGCGTCCACGGGCCCGTATGAGACTTCGCTCGCGGCCAGTTCGATGACCGGCGCGGAGCTCTTTGTGGAGTAGATCGCAGCCCGCAGCGGAATGCCGTTTTCGGCGTCGAAAGAGAGCTCGGCGCCGCCGAGCAGGCTGCCGCTCTGCTTGGGCGAGACGCGCACCGTGTAGGCGGCGCGGCCGGCAACGTCGGTGGGGTTCGCAGCGGACAGATCGGCGTGCGTCGAGATGTGAGAGATCGCTTCTTCGATCTTGGCCAGGCTCGGCGGTTCGTGCGCGGCGCTCGGCTGCTCGGGCTGTTCGGCGCCTTCGTGGGGCTTGGGCGTGTAGTGGTAGAGGGTGTTGCTCGAGGCGTCGTACATGCTCGCGGCCTTGCCGTCCCAGAGGACCTGGGTATCGCCTCTTTCGCCCTGCAGCTCGAGGCGCAGACGTCCGTCCTTGGCGATCCACAGGCGCCCGGAGGCTCCGTTGACGAGCGGGCTCGAGGTGAGCCCGCCTGCCCCTCCGGGGCCGCCGCTGGCGAGGTCGATGCCTTCGAGCAGGCGGTTCGTGAGCGTCACCCGGGCACTCACCCCCTGCACTGCGGGGCCGCTCATCGCGTCGTGGACGGCCTGCGCGAGCGGCTTGGCCGGTGGCGTGGGGCCGGATCCCAGCGCGAACGCGATCGCGGTTGCGGAGACTCCGGCTGCGAGCACGACAGCGCACAGCAACAGCAGTCGCGAGAGGGGTAGGCGCCGCAGGATGTTCACTGGCTTGAGGTTAGCGCCGCAGCTTTTTCTGCTCCTAAAGCTCAGAGAAATCTTAGAAAGCCGCTGGCGCGGCTTCCAGGTCGCCGATCGTCCGGCAGCGGCAGTCGATATCTTCTCGCGCGCGTGCTGATCGCTGTCGTCATCTTCTGGGTGCTCGTGGGCCTTGGCGTGTTCTTCGTCGCCATGCACCGCGGTCCGCGCGGTGCGCGCAAGTCGCTGTACACCGAAGCGAAGCTCGGCCAGCGGCTGGTCACGCTCGGAATCGTGGTGCTGTTCGCGTTCGGCCTCGCCGTGCCCGCGCTGGTGCTCGCGTTCAACGGTGAGCACAAGGCGAGCATCGCGGTCGGCGGCGTGCACCTGAACGGCGAAGAGATCAAGGGCCGCGAACTGTTTGCACGCTCATGCGCGGTGTGCCACACGCTCGCGGCGGTCAAGTCGGTCGGGCGCACCGGGCCGAACCTCGACGTGCGCGTGGGTGAAGACATCGCCACCGCGGCTGGTCGCAAGGCGCTCGTGGCGAACGCGATCCTCGAAGGCCGCGCGCGCGGCCTCGGGCAGATGCCGGCGCAGCTGTACGTGGGTCGGGAAGCGAGTGACGTTGCGGCCTTCGTGGCCGCGGTCGCCGGCCACTGAGTCCGCTTCGGCGCTTTGGCCAGCCGTCGATGGCGAGCGGTCCAGGCCACGTGTAAGGTCCGCGCGGATGGCATCTGAGCACCCGAAGACCGCCGATGACGTGAAGGCGATAGTCGCCGAGCACGACATCCGCTTCATTCGTTTCTGGTTCACCGACATCCTCGGGCAGCTGAAGTCGTTCTCGATCAACTCGGCCGAGCTCGACGACGCGTTCGAGGCCGGCATGGGCTTCGACGGCTCCTCGATCACCGGCTTCAACGCGATCGAGGAGTCGGACATGATCGCGATGCCCGACCCGAGCACGTTCGCGGTGCTGCCGTGGCGCCCCGAGGAGCAGGGCGTGGGGCGCATGTTCTGCGATGTGATCACGCCCGAGCGCAACCCCTACGAGGGCGACCCGCGCCACGTGCTGCGCCGCGCGCTCGAGCGTGCTCACGCGATGGGCTTCGACACGTTCAACGTGGGCCCCGAGCTGGAGTACTTCCTGTTTCGCGACTCACGCTCGACAGAGGTGCTCGACGAGGGCGGCTATTTCGACCTGACCACGCTCGACGCCGGCTCGGACGTGCGTCGCGAGACGGTGCTCGCGCTCGAAGAGCTCGGCATCCACGTGGAGTACACCCACCACGAGGTCGGCCCCTCCCAGCACGAGATCGACATGCGCTACGCGGACGCGCTGAAGATGGCCGACGACTGCATGACCTACCGCATAACGGTCAAGGAGTACGCCATGAAATACGGCTGGCACGCGACGTTCATGCCGAAGCCGCTGTTCGGCGAGAACGGCTCGGGCATGCACACCCACCAGTCGCTGTTCGCGGGCGGCCAGAACGCGTTCTATGACTCCGGCGACCAGTACTTCCTCTCCGACGTGGGCAAGGCGTTCATCGCGGGCCAGCTCAAGCACGCGCGCGAGATCTGCTCGATCTTCGCGCAGTGGGTGAACAGCTACAAGCGACTCGTGCCGGGCTTCGAGGCGCCGGTGTACGTGGCGTGGTCGCGGCGCAACCGCTCGGCGCTGGTGCGCGTGCCGCTGTATCACCCGGGCAAGGAGCGCACCACACGGATGGAGCTGCGCTGCCCCGATCCCGCGTGCAATCCCTACCTGACCTTCGCCGCCCTGCTGCAGGCCGGGCTCGAGGGCATCGAGAAGGGCTATGAGTTGCCGGAGCCGATGGAGAAGAACCTCTACCACCTGAGCGCCGAGGAACGCCGCCGCCTCGGCGTGGAGCAGCTACCCGAGAGCCTCGGCGAGGCGATCGAGATCACCGCCGAGTCCGAGCTCGTGCTGCGCACGCTGGGCGAGCACATGTTCAACCGCTACATCGAGATCAAGCGCCAGGAGTGGGACGACTACCGCGTGCAGGTCACGAGCTGGGAGCTCGATCGCTACCTGTCGATCCTGTAGCGAGCGCAGCGGGGCCCGGCACGGCGCAGGCGATCGGCCGCGGGGGCGCGAGATGCCAGTGCATCGCCCCCAGCAGGTGCCCGAACGCGATCGGGTGGCGCACGGCGATCTCGTGCTCGAGGCGCAGCACCGAGACCGCGTGGCGCTCGTAGCGCTCCTCGCCGGTGAGCTGCCACAGCCGCTCGAGGCCCGCGGCGGCGCTCGAGTTGCCGGAGGGGATCGGGCTGTCCTCCAGCTCCTTGCGCCTGGCGACGAGCGCTTCGCCGTCGGCGGCCGTCGAGAAGAAGCCGCCGTGCAGCGGATCTGAGAAGCGCTCGATCATCTGATCGGCGAGGGCGCTGGCCTCCTGGAGCCAACGCTCCTCGCACGAGGCTTCGAAGAGCACGATCAGCGCCTCAAGCAGGAAGGCGTAGTCCTCCAGGTAGGCGTCGATCCTCGAGTGACCGTCGTTGAACGCGCGCAGCAGCCGGCCGTCGTCGCGGCGCATGCGGGCGAGGATGAACTCGGCGCAGGTGACCGCTGCGTCGAGGTAGCGCGCAAGCGCTAGTCCGGCGCCGGCGTCGGCCAGCGCGCACACCATCAGCGCGTTCCAGCTCGTCAGGCGCTTGTCGTCGAGCGCTGGGCGCACGCGCTCCTCGCGCGCGCTCAGCAGTCGCGCTCGAATGCGCTCACGCTGCTCGGCGGGCGGGCGCGGGCCGCGGTCTGAGAGCACGTTCAGGCCCGGCTGAGGATGGTGTGGATCTGAGAAGTTGCCGCGCTCGCTCACGCCGAGCCACGCGATCGCCGCCTGCGCGTCGGCGCCCAGGAGCGCGTTCAGCTGCTCGACCGTCCACACGTAGTAGGCGCCCTCGACCCCGCCCGAGTCGGCGTCGAGCGCCGAGTAGAAGCCGCCCTCGGGGGCGAGCATCTCGCGCAGCGCCCAGTCGAGCGTCTGCACGCACACCTCGCGCAGGCGCTCCTCGCCCGAGGCCGCAAAGCCGTGCAGGTAGGCGCGCGCGAGCAGCGCGTTGTCGTAGAGCATCTTCTCGAAGTGCGGCACGGTCCAGGTCGCATCGACGCTGTAGCGCGCGAAGCCGCCGCCGACCTGGTCGTTGATGCCGCCGGCCGCCATCGCGCGCAGCGTGGACAGCGACATCTCGCGCTCGCCGCGCGCCAGCAGGAACTCGATCACCGACGCCTGCGGGAACTTCGGCGCCGCGCCGAAGCCGCCGTCGCGTGCATCGAAGCTCTCGGCGACGCGCCTCACGGCCTGCTCGAGCTCGGCCTCGCGGATCGGCTCGCTCGAGGGGCGCAGCGCCGCCGCGCCGGAGAGGCGCTCGCGCAGGCGCTCGCCGCCGGCGCGGATCTCCTCGTGTTGCTCCGTCCACGCCTGCGCGATCGCGACCAGCACCTGGCTCCACGACGGCATTCCCCCGCGCGCCTCGGGCGGGTAGTAGGTGCCGCCGTAGAACGGCAGCTGCTCGGGTGTGAGGAACACGTTCAGCGGCCAGCCGCCGCGCCCGGTCATGCCCTGCACGGCCTCCATGTAGAGAGCGTCCACATCGGGTCGCTCCTCGCGGTCCACCTTCACGCACACGAAGCTCTCGTTCATCAGCTGCGCGACGCTCTCATCCTCGAAGGACTCGCGCTCCATAACGTGGCACCAGTGGCAGGCCGAGTAGCCGATCGAGACCAGCAGCGGCCGGTCGAGCTCGCGCGCAAGCTCCAGTGCACGCCGGCCCCACGGCAGCCACTGCACCGGGTTCCCGGCGTGCTGGCGCAGGTATGGGGAGCTCTCGGTGGCGAGCGCGTTTGCCATCAGCGCAGGCGCGCGAGCGCTGGGATTGGCAGCGAGCTGACGGTTTCGCCGAAGCGCCCGCTCGCAAGCGCCGCGCGCGCGAGCTTCACCCGCGCGGATACGTCGGCGTGGAAGGAGCGCCCCGCGAGCGTTCCGCTGAGCCTGCCGCCTGCCGCGAGCCGCAGCCGGCCCGAGGCACCGGCGCCGCCCGCGACGCTCAGCGTGGCCGCGGCGCCTTTGTTGCGCAGCAGCAGGTCGCCCGGCACGAATCCGCTCAGCGTGACCCCGGGCACGTAGCTGAATCGCTTCAGCTGAACGCCCGCCTTGCTCAGCGCGGCGGTGCCTCCGCGCAGCCCGCCGAACGGTAGGCCGGTGGGGAGCTGGCCGAAGGCGAGCGCAAGCTCGACCACGGTGCGGCGCAGATCGAGCAGCGAGTCGACCGCGGCCGTCGCGGTGCGGCCGCGCTCGCCGCTCACGCCCGGCAGACCGGGCAGCGCGGACACGCGCGTCGGCGCGAGTGGCGTGGGGGGGAAGTGGTTGGTCACCGAGGAGCATGCGCCGATCGGCTGGCTTGCGAAGAACGCGGCGAGCGCGGTTCGCGCGCATCCGCTGAGGTCGCTGCCGAGCACCGAGTGACCCGTGTATGGCACCCTCAGCACCTGCGCGTCGGGGATCAGCTGGGCGACGCGGAGCGCGTTTTCGACCGGCGTGCGCAGATCCTGATCGCCTGAGAGCACGAGCGTGGGCACGTTGGGCTCCGGTCCCACGGGCGGCGCGGCCGGCGAGGCGTCGGGCCACGAGATGCACAGCGGGATGTCGAACATCAGCCCGGATGCGGGGGCGAACGGGTAGAAGTCAGATCGCGGCAGCGCCCCGAGTGCCGCTTCGGCTTCGAGGCCGCGCGTGTCTTCGGGTGCGCCGCGCTGCCAGGGAAAGTGCGTCTCCTCGCAGATCGTGTCGAGGAACAGCGTGCCGTCGATCTGGTTCGTCTGTTCTTCGCTCGGCGGATGCACGCCGCCGAGCTCGAGCATGCGCGCGAGCGGCGCGGGGTCGTGCGCCAGCGCCGAGTGCACCGCGCTCGGCAGTTCGGCGCGGAGCGCCGGGTTCTCATCGCCGGCGAGGAACGCGGCGAACAGGTCTTCGGCGTGGATCAGCTTCTTCACGCGCGTGCCGCGGCCGCTGTAGGCGATGCCGGCGAGCGGATGCGAGCTCGTCTTCGCCACCAGGCGGGCGAGTTCGGAGACAGGCGCGTGCGCGATGCCCGCGCAGGCGCCGTGCGAGCACAGCTCTTCGAGCGCCGGACCCATCGCCTTGAACGTGGTCAGCGCGAACGGTTCAGGGCCGTTCGGCGTCTCGGTCGAGTCGAGCACGAGCGCGGCCACGTGCTGTGGGTAGCGCGCTGCGTACTCGAGCGCCACCTTGGTGCCGTAGGAGGTGCCGTACAGCACGAGCTTTTCGTACCCCGCTGCGATGCGCAGCGCCTCGATGTCTTCGACCGATTCTCGCGTGGTGTAGTTGCCGCGCGCGGGACCGATCTGCAGCGCGCATTCGTCGATTGCCTGCGCCACCGACTCGGTCGGCACGAGCGCTGGCGTGTTGAGCGCGGGGCAGCTCAGCGGTCCCGAGGAGCCGGTGCCGCGCTGGTCGAACAGCAGCAGATCGTGGGCGGCGAGCGCGGGCGCGATCGCTTCGGCGATGAAGCCGGCGAGCGGCAGCGTGGCTTGGCCGGGACCGCCCGCCAGTGCGAGCACGGCGGTGCCGGACGGCGCTGCTGCGGCGGTCCTGCGCTCGACGCTGAGCGTGATCGTCCCGGGCAGCGTCCCTGAGCGGTCGAGCGGCACGGCCAGCCGTGCGCAGGAGAAGCTCGGATCCTGTGGGCAGGGCGTGAAGCTCATGGCCGCCGAGGCCACGGCGGCGAGCGAGTGTACGAGTGCCAGTGCCGCAACGCCCGCGAGGAGCAGCGATGCCGCTTGCCTGCGCATCTCTTCGACAATAGCCGCAGTGACGCCGCCCGCGCGACAGGCGTAGGCTGCGAGCGCGATGGCAATGGATCGCGAGACGATCAGCGCGCCCGGCGCTCCGGCCGCGATCGGCCCCTACAGCCATGCGGTGCGAGCGGGGTCGCTGCTGTTCTGCTCGGGCCAGATCCCGCTCGATCCGGCCACCGGCGAGCTCCTCGGCGCGAGCGCCGCCGAGCAGGCACGGCGCTGCCTGGAGAACCTCGAGGCGGTGTGCGAGGCGGCCGGGACGACGCTCGCGCGCGCCGTGCGGGTGACCGTCTACATGACCGACCTCGCGGCGTTCGCCGAGGTCAACGAGGTCTATGCATCGTTCTTCGCCGAGACGCCGCCGGCCAGGGTGACCGTGGGCGTGGCGCAGCTGCCGCGGGGCGCCTACGTCGAGATCGACGCTGTCGTGGCGCTGTAGGCCGCCTCGACCTCCGGCGCGCACTCCTCGGCTGCGGCCGCCGCTGCGGTGCGCGGCTCGACGCCGTAGAGGGCACGCGTCAGCAGCTGCCACAGGGTGGCGCGCTCGTCGGCGTCGAGCGCCTTCAGCACCTCGTCCTCGATCGCTTCCTGCGCGCGCTCGGCGCGCGCGAGCCCACGCCGGCCCTGGCTCATGAGCTCGACCAGGTGGCGCCTGCGATCATCGGGTCGCGCACGCGCGCGCACGTAGCCCAGCTCCTCGAGCTCGTTGAGCAGCAGCACGACGTTGTTGGCGTCCATGCAGAACGCGTCTGCGAGCTCCTGCTGGGGAGCACGGTCGTGGTCGCGCAGGTAGCTCAGCGCCACCAGGTGGCGCAGGTGCATCCCCAGCAGCTCCTCGCTCGCTGCGTCGGTAGACCTGCTTCGCCAGCCGCGTCAGCAGGACCATCGAGTCTGGAGCGCAGCCGTCCTATTCGTGTCTGTCATATCGCGTCCCCATTTTACACCAACGTTGCAACGATCATAAATTTATAGGTGATCGTACTTGCTTCAGGGATGATCCATGGTATGGTGCTTCTCGCAAGCGGTCGGAAGGAGCCACATGAGCACCACCCACACAGCAACAGCTACCCGCAGGATCCGGTCTCGATTCGCCGGCGCGCACGCGCCGCGGCGACGTGGGCCACGCGGCCGAGCCCGCCCAACAAACCCCGTCCCCACAGCGCCCGAGCGCCGCCGCTGGATAGCGCTCGCGGTGCTCTGCCTCGGCCAGCTGATGATGGTCCTCGACGCGACGATCGTGAACGTCGCGCTGCCCGTCGATCCAGCACGACCTGCACTTCACCCAGGGCAACCTCACATGGGTGATCAACGGCTACCTGATCACCTTCGGCGGGCTTCCTGCTGCTCGCCGGCAGGCTCGGCGACCTGGTCGGGCGCAAGCGCGTGTTCCTGGCCGGCCTCGTCCTGTTCACGGCGGCCTCGGTGCTGTGCGGCCTCGCCGACAGCCAGGCGCTGCTGATCGGCGCGCGCCTGCTGCAGGGCGTCGGCGGCGCGGTCGCCTCGAGCGTGATCCTGGCGATCATCGTGACCGAGTTCCCGAGGCGGGCGAGCAGGCCAAGGCGATGGGCATGTACGCGTTCGTCTCCGCCGGCGGCGGCTCGATCGGGCTGCTCGCGGGCGGCGCGCTGACGCAGTCGCTCGACTGGCACTGGATCTTCTTCGTGAACGTGCCCGATCGGCGTGTTCGCCTTCCTGCTCGGCTCGGCGCTGATCGAGGAGAACGAGGGCATCGGGCTCGGCCGGCGGCGTCGACGTGCTCGGCTCGATCCTGATCACGCTGGCGACGATGCTCGGCGCCTTCGCGATCGTCAAGTCGACCGAATACGGCCTGCTCTCGGCGCGCACGCTCGGCGTCGGGCGGCGGCTCGCTGGCGCTGCTCGGCGCGTTCCTCGCGCTGGAGGCGCGCATCGAGAACCCGATCATGCCGCTGCGGATCCTGCGCCTGCGCATGCTGATGGGCTCGAGCCTCGTGCGCGGCCTGCTCGTCACCGGCATGTTCTCGGCCTTCTTCCTCGGCGCGCTGTACCTCGAGCGCGTGCTCGGCTACGACGCGATCGACACGGGCCTCGCGTTCCTGCCGCTGACCGTCGCGATCGCGGTGATGTCGATGGGCGTCTCGGCGCGGGCGGTGGCAGCGCTTCGGCGCGGTCAACACGCTCAGCGCGGGCTTGCTCGCGATCGTCGCGCGGCCTGCTGCTGCTGGCGCAGCAGGGCGTGCACGCGAGCTACTTCCCGGGCCTGTTCTTCGCGTTCCTGCTGCTCGGGCTGGGCGCCGGCGCGTCGTTCCTGCCGCTGCTGACGATCGGGATGTCCGACGCGCCGAAGCGCGACGCCGGGCTCGCCTCGGGCATCATCAACGTGTCGGTGCAGCTGTTCGGCGCGATCGGCCTGGCCACGCTCGGGACGATCGCGACCGACCACACCAAGGCGCTGAGCGCCAGCGGGCACTCGCTGGCAAGCGCGCTGACCGGCGGCTATCACCTCGCCTACCTGGTCGCGGCCGTCGTTCGTCGCGTTCGGCGTGCTCGCCGCGTTCCTGGTCCTGCGCCCGCCGGCGCGACCGCGCGTGCAGCAGGAGGTGGCAGCTCGAGGAGCGACTTCGCCCAGCGCGAGCTGCGACCGCGCAGCCAGAGCAGGTCGCCTCGAGGCCCGGGCCGCCCGCCGCGCGTAGTCGTCCACCGTCGACGGCGCGGCGGCTAGCAGCGCGGCGCGCAGCGCAGCTCGCGCTGATCTTGCCGCTGGCGGTCTTCGGCAGCTCGCGCGACGAAGTCGACGATGCGCGGGTACTTGTAGGGGGCGGTCTCGCGCTTGACGTGCTCCTGCAGCTCGCGCACGAGCTCGGGCGAGGGCGCGTAGGCGCCGTCGCGCAGCACGACCACCGCGCGCACGACCGACCCGCGCTCCTCGTCGGGAGCCGCCACGGCCGCGGCCTCGGCGACGGCGGGGTGGGCGACCAGCGCCGACTCGACCTCGAACGGGCCGATGCGGTAGCCGGCGGAGACGATCACGTCGTCGTTGCGCCCCTCGAAGTAGAGCCAGCCGTCCTCGTCTTCGCGGACCAGGTCGCCCGTGCGCCACGGCTCCGCCGCGCCGGCGGTCCTCGACGCTCCACGCGCCCGTCCTCGCTGCGTCGCACGTGCTCGCCGAGGTAGCCGAGGAAGAACGTGGGCACGCGTCGCCGGGTCGGCGATCAGCTCGCCGCTCGCCGACCGACAGCCCCACGCCCGGCAGCGCCCTGCCCATCGAGCCCGGCCGCGCCTGCTCGCCGAGCGGCGCCCGGTCAGCTGGCCGGTCTCGGTCTGGCCGTAGCCGTCGCGGATCTCAAGGCCCGTGGCCTCCTCGCCACGCGCGCAGCACCTCGGGGTTCAGCGCCTCGCCGGCGGCGACCATCGCGCGCAGCTGCGGGCAGCGCGCGCAGGGTGGCGCGCTTGGCGATCACGCGGTACTCGGTCGGCGCCATGCAGAGCACGTTCACGCGCTCGCGCTCGAGCAGCTCCAGGCGCTCGTCGGGGTCGAAGCGCGCGTCGTGCAGCAGCGCGCCGCGCCCGACAGCCACGGCGCGATGAACACGTTGCGCGCCGACTTCGACCAGCCGCTCGCGGCGGTGCACCACACGAGCTCGCCCGCGCGCGCGCCCGAGCCAGTGCCTGGCCTGCAGCCGCTGGCCGTCCAGGTAGCGCTGGGCGTGCACGACCGCCTTCGGCTCGCCGGCGGTGCCGCTCGTGAACGTGATCAGGCAGGGCTCCTCGTCGGCGCGAGCTCGCACAGCCGGCGCGGGCTGCGGCGCGAACAGCTCCTCGTCGGGCATCAGCGCGCACCGCGCAGTCCGGCGCCGGCCGCCTCGAGCTCGGCGCCGATTGCGCTCGTCGGCGATGATCAGCGCCGGGCGCGCCACGTCGATGCGCAGGCGCAGGTCCTTGGCGCGCAGCTGCTCGGTGCAGGGCAGCACGACGGCGCCGATGCGAAAGCACGCCACCATCGCAAGCACCCACTCCGGGCGGTTGCCGATCAGCGTCATCACCACATCGCCGCGGCCGACGCCGCGCTCGGCGAGCGCGCCCGCCAGGCGCGCGACTGCGCTCGGCCGACCTCGCCGAAGCTCCACTCGCGGCGCGAGCCGTCGCGGGCGAGCTCGACAAGGCGAGGTCCGCAGGGTCGCGCAGCCGGTCGAGCACGTCGCGGGCGAAGTTCACGCCGGTATTCTCCCTTAGCCAAGCTCAACAACGACCCTGGAGCGCTAATCGCAATGGCCGTAGCCGCCTCCCAGCACACCGAGATGACCGACGAGCAGAAGGCGATCACCGAGATGGTGCACCAGTTCGCCGACGAGCAGATCCTGCCCAACGCCGAGCACTACGACCACGAGGACTCCTTCCCGGAGCCGATCGTCGAGCAGATGAAGGAGCTCGGCCTGTTCGGGGTGACGATCCCCGAGGAGTACGGCGGCATGGGGCTCGACCTGACGCACCTACGCGATGATCGTCGAGGAGCTCTCGCGCGGCTGGATCTCGATCTCGGGCGTCGATCAACACCCACTTCATCGGCTCCTACCTGCTGATGAAGTTCGGCACCGAGGAGCAGAAGCAGAAGTACCTGCCGCGCATGGCCACGGGCGAGATCCGGGCGGCCTTCTCGCTGTCCGAGCCCGAGCTCGGCTCCGACGTGCAGGCGATCAAAACCTCGGCCAAGAAGGGCGAGGACGGCAAGTACGAGATCAACGGCCAGAAGATGTGGGTCACCAACGGCCTGCTCTCGACGCTCGTGTTCGTGCTCGTCAAGACCGACCCCGAGGCCGAGCCGCGCCACCAGCGGCTTCACCTGCTTCATCGCCGAAAAAGAGCCCGGCGTCGAGCGAGAACACGGGCGAGTTCGCCGGCCTGAACGTGCCGCCGAAGATCAAGAAGCTCGGCTACAAGGGCGTCGAGTCCACCGAGCTCGTGTTCGACGGCTACCGCTGCCCGGCCGAGAACATCCTCGGCGGCGAGCAGGCCGGCCTGAACAAGGGCTTCGCGCAGATGATGGACGCGCTCGAGGTCGGCCGCGTGAACGTCGCCGCGCGCGGCGTGGGCATCGCCCAGCGCGCGCTCGAGCTGGCGCTGCGCTACTCGCAGGAGCGCAAGACGTTCGGCAAGCCGATCGCAGAGCACCAGGCGATCCAGTTCAAGCTCGCCGACATGGCCACGCAGGTCGAGGCCGCGCGCCTGCTCACGCTGCGCGCCGCGCGCCTGAAGGACGCCGGCGAGCGCTCGGACCTCGAGGCGGGCATGGCCAAGCTGTTCGCCTCGGAGGCGGGCCGCTTCTGCGTGGAGGAGTCGTTGCGCATCCACGGCGGCTACGGCTACTCCAAGGAGTACGAGATCGAGCGCCTCTACCGCGACGCGCCGCTGCTGTTGATCGGCGAGGGCACCTCGGAGATCCAGCGCATGGTGATCGGCCGCAAGCTCCTGCAGCGCCACAAGATCTAGGACGGCCGCCGAGCGGGCCGGAGAGCGAAGCGAGAGAGGGCACATGGCCGAGGACGCCAAGGCGCTGATCGAGCTGGCCACGCGCAGGTTCCTCGAGGAAGTGCCTGCGCTCGAGCCGATCAAGCTGGTCGTCGGCTCGAGCTGCGCGGGCGGGGCGACGTGCAGCAGTTCCGCCTGGAGATGCCCGGCGTGAAGGTGACCAAGGCGCCGGCCGCCGACGCGCGCGTGCGCGTGGACATGCGCCGCGAGTTCTTCAACGTGATGGCCCGCGAAGGCAAGGTGCCCGACTGGATCGAGGCGTTCACCTACGGGCAGGCGAAGGCGACCGGGCCCGAGCAGTTCCTGAAGCTGATCGTCAAAGTCGTCGAGCGCCAGCAGGAGCGCGAGCGCACGCCTCGCGCGCGCAGCCACCCGCAGGGGTAGGGGCCGACGGCCCCTAGTGGTAGGAGGTCAGCTGCTGGGCCAGGAACGCCAGCGAGCCGAGCAGGAACAGGCACATGACGATGAGTGAGAAGTTCTCGTTCATGAGCGTTGCTGCACGATAGTGAACGGTTAGGACCAGCAGCGCCGTGCGGCGTCATCAGAGCTTGATCACCTTCACCGGGTGCGTGGGATCGGACTCCGACCGCGTCCAGGCACAGCCGGCAGAGCACGCACTCGTCGAGGTTCTCCTGGACGATCTCGAGGCCGCCGTCGTGCGCGCTGGGCGAAGATGTCCACCGGGCAGGCCTCGGCCAGCGCGTGCGCGAGCTCCGCGTCGGCGGCTGCGGCGTCGTCGACCTCGACCGCGATGAAGATGCCCTCCTCTCATGCCGGCGCCCTCGCGGCGATCTGCTCGGAGATCATCCGCGGGATGTCCTCGATCCGCTCGGCGACCGGATGCCGGCCTGGGCGAGGCGGGCGATCTTCTCCGAGGCGGTGTCCTCCTTGCCTTCCACGATCGTGCCGGCGTGGCCGAAGCTCATGCCGGGCATCTCGTCCATGAAGCGCCCCGCCATGAACGCGACGATCGGCAGGCGCGATCGATTGCTCGGTGACCCAGCGCGCGAGCTCGGCCTCCATGCGCCCGCCGGGCTCGGTGTAGATCACGATTCCCTGCGTCTGCTCGTCGGCCTCGAACAGCGGCATCAGCTCCGCGTAGCTCGAGCCGATGATCGCGTCGCCGCCGATCGACACGGCCGTCGACTGGCCGAGCCCGGCGGCGCTGAGCGTCGAGGACATCTCGGTCGTCATCCCGCCGGAGCGCGAGATCACGCCGATCGGGCCGGGCGTGTAGGCCTGCGCGGCGTTTTTCGCGGGGCCGCCGATCCCGCCCATCTTGATCACGTCGGGGACGATGATCCCGAGGCAGTTGGGGCCGATGATGCGCGCGCCGCGCAGCGTCGCGAGCTCGACCATCTGGGCGACGTCGCGGCGGGGGATGCGCTCGGTCACGATCACGATCAGCTTGACGCCGTTCTCGATCGCCTCGAACACCGCGTCCTTGGTGAACGCGGGGGGCACCGTGACGACCGAGCCGTCGATCGGCGCGCCGTGGTGGGCGACCGCCTGGGCGACCGTGTCGAACACGGGCACGCCGTGCACCTCGCGGCCGAGCCGCCCGGGCGTGACGCCGCCGACGATCTTCGCGCCGGCGCCGTAGTCCAGGCACTCGCGCGTGAGGTTGACGGCCTCGCGGCCGGTGATGCCCTGGACGATGAACGTCGTCTCGGCGTCGATCAGGATCGACATCAGGCGCCCCCGCCTGGCGCCCGCCGCGGGCTCGCCGCGGCCGTCACCGAGGGCGCCGGAGGCGCCCCTTCGATCTTCTCGACGGCGCGCCGCGCGGCCTCGTTCAGCGACACGCTGCGGTCGGCGTAGTCGACGCCGTAGCGCTCGAGGATCTTGAAGCCCTCCTCCTCCCACGCGCCCGGGATGCGGAAGATCGCGATCTTCTCGGCCGGGTTCATGGCCGAGCTCCAGGCAGGCTTTGATGACGCCGCGCGCGACGATGTCCACGCGCGTGTTGGAGACGATCGACATCATCACCGCGATCCTGCTCCACGCCGGGCTTGCCGAGCACCAGCTTGGCCAGGCCGCAGGCCTTCGCGACGGAGGGGTTGCCGCCGATCTCGCAGTAGTTGGCGGGCCTGCCCGCCGTGCGCGCGGACGGCGTCGAACAGCGTCAGCGAGCCGCCGCCGGCGCCGATCACGAGGCCGAGGTTGCCGTCGAACTCGGTCACGTTGCCGGCCACGCCGCGGTGGTCGGTCGCGTCGACCTCCTCGCCCGCGAGCTCGAACGGCGGTCGCCTCGCGCGCCTGGCGGGTCTCCTCCTCGCCCACGCCGAGCTCCGCGAGCAGCTTGCGGTGGCGGCCGCGCGCCTCGTTCTCGATGTCCATGTGCGCGTCCAGCGCCACGAACGAGCCGTCCGCGAGGCGCCCGAGCGGGTTGATCTCGGCGAGCATCATGTCGTTCTCGACGAACAGCCGCGCCAGGCGCGTGACGATCGGGACGAGCTTGTTGAGCGCCGAGCCGGTGACGCCGGTGGAGGCGATCACCTCCTTGGCCTGGAAGTCGCTGAACGGGCAGGATGTTCGAGAAGTGCCGCGCGCCCGACCTTCTCGGGCTGCTCCTCGGCGACCTGCTCGATGTCGATGCCGCCGACGGGCGAGAAGATCATCACGGGCTGCTTGCGCGATGCCGTCCCAGACGACGCCGGCGTAGTACTCCTGCTCGACCTCGGCCCGCGGGTCGACGAGCACGCCGCGCGGCATGTGGCCGTTGATCTCGAGCGCGAGGATCTCGCGCGCGTGCGCCTCGGCCTCCTCGGGGGTGTCGGCGAACTTGACCCCGCCGGCCTTCATGCGCCCGCCGGTGAGCACCTGCGACTTGATCACCGTCGGGCCGCCGATCCGCTGCGCGATCTCGCGCGCCTCGCCGGGGTCGGTGGTGAAGCCGTAGTCGGTGACGGGGATGCCGGCGCGCTTGACGACCTCGCGGGCCTCGTACTCGAAGAACCTCATGCGGCGCGGAAGCCTATACGGCCCGGCGTGCGGCGGGCGCTAGGCCGTAGCGGGCTGGAACCCGTAGGCCTCGGCCAGCTCGGGATCCTTGCGGGCGAGCATTTCGGCGAGGTTGACCATCACCTTGCACTGCTTCCAGGTGGCGTCGTCCTGCATCTTGCCGTCGATCATGTGCACGCCGCGGCCGTCGGGGATCGCCTCGATCACCTTCTTCGCGAACGCGACCTCCTCGGGGTCGGGCGAGAACACGCGCTTGGCGATCGCGATCTGCGCCGGGTGCAGCGACCACGCGCCGACGCAGCCGAGCAGGAACGCGGCGCGGAACTGCGTTTCGCAGCCCTCCTCGTCGCGGATGTCGCCGTAGGGGCCGTAGAAGGGCAGCGCGCCGACCGCCGTGCAGGCGTCGACCATGCGCGCGATCGAGTAGTGCCACGGGTCCTGCTGGTAGCTCGGGCGCGGCGCGTCGGGGTTCGTCGGGGTCGGGGTCGGCGATCGTGCGGTAGCCGGGGTGCCCGCCGCCGACGCGGGTCGTCTTCATGCGCCGCGAGGCGGCCAGGTCGGCCGGGCCGAAGCTCATGCCCTGGATGCGCGGGCTGGCGCGCGGCGATCTCCTCGAGGTTGGCCACGCCCTGAGGCGGTCTCGAGCACCGCGTGGATCGAGGATCGGGCGCTCGAGTCCGGCCTTCGCCTCGAGCTGGGCGAGCAGGCGGTCGACGTAGTGGATGTCCCACGGGCCCTCGACCTTGGGGACCATGATCACCTCGAGCTTGTCGCCGATCTCGGCCACGAGCTGCGGTGATGTCGTCGAGCACGTACGGCGAGGCGAGCTCGTTGACGCGCGTCCACAGCGCCGTGTCGCCGAGGTCCATCTCCTTGCCCGACCCTGATCAGGCCGGCGCGCGCGGCCTCCTTCCGGTCGAGCGGCACCGCGTCCTCGAGGTTGCCGAGCAGGATGTCGACCGTGGGCGCGATGTCGGGCACCTTCGCGACCATCTTCTCGTTCGAGAAGTCCAGGAAGTGGATCATCCGCGAGGGCTTGAAGGGGATCTCGCGCGGCCGGCTCGGGCGCGTCGATGGCCAGGGGCTTGAAGAAGTCGCGGGGGTTGCGCATACAGACGATCCTATTGGATGGGACGAGCCTCTAGAGTGGCGCGCTCAGAGCGCGCGGCAGCGCGAAAGGAGCTTGAGAGCGACCCATGACAGAGACCCAGTCCGTCGAGACCGATCAGGCAGCGCGCGAGGCGAGCGGCGCGCACCCCTACGGCCGCTACCTCGAGGAGTTCGAGGTCGGCGCCGTGTACAAGCACTGGCCCGCCAAGACGGTGACCGAGGCAGACGACCACCTGTTCTGCCTGATCACGATGAACCACCACCCGCTGCACATCAACGACGTGTACGCGCAGCCTCCCAGCAGGGCCGCAACGTCGTGGTCGGGCCGCTCGTCTACTCGCTCGCGCTCGGCATGTCGGTGAGCGACGTGAGCGGCAAGGCGATCGCCAACCTCGCCACCGAAGAGCTCAAGCATCCCGCGCCGGTGTTCCACGGCGACACGCTCTTCTGCGAGTCCGAGGTGCTCGAGAAGAAGGAGTCGCCGCTCAAAGCCCGACCGCGGCACCGTGAAGGTGCACACGCGGGTGCTCAACCAGGACGGCGTGCTGGTCGCCGAGTTCAAGCGCCTCGTGCTCGTCCCGCGGCGCACGCCCGGGACCGCCGAGCACGACGGCGCGGCAGGCGAGGGCAACGTCGACGTAGCTGGCTCGGGCCTTTGAGCGTGCGGTAGGCTTCGCAAACGCCCATACGGGCGTTTTCTGTTTGTCCTGGGCCTCTCCAGGCCCGACTTCCGCCGCCTGCACGCGGCGGAGCATGCCCGCGAAACCTAGGAGCAGCCACCGGTATGGAACACAACGGCCCCCGCCCCGACCAAGAACGAGCGCCTGATGGCGTGGGTCGAGGAGATCGCGGCACTGACCGAACCGGAGCAGGTCCACTGGTGCGACGGCTCGGACGAGGAGTACGAGCGGCTGTGCCAGGAGCTGGTCGAGGCCGGAACCTTCGAGCGGCTGTCGGATGCCAAGCGGCCCAACTCCTACCTGGCCCTGTCCGATCCCGGCGACGTGGCGCGCGTTGAGGACCGCACGTTCATCTGCTCGCCCACCGAGGCCGAAGCAGGCCCCACCAACAACTGGCGCGAGCCCGGCGAGATGCGCGAGGCGCTCATCGAGCTGTTCACGGGATCGATGCGCGGGCGCACGATGTATGTGGTGCCGTTCTCGATGGGGCCGATCGGCTCGGACAAGAGCCATGTGGGCGTGCAGCTGACCGACTCGGCGTACGTGGCGGTGAGCATGCGCATCATGACCCGGATGGGCCAGGCGGCGCTCGACGCGCTGGGCTCCGAAGGCGAGTTCGTCCCCTGCCTGCACTCGGTCGGAATGCCGCTCGGCGACGGCACCGAAGACGTGCCGTGGCCGTGCAACGCCGAGAACAAGTACATCGTGCACTTCACCGAGACGCACGAGATCTGGTCCTACGGCTCGGGCTACGGCGGCAACGCGCTGCTCGGCAAGAAGTGCTTCGCGCTGCGCATCGCCTCGGTGATGGCCCGCGACCAGGGCTGGCTGGCCGAGCACATGCTGATCCTCAAGCTGACCTCGCCCGAGGGCGACGTCAAGTACATCGCGGGAGCGTTCCCGAGCGCGTGCGGCAAGACCAACCTGGCGATGCTGATCCCCACGCTCGAGGGCTGGAAGGTCGAGACGATCGGCGATGACATCGCGTGGATGAAGTTCGGCGAGGACGGCCGCCTGTACGCGATCAACCCCGAGGCCGGCTTCTTCGGCGTGGCGCCCGGCACCGGCGAGAAGACCAACCCGAACGCGGTGCGCATGGTCGCTCGCGACACGATCTTCACCAACTGCGCGAAAACCGACGACGGCGACATCTGGTGGGAGGGGCTGAGCAAGCCAGCCGCCGGAGCACCTGATCGACTGGCAGGGGCAGCGACTGGACGCCGGCTGCGGAACGGCCCGCGGCGCATCCCAACGCGCGCTTCACGGTGAAGGCCGTCTCAGACCCCGGCGATCGCGCCGGAGTGGGAGGACCCCGCCGGCGTGCCGATCGACGCCATCCTGTTCGGCGGTCGCCGCTCGACGGTCGTGCCGCTGGTAAGCGAGGCGTTCGACTGGGAGCACGGCGTGTTCCTCGGCTCGGTCATGGGCTCGGAGAAGACCGCCGCCGCCGCCGGCACCGTCGGCGAGCTGCGCTTCGACCCGTTCGCGATGCTTCCGTTCTGCGGCTACAACATGGCCGACTACTTCGCCTACTGGCTGAAGGTGGGACGCACGCCCGGCGCGAAGCTGCCCAAGATCTTCCACGTCAACTGGTTCCGCAAGGACTCGGACGGCGAGTTCTTGTGGCCTGGCTTCGGCGAGAACTCGCGTGTGCTGGCGTGGATCTTCGCCCGCTGCGCGGGACACGGCGCGGCCGCGGAGACCCCGATCGGCCTTGTGCCGCCGGTGGGCGCCGATGGAATCGACACGGGTGGGCTGGACGTCTCCGATCGAGGACATGGACGAGCTGCTGCGGGTCGAGCCCTCCGAATGGCAGCACCAGCTGCCGCAGTTCCACGAGCACTACGCCCGCTTCGAGCGGCTCCCCGCCGAGCTGCACGCCCAGCTCAAGGCCCTCGAACAGCGGCTCGGCTGAGGCACGGCTCCGGCTGGTCCTGACCGGCGTCCTTCGGCCATGCCCGGGCGGCGTCCTCGGCGATGCCCGGGCGATGTGTCTCCGGCTACTCGTGCCCGTGGGTCTCGCCGGCGGCGGCCGGCGGGCGCGACTCCTCGGCCAGCGAGGTGATCGTGAGCGCGCCTCGCGCGGCTGACTCGAGCACCTCGGTTGCCTCCTCGAGCGAGCGCGCGTAGAGCTCGACGAGCAGGTGCACGATGATGCGCTGGTCGTCTTCGTGCTTGTGGAAGCGGACGTGCGTGAAGAACTCGCGAACGCCGTGGTCGCCGAAGGCTGCATAGGAGAGCGCATCCCCGGCCTCGGGGCCCGAGCAGCTGTCGACGTCCTCGGCGTCGACGGCAACGGTGCACGATGCGACCCAGGGCGTGCCCGCGATCATCCGTTCCCAGCGGTCCTCGACCGGCTCAACGCGCCCGTTGTTGAACCCCAGATGGGGCTGATCGTGCATGCAGTCAAGGCACTGCACGACCGCCTCCTGCAGCTCGTCGACGACTTCCGCGCGCTCGCCGGTGTCGGGGTCGATCTTGTGGATCCCCTCGTAGTGGACCTGCACCTCGAGATCCTGCGACCAGCAGCGGTAGCAGCGCAGCCAGCTGCGAGCGCTGGTCTCGGCCATTGAGCCCTCCATGACGCCTATTGTAGGGGCGCCACCGCTCGCGATCCTCCGAGCGAGTGAGGCGCGCACGACTCGCGGGGCGCCCGGATCGGACACCCCGCGGATCGGACGGGCGCTAGTGGTGCTTGTGCTTGTGCTTCTTCTTCGGGCGCAGCGTGATCTGCTGCGTCTTCTGCTCCACGAGCGTTCCCGCGAGCGTCGTGATCGTGAGCTTGAGCGTCAGGCGCACGCCCTTCGGACCGATCCCCTTGAGCGCCCGCTTGGCCTTGCTCGAGAGCTTGATCACCAGCACCGCCTTGCCGGGCGCCGCGGTTTTCAAGACGCCTTTGCCGAGCAGCACCGGCTTGCGCTTCTTCTTCTTCTTCTTGTGTTTGGCCGCGGTCGCCTGAGTCGATCCGGCGCTCACCGAGCTCAGTGTCGCAAGGCCCGGCTGCGTGAGCAGCTGGCCGGTGGCGACGCACGGGAATTCGCAGGTGATCGGCACTTCGACGGTGCCACCCGGCGTGATCGTCCCCGTCCCGGAGATCGAGATGTGCGAGGCGAGTTCGCTGGCCGCGCCGTAGTGCGTCTGCGCGCTGCTCGGATCGTGCGATCCATCGCCCCCGTAGGACGCGGTGATCGCGGGTAGCGTGCTCGGCGCGCTCGGCGGGATGAACTGGACCGAGCAGCTCGAGGTGTTGCCCGACATCGGGGTCGCCGCCAGCGCGCACGTGTTCCCGGCGCTGAACACGCCGCCGCTGGAGCTCGTGAACGAGACGGTGCCGCTCGGGTTGGTGGGCGCTTCCGCCGACGCGTCGCCGACCGTTGCGGTGCAGGTGTCGGTGGCCGTCGCGATCACGAGGTTGCAGATCACCTGTGTGGCGGTGGGGTGGAGCGGCACGCATTTCCCTTCGCCGTTGCGGAACTGGCCCGCAGGGCAGCCCGGCAGGGCGGTCGTCGCACGCGTCTCGATCAGCGATCGTGACCTTGCTCGCGAGTTCTCCGGTGCCGCCCGGCAGCGCCTGGCCGCCGGTCAGCCCCGCCCAGTATTCCCAGTAGGGCAGGTAGCCAAATTCGACGCCTCTGAAGTCGACCATGCCGAGTGTCTTGCCGTCTGTGTTGAGCGCCTGCAGGTCGGCGTGGAACTCGAGCGGACTCCCGGCGTTCCACTGCGTACCCGGGATATTCCAAGTGCCGCCGAGTTCTTCGCCGGTTTCTCCGGGCGCGGGAAAGACCCAGCTGCTCTGCGCGATCCCTTCGTTGAGGCGGTTGTCGTGGGGCACGTTGTCGGCCACGAGGATGATGATGTGGCGCGCCGTCGAGCGCCAGCCGACGTTCGGGTTGGTGTCGGTCTCCCACAGCGCGCGGCCATACGATTCCGGTCCGTCCCCGCCGCCGGAGGCCGTGAGCGGCGCGATCGCGCTCTGCACGGCCGCCACGTTGGAGGTCAGCGCCTGGTCGAGTTTCCACGGGTAGGACGGCGGTTTGCCTTCGAATTCCGTTTCTTCGTCATACACGGACGGCCAGTAGTCGCGTACCTCGGCGACGCCGTACTGGACGTCCGGCAGCGTCGCGCTGACGTGCGTCATCACTTCCTGGATTTCTTTCTTGGCTTCTTCAAGCTCTTCACCCATCGAGCCGCTCGTGTCGAACAGCAGCATCACGTCGGTGTGGGCCGGCGTTTCCGCACTCGCCGAGCCGGCGCTCAGACCCAGCGCGAGCATGGCGAGTGCCGACGCCGCCGCCAACATCGCCATGAGCTTCAGTGTGCTCGTCGGTTCGAGCCGGCGTGCGCGAGCGTACATGCGAAGAAACCCCCCTCGGTCAGTTGGTGATCAGCCTGGCGCCCGCAAGGCTAAGACATGGACGGGCGGAAAGCAAAGCTGCCGCGGCTCGGTGCTCAGCGCCGCGTCTCGCGGCGCTCGCGGATCCGTCTGGTGCGGCGGCTACCCGAACGTGAATGCGTAGCCGGAAACGCCGGGGGAGAGACGCAGGCTCAGGCGGTGGCGTTCGGCATGCGCGAGCGAGACGAGCGAGTACAGACGCTGGCGACGGACCGTGACCACGCCGCCGTGGACGTCGGACCCGGCGTCGGACGCGGAGATCGGATGTCCGTCGAGCAGCCACCCTGACGGGGAGCGGGCGTTCGCCGGGCGAGCTCAGCACCAGGTACACGTTCTTGGCCTGGAACTCGACGTCTATGCCGGCGTTGCGCACGGCTGTGGCGGGCTGTTCTGCGATGTTCCAGGTGCCGCTGTAGGCGAATTTGTTGAGTTCGAGCTGCGCAGGCGCGCTTTCGCCGTAGAAGTGGTAGCCGGCCGAAGGCCGCGCGAGCCATCCTTCGCCGCGGGCCGTGCCGAGATAGGTCTCGGGTGTCGCGAGTTCGCTCGGCACGATCACGTCGCTGGGGTGGCTCATGCCGCCGACTTCGGAGCCGGCTTCGGCCAGCAGCGCGCGGATCGCCGTCTCCGTCTTGGCGTAGTCGCCCTCGCCGAAGGCCGCGTAGCGCACGTTGCCGTGCGCGTCGATCAGGTAGTCGGCCGGCCAGTACTCGTTCTGGTAGGCGTTCCAGGTGCCCATGTTGTTGTCCTGCACGACCGGGTAGCGCAGGCCGAACTGCCTGATCGCGTTGGCCACGTTTCCCGCGTCGTGCTCGAAGGCGAACTCCGGTGTCTCCACGCCGACGATCGTGAGGCCGTCCTTGCGGTAGGAGGCATCCCACGCCTTCAGGTAGGGCAGCGTACGTATGCAGTTGATGCACGTGTACGTCCAGAAGTCGATCAGCACCACGCGCCCGCGCAGCCCTGCGAGCGTGAGCGGCCGATTCCCCGGGGTGTTGAACCAGTCCTCGGTTTCGCTGAATCCCGGTGCTTCGCCCGCGTTCTTCAGTGTGTGTGCGACCGCCAGCAGCTTCGCCTGGGTTGGGTTCCTCGGTGTAACCAGCGCATCGGCGGAGGGTTTGAAGCGCGCGCCGTGACCGGACAGCTGCGGCAGGCGCGTTTCGACCGCGTGCGATTTCTCAAGCGACGCCGTGAGGTTCACTTCGGGTATGTGGCGCGCGATGTACTGATCGAAGTTCACGTCCAGTTCGGTCGCGAGCGCCACCGCGGTGAGGAGCATGATCACTCCCAGCCCGCGCTGGAGCGCGGGACCGCGTCCGGCGCGCCGGACGCGGTCGAACACCGCACGTCCCCCCAGCGCCAGCGCCAGCAGCATCGCCGCCGAGCCGACCGCATAGGCGACTCCCACCGCGATGCTGCGCCCCGAGGCTGCGCCGACCGAGATGACCGCTGCGAGGATCGGGCCGGCACACGGCGTGTACACGAACCCGAGCGCGCCTCCCACGAACAGCCCCGACACGAAGCCGTCGCCCGCCGAGCGGGGGCCGAAGCGCGCGAGTCGCGAGAGCGGTGCCTCAAGACGCGCCGAGAGCCCCGGCATCAGCATCACCGTCCCGAAGATGCCGAGCACGCCGATCGCCAGGACGCGTGTCGGGTCGCTGCCGAGCCCGACGCCCTCGACGACCGTGGACAGACCGACGATCGTGACGGTGAACGTGATCGCGAGCCCGAGCACTATGCCGAGCGGCCGCCGCCGGCCGCCCACGCCGCTGGCGGACAGAAGCGCCGGTAGCACGGGCAACACGCACGGCGAGAGCGCGGTGCCCGCGCCTGCGAGCAGGGCAAAGCCGAGGAGCACGATCATTCCTAGGAGGTTAGGTCCGCGTGCGCCGCCAAGCGTTACATCCCCGAGCTGCCTGCGGCGCTGCTGCGCGCCTCAGTGGTGTGCCACCTGGAGCGTCGCGCTGTTGCTGACCGCCTGCCCGTCGGCGCTCTTCACGGTCAGCGTGAGGCGATATGTGATGCCGCGCACGAGGCCCCTGAGCGTGATGCGGCTGCGTCCCGGCGTCAGCGCGGCGTGCGCGCTCACCGTCTTGGCGCGTCGCGCCGGGTGTGCTGCGCGCGCGTGCGCGTGAGTGCGCTTGCGCCTGCTCAGCGGCTGGGCGGTCAACGTGGCGCGGCCGGCAAGGCTCGTGAACACCGGTATGCGCGCCCTTGTGCCCGAGCTCGTGAGGTGCGCGAGCGCTATCCCCGCGACGAGCCGCGCGTGCGCCGGCGTCGCGCCGGCGAGCGGAGCGAGTCCGGCGATCGTGACGGGCGCGCTCTGCGCGCTGCTCGTTTCGACGTTATCGGTTGCGCTGACCGCGCAGGTGAGGCTGGCGCCAGCCTGGCTCGCAGCCGGCACGTACACGGGGCCGCTCACGCCTTCGATCGAGACGCCGTTGGCAAGCCAGCTGTAGGACGTCGAGATCGCTCCGATGCCGCTCCACAGGCCGGGGTTGCAGCTGAGTGCGTTGCCGACCTGCGCGACACCTTCTATGGACGGTGCGAATGTCGCGCTGGGATGCGGTTCGCTGGTCTCGACCGCGAGCGCCTCGGGGATGTCTTCGGCGGTGCCGAACAGCGTGTGCGCTTCGCCTCCGGCCAGGTTCGACACCTCGATTTCATCGTGCGGCGCGGTCACGGTCCCCGCTGCGGTCCAATACAGCGCTCCGGCCGCAGGGTCGATCGCGAGCCCGCCTTCGAAGCCCGCTTCGGGCTGGTTGACGATCGTTTCGATCTGTTCGCCGGCCAGGTTCGAGCGGCGGATCAGGTTGCGTTCGAGCTCGAGCCAGTAGAGCTCGCCGTGTTCGGGATCGACCGCGAGACCGAACGGTTTGGTCTGGCCCGTGACGACTTCGCTGACTTCGAAATTGTTTTCAGGAGGTTCCATGGCCGCGCTCTTGATCTTGCCCGCGGCCACCCAGTACATGCGGCGCGCGAGCAGGTCGAGCGTCATCAGCCCCGTCGTCGCGCCTTCGACGAGCAGTTCCTCGCCGCTTCCGTCGAGGTTTGCGCGCTTTATCCCCTGCTTGTCGTTCCAGTACATCTTTCCGTGCGCCGGATCGAGCGTGATGCCGAGCGGTTCCCAGCCGAGGTCGTCGAGGATCACCTGCGGTTCGCTGCCGTTGAGGTTCGCGCGGAAGATCACGCTGGCGATGCTGTCCGTCCAGTACATCTGCCCGTGGCTCACGTCGAGCGCGACGCCCTCGGCGAACCCGACCGGCTCGAGCGCAAGCGTTTCGCGCGCGCTGCCGCTGAAGCCGGCGCGCTCGATGCCCGTCCCGCCTTCGGCGGGGAAGGCGCTGAAGTAGACCTTCGCCGAGGCGCTCGGGACGACGACGGCGCACAGCATCAGCGACGTCGCCAGCCAAGCCCCCAGGCTCCGTAAACGGCGCGTTGCCAAGAACACCCCCGACGTCGCAGCTGCTCGTGAACCACGCCGAACGTAGCAGCCGTGCCGGCGTGCTCGAGCGGGCGTGGACGCTTGTTCTGCGCTGCCGCCGGTGACGGCAGCGAACGGCTCAGCGACGCACCATCACGTACACGACGCTGAGGGCGAAGCCGATCTGACCGAAGGCCAGCGCGGTCCCGAGGTTGACGGCGCCGAGCGCGCCGGCGAGTGCGCTGGCGAGCACGAAGGCGCCGAACATCGTGAGCAGGTCGCGCGCCACCGCCGTTCCTCAGCCCACCCGCTGCTCGAGCTCGGCCTCGAGCGCGGCTCGCAGCGCGGGCGCGTCGAGCCCCGCGTCGCTGGCCTGCAGCAGCTGCTCCGCTGCTCGGCGGCCGCCGAGCAGGCGCATGCCGCGCTCGCCGTGCTCGATGGCGAACGCTTCGAGTGCGGCCGCGCGCCGTGAGCGCGTGCGCCTGGCGCTGATGTCGAGGCTTTCGCGGTGCCGCTCGAGCGCCGCGAGCAGCTCCTCGATGCCGCTCGCGGGAGGCAGCGAGGAGACGGCGATCACGCCGGTCTCGCCGCGGCCGAGCGCGCGCAGCGCGGCGTCGAGGTCGTGGCGCGTGCGCGTGGCGATCGGCCCGAGATCGGCCTTCGTCACGACCAGCACGTCGGGCACCTCCATGATCCCGGCCTTCAGGAACTGCAGCACATCGCCGGCGCCCGGCTGGACCACGACGACGACCGTGTCGGCGACGTCCGCAACCTCCGTCTCGGCCTGCCCGACGCCGACCGTCTCGATCACGACCACGTCGAACGCGGCTGCCAGCGCGTTTGCCGCGGCGTAGGTGCCGGCCGCCAGGCCGCCCAGCCGGAGCCCAGCGGCGGTCGAGCGGATCAGCACCCCGCGGTCGCTGGGGTCGAAGTCGATGCGGGCACGGTCGCCGAGCAGCGATCCGCCCGATTGGCGCGAGCTGGGGTCCACCGCGAGCATCGCGACCGTGGACCCGCCGGCGCGCCAGGCGCGAAGCAGCGCGGAGAGCAGCGTCGACTTGCCCGCGCCGGGCGGTCCGGTGACGCCGATGATGTGCGCCGGAGCCTCCGAGCCGAGAACCGCGGGGGAGAGCTCGTGGGCGAGCGCGAGCGCCTGCTCGCGATCTGCGGGGCTCACGCTCTCGAGCATGTTGAGCGCGGCCGGCGCGGCGCTCAGGTCTCCTTCCCGCAGGCGCGCGCCTAGCGCCGCTCCGGCGGCGCTCACGCTGCGCCGTTGGCGGCCGAGGCGCCGGCCCCGACCGGCGCGGCGGGTGCGTCCTCGCTCAGCAGCTCGACGATGTCGCGCATGATCCGCGTGATGTCGAAGTCCTTGGGCGTGTACACGGCAGCGGCCCCGGCGCTGCGAAGCAGCGGCACGTCCTGCTCGGGGATGATCCCGCCGACCACCACCGGCGCTGTGACTCCGGCCTCGCGCAGTGCGTCGATCACCGCCGGGATGAGCTCGCGATGCGAGCCCGAGAGGATCGAGAGGCCGACCACGTGTACGCCCTCCTGGAGCGCCGATGCGGCGATCTGCGCTGGCGTGAGGCGGATGCCCTCGTAGACCACGTCCATGCCCGAGTCGCGCGCGCGCACGGCTATCTGCTCGGCGCCGTTGGAGTGCCCGTCGAGACCCGGCTTGCCGACGAGCAGCTTCGGTCGTCTGCCCAGCTTCTCCTGCAGCCGCGAGACCTCGCTCCGCAGCTCCGCCAGCTCGCCGTCGCCGTTCGCCGCGGCGGCCTCGCCGACGCCGGTTGGAGCACGGTAGCTGCCGAACACCTCGCGCAGGGTGCGCGCCCACTCTCCCGTGGTGGCGCCCGCGCGCGCGGCCGCGATCGTGGGGATCATCAGGTTCTGCGACGCGTCGTCTTCGCGCGCGGCGTCTGCGAGCGCCGACAGCGCCTCGTCCACCGCCGCGGCCTCGCGCTCGGAGCGCCAGCGACGCACGGAGTCGATCTGCTCGGCTTCGAGCGCGGGGTCCACCACGAGGATGCCCCCCTCGGCGTCGGCCGTCAGCGGCGAGACCTCGGTCTCGGTGAAACGGTTCTGTCCGACGACCACGTGCTCGCCCGACTCGATCCGGCGCACGCGCTCGCGGTGGGAATCGACGAGCGCGCCCTTCATGTAGGGCACCGCCTCGACCGCGCCGCCGTGCTCGGCCACGACCGCCATCTCGCGTCGCGCCCCCTCGAGCAGCTCCTCCACGAGGCCCTCCATCACCGTCGAGCCGGCGAAGATGTCGGGGTACTCGAGGATGTCGGTCTCGTAGGCGAGCACCTGCTGGATGCGCAGCGACCACTGCTGGTCCCACGGTCGCGGCAGGCCCAGCGCCTCGTTCCAGGCGGGTAGCTGGATAGCGCGAGCTCGCGCGTCACGGCCGAGCGTCACGGCGAGCGCCTCGAGCACGATGCGCTGCACGTTGTTCTCGGGCTGCGCCTCGGTGAGGCCCAGCGAGTTGACCTGCACGCCGTAGCGGAAGCGCAGGTTTCGAGCATCGCTGACGCCGTAGCGCTCGCGGCCCAGCTCTTCCCACAGAATCGACATCGCGCGCAGCTTCGCGTGCTCTTCGACGAAGCGCACGCCCGCGTTCACGAAGAAGGAGATGCGCCCAAAGACCTGTTCCATGCGCGACTCCGGCACACGCTCGCGCGCCGCGTCGAGCACCGCGATCGCGTTGCTCATCGAGTAGGCGATCTCCTGCACCGGGGTGGCGCCCGCCTCCTGCAGGTGATAGGAGCACACGTTGATCGGGTTCCAGCGGGGGACGTGCTCGACCGTGTAGGCGATCATGTCGGCGATCAGGCGCATCGACGGAGCCGGCGGGAACGCGTATGTGCCGCGTGCGAGGAACTCCTTGATGATGTCGTTCTGGGTGGTGCCCTGGAGGGACTCCGCCGGCACGCCCTGCTCCTCGGCGGCCACGATGTACAGCGCGAGCAGCCACGCGGCGGTGGCGTTGATCGTCATCGAGGTGTTCATCTCGCCGAGCGGGATCCCCTCCATCAGCGCGGCCATGTCGCCACGGTGGGAGATCGGCACGCCGACCTTGCCAACCTCGCCGCGCGCAAGCTCGTCGTCCGGGTCGTAGCCGGTCTGCGTGGGCAGGTCGAACGCGATCGAAAGGCCCGTCTGACCCTTTTCGAGATTGCGCCGGTAGAGCTCGTTCGAGGCCTTCGCGGTGGAGTGCCCGGCGTACGTGCGCATCATCCACGGGCGGTCCCGCTCGGGCAGCCGCGCTGCTGGATCTCCGCTCATACGCCCAATTGTACGGTTGCGCGCTTGCCTTTATCCTGCGCTGCGGTGAGTCGCACGGTCGAGATGCCGCGGCAGGTGCCTCCGGGCACGGGCGCTGGGGGCTCCTGGCGAGTGATCGTCTGCAACGACGACCACAACACCTTCGACCACGTCGCGCGAACGCTGTCGCGCTTCATCCCCGGCATCAGCCTGCAGCGCGGGCACGAGATCGCCAACGTGATCCACAACACCGGCAAGGCGATCGTCTACTCCGGCCACCAGGAGACCGCCGAGCACTACTGGGAGCAGCTCAAGGGCGCCGGTCTGACGATGGCGCCGCTCGAGCAGGGCTGAGCCGCTGCTACGCGCTCTCGCCGGCGGGCACCCCGTTGCCCCCGCCGTTCGCGCTGGCCGGCTGCGGCGCGACCGCGCCGTGCGCGCTCAGATCCCACCAGCCGTAGAGCACGGGGATCTGATACCAGCTGGAGTACTGGGCCCTGAAGTGGATCATCTCGGGACCTCCCCAGTAGCGCTCCCAGTCCACGTGCTCGGCGAAGGCAAGCACCTGCTGGAACTTGTAGCGATCGTCGCGGGCGCGGTAGACGGCATAGGAGCTCGCGCCGTAGCGCAGCGCAATGGCCGAGATCTCGCCCAGTGCGGGCTCGAACGCGTTGGCGCGAAAGCCGGTCGCGTACCACGGCACGATCACCGTGCCGGCCATCAGGCGCCGACCTCCGCGCGAATCGCGCCAGGGCCCTCGGCGGTCTTGCCGAGACCCTCCTCGGGAGCGCCCACGAGGATCGCGATCTTTCCGAGATGCTTGTTTTCGAGCATCAGCTGATGAGCGTCGGCGACGCCGTCGAAGCCGAGCGTGCGCCACAGAACCGGACGGATCTGCCCGCTCTCGATCAGCTCGTTGGCCTTGTTGCACTCATAGGCGTTCGCGAAGTGCGAGCCGAGGATCTCCTTCTGGCGCATCCACAGATAGGCGACGTTGAAGTCGAGGTCGATGCCGGTGGTGCCGGCGCAGATCACGATTTTGCCGAACGTCTTGGCGGTGAACACCGAGGTCGGGAAGGTCGCTTTGCCGACGTGCTCGAAGACGATGTCGGGTGCGTCGCCGAGGATCTCCTTGACGCGCTTGGCGAAGCCGAGGGAGACCTTGAAGCGCTCCTTCTCCTCCTCAGGACTCTCGCCGCCCTTGCGCATCATGCCGGCGAACTCTCCGCGATCGATGTAGTCGACCGCGCCGAGTCGCTTGACCAGCTCGCCCTTCTCGGCCGAAGAGACGACGCCGACGCAATGCGCGCCCGCGATCGCGCACAGCTGGGTCGCGAACACGCCGAGCCCGCCGGCCGCGCCCCAGATCAGCACGTTGGCGCCGGGCTGAAGCTTGCAGCGGGTGATCAGCATGCGGTAGGCGGTGAAGTACACGAGCCCGTAGGAGGCCGCCTCCTCCCAGGTGAGCGCGTGCGGCTTGGGCAGCAGCTGCTGGGCCTGGACCTTGGTGAACTGGGCGAACGATCCCCAGGTGGTCTCATAGCCCCAGATCTTCTGCGACGGGGCGGCCATCGGGTCGAGGCCGTGGACCTCGGGATCCTCGTATGAGGCCTGGTTGCAGTGCACCACGACCTCGTCGCCGGGCTTCCAGCGAGTGACCCCCGCGCCGACCTTCCACACGATCCCCGACGCGTCAGAGCCGCCGATGTGATGGCCGTACTCGGGGTGGTCGCCGTAGCGCATCACCGACACGGGCTTGCCGAGCGCGGCCCACACGTTGTTGTAGTTGACGCCGGCGGCCATCACGCGCACGATCACCTCGAACGCGCCCGGCTCGGGGACCTCGATCTCCTCGAGCTTGAAGGCGTCAATCGGGTCGCCGAAGCGCTCCTCGCGGATGACCCACGCGGCCATCGTGGCCGGCAGCTCGCCGGGCTCGACATCCACTGTGGAGACTTGCTGCAGATCGATTGCCACGTCCGTGTTGACCTCGCGTGTAGGGGACAGGGGAGCCAATCCTACCCCGAGGTGGCGCGCGCGGCTGCGCGGCGCTCGAGCCGCCAGACCAGGCGCAGCGACGACCAGTCCGCGTCGATCGCGGCGACCTTCACGTCCACCAGCCCGAGCGGCAGGGCGACATCGCGGATGTCCTGCTCGCGCATGTCGCTCTCGTGCCCGCCGGCACGCCGGGGCCACGCCACCCAGATCGCGCCGTCGTCGGGGATGCGACGGGCGAGCGCGGGCAGCCGCCGCAGCTCTGCGCGTTCGCGCATGAAGACGAGCAGTGTCGCCGCGCCGGCGCGCCCGCGCCCGCCATGCTCGACGCGCACAGTGATGTCGGCGGGCAATCCGGGCACGCTCCACCCGTCCGGCGCGTCGAGCAGGACGAGCCGTGTTCCCGCGCGCAGGCCGAGCTTGCGCCACAGCGGGGTCTGCGAATAGCCGGCCATCGGCTGATGATCGCGTTTGCGGGCGGCTCAGGCCGCGCTGGGTGTGCGCGTCTCGCGCACTCCGCCACCGAGCGCGCGCGCCAAGACGTGCTCGAGCGCGCCGCTTTCGCGCAGCGCGCGGACCAGATAGTGCCCGCTGTCGGCAAAGCGATACAGGCGCACCCCATCGACCCCGGCCAGGCGCTCGGCGTGCAGCCTGTCGGTGCGCAGCGCGTGGTCGAAGAAGACCTCGTAGCGGGTGTCGGCGATGCGCGCCTGTGGCAGCGCTGCTCGCAGGTCGCTGAAGCGCGGGTCGAGGTGACCTGAGGCCACGAGCGGGTCGAGGTAGGCGTTCCAGCGACGATCGCCCATCGCGGCCAGGACGTCTGGCTCGAGCACGGTCTGAGGAGCGAACGCGAGCACCGCGTCGGCGCCGAGCAGCGTGCCGAACGCGAGCGCCGCGTAGCCACCGGCGGAGTTTCCGACGACGACGAGGCGCTCGACTTCACGCTGCTCGAGCAGATCGCGCAGCGAGTTGGAGAGCCCGAGCAGCGTCGTGCCGTGCCGGCGGGTGCCGCGGTGGTACCAGGCCTGGTGCAGGTCCCGCACGAACATCCGTTTGACCGAGAGGTCACGGGTCATCGAGAAGAACTCGAACGGCGGCATGCCGATATTGCCGCGCATGCCGCCGAAGGCGATCAGCAAGGTGGGCGAGCTGCTGTTCATTTCCTCGCTCAGGCCGGGGGCAACCCAGCGCTGCAGCCGGTCCTTGGGGCCGCGAAGCCGCGGAGCGAGCGCGGCGCGAAGCTCGTGTTTGAGCACTCGCGAGCGCGCGCGCAGGACACTTCCCCCAGTCGACGGGCCCCCCGTTGACATGCAAACACATCATACGCCGGAGCTCGCAAGCGGTGAGTGCGCCTGCGCTGCGGTGCGCTCACGTTGAGCCGCGGATCGAGGTTCGCGCTCGTCGGCGCCCAAAGGGCGCGCGCGAGCGCTACGCTCACTGAAATTGGCCGAGCGCGAGCGTCCAGAGGATTCGGGACCGGAGCCTGCAGAGCAGGGGCCGAACATCATGATGCCGCCGGAGGAGTTCGCCGGAAAATGGGCGAACGCGGCGGCGATCGCGCGGACGCCGCACGAGTTCACGCTCGACTTCATGCGCATCGGGCCGCAGGGACAGCAGGGAATGGTTGTCTCGCGCGTGTCGTTCTCGCCGCTGCTCGCCAGCCAGCTGCTCGACCTGCTCAGCGAGCAGTGGCAGGCATACACGCGCGAGTCGGGCATACCGCAGGAAGACGTCGAGAAGGATGGCTGAAGAGCAGCCGCTCAAACGGCGCCAGGAGCCGGCTCCCACGAGGGTGCCGCTGCGCGGGCCGAACGTGACGAGCACGTTCGAGCGCCCGCCGCATCCGGATGCCCAGAAGGCGCACGACGCGGTGATCCGCAGGCACCTGCGAAAGCCGCCCGCAAGCAAAGGCCCGGGCGGCACAGGGCCGCCGGTCGGCCCCGAACGGGCCTGAATCGACGAGCTTCAGCTCGAGAAGGGCAGCTCGAGCACCTCGGCGGTGACGCCGTTCGCGCCGACGCTCACGGTGCCTCCGGGCTCGGCCTCACGGCGCACGAGAGCGAGCGCGATCGCGCCGAAGCGGGGCGATCGCGCAGGGCTCGTCAGCGTCCCGACGACGCGCTCGCCGAGACGGAGCTCCTCGCCGCCGGCCACGAGCTCCGAGAGGCGCAGGCCACGCAGGTGGCGGTTGGGCTTGCCCCTGTAGTAGAGGCGGGCGACCGTCTCCTGCCCGACATAGCAGCCCTTCGTGAAGCTCACCGCGCGCTCATTGAGGCCGGCCTCCTGCGGGATCACGCTCGTGTCGAGGTCGACGCCGAAGCGCGGCCGCCCGTTCTCGACGCGCAGGCATTCGGCGCTGCTTTCGGCGACGGGCACGGCGCCGCGGTCGCGCAGCGTCTGTTCAAGCGGCCGCAGCGCCGCGGCGTCGCAGAGCAAATCGACGCCCACGTCGGTACGCACGGCGAGAGCGCTCACGCCGGCGAGCTCGATGGTCTCGTTCGCGTGCTCCTCGGCGGGCAGCGCACTGGTGGCCGCGATGTCGTCTGCGCCTGGGCCGATCACGGACAGCAGCCCGCTCTCGAGGGTGCGTTTGTGCATCTCGACGGCGTAGCCGACCTTGAAGCGGCGAATCATGTCGAACAGCGCCTGCAGCGCGGAGCGCTCGGTGTCGAGCAGGAGCTCCTCAGGTGTCTCGGAGCGCTCGCGCGCCACCGCGAGCACGCGCAGGTCGCCGAGCATCTTGCCCTTGTGCGTGAGGAAGGCCGCATAGCGCCCTTCGCCGGCACGCAGGTCGGCCAGCTCGTTGGTGACCTGACCGTTGAGGAACTCGACGGCTCCGGCGCCGCTCAGCGCCAGCTTGCCCCGCTCGGATCGATCGAGCAGCCCTGCACCCTCGGTCAGCGCTCGATAGTCGGATTGCAGCGTGTCCGCGCCCGCTATGGCCACGATTTCGAGCATAGCCGTGCTCGGCGGCCGACCGCGGGAGCTGTCTCGGTGTCCTGCCCATCCGGGGTCGCTCGCGCATCCCGTTAGGCTTGTTGGGCCGATGGGACTCGCAGACATCTTCCAGCGGATCGTTGACGCGCTGCCCGACGACTGGACCGACCTGGAGCTCGACCTGCGCATCGCGGAGGAGTCTCGCTACGTGGAAGCCGCGCTGTATCTGGCCACGTGCAACGCGAGGCCGTACTCGCATCACGACTGGCACTGGCGGCTGCTGGTCGCGCATCGCTTCGGCCACGCTGCTGCCGCGCCGACCGTCCACGGGGCGCTGAAGCTGCTCGACGACGCCGCGATCGAGGGGGAGCTGGTGCTGCGCGAGCTGCGCAGCGGCCGTGTCGAGGTGACCCAGATGTGGGGGCGGCCGCAGTCTGCTCGCGAGGAGTTTCGGCGGTTGCGGGCGCAGTAGGCATGTCGCGCGTGCTGGTCCTGAGCGGCGATCTGCTGTTCGGCTCGCAGTTGCACGGCGCGCTCGGCGCGGCCGGGCACGAGGTGCAGATCGTCGCCGGCGAGGACGCGCTCCGCGACGCGCTGCTCGCCGACCCGCACGCGGTGCTCGCGGTCGACCTCACCGACGAGGCGCTGCTGCGCGTGCAGCAGGTGGCCGAGCTGCGCGAGGAAGGCTTCCTTCGCGGGGTTCGGGTGCTTGGCTACTACTCCCACGTCGAACCCGCCGTACGCGACCTCGCCCTCGGCGAGGGCTTCGATCTCGTCGTGCCCCGCTCGCGGATCGCGCGGGAGGCCGCCGAGCTCGTCGGCTCCCTGGCCGAGCGCTGATCGTCGCGGAAGGGCGCTGTGGCGGCGCCGGCGCGACGCCCGGGACTACGCACGGGAGCGACACCCGGGCGCGCCGCCGCGGCGCGTCGCCGCCCGCTCAGCTCGCCTGAAGCCCGCGCACGGTGCCCAGCTCCGCAAGTTCCTGCTCCCCGGGTTCGAGCGGGATCAACGCCGCGTTGGGCAGCCGCTGGCCGCGCGGCAGCCAATGGCCAACTCGCAGCGAGAGCGCGGCGCGAATGACCATCCCGTGGCACACCACGAGCGCCGGCAGCTCGCCGCGCTCGACGTCTTCGAGCGCCGCGCCGACGCGCACCTCCTGCTCGGCGAAGGACTCGCCGCCGGGGAATGCGAAGTCGGGGTCGGCTTCGGCGAACGCTGCGAACTGCGCGGGCGAGTGTGCGATCACCTCGGCGAAGCTCTGGTTGGTCCAGTCGCCGGAGTCGGTCTCCATCAGCCGGGCGTCCTCCCTCGGCTCGAGGCCGATGCGAGCGGCGAGGATGTCGGCGGTTTCGCGCGCGCGCAGCAGCGGGCTGCACCACAGCTCGGCGAACTCGAGGCGCGCCGCACGCTCGGCCAGCTCGTGTGCCTGCGCGCGGCCGGTCTCGTCGAGCGGAATCTGCTGCTGGCCCTGGAAGCGGCCCTCGAGGTTGTATGCGGTCTGGCCGTGGCGGGCCAGGTAGACGTCGTGGGATGGGCGCCGGGACATGTCCGCGCGCAGCTTAGGCGCTTGCGCTCGCGGGCTCCGCCGCGCTGGTTCAGATCACGCCAGGTCGAACCGATCGAGGTTCATGACCTTGTCCCATGCGGCGATGAAGTCGCGCACGAACTTCCCCGCGGCGTCGTCGGACCCGTACACCTCCGATAGCGCCCGAAGCTGCGAGTTCGAGCCGAGCACGAGATCGACCGACGTGGCGGTCCACCGGAGCTCGCCGGTGGCGCGATCGCGGCCCTCGTAGACGTTCTCGGCCGAGTCCGACGGCTTCCACTCCGTGCCCATGTCGAGCAGATTCACGAAGAAGTCGTTGCTCAGGCTTTCCGGCCGGTCGCTGAAGACGCCGTGCCGGGACTGTCCGAAGTTGGCACCGAGGGCGCGCAAGCCACCGATCAGCACCGTCATCTCGGGGGCGGTCAACATCAGCATGTAGGCGCGCTCCAGCAGCGCGTGCTCGAGCGCGAACGCCTCCCCCGGACGGATGTAGTTGCGGAAGCCGTCGACGGTCGGCTCGAGCACGGCGAACGACTCCACGTCGGTCTCCTCCTGGGAGGCGTCGGTACGTCCAGCGCTGAACGGGACCTCGACGTCGTGGCCGGCGTCCCTGGCCGCCTGCTCGACCGCGGCACATCCGCCGAGCACGATCACGTCCGCCAGCGACACCCGCTTGCCCGCGGACTGAGAGCCGTTGAAGTCCTGCTGGATCTGCTCGAGCGTCCGCAGCGCGCCGGCGAGCTCGGCCGGTTCGCTCCACTCCCAGTCCTTCTGCGGCGCGAGACGCAGGCGTGCCCCGTTGGCGCCGCCGCGCATGTCGGTGCCGCGGAAAGACGCCGCCGCCGACCACGCGGTGGCGACCAGCCGCGAGACCGCCAGTCCCGACGCGAGGATCATCTGCTTCAGAGCCGCGATGTCCTCGTGCCCGACCAGCTCGTGATCGACCGCTGGCACGGGGTCCTGCCACAGCTGCGCCTCCGGGACCCAGGGCCCGAGGTAGCGCGAGAGCGGCCCCATGTCGCGGTGCAGGAGCTTGTACCAGGCCCTCGCGAATACGTCTTCGAGCTGATCGGGGTTCTCGTAGAAGCGCCTGGCGATCGGCTCGTAGATCGGATCGAACCTGAGTGCGAGGTCCGTCGTGAGCATCATCACTGGTGATCGTTTCGACGGGTCGTGCGCGTCGCGCACCATGTCCTCGGGATCGGGATCCTTGGGGGTCCACTGCTTCGCCCCGGCCGGGCTCTGCGTCAGCTCCCATTCGTAGCTGAAGAGGTTGTCGAGGAAGTCGTTGTTCCATTTCGTCGGCTCGTTCGTCCACGCGCCCTCCGGGCCGCCGGTGAGCATGCGCACGCCGTTGCCGTTGCGCTGCAGGCTGCCGTGCCAGCCGAGCCCCTGCTCCTCGAGCGGCGCGCCCTCGGGCTCGGGGCCGACCGTGGCCGGGTCGACGGCGCCGTGGGTCTTGCCGAACGTGTGGCCGCCGACGATCAGCGCGACCGTCTCCTCGTCGTTCATCGCCATGCGGGCGAACGTCTCGCGGATGTCCGTGGCGGCGGCGCGCGGGTCGGGATTGCCGTTGGGGCCCTCCGGGTTCACGTAGATGAGGCCCATCTGAACGGCCGCGAGGGGCTTGGCGAGCTGGCGCTGGCCGCTGTAGCGCTCGTCTCCGAGCCACGCGTCCTCTGAGCCCCAGAAGATCTCTTCGGGCTCCCAGATGTCATCTCGCCCGAAGCCGAAGCCGAACGTCTCGAAGCCCATCGATTCCATCGCCACGTTGCCGGTGAACACGAGCAGGTCGGCCCACGAGATCTTGCGGCCGTACTTCTGCTTGATCGGCCACAGCAGCCGGCGCGCCTTGTCGAGGCTCGCGTTGTCGGGCCAGCTGTTCAGCGGCGCGAAGCGCTGGGCGCCGCTGCCGCCGCCACCGCGCCCGTCGGCGATGCGGTAGGTGCCGGCGGCATGCCAGCTCATGCGGATGAAGAGCGGCCCGTAGTGTCCGTAGTCCGACGGCCACCAGGCCTGCGAGGTCCTCATCAGCTCGATCAAGTCGCGGCGCAGCGCCTCGATGTCGAGCGTGGCGAACTCCGTCGCGTAGTCGAACGTGTCTTCCATCGGGTCCGAGAGCGGCGAGTGGCGGTGCAGGACGCTCAGATCCAGCTGCTCGGGCCACCAGTCCCTGTTCGTCCGTGGACGCGTCGCCTTCGGAGTGGGGCTCGGGATTGCGGGGTTCTCGCTCTCGCTGACGCTCTCAGTCATGTTGCTCCTGTGCCTTTCTGTTCACGTCCGGTGGGTCGCCGTCGCCCTTGCGGAGCATCGAGGGTACTGATGGGAGCGGGACGGGGTCACGCTGCGAGCACCGTCTGCCACCGCATGGCAGGCTGATCGGGTGACATCCGCGCTGGTCTTGATCGGTGCGCCCGGAGCCGGCAAGTCGGCCGTCCTCGATGCGCTCGGGACGCTGCTCGAGCTCGAGCGCGTGGAGCACGGCGCGATCGAGAGCGAGGAGCTCGCGCGCGGGTTCCCGCCGCTTGAGAACGCCGTGCTCGCGCACGCGCTGACCGGAGCGCTCGCGATCCAGCGGCAAGCCGGAAGGCGCCTGTTCATCGTCGCGTTCACTGCCGAGAGCGACCGCGATCTGCGTGCGGTGGCTCGGGCCACGGGCGCAGATCGTGCTGTGGTCGCATGCCTGCGCGCGCCCGCTGATCTGCTCGCCGCGCGCCTGCAGCGCCGCGAGCCCGAGCGCTGGCCCGGCAAGTCGGCTCTGATCGCACACGCTCGCGAGCTGGCGTCCGTCACGCCCACGCTCGCGGGCATCGATGTGACGATCGACACCGACGGTCGCGACCCCGAGGACGTCGCACGCGAGCTGCTCGGCTGGGTGCGCGGGCGCGAGCTCCTCTAGACCCGCGTGACGGCCTCGATGTTGTTGCCGTCGGGGTCGAGCACGAACGCGCCGTAGTAGCGCTCGGAGTACTCGGGGCGGAGTCCCGGCGCCCCGTTGTCGGTGGCACCGGCGGCGAGCGCGGCCGCGTGGAACGCCTTGACCTGCTCGATGCTCTCGGCGCCGAAGGCCACGTGCACGGGCGCGCCCGTGGGGTAGGCGGTCGAGAGCACGAAGCTCCATACGCGGTCCGCGCCGAACAGCACCTGGCCCGGCAGCGCGTCGGTGCTCAGCGTGTCCGTAAGACCGAGCGGCGCGAGCGCGCGCTCGTAGAAGGCGCGGCTGCGCGGGAGGTCACTGACGCCGATCGTCACGTGGTCGAGGGTTGCCCGCTTCTCGGCCATGGCCTCACTCTAGCCGTGCGCCGCCTGCGGCCTGCGGCCGAGCTGGGTAGCCGTCATAGAATCCGCACATGCGCCGCCGGGTGACCTTCTCGCGCAACTTGACGCTGTCGCTGTCGCGGACGTGCCGCTGCTACTGCAAGTACTGCGCCTTTGCGACCCACAGCGCGCACCTCTATTCGCCGGATGAGGTGATCGGAATGCTCGACGGCGCCGCGCGCAAGAACGTCAAGGAGCTGCTCGTGCTGACGGGGGAGAGGCCCGAGGTGAACCCCGAGGTGCGCGAGCGCCTCGGCGGCTACGGGCACGAGGACTTCACCTCCTACGTCGTGTGGGTGTGCGAGCGCGCGCTCGAGCGGGGGCTCCTGCCGCACACCAACCTCGGAGTGCTCGAGCGCGACGATCTCGCGCGGCTGCGCGAGGTCACCGCCTCGCAGGGGCTGATGCTCGAGTCGGTCTCCGAGCGTCTTATGGACACGGTGCACGCTGGATCTCCGACCAAGCACCCCGCTCGCCGTCTCGCCACGATCCGTGCCGCCGGCGAGCTGCGCATCCCCTTCACCAGCGGAATCCTCGTGGGTATCGGCGAGTCAGAGCAGGAGCGCATGGACTCGCTCGCCGCGCTCGCCGAGGTGCACGCCAAGCACGGTCACATCCAGGAGCTGATTCTGCAGAACTTCGTGCCCCACCAGCGCTACTACGGACGCGAGCCCGCGCAGATCGCCGATGCCGCCGCGAGCGAGTACTGGCGCACAGGCGTCTCGCACGGACCGGCGCTGCCGTTGCCCGAGTGGGCGTGTGCGGTCAGCGTCGAGGACATGAAGCGGCTGATCGCAGAGACGCGCCGGCTGCTGCCAGACGTGGGCATCCAGGTGCCGCCGAACCTCGCCGACTGGTGGGGCGAGCTCGTGGCCGCCGGCGCCACCGACCTCGGCGGCCTGTCCGCGAACGGCGATCACATCTCACCCGAGCACCCGTTCCCCTCGCCCCACCAGGTGCGCAAGCAGCTGCAGCGCGACGGCTACGCGCTCACCGAGCGGCTGTGCGTGTACCCGCGCTATATCGACGCCGAGTGGATCTCGCGCGGCGTGATGGACACGATCAAGGCGCGCTACTGGAGCTTCATCCCGCGCCGTGGCTCGGGGCGCACCGAGCCGCCGCGGCCGATCCGACCGGATCTCGTCGGCGGCGCCATCGAGCGCGGGCGCCGAGGCGCGGTGCTGAGCGCCGAGGAGCTGACCGCGATGTTCGCCGAGACGCGCCCCGAGGCGATCGAGGAGATGCGCGCTGCCGCCGACGAGCTGCGCGCGGAGCTCGCCGGCGAGCAGGTCACGTTCGTCGTCAACCGCAACATCAACATCTCGAACGTGTGCACCGTCGGCTGCGCGTTCTGCGGCTTCGGGCAGGGCAAGCGCTCGCCCGACGCCTACGAGCACGACGAGGCCGATTTCGTGGCGCGCGTGCTCGAGGCCGTCGACTACGGCGCGAGCGAGCTCTGCATCCAGTCGGGCATCCACCCCGACTGGTCGCTCGAGGACTATCTCGGCTGGCTGCGGCTGGCCAAGGCGACCGCGCCTCAGCTTCACCTGCACGCTTACAGCGCGATGGAGATCGCCCACATGTGCGACATCTCCGAGCTCGCGCCAGCCGAGGTCTTTGCGCAGCTGCACGACGCCGGACTCGGCTCCACCCCCGGCACCGCTGCCGAGGTGCTGCACGACGGCGTGCGTGAGCGCATCTCGCCCAACAAGCTGCCCGTCGCGCGCTGGGTGCAGATCATCGAGGCCTCGCACAACGCCGGGCTGCGCTCGACCGCCACGGTCATGTTCGGCCACATCGAGGAGCCCTGGGAGCTCGCCGAGCACATGCGCGTGATTCGCGAGCTACAGGAACGCACCGGCGGGATCACCGAGTTCGTGCCGCTCTCGTTCATCCCCTTCCAGACGCTGCTCGGGCGCACCCACGGCGTGCAGGAGATCTCACGGGAGGAGAACCTCAAGCACACCGCCGTGTTCCGCCTCGCGCTCGGGCGCACCATCCCGAGCCTGCAGGCGTCGTGGGTGAAGATGGGACTCGACGCCGCCACCGAGTCGCTGCGCTGGGGCGTCAACGACCTCGGCGGCACCCTCATGGAGGAGTCGATCAGCCGCCTCGCCGGCAGCTACCACGGCACCAAGCTCGACCCCGATCAGCTCATCGCCGCCGCGCACCGCGCTGGGCGCCCCGCCGCCGAGCGCACCACGCTTTACGAGCTGCGCCGCCGCTACGCGCTTCCGCTGGCCGCCTGAGACGCGAGGAACGACTCGATCGCCTCGAGCAGCATGCGGTGGTAGGCCACGCCCACCCCCAGGCTCGCCCTCGCGCCCCGGGGGATGTCCCCGCCGCCGGCGCTGAGGTAGCCCTCGAGCTCGGCCAGCTTTGCGCGGTGCCACTCGCCGCGCGCGCGCATGATCGGCACCGGGTCTGCCCCTGCGAAGATCTTCAGCACCCCTTCCTCGCGCAATTGCGGCGGCGCCAGCTCCGGCGAGCTCGCCCACGAGCGCAGTGCCTCGCGGCCCAGATCGGTGAGCTCATACAGCTTGCGGCGGCGGCCACCCTGCTCCTGGCGTACGGACAGGAAACCACCCTTGGCCAGTCGCGCAGGCTCCGCATAGAAGGTCGTGTGCGGCACCGGCCAGAAGTTCTCGACTGAGCTCACGAGCGCCTGCTTGAGGTCGTACGGGGTGGCAGGGCCGAGCAGCGCCAGCAGGCTCAGCACCGCGTAGGAGGTCCCTGTCAGGCGGATCGGCTCAGGAGGCTTGACGGTCATAGTTCTATCTGTATAGTACGGCACGAACTATAGGGCTTCGCGGGCGTGCGTCGGGCGTTCACGAGCGACAGGCATACACGCCGGAGGTGACGAGATGGCCGGGCCAAACGGCAACGCAACTGCTCACGAAACCTACGACGCGGTGGTGGTCGGCGCGAGCCTCGCCGGCGCGAGCACCGCGATCCTGCTCGCGCGCGGCGGCGCGCGCATCGCGCTCGTCGAGCAGCGCCCGAGCGCCGACGCGTTCAAGAAAGTGTGCTCGCACTACATCCAGTCCTCGGCGATCGGCGCGATCGAACGGCTCGGGCTGCTCGAACCGATGCTTGCCGCGGGAGCGGTGCGCTCGCGCGGGCGCATCTACGTCGGCCCAGCCGGTGGCTGGGTCGAGCCGAACGAGGACAGCCGCTGGCCGGCCGGCATCAACCTGCGCCGCGAGGTGCTCGACCCGCTCGTGCGCGAGATGGCCGCAAACACACCCGGCGTCGATGTGCTGCTCGGGCGAACCGTTCACGAGCTGCGCCGCGACGGCTCGGGCGTGTGCGGCGTGCTCGCCCGCGGTCAGGACGGCTCAGAGCTCGCCCTTCAGAGCACGCTCGTGGTCGGCGCCGACGGGCGCGGCTCGCGCGTTGCCAAGCTCGCTGGCGTGCGCGAGCGGCGCCGCCGCAACGAGCGCTTCGCATACGGCGGCTACTTCGAGGGGCCGGCGCCCGCCGGGGCACCGGACGCCTCGCTGTGGTTCCTGGACCCCGACATGGCCGCCGCCTTCCCGACCGACTCGGGTCTCACCTTCTACGCCGTGATGCCCACCAAGAGGCGCCTCGAGGAGTTTCGCGGCGATCCTGCGGGCGCCGTCGTGCGCTTCATCTCCGAGGTGCCCGACGCGCCCCCGATCGCCGAGTCGCGCCCGGTGGCGCCGCTCAACGGCAAGCTCGATATGACAAACGTCTGGAACGTGCCCACCGCGCCCGGCCTCGCTCTCGTCGGCGACGCTGCGCTCGCCGCCGATCCTCTTTGGGGAGTCGGCTGTGGCTGGGCGTTCCAGTCGGCCGAGTGGCTGGCCGAGAGCGTGAACGGTGCGCTGGTCGGCTCGCAGTCGCTAACTCGTGGCCTCGCGGGCTACCGTCGGCGCCACTTACGCGCGCTTCGCGGCCACGTGGCGATGATCAACGACTACTCCAGGGGTAGGAAGATGACCCCCGGGGAGCGGCTGCTGTTCTCCGCCGCCACGCGCAACGCGCGCGTTGCGGAGGTGATGGAGGGGTTCGGCACGCGCAACATCGGCCCCGCGAGGATGATGGGCTCGGCGCTTCCGATCGCCGTTTCCGACGCCATACGCCGGTCGCTGAGCGGCGCCCGCGGCAGTGCTGGGCGCGCGGCGCCCGCCGCGGCGCCGGGGGCCGGCGAGGCCGCCGGAGGCGCACGATGAGCTTGCGACGAGGTCGCATCAGCGTCGCCGGAGTCGGCTCGCCGACCCTCGAAGCCGGCCCGCAGGACGCGCGCGAGGCCGTCGTGTTCGTGCACGGCAACCCGGGCTCCGCGAGCGACTTCATCGAGCTCGTGCAGGCCACCGGCGAGTTCGCGCGGGCTGTGGCGCTCGACATGCCCGGCTTCGGCCACGCCGACAAGCCAGCCGACTTCGACTACCAGGTCTCCGGCTACGCCGAGCACCTGCAGGGTGCGCTCAGCGAGCTGCAGATCGAGCGCGTGCATCTCGTGCTGCACGACTTCGGCGGCCCGTTCGGGCTCTTCTGGGGCATGCAGCACCCGTCGGAGTGGGCGAGCGTGGTTCTGATCAACGTCGGCGTGATGCCCGGTTACAGGTGGCACGCGATGGCGCGCCGCTGGCGAACGCCAGTGCTCGGCGAGCTCGTGCAGGCTTGGATTCCGCGCTGGGCGTGGCGGCGTTCGATGCAGGCGTCCTCACCGCGCGGGCTGCCCGAGGCGTTCGTCGAGAAGATGTACGACGAGTACGACCGCGGCACGCGCCGCGCGGTGCTGAAGCTGTACCGCGCGACAGCCGATCCCGGCGAGACCGCGAGCGTGATCGGGGCGGCGATCGCCGCGCTGCACAAGCCCGCGCTCGTCGTGTGGGGTGCCAAGGATCCGTTCATCGGCGTCGAGTACGCCGAGCGCCAGCGCGACTTCTTCGACGTGAAGGCGCTGCGCATCCTGCCCGATAGCGGTCACTGGCCCTTCCAGGACAATCCGCAGGCAGTCGCCGAGCCGCTGGTCGAGTTCCTGCGCGCCCAGGTCGGCTCGGAGGCGAAAGCCGCCTAGCGAAACAGGTCTTCATCGAGCGCGCGCACGAGCTCGGCGGCTCCCGGCCCGTCGCTGTCGTGCAGAAAGCGCTCGAGACCCTCGACGATCACGACCGGCTCGCGCGAGTCCTTGCTGCGCGTGAGATCGGCCGCGGCCGCGGCCGCGTCCGCAACGGCCAGCAGCGTCGCGTGAAGCTCGACCCCATTTGCGTCGGTGCGCCCGCGCCAGTCATCGAGCGCAGCCATCCCCGCGAGCCCGATCGCCACATCCGTCTGCCCATGGCGCCAAGGGCGCCCGAAGCTGTCGCTGATCAGCACCGCCGGCGGGCTGCTCGGGCCGCGGGAGTCGAGCAGCTCGCCGAGGCGAGCGCGAATGCGCCGCGCCGAGGCATCGGGGTCGCGCGGCAGCAGGATCGCGCTGCCGGTGGGCGCGTTTGACACGTCCACCCCCGCGTTGGCGCATACGAGCCCGTGCAGCGTGCGGCAGATGAACACGCCGCGCTCGGCGCGCAGCACCTCGGCGGCCTCGTCGAGCACCACCTGCACGACCCGCGGATCCTTGTCGCCGTCGGCGGCCAAAGAGCGTGCGCGTGCGCTCGGCTCGACCGCCTCGAGCGCGACCACGCTGCCCTCGGCCTTGGAGACGATCGTGTGCGCGATCGCCACCAGCTGCCCGGCGCCGATCGGCCCCTCGCCCAACGCGTCCGCGATCAGCGCTGCCACGTCGTCGCCCTCGCGCACCTCGGGCATGCCGGGCAACGCGCGTGCGGAGATGCTCGCCATCCCGCCGCGCCGCGTCAGCCGCTGCTCAGCGACAGCGCGCCGGCTCGGGCCGAGCCCAGCACCGCCCGCGTGCGCGCCGCGCGGGGTCCGTGCTCGCCGAGCAGCTCGCGCAGCGCGTCGAGATCCGCGCCGGTATCGATGTCGAGCGCGAGCGTCGGCAGCCGCCGTATGAGCGAGCTCACGCCGGCGCGAGCCGCGAGCTCGAGGTGGCGCTCGAAGCTGTCCGGGCCAAACGACGGCGCGATCGCGTCCGGCGGGCTGAGCAGCAGCGCATTCGTACCCGTGCCGTGTCTGTCTGGGACGATCACGACGAGCCCGGAGCGCGCCTGCGCTTCGCTGCGTGCGAGCAGCTCGCTCAGCTCAGCTGGGTCGAGCGTGGGGCAGTCGCCGGGGACGCACAGCACACGCTCAAAGCCCTCGGCGAGCGCGCGCGCCACCCCGAGCTCGGCCGCCGCGGACTGGCCGTCCTCACGCTCGTCCTCAACCACGCTCGCCCCGCCCGCTCGTGCCGCGTGCACCGCCTCGGGCTCGCGCGTGACCACATAGGTGCGCTCCAGCGCCTCGGTTTCGCCGAGCGCGAACAGCACGTCGGCCACCATCGCCCGCGCAAGCTCGAGCCGCAGCGGATCCTCCACGCTGGCCCCGAGGCGCTGCTTGGCGCGCGCGAAGCGCTTGACGGGGAGCACCGCGGCCGTGCGCATGGCAGAGAGGGTAGCCCGCGCGTGGGTCGTTCCCGGCGCTAGCGCAGGGCCGGGCGCTCAGGCGCGCAGCGCCTGCGCGAAGGCCAGCGTCTCGTCGGCAAGGCGGGCGCGCGCGGCCGCGTCGTCCATGCAAATGTCGGTCTGCAGGCAGGCGAGCCTCGCGACGTTCTCGTCGGCCACCATGCCGTCGAGCAGCTCGCCGTAGAAGCTCGCGATCCCGTCGGCGCTCAGTTCGAGCGCGGCGAACGCCATGAACGCCTCGGTGGGCCCCTTCAGCACCTCGCCGCCAACGATCGGGCTGACCGCGACCACTGGGGCCGCCGCCTCCTGCAGCGCCGCGTGCAGTCCGGGCACCGCGAGAATCGGGCCGATCGACGCGAGCGGATTCGAGGGGCCGATCACGATCGCGTTCGCGCGCGCTATCGCCGCCAGCACCTCGGGCGAGGCAGCCGCCTGCTCTGCGCCGCGGTACTCGAGGCCATCCACAGTCCCGCTGGCGCGCTCGCGGATCATGAACTCCTGAAAGGCGCACCAGCCCGCAGCGGTCGTTCGCACCCACGTGCGCACCGGGTCGTCGCTCATCGGCAGCACCCGCGAGCGCACGCCCAGCGCGCCGTTCAGCCGCGCGAGGGCAGCGCTGGGGGTGAGGCCCTCGGCCAGCATCCTCGCCCGCTCGAGGCACCACGCGAGGTCGCGGTCGCCGAGGTTGAACCACACATCGGCGCCGAGCGCGCGGAGAGCGTCCATGACCTCGAAGGTGTCCTCGCGCAGCCCCCATCCGCGCGGATCGATCGTGTCCGCGAGCCAGAAGGAGACGAGGTCGGGGTCGGGCGAGACGTGGGCCCCGTAGATCTCGATGTCATCGCCGGTGTTGGCGATCACCGTTACGCGCTCGGCTCCGACCGCGTCGGCCATGCCGCGCGCGAGCTTTGCTCCGCCCGTGCCCCCGGCCAGGATCACGACCTCCTCGAGCGCCTCCGGTGAAGGCTCCGTCACCGCCACAGCTCCTGCGGCAGGTCCGTGAGCGAGATGCCCGCGTGCGTCTTGTAGCGCGAGTTCACCGAGATCAAAAGCGCCGTAAGCGCCTCGGTCGTGCGCGCCATCTCAAGCGCTCCGCAGTCCACGCAGCGCAGTCCGTCGATGCGCTCGATCAGCTCGGCGGCCTCGCGCTTGTCGGCGCGCCGGTTCCCGCACACGAGCACGTCCTGGCGCAGCGGGTGCTCCAGGTCTCTCAGGTTCGCGGCGCCCACGGTGTGAAGCGCGGAGACCACGCGCACGCCCTCCGGTACGAGCTCCTGCGTCTGCTGGGCCGCCGAGCCCTGCCACACGCCGAGCATGCGCGTCGCCTTGGCGCCAACCGCCGCCGCGAGCGGCACCGTGCTGTCGATCAGCAGCTGTCCCGGTGACAGCGCGTCCTTGACGCCGGCGAGCGTCTCGGCCTGATTGCGGAAGGGCACGCTGAGGATGATCGTCGCAGCCGAGCGCACGGCGTCGCTGTTCTCGTGCCCCGAGAACGAGCCCGCGGGGACGGCCTGCTGAGCCTGCTCGACGGTCGCGAGCGCTCGCTCGGCGTCGCGCGAGCCGATCGCGATGGGCACCCCCGCAAGCGCCAGGCGCACCGCAATCCCGAAGCCGAACGCGCCCGACGCGCCGATCACGGCGACTGGATCGGGGGAAGTGCCAGCCACGGCGGCCGAGTATATGTGTCAGATGTAGCTGTCGAGCTCGATAGATTCCGCTGGCGTCATCTCGAGCGCGACCGACAGGCCGAGCGCTTGGAAGCCGGCTCCGGCGAACGACGCTTCGAGCACATCCGGCGGGGCGCTTTCGAAGTGCGCTGGACGCTGGTGCCCGCCGGAGGCCACGAAGTCGAGCCCGATCGTGGACAGCATCGTGTTCGTTGGGAGCGCCACTCAGCCGCCCAATCTACACTCTCTATCAAGCCCGCCCGCGGGCATCGCATGGCTCTCCACCCGTACCCGTGAACGACCCGATCGCACACGAGCCCGCCGCAAAGTGAGCGCGCTGCCGGCCAGCGTGAGCGTGCGCGAGGTGGGGCCTCGCGACGGCTTTCAGAACGAGCCGGAGACGATCTCCACGGAGCACAAGGTCGAGCTGATCAACGCGCTCGCGCGGACCGGCCTGCGTCGCCTGGAGGCGACGAGCTTCGTGCGAGCCGACGTGATCCCCCAGCTCGCGGACGCTCCCGAGGTGCTCGCGCGGATCGAGGTGCCGGCCGAGGTGAGCGTGTCCGTGCTGATACCCAACGAGCGCGGCCTCGAGGCCGCGCTCGCGCTGCTCGAGCGGCGTGCGGGGGCCTTCGATGAGGTCAACGTGTTTCTGTCTGCGTCCGAGACGCACAACCGCCGCAACGTCAACCGCTCGATCGCCGAGTCGCTCGCCGGTCTCGAGGGCGTGCTCGCTCGCGCTCGCGCGGGCGGCCTGCGCTGCGAGGGTGTGATCTCGACCTCCTTCGGCTGCCCCTACGAGGGGCATGTGCCGCCCGAGCGCGTGCTCGAGATCGCCGCGCGCCTGCGCGACGCGGGTGCTCAGGAGATCGGCTTCGGCGACACCACGGGCATGGCCAACCCGCTGCAGGTGCGCGAGTTCTTCGCGGCCGCACGCGAGCGTCTCGGCGCCGACGTGGAGCTCACCGCCCACTTCCACAACACGCGCGGGCAGGGGCTCGCGAACGTGCTCGCGGCGCTCGAGGCGGGCGTGTCGAGCTTCGAGTCGAGCTTCGGCGAGCTCGGCGGATGTCCGGTGCCGGCCGGCGCCACCGGCAACATCGCGACCGAGGATCTCGTCTCGATGCTGCACGAGATGGGCATCGACACGGGCATCGACCTGGCGGCGCTGATCTCCTGCGCGCGTCGCGTGCAGGAGATCCTCGGCAGGCCGCTGGGCAGCCACACGCTGCTCGCCGGGCCCGTCGAGTGGCAGGCCTGAGCCGCTGCGTGCGCGCCTAGCTCGCGAGCGTCGGCTCGGACGCGCTTTGCTCGCGGGCGCGCGCGCGAGCTTCGGCCACGCAGTACTCCTGCACCGCGACCTCCATCTCAAGCGTTTGCGCGAGCGCCGGCCTTGCCGAGGCGTCGATCACGCGCTTCGCGCGCCCGACCGCGACGGGCGAGTTCGAGAGCAGTTCCTCTACGAGCGCGTCGGTCGTCTGCTCGAGCGCCGCGGGCTCGGCGACTCGGTTGACCAGGCCGATGCGCTCGGCCTCGGCGGCGTCGATCAGCTTGGCCGTCATGATCAGCTCCTTGGCTCGACCCAGCCCGACCACCTGCGGCAGTCGCGTGGAGCCGCCGACGTCGGGGATGATCCCGAACTTCACCTCGGGGAGCCCGAACTGCGCGTCGCTCGAGCAGACGCGCAGATCACAGCCGAGCGCCACCTCGAGCGCGCCGCCCACGCAGTAGCGGTGGATCTGGCAGACCACCGGCTTGGGCATCTCTTCGCACAGGTTCGCGCAGTCGAGGAAGACGCCGCGGAATGGCCGCAGCACCCCCGGAGCGCCGGTCGAGTCCATCAGCTCGCCCAGGTCCACGCCGGCGGAGAAGACAGGTCCCTCGCCGCGCAGCACCACGCACTGGATGTCGAGGTCCCCGGCCGCCGCGCGCAGGGCGCTGCCGAGCTCTCTCAGCAGCTGCTGGCTCATCGCGTTGCGCTTCTCGGGCCTGTTCAGCACGACGTGCCTGACCGGCCCGCGATCCTCGGTATAGACCAAGCTCATGGTTGTGCTCCTGACGCTGGGAGTGCGATAGGCGGGTTCTCGAGGCGGCGCCTCCAGCGCAGCCTAGCGCCGCGCGGCGGGCCGGGCGCCCGCGCCGGCGACACGCGCTGGCGAGCGCGTAATAGGCTGCCCCTCGCAAACGGACACACGGTGCATCGGAGCGGAGGTCTCATGGCGGCGAAGATCAAGAAGGTGGGCGTGCTGGGGGCCGGGCTGATGGGCCACGGGATCGCCCAGGTCGCCGCGCAGTCGGGCTACGAGGTGGTGGTCCGGGAGGTCGACGAGGCGACGCTCGAGAAGGGCCTCGGAAAAATCGAGAAGCAGCTGGCGCGAGCGGTCGAGAAGGGAAGAGCGACCCAGGAGGAGGCCGACGAGGTCCGCGCCCGCATCCAGGGCACCGTGCATTACCGCGACCTCGCACCGTCTGACCTGGTGATCGAGGCGATCACCGAGAGCCTCGAGCTGAAGCTCGAGATGTGGCGCGAGATAGACGAGATCGTCAAGCCCGAGGCGGTGTTCGCGACCAACACCTCATCGCTGGCGGTGATCGACCAGGCGGCCGTGACCTCGCGCCCCGAGCGCTTTGTGGGATTGCACTACTTCAATCCGGCGCAGGTGATGAAGCTGGTGGAGGTCGTGCGCTGCGTGACGAGCTCGGATGAGGCGTTCAAGATCGCGCTCGAGTTCGCGCGCTCGCAGGGCAAGCTCGCTATCCCCACCAAGGACAAGGCGGGCTTCATCGTCAACCGCCTGCTCGTGCCCTACATGCTCGACGCGATCCGCGCCTTCGAGGAGGGCGTTGGCTCACCGGCGGAGATCGACGAGGCGATGAAGGCCGGCGCCGGGCACCCGATGGGGCCGCTGACGCTCGCCGACTTCGTGGGGCTGGACACGCTCGGCTCGATCTGCGACGTGCTCTTCGACGAGTTCCGTGAGCGGCGCTTCGCGCGGCCGCCCACGTTGCGCAAGATGCTGAGCGCGGGCTGGTTCGGGCGCAAGACCGGCATGGGCTTCTACGACTACTCGGGAGAGCAGCCGGTCGAGAACCCCGGCATCTGAAGGCCGGCGCCGGGGCGCGGGCGCGTGCGCCAGCTAGATTCCAAGCATGCACGATGAGAGGCAGCTGCGTGCCTTGGACGCCGAGCGCGCGCTGATTGCGCCGATCCTTTTCGTCGGGCGCAACCTGTGGCGGCTACACGGCCCGGCTCCCGAGCTAGATCGCGTCGACGCTGAGCTCACACGCGCACGCCACCGGCGCACGAGCCTTGACCGAGGAGCGAGCGGACGGTGAGCGCCAGCGAGACCAGCGCCCATGGCGAGGCCCTCGCCGGCGCACAGGAGCGTGCGCTCGCCGGCGGCCCCGAACGCCATCGCGAGAAGGCGCTCGAGCAGGGCAAGCTCCCTGTCCGCGAGCGCATCGCCCTGCTGCTCGAGGAGGGCTCCTTCTCCGAGGAGGCGCTGCTCGCCAACTGGCAGCAGGACGGGCTCGGCGCCGACGGGGTGGTGACGGGCGTCGGCGAGGTCGACGGGCGCCCGGTGGCGCTGATGGCCAACGACCCGACGGTGAAGGCGGGCTCCTGGGGGCCGAAGACCGTGGAGAAGATCCTGCGCATCCAGGAACGAGCCGCGACGCTCGAGATCCCGCTGGTGTACCTCGTCGACTCGGCCGGCGCGCGTATCACCGAGCAGGTGCAGATGTTCCCCGGTCGGCGAGGCGCGGGGCGGATCTTCCACAACCAGGTCAAGCTCTCGGGTGTGGTGCCGCAGGTGTGCGTGCTGTTTGGGCCGAGCGCGGCCGGCGGCGCGTACATCCCGGCCTTCTGCGACGTGGTGATCATGCGCGAGGGCAACGCGTCGATGTACCTGGGCTCGCCGCGTATGGCCGAGATGGTGATCGGCGAGAAGGTGAGCCTCGAGGAGATGGGCGGGGCCCGGATGCACACCGGCGTCTCAGGCTGCGGGCATCAGCTCGTCTCAAGCGACGAGGAGGGCATAGCCGTCGCGCGGCGCTACCTCTCCTACCTGCCCGGCAGCTTTCGCTCTGAGCCGCCGCCCGCCGCTCCGGGTCCTCCGCGGGCCGACGCGCAGCCGATCTCGGAACTGATCCCCGAGGATGAGAACAAGCCGTTTGACATGCGGGCGCTGATCGAGGCGCTCGTTGACGAGGCGTCGCTGATGGAGATCCACCCGCGCTGGGCCAGGGAGCTGATCGTGGGCTTCGCGCGTCTCGACGGGCGCGCGATCGGCGTCGTTGCAAACCAGCCGAAGCACAAGGGCGGCGTGCTGTTCGGCGACTCGGCCGACAAGGCGGCGCGCTTCATCTGGACGTGCAACGCGTTCAACGTGCCGCTGCTGTTCCTTGCCGATGTTCCGGGCTTCATGATCGGCACGGCGGTGGAGCGCGACGGGATCATTCGTCACGGCGCGAAGATGATCAGCGCGGTCAGTGAGGCGACCGTGCCGAAGATCTCGGTGATCGTGCGCAAGGCGTACGGAGCGGGGCTCTACGCGATGGCCGGTCCGGCGTTCGAGCCCGACGGCTGCATCGCGCTGCCGAGCGCGTCGATCGCGGTGATGGGGCCACAGGCGGCGATCAACGCGGTCTACTACAACCAGTTGGCGGCAATCGACGACGAGCAGGAGCGCGCGCAACGCGTGGAGGAGCTGCGAGCACAGTACGCCGAGGACATCGACATCCTGCATCTCGCCTCCGAGCTCGTGATCGATGCGGTCATCGAGCCCGAGGAGCTGCGCGGACAGCTGATCCGCCGCTTCGCCCACGCGGCCGGCAAGCGCCGCACCTGGCCCGCGAAGAACAACCCGATCACGCCGGTCTAGGCGGCGCTGGGCGCCTCCGGGCCGGGAGTCCCCGCGGCCCGTGTCTGCTCGTCCTGGAAGGGCGGGTAGGTCTCGGTCAGCAGATACAGGTATGCGTCGCTGCGCGCGGTGTAGGAGTTGGCGAGGACCATCAGGTCGAACAGCCCGCGTGGCAGCTTGCCGGTGCTCACGATCACGATCCACGCTGCGAACGCGCCGATCTGCAGGAGTAGGCCCATCACGTAGCGCAGGATCACGATCGGGATCGCAAGAATGATTCGCAGCAGCGTCTTGACGCGGCTGTAGCGCTCGAGCGGGCCCGCGAATTGCATGCGCACGGGATAGTTCGGCTGCTCGCTTCCACCGAACGGGGGGTAGGGGTCGCAGAGCAGGTCCAGGTAGGCGAGCATGCGCGTGACGAAGCGCGTGTAGCGGGCCACGAAGTCGTATAGGCCTTGCGGGTAACGGGCGGTGAACACGATCGCAAACCAGGCGAGCACGATCGCGATGAAGGCGACGATCGCATACAGGTACGCCCAGATCAGCAGGGGTATCGCAAGAATCAGGCGGAAGAAGGCGGTCAGCCGATTGCGCTGCTCCACATAGTCAACCTCGAAGGTCACGGGATAGGACACGTGCCTGCACCTCCTCGCTCGAACTGCGCTGTGCGAGCGATGTTAGAAAGTGTCACGGCGGATGAAGTCGGTCTTTTCAATAGATTCCGCCGCTGATGGACGCGACCGACCTCGCCTATGCCGGGATCGCACGCCAGGCTCAGCTGATCGCCGCGGGCGAGCTCGGCTCGCGCGAGCTCGTGCAGCTCTATCTCGATCGCATAGCGAGCCTCGACCCGGCGCTGGGTGCGTTCCGCGTCGTGCTCGCGGAGCGTGCGCTGCTCGAGGCCGACCAGGCCGATGCGCGCCGCGGCGCAGGTTCGGGGCGTGCGCTGTTGGGCGTGCCGATAGCGGTCAAGGACGACATCGACGTGGCGGGCGAGTTGACGGCCTTTGGCACGAACGCGGTCGAGCGCGCGGCCGCGGCGGACGCGGAGGTCGTGCGGCGCTTACGCGAGGCCGGCGCGGTGATCATCGGCAAGACCAACGTGCCCGAGATGGCGCTGTGGCCGTTCACCGAGACGGCGACGTTTGGCGTCACCCGCAACCCCTGGGAGCGCCAGCACGCACCCGGAGGCTCAAGCGGCGGCAGCGCCGCGGCGGTTGCCGCGGGCCTCGTCGGCGCTGCGCTCGGCTCAGATGGAGCCGGCTCGATCCGCATTCCCGCGGCGTGGTGCGGCGTGTTCGGGCTCAAGCCCCAGCGCGGACGCGTTTCGCTCGCGCCGCGCAGGCGCGTGTGGCACGGGATGTCGGTGAACGGCGTGCTCACGCGTACAGTCGCAGACACCGCGCTGTTTCTCGACGTGGCAAGCGGCGCGATCGAGACCGATGAAGACAAACCTGCGCCTCCGGGCGAGCCGTTTGCGCAGGCCGCGGCGTCGCCGCCGCGGCGCCTGCGAGTTGCGTACTCGACGCGGTTTCCGGCGAGGGTGCTCACGGGTCTCGACGGCGACGCGCGCGAGGCGCTGATGCAGATCGTCGAGCTGCTGCGCTCGCTCGGCCACGAGGTCTCCGAGCGGGACCCTGACTACGGCGTTGACGCGATCCCCGCGGTGCTCGCGCGCTACCTGCGCGGCACCTACGAGGACCAGCTCCAGCTCGAGCATCCCGAGCGACTGGAAAGGCGCACGCGGACGATGGCGCGCCTCGGAGGCCTGATCACGCCGGCGCTGTTCGAGCGCTCGCTCGCGCGCGAGCAGCAGATCGCGCATCGACTCAACGAGGTGTTCGACTATCACGACGTGCTGCTCACTCCGAGTACGGCAAAGTCCGCGCCGCGCATCGGCGCGCTGCACGCGCGCGGCGCGCTGTGGACGCTCAACGCGGTAGCCGGGATGGTGCCGTACAACGGCGTGTGGAACCTGACCGGGCAGCCGGCTGCATCCGTGCCGGTGGGCTTCGGCGCCGACGGGCTGCCGCGCGCGGTGCAGCTGGTTGCGCCTGCGGGCGGGGAGCCGCTGCTGCTCTCGCTCGCAGGGCAGATCGAAGCGGAGCGTCCCTGGACACAGAAGCGTCCGCCGGAATTCTCGTGAGCGAAGCGGACGCGCTGCTCGAGGTCGCGGTGGACGCGGCGCGGATGGCCGGAGCGCTGCTCTTCGAGCGTGTCCGCCACGGTGCCGAGCAGCGTGTCTCCAGCAAGAGCACGCCAACTGATCTCGTCAGCGAGGCAGACGTGAGCGCCGAGCGCGCGATCCGCAAGCTCCTCAGCGAACGGCGACCGGACGACGGCTTCGTCGGCGAGGAGGAAGGGAGCGTGGAGGGCAGCAGCGGTGTGCGCTGGGTGGTGGACCCGCTGGACGGAACGATCAACTTTCTCTTCGGCATTCCCCAGTGGTCGGTGAGCGTTGCGGCGCGCGACGGCTTGGGAACGGTTGCCGGCGCGGTCTATGACCCGAACCGCAACGAGCTGTTCACCGCCACGCGGCAGGGACGGCCGCGGATGATCGGGCCGACCGGGGTGCTCGAGCTGCCAGGACCACGACACGCCGAGGCCGCCCAGGCGGGCGCTGGCGCGGGAGCAGGCGAGTCCCTCGCGACCGCGCTGGTGGCGACAGGTCTCTCCTACGACGCGAATGTGCGCGCGGCGCAGGCGCGTGCACTCGAGCGGCTCATCCCGCGGGTGCGCGACATCCGCCGCTTCGGCAGCGCCGCGCTCGATCTCACCTGGACGGCGGCGGGGCGCTACGACGCGTACTTCGAGCGCGCCGTCAACGACTGGGACATTGCTGCCGGCGCGCTTGTGTGCGAGCGTGCCGGGCTGCGGGTGCTCGAGCTCCCAGCGCACGAGAACCTGCCGTGGGGCATCCTGGTCGCGCGCCCGACGCTGGCCGAGCAGCTGCTGGAGCTCGTGGACGGAGCCTAGCGCGCCCGCAAGGCGGCGGTGGCGCTATGCAGCATGCGGCGGGTGGGATTCGAACCCACACACCCTTTCGGACAGGGCCTTTTGAGGGCCCCGCGTCTACCGTTCCGCCACCGCCGCGTGGGAGCTCAAGTGTATGCGAGCCCGGCCCACTCAGGCGGGGTGAGGCGGCGGGCTGCCGTACATTTCGAGCTCGCCGGCGGCGCGCGGGTCGCGCCGCTCGAGCTCCACGTTCCAGCCCTGGTTGAAGCCGCGCATCGCGAACGCGACGAGCAGGATCTGCACGGGGACGATCAGCAGCGTGAGCACTCCGAGAACTCCTGAGTCGATCGTGGGCTGGGCGAAGCCGGCCTTGTCTCGCGCGAACCAGCTCGGGCCGGCGACCATCGCGAATATGCCGAGCAGCACCGCGAGCGCCGAGGCCACCGGCAGCACCCCGCGTTTCCAGCGCGCGGCGTAGAAGGCGAGCGTCAGGTAGGCGAGCACATACCCGATCTGGACCGCCGTGGCTCCCCACAGCAGGCTCCACCCGCCGACGGTCACGATCGCAACGAGCCCAGCGCTGATCAGCAGCAGCAGCACGACGGTGGCGCGCGTAGCCTGCACGACGGGCTTGTCGCGGTTGGGGTGTGTGATGACCACGCCGGGGTCGCGCTTCGCTGCGGGCGACGCCATAGCATGACCTTACCGGTTCGCCGAGCTACGCTCTGCCGGAAGCGAGCGGGCGTGGTGGAATTGGTAGACACGCCGGCCTTAGGAGCCGGTGGGCGAAAGCCCTTGGAGGTTCGAGTCCTCTCGCCCGCATCGCGGACTAAATACCTGCAAAACTGCCTGTTCTTTTGGAGCCCGGTTTTCTCAGGAGTGTGCTGAAGATCAGGCATGTCCCACGGATATGTCCCCCAGCTGCCCGCCATCCCGGGTGCGCGACGGCCGGACCTCCGGCCGATCGAGACGCCGTCGGCCACCCGCCGCCACGTTGTGGTCCAGGCGGTCGTGGGTTCGAATCCCATCGCTCACCCTCATGAAAGAGCCTGCAATCGACCGTTTTCTGACGCGTCGCCGGGCGTTTCGTCGAAGCCTTTGGGGTCCAATTGGGGTCCAATTTGTTCGCGGGGTCGCCAGTCGCGCCGGCGTATTGGCGGAGCACACGACTGAATCACAGCAATGCCTCGCCGATTGAGGGCCGTATTGTGCGGGCGAGGTCAAATTCAAACAGGAGGAAGAAGAAGCCCCGCGCCCGGGCGAATAGCCCCACGGCTGCGCGTTTGCTTGGGGTTAGGCCACGCTGGGCGGCGCTAGTCGCCCTCGATTGGTACGTCACCGGTGGCGAGCACTTCATCGAGGCTCGTCAGTGGATCACCCTCGATTCTCATGGGTTCCACGTTGATTCTGACGCTGCCTTGCGCGGGTCGTCGTAGGTTTCCCACGTGAGCACTCCACGGCAGCTCGTGGATACCGGGTCGTGTCGGCAAGATCCGGAGCAGCCGGTCGCTCTGCTCGGTGACACCGTGAGCGACCTCATCGTGGCGCACCTCGGCAACCGTGCGGCCATGGTCGTCGACGAACTCAGGCCCCGACGAGGGCGCTGAAGTTCGAACCGTGGGAAATACCTGGGGGAGCGCTAACGACTCAGGGTTCCACGTGGGGCTCCACCCCGTGAGTGACCTCTCTTCGTATTTGGGTGCTCTCGGCGGCGGCGGCATCTTGAGTGCTTCGAGTCGTTCGCGGGTTGTCGGCTGGATGTCGTCCGGCAACGTAATCCGCAGGATGACGCCGTCGGCGCGAGTTTCGCCCCGGTTGTGAATCGCGACGGCCTGCTCGATGAGCGCATAGTTGGCCCAGCGTCGTGCCGCATACCGCTCCAGCCACTTTCGGAGCGTTGATTCGAACTCCGACAGTTCCCTTCGGACTCGCTCGATGGCCTGATTCTGGTTCTCTTGGATGGCGCTCAACAGACCGCCTACCAGTGCCACCTGCTCGAGCCCTGAGAGTTCGGGAGGGATTTCGTTGCGCACGGGTTGGGCAGCATTCCGCACACAGGCGTCGATGTCGATCGGCGCCCGGGGACGATCGAGCTTGCGTGTGTAGGCCGGAACCAAGGCTCCCTCGTCCCAGAGTCCAACTTCCAGAGATGGGAGTGGTTCTAGCGGCTTGACGCCTAGCATCGTGACGGCTGCGAACACGGTTCCGTACGCGACGAGGGCAAATGTCGCCGCGCCGAGACTGACGCTCGCGGAGAGGATGGCCACGAGCGCGATCAGCACGGCCGAGGCGACCACGATCGCCCGCCGGCGGTGCTGGCCGCTCCACGTCCGCAGCCGGTCGAGCGCGGCTGCCAACAACGTCCGCAAGTGATTGAGCTTCAAGGATCGGAGCTTGGTCTACGGTTGGACGTAGCCAATCTGCGCCGTCTGCACGTACAGGTCGCTGTCCATCTGCGTTGAGTGCACGATGATCCAGCCCGACGGCAGCACGCGGATGCCTCGCTCCGTCGGCCCCTGCTCTAGGGCCCGGCTGATCCGTCCCAGGACGTCTTCGAGCGGCTCTGCGACCTCGAGCTCCTTGTCGCCTACCAGTATTCGTGTCATGCGAATCAGCGTACGACAGCCCAACTATGGAGGCCGGCATCCGAGGGCCTGACGCGGTCTTCGCCGCGCGCGAACGCACGTCCGTGATGGTGCCTACGGCTAAACCCCCGAATGAGTGACGCTCCGCCTCCGCCTGCCCCGGAGCCGCAAGAGCAAACGAGCACGCGACTGAAAATCGGGCGCTCAAACCCCGGTAGTCGCCCATTATCACGCTCGTCAAGAGCCTTTTCCGGCGGTTTGGCACCTTCTCGAACGGTCTCGAACGCTCAGGGTGGGCCCACAAGTGGGCCGACGGAAGAGCACTCGACTATGGGCCCAGGTCGAGCAGTCCGGACGAGTGCATTCAACGCGACAGCAGTCGCGCGCGGCGACGGGTCTCGCCCTTCTCCTGGTCGTCCAACTCAGGCGGCTCGCTGGCTACGCGGGGCGCGCCTCCTTTCCGCGCAACGCGGGGCGCGCGGCGGCGCGACCCAGGTGCTCGCCGCATCGTGCAAGCAGGTTGCTGTCCCGCACCGGCGACGCAGGGCGCGACCCCTTAACATCGCTTCCGCGTCGCCACGTCGATTCCAGCAGCCCACCGTTGGCGTACGCGCGTTCTGACCGGACGGACACTTATCACTGGCGATCACCGCAGGGCAAGGTGAGATGCTGCCTCGCCAGTCGCCCGGACTCAGCGATCAATGATGCGATTCTTCCGCGCCATCGGCAAGCGTCTTCACGTCCTCGGGTTCCTGCTTCTCCTGATCACGTTCGTGCTGGGGGTCTACCTGGCGGTTGGGAACATCCTCCTAGCGGCAAACTTCCCCCACAAGAGGACCTGGCAGCCATGGACCGTCTGGTTTGTCGCGCTGCTTGTATCGGCGGTCTGGGTGCCGGTGTACGCGCTGGGTCAGGCAATCCGAGCGCGCCGCCGGGCGCGCGCGCAACTGAAGACGCAGGCGAGGCGCGATCTCGCGCTCTTGTGCCAGCGGGCGGTGGCGGCGATCGCACATGGGTGCGCGGATGTGTCCGTGAACCAGCTCGCCGCCTGCGTATGGCTGTGCCGGGACGATGGCGGATTCAACGAGATCGCTCGCTTCTACCTGCCCGATGATCGTCCTGCGCTTGGGGTTCGGTGGAGCAAAGGAAAGGGTGTGGCCGGGTGGGCATGGGAGCTTCGGAAAGACTTGTTCGTCGACCTACGCAAGCTGGTCGAGAAGCTCGAACAGATCGGAACTAGCGCGTTCAATGAGCTGCCGGCGAACGAGCGGTTCGCGCTGAGCGCGGACGAGCTCGAACGCACGAAGCAGTACACCGGGGTTGCCGCGATTCAGCTGTTCTCAACGGATGGCAACGCGAAGCTCCTCGGAATGCTAATCCTCGACTTTGGCGGTGCCGACGGCTTTGACTGCATCGTCGGGGAGGCCCAGCGTTGGCCTGTTCGGAGCTACACTGGCGCTTGCGCCAAGGTGCTGACCGAGGCTGATGGAAAGCTATAAGCATGGAGAAGATCGGCAATCAGATGACCGAGACGATCGAGCTTCCAGAGGGGACCGTCGTCCTCACCGATGCCCAGCCGAACGGGTCGCCTGCGGGCGACGTTGAGCTGGCTGTAGATCTCGCCCGTCTCGGCGGTTCAGAGATGCTCGTACGAGCGGTCGGCGGCGAGGAGGCGGTTCGTAAGGCAGACGAGGAAAGCGCCAGCGACCAAGCCGGTTCCCCGTAGCGCTCAGTCGACTCGGTGGGGGCTGCTCCGAGACACGCTCCGATCGCCGCAGCAATGACGGCCTGGCGTATGTCTCATCGCGCCGTGATTTCCAGTCGCAGGAGCGCGACGTCAGCGTCGATCTCGCGCACGGTGACCTCGAACGCGCCAGAATCGGCGTCGAGGTGTGCCGCGAGTCCGCGCGCGGCGTCGCGCGCGACGTGGCCGACCTCGGCGCCGTCGGCAAGTCGCACACGGATCGCATTCGCGTCGAAGGGGTTCTCCGGTTCGCGCTCGAGGCCAACCGTATCGCCGACACCGAGTCGGCGTGCGTTCGCGGTGCGGTCGCCGTAGGCCAGGCCGCGGACAGCGACGACGACCGTCGGGCGGCCGAGGAGAAGCTCGAGCGCGAGGTTGGAGGTCGACAGCCGCGCGACGCGGCGCGCGAGCCGATCGGTCTCGGGTCCTGGTCCGAGCCCGGCGCGGAGCTCCTCGATGCGTAGTTCGGACAGCCACTCCATGAAGGGGCGAAAGCCCTCCCTCACGCCGGCGCGAAGGGCCATCTCGGCGAGGGTGCGAGCAGTCTCGCGATCCTCGGCAGCGAGGGTGCTGGCGTAGGCCGCCTGGGGGGAGTCCACGCCGAACTTCACGAGCGCGGGGAGTACCCGCAGCCCTTCGCTGAGTTCGGCCCCCTGCCGAACGTGCACACCGAGGAATGCGATGAGCGCCGACAGGGACCACGGGGCCCCGTTGGCCAGCGAGGCCTGGACGAACAGGTTGAGCGTCACTGGATCGTCGAGCTGCTGCGCCCGCGAGCCGTAGCGGGCGCGGAGCTCTCCCATCGAGGCGTAGGCCACCCAGTCGCTGGCGATCTCGACCGCTAGGTCGACGGAGACGTCCTCCGATGGCGCGGTCTCGGTGACGCCGAACGCCCCGGTGAGCATTCGGTTGCGGAGCTCGCGGGTCGGCTCGTCGGTCCACAGGCTCGCTCCATGCTCTTCGGCGATCTCGCCAGCCAAGCGGTCGAGGGCAAGGCAGCTGTCGACCGACAGGCCCGTGCGGTAGTAGCGCATGCGCTGCTCGACGTCGGGCACGGCTTGGGCTGCGGCCCGCGCGCGTGCGGTGATGAATCGCGCGAACGGGCGCCGTGGGCCGCCGAGGTCGGCGAGCTGCACGCCGGCCAGCGATGTGCCGAGCAGCGCCTCGGCGGTCTCGAGGTCCTCGGAGTCGACGACCTCCTCGCACAGCAGCGCGAGGATCTGGCCTTCGAGCTCGTTGACCTCGGGGATCTCAAGCAGATCGCCGAGTTCGGGGTCGATTACGGCGTCGTCACTGACGGCGGCGACGTCGTCTCGCGTGTTGAGCGTCACGGACGGGCAGCGCTGCTGCATCAGCCAAAGAAGCAGTTCGAGGAAACGGCTGCGGAGGGGCTCGATGTTGCCCTGGTCGAGATACTCGCGCTGACGGAGGGCTTCCTGAGGGGTGGGACTCTCGATGAGGATGACATGGCCGCGGGTCTCGCGATTGGCCCGGCCGGAGCGGCCGGCAATGTTCCAGAAGTCGCGAACAGAGACCGGGTCGTTGCGGTCCCGCAGCGTGTGGCTGACGATCAGCGTCTTGACCGGAAGGTTGACGCCCTGGGAGAGCGTCGTGGTGCAGGCGAGGATCTGGAGCGTGCCGCTGCGAAACGCGTCCTCGATGCGGACCCGGAGGGCCTCGGGCACGCGTGCGTGGTGGTAGGCGATGCCGAGGCGCAGCCATCCGACGAGCTCGTGGTCGGCGCCGAGGTGCTTGGCCGCGAGAGTGATGAGCTCGTCGAGCTCGGCCTTGTGGGCGGAAGCGACGACGTCGGGCGCGCCGCCGTCCTGCTCACGCAGCCACAACGCGGTGACGAGCGCGTTGCAGACGGCGGCGCAGTTGCGCGGTTGGGCGGCGAAGACGACTACCGGGCCGATGCGCTGGAAGTGCAGGGCGAGGGCGGCGGCGGTCTGGGCCACGTTGCCCGGCCAGGGCTCGGGCTTCTTGGGCTGGCGACGCTTCGGTGTGAGGCCGAGCGAGCGCTGCTCGCGGCGCAGCACGTACGGGACGAAGAACTCGCTCTGGCCTTCATAGTCGATGCGCCCGCGCTCTCCGGCCCAGCGAAAGACCCCAGTGAGCAGGCGCGTCGGGCGCCAAGGCTGCTCAAATGGGGTTGGCTGCGCGGGGTCGAGCCAGCGGGCGACCTGGTCGACGTTGGGGACGACGGCGGAGAGGAACAGGAGGCGCGCGTCGGGGGCGGCGCGTCGCAGGCGTGTGAGCAGGAGCTCGAGGCGGATGGCCCGGGCGTTCTCGTCGCCGAGGAGCTGGCCCTCGTCTACGACGATCAGCTTCACGCGGTCGGCGAAGGCAGGGTCGGAGCGCAGAAGCAGGTCGAGCTTCTCAGGCGTAAGGATGAGGACGTTGCTGCTCGACAGCAGGAAGTCCTCAAGCTCGGAGGTCTCGTAGCCGCCGAAGAGCGAGGACACGCGGATACCGAGGTCGCCGAGCGTGGCCCCGAGCGTCGCCTCCATCTCGGTGGCTAGCGCGCGGAACGGGACGATGTAGACGCAGCACCCGTCTTCGGGCGCGCGCGAAACGGCGTCGACGATCGCCGCCTCGGCCATCCGCGTCTTGCCCGAGCTCGTCGGCGTACGCACGATGAGCGCGCGCTGGGCAGGGTCAAGTAGCCCTGCCTCGAGTGCGGCGCGCTGGGAGGGCCAAAGCTCGACGACCGGTCTGCGCTGGTTGGCCAGCTGGCGCAGGTAGCGGTCCCACAGCGGACCCCAGGAGGTGACGTGACGGCGGAAGGTCCGCCAGGTCGATGCGCGCGTGCTCTCGGCGAAGATCTCGCGCGCTGAGTTGGCGATCAGCCAGCTCTCCGGAGTCTCGCCAGCCAGGGCGAGCCTTTCTGCTTCGGCGAAGCGCTGCTCGGCACGCGCCGCCGAACGCGGGTGGCCGGTGCGCCAGAAGCGCAGCGCGTGCTCGAGGCCCGCCAGGAGCTCGCCGAGGGCGATCAGCTCGACTAGCTCCGCCAGGGCGAGGCCGTCGCCGGCTTGGGCCGCGCCATTGAGCGCCGTCTCCTGCACGTCGTCGAGGAACGCTCGGCGCGAGCGGACGAGCGCTTCGAGCCGAGCGAGGTCACGCTCGATGATCCCCCCGGCTACGGCGTAGAAGTCAAGGCTCCCAGGCGCGCCGACCGCGCGAGCCGGGGTGAGAACGTCGAACTCGGCGAAGGCTCCGCGCAGGCGGTTGCCCATGACGGCGGCGTTGGCCTGGTAGCCGGCGAGGCTCCAGCACGCAGCGGCCTGAGAAAGCGCCTGGAAGGTGGTCCGGCGATCGTCCTTCTCCTGCGCGGGGCCGGCGAGATCCTCAAACATCTCCGCGGCGATCCGCAGGTACTCGCGCCGACGCGGATGCGCGCGGTGGAGCGTGAGCGCGGTGGCGCGGAGGAGATATGCGCCTGCCTTGAGCCGTTGGCGACGGTCGTCAGTCAGGGTCCGAAGATCCTCACGCTCCTGCGGATTAACCTCGCGCAGCAGGTCCTCGGCGCGCAGGCGGCTCTGATCACGTATGAATGCCCGCGTCTGCAGGAGCTGCTCGACGCGCGCGATCGCGCGCGGTTCGTAGTCAGCCCGCGAGATCACTGAGCGCTCCCGCGGCGTCGTAGCCGCCGGCGATCACACCCTTGAGCCCAGCGATGAGCACGATCGAGGCGGCGAGGTCCTTATCCCCGTCGGCCTGCTCGAGGCGATCGAGCGTTTCGTCGTGCAGGGTGTCGACGTCGGTGACCACGAAGACGTGCTTGTCCAGGCGGTAACGGGCTTGCGGATCAAGCAGGGCGATGACGCGGTTGGCTAGGGCGTGCTTGCCCTGCTCGGTGAGGCGCCGGTCGATGTAGCTGAGCGAGAGCGCGAGGTCGTCGACGGCGTTGGCGAGCTGCTCGGCGGCGTCCGCGGCGATCGATGCGTCCTTGCCGGTGCGCGTCTTGACCTCCGAGACAGCGATCGTAGTCAGCTCCGGCGGCTCGCGGAACTTGAAGGCCACGACGTCGATGAGGCGCTGGGTGCCGCTCGGCGAGTCCTTGTAGCGAAGCCGCTGGACGGGGATCAGGAAGCCGAAGTGGCGGCGGACTACGAACCCCGCGACGATCTCTCCGAAGTCGCCGGTGCGGGTGTTGCCGGCAGGTGGGAGCAGCGTGCCGCGGACGTGCGCGGCGAGCCGGTCGTAGCCGAGTAACTCGAGACGACGCTCGAGCCACTTGCGGTCGGCGTAGTTGTCAAGCACCTCCCGGCCGAGCGCGTGGGCGAGCTCCTCGGATACGAGGCCGGGGCGCTCAGTCCAGCGAGTCCCGTCGAAAGAGAAGTCCTCGATCGGCTCGCCGTTCAGCCACTCCGAGAGCCTCAACAGAAACCCACAATGCGACGCCAACACGCCATCTTGCATCAACGCTAACGGCTCTCCTGGTCAGAGCTGCCAACTGCGCCGGCGCCCGAGCACAGAGGCGCAGCCTCATGGTTTGGGAACGGCATCGTGCGGCGAGACCCCATTCCCGAGGCGTGAAGCCGACCCGCGTGACCGGCCGAACATGACGGCAATCACAGCGCCGCGCCCACGTCGGCGCGCCCACGTCGGCGCGGCCATCGGCAATGCCCGCGCGAAGAGGAAGGCAGGTGTCGACCGTCTTGTGCAAGCCTCGCGCTCCTCGCCACAAGCAGGCACGTCGTCGGACCGAGACGAGACGCATGCATGGGACGACGGAGCAGCAGGCCGAGCCGACCTCTGAGCCTGCGCGCGCTCCGGATCGGGTAGGTTCCGATGACCCAACGAAAGAGAGGAGCGGCTATGGCTGTAGGAATCCGCATCAAGCTCGCAGGCGTGGACGCCGGGCAGTTCGACAAGGTGGAGGCCGCGATCAACCCGCGCGCCGATTACCCCGACGGGCTTATCTTCCACGCGTCCGGTCCGATCGACGGGGGCTGGGGCGTGCTCGACTTCTGGGAGTCGCGCTCGCAGTTCGACAGTTTCGCGGCGGCCCGCATTGGCCCCGGAGTTCAAGCCGCCGGGATCACAGCCGAGCCGGAGATTCACGAGTTCCCCGTTCACGAGTACCTGTCGAGGTAGGAGGGCGCATCGAAAAGGCCCATCCTCTGCCGGCTTTCAGCTCCTCGTCCCTCCGCTCAGCCACAGACGCCTTCACTCGTAATCACGGTCTCGGCGCCTCGACGCGCTCTGATACCACGGTCGTCAAGAGCGTTCTCGGACGCTTCCGAGCGTCCCGGAACGACCCGGGTGGGCCCACAGGTGGGCCCACGAGAGAGTCTTTTCCCCGTGGGCCCAACGCCGCGCCATTGAAATTCGCCGACGCCCACGGGTCCGAGACATAAGCGCACGTTGGGCGTCGTGCCGATCACCGGCGTACGCAACCGAAGGTCGGGAGTTCGAATCTCTCCGCGCGCGCCCTGTTGCTCGCCGGGCCAGACTTAGGCTTGCTCTCTCGTCCTCGGTGGGCGGTGCCAGCGCGTGATGGATCGTTGCCGATCCGGCGAGCTTGGCGGCAGAGCGGCATCCGGGGCGATCTCGAGCAAACGGCGTATCCGCTTTGAGATCGTGTCCCCCTTCAGGTAGTGCAGAAGCGGGACGACTATGAACGCCTCGTGCTCTTCCCAGAACAGCTCGTGAAGTGCGTGCAGGCGGACCAGTAGATCCCGCGCGTCGGCAGCGTCGTCGGCATTCCCCGCGCATGCACGTATCGCGTCGTGGAGCGACTCAAAATCCGACGGGCTCATATGGGCCACGAGCGCTCTACACTCTTGCGCCCAGGATTGCGCCAGGGTCCTACCGGACTGCCCATCGGACACAATCTGGGCTCGCAAGTCGCTGCCTAGCACGGCGGCCGACGTCACGGCGGCCTCGAGCTCCGCGCGGCGCTTCGTCCAGAACGAGTATCCACGTCCAACGCCTAGACCGACGAGAACACCCAGGAGACCGATGATCGCGGCGCTCATACGGACATTTGAGCATGTCTCCGGGGCTGACGGGTCGAGGTGGTGCAACCGCTAGCCAGCGCGGGTAAGGCCGGACGGCGCCGAGTTGGATCGACCGTCGGGCTTTACGGTCCGCGCTCGGGCGGACGGTCGCCTCCCTCGATCACGATCGGTCCAACCGGACTCGAACCGGGGACCTTCTCGTGCGACGGAATCGGCCCCAAGAGCGTGACGCTTGGGCGAGCGCTTGGCAAAGCGGGTGTATGGCGTCAACTGTGGAAATGAGCCGCAGCGGACACGACACGGACACCGCCGAGTAGCTACGGCTCATCGGGGGGCTTCTCCTCGTCCTCCTTGGTGGTCCATTCCTTCAAGACTTCGCCCTTTGGGCCGTAGATTCGGAAGCCCATGTGACGCACCTTTCCGGCTCGGCGGCGTGCCCGAAGCATCTCCTTCGTGCGCGCGTACACGTCGGCCACTACGGCGTGGACGAAGCCCGTAGCTATCGCATCGCCGATGAAGATGGCTGTCCACTCGATCGGCCCGAGCCCACGTCGCTGTGGGACCATCTCGATGATCTCCAAGTCCACGTCGAGCCCGAGCTGCCGGAGTTCTCTGGCGAGACCTTCTGTCGCCCAACGCCTCTCGTCGTGCATCACTTCGTACGCCTTGCCGGCGGAGACTCTGATGTCGGCGCCGATCTTGCTCTTGGGCACCGCGTACCACGAGACGACCCGGCCGCTCTCTAGCCGCTCGTGCTCGACCGCGCCTCCGAGGTCGACGACCCGCTCGTCCCAATACGCCCGATCAGCGGGCGAGAGGACCTCACGGTCGTAGGCGACGTAATCGACGTGCATCTGCACGCCTGTAGCCCTGCGCAGCTCTGTGAGTCGCCTCGACGCCGTCATCGGCCCAGCCTAGAGCTCGGCCGCCGACTCGCGAGAGCCGATCGTGGCACCGGCTGTGGAAACGAGTCGACGGGGGCTACGAGCGGCGCCTGAGGCGCCAACGGTGTGATCGGTCCGAGCCGAGCAGGCGGCGCGACTGGACGAAGTAGTCGGACCGCGTCTTGTTCCGCCTCTCCCACCAATGCTCGGGAGGGTCCTCGGCCTGGCTCATCAGCTCCGTTAGCTCGCCGAGCACAGGCAGCAGTCGACGCGGTGCGGCGAGTGTGGCCGCGCTTAGCGCTTTCGATAACGCGGCTGCCATCTCGGTCAGCTCGGGTTCGAGGAGCCGACGACGCAGTCGGCCAAGCGAGTAGTGCAGCATCGGAGCGCGCGACTCCATCGTCTCGTTGATGGTCCGCTCGGTGTTGCTGGGCGTGGGCTCAAGGCGGAGCTGATGATCCACCCGCCCGATTGCGTACCCGAGCTCGGTCAAGACGCCTCCAAGGCGCTCCTGTCGTGCATCCAGCGCCTGGGCGCGACTGATCGCGTAGTTGGAGACGGCAACGACCGCACCGCCCATGACTGCGCTGGCTCCGGCGACAATCGCTGCCGTTTCGCTTTCGAGCACGTGCCCAAGCTACGCCCACGCGGGGACGGCGCAGCCCGAGTGGTTGTGTCGCCCATAAGGCCCCGCAAGAATCTCGGGGGGTTCATTTAGCGGGCTGAGCTGCGCTGAGGTTCGGTGAGATCAGCCTAGATTGTGCTGAGGAATGTTCCGACGGCGCGACCGATCCCCTCACCCGGCGCTCGAGGGGCGCCCGATGCCTCCACCGGCGACGCCTGACCCGCCCACCCCCAAGCAGGAGCTGCCGGACTGGGTGATGTCCTCGGTGATGGCGTTCCTCGACCCGTTCTTCGCCGGACAAGGGCCGGCTGCGCAAGGCTACGGCCCAGGGTGGGGTGTCGAAACCGAGCCCCGCGACTTCGTCCGCGAGGTCGAGCGGAGGTTCCACGTGACGCTGCCATGGGGGCAGGGCCGCCAAGGCGCGGGCAAGTACCTCTGGCAGAAGATCCAGGAGGATCGCGCGCTGCTCGCGAAGGTCCTCGACTACGCGCTGAACGACGTGATGATGGGCCTCGAACCGCGCAGCATCCACGGAGCGATCGAAGAGCTCGACCGCGCGCTCGAAGAAGCCGGCGCGAACTACACCGTCGTACGGCCCGATCCGAACAACGTCAACTGCCGGCTCGAGCGTCGTGCGACGCTCATCGCGGCCACCGCCGTGCTCGCCCAGTCCGCGATCGGCGGCAGCGCGTCAGAACATCTCGACACCGCCTGGAAAGCAGCATTCGGCCGTGACCCCAACCCCACCCACGCCTACGCCGAAGCCGTGAAGGCCGTGGAGGCGGTCGCGGTCCCGCTCGTGCTGCCGAACGACTCTGACGCGACGCTTGGCAAGGTGATCGGTCACATTCGCGCGAACGCGCAGAGCTACTCGCTCGTCTTCACAACCCACGCCGAAGCGATCAAGGGCAGCACGCTTACGCCGGTGCAGGCGGTGATCGCGATGACGGATCTGCTCTGGTCGAACCAGCCGCGCCACGCGGAAGGCGACTCGCGGCCGGCTGTCGCCGCGACGCAGCCGCAGGCCGAACTCGCCGTGCACATTGCGCTCACCCTGGTGCACACGTTCCGCTCCGCTGTCAGCTAGCCGCCTCGACTATCGGCGCAGCGTCGCTATGAGTAGTGAAGGCGGCCCCGGGTAGCCGCCCGGGGACCGCCGAGGAACCGTCAGCAACAGCGCAGGGTATCCGTGGAAGGCGCCCCGCGGGCTGCATCCTCTCAGACAGATCCGACCGACCCGGGCGCAACCATCTGATGCACGCAACTCGCGGGCCGGAACCTCCTGTAGCCGCAGGCCGGCTCGCCCGACCACACAGAGGAACGAACTTCATGTCAGCAGCGAATCGCCGCCGGGCGGAATCCGGTGTCCACCTCCATCAGCGCTCGCCTCACTTCGCCGGCGAAGCCGCATCGCGCGAGCGCGAGCAGATCGAGGGCGAAGTAGAAATGCAAGTCGTCGCAGAACCTCTCGGCTGGACCGAGCTTGCTCGCTTCCGCTCCGGCCACCGCGGGCGGGACATCGAAGTCGAAGTCGACGAAACCGCTCGGAACCTCGCGCGTGGCATCCTGCCGCCGCGCGGCGAGGGCATCGGCGGACCCGCGTACCTGCGCGTGATCGCGCTCACCCGCCCGGGCGGCGGCCAAGTCATCAGCTACTGCGCGCTTACCCGCCGCTATCTCTGCGAAGTGCCTCTCCCAGGTGGCGAGCCGGGCGGGTACATCCTCGCGATCGGCACCGCCGCCGGCTTCCATGGCAAGGCCATCGGCGCCGCGACGCCGTCGGAAGTGACGCTCGTGAAGGCGCTCACCGTGCTCGAAGCCGACTTCGGCGACGGATGGCTTAACGGGATGCCCTACGCCTGGGCGCGGCTGTTCCCGCGCAACGACGAGTCGCATCGGCTGTTCCGCGAGAACGAGTTCGAGCTGTATCGACGGCCGCACGCGCCCCAGTGGATTCGGGCGCGGCGAGCCGGCCTTCCGCCCGCGCGGCACATCCTCGGCGGCATCACCGAGCTCCTCGCCTAGCCGGACACGCGCGCACCGGCAGCAGCTAGGCCGTGGTCGACACCACGGTCGACGAGCCAGCGCCGAATGCCGCCTCGATGCACGCCGACTCGCGCGGGCTCGGGGCTAGTCGGTCTGCCACCACTCGGCTATCGACCTCTGGAAGATGAACGTCCGCTCAGTGGGCAGGAGGCGAGCGCGAGCGAAAGAGTCGCGCCTGACGTTTGAGCGGCGGGTATGCCACGCCGATCGCGAACCGGCGGGGTCGCAAGCGTGTCGCGCTCTCTCGGCAGTTCGCCCAGTCGGGTGGCAACGAGTGACGGGCAGCGTCCTCGCCTACACAAGGCGTCGCGGGCGGTGGCCCTCGGCCGTGTCGGCACGCGAGCACGGATGGCCCGTAAGCGTCGCATCCTAAGCAGCTGGTACACGAAACGATGTGCTCGCCCTCCTTGCTGCCGCCCCACTCGCTGACGCCATCGCCCTCTTCGGTCTCGTCGCGACCGTCGCGTGGCTCGCGTGGCGCTTCGGCCCGACACTCGCCCGCGCCGCCGGCTGGTGCTCTTGGTGGGTGGCCTGGGCGTGCGGGAGCCAGGGCGGCTACGGCTACAGCGTCGGACTGTTTGTGCTCGGCACAATTGCATGGGGAGCTGGCACCGTCTGGTACGAGCGCCGCCGTGGCCACTGGCCCTCACCGCTCTCGGCCAAGCTGTTCACCCGCCTGCTTCGACGCTAACCGAGACGTTCTCGAGCGCTGCGCTCTCCACCGCATGCGCGCAGCGCCCCCACCCCTCCTCACGATCCTCGCGCTTCCCATGCGCGATCGAAGCCAACAGCAAAGGCATCCCTGCAGCGTCTTCGTCGCTTCGCTGCGCTTCGCTCCTTGCCGCTGCACACAGTTGCACCCCACGGGTGCATTTCCCTGTTCGCTGTTCGAGCCAAGACTTGAGCTGCAGGCAACGTGCCGACGTGAGGCGCTACGCTCGCCGCCCCCGCGCCGTTGCCCTTGCAAACGACGTGATGGGCTCCCGTCCTCGGGTGGCCGATTGCAAGCTAGCGCCCGACTGGTCCCGGGCTTATCCTCGCCCGATGCTCGGCAGGGTGGGCGCCACCATCGACGCTCGACTCGAGACGCTCCTCGTTGCATCGCTGCGCCTGCACTGGCCAGCCCTGCGACTGGTTCCCACCCGATGGTTCCGGCCAGTGATGAAACTAACGGTGCGACGGCTGCGACGCTCGATCACGGTGGGCGCTCTCGCCTTGACGCTGCCCGCCGCCACGAGCCTCCTCGTGCTCATCCTCATGCGCTAGCCGCGCTGTTCCTGCTTGTTTTGCCTTGTAGGTCGCCTGCCCGCGGCACCCTGCGGCCGGGACCTGATTGGATCTGTCATCGACTGTGCTTTCGTCGCGTCGCCTGCACCGCCTGATGCCGCGTTCACCAGATCGCCTCCCACCTCCGCCGCCCTCCCTCGATCCTGAGCCTGCTACGCAGCTGACGGCGCTGACCGAGCAGGCCCTGCTGCTCCGGCGCCGCCGGCTCGCCGAGGCAATCGACAGGGCCTTCCAGCACATCCCGTCGCCGCTGCGCGGGGCGGTGCGCCGGGCGCTCGGGGCGTGAGCGGGGCCACGGAAAGCCGCGCCGAGACGATCAAGCTCGCTCGTCTGCTCGGCGTCGAGGATCCGGGTGCGCTCGCGTTCCTGCTGCAGGTGCCGGCGTCGGAGCTGCGTGACTACCGCGCGGCGGTGACGGAGCTGCTCTACGACGACGATAGGGAGCTGCTTCAGCGCGTGGCCGACGCTTCCGGGCTGCTGCCGGATCGCATAGTCGCGGCGATCGGCGAGCGTGCACTCGGGCCACTCATCTGCGCGCGTCTTACGAGCCTGCTCGATCCGCGCCACGCCGTCGAGATTTCGGATCACTTCACGGTCGACTTCCTCGCGAGGCTTTCCGCCGAGCTCGATCCGCGCCGCGCCGCCGAGGTCGTGACCGGGATCGGAACCGAGACCGTGGTCGCGGTGGCCGCCGCGATGGCCGCCAACGGGGAGCACGTCGCGATGGGGCGGTTCGTCGCCTACCTCGACGAGCCGGCCCTCAGCCGTTGTGTCGAGAGGCTCGGCGACGAGGATCTGCTGCGGGTCGTGTTCGTCATGGAGGGCGACGAGCGCCTCACCTCGGTCTTCGAGATGATCGGCTCCGAGCGCGCCGCGCGGATGCTCAGAGCGGCACAGTTGAGCGACCTCGCCGAGGAGGCCGAGCACGTGGCCGGGCGTCTCGACGCGCAAGGCGCCAAGCAGGACGGATGACGGCAAGTAGGCCGGTGTCGCGCGCGGGCCGGCGCCGGATCGGGCGCGCACGCCTCGCTGACTGTTATGACGAGCGCCGTAGACCTCGAGCGCCGGTCGGACCCGACCGCTCGCGTTCGGTCCCGCGCCGATGAGTGCGGTGCGGGTCCACCCATCTGCGAACCTTCCGGCCCACGTGCGGGATACCCCGGATGACACCGGCAGTCAGCGCACGTAGCGTTGTGGCGATTGGGTCGGCAGGTATCGGCGCCTAGCTGTAGCCGGCCTGGTTTGCGCTCGTATGAGCGAGCACCTGACAGCCCTGGACGCGACGTTCCTCGAGCTTGAGGAGGCCGACGAGAGCGCGCACATGCACATCGGCGGGATCATGGTCTTCGATCCTCTGCCGGACGGTGGCTCGCCGTCGCGCGAGGAAGCTGTGCCAGTACCTTGCGAGCCGGCTGGGGCAGCTCCCGCGCTACGGGCAGCGCCTGTCTGAGCCGCACACGGGCGGGATGTCGTGGCCCGAATGGCAGGACGATCCCGCGTTTGCCATCGACACGCACGTCGCCCGCGCGGCACTCCCTGCACCGGGAGGCGATGAGGAGCTGGCGGAGTGGGCATCGGGTTTCTTCTCCCAGCGCCTGGATCGCCATCGCCCGCTGTGGGAGATGGCGCTCGTAGAGGGGCTCGCCGACGGTAGATGGGCGCTCGCACACCAAGACGCACCACTGCATGGTCGACGGTGTCGGCTCGGTCGACGTCGGCCACCTGCTGCTCGACACGACGCCGGACGCGGCGCCCGTTGGCTCCGCCGGCGCCATCCTCCGCAAGCGGCAGCAGCGGCGGACGCGCGTCTTCCTCTCTCGACGCCGACCGCGCGACGTCCCCCGCCCACCCGACTGCTCCCGGCTCGCTGGCCCTCTGGCGCACGCCTGGGCGGGGCTGCTGCCGGTCGACTCGATGCGTCCACGCGGCCCAGATGGGAGCCCACGGCGCGCTTCACCCGCGTGACGCGCTGCGCAACGCGCGCTCGGCGCTCGCCATGATCGTGCGCGAGGAGCTGCACGCGGCGCCGCGCACGAGTCTCAATGTGCCGATCGGCACGCTGCGCCGTTTCGAGGTCCTCCGCGTCCCGCTCGCGAAGCTGAAGGAGATCAAGAACGCTCTCGGCGGCACGATCAACGATGTCGTACTCACGGTCACCGCGAGCGGGCTCAGGGCGCTGCTCCAGTCGCGCGGCGAGGCACTGCCCGCCGGAGGCCTGCGCGCGATGGTCCCGATCAACATCCGCGCTGCCGAGTGAGCATCTCGCGCTGGGGAATCGGGTCTCCTCGCTATATGTGGAGCTGCCCGTGGCGCAGGCCGATCCAGTGCTCCGCTACCACGAGACCGTGGCCCGCTCGGAGTCGCTGAAGTCCGAGGGGCAACAGGCGGCGGGCACCACTGCCGTGATCGAGCTGGCGGGACTGGCGCCACCGGCGATCCATGCCACCATTTGCGCAGGCCCTCTACGCCACGCGACTGTTCAACGTGACCATCACGAACGTGCCCGGTCCCCAGCAGACGCTGTACGCCTTCGGGGCGCCGATGCGCGAGGTCCATCCGCTCGTGCCGCTCGCGGCCGAGCACGCCATCGGCGTTGCCGCGGCGAGCTATGACGGCAGTGTCTTCTTCGGCGTGGTCGCCGACCGCGACACCGTGCCAGACCTCGATGTGATGCTGAGCGCCATGACTGCCTCGGTCGAGGAACTGCTGGCGGTCGCCCGCGCGGAACGGGTCGCCCTCGAGGACGCCGCTGCTCGCCCGCGCCGCGCCCGCCGGTGACCCGTCCCTCGAAACGAGGACGTTGTTCGCCGCGAGTGATGTAACCCCTAGTTCGACTTCTAGTCGGACTACTGGTACGATCGGTCCGTGTCCGTCACGCGAGCCCGGCAGCATTCCACGCGCACCGAACGTCGCCGCGCTCGCGAGCGGGCGATCGTCGCCACCACACGCGCGCCTGTTCGACGAGCGCGGCTCGGCGCGACGCGCAGGTCGACGAGATCGCGCACGCGGCCGGCGTGAACAAGGCGCTGATCTATCGCTCCTTTGACTCCAAGGAGGAGATCTTCGTGCTGACGCTCGCCGACTACCTGGCCGAGCTGCAGGCGCGACTGGCCGAGCTGCCCGAACCGCAAGGACCCCTGCGTCGCGCTCCGCCAGTGCTGCGAGTGCTACGTCGACTTCTGTCTGGAGTACCCCGCGTTCCTGGATTGCGCCCTGGCGCTGATGCAGCGGCCCGGCCGCCGAGTTCCGCGAGAGCATGTCTCCGATGCCGTGTGGTTCCGCCTCGGGCGCTCGATCGCCGCGTGCCTCGGGCCGCTTGAGCGACTGCTCGCCGCTGGCGCCGAGGCTGGCGTGTTCGCGCTCGACGACCCCGCCTTCACCGCCAACCGCCTGTGCACGCAGGTGCTCGGCTCGATGCACCTCGCGCGCGTCGGCGTCGGCGTGCGCGAGGCCGCGCCGGGCGTTGCGGAGACGTTCGAGATCGATCGCGAGCGCGTGCGCGACGCGTGCCTGCAGGACGCGCTCGCGCTCGCGCGGATAACAGCGGGGGCGTCGCAATGAGTGCGATGGAGCCCAGGACGATCACGCTCCACGGCCGGCCCGTGACCTACGCGCAGGCGGGCAGCGGCCCGGTGTTGCTGCTGATCCATGGGATGGCCGGCACCTTCGAGAACTGGCAGGCGGTGATCGAGCCGCTTGCGCAGCGTCACACCGTGATCGCGCCCGACCTGCCCGGGCATGGCGCATCGGCGCCCGGTGCCGGCGACTACTCGATCGGAGCGCTCGCGGCGGCCTTGCGCGACCTGCTGGTCGCGCTCGGTCACGAGCGTACGACGCTCGTCGGGCACTCGCTCGGCGGCGGGATCGCGATGCAGTTCGCCTACCAGTTCCCCGAGATCACCGAGCGCCTGGTGCTCGTCTCGAGCGGCGGCCTCGGTCCCGAGGTCAGCCCGGTTCTGCGTGCGGCGGCGCTTCCGGGCGCGGACCTGTTCATCGCCGCGACGGCTGGCACGGGCGCAGCGGTCGGTATCCGCGCTCGCGCGCGGCCTGGCGGCCATCGGACTGCGGCCGAACGCGGACGTCGCCGAGGTCGCGCGCGGCTACGCGTCGCTCGCCGACCCCGACCGTCGGGCAGCGTTCCTCGCCACGCTGCGCTCGGTCATCGGCACCGGCGGCCAGCGCGTCCATGCCGGCGACCGGCTCTACCTCGCCGAGGGCATGCCCGTGCTCATCATCTGGGGCGCGCGCGATCCGATGATCCCCGTCCACCACGGTGAGAACGCGCACGAGGCGATTCCCGGCAGCCGCCTCGAGATCTTCGAGGGGGTCGGCCACCTGCCGCAGCTCGAGGCGCCTGCGGCGCTTCGTCGCGGTGCTCGAGCGATTCGTCGCAGAGACCGAGCCGGCCCTGTTTGACTCTGAGCAGTGGCGCGGCCGTCTCCGCGTCGTCGGCAGCGAACCGTAGGCGCGCGTGCGCGCGCAAGAGACAATGCACGCAGCCGTCGCCCCCCCGACACGAGCCAGGCGCCCAGCGAGCGCAGCGAAGCGCAAGCTGACCGTCGTGGGGCCGTTGATGGCCACGCTGCAACGCACGCTGGAGGTGGGGCGCGTCATCAGCGTGGCACCGGTCGGCGTTCGACTCCTACGTCCTGCCCACCGGAGTAAGACTTTGGGTCGTTTGTTGACGTCCATCAGAATTCGTCGGCTTGCGTGATGGCGCTGACGCCTCGGATACGCGCACCGTCGGCGTCGCGCGAGCTTGCGCGGTCGGCGGGCCGCGCTGCGCGCTCCGTGGCAGGACCACTGCTCGGACCGCGTTCACTGCACGGCGCGGTCGACGGCCGCACGGTGATGGTGACTGGCGCCTCGAGCGGGATCGGCCGTGCGGCCGCGGTCGAGATCGGGCGGGCCGGCGGCAGGGTGCTGCTGGTTGCGCGCACAACCGCAAGACTCAAGGAGGCCGCCCGCGAGATCGAGGCATGCGGCGGGCTGGCCGAGGTTTACCCTGCGGACCTCTCCGCCGAGCGGTCGATCGACGAGCTGCTCGAGCGGGTGCTCGCCGAGCATCCGACGATCGATGTCCTTGTCAACAACGCGGGCCGCTCGATCCGCCGCTCGCTTGCGCTCAGTTATGAGCGCTTCCACGACTTCGAGCGCACGATGCAGCTCAACTACTTCGGCCCGGTCAAGCTGATCCTCGGCCTGCTGCCAGGCATGCGCGAGCGCCGCAGCGGCCACATCGTCAACGTGAGCACGCTCGGCGTGCAGACCAACGCGCCGCGGTTCAGCGCCTACATCGCGTCGAAGGCCGCGCTCGACGCCTTCACCCGCGTGGCGGCGGCCGAGTGCGCCGACGATGGCGTGCAGTTCACGACGATCCACATGCCGCTCGTACGCACGCCGATGAGCGCTCCGACCAGACTCTACGACCGGTTCCCGGCGCTCACGCCCGAGCAGGCGGCGCAGCTCATCTGCGACGCGATCCGCACCCGCGCCGATCACGTCGGTCCGCGCGTGGGCGCCGCCACCGAGCTCGGGTATGCGATCTCGCCGGCCGTGGCGAAGGAGGTCCTCGGCGCGGTATATCGAGTGTTTCCCGATTCAGGCGCAGCGCGTGGGAAGCTCGACGAGGGCGAGTCTGCGTCGGCCCTCCAGCGCGCCGTCGCTCAGCTGCTGCGAGGTGCGTACTGGTGAGGACATGAGCGCCATCGACCACCTGCCGCAGCTCGAGGCTCCGGGGCGCTTCATCGCGGCGCTCGAGCGATTCATGGCAGAGGACGAGCCGGCGCGGTTCGACTCGGCGCAGTGGCGCCGCGTCTGCGCGTCGTCGGCAGCGAAGCCTAGGTGCCGCGTCCGGCGCGCCCGCGCGTCGGGCATCTAGCACCTCGCAGAAAGCCAACGTTGGGAGCAATCTCGCGGGCCGCGAGGGGCGTTCGTGGCCGCACCCACGCTGCACACCACTGCCCAACGACGACGAAAGGAATGCAGAACATGCCAGTGACCCAGCCGCCCCGCAAGAAGATTCCGCGCGATCGCGAGAACGACTACACGCCCGAGGCAGCGGCGGCACGCCGAGCTTTTCTCTCCGCGCAAACCGGCGTGGCAGTGGAGCACGTCTCCCACTACTCCGTCGACCCTGCCGCTGTCGCCGGGAACGTGGAGCACTTCACCGGGGTCGCGCAGGTGCCGATCGGCATCGCCGGACCGCTGCTCGTCGACGGAGAGCACGCGCAGGGTGAGTTCTACGTGCCGCTGGCGACCACCGAGGGCACCCTGGTCGCGAGCTACAACCGCGGCATGAAGATGCTGCGCGAGGCCGGCGGCGTGAAGACGACGATCCTCGATGACGCGATGCAGCGCGCCCCCGCCTTCGTGTTCGAGAGCGCCCGCGAGTCGCGCGAGTTCGGGGCATGGCTGACCGAGCACTTCACGGAGATCAAGCAGGCCGCCGAGACCACCACATCTACCGGTCGCCTGCGTGCTATCGAGCAGTACTCCGCGAGCCGGATCCTGTTCACGCGTTTTGACTACACGACCGGCGACGCGGCGGGCCAGAACCTGACGAGCAAGGCGACCGCCGCGGCGTGCGCGTGGATCACCTCCAATTACGAGGGAATCATCAACTTCTATCTGGAGTCGAATTTCGCCACCGACAAGAAGAGCTCGCAGGTCAACATATTGCGCACGCGCGGCAAGCGCGTCGTCGCCGAGGCGACGATCCCCGCCGCGCTGATCGAGGAGCACATGCACGCGAGCGGCGAGAAGCTGTTCCGGGCGCGGCAGGTGTCGAACCTCGGTGGCTTCATGTCCGGCGTCAACAACAACGGCCTTCACTCCGCAAACGGCATCGCTGCCCTGTTTATCGCGACCGGCCAGGACGCGGCCAACGTCGCGGAGTCCTCCGCAGCCCTCGGCTTCAGCGAGCTGCTGCCAAACGGCGACTACTACGGCTCGATCACGATCCCCTCGCTGATCGTCGCCACCTACGGCGGCGGCACTGGCCTCGCCACTCAGCGCGAGTGCCTGGAGCTGCTCGGCTGCTACGGGGCCGGGAAGGTCCGCAAGCTCGCCGAGATCGTCGCGGCGACGGTCCTCTGCGGAGAGCTCTCGCTCGGCTGGGCGATCGTCGCCGAAGACTGGATCAGAGCGCACGACCTGTATGGCCGCAACCGGCCGTAGCTGATGGGTCGGCGCAAGCGGCCTGCCTGCACCTGGACTGGGAGCGATCGAACGACACGCGAAGGAGGGCCGGCATGCCGTTGAAGACCGATGCTGTTGGCAAGACCTATCCGCCGTGCATGTATGCGGTGGGGCGCGAGAAGGTTCGCGAGTATGCGCTCGCGGTCGGCGAGAGCAACCCCGTGCACCTCGATGTGCAGGCCGCGCGCCGCGCCGGGTACGCCGACGTCGTCGCTCCCCCGATGTTCGCGGCCGTCTACTCGATGCCCGCGATCGTGATGGCGGTGTTCGACCCAGACGTGGCGATGAACTTCGCGATGGAGGTTCACGCCGCCCAGGAGTTTCGCTGGGGTCCGCTGGTCACCGCCGGCGACGAGCTCACGACGCGCGCCTCGGTCAAGGACATCTACGAGCACGGTGGGCGCGCGTTCTACGTCTTTCAGACGGTGTCGGTCAACAATCGCGGCGAGACTGTCTGCACCGGCACATGGACAGACATCGTCAGGACCGCCTGACGACGACTCCTACCTTGCGTCACGCAGCGATTCCTCCCAACATCGCAAGCGCACCAATATGTGACGCCTACGCGTCGCGCACCGCGCCGACCCCCCGGCACGACCGGACCTTGCTCTGCATCGAGGGAGCGGGAGGTTCAGTAGACGGCACGTCGATCGGGCTGCCCTGCCGTTCCGGCCACGCAGGCTGTGCGGCCGGAGTCGCATGTGGAGGGTCCGCCTCAATGTGTCAAACGCTTCCATGCGGAACGCATTCGTGATAGAGGTGTCCATCCGGATACTTCATTGCTGACGACGCCAGGTCCTGAAAGTGGAGGAGCAGATGTCCGAGACCACACCCAACGCCGCCCAGCCGCAATGAAGCAAGCCCACTGCTCGCAAAGGCGGAGTGCTCCACAGCCCTGATCGCACGCTGCGGCTTCTCACCGGCCGCCGTGGCAGCGGAGGGCTCTGGCGCGCCGTGAGCCCGCTTCTCGCTGCCCTCATTTGCGGCGGACCCGCTGCGTTTCGGCTACCTCTCGAACGCCCACCCAAAACGGGTAGTTGACCGGCAGGCTGCGGTGGGACGCTGGTGGTAGTGGAGCACGCTCTCCCCGTCGGGCTCGACGACGTCACCGTCACTGCACTGGACCCCGAGCGCTTGCGCAGCGTGCTCGCGCCCGACGCGCTCGCCGCTTTCGAGCACACGCTCACCCGGGGGCGCGAGCTGCTCAAGGAGCGGACGTTCTGGAACGTCAACTCGACCGCCCGCGGCGGCGGCGTCGCCGAGATGCTGCGCTCGCTGATCGGCTACGCGCGCGGCGCCGGGCTTGATGCGCGCTGGGTAGCGATCGCGGGCGACCCCGAGTTCTTCCGCATCACCAAGCGCCTGCACAACCGACTGCACGGACACGAGGGCGACGGCGGCCCGCTGGGCGAGGCCGAGCGCGCCGCCTACGAGCGCACGCTGCGCCGCCAACGCCGAGCTGATGGCAGAGCGCGTTCGTCCCGCGGACGTCGTGCTACTGCACGATCCGCAGACGGCCGGCATGATCCCGCGGCTGCTCCAGACGGGGGTGCCGGTCATCTGGCGCTCGCACGTGGGCATCGACCCGCCCAACGACCTCGCGCGCGAGGCCTGGCGGTTCCTCATCCCATACGTCGAGCGCGCCGACGCCTACGTGTTCTCGCATCCGGACTACTTCTGGGAGGGGCTCGATCCCGCCAAGCTGACGGTGATCGCGCCCTCGATCGACGTCTTCTCGCCGAAGAACCACGCGATGGCGTTCACCAGCGTGATCGCCGTGCTGCGCGCCGCCGGACTGGCCGCCGACCGCCACCACGACTATCCCAGGGCGGTCTTCGAGCGGCTCGACGGCACGGTCGGCCGCGTGGAGTCCAAGGCGCGACTTGTCGAGGAGGGGCAACTCTGGCTCGGCGTCCCGCTGCTCGCGCAGGTCTCGCGCTGGGATCGCCTGAAGGATCCCGCTGGGCGTGCTCGCGGCGTTCGCCGAGCACGTCCGCGCCGACGAGGAGCCGCACCTGCTGCTGGCGGGCCCCGACGTGACGGCGGTCGCTGATGACCCCGAGGGGCAAGAGGTGTTCGCGGAGGTCGAGGCGGCCTGGTCGGAGCTGCCGCGCCGAATCCGCCGTCGCGTGCACCTCGCGCTGCTGCCGATGGTCGACGCCGACGAGAACGCGGTGATCGTCAACGCCCTTCAGCGGCGCGCCGACGTCGTCGCACAGAAGAGCCTGGCGGAGGGCTTCGGCCTCACCGTCGCAGAGGCGATGTGGAAGGGCCGCCCGGTCGTCGCCTCGGCGATCGGCGGCATCCGGGAGCAGATCGAGGACGGCCGCACCGGCTTCCTCGTGGACCCCGGCGACCTTCGAAGCCTTCGGCGAGCGCGTGAGCGGGCTCCTGGACGACCCCCACGGCGCGGAGCGCATGGGCGCAGCGGCGCAGACGCGCGTGCGCGACCTGTTCCTCGGCCCGCGCCACCTCGGCCAGTACGTCGAGCTGCTCGAGGGGTTGCTGAGCCGGCAAACCTGAGCGGCCGCTCGCAGCGCGGCTATCTCAGACCGCCGTCAAGCCTGGCCGGATCAGTTGTGTCAAACGCTTCCATACGGGGCCCATTCGTGATAGGCCTGTCCGCGCGGATATTTCATCCCTGAACAACGCCAAGGTGGAGGAGCCCATGCCCGAGACGAAACCCAAACGCCGCCCTGCGGCTAAGAAACCAGCTGCTCGCAAACCTGCCGCGGCTCGCGGCACGCGCGATGCGCAAGGCGCAGCCAAGCGGACCGCGAAGCTCTCCGAGGACGTGGTCCAGGAGCTCGAGGACGGTGCCCAGAGCGCGATCGAGGCCGTGCGCAAGTTCCTCGGCACCGTCGATGAGGCGCTGCCGCCGGACGGCAAGGGTCCGTCCAGGAGGGAGGAGGTCACCGACTCAGCCCTGGTGATGGCCGAGCGCCTGGTGCACGCACAGTCTGTGTTCCTGCGCAAGGTCGTGGACAGTGCGGCCAAGTCTCTGAACGCATCACGCGACTCGAAATAGCACAGCCCGCGGGGACGGCCAGCCGTGGGCGGGCCGCCTCCCATCCCCTGCATGGAAAGAGCCCGACAAGAGATACTCCGAGCGCAGCTCGCCAGAGCGGGGGGCGATCTAGCCGACGCCGTCCGGGGGCTCCGAGAGGTCCTGATCGGCCTGGCCACCGACATTGACGCGCTGGATAAGCGCCTCAAGGAGCTCGAGGCGGAAAGGCGCGATACGTGAATGCGCGGCATGCAGCATTCCTAGCGGCTGACGCCCTCGTGCCGCCGGTGAGCACACGAGACCTCCCGCATGGCGCGCCGGGCGCTCACCCTCGGCTAGCGGGCGTGTCCCGCGGTGACGCGCGATGACGGAGATGACCTGTCCTGGATGCGGCTCGATGGACGTTCAGCAGGTCGGGACGGAGTGGCGTTGCCTGTCCTGCCAATCGACCAGGGCAATGACGCTCCGTGAGATTTTGGAGAGTAGGACCCAGGAGGCAGCGGCACTCACGACGATGCTCGCAGCACAGTCTGGCCGCTGTGCCGCATGTGGTCAGGAGCCCCGCACGTCGCGGCGTGACGGCGCCCGCGAGACCGTGCTGTGTCAGTCCTGCTACTTCCTCGTTACGGACGCGCGCGAGCAGCACGAGACGCCCGAGTTGGCGGCCGGGTGGCTGAGGGCCGTCGCGCAGTATCTGACGACCACCGGGGGTCCGTGATGCCCCAACCACGGCTCGAGAGCCAGCACCCGCGCCGCGGCTCCGGCCCGATTGTCACCACGACGGCTGACCGTACTCGTCGAGCGCCCGGATTAGCTACCGGCACCCTACGCGGCCATCCAACCCGCGGCAGGCCACCGTCGACAGCGTGTCCGTCATGAATCACGCACTCGGCGAACGCGGCGCGGGGCCGCGTCGGCTCGCGCCGCGGTTGGCCCTGGCGCCTGTGCCCGTGGGCTTCGCCACTGCGGCACGCCCAGCGTGATCATCCGCAGCTGGCGCTGAGCGGTCGTGATGATCTCGGCTTCGGCGGTGGGGTCCTTCGGCGGCGCGTCGAGTATGGCCTCGGCGGTCGAGACCATCGCGTTCACCATCAGCCCGGCCAGCAGCTGCAGATCGTCGGTCGCCCACCGCTCGAGGTAGGGAAAGCGCGCGAGGTCGGTGGCGAGGTCGCTTGCGAACAGGCGGATCTCCCTGCGGATCGCGTGTCGCAGCACGGCGACGCCGCCGAAGCGCTCGCGCGCGATGAAGCGGAAGTGGGTCTCGTGCTTGTGGACGTACTGGACGAGGATCTCGACCGAGTTGCGGATCACGTGCTCCGTGTCCGGGTCTGCGCGCGCCGCGCGGATCATCGCCCGCAGGGTCCGGAACGACTCGTCGATCAGGACGAGGCCGAGCTGCTCCATGTCGTCGAAGTGCCGGTAGAAGGCCGTCGGGACGATGCCTGCCGCGCGCGTCACCCGGCGCAGGCTGAGGCTCGAGAAGCTCTGCTCCTCGAGTAGCTCTAGCGCCGCGTCGAGCAGCGCCTGGCGCGTGCGCTGCTTGCGCTGTTGACGTGTCGCGCCGAGTCTTGGAGTACGGCCGTGCACGATGACAGTGTGACGAGATGCACAGGGTGTATCGCTTGCTTGGACTCCGGGTAGGTGTACTCTGTGAACATGTGTGCACTGGCTGACGGGGGTTGAGAACGCTGCTCACCGCGCCCCGTGGCCTCGGCCGCCGTCTGCTGCGCTCAAGTCTGCTCGAGGCGCTCGCCTATCCGCATGGCGTCGACCGCTACGTCGAGCTAGTCCGTCCGCTGGTCCTCGCGCGCGATGTGCGCGCAGAGGTCACGGCAGTGCACCGGCAGACGCCGAAGAGCGTCACGCTCACGCTCCGCCCAAATGAGAACTGGCGCGGCTTTCGCGCCGGGCAGTTCGTCGGCGTGAGCGTGGAGGTCGACGGGGTACGACTGACCCGACCCTACTCGCCGGCCGGCTCCGAGCGGTCCCGGGACGGTGCGCTCGAGCTGACCGTCTCCACCCACCCGGACGGCAGGGTCTCGCGCCACCTGCGCGACCACGCGCGGCCGGGAATGATCGTCGGCCTCACCCAGGCTCAGGGCGACTTCGTCCTGCCCGACCCTCGCCCGGAGCTGGTGCTGCTCATTAGCGGCGGCAGCGCCATCACTCCGGTGATGGCGATGCTGCGCACGCTCTGCGACGAGGGCTTCGACGGTGAGATCGGCTTCCTGAACTACGCGCGCTCGCGCGAGCTCGCGCTCTACGGCCCCGAGCTGCGCCGGCTGGCCGGCAACCACGACGGCTTGAGACTCGCTCGCGGGTTCACGCGGGCACGCCGGTCGCAGCTCGCCGGGCGTTTCACACGCGAGCACCTGTCGGCTGTGATCTCAGACCACGCCGAGGCAGCGACGTTCGTCTGCGGCCCTCCAGCGCTGATCGAGTCGGTCCGCGCCCTCTGGGTGAAGGACGGCCTACCCGAACCGGCAGTCGAGACCTTCACGCCCCCCGCGCTGCGCTTCGACACCGACGGTGCTGAGGGCCGCGTCAGCTTCACGGCGAGTGGACGCGAGGCCGTCAACAGCGGCCTGCCGCTGCTCGAGCAGGCCGAGGACGCCGGCCTGGCCCCAGACCACGGATGCCGCATGGGCATCTGCAACACGTGCAGCTGCCACAAGACCGAGGGCGTCGTCCGCAACGTCATCTCCGGCGCGACCTCCAGCGCCGGCTCGGAGCAGATCCGCATCTGCGTGTCCGTGCCGATCGGCGACGTAGCGCTCGACCTCTAGAGACCTCCCATCCCGAGAAGGAGCACAACCATGTCCGCCCCCACGCCCACCCTGACGCCCGAGCAGCTCGACGCCTTCGGCGAGGAGCTCGACGCGATTCGCGCCCGCGTAGTAGCGGACCTCGGCCAGCGCGACGTCGACTACATCAGCCGTCTCATCCGCGTCCAGCGCGGCCTCGAGGTCGCCGGCCGCGGCCTGCTGTTCCTCGGCTTCCTGCCGCCCGCCTGGATAGGCGGCACCGCCGCGCTATCGCTGTCGAAGATCCTCGACAACATGGAGATCGGCCACAACGTCATGCACGGCCAGTACGACTGGACGGGCGATGAGCGCCTGAACGGAACGAGCTTCGAGTGGGACACCGCCTGCCCGGCCGACCAATGGCGCCATTCCCACAACTACTCACATCACACGCACACGAACATCGTCGGCAAGGACCGCGACATCGGCTACGGGATCCTGCGCATGTCCGAGGACGAACCCTGGCGTCCGTACTATCTCGGCAACCCGCTGTACGCGGCGCTGCTCGCGACCTTCTTCCAGTACGGGGTCGCGATGCACGACCTCGAGGCCGAGCGGATCGCCGCCGGCGAGAGCACCTTGGACGACGAGAAGCGCGAGAAGCTGCAGGCCATCTGGCGCAAGGTGCGTGGCCAGACGCTCAAGGACTACGTCCTCTTCCCGCTGCTGTCCGGTCCCTCGTTCCCGTTCGTGCTCGCTGGCAACGCGACCGCGAACCTCACCCGCAACCTGTGGGCCTTCACGATCATCTTCTGCGGCCATTTCCCAGACGGCACGGAGCAGTTCACCGAGGAGGAGACCGAGAACGAGACACGCGGCGAGTGGTACTACCGCCAGATGCTCGGCTCGGCAAACCTGACCGGCGGCAAGCTGTTCCACATCCTGGCTGGCAACCTCAGCTACCAGATCGAGCACCACCTGTTCCCCGACCTGCCCGCCCACCGCTACGGCGAGATCTCCGACGAAGTGCGCGAGATCCGCGAGCGCTACGGCATCCCCTACAACACCGGCCCCCTGCACAAGCAGTTCGGCAGCGTCGTGCGTAAGATCTTCAAGCTCGCGCTGCCGCCGTTGCCCGGCCTCAGGGGCTCCGAGCCGACTCTGGACGAGCCCGCTGCGCAGGCGCCGCCGCAAAAGCCAGCCGCCGCGAAGACGCGCCGACGCAGGCCCGCCGCTGCCAAGACGAGCCCACGGCAGCTGGCCGTCGCGAATACGAGCTCGCGCAAGCGCTCCGCCGCCAAGGCCGGCCCCCGGAAGCGGGCCGCTGCGGCCTGAGCGTATGGGCAACACCCTCGACAGGCTCCGAATCCCTGCACCCATCGGGCCGTGCGATAGCTCGCGGTGTCTGTGATCTCGCTGGAGGCCATCCCGGTCCCGCCGATCCCGCGTCTCCCGCTGATGCCCGACCCGCTGCGCCGCATCCGGGTACCGGGCGACCTCGGCTCGGTCACCTCGCGCTCCGTCGAGGAGTCCGACCCGCAGGCGCTGGGCATGACTACTGCCGGTATCGAGCGCATCTGGAGCCTGGTCGAGCGTCTCTACCGCAGTGGCTTCTATCCGGCGATCGCGCTGTGCGTCCGCCGCCAGGGGCAGGTCGTGCTCGACCGGGCCATCGGCCATGCACGTGGCAACGGGCCCTCCGACCGCGAGGATGTCCCGCGCACCCCGGCGACACCCGAGACCCCGTTCGTGATCTTCTCGGCGTCGAAGGTCATGACCGCCGTGGTGACCCACCAGCTGGAGGAGCGGGGGCTCCTGCACGTCGGTGACCGTGTGTGCGAGTACATCCCCGAGTACGCGGCCCACGGCAAGGACGTCATAACGATCGAGCAGCTGCTCTCCCATCGCGCGGGGGTGCCCAACCTGCCGCCGGACGCATTCGATCTCGACCGCTTCGGCGACCGGGGGTTCATGCTGGAGATGCTGTGCGCCGCCAGGCCTAGCTCGCGCGCCGGGAAGCAGCTCTCCTACCACGCCGTCTCGGGCGGCTTCATCATCGCCGAGATCGTCCGCCGGGTGACCGGCAGGGACATTCGCGCCGTCCTGCGCAGGGAGATCCTGAGGCCACTCGGCTTTCGCTGGGGCAACTACGGCGTCAGCCCGAGGGACGTCGATCGCGTGGCGTTGAGCTACCCGACCGGCCCGCCGGCCCTGCCGCCGCTGTCCACCGTGCTCCAGCGCGCGCTGGGCCTTCCGCCGGATGAGATCACCATCCGCTCCAACGACCGACGCTTCCTGACAGGCGTCGTGCCGTCAGGCAATGTCGTCACCACCGCCAACGAGTTCTCGCGCTTCTTCGAGCTGCTGCTCGCCGGCGGCGAGCTCGACGGCGTGCGCATCCTTGAACCCCGCACGATCCGCCGCGCGATCTCCGAGCGGGCATTTCGCGAGATCGACTTCAGCCTGATCGCTCCCTTGCGCCACGCGAGCGGATTCATGCTGGGCGCCAGGGCCGTGAGCCTGTTCGGTCCCGATACCGAGGAGGCCTTCGGCCACCTGGGCTTCACCAACGTGCTCGGCTGGGCTGACCCCGAGCGTGCGCTTTCGGTCGGCTTGATGACCAGCGGCAAGCCGCTGCTGCACCCCGCGCTTGGCGATCTGTGGCTGCTCACGCGGGCGATCGGTCAGGAGGCGCCAAAGGTGGACCGCACCGGCGTCTGGTTCACGCAGACATGACTATCGGTGCGACCTCGCTCGACGGCTCTCCGGTGCAGTGCTGTCGCCCGGGTCTCGTTACCCAATCGCCTGGGCTCGAACGGTGCCGGGAGTCCAACCATCTAGGCTCGCGCGCGTGAGTGACCACGACCAAGACGGCGGCGTCAAGCGATTGCGCAATGCGGCGCACGATCTGAATCGCCATCCCAGCCTGGTGGGACCGGCCCGACGAACACGCCAGCGCCTCATGGGTGAGGACCTGATCGCTGACCGGCTGTCCACCGCTCTTGCTCGCCCGAAGGATCTCGCGCTTCACGAGCTCGTCGCGCTCGGCAGCAAGTCGCGAGGTCTGGTGGGAGAGCTGGGGCTGGCGGCGCTTCAGGGCTGGCAGCGGCTTTCCGAGTCGCGGGGCCGGGGGCGTGGGAGCGTCGACGTCGCCGTCCTGTTCACCGATCTGGTCGGCTTTTCCGACTGGGCTCTGGCCTCTGGCGACGAGCTCGCGGTCAGGCTGCTGCGCGAGGTGGGCGAGGCGATCGAGCCCCCGATCACCGAGCGCCGCGGGGAGATCGTCAAGCGCCTCGGGGACGGTCTGATGGCAGCCTTCCAGGACGCTCAGACCGCCATGGAGGCGGCGTTCGACGCGCGCGAGCGTACAGCTCTGATCGAGCTGGCTGGCTACCGGCCCCGGCTTCGGACGGGCATCCACCTGGGGCGTCCTCGCAAGGTCGGCGGCGACTACCTTGGCGTCGATGTGAACATCGCTGCGCGACTTCTCGAGGCCGCCAAGCCCGGCGAGATCCTCGTCTCTGAGCGCGCCCTGCAGGCGCTCGACGTGACCACGGTGACCGCGACGAGGCGGCGCTTCAGCGCTATGGGCGTGCCGGCCGACCTCGCCGCATACGTCGTTGAGCGTCCCCCGTTTGCCGACGCCGGGGCGCCCGCCGGACGCCGAACTTCGCAACGCCGGTTGTAGTCCCCGCTGAGGATCTGGGGTTCCTGCGAGCCCCGGCGATCGGCTGGCATGCCCTCGCCACCACGACACGCACGATCAGCGCTGCAACCAGCCGGCGGCAGATCGCAGCCTCAAGTCCTCCGTCCGCGGTGACACCCCAGCGCGTTCAGCGCCTTGCGCGAGGCTCGCCGTGCTGACCGCGCCCGGCGTCCGTGCCGGCTGGCAGGTTGCGGTCGACCTCCTTGCCGAAGGCCACCTCGACGGCCTGGGTCATCGTCGGCTTGAAGCTGGCGGTCAGCGCTTCGGAGGCGAGCGGGCGCAGCTGATCGAGCGCGGCCCGCACCTTGGGCCAGTCGGGCTCGGGCCGTCCCGCGTCGTCGAAGGGCTTCCAGATGCACTGCAGGAACATCTGGACGAAGGACTCCGCGATGCGTTTCGTGTTCCGTCTGAGCCTGTCCATCGTCTCGAGCGCGGCCTCGAGGGGGACGCCGAGCGCGACCAGCCGCTCGCCGGCGGCCAGCAGGGTTGGGCTTGGAACTTCATAGCTGCCCCCGCCCAGTGAGATCACCAGGCCTAGCTTCTCGGCCTTCGCGATGAGCCGCTCTTCGACCTCACCGCCGAGGCGCTTGAGCAGCTCGGCGCGCTCGAGGATCTCGGGAGTCTCGGTCTCGAAGGGAGTCATCAGAGCGCGGGTGAAGCCGAGCACCTCCTCTCCGGCGCCGCGCGCCTGCTCGAGCAGGTGGGCGATCGCGGCGAGGTTGAACCCCTGGGCCTGCATCTCGCGGATCAGCGCCAGCTGCGCCATGTGCTCTGGGCCGTAGTAGCCGACCCTGCCCTCCACCTCGGGAGGAGGGATCAGCCCCCGCGACTGGTAGCTGCGCACATTGCGCACGGTCAGCCCCGCGGTCTGCGCGAGCTCGTCGATGGTCAGCCGCTGCTCGGTGCGTGCTTTGGCCACGGACCAAGCATAACCCGGATCAACGGAGCACAGTTCCATGTGACATCAATCTATGATACAAAATAGAGGGACACGTTCGCGAGCGCTCGCTCTCGACCGTTACAGCCCAGGAGGCAGCCATGCGCAGGCCACGAGGCAAGCCGGCCGGCGCCACGTCGAGGTGGCGATCGTGGTTGATCCTGCTCGCCTGGGGTGTGGCGATCGCTGCGCTGGCGTTTCTCGGGAAAGGCCTGGAGGGCAGGCTTGCACCGATGTCGCTGGCGGTGCCCGGTACCCCGTCCTCACGGGCCGAAGCCATGCTCGCCGCCAGGTTCGGCAACACGATCCCGATCGCCGTCCTGCTGCGCGGACCGCCCGCACAACTCGACCGTCAGGGGCAGCGGCTCGTTGGCGCCCTGCGGCGGCTCACAGGCGTCCAGGTGCTCTCGCCGTGGGATCGGTCGACCAGGTTGGGATCGCTGCGCCCTAGTCCCGGGGCCGCGTTCGTGCTTGTCAACTACCTCCGCCCGGCGAGCCGCGCGATGGCGGTGGTGCCCACCACCGAAGCTGTGATCGCTCGCACGGTCCAGCGCCCTGTCCGCAGCTATCTCACCGGCGTCGCGGTGATCGGACGTGCGCTTCAGAACGCCACGATGGCGGACACGCAGCGCGCGGAGATGATCGCCCTGCCGGTGCTGATCCTCGTGCTGCTGCTCGTCTTCCGCTCGCCGGTGGCGGCGGCCGTGCCGCTCGCGATGGGCGGCGCGACCGTGATCGCCGGCCACGGGTTGCTGTGGCTCGCCAGCTTCCTGACACCGATCAACTCGCTCGGCGTCGCGATCGCCGCAATGATGAGCCTCGCGCTTGGCGTGGACTACGCGCTGCTGATGGTCTCGCGCGTGCGCCAGGAGCTGGCCGGCGGCTGCGACCATCAGATGGCCGTCGCGATCGCGTCCTCCTCCGCCGGGCGTACGATCGCTGCGGCGGGCGGCACGCTGGCGCTGACGATGCTCGCCGCGAGCGCGGTCGCGACGCCGGGGCTGCTCGGACCTGTCGCGATCGGAGTCGTCATCTCGGGTCTGCTGAGCGTCGCGTTGGCGCTTACGGCGATGCCGGCGCTGTTGCGCCTTCTCGGCCCCCGCCTTGACCGCTGGGAGATCCGGCTCACCCGCTCCCGTACCGCCGGGCGCCGCACGCGAGCCGGAGCCCTGGCGGAACGGCTGATCGCCCACCCCGCGATTACGGTCCCGCTGATCCTCATCGGGATGCTGGCGCTGGCGGCCCCCGCCGGCGCGTTGCGCATGGGCCCACCTGACGCATCGGAGCTTCCGGCCTCCAGCCCGGCGCGCATCGCGGTGGGGATGGTGCAGCGCTCGATCGGTGCAGGCTGGTCGGCGCCGTTCGTGATCGTCGCGAGCGCCCAGCGTGGCGCGATCACGACCCCTCAGCGCCTGCGGGCGCTGATGCGCTGGCAGGAACGCGTCGCCCGCGAACCCGATGTGGCGGCGGTGCTTGGCCCCGCATCGGTCGCCGGCGCGCAGCGAAAGCTCTCCGAAGCCCACGCCGCGCTCGCGTCCGCGCCGAAGCGCCTGGAAGGTGCCCAGCGCGGGATCAAGGGCCTTCGCTCCGGGCTGAGCCGCGCAGCCACGGGCGTTACGGAACTGCGCGGCGGCCTGGCCTCGGCCGCGGTCGGAGCAAGCTCGCTCGCCGACGGTGCCGAACGCGCCAAGAGCGGCGCCGGAGCACTCGCCGCTCAGACCGGCAGTGCCCACGACGGCGCGAAGCGACTGGCCAGCGAAACGCAGCGAGCCCGCGCAGGCGCAACACGGCTGGCAAGCGAAACGGGCCGCGCCCACGCGGGCGCAAAGCGACTGGCGAGCGAAACGACCCGGGCCGGCGCGAGCGCGAGTACGCTGCAGACCGGCATCGCTCAGGCCGCGAGCGGTTCCGCCGCGCTCGCAGGCGGTCTCGACGAAGCCGCCGTCGGAGCTGAACGCCTTGCCAGCTCCGACGGCCCGCTCACCGCCGGTGCGGCGCAGCTCGCGGGCGGCATGGACGCGCTGGACAACACGGTCCACGTGCTCGTCGGGCCGATCGACGTGCTCGCCGAACAGCTCCATGTCTGGGCCGCCTTCCTTGCCTCCCTGCAGGCCTCCGATCAGCAGCTGCGCACCCGGCTGGGCGAGGCGACGCACGAGCTTGGAGCGATGACTGCCGGACGCAGCGACCCCCGCTATCCGGCGCTCGCAGAAGACCTCGCCGCCATCACCGCGCTGATCGAAGCGAACGGACTCTCACAGCTCAGCCGCATCCGCCAGCAGCTCCTCCAAGGCCTGGAATGGCTTGCAGATCTCCCCGGAGAGCTCTCACAGCTCACCGCGGGCCTGGACCGACTCCGCTCCGGTGCCGACCGGCTCGCGACCGGCACGAGGGAATCCGAAGAAGGAGCTGTCGCGCTCGACTCCTCGCTGCACCGCCTCGCGGCGGGCGGACACACCCTCTCAGGCGGGCTCGCCGCGTTGAGCGGCGGCGCGGGCCAGCTGACGGGCGGGCTCGGCCGGCTCGCCGCCGGCAACGCCCGGCTCGCGGGCGGGCTCGGCAAGCTCGCCGCCGGCAACAGCCAGCTGACGAGCGGGCTGGGCAAGCTTGCGAGCGGCAACGCCCGGCTCGCGGGCGGCCTCGGCAAGCTCGCCGCCGGCAACACCCAGCTCGCGGGCGGACTCGGCACCCTGGCCTCCGGCAACACCGGACTGGCGGGCGGGCTCTCGGCCGGCAAGGGTCGTGCCGGAGCGCTCGCCGCCGGACTGCACGGGACGCAAGCGCCGCTGAAGAGCTACGCGACCATGCTGAGCGGCTATGAGCAGGACTCGCGGCTGCTGCACGCCCAAGCCCCGAACGCCCTGGACTCCGGCTACCTCGTGCTGACCGCGCTCGACGGCACCGTCTCGCCCCAGCGCGAACAGGTCGCCCAGCTCGTCAACGTCGACGGGGGCGGCCAGGCCGCGCGCATGATGGTGATCGCCTCGAGCGCGCCCGACTCGCCCGCGACCGCGGCGCTCAGCCGGAGGCTGCGCCGCGGCCTGCCCTCACTCGCCGCCGCGACCGGGAGCAGCATCGAGATCGGCCAGGGAGCCCAGTACCTGCTCGACTACACGAACGCCAACACCGCTCGCGTCCCGTGGCTGGTGCTCGCTCTTGCGATCGTCGCGGTGCTCACGCTGATCGTGGTGCTGAGGGCGCTTCTGCTGCCGCTGATCGCGGTTGCGCTGAACCTCGCCACGATCGCCGTCGCGCTCGGGGCGCTGGAGCTGCTCACCGAGCTGCACGTGCTCGGCGGGCCGGGGTACATCGACGCGGCGTCGGGCGCCGGCATCATCTCGATCATGTTCGTCCTGTCGATCGACTACGAGGTCTTCCTGCTGACACGCATGCGCGAGCGGTGGGCCGCGCGGGGCGACTCCGAGGACGCGATCTCCTATGGGCTGCGGCACACGGCCGGCGTGATCACGGGCTCCGCGGCGATCATGACGGCCGTCTTCCTCGCGTTCGCTGGAGCGGACGTCATCCCGCTGCGCCAGTTCGGCGTCGGCCTTACAATCGCCGTGCTGCTCGACGCGACGATTGTCAGGCTCGTGCTGTTACCGGCGATCATGCGCGTCGCCGGACCGCGCATATGGTGGCTGCCGGCCTGGCTCGCCGCCAGGCTTCCCGCCTTCGAGTAGCCTCGCGTCCGTTGTGCGAACGCGGCGCGCTGCGCGTTGAAGCCCGGATTTCTACTGCTGCAACCCGAGTGTTTCGAGCAGCTGGAACGTGTCGTGCTGTCCGTGCTTGAATTCGGCCTCTTCGAGCCGCGTTTCAAGCGCGCTCGTGCGTCGAATGACGCTCGCCTCGGCTCCGCGCACATACGGGGCGAGCAGCAGTGCCGGGACGGGGTTCAGTTCGATCGCTTCCACCCGTGCAACGAGGCTGACCGTGGCGGCGGTGACGGTCTGGAAGCCGGTGTCCCTCCACGCGCTCACCACGGCGCACAGGTCGGGCATGGGGATGCTCGCCATCTCGCTCAGGCTGGCGGCGTAGCTCTTCGCGCGACGTGTGATCGAATTGTTGCTCCAGCGCAGCCGGGAGACCTTGCTCGTGAAGGTGTGGATCGCGTCGGCGTAGGCCCGTATGCCAGGGACCACTCGGCAACGACGACCAGGGCGCTGATTGGTTGGGAGGCTTCGTTCTGCAGGGAGCCCGCGCCGACACCTGAACATCTGCCCGCCAAGCGTGCTGTTGAGCTGCGTGATCTTCGCCTGCGCCTCGCCGACCCGCGCGACGCTCGTTCGTGCGAGCGCGTAGTTGGCCTGGATGTAGCCGTGGGTGGCGGCGAGATCGGAGGATGCGGCGCTGGCGTACGCGGGTGCTAGGCATAGGGCCAGCGCTGTCAAGAGCCCCGCGTCAGAGCGCCGCGTCATGAATCCTCATCGACAAACGACGGCCTGCCGAGGAGGCCGTGGTGGGCCCCTCAAGGCGACCGGCTCTACAGCGCCGGATAGGGATATGACCGTAAGCCCCATATCCGACCGCACCGTGTTGTTGCCGGCGATCTGCACTGATCCCAGGGCTATGGTTGCCCGCCGCTGAATTCGAGTGACTCTTCCATCGCCCACAGCGCGAAGACGTTCGCCTCGCGTTGGCTGATCGGCGACGAGACCTTCGTGCCCGCGAGGTCGTACAGCTGGGCCATTCCGCACCCAACGTCCTCCACCAGCATGATGCGATCCACCACGCCGATGGCCCTGCAGGTCTCGTTTGTTTGCATCTTTCTTACAACGATGTCACCGACCATGACGCAGCTCTCTCTTCCACATCCGGCAAGGCTGCCGAGGGCCCTGGCTGCCGCCACGGCGCACTGCCGCTGCTTTTCGAGGCCCGCACGGCAATGCAGGCATGCCTACTCCCCCTCCACGAACGGCAGCCTGTCGAGCAGCCCACACGTCTCGAAGAGCTGCTGAACGTGCTCGGGCCCTTCGGTCAGCGCGAATCCGCAGGCGTTCCGTCTGCAGAGCTCCTTGCAGGTGAGGATCGCACGCAGTCCCATCGAGTCCACAAAGAACAACTGGTGCAGGTCGAGCACGATCTCGTTGGCCTCCGTGAGGCGACGCTCGACCGTATTTTCGAGCCTCGGTGCCGTCGCAGAGTCGAGTTCGCCCGTGAGGAGCAATCGGTCCCGGTCGTTCTCGACCTGAACGGCGATCGCCAGCCGTGGTCGTTCCTCGGCTTGCGATACCCGCATGGCCTGTCGGAGCGGATGGGTTGGGTCCACGCTGTTTGCCGCCCTATTTGATGTGCATCCCCGAGATCGCGCGCGCGATCACGAGCTGCTGGATCTCGGCGGTGCCCTCGAAGATGTCGTAGATCTTGGCGTCGCGGTGCCAGCGCTCGACGGGGTACTCGCGCGTGTAGCCGTTGCCGCCGAGTATCTGGATGGCGCGCTCGGTGACCCACACGGCGACCTCGCCGGCCTTGAGCTTTGACATCGAGCCCTCGGCGTTTTCGAATTGCACGCCGGTGCGCCCCATCCACGAGGCGCGCCACACGAGCAGCCTGGCGGCGTCGATCTCTAGCTTCATGCGCGCGAGCGTGAATGCGATCGACTGGTTCTCGATGATCTTGCGTCCGAACTGCTCGCGCTCACGGGCGTAGTCGAGCGCGTACTCATACGCGGCCCGTGCGATGCCGAGCGCCTGCGCGCCGACGGTGGGACGCGAGGACTCGAACGTCTGCATCGCCGCCTGCGAGTTGCTTTTCTTGCCCTCGCGCACGCGCGCGATGCGCTCGTCTAGCTTCTCCTTGCCGCCCAGTACGTAGCCCGCGGGCACGCGACAGTCATCGAGGAAGACGTCGGCTGTGTGCGAGGCGCGCAGCCCGTGCTTTGACACCTTGGTGCCCTGGCTGATCCCCTTGGCCTCGCTCATCGGCACGACGAACGCCGCGTGCCCGCGCGAGCCGAGCTCGGGGTCGAGCGTCGCGATCACGACGTGCACGTCTGCGATGCCGCCGTTGGTCGCCCACGCCTTCTGGCCGTTGATCACCCACTCACCGGCGGCCTCGTCGAAGCGAGCTCGCGTGCGTACGCCAGACACGTCCGAGCCGGCGTTGGGCTCGGACGCGCAGAATGCCGCAACTTTGACGTCGCCAGGACTGCCGAAGCAGCGCGGAATCCACTCGCCGATCTGCTCGCCGGAGCCCTGCCCGAAGATCGCTGCAACCGCGAGCGCGGTACCCATGATCGACATCCCGATGCCGGCATCGCCCCAGAACAGCTCCTCGTTGACCAGCGGCAACGTGAGCCCGGTGGGATCTGCGAAGAACTGTGCGAGCCCCTCGAAGCCGTACAGCCCGATCTTGGCCGCCTCTTCGATGATCGGCCACGGCGTCTCCTCGCGCTCGTCCCACTCGTGCGCGGCCTTGCGCACGACGTCGGCGGCGAAGCCGTGCACCCAATCGCGAATGTCCTTCTGATCCTGGCTGAGCGCGAGCGAGAAAGTGACGTCCTGGCCAGCCGCGCCGGTGATCGCCTCGAGCGCAGCTTCGGCGGCGTCCGTGGCGCTGGCAGCGGGCGACGGACTTGAAGGCGGCATGACCGCCGTAAGGCTACCGCATGGCTGTCAGGAGGAATATCTAATTGCTCTCCCTGGTCCCACTGGCGCTGGGCACGCAGATACGCCGTTCTCCCAGAGGCGCGCCGCGAGACAGCCAGGCATTGCTCCATGGCTCCGCCTGTACGGCGGTCGAACACCTATGACGCGCAGATTACCCAAAGTCCTAGAACATCCGTCGGTGCCGGCGCGGTTCCCTTCTGTCAAGGGGGTGTGCAGGCGCCGATCCGTCTGCCCATGACGACGCCTTCTGCAGCACCCCACCCGAACGGCCGCCCCAACTCAAACGGCCGTGCCCGAGCTCAGCTCGCGCGACCGTTCCCGAAGCCATCCGCGGACCTCGCCCGCCTCGGCGAGGCGCTGCGCTCCCGCACCGACGAGGTGGTTGAGCGAATCGTCGCCGCCAGCGCGGCATCCGGGCTCACGCTCGACGACACCGTCGAGAAACGCTTCCGCCGTGTGGGCGCGCTCTCGACGCTCGCGGTCGCCGGCTGGATGGCGGGGGACAGCCTCGAGAAGGCGCGCGACGTCGGCCTGGAGGTGTGGCAGATCTTCGGCCAGCTGGCGGCGCAGCGCGCAGCGCCGCTGACCGAGGTGACCAAGTGCTGCCTGCGCTGGCGCGAAGCAGCCGGCCAGATGGCCGGCGAGTGCGCAGCAGGACTAGACCTGCGCGCGGATACCCTCGACGAGGCGCTGCTGATCTTGCAGCGCACCCTCGACATCACGCTTGTGCACGTATGCGAGTGCTTTGAGGCCGAGCGCAAGCATGCCGATGAAGAGCTCGCGTTCCTCGCGACCCACGATCCGCTGACCGGACTGCCGAACCGAACGTTGATCCTCGACCGCGTGGAGCAGATGCTCGCGCGCTCGCGCCGCGCGAAGACGCCTGTTGCCTGCGTTTTCATCGACCTCGACAACTTCAAGCTGATCAACGACACCCTTGGCCACACCGCCGGCGATGAGCTGCTCCGCGCGGTCGCCGCACGTCTGCAGCACGTTCTGCGCGAGACAGACGCGCTCGGGCGCCTAGGGGGCGACGAGTTCGTCGTGATCGCCGAGGAGATGTCCCTGGCGGCTGGCCCCGAGCTGATCGCAGAGCGACTCTTGGAAGCGCTCGCCGAGCCGTTCATGCTCTTGGACGGAACGAGCTCCGTCAAGGCGAACGCGAGTCTCGGCGTCGCATCTACGCGAGCCGACACACCCGCGGAGGAGCTGCTTCGCAACGCCGACATCGCGATGTACCGCGCCAAGTGGGACGGCAAGAACCGCTACGTTCTGTTCGAGGCCGAGATGCAGGGCGCGGTCCAGAGCCGCATGGAGCTCGAGATGGACCTGCGCGAAGCCCTCGGCAACGGCGAGTTCTACCTCGTCTACCAGCCGATCATCGACCTCGTCCGGATGACCCCGACGGGCGTCGAGGCCCTGATCCGCTGGGCGCATCCCCGTCGCGGCGTGGTCCATCCCGAAGAGTTCATCCCGCTGCTCGAGGAGACCGGGCTGATCATGCAGATCGGCAGATGGGTGCTTGCAGAGGCGTGCGCTCAAAGTGCCCGCTGGCGTGAGCTGGGACACGAGATCGGCATCGCCGTCAACGTGTCCGCCCGCCAGCTCGACACAGACCAGATCGTCAGCGACGTCGCGGATGTGCTCGCTGAGAGCGGTCTTCACGCTGAGTCTCTCACGATCGAGATCACCGAGACGACTCTCATGCGCAACGCCGAGGACACGGCTCGCCGGCTCGCCGCGATCAGAGAGCTCGGTGTGCGTATCGCCATCGACGACTTCGGCACCGGCTACTCGTCTTTGGCTCACGTCCAGAAGTTCCCGGTGGACGCCCTGAAGATCGATCGCTCGTTCATCGCTGCTCTCCGCCACAACCAGGAGGGCGAGGCGATCATGAACACGCTCGTGCAGCTCGGAAAGGCTCTGTCGCTGGAGACCGTCGCGGAGGGTGTCGAGCGTCACCTCGAGCTCTCGCAGCTGCGCGACAAGCAGTGCGACAGCGGTCAGGGCTTCCTCTTCGCCGAGCCGCTCGACGCCGACGCAACCGCGTCGTTCCTGCTGCGCTGGGCCGAGACGTCGACCACCGCTTGACCCCCCGGGGGGCGACCCCGCCAACGAGCCGGCCTGTCCGCGCTCCGCCTCAGATGGCGCGCCGGGAGCGTGGTCTGGGACTGTCCGGGCCGTCATGTCTGATATCTCTATTGCTGACCGGACCGTCGCGATTGCCTGCATGGCAGAGATTCTCGCGCTACCCATGGTCCGAAGGGCGGTTACGTGAGTGCGACCAAATGCGTTGTCAGCGCCGCAGAGCACGTCGGTCCTTAAAGACCAGCGCACTCGGCTGTTGCGCGCCGTTACGGACCTCGTGGCTGACCGCGGCTACTTGCAGACGCAGGTCGGTCAGATCGCGAGTGAGGCGAAGGTCTCCTGCACGACTTTCTACGACCTGTTCGCCGACAAGGAGGGTTGCTTCCTCGCTGCCCATGCCGAGCATTCCGCGGCTCTGGTCGACGAGTTCGCCTGCGCCGTCTCCGCCGTGGGCCCGCCCGATGCCACGCGGGCGGGCCTGTCCGCGCTGCTGGCGTTCGCCGAGCGCACACCGGCGGCCTTCGCGCTGCTGAGTCACCACGCGATGCTCGCCGGTGCCCGCGCGCTGGCTGAGCGCGAGCGACTCCTGCGCTCGCTGGCGGACACGCTCGAGAGCGCTTGGAGTGAGGCGCCGGGGAGTTCGCTCGCTCAGGATGTTCCCACCGAGGTCGTTCTCGGGGGTGTCATCCGTGCACTGGACATGAGCATGCGGCGGCGGGCGGACATCCTCGACGCGGAGCGGCTTTGGGTCCTGCTCGACCTGATCGCGGCATACAGCGTTCCGCTCTCGGCGCGCCATTGGTGTTCCGTTGACGATCTCCTGTCCGCGTGCGATCCGCGAGCTGCGCTTGAGCCGAGCGAGCCCGGTCCCCTGCCGCGGGGCCGCCATCAGATCTCTGCCTCCACGGTCCATCGGCTGCGGCGTGAGCGCCTGCTGCATGCGACCGCCGTCGCGACGCAGGCCAACGGCTATGCGGGCACCTCCGTCGCCGACATCGTCGTGGCCGCGAAGCTCTCCCGTGAGGTCTTCTACGAGCACTTCGCGAACAAGTCGCAGGCCTACACGGCCATGCTGAAGCTGTTCTTCGAGCGTTGCGTGGGGATCGTCGCAGGTGCCTACTTCGCGGCGGCCGGGGACTGGTGCGAGCGTATCTGGCAGAGCGTCGGAGCGTTGCTGGAGTTTCTTGGCGGCCAGCCGAGCTTCGCGTGGGCGGCGCTGCTGGAACCGTACGCGGTCGATCCCTCCGGATTGCGGATCGACGAGTTCCTCATGGGCTTCGGGATGTTCATTGGCGATCGTCAGCTGCACGACGCCGAGCCGGAGGCTTACCTGCGATCGGCTGCTCTGATCGGAGTCGCATTGGAGGCGCTGGTGCGCGGAGTTTCCGGCGGGCGCTGCCAGCAGCTCCCCCGGCTCCAGCCGCTGATCGCCTACATCGTGCTTGCGCCCGCGTTGGGGTCCGAGCGTGCGTTGAGCTTCATCCAGCGACGAACGGCCGGCGCCCCTCCCGCTCGCGAGAGCGCCTAGACCCTTTGCCTGTGCGTGGAGTGGGGCCGCGTGCGGAGCTGATCCGCGCCCCTGAGTGACCCGGCAGCGCGCGGTCGATCGACATGCTCGGTGCGACGAGCCCGCGCGCATAGGCCCCGAGACGGATGGCGGGGCCGGTTGCGTGCGACCGGTGCTTCGAGGTGTCCGGATCGGGCGGTCGGCGGGGGCACTGCCACCCGCGCGTAAATGGCGACCGTTTGATTACATTCGATCGCTCTCTGGTACCGTTGGCTGGCCGCTGGTGAAAGGTTGTGTTACGCCTGGCGAGATTGCAATCTGCCGCGCATCATGCTTAGATACCATGGCGGTACTCGCTGGACGTGAACGGGGGGGCCTGTTCGAGCGTCGTCGAGAATTCACTACTCCGCGATGATGCTCGAAGAAGCCCCTGTCCTCTTAGGGGTTCCCTCTAGGGCGAGGGCGCTGCGGGTTGTCTCATCCCGCAGCGCCCGAGCTCTGCACTTGTCCGCATAAGTCAGACCACAGCGTTACAGTTCGATAGAGGTGCAATGCTCTGGCCTCTTACCCGGCCGCCCCCGATCCTAAACCGGCATGTTGCTTCTTTTGACATCTTTTTCCGCGATCTGCTTAGATGACGGTGCTGTACAGACTCAGCCGACAAGCTGTCGGCATGGCGGAGTTGGGGGTTTGAATGGAGACCATGGCTGTCCCACTTCTTCTCGCAGGGGCGTGGCTCGTGTGCCTGCTCGGCGCGGTGGCTCTGTGCGTCGCGGCAAGCTACGGCGATATGCAGCTGGGCCCCGATCTACGAGCCAGCGTGGCTCGCGACGCGGGCGCCTGCACTGACCAGCCGCTCGAGGTTCTCGGTGCCTGCGTCACAGGAGATGATCTCCCCGCGAGGTCACGCGGCCCTTCGTTCCTAGCTCGCTGATCCTGCCAGCGCGGAAGCCAGCTCTTCGATGGTCCAGCGGCGTGCTTCTTGGCGGTATCGAGGACGCGCTCGCGCAGGCCTCCGGAGTCGCGCGCGCGGCGGGCGCGTCACAGGATGGCTGGGTCGAGCGGGTCAGGGCGGCCCTCCCCGCTGTGCTCGAGTTCCTCGACTCGCGGTCCGATCTGGCGGGGGCTCTGCCTGCTCGACGCGCCTACGGCGCGTGGGTCGGCTCTTGCGCACGTGAGGGAGGCTCTCTCGCGGGCGGCCGCCGCGATCGACGACGCGGCTCCGGCCGACTGTCCGGGACGCGCACGCCCGGGCACCGCCTACGCGGTTGTGGGCGCACTGCTCGACACCCTGCACGCCCACCGGTGCCGCTCACCGGGTCGGCCGCTCTCGCCGCTGCTCGAGCCGCTCATGGCGATCGTCGTGCAGCCTTACTCTGCCCCGCGGACGGCGCCGCTCGAGCCTTCACGCCCGGCTTGCGGCTTTCCCGCTTACGGAGCTTCTCGATCGCCTGCACCGCCGCTGCGGGTCCCGTGAACGGGGCAATGGCGATGTAGGCGAGCAGTGGCAGATCGCGCGACAGCTCGACGGTCGCTCCGGCGGCCACGCGGCGCTGGATAATGTCGAAGATCGCGCCGGTGATGGCGGCGGAGGAGATGCGTGGCAGTGAGTGCGCCTGACGGCTCTGGCTGTACCCCTCTTCTAGGAAGACGGTGAACGAGCGGGTGATCTCCTCGGCGCGCCCCGACGCCTCGCCGCCTGCGGCGTAGCACTCGACCAGGCGAAGGTGGGCGTGCGCGGGGCGCTCGGCGATGACCGTCAGCAACCTGGCAAGGCCCTTCCAGACGCGCTCAGGCCAGGCCTCGGCGCTGAAGTAGGCGTGCGCGACCGTCTCGAATATGTCCTGCGTCCCGTGCTGCTGCGCGACGAGGAACGCGTGCTGCTTGTTGGCGAAGTGCTCGTAGAACACGTCGCGCGCGACCCCGGCCGCCGCGACGATGTCGCTCACGGTGCTCTCTCCGTAGCCCTTGTGCATCATCACCTCGGCGGTTGCGTCGATGACCCGGTTGCGCTGGCTGCGAGCGACGACTGCCGCCGGCAGCTTGTGTCTTCCTCGCGGCAGCCGCCTTGCCGGCGGTTCGCGCGCCGGTGTCGCTGCGGCGACACCGGCAGGGAGCGATGCGTGTACGCCGGTGCTCCAGCGTCGGCCCGCGCCCTGCACCGTGTAGGAGGAGACCCAGGCGAGTATCTCCCGGGCGCGGGAGGGCAGCTCGTCCTGCTCGTAGCCGCGCAGGTGGCGCAGGACGATCGCCCGCACTCCGCCGAGCAGCGCCGTCGCGGGGATATCGAGGGTGAGGCCGTCCTCAAAGGCACGGTCGAGCACCGTTTCGAGGCGCTGCTCGAGCCGCGCCGTGGCCTGCTTGCGTGCGTCGCGCAGGCGCGGTCCAGCGGCCCGCGCCTCGATCAGCATCACGATCGCCCCCTCGGGGTCGGCGCGATCGCCTGGAGTACCACTGTCAGCGTTCGCTCAAGCGCCGTCTTCCAGCTCCCCTCCTGTGTCGGCGCCGGCATCGCCTGCAGCAACCTTGTCACCGCCGCGCCGTACGCGGCCAGCAGGCAGTCTTCTCTGTCGGTGAACTGCTCGTAGAACGTGGTGGCAGACACGCGCGCTCGTGAGCTCACCTGCGCGACGGTCACGTTGGGGTAGCCCTCCCGCGCGCACAGCTCGATCATCGACTGGATCAGTCGCTCGCGCTGCCCCGCCTTGCCGGCCGTGGCAGACACGCGCTTACTGCCCCTCGTTGCGGCGTTGCCGCGCCGCGCGGCGCCGCCGTCTTCTCCCCGTCGCGGCATGGCCGCGCCACCATACACGACTGCCGAATCAATGGCGACCATTTGTTTACATCTCCCTCTCGATGCGAAAACAGTTCCTCGGCCCTACAGCGTAGCCTCCGTGGCCGAAAAGGCGCTATCTCCAGTCCAATACACGCGCCAAGCCCAACAAGACCGCTCGATTCCTCGACTGGCGCCTTCGCGAGGCTCTTTCGGCCGCAGCGCCTACAATTCAGGATCACGTCGACGTACATGCCGAGCGCCTGCGACCTATTGACCGCACGAGCCAAGACTTCTCTTGGGAGCCGCCATGGAGCTCCCAGGCGGTGCCCGAGCGGAGCCCCGGACGCGTCTTCGCGACCGGGTCCGGGGCTCACTGCAAGCACGCCGGCTCGCGCCGCTGGGCCACCGGGCACGCTCGGTCCTCCCCGTCGCAGGCGTGGGAGCGCTGGTGGCGTCCGCTGAGCTTGGCCCGACGCGGCCGCCCGGCGACGCGGCCCTGCTGGCGGCGCTCGATGACGCCGTCGCGCGCGCCGCCGCCAGGGTGATCCCCGTGTACGAGGCCGAGCATCGCTGGGCGCGACGCATCCGGGCGGGTCTCGGCGAGCTGCTCGTGCTGTTCGAGGAGGATCCGCAGCTGGCGCGGTTGTGCGTGATCGACGCGGGCGCCGGCTGCCCGGCGGTGCTGGAACGCCGCGGCGAGTTGCTGGAGCGCCTCGCGGCCGCGGTCGACCAGGCGCGTGCGAGCTCGCGCGGAAAACCGCCGCCGCTTGCTGCCGAGGCGGTTGTCGGCGGCGTGATGGCGGTCATCCACCGAGCGCTGCTCCGGGGTGGTGAGCCGCTGAGCGCCCTCGTGAACCCGCTGATGGCGATCATCGTGCACCCCTATCTCGGCGGCCTGCAGGCGCATAGGGAGCTCATGCGCCCTGCGCCGTCGCCGCCCTGCTCGACCGATCCGTCGGCCAACGGAGAGCCACGGTTCAGCTCGCCGGTGCGCCTCACCCACCGCACGCTCCCGGCGCTGCTTGCGATCGCCGCAGAGCCTGGCCTGACCAACGTCGAGGTCGCCCGCGCCGCAGGCGTGAAAGACGAGGGCCAGATCTCACGCCTGCTGGCGCGCTTGCGCAGCGTGGGGCTCATCCACAACACGGGCGACGGTGCCGCCATCGGCGAGCCGAACGCTTGGAGCTTGACTCGCGAGGGAGAGGAGCTCGTGCGCGCTATCCGCCTCGGCCTCGCCTCGGAGCAGGAGGGGCGAACAAGCCCCGCAACGCCGGGGGCGGCCGTTGGCTCGCCGCTCCAGGCGCGCTGACACCTGCGCCGTGGGGCCCCGGGCCGTAGCCGCGCGCCGTCAGGGGCCGGGACGCGCTCGGCGCGGGGGGCACGCCACGGTCGCTCCCACGCTGCTCCGCGTGCCGTCCAGGAAGCTCAGGCTCGTGGCGAAGCGAAAGCCGCCGCGCGGGCAGCTCGGCGGCAGCGAGATCCCGCGCGGCCTGTAGGCGATCGTGCGGCCGTGGGCGTGTTCGTAGTAGGTGAGGTTGCCGCCGATCGTGACGTGCATGCTGATCAGCGAGACGTCGGGTCCTTCCGGCAGGCCGGGGATCGGCGGCACCGTCACCTGCAGCTCGTCGGGCAGCACGACCGCCGACATCACGATCGACGCGAACACCGGGTATTCGCCGGTGGCGGAGATGAGTATGTGCAGACGCCCGTCGGGGGAGGGTCCTGCCACGAGCGCGAGCCGCACCTGCTCGTCGCGGGTTTCGTGCTGGACCTGGAACTCGACGAGCGCGCTGCCGGCCCCCATCCGCGAGTTGGCCGGGCATGTGGAGGGTCCTTCGATTTCGAGCGCTTCGGGCGGGCAGGAGGCGAGCCCGAGGTTGCTCGTGATCAGGCCAAGGTTCTGCGGGTAGTGGATGTCGATCCCGCCGATCGGCGCGGGCGGTTGCGCGCCTGCGCCGGCGAGCGAGAGCCCGACCGACAGCGCGGTCGGGGCGCCGAGCCGCTCGGGTGAGAATGCTGCGCTCATGCGTGCGTCCGGGGTGGCCGCGGCGCTGGCGGCGTGCAGCGCGCACAGCGCGAGTGCCGTCGCGGTCGCGCGTGCTGTGTGCCTCATCGCGTTCGCGCTTCCAGCCCCGGTCAGTAGCGGAGCTTGCCGACGGCCTGGACGACGAGCGCGTAGCTTCGGCGGTTGAACACGCCGAACAGTTCCCCGCTCCCGTGTGCGTGGCGATAACGGCCGCTGCCGCCGCTGAGTGTCAGCGATCCGCGGAAGCTCGGCGCGGGGCTGGTCGGGCTGCTCAGCTGCCCGGAGCCGTGGCCGTTGATCGTCCATCCGGACCCGTAGATCGTGAAACTCGCGTACACCTGCGGTTCGCCGTTGTAGGTGAAGCGCACCTTGGCGTAGCCGGGCAGGTTGCCTGACATCTTGCCCTGGTCGAGGATCTGCGATCCGCTGCTCTTGACGTAGCCGAGGTGTCCTTCGTCGTGTACGTTCGTGCTCCGCGCGGCGTGTGCCCTCTGACCGCCGAGCGCTGCGCTGCCGCTGGCCGCGAGCGTGGCGACGGCCACGAGCGCAGCGGCCGCTGATGCTGCGCGCAACATGCCTGCAATCCTACCTCGCGCGCACCGGCGCGGGCACCGGTCCCGGCCGCCCCCCGAAGCGTCGGCAGCGCTCGGCGAACTCCGCCAGCGACTCCTCGAAGGCGGCCCTGCTGAAGTCGGGCCACAGCTCCTCGCGGAACACCAGCTCGGCGTAGGCCGACTGCCACAGCAGGAAGTTGGACAGCCGTCGCTCGCGTCCCGTGCGGATGATGACGTCGGGGTCGTGCATGTCGGGCGCGTACAGCAGCGCGCGGAACCGCTCCTCACCGCCGCCGTCGTAACGCCGCGCGGCGTCGATTATCTCGGCGCGTCCGCCGTAGTTGACGGCGACGAACAGGGTGATCCTGGAGTTCTCCGCCGTCAGCGTCTCGGCTTCGCTGATGACCTCGAGAAGGCGCTGGGGCAGCTCCTGGCGGCGGCCGATAAAGCGCAGCCGCACGCCCTCGGCTCCGAGGCCCTCGGTCTCGCGTGCGATGCGGTGCGTGAACAGCTCGAGCAGCCCGCTCACCTCGCCGGCCGGGCGGCTCCAGTTCTCGGTCGAGAACGAGTACACGGTCAGCTCGCGGATGCCTAGCTCGATGGCGTCTGCCAGGCGAGCACGCAGCGTGTCGGCCGCCGCTTCGTGCCCGTCTCCGACGGACAGCCCGCGGGCATGAGCCCAGCGGCCGCTGCCGTCGCTGACGATCGCGACGTGTCTCGCCGGGCTGGCGTCCGGCTCGTGGCCGTCGCGCTCGCCGGGCGGGCTGCCTAGCTGCTCGGCCACGGCTCTCCCAGGCTGGCCGGTGTTCGACCCGCACGCTGCGCGCGGGCCCTCCGGGCGAGCCGCCAGACGCGCATCACCGCGAGCGCCGGGGTGAGGGACCCTCCAAGCTCGCCTCCCAGCGCGGCGAGAACCGGAGCCGCGAACGCGCTCTGCGCCCCCGGGTCTGTCGAGTAGTACGCGATGAGCCCTGCGAGGATCATCTCGTGATGTGAGCCGCCACGCATCGCCCGTGTCTGTGGAAGCGCCTTCCGCGTGAGGGCAGCGAGAGCGACTGTCAGCTCCTGCGGATCCTCATACAGCGCCACGCACCCATGACCGTCGGCGTCTTGCTCGTGGTCGACGGTGCCGTCGAGCAGCGTGGCGATCGCGGCGATCGACAGGTACAGCCTCGCGATCGCGCTCGCCTCGGCGGCGGTCGTCTGCGAGCGCGCGGCGGCGGCGATCAGCGCATGCACCGCGAGCACCGACGCCGCGGCGCCGGCGACGAACTCGCGCGGCTGAAGGCCGGACCCCGCGCTGGCGCTCTGCGCCCAGCTCAGCAGCTCCTCGACGCCGTCGTGGTGCAGCTGCGCCTGTGCCCTCGCTCCCCGCACGCCCGCGCTTTCGAGCCGCGCCCGCACCGCCGCGATCGCCGGCAGGTCGGCGAGCGCCTCACAGGCGGCACCCGCGAGGCGCTGCGCATAAGGGTCCTCACCGGGACCGGCGCGTTCGCTCATCCCTCCCGCGAGCGCAGCGATGTACGGCGCGAACACCTCGCCCGGCGCCTCGGCCGACGTCTCGCTGCGGCCGTCGAGGTAGTCGTAGAGGACCTCCAGCGCCACGATCGCCTCCACGGTTCGGGCGCGCTGCGCCGCCGGCGCGCCGGTTGCGAGCATCGCGGCCGCCTCGGCGTTGAAGCCCTCACGGGAGAGCTTCTCCAGTGCGAGCCTGCGCAGCGATTCGTCCTCGATGGCTTCGGCGACTTCGCTCCAGCGGCTGAGCTGCTGGCGCACGTGTGTGCGCACGCTCGCGCGGTATCGCACGCATGCCAGCGCGAGCTCCCACAGCGCGCGCACCTACTCGCCCTCCAGCGCGAGCGCCGGCGACACACGCGACGCGAGCCAGCCCGGCGCGGAGGCGATCGCCAGCGAGCACGCCAGCACGACGGCGATGATCAGGATCGGCCGGACGCTGAAGGCGACCGGCGCGACGGGGAAGCCGGTCACCGCGCGCAGATAGTCGTCTATCACCTGCTCGCCATAGATGCCGGCGAGCGCGCCGGTGACGCAGGCGACGGCGAGGATCACCAGTGACTCGGTGATCAGGATCTGCCGTAGCCGGCTCGGTCTGACGCCCGTGAGCCGCAGGCTCGCGAGCGCTGCGCGCCGCTGCCAGATGCTCGACCCGAGCGCTGCCGCCATCGCCAGGATCGCGGCCAGCACGAGCAGCGTGGCGATCTCTCCGAGTCTGCCGAGTCCTTCTCCTGTGAGCGCGTCTATCCTCGCCTGTCGAGTTGCGGCTGTCGCGACTTCGAGCCCCGAGCCGGGGCCGAGCGCGGCCCGCACGCGGCTGGCGGTCGCGGTGGGGCTCGCGCCGTGCGCGAGCGTCACTGCCAGCGCTGTCGGCGCGGCGGTCTGCCAGGTGCGGCTGAAGTCGGTCGTGCTCATGAACACGACGCCGGGGCTCCAGGCGAGGTTGGTCGTGGTCGCGGCGATGCGGAAGGGTACGTTTCCGCTCGGGGTGGGCAGCGTCAGGTCGTGCCCGACGCCGGTTCCCAGCGCGTTCGCGAGCTGTCTTGAGATCGCGACCTGGCCACCGCCGGCGAGTGAGCGAGCCACGCTGGCGGGGTCGCCTTCCTGGAGCTGGGTCGAGAGCAGCTGGCGCGCGCCGCCCGGCGGGCGCGCGATGATCCACACACGCCGTCCCGCGAGTTCCGCGAAGTCGCCCTGGAAGGCCCGCACGCCGCCGACGCCGTTCACTCGTGCGATTCGTGCGCCCGCGCCGTCGGCGGCCAGATCCAGGACGGCCTGGTTGTCGCCCGGGCTCGTAACCCACAGCGGCGCGTCTGCCGAGTAGCTGCGGGCGAAGCCGCCGATGCCGTGCAGCAGATCCTGGCGGGCGCCGCCGAGCGCGATGCTGCCGAAGATCGCGACGGCGCCGGTCGCCGCGAGCACCAGCGAGCGCAGCGTGGTGCCGCGCAACGCGGCGAGCGCGAGCGGGAGGACCGTCAGTCGCTGCGCCCGGTCCGCGAGCCAGCGCGCGGCGCGCAGCGTCCAGGCGAACACGAGCGGCACCGCGAGCACGGTTGCCAGCGCCAGCAGAGCGCTCGCCGCCAGCGCCACGGACGGCCACGCGGCCACGACTGCCGCCCGCACCCCGACCAGGGCCGCCGCGCTCGCACCCAGCCAGATCTGCATGCGTGCCGACAGCGCGTTGCCGGGCACGCCGCCGTCGTGGTAGACGCCGTCGGGCGCGTGGCCGCGACGCAGGTCGAACAGCGGGATCGCACATGCCGCGAGGCTCGCCAGTACGCCTCCTACGAAGGCGAGGGCCACCGGCGCAACGCCGACCACGGTGCTCGATCCGAGCGTGAAGGCCTCGGCCAGATACCCGGTCGACTGGTGCAGTGCGCCGACGGAGAGCAGGTACCCGAGGCCCACCCCGGCGAGCGAGGCGAGGACGCCGAGGCACAGCGCCTGAAAGGCGACCATCTGCACGATCGCCGCACGCCGCGTGCCGATCAAACGCAGGTCAGCGATCGCGCCACGACGCTCGGGAACCGTCAGCAGCATCGCCGTGAACGCGAACAGCAGGCCGATCACGCCGCTGACGGCGGCGAAGAAGGCGCTCGCCTGGTCGCTGGGTGTGAGCGCCTGGCGTAGCAGCGCGACGTCCTCTTCGGCGGGAGCCACGGTGAGCCTGCCGTGCGCGATCCGGGTGAGCGCCGCCCGTACCCGCTGCTGCGCTCCGGGCTGGGTTTGGATGAAGATCCGCGTGAGCCGGCCCGGCAACGCGCAGAGTCGCTGCATCTGGCGCAGCGGCATGACCCCGACGAGCGCGTCAGACAGCGCGCCGGCTGCTTCGTGGCCGAGGACCGCGGAGACGTTCAGGACACTGCTGCGCCCACGCAGCGTGAGCGCGACGCGGGCTGGCGGGGTCGCGGCGGCGCCGATGCCGAGCCGCGCCGCGGCCGCCCTGCTCAGCCCTATGCCACCGGAGCTGAGCGCGCCGACCGGCAGCGTGTGCGCGAGCCCGTCGAGCACCGCCATGCTGATCTCGGTCCCAGCGACGTCGATCGTGACGCGCCGTCCGTCCGCACCGGTGACGGCGGCGGTGCGCTCGAGCAGAGGCCCGGCCTGCTTGACGCCGGGGATCGCTTCCACCCGCGCCAGCAGGCTTTCGGGAAACCCCTCCCCACCACGCGCACGCAGCTGCAGGCTCGCCGGACCGACCAGCGTGCGCACGACCTTGCGGGTGGAGCCGGCGATGCTGCCCTCCGCGATCATCGCGGCCAGCACCAGCGCGACGGCGATCGCGATCCCGACGCCCGCGAGCAGCTCCTGCACGGCGTGCACCCGCAGCCGCCGGCGGTAGAAGTACACGAGCGCGTAGGGGTGCATCAGCCGCATGCTTGCGTCCGCTCCCGGGCCGGGTCCGCCAGCAGCCGCCCGTCGCGAAGGCGCAGGCGCCTGTCGGCCAGGGCGGCGGCGTCGGGGTCGTGCGTTACGAGCAGCACGGCCGCCCGCTGCTCGTGGGCGATTGCGCGCAGGAGCGTGATGATCTGTGCGCTGCCCGCGCTGTCCAGATTGCCGGTGGGCTCGTCGGCGAGGATCAGCTCCGGTGATCCGGCGAGTGCGCGGGCGATCGCCACGCGCGCGCGCTCGCCGCCGGATAGCTGCTCGGGCGTGTGCTCCGCGCGCTCGGCCAGGCCGACACGCTCGAGCCAGGGGGCGGCCAACCGCTGCGCCGCGCGCAGCCCGCTGCCGGCGAGCATCAGCTTCATCGCCGCGTTCTCGAGCGCTGAGACGCGCGGCATCAGGTGGGGGCTCTGGTGAATGAAGCCCACCCGCGCCAGAAGGTGCTCGGAGCGCTCCCGCTCCCCGAGCGCTGCGAGGTCTTCGCCGCGGTAGCGGACGGCTCCCCGCTCGGGTGTCAACAGGCCAGCGCTGAGCAACAGCAGCGTGGTCTTGCCGGAGCCGCTGGGACCCTGCAGCGCGACCATATCGCCGGCCCTCAGGGTCAGGCTCACGCCGTCGATTGCGGACACCTCCCTGTCGCCGGCGTGGTAGCGCTTGACGACGCTGTCCAGTTCGAGCGTGATCACGCGGAGCGCCGCAGCGGCACGACGGGCGCCAGCGCGGGCGTGGTGGCGCCTCGCAGCTCGCCATCGTCGAGCGCGAGCGTGCGGTCCGCGCCGGAGAGGCCCGTCGGCTCGCCGGTGCAGGCGAGCACCGCGATGCCGTCGCTCGCGAGCGTGCGCAGCAGCGCCAGGATGCCGTCGCGCGCAAGCAGCTCGACGCCCTTTGTCGGCTCGTCGAGGAGTAGCAGCGCGGGCTCCAGCGCGAGCGCACGTGCCAGCGCGACCCGCAGAGCCTCGCCGCTGTCTAGTTCGGCGGGCGACATCGCCGCGAGGCCGGCGGCGCCGGCGCGCTGCAGCGACGCGGCGGCGAGCGTGCGCGCCCGCGCCTGGCCGAGGCCGCGGGCGAGCAGCACCGCCATCACCTCCTCGAGCACGCTCTCGCCGCGAAGCGAGACGGGCGGCCGCTGGCAGAAGCCGATCTGATCGCCGAGCGCGCTGCGCCGCGAGCGAGTGAGGTCCACTCCGCGCAGACGGACGACGCCGCTGTCGGGCCGTTCGATCCCCGCCGCGATCCGCAGCAGCGTGGAGCGCCCGGATCGCCGTTGCCCCCACACGACCGCGAGCTCTCCCGGCTCGAGCGTCAGCGACACGTCGCGCAGCACCACGTGTTCGCGCGCCCCCCGCTTGTGGCGTCTGGCGACGTGGTCGAGTTCGAGCAGGCTCATCGCCGTATCGTGCGCGCTGCCAGCGCCTTGAACTCCTGCCGTGCGTACTGCACCCAGGCGAGCTTGGCCCCGATCGCCAGGCGGCCCTCCTCGGCGATCAGACGGCCGGTCAGCTCGGCTGCGCTGTCGGGTTCCACAGGCGCGCCCAGCGGCAGCTTCCCGGCCAGCTCGAGGCAGCTCTGCTCGTAGCGTGCGAGGATCTCGAGCGCCGCCTGGGGGTTGCGAGTGAGCGTCCCCAGCTGCAGCACGAGCAGTCGCTGGCGCTGCCGCTCCTCGGTGATCTGGGCAACGAGCCAGTCCCGGTACTCGGCGATCCCGCGCGCAGTCGCCCGGTAGTGGGGCTTGGGCTGGCGTCCCGTGCGGGTTCCCTCGAGCTCCTCGATGAGACTTCGGTTCTCGAGGGTGCTCAGCGCCGTGTATACGTGGGAGACGCTCGACAGCGACAGCGCGTCGGCGTACTGTCGGTCGAAGCGCTGCGCCAGCTCGTACGCGTAGCTCGGCCGGTCGATGACGAGCCCCAGCAGCGCCCAGTTCACCAGCGAGCGCATCGGCGTCGTCTCGTAGGTTCGCTGCCCTGCACCCCTCATCCTGACCGCGTAGCGTAACCGACCTGACAGCCTCCGGGCGCGCCAGCCGACTATGTCAAGACGTAGAACGTTCTGTCCGTTGTGTTGTCTCGGTGTACGTCGATCGCGAGGATGCGAGACGTGCAGAGACGGGCCTCTCACGACGGTCGCGCACACGAAACGCTCGCCGCCCAACACGCTGGGCCTTCGAACCGAAGGGGCTCTCGGCTCTCTACTCGCGAGTCGCCGGCCGCGCAGATGCGCGCCGTCCGCTTGCGCGATCCGAGCGACCGCGAGCTGCAGCGCATGAGAATACTCCACGCACTGGCCGAAATCGCCTGCGAGGAGGGGCTCGAGGCTGTCACCGTGACGCGCATCTGCTCGCTCGCGGGCGCCTCGCGTCGCGCGTTCCACGGCCTCTTCGCCGACCGCGACGATGCTCTCGCCCAAGCCTTCGAGGAGACCGTCGCCCGCGCCCGCGCCCGCGTGCGAGCCGCCGCGGCTGACCTCGCCAGCGGGGATGAGCGGCGTAGGGCCACCCTGCTCGCACTGCTCGCGTTCCTCGAGGAGGAGCCGGAGTTGGCGGGCATGTTCATGACGCACCTCGCCACAGGCGACTCTCCCGTCCCGACACGTACGGACAGCCTGATCCGCGAGCTCCTCGCCGTGCTGGAGCCGCAGCTGGCGGGTGCCTGCGTGGGGGCCGCGCCCGCACGCACGATCGCCACGACGGCTGTCCGCGAGGTCGTCGAGATTGGCGAGGCGCATCGGCTGTCCCATCTGGCCGCGCCGCTGCGCGCGATGCTGGGGGAGTTGAGCAGCGTTGTCGCACTTGGAAGCTGTGGGCCCGAGCAGGAGCGACGTGTTGCTCTCGTGTCCGGCGCCTGAGCTCGCCTGCGCCATTCGTTCCCCTGCTGGCTGACGCCCCCGCAAGAGCCCGGCGGACACACCGTGCGGCTAGCTTGAACGACCGCTTTGCGTAATCGATCATTCTCCTAACTGGCAAGCGTTGGACGGGGCGCTGCACCCGCCAGTCCTGGACACAATGGCCAACCCGCCGCGCATCGAGTATCCGTCTTGACAGACACGCGTGATATTGCTTAGGCTTCTGCCACACGGTTCGACCCTCCCTCATCCTCGAAGGAGTCGCGCTGCTCCATCCCTCTGGAGGCCGGGCCCGTTCGAGCGCCATCCCTGTCTAATCGGTGTTCGGACGGGCTCGGTTGTCTATCCCCGTGTCGGGTCTGGCCCTCCGGGCTGGAGCGGGCCGACCGCGACGTCTGCCGCTCGCTCGGCGCCGATGAACGGCGTCAGCGCCACGTAGGTCAGCTGCGGCGTCAGCTCCGGCAGCCGCCGCGCCGGCCCGTGCAGCATGTGGTACTGGATGACGCCCGCTATACCGCCCGCGATAAGCGCGCTCACCACGTGTGGCGGCGGCCGCTCGCTCTGCTCGAAGCCGGGGTCGAGGATCGCCGAGAACCCCTCCATGCGAGCCTCGGCGCGCCTGCGCGCTGTCGGCCCTGCCGCGAGCACCTCGAAGAAGCCCAGGCGCGCGAACTCGGGCTCGGCCGCGACGAAGCCGAGCAGCGTCTGCAGGCTGGCCTGGATCGCCTCCGGCCAGCTCGCGGCGGCCTGGAAGCTCGTCATCGTCGCGCCCAGCGCGCGCCGGCTCACCCGGTCATAGCAGGCGAGGAACGCGTCGTGCTTGTTCTTGAAGTGTTCGTAGAAGGTCTGGCTCGACACGCCCGCCCGCGCGTTGATCGCCTCGACTCTTAGCGCCTGGTAGCTGTCCTCGCAGGTGAGAGCCGCCACCGCCCGCATGATCCGCTCTCTGTGTCCGAGGGTCGCCTGCTCCCGCTCGGCGCGCGCTGCGGACCGGGGCGGGCGAGGCAGCCGCACGGCGGCGCGTCTTGAGCCGATCGCGTCCGGCACCCTGGCCCCGGCCTCGCTGTGGTAGCTCTCAACCCAGTCGAGGATCGGCTCGACGAGCCCCCGCAGCTGTTGCGGGTGCCCGCTGCCGACGTGGTGGTAGACGATGCTGCGGGTGCCGCACACGATCGCCTTAACGGTCGTGTCGCTGATGGCCTTGCCGTGCGGCGCCAGCTCGAGGCACTGGCGCATCATCCGCTCGTGCGCGTCGAGTGCCTTCTGCTGATGTTTGAGCGCCATGGAGCCGACGGCGTGCGTCTCGACCACGGCGAGGTAGGCCGCGTCGGGCTGTTCGATCACGGTGTCGATGAACGCGCTGAACGCGAGCCGCAGCCGCTCGCGCCAGCCCTCCGCCTGCGTGGCTGCTGCGGACACACGCTCGATCGCGAGTCGCGCCACGGCGTCGTGCGCGGCCAGGAAGCACTCCTCCTTGCTCTCGTACAGTTCGTAGAACGCGTTCGGCGAGACTCCCGCCAGACGCGCGAGATCGCGGATCTTCGTTCTCGCGTAGCCCTGCTCGGCGACCGCCGCCACCATCGCCCGCTGCAGCCGCTCGCGCTGGCTGCGCTGCACCGCCTCGCGGCCGAGCCCGTGCTGACCGGGAGGCAACCGGCGAACCTCGAGCTCCGGGGCCCTTGCGCGTCGCGATGCCACGATATTTGACAATACCGGCCGTCTGCGGCCCTCGCTGGGTGCCGTCAATACGTGCCCTGGCCGTTGAGTGGTTCTGAGGCGATGGCGCTCGCCCGCTCCGCGCCGATGAACGGCGTCAGCGCGAACGCCGTCAGCGCGGGCACCGCGCTCGGCAGCCATTGCGTCAGCCCGCGCACGACGTGGTACTGGATCACCCCCCAGATCCCACCGGCGACGGCGTGCGCCACGACCCGAGTGGGCGGGCTCTTGCAGTGCACATAGCCCGGGTCCAGCAGGGCGGCGAACGCCTCGAAGCGCAGCTCGACCTGCTCGGCGGCGGCTGGGCCCGCGGCTAGGACCTCGACGAACGCCAGCCGAGCGAAGTCCGGCTCTGAGGCGAGCAGCTCGAGCAGCGCCGCGAGGCTCCAATGGACCGCCTGTGGCCAGCTTCCCGCCGCCTGAAATCTCCCTAGCGTGAGGCCCAGCGCTCGCCGGCTGGCCTGCTCGTAGCTCGCCAGGAACGCCTCGTGCGCGTCGCCGAAGTGCTCGCTGAACGTCTGCGGCGAGACATCCGCCCGCGACAGCACGGCCGACACGTCGACCGGCTGACCTCCCTCGCCCGAGCTGAGCGCGGCGACCGCGCGCAGGATCCGCTCTCGCTCGGGCATCTCCGCGGCGCTCTGCCGCCAATACCCCTGCAGCCCGCGTGCGCCGACGCTGCAAGCCGGCGTACCGTCATGCACCGTGAGCGCGGCCGAGCAGTAGCACAGTACCCAGTCGCTGAGCGCATCGCCCCGACGCGCCAGCCGGCCCAGCTGACCGCGCTGCAGGTGATCGGCGAGGACCTTCCTGATCCCGCTCGCGATCGCCTTCGCCGTCAGCTCGGACGCATGGCTTCGCGGCGCGTGGCGCGCGAACCCCTCGTTGAGCATCCCCTCGAGCACGACAAGCTCGTCTTCGGCGTGGGCGATTGCGGGCGCGCCGGCGCTCTGCGGCGTGAGCAGCACGAGCGTGGCGGCGCGCGGGTCGCCGCAGATCAGCTCGAGGAGCCTTCCGAGGACCGCTCTCACCGCGTCTGCGGGGCCCGCGAGGTGGCGATCATAGGCTGCGCGCACCGAGCTCAGCGCGTCGTGCACGATCACGTCGTGGGTCGCGAGAAAGCACGCTTCGACGCTGTCGAAGCGCTCTGAGAAGGCACGCTGGGACACGCCCGCCAGCTGCGTCAGCTCAGCTACCGTGATGCTTGCGTAACCGTGGCTCGCGACCGCCATCAGCATCGCCGCCTGTAGTCGGTCTGTCTCGCTGTGACCCTCGCTCACCAGGCACATCCACGCGGCTGAGGGCAGATAGGCGCCTTTGCGCTGCTCGCGCCTCGGGTGGACACGGGCGGGAAGATAGGGGAACTTGCACGCGAGGGGGTTCTTCAGATATCAGGCTTGACAGTCCGCGCCGTCCTCGCCTAGGCTGCCCGGAGTGTTTTTGCCGATCATTTGGGGTGTCGTTTGACCGCGTGCGTTCGAGCGCTGCGGCTTGCCGCAGCCCAACTCGTTGCGCGCCAGTGCCACGGCGGCACCGGCCAGACGCTCATGTTCGGTTCGACAATGGATGCCGCGGCACGTCTTCCCCGCCGCGGCATCCTTTCTCCCGGCCCAACGCGCGCCCGGTGGTGCTTGCATCTTCCGCGGCTTGCCCGGTCCCGCATTGCGATTTGCGCTCCTGCTGTGACGTGATTGCGACATGACCCATCGGGCACCACGCAGACTCCTCGTCATGCGCTTCCTGGCCGAACACCCGGGCGCCAGCAACCGCCAGGTGGCCGCCGGTGTCGGTGGCGCCGACGAGGCCCAGATCTCGCGCCTGCTCCACCGGCTGGGCGATCTTGGCTACGCGCGCTGCGAGACACCGGCTCCGGGGGCCGCCAACGCCTGGCGTCTGACCCACGTCGGACGACGCGAGACCGAACAGGCGCAGCTCTCACGAGTCGGCAGGCGCTGAGCGCATGGTGCCGCTGCTGATCCTGCCCGCGTGGCTGTCGGCGCTGCTGTTCGTCCTCGCGCTGTGCCGCGCGGCCCGGAGGGGTGAAGCGCAGCCGCACATGCTGGGAGAGCTCGCCCAGAACCCGCGGTCCCGCGAGCGCAGCGCCGGCGCTGCTCAGCGCTCGGCGCACTCACTGACGTCCTGCTCGCGGGCGCGATCGCGTCGAGCCGCGCGCGATGCCTCGTGTGTACCGGCGGCTCGCGCTGTTGAGCGCGATGTGGCACGGAGTTCGCGCGCTTCGAGTACCCACCTTGACAGATGATTGGCGCGCGGCGTACGCTGACGCCGTGTCGATGAGAGTCCTCGCCCTGCTCCCCGTGCTGGTTCTCGCCGCGCCGGCACCGTCCTCAGCGGCCGCTGGCGCGCGCGCCGCGCGCACCGTCACGCTCTCTGAGACCGGGCGCCTTCACTTGACCAGCAGCCACCAGCTGCACCTGAACGAGGTGGGCTCGGCCTCGGGCACGATCCGCGGCCAGATCTACATCCATCTGAACGTCAGCTCGCAGCACTCGGTCAGCGCGGAAGTGAATATCTACCCCGGCGGGGGCTCGCTGTCGGGCGACGGCTCGGCGTCCTACCACGTGGTTGGAGGCTACGCGGACTTCTCGGGGTCGCTCTCGATCACGCGCGGCACCGGCACCTACGCTCACGCGAACGCGCGAGACCTCCGTTTCACCGGCTCGATCCAGCGCTCCAACGACGCCGTCCAGGTCAAGCTCTCCGGAACGCTTCGCTATCAGTGAGGTTGGCACGATCGCCCGCTCGAGCCGGCTGATCCTTCTCGCCGTGGCCGCGATCTGCCTGGCCATCCCGGCGCAGGCCTCGGCGGCCGAGTCCGCGACGCTGCATGCCTCCTTCACGCCTGACCGCCTCGGCGCCTCGACGACGGTCGGCTTCGGCTTTGAACTGGCCAACAGTGAAGGCGGCCTGCCCGCCCCCCTGTCGGGGGTGACGCTGCGCCTCCCACCCGGGATCGACTACCTGACGACGACGCTCGGCCTCGCCATCTGCCAGCCGGCCGCGCTGCTCGCCCGTGGCCTGTCCGGTTGCCCTGCGAACTCACGCCTGGGCTTCGGCAGCGCACTCGTCGAAGTGCCGTTCGGGACCGGCTCGGGCCATGAGATCCCCGATATCCAGGCGTTCATGGGCCCGCCTCGCAACGGCAACATCGTCGTTCTCTTCTACGCCAACGGGCAGGCGCCGGTCTACGCCCAGATCGTGCTCGCCGGCGAACTCATCGAAGGCACGAGCACACTCGGCGGACGCATTCAGACACCCGTGCCGCTGATCCCGAGCGTGACCGCCGGCCCGCCGGTGTCGATCCTCAGCGTGCACACGACGATCGGGCCTAATGGCCTCGTCTACCACGAACGCCGCCACGGCCGCCTGGTGAGCTTTCACCCGAAGGGCGTCTCGCTGCCTGAACGCTGCCCCCGCCACGGCTTTCAGTTCTCGGCGATCTTCCAGTTCGTCGACGGCACCAGCGCCGAAGCCGCCGACACCGTCCCCTGTCCGCCACGCCGCCGCTAGGAGCTCGCCGCCGCGTATGAGCACAACGCTGCACACCAACAACGGCCACCCCAGCCCGCACGTCACGGCGGCAAGCGTCGGCGCCGAGCACCCGCCGCGAACGCTCGAAGGGGTGGTCAGGCGCCTCGAGCTGCCGCACGCGTTCCTCGACATGGTCGTGCGCTATCTCCTCCTCGTCTTGCCGTCGGTGCGCCGTCGAGCTCGCGTCCTGGGCCGTGAGGGCCGGCGAGATACCCGACGCGAACCTGCGCCGGACTGCCGCCGAGGCGCTCGCCAAGCGCGGGAACATCGAGGGCGCCGCTCTGTTCGCCACACTCTCCCCAGCGCGCGAGCGTCGAAGCGTCGTGCGTGCCCTGGTCGCGTTCCAAACCGCGTACAACTATTTGGACGCGCTGTCCGAGCAGCCGAGCGAGAGCCCGCTGACCAACACGGACCAGCTCCACCAGGCGCTTCTGACCGCGCTTCACCCGCGCGCGCCGCACCCCGACTACTACGCGCACAACCCCCACCGCGACGATGGCGGTTATCTCCTCGCGCTGCTCGACACATGCGCCGGCGTGCTCGCCGCGCTGCCGTCCTACCCGGCCGTCGCCGCTGCTGCGAGGGAGGCCGCAGCGCGCATCCTCGACTTTCAGACCCTGAACCTCAGCGACGCCCACGGCGGCCACGACGCCCTCGAGCGATGGGCCATAGAGGCGACACCGGCCGGCAGTGGCCTGGTGTGGTGGGAGACGGCCGCCGCGGCGGGTTCATCGCTTTCCGTGCACGCGCTCATTGCCGCCGCAGCGACCCCGGAGCTCGACTCGTGGGAAGCGCGCGAGATCGACCGCGTGTACTTCCCCTCGGCGGGGGCTCTGCATTCGCTGCTCGACAGTCTCGTTGACCGCCGCGAGGACCTCGAGGGCGGACGGCGCTGCCTGCTCGACTACTACGGATCCAACGCCTACGCGGCAGCGCAGCTCGCCGGTCTCGCGATGAGAGCCAGGGACGCCACCGAGCGCCTCGCGCACCCGCACGCCCACAGGGTGATCCTGACCGCCATGGGCAGCTACTACCTGTCCGCCCCCGAGTGCGACACCGCCGAGGGGCAGGCCATCACCCGCAGTGTGACCCGCATCATGGGGCCGGCGCTCACCGTCGCGACCGCGATGTTCCGCGCCCGGCGGCTCGCTCACACGCTCATCGGCCGCAACTACAGCTAGCTGGGAAGCCACGGGTTGCGCGCCACGCCAAGCCGCACACCGGTCGAGTGCCTCGGCCTTCCTCTCTCTCGAGGACCGTGCCTGGTGCCTGCCCGTGCTTGAGCTCCGCGACCTCGTCAAGCACTATCCGACGCCCGGCGAGGAGGCCGTCCGCGCCGTCGACGGTGTCTCTCTGTGGGTTGATCAGGGCGAGATGATCGCGCTGTACGGACCATCCGGCTCGGGCAAGACGACCTTGCTGCTGATGATCGCAGCGCTCCTTCAGCCGACCAGCGGCCGCGTGTTCGTCGCGGGCCGCGACGTCTCGGCGCTCGCCGAGCGGGAGGCTTCTGAGTTCCGCCTTTCCGAGCTGGGGTTCGTGCGGCAGAGCTTTGACCTGCTGCCGGGCGTGAGCGCGATCGATAACGCGGTGCTGAAGCTGTTGAAGACCGTGCGCTGGCGCGAGGCGCATCGCCGCATCACCCCGTTGATGCAGCGCCTCGGACTGGGGGAGAGGCTTCACCATCGCTCGGAGACGCTCTCCATGGGCGAGCGCCAGCGGGTGATGATCGCCCGTGCCCTGTCCACCGAGCCGCGGCTGCTGCTCGCCGACGAGCCGACGGGAAGCCTCGACACCAAGCGCAGCCGCGAAGTGCTCGCACTCCTTCGTGAGCTGTGTCGCGAGCGGCGCGTGACGATCGTGCTGGTCAGCCACGACCCGCTCGCCGCCGGCTACGCCGACCGCGTGCTAACGCTGCGCGACGGCCGCCTGGCGGAGCACGCGCCCGAGTGAGGCCGGCCAACGCCCTGCACCTCTACGGTGTGCGACTGCGTGCGCGCCTGCTGCAGGAGCTGTTCGCCGTCGTCGGTATCGCCGCGGGCGTCGCGCTGCTGTTCGCCTCCCAGATTGCCAGCCAGAGTCTCTCCAGCTCCGTCTCACACCTGAACGCGGGTGTCGTCGGCCACGCGACGCTCCAGGTCTCCTCGCGCGACGCGCATGGTTTCCCACAGGCGCTGCTCGGCCGCGTCCGCAGCGTCCCGGGGGTACGCGTCGCCGCGCCGCTGCTGGAAGCGAACGCCAACGCGATCGGCCCAAAGGGGGTCGAGTCGGTCCAGCTCGTCGGCGCCGACGCGAGCCTGAAGCAGCTCGGTGGCGCCCTGGTCGCTCGCACCGAATTGACGCCGTTCGCCGGTCTTGGCGCGGTCGTGCTGCCCTCGCCGCTGGCCAGGCACCTCGGCGTGACTCGCTTCGGCCAGATGCTTACCCTTCAGATCGCCGGAGCGACAGAGCAGGCGGCGCTCTACTCGCAGCTCGGCCCGCGCCAGATCGGAGGCCTCGCCGCCAGCCCGATCGCGATCGCCCCGCTCGGATACGCCCAGGAACTGTCGGGCCTGCACGGCCGCCTCAGCCGTATCCTCGTCGAGCCCACGGCGGGCGCGCAGCCGCGGGTTCGTGCCGCCCTGACTCGTCTCGCCGCCGGCCGCCTGAATGTCGCGGCGGCGGACTATGAGACGCGCCTGTTCGCGAAGGCCGCGGCCGCGACCAACCAGTCGACCTCCTTGTTCGCCGTGATCAGCGCGCTGGTGGGCTTCCTCTTCGCCTTCAACGCGATGCTGCTCACCGTCCCGCAACGAAGAAGGCTCATCGCCGACCTGCGGCGCGACGGCTACACTCCCGCCGCGGTCATCGCGCTTCTCCTGCTCGACGCCGTGCTGCTCGGCGCGTTGGCGAGCGTGATCGGCCTCGCTCTTGGCGATGAGCTCTCGATCCATCTGTTCCGCTCGACGCCGGGCTATCTCGCCTCGGCATTTGCGGTCGGCTCGCAGCGCGTGGTGACCTGGCAGTGCTGGGCGGTGGCGATCGCGGGGGGGATGCTCGCGGCCACCGTCGCGGTCCTCTCGCCGCTGCGCGACATCCTCTCCCGCGACCCCCTCGCTGCGATCGCTCCACGCGAGCGTGCGTCGGCCGCGCGGCGCCTGTGGCTGCCCGCGGCCGGCTTGACGTGTGTCGGCTTCTCGCTCCTCATTCTCGTGATCGCTCCCAAGCTCGCGATTCTCGGCATGGTCACGCTCATCCTCGCCCTCTTGCTCCTCCTGTCCGTCCCGCTCGACGGAGCGCTCGCGCTCGTGCGCCGGCTCGCTCCGGCGATCACCAGTGCCACGCCGCACGTGGCGGTGATGGAGCTGCGCGCGGGCCGCGCGCGCGCAGTCGCTGTCGCCGCGACCGGCGCGATCGCCGTTTTCGGTGCGGTGAGCATCCAGGGCGCGCACGGCGACCTGTTGCATGGCCTTGAAGATGCCGCCCACGACGAGAACGCGTTCACCGACGTATGGGTCGCCCCCGCCGGTGCCTACAACCTGCTCACTGCCGCGCCGTTCGCCACCGGCACCATGACGACCCGTCTCGCGCGACTCCCTGGCGTCCGCGCCGTTGGTATCTACCGTGGCGGGCTGCTCGACTGGGGCGAACGCCGCGTGTGGGTCATCGCGCCGCCCGCGCAGGCCTCGCGGCTGTTGCCGCCCTCGCAGATCGTGCAAGGCAACGTGGCTGGTGCAACCGCTCGGGTGCGGCGGGGCGGCTGGCTCGTGCTCTCCGAAGCCCTCGCCGCCGAACACCACCTGCGCATCGGCCAGCCGTTCTCTCTTCCTGCGCCCGACCCCACTGTCTTCCGCGTTGCCGCTCTCTCCACGAACGTCGGCTGGGCCCCGGGCGCGATCGTCATGAACGCCGTCGATTACGCCCGCGCGTGGGGGAGCCTCGAAGCAGCCGCCTATAACGTCCTGCTCGACCCCGGCGAGAGCCAGCGCCACGCCGCGGCTGAGATCCGCCATGCGCTGGGCCCGTCCACCGGCCTGGCGGTCCAGACGGCGCAAGCGCGCGCCGCCCAGCAGCGCGCGCTCAGCCGCCAGGGCCTCACCCGCCTGTCTCAGATCGCGACGCTGATCCTGATCGTCGCGGTCCTTGCGATGGCCGCCGCCGTGGGCGCGATGATCTGGCAGCGTCGCCCGCGTTTGGCCAAGCTCAAGCTCGAGGGGTTCTCACCGGGCGACCTCTGGCGCACGATCCTTTTCGAGAGCCTGATCCTGCTCGCCGTCGGCTGCGGCACGGGTGCCGTGTTTGGGCTGCTCGGCCAGCAGCTGCTCGACCGCGCGCTCGCGCATGTCATCAACTACCCGGTCGTCTCGTCGATCGGGCTCGCCCCCGCCCTCGCGAGTGTTGGTCTCGTCACGGCGGCGGCCGTCGCGATCCTCGCGCTGCCGGGGCGTTTGGCCGCTCGCGTCCCGGCTTCGCTTGCACTGCAGGATTGAGCAGACGCAGCTGTACATGTGCACGTGGCCCGCGTGTCGGTGAGGGCGGCCCGCGTGTCGCTTCGGGTGGCACCTTTCGTTTCGCCATCCAAGCTCGACCCATTACCCAACCCCGACCCACCCCTCATCGCTGCCTTTGACAAGTGGGCGGCGCTGCGCGCCGCCCACGCCTCCGACGGAGTGTGACTTTCAGCTTTCGGCTTCGCATTCGCTCCCGTCCGGGCAGCGCAGCTGGGTCCGTGCGCCACGCCGAGTTCGCCAGCCACGCTCTTCCTGTGCGCACCTCCTGCGTGTCCGTGCAACCGCACGATCACGCCCCGGCGTGGCGTGATCGGTCAGCGTCCCTGTCCGGTGCGCTGTGTGCCCGCACTAACCGCCCGTGGTGCCGCGGTTGCATCACCTGTGCGCCGTGCGAGGCGTGCCTCCACAGGCTCCGGCCTCCGCCGATCGGTCGGCGTCCCCCTCCGCTGCCTGTCCGCCCCGCACCGCCCGCGGCGCGGACGGGTGCATCAAATACCCCCGCCCGGGCGCCTGGCCGTATAGCAGCCGCGACATGCGCCTACGGCGCGGTGGATCAGACCACGCCTTCTCCACACGCGAAGCGCGCGCCACTGGACCGCGCACGGCCTTCCCCGCATGCGACGCGTGCATCGGTCCGCGGCTACACGCCGTGTGCCGAATCGTGTAGTAGACTGCCGCGTATGGGACGTGGCGCTCACCGGCTGAACGTGACGCTGGATCCCGAGCACGCAGCTCGGCTGGCCCGTCTGGCCGAGCGTGCCCACGTCCAGGAGGGCACGCTCGCGCGGGCGCTGCTGTCGACGGCGCTCGAGGAGAGCGACCCGCAGGCGCGCGACATCGTCGCCCTGCTCGACGGCATCCCCGGTGCGCGGAATCGGGCGCGCGAGGGCGTCGAGCGGGCTCGCCGCGGCGAGGCGATCCCGCTGGATCAGCTCTAGCCGGTGACCCGGGTCACGGTCAGCGCGACCGCCGCCGAGGACCTCGACCGCATGATCGTCACCCACAGCCTGCCCGCCGACACGAAGCAGCGCGTGAGGCGCTCCCTGCGTCTGCTGGAGAGCTTCCCGCGTGTCGGGCGGGAGCTCGAGGGCGGCTGGACGCCGTTCCGGTTCGTCCTCGGCCCATGGCGGTGGATGCTGATTCTCTACGTCTACGACGAGCAGGAGGACGTGGTCCTCGTCGCCACGGTGCAGGACGCGCGCTCCTCGTCGGCCGCGACGTCGGCTTGAGGATTCACGCCCCGGCGTGCACCCACGCGAGGTGATCTCCTCGCCCTCCTCAACTGTGCGGCGATGACGGGTCGTGGAGACCGCGAGGTCTGGTCCCTGCCTGCCTCAGACCGCGACGCTGATCCTGATCGTCGCGGTCCTTGCGATGGCCGCCGCCGTGGGCGCGATGATCGTCCGCACCTCCTGCGTGTCCGTGCAACCGCACGATCACGCCCCGGCGTGGCGTGATCGGTCAGCGTCCCTGTCCGGTGCGCTGTGTGCCCGCACTAACCGCCCGTGGTGCCGCGGTTGCATCACCTGTGCGCCGTGCGAGGCGTGCCTCCACAGGCTCCGGCCTCCGCCGATCGGTCGGCGTCCCCCTCCGCTGCCTGTCCGCCCGCACCCGCCCGCGCCGCGGGCGGGTGCGTCAATCCGTGGACGTCAGCCTGCCGCCGACATATCCGCGCTTCTGGCCGCATGATCACCGTTGCCAGCGCATCTACCACGTTTGCGTATCCACCTTGACAGGCGGCAGCGATTGCGCTTAGGGTGCTGGCGTCTTTGGAGTTTCGGAGCCTTCGGGGAGGCAGGGCTGCACGTCGGTCGCGCCGGAGGAACACCGCGGGTGGAGGGGAGCGCAATGAGCTTTTTCGCGACGATCGATCCTAAACGCGTCCTGCCGGTGCTGGCGGCGCTGCTCTGCGCGCTGACCGCCACGCTCGCCTTGGCGCCAGGTTCCGCCTCGGCCGCCCACTCGGGCGACGCATCACGCATCTCTGCTCTTCCGGCGCCGGGTTTGCCTGGCCTGTCTGACGGCTCCGCGCTTCACTTCTTCCCCTCCGGCAGCGTCTCCGACCCACCGGTCACGCTCACGGTCGAAAAGACCGGGGCGGGCGCCGGGTCGGTGTTCTCGTCGCCGGCCGGTATCGAATGCGGGTCGACATGCTCTGCGGAATTCGAAGAAGCCGCTGAAGTGACGTTGACCGCAACGCCGGAAGCCGGATCGACGTTCGCCGGCTGGTCGGGTGCCTGCTCGGGCACGGGGGAATGCAAGGTCATGATGACCGAACCCGAGGAAGTGAAAGCCGAATTCGCACTCATACCCCGCTTCACGCTCACGGTCTCGAAGTCGGGTGCCGGGCAGGGCACGGTCACCTCCTCGCCCGCCGGCATCGAATGCGGCCTGGCGTGCTCTGCCGAATTCGAAGAAGGCAGCGAAGTCGAATTGACGGCGACGCCCGAACCCGGCTCGACGTTCGTCGACTGGACGGGCGCCTGTTCGGGAACCGGCGTATGCAGGGTTACCATGAGTTCGGCCGCCGAAGTCGAAGCTGTTTTCGCCCCGCTCGGCGGCGTGTTCGGGCTGACGGTGTTGGAGTCCGGAAGCGGCCAGGGGGTCGTTACCTCCTCGCCGCCCGGCATCGAATGCGGCCTGATCTGCGAAGCGGAATTCGCGGAAGGCAGCGAAGTCGAATTGACGGCGACGCCGGAAGCAGGTTCGACGTTCACCGGCTGGTCGGGCGCCTGCTCTGGGAGCGGCGAATGCAAGGTCACGATGAGCGAAGCCAGGGAAGTGACCGCCGAATTCGCCGCGCTTCCCAGCTTCACGCTCAAAGTCGCCAAGGCGGGCGCCGGTACCGGAACGGTCACCTCCGCGCCCGCAGGCATCGAATGTGGCCTGACCTGCGAAGCGCAGTTCGCGGAAGGCAGCGAAGTCGAATTGACGGCGACGCCGGAAGCGGGGTCGACGTTCGCGGGCTGGTCGGGCGCGTGCTCTGGGACGGGCGAATGCAAGGTGACGCTGAGCGAAACGAAGGAAGTGACCGCCGAATTCGCGGCGATTCCCAAGTTCCCGCTCACCGTTGCGATCACGGGCAAAGGCACCGTCAAGTCCGCGAACCCGGGCATCGAATGCCCCGGAACCTGCGCAGCCGAATTCGAAGCGGGGAGCGTCACGCTCGAAGAGCAACCGGAAACAGGCTACGAATTCGCCGGGTGGCTCGGATGCAGGAACACTGGCGAAACCAGCTGCGAAGTGCACGTGACCGGTGAAACCGAAGTGACCGCCGTGTTCCTCAAAGCTGCCAAAGAAGGCACGGAAGGGCCGGAAGGGCCCGAAGGGCCGGAAGGTAACCAAGGCCCCGCTGGACCGAAAGGCACCAACGGCGAAAACGGCGCCCAGGGACCCCCGGGCGCGCAGGGCGAAAAAGGCTCGGCGGGTGCCGGCGGCGCCACCGGGCCAGCGGGCCCGCAGGGGCCCGCTGGTGTCCAAGGTCCAGGCGGTCCCGCGGGCGCCCAGGGTCCCGCCGGTCCGGCAGGCAAGATCGAGCTCGTGACCTGCACCACGGTCAAGCAGAACGGAAAGAGCAGGAAAAAGTGCACGACAAAGCTCGTTTCGGGCCCGGTCAAATTCACCGCAGCCGGCTCCACGGTCCACGCGACGCTCGCGCGCCACGGCACCGTGTACGCAACCGGTACGGCACGCAGCATGCACGGACGACTGAACCTGCGCCTGCTCGCGTCGCGTCGGCTCCTGCCGGGCCGCTACACGCTTACGCTCGTCGCGGGCGCTGGCCGACAAAGAATCGTGCGTCGCGAGTCGTTGACTCTGCACTGATCGCAGATGTCATAGAGATGACCAAACGCCCATCTCCGCCTCGCGTCGCCGGAGCGTAACGATCGCCACGTGCGCCTCCCGCGCCGTTCGCTGTCCGCCGGACACGTAAGGCGTGCTCGCACCGCACACCCGACCAAATCACCGCCACCGAGCTGACCACAGCGCCCACCATCTCCACCAACCAACGATCCACCCCTCATCGCGGCCGTTGACAAGGCGGTCGTGCGCAAGCCGGCCGACGCCTCCGCGGAGTGTGACTTTCACCTTTGCAGTCACACCCTGAGCACGGCCGCCCCTCGAGACCGAGAGAGCTCTCTGCGCTGTCCGCGCGCACTGATTGCTCTGCGTTCGCTCTCACCGCGAGGTTCCGTAGCGTCTTGTCGCGACTGCTTGCTGATGACCGTTCGCCCTTCCCGCGTTCGCTGAAGCCGCCCTGCTGGCGCCGCGCAGAACTCGCCAATCCGGCCCTGCCTGCCGACTGGGAACCGGCGCCGTTCATCTGCGCCGAAAAGTAGTCATGCCGACCAGGTTCATCGCCGAGAATGGCTGTGAAATCCGCCCAGAGCACAAGATGCGCGCCGCTGGCTGCCATAGACGCCGCAAAGAACGGGACGCCAGACACGCTCGGCGTGCCTGGGCAGCCACGGATAGCTGGCCCGCGACCGTCGAGGCATGCGGCGCTGGACTGCTCAGGCCGCGAGCGCGGTAACGGCGATGTTCTCGGCTTCGGCTGCCCGGATCAGTGGGCGGTCGGCTGTTGCGAGCGTGTCATCCGGCCCGGTGGCGGCGAGCAGGATGCAGTCTGCGAGCGACAGCGGTGCGCGGGTGCGGTGGTAGCGGCGCGCGCGGATGTCGGCGGCGTCTCTCGCCACGCGCTCGTCGACGGCGGCGAGCGCGATCGCCTCGCCAATCAGCGGCGCGGTCAGCGCCTCGAGCCGTTCGCGGGGGATCTTCGCGACGCGTTGCAGCACGTCGAGCGCCTCGGCGAGGTTGACGGGCGTGATCGCCGTCTCGCCGCGGCGGATCAGGGTCTCGACCTGTTCGGCGGCGGGCTCCTCGGCGAGCAGCGCGATCAGCGCGTACGCGTCGAGGATGACGCTCACTCGCCGGGGCTCCGGCGCCGTTCGGCCGCGCGCTCGTCCTCTCGTGCGGCTCTGCGCAGCTCGCGGCTCGTCTTGGTTATCTCGCCGGCGAGCGCGCCGCGGGCGGCCGCGACAGGGTCCTCAGGCGCCGGTCGCAGCACGACGTGGTCGCCGAGGTCCTCGAGTGCCAGTGTCGAGGTTCCCCAGCGTCGACGGATGGGGGAGGGGATGGAGATCTGCCCGCCGCGCGTGATCTTGACTCTCCTCATGATCATGAAGGCTACCATGACGAGTAGGGGAGGGGACGCTCTGATTGGACGCTGTGCCGACGCTGGCGGGCCGGCGGTCTGTCGCGGGCTCAATCGAGGCTCGTGGGCTCCGCCAAGGCCTGTGCATCGGCGGCAGGCAGCTCTCCCTGTCCGTGGTCTCGGCACTGTGGTGGGACGCCCACAAGCAGGTGGCGAGGGTAAGTCGAGGAAACGCAAAACGTAGCTCGCGCCGGCTGTCTGGGATCGATACGAATACGCGCGACGGGATTCGAACCCGCGTTTCCGACTTGAAAGACCGACGTTCTAGGGACATCACCTTGAGAACAGTTAGGACTCTGCATGAGCCCATCATGATCAGCCGCACCGACGGGACATAGCCAGCGCGCCGCAAACAGCGCCCGCACGCTTATACAGAGAATGACCATGCGTGACGCCCGTCACGCATATACCATCGCGTTGGCTCGTTAGCGTGCTCGTCAGGCATACGAGATGAGGGTAGAGCGCGTGGTTGATCTGCACCCGTCCCATCCGTTAGCCCCATTCAAGGCCAAGCTCGACCGCGCGGGGGCAAGCCTGCACACCTTCGACCGCGAGTACGTGGAGTTTGCGAAACGACACCCGCTGCGTGTGGACGTAACGGTCGATTTCCAAAACGGCTGGCACACTGCGTACGTCCTTCAGGCCGAGCCGATTCCGCCCACGTTCGCCGTTCTCATCGGGGAGTCCCTGTACCACGCGCGTTCGGCGTTGGAACACCTCGTCTGGGCGATGGTCAAGGCGAACCACAAAAAGCCGGGACACCACAACTCCTTTCCCGTTCTCCTGAAGGAGCCCAAGGCCGGATTCATGCTCGCCACAAATCGGCCGAAGGAAGGGAAAAGCCCCGCTGGCGCTCTCCGAGGCGTCCCCAAGCGCGCCCGAACACCTCATCGAGCGTCTGCAGCCTTACAACACTCCAGACCCGTCGGTCCACTTTCTGGCCATCCTCAACCGTATGGCACGTGACGACCGGCATCACGCCCTGCACGGATCGTGGATCGGAGGGGATACCGGAGATTTCCGGCACATCCTGCGAACCCGGCGCGGTGTGGTCATCACCGAATATGTCCCACTGCTGGAGCAGGGGCGCCGCCTGGTAGCAGGCACAAAGCTCGCTCGCTTCCAAGCGAACCCCCTCTCGCGCAAGCCGAAGGTGTACATGCAGGGTGATGTCCCCGCGTTCGTAGCGTTCGGCGACCGAAGGACGGGGCTCGTCCGCTTTCACGACTTTCACGAGATCAATGTGGGCGTCGCGAAGGTCGTCAGCCTCTTTGAGGAGTTCTTGTAGCCGCTCCTCCGACACGCGCTCCTTGCTATGGCCAGGCAAGGCTACCGCTCGTATCTGGCGTCACCTATATGCGTGACGCCCGTCACATATATCCCTTCACGAGGGTATGGTGGCTATGGTTCGCAGGGCGATGCGATGGGGTCACGCGTCTACCCTTGGGGGACCATGGACGACCAAGAGCAACCAGCGAAACCGAGCCGATGCCCAAGGGCCTAACCGTACCGGTGCCGAAGCGTGACGAGTTGCTCGATAACCTTTAAGAACGCCGCGAAGCCCGACGAGGCTACTGAGGGTGGGTCTCGTCCGGCAGACGCCTCGCACCGGCCATAGGCAGCAGCAAGCTGCTGGCCGTGGCGGTAAGGCAGGTCGGGCAGGCTCCGCAGCAGGCCGGGGACGTCTCAACCCATCGGCTGAGGAATGGCAGCAGCGTCGGCAGCCTGTAGCGCCACATGCGGCGAGTCTAGCTCGGCTGCGCGGCGCGCTGCAGCAGCGTCCTGAACATCGCCTGCTCCGAGCGCCGCTCGTTGTAGCGGAACGTGAACTCGTTCGGGTAGCCCTGCACCCCGCATGCCTCCGCGCCCACCTCCCGCCCCCCATCTCAGCTCCCCACCTCCCCCCTATTGCATCCCATGACATACCCGCCCTTCCGCCCGTAAATCTGCTGATTTGAGGCCTGCTGGCGCATTTTTCATGTCTTTCACGTATCCTGCTTGACAGGCGAGCGCCTTTCGTCGTAGGGTGCTGTTCGCTTGACGTTGGACGTAGTTCGGAGAAGGGGAGAGGTGCGGTACGGAGTGAGACGAGGAGGCGGGTACCCGCGTGCGGCGACGCCGCCGCGCGGAAAGTGTTTGCAGGTGGCCGTCGCGGCCTCGCGGCCGCATCTGATCGAGGGCGAACAGGTTGCCCTCGGCGACCGGGTGTCCTTCGATCTCGGGGAGGCCATGCGTGCCGCCATCGCTCCCGCCCGGCGGCGGCGTGTGATCCACACCGTCAGCGTCCTGACGCTGGGCGGCGCGCCTGAGCGCCTCGCCCACGATGGCGATCCTTCCCCTTCGTTGTGCCCGAGGTTGGTAAGCGTCGCGATCGCTCACGACTCCGCCGCCTTCCCTGACCGCATCTCGCCGTTGCCTGCCTCTTACCGTGACCCCTCGCAGTCGCCGTCGTCTGACGGCACACCACCGTCACACGTGGCGCCCGCGTCGCGTGCGTCGCGTTCAGGCTCGCACGCGCGCCAGGCGCCAACCTCCAGCGCGTGTGCGTTAGTGGGTCTGGCGCGGCGTACGCGACGCGTGCGCCGCACGGGCCTGGCCGCAGCGGTGACTTACGGCTCTGCGCTCGCCGCGCGCGGTCGAGCGGCGCGGCTGCGTTGGACGATCGCTCCCTGTCCGCTCTCCCCTCCCGCCGCTTTTTCACTGTGTGTTTCACGTGCTCTGCTTGAGCGCGTGTCCCCTCGGCACGGGTCGCGCCTCCGCATGACCGAGCCAACCCCTTCTGGTTGTGCTTCCTTCGCGTCCCGTCCCGCGTGCGCTCGTGCTGGGCGCATGTTCCATGTAGTCCCCTCCGGTGCACGCGCCGTCCCTCGTCGGCGCGTGCACCGGCCCCTGCTTGTCTCGTGCATGCGCGATCTCTGGCTCGGTACCTCGCCTGAGCGCTTTTTCCGCGGCTCCCCTGACGCTGCATGCTCGGCCACCCATCTCCGCTCGCGTCTCGAGCGCACGCAACCCGCCGGTCCCGCCACCGCGTTTGCCCTTTCTGCGACCTCATCGGGGTCCAATGCGGCAGGCCCGTCGTGGTCCCCCCGTTGGGTGGCGGGCGGGACCGCGGGAACACTTGGAGTGTTCGGAGCCAAACCGTGCCTTCGATGAGTGGAGCATCCGCCTCGCGTCGCGCGCTCGTCGCCCTGCTCGCGTCTGTATGCCTTGCTCCGGCGGTCCTTCTCTCCCTTGGAATCGCCCCCGCCTCCGCCTCTCCCGCGACCTACCTCAAGGCCTTCGGCCCCTTCGAACGCCCCACAGGCCTAGCGGTCGAAGAATCCACCGGCAACGTCCTCGTCCCGCTGAGCGGCGAAGACCTCGACACGGTCAGCGTCTTCGGCGAACGCGGGGGCGCGCCTGCGGGCGGTGCACCGGCGGCATTCGCTGGCGAACACACGCCCGCCGGAAGCTTCGCGTTCAACCGCGAGTGGGTTGGCGTCGCCGTGGACAACTCCTTGAGCGCTGCCGCGGGCTCCGTGTACGTCGTCGACCGCGGCCACGGGGTCGTCGATCGCTTCAGGCTCCTCGGCGGCGAATTCAAATACGAATCCCAGCTGACGGGTTTCTCAGAACCCGCGGGCGTCGCGACGGATTCTGACGGCGATGTCTACGTGAGCGATCCCGGCGCCAACTTGGTCCGTGAGTTCTCGCCGGGCGGCGCGACCGAAATCGCGAGCTTCGCCGTCGAAGGCTCCGAGCGCAGCGTCGTGGTCGACTCCAGGGGTGACATCTTCCTGTACGGCAACCCGAACGGTCAGCTCCCAGGCCCGGCTCGGGCTGAGATCTGGCGCAGCTCCGATACCAGCACGAGCGCCGAAAAGGTCACGGAAGTCCCCGAAGTCGAAGGGGCGGGCGCTGATGGGATCGACCGCGCGACCGACATCGGTTACGTGGCGATCGCAGGGCACGTGGTTGAAGGGTTCGCGATGCCCACGCCGGTGAGGACCGGAGGCGAATTCGGCTCGGGCACCTTCTCGGAAGCGATCGAAAACATCGCGGTGAACGAAGAGACCGGCGCGATCTATGTGTCAGACGCGGGCAAGGAAAGGGTCTTCATCTACCAGGGCCCGCCGGCTCGCTTCCCGCTCACCGTGTTCATCTCAGGCGCTGGCGAAGTCACGTCGACGCCCGCGGGCCTCGCGTGCTCAACCGGGGAATGCACGCACGAATTCGAAGGCGAAGTGACGCTGACGGCCGCCAAAGCCGCCTCGGGCTACGAATTCGCCGGTTGGATCGGGTGCAGGCCGATATCGGCGACGGCCTGCACGGTCCAGAGGTTCGCGAGCACCGACGTCACCGCCGTCTTCTTGAAGGTTGCTCAGGTGGGCCAGGCCGGCCCGACCGGTCCCACGGGCGAAAAAGGTCCCAGTGGCGAAAAAGGCGCGACCGGTGCGGCTGGCGCTGCGGGCGCCCAGGGCCCTGCCGGCCCGCCAGGTCCGGCCGGTCAGGTCGAGCTCGTCACGTGCACGAAGGTGAAAGGCAAGCAGCACTGCACGGCCAAGCTCGTCGCGGGGACGGTCAAATTCACGACGGCCGGCACCGCTGCCCGGGCGACGCTCTCGCGTCACGGCGTGGTCTACGCCGCCGGCACCGCCCGAACAGCACGCGGCCGCATGAGCCTTCGGCTGCTACCTGTTCACCGCCTGCGGCCCGGCCGCTACACCCTCACGCTGATAAGCGGCGGGGGACGCACTGAGAGGATCACAAGTGAGTCCTTCACGCTCGGCTAGACGCCGTATCCCCCAGCAGACGGTGCGCTCGGACGCTTCGCCTACCGCGACCCCTGCGGCGGCGGGATTTTCAGCTGCGAGCAGATGGTCCGCGCGAGCGGATACGCGATCTCGCGGTGCCGCGGCACCGCGGTCGATCGCTCTGCATCGAATCCCCAGTAGCTGTGCTTGCCCCCCTCGCGCAGAAGGCGCGCCCCGTGCTTTCGCAGGTGTTGCTCAAGGTCGCGCCGCTTCAAGCCGCGACGATGCCGAGGGACTCCGTGCCGATGCTCTCGCCGACCGGCTCGTGATCCGAAGCCCTCAGCTCGAGCATTCCGGCCAGGGCATCCAGAACCATCTCCCTGGCTTCCTCGCGCGTCTTGCCTTGGCTGAGCACGCCGGGCACCTCGGGGATCGTGGCGACGATCCAGTCACTGTCGGGGTCCTGCTCGTAGAGGATCGTCAGGTTGAGGGTCCCGGACATGCTTTGAGCGTACCGCAGCGGCCCTCGCCCGCAGAGCCCTCGACGACCCCGTGCAGCCGGGCTGTGCATCTCAGGCTGGGGAGGTGGGGGATGGGTTGGTACCACTTCCGCTTCGAAATCCAGCCGACTCCGCTGTCCGCGCCCTCGCCGCTCGACTCCGCTGGACTGGGCCGGCCAAGCCGGCCCGATGGCGACATCGCTCTCGCGCTCAGTGCTGTGCATGACTGCCTGCCTGCCTGTGCCCCCGCAGGAGATGTGCCCATTGGACTGCATGCGCAGCGTGCATCCACGGGGCGGCGGTCGGGGATGCAGGGCCATGTTCGATCGTCCCGCAAACCAGCGTCGCTCGCCGCTCGCGAGGCTACGACTGGACCCCGGTCAGATCTAAGCCTGGCTGCTAACGCCGAGCTCGCCGCCAACGTGTGTAGCCACCCGGCTCAGCAACGTCCGCATCCCACTCTGTGCCTGACCGCCTGCACCCGCGCGCTTCGCGCGCGGGTGCATAAACCCACGCCGCAAGTGCATCTCCGCCCGGTCATCTCGACCCGCCACGTGTCCCGGCGGTTCCGTCCCTGCGTACACGAAGCGTGCATCAATGGCCGGCTCTCACGACTCAAAGCGTGCATCCACCGCGGCCCCTCCGCACGCAACGCGTGCATCAAGGGCGGCCTTTCCTCCGCACGCAACGCGTGCATCAAGGGCGGCCTTTCCTCAGCACGCGAAGCGTGCATCAATGCCCGGCTTTCACCACGCAAAGCGTGCATCCACCGCGGCCCCTCCGCACGCAACGCGTGCATCAAGAGCGGCCTTTCCTCCGCACGCAAAGCGTGCATCAAGACGACCTTCCCCGCACGCGAAGCCTGTGCCCTTCAGGGTGCGTGCATCACTACCCCAACCAAGGAGCCAAGGTGACCCCCAACGATCACCCCGCCAAGAACCAGTCGACTCCGACCGGCATCTTCGCGACGCTCCGCGCCCTCCTCCGCGCCCAAGGGACCACTGCGCCCACGCGTGCCCGCGAGGGTAAAACCGCCCGCCTCGCCCCGCTGACCGCCCTGGCCCTCTCCGCCCTGGCCTTCACCGCAACCCCCGCCCTCGCCCACGGCATCCTGAACCGGCGAACAGGTGACGACTCATGACCGCGCGCATCCGAAGCGGACAGTCCGCAGCCGGACGGCATCAACCCCACCGTCCTCACCTGGGTGCATCTCAGGGGTGGGGGTGGGGGATGCAGGGCCCTGTTTGCTCGTCTGGGCAGTCAGTGGTGCTTGCTGCGCCGCACAGCGCGACTCGGCTGATCCGTCGTGTGTACCCCCTCGTGTTCGCCTGTGCCCTTCAGGGTGCTGACAGCCGCTCGGACGCGCCCGGCCTCACCGACACGCGCTTGTTCCTCGACATGGGTCTGTCTGCTGACGGCTCGGACATCGGTGCGCCCCGGCTCCCCGACACACGCCGGCTCGCAGACATGGGCCTGTCCGCTGACCCCCGCTCGGACATGAGCACGCCCCGATTCACCGACATGCGTCGGGTCGCAAACATGGGCCTGTCCGCTGACGCCTCGTCGTGGGATCGCGCCCGTCAGCTCGTCGACACCGGCCCGTCCGCTCCTGTGTGCCTGTCTGCCAGCATCGGCCCGCCCCGCGGGCGGGTGCATCCCCTCCACGTCCTGCGGCCAACGCGGGCATCTCAACCACCAGTGTGCACGCAAAGCGTGCATCCAGAGCACCTTCCCCGCACCCAAAGCGTGCATCCAAACCAGCCTCCCCGCACGCGCAGCGTGCATTTCCACCACCAGCAAGGAGACAAGGTGAAATCCACAGAGCGCCCAGCGTCGAAGCCCACCCGCATCAAGGGCTCGTTCGCCACGCTCCGTGCATCGATCTCCGCCAAAGGGACACGTACGCCCTTTTGTGCCCTTCAGGGTGCGCACAGGCGTGCATCAAGGACAGCGCTTTGCGCCGCCCTCACCCTCGCCGCCCTCGCCTTCACCGCGACCCCCGCCCTCGCCGCCGCCCCGACGGTCATCAGCGAGTCGAGCAGCTCGGCGGTCAAGGCCACCGAAGCCCGCGTGGAAGCGGTCGTGAACGCGGGCAATGAAGTGACCGAATGCCATTTCCAGTATGGCGCGCTGTCGGTCTCTGAACACGAGGTGCCGTGCGAAGCCGAAGTGCTGGGCGGCGAAGAACAGACCGTCGGCGTGACGCTGTCGGGCTTGACCGGGCACACCCCCTACGTCTACCGGGTGGTGTTGAAGAACCTGGCGGCCGAAGAAGCGATGGGCGCCGAAGAACCGTTCGAAACGGCGACCACACCGGAAGTCCCGGTCACCGAAGCCCCGGAACTGGTCACGGGCAACACCGCGACGCTCCGCGGCGAACTGAACCCCGCCTCGACCGCGAAGGACGGCTACCACTTCGCCTACAACACCAACGGCGAATGCACCGGCGGCGCCACGAGCGCACCCGGTGAAGAAGAAGAAGCGACGAAACGCAAGGTCTCAACCCCCGTGACGGGCCTTGAACCGCTGCGCGAATACACGGTCTGTGTGGCCTCCACCAACGCGGCGGGTGAAGAAACCCTCGGCAACGCGGTCACGTTCAGCACGCCCGCCGCGCCGGCGATCGTCGAATCCGAGTCCGCCTCGAACATCAAGTCCACGGAAGCCACCCTCGAAGGCTCGGTCAACCCGAACAACCAGCTGACCGAATGCCACTTCTCCTACGGCATCTCGACGGTCGCCGAAAACACCGTCCCGTGCACCCCGGAACTGCTGAAAGGCTTCGGCGGCCAGTCCGTCGCCCCGAACCCGCAGCCGCTCACGGGCCTGACCCCGGGCAGCGAATACAAATACGACATCCACACGAAGAACGGCAAGGGCGAAGAATCCACCGGTCCGGAAGAACATTTCAAGACCGCTGAAGAACCCGAAAAGCAACCCGCCGAACCGATCACCGCCACGACGGCGACGCTGAAGGGGGTCCTCGACCCGCACAACCCCTTCGAAGCGGGCACCTACGAATTCACCTACGAGCAGTCGGCATCGGAATGCATCGGGCCGAAGGGGCCGCATGGCGAACTCCCGTACAAGACGGCCCCCAACCCTCGCGGAAGCGTTCGCCGGAACCACGCCGCCCGAACCGGTGTCATGCCGAAATCACCGCCCTGCAGCCCGGCGCGACCTACACCTACTGCCTGCTTGCAGCGCAACGCCGCCGGCCAGCAGGCCGCGATCAGCGCGCCGGAAACCTTCACGACCCTCTCCGAAGCACCCGCGATCACCGTCGAGTTCGCCTCCAACATCCAGGAAGCCGGGGTGATCCTGAACGCCCAGATCAACCCCGACGGCGCCGAAACGACCTACCAGTTCCAGTACGGCACCACCGAATCCTACGGGCACAGCGAACCCGCGACCCCGGCCAAGCTCGAAGGCCCGCTCACCGCGACCGACACCGCCGCCGCGAACCTCACGGGCCTCGCCCCCGCGACCACCTACCACTACCGCGTCATCGCCGCCAACACCGTCGAAGGCAAGACCGAAACGACCGAAGGGAAAGACAAAACCTTCACCACCCCGGCCGCCCCGGGCTCGGAACCCCCCCAGAAATGCCCCGAAAACGAACAGCGCCGCGCCGAACAGCCCTTCGCCCAGGCGCTCCCGGACTGCCGAGCCTATGAGATGGTCTCCCCGCTGAACACCGAAGGCCAGGACGCGACCGAGCCCGAAGAACTGCTCGCGCCCGGGAAAACCCGTGCCGCGGCCTCCGGTGAAGCGGTCACGTTCGGGGCCCTCGGCTCATACGCCGAACCGGAAGGCGCGATCTTTGAAAACCAGTTCCTCTCGCGCCGCGAACCGGGCGGCTGGTCGACGCGGTCGATCACCGCGCCGTCTGAAGCCTACCAAACCGGTACTCTCGGCGGCTACATCGGTGCGTTTTTCACGCCGGATCTGACGGCGGGCGTGACGAGCACCTACGCCGCGCTGACCGAAGAAGCCCGCAGCGACCCGAAGGCCCTGGGTCTCCAGCAGCTTTACCGCTCTGATCTCGCGGGCGGGTACACGTGGCTGTCGCACCTCGCCCCCTCTGAAGAGCCCTACATGGAACAGTACAGGGTGGAAAGCGGCTCTGGTGTCTATCCGTTGGGGGCATCGGAAGATCTCAGCCATGTGGTGTTCGTCGCCGGCCAGGGAGCCTTCGGGGATTTGCATGAGTCGGCGGGCGGCAGGGTGTTCCCGGTCGGGGTTTCCAACACCGGCGAACCGTGGGAAGTGACCATCGGCGGCAACCCTGGCTTCAACTATCCCGAATTCCCCGATGTGTGGCGTGCGGTGTCCGCTGACGGGACGCGCGTGATCTTCAACTATGCGGGCCAGGTGTATGTGCGCCAGAACGGCGAACAGGAACAGAGCAAAATGAAAGGCGAAGAATGCCTCGAACCAGCCAAGGCGTGCACGATCGCGGTCTCGCCCGCCACCGCGCAGTTCTGGGGTGCGAGCACCGACGCCTCGACGCTGTTCTACACCGAAAGCGAAGACCTGTACGAGTACACCCTCGAACCGGGGCATGTGGCCGGGCACGCCGCGCCGCTGACCACGGGCGGGAAAGTCCAGGGTGTGGTGCAGGTCTCCGAAGACGGCTCCTACGTCTATTTCGTCGCCGACGGCAACCTCGCGGCGGGTGCGGTCGAAGGCAAGCCGAACCTGTATGTCTCCCATGATGGCGGTGCGCCGGCGTTGATCGCGACGCTCTCCACGAACGACGGCTCAGACTGGAAACGCAGCCCCGGCGCCGGCACAGCGGCGGTCACGCCGAGCGGCGGGCGTCTGGCGTTCGTCTCCGAAGACAGCCTCACCGGCTACGACAACCAGCAGGCCGAACACGGCGAGTGCGAAGGCCAGTTTGCCTCTAACTTCCCTGAAATAGGAAACGGCAAATGCCGTGAGGTGTTCCTGTTCGACGCTGAAACTGGGGTGCTGGTGTGTGCGTCGTGCGATCCGAGTGGCGCGCGGCCGCTCGGCAACGCGAGTCTCACCACGAGCAGCTATCACAAAAGTAATGGTGCCAGCGACTACCGGCCCCGTGACCTGCTCGAAGACGCGACCTTGTTCTTCAACAGCTCCGATGCGCTGGTGGCGCACGCGAGCGACGGCCGCCAGAACGTGTACGAGTACGAGCACGGGCGTGTCTTCCCGATCTCGAATGTCGCCGGGGGCTTTGAATCGTTTTTCCTTGACGCGAGCGCCGACGGCCGGGATGTGTTCTTCGCGACCTCGGACCAGCTCGTTCGCCAGGACGTGGGCAGCAACGTGGTGGTGTATGACGCGCGCGCCGGCGGCGGGTTCCCCGCCCCCCCCTCCGTCCAGCCGTGCGTCAACGGCGATTCCTGCAAACCCCCCGTCTCCCCCCAGCCGGGCGCCTTCGCCCCGCCGGCGAGCGCAACGTTCTCCGGCCCCGGCAACGCCAAACCGTCGCCGCCCCCGCCGCCGAAAGGCAAGACCGCGGCCCAGATCCGCGCTGAAAAGCTCGCGGTGGCCCTGAAGGCTCTGCCGCAAGAAACACAACAAGCACAAGCGCACGACATGCGAACGTGCGGCACGGAAGAAGTACGCGACCAAGGCGTCAAAGACCTCGAAGAGGAAGGGATGAGGATGCCCACTCTGAAGCCGTGCCGCGAGAACCGCTCAGGCTGCCTGTGCCCTTCAGGGTGCAAGCGCTCCGGAGGAGCGCGCAGTGCCCCGGAGAGCTGCACCGCAGCTCGGAGGGGGTACGAAAAGCAGGCCCGCAAGAAATTCGGAGCCAAAGCAAGCGCCAAGAAGTCCGCCAGGAATGCCAACAACTACCGGAGGGCAGGCCGATGACCACACTAAGTGTCGTCCTCTCAGCATTCCGCCGCCCCGGACGCACGGCGACTAGGCCCGCGATGCACCGAATGGTGCATTCGCCCTGCTGTCTCGATGTACCGCAACTGGTTCCGACAGGCACCGCGCCGGTCCCGGCACGACGCTCAAGGCCCACCACGCTTTCCCTCGTTCCGTTCCTCCAAGGGCGACGAGGGTCAAGCAGATCGCCTGCCCGCGCCCTTCAGGGTGTGCCCTTTAGGGTGCGGACGCAGCCCGCGAAGTTTGGTCTCCCTGTGCTGCCGAAGGGAGTGCAAATGAGCGGGCGAGGACAAAGAGCTGCGCCGGCCATCGCTGCCCTCTCACTTCTCGCCGTGGCGGGGCTCGCCTCCGCCACGCCAGCCCACGCTGAATTCGGTTTGCAGCGTTTCGCCATCTCCGCCCGCAACCAGAACGGCACACCCGACGTGCAGGCGGGATCGCACCCGTACGCGTTGACGACGACGTTCGTGCTGAACCAGCCACCGTGCGTCATAGAAGAATCAAAACGAACCTGTGTGCCGGAAGGGAACATCAAGGACACGAGGGTGGAACTGCCGCCCGGCTTTGTCGGGAATCCGAACGCGACACCGAGGTGCACCTACCAGGAATTCATCAAGGGAGAGACTCCTCGCCAGATCCCGGGGTGCTCGAATGAAGCGGCCGTCGGCGCGGCGACGGCCTTCGTTGGGATATCCGCCGCACCAGGGAACGTCTTTGAAATCGAAGGTATTTCGGAGCCGGTGTTCAATCTGGTGCCGCCGCCGGGTGTCGCGGCGGAGTTCGGGTTCATCGTCGCGGGAAGCACGCCTGTGTTGTTGCAGACGTCGGTGCGCACGGGCCGCGACTATGGGTTGACGACGACGGCGTCTGATACCAACCAGGCTGTGTTGGTGACCGCGGCGAAGGTGACGATCTGGGGTGTCCCCGCGAGCGCGGCGCACAACCGCATCCGCGGAGCGTGCGTAGCCAGAGGCACCAAAGCGAATCATCCTCTCGAAGAACCTGGCTGGGGTTTGCGCGAAGGCGAAGACGAACTGGAAGGCCCGATCGGCCCGTACGCTGCGGGTAGCGGTTCTCCCCTGGAAGCCGAAAAAAATACTGAAGCGAAGGGTGGTTGTCCGACGCAGGCGCCGTTGTTGCCGTTGTTGACGAACCCGACGTCGTGCGGGGTGTCGCGCACGGCGACGCTCGGCGTGGACTCGTGGCGGGAACCGGGGGTGTTCAAGACCAAGGAAGCGTCGCTACCGGAACTGCTTGGCTGTGAAAAACTCGATTTCTCACCGACGGTGACGGTCAAACCGGACGGTGAAGCCGGGAGCACCCCGACGGGCCTGAATGTGGCGTTGCATGTGCCGCAGGAAACGACCGAAAACCCGGTTGGGCTCGCCGAGGCGGATGTGCGCGATACGACGGTCACGTTGCCGGCGGGTGTGCAGCTGTCCCCGAGCGCCGCGGATGGCCTGCAGTCCTGTCCGCAGCTGCACGGCGAAGATCCCGCCAAAGAAGCCCAGGAAGAAAACCACGAACTGTCCGGGGTCAACCTGGGCACGAAGCAGCCGGCGAACTGCCCGGACGCTTCGAAGGTCGCGAACGTCCGCATCAAGAGCCCGCTTCTCGAACACGAACTCACGGGGTCGATGTATCTCGCCGCCCCGCAGAACTTCGCGGGCCTGCCGGAAAACCCGTTCTCCTCCAAAGTCGCCTTGTACCTGGTCGCTGAAGAACACGAACGCGGCGTGCTGATCAAGCTCGCGGGGAACTCCACTCCGTGCAAGGCGCCGGGCGAAGTCGTGCAGGGCGGCGTGACCTGCCAGGCGGCGGGGCAGCTCGTGACCACGTTTGAAGACACCCCGCAGCTGCCGTTCTCGGAACTGAAGGCCGAATTCTTCGGCACCGCCCGCGCGCCGCTCGCGACCCCCGCGCTGTGCGGCTCCTACACGACGACCGCGACGTTCACGCCGTGGTCGGCGACCCCGCCGGTCAGCCCGACCTCGACCTTCCCGATCGTCTCGGGCCCGAACGGGTCTGCGTGCAGCAACCCGCTGCCGTTCTCCCCGTCGCTCTCCTCGGGCACCACGAACATCAACGCGGGCTCGTTCACCCCGCTGACGACGACGATCACGCCGCGAAGACGGCCAGCAGAACATGCAGAGCGTCGTCCTGCACTACCCGCCCGGCGTGTCGGGGATGCTCAAAGGCGTCCCGCTGTGCCCGGAAGCGCAGGCGAACGCCGGCACCTGCCCCGAATCGAGCCTGATCGGCGAAACGATCGTCTCGGTCGGCCTCGGCAACGACCCGTTCAGCGTCACCGGCGGCAAGGTGTATCTGACCGAAAAATACGCGGGCGCCCCGTTCGGCCTGTCGATCGTCAACCCCGCCAAGGCCGGCCCGTTCGACCTCCAGCACGGCGCACCGGTGGTCGTGCGCGCGAAGATCGAAATCGACCCCCGCACCGCCGCCCTGACGGTCACGACGGGCGACATCCCGTCCATCATCGAAGGCTTCCCCCTGCAGATAAAGCACGTCAACGTCCTCATCAACCGCCCCGGCTTCACGTTCAACCCGACGAGCTGCGAACCGACCACGGTCACCGGCGCGATCACGGCCTGGGAAGGCGCCTCAGCCCCCGTCTCCACCCCCTTCCAGGTCGCCAACTGCGCGACGCTGCCGTTCAAACCGGATTTCAAAGTCGCGACGTCCGGGAAGCCTACGAAAGCGAATGGCACGAGCCTGACGGCGAGGATCGTCTATCCGGTGACGCCCGAGTCGTCTGGGAAAGCGACCGACGAAGCCAACATTGGCTATGTGAAGGTGGAACTGCCGGAGCAGCTGCCGTCTCGTCTTACGACTTTGCAGAAGGCGTGTCTGGCGAGGGTCTTCGAAGAAGACCGGTCGAAATGCCAACCGGAGTCGATCGTGGGTCACGCGCGCGTGACGACGCCGCTGCTGCCGGTGCCGCTCGAAGGCCCCGCCTACTTCGTCTCGCATGGCAGCGAAGAATTCCCGAATCTGACGATGATCCTGCAGGGCTACGGTGTGACGGTCGAGCTGGTCGGGACCACGTTCATCAGCAAAGCGGGCGTCACCTCGACGACGTTCAAGTCCCCGCCGGATGTGCCGTTCAACACGTTCGAACTGAACCTGCCGCAGGGCAAGTTCTCGGCGCTGGCGGCGCCGTCGGGGACCTGCCAGTACGCGCTGAAGATGCCGACGACGTTCCGCGGTCAGAACGGCGACGAATTCCACCAGGAAACCCCGATCGAAGTGGCAGGCTGCCCGACGACGATCTCGCTCTCATCGCACAGCCTGAAGGCCCGCAACCTGACCCTCAAGGTGTACGTCCCCACCGCGGGGAAGCTGAAAGCCTCCGGCAAGGGCCTCAGCTCGGCGTCGAAGAGCTCCGGCGGCCGGGAAACCCTGACGTTGAGCCTGCACGCCAACCGTAAGGGCAGGTTCAAGGCGAAGGTGAAGCTGACGTTCGTTCCCTCCAAAGGCCATAAGCAGGCCAAGGCGATCTCACTTCATGTCTGACTGCTGCCGTTATTCTGAGCTCGACGCGTTCACCTCGACCAGGGCGTCGAGGGGCAAGCAGGTCCAGGACGCAGCGAGAGTGGCGTGCTGGCCGAAACGGGGATTCGCGCCGCAGGCGCGTGTCTCCCGGCTTCGGTCGAAACGGGGATTCGCGCCGCAGGCGCGTGTCTCCCGGCTTCGGTACGCGTGCTGGCCGATCGGTCGGTCGGCGAGCGGCGCCGGCCCGGTCGGGGCCCGGTCGCGACGGCCCGGTCGAGGTCCCGTCGAGCTCCGATCGGTAGGACGCCGACATGCGCCGCCGATCGGCGCCCTGGCTCACGTTCGTTCCCTCCAAAGGCAGAGAAAGCAGGCCAAGGCCGTGTCCCTGCATGTCTAGGCGCTCCAGCACTGCGAACCCGGCGAGCCGAAAAGCGGCGACGCTGGTCGCGCGCTGGATGAAGCGCCCGCTTGTAACTGCTCGGCGCGGCGGAGCGGGCACACACAGGGGCGCGCCGGACGAAGCGCCTCGCTATGCGCGCGCGGCAGCGGAGTCACGCAATCTGTCTCGAAGCGCAGCTGCGGCGAGCCCCAAGGCCGGATGCCGCTTTTCAGGGCGTGGCCGCGGACGCTTGAAGCCTGGATGGCGTTTACCCGTACACCGAACACGCCGTGTACCGGTCACCCCCGGGCCAGGGGGCTGGATGTTGTTCTCCCGAATTGCTGGGGCAGCGGGCCGGATGCCCGCAAATGTGACTGCTCGCAGCGGCGGAGCGGTCACACAATCCATCTTGCAGCGTAGCTGCGCCGAGCCGGGAGCCTGGATGGCGTTTTCACGGCCCTGGCAGCAGCGTGAAGCTGCCCACGTGACGCGGCTGTACCACGCTGAAATGCCGCAGGTCGAGCGTTGCGATTTCGGTGAGCTTGTGCCGTTCGGCGGCTGCGACGACCGAGGCGTCGACCGACCCGAGCGGCAGGTCGTGGTACCTCGCTACGAGTTCGGCCATCCGCAGGGGATCTGCGGGGTGGACGGGCTCGAGCACGAAGTTGGCCGCGAGGTCGCCGAGGAATCGCACCTCGGCCTGCCAGGGCAGGCGAGTGCCGATCAGGTGGGCCACCTCGCTGACGACGAGCGTCGGGACGAGCAGCGGGCCTGGGTGGGTTTCCAGCAGTTCCAGGCAGGCGGCGTGGTGCCGGTCGTCGGCGTCTACGTAGGCGTACAGCGGGCCGGCGTCGACGATCAGGGCGATGGATGCATCTCCAGGACGACTCGTCCCTCACGTCGCCGCCACAGCGGGGAGGACAAGCTGGCCGAACGGGGATTCGCGCCACAGGCGCGTGTCTCCCGGCTTCGGTCGAAACGGGGATTCGCGCCGCAGGCGCGTGTCTCCTGGCTTCGGTCAAGGACGCACCGAGCGTGGTGTGCGAAATCAGCACGCGAGCGAGGGAGGACGCCGAGGTGCGCCGGTCATCGTCTCTGTGGCGATTATCTCCTCGATCCGCTCGGAGATGTCGCTGACGCCGCTGTGCCCGGCTGCGGCGGCGCCCAGGCGTCGCCTTCCTCGCCTGCCGAGATGGGTTTCGAGCGCGGTGCGCGTGATCTCGGCGATCGTGACGCCTTGCCGCTTGGCCTCTTGCCGTAGGCTCGCGTCCAGGTCCTCGGGGAGCTTCACCGTCGTCCGTTGCATGTATGCCAGCATACCATGCCGCCGGCGGCGAGGCAAACCGCTGATGGCGCGCCGGATCACGCTCGGTCAGGAGGCGTTCTTCACGGTGACAGGGGCACCCGCTCTGCGGACTCAGCGAGCTGGATGCTCCCGTCCTGCCTGCCTGTCCTCCCTTGTGGAGGGTGCCCTTCAGGGTGCGGACACAGCGGGCGGGATGCCCGCAAATGTCGATGTCCGAGCGAGCGGAGCGCTCACAAGTTCTACTGAGAAGCGGAGCTCGGGCGGACCAAGAGCCTGGATGGCGTTCTCCCGCTATGCGAGCCCTGCCAGGCAAGCACGTCCCGCTCTCCCGCATACAACGGCCAGCCAGCAAGGACCCCCCACTGGGGGGTCCGCAGTGCCCCGCAGGGATGCCAGCTTGTGCCCCGCGGGGGTGCAGCTCGCAGGGGGTAGAGCCTGCCTGTCTGCTTGTCGTTGCGAGGCGAGGCTGCTGGCGCAGCCGGTGCGTCCCTTTATGGGGTTGATGGCGTTCTCCCGCGATCGGAGTCCTGCAGACCGAGCCCGCCCCGTATCGCTCTCCGCCGCTGGATCGTCCCTACGCCAGCAGCGTGTACGGGACTCCAAGTGCCCGGTAGGTCCGCTCGGCCCGTCGGTCCCGTGTCAGGAGTTCGAGTTCGTGCTCGAGTGCGGTCAGGGCGATCACCCCATCGTAGGTCGCGCCACCGCTCACCCCGGCATCGGCGAGTCGGCCGGGCACGTTCGCATGCTTGTTCGCGCTCAGCGCGACGTGCCTCGTCGGTGTGCGTTGCGCCAGCACCGTCGCGGCTGTCCTCGCATCGACACGATGCGGCACCGGCAGCCGTGTCAATACGCTGTACGTCTCCAGGGCCGCGTGCGCGATCGTGAGCTCGCACCCGCCGAGAGCATCGGCTGCCGCGTCGTGCTCGGGATGGCCGGTAAGGAGCGCGGCGACCGTGACGCTGCTGTCCGCGGCTTTCTTCATCGGCTTTCGGCCCGTGCCTCGACCGCGCCGTCATTCGGCTCACTCGACTCAGCAGCCCGCCGAGACCGTGGAGGTGCAGCGCCGCCGGTCACCCCTGTCCCGAGTCCAGGGCGCCGAGGGTCTGGCAGATCGCGGACGCGGCAGGCGAGTCCGTTCAACGGCCTGTGTCCCCCAGGGCGAGGGGCAGGCAGGTCAAGGACGCTCCGAGCGCGGCGTGCTCCGTACGCGAGCGAGGGAGGACGCGGACATGTGTCGGTCGAAACGGGGATTCGCGCCGAAGGCGAGTGTCTCCCGGGCTCGGTCATCGCCGCCCTGGGTCAGCGGTGCTCGCGGACGGCTTCCAGCGTGCGCCGTATCTCCTCATCGGTGATCGGCGTGCCCGTCGCCGCGATCGACGGCCCGTGCGGCCCGCTCACGACCTTTGCAGGCTCCTGGGACGCGGACAGCTCGAGGTGCCCGTCGACCACGTCGATCTCCAGCGGCGTCCCCGCAGAGAGCCCAAGCTCGTCACGGAGGGCCTTGGGCACGACCACCCGCCCGGCCCTGTCAATTGACACGTGCATGGTAGGAGCCTACCACAAGCCTGCCACGCGGCTAGCAGGTGCCGTCGTCGCGCTCCCGACGGGTCGCGGTCAGCGGGCTCCCTTCACTGTGAGGCGGTTCCGCGTCCTGCCTGCCTGCCTGCCTGTGCTGGCGCAGCCAGTGCGCCCCTCAGGGTGTCCTCCCTTGTGGAGGGTGCCCTTCAGGGTGCGAACTCAGCGAGCTGGATGCTCGCAATATGTAAATGCCCGGGCGGGCGGAGCGTTCACATGCAAAGGCGCGCCGGATGAAGCGCCTTGCTGTGCGCTCGCGGCAGCGGAGCGCTCACTACGAGGGCGCGCTGGACCGAGCGCCCTGCTGGCAGCTCGCAGCAGCGGAGCGGTTACGCGATGTACCCCGGAGTGGAGCTGCGGCGAGCGCCAAGGCCGGACGCCGCTACCTAGGAGCGCAGCTGCGGCGAGCCCCAGGGCACGATGCCGCTTTCAGGAGCGTAGCCCGGACCGGCCACAGGGCTCGACGCCGTTCACCCGCATTGCGAGCCCCGTACACCGAGCACGCCGCGAAGCGTGCATCACCACGTCAGCCAAGGAGATCACGTGACGTCGACAGAGCACCGTGCATCGAAGCCCTCCCGCGTGTGCACCCGCAGGGGGTGCAACCGGGGTTTCCTCGCCACGCTCGTCGGCCGCCTGCTCTCCAACGGCACACGTGCGCCGAAAATCAGCCGCCGCGTCGGTGTGCCCTTCGTCCTTCTCCTCGCCCTGTCCGCAGTGCTCGCCTTCACCGCAACCCCGGCCCTGGCCGCCGCCCCAACGGTCATCAGCGAGTCGAGCACCGGCGTCAAAGCCACCGAAGCTCGCGTGGAAGCGGTCGTGAACGCGGGCAATGAAGTGACCGAATGTCATTTCCAGTATGGGGCGCTGTCGGTGTCGGAACACGAAGTGCCGTGCGAAGCTGAAGTGCTGGGCGGCGAAGAACAGACCGTCGGCGTGACTCTGTCGGGCTTGACCGAGCACACCCCCTACGTCTACCGGGTGCTGCTGAAGAACCTGGCGGCCGAAGAAGCGATGGGCGCCGAAGAACCGTTCGAAACGGCGATCACGCCCGAAACACCGGTGACCGAATCCCCTGAAGCGGTGACTGGCAACACCGCGACGCTCCGCGGCGAACTGGACCCCCATTCCGAAGCGCTGAACGGCTACCACTTCGCGTACAACACGAACGGCGAATGCGCCGGGGGCACGACGAGCGCACCCGGTGAAGAAGAAGAAGCGACGGAACGCAAGGTCTCAACAGCAGTCACGGGCCTCGAACCGCTCCGGGAATACACCGTGTGCGTCGTCTCCACCAACGCGGCGGGTGAAGAAACCCTCGGCAACGCGGTCCCGTTCAACACGCCCGCCGCGCCTGCGATCGTCGAATCCGAGTCCGCCTCGAACATCAAGTCCACGGAAGCGACCCTCGAAGGCACGGTCAACCCGAACAACCAGCTGACCGAATGCCACTTCTCCTACGGCATCTCGACGGTCGCCGAAAACACCGTCCCCTGCACCCCGGAACTGCTCAAAGGCTTCGGCGGCCAGTCCGTCGCCCCGAACCCGCAGCCGCTCACGGGCCTGACCCCGGGCGCGGAATACAAATACCGCATCCTCACGAAGAACGGCAAAGGCGAAGAATCCACCGGCGAACCGAAGACCTTCAAGACCGCCGAAGAACCCGAAAAGCAGCCCGCTAGCGCGGTGACCGCCACCACGGCGACGCTCAACGGGGTCCTGAACCCCCATCACCCCTTCGAAGCCGGCACCTACGAATTCGCCTACCGCCAGTCCGCGACCGAATGCCAGCTGATCAATCCCAAAACCGGACAGCCCGAAAACGAAAAGGCCACGCCGGCGGCCGCCTCCACCGAAGCCACACCGCAGCCGGTGAGCGCCGAACTGACCGCCCTGCAGCCGGGCGCCACCTACACCTACTGTCTGCTTGAGCGCAACGCGGCCGGCCAGCAGGCCGCGATCAGCGCACCGGAAACGTTCACGACGCTCTCCGCCGCACCCGAAATCACCGCCGAGTTCGCCTCCAACATCCAGGAAACCGGGGTGATCCTGAACGCGCAGGTCAACCCCGACGGCGCCGCGACCACATACCAGTTCCAGTACGGCACCACCGAATCCTACGGGCACAGCGAACCGGCGGAACCGGCCAAGCTCGAAGGCCCGCTCACCTCCATCGACGCGGCGGCCGCGAACATCGCGGGCCTCGCGCCCTCGACCACCTACCACTACCGGGTCGTCGCCACCAACACGGTCGAAGGCAAGACCGAAACGACCGAAGGGAAAGACAAAACCTTCACGACCCCCGCCGCACCGGGCGCAGAACCCCCCCAGAAATGCCCCGAAAACGAACAGCGCCGCGCCGAACAGCCCTTCGCCCAGGCGCTCCCGGACTGCCGCGCCTATGAGATGGTCTCGCCGCTCCAGAGCGAGGGCCATGACGCGACCGAGCCGGGACTGAGCCTGGGAACAGTCCGCGCAGCGGTGTCCGGTGAAGCGATCACATATCTGACCGCCGGCTCGTTCGCCGAACCCAAGGGCGCCCTCTTCCGTAGCCAGATCCTCTCTCGCCGCGGACCCGCCGGCTGGTCGACGCGGTCGATCATCCCACCGTTTGAAGCCTACCAGGGGAACTTTGGTACGGGCTATTCCGGCGTGTTCTTCAATCCTGAATTGTCGGCGGGTTTGACGGGGACCGATGCCCCGCTCGCCGCCGAAGCGCCGCATGGTCTCGAAGAGCTCTACCTTGCGGATCTCACCGGCAGCACCTACACGCTGGTCTCACGCCTTCCCTCCTCCGAAGAAATATACGCCGAACCGTATGAACAGCGCGACGGCGACGGTGTCTTTCCGATGGGCTCCTCGAGCGATCTGAGCCACATTGTGTTCATCGCCGGTTCAGAAGGGTCCGGGACGATCCGCGAGTGGGCCGGCGGCAGGGTCGTCACGGTCGACGTCCCCAACACCCCCGGCGAACCGTGGCAGGCCGGGGTTGGAGCGACCATCGCCTCCAATCCGGAGGGTCAGGGCACCCGTGTGTGGCGCGCGGTGTCCGCCGATGGCTCGCGTGTGGTCTTTACCCGCTCGGTGCACGGCGAACCGGGGGTCGAGTATGTGCGCGAGAACCCGGAACAGCCGCAGAGTCCGATGAACGGGAACGAATGCCTCGACGCGGCTGATGCGTGCACGATCCAGATCTCCGCCGGCGCCGCGAAATACGAAGGCGCGAGCACCGACGATTCGAGGATCTTCTACACCGAACACGGGGACCTCTACGAATACTCCCTTCCGCTCGGGTCGGCGAGCGGTGAAGCGCGCGCGCTCACCCACGAAGGCAACGTCCAGGGTGTCGTGCAGATCTCAGAAGACGGCTCGTATGTCTATTTCGTCGCGAACGCGGTGCTCGGCGATGGCGCCGCACATGGCGCGGTCTCCGGGAATTGCCGTATCGAAGAAGAACAGTACCTGGGAGCCTGCAATCTCTATGTCTCCCATGACGGCGGTGAAACGAAGTTCATCGCGACGCTCTCTAACAACGACCACGAAGACTGGAGCAGTGGGTCCAATACCCCGGCCCGGGATGAAGCGGCAGTCACGCCGAACGGTGCACGACTCGCCTTCACCTCCGAACAGAGCCTGACGGGCTACGACAACCAGCAGGCCGAACACGGCGACTGCGAACTCAAACTGGCCGAAAGCGCGCCCGAAAGGGGCAGGTGCCACGAGGTCTACGTCTACGACGCCGAATCCGGCACCCTGACCTGCGCTTCGTGTAACCCCACCGGCGCGCGGCCCGTCGGCGGCGCGAGCATCGTCGGCCAGGCTGGCGGCAACGCCGAACCCGGCGATGGCGGCAATTATCGGCCACGCTATTTCCTCGCAGACGGCGCCCTGTTCTTCACCAGCTCCGATGCGCTCGTGGCGATGCGAGCGACGGCCGTCGCAACGTCTACGAGTACGAGAATGGACACCTCTACCCGATCTCCAACGTCGCCGGCGGTTACGAATCGTTCTTTATCGACGCGAGCGCCGAAGGACGTGACGTGTTCTTCGGCACCTCCGATCAGCTCGTGCCGCAGGACACCTCGAACAACGTCGTGGTCTACGACGCCCGCGCCGGCGGCGGCTTTCCCGCTCCCGCGACGGTTCAGTCCTGCGGTAACGGCGACTCCTGCAAACCCCCCGTCTCGCCCCAGCCCGGAGTGACGACCCCGCGGTACCGCGACCTTCAACGGCCTCGGCAACTACCCACCGCCACCTCCGGTACCGCCGAAACATAGGACGGCCGCCCAGCTCCGCGCCGAAAAGCTCGCCAAGGCCCTGAAGGCCTGCCACAAAGACAAGAAAAAGAAGAAGCGCCAGGCGTGTGAAAAACGGCGCGCAGGAAATACGGAGCCCGAAGGCGAGCGCGAAGAAGTCCGCGAGGAGAGCCAAGACCGACCGGAGGCCCAAGTGATGCGTTCACAGAACTAACTCAGACCTCATCGAACGCCATCCGCGCAAATGTAACTGCCGGCCACCAAGCGCCGCGAAGCGGCGCGCAGCCTGCGCCCCGGAAGATGCGCAGCATCTCGTAGTATCCCCCAGTCAACGACCGGAGGGCAGGCCGATGACCATTTTCAGGACCCTCCAAAAGGCCAGCACAGGCCTCATCGTCGCGGTCGTTGCTTTGCTCGTGTTCGCTGCTGCTCCCGCGATGGCTGAATTCGGCCTCCAACGCTTCGCTATCGGGGCGCAGAACCCGGACGGGACGCCCGACGTGCAGGCCGGATCCCACCCCTACTCGCTCACGACCACGTTCGTGCTGAACCTGCCCCCATGCCCGAATGAAAAATGCGCGCCGCAGGGGAATCTCAAGGACGCGCGGGTCGAACTTCCCCCCGGCTTCGTCGGCAACCCGAACGCCACCCCCAGGTGCACCTACCAGGAATTCATCAAAAAAGAGACGGAACTCGGCACGCAGAACTGCTCGCGGGAAACCATCGTCGGCGTCGCGACAATCTACGATAACTCACTCCTGCATCAAGCCGAAGGTCCCAACGAACTCACACCCCTTACGGAGGCGGTCTACAACCTTGTTCCGCCTCCGGGTGTCGCCGCCGAGTTCGGGTTCGTCGTCTACGGCGTTGCGCCCGTCTTGTTGCAGACCGGCGTGCGCACCGGCGGCGACTACGGTCTGACGACCACCGCGTCTGATGTCAACCAGTCCATCCGGCTGCTGGCCAGCAAGGTCTCGATCTGGGGCGTCCCCGCGGACCCTGCCCACGATCGCCTCCGCGGCGCGGGCTGCCTCCGCGAAGGATTCGGCTCGAACAAAGCCCTCGAATCCGTCGGGCGGGGCTTGCGCGAAGATCAAGACAACTCGAAGGGATCGGACGATCACCTATGGGGTGGGCGTTGTTGTGGAGGAACAACGTAACGACGCCGGCTGTCCGACGCAGGCGCCGCGGATACCGCTGTTGACGAACCCGACCTCGTGCGGGGTGCCGCGCACGGCGACGTTCAGCGTCGACTCGTGGGAGGAACCGGGCAACTTCTCCGGCTTCCTCCCGCACGAAAACCGCGTCCCTGCCGCCGCTCACGGGCTGCGAAAAACTCGACTTCTCACCGACGGTCACCGTCAAGCCGGACGGTGAAGCCGGGAGCACCCCGACGGGGTTGAACGTTGGTCTGCACGTCCCGCAGGAAACGACCGAAAACCCGGTCGGTCTCGCCGAGGCCGACGTGCGCGAACACGACGGTCACGCTGCCCGCCGGCGTCCAGCTGTCCCCGACCGCCGCGGACGGCCTGCAGGCCTGCCCGCAGCTGCACGGCGAAGAACCCGCCAGAAGAAGGCGAAGAAGAAGAACACAGAAGCCACCGGCATCAATCTGGGCACGAAGCAGCCGGCGAACTGTCCGGACGCCTCGAAGGTCGCGAACGTCCGCATCAAGAGCCCGCTGCTCGGAACACGAACTGACCGGCGGTCGATGTACCTCGCGTCGCCGCAGAACTTCGACGGGCCTGCCGGAAAACCCGTTCGGCTCGAAAGTCGCCCTGTACCTGGTCGCTGAAGAACACGAACGTGGGGTGCTGATCAAGCTCGCGGGGAACTCGACTCCGTGCAGGGCGGCGGGCGAAGTGGTGCAGGGCGGCGTGAGCTGCCAGGCGGCGGCGCAGCTCGTGACGACCTTCGAAGACACCCCGCAGCTCCCGTTCACCGATCTGAAGGCGGAATTCTTCGGTACCGCCCGCGCGCCGTTGGCGACCCCCGCGTTCTGCGGCTCCTACACCACGACCGCGACGTTCGCGCCGTGGTCTGCGACCCCGCCGGTGTCGCCGACCTCGACGTTCGCGATCGACTCGGGCCCGGAAGTCCAGACCCCCTCCGGCCCGCAGGCCACACCCTGCCCGGGCGCCTCGCTGCCGTTCTCCCCCTCGCTGGTGTCCGACACGGTCGAACGTCCAGGCGGGCGCGTTCAGCCCGCTCGAGACGACGCTCTCCCGTGAAGACGGCCAGCAGAACGATGCAGTCGGTCGTCCTGCACTACCCGCCGGGGCTGGCCGGTGTCCTCGCGGGCGTCCCGTTGTGTGGGGGAAGCGCAGGCGAACGCGGGGACCTGCGGGCCTGAATCGTTGATCGGGGAAACGGTCGTCAGCGTTGGGTTGGGGAACGATCCGTTCACGGTCACGGGCGGCAGGGTGTATTTGACCGAAAAATATCAGGGCGCCCCGTTCGGTTTGAGCATTGTGAACCCCGCGAAGGCCGGCCCGTTCGACCTGCAGGAAGGCCGTCCGGTGATCGTGACGAGGGCCAAGATCGAGATCGACCCGCGGACAGCCGGGTTGACGGTCACGACCGGTGAAATCCCCTTTTATCAAATTCGAAGGGTTCCCGTTCTTGCAGAATCAAGCGCGTCAACATGCTCGTCGAACCGTCCCGGGTTCACGTTCAACCCCACCAACTGCTCGAAGATGGAAGTGACGGGCACCGTCAACGCCTGGGAAGGCGCGAGCGCCCCCGTCTCGATCCCCTTCCAGGCCGGAGAATGCCGCAGCCTCACCTTCGCCCCGGATTTCAAAGTCGCGACGTCTGGTAAGCCCACGAAAGCGAATGGGACGAGCCTGACGGCGAGGATCGTGTATCCGGTGACGCCCGAGTCCTCGGGTAAGGCCACGAACGAAGCGAACATTGGCTATGTGAAGGTCGAACTTCCCGAGCAGCTGCCTTCTCGTCTTACGACGCTTCAGAAGGCGTGTCTGGCGAAGGTGTTCGATGAAGACCCGGCGAAATGCGATCCGGAATCGATCGTCGGCCATGCGGTCGTCCACACGCCCTTGCTTCCCGTCCCGCTTGAAGGCCCGGCGTATTTCGTCTCGCACGGCAACGAAGAATTCCCGAATCTGACGATGATCCTGCAGGGTTACGGGGTGACGGTCGAGGTGGTCGGGACCACGTTCATCAGCAAAGCCGGCGTCACCTCGACGACCTTCAAGACACCTCCGGACGTGCCGTTCAACACGTTCGAACTGAACCTGCCTGCTGGGAAGTACTCGGCGCTGGCGGCGCCGTCGGGCACCTGCCAGTACGCGCTCAAGATGCCGACGACGTTCCGTGGCCAGAACGGCGTTGAATTCCACCAGGAAACCCCGATCGAAGTGGCAGGCTGCCCGCTGGCGATCGTGTCTCACAAGCTCAAGGGCCACACGCTGACCGTCACCGTCACCGTCCCGTCCGCCGGCAAGCTCAAGCTTTCGGGCAACGGCCTGTCGGGCGCCTCGAAGACCGCGAAGGCGCACGAAAACCTGACCTTCACGCTCCATGTGAAGAAGCACGGCAAGTTCAAGACCAAGGTCAAGATGATGTTCACTCCGTCGCACGGCAAACGGCAGGCCAAGGCCGTGTCTCTGCATGTCTAGGCGCTCCAGCACTGCGAACCCGGCGAGCCGGAAAGGGGCGACGCTGGTGGCGCGCTGGATGAAGCGCCTACGTGTAGCTGCTCGCAATGAGCCACGAGCCAGGACGGCGCTTGTCCGCACCGCGAACACGCCCACCGCGATCTCCGCACCCGCACGCAGAGCATGCATCCAAACCGTGAACCGGCATAAGCGCACCACCACCACGAAGGAGACGACGTGAAAAGCGTCGAGCCCCCGTCCAGTCCCGGCCTCGCCTCGAGAATGGGTCTGTTCGCGACGCTCGCTGCCCGCGTCTCCGTCAAAGGCACCCGTGCGCCCGGAATCGGCTTCCTCGCGCTCCTCACCGCCCTCGCCACCTTGGCCCTCACCGCAACCCCCGCTCTAGCCGCCCCCCCGACGGTCATCAGCGAGAGCAGCTCGGCGGTCAAGGCCACCGAAGCTCGCGTGGAAGCGGTCGTGAACGCGGGCAATGAAGTGACCGAATGCCATTTCCAGTATGGGGCGCTGTCGGTGTCGGAACACGAGGTGCCATGCGAAACGCCGCTGATCGAAGGCGGGGAACAGACCGTCGCCGCCACCCTGTCGGGCTTGGCCGGGCACACCCCCTACGTCTACCGGGTTGTCCTCAAGAACCTCAAAGCCGAAGAAGCCGTAGGCGAAGAACAGACGTTTGAAACGGCGACGCCGCCGGAAGCCCCGGAAACGAAGCCCGCGACGGGTGTGTCGGCGTCGGCGGCCACCCTCAAGGGTGTCCTGAACCCCCATTCCGAAGCGAAGGACGGCTGGTATTTCGCATACAGCAACCCGGGTGGGTCCTCGTGTCTGGAAGGCCCGAACGCGGGCCAGGAACCTGAAGTCCTTGCCAAGGAACTGGCCGAGGAAAAGACCGTCGAAAACTTGCAGCCGCATCAGAAATATGTGTTCTGTCTGGTCGCGGTCAACGGCGCTCGCGAAACCACCGCGGGCGAAGAAGTGCCCTTTGAAACGACTGCGCTCGCCCCGGCGATGGGTGAAGAGCGCCTGTCGGGGCGTAAAGACAGCGAAGTGCGCCCGGAAACTGGCATCAACCCTGAGAACTCGAGCACCGAATGCCACCTGGAATGGGGCGTCGAATCGAACATCGGCGAACACGTCGTGCCGTGCGAACCAGCGACGCTCGAACACTTCAGCGAACAGGGCGTCGGCCTGACGTTGACAGGCCTGACCCCGGACACCGCCTACAAATACCGGTTCATCGCCAAGAACGCGGCCGGCACGACCGAAGGCAAAGAAGAAACGTTCACGACCTCCTTCGCCCCCGCGGCGGAAGCGAAGGCCCCGACGCGGGTGACTTCGACGTCGGCGCTGCTGCAGGGTGTCCTGAATCCGGCGGGCGCCGGCGAAACAGGACACTTCCATTTCATCTACCTGCGCTCCAAAAGCGCGTGTGAAGGCGAAGGCGAACTGCAGACCGAAACCCAGCCCGTCACGGGCGTGCAGGGCCAGCCCGCCGAAGCCCCGGCCGAACAGCTCCTGTCCGACACCTCCTTCACCTACTGCCTCGTCGCCGAAAACGAAACCGGCGACCGCGTGGTGAGTGCTCCCGTGACGTTCCGCACCCCGCCGCAGGCGTATGCCACCGAAGTGTTCACGTCCACCGCGAAGCTGCATGCGGCTGTGAACCCTGAAGGCGTCTCCACCACCTACACCCTGGAATACGCGCCGCCCGGGGAAGCGTTCGAACCCGTCCCGGGCGGGGCCGGCAGCGCTGGGGAAGGCTCCGAACCCGTCAGCTTCGAAGCGCAGCTCGAAGGCCTCAAACCCGGCCGCGCCTACCGCTACCGGCTGACCGTGACGAACACGGCCAGCGAAACGTTCCACTCAGACGAAGGCACCTTCACGACACCGGAAGCCCCGACCCCGCCCGCGACCGGGTCCTGCCCGAACGAAACACGCCGCGCCGAACAGCCCTTCGACCAGGCGCTCCCCGATTGCCGCGCGTACGAGCTGGTCTCACCCGCGAACACCGAAGGGCAGGACGCCACCAACCCAGCAGAAGACGTCCACGAGACCGGGGCGGAGCCGGCACGGGCCGCTGTCTCAGGGGATGCGGTCACGTACACGGCGGTGGGTGCTTTCGCCGAACCTCACGGGGCCGAGGTTCTCAATCAGTTTCTCTCCCGGCGCGAACCGGAACACGACCGCTGGTCGACACGATCGATCACCGCGCCGGGAGACGCCTGGTCGCTCACCAATGGGCCGGGGTATTGGGGCTCGTTCTTTACGCCGGAACTGACCGCGGGCCTCACAACGAGCCAGGCTTCGCTGGGTCCCGACGCTTCGAAGGGCTTGATGGAGCTCTATCGCGCCGATCTCGAGCACGGCTCGTTCACGTGGCTGTCGCAGCTGGCTCCCTCTGAAGAACCATACGCAGAACAGTACTCCAGTGAAGCCGGAGAAGGGGAATTTTACTTGGAGGGCGCCTCCGAAGGGCTTACCGACGTCCTGTTCGCAGTGAAAGGGAAGTTTGCCCGCTCAGACGTAAACGAGTGGTTTGATGGGCGTGTGTCGCCGGTATCCGTCTCGAACACGGGAGAAATATGGGACGCGGGCGTCGGCGACTTCACAGGCAGCCGCAATGTTTGGCGCGCGATGTCCGCGAACGGCTCCCGCGTCGTCTTCGCGCCCTCGTCCGGGCAGTTGTATGTCCGCCAGAACGGCGAACGGGGGCAGAGCGCGTTGAACAAAGAAGGCGAGTGCGAAGAACCGGCGTTGGCGTGCACGATCCCGCTCTCCCCGGGTCAGGCCCACTACTGGGGCGCGAACATGGATGACACCAAGATCTTCTACACCGAAGCAGGCGACCTGTTTGAGTACGATCTCCCGCCTGGCCAGGACAACGGGGAAGCGATAAGGCTCACGCATCAGGGCCAGGTGACCGGTGTTCTGGGGGTCTCAGACGACGGCTCCCACGTCTACTACGTCGCCGAAAAAGCGATCGGCGGGCACGGGGTCGAAGGCCAGCCGAACCTGTACGTTTGTCCCCGATGACGCCGGTGCGCCGCAGTTCATCGCCACCCTCTCGAACGGCGACCTCAACAACGGAGCGGAAGGGATAATCAGCCTGAACGCGGGGCCCGCCTCGGCCCGCGACGCGGGTCCCGCTCTGGCGACGGTGCGCTGCTGGGGCTTGTCTCGACGCGTCCTCTCACGGGTTACGACAACGAGAGAGGCCTGCTGGGCGATTGCAAGGGCACGCGTTGCCGTGAGGTCTACCTGTTCGCCAGCGTAAACGGGCTCGCTCATTCGCCCCGTGTGCGCGTCGTGTAACCCGAGCGGCGCTCGCCCAGTCGGCGATGCCGCGCTGGCGCATGGCGAAGGCAGCATCTGATTTCCGTCCGCGTGATCTCCTCGATGACGGCGCGCTGTTCTTCGAAAGCGCCGATGCGCTGCTCCTGCACGCGAGCGACGGGCGCAACAACGTCTATGAGTACAAGAACGGACATATCGACCCGATCTCGAACGTCTCCGGCGGCAACGAATCGTTCTTCCTCGACGCCAGCCCGGACGGCAAGGACGTCTTCTTCGCGACCTCCGATCAGCTCCTGCCGGAAGACACGGGCAATAGCGTGCTCGTGTGGCAGGCGCGTGCTGGGCGGCGGCTTCCCAGTGGCGCTACCCCCGCCGGTGTGTACAAACGGCGACTCCTGCAAACCGCCCGGCTCACCCCAGCCGAGTGCCTTCGGCGCCCCCGCGAGCGCGACCTTCAACGGCCTCGGCAACTACCCCGCCTCGGGATCCCCGACACCGAAACACAAGACGGTCGCTCAGGAAAGGGCCGAAAGGCTCGCCAGGGCGCTGAAGGCCTGCCGCAAGAAACATAACCGCCACAAGCGCCAGGTTTGCGAAAAAGCCGCGCACAGGGCTTACGGCGCGAAGGCGAGCGCCAAGAAGTCGGAGTAGCCAGCCGCCAGCGACCGGAGGGCACACCGATGAGCACCGTCGAGACCCTCCACAAGTTCAGCAGAGCTCTCGCCTTGGCGGTCGTCGCGTTGCTCGTGCTCGCCGCCGCTCCCGCGTCGGCACAGTTCGGTCTCTACCGGGCGGCGGTCTCGCAGAGCGCAACCAGGACGGCACGCGCGACACGCAGGCGGGATCGCACCCCTATGGTTTTTGCCTACCATGGTTTTCGTGCTCAACACGGCGCCGTGCACCACGGTATACAACGAACCGCTGGAGTGCCTACCTGAAGGAAACCTGAAGGACGCCCGGGTCGCATCAGCCGCCCGGCTTCGTCGGATAACCCCGACGCTGACACCGCGCTGCACCTATCAGGAATTCGACAATCAGGGCCCCCTCGACCTCATCGTTCTCGAACGAATCGACCGTGGGCGGGGCGGTGTCCGACGTCGGCAAGAGCGAAAACTCCGCACAAGGCCTGGAATACGCCGCTATCGCCGAGCCTGTCTACAATCTCGTGCCTCCCCCGGGTGTCGCGGCGGAGTTCGGGTTCTACGTCGCGAAAACGACACCGGTCCTGTTGCAAACCGGTGTGCGCACTGGCGGCGACTATGGCCTCACGACCACTGCGGCCAACGTCAACCACGGCCTGTGGTGCTGCGAGCAAGGTCACGATCTGGGGTGTGCCCCCGGACCCGCCCCACGACAACATCCGCGGCGGCTGCCTCGACACCGCCACGAAACTCGGGGAACACATCTTCAACGGCGGCGAATACCCCGACCTGCTTGAAGCGCCTCGATGGGGTTGCGCGAAGACGAAGATCAGCTCGAAGGGCCAGTTGGGCCGTACCACGGCTATCGGGGGCGCCGTTGGAGGTCGCCCGCGGAGCCGAAGCCGGTTGCCCGTCATCCGCCCCGCGGATTCCCCTTCCGACGAACCCAACCTCGTGTGGTGCTTCGCGTATGGCGACGGTCGGCGTGGACTCATGGGAAGAACCAACGGTGCCCCCCTCATCCAGCGTCACGCTGCCGCCGCTGACGGGCTGCGAACCACTCGATTCTCGACGACGGTCACGGTCAAGCCTGATGGTGAAGCGGGACACCCCACGGGCCTGAACGTCGGCTTGCATGTGCCTCAGGAAACGACCGAAAACCCGGTCGGGCTCGCCGAGGCCGACGTGCGCGACACGACGATCGCGCTGCCCGCCGGCGTCCAGCTCTCACCGAGCGCTCGACCGCCTGCAGGCGTGCCCGCAGCTCCACGGTGAAGAACCCGCCAAAGAAGCCCAGGAAGAAAACCACGAAGTCTCGGGGGTCAACCTCGGCACGAAGCAGCCGGCGAACTGCCCGGACGCCTCGAAGGTCGCGAACGTGCGGATGAAGTCCCCGCTGCTGGAAAAAGAACTGACGGGATCGATGTATTCGCGGCCCCCCAGAACTTCACGGGCCTGCCGGAAAACCCGTTCGGCTCGAAAGTGGCGCTGTACCTGGTCGCTGAAGAACACGAACGTGGTGTCCTGATCAAGCTCGCGGGCAACGCGACTCCGTGCAAGGCGGCGGGCGAAGTCGTGCAGGGCGGCGTCGCCTGCCAGGCGGCGGGGCAGCTCGTGACCACGTTTGAAAACACCCCGCAGCTGCCGTTCTCCGAATTGAAGGCCCAATTCTTCGGCACCGAACGCGCGCCGCTGGCGACGCCCGCGTTCTGGTGCCTACACGACGGCGGCGACGTTCACGCCGTGGTCGGCGACGCCAGCGGTGAGCCCGACCGCGAGCTTCGCGATCACCTCGGGCCCGAAGGTCGAGACCCCCTCTGGCCCGCAGCTGACGCCGTGCCCGGGCTCCTCGCTGCCGTTCTCTCCGTCCCTGTCTTCGGGCGTGACGAACATCAACGCCGGCTCGTTCACCCCCCTGACGACGACGATCACCCGCGAAGACGGCCAGCAGAACATGCAGAGCGTGACGCTCCACTACCCGCCCGGCGTCTCGGGGATGCTCAAAGGCGTGCCGCTGTGCCCGGAAGCCCAGGCGAACGCGGGCACCTGCGGCCCCGAATCGCAGATCGGCGAAACGATCGTCAGCGTCGGCCTCGGCAACGACCCGTTCAGCGTCACGGGAGGCAGGGTCTACCTGACCGAAAAATACGCGGGCGCCCCGTTCGGGCTCAGCATCGTCAACCCCGCCAAGGCCGGCCCGTTCGTGCTGCAGCACGGCGAACCGGTGATCGTCCGTGCGAAGGTGCAGATCGACCCCCGCACCGCCGCGCTGACGGTCACGACGGGGGACATCCCGAGCATCATCGAAGGCTTCCCGCTGCAGATAAAGCACGCCTACATCAACGTCAACCGCCCCGGCTTCACCTTCAACCCACCAACTGCTCGAAGATGGAAGTGACGGGCACCGTGAACGCCTGGGAAGGCGCGAGCGCCCCCGTCTCGATCCCCTTCCAGGCGGGAGAATGCCGCAGCCTCACCTTCGCCCCGGATTTCAAAGTCGCGACGTCTGGGAAGCCTACGAAAGCGAATGGGACGAGCCTGACGGCGAGGATCGTCTATCCGGTGACGCCCGAGTCGTCTGGGAAAGCGACCGACGAAGCGAACATTGGCTATGTGAAGGTGGAACTGCCGGAGCAGCTGCCGTCTCGTCTTACGACTTTGCAGAAGGCGTGTCTGGCGAGGGTGTTTGAAGAAAGCCCGTCGAAATGCGATCCGGAGTCGATCGTGGGTCACGCCAGGGTGACGACGCCGCTGCTGCCGGTGCCGCTCGAAGGGCCTGCGTATTTCGTCTCGCATGGCAGCGAAGAATTCCCGAATCTGACGATGATCCTGCAGGGCTACGGTGTGACGGTCGAGCTGGTCGGGACCACGTTCATCAGCAAAGCGGGGGTGACGTCGACCACCTTCAAGACACCTCCGGACGTGCCGTTCAACACGTTCGAACTGAACCTGCCGCAGGGCAGGTTCTCGGCGCTGGCGGCGCCGTCGGGGACCTGCCAGTACGCGCTGAAGATGCCGACGACGTTCCGCGGTCAGAACGGCGACGAATTCCACCAGGAAACCCCGATCGAAGTGACCGGCTGCCCGACGACCATCTCGCTCTCATCGCACAAAGTCAACGGCCGCAACCTGACCCTCAAGGTCTACGTCCCCGGAGCGGGGAAGCTGAAAGCGTCCGGCAAGGGTCTCAGCGCGGCATCCAAGAGCTCCAGTGGCCGGGAAACCCTGACGTTGACCCTGCACGCCAATCGTAAGGGCAGGTTCAAGGCGAGGGTCAAGCTCGCGTTCACCCCTTCCAAAGGCAAACGGCAGGCGAAGGCCGTGTCGCTCCACATCTGACCGCGCCTCGCTCTACGTCTCACTCGCGCCATGTCCTGCCAGCCGCCCCGTGACCGCCTGCACCGCCCCTGTGGGGCGGTGCATCTCGGGGTTTTGGGTGGGCGGGTCATGCGCGCCCCGCGCACACGCGGCGATGCTCGCCTGCATCCGAATCACCCTCCGTTCTCCGAACCGCCTCTCGGAGCGCAACCCCAGAGACCGCTCCACGGCGGGGGCCTTACGGGTGTCTGCCTGCTCGCCCTGCCCGTGATGACCCTCGCGGCGTGCAATGGCTCATCCTCGCCCGGGCCATCCGCCGCACCGCTCAAAACGCTGGGCGCCTCGCGCGGCGCAACGGCCGGCGCGAGGGACCGGCCGCGCTTGGCCCTCCAGCAGCGTCACGCGCTGGTGAGCTTCGCGGCGTGCATGCGCGCGCACGGCGTGCACGTGGCGCCGCCGAACACGACCGGGAGGGGCCCGGTCTTCAGTACCGGGGGGATCGTCGTGCGCAGCGCGACCTTCGGACTCGCCGACGCGAGCTGCCGTGGCGTTCTCGCCGCGGCATCCGCGCGGGCGAAGGGGTGATCGCTGGGATGGCCGTCACGGTGACACGGCTCCCCCTTCAGCCTGCCTGCCTGTGTCCCCCCGCGGGGGGTGTGCCCTTCAGCGTGCCCGTGTCGCGAGCACGCCGCATCGCGATCTCCGCACCCGCACGCAGAGCATGCATCGAAACCGTGAACCCGCATAAGCGCACCACCACCACGAAGGAGACAACGTGAAAAGCGTCGAGCCCCCGTCCAGTCCCGGCCTCGCCTCGAGAATGGGTCTGTTCGCGACGCTCGCTGCCCGCGTCTCCGTCAAAGGCACCCGTGCGCCCGGAATCGGCTTCCTCGCGCTCCTCACCGCCCTCGCCACCTTGGCCCTCACCGCAACCCCCGCCCTGGCCGCCGCCCCAACCGTCATCAGCGAGTCGAGCACTGGCGTCAAGGCCACCGAAGCCCGCGTGGAAGCGGTCGTGAACCCCCAGAACGAACCGACCGAATGCCATTTCCAGTACGGCGCGCTGTCGGTCTCTGAACACGAGGTGCCGTGCGAAGCCGAAGTGCTGAGCGGCGAAGAACAGACCGTCGGCGTGACTCTGTCGGGCTTGACCGGGCACACCCCGTACGTCTACCGGGTGCTGTTGAAGAACCTGGCGGCCGAAGAAGCGATGGGCGCCGAAGAACCGTTTGAAACGGCGATCACGCCCGAAACACCGGTGACCGAATCCCCTGAAGCGGTGACGGGCAACACCGCGACCCTGCGGGGCGAACTGGACCCCCATTCCGAAGCGCTGAACGGCTATCACTTCGCCTACGCCGTGGGTGGGACGTGCACCGGTGCCTCCACGACCACACCCGGCACAGAAGAAGAAGCAACGGAACGCAAGGTCTCCACAGAAGTGACGGGCCTCGAACCGCTCCGCGAATACACGGTGTGTGTGGCCTCCACCAACGCGGCGGGTGAAGAAACCCTCGGCAACCCGGTCACGTTCAACACTCCCGCCGCGCCTGCGATCATCGAATCCGAGTCCGCCTCGAACATCAAGTCCTCCGAAGCGACCCTGGAAGGCACGGTCAACCCGAACAACCAGCTGACCGAATGCCACTTCCGGTACGGCACCGCGTCGGTGTCCGAAAACACCGTCCCCTGCACCCCGGAACTGCTGAAAGGCTTCGGCGGCCAGTCCGTCGCCCCGAACCCGCAGCCGCTCACGGGCCTGACCCCGGGGAGCGAATACAAATACGACATCCACACGAAGAACGGCAAAGGCGAAGAATCCACCGGCGAACCGAAGACCTTCAAGACCGCCGAAGAACCCGAAAAGCGGCCCCCGAGCGAAGTCACCGCGACGACCGCCACCCTCAACGGTGTCCTTGACCCGCACAACCCGTTCGAAGCCGGCACCTACGAATTCACCTACGAGACCTCCCCGACGGAATGCACGGGGTCCGCGGGGCCGCACGGGGAACTCCCGTACAAAACGGCCCCCAACCCCGCAGAAGCGTTCCCTGGGACCACGCCGCCGGAACCCGTGTCTGCGCCGATCACCGCCCTGCAGCCGGGCGCGACCTACACCTACTGCCTGCTCCAGCGCAACGCCGCCGGGCAGCAGGCCGCGATCAGCGCCCCGGAAACGTTCACGACCCTCGCCGCCGAACCCGCGATCACCGCCGAGTTCGCCTCGAACATCCAGGAAACCGGGGTGACCCTGAACGCGCAGATCAACCCCGACGGCGCCGCGACCGAATATCACTTCGAATACGACACGACCCCGTACACCTCGACCGCGACCCACGGCACGAGCATCACCGAGGAAGGCGAAAACACCGAGGTCAACATCGGCGCGGGCACGAGCGGCGTCTCCGTCGAAGTGAAGCTGAAGAACCTGACGCCCGGCGCCACCTACTACTACCGGGTGCTCGCGACCAACCCGCAGAGCCCTGCCGGCGGAACCCCAGGCCCCGGCAAAACCTTCACCACCACCGCCGCCCCGGGCTCAGAACCCTCGCAGAAATGCCCGGAAAACGAACAGCGCCGCGCGGAACAGCCCTTCGCCCAGGCGCTCCCGGACTGCCGGGCGTATGAGATGGTCTCGCCGCTGCACAGCGAAGGCCAAGACGCGACCGAGCCCGAAGCGCTGCTGGCGCCCGGGAAAACCCGTGCCGGCCTCACAGGCGAAGCGATCACGTTCGGGGCCCTCGGCTCATACGCCCAGCCGGAAGGCGCGATCTTTGAAAACCAGTTTCTCTCTCGCCGCACTGGCGGCGGCTGGTCGACGCGGTCGATCATCGCGCCCTCTGAAGCCTACCAGGGGAATCTGGCAGGCGGCTACATCGGTGCGTTTTTCACGCCGGAGCTTTCGGCGGGCGTGACGAGCACCTTCGCCGCCCTGACCGAAGAAGCGCGCAGCGATCCTCAGGCTCAGGGCCTCCAGCAGCTCTACCGCTCCGACTTCGCCGGCGGCTACGAATGGTTGTCGCATCTCGCCCCGTCTGAAGAACCCTACGGCGAACCGTACACGGCTGGAGGTCTTATCTGGCCGATGGGTGCTTCGGCTGATCTCAGCCACGTCGTGTTCGTCGCGGGCGAAGGAGGCTTCGGGAATCTGCATGAGTGGGTGGGCGGCCGGGTCGTCACGGTTGGGGTGTCCAACACTCGTGAAGTGTGGGAAGTGACCGCCGGCAATCCTGGCGACTACCCCCAATTCGCCGAAGTGTGGCGTGCGATGTCCGCCGATGGGACACGCGTGATCTTCAGCCACGCGGGGCAGCTGTATGTGCGCCAGGACGGCGAACAGGAACAGAGCAAAATGCAAGGCGAAGCATGCCTCGAACCCGCCAACGCGTGCACGATCACGATCTCGCCCGGCAGCGCGCGGTATTGGGGTGCGAGCGTGGACGCCTCGAAGCTGTTCTACACCGAAGGCGAAGACCTGTATGAGTATGCCCTCCCGGTGGGACAGGTGGCTGGTCATGTGACGGCACTCACCCATGAAGGCAAAGTGAAGGGTGTGGTGCAGGCCTCTGAAGACGGCTCGTATGTGTATTTCGTCGCTGACGGCAAGCTCGCGGCAGGCGCGGTCAAAGAAGCACCGAACCTGTATGTCTCCCATAATGGTGGTGCGCCGGTGTTTATCGCGACGCTCTCCACGAACGACGCCTCAGACTGGGAACGCGGCCCTGGCGCCGGGACCGCAGTCCTCACGCCGGGCGGGACGCGTCTGGCGTTCGCCTCCGAAGAAAGCCTCACCGGCTATGACAACCAGCAGGCCGAACATGGCGAGTGCGAAGGCCCGTTTGGCTCTGATGTCCCTGAAACAGGACACGGGAAATGCCGTGAGGTGTATCTGTTCGACGCCGAAACCGATGCTCTGGTGTGCGCGTCGTGTGACCCAAGTGGGGCGCGGCCTCTCGGCAACGCGAGTCTCAGCACGAGCGGCTATCAGAAAGGTGGCGGTACCAGCGACTATCGGCCTCGTGATCTGCTGGAAGACGGCTCCCTGTTCTTCAACAGTGCTGATGCGCTTGTTGCGCAGGCGAGCGATGGCCGCCAGAACGTGTATGAGTACGAGAACGGGCATATCTTCCCGATCTCGAATGTCGCCGGCGGCTACGCGTCGTTTTTCCTTGACGCGAGCGCCAATGGCCGGGACGTGTTCTTCGCGACCTCGGACCAGCTCGTGCGCCAGGACACCGGCAACAACGTGGTGGTGTACGACGCGCGGGCCGGCGGCGGCTTCCCGGCCCCCGCGACCGTTCAGACCTGCAGTAACGGCGACTCCTGCAAACCCCCCGTCTCCCCCCAGCCGGCGTTCCCGTCCCGCGGAGCGGGAAGCGCGGCGATCTTCGGAGAAGACAACGTCGTGCCGGCGCCGGCGCCATCGAAACACAGGACCGCCGCCCAGGAACGCGCCGAAAAACTCGCCAAGGCGCTGAAGGCTTGCCACAAGCACAAGAAACGGAAGAAGCGCCAGGAATGCGAACGCGCCGCGCACAAGAGATACGGAGCCAGAGCGAGCGCGAAGAAGTCCGCCAAGAGAGCCGCCATCCAACCGAGGGCAGGCCGATGACGAACTCCAGAGCCTTCCAGAAAACCAGCAGGGTCCTCGTCGTGGCGGTGCTCGCGCTGTTGGTGTTCGCTGCTGCCCCCGCGATGGCTGAATTCGGTCTGCAGCGCTTCGCGATCTCCGCTCGCAACCAGGACGGCACTCCCGACGTGCAGGCGGGGTCGCACCCCTACGCGTTGACGACGACGTTCGTGCTGAACCAGCCACCGTGTACTAAGGGACGCGCAGGAGCACTGATGTGCATCCCGGAAGGGAATCTCAAGGACGCGCGGCTGGAACTGCCGCCCGGCTTCGTCGGGAACCCGGACGCGACACCGCGGTGCACCTATCAGGAATTCATCAAGGGGGACAACGGTTTCCAAATCCCCGGGTGCTCGAATGAAGCGACTGTCGGTGCAGCGACGGCCTACGTCGGGGAGTCCGTGGCACCACGTGAAGGCTTCGAATACGAAGGCATTTCGGAGCCGGTGTTCAATCTGGTGCCGCCGCCGGGTGTAGCGGCCGAGTTCGGTTTTATCGTCGCCGGACAAACGCCTGTGTTGTTGCAGACGTCGGTGCGCACGGGCGTGGACTATGGTTTGACGACGAGCGCGTCTGATACCAACCAGGCCGTGCTGGTGACCGCGAGCAAGGTGACGATCTGGGGTGTGCCCGCAAGCCCGGCACATAACCGTATCCGCGGAGCGTGCGTAGCCAAGCACACCAAAGTGAATCATCCTCTCGAAGAACCTGGGTGGGGTTTGCGTGAAGGCGAAGACGAACTGGAAGGCCCGATCGGCCCCTACACCGTAGGAGCCGAAGGCTTTCCCCTGGAAGCCGAAAAAGGGACTGAAGCGAAAGGGGGCTGCCCGACCCAGGCGCCGTTGTTGCCGTTGTTGACGAACCCGACATCCTGCGGCGTACCGCGCATGGCGACGCTGAGCGTAGACTCGTGGAAAGAACCCGGCAACTTCTCCGGCTCACGCACGAAACAGGCGTCGCTGCCGCCCCTCTCGGGCTGCGAAAAACTCGACTTCAGCCCGACGCTCACCGTCAAGCCCGACGGTGAAGCCGGTAGCACACCGACGGGCCTGAACGTCGCCCTCCACGTGCCGCAGGAAACCACCGAAAACCCCGTCGGCCTCGCCGAGGCCGACGTGCGCGACACCACAATCGCCCTACCCGCCGGCGTGCAGCTCTCCCCGAGCGCCGCGGACGGCCTGCAGGCCTGCCCGCAGCTGCACGGTGAAGAACCCGCCAAAGAAGCCCAGGAAGAAAACCACGAACTGTCCGGCATCAACCTGGGGACGAAGCAGCCGGCGAACTGCCCGGACGCCTCGAAGGTCGCGAACGTCCGCATCAAGTCTCCGCTGCTGGAAAAGGAACTGACGGGGTCGATGTATCTGGCGGCCCCGCAGAACTTCGCCGGCCTACCGGAAAACCCGTTCTCCTCGAAAGTCGCGCTGTATCTGGTCGCCGAAGAACACGAACGCGGCGTCCTCATCAAGCTCGCGGGGAAGGTCACCCCGGCCGAAGGAACCGGCCAGCTGACGACGACCTTCGAAGACACCCCGCAGCTCCCGTTCTCAGAACTGAAGGCCGAATTCTTCGGCACCGCCCGCGCCCCCCTGGCGACGCCTGCCCTGTGCGCGAGCTACACGACGACCGCGACGTTCACGCCGTGGTCTGCGACGCCCGCGGTGAGCCCGACCTCGAGCTTCAACGTCACCTCGGGTCCTGAACTGCAGACGCCGTCCGGTCCTCTCCTGACCCCGTGCCCGGGCGCCTCGCTGCCGTTCTCGCCGTCGCTGGACGCGTTGGTGACCGACCCGAAGGCGGGGGAGTTCAGCCCGTTCTCGACGACGCTCTCCCGCGAAGACGGAAACCAGGACCTCGGCAGCGTCCAGCTGCACATGCCGCCCGGCCTCTCCGGGATGCTCAAAGGCGTGCCGCTGTGCCCGGAAGCGCAGGCCAACGCCGGCACCTGCGGCCCTGAAAGCCTGATCGGCGAAACGATCGTCAGCGTCGGCCTCGGCAACGACCCGTTCAGCGTCACCGGCGGGAAGGTCTACCTGACCGAAAAATACGCGGGCGCCCCGTTCGGCCTATCGATCGTGAACCCGGCGAAGGCGGGCCCGTTCGACCTGCAGGAAGGCCGCCCGGTGATCGTCCGCGCGAAGATCGAGATCGACCCGCGCACGGCGGCGCTGACGGTCACGACGGGGCAGCTGCCGACGATCATCGAAGGCTTCCCCTTGCAGATAAAGCACGTGAACGTGACGATCAACCGGCCGGGCTTCATGTTCAACCCGACGAGCTGCAGCGCGATGGCGGTCACGGGCTCGATCGCGAGCGCCGAGGGCGCGAGCGCCCCGGTCTCCGACCACTTCGAGGTGACCAACTGCGCGGCACTGAAGTTCACCCCGGATTTCAAAGTCGCCACCTCCGGGAAGCCTACGAAAGCGAATGGGACGAGCCTGACGGCGAGGATCGTCTATCCGGTGACGCCCGAGTCCTCGGGTAAAGCCACGAACGAAGCGAACATTGGCTATGTGAAGGTTGAACTTCCGGAGCAGCTGCCGTCGAGGTTGACGACGTTGCAGAAGGCGTGTTTGGCGAAGGTGTTCGAAGAAGACCGCTCGAAGTGCGATCCCGCGTCGATCGTGGGTCACGCGGTCGTGCACACGCCGCTGCTGCCGGTGCCGCTTGAAGGCCCCGCGTATTTCGTGTCGCACGGCAACGAAGAATTCCCGAATCTGACGATGATCCTGCAGGGTTATGGGGTGACGGTCGAGCTGGTCGGGACCACGTTCATCAGCAAAGCGGGAGTGACCTCGACGACCTTCAAGTCCCCTCCGGACGTGCCGTTCAACACGTTCGAACTGAACCTGCCGCCGGGCAAGTTCTCGGCGCTGGCCGCGCCGTCGGGGAGCCTGCCAGTACGCGCTGAAGATGCCGACGACGTTCCGCGGCCAGAACGGCGATGAATTCCACCAGGAAACGCCGATCGAAGTGACCGGCTGCCCGACCGTCATCTCGCTCTCATCGCACAGCCTGAAGGGCCGCAACCTGACCCTGAAGGTGTACGTCCCCGCCGCCGGGAAGCTGAAAGCCTCCGGCAAGGGCCTCAGTTCGGCATCCAAGAGCTCCAGTGGCCGGGAAACCCTGACGTTGACCCTGCACGCCAATCGTAAGGGCAAGTTCAAGGCGAGGGTCAAGCTCACGTTCGTCCCCTCCAAAGGCAAAAAGCAGGCCAAGGCGGTGTCCCTCCATATCTGATCTAAGCTTCCGTGCCCTGCCCGCCACCGCGAAGTGCTCCCGTCTTACCCAACCCGATCGCTTGAAACCCCCTCTCCAAGCGATCCCGACGCCGCACCAAACCGGCGTCACCGAACGAAAGGAGACCGCAGAAGATCAAGGCTAGAGTCGCGCCGCTCGCGTCAGGTCGGTAGCCCGGCGCGAGCGCGCGAACCGCCCCCTGACCGCGACCACGACCGCGACCCGACCGCGACCACCTCTGACGGCGCACCGCCCCACAGGGGCGGTGCATCAAGCCCGCCTCTGTCCGCCTGCACCGCCCTGAGGGCGGTGCATCTAGGGGATCAGGGTGGGCGGGACTGCGCGCCCCGCGCACACGACTCCAGGAACCGCGCCCCAGCCTGATCGCCCGCACGCGTCGAGCCCGCCACGGCCTTCGATTTCCCGCCAACCCGCACCGTCGCCCCGCGACGGTGCATACAAGGGTTGGGCGTGATCGGGACTTCGCCGCAGCACGCGTCGAGCTCGCCGGCGCGCCGACCGGCGCGAACCGTCCAGCCCAGCCCCGGTCTGTCTCGTCCACCGCCGGTCCGCGCAGATACCACCACCAACGAAGAGGAGCACATCGCTCATGCCGACAAGCAAACGAGTGGCGAAAAAAGCGTCAAAGGCGCTGAAAAACCCAAAATCGACGAAAGCTCAGAAAAGCGTCGCCGCCAGCGACCTCGCCCAGTCCAAGCGCAAACCGAAAGCCACGAAGCGTAAATAGCCGGTGAATCATCCGCCCAAGGAGGATCGACATGAGTGAGACGTACAAGCCAGGAGACACGGTCCCGAGGACCGGCGAAGTCAAGTGCACCCAGCACCCCGACGTCACGGACAACGTGGTGGCAGGCACAACGTTCGCGCCCTGCGACCACTGGGGCGAAGAGGGCGAAAAGAACTGCACGTGGGAATACGTCTAGCCGTGGCCCCGCACCACCATCCTGTCCGCAACCCGAACGCCCTGTCCACCCCCTCCAAAGGCCGCAACCGGTCCGAGGCAATGTCCCTCCACGTGTAGCGGCGAGTGCAACCCAACGAGCGTGCATCCAGCCACTTCCCCATGCCTAACGCGGCGGCGTCCATCCGAGACACGGCCGTCTCGGCGCACTCGCTCAACGCGAGCTGTGATCGAATACGTACTCTCTACACGTCATGAGCACCCCTGAGCCCACAGCTGAGGAAGCGGACTTCGAGGTCGGTACTCCCAAGCCGTCTGCACAGCATACTCCCAGGTCATCTGCACTGCGCAACCTTCTTTTGTTACGGATCGCCCTCGGGGTTTCGGTGGTCGGCCTGGCCGCTCTCGGATGGCGTGCCTTCCAGTGGCACGCTTCCCTCAACATCGCGATCCTGATCTTCGGAGGGTTCGTTCTCGTCCAAGTCGTGGCCTCGTACTGGTGGCAACGACAGGATCTGACCGACGAGCAGGCGAGATCCGCTCAAGCAGATGCCGTCAAGAATCCCCACGTCGATGCTGCCAAGCTCGCGATAACGACCCAAGGTGTCGTCCTTGGCTTGATCTCGTTTTCGGGGCTTGCCAAACTTGACATAACCGTCAAGGTTGGAGCAGCTTCGCTCGCGCTCGGTGTCATGCTCGGATCGATCATGTACCTTCTCGTGGCGCGTGTTCCGCCGATTACGCCAAGACAACAGTCCGTCGCATCGGTGCTACTGAGCCTGCTGCTGTACGCGCTGAGCTTTGGTCTCCTCTGCGTTGTCGCGGGGAGCTGGTCAGGCACATGACCACTAGGCGACCGCGGCCCTGTGGTTGAGTCGCCGCGAAGCGCGTTGCTGCTGCAGGCGCAGCAGCTCTTCAAGTTCGACACGGAGACCCTCCGGGAGATCGCGGCGTCGCTCGACGCACTGACACAGTTCGCGTTGGCTCCCGTAGAGCTCTTGCAAGACCTGGTGTCCTTGACATCCGCCGAGTTCGCGCTCCTACCCGTCTTCGAAGCACCCGCGCGTGGCCGCAGCGCAACGAGACCACTCAATGTCTCCCCACAGCACGCTCGGCTGGCGTTGGCAAAGACGAATTGCCTGTACATCGAGTGGTGCGTGGGTCGATATGCCACTGAGCGGCGTCTCTCGATACTGGACGTCACGGCGTTCAGTGGCGACATCGCGAAGCTGCAGAGCGTCGGTGTGCAGCTGTTCGAGCTCGATACCGACCCCACCGCGCTCGTGCGCGCGGTGAATGACATTGAGCGCGCGCATCGGGAGGCGCCCGTGGACCTGGCTCGACGTATCGGCGAGTCCGGCGCGCTGCGCGTCCAGGGCTTTCTCTGGACGCTCAAGCTCTCTCTGACACTCGACGTCTCGCTCGAGGCGGCTGCCGAGGCGTCTTATTCTGCCTTCGAGCTCGACGACGCGCTCGGCGGGAGCAAAGCCGGGACGTCAGCCGAGTGAGCTTCGGGCCCAAAGCGCGCGCGACTGCTGAATCGACCTGCTCGGCCGTCCTGGACCGGCAGCAGCGATGATCCATCGCGCGGCGATGTACCGCGTGTATGTCCGCGAGCTCTACAGGCCCGACAGCCTGCTGCGGCTCGGAAACCTCGACGGTCGCCTCGCAGTCGCTCTCCGTTCGATCTAGAGTTGATGCGCATGCGAACCGAGCGGCACGCCATTGGAGCGAGTATCGTCGCCATCGCTGGGCTAGCTGCCATGCTCGTGGCGCCGGCTAGAGCTGGCGCGTCGCCGATCCACACGGGCCGGCTGGTCTTCCCCGAACCCCGCAACCTGCCGAGCATCGGCTCGACACCGCCTGCGCCAGCCGATCAACAGAACGAGACAGCCCACGAAGTGCTCGTGACCTACAACGCTGCCGCCGGCACCGTGACGTTCCGCGAGGAAATCTGGGATCCGGCTTACTGGGGCGAACGGCTGTCAGCCCGATTCGCGCTCGGCAACAAGTGCAGCTTCAACACCCTCGGCTACCCGCGCCCGTTTAGCGCCGAAGTTGAAGCGGGGCCGTACTCGCGCCTTGGACCCCATCAGGTCGCGGGTGCGGCGAGCCTCACTGGATACGTCGGTGAAGTCAAGAGCGTGGGTACGTATGACGGGCGCTACTTCGAAGTCGTCTTCACCAGCTACGCCTTCCGAAACCGCATCTGGCATTGCGGCTCGTTCCAGTTCAGCACGACGACTCTGGGGAAATACATTTCCGGCGGTGAACACTTCACGCTGAGCGGCTGGTCAAAGCCGCGACACAAGCGAAAGCGCAGGTAACGTAGGTACACGTGCAGGCAACAGGTCCTGCTCGTTCCCCTCGGCGTGCCCGCAAGGCAGACTACTTGCAGTTCTACTACTTGAGGCGTCAGACTGCGGCACCCCCTATAGGGATTCGCACGCCGACGTGCATCTCCGGGGGCGGCTGGGTGGGGCCAGGGCGCAGCCCCAGCGACCGAATTCGCCTATGCGGAGCCCAGTGCGGCCAATAGCCTCTCGATGACCAGCTCGAGGTCCTGGCCGGCCCCGTCTGACGTCGAGGTGATCCTGGTCGGTATGCCGGCGTGGGCCAGCTGCAGCCTGATCGCTTCCAGGAGGTCGCGGATGCGGCTTGAGAGCAGGTAGTCCGAGAGCTCCTCGAGCTCGCCCTGGCCGGTGAAGCGCAGGATCTGCCGCAGCGCGGCGAACAGCTCGCGCCAGTCCCGGTGCGCTGGGAGCTCGCTGGGGTCGACTCGCAGCAGGGCTGCCCATGCGTCGCGGTCAGCGTCGTAGCGCTGCTCGCCTCCGACCGTCACTGCCGAGACGACGCCGGCAGCGCTGAGCGCCGCGAGCGAATCGTGTACGTTGCGCTTGGAGTAGGCACTGCCGCGCGCGAGAACCTGTGCGGTGACGCGCGGGGCGCCGATGCCCAACAGGATCCGCACGACCTCCGCGCGGATGCCGACCCCGAGGATCTGCCGAAGCCGGAACGCGAGGTTGATCGGCGCGCTCAAGTCGGGGGATCGGGACTTGTGCGAGGGAGAAAGCGGCGGTCGCGCGAACCCGACGGCCGCGAAGTTCACGTCGCTCTCACCGGAGGGTCCAGGAGGGCGGAAGAGCTGGCGTAGGAGTTCGGGTGCCGGCGCCGCCGCCCGGCCGCCGAGCCGCGGCCTCGGCCGTTGCCAGCCAAGCCAGGCTATGGTGGCGTCGACCAGCGCCCGGTCGGTGTCGTCGATGCACATTGCGCGCAGCCGCCGTACGCTGAGCAGCGCCTCGTTCACGAGCATCCAGTCGAGCATCTCGTCGAACAGGCGCGGCTCGTCGCGTGCGACCTCGAGCGTGAACACGATCAGCGCCTCGGGGTCCTGCGCCCACCGGCTGTGCCCGCGGGCGCTCGCGAGGATGCCCATCTGCGCCCACTGATCCCACGCGAAGGCAACGAGCTGCTCGCTTAGCCGACGGTTAAGCGCGTGGAAATCCACGATCGACTCCGAGATGTCCGAGCACCTGCGAGAGCACGCCACGGTAGCCCTCCGATGCGTCGTGGGTTTCACTCCAAGCCGCCGCGTCGAGCAGCTCCTGCCTGCTCGGTTGGAGGGCTTGCAGGTCTGCGAGGTGCTTGCCGGCACCCTGATCGACGGTGGCATAGAGCTTCAGGTGGATCTGATCGATGCGCGATGCGAATGCCACCTCGAGCCCCGGGCCATAGTCGCGGCGAACAGCACGCTCGGAGAAGCCGGCGGGCAGCCCGAGATCGAGCAGCGAGCTCGGTCCGACGTTCATCCAGTCCTCGCCGAGCCCGAAGTCGCGCGCCACGGTTCGCGCTGCGTCGAGCAGTCCGTGGGGGAGGGGCTCGGCGGGGATCAGCTCCCGTCCGTCTAGAAGCGCAACGATGTCGACGTCCCTGGTGGCGCGAGCAACGAGTCCGAGTGCGAGCAGCGCCGAGCCCCCGACGACGGCAATCCTGTAATGCTCGCCGCGTACGTAAAGCTGTTCGCCCAATGCACGCAGCAACTCATCTGCCTTGCCAGCGTCCCTGATCGAGATGTCAGTCATCACGATCTAGGATGTTAGACATCTCACCGGTCATCCCTTCGACGTCGCTCAGCGCCGCAACGACAGCGACTTCCAGCAACGCCTGAACGAGGCGTTCGGGCGCAACAAGGCAGCCTTCGAGCTGCTCGCGAAGTGAGGTAGGCCCAGTGGACCTCACGCCACTGCAGGAAGTCTGGCTCAGCGGCGCGGCACTTGCCCTGGCGATCCTGTTCTTCCTGGTCGCGCTCACACGGTTCAAAGCTAGCCGCGCCTGAGCTGAGATAGGCCGTCTCGCGGAGCTCGCCGAGGTCGAGCGCACCGACGGCACCGTCCCGGCGCCCGGAATCACGCGCACCCCTGGTGTGCATCTCTGGATGGATGGGCGGGCCGTCGGCAGGGCTCTCGAATGCGCTGCGGACTGGAGTCGCCGCACGCCGTGCATTTGAAGGTTGGCCGGGCGGGGGCGGGCGGCCAATATCGCGGCTACGCGGTCAACACCGGGCTGCGCCGAAGGCCTCGAGCTCGGCAACCGTCGGGCGTCAGCTGTGTCGCTTCCTCGCGCTCTGTCGAGCTGCCGGGGTGGCGTCGGCGTCGGCGACTTTGCCGCCCCGTACGCTGGCGACCTTCCCGGCGCGTGTAACGGCGGACCTTGCTGTCCGCGCCGTTGCGAGGACGCGTCCCGCTGTCACATCGCGTGACGTAACACTACGTCGCGCTCGGTGACGGGCAAGTTGCCCATGTACTGCTTGGTCTATTGGGTCGATCACGTATCCGGCTTGACACATGCGTCGATCCCTGCATAAGGTGCTGGACAGTGGATGGGAGACGTGGAGGGAGAGGAAGCGGTGGCGCGCGGCTGTAGCGACCCCGGTTGGGTGAGCGCTTGCCGTGGGCGGCAGCTCCGCCTCCTCGTTCCGGTCGCCTTCCCCGCGCTGTTCGCCTGCGGGTCGGCGTCCGTCTGTGTCCGCCTTACGAGCGCGCTCGCCCGCGCACCGCAGCGCTCCCGGCGTCTTTTGCTCTTCACCCCCGCCGCCCTCCTCGCGCTGCTCGCGACCGGCGCTCCGCCCGCCCTCGCAGCAACCCCGGAAACGCCCGAAATGTCCGTGCAGGCCCCGGTCCACGCCACCACCGCCACCTTCCTCGGCATCCTCAACCCTGGCAAAGAAGGGGGGTTCGGCACCTTCGAAGCGGGCACCTACGAATTCATCTACAAGCAGGGCGCCAGCTGCGAAGGCGGCAGCAAGGCGCCCTCATCGCCCGCGATCTCCCTGGGTGGGGGGCACGAAGAACTACCTGCCCAGACGGTGACGGGTCTGGAAGCGAGCACCGAATACACGGTGTGCCTGCTCGCGCGCAGCGGGACCGCCGGTGAAGAGACCCTGAGCGCGCCGGTGACGTTCACGACGGCCACGCCAGCCGAAGAACCGGAAACGACCGGTTCGAAAACGGTCACGTCCACGACGGCGATGCTCGAAGGCGTGCTGAACCCGAAAGCGAAAGCGCCCGTGAAGGCCGGCTGGTACTTCGCCTACAGCGCCGGCGCGAGTTGCACCAGCGCCGGCACCGGAAGCGGCGAAACGGCCCACGAACCAGCCGAAGGCCAGGCGCTGTCCGAGGCAACCGAAGCCACCGGCATGGAACCCAACCGGGAATACAGGTTCTGCCTGATTGCGACCGATGAAGCGGGCAATCCCACCCCGGGCAACGAAGCGTCGTTGAAAACCTTGCCCTTGGCGCCCGCGATCGCCAGTGAGTCCGCTTCCGAAGTCAAGTCGACTGAAGCGCAGCTGGGAGCTCAGATCAACCCTGAGAACGAGACAACGAGCGACACCTTCGAATACGCGACGAGCGAAGCGAGCCTCCTGAAAGGCGAAGGCACACAGGCGGCGGGCGCCCCGCTCGCTGGCTTCCCCGAACAGCATTCGAGCGTGACCGTCACCGGCCTCTCGGCGGGCACGACCTACTTCTACCGGGTGCGCGCCGAGAACGAACAGAGCGGCACAGAAGGCAGCCCCGTCGTCTCACCGCCACAGTCCTTCACGACCGTCCCGACGCCTTTCACTGATGGAGTTGAAGCCCTCACGGCGACCACGGCGAAGTTCAACGGTCATCTGACGCCGCTGAACGAAACCGTGTCTACGCAGTACCACTTCGACTACAAGCTTCGCAGCAGCGAATGCGCCGGCAGCGAAAGCGAAAGCGAAGGCGAAAGCCCAACGGTGGAAGCCGGGACGGGAAAAGGCACCGAAGTCAAAGCGACGGCGAACGTGACCGGCTTGCAGCCGAACGCCGAATACACCGTGTGCTTCGTCACCTCCAACGAATCGGGCTCTGAGGAAGGCCCGCCGGTTCATTTCACGACGGTCGCGGCGCCGCCCAGGGTGATCAGCGAGGGCGTCTCCGGTGTGAGCGCCGAAGAAGCGACGCTCGAAGCGAGCGTCAACCCGAACAACCAGGAAGTGAGCTACTCCTTCGAATACGCCGAAAGCGAGGCGGCGATCGGCAGCGTCTCGGCCGCGACGGTCGCGGGCGCCGGTCCCCTATCGGGCTTCAACGCCGAAGGCGACACGGCGAGCATCCCGCCCCTGACCGGCCTGAAAGTCGGCCAGACCTACTTCTACCGCATCGTCCTCGAAGACACCGCCAGCCACGAAGTGATCGACGGGGCGACAGCGTCCTTCACCCCGCTTGGCGAACCGCTCGTCACGAGCGCCGAAGCCCAGGGCGTGGCGCGCACCACCGCGACGCTGTCCGGGACGGTCAACCCGGCGGGCAGCGAAACGCATTACCACTTCGCCTACGTCGAACAGTCCGCTTACGAAAAGGCGCTCGCCGAAGGTGCCGAAGACCCCTACGCCGCGGGGCGCACCACCGGGGAGGGCACCCTCCCCGCCGGGTTCGTCGCCCAGCCCGTCGGGCCGGTGCTCGCCGCCGAGCTGACACCCGGCACGACCTACGACTACACCCTGATCGCCTCGACCTCGCCCGGCTCGAGCGTGATCGCCCCGAACAGGACCTTCACGACCTCACCGGCGACGCCGCCGAGCCTCAGCGGCGTGTCCGTCGCCGGCGTCAGCTCGAGCTCCGCCACCATCACCGCCACCCTCGAACCGCAGGGGCTGCCGACGCGCTACGAACTACAGCTCGGCGCCACCCAGGGCGCCCTTCGACCGGTCGCCTCCGGGCAGAGCACCGCCACCACCGCGCTCAGCCTGCCCGTCGGCTCGCTGAGCGCGGGCACCACCTACCACTACAAGCTGATCGCCACCAACCCCGACGGCAGCGTCGACCCCGAAGGCTCCTTCACCACCCCCGGCGGCCCGCCAGCCGCAGCGCCCCCGGGCCTGCCCGCCCTGATCCCCTACCAGACGATCGCCGAGATCGAAGCCAAACAGGCCCGCGAAGGAGCGGCGTCCGGCGGACCCAAGGCCCTGACCAACAAGCAGAAGCTCGCCAAAGCCCTGAAGGCCTGCCACAAGCTCAAACGCAAGAGCAGGCGCGTCAAATGTGAAAAGCAGGCCAGGAAGAGGTACAGGTAAGTGCCCGGCTGCCCACCTCAACCCCCAACTGCTCGCAAGCCGACTGACTCCTGGTACTCCTCACACCCTCGCTGCCGAGCCAGGCTCGCCACCCCGTTCCTCGCTCTCCTGATCCTCCTCGCCTTTCCCGCATCCAATGCCCTCGCCGCCGGGGACCTCAACAGCCCCTCCTGTCCGTTTGAAACCGAAGAATCCGCGGGCTTCCGCAGCAACCTGCCCGACTGCCGTGCCTACGAGCTCACCTCCCCCGCGTTCGGGGCCGGGGCGATCATGGCGGGCGTCGGCAACATGGCGCCGCCGATGACGCCCGACGGCGAACACCTGCTGAGCGTCTCCTTCGGCCCGTTCGCCGGCACCGAAGAACTCAAACAGGAAGGCACCGGCGAGCTCGGAGCGTTCTACGAGCTCTCGCGCACACCCACCGGCTGGAGCGCCGAACCGCAGGACCCACCGGCAACCCAGTACCCCTTCCACAGCCTGCAGGCCTGGAGCGCCACCGACCTCGGCGTCTCGGTGTGGAAGGTGCCGGGGCCGCTCGCGCCCGGCGAAGCGCCCGAACCGTACTGGTTCCGCCAGAACAGCGGTCAGTACGTTCTGCGCGAAGGACGCGGACACTTCACGCCGGTGGGGCCGATCGTCGCCCCCGGCCACGAAGTCAGCGCAGACCAGACCGCCAGCGACGTGCGGGCGATGTCCGACGACGCGGCGCACATCATCTTCTCGGTCGGGGACGAACACCACCAGCTGTGGCCGGGCGATACGACTGCGTCGGGGGGCTCGGTGTATGAATACCACGGCACCGCGGGCGGGGAACCGGTGCTGGTCGGGGTCGCCAACGAAGGCCCGCCGCCGTGGCAGGCGAGCGCAGCGCACCTCAACGAAGGCGCGAGCCTGCTCAGCCAGTGCGGCACCGAATACGACGGGACATCCACGACCGGCAACCTCGTGTTCTTCACCGCCCTCGCGGCACACGAAGAAGTCGCCGGGCAGAAGTACTGCGCCGAAGGCGCAGCGCCCGCGAGCATCGCCCCGCCGGCCGACGAGATCTACGCACGCGTGCAAGGCGCCCGGACCGTCGAGGTCTCCGAACCCTCAAGCCAGGCCTGCGTGGCATGCGTCATCGGCCCGGCGCAGAACGCGACGTTCGTCGCCGCCTCCGAAGACGGCACCCGCGTGCTGTTCGCCACCGAACAGAAGCTCTTGGGCGCCGTCAACGGCGAATCCGCCCTGAACCTCTACGAGTACGACTTCAACGCGCCCGAAGGCGAACGCGTGAGGTTCATCGCCCCCGAGCTGCAGACCCTGCAGCCATCGCGCGAAGTGTTCGCCAAGGAACGCCTCGCGGTCCTCTCTGCCGACGGGCGGCGCGTGTACTTCCAGTCCTCCGCTGTGCTCACCGCCGCGGCGAACGGCAACGGCGAAACCGCCCAGGCCGAGCGCGAAGCGGGCGACACGGCGCTGCTGTACACCTACGATGCCGAAGCCTCTCCTCACGTTAGCTTCGTCGCCGGCGCCCGCCCTCGGGAAGCCGGCGAAGAACCGTTCCCCTACTACCGCGCCCAGGAACCGCTGCCGTTCAAAGGGCTCGACGCCACCAAGGACGGCGAATACCTCCTGTTCGCGACCGCCACCGAACTGCGGGCGGCCGCGGGCGAAGAGCCCGACACGAGCACCATGCCGCAGCTCTTCGAGTACGACGCCGCGACCGGCCGGGTGGCGCGCGTCTCGATCGGCCAGCACTCCGCCGCGGGCTTCCAGTGCCCCTCGAGCGGGACGACGATGGAAGGCTATGACTGCAACGGGAACACCTCGAGCGAAGAGGACTCCCCGCGGATCGCGCTGCCCGCGCAGGGAGCCAGAGGCCCCGTCGTCAGCTCAGTCGCGCAGGACGGCACGGTCGTGTTCACCAGCGAGCTGCCGCTCGCCCCGGGAGCCGTACAGGGACACCAGTACTTCAGTGAAAACCACCTCCTGCAGGAGACGGCGGAAAACGTGTACGAGTACCGCGCGGGCCAGGTGTACCTGATCTCGCCGGGCGATGAAGCGCTGCCGGCCCACTACCAGGCCCCGAAACTCGACACCCGTCTCTTCGGCATCGACCGGTCAGGCCGGAACGTCTTCTTCTCGACGGTCGACAGCCTCGTGGCGCAGGACACGGACACCCAGTCGAGCTGGTATGACGCTCGCGAAGGCGGCGGCTTTCAGGCGCCCGCCTCCCAGCCCGGTTGCGAAGGCGAAGCGTGCCAGGGCCCCGGGCCCGCGCCGCCGGCGCTGTCCACGCCGCTGGCTGCGTCCGCCGCGGCGGAAGACAGTCCGTCCTCGGCGATCGCTCCGTCTCCTGCCAAGCCGAAGACCGCAGCGCAGGTCAGGGCCAGAGCGCTCGCGAAGGCGCTGAAGGCCTGCCGGCGGCTGCCCGGACGCCGCAGGCACGCGTGCGAAGCGGCCGCGAAAGCCAGGTACGGGCCCAAGAAGAGCTCGACGAGGCGGAAGAAGTGAGATGAGCGCCCGGCGTGTGATAACGGCCGTGTTGCCAGTGTGCATCTGGCTCGGCGCCTGCGCCGGCGGCGGAGGTGTCGCCCAGGCGGCGAGCGCGGGTCCCGGCTGGACGATCCGCTCCGTCGCATCGCCGACGAACTTCTCCGCGGGCCTCACGGGCGAGGGTTACTTCATCACGGCCACGAACGTCGGCACGGCCCCCTCCTCGGGCCAGGTCGTGCTCAGCGATACTCTGCCCGAAGGCGCGAGCGTCGCAGGCGTCCCGGAACTCGAACAGCGCACCCTTCAGCCCGGAGAAGGCGCCGGAGGCGGAGAAGCCGGCGAAGCGATCCCCTGTACGGCGAGCGCGAGCACCGTCACATGCACCGACAGCGCGGCGGTCGCGCCCGGCGGGATGATCGTGATGCACATCGAAGTCACGCTCACGGGCGGCTTCCCAGAACTGCCCGCCAACCACGCCCAGGTGCACGAAGAAGCGGGCGCCGGCGCGGTGACCGAACCGTCCAGCACAGCGCCGACGCCGGTCAGCGAAACCACCGCGGGATTCGCCGTCCAGCAGTTCACCCTGCAGACGTTCGGTCCCGCCGGCGAACGCGACCAGCAGGCGGGCTCACACCCCGCGACCGTTCTAACGTCGATCGCCTACGACACGCGTCTGGACTTCCAGGGAGCCGAAGGCTCGGCACCGATCCCCTACCTGTCCGTGCAGGAACCGAAGATCGAGAACGTGAACCTGCCGATGGGCTTCCTCGGCGACGCGCTCGCCGCCCCCCGCTGCCCCGTGGTCGCCCTGGCCGCCGAACAGTGCCCGCCGGACACGCGGATCGGGGTCATCACCGTATTCAGCTCCCAGGCAGTCGAACACGACAGCCTCCTCTACCTCTACAACGTCACACCGGAAGCGGGCTACCCCGCCCAGTTCGGCTTCGCGGACCTGAAAACCGTGATCATGCTGCGCCCACGGCTGCTGCCCTCCCAGGACGGCTACGTCCTCAGCGTGCCGGTCATCGCCCCACGCTCGGAACTGATCAAACTCCACGAAGTGTCCGTGGAGCTGTTCGGCGACCCCGCCCTGATGGACGGCGGCCCCGCCGGGGAAGCGTTTCTCACCAACCCCGTCTCCTGCGCCCCGGGGCCGCTGGACGCGACCCTCGAGATGAACTCCTGGGAAGACCCCGGCGACTGGCAGAGCGCGAGCACCCAGATGTTCGCCGCCTCAGACCGCGAAGCCCTCAGCGGCTGCGGGGAGCTGCAGTTCGCGCCGACGATCACGCTCACCCCCGAAACCACCCTCACCGACACCCCCTCCGGCTTCCAGATCGACGCGAGCGCGCCGCAGAGCCCGAACGTGCAGGGCGCCCTGGCGACCGCGATGCTCAGGGACGCCACGCTGACGCTGCCCACCGGCCTGTCGGTCTCACCGTCGGCCGCCAACGGCCTGGCGGCCTGTGAGCCCTCCGGCCCCGAAGGGATCGAGCTCGGCGAACACGACCAGCCCGACGCGGACCGCCTCGCCGGCGAAGGCACCATCCAGGAAGGCGAGGAACTCGGCTACCACGGCAACGAAGACGGCCTCGTGCACCCCGCCGCCGGCCACTGCCCGCCCGCCTCACAGGTCGGCACCGTCGAAGTGACGACGCCGCTGCTGAGCGAACCACTGAAGGGGCATGTCTACGTCGCCGCCCCGGAATGCGGCGGGAGCGGCCAGCCGCAGTGCACGCCCGCCAGCGCCGAAGACGGCCGCCTGTTCGGCCTGTACATGGAACTCGCCGGCTCCGGCGTCGTCGTCAAGCTCCACGGCCGCGTGTATGCGAACCCGCAGACCGGACAGCTGTCCACCCGTTTTCAGAACGCGCCGCAGCTGCCGTTCAGCGAGCTGAAGCTGAGGCTCACCGGCGGGCAGCGCGCGCCCCTCGCAAACCCGCAGTCCTGTGGCACGTTCACCGCCACCACCGACCTGACCGCGTGGAGCGCCCCCTTCACCGCCGATGCGACCCCGTTCTCGAGCTTCCAGATCGCCGGCTGCAGCGGCGGCTTCGCCCCGGCGTTCGCCGCCGGGATGAGCACCAGCCTGCACGCAGGCTCCTACAGCCCGTTCACGCTCACGCTCGGAAGGCAGGACGGCGAAGGAGACCTCTCCGGGTTGACGGTGAGAATGCCGCAGGGCCTGCTCGGCCGGATCGCCGGGATCACCGAGTGCGGAGAGGGTGAAATCGCCGCCGCCAGGGCGAACAGCGGCGGCTGCCCCGCCTCCTCGCGGGTCGGCACCGCGACCGCCGCCGCGGGCGCGGGCTCGAGCCCGTTCTGGCAGTCCGGCCCCGTGTACCTGACCGGCCCCTACGACGGCGCGCCGTTCGGGCTCGCGGTCGTGGTCCCTGCGAACGCGGGCCCGTATCACCTCGGCAACATCCTCGTGCGCGCGGCGATCCACATCGACCCGGCCACGGCCGCGGTGACAGTCGTCTCGGACCCGTTGCCGCAGATGATCGACGGCGTCCCCCTGCGCCTGAAAACCGTCAACGTGACAGTCGGCAATGAATCGCCGTTCACGTTCAACCCCACCGACTGCTCGGTCAAGAGCATCAACGCCACGATCACGAGCGCGCAGGGCGCGGCCGCCCCCGTCTCCACGCCGTTCGCTGCCTCGGGCTGCAGGAGCCTGCCGTTTCACCCCTCGTTCACGGCCTCGACCCAAGGTCAGGCGAGCAAAGCCAGCGGCGCCTCCCTCGACGTGCGGATCGCCACCCGCCAGGGCGCGGATGTCAAAGCCGGAGAAGAGGAAGCGAACATCCACAAGGTCAACGTCGCGCTCCCGATCGCGCTGCCCTCCCGCCTGACGACCCTGCAGAAAGCGTGCCTGGCGGCCGTATTCGAGGCCAACCCAACGTCGTGCCCCGAAGGCTCGTTCGTCGGCACCGCCGTAGCGCACACCCCGCTGCTGCCGGTGCCGCTTGAAGGCCCGGCGATCCTCGTATCCCATGGCGGCGCGGCCTTCCCGGACCTGGTGATCGTGCTGCAGGGCGACGGCGTCGTGATCGACCTGACTGGCAACACCCGGATCACCAAAGGCGTCACCTACTCGAAATTCGAAACCGCCCCCGACGCGCCCTTCAGCTCGTTCGAGCTGAAGCTCCCCGAGGGCCCCCACAGCGTCCTCGGCGCGTTCATCCCCGGTGAACAGCGCAACTTCTGCGCCGTCAAGAAGACCACGATCAAGACCGTCATGCGCAAGGTTCACGGCAGGCGCCGCAAGGTGAAGGTGAAGGTCAAAACCACCAAGCCCGCGACACTGGAAATGCCAACCACCATCACCGCGCAGAACGGTGCGGTGATGACCCAGGACACGAAGATCGCGGTGACGGGCTGCCCGAAAGCGAAGGCTGCAAAGAAGAAAGCGAAAACGGCGAGGAAAGCCGCCGCGAACGTGCACAGGAGCTCGAAAGCACGTCGGTGATGGGCGCTCGGACTCGCCATCGCGAGCCCGGCTTCGGCGCGCCACACCACGGACGGGCCGGCGTCGCGAAGGCCCGCCGTGGGCACGCCACCCGGCGCAGGTAGGGGACACGTGCGAGCAGATCGACAAGCCGTCCCCGGACAGACACGGGCCCAGACGCCAAGGAGGGCAGCGCGGACGCTCGGACCCGCTTTGGCGCTGTGCCTGACTGTCCTCGCCGCGCTGCTCCTGGCCGCCTGCGGCAGCTCCACACACGCCAACAGCACCGGCACCACGGGGCGCGCCGCCGCGCGTGATCCGATAACGCCAGAGCTCCACGCCAGCCAGGCGTGTCTGCACGCCCACGGGATCACGACCGCGCACGGCAGCACACGAGCCCCGAAGGGCATGAGCCACGCCCGCTACCGCGCGTTGCTCGAGCACTGCACGGCCACAGCGCGGACAGCAGGGGCCCGGCCGGTGAAGATCGCCCCGTCGTACCGCCATGCGCTGGGCGCCTTTGCCGCGTGCATGCGCACCCAGGGCGTGCCGATGGCGGCACCCAACACGAGTGGAAAAGGGCCTGTCTTCCGCGCCAAGGGCCTGGACGTCACAGGCCCGAGGTTCCGCCACGCCGACGCAGCCTGCAGAGCGATCCTGCGAAGGGCTTCCCCGCCGGGCGGCGGCACGAGGTGAGTGAGGCGGAGCGTCTGCAGCGAGCCGTCAAGCGCAGCGAGGGGAGCCTGGAGCTCCGGGCCAAGCAGCTCGAGAGGCGCCCGAGCCGTTGCTCAGGGCGACGATCGGAGGGCTAATTCCACTCCTGCGCTCACGCAGCACAGAGTATCGGGGCTGATGCTCCAGATCGGGGTGAATCGCACGCGGCGGGTACGCCGAAAAGGTGCGCTCGAGCTGGTCAGGCGGCGCGACCGCCCCGAGGGCAGGCCACGGCGGTTCGTGCACCGGTGCGCTCCCCGTCGAGGAAGTCAAACCTTGCCGTGAAGCGGAATCCTCCTTGGGGGCAGCTTCTCGGGAGGCCGACGCCCGGCGGCCGGTAGGCGATGCTCCGCCCCCCTCTTTTTTCGGAGTAGGTCAGGTTGCCGCCGAGTGTCAGCTGCATCCGGCTGACCGCGACGTAGGGTGCTTCGGGGAGGCTCGGGATGGGTGGAACGACGATGTCGATGCGTCGGGGAAGGAGCACGCCTGACAGCAGCACTTGAGCGATGACCGGCGTCATCCCGGACGCGTACACGAGCAGGTGAAGGTAACCGTCCGGCGACGGTCCGGCGAATAGAGTCAGGACGATCGCCTCTTCGACCCGTTGAGGTCCTATCGGGATCTCGACCCGAGCGTGTCCGGAGCCGATGCGCGAGTCCGGCGGGCACGCCGTGGGCCCCAGGATTTCGAGTTCGGCGGGTTCACATGCGGAGAGCCCGAGCCCGCTGGTGGCAAACCCGAGGTTCGCCGGGTAGCCCAGTTCGATTCCGCGTAGTGGGGCCGGAGTCTGACCGGGCGCGGTGATTCGAAACCCGAGGTGCACCGTCGTTGGCTCTGCGAGGTGCTCGGGGCTGAACTTCGCGCTGATCCTTGCGATCTGCCCTGCGGACGCCGCAGGCGGCAGTGCTCCGCACAGCGCGATCGCGACGGGGAGGAGGATGCGTCCGCTGCGGACTACGGACATCATGCGCTGGCGACCACGCCGCTGGTCAGCGTGCGCCACGTGCACCGCGGGTACGTCGCGTCGCGGGGAGCGTATGGATTGTGTGTTCGCTCGGGACGGCATTTGCGGATTGCCGCGTACGGGCCGGAGGCTGCACCCGGATGGCCTGCGGCGCGTGATGATGTTAGACGCGCCATCCCCTGCGGATTTCGTGTGCGGTAGCTGGGGCGGAGCCCGACCGGCGGTTTACGTATCCGTCTTGACAGGGCCAGCTCGCATCGCATAGGGTGTCGAGCGTTGTCATCCACGGATCCGCGAACGGGGGGTCTCGACTATCGAGGACCCGCTGTCTGAAAGCGGATTCGGGTCATATTCGTTCCCTCCAGAGAGAAGAGCAGGTCACCTCCCCGCCACTCGGAGCAAGGTATGGGGCGCAACGTCCGCCCGTAACTCCGAGGCTCCGGTGCGAAGGCCTGCTCCAGGCGGCGATCGCGTACTCCCCCTTTCAGCGATGTCATGCCGCCCGTCCGTGTCGCACTAGTCGAGAAAGGAGGCGAGACCAGACACCGCTACAGCGTGCGCTCGCGCCTGGTCGGTAGCCCGGCGCGAGCGCCGCACATTCCTGACCACCCTGTCCGCATGCCCCGCACCAACACGCTGTGCATCCCCGACGCTTCCTGTCCGCCGCACCGCCGCAAGGGCGCTGCATAAAGGACATCTCTCACCGATGCACCCGCGCGCACGCGCGGTGCAGCTCAGGGTCGGGGTGGGAGGGTCTGCACGCCCGGCGCCGACCTGCCAAGTCGACCTCACCGACCGACGACGCGAGACCAGACCGGCGCAAAGAGCATCGAGAGAGGGGAGCCGTAGAAGTTGTCCACACACCTGACCGCAGCCTCGCTGTCCGCGGCACCGTCGCTCCGCGACGGTGCATCTCGGGGCTTGGGTGGGCGGGTCCTGCGCGCCCTGCGCACGCAACCTGAGCAACTCAGCCGCCCCACCTGGCCGCGTCCCGTACGCGTCGAGCGCGCCGCGGGCTCCGGTTCCCCGCCGACCACGCACCGTCGCGCCCGCGACGGTGCATCCGAGGGGTGGGCGATGCGCGAAGCTCGCCGACGCACGCGTCGAGATGGCTGCGGCGCCGACCGGCGGCGATCCGTCAAGCCCGTCCCCGGTCTGTCTCGGGAACCGCCGGTCTCCGCGAAGACCACAACCAACAAAGAGGAGGACCTCAGCCGTGCCAGCCAGCAAACGAGTGCCAAGCAAGCGTCGAAGGGTCTGAAGAGCCCTAAGGCGACCAAGGCCCAGAAGAGCGTCGACGCTAGCGCCCTCGCTCAGTCCAAAGAGGAAACCCAAAGCCAAACGCAAAGCCAAGAGGACGAACTAGCCTGTGGCCGCCGATTCGGCTGACTATCTGATCACGGCGGTCCGCTACAACCCGGCGCAGACGCACATCGATGCCGTCCAGGCGCGCCCCCACGACGGCTCGAGCATCGGCGCCCCGTCGCAGATGTCCCGCAACGAGGTGCTTGCCACGCTCGACTGGGGGTACACACTCATAACAGCCCACCTCCGCGATGGAATCTGGCGGCGCGGCGCGATCGTCCGCAAGGTCGAGATCGACGGCCAACCATGGCTCCGCACCGACACCGACCCCATCGAGGCCGACAACCTCGGCGAGCTCCCGACCTATTGACGCGACGGCATTGACTCGAGTTTGCTCGCAAACCGTCGATAACGGGGGAAGGCACGGTGACGCCGCGGTCCCCGACCAGTTCTCACAAGCGAATGGCGAAACGAAACCCATACGACGGACACTGCAGCGTCTGCCGTGCGACAGTTCGTTCGCTCGAGGGCATCGTCGAGGCCGTCGACGACGGCCCGCCCTGGTACCGGATCCTCTGCCCCGAGCACGCGCCGGCCGGAGCCCTCGATCCGCCGAAGCCCCCCGAGGCTTCGAAACTCCCGTCCATACACCTCGGCGACGAGCGTTACGAGCGTTGAGAAGCATCCTCCACCTCGTGCGGCCTTTCCCTCGCTACCGGCCACCGCACCACGCGGCCGTCCTCTCCGCGTCGGGTTGCGACTCAGGCTCCAGCTCTACTCAGACGTGCGGTTGAGGGCACACACAGCGGCACGTCGGCCACGATGCGCACCCACATGCCTGCGGGCATGGTCCACTGTCCTGGCGCACGGCGATAATCGGCCGCGTGTCGCGAAGCGTGCTTGCGGGGCTCAGCTATGACGCTGCGATACGCGCCCTGGATCTCCAAGAGCGCGGCGTTGAGCAGCTCCGTGCGAGGACCGGGACGCTGCTCGCCGCCTCGTCTTTGACGGCGTCCTTCCTCGGCGCTCAGACGATCCAGCACACGGGCGGTCTCGGTACGCTCGGTGCGCTTGCGCTGGTCTCCCTCGCCGCGTCGATTGTCCTGTGTGTGTACGTCCTGCTGCCCAAGCGCGGGTTCGTATTCAGCCTGAGTGCTCCCCGCATGTATGAGGCACTATTCGAGGTTGCCGAGGATGAGGAAGAGGTGCGGCGTCGTCTGATCTATTGGCTCGAGGAATACTGGAACGCCAACCAGGCCAAGATCGACGACCTCGGCCGTTACTTCTCGGAGCTGCGGTCGCACTGACCTTGCAGCTCGCGTTCTGGTCCTGGGCGCTTGCAGCTAACATTTCCTGACGATGCCGAATCCCAAGCCCACACCAGCACCTCCGCCGCCCGCTCCACCTCCGCCGGGCGTCGGGCACCCCGAGACGCGGGGTGGTCTCGGCATCCTGACGAAATAGGACCTCGTCCTCCGAGCAACCGGCGAGCAGCAGGCGCCGCTCGAACAGTCGCGGCTCAACCGCGGCAGTGCCGTTCAGAGTGCTCTGAGGTGATTGGGTGACGCTAGCCTGTACGTGGTCTCGCTGCCGCGCTCGGACGCGGCGATGACGCCGCGCAGCAGAAGGCGCCGGAGGTTGTAGCCGATGTTGGTGCGGCTCATGCCGGTGAGCTTCTGAAGCTCCGCAGCCGTACGCGGGCCCTCGTCGAGGGCTTCGAGGATCGCCATCCGGGTCGCTCCGGGCATCGCCCGGAGGCGGCTCCTCGACAGCTCCGTCGGCGGCGCCGGCGCCTCGATCGAGCCGTCGTCTTCGTTTGCGATGCCGCCGAGCTTCTCGGCTGCCCGCGACAGCCGCTGGTACTCCTCCACGACGGGGCGCAGCTCGGCGAGACGCAGCTCCAGCTCGCGTTGCATCTCATCGACCAAATCCGTCCCAAGCCCTTCCGCGGCGCCTTGGTGTATCGATGGTTCGTCCCCGTGCACGTCCATTTCAATGGAGAATATGGCATCTGCGTAACATGCCTTACAGGCTCGCCGCTCCGCGAGCGCGGCGAAAACGGAATGCGAGGGTGGAGCCGTCCCCGGGCCCGCGCAGGCCGAGCTGCGCCGAGCGCAGCCGAGGCGGGCGCGAATCGCCCGCTCGACCGCGATCGATGCTGGAACACTCGCCGGTCACCGAGGCACGTCGGGTGCACGTGGTCGCAGCTCCCTGTCGCTCAGCTCGTGCTGACCGTCACAGTTGCGCTGTTGGCGGTGTCGTAGGGGAAGCGCGCCTGTCCGCTCAGGATCTCCGCGCGGAACGGGAACCGTCCGACGGCCCCCTGGAACTGATAGACGACGGAGAAGTGCCCGTTCGCGTCGGTGCGTGGCACGCGGAACGGCTCCCAGGTTCCGCGGTAGTGCACGAGCAGCTCGACCACCACGCCGAGCGGCGGCACGGGACCGGCGACGCGTCCGGTGATCCTGATCGTGCCGGTGGGGCTCGTGCGCCGCGGAGCGATGTGCATCTGCACACCCGCCGCGACGCGCTCCTGGATCGCCGCCTGGCTGCTGTAGCCCGGGTCGGTGGAGAAGCCGCGGTAGCCGACGAGTATGCGCCGAGACGGCCCTGGCGGCACGTTCACCGTGAAGCCGCCGTCGGCGGCGCTCGTGCCCCGGGCGATCACGTCGCTCGGGGCGCTTCCTTCCACCTGCTCCCGCACGTCGAGGCTTGCCCCGCCGATCGGTGCGCCCGCATCGTTCAGCAGCGTTCCGCTGATCGTGAGCGCGCGATGCGCGAACGACCGCACGATCGTTCCCGGGCCCGGTATGTGAACCTGTGCGGTCTCGCTCGCGCCGTTGCCGTTGGCGGCACCGAGCGCGGGGGAGAGGACGAGGCTCGCGGCGGGCGAGCTCGGGCTCGGCGCCGCGACTGTCGATGCCGGCGAGGCCGTCGATGCCGGCGCGGCGTTCTCGGTGCTGACCGTTCGATCGACCACGATGGACCGGTCGCCGGCGGCGTCTTCGATGAGCACCTGCACCCGGTGCGGGCCGTCGGGGAGCGTCGCGGTGTTGAGGCTGTACGTGCGCCCGCCGACCGATGTCTTGCAGGGCACCTGGTACGCCCACGTGTAGGCGTCTGTTCCGGGCACCGGGATGCAGCGCCCGCCGTTGGCGTCGATCGTCTGCGACTGCGCGGCGTTGCCGTCAACGAGCGTTTTCACGTACGCGAGGCCGGGGCCCTGATCGGTGGCGGAGAACGTCACCGACTCGTTCCCGCGCAGCGGGTCGTCGCTGGTGAGTGGCCCCGTGATGTTGCTCGCCTGCGGGTCGCCTGTGGCGTGCAGGCTTATATCTCCGCCGAACAGGCGGTATTCCCACTGTCCGCTGGCCAGCGTGCAGCTGCTGTTGTTGTTGCCGTTGGGGTCGCAGGTGGCGTTGACGCCCCAATGGCCGCCGTCAGGGGAGATCGTCAGGTTGACGGCGTTTTCTGGCGAGAACGGGACGGCGAACGTGCCTCGCGCCGCGACGTTGCCGGCGAACCAGTCGCCCTGGTCGCAGCAGTTCCGTGGCAGCGAGTACAGGTCGTTGTATTCCCCGCCCTGCTGGATGATCCCCATGAAACCGTCGTTCGCACCTTCAGCCCTCTCGGCTCGGTAGATCGTGCCGTCGTTGATCGTCGCGTTTGCGGGGGCTTGATAAACGAGTGCCGACCAGGTGCCCTGTGGGTAGTTGCCGCCCTGTCCGACGCTGAGGGGCACGCCGCGGCCCGGTGACATCCTGCCGCCTTTGCAGTCGGCCTCGGAGGTCGTGATCTGCCACGTGCTGACGCTCGCCGGGTTGCTCAGACCTTCCGGCATTCCAGCGAGCCCGAGTCCTTCCCCACTGCTCGGGTCGGCGCACACGATCTGCGTGTAGTTACCGTTGCCGTTCGCCGGCAGCGCCGGCGCGGATGCAGCGCCGAGCATCGTCGCGAGCGCAGCGCACGCCAGCGCGATCGCCAGCCTGGCCTTGCACGCTCTTCTCGTGCCCCCGGCGAGCTTACGGCGCCTGCGAGGCCCGGCGCAGCCGACGCGGGCGACCTCTGATCCGTGTGCGCGCACCGCTCTAGCCGGCAGCGACATCGACGGTTGGGCTCTGGCCGCGTGCGTATGGGAACCCTGCCTGTCCGCCGAGGACCTGGGCGCGGAACGGGAAGCGCCCGATCGCGTCCTGGAACTGGTAGCGCATGTGGAAGCCGCCTCTTGCGTCGGTGCGCGGGTCACGGAAGGGCTCCCATGCTCCGCGGTAGTGCACGAGCAGCTCGACGACCACGCCTGCCCGAGGCACCGCGCCTTGAACCCGTCCGGAGAGGGTGATGCTGCCCGCTGGGCTGGTCCGCCGGGGGCTTATGTGCAGCTGCACGCCGGCGCTGACGGTCTCGCGGACCTGCGCTTGAGCCGTGTAGCTGCTGTCGTTCGCGAACGCGCGGTAGTCGAGGAGCACGAGCCGTGAGGGACCGGCCGGCACGTGCACTGTGAAGGTGCCGTTCGCGACGGTGACGGCGTGGGTGATCAGCTGGGCGGAGCTGCTTCCCTGGGCCTGTTCGCGCACGTCGAGGGTGGCGCCGCCGATCGGCTGCTGCGCTGCGTTGATGAGCTGGCCGGTGAGGGTGAGCGCACGGTGTGCGTATGCGCGTGAGATCCCCGGCCTGCCGGCGAGGTGCAGCTGCGCCCCCGCGATGGCGCCGTTGCCGTTGGCGGCGCCCGCGGCCGTCAGCGGCCGGGCGCCCACAGGGGCCGCGAGCGGGCCGCCGGCCGGGAAGCCCACGATCGCGCTCGCCTCGCTCTGAACCGCGCTCGAGCCGTCGTTGTCGGCTGCGCTTACGAGCACACGCAGCGTGTGCCCGACGTCGTTTCCGGTTGGGGTGTAGCTGCTTGCCTGCGCTCCGGGTATCGCGTCGCAGCCGTTGCCCTGAGCGTCGCAATCCTGCCACCCATAGCTGTAGCTGGTCGGGCCTGCGCCGCTGGGAGTCGCCCATTCTCCCTTTTCTGCGCTCAGCGTGCTTCCCGTAAGCGCGGCTGCGTCGCTGATCGATGGCGGCGCGGTGTTCGCGGGCGCGTTGTGCGTCATGATCCGCCCGTCGTAGACGACGCTGGCGTTCTGCGCGGCGTCCGCGACGGTCACCTGCAGCGTGTGCTGGCCGTCGTGGAGCGCAACGGTGTTGATCGACGCATCGACGGACTCACTCTGCTTGCACGGCTGGCTCGCGTCGAACATGAGCGACGCGCCGCTCTCGCCGACGGCGGCGCACTGCCCGCCGTTGCTGTCTGGTGTTCCGCTGTACAGCGCCTGCCCGTCGCCCTGGACGGTCACGTTGTAGACACCTGGGCCTGCATAGTCGGTGGCCGTCAGCGTGAGTTCCTTCACCCCGCGGGCTTCGGGGTTCAGCAGTGTGCCGCTCACCCCGCTGCCCGCCGGAGTGGAGCCGTTCGCCAGCCGCATGTTCGCCCACCACAGCCGCACCATCGACCACGCGCCTTCGTGTCCGCCTTCGTCGCAGACCTGTTCTTCCCGGCCCGCGCAGCCGGCGCTCAGGTACAGACGCCCGCCGCGCCCGGTCGGTATTTCAAGCTGCCCGGTGAAGTCCTCGCCCATCGGGGAGCATGCCGCCACCCCGGCAGCGCACTGGAAGAAGACGTTCGAGGCGTCGTAGAGGTATTCGGGGGTGTACGCGATCGCGGTGGCCCAGACGTTGGAGCCCCATCCGTCTGCCGACAGCCCCACGTCGAGCAGTCCTCCGTTCAGCGTCGAGCCGGGGGGCGGCATGTACTGGAGCGTCTCCTGCGAGCCGACGGCGACGGCGGCGTCAGTTGAGAGCAGCGCAACGGCTGGGCTGCCGGGACCGCATGCGCTGTCGCTGTTGGAGCCGTACCCGCCGCCGGCGATTACGGCGATCCATCCCGCGCTGCCCGCGGCCGTCTGGTTGGGGTTGATGCACGACACCTGCACCCATTCGCCGGCCCGCGCCGATGGCGAGCACATCAGCACGAGCATCGCGCTGGCCGTTAGCGTCGTAAGACCGCGGAGAACGGTGCTTCGGGCCGCGCTGCGGCCCGAAGCACCGTTTGATCCCGCGTTTGCCGATCGTTGCTGCCCTGGCATCCTTGCCGTCCTCTGCTTCCGTGACCCGGAGTATCCGGGGCATACGGCGTTCATGACCGCGACGCCCGACGCGCGGCCAACGAGTTCGTCTGCGCTCACGGGCTGAATGGCCCTCCGCCACGCTGCTCTTCCTGAGCTCCATTCGTGTTGGTGGCGCCCGCCTGACCACTGGGGGAGCCGACGCTGGCGATCCGCGCGGGCGCGCTCGTCGTCGGTCGCGGATTCGCGCGAGTCGGCACTCCGAGGAAGCCGAACCCGCCGGGTTCATCGTGATGCGCGCCGGTTGAGCTCGTGCCGGCGTGGCGGTTTTCGGCTCTCAACGGGGTCTGCGACCGCGGCTGCCCGGAACCCGCGGCGGCGCTCGCCGCGGCCGTGCTCGCCTGGTTGGCGCGCCTGCTGTGGCGCGCGGCTGCTCGGTGCCTCTCGGGTTCTCGAGGGCCGTGCAGGACGCGGGTTGCGCCTATCGTCCCGCCCGCGATCACAGCGACCGTCGCCACCCCCGCCGCCAGCTTGGCGGCGGCGCCGCCGCTGGCAAGCACCGCCACGGCGCCTTCCCGGACGCCTCCGGGCGGCGGCGGTGAGCCGTACGGCAGCACACGATGCGCGAGCTCTTTGACGCGCAGCGCGAGCCGCGGCAGCCACCCGAGGCGCCCTGCGAGTGCCGGCAGCGGCAGCAGCGCCGCGGCCTGCCCCTGGAACGTGCGCTGCAGCCGTCTCGCGTTCGTCCTGTGCTCGGCGCGGCAGCCGGTGCACGCTTGCACGTGTGCCAGCGCACGTTGAGCAAGCTCGTCACCGACGCTCTCGCCGGCCTGCAGCGCAACGATCGTCTGCGAGCGAAAGCCGCACAGCCTGCCCGTGTCATACAGCAGCTGGAAGCGCTCGCGCTTGCGCTCGCACGCCCTGGATGCTTTGCGCGCCTCGTTCACCGGAATCTCCAGCGCCGCCGCGATCGCGCGGTAGCGCAGGCCCTCGGCCATCAAGCAGAACACGCTCTGCTCGCGCTCTGAGAGCTCGGTGAGGAACTCGGTGACGATCACCCGGTCGTCCGCGAGGATCGCTGCGAGCTCGGGCGCCTGTTCGCCTTCGCGGGTGTGCCCGGCGAGCTGCAGCTCCGGTGCGCGCTGGCTGAGGATCTCTCCGCGGCGGCGTTCGTCGCGGTGCAGGTGAAGCGCGCGATGCTTGATCCCCCAGCGCAGGGCGTGGCGCAGGTGCTCCTCGCTGTGGAAGGAGCGTCCCAGCAGCACGAGCGCCGTCTCCTGATAGAGGTCCTCGAGCTGCTCGTGTGCAAGTCCGCGGCACTCGGGGAAGCTGCGCGCGAGCCGCAGCTCCTGTGGCTGATATGCGCCCAGCAGCTCGCCCACGCGGGTGGAGCGCAGTCGCCGCGCGTCACCTAGGCGGGTGCGTGAGGGTGATTCTCCGCCGTTGTTGCTCGCGGGCGTCCTGCCCGCTCGCGATCGAACGTCCATGCCGACCGTCCTTTACAGTCATCCGTGACCCTGGACGAATATTCTACTCAAATATCGTTCCTTCTGATCAAGCCCACGCTGCCGTTTGGCTTTTGAAGATGGATTTGCCGAGCATTGAGTAACGGCCGCGCCTGTTTGCTGTGGCCGCGTGCCGGCGTCAGCGGTGCGGGACACATGTCGTCTCGGCGATGGCTGCGCACAGCAGCGCCGCGCCGATCAGAGCGAGCGAGGTGAGCGACTCGCGTGGTCGCAGCGGCCGCTGGCGCTCGCGCAGCCAGCACGCCGCGCCGAGCGCGAGGCCGGCCCACTCAAGCGGGAGTTGTGGGATGTAGGCGATCAGCGCAGTGCCGTACGCGCCGAGCGCGGCGCCCACGGGCAGCGTGTTGGCGAGCAGGCACGCCGCCAGAAGGCAGTCGGCCGCGTGCCGCGCGAGCCTATGGCGGGCGGCTCCGCTTCGGCCGAGCAGCAGCGGCCAGGCGGCGATCGGGATGTTGTGCGCCGCGAGCGCGACGATATGCCAGATCTGTGGCGGCGGGTTGTGCGACGCGCTCAGCGTCAGCTGAAGCATCCGCCGGACCGGAACGGCGAGCGCTCGCCCGCCCACCGCTACGGTGCCCGCCGCGGCCAGGGTGGCGCCCCAGATCGCTACGTAGGCTCCGAGCCACGCGCTGGCCAGACCCGCGGGTCCCCGAGCCGCTCGCGGGCGCAGCATGCGCCCGGCTAGCTCTGTGGCAGCCATTCGCTCACGGCATAGCCACCGGGTACGCTGGCGAGCCGCGCCAGCGTCACGTGGTAGCTGGTGGGCAGTTCTGCGTATTGGCTGTCGCCGCTCGTCTGCTCGCGGGTGACGATCACCCACAATCCGGGGTGGCGCATGTCCGCCGCGACACTCAGCACCGCTCCGCTGTTGTGGATGCGCCCGCGCCGGATGGTCGTGTCGCCCTCGCTCGTGGCGGCGGCTTCTCGCTCCACGAGACGGGCGGCTCCGACCGCCATCGCTGCGAGCGTCCTGCTGGTCGCCGCCGAGCGTGCGGTAGGTCCAGTTGACGTACAGCTGCGCGAACGCGACGAGCGCCGCCTGCGGGTTCGATTGCGCCCGCCAGGGCGCCTGCGTCCTCGGCGAGGCTGCGGCAGGGGCCGTGGGCTCCCCGGGACTGCGTGGCATGACTGCCGGGCTCGCGCTGCTCGTGCCCCGGTCGGGGGCGCTGGCGCCGGGCGCGTCGGGGTTCGTGCAGCCGCTCAGCGCCAGGACGGCCAGCGTCGCGCATACCGCCGCCGGCGCTCTGATCGCCCGGGTCATCACAGCCCCGGTGGGTGGCGGACGGTCCAGCTGGCCCAGTCCGGGACGGTGGGGGAGACCCGCCAGCGCGCCCCGGCCTTGCCGGAGTTCGGCCCTGTGTCGTAGGCGGGGTCTTCGACCGTGTCGAAGCGCAGCCCGGCGACGTACATGAAGGCGTGGGCCGAGTTGGCGTAGATCGAGACGTAGCGTCCGGGGCCCGGCTGCCCGTAGCTCTCGAGCGCGGTCGAATCCAGCGCGTTCGCGCCCAGCATCCCGCCCCAGTGCAGGACGTAGGAGACGGCGGAGGAGCAGTCGTAGGCGCGGCTGCAGCGTGTCGAGCGAGCTGCCGTGCCCGCCGCCGTAGAGGTAGGCGGTGCCGTACAGCCGGTTGCCGGCGGCGACCATCGCCTTGACCGCGGCGGGCGCTTCTTCGCCCGCGGCGGCGAGGCCGCTCGGCAGGATCCTCGTGCGGGTGCCCGGCGCTCAGCGGCAGCGGGACGCTCTCGCCGCCGCTCAGCGACGCACATTCCGCCGGCGCAGCGGCCCCTGCGCTGGCTGCCTGGCCGCCTTCGGGCAGCGCGTCGAGGCTGCGCGGCTGCCCCGGTCGCCGGCGTCAGCTGAACCTGTACGGCGCTCTTGCTGATCTCCAGCGCAGCGGCCGCCTGCCACCACACGTCCAGCCGGTAGGGCTGCCCGTTGCCGATCACCTGGCCCGGCCCTTGGCCGTAGCCGATGTCGCGCTTGTAGAGCAGCTCGCTGCGCCCGTCGTGCACGACGCGCAGCGATGTCATGTACGGCAGGTTGCCGAGCGCGTTTGCGTCCTCGAAGGTGAAGCGCCCGCCGTTTGCCGGGTTGCTCTCGAGGACGGAGAGCTCGGCGAAGCGTGTCCGGGTGCGCCGGCAGGTATGACTGCGCCGGGTCGGCGATCGACCCGTAGTCGCCGGAGCTCGGATCTTCGGGGCCGCCGTACTCGGTGGCTCCCACCTCGTACCAGCGACCCGGCGTGAGCGCCAGCGGCACGGCGTACTCGCCGCCGGACGAACCACCGCCCGCAGGCACGTCTGACCGAGCCCGTTCGCTCGCGCAGGCGCGTTCTTCCTGTTCGGCCACGAGCGCCGCTGACGGCGCCTGCGACGAGTACGGGCATCAGCACGATCAGCAGGCCGGCCGCGATCAGCGCGCCCCTCACGCGCGGGCTTCTGGCAAGCCCGATGGCGACCCGCGCCTGCATCACGCCGGCCGCTCGAGTTCCTCGGCCGGCGCCTTGCTGCCAGCCCTCGTCCGCCAGCAGCTCGAGCGCCTGCCACGGGTCATTGCCGCTCGCGCGCAGCGCCCGCTGGCGGACGGGCTCGTCGCGCGCGGGGTCGGAGGTCGCGATCCAGTACTCGCGCGCCCCGACGACGATCTGCAGGACGCCCTGTCCGCGCGTGCCGTTCATCAGATACGCCGTCGAGTAGCGACCCCGCACCGTCTGAAGCTGGGAGATCGCCTCGATCGCCTCCTCGCTCAGAGCGAGCGCGTCCTTCACGTAGGCGAGCTCGCGCGCCTCCTGGCGCAGGAACAGCCGCATCGCGGCGTTCGCCAGCAGCGCCTTGCCGTGCTCGTTGTCGAAGTCCGAGAGCTGCTGTGAGATCGCGATCAGCCACAGCGCGTAGTGGCGGCTGCGGCGGCAGAACTCGTTGAACCAGCGCCCGGTCGCCGGACGCTCGATCAGCTTCCACGCCTCGTCGATCACGAGGAAGCTCCGCCCGGCCCAGGCGTGCCGCGGTCCCGCGCCGGCGAGGTGCTCGCGCCGGGTGCGCGCGATTCGTGTCCTCACGTGCTCGCAGATCACGAACAGCGCGGCGGCGGCCTTCGCCTCGGGGATCCCCCGCGTGTCGAACACGACCAGGGGCGCGTCACGAGGGATCGTGCTCGGACGGTCGGTGAGGTAGCTGTAGGGGCCGCCCTCCAGGTAGTTGTTCAGGCGCATCGAGAGGTTGCGCAGCGCCTCGGCGATCCCGACCGAGCCCGGCGTGTCGTTCGTCGTGGTAGCGGCGCTCGAGCTCCTCCTGCAGCAGCAGCTCGCGGGGTTCCTCTCCGGTCAGGGCGCAGCGCTCGTACACCTCCCCGATCGCGAGCCCGAGCAGGTTCGACTCGAGGTCTGACAGGCCGTAGCTGTCGCGGCCTGCGTGGTGCTCGCCGAGCAGCAGCGCGTGCAGCGCCAGCAGATAGTCGACCTTCTCCGCCGGCACGCGGCTGGGGTCCTCGACGTCCCACGAGTTGATGGCGTGCTGCCTCGCCGCCGATCTCGACCGCGCTTGCGCCCGGGATCAGCGAGGTGAGAAACGCGAAGTGCCCGGCCCGGTCGATGATGAACCCGCCGGCGCCGTGCGAGAGTGCCCGGCTCAGCAGGATGATCGCCGCCATCGTCTTGCCGGCGCCTGACATGCCGTTCACGAGCAGCAGGTGGTTGGGGTGCTGCGGGTCGAACGGGTCCAGTCGCTCGAGGGTGCGGCCCGGCAGCGCGTACCCGAGCACGATTCCGTCGGGGCTGCCGCAGCCGGTGCCGAGCAGCGGGAAGCTGTCGCCGACGTTGCGGCTCACGTACCTGCGTCGACGGCGCGCTGCGTCGCGGCCGAGCGGCAGCGTCGATGCCCACAGCTCCCGTTGTGCGAACGCGCCCGTGCTGCATGCGCGCGTCGCACGCCATCGTCACCTCGCGCGCGGTGGCGCCCGCGAGCTCTCGCGAGCGCTTCGCGGTCGCCGTCGGGTTCACGCAGGGCGAGGTAGATCGCAGACTCGGTATATGCCTGCGCCGGCGTTGACGCTTAGCTCCTCTGTCAGCTCGGCGGCCTCCTGCTCGGCGAGCCGCGCGTCAGGGTCGAGCGGGCGCCCTCGCTGCTCGACGCCTCGGTTGACGCCGAACAGCCGCTTGTAGCGGCGCTTCTGGGCCATCCGCTCGCGGTAGCGCTCGGTCGCCTGGATGTGCACGCTGAGGGTGAATGGGCGTGGCGCCTGGGTCATGTGCAGCAGCCAGCCGAGCCATGTCTGCTCCGGCGCGTAGCGAGACGTGCAGCACCTGCTCGAGCGAGGCTCCGACCCGCAGATGGCTGGCGCGCGCGAGGTCGATCGGCGCTGTGCAGATCGCCTGCGCGAGCGCCGCCGCGCGCGCGGTGGCGCTCGCGACCGGCTCGCCGGCTTGCGGTGCCCGCACCGCCTGTGGGTGAAGGAAGCTGCTCGGCAAGAGCCCGGCTTCGATCGCGTCGGGGTCGAAGCGGCCGTGCAGCAGGTCGAGCACCTCGAGGCCGGCGAGGCTGCGCGCCGGGATGCCCATCGTCTCGAGGTCGCTTGCGATGCCCTCGGTGTGGCGAAGTGACTCGCGCAGGTTGCGCTCGTGCGCGTCCGCGCGCGATCCGCTTCCGGCCCAGCGCCAGCCACCCGCCTGGCCTCTGCCTGCCTGTCGGTTTCCACGCGCACACGACGACGTGGCGCAGCCGCAGCGGCGGACGAGCTGTGCCCCCGCGCGGATCGACTGCTCATGCGGCGAGCCCGAGACCGCGAACCGCACTCGCCTGCTCGCCCTTGCCTGCGTCCTGCGCTGCGCCCGCTGCCTGCTCGCAGCGGTAGGTCTCATCGGCGAGCAGCTCCTCCAGCTCGAGCGCGCGTCGCCTGCACGTAGAGCTGAAGCGACTGGCGGTCGGGAAGCCGCGCCGCGACCTGCGCAAACGCGCCCGACACGCGCTCCGCCTGCACCGGATCCATGACCAGCGGGTTGACCGCGCCGGTCTCCAGATAGCGAACGTAGTCGCCGTCCGCGCTGATGAGCAGCCCGTCGGGACTGATCGCTGCGGCTCCGAGCAGGCCCGCCGCGCTCCGTGGGCGAGCGCCCATCACTCGCACCGCCTCGCGTGCCCATCGTCGCTGTGCTGCGCCACGACGCGCCGTGAGCCCGTCGGGCTTTGGGCCCCGCGGTCGGCTGTGATCAGCAGCCCGTCAGGCGGCCTGTCCGTTGGGCTGGCGGCGGCCAGCTGCTTCGCACCGAGGCGCCAGCCAATCGCGTCGCGCAGGAGCGTTCCGAGTCGCAGCCCGCCGCTCTCTGAGACGTACGCGAGCGCGGCGGGCAGTCCGATCGTGAAGACGAACAGCGTGATCGCGGGCTTCGTCGCGCAGGTGCGCCACGTGCACGAGCCCCAGCACCAGCGCGCTTGCGCCGATCAGCGCGGTCCATTGGCGGATGCTGAACCCGACCAGCTTCGGTGGGTCATCGAGTGAGCGGAATGTGCGGTGCATCATGGCCGGCTCCGCGGCCGCGGTTTGCGCCTCGGCGCACTGCGAGGGACGCCCTGCGGCACGCTAGTTGGGGGCGATGCAGCGGGTGGCGTCTTCGACCGCTGCGCCGCCACGGACGTGGGGGGCTTGCTCTGGCTGGCCGGCGGATCGGGCGGATGCGCGGGGACGCCCGTGCTCGCCGGTCGGGTCGTGTTCGCTGGCATCCCGCCGGGGTGCATCTCCGGCGGGCGGGGTGGTGCCGGCGCGGCGCCGGTGGGCGCCCTCTGGCCGGGTCCTGCCGCATGACCTGCCTGCTGGCCCGGTGACGCCAGCGGCGCGCCGCTGGCGGCGCGCGGGCCGCTCGAAGCTGCTTGCCCGCTACCTGCTTGCCTGTTCGTCCCGCCAGGCCTTGGCGGCGTGCTTGCTGCGGCTGCGCGGGACGCTCGGGCCGCCGAGGCTGGCGGGGCCTCCTTGCCAGCGCCGCGCGTGGTGCCGCTGACTGGGTCCGTGCTGGCGCGCGGGCTCCTTGCGCTCGTCGCAGCGCTCTTGGCCGGCATGCTTCGCGCCCTGCGCGTGCGTGCGCTGGCTGCCATCATCGCCTCAGCCGGGGCGCTCGCGAGGATCCGCCATGCGTCATCCGAGCCGCTGCCGGGCGCCCCTTTTCCTCTCGGGTCCGCTGCCGTCGCGGGGGGCCGTTGAACTGCTCGGGCGTTTGCCGCCGAGCGCCTCGGCGCGGGAGCCGCCGCTGGCGGAGTGTCGCCGCGAGGCGGATGCGATGCGGCGGCGTGCCGCGCCGACGGGACCTCCCGGCGGTGCGCCGAGCGCGCCGGCGGCGCGTCCCACGCTTCGCCCGACCGAGGGGACGCCCTCGAGTCCCACGGCCCGCAGTCGCGCGTGCGCGGCCCTGACGCGCTCGCTGCCGGGCATCGCTCGGCTTGGCTGGCTGCTCGGCGCAGTGGTGATGGCGTGTCTGCTGAACAGGTGGCGGATCTCTCCGAGCGCCATCAGCGGGAGCCGTGCCGCGATGACGAACGTGATCAGCCCGGCGAACGCCGCCGCGACGTGGCCCGGCAGTCCTCCGCCCGCGCCGGTGAAGCTCGTCGCATCCAGGCAGAGCGCGCCGGCCGTCGCGAACAGAATCGTCCATCCCAGCGGAACCAGCGTCACCGCCAGCAGCGCGTCCGCCCAACTCCGCGCCAGATGCGAGAGCTCGGGGATCGCGGACAGCGAGATCAACGGTGGCCCGGCCACGATCAGCACCGCCAGGACGACGGTCAGCAGCACCTGGGCCGCGAACAGCCCGGCGGCGAACGCCACGCCGATGATCACCAGGAAGGCGCCGAATACGCCGCCGGCGCCGCCGAGCAGCGCGCCGCCGAAGAGCACGCCGATGATTCGCTGCAGCCCGCCGGCGACCGCGGGCAGTCCGAGGATCCCGTGTGTGAGGGTGTTGGTTGCGGCGACCGCCTGCTCGACGATCCACCGATACAGCACGAGCACGCCGGTCGCGGTCGCGCAGCGCCCGAGCGCGTTCGCCGGGTGCGCCGCGCCGGTGAGGCCGACGAGCCAGTAGCGCAACGTGCCCGCGGCGAGCGTGACCGGGAGCAGCATCGCCGCGAGGTACGTCGTCTCGTCCTCCAGGCGGCCGATGTGGCTCCAGCTGGCTGGGTCCGGCAACGCCACGAGGTGCTGGATCGTTGCGATGCTGCCGTGCTTGAGCCAGCTGGGGACGAGCGCGCCGGCGAGCGCGCTGAAGAACCCGTTGGCTATCGCCTGGATGATGCTGTGCAGCGAGGGCAGCCCGAGCAGGCCCGGGGGCAGCCGCGTGCTGGCGCTCGACGCGGAGGCTGCCGGGGCGAGGATCAGCCCGCCGGCGAGCATCGCCAGGGCAAGCGAGGGGAGCAACCACGCGCGTCGGGTGCGCACGCTGCTCCTAGGCGACGATGCCGCTGATCGAGGCGAGGATCGCGAGCCCGACGAGCGTCCGGATCGCGACGTCGTGCGCACGTGAGTGCCCGGCCATGAACATGATCCCGACGACGGCGATCACGAGCGCCATCGCGGTGCCGCCGAGCCACACCAGGTTGCCCTTGAGCTTGTCCACGAAGTTCGCGACGCCGCCGATCGCTTCGCCTTTGAACGCGCCTGCGGCATCCAGCGCGTGAGCGTGCGTGGCCGGTATCGCGGCGAGCGCGACTGCCGCCGCCGTGGCCAGCGTGAGCGCGCACATGCGAGGGCCCAGACGCTGGCCGCTCGCTCCATTCATGGCTTGCCGTGTCCGTGTTCGTGCGCTCACCGGCGCCACCTCCTCATCTCCTGCTTGCGATTGGTCATGGTGAGAACGGCCCTCCGCCGGCTTGCGCCGTGCCGGGCGCGTGCCGTTGGGGCGGCACTGACGGAGCCGCGGCGCCTTCGCGAGTGACCCTCTGTGTCACGCCTGGCACGGGGCTCGGTGCTCCTCGGCGGGGCTCGCGGCGCTGCGCGTGCCGGGTCTGGCTGCCCGTCGCTGCAGGCTTTCGAGCTGACGCGCGCACCGCGCGGGGGCCCCTCGCGTGAGGCTCCGCGTCGGCTGTCGTGCGCGGCGAAGTCAAGCCCGGGCGCCTGCTTGCATCGCCACCGTGCGCCGGCCGGCGCACGGTGGCGCCGAGCGCCGCGACGGCGACCCAGACGGCGAGGAACGCGCAGGCGCTCGCGCCGAGCACCCGGTGTCCCGCGGCCCACCTCAGGAGCTGCTGAAGCCTCGCTACGCCGATGAACGGCCCGCGCCAGGGGTAGCCCGGTTCGCGGTGCCGCTCGAACACGTTCTGCATCTGCGCGATCAGCTGCTCGTCGGCCTGGTCGTGTCGGCTTGCGTCGTGCGCGAGCCTGGCCGTTTCTCCGTGGCGCTCTTGCACCGCGCCCTGATCGTCACCCGGACTGGGGCTCTGGTTCGTCCATCGGCGCTGGAGCGCAGGCGTCGTCCGCGAGCCAGTCCGGCTCTGGCGCGGTTCGGGATCGTTGGCGCGGGCGGCGGATCGAGAGCCGGAGTGCTTGTGGCGGCGGCGAGGCGTGGCTTGCGCTGCCTGCGCCGCTGCGCCTGCGGGGGCGGCGTCTTCCCCTGTTGCGTGTCCTTCACCGACGCGGTGGCTGACGGCGCGGGTGTGGAACGGTCGTGCCTTCCCGGCTCGGCCCCGTCCTGTTCGCCCATCGTGCTGCCGGGCGCCGCCACGTACAGGGTCACCATTGCGTTGCGCGCGACCTCCTCGCCGGCGGCTGGTTCCTGCGCCACGATCAGCCCCACCAGATCGGGCTCGCAGCCGAACGAGCGGTCGAGGCCGGGTCGTAGGCCGGCGCGCCGCACCGCCTGCGCTGCGCTCGCTGCCCGCTGCCCGACGTAATCGCCGACACTGAGTCGCCCGGGCACGGGGCGGCGCCCGCGTGTCCCGCGGAGTCCGACGGGGCTAGCTGGCGCTGTCGCCGTGTCGCTCATCGCCGTCTTCTGGCCGCGACGCGAGTTCAGCGGCCAACGATTTCCCGAGCCTCTTCGCACCGCGCCACGCGGGCCGCGCTCAGCGCTCGCGGGAGTCGAGCCTCATCCGCGCCTGCAGCAGCTTCTGTAGCGCGCGAAGCGTGGGTCCTCGAACCAGCCGGGTGCGCGGACGATCGCGGGAGGCAGGTCGCGATAGACGAGGATCGCGCGACCGCGTCGGATCTGTCTGAGCCACGGCGCGGGCGCCGCCTTGCGGTGGCTGACGGCCAGGCTTTGCCTGCCGGCTGCGCCGGAGCCCGTCGCGACCGGCTCCTCGCCCAGCAGCTCGCTGAGGTACCCGGCGCTGGTCGGCTCGGCGAGCGGAGGGATGAACAGCTGTGCGGTCGACGCGGCGCAGATCGCGTCGCGTGCGGCGCGGCCGTAGCGCTGGTCGATCTGCGCGATCGACTGCCAGATCGTGGCGATCACAATGCCGTGGTCTCCGCACTGCGACAGCCACGCGGCGAGGTTGCGCACGGGCGCGATGTTCGCCGCCTCGTCCATGAGGATGAACAGCCTCGGGTCGAGGGCTCCGCTCGCGCGGGCCTTGATGATCGCGGCCTCGTACACCGCGGTGATGAGCGCGAGGATCACCGGCCGAAGCGACTCCTGCTCATGGCCGGCGGCGACCACGTAGATCGTGTTCGCGTACCCGTCGAGGAACCCCTCAGGCGTCAGCTCCGCTGTAGCGCGGGCGGCGACCTGTGGGTATCTGTATGCGCGCAGCAGGTTCAGAGCGCTCATCACGGTCGTCTCGCGGTTTCGCTCGTCACGGCGGCTGACGCCCTCGAGCTGATCGGCGGCGGCTGATGCCCCGGCGCTCTTCAGCATGCCCAGCGCGTCGGTGAAGTCGCGCGCGTCGAGCCAGCGCACAAGCTCGCCCATGCCCTCATGTGAGATCGCGGCGGCGTGAAGAAGGGGTCCCAACATGCTCGCCGCCTCCTTGTCCCAGAACTCGTTGGCGGCGTTGCTCGCGTCGGGGTGCGCGGCGGAGGCGAGCGCTTCGCCGGCGCGGATCGCGCCCGCCCATGTGTGGGCGGGCACCAGCGGCGTGAACCCTGCGCTCTGCTCATCTCCGAACGGGTCGTACACCCACACACGGCCGAGGCGGTGGCGGTGCGGCGCGCTCGCGTCATAGACGTCGCGCTTGGTGGAGAGGACGAGCGCCGGCCCGTCGTGGTCGAGCAGCCAAGGCACGACGAAGCCGCTCGACTTCCCCGAGCGGGGAGCCGCGACGACCATCGGCTGCACCTCGAGCTCGGCCGCGAGCATCCGCCGCGGCATCCTCCCGACCACGCCGAGGTAGGGTCGCCCGGACGCGGGCCCGGGGACCCACAGCCGTCGCAGATCGGATGGGAGTGCCCACGTGCGCTGGCGAACCCAGCCCCGATCGACGGCACGGCGAGCGAGTGTGTGCTGGTCCTTGCCGAGCGGCGAGCCGCCTCGCCAGGCGCGCATGCGGCGGTGAGCGCCGCGCGCCGCGCGGCCGAGTAGCGCAGCGAAACCGATTGCCACGGCGTCGTAGGCCCAGGCCGGCGGCGCGGTGGCGCGCTCTGCTGCTGTCGGGAATGCCCGGCTGGGGGCGCTCCACCCGCCTCCCAGCAGCAGCTGCCACATCGCCCGTGCCGCGTCGGCGGCCGGCAGATGCATCGGCCCGCGCAGATCTGCCATGCACGCGGCCTGCGTCCAACACCAGGCGAGCCCTCCTGTCAGAGCGGCTGCTCCGACGAGCAGCCCGGCGCCGCACAGCGCCAACCGCACCAATGGTCGCAGGGCGACCGAGTGAACCTTCATCCCTCTGCCTGCTTCTGTCCGTGGGTTGCGCGTCCTCGAGGCGATGTCCGCGCGATGCGCTCAAGCGTGATTGCCATCCACGCTCTTGACCGCCGTGGCGCGTGAACGGCCCTTGCCCGCGTCTGGCCGGCCCTGCCTGCCTGCCTGCCTGCCACGGGCGACTGCTTGGCCGCGGTGGCGTGGTGGTGGTCAGTCACTCCCAGCCGCGGGGGTCCTCCCCGCAGCGCGCAGCAGGTCAAGGACGATGCGCAACCGATCGCGATCACATACGGCTCACCGCCACGGAAGGGGTCCCGACATGCCCGACCGTGCGGGCGCCCGGCTGATTGGTGGCGCCTCGTTACTTGCCCGATTCTCGACGCCGCCGGCCCGGCGCCCGCCGCACCTCACGAGCAGGGACGCTCGGCAGGTGTTGGTCTCCCTCACGCCGGGCCGCGCGGCGTCGCGGGGCCGCGCAACGGCCACCACCAACCACCAAGGAGAGCAGCGTGAACATCAACAAGTACATCTGCACGGGCCGTCTCACGAGAGATCCCGAGCTGCGCCAGATCGGCCCCGGCAAGACCGTCTGCGACCTGCGGGTCGCCGTTGACGGGATGGGCCGCGGTGGCGAGACCGGCTACATCAACGTCAGCGTGTTTGGCAAGCCCGGGGAAGCCGCGGCGCAATATCTCAGCAGGGGTTGGCTGGTGGCGGTCGATGGCCGCCTGCAGTTCGGCGAGTGGGAGACCGAGGCGGGCGAGAAGCGCCACGACTACTCGGTCGCCGGCAGCGTCGAGTTCCTCGCGCCGCCGCGCTCCGCCAACGACGACGCGAAGCCGTCTCGCCGGCGCAGGGATCCCGTAGCCGCCTGACGATCGTCCGGCCCGCGCCCGTCGGGCGCGGGCCGCCTTCCCCGCATGACCGCCACCAGATTCGCAACTAAGTCATGTCAGAACAGCACGACGCCTTAGCTTCCTCGACGCCCAGTCCCACGCTCGCTTTCCTCGAGGTGCTTGCGATCACGCCCGACGCTGGCCGCTTCCTCGATGTGCGCTGGCTGAAACGGCCCGGCGCGATGCGCCGACGCTTCGTCTCGGCACACCGCCTCGCGGACGCCGCAGCGCTGATGAGCGAGCTCGCCGTGGATCACGACGTGTACGTCGGCGTGGCCCTGCGCGACGGCGCGAGGCATGGGGGTCGCGCGGCGATCAGCGCCATGCACCTGGCTTACATCGAGTCCGACCACGCGGACACCGCCGAGCGCCTCGCGAACTTCGCCCATCCCCCGACGATGGTCGTCGCCTCGGGAACGCCCGGGCACCACCAGGTCTACTGGCTGCTCGACGAGCCGCGTCCGCCCGCGCAGGTCGAGACGGTCAACCGCCGCCTCGCGGTCGCCCTCGGCGGGGACCCCGCCTGTTTCGACGCCGCTCGCATCCTGCGTTCGCCGGGGACCCTCAACCACAAGCACACTCCTCCACGCGCGGTGAGCCTGCTCGTCCTGCGCCGTGATGCCCGCTACCGCCTCGTAGACCTGACGACCGGGCTTCCCGAGGATCCCAGCCCGCCGACGGATTGTTCCCCCGAGGAGACGCGGGTGCGCACGCCCCTCGACACGCAGCTGCGAGCGATACCGGCGGCCGAGTACGTGCGCGTGCTTGCGGGACTCACTCCCAACGCGGACGGCAAGGTCCGCTGTCCCTTCCACGCGGACACCCATCCGAGCCTGCACGTCTATTCGGACGGCGGCTTCTACTGCTTCGGCTCTGGTTGTCGAGCCGGCGGCACGATCTACGATTTCGCGGCGCGTCTGTGGGGCATCGCTCCCCGGGGCGCGGGCTTCATCGAAATACGCGAGCGCCTGGCGCAGACCTTCGAGCTCCCTGCCGGTGAGAGCTGGTGACCGGCCCGCCCTCGCCGGGGTTTGAGCCCACCCCTGAAGGCCAGCAGCCCGCCCTTCGCTGCCGTGTCAAGCCCCACGCTTCGCGTCGCCTGCGGCGATCCCTGCCGGGACGTGGCTTGACACGCCTGGTCGGCCTGCTTTGGCCGGGGCGTGCTCAACCCCGACCCAAGGACACCGACATGACCCCCTCACCGAAGGCATCGCCAACTCAGCGCCAGCTCAGCTACCTGCGCGTCCTAGCCGCAAAGACTGCCACGACCTTCGCCTATCCCACAACCCGCGCAGAGGCCAGCCGCCAGATCGAGCGACTGCGGACTCTGCACGCCGAGCCCGTGACACGAGGCCCACACGACGAGGACTCAGACTCGGCGCACCTCGTGTACGCGACCGCTGTGCACGACTCCGAGGTCTCGGGCTTCGGCTCCTCGGCGAGCTGGCGGGCAGGCTCGCGACCAGCCTCCCACCCGCCGCTTCCGATGATCCGGGCGGGGCAGCCCACCGAGCTCGCTCGCTACACGGTCTCGAGCGCGGAGCGGGTTCTCCACGGTCAGCAGAGCGACGGCCGTGTAAGCGTGACCGACAGCCCCGCCTGCGGTGGCGGGCGCTCATATCTGATCGAGTCCGACCTCGAGCTCGACGACGAGGGCCAGCTCGTGGCCCTCGTAGCGGACTACATCGCCCAAGCGCGAGAGCTCGGCGAGATCCCCATGGCAAGCAGCGCCGTCCGCCGGTTGCTGGACCGGGCGGCGATCCGTGCATAGCCGCACTTTCAGCCGGGCCGCGATCGCAGCTCCGCAGCGGCCAGTCGCTGGCTTCGTCGTCCCGCGCCCGACGGGCCTCGCCCCTCCCGATGCTCGCACGCTGCGCGTGCGCGGGATTGGGGCACCGGCCCGCATGCGGCGGGTCTGCACCCGTCCAAGGAGAGCGATGAGCACCCTGACCGCACCCAAGTCCTCGTTACACGCGCGACACATCGCCCGCTTGGGCCACTGCGTCGCGGTGCACGGCAACGATCGGGAGATTCTTGCCCTGAGACGAGCCGACGGAAGCGTTCTCGTGATCGACTGCCTGCGCGGCACGCTCACCGACGCCCGGCTGCTCGCACGTCTCGCCCCCGAGGAGCCTCGCGAGAACGCGCGCATCGTGTGCGACCTGTACCTGGCGGATGAGACCCGCGGGCGCTGTCGACTCCTGAGCGCCCAGGACCTTCACCCGACGACGGAAGCCGAGCCACCGCCCAGCCTGGACCTCGCGGCGCTGATGCGAATGCCTCTGCCCGACGCACGAGGACGCCTCTACCGCATTCGCGTGGTCGCCAAAGGCAACCCGCCACCGCAGCTGTGCTGGACGCGCTGTGGCTCTCGACCTGCCGGGCTCGGGATCGTGACGCTGCGAGAGGTCGTCGGCAGCTTGGAGGACTATGAGCCCGCGAGAACGGTGACCGCGGCGGCGCTGGCGCACCGAGAAGGCGATGAGCTCGTTTCGACGTGTCGCCTGGCTGCTGAGCTTGAGCGCCTCGCATCGAGCCCCATCGTGCTGAACCGCGGCTTGCGCGAAGCCGTTCAACGGAGGGTCGCCTCCGGCGAGCTGACGCTGAGTGAGATCGCGATGCGCTGCGGGCGCGCGAAACGCGACCGGTGCGGCACGCTGAGCGGCGAAACGAGCTGGCTCATGCGGCGTATCGGGGCGGCACCCGAGGGAGGGGAGGCCGAGCCAACGCCGTGGATGCACAGCGACACGCTCGCCCTGATCGCCCGCGAGGGTCTCGGGCTTTAGTCCGAACGAGGTCGAACTGTGACCGCGCGAGCGTTCCCACTCTGCGGTCCGACCCCATCCCGATCTTCGCACGCCTGCGGCGTGCGCCGGAGATGGGGAATCGGGCCCGCGAGCAGGCGGGCCATACACGCAAGGCCCGGCTTTGGGCGGGCCAGGAATGGAGGTTCTCTGATGAGCACTGTTGCCGTAGCAGCGAAGCGCGTCGCGCTCGACCAGATCGACATGGGCGAGAACACGCGCGAGCTCGACCAGGCGCATGTCGAGGCTCTCGCGAGCTCGATCGCCCTGCGCGGCCTGATCGTCCCGCTCGTCGTTCGCCCACAGGGCGAGCGCTTCGTCCTGATCGCCGGCTATCACCGCTACGCGGCGTGCCGAAGCCTGGCGCTGAGCGAGGTCGAGATCACCGCTCCGCGAGCAGGAGGGGACGAGCGCCGACAGCGCCGCTGAGAACGTCGTGCGCAAGGCGCTCTCGCCGCTGGAGGAGGCCCGCGCGGTCAAGCACATGCTCGACGAGGGCTACACGCTCGACGGCGCGGCAACCGTGCTCGGCTGGAATCGCAAGCTCGTCAGCGCCCGCGCGCAAGATCCTCGAGCTGCCCGAGAACGCGCAGCAGCTGCTCGGCAGCGGCGAGCTGCCGCGTCAGCGCGGTCGCGACCCTGACGAAGATCGCCGCGGTCTCGCCGGAGCTGTGCGAGACCGCCCTCGTCCCTATCGCAGCCGGCGAGATCAGCGGCGAGCAGTTCGCCGGCAATCCAGGCTGGGTCATCGGCCATGCACTCCGGCAAGGCGCGGCGAAGGCGTTCGCCGCCTACCTCTCGACGCTCAGCCACCACGACATCTCCGAGCTGCGCCTCGGCAAGAAGTCGCAGACCGCCTACGCCGAAGCCGAGGCGTTGCACAAGCAGCTCGACCGAAACTCCTACGGACCGCCGACGATCCGCTTCGCCCCGGAGGAGGTCGACCAGGCGCGAGCTGCGGGTGTGCTGATCGAGTTCGACCACGGCACGCCGATCATCACCGACCGCGCGCTGCTGCGCGAGCTCGCCAAGCAGGCGATCGACCGAACGCTGCAGGAGCTGCGCTCAGCCAAGGAGCGGGAGGACTCCGACCGCGCTGCTCGCAAGGCCGCAGGCCGTGAGCAGCCGACGCCGCAGCAGAACGCTCGATTCCGAGCATCGCACGAGTGTTCGCCAGCTGACCGGCCGAGCGCACGGCACGAACCTCGACCTCGGCGCGGCCCTGCTGCAGAAGCTCGCGAGCGTTGACCCGGCCGACATGGACGTCGCACGCTTCTTCGCCTACGGCCTGCTCGGGCCGGATGAGCGCGGCTACCTCGGCACGGGCGACCACACGGTGGCGACCATCGCCGCCAACGGCATCCGCCTGGTCATCGAGCAGCACCGCACGACGACGACGCCGACGCTCAAGAGCGGCGAGCCCGGCAGGACGAAGGTCGAGTACGGCGACGTCGAGGACGCCGCGGCCTGGCTGTGGAAGTTCGTCGAGGGCGCCAGGAGCGCCGGGCGAGCTCTACGGCCGTGTGCTCGTCGTGTTCGCCGCGCAGCACTACGCGCACGACCTGGTGCTGGCCGACGAGCCAGCGCCGCGGCTCGGTGCTGCCCACGCTCGCGCAAGGAAATCGCCACGCAAGGCGTTCGAGCGCCTCACCAAGGCCGCTGCTGCCCGCCTCCCACGCTCGAGCTGCAGCGTGCCCTCGAGCGCGAGGCGCGTGCGTACGCCAAGCGCCAGCACGAGCTGAGCGCCGCTGCTCACCGGTCCGACACCGCCGACACCGCGGCGGACTCCGAGGGTGACGGCGACGGCGCCGAGGACCTGACCGAGGCCTAGCGCGCAAGTCCCGGCCGGCGGGGTCCAATCGGCCCCGTCGGTCCGGACGTCCACAGCCGGCGCACATCACGACGCAAAGGAGCTTCGCCATGAGAAATCGCAACCTGACCGACGCCGAGCGCGCCGAGCGCCGCCAGGCCGACCGCGACCGCCTAGAGCAGGCCGCTCGCGCACTGCTCAGCTCAGAGGGCTGGCAGCGCTGGGTGCGGGTCCGCTCGACCAACGGCCTGTGCCGCTACTCGTTCGGTAACCAGCTGCTGATCGCCATGCAGCGTCCCGACGCGACCTACGTCGCGGGCTTCCGGGCGTTCCTCGAGCTGAACCGCTGCGTGCGCAAGGGCGAGAAGGCGATCCGCATCCTCGCCCCGATGACTGTCCGCACTCGAGGGAGCGCAGATCGCGAGCCCAAGCCAGACGATGAGGGTGGAGGGGAGAGGCGGACCGTCTTCCGCGCCGTTGCAGTGTTCGACGTCTCACAGACCGACCCGCTTCCCGGCACAGACCCCGTCCCACTTGAGTCTCCGTGTCAGCCGATCGAGGGTGACACGCACGCTCACCTGCTCGCTCCACTCGAGCAGCTGGCCGCGCGAGCTCGGCTACGTCGTTCACACGTCGCACCGCTGGACGGTCCAGCCGATGGCTGGTGCGACAGCCGCGCACAGCGAGATCGTCGTCAACGCAGCGAGCTGTCCGCCAACGCCCAGGTCCGGGTGCTCGTCCACGAGATCGCGCATGCGCTCGGTGTCGGTTACAGCGACTACGGCCGCCGGCGCGCCGAGGTGCTCGTCGACACGGTCACGTTCATCGTCTGCGGTTCGGTTGGCCTGGACACGTCGGGTTCGAGCGTGCCCTATGTCGCCGGCTGGGGCGAGAGCGGCGAGCTCGATGCGATACGCTGCTACGCGGAGACGATCGACAAGATCGCACGTCGCATCGAAGAGAGCCTCGCACCGAGCGAGTCTCCAGCGGGTGTCGATCCTGAGGCGGTTGCGGCATGAGCCCGGTGCTTGACGACAGTGGCTCGCGCGCGCCGCTTGCAAGGCCCTGCTCGGCATGCTCGCCGATCGAGCCGGCGCCCAAGGCGGGTGCGTGATGGCCGATGTCTACTGCACGACCTGCGGCGAGCCGTGGGACACGCACACGCTGCACGAAGAGGCCGAGGCCAGACAGGCCGACGGTGACGATCGGTCGTATGACCGGATCCTGCTCGACGTCAGCCGAGACTTCCGCAACCGCGGATGCCGCGCGCTCGCTGCAATCGGCGGCGGGCCATGTCGACCTGCGGAGAGTCCCGCCATGCAGCGGACGGCTGACATCGCTGCCGCCGTATACGAGGTGCTCGGCGATGAGGAAATCGTCGACGGCGCCGCATTCACGCTCGAGGACTACGTATGACCAACTCCGAAGCGAGTGAGAGGCGCAATGACCGATGAGCAGGCACTCGCGCTGGCACGTCTGATGCGCGCGCGCAGCGACAGCAACGTCAACGTCATCCGAGAGCCGTTCGACCTACCGGCGGGCTACGTGCTCGTCACGTTCGTGGTCGGCGGCTTCACCTGTGGCATCGCACCCGATGGGAGCGTGTCCTCATGAGGCTCCTCGCTTACCACTCCGTCCAACGGCTCCGCGAGATCGTCAGGCGTGCGCTCGGGGCCGAGCGCGAGGGCGCCTGACCGATGGGCTACACCCACTACTTCGCCTACGACCCGACCGCGCACTCGTTCCTGGGCGCCTGGCCGCGCATGGTCGCCGACGCCCGCCTGATCGCCTGGCACGTGCGGTGCTCGCTCGAAATCCCTCTCGCGAATGGCGTCGGGGAGGGTAAGCCCGAGCTGACCGAGCGTCGCGTCTGGCTGAACGGCCCGAACGAGGATGACCTCGGACACGAGACCTTCCGGATCGACCCGACTCCCTGGAAGCTCTCGGTCTCGGACAAGGAGGCCGCGGCCGGCCACGCCGCGCAGGCTGATCGTGGGCGTGCGGACTTCGACAGATGTGGCTTCATCACGGGCTTCTGCAAGACCGCCCGCAAGCCGTATGACATTGCGGTCACCTCGATCCTGCTGCGCTGCCGCCACCTGGCGCCGGACGCCTTCCTGATCGCCTCCGATGGCGCCTGGCAGTTCGAGTGGCACCACGGCGCCATGCACTGGCATCAAGGCTGCAGAACCGGCCCGTCGCCGGTGATGCTCGTCAGGGCTCTGTTCGGCCAGGCCGAGACCGTCGCCCTCAGCCAACTGGCCGATGTCCTGGACGGCCCACCGTCGGTGTGGATGCGTCGAGGCCGACGTGTTTTGCGATCTGGATAGCTGGCGCGCTCGCTCGCCGGACGGCTCGCCAAAGGGTGGGCGATGTCGACCGCGTTGTCCGCTCAGGCCGACAGGTCGCGGGGCGCAGGCAGCCGTACGCTGACGGACGCCGGCGGCGGCCCCTCCAGATCCACTCCGCCTGCCACACCGAGATCGCCCATCCGTCGCGCCGTCTGGAGCAGCTTCCCGTCGAAGCTCGCCACGACCTCATTATGCGCGCGCACCGCGGAGTCGAGACCCCGCGAGACCTTCGCCAACTGCTCGCTCACGCTGCCCAGCCGCTTGACGAGCTGAGCCCCAAGCCCGCGGATCTGCTCGGCGTTATCGGACAACTCAAGCTGATGCCATCCGACGGCCACCACCTGCAGCAGCGCGAACAGCGTGCTTGGCGTTGTGATGGCCACCCGCTGACGAATGGCGTACTCCAGCAGCTCGGGATCTTGCGCTGCCGCTGCGGCGAACACGGCCTCGGACGGGATGAAGAGGACGACCATCTCCGGCGCATGCGCGAACTGAGACCAGTACGCCCTCTGGGCGAGCGTTTGCACGCATGCGCGGACGTTGCGCGCATGCTTGCTCATCAGGTCTGCTCGAGCGCTCGGCTCGTCGGTGTTCAGAGCGTCCTGGTAGGCGTCCCAGGTCGCCTTGCTGTCGATCGGCACGCAGCCGCCGGTGGGCAGACGAAGGACCAGGTCGGGCCGTCCTGTCCGCTCGCCGTCAGATACGTGAACCTGCACGTCGAAGTCCATGTGCTCGCACAGTCCGGCTGCCTCCACCAGGTTCTGCAGAGTCAGCTCTCCCCAGCGTCCGCGGTCTCCTGCGTGGCCGAGGAGCTGGTTCCATTGCGTCGCCTGAGTCAGCAGGTGCTCCTGCTGACTGCTCACGCCGTTGAGCAGGCCGCGCAGCTCGCCGATCGAGTCCGCGACGGCGGGGTCGCCGCCAGACTGACGGCGCAGCACGACAAGTATCAGGACGGCGGCGCTGGCTGCACCCAGGACATAGCTGATTAGAAGGCTCATCCGCTGGACATATCGGCCGTCGTGGCCCCGAACTCAAGCCCTGCCGCCTGCGCGGCCCAGCGGGCTTCGCTCGTCTCTCCGAATATCCGTGTTGACATGCCTCTCGCCCTGCCGATACGCTGGCCGCGTCCTCGTCCCGGTGGGCAGCGCGCATCGATGGCCAGCCAGCTCTACGACAGCCTCGGCACGGGCTACGTGCTCAACCGCCAAGCCGATCCGCGTATCGCCTCGATCCTGTGGGCTCAGCTCGGCGAGGCCGAGAGCGTGCTCAACGTGGGCGCGGGCGGAGGGTCCTACGAGCCGGCTGATCGTGACGTCGTGGCGGTGGAGCCTTCGGCCACGATGCGCGCCCAGCGCCCGTCGGGCGGCGCGAGGTGTGTCGCGGCCGTCGCCGAAGCGCTGCCGTTCGCGGACGACAGCTTCGACGTGGTGATGACGGTCTCCAGCGGCTGGTTCTGGCGTGACCAGCTCGCAGGGTTTCGCGAGATGCGTCGGGTCGCCCGTGAACGGGTCCTGGTCCTCACCCTCGATCGCTCTGTGGCGGAGCGGTTCTGGCTCTCGCGCGAGTACCTGCCCAGTGCTCATGATCTGTGGGGGCCGTTTCATCGCACGCTCGAGAACCTCGGCAGCTGCGCCGCCGTCACCGTGCCGATCCCGGGCGACTGCTTCGACGGGTTCTTTCACGCATTCTGGCGGCGCCCGCACGCCTACCTCGACGGGTCCGTTCGTGAGACGATGGCAGTGTTCGCTCGCCTTGACGCGCGAGAGACGCGCGACGGTTTGCTGCGCCTTTCCGAGGACCTCGCGACGGGCGCGTGGTTGGAGCGCCACGCCGAGTTGTGTGAGCTCGACGCAATCGACCTCGGATACCGGCTGCTGGTGGCCGCCATCTAGGAGGGTCTAGGTCGCCGCACGACTGAGCAAGCGCTCGATCGCACCGAGCCACTCACGCTCAGGCGACAGCAGGACATCCGTGATCTCGAGTAACGCCATTCAGCGAAAGCCACCGCGTGGACGACCGAGGGCGGCGAGACCCCCCGACTGCTCGGTCGATGGCAACGTCGAGTTCCTGACCGCTCCGAAGCCGGCGGAGGAGCCGGCGTCGGTTAAGCCCGCTCGCAACGGCAGGAAGGCGGTCGCGGCGAAGCAGCACAAAGGCCCGCATCCACGGCCTCCCGGTCCTACGCCTGTCGCCCACTCACGCGGATGCGCCGGCTCCGGAGGTGATGTGCTCGATCACGGGCAGAAACTGCTCGGTCGGCGAGAAGTCGACGTACTCAGAGTCCTCGAGCGCCTCGGGGGCGTGGCCCGGGGCCCAGTAGAACGCTTCGCCGGCGCTGAAGTCCTGATGCCCTTCGACTGTGTGCATCCGCACGCGGCCCTTGAGCATGTAGCCCCAGTGCGGGCACGGGCAGAGGTTGTCCGGCAGCCCCATCGTCGCCGGCCGCAGGTCCGCGCCGGCTGGCAGCCGCACGAACCCGACCGACATGCCGTCCTCGTCGCGCAGCCGCACCTCCACGCCGTTGTCCTCGATCACTACCGGCACGTCCTCACGTGGGATGGATCGCATGTCATGCCTCCTGTTGAATTGTTTATCGCGGCTGCGGCGCCCGTTACGTGCGAAGCGCTCGCGGTGCTAGTCGACGATTTCGGGCTTCTTCCTCCGAGCGGACGTTCAGTTCACGACAGCCTGATTGCATGTCTATGCAGCCGATGGCGCCGGTTGTTGACCCGCCGCCGGCGCGATGTTCTGGTTGACGCGAAAGACGTTCGCGGGGTCGTAGGTCGCCTTGACGGCGGCGAGACGGTCGTAGTTCTCGCCGTAGGTCGCGCGCACGCGCTCGTCGCCCTCGTCCATCAAGAAGTTCACGTACGCCCCACCGGCCGAGTAGGGGTGGGTGGCGTCCCAGTAGTCGACGGTCCAGTCGCGGATCAGGCCGGCGTTTGCCGGGTCGGCGTCCACCCCCACGATCACCTCGGCCCAGTTGACGTTGCGATAGCTGAACGGACTCTCGTCAGCGCGAATGTCGTGCACGGCCCCGTCGATCGGGTAGAGGTGCATCGTCGAGAGGGGCGTTGGGAGCTTCTCCGCGAACGCAGTGTGCTGCTCGATGGCCGCGTCTCCGAGCTCGCGCACGAAGTCCGCGCGCCAATACCACTGAAGGCCGGGTGTGTAGAACGGATCAAACAGGCCCTGTAGCGCCGGGAACGGCATCGATGCGACCCCGTGCAGCAGCGGCGTCCCGACCTGCTGTACCGACGCGAAGAGATCGGCGGCGGCCTCCTCGGGGCCGGTGTAGCACCACACCACTGCGCATACCTTGCGCAGATGCAGCTCCGCGGGGAAGAGGTCGGAGGGAGGCACCGTCATGGTCGCGAAGAACCCGTTCAGCTCGCGGGGCGCGGCGGGCAGGAAGTCGCGGTAGAAGCGCATCACTTCCGGCGTCTGCTCCAGCGGCCAGAACGTCGGGCCGGCGAGGACCGTGGAGACCGGATGCGCTCGAAAGTGGAATGAGGTGACGACACCGAAGTTGCCGCCACCACCGCGGAGCGCCCAGTAGAGCTCGGGGTTCTCACCGGCGCTCGCGCGCACCTGCGTCCCGTCGGCGAGCACGACCTCAGCGTCGATCAGATTGTCGATCGTGAGGCCGTGCTTGCGCGAGAGGTGCCCGATGCCGCCCCCCAGCGTGAGGCCGCCAACACCGGTGGTGCTGACGATCCCCGACGGCGTGGCCAGGCCGGCCTCGTGGGTTGTGGCGTCGACCTGACCCCAGGTGCACCCGCCACCCGCGCGAGCGGTACGCGCAGCCGGATCGACCTCGATGCTCTGTAGCGGCGAGAGGTCGAGGACCACTCCGTCATCGCACACCCCCAGGCCGCCAGCGTTGTGGCCGCCTCCGCGAACGGCGAGCAGTAGGTCGTGGCGGCGTGCGAAGGAGATCGTCGCGGCGACGTCCGCGCTGCTGGCGCAGCGGGCGATCAGCCCTGGCCGGCGGTCGATCATCGCGTTATAAACGGTCCGCGCCGGATCGTAACCTGCATCGGACGGACCTATGAGCTGACCTGCGAACGTCGCCCCGAGCTCCTGGCGGGCGGCGTCCGCAGCATTTGTCGCAGCGTTCATGGTTACCCCCTGTTGCTTGAACTGAGCCGGCGGCCGGCGCTAGATCTCGATCGACGGGTCGACCGGCGGCGTTGACCGGCCGACAGCTGAACGATGGCGTGGCGCCCCCACCCATCCCGATAAACATACCGAGCGCGTACTGGCAGTGCGGTTTCGCCCTCACGAGCGCCGACGTGAAATTGATCGGGGAAGTCAACGCTAGCTGGGGCTTGCGCCAGTCCCGCTCTCTCAATCTCGGCCCTGCCGGCGCGAGGAGCGAGGCAACACATAAGCACCAGGAGGGCGTCTTGGCGCACTCCACATCAAGTCCCCGTCCGCTGCGCGATACTGCCCGAGCAATGTCGCAGGAGAGTTCATGACGCCTGTGGCGTCACCCGCGACGGATGAAATGGGCGAGACTCTGTGGCGTCGTCCAACTAAGGCCGTCCACGTTCTGGTACCACGAGTCCGCCAGGAGAAGGGCTGGGGAGCCCACGGAACCCCGAACTGTTGCCAAGCGCACGTTAAGCAGAATCTTTGAGCTTGAGGGCTCCCACGGGCGACACGCTGCTGTCGATCTGGTGGAGGTGTGAGATGGAACGCGTGTATGAGCGCTGTGCTGGGCTCGATGTGCATAAAACGCAAGTGACTGTCTGCGTGCATGTCCCCGACCAGGCGGGTGTTCGCTCGGAGCTGCGGGCGGAGTTCGCCACGATGACCGGTGACTTGCTCGGGCTGCGCGACTGGCTGAAGGGTCTGGGTGTGACTCACGTGGCGATGGAGGCAACGGGCGTCTACTGGAAGCCGGTCTACTACTTGCTCGAGGACGATTTCGAGCTGTTGCTCGTCAACGCGCAGCACGTCAAGAACGTGCCTGGCCGCAAGACCGATGTGCAGGATGCGCAGTGGTTGTGCCAGCTGCTCGAGCACGGACTCTTGAAATCGAGCTTCGTGCCACCCCAGCCGATCCGCGAGCTGCGCGACCTGACCCGCTATCGCAAGTCGCTTGTGTGGGAGCGAGGCCGTGAGGCCAACCGCCTGCAGAAGGTGCTCGAGGACGCCAACATCAAGCTCGCTTCGGTGGCCAGCCGACCGCTCGGCGTCTCGGGCAAGGCGATGCTCAAGGCTCTCTGCGACGGCGAGTCAGACCCTGAGGCGCTGGCCGATCTCGCCAAGGGCAAGCTGCGCGCGAAGCTGCCGGCGCTGCGGGCAGCACTCGAGGGCCGCTTCAGAGGGCATCACGCGCTGCTCGTCTCGCATCTGCTGGCCCACATCGAGTATCTCGACGAGACGATCAGCTCGCTCTCGGCGGAGATCGAGGAGCGCGTGCGCCCTTTCGAACGTCAGGTCGAGCTGCTGTGCACGATCCCCGGTGTGGGTGAGCGCACCGCCGAGGTGATCATCGCCGAGCTCGGCCCCGACGTCGAGCGCTTTCCCACCCATCGGCACGCCGCGAGCTGGGCCGCCGTCTGCCCCGGCCATGATGAGTCCGCCGGCAAGCGCCGCTCGGGCAAGACGCGCAAGGGCGACAGCTGGCTGCGGGTGGCCCTGATCGAGGCCGCCAACAGCGCCGCTGGTCGCACCAAAGACACATACCTGCGCGCTCAATACCTGCGCATACGTCGCCGCCGCGGACACAAGAAGGCGATCGTCGCCGTCGCGCACTCGATCCTTGTCAGCGCCTACCACGTGCTCCAGGACGGGGTCTCCTACCAGGAGCTCGGGGCCGACTACTTCCTCACCCGAGAAGACCGCGCGCGCATCACGCAAAGGCTCGTCCGCCAGCTAGAACGACTCGGCCAAACCGTTACGCTCGGGCCCATGACCGTGGAGGCAGGGTGAGCGCTTATTTCTAAGCAGAACGTGGAGATCGTCAAGCGATTGAAAACCGCCTTCAACGCGAAGGATCTCGAGGCCTTCGCCGCGCTGACGACCCCGGACTTCGAATGGACGACGTCGGTGATGGCCATAGAGGGCGAGGTGTTCTGGGGGCGGGAGGGGATCGAGAAGTACTTCGAGCGGATGCGCGAGGTGTGGGAGGAGTTCCGGGGATTCGCCACCGAGTGTCGTGATCTCGGCGAGCGTGTCCTGTGGATCGGGCGCCTTCACGGACGAGGCCGGGCCAGCGGCATACCCCTCGACGTCGCGCTCGACGTTCTCTACGACCTTCGCGACGGAAAGATCTCGCGAATGCACTCCTACCTCGACCACGGCGAGGCGTTGCGAGCGGCCGGACTCTCTGAGTAGGCGCAGCACGGATGTCACAGCAGAACGTGGAGATCGCCAAGCGTTTGAACGCCGCCTTCAACGCGAAGAATGTCGACGCGTTCGCCGAGCTCACGACGCCGGACTTCGAGTGGACGACGTCGATGACGGCTGTCGAGGGCGAGGTCTTCCGGGGGCGCGAGGGGATCGAGACGTGCTGCGAGAGGATGCGCGAGGCGTGGGAGGAGTTCCGGTCAATCGCCAGCGAGTATCGCGACCTTGGCGAGCGTGCCCTGTTCATCGGACGGCTTCAGGGACCGGGACGCGGCAGCGGCGTACCCGTCGATACGGCGCTGGACATTCTGTTCGATTTTCGCGGGGCACGGATATCGCCGCAGCGCTCATTTCTCGACCATGGCGAGGCACTGCGAGCGGCTGGACTCTCCGAGTAGGCGTGGCAGAAATCTTGGAGGCGGTTCAGTGCTTTAGCTCGCGGTCACCCACACAACACGAACCCTGCCACAGGAGGCGATAATCACGCAAGTGCCCCTTGACCGGCGACTCTCCGCGTTGAGTTGCTCGATTCCCCTGCTCCTCGTCCTGAGCCTAAGCGAGCTGTGCGTCTGCGCAGGCGCGTGCCCGATTCGCCTGCTCCTCGGTGACGGCTACCTGCCCGGTCGTCAGGTGGGCTTGTGCGCCAGGAAAAGGTAGCGGTTGAGACTGAGGAAGTAGTTGGGGCCGAGTTCGGTTAGGTCTTGTGCCCATGCTGTGGCTTCGGCCTCGCTCACGCCGCCCCGATCGGCTACGAACGTGGCGATCAGCTCGAGCATTCCGGCGCTGTAGGTGTTGGGGTCATAGCCGGCGTTGAACAACGGCACGACTTGCCGGTCGGTGACTTCCAGTCCAGCATCGCCCAGCAGCCGTGTGAGCGTACGCGGCAGGTGAGGGTCAACGAGGTGCTCCTCCCACGCGGCGAGCACCCGGTCCATACGCTCGTTGTCGCTCGAAGCCCATACGATCGAGTCCCAGTCGGTGTCAAGCACGAGCGCCCGGCCTCCCGGGCGCAGCACCCGCCCTAGCTCCAGCAGCGCGGCGGGAACATCATCGACGTACTCATAGACCTGCGTGCAGACTGCGACGTCGAAGCTCGCATCCGCATAGGGGAGCGTGTGCGCGCCAGCCTCTTGGTACTCGATCGGGCCGCTGCCGGCTGGTGGTCTGCGCGCCCTGGCGAGAGCAAGCATGTTCTCGCTGACGTCCACCCCGCAGACCCGCCCGCTCCTCCCGACAGCAACGGCCATTTCGCACGCGAGCAGACCAGGACCCGAGCCGATGTCGATCGCGCGCTCGCCGGGCTTGAGCGCGAGTGCCCGCAGGATCGTTTGGCGCTGTTCGATGACATCGGGCGTGGTGTAGATCCTCTCCACGCGCCGGGAGGCGTCCTCGTCGAATTGCAGTGTGGCGCTCATAGTTCGCCTTCGGTTGGTGAATGGCTCATTCTTATCGAACGCCAGGGTACACCTGGTGCTCGATACGGTGTCTCGAGCGGTCGCTGAGCAGCCGATAGCCCCTGCGGGCGAAGGCGTCGATCAGGCCAGAACTTTGGCCGACAGACAGACCACGAGTCAGCCCGTCACCAGCCCACGACCCAATCCGGCTGACCGTACAACATCCAACGGCAAAGGCCTTCCTGCCAGCGCCGCGCCCGGCACGCCGGTCGCGGCGACCATAAACCCGCCCCCGGTTCCCGAAGCAAGCTCCCGGTCCCCCTGCACGCTGGCACTCAGAACACACCTGATCGACGTTCGACGCTCCTCGTGTCTGTCGTTGGCGTGTGTCTTGCCCAGCGTTCGACACCGCCGGCTGGCGCTTCAACCCCCGCGAGGGGGGTTCCCCTGCGCCCCTGCGGGGCTTCGGTTCCGCGCGCCGGTCGGCGCCGGGTCTCGGGCTGCGTCACAGCCAACAACGTCCACAAGGAGGAACGAAAGTGAACATCAACAAGATCATCTGCACGGGTCGCCTGACCAAGGACCCGGAGCTGCGTCAGGTCTCGGAAGAGATGAAGGTCTGCCAGCTGCGTCTGGCGGTCGACGGGATGGGCCGGGGCCGTGAGGTCGGCTACGTCAACGTGGCGGTGTTCGGCGCCGGCGGCGAGGCCGCCGCGAAGCTGCTCGCCAAGGGCTGGCTGGTCGCGGTTGACGGTCGCCTGGAATACGGCGAGTGGGAGACCGACGGTGGCGAGAAACGCCACGACTACTCGGTCGTCGGGAACGTCGAGTTCCTGACTGCCCCCCGCCCGGTCGAGGAGCCCGCGCAGGCCGAACCGGCCCGTCGGAAGAAGGAGCCGGCAGCCGCCTGACCGCTGTGTGGCCCGCACCCGGAACCCGGGTGCGGGCCACCAGGGTGTGGTCTACGTGACCTGACCGATCATCTCGGCAGCTCGGGAGAACCGGGTGGGCGCCCGCGGCTGGGCTACGGCAGCGACCGTTTCGCGAGTCGCGCGCGACGGCCTCTGCACGGCGACTTCTACGCCGTGCTTCGGGGCGAGCGTGATCCCGCGTAGGACAACCGGGTCGGGCCGGTCGCGCAGCGGTCGAAGCTCGACCCTCGGGATGGCGGTGCGCAGCACCTCTGCCATCTCGGCGTGCGCTAGGGCGGCACCGATGCAGCGGCGGATGCCGCCGCCGAACGGCAGCCAGGAGTAGGACTCAGCGCCATTCTCGAGGAATCGCTCGGGCCGGAACTCGTGCGGGCGCGGGTAGAGGTCCTCGCGCAGGTGCACGAGCGCGATCCCTGGGTACACCTTCACACCGGCGGGCAGCTCCCAGCCCAAGACCGTGCGGGGCTTCGTGAGCGTGCGCTCTGCCGCGTCGATCACCGGCCGCAGTCGCAGAGTCTCCTTGACGACCGCGTCCAGGTAGGAGTCGTCGCTCCCGCCCTCGATCTCGTCCCGCAAGCGGGCGAGCACGCGCGGGTTATGCAGCAGCAACTCGAACGCAAAGGCAAGGCCCGTCGCGGTCGTCTCATGGCCGGCGCCGAGCAGCGTGATCAGCTCATCGCGCAGCTCTGCGTCAGTCATCCCCTGTCCCTGCTCGTCACGCGCACGCAGCAGCAGCGAAAGCACGTCCGAGCGCCCCTGCAGGTCGCCTTCCTGTCGGCGCCGATCTATCTCCTCGTACAGCGCGGCGTGGGCCGCGCGCAGCCGACGCGCGAACCGCCGGCCTGGACTGAGTGGCCCGAGGTCCGCACGCGCGGCCGCGAGGACGAAGATGGGGCTGCTGTCGATGACCGCGACCAGTCTCTCGCGCAGCCGCTCGACCCGCTCGGGCTGCGTGACGCCGAACACCGCCCGACAGATCACCTCGAACGTGAGCGAGCGCATGCGCTCGCGCAGCACGAGGCGTGCGCCTGGGCGCCAGCTCGCGACCTCCCGTTCGGCCACGTCGCGGATGACCTCGCGAAAGGCGGCCACGCGCGAGCCTTGAAAGGGCGCCAGCAGGAGCTTTCGCTGGCGCAGGTGCTCGGGCCCGTCGATAATCAGCACGGAATGGGGCCCGAGCACGGGCTCCATGAATGAGTTGGCCTCGCCGGCGCGAAGGTCGGACTGATCTCCCGTGAACAGCTCGCGAATCGCGTCAGGGTCTGCGACGTACACACCCGTGCCGAAGCCGACGAGACGAACCGTGAACACGTCGCCATAGCGTGCGCGCCACCCCCGCAGCACGTCGAGTGGCCTGCGGGCGAAGCGCACGGAGTTCACTGCCGCCGGTGCTCGGGGTCCGGGCGGAAGCGCCATCCGCCCAGTCTAAAGCGGCCGCGGATCTGAGTTTCGAACCATGCCCTCGACACCGGCGCCGAGCGCTCCTCTCCACGGGCGTCTTCGCAGCCGGCGTCGCGCGGCTGTGGAGTTCCCCGCGACCATGAGAGCTCAGCCCCCTCGCAGACGACCTGCTCACCGCGCAGACGCACCCCGCCGCCATGTAACCGACTCGCCGCCCTGCCCGGCCTCGCATCCCGGTCCGATCCGCCGCTTTCGCGCCTCCCGGAGCTCCTCTCCGCAGCTTGTCCACGCCGGCGCTGCCACTCACGCCCCGCACCACGAAAGCTCGGACAGACTATATGCACGACTGTGCGAGGACACAGCGATTGCTGTGTCCATTCGCTGGCCGCCTCGCGTGGTTCGAGGTCTTTAGCGGTGTGCTGACCGCCTCGAGCATCGCCGCTGCGAAGGGACCGGACTACGCCCGCTACCTGGAGTCGAAGACGGTCGCGCCGGACCGCGGCGACTACTACCTGAACCCGACGGGCGAGCCGACGCAGGCGCCCGGCCGCTGGCTCGCGTCTCCCGACACGCTCGCCCGTCTGGGCATCGACGGCGAGACGGTCGACGGCGCTGACTTCATCGCGCTCATGGAGGGCCGCCACCCGCGCGACGGCGGATGGCTTCGGGCGGCGGGTGCGACCGGCGCGCGGGGTGGCGGCATCGACCTGACGTTCAGCGCACCGAAGTCGGTGTCGGCCGTGTGGGCGCTCGGCGACCGGAGCCAACGCCGCGACATGTGGGACGCGCACACCGTCGCAGTCAGTGAGGCGATCGCCTACCTGACCGAGATCGTCCCGACCGTCCGCCGACGCGCCGGCGGCGCGCTCTACGAGGAGCAAGCGAGCGACCTGATCGCCGTCGAGTACAGGCACACCACGGCCCGCAGTGCGCTTGCTGGCGACGTACCCGACCCGCAGCTGCACAGCCACGTCGTCGTGACGAGCGCCGTTAGGAACGACGGCCGCATAGTCGCCGTTGCCTCGCGGCCCGTCTTCCGCGCCGCCCGCGAGGTCGGGGCCTACTACCGCTCCGCGCTCGCGCACGAGCTCTCCCAGCGCGGCTATGCGATCGACTCCGGAACCGGCAAGCAGGGACGCTACTTCGAGATCGCAGGGATCCCGCGCGGCCTCTCCGAGGCGTTCTCAGCCCGCACGCGCGAGGTCGCAAGAGCAGCCGAGCGCTTCCGCGCGAAGTGGGGCCGTGAGCCCAAGGGGGATGAGCTGCGGCGGCTCACGCTCGAGAACCGCAAGGCGAAGGTGGTCGTGTCTCGGAACGACCTGCAGCACGCATGGCGCGACACCGCTGCGCGCTTCGATCTGACGCAGGAGAGGCTGACCGAGCTGCTGGCCGACGCCACCGGCTCGCGCCGTGAGGGCACCGTCGAGGATCGCGTCGAGCGTCGTCTGACCGAACGCGCGGCCACCTTCGAGCCGCGCGAGTTCCGAGCGGTGCTCCTGGAGCAGTCGGTGGGAGAGCTCTCGCCAGCCGACGCGCGCGCTCTCTCGGAGACGCTCGTCGGCGAGCGCCGTGTCCTTCGACTGCATGGAGGCATGATGACCACGCGGGCGGTGCGTGCTGCGCGAGGAGCTGATCGAGACGCGCTTCGTCGAGCTTGGCAGGACCGGTGGTCGAGAGGTGGGGGAGGCGGCGCGCCTGACCGCTAGCGATCAGGTTGCGGAGCGCATCGGCGCGCGTCTCGGCGACGAGCAGGCACATGCCCTCGAGGTCATCACAGGCCCGGTGCGAGCGGCAGTCGTGATCGGGCCGGCCGGAACGGGCAAGGGGGTGGTGATTGACGCCGCGGCCCGGGCCGAGCAACTCACCGACCACGAGACGCTCGGGATCGCGGTTTCCGGATCAACCGCTCAGCGGCTCGGCCGTGACAGCCCGGCCCTCCTCGACCGAACCCTGACGCTCGACGCTCTGGTCGCGCGAGTGGAGAGCGGCCGTCTCGATATCGATGATCGCACCACGATCTATTTCGATGAGGCGGGCATGGCCGATACCTCGCGGTTCGAGCGGCTGACCGAGGTGGTGAAGCGCACGGGCGCGAAGCTCGTGGTGATCGGGGACGCTGAGCAGTTGCCTTCGATCGGTGCCGGCGGCATGTTCGATCGTCTGAGCAGGATCGCACCGTGCGCAGAGCTCTCGACGGTGCACCGAACTCGCGATCGTGATGAGCAGCGCGCGTGGAGCGATCTGCGTGCCGGTCGCACCGACCGGGCGATCGCTCACTACCTCGCAAACGGCCGGGTGCACATCGCCGACACACGCGATCAAGCCATCGATCACGCCGTGCGGAACTGGGCGCAGCTGACCGAGAGCCTCCCGATCGCTGAGGTCGCGTTGATCTCGGACGCCTCCAACAGGGAGATCGCCCGCCTGAATGCTCGTGCCCAGCACTTCCGTTCCCAGCGCGGAGAACTCGGCGAGCTGGAGGTACCGGTGCCGGGAGTCCACTACGGGATCCGCGAGGGCGACCGGATCGCAATGATCGATCAGCACCACGAGCCGGGGGAGCAGCGCATCGAGAATGGAAGCCTGGGCGAGGTCCTCGATGTCACTCCGCTGGGGGAGGTAATCGTCGAGTTCGACGTGACCGGCGAGCACCGCACGCTAGAGGGTGAGGATCTGGTGCGTCTGCGGCTCGGCTACGCACAGCACGTCCACCGCGCGCAGGGCGCCACCGTCAGCCGCACGCTGGTCGTCACCGGGGGCTGGCAGACCAGCAAGGAGCCGGCCTACGTCGAGGCCTCACGCGCGCGCGAAGGCACCGATTGGTACGTAAACCGGGTCGAGCTCGGCGAGGAGGGCCAGGACCCCGATCGCATCGAACGCTTCGCCGCGAGCATGCGCCGCAGTAAGCGGCAGACTCCGTCGCTCGAGCACCCCGAGCTTCCGGACGCACGCTACGGCCCGGGTTTCGAACGCGACCTCGACCCGACCCGGGCGCCGTTCATTGGAGTCGGGCCGGACGTGCAGCCCGCGATGGATGAGGACAGGAGTCGAGGACGCGGCGGATGAGCCGCAGGGTTCAGGTCGTGCTGTCTGATCCGGTCGCGCTCCAGCTGAACGAGCTCGCTGCTGGACTGGGGGAGCCCCCTTCGACGCTCGCGGCTCAGATCGTTCGGGACGTCGTCGTCGAGGCTGCCAACGACGGCAAGGTCCGCCGGCTCAGGTCGGCTCACGCACCGGTCCGTCCCAGCGGAGCTGAGCGGCCTCGCTGGCTTGAGCCGTACGGCGGCGACCCTCACTGGCGTCGGGCGATGTGGGGCGCGATCGTCGCCCTTCACGGCCGCTACCCGCGCCATCTCGAGGCCCTCAAGGATGGATGGTGGCTGGACGAAGCGCACACGGAGGTGCTTTGCGCCTTGGCCGTGTGGCGCGGGGAGATCGATGACGCCGGCGAGGACCCACGTGAAGAGCTGGCGTTCCAGTCGCAGCTGGCCGAGTACGCCCGCATCCTGCGCGGCCTGGGCGGCGGGGTGACGAAGGCGTGGAGGCCGGGCGCGCCGCCCTCGGAGTGGTCTGGGCCATAGACGCGCACCATGGCGTACCGCAGCCGATCCGTGACGTCTGCTCGGCCGTTGTGCGTCGCTGGCGGTCATTAGCGGCATGAACACGACCGCACGCGATGCGCAAGATGCGGTGGACCAGACCGAGCAGCGGTCTTGGTCTGACACCCTCCTCACGGCCGAGGAAGTCGCGGCGTTGCTGCAGGTGACCTGCTCGTGGGTGTACGCCGAGACGCGGCGGCATCGCATTCCCCACCTGCGGCTGGGCCGCTATGTTCGCTACCGGCGTGGTGCGCTGGAGAGTTGGATGGAGGACATCGAGAGATGCCCGGCGGGCAACGGATCCTCCCGCGCGGGCTGACGCTTTCGGGTCGCGCCACTCTCGAGCCGATGCTTCGCGCTCGGCGAATGCGGACCGGTGGCTCCGGTCGTTACGCAGCCCGAAAGGCGTCGGACACCTTCGCCGCGTCCTCGGCCCGGTCACGGAACGCCATGTAGATCTCCGTCACCTCGATGCTGGCATGGCCCATCCAGTGCTGCAGTGTGCGAGGGTCGACGCGACTGACCATGATCGTGCCGAAGGTGTGACGCAGATCGTGTAGCCGCACACGCGGCAAGCCAGCATGCTCTAGTGCCTGGTGGAAGCGCTTTCGCAGGGCGTTCGGGTCGATATGTGTTCCTCCGCGTCCGACGAACACAAGGTCGCGGGGGCCGAGCAGGTGCGAGCGGGTGCGCAACCGCGTGATTGCCTCGGCGACCTCGGGAGCCATTGGCACGGTTCGCCCGTCGCCTGACTTCGGCGTGCCCTCGCGGCCCCGCGTGTAGCTTGCCTCGACGCTGATCAGGCTCCGGCGGAAGTTGACGGCACGCCAGCGCAGAGCCGACAGCTCGCCGAGACGTAGGCCGCAGAACGCAGCGACGGCGTAGATGGCAGCGTCCGTCTCGTCGGCGGCCGCGGCGATGAGCGCGTGAACCTCGTTTGGCTCGAGGAAGTCGTTCGTCTTGAGCGTCCGATGCGCCTTGACGCGACCTGGTCGCTTGACCTGCGAGAGCGGGTTGGCGGTTATCCCGTAGGCCTCTCGTGCGCGTCGGTAGATGCCGTTGAGGTTCACGAGGTACTTCCTGATCGTCCGCGCCGATGGAGTCGTGCGCCTGATCTTTCCATCCGCGATGCGCCGCTCGGCGCGAAACCGGGCCTTCCACCGCTCGATGTCCTGTGGCGTGATGTCTTCTATTGGCCTGTCGCCGAGTTCGCGACATAGCCTGTCTGCGCAGTTGCGGTAGTCCATCACGGTGGAGGGCTTGACCTTCGCCTCGTGCTCCTCATAGCGGATCCACTCGTCCGCGGCCTCGCGCAGGGTGACTCGTGCGTGTGGGTCGGCCTTGCGCGCTGACTGCGGCGCCTCCGCAAGTAACGCGTGAAGCGCGTCGCGGGCCTCGTCGGGCGTCAGGTAGTTCGTAGCGGCCTTGGAGCCGTCAGCTGCTCGCCAGCGTGGCGCGCCTCGCGCCGTTTGGCCGTAGGGCTTGACCCAAGCGGGGCCGAGGAGCTTCTGGTGTTGGCCGTCCCCGTCGCGCCACTTGGCGTACCAGACTCGCCCCGACTGGCGCTCCGCCACATACACGTGGCCGGCTGGTTTGCGATGCTCCGGAGGGCATGGCTGCTCCCCTGCCAGCGTGTCCTCAAAGCTTTTCATGTCCCCCACATGTCCCCCAGATGTCCCACACTCGGAAGAACCTAGAATAACTCATAGCTCAGAAACCGCTTGAAATAGCCGTTTCTGCGGCTCAGCGGCGTGGCTAGTGCAGAACTTAGGAGCCGGTGGGCGAAAGCCCTTGGAGGTTCGAGTCCTCTCGCCCGCATAGCTCGCACAAGACCCGCTAATCTTGGCCTTTTCGCACTTCGGGAGTGACTCGCGCTCAACGGCTGCGGCGTGATCGGGTAACACGTTTGGGTAACAAGCGCTAGAATCCCTTGCATGCAGTCGAAAGAGCGCCCGCGCGGTTGCAGCCGCCGGGCGCGTGGACACCGCCGAAAGGACCGACGATGACACCGCCAAGCCTACCCACGTACTCCCTGCAGGTCCGCGAGCTGAGCGGTGGACCCGCCTACGATATCTACTTCCGGTGGCCCGCTGGACGGCTCGTCAAGCGCCGGATCGGACCCGCGTGGGTCACGGGCGATGGCAAGCCGCGCCGTGGTCGCCCGCCCGAGGGAGTGTTCGACGTTGCCGCCGCACACGACCGCGCGCGCGAGATCATCGCCGGGCACGTGGCCGCAACCGCCGAGCCGGGGTCAACGTTCCGCGAGATCGCGCGCGGCTACATGGACTGGCTGGAGCGCGTGAAGGGCGCTAAGCCCTCGACGCTGGCCGACCACGGGTACGCACTCGCCGAGCCGAAGGGCGCGGTGAACGGACACGTGATGCGCGCGCTTGGCGACAGGCCCGCCACGGAGATCACAACGGCCGAGATCGAAGGGCTGCTCGACGTGCTCGCCGAGTCCGGCGCGACACCGCGCACGATCAACAAGCGCCGCGCGCTCCTGCTCGCCGTGTTCAACTACGGCACGCGTCGCGCGGGCCTGCCGAGCAACCCCGTGCAGGGCACCGATAAGCGACGCGAACCGCAGCGCGCCTCGCTCGACACTTACACGGTCGCCGAGGTTGAGCAACTAGCGCAAGCGCTCGCCGCTGGACTGCACCGCACGCGCGGTGCAGCAGCTAACGACGCCGAGCTCGCCGAGGATGCGCAGGACGCCGAGCTGGTGCGCGTCGCCGCGTACACGGGTCTGCGCCAAGGCGAGCTGCGCGCGCTGCGCTGGCGGGACGTGGGCGAGGACGTGCTCACCGTCGAGCGCACGCTCAGTGACGGCATCGAGACAGGGACAAAGGGCGGCAAGGTCCGGCACGTGCCACTCGTGCTGCAGGCGAGGGCGGCGCTCGCCCGCCTGCGCGAGCGCGGCGACTTCACCGCAGCCGGCGAGCTTGTCTTCTGCACGTGGCGCGGCCGTGCGCTCGATCCCTCGTCGCTCACGGCTCGCGTCAAGCGCGCGCGCGACGCCGCCGAGCTGCGCCCGCTGCGATTCCACGACCTGCGGCATACATATGGCTCCTTGCTCGCGCGGGCGGGCGTGGACGTGCTCTCGATCAAGGAGGCGATGGGGCATAGCGATCTCGCGACGACGCAGCGTTATCTACACGCGCGACAGGCGAGCGAGCAAGTCGAGCGCTTCGCGCGCGCGTTCGAGTAGTTCGACAGTCGGGCTCAGGCGCTAGCGGGGCCGCAGAGCGTCCCAGAGCCGCGCCAAGAGAGTCCCGCCGAGCGCGGCTCCGAATCCCCAGCGCAGAATCCACGGGCCGTGGAGACTGTGTTCACCGACCGTGCCGCCTAGGCCTACGCCCACAAAACACCACCCGATACGGCCGCGGGGATCAGTGCCCGAAGCCGCCGTCCCATCCCAGAACCAATCCGGGATCTCGACGGCCACGGTCCCGCCACCCGGGGGCAATTTCGCAGGCCCACCGATAAAGACCTCCGACGCGCTGCCTGTCGCCATGGCTACCCCATTGGCAGCGTCGGTGTACACGACTTGGCGACTCACGCCCTACATCGTAACTGGCGCTGCGGGAGCCACCTGCGAGTCCAGCCAGTCGTGGGTGCTGCACTGTGAAGCCGGTGAGAGGGCCTTTCACTCCGCGCTGATCGTCGCCCGAGCTGATCGCCGTGGAGGGTGAGCGCAACTCCTCGGCGAACGCTCTGGCCGCTGCGGGGCTTCGAGGGAAGCGACCGCAGCTCAGTCGTGAGCAGGTGGGTCCGCCCATAAGCGTTACCGGCCGTCGTATCCAGCCTTTCTATTTGTCGGCGCGACCATTCCGGTGTAGCGTCTGCGCAGTGCAATCCGCGGGGGTTCGTGTCGTGCGCGCTACTGGAGGGACTGGAGGACCGAGACGGGCTGAACTGCTCACGCGTGATGCTCTGCGTCACCGTTGCGTGACGCAGACCGGGCCTTACGCGCGTGGGCGCACGTTGCCCATGACGACCGCGAGGCGGACCTGTCTACTCGTCGGGGTGGCGACACTCTGCCTCGTGCTTTCCGGTGGGTCGGCTTTCGCCTCTTCCGCCGAGGTTCCCGCGACGGCGGACATCTTTGCAGCTGGGCAAACCACACCTCCGGGATTTCTCGGCGGCGGAGGCACGTTGCCTCCGTCGGTGAGTGCAGGGGCGGGCAAAACGCTGATCATTAGCGCAACGGGCGCCATCGACTGTTGCGGTGGCACGCCCACGACTCCACCAGATGGCAACCCAGGGGGCTCCACCAACATAAGCGGGTGGGAAGGTATATCTGGCTTCGTGGACGGATCAAGCTCGGTTCCCCTCGTGGGTGTTTTTACCAACGGCGCACCGCCGACAAGTCCACCACCACCCAGCCTGGACTTTTCTGCCGATGCGCTGACCCAGGACTTTGCCACCGTTGCACCGGTACTGAATCAGGTATTCTTCATAGGCGACGGCGCTACCTCAAGCGGTGCAAGCCAAGGCTACGTCGTGCCCAAGGCGGGCAAACGCTTGTACCTCGGATTCGCCGACGCATGGGGCTTCAATGGTAGCCCAGGCTTGTACAGTGACAACACCGGTCAGGAGAAGGCCACTGTCACGACAGGTATTACTAACCCAGTGGTCACAAACGCAGCGCTGCCGCTCGCCGTTCTCGCGAACAGCTACAAGGCGTACTTGGCGGCAGCCGGTGGTGCGACGCCCTATACCTGGACAATCACGAGTGGCCAGCTCCCGCCAGGCCTGACACTGAGCGCATCTACGGGGCTGATTTCGGGAAAGCCCACGACGGCGGGCAGCTATCCGATAGTCGCCCAGGTCGCCGATGCCGGCGACCGAACCGCCAGCCGCCCACTAACCATAGAAGTGGTCGCGGAACCGGCGGTTACGAAGGTGTCCCCCGCGGTCGGGACGGTAGAAGGGGGCCAAAGACTCGTCGTAGAAGGCTCGGCGTTTCGGCCGGGCTACGCAATTCGGCTGAGCCCAAGTTGGCTACCCAGCTTCAGGCACACCTGCCACCCGTCGAACTGCCAACCACATTTGTGTCGTCGAGCAAGCTAGAAGCCACTACCACGCAGCTCGGATATCGCTACGCGGGCGCACTCAAGGTGGCGGTGGGACCACCGTTTGGCACGAAGACCCAGGACTTCACCGCCTATATACCCAGCGTCGGAATGCTCGCGTTCGGAACGGTTGGCACGGCTGAGGATTTCCATGAATGCACGGGCAGTGTCGTTGCAAGTAGTACTGGAGACATAGTGTTGATGGCTGGCCATTGCCTGAAGGAGATGAATCCGACGACGCACGTCATAGAAGAATTCGAAGAATACGCGTTCGCACCTGGGTGGACCGGGCCCACATGCACCGGGTCTAAGACGCATCCGATCATCTACGCCCGCGAAGTCTTTACGTGCAAGGCGCACCAGGACCAAGCGCCATTCGGCGTCTGGGAAGATCAGGAACCTGCAGCGTCAAGTGGATGGGAAGCCTACGAACATCACGCGTATGATTTTGCGTTTCTGATAATGACGCGCAAGTCTGGGATCACAATCGAACATGAAGTTGGTGGCGGACTACCAATCGCGTGGGATAACTCGGGAACTAACCCGAGTGGCCCGCCCTATTACCAGTGGGACGCGGTCGGCCACACCCTGAATCACTGCATCGAAACCGGCTTTCCATTCCAGACCGATGGATCGCCACCCAACAACTTCGATCTCGAATGCGCGATGGCCCCGGGGAATAGCGGCGGCCCTTGGCTGCGCAACGACGCGAGCCCCGGTAAGCCAGAAATCGGCGCGGTTAACTCCACCGCTAGTTTATGCGGAAAGACTGGGTGGCCGCCGTGCTATTCGGACAAAAAGCCTGGGGCACAGACGAACGGAGCATATATGGGCGATGAAGCGCACGAAGTACTCGAATTTGCGGTGGCAAATGACCGAATGGCTGGCTAGACCGTCCCCGTGATTGCGTGTTCGGGCAGACTGTCGCCGGTAGGGCCGGAGCATTGTCAAAGGAGCTGATCCCCACCGCCCCCGCGTGATCGCGGTTCGCGCGCGGTGTGTACGCTCCGGGTGCGGCCGGTATGGTCACGAGAGCGTCGCGTCGTCCGTCCCCGCGAGGATGTCCTCGATCTGATCAGGCAATAGCACAGGCGAGAACGCGATCACATTGCGGGACTCGGCGATCAGCTCCTCGGCTGACACCAGTGCATCACCGGCATAGCCGGCATGCGGCGCTTCGCGACCCAGTTGTAATCCGCCATATCGCGCTTCGACTAAGGCGTCCTCGAGCGGTTGTGGGTCGGGCGGAAATACAATCTCGCGACCGCAGGCGGCAAACAGCAGGGTACGCGGCCAGAATTGTTCGGCATTGCCAATATCATCCAAGCCGTAAAAGCCGAACAAAAACGCGAGATGCCAGCTCGTGATTACGGTGTTGTAGAAGATTTGCTCGAGGGTCATTTCAAACAATCGGAAGCAGGCGGTAGTGATTCGGTCGAGCTCGATTGCCTCGGCGCACTTCGATGCGACCGGCGGCGGCGAGCCCGTCGATCGCACGCTGGACCGCGTTGAGGTTCATCGCGGTGTCCCCGCGTAGGCGTCTCACGCTCGGGAAGCACTCGCCGTCGAAGTCGGCGTATGTCGCGAGCGTGGTGAGCAGGTGGCGCTCGTTCGAGCTCAATCTGGGGTCGCGCGCGAACCCGTGCGGATCAACCATCCACGGGATCGGCTTGTAGGCGAGGGCGCTTGTCACGATCTTTTCAACCTCCTCGGATGAGAGTGGCGCCTCACAGCGCCGGTCGTTCTCGGCGAGCAACGCGCCGACGATTGTCTCGCGGCACATTCCGTGCCTGCCGTGCAGGGAGCAAGCCCAGCGGAATAGCGTGGAATTGCGCTGGCCTAAGGGAATCGTCTCTTGTGTTACGGGAGCCGTAACAGAAGTAACACTTAGTGCTGAATAGGGGTTGAGCGAACGTCGATTTTCGAGCGAAATGAGCTCCGCGACCGGCTTCGGGAGCGGTGCCGGCGGGATCTCACTGGGGGCCACGACGTAGCGATAGCGTGTCCCGGAGGGGTGCACGCTGCCGGCTCCGACCACGAGCCCGCCCGCGCCCGCGCACGTCGATGTCGGGCAGCACGCCTGCGCGCGTGGGCGCTTCCCCGCGTAGGTAGAAGTGCACGCCGCGGCTCGAGCGGACGCTCGTGGTCCTGGGGAGCTCGAGCTCGTGTAGGCGATCTTCGGCGGTAGGCGAGTCGGCCTCGAGCACCACGAGCCCGTGGCCGGTGCGAATCCCGACGTTCGCCTCGGGGTGTTCGTGCCATACGCGCTCAACGGCCTCGAGATCATGGGTCGCGGATCGCTGCCAGCCCTTCACGAGCGGGCGCTTATCCCGTGGGCGAATGGGGAAGACGTCGAATCCGTTGCAAGCAGCGTCGAGCGCGGAGTCGCGCAGCGAGCTCGTCACGACGATGACGCCCTGCGTTGCCGGCGCCGCAGCAGCGACCACGCGCACCTGCGCTGCTCGGAGGTGAGGTGCCGGTGTGGTTCGAGCCCGAGAACTCGCTTGGCAAGCCGATCAAGTGCTCGCTCGGCCGTGCGCTCGTTGCGCGATTGCGGTAGGTTGCTGGCCACAGTAAGCCTTTCGTATGTTGTGAAACGGGTCGCGCCCCAAGCGGCCCGTTTTACTTAAAAGTGAAAGCCTGTCGGGGTCTACCCCCGTCGCGGGGAAATCGCAGGCTTCAGGCGACAGTGCGGGGAAGATCCCCGCGGGGCACGCGGGCCACAAGGGCAGCGATAACGGCGCTCACGGTCGTCTGCTGCTGTTCGGCGGCTTCGCGCAGACGCTCGAGGTCGTCGGGTCGGACGCGGGCACTCACATGGACCGTCGATTTTGAGTCTGGCACTCTGGCCTCCCTTGAGGTCGGTCGGAAGGGCGAGAAAAAAAGGCCCCTCCAGTAGTTAGGACGCGGCCCCCTATTAGCTGCGCATGAGCACTTCGAGCGCCTTCTTCTCGCAGCCGAGGGCCTGGGCCATCAGCACATATGTCGCGTCGGCAGCGTGGACCGGCAGCAGGGCCTCGCGCACCGCGGCCCGGTGAGCCCGAAGCACCGCGCTGTGCCTGCCCTTGCGCTTCGGGAACGCGGCCCTGCAGCGTCTTAAGTCGAGACCGTGGTCGGCGGCAGACTTCTCGATCGCGGCGGTGACGCCCTCTAGCGTGCGGAGCGGGTCGTTCTCGGCGAGCCACTTCTGCGAAGCGGCAACGTGGCGGGCGTCAGCCCCGTGGTCTTCGAGCCGAGCGATGCTCTCGGGCGAGACCACCATCTCGCCGATCCCGAGGGACTCGATGGCCGTGGCGTCCGCGTGCTGCTCGTCCTCGTTGCGGGGAAGCTCGCCGAACTCGCCGCGAAGGCGTGCCTGCTCGGCTGGCGGCCCGCCTGGAGCGCGGCGGTGGGGATCGGTCCCGGCGGGCGCCAGCTCGCTCGAGCGCGGCGCGAGCGCCCAGGTGCCATCGGGAAGCTGCACGAGATCGCCGTCATCGACGAGGTAGCCGTCATCGTCGTACCAGTCGTTGGCGCTGGACCCGTAGCCCGCCCCGTCACGCATCGGGTATCTGATCGGGCAGGGTCTCATATGCGCGCTCGACAAGCATGCTGAACGCCCACCACGCCTCCGACTCGGCGATCACCTCGCCCACGTTGCCCCAGTCGCGGCCGCGGTGCGCAAGCTCGTGGAGCGCGTCGATCGCGTCGTCCTCCAGTTCGCGGCGGGCGAGCTCGAATGCCGCGGCATCCTGGACTGCGGCGGCGTTGATGTCGCTCGTGATCTTGCGCAGCAACGCCACAGTGTCGGTGCGCGGGTCATCTCCTGGCCCGACTAGGCGGGGGGTGCCACAGTCGCGGCAGGTGACGATGCCCCCGTCGATGTTCGCACCCGTTGATCCGCACTCGGGGCAAGTCGAATGGTCGGGCAATCTCATCGTCCCACTGTTTAGCAGTCGGCGGGAGTCACATCAATCGCTGCGCCCGTGTCAATGTGTGACACACGGATAATCCGCGCAAGCGGGATCTACGTATATCGACGCTGCTTACGTGTAAACCACTGCTACAGAGACGCGGCGAAGACCTGCTAACAGAAGCGCCATGCTTCCCGCAATCAGCGATCGTGCGCACACCGAGCTCAGGGCGATCGCGATCTGCTCGAGCTGCGGCGAGGAGCTCGATCCGCGCGAGGCCTACGACCGTGTGGAGGGCTGGGCTCGTGCCGGCGAGCAGGTGCTCCTGCGCGAGCTCGCGGAGCCGGCGGAATGGTGCTGTGCGACGTGCATCGCGGCGGCGAGAGCGGGGGCGGCGTGAGCGAGCAGACGAAGCACCCCGCCGCTGCCGCGGACGTACTCACGGCGCGGGAGGCCGCCGCGTACTTGAAGATCCCCGTGCGCTCGGTGCACCTGTACGCTTCCCGCGGAGAGCTGCCATCGATCAAGATTGGCCGGCACCGCCGGTTCAGCCGCGCGGCGCTCGAAGCGCACCTGATAGGCCAAGCGCGCGATGCGCGTGCGAGGTCCTGACGCTGCAGCTCTTGTGGGGGCGCCTACGATGGTGCCGGAATGGCCCAGGAGTCCGATAGCGCGAGGTGGTCGATTTGTCCCTGGGCGGGCACGATGGATCAGCTCTGCCGTGCCGCCGCGCTGTGCTCGGAGAAGGTGCAAAGCGCATCGACGTACCCAGCAGGCTATGACGGCGCGGACCGGCGCAAGTACGACGCCGACAAGCACCGTGCGTGGTTGGATGCGGAGGGCGCCCGCGAGGTACGGATCGGCGTCATCGAGCAAGGTGGTTTCCAGCGAGCCCTCGGAGCCATTGACGACCTCAGGAGTTGGCCGGTCGAGGATATTGCGAGAATCGAGAGCATCGACATCTCGATCGGCGAGGGGCAAGGATGGACGCCGGTCTCCGGCAAGATTGAGTTAGGAGGGAGCGGGATCGAGGTGCGGTTATCCGGCCGAGATCGCATGTGGACGGCGGGCCTGCGCCACGAGCTGGAGCACGTTCTCAACCCCCGCGTGCGCCTGCGTCCCCGCGGCTTTGGCAACGAGCTGCTGGCGCTCGCGCTGCCGGTCGGCGCGTTCTTGTTGGCCTTTCTCGCTATCGCATTCACGCTGCGATACGCAACGAGTCTCGGCAGCGTCCGGTACGGGCTCGACTTCGCCGTGGCGATCGTGGTGGCCGTCCTCGTGGGGCTGATCTCGTTCCGGCTGCCGTGGACGGAGCTGCTGGAGCCCGATGCGCCGCCGACCTATCAGCGCTGGAAAGGCAGGATCATCGGGGCCGTGGTCGCGCTCGTTGTCGGTATCGCGGCGGGCGTGATTGTTGCGGCTATTACTAGCTGACGCTGTGGCCGGACGGGATCAGCTTGGGTAACGCATCAGGTAACAACGGGCGCGTGAGAGCTGCTCAAACGCGCTCCAACTGCACCGCGCGGCTCTAATCTACGGGGGCTGCGCGCCTATGGTGTGCCTTAGGAGCCGGTGGGCGTTACGCCCTTGGGGGTTCGAGTCCCTTCGCCCGCATTCTGTTGTGTGTCGGGACATCGGAGACGGATGTCTCGGGACATCGTCCGCACAGGGCCTTGGGCAGGCGCACGCCCTTGCAGGCAGGCGGACCGCGGCAATGGTGTGCCAGCAGACGGTTCTGCTGCACGTCTGAGATGATCGGAATGACCAGGACGTCCCGCGTGCGATCGCCTTTCGGGAGCGCCCACCGGCGTGGAAGCCGGGCACCCGCGTTACCGTGGCCCTGTGTCCGTGCTCGAGGCCCACGGGGTGATGAAGAGTGTCGGCACGGGGCGAGCAGTCCGCCAGGTGCTCGCCGGGGTCGATATCGAGGTCGACGCTGGGGAGTTGGTCGCGATCCTGGGACGGTCGGGGTCCGGCAAGTCGACACTTCTTCATCTGCTCGGAGCGCTCGACCGGCCCGACGCGGGTGAGATCACCGTCGGCGGGGAGCTGCTGACGGGGCGCCCGGAGCGGAGTCTCGCGCGAATCCGCCTGCGGCGGATCGGCTTCGTTTTTCAGTCGTTCCAGTTGGTCGCCGAGTGCAGCGGCGAAGAGAACGTCCTGCTGCCGACCCGTCTCCCGGGAGCACCGCGCGGCGGCGCTGAACGTGCGCGGCGGCTGATCGCCGAGCTTGGCATCGGTCCCGTCCGGGAGCACTTGCCACACGAGCTATCCGGCGGCGAGCAACAACGCTTCGCGATCGCCAGAGCGCTGGTAAACGACCCCGCGCTGGTGCTCGCCGACGAGCCGACCGGGAACCTCGATAGCACCACGGCCCGCGACCTCCTGCGTCTGCTCCGCGACATTACCGCTCGTAGCCGCGCGGTGGTCATGGTGACCCACGAGCCCGAAATCGCAGCCGCTGCGGATCGCGTCCTCGAGATGGCCGACGGCCGGCTCACGTGAGAGGCATCTGGGATGAGGCGCTCCGCGGCCTCCGCCAGCGCCGGGCCAGAAGCCTGCTGAGCGCGGCGGGCATCGCGCTGGCCGGGGCGATGCTCGCCACCGCGGTGATCGTCGCCTACAGCCTGCACACCGGCTTCAGCCGCAGCGCCTCCAAGGCTGACCTGCCGGACGTGATCGCCCGCTTCGATGAACAGCCGCTCAGCAAGGTGCAACCGCGGGTTCGCGCGCTCCCAGGACTCGCCGCAGCGAGCTTCCGCTTCGAGGTGACGAACATCGCAATCGCCGGCGACGGGCACAGATCGAGCCGCGCCAGCATCGAGGTGATCGACCCTGGCCGGCGTGGCTTCTCGATCCTCGCCGGGCATCCCCTCGGCTCGGGGTACGGCGAAGTCGTCGTCGAGCAGGGTCTCGCGCGCTCCTGGGGACTCCATCCCGGCTCGATGCTCGACAGGCAGGCGCTGGGGCCCCTCCGAGTGGTCGGCGTCTCCGAGTCCCCGGACAACGTGGCATTCCCGCTCGCCGCACCGCGCGTCTACGTGTCACGGCGGACGACCGAAGCGCGATTCGGCCGGGAACCGGACCCTGAGGTCAACGCCGTCGAGCTGTGGGTCGCGGACCCGCGACGCCTAAACGAAGTGCTGGTCCAGGCCCGCGCGACGAGCTACGGTATCCCGGGACTTCGCTTCGTCACTCGCGCAGGCGTCGAGATCCTGCTCGACGAAGCTGCCGGGATCGTCATCGCGCTGCTTGTCGCGTTGTCGGCGATTGCGCTGCTGACGGCCTCTGTGATGCTCGCAAGCTCTGCGCACGCCGAGGTCCAGCGCCGCCTCCCGGGCCTCGGGCTGAGGCGTGCACTCGGCGCGACGCGTGCGCACGTCACGCTCGCCCAGGCGGCGGAGGCGCTGTTCGTCGGCCTACCCGCCAGCGCGGCCGGCGTGCTCACCGCGATCCTCGTCGCTCGCGGGCCCACCGACCGCCTGCTCGGCGTGCTCAACGAGACCCCCCCGGGCAGAGCGCTCTTCTGGCCTCTCGCCGCGTGCTTCGCGCTGACGACAGCGATACCTCTGCTCGCCTCGGCCGCGCCTGTGTGGCGTTCCGGCGCACGCCCACCCATCGACCTGATGACGGGACTGGAGCTCAGGGGGCGTCGCGCCCGGGAGGGCCGCCCGCAGCGCATCCACCGGCTGGGTGGCGCGCTCGGCTTGGGCTCGCGACTCGTCACGGCCCGGCGCCTCAGGCTGCTCTCCACGGTCACCGTGCTCGCCGCGTCGGTCGCCTTCATTCTGCTCATGCTGGCCCTCGCTTCGGAGCTGGACGAACTGGCGAGCAACCCGGCGGCACTGGGCAAGCGCTACGCGCTGACCGCCTCCCTGCCCGTTGTCAGCGCGCCCCGCGTCGCCGCCCTCCCAGGGGTCGCGGCCGCCGCCCCCCGCTACGAAGTCCAGGCGCTGGACTCCTACTCACTCGGCGAGACGATCGACCTGATCGGCTACCCGGGCGACCACACTGTCTTCGAGGCGCCCTCGCTCGCGGCGGGGCGGAGGCTGCACGGCCCCGGCGAGACCGAGGTGGGCGTCGGCTTGGCCGAAGTTCTCGGTCTACAGGTCGGCTCCCAGCTCGCCGCGCAGCTCCCGTCAGGACGCGAGGCGCGCTTTCGGGTTGCCGGGATCGTCGACTCCCTCCAGCACGACGGCAGGGTCGCCTACGTCTCGGCCGCTGACCTCCTCGCGGCCGAACCCGCCGCCGGCGAGCAGATCGCAGTCCGTCTGCGGCCAAACGCCGACCGTGCCGCTGTGACGGCCGGGCTGAGGAGGCTTGGCGGGGCGCCCGCAAAGACCTCGACGGTCGTCGGCACAGGCCAGGCGCTGATCGACGCGCTCACATCGATCCTGCGGGTAGTCGCGATCGTCAACGGCCTCGTGTGTCTCTACGCGCTCATCCAGGCGCTTGTCCTGACCGCCCGCGAACGCCGCTCGACGATCGGCGTGCTGCGCGCCTGCGGAGCCGGTGCGGGCACGGTCCGTGTTCTGCTCGCCGGCGCGGCGGCAACCGTCGTCCTGCCTGCGGCGCTCGCGGGAATCCTGCTCGAGCGTCTCGCGCTCGGCCCGTCGCTTGCGCGGCTGGCCGCGGCCTATGCCTCGCTCGCGCTCGGGGCCGGCCCGGGCGAGATCGCGATAACTCTCGCCGGCTTCGCGCTGTGCGCCCTGATCGCCGTGATCTCGGTCGCCCGCCTGAGCGCAACCGAAACGATCGTCGGAGCTCTGAGCGGATGAACCGGGCCGAGCCCTACCCGCGTCGCGGACCTACCCTCAGCCGTCGGCAAGCGATCGCGGAGCTCGCGCTCGGGAGTGCCGCGCTCCTGGTCGCAGGCTGCGCCGCACCCTCCCGGCGGGAGGCGGCCATGGACGGCTCGACGCTCGAGTCGACGTGGGGCGACCCGCGTGGCGAGGGCGAGCTGGAACCAGACCCGGCAGCGACGCTGATCGACCGCACCGATCTCGCTCCCGCCGCCGGCGCGGGCAGCCGGGTCGCCCTGCTCGCCCACCTCACCGACGCCCATGTGATGGATCAGGAGTCCCCCGCACGAGTCCCGTTTCTCCGTCGCCTCGGTCCCCCCTTCAACTCCACCTTCAGGCCTCAGGAGGCATTGAGCAAGCGGGTTCTGGCGGGCGCACTGCGCTCCCTCGCGGCACTCCGCCCGGACGCTGTGATCCAGGGCGGTGACCTGATCGACAACGCCCAGCGCAACGAGCTCGACTGGGCAGTCACGCTGCTTTGCGGAGGACATCTGGAACCGCGCAGCGGTAACGCCGCTTACGAAGGCGTGCAGTCGCGGGCCGATCCCGACCCCTTCTACTACCGGCCGGACCTCGACGCACCCCGCCACCCGGGCCTGCTCGAGGAGGCCGTGCTGCCGTTCCGGAGCCCAGGGGTGGCCGCACCGGTGTATCCGGTTCTCGGCGACCATGACATCCTCGTGCAGGGTGTCCTTGCGCCCACTCCGCTGACGCGAGCGATCGCGCTCGGCGACCGCGCGGTCTGGGATCTCCCGACGGGCTTGAAGCTGCCCGCGGGCCTGTCGCCGACCTCCGCCGCGGCGCCGAGTGGATCACCCGACGCGCTCGCCGAGCCCGGGCTGCTCGGCGGACTGATCGAGGAGGTGCAGGCTGCGGCTTCGGTTCGGGTCGCTCCGGACGCGGCGCGGGAAGAGCTCTCCGCGGCCGAGGTCCTGGCCGCGCTGCGCGCCGGCGGCCGCGGCGGGTCAGGCCGGCTGCTCGACTACAGCTTCGACGTCGGCGCGATGCTGCGGGTGATCGTGCTCGACCTGGTCCGTCGCGAAGGCGGCTCGGGCGGGTTGGCGCGCCCCGAGCAGGCCGCCCGGCTCCGGAAAGAGCTCTCCTCAGCCGGTGATCGCTGGGTGATCGTCGCCTCTCATCAACCGCTCGCGAGCAGCGCGGGCGGCGAGCGCCTCCTCGCGGTGCTCGATCGCGCGCCGCGGGTGATCGCGGCCCTCTCAGGCCACACCCACCGAAGCCGCATCACGCCGCGGCGGAGTGGCGTTGGCGGCTACTGGCTGATCTCTACCCCCTCGCTGATCGACTTCCCGCAGCAGCTCAGAGCACTGCGCCTGATCGAGCACGGGACGAACGCTGCCGCCCTTGAGACGTGGATGATCGACCACGCGCCCGATGCGCGGGTTGGTGACGTCTCGCGTGAGCTCTCCTACATCGACGCCCAGGGCGGCCGGCCCCAGCACTTCGCCGGCGGGCCGCTCGACCGCGATGTCAGGCTGTTCAAGCGCGCGCTCGGTTAGGAGCGCTCCAGCGTGGCGAACCAGCGACCGTCCGCCTGCCACTGCTCGCGCACCGCGAAGTACGCCTGGCTGGCGATCAACGGGAGCGCCTCGGTGCTCATCCGCGCCCAGGGGAACGGGCGGCTGCGAGCCTGTTCGGATTCGAGCCGTAACCGTAGGGCGCCGGTGGGCACACCCGGGCCCTCCACCTCGACGAGCACGATGCCGGTCGGTGTGAGCAGCCCACCGACACGCCTCAAGAGCTTGCAGGGGGCACCGCCGATGCCGATGTTCCCGTCGAGCAGCAGCGCGCTGCCCCACGTTCCGGCGCCCGGCAGCCGGTCGAAGATCGAGCCCTCGATGACCGTCGCTCCCCGCGTCCGCGCCAGGTGCGCCGCCGTTGGCGAGATGTCGACTCCCACTGCGGCGACACCGCGGCGGCTGAGCGCGACGACGTGCCGCCCGGGCCCGCACCCGATGTCGAGCACGGGGCCGACGGCACGTGCGAGAACGCGGCATTCCTCATCGCTCGGCAGCTCGAGATAGCGCCGCATCGCGACGGGAAGCTCGGCGCCATGGTCGTCGACGGCCCGTAGCCGGCCCTTCGTCTCGAGCCGCGAGGCGGACCGCAGCAGCTCCGCGCCGTAGAGGTCGATCGCCGTGGGCCGGCTGGCGGGCAGGACGCTCAAGCCGCCTCCCGAGCAGTGTCCAAGCTTTTCTCGGCCCGGGCGAGCGCCCGGGCGAAGCCGCTCGCCGGCGCCTGGCGAGCGACTGCGACGGCGTCCGCGTGACGGTCGACATCGCGCAACGTCGGAAGCAGAGCGGTCCGTAGGCCCAGCGCCTCCAAACGCCGCAGTTGGAGCTCGGCTGTCCGCTCGGTGCTCATCGGCACCCCCTCGAAAGCCCTCGGATCGGCCCGCATCAGGCCTATGCCCCAGTAACCGCCATCCTCACAGGGACCAAGCACGGCATCGGTTGAAGGCGCAAGAAGGTCCCCGAGCGCCCCCGCGAGAATCGCTGGGTTCACCTGAGGCGTGTCCATTCCGATCAGGAAGGCTGGCCCACCCACGTCCTCGAAGGCGCCCGCCAGCCGCCGGCCGAAGCCGAGCGGACGCTGCGGGATCACCTCGATGCCTTCCGGCAGCCAATCGCCCGCGGCACCATCGAGCACCAACAACCGCCGCGCAGCCGGTGTCTGCAGCACGGCCTCCAGGGTGTCGCGCAGAGCAGCCTCGGCGAGATCGGCTGCCTGGACGGGCGTGAAAGGGGGCGAGAGGCGCGTCTTCGAGCGCCCGGCGACGGGCGCCTTTGCGATCACGAGCAGGGCAGCTCGCTGAGGGGTATCCCGCACAGCGCCCAAGCTATGCGCAGCCGGCCACAAATCACATTACGGAATTCGGAACGTTCCCGCCGCGGGTCGACCGGGCTCGCTGCCGGGTGCGAGAATCCGTCGATGGGGACGCATGTCGCTGACGGCGATCGACACGCCTGCGGCTCGGTTCTCGTCGTAGACGACGAGCCCACTATCGCCGAGGTGGTCTCGCGCTACCTGCAGCGGGCAGGGTATGAGGTGCGGACCGCCGCCGACGGACCCGGCGCCCTGCGGCTGGTCGCCGAGAGCCGACCCGACCTGGTTGTGCTTGATCTGATGCTGCCCGGGATCAATGGCCTCGAGGTCATGCGCCGTGTCCGTGACGGGGAGAGCGAGCCGGTCGCGATCATCCTCTTGACAGCCAAGGGAGACGAGTCAGACCGCGTCGTGGGCCTGCGACTGGGCGCCGATGACTATATGGTCAAGCCGTTCTCTCCCGATGAGCTCGTCGCCCGCGTCGATGCGGTCCTGCGCCGCTTCGATACCTCGCCCGACAGCGGGCCGGTGCTCGAGTTCGATGGGCTCGTCGTCGATCCCGCCGGCCGGCGGGTCATGGTGGACGGCGACGAGGTCTCCCTGACCCAGCGCGAGTACGAGCTGCTCTTGTTCTTCGCCCGGCACCCCGGGCACGCATTCACGCGCAACGAGCTGATCGATCAGGTGTGGCGATACTCGTTCTACACCGACACCTCGACCGTCACCGTCCACGTCCGCCGCCTGCGGGCGAAGGTCGAGCGGCAACCGTCGCGTCCGAGATTTCTCGAGACGGTGTGGGGCGTCGGCTACCGGTTCCGGCCGTGAGCGAGCAGTCCCCCGGGAGCCCGGCAGCGGGTGTCCTAGTGGCCCTCGGCACAGCGCTCGCAGGGACGCTCATCTGCGGTCTTGCCTACGGCGCTGACGCCGGCTGGACGTGCCTCGCCATCCTCGCCCCTGTCGGCCTGCTCACGGTGGTCGTGGTCGAGCGCTTTCTCGCAGTCCGCTCGCGTGTCGGAGGGATGAGGTGCCAGCTGGCGGTTGGCGGGGCGATCGTCGTCGGCCAGCTCCTGCTCGCCGCCGGGCTGTTCGTCGCGCTGATGACCCACTCCGCGCCCGATGCGTTGTTCACGGCGGTGCTCGCCGTCTACGCGGGCGTGGTCGGCGCGTGGAGCGCGCGCACGATCGCGCGCGGCGTGCTCGGCGACATCGATGAACTCAGGCGCGGCCTGAGGTCGGTAGCTGAAGGCGAGCGGCACGTCGAGGTCGCGACCGGGGGCGGCGATGAGCTGGCGCTGATCGCTCGTGACATCGAGAACCTGGCCTTGACGCTGCAGCGCGAGGAACTCTCCCGCGCCACGCTCGAGAACGCTCGCCGTCAGCTGCTGGCCGCGATCTCACACGACGTCCGCACGCCGCTGACCTCCCTGGGGCTGCTCAGCGCAGCGCTTGCCGACGACCTCGTCGACGATCCTACGCGCCTTGAATATGTGTCGCGGATCGGACGTCCACGTCCGCGCCATGAGCGGCATGGTCGACGACCTGTTCGAGCTCTCGCGCCTGGAGGCGGGCGACATCACCTGGACGATGGAACGGGTGCCTCTCGAGGATCTCGTCCTCGAGACCGTGGACGCGATGCGTGCGCAGGCGGAGGCCGGGTCCGTCTGCGTCCGCGCCGAACTGACCAAGGATCTCGAGGCAGCGCGGGCCAACCCCGAGCAGATCCAACGGGTCCTCTTCAACCTGATCCAGAACGCCATCAGGCACACACCTGCCGACGGCAGTGTCACGGTCAAGGCGAGCGCTGCGGAGGATGCGCTGCACGTTGAGGTCTGCGACACCGGGCGCGGCATCCCGGAGGCGGAGCGCGATCAGGTCTTCGAGGCGTTCGTCCAGGGCAGCGACCGGTCGTCGCGCAGCGACGGCAGTGCCGGGCTGGGGCTCGCGATCTCACGAGCGATCGTCGAGGCCCACGGCGGCCGCATATGGATCGAGGCGGCGCAGGCCGGGACCAGCGTCCGCTTCAGCCTGCCCGCGGCAGGTGCCTGACCGTGCCTCCGCGCCTCCCGCGCCCGGACCCAGACCGGCCACCTCCCGGCCCTTTCCGGCCGGAGTACTGGCGCAGCCCGCTGCGCGGGCCGTGGCTCACGTCGCTGCTGGGCCTGCTGCTGCTGATCGTTATCCCGCTGATCGCGCTCACGGGCTTTCTCTCGAACGACGCTTACAACCCGAGCCTGCCCGGCAACTCCGTCGGGCGCATGCTGGGCCCGCTGGACTTCTATCTCTTCGACTGGCCGGCCCATCCGTCGTGGCTCTACGCGTTTACACAAGGAACGCACGTCACTCTCGGTCTGGCCGCGACGCCGATCCTTCTGTTCAAGCTCTGGTCGGTCATCCCGAAGCTCTTCGAGTGGCCGCCCATGCGCTCGGCCGCCGAAGCATTCGAGCGAGTGTCGCTGGCCCTGCTCGTGGGCGGCGCACTGTTCGAGTTCGCCACGGGCATCCTGGATATCCAGTACGCCTATCTGTTCAAGTTCTTCTTTACGAACGCCCATTACTACGGAGCGTGGATCTTCACGGTCGCTTTCATCTTCCACACGGCGATCAAGTTGCCTACGATGAAAGCGGCCCTGGCCGCGCGGCGCGGGCTGAAGCCGTTGATGGAGAGCCTCGCGGAAACCCGTCCCGAGCCCCGGGGCGACCCGCCGAGCGCCCTGGTCGCCTCAGCGCCGGCCGCGCCGACGATGTCCAGGCGCGCCCTGTTCGGCACGATGGGCGCGGCGTCGTTGTTCCTGTTCATCCAGGGGGCGGGCGACTCGATCGGCGGCCCGCTCAGGGCACTCGCGATCTTCGGGCCACGAGACAGTCGCGGCACGGGCCCCAACGGCTTCGCCGTCAACCGCACGGCCGCCGCCGCCCAGATCACCCCTGAGAAGGTCGGTCCTGCGTGGCAGCTCGAGCTGTCCGGCGGCGAGTCCACCGTCATGCTCACGCGCGATCAGCTCTCGGCGATGCCCCAGCACACCTGCGACCTGCCGATCGCCTGCGTGGAGGGCTGGTCGACGACGCAGCGCTGGACAGGCGTCCCCGTCGCGAAGTTGGCCGCGCTCGCGGGCATCCGCGCGCCGGCGAGCGTCAGGAACATCTCGATCGAGACTGACGGCGTGTTCACCGCGGCGACGCTCTCGAAGACCGAGACCGCCGACGAACGTACGCTGCTCGCACTGAAGGTCAACGGCGTCGACCTGTCTCTCGACCACGGCTACCCCGCGCGGATCATCGGACCCGCCCTGCCGGGCGTGCACTGCACGAAGTGGGTCTCCAAGATGCAGTTCAGCGAGGCCTGAGCGGGTGTCCGCGCTGATGGCGAGGTTCCGCCGCCGCTACGGGGCCAGCCCCCTGCATCTCATCGCTTTCATCGCCAGCCTCGCGGTCGCGGGGGCCGCCGTCAAAGGCTGGCTGGAGGAACCCGCGGTCAGCATCCGGTACATCCTGATCTGGTTCCTCGGCGCGATCGTCGCCCACGACCTGATCCTGCTCCCTCTCTACTCCTCGTTGGATCGCACGGGACTCGCGATCTCCCGCCGGCCCCGTCGTCAGCGGGCCGCGCCAGGCTCCTCCGAGCAGCAAGCGGCCGAGCGGGCGCCCGTGCGTTCGCCCGGCTGGGTCTACGTCCGCGTCCCGCTGATCCTGAGCGGACTGCTGCTGCTGGTCTTCGGCGCGGAGATCCTTCGCGAAGGGAACGCGACCTTCCACGTCGCCAGCGGGCACAGCCAGGACGTCTACCTGTCGCGCTACCTGGTCGTCGTGGCGGCTCTATTTCTGATCTCCGGGCTCGCCTACCTGCTCAGCTCGGCCCGGGCCAGCTCGCGCATGCCCTGAGCGAAGTCTTCGACCGCGCCGAACCCGAGCAGCGCCCGCGCCCGCTCCGGCGAGGCGAACACGTGGCGGACATCGCCGAGCCGGTACTGGCCGGTGATCCGCGGCCGCGGAGCGTCGGCGCCAGCGGCGTCGACGAGCGCCTGGGCCAGTTCGCCGACACTGCGCGGCCGGCCGCTGGCCACGTTGAGCGCGCCCGTGACCGGCTCTGTCGAGGCCAGTGCGGCTACGTTCGCAAGTGCGACGTCGCGTACGTGGACGAAGTCGCGCCGCTGGGCGCCATCCTCGAACACCCGCGGGCCTTCGCCCGCGGCGAGCGCGCTCGCGAACAGTGAGGCGACGCCGGCGTACGGGGTGTCGCGCGGCATCCGTGGGCCGTACACGTTGTGGTAGCGCAAGGCCGTGACCGGCACCGCAGCCTCGCGTTCGAGGGCCGCTGCCAGATGCTCTTGGTGGAGCTTCGTGGCGGCGTACACATTGCGCGGATCGGGCTCGGCCTCCTCCGGTATCGGCTGCGCCTCGAGCTCGCGCCCGCAGCGCGGGCAGCCCGGCTCGAAACGGCCCGCATCGAGGTCCTCGGCCAGGCGCGGCGCCGGGCGCACAACGCCATGGTCGGGGCACGCGTAGCGTCCCTCGCCGTAGACGACCATGCTCGACGCGAGCACGAGGCGTCCAGCGAAGCCCGATGCGGCGAGTGCGCGCAGCAGGACGGCCGTGCCGGTGTCATTGTTGCTCACGTAGTCGGCGACGTCCACGAAGTCCGCGCCGAGGCCGACCATCCCGGCCTGGTGGCAGACGTGCTCGACCCCGACGAGGGCTGCCTCGACAGTCGCCGGGTCGCGGACGTCCCCCTCGATGAAATCCGCCTCGGGCGCGAGATAGCCGGGAACAGCGCTATGGACGAGGAGCGAATCGAGCACCCGCACCTCGCGACCTTCGGCGAGCAGCGCGTCGACGATGTGCGAGCCGATGAATCCGGCGCCTCCCGTGACGAGGATCATCGCGGTCCGGCCACGGCAAGGACGCGCGTCATGTCGCGGATCGCCCGAGCCGTCCCTCGCAAGGTACCGGTGACCTTCGAGCGCCCGGTCCGCGGGAGATAAACGACCGCCAGCTCGCGCACCCGCCAGCCCTCGGCGCCGGCGCGGACGACCATCTCCAGCGGATAGCCGAAGGCGCGGTCGGAGAGGCCGAGCCCGAGCAGCTCTGTTCGCCGCGCCGCCTTCATCGGGCCGAGATCGCGCAAGGCGAGCCCGGTGCGCCGGCGCAGCAGCGCCGCGAGGGCCATGTTCGCGAGACGCGCGTGTAGCGGCCAGGCGCCGCGGGTCGGCCGGCGCCGGCCGAGGACGAGGTCGGCCTCGCCGCTCTCCAGCAGCGCGACCAGCGCCGGCAACTCTCCCGGGTCGAGCGACCCGTCGCAGTCCATCATGCAGACGATCTCCTGCTCGGCCGCCTCGAGGCCCGCTTGGCAGGCCGCACCGAAGCCGCGGCGGGGTTCGCTCACGACCCTCGCCCCCAGCCGCGCCGCGAGCTCGCCTGAGCCGTCGGCCGAGCCGTTGTCGACGACGATCGCCAGATACCCGTGCGGCAGCGCCGCGAGCACCCCCGGGATCGCGGCGGCCTCGTCCAGCACGGGCAGGATCACCTCGGGCATCGTGCCCCCGCTCCGATCATGACCAGCTTATGTGGGTGCCCGTGACGGGGACGGCACCTGGAACGATCAGCGACAGCGCGCCCGCGATGCTCCCAGCGAGTGCAGCGGCGCTCCGGCCGATCAGCTCGGTGAGCTGCGCGACCGGCGTCGCCTCCGGCATGACCCCGTTGGCGTAGTCAGTGACGTAGCCGATCAGCGCGTAGGGCAGCCCCGCCTCGCCGCAGAGGACCGTCTCGGGACCTGCCGTCTGGCTCACTGCGCTGACCCCGCACGAGGCGAGCATGCGGATCTCCGCGCGCGTGTTGAAACGGGGCCCGTCGACGTGCCCGTAGCAGCCCCCGTCCTGCGCGCGGAGACCGGCCGAGATCGTGCTGCCGAGCAGCGCGCGCCGCAGCGGCTCGGAGAAGGGACCCTCGTAGATCCAGTGGCCGCGACCGCGAAGGCCCGGGCGATCATAGAGAGAGCAGAGTGACCCGTCGGGCAGCCGGTTCGCCGGGAAGTGGAGGTCGTCGAAGACGACCAGTTCGCCCAACTCGAGACGAGCGTCGACGGCGCCGCAGATCGTCGCCGCAAGGACGACCTCGGCGCCGGCCTCGCGCAGCGCGAGCACATTGGCACGGTGGTTGACGTGGCTCGAGAGCCGCGGATGGCCCTCGCCGTGTCGTGAGAGGTGGACGACCTCGGCATCGTGCCAGCTGCCGATCGTGAGCTCGACGGGGCCGAAACGGGTCTCCACCGTGCTGATCGACGAGCGTTCCAGGTCCGGGAGGGAATAGGTGCCCGAACCCGTGATGATGCCGACGCTCACCCCCGCATCCTACGTACCGCGCTAGTGCAGCAGGGCTTCCACCTGGCGCCGGTGCAGGACGCCGAGGCCGGTGGACTGGGGCGCGAAGCCGATGTCCCGCGCGAGCAGATAAGCAGCCGGCATGAAGGCGATCAGGAAGTATGCGCCGAGGACGGCGACTGTCGCCCGGATTCGCTTCGCAGGCGAGAGCGCGGCGAAAGGGAGCACCCACAACAGGTACCAGGGAACCGCCCAGCTGAGCGAGACGGCCAGGGTCCCCAGCCCGACAGCCGCCGCAGTCAGCCAGTTCAGCCGACCCCGCGCGACAGCAGCGGCGCAGCCGCCCACGACCACCACGAGGCCCAGCTCCAGCGCAAGGTGCAACGCCGGCGTCTCCCCGCCCTGACCCAGCGCCAGGCCGAGCAGGTTCGGCAGGCCGATCGCAGTCACGAGTCGGCTCTGGGCCGAGAGGTCCGGGGCGTGCGGGCCGAACGCGACCGCAGAGGCCGCCCCGAGGACGACCGCGGCGGCGACGCCGCCGCGGATCAGGCCGCGACGCTGGCCGGCGGCGAAGAAGACCGGTAACAGCACCGCGGCGGAGGCCTTCGTGAAAACGGCGAGCACCAACGCCGCTCCGGTCGCCCTCGGAGCCGCCGGCCTCCGGAGCTTGCAGTAGACGGCGAGCATCACGAGGAAAAGCATGACGCTGTCGTTGTGGTCGGCCCCGAGGCCCCACACCAGCACGATGGGGTTGAACCCGACGAAGGCGACAGCCGACGCGGGTGAGCGTCCCAGCAGTTGTGCGCAGCGCCACACCAGTGCGAGCGAGCCGAGGCTTGCCAGTGCGACGGCCAGCTTGATCGCCCAGAAGGAGCCGGCCACCCCCAGTGGCACGAGCGCGTAGCTGAACAGCGTGAAAGCGGGGCCGTAGGGGCTGAGCAGGTGGCGCCAGTTGCTCAAAGCGAAGCTGGCGTCGGCGTGGCGGCTGAGCGCCGGAATCACTGTGTACGGGTTCAGGCCCTGCAGGACGCCCATCCGTCCGTAGTGGATGTAGTTGAAGACGTCCGTGTACTGCAACGGCGGCGAGAGCAGGAACGCGACGTGGATCGCCAGCAACGCGGCGACGGTCCAGCGAGCCCGAAGCCGCCCGGCAAACCGGAAGGCGATCACATAGAGGACATACATCGCGATCATCAGCCCGCTCAGCAGCCAGGCGAGCCGGTCCTCATTGCGTGTCAACCCAGGAAGCAGGCCGTGCAGGGGCCCCGCCATCCAGGCGGGGAAGTAGCCGCCGGCACTCGTCGGGGTAAAGGTGCTGGGCCGCTCCGCGGCCGCCAGCACGACCAGGAAGCTGCCGGCCGTCAGTCCGGCCAGTGAGACCGCTGCGAGCAGCGCTGGGGCTGAGCGCGTGAGCGAGGAGAGGGCGGCGCCGCGAGCAGCGCCTGAATGCACCTCCGTTGGGAGCGTCTCGGTGCTCACCGGCTCATCGTGCACATGGTGGCCCGGTCAGACCGGGAATCAGCGCGCTCAATCCTGCTGGGCCGGCGCCGTAGGAGAGCACGGCGTCGGCGGTCAACGAGGAGTACAGGACCTGCGTCGCGCCCGTTGCCGAGCGCGGATATGGGATCACCGTCGGGCCGGGAGCGAGCGCGAGCCGCTCGCTCACCGTGACAGGCGAGCTGCCCGCCTGTTCGCTGACACGACCGTCGGGGAAGGGGACGGCCGGGAGTTCGTGAACCGTCGGCGGGTGGGCAAGACGCACTCGCAGGGTCGTCGCGACGGGGGCGCCGCTCGGGTTCACGAGCTCCAGCCCCCCTGCGTGGCACTCGCTCAGGAGCGGATCCAGCGATCGCTCCCTCAGCAGGGCCGCTTCGGCGGCTGTGTGCAAGCGGGCAAGGCGGGCGAGATACGGGCGCATGTCGAAGAACCAGAGGTCGCCGTCGGGGCTCTCGAGACCGCGCTCGCCGAGCGTCGCCCGCAGCGCCGCGCGCAGTCGCGCCGAACCCGCCGGCTCGAAGCCGGCGGGGTCGACCCAGAGGCCCGTCATCCCCGCCGCCCCGGCGGCGGCGAGCACGTAGCGCAGCGGCTGCCCGGCAAGCGCGGCAGGCCAATCGGCTGGCCTTCCCTTGATCGCCCCATAGCTCCAGCGCAGGTGCTCGGAGTGCAGGTAGCCGCGCAGCGGCTCGTACTTCGTCGCGTACGTCGCGACCTGATCGCTGACGGGCGTTTCGGGATACCCCTCGGGAAACGGCACGTAGGGGAGCTCGAAGATGCCGGCTCCGGAAGGAAGCCTGGCTTCGATCTCGCGGACGAGATCCTGATCGCTTCTCCATTGCCGAGCGGTTGACCGGTAGGACGGGATGTAGGAGTCGCTCGTCTGGTCATAGACGCCGAACAACAGGACCCCGGCAAGTGCGATCAGGCCGAGGGCGCCGCCGTGGCGCCGACGGCCGAGGCGCCGACGGAGCGCGTCGAGCAGCACGCCGACGGAGAGCAGCGAGAGGAAGGCGATCATGATGGAGATCCTGTTCCACGCGCGCACGTCGGGCGTGAAGAGCAGCTCGATCAGGCTCGCCAGACCGCCGACGGCCCCGACCGCAATCGCAAGCCAGGCGCCGATTGCCGCATCGCGCAGCAGCCGGCCCCCGGCCGTGAGCACCGAGAGACCCGCGATCGCGAGCAGCGCGGACAGCGTCAGCCAGAGGAAGCCGACGTCGCCGACCGTGCCGAGGCTCGCGTAGCAGGCCTCGCAGTAGCCGGGCGCGATCGCATGGTCATATCGTTCCGTCGCCTTTCGCAGCGCCGCGATCCGCGCGCCGGGTGCTGGCAGCAGCAGGTTCGAGAGCCGCAGCCCGAAGGCCTCGTTGGAGCTCTCGTTGCCGGCCAGCGACCGTTCGAGCGCGACGTTGGTGCCGTGTCTGGCCCGGTAGGCGAGGCTGGGAGCGAGGCTCGCACCGACGGTCGCAACGACGATGAGAACCACCAGAATCCCCTGGACCGCGGACCCGCGACGGCGCATCGCCGCCTCGATCACGGTGGCCCCCGCGAGCATCACGACCGCGAACGTCGCGTAGTAGAGGTTGTCCAAGCCGATCACGACGCAGATCGCCAGCGTCAGCAGCGTCCGGCCCGACGCCCACGCGAGGAATCGGTGCCCGCCCGCAGGCCGGCGAGCAAACAACGTTCCGCCACCCAGCACGCGCAGGAACAGGTACCCGGTCAGCGGCACCGCGTAGTAGGCGGACAGGAACAGGTGCGACTCGCCCCGGAAGAAGTGGTACGCAAGGAGCGAGAAGAGGACGGCGCAGAGGCCCGACGAGAGAGCGCTGATACCCAGCACCCGCAGGACCAGGTGGGCCGTGAAGGCGCACAGCCCGAAGGTCCCCAGGAAGAACAGGTTGATGAGCAGTCCCGGATTTGTTGAAAACAGCGCAAGGACCCGGATCTGCAGCAGGTTGAGGCTGTCCGCTCCCTGCGGGTAGTCGACCAGTTGCTGGCCGAAGGGCGCACCCAAGCTCGGGTTCGACGAGTACCAGCCGTGGTCGGCGATGCCCTTGACGAGCATCAGATAGAACTTCGCGTCGTCGACGGGCGAGTAGCGCAGTGGGATGCCGAAGTCGCCGCGCCACAAGCGCAGCACCCATGCCGCGAACAGCATGCTCACCGCCGCGGCCAGCACCCCCTCGAGCACGAGCGTTCCCGATGAGACCGGGGCGCCGGTCGCAGTCGGGCTGCGGTTCGGGCGCGGGCCGGGCCTCATCGCGTCAAGCTAGGTGATCGGACGCGCCCCCGGACGGGCGCGATCGCCGAGTTTCGCTCCACGTAACCTTTTCGCCCGTACCCTCCCCGTAGGTGCTTCCCGTGCCACCGTCGGCCACCGAGGAACTCGAGCGCGGCCCGCGGTCGATCGCCGTGGGCGGGGCCGCTTCTGCGACCGTCGAGCGCACAAGTGCCACGACGGAGACCGAGCGCTGCCCGCCCCGACGAGCGACCGCCGTGCTCGGCCTGGCGGCGCTCGCCGCTGTCGTCTGCGGCTCGCTCTATCTGGCGGTTGGCGCGGCCACGGGGAGCTACCTTCTCGAGCTGCCCACCACCGGAAGGCCGCCCTGGATCGCGGGCCTGTTCGAAGACATCGGGGGCCGCGGCAACTGGCTTCAGCCCCCGCAGCTGAGCACGGCCCTGATCGTCCTCGTGCTCGGCTACCTAGTGGCACTGGTCTGCGCCGGGTCGATCTCGACAAGGGTCGCCCTCTGGGCTGTCGTGCTCGCAAACCTCGCCTTCACGCTCGGTCCGACGATCGTCTCGACCGACGTCTTCGGCTACATCGCGTACGGCCGCGAGCTGGCCCTGCACGGACTGGATCCTTATGTCTCCCCTCCGCTGTCATTGACCCACGACTCGATTCTCAGCTTCGTCTACTGGAAGCACCAGCCTAGCCCCTATGGTCCGCTCTTCACTTTCTTCAGCCTCCCCCTCGCCTTCGTATCGGGCGCGGTGGCGCTGTGGGCCTACAAGCTCGTCGCGGGCGCCGCAGCGATCGCCATCGCCTCGATCGTCTCCTCGGTCGCGAGCGAGCGGGGTCTCGACCCGGCGCGAGCAGCGATCTTCGTTGGGCTCAACCCAGCCGTGCTCTTCTACGCGGTGAGCGGCGCCCATAACGATCTGCTTGCGATCTGCCTGGTCGTGATCGGCCTGGCCTTGGTGCTCCGCGGGATGGAGGGACGCGGCGCCGGGGCCGCTGTCGCGGGGGCCGCGATCAAGCTGACCGTCGGCCTCGCCCTCCCCTTCCTCGTGCTCGCCGCGCGTCGGCGCGACCGTGCGCTCCGCGGCGCGGCGATCGTGGCGGTACTACTCGGTCTGCCGACACTCCTTCTGTTCGGCTCCCACTTCTTCGACCAGCTCCACCGGATCGCGACCGATCCCCTGTTCGACACGATGTTCAGCGGCCCCGACCGCCTCGCCGCCGCCCTCGGTACGAACATCACGCCAGCGATCCGGACGCTCGCCACCGCGGTCGCGGGGGCGATCGTGATCGCCGCGCTGCTCGCCGCTTGGCGGGGCAGCGACCCCATCACCGCCGCGGGCTGGGCTTTCCTCGCCCTGACCGCCTCGATCGCCTCGTTCGCGCCCTGGTATCTCGTCTGGTTGCTTCCCTTCGCCGCCCTCGGACGCAGCCGCGGACTTCGGGTGGCCACCCTGCTGGTGACGCTCTACGTCATGGCCGTCCACATCCCGGCCCTCGGCGGGGTTCCCTGGCTCTCCCAGGCCGCCGGCTCGACGACGGCGACAGGGACAATCGCCGGGGAGGGGTGGCGCCCCCGTCCCGCTGCACGAAACGGCGCTCCCAGCCCCGGAGGCGCGCCCACCGAGCGCGTAACGGCCGGCCAGTTCGTATTTGACCCGGGTCGGATCGGGCCCCACGAGTAGATGGCAACGTCAACGTCTGGAGGTGCCCCCGCCACGGCACGGTGGCCGGACCCATGCTGCGCGCAGCATCGCGCCATAGCAGTTCTGCTACGATTGGGTGGTGGCGACGATCCCCCAAGGCAAGCTGCGCAACGACATCGGTGCGGTGCTGCGACGTGCCGAACGAGGTGAGCGATTCACTGTGACAGTGGCAGGTCGGCCCGTCGCCGAACTCGGCCCTCTACCAGGCGCACGCTCTTTCGCCGCACCCGAGCGTCTCGCGGCGATCCTCGCCGAGACCCCACCGGACCCCGGATTCGCCGACGATCTACGCCGCATGCGCCAAGAGGACCGCGAATCAGCGCGCGATCCATGGGAAGCCTGATCGACACGAGCGTCCTGGCAGGCGCACGCAACGTCGGGGAGCTCACCGAGGGTTGGGCCGTGAGCGTGGTCACCGTCGGCGAGCTGGAGGCGGGCATTCTGATCGCACGGGACCAGACCACACGCGCACGCCGGGTGGCCCTGCTGGCAGCCGTACTCGCCGAAGCACCAGCGCTCCCTGTGGACCGCCATATCGCTGCACGATACGGCGAGCTTCGTGCGAGCGCCGGCCGGCAGCCCGGCAACGACCTCTGGATCGCCGCGACCGCACTCGCGCACGACTTCACGCTAATCACCGCAGATGAGCGCCAAGCCGCGTTGCCGCTCGTGCGATCGACACTGGTCGACGGTTAGCTTGCACGCGGTTGCCCGGTCACCGAAGACCGGGCTATTCCCGGTCACCAGGCGCGGGTCCACGAAGGGCGAGCGAGCCGCATACGCGTCGCCGGTTCCGCCTCCCGCATTCGACGACGCCGCCCGTGGCGTTCTCGTCTCGTTCAGCGCGTCCGGACAACGCTCTCGTCCTCGGCGGCCCCAAAGCGAGCGTCTCGCAGGCCCGTGTCGGGACGAGCGCCCGTCAAGCCAGGCATGCCGAACTTGCGGTGATCGAGCAGACGGGGATCAGCTGCGAATCGGCTTTACCCGGTTGCCGAGCCGCTTCGCCTCGGGCAGTAGTGTCCACTCAAGGGCATGTGCGATCTCGACTCGCCTCAGCGCAGGTCGTCGGGATCGATGAGCGCGCGGCCGATGAACTCGCTGAGCGGCTCGACGAGCTTCTGCCATTCGCTCAGCCCGTCGGTCGCGACGAGGTCGCTGATCGCCTCGCCGATCGCCGCCATCGCAGCGAGCGAGGCGACGCGGCGGTGCTCCGCTGAGCGCTTGCGCCAGTACCCGTACGCCTCCATCCGGCGCTGGATGATCCTCGCGGCGCCCGCCCGGGCGCGCGCGTGGATCCGCTCGGTGGCCGGCGTCGCGCCGACGATCTCGATCAGCACGATTCGAGCCATCGGCGGGTCGGCGGCGTAGGCCGCGAGGGTCGCTCGGACCTCGGCGCGGATCAGCCGCTCCGGCGCGAGACGCCGCTCGGTCGTCCGTGCCTCGGCCTGCATGACGGCCGCGCCGATCTGCTCCAGCCCGAGCCGGTAGACGGCCAGCAGGCACTGCTCCTTGTTTTCGAAGAACACGTAGAAGGTCGTGCGCGAGACGCGTGCGCGGGCGACGATCTCCTCGACGGCAGTGCCGGCATAGCCGCGCATCGCGAACACGTCACGCGCGGCCAGCAGGATCCGCTCGCGCTGCTCGGAGCGCCGGTCGGTCAGCGACTTGCCCGCGTACCGTCGAGGCGCGTCGGCCTGCTGAAAGCTCAAGGCCCGAACATGCCGATCTGGGTTCGCTGTTCGAGCGGCAGCGGCGCCACCCCGACCCCGTTTTGCCCGACGTCGACGATTCCGGGACCCGGCGGGCTCGACAGGAGCGCTTCGAGTTGCTGGACGTACGCGCTCAGGTTGACCGGGAATTGGTAACGGTAGCCTTCGGGGAACCGGTTCTCCGTCCACATCAGGAAGCTGTTCGTGGGATCCCAGGTGAACTCCGGCGTTATCCACCCTTCGTCGCCGTCGTGAGTGAGGCGCCGTACCTCGTTCGGATGCGCGAACGGGAGCTCGTACAGGTCGGTCGACTCCTGCCCGACGGGCTGCAGGAATCCGGCCTCGAAGAGCGGCAGGATGAGCAGGTAGTCGTAGTCGTTCGGCACGCCCAGCGTGCGCGCGGCGTTCGCCCACGTGTTGAAGAAGCCGGGGTGGTCGCGGCTCGACTGGAAGAGCACGTCTTTGCCGTCGGGCGTGAAGATCGCCTGCTCGTCCCAGGAGGGACTGTCCGTCAGGCGAATTCCGCCTTCCTTGCAGGCGCTGTAGTGAAGGATCAGCTGGCAGTAGAAGAGCTGCGGCGTGGTCGAGGCGCCGGAGCCTGACGGGGTCGGGTAGGTCTCGGTGTAGAGAAAGCCGGGGTGCTTGGGGTTCGGGTTCCACCACTGCGTCTCATACCAGTGTCCGTTGTCGGGTCGAACCACATTGGTGTTCGACAGGTAGGGCACCCCGTCGGCACCGACGTGAAACTCGGCGACTCGAACGTCCCAGTTGCCATTCCCGCCACCCGTGATGAAGTTCCAGCTGAGGTGCGCGTACTCGATGTGAGTGCCGTCGGGTGACCAGTAGGCGTGGTAGTCGTCGATGCCCTCGCCGCCGCCGGGCGTCGAGCCTGTCGGCTGGATATCCGTGAGCTGCGTCTGGTCGGAGCCGTCGATATGCATTGCCCACAGCGCAGAGCCCATCCCGCCGTAGCCGGGCGAGCCGATCGTGAGATAGTGACCGCGCCATGAATGGAAGATGATCCACTTGCCGTCGGGTGAGACCGCTGGGACGCCGTTGACGTTGTCTGTTTCCGATCCGGGTCCCGTGCACGTGAGGCACGTAACTGGGCCCTGCCCGTCGTAGCGCTCGATGTACACCTGATTCTTTTCACCGGTCCTGAAATCCTTGCCGAACACGACGAGCTGTGGGTCGGTGTTCGGAACGAATACTGGCGCCTGTCCGAATGCCGGCGTGTGCGTGCTCTCAGAGAACGGCGCCGTGAAGTAGTTAAGCGCCTGTGCCGCGGCCGGTCCCGAAAGTGCGATCGCGCCAGCCACGCTGACGCCTGCCAATGCCCTGCGCAACATGTCTCATCTCCCCCAAGTTTCATGGCTCGGCAGCGCCGGCCGCAGGCTGAATCCGGTACGCGTACGTACCCGTTGCGGCTCTCGGTAAACCCGGCCGGGTGTGTAGCGGGCGCGCGGCCGTGACGATCTGCACGAGCGCGTAGGCTGGCGTCGTGCAGGGCGCCCACACGAGCGACACGCACCACCGGCATGGCCGGCGCGTACACAGTCACCCCTACACCTCGAGGCACCGGCACCTGACAGCGCCGCAGCTCTCGGGGCCGGTCTCGGCTGAGCGTGAGCGTGGCGAGCGCCGGGACGGGCACGGGCACGGACATCGAGGGGAGCATCACTCCCACGGCCTCATCCACGAGGATGTCAAACGCTCGCGAGAGGGAATCCGCGCCGTGTCGCTTTCGCTCGCAGTGCTGGGCATCGCCGCAATCGCGCAGACGATCGTGCTGGCTGCGAGCGGGAGCATCGCGCTCCTGGCCGATGTCATCCACAACTACGGCGACGCGCTCACCGCGGTTCCGCTCGGCATCGCCTTCGCGCTGCATTCGCAGCTAGCCGAGAAGCGCGCCGGCCTCGCGGTCGTGGGGGCGATCTTCATCAGTGCGTGCGTCGCCGGCGTGGAGGCGGTCGAGCGCATCATCCACCCCAGCAGCCCCACGCATCTTGGATTGCTCGCAGTGGCCGGTCTCATCGGCTTCTTCGGCAATTTCCTCGCCGCTCGAATTCGCACCGGTGCCGGCAGGCGCCTCGACAGCCCGGCACTCATCGCCGACGGCAACCACGCGCGAGCCGATGCCTACGTCAGCCTCGCGGTCGTGGCCTCTGCGCTCGTCGTTGCGCTCGGGCTGCCGATCGGCGACCCGATCATCGGCCTCCTGATAACCGGGGTGATCCTGCGGATCACGTGGGAGTCCTGGAACACGGTCAGCGGCGGCGACCACCACGCGTGAGGACGGTCGGCGCAGCGCTGGCTTCGCCCGCGACGGGGGACGCGAGCCGGGTTCGCAACTATATATCAACGAGTGTTAGGATGTTGGCATGAGTGACGCACAGCTCCTTCACGTCGACGAGCCACGAGGTCGGCAGCTACGCAGGGCACGCCTCGCCGACGGCGAGGCCGAGCGCGCCGCGGCGATGTTTCGCGCGCTCGGGGATCCGACGCGGCTCCAGCTCGCGCGCTGCCTGCAGGGGGAGGAGGAGCTGTGTGTTTGCGATCTATCCTGGATCGCTGAGCGTCGACAGAACCTCGTGTCGCATCACATGAAGCTGCTCAAGGCCGCAGGGATCGTGATGGCGCGTCGTGAGGGGAAGATGACCATGTATCGGCTCACGGACGTGGGGCGCGCGCTGCTGGTGCGGGTGTCTGCCGATGGTTAGGAGGCATCGGAATGAGCGTCCTCGACATCCTCTGGCATGGGCTTCGAGACGCGTTCCTGATGGCTTGGGAGGTCTGGTGGGCGCTCGCCTTCGGCTTCGCGATCAGCGCGATCGTGCAGGCATGGGTCCCGCGTGAGCGGATCGAGCGAGCGCTCGGTGGATCGGGCTTCCGTCCCGTTGGCATAGCGACGGGTCTCGGCGCGGCGTCCTCGTCCTGCTCCTACGCCGCCATCGCGATCGCGAAGAGCCTGTTCCAGAAGGGCGCCTCGGCGGCGTCGGCGCTCGCCTTCCAGTTCGCTTCGACGAACCTCGTGATCGAGCTCGGCCTCGTCATCTGGATCCTGATCGGTTGGCAGTTCACGCTGGCCGAGTTCGTCGGCGGACTCATCCTGATCGTGGTCATGACGCTGCTGCTGCGTCTGTTCGTCCCCCGCCGGCTCGAGCGACAGGCGCGCGAGCACGCCCGGACCGCTGAGGCGGGCCACAGCCACCACACCGCGGGCAGGAGCATGAGCTGGCTCGCGCGTGTGAGATCGCTGGAGGCATGGTCAGACGTCGCGCACAACTTCCGCAACGACTGGTCGATGGTCTACAAGGAGATCACGATCGGGTTCCTGCTCGCCGGCTTCATCGGCCAGCTGCACAACAGCTTCTTCCGGGCGCTCTTCCTGACGCATGCGCCGGCCGGGCTGAAGCTCGTCGAGAACGCGCTCGTCGGCCCGCTGATAGCCGTGCTCAGCTTCGTCTGCTCGGTCGGCAACGTGCCGCTGGCGGCGGTGCTGTGGTCCGGCGGAATCGGCTTTGCCGGCGTGATCGCGTTCATCTTCGCCGACCTCATCGTCCTGCCGATCGTGCTGATCTACCGCAAGTATTACGGGACGCCGTTCGCGCTGAGGATCGTGGCGTTGATGCTCGTAACGATCGTGATCGCCGCGCTCATCGTGGACGGGCTCTTCAGCGCAGCCGGGCTGATCCCGACTGCGCGACCGACGCGCTCGGACATATTCGGCTCGATCGGCGTCAACTACAAGCTGTTCATGAACGTCGCCGGCCTGGCGATCTTCACGGCTCTGTTCGCGTTGAGCATGAGGCGAGGGGCCACCGACCCTTCGTGCGGCATGAGCGTCGATCGCTCGAGGGCGCTCAGGCTGGACTGGGGCGATGAGACGTTCTACTTCTGCAGCGCGCACTGCGTGCACGCGTTCGAGGCAAGCCGCTCGGAGCCTCACGACGGGGTCTGCGAGGGCGTGCGCGCCTAGGTCATTCGGGTGGCTGCGTCTCGCGGGACAGGTGCCAGGAGGTCGTGCTCGGGCTCAGGAAGTTCGGAGGCTGCTCCTGGGCGAGGCGATCGTCGTAGTTGTAGTTCTTGATGTAGCCCGAGTTGCCGCTACCGGTCCCGACCGGGCCTCGCCAGAACTGCGCGATCGATCCCCACACCGTCAGTTCGCCCAGCCCCGCGCCACATTTGTAGTTATCGACGATGAACGAGTGGTGCGTGCTGAGGATCGCAGCGTCGATTACGGGGTCTTTCTGCGCCCCGCCGAGTTTGTTTGGGTCTTCGGCTTCGTTCAAATTCGTCGCTTTCGACGAGCAGCTTTTGGAGGTGTTTTCGTATTCGCAGAAGCCGCCGCCTTCGTAGGTCGTGCCCGTTTCGCAGGCCATGATGTAGCGGTTTTCCGATTCGCGATATTCGCTGTAGCCGGATTCCGTCTTGTGACACGTGGCGAGGGCGGAGTTGTATTCGAAGCCAGTTATGGGAATGTAGAACTTGATTTTCGTCGTTTCGGTTTTGTGATGAAACTTGAGTTTCGTTGGTTTTTCGGTTTTTTTCGCGGCTTTGCTCAGCACGACTTTTTTTTCGGCTTCGGTGCCGACCGAGGAGATCGTCGTCCCGGATTCGATCTGCCCGGCGATAGTCCCTTCGACTTCGTCGCCCACCGACAGGCCGCTGGTGGCAATGCCTTTGACCGTGGTGGAGCCGCTCGTGATTTCGGCGCTGACTTCTTTGGTCAAGGTTTTCGCGGCTTTGCTCAGGACAAGTTTTTTTTCAGCTTCTGAGCCGACCGAGGAGATCGTCGTCCCGGCTTCGATCTGCCCGGCGACGGTCCCTTCGGCTTCGCTGCCTGTCAAGAGGCCGCTGGTGGCGATGTTTTTGACCGTGGTAGATCCGTTCGTGATTTCGGCGCTGAGTTCTTTTTCGGTGACGCATTTACCTTTGATCGGCGTCTTCGTTTCGGGCACCTTGTTCGTCGTTTCATAGTTGGTTTTGACCGGGTGGTAGACGCGAACGAAGTTGGTCGCGATGAGCCCCAGCGTGGCCCCGCCGGTCGGCTTGCCCGAGGCTTCGGCGGCAGTCGTGAGGTTGCCGTTGATGATCACGTCGCCGGCAGCGGCGACCGTGAGCGATTCGGTGTACGTGCCGCTGATATACACGTTGCCGCAGTTCCAGTCGTTGACGTAGTCCGAGCCGAACGGCGTGTATTTCACCGCGCAGGCTTCTTTGCCGTTTTCGATGTACACGACGCCGTTGGCTGGGAAGGCTTTTTCGCTGACAGCAGGTTCGTGTTTGGAGTTGTAGGTCGTGACCTTCATCATGTTGGGACTACCGGATTTCAGCACGATGAGCGTCTTGCCCGAGAACTTGTAGTTCGCGGATTCGAGCAATTCGGCGTCAGTTTCCGGAGGCAGCAGCGTCGGCGCCGTTTCCGTGTATTTGCCGAGGAATTTCGGCGTGTTGCCGCAGCTGCCGGTGGCGTAGTGCCCTTCGTTCATCTCGATGACGTCTTTTTCGGTGCGGCCGAATACGGGCCCTTCGGTTCCGGAGCACACGTTGGCCGAGTCGTTGGTGTGCATCGGGCCGTTGACTTTGTCTTTGGCGATGAACGTGATGGCGCCGCATTCACCGGTGAGACTGTGTTCGACACGGTATTTGTAATAGTGTTCGCAGTTGGTCGGTTCGGGGCTGAAGTTCGTGGGATCCTCGACCTCGTAGTTGCTGAAGTACACGTAGTTGAGGAAGCCCGGGTGCGTGAAGGTCGCGACGATGCGGCGCGAGACGCCGCTCGAGGTGCCTATGGATTCGACGCGGAAGGTGCCGGTTGTCTCGAGGATCGTGGCCTGCTTTTCGGATTCGCAGGTCGCGTGGCTCGAGGACGGCAGCGTTTTTACGGTGTATTCCTCGTCTGTGGTGCCGGCAACTTTGACTTTTGTCGCTCCCGGGCATTTGATCCAGTAGTTGGGGTTCGAGCTGAGCTGGAACTGGTACGCGCTGATGCCGGCAACCGCGGCGTAGTAGGCCTTCTTGCGGGTCGTGTCCGAGCGTGTGAGGTTGATGTCGCCGTTGGCGGCCACCAGCGCGGCCGCGACGAGCAGGGATGAGACGAACAGCACCATTATGGCGACCACCATCGTGAAGCCCTCGTCGGCTTGCGCGAGGCGGCCTTCGCGGATCTTTCGCATCAGTTGCATACTTCGTTCTTGCTTTCCGCGGTGGTTTCGGTCGGCTCGAAGCGCAGCAGGACCGCGTTTGCGAAGTTGGCCGTGGTGTCGCTCCTCGTGTCGGTGGCTTCGGCGGCCTGCGTGAAGTTGATTTCGATCCGGGCCACGTCTTCAGCGGCTTCCTGCGCGGCGGCGGCGCTTGCCTGAGAGACGGGGAGTTCCCCGGAGCTGAAGGCGACGAGCTTGCCGAAGCTTTCACTTGCCGCGGCGGTTTCGTAGCGGTAGTACTGGAAGATCGTCGAGGCGCCGGAGATCTGCGGGGCGATCACGTACTTGGCGAGGACCGTGGCCTTGGCATTGGCGGTCGTCAGCGCGGGGAACGTCCAGCCATTGATCGAGTCGCCGGAGGAGCTCGCGAAGGCGTAATCGGTGAGGGTGCCCAGCTGCTGTCCGGTCTTGCTGGTGGAGGTTTTGGTCCAGTTGATGTCGTGCTCGGCGACGCCTTCGATCTTGGCGCTGCCGCTCGTTTTGCTGCCGTAGGAGCTTATGAACCAGAGGTTGGTCGGCCCAGTGAAGCTGAGCGGCGAGCCCGGCGTTTCCTTGGGTCCGGCGATACCGGCGACCGCGTAGCCGGTGCAGCTGGAGTGCAGCTCGTCGACGATCTTGGTCATCGCTCCGCGCCCGATCTGGGTGGCGTGCACGCGGTTGTTGAGCCGCCCGTTCTCTGAGAGCGAGAACTCGAGGATCGTGAGCAGGGCGCTGATCACGATCATGCCGGCCAGCATCGCGACGAGCGTCTCCATCAGCGTGAAGCCGTGCTCGGAGCCGGCGAGCAGGGGCTGTGGGTGCTCGGGCATCAGCATTTCAGTTCAGAGCTGCTTGAGGTTCCGCCGGTCTTGACGTACTTTTCGCCAGCGTTTGTGCCTGCTTTGGCGATATTCGTGAGCGCGAAGCTGTTCTTCCACCAGGTCGTGCCTTCCTTGAACACGACGCAGAGCGTGAGCGCTTTGGCATACGGTTGCCCTTTGGGTTCGAGTGCGCCGTTTTTGATCGCCACGACGTGTTCGTGGGGCACCGTGCCGCTCACGTTCTGGGCACTCGCACTCGAGCATTCCGAGTTGATGATCTTCGCGGAGGTCGAGGTGACCAGAGAGCCGCCGGAGGCGGTCTTCACGACCACCGTGATCGCAGGCACTTCGAGCTTGACCGAAGTGGATTTGTTCGGCAGCAATTTTGCTTCTTTGACCGCGATCGAGGCGACGTACTGTGGGCTGTTCTTTTCGCAGTCGCCGGCGTACACGGCGTAGCCCTTGGGGACCGGTGGCGAGCCTTCGGCGAACGGGAAGAGCCCGTTGAGCTGCACGCTCGAGACATATGAGGCCGAGGTCGTCGCGGCTGACCCGCCGAGGAAGTAGGGGGGAGAGGCGATGCCTGAGTTGAAGGCGGTGAACGTATCGCCGGTCGCGGCGACTCCATTGCTTTCGAATTCAGCGACGATCGAAGCCGGCTGGGCAATCACGAATTCGCTTTCGGTCATCGTGGTCGAAGACACGCTCACGGTCTTCGCTGGCGGCGGCGATTTGCCCTGGTGATCTACGTAGCCGGGGTCGGCAACGGCGACGGTCAGTTCTTTGTCGGTGACCCCGCCGAAGATGATGCAGCCGCTGTTTCCCGTGGTCTGCGAGTCGTTGGTGGTGGCACCGGTGGCAGTGATGGTGGCCCCGGCGAGCGGTTCGCTGTTCTGATTCTTGACGCGCACCAGGAGGGCCGTTTTGACGGGGTTGGCGACGATGCTCGATTGCTTCACCGGCGGCCGCGAGCCGAGCGAGCTCCAGCTGACCGATGAGGTGGTCTGCACGTAGTCGGCGGTGCCGCCGCTGGTTTCGCATGTGAAGGCTTCTTTGGACGCGGACAGGTACTGGGCGGATGAGGTGACCGTGAACACGGGCCCGCTGTAGGTCGCGCCGGCGAAGGCGGTGCCGGCGCAGTAGTGCCATTTCCCCGATCCCTGTTCGACGCAGAGGCCGTTTTCGGCGACCGAGCGGCTCGAACCGGCCCCGAGCTGGCCAATTTCCGCTGCGGTGAGACCTCGCAGGCGCTCCTCGTCCTGCTGTGCGATCGTGGTGGCCTGCGAGTGCATGCGCTGGTCGCCGCTCGCGCGGGTGGCGGCGTCAAACCCCGTCAACGTGCTAATCGCGATGATCGAGACCATCAGCGTTGAGATCACGACTTCGATGAGCGAGACGCCTGCCTCGCCGGCGGGCCGAACCCGCTCCGAGACCGCCAGTGCCAGGCTGCGAGCGGAGCGCAGGCATCTGCCGCCGGGCGCGGGCAGCGCGAAGGCTCGCCGCGAGCGGCGCGCGAAACGGAATCGGGCAAGAGACGCATGCATCATCGGAAACCCCGCGGAACTACCCATGTTCTCGGCGCGCGCAGCCGATCTCTTGAGCCTCGCCAGGGGCCATCGGCGCAGAGTGGAGCGCCTCGCGTAAGCCGACACGAGCGCCGGCCTGCTCGTGCGCCCTACGATCGGGGGCGCTTGGGGGCCTGGTGTATCGGCAACACGGTCTCCAAACCGTCTCCGATGTGGGCCGATATCGGTGGCGTACAGCCAAATCCGGACCGCCGGGTGCAACCCGGGATGCAAACCAGCCTGTTCGGGCTGGCGCAAGACTTAGCCGGCGCCTGAGTCTGTCCGATCAGGCCCGTGAGCCTTAGCTGTTGCCGAATCTGTCGATCGCGATCAGCACCCCGAGCTGCTTGAGCATGCGCAGCCGCTCGGCGCTTGACAGGGCGTCGCGTATAAGCGCGCTGCCAGTTACCTCCAGCGTCAGCAGGTCGGGCCGCAGGCCGCTGCTCGTGAGCGCGTGCTGCACCTCCTCCATGAAGCTGTCGCTTTCGACGTGGGGTCCGGGGACGCTTACCGCGACGCCGAGCTCATGTCCTTCATCGCTCCAGCTCGCCGCTTGGCGGCACGCCTTCTCCAGCACCGCCGGCTGGTAGCCGACGAACAGCTGATCGCGGTCGAGCGCCTCAGCGAGGTCCAGCTCGAGCTCAAGCCGGTGGAGGACGTCCAACTCGCGCGGACCCGACGGGGACAGGGCCAGCTCGGCATACCTGCCTGCAAAGAACTCCCCGAGAGCGCGTCCGGCATAAGCCAGTACGCGCAGCAGGTAGCTGCTCAACTCGGCTCGCGCCGTGGAGTACAGCTCGATCACGCCAAACACGGCCGTGCCCTTCGTACAGGGCACAGCGATCGTCGCACGAAGGCCCGGCCAGGAGTCCGTGGATCGGGCGGCGCCTTCGCGGGAGCTGGTGGGCGGTCGGTCGATGACCTCGCCGCGTTCCCAGGCGCCGCCGGCGAGCCCGGCGCCCCTCGCGATCCGTAGGGCCAACGCGCGCTGGAGTGCCTCGGTGTCGGCATGCGCCGTGCTCCATATCGCCCGCGTGACCAGGTAGTCGCCTTGCGGCACCAGGAGTGCCCCGGCTCTCTGGCCCAGGGCGCTGGCGAGTTCACGCACAAGACGCTGGCTCCCCAGGTCGGATGAGTCCCACGTGATGAGCGAATTCACGATCGCCGTGAGAACCGCTAGCTCCCGCTCCGGGTCATCCAGTGCAGTCCTGACGCGGACATCGCAGCGCCGCGAGCGCTGCGGGTCGTTTGGAGAATCCTGACAATAGCGGCGAGACATACCGGTCTGTCTAGTTGACTATACATACCGGTCTGGCTACTGTCGCCGCATGGATGCCATGGATGGAGGGAGAGACCCGGGAGGTCACCCACCAACCAAGGACGCGCTGCGCGCGAGCGGGGCCCGCGAGCGCATCCTCGAGGCCGCCTACAGCCTCTTCTCGCGTCACGGCATCCACCTAGTCGGCATCGACGCCATCATCAGCGAGGCCGACGTCGCGAAGGCGACGCTCTACCACCACTTCCCGTCCAAGGACGCCCTGGTCCTTGCCTTTCTGGACCTCCGGGAACAGCGCTGGACTTACGGGTGGCTGAAGGCCGAAGCCGAGCGAAGGGCTGTGGATCCAGCGGATCGCGCCGTCGCCGTCTTTGATGCGCTCGATGACTGGTTCCATCGCCCGGACTACGAGGGCTGCTCCTTCATCAACACGCTGCTGGAGATCGCCGATCGCGACGACCCGATCCACGAGGCAACGGTCCGCCACCTGGCCGCCGTACGGGGGGTCTTTGAACGGTTCGCCGAGCAGGCCGCTGTCACAGACGCACGGGAGACCGCTTACCAGGTGCAAATCCTCATGATGGGCGCGATTGTCTCCGCAAGCCGCGGCGATTTGAACGCGGCGCGAAGAGCCCGGCCGCTCGTCGTCTCGCTACTCGCGGGCTCGCGCTGAACGCGGGGAGCAGCTCCCGTCTCGCCGGGATCGCCGATCAACGTTAGTGGTCGGCTGCTGGCCCGATTCCTGACCAACGGGCCGGTGCCGTCGGGCGCTTGCCTACGTCTGCCATGCGCCGGAGTCGATCCGCGCCGCGTGTCGCTCGCGCAGCAACGCGGAGCATCGCCACGTGGTCTTCGCGGCGTCAACCCGGGAGGGCTCGAAGAGCTGGCAGCGGCCGAGGGGGCGTCGCTGATCGTGTTCGGTTCGGTGCTCGTCGTGCCGAGCGTCAAGCCGGTGCGGCTCCGAAGCTGTTGCACGAGGGCTACTGTTCGAAGAGCGCAGGGCCTGGTCCGCGCCGCAGACCGCGAATCCAACGGTCGAACCAGCTGACGGCCGCCGCGAACACCACGGCGAACAGGCCATACATGAAGATCGCGAACACGATCGACAGGTTCAACTCCGACTGCGCGTCGTGGATCCTCTCGGTCGGGTAGAGCGACCGAAACGGCTGGAGCAGGACGTCGCTGCCTCGGTACACCCACGAAGCAAACGGTGCCGCCGGGTTGGCGCCTGTAAGCTGTAGGAAGCTCGCCTGGCGTGCGGTCGCCCGCGAGGAGCCGCCGGCGGGAACGCGCCACACGGCATGTGCACCGCGCTCGCGGACCGCCTCGATCATGAGAGCGCTCAGCGCGTCGTGGACCACGACGACATCGTCGACTTCGATCGCGCCGCCGAAGAGCTCGTCGCTGGTCACAGCGGCCCTGGCATACGCGTCCTGCTCGGCCTCGCCGAGGCTGGGCCCGGCGGACTCCGCGCCGTCCAGCATGTCCTCGACGCGTTCGGCCACGTGCCGCAACGGCTCGTCCGCCGCGACACGCAGAGTCGCGGCGGCGGCGCCGGGTCCGGCGCCATCAACGCGGACGCGCAACTCCTCGGCCGGTCGCCGAGCACTGGGCAGCGACATGGCGCACCACACGGTGCGCCCCGCGAGCACCTCTCCAGCCCGCTCGCCTGCGGCGTGCAGGGCGCGGACATAGCGGGGGCTCTCGGGCATGTCGAGGTGCTCGATCACAAGGCTTGTCACGACGTCTCCTCAATCGATCGCTCGAGGGTGTGAGTAGGCCGGCCTGGGCACGGGACAAGCTCGGCCTAATGACCAAAGCATCGAGTCCGCCATCTGTCCTCACCTCGGTGCCATCCGGCCCGTCGCTCCTCGGACCCCGCAGGGCTGTGAGGAGTGCCTGCGCAGCGGATCGCGGTGGCTGCACCTGCGGCTGTGCCTGACGTGCGGGCACGTTGGCTGTTGTGACTCATCGCCGAACCGCCACGCGCGCGCCCACGCGCACTCCGTCGGCCATCCGATCGTGCAGTCCTTCGAGCCGGGTGAGCTGTGGCGCTGGTGCTACCTCGACGAAGCGTACGTGTAGCTACGGTGCGTGGCGCGGTTGCGGGTCGAGCCGCTCGAGAACCTCGTGGGCGACTTGCACAGCCATCGAGCCCTCCCCGACGGCTGAGGCCACGCGCTTGATCGACCCGCTGCGCACGTCACCAACGGCCAGGACGCCCGGGCAGCTGGTCTCGAGCAGCAACGGGGGGCGCGAGCGCCGACCCTCGTCGCTCGAGGCGCGTGCCGCCGCAGCTCCCGTCAGCACGAAACCGTGCCGGTCAAGCGCAACGTGGTCCGCCAACCAGTGGGTGTGCGGGTCGGCGCCGATGAACACGAACAGCGCCCTGGCAGGTAGCCGTGTACGCCCGCCGCTGACGTTGTTCTCGACGATCACGCCATCCAGGGCGCCCTCGCCGATGAGCTCGCGCACTTCCGTGTTGAGCATCACCTCGACGGAGCTGTGTTCAATGCGGTCGCAGAGGTACCTGGACATGTCCCGGGCCAGCGAGTCGCCGCGGATCAGCAGACACAGCTCCCTAGCGTGGTGTGAGAGGAACAGCGCCGCCTGGCCGGCCGAGTTGCCGCCGCCCACGACGACCACCGGGTCGCCGGCGCACAGCTGCGCCTCCATCAGCGTCGCCGCGTAGTACACGCTGTGGCCCTCGAACTCATCCAGTCGCGCCACCGGCAGCCGGCGGTAGCGCGCACCGCTGGCAACGACGACGATGCGGGCAGGGAGCTCGCGGTCGTCGGCGAGCCGCACGCGATGGTGTCCATCCTCATGCTCCAGCGCGACAGCCTCCGCCGGGATCGTGATGCGCGCGCCGAACTTCCTGGCCTGAATCGCCGCGAGCTCCGCTAATTCGGCCCCCGAGATCCCAGCTGGAAAGCCCAGGTAGTTCTCGATCCTCGGTGACGTCCCCGCCTGTCCTCCCGTCGCGACAGCGTCGACGGTGATCGTGTCAAGGCCCTCGGACGCGCCGTAGACGGAGGCGGCAAGGCCGGACGGGCCCGCGCCGACGACCAGCAGATCGCAGATGGTGCTGTGGGTTGCCGTGCTCCTCAGTCCGACGGCGCGAGCCAGCTCAGCGTTGGCTGGGTTGCGCAACACCTCGCCGTGCCAGATGACGACGGGCGTCTCCTGCGGAGCGATGCCAAGCTCGCGCAGCAGCGCCTCTGCGCCGGCGTCCTGCTCGAGGTCGGTCCAGCGATGCGGAAGCCGGTTACGAGTGAGGAACTCACGCAACCGCCGTGTGTCCGGCGAGAATCGTGACCCGATGATCCTGAGGCCGGTGCCAAGGCCGATCAGCAGTTCCCGGCGCGTGAAGTACGCACGCAGAAGCAGGTCGGCGAGCCGCGCGTCCTGGAAGACGAGCGCACGCAGGCGCTCGACCGGCACGACGAGCACCTCGCCCGGCTCACGTGCCACGGCCGTGAAGAATGCCGGCTGGCCCGTGAGCAGCCCCAGCTCGCCGAGGAAACGCCGCGGACCGTGCACCGCGATGACGCGCTCATCTGCGCTGCCATAACCATCGACGACGGCGACCAAGCCGTCGAGCATCACATAGAAGTCGTAGCCCTCGCCCTCCCTAAAGAGGATCTCCTCGCGCTGCACAGCTCGCCGTTCGCCTTGCGCTTCCAGCCTCGCGAGCTGATCGGGAGTCAGCCGCGGGAATGCCCCCTGCTGGTCGGGAGTCTCCACGAGCTGTTCGCGCAGCTCGGTCACGACGGCATGGCGCTCGCGGTCACGAGCAACGTCATCCGACACCCATACGGAGCTTCGGTAGGCCACCCGCCGCGCCCGACAACCTCGCCTGCGCCCATCGCGCGGCGCGGGCCTTCTCGCAGGAACTACAACTACTAGTTCAATTCGTGCGCGCGACAGGCGAGCTGGAGCAGCAAGAGATCGTCGGGGCTGTCTTGGTCGACATCGAGCAACTCGAACGCCCTGTTGATGCGGTAAGCGACCGCGTTGCGGTGGAGGTTGAGCCGCTGTGCGGTCCGCGTCAGTGAGCCCCGCTCGTCCAGATAGATGTGCAGCGTCTGGATCAGCCGCTCCGCCCTTGTGCCCCCCAGCGCGGACAGCGGTGCAAGCACCGAGGCGGCGGCCTCGCGCGCAGTGTCCGACGCATACCACTCCACGAGCGAGCGGCGCAAACCGGACTTGTCGAACGCCACCGCGACGTCCCCGCGACGGGAGGTGCGCGCGGCAGGCGCAGCGGCCTTGGCTTCCGCGAACGAAGCCAGTAGCCCGCTCGGACCGGCACCCGGCATGCCCACCCCGCAACGAATGACAGCCCCGAGCATCGTCCCCCGCATCGACACGAGCACCTCCTCCATGATGCTCGCCACATCGCCGGCGGCTCTCGTGCCCGGATCCTCCTCGAAGGTGTTGATCAGCACGAACACATCACCGGCGCGCGCCTCATGCCAAGTTCCTCCGCTCGCGCGCCCAGCCTGCAGCGCGGCGGCCGCGAGGCGCATGCGCGCTTCGTAGGCGGCAAGCTCCCCGCCCGGGCCGGGGTCGGTCGGATTCTCGAAATCCAGCCTGACAACGACGTGCCAGTCATCGATCGGCAAGCCCATGCTCCGCGCGCGGAGCACCACCTGCTCCCTGGTCCTGGGTGTCGTGGACAGGAAATCGGTGAGGAGCTCTTGGTGCGATTGGGTTGGAAGCTCTTCCGAGCGGCGGGCGCGCACCAGTGCGGCCGAGACGCTCGCTACCACTGCTTGCAACACGATTCCCACGCCCATCGAAAGATCGCCTTCCTGTGAAGGCGCTGCGATCCAGCCCTTCACGCGGTCGTCCACTACCACAGCCCGGCGCTGGCGCTCCTCGGGCTCGGAGGTCGACATCGTGATCCTTACGCCGAGCGCTGCACTTGCCCGCTCGAGCAGCGATTGGGTGCTGCCGTCGGCTGGGTGGGCCTCGATGGCACGCACCGCCGTGTACGCGCGCAGCAGTGCCACATCGGCCTCACCGGCGAGCTCACGCCCAATCGCGAGCGAGAGCTCGGCAAGGTTAACGTCGTTGCTCGTGCCCAGGATCGCGGCGCCAGAGTGCTGGGCGATCGCTGCGGTCGTGGAAGTGACGCTGTCGATGTCGGCCGCACTCAGCACGAGAGCGGCGACGCTGCGACTGCCGGCCACGCGCATCGCTGTGTCAAAACCGGGAGTGCTGACCGATGACGATACGGTCCGGGTCAACAGCACGATGTTGTGCGCACGCACCCGCTCGAGATGGCCCAGGTCCTCGATCAGCGAGACGCCATGGACCACAGAGTCCTGTGGCGGCCGCGAGACATACGCCAGCAGCGGGGCCAGCGCCGGAGACTCGACCAGCTCCCGAAGGAAGGTCACGGTTCATCGCATCGTAACCCCAATCCGAGCCCTCTTGACGACAAGGCCGGCCGCGCCCTCGGAGCCGTTGGGCAAGAAGCAGTTTCTTGGACTCCGGGCTTGTTGTGCACAACCTACGAATCGCCGGGGCGATTTGGCAACTACGACAAGCTTGAGCGCACTCGCCCGGGGTAGACCCTTCTCGTCTTTGCACGCAACCTGTCGGTCGCGCCGCTCCTCAGGAAACGCGCAGCGCCACGCGCCGGCCCCCACCTATAGCCGGAGGTCCACCGATCATGTCACCCTCTGCGCAAGTCGATCGAGCCGCCCTGCTCGCTGCCTCACACCCACGCCAAACACCGGAGGAGCTGCTCCTCGCAGCCCGCGCTCAGCGCCCAGGCGCACGCGCGCAGTTCGTCGAGTCGTTCATGCCGCTCATCAACAGCATCGCGCGCATCTATCGCTACGTGCCCGCCGTAGAACGGCCCGAGCTCATACAGGAGGGCGTGGTCGGCGTGCTCCGTGCGCTCGAGCGCTACGACCCGGAGCTGGGAGCGCCGTTCTGCGCATACGCATCGTGGTGGATTCGGCAGGCGATGCAGCGGCTGGTCGCTGAACTATCGCGACCTGTGGTGCTCTCAGACCGCGCGCTGCGCCAGCTCGCGCGCGCCCGTGGCGCTCGACGCACCTTCATTGAGTCCACGCACGAGAGCCCAGCATGCAGGAGCTCGCCGCCGCCAGCGACCTTTCGGTCGAGCAGCTGCAACGGCTTACCGCCGCCGACCGCCAGCCGCGCGGTCTCGACGAGCCGCTCCACGAGATCTCCGAGGGCGGGGCGACGTTCGGCGACCTACTCCGCGACCCGCGCGCGGAGGAAGCATTCGAGGAGCTGACGACACGCCGCGTCGCCACCGACATGCCGCGATTGCTGGACCGCGTCGACGAGCGCGAGCGAATGGTCGTCAAAGTCCGCTATGGCCTGGACGGTCGCAGGCGCACGCTGCGGGAGCTCGGTGAGAGCCTCGGCGTCAGCACCGAGCGCGTACGCCAGATCGAGCAGAAGGCGCTCGAGAAGATGCGCGCCGCGTAGAGCACGCTGCTCGTTCAGGCAGCGACAGGCGCTCGCTCAGCGTCCAGGAGCTCGTCCTCGCCTGCCGCCTGCGCCCAGCGCACGAGCAGCTCATCGCCGTCGGCGTCGACGGAGATGATCGCGCCTTCGGCGATCTCGCCCGCAATAAGCGCACGCCCGATCCTCGTCTCGACCTCGCGCTGGATAAAGCGGCGCAGCGGTCGCGCGCCGTAAACGGGGTCATAGCCCTCGCGGGCGATCAGCACCCGGGCGGCCTCCGTCAACTCGAGCTCGACGCGCCGGCCGGCGAGGCGCGCGCTGACGTCGGCGATCTGCAGGTCGACTATGCGCTCGATCTCCGGCAGGGTCAACGGCTTGAACAGGACGATCTCATCGACCCGGTTGAGGAACTCCGGGCGGAACTGGCTACGCAGCTCACCCATCACGAGCTCGCGCGCGGCCTCGCGGATCTCGCCCGTGTCGGTGACCCCGTCGAGAAGGTGCAGCGAGCCGATGTTGGAGGTCATGATGATGACCGTGTTGCGAAAGTTGACGGTTCGTCCCTGAGAGTCGGTCAGCCGTCCGTCGTCGAGGATCTGCAGAAGCGTGTTGAACACATCGGGATGGGCCTTCTCGATCTCGTCGAACAGGACCACCGAGTAGGGCTTGCGGCGCACGGCCTCCGTCAGCTGGCCCCCCTCCTCGTAGCCGACGTAGCCGGGAGGCGCGCCCATCAGGCGGCTGACCGTGTGGCGCTCCTGGTACTCGGACATGTCCAGGCGCACCATGTTCTCCTCGGAGTCGAACAGGGCCTGGGCAAGCGCTCGCGAAAGCTCGGTCTTGCCCACGCCCGTCGGACCGAGGAAGATGAACGAGCCGATCGGGCGGCGCGGATCCTTGATTCCGGCCCTTGCGCGGATGACCGCGTCCGCCACCAGCTGCACCGCCTCGTCCTGACCGATGACTCGCTCGTGCAGCACCTCGTCGAGCCGCAGCAGCTTCTCGCGCTCGCCCTCGAGCAGGCGCGACGTCGGGATCCCCGTCCAGCGGGCGACGATCTCCGCGATCTCATCCTCGGTGACCTCCTCACGCAGCAGGCGCGCGGTGCCCTGCTTCTCGTTCAGACGCTCTTCCTCGGCCTTCAGACGGCGTTCCAGCTCGGGCAGGCGCCCGTGGCGGAGCTCGGCGGCGCGGTTCAGGTCGTAGCCGCGCTCGGCTTCCTCGACTTCCCGCCGCAGTTGCTCGAGCTCCTCACGCAGCGCCTGGAGCTTGTGAATCGCCTGGCGCTCGGCCTCCCACTGGGCGGTCATCGCGTCGGCCTGCGCGCGCAGGTCGGCGAGCTCCCTGCGCAACGCCTCCAACCGTTCCTTGCTCGCCTTGTCCTTCTCCTTCTTGAGCGCCGCCTCCTCGATCTCGAGCTGCATCACACGGCGCGTGATCTCGTCGAGCTCCTGGGGCATCGAGTCGATCTCGGTGCGGATCACGGCGCACGCCTCGTCGACCAGGTCGATCGCCTTGTCGGGGAGGAAGCGGTCGGTGATATAGCGGTCGGCGAGCGTGGCGGCGGCGACCAGCGCCGCGTCCTGGATTCGTACGCCGTGGTGCACCTCGAAGCGCTCGCGCAGTCCACGCAGGATCGAGACCGTGTCCTCGACGGTCGGCTCCTCGACGAGCACAGGCTGGAAACGGCGCTCGAGCGCCGCGTCCTTCTCGATGTACTTGCGGTACTCCTGCAGCGTGGTCGCGCCGATGCAGTGAAGCTCACCGCGGGCGAGCATCGGCTTGAGCATGTTGCCGGCATCCATCGCGCCCTCAGCCGCGCCCGCCCCGACGACCGTGTGGAGCTCGTCGATGAACAGGATGATCCGGCCCTCGGCTGCCTTGACCTCTTGCAGGACCGCCTTCAGGCGCTCCTCGAACTCGCCGCGGTACTTCGCGCCCGCCACGAGCGATCCCATGTCGAGGGCAAAGATCGTCTTGTCCTTGAGTCCCTCCGGGACGTCGCCCCGAACGATCCGCTGGGCCAGCCCCTCGACGATCGCCGTCTTGCCGACCCCGGGGTCGCCCACCAGCACGGGGTTGTTCTTCGTCTTGCGCGAAAGGATCTGGATGACCCGGCGGATCTCCGAGTCACGGCCGATCACGGGGTCCAGCGCGCCGGTGCGGGCCGCGTCCACGAGGTCACGCCCGTACTTCTCGAGCGCCTCGTATGCACCCTCGGGGGTGGCGCTGGTGACGCGCTGGGCTCCGCGTACCTGGGTGAGGATCTCGAGCAGGCGCTCGCGATCGAGCCCGTGCTCGCGCAGCAGCCTGCCCGCGTTCGTCTCGGCGCCGGACGCCAGCATCGCGAGGACGATGTGCTCCACGGAGACGTACTCGTCATTGAGCCGCTCGGCCTCCTGCTGGGCTGCGTCGAGGAGCTGGGCGAGCGCGCGCGTCACCCCGATCTGTCCGTCGCCGGCTCCCGGGCCGCTTACGCGAGGGCGGCTCTCGAGCGCGAGCTCAAGCGCTGTGCGCAGCGCGCCGGTGTCGACGTCGGCGCGCGTGAGAAGTCGCGGGATCAGGCCGTCGGGTTGTTCGATCAGAGCGAGCAGGAGGTGATCGCTGTCGACCTCGGTGTGCCCGTAGCGAAGGGCCTTGGTCTGAGCGTCGTGGAGGGCTTCCTGGCTCTTCAGCGTGAGACGGTTCGGGTCCATGCGATCACCTCCGGTATGCGTGTGTCGGCGCGCCCGCGCGCAGCCGCCGTTCCAGCTCCTCAATTCGCCCGAGCAGCTCGCTGGCGAGCACGGCACCCGCGTAGTTCAGGCCGAGATCGCCGCGCAGGCGCACGGCCCGCACGAGCACAGTCACGTCCTTTGCCCGGAACAGTGGCGCCGCCGCGGTGCCGCCGCCCGGTTCGAGCAGACCGAGGCGGGTGAGCCGGCGCACGACGTCGGGGTGCAACCCGGTGCGCTCGGCGAGCGCCTCGAGCGCCAGCAGCGACGGGTCTGTCGGAGCGAGTGGCTGGTTGCTCTTTCGCGCTCTCGTCGCCGAGGCCATCAGAGCCCCTTTCGGGGATCGAACTTCGAGGTCTCGGCCAGCTGCTCGAACAGCTCGCGCTCACGCTTGCTCAAGCGTTTTGGCACGTGCACGGCAAGCACCGCGTAGAGGTCGCCGCCTGAGCCGTTGGGCCCCGGCAGCCCCTGGCCGCGAAGCCGCAGCCGCCGACCGGTCGAGGACCCGGCCGGCACCTTCACGCGGGCGCTGCCCTGCAGGGTCGGGACCGGGACCTCTGCGCCGAGCGCCGCCTCCCACGGCGAGACAGGGAGATCGACGTACAGGTCGCGGCCCTCGACGCGAAAGCGAGGGTGCGGCTTCAGGCGCACGCGCAGGAAGAGATCGCCGGCGGGGCCGCCCCCGATCCCGGCGCTGCCCTGTCCGGCGAGCCGGATCCTCTGGCCGTCGCGCACGCCGCGCGGGATCTCGACCTCGAAGTCGCGCCCGTCACCGAGCGAGATCCGGCGCTTGCCGCCCGCAGCGGCTTCCTCGAGCGTCAGCTCGAGTACCGCCTCGTGGTCGCCGCCGCGCATCGAGAAGCCGTCGAAGCCGCTGCGGCTCGCGCCGCGGCGAGCCCTCTGGCCGAAGAGTCCCTCGAAGAAGTCGCTGAAGTCGCCTCCGCCGAACTCGACGTGTACGTCGCCGAAGCCGTCGCCCGTGCGAAAGCCGTCGAAACCTCCCGCGCGCAGACACGTCCTCGCCGGCCTTCCAGTTCGCGCCGAGCTTGTCGTAGCGCGCCCGCTTATCCGCGTCGCGCAGCACCTCGTACGCCTCGGAGATCTGCTTGAAGCGGTCCTCTGCGCCCGGCTCTTTGTTGACGTCCGGGTGGTACTTACGCGCCAGCCTGCGGTACGCCTGACGGATGTCATCCGGACTTGCGTCGCGCGGCACCTCCAGTGCCTCGTAGTAGTCCTGAAATGCGACCGCCATCAGCGCGCATGCTCGCCTGTGCGCGCGACCACGACCTGGGCGGGACGGATCACGCGCTCTCCGCGGGCGAACCCGGATCGCTGCACCTCGAGCACCGTCTGATCGGGCACGTCAGTGGAGGTCCGGGTAGCCACCGCTTCGTGACGCTCCGGGTCGAAACGCTCGCCCTGTATCCCGATCCGCTGCGCGCCGTGGCGTTGCAGGACCGTGTCCATCTGAGCCATGACCGCCTGAAGCCCCTCACGGCACGGGCCGTTGACCTCCATCTGCATCGCGCGCTCGACGCTGTCCACGACATCGAGCCAGTCGCGCAGCACCGCCTCCCCGGCTTCGGCGACCCTTCTGTCGAGTTCGCGCGCCGAGCGCTTGCGGTAGTTGTCCAGGTCGGCGAGAGCGCGCCGGTAGCGGTCCTCGATCTGAGCGAGTTCGCCGGTCAGGTCCTGCTTGTCGTTCTCCGCCTCGGCCACGGGCGCTCCCGTCTGTGGCGGGGCGTCGCGCATGTCCGCTGCCGAGCGTCGTCCGGCCTCGCCGTCACCGGCGTGCGAGGCAAGTTGCTCGCCGGCGTCACTCCCGCGTGAATTCGGCATCCACTACCTCTTGCTCCGAATCCGCCCGCACCGCCGGCATCGTCGTGCTCGCCCGCTCCGTTGCCGCCTGCGCTCGCGGCACTTGCCGCGCTCGCCGGCAGGCCGTGCACGAGCTGCTGCAGATCGGCGATGAGCGGGCGCGTCCGGTCGAGCCCGGCTTGATCTTTGATCGCCTCGCGCGCGCCGGCGACGAGCTGTTCAGCTCGGGCCTTCTCGTGCACCGGCAGGCTCGCCCCGAGCTCGGCGATCAGCTGCTCGACCCGGTAGGCAAGGGAATCGAGCTCGTTGCGGGCATCGATCTCCTCGCGGCGGCGGCGGTCCTCCTCCGCGTGCGCTTCGGCCTCGCGGACCATCTGCTCGATGTCGCGCTGGTCGAGGTTCGTGCTCTCGGAGATCGTGACCCTCTGTTCCTTGCCGGACTGCTTGTCCCGGGCCGAGACGTTGAGGATTCCGTTGGCATCGATGTCGAACGTCACCTCGATCTGCGGGACGCCACGGGGCGCCGGCGGGATGCCCTCGAGGCGGAAGCGCGCAAGCTGGCGGTTGTCGCCAGCAAGCTCGCGCTCGCCCTGCAGGACGACCACGTCGACAGCGGTCTGATTGTCCTCCGCCGTGGAGAAGGTCTCGGTGCGCCGTGCGGGAATCGTCGTGTTGCGCTCGATCACCTTGGTCATCACGCCGCCGAGCGTCTCGAGGCCGAGCGACAGGGGCGTGACGTCGAGCAGCACGACGTCCTCGACCTCGCCCTTGAGCACGCCCGCCTGCAGGGCGGCGCCGAGTGCCACCACCTCGTCGGGGTTGACGGTCATGTTGGGCTCCTTGCCCTTGGTGAGTCGGCGCACCAGCTCCTGCACGGCCGGGATCCGCGTGGAGCCGCCCACCAGGATCACCTCATCGATGTCATCGGCGGTCAGCTTCGCGTCGGCGAGAGACCGCTCGACGGGACCGCGGCAGCGCTCGACCAGCTCCTTGGTCAGCTGATCGAACTGCGACCGGGTGAGTGTCAGGTTCAGGTGCTTGGGCCCCGCCGCGTCGGCGGTGATGAACGGCAGGTTGATCTGCGTCTGGGTGGTCGCCGACAGCTCCACCTTGGCGCGCTCGGCGGCCTCGTAGAGCCTCTGCAGCGCCTGGGGGTCGTTGCGCAGGTCGATCCCCTGGTCGCGCTTGAACTCATCGGCGAGCCAGTCGACGATCCGCTTGTCGAAGTCGTCGCCGCCGAGGTGACCGTCGCCGCTGGTGGCGCGGACCTCGACCACCCCGTCGCCGACCTCGAGCAGCGAGACGTCGAAGGTGCCGCCGCCAAGGTCGAAGACCAGCACCGTCTCCTGACCCTGCTTGTCCATCCCGTACGCGAGGGCGGCGGCCGTGGGCTCGTTGATGATTCTCAGGACCTCCAGGCCGGCGATCTTGCCGGCGTCCTTGGTCGCCTGGCGCTGGGCGTCGTTGAAGTACGCCGGGACCGTGATGACCGCCTCGGTCACTTTCTCGCCGAGGAACTTCGCGGCGTCGTCGGCCAGCTTGCGCAGCACCAGCGCCGAGATCTCCTCCGGCGCGTACTGCTTGCCACGGATTTCGAAGCGGACCGCATCGTTGGGGCCCTTGACGACCTTGTAGGAGACGATCTTCGCCTCCTCGTCGACCTCACCCCAGCGCCGGCCGATGAACCGCTTGGCCGAGTAGATCGTCGCCTCGGGGTTGAGGATCGCCTGGCGCTTGGCCACCTGGCCCACGAGCCGCTGGCCGTCGTCAGTGAACGCCACCACCGAGGGCGTGACGCGGCCACCCTCCGCGTTGGGGATGACCTCGGCGTGGCCACCCTCCATCGTCGCGGCGACCACCGAGTTGGTGGTGCCCAGATCGATGCCTACCGCCTTAGCCATGCCAGCTCCTATCGGTCGCACAAGCGAATCTCTCACGTGTTCATAGGGCGCCCAGCGCGCGCTTCAAGGCCGATGCCGGGCGAAAATGCCGGTCGGCTTGTCTTTCGGGGCTGCGGCCTAGCTGCAGTGGGGGTACACACCTTCGATTCAGGAAAGGAGCAGGAATGGCTCTCCCCGTGAAGCAAACCGACTCTCCGCGTCGGGCACGGCCCGCGGCCTTGCAGACTTGGCAGCCGTTCCAGGAGCTGGAGCAGCTGAACGAGCAGTTCGGCCGCTTGATGGACAGCGTCTGGGCGCCGACCGGCGCCGGCAACGGCGGCGGATGGGTGCCGCTGGCCGACGTGGAGGAGACCGAGGACGCGTGGATCATCGAAGCCGAGCTGCCGAGCGTCGATCGCAAGGACGTCAACGTCGAGCTGCGCGACTCCGAAGTGATCATCAGCGGAGAGATCAAGGAGAAGGAACGCAAGGGGGTGTTGCGCAAACGCACGCGCCGCACCGGCGAGTTCGAGTACCGCGTCACGCTGCCAGGCCAGGCGGACGAGGGGCACATCGAGGCCAACCTGCATGACGGCGTGCTGACCGTGCGCGTGCCCAAGTCCGAGCGGGCGCGAGCACGGCGCATCGAGGTCAAGGCGGGCTGAGCGTGGAAATCGCCTCTCCCCGGCGGCGCCAGTCGCTACCTCCTGGCTGGCGCCGCATCGACCAGTCGCTCGTGCGCGATTTGCGCTTTCGGGATTTCGACGGTGCGCTCAGGTTCGTGGAGAGGATCGCGGCGGCCGCCGAGGATCATCTTCGCCGACCCGACATGTGCATCCTCGAGTTCAATCACGTGCGCCTGACGATCGCCAACCAGCGCCATGCCGGCCTCACGGAGGCCGAGCTGCGCCTGCTCGCCAAGGTCCAGGCGGTCATCGACGGCTGAGCCACGATGACAGCACGCACGGCTTACACCGCCTCCCGCAAGCAGCAGCTTTCCGAAATGGCGCTGGCGGCGGCCGACGAGCTTCTCACCACGGAGAAGCTCGAGCGAATCCTGAGCTTCCACGGGGGCGCGCTGCCGGTCGTCTCGAGTTACATCGCGGTTCCCGCGACGCCCGGCGACGCGCACCACGTCGCAATGACGAAAGCAGACAGTCTCCTGCACGAGGTGCGCACGCGCCAGGACGATCGGAACCTCGAGCACGACGCACGTCTCTCGCTTCGCGAGGACATCGAGAACATTGAAGCGGTGGTCGACCTCATTGCCAACATGCCTGAGACGCTTGCGATCATTTCGTGCAGCCGAGCGGGAATGCTCGAGGTCGTCCGGCTACCGCGAGAAGTCCGCGACCGCGTCGTGATCGACGAGAGGCCCTGGGTCCGCCCGATGGTGGCGGTGCTCGAGGAGTACCGACGCTGCTTCGCAGTGCACATCGACCGGGAGTCGTCGCACGCGTGGGAGCTCTACCTCGGCCAGGTACGCGAGGTCGGGTCGCTGCCGCCCGCCAGCTCGGTACGCGGAGCGAGCCTGCAGGAGGTCAACCAGCGTCGCGACCCGCACAAGGCCGAAGCTCATAAGAAGCGCTACCTCAGGGTCCTCCTCGACGCGTTGGAGGAGCTCCTCGCCAGCGATCGGAACGCCGTGCTCACCCTGGGCGGGCACGAGGCCGAGCTGCCAGGCGTTCAGGAACTTCTCCCGCGCGCCCTGCAGGAGCGGCTCGCCGGGACCTTCACCGTCGACCACTCCGCGATCACGCTCGGTGCGATCCAGGAGCAGGCAGGGGCGGTGCTCGAGCGCTTTGAGCTCGATCAACAGCGCCGGCGCGTCGCCGAGGTGCTCGAAGCCGCGGCAGCCGGAGGTCACGGGGCCGTTGGACTTGACGCATGCCTGTGGGCAGCATCGGTGGCCGCCGTGAAGACCCTCTACGTTCACGAAGGCGCGACCCGCCCGGGCGTCGTGTGCGATCGCTCGCGCTGGCTTGCCTCGACCGGAGAGGCTTGCCCGGTTTGCGGCGAGCGAATGCGTCATACGCCAGATGTGATCAACGAGCTGGCCGAGGCGGTAATCGACGAGGGCGGTTCGGTCTTCCACGTTCGCGTCGAGACCGAGCTCTCTGAGCAGCTGGCGGCCTGCGCTCTGCGCTTCGAGCTGCCCAGTCCCGCTTGATCGCGGGGCCGCATGTCCTAGTCAGACCACACAGGGAGGCTCACCTCCGCCGAGCCTCGAAGCGAGAAGAACGGAGAGTCTGATGGCGACAATGTTGGTGGAGCCCTTTGCACCTTGGTTACGGGAGTTGAGCCAGGCACTGCAGACCCCCGGAGTCACAGGCGCGTTCGTCCCTCCGGCCGACCTGCTGGTGGGAGAGGACGGAGTGACCGTGTACATGGACGTTCCGGGTCTGCGCTCGGAGGACCTGGACATCGAGCTCGAGAACGACGTGCTCACGATCCGCGGCGAGCGCCCGTACTCCTACAGCCGCGAGAACGGGGCCGAGCAAGCACAGCGCATCGAGCGCGGGTTTGGCCGGTTCGAGCGCAGCCTACGGGTGCCCGGGGGTCTCGATCCCGATGCGATCGAGGCCTCACTTTCCGATGGCGTGCTGACGCTGAGGATCCCCAAGCCCCAGACGCCGCGCGCCAAGCGGATCGAGATCAAGGCGCAGAGGAACGGCGGTCAAGCCAAGAAGGAGAGCACGGCCGCGTGAGGTCGGCAGGCCGTTCGCGGCGTCGCACGATCTGCGCCTGCGGACGGCCTACGATCACGATCTGATGGCTAGCCAAGGCACAATCGTCGCCTGTCCCAAATGCGGGACGAAGAACCGGGTGCGCCCGACACCCACCGGCGTCCCGCGCTGCAGCGTCTGCCAGACGCTGCTTCCCTGGATCGTCGAGGCCGGACCCGGCACATTCGAGCAGGAGATCACCTCCTCGGTACCGGTGCTGGTCGACCTCTGGGCGCCGTGGTGTGGGCCGTGCCGCATGGTCTCGCCGCTTGTCGAGCGCCTCGGCCAGGAGAACGCCGGCCGCCTGAAGGTGGTCAAGCTCAACGTCGACGAGGCGCCGGCGATCGCAGCCCGCTACGGGGTGCAGGGAATTCCCCTGCTGATCCTGATCCGTGACGGCTCGGAGGTCGACCGCCTGACCGGCGCGGCGCCGCTCGCACGCCTGCAGGCCTGGCTTGCGCCTCATCTCAGCGCGGCCGGCGAGCGCAGATCCGCAGCCGCGCCGAACTAGCATGCCGGCCGCTGGTGTTGGCGGCCGGCCGACCTATCTCCGCGGGTGACAGCAGCGAGCCACGATAAGGGAGCGGAAGAGATGGCATACCAGTGGAACGAGCGGTGGGCCGGAGCGGAGGACTATCCCGACGGGGCTTTCACATCATCCTGGCGTGCTTCGGGATCGCGTCCCCCACGATTGTCCTGGTCGCCGAGTACCTCGGCCTGAGGCGTTCTGACGATTTGGATGACGCTGGCGCGGGCTGGTGTCAGGCGCTCGGCGTGCTCGTCGCGGTGAGCGCCGTCGCCGGGACCGAGCTGTCGTTTGAGATGGGACTGCTGGGCCCGAGTTGATGCGCACGTACGGGTCCGTGATCGGCTCACGCCGTTTCAGGTCTTTCGTCGGCGACACGGCCGCCCGTTGATGCACGGCAGATGCAAACCGACCTCGCGTCGAGCAGTCCACGGCGGTCCACAGCGGTAGTTGGCTCTCGCGGCGGGCGGGCCTAAGATTCGGGGTCCGGTCGCAATCGCCGTAAGATCGGCGATCCCGGGGGACTGGTGTATCGGTAACACGGTGGTCTCCAAAACCGCAACGCCAGGTTCGATTCCTGGGTCCCCCGCTCGGCTCTACAGTGCCGAATCCCAGTCCTGAGGGCAAAGGTCGCGAACGCGCGACGACGGCTCCGAACCACGCCGCAGGCGAGGCCCCTGCCGCCGGTCCTCTCGACTCGATGCGCAAGGCAAGGGATGCGCACCGTCGTGTGGAGGCGCAGGCGGTCGAGGCGACGGAAAGAGCGTTGCAGAGGGGCGACGAGAGCGCGGCGCGAAGCGCGAGCGTGGCGGGCGGCGTCTCGAGCGATAAGGCGCTGGCCTTGGACCGCGAGATCCTGAAGGCCGAGCGAGAGGCTGAGGCCGAGGCTGCGCGTCTGGAGCGCGAGACGCTCGAGCTGCAGCGCGACCTCTTACTCGCGGTCTTCGCAGCCCTGGACGACCCGGTGCCGGTCGCGACGATCCGCGCTCTGGCGCTGCAGCTGGCGCCGGCGAGGAGCTCAAGGCGCCGGATGTCGCGAGCGAGGACCGTGAGCGCATCCGGGCGGCAATCGCGGCGGAGTGTCGCGAGCAGCTCACCGCTGAGGGCTGGGGCCCGGCTGGGGCTGTGCGGATGCCGGACCTCGGCAGCTATGCGGGCGAGGTGGGCGTGGACGCAGAGCTGCTTGCTGCTGCCGTCGACGAGTTGGACGACCTCGGGTTGAGCGACGAAGAGCGTGAGAAGCTCGAGGCGCGGCGGTCCCACAACGAGAGCCTCTACGAGGACCAGCTAGAGCGACGGCGTGAGGCCCGTCGGGAGAACGGGGCGATCGAGGCGAGCTGGGGGGCGGCGAGCGAGGAGGACCGCGGCGCCTACGTGACCCGCTATCAGGACCTCGGGACTGCACGGCGCGAACTTCACAGGAACCGCAGCGCCCACGATGGGCCGTTCACTCAGGTTGGGCCGATTGGTCTCGGCGGAACGCTCAAGCGGATGCATCCGGGGATCGCGTCATGAGCAAGCCACTCGCAAGGGAACCGCTCGAGGGGACGCTTACGCCAACCTCCCCGGACGCGCCGGCGTCGGGCATTGGGCAAGCGTGAACCGGTTAGGCCCGCGGTTCGACGTGGCCTTCTCGGAGGTCAAGCGCCGGGTCGCAGCAGCTTTGCCGGGCGCCTGCCCTGGGCGCGACGCGACCGCGAGAGCTGGCCTGCGAGGAAGCCGAGGCAAGTCGACCGCGCGTCAGTTGTAGGTGAACTGATCGCCTGGCGTAATCGCACTGAACATACCGTCGGCGATCGCCCTCACGTTGACGAGTTCAACAGGATGGACGGGGATGACCACGTTGCAGGTGGACGAAGAGGTGCAGTTGACGGACGTGGCGGGCATCTTTCCGAACATGAATTTCGTCTTTTCGCTCCCCGTGACGAAGTGCGTGCCGGTGACCGCGACGGTGGTGGCGCCCGGGCTGGGCCCATTATTCGGGTTCAGGCTGATCACCGTGGGGGGCCACGCTTTGGTCGCGAACGAGCCGGCATTGCTCGCCGTGCCGACGGCGTTCTTGGCCACGAGCCGCGAATGGTAGGTCGTAGCTGCGTTGAGGCCTTCCAGGTGTGCTGATACCGTAAGCGCGCTGTTGCCGGTTATCTGAGCTGGTTCGCAGGGAACGCTGGATTCGTAGGTCGTTATGCCGTATTCGAAGTTACAGGCGGTAACCGGCTCTCCGTTGGGATTCACGGACGCTTCTACTGTCGCCGTCGTCTGCGTGCGGGCCGGTGCTGCGACGGCGCTGACGGTCGGTGCGCTCCCTCCTTCCCCGGGTGGCTGGGAGGCAGGTCCGGGAGCGGGGTGTGGATTGAGCAACATGGGCGGCTGCGGTTCCTGGTTGAAGTTGAAATCGTTGGTGAGATCGCCAAGTTGGGCGGCTTCTTCGCGCACGTCTGGGCGTGGATCAGGGCGGCCGTCCGTCGCTGGATTCAAGCGCATGCCACCCAGGAAGTCGTCCTCGATGAACTTCAGGTAGGCGTCGTGACTGAGCACTCTGGTGGTCGATATACCCTTGCGCGCATACGGGCTGATGACGAGGCCCGGTACCCGCAAGCCATAGCCGTTCTGATCGATGATGGTGGTACGACGTGATCGTAGAAGCCTCCCCAGTCATCCCACGAGAGGAAGATGGCGGTGCTGCCCCAGCATGGACTGCGCATGATCGAGTTGACGAGAGTGGTCACGTAGGCTTGCCCGGCGGCTGATCAGAACGGGCGGGTGTTCGGACACCTTGAAATTGGGAGCGATCCAGCTGACGTTAGGCAGCCCGCAGCCCGTCGGGTTAGTCACGGCCGTGTAGAAGTTGGTCAGTGACTGGATGTCTCGGAGCTGACCGTCCTGTTTGACGTCGGTCGAAGTCTGCGAGCGGATTCCAGATGCCGGGGGTCTTGGCCCCTGTTCGACGGGCCGGCATGTCAGTGATTCGTCGTTCTCGCAATCGGGCTCGGATCCTTCGTCGATGTAGTATCGCCAACTGACGTTGGCGTGTGCCAGCGCATAGGTGAGGTCGGTCCACGCGTACGTCGCTTTTCCGGGAATGAGAGGACCACCCAACCAAGCACCAGGATGCCTGCGGCTTGTCGATGTTGTTCACGCATGCGAATAGGTTCTTCGCCCCCAGCCGGGCAGACCGCCGACCACGCCGACACCAGATACAGGTGCTCGGGAAGGCTCCATGAAGCGGTCGACTCGAACATGTTGTCCTGGAGCACGTAGTTCTTGGCGTATGTCCAGTAGTTCGGGATCTCGCGCGCATCGTGGTATCCCATTGCGTCCAAGCAACTGCGCGACTGGCCGCATTCGTTGGCGCAAGCGGGATCTTCTGGGATGCACCCCAGTTTTTCCTCGACCGACGCAACAAAGCCGTCCATCTTGCCGGCGTTGATATCCGCTATCGCGGCAGCATGGCCGTGGGGACCCCCCACGTTCGCAAGTTCGTTGTTGTGATACGGTCGAACGCAACCGCCGTACACCGGATCTGGAACACAGACGTCCGCCGGGATACCGTTTGCCCCCGGGTATGTGCCGAAGTAGGAGTCGAAGGAGCGGTTCTCCTGCATGATCATCACGACGTGCTGGATGTTGTGGATACCGTCGCTCGGTTCAGCGTTGGCACGTGAGCAGAGCGCGAGCAATGATGCCGCCAGCGTGAATCCAAGTACCGCTGCCACAGGGACCCGGGGCCGTGCGTGTAGAAAGTCTCTTGCCATGACCAGCCCCCCTTCACGGTGACTTCGACTGGTCGGAACGCTCTCAGTCGCTGGGTGCACATCCATCGGCATTCACCCGAGGGCGAGTCGGAAGAAACTACTGTATCCAGCGCGTAACAAATCCCGACGATCAGCTTTGCACTTATGCGGCCCGTGAACCAGCCTATGGATTACGGGATTGGCTTATGGGTGAAAGACGTCGGCTTATGGGTGAAAGGCGAGATCGAGGCGCTATGTGGCCCGCGTCGATGGCCTCGCACGACCGTGGACCTCAGCTGATCGCATGACTAAGCGCGTCTGCCCGGTGTGTGGCTCCTCGATGGAGGGCCGGTTCACGGCGCGAGCCTTCGGGCTGCGGATCGGCTAACTGGCCCACACACTGGCCCGCACGGTCGATCCGGCCAATGTTTACGGGCTTTCGATGCGGTCTCCAAAACCGCAACGCCAGGTTCGATTCCTGGGTCCCCCGCTCGGCGAGAGCCTGGCGCGCTTTGCCTCATACATCGCGGCGTCGGCCTTGGCGAACGTCTCGGCGTAGTCGAAGGCATGGCTCCCCTCGGCGGCGTGACGCCGCGGCTCATCGTTACGATGATGTCCTGGGCTCAGCCTGCAGTCGCCGGCGGCAGCCGCTCGGCGACCTCGGCCGCGAGTTCGTGGCCTGCGCTCTCGTGAGCGGGCCGCGCTTCTTCAGCCGCTGCGCCAGCGGACGTGGCGTGTAGAGCGGATAACCGTTGATGCTGAGCGTGCGCACGAGGGGCAGCCGCGTGCCGGCGAGCGGACCCTCCGGCGCCATGAAGCAGAAGCAGCCATGGACCGGCAGGTCGTCCGCGAGGCCAGCGAGCGCCGCCCTCACCTCGGCGACGTGCCTCGCGAGGCCCGCGACGAGCTGGCTGCGGTTGCGCCCGTCGATCATCAGCCGGGCCGGGCCGAACAGCGGCCGCGCGATCTTGATCTTGCCCCTATGTCGCTTGCAGTCGATCACGTAAACGCCTGTCGGGGCGAACGCGATGTGGTTGATGTTGCCCTGCTGCCGCGGCGCTCGTCGGTTGTGAAGGACCGGGACTCCCGGGCAGCGACGCGCGAGTGACCGCGCGAGCATCTGCTCGCCGCCCGCGCCGGCGCTCCCGTCGCGGTCTTGCTGGCGAAGCCGCTTCTCCTGCAGCAGATGGCAGCAGCGAAGCAAGCTCACGCGCGAGCGGAACGCGTGTGATGAAAGAGGGTTGCTCTGCCATGGTTGCTGCTCGTATCGGCGGCCATGCGAGCTCACGTGAGCTCGAGAGCTGGCGTCGCGATCCCATTCCGGCGGCACGACGCGGCGAGGGACAGTTATGCGAACATATGTTCGCATGATGACGCCGCGACCGTATCGACCGCTCGCCGAGCTCGAGGCGGCGCTCGCGCGGGGCGAGCTCGATTTCGCGATCACGCTTGCGGGCGAACTCGCGCAGGAACGGCGGCGCCCCATCGACCTCGAGCTGGCGCTGCGCTTTCTGCCCCTGCTCGCGGCCAGGCGCGCGAGCGACTATGACGCCTGGGCGCTTCGCTGGCTGGGCCGCTGGATCGAGGAGGGCAAGCACACGACGATCGAGCGCGCTGCAGAGATCGCGGCGGGTCTCGCGGACCTACCGGGCGAGCCGCACAGCGCGATCGAGTCGATCAGGCGCGCCTCGGGCGAGCACGCCGCGTAGCCGGTCCTGCGCGGCGCGCCCGCGGGGCGGTGCTCGCGTGGGGTGGCAGACACGAGTTGCCCCGCGGGCGGGCCGGGCGCGGTACGCTTTCAGCGGCACACGGGCTTGGTCACGGAGGAGTGCCTCGCACCACATCAAGAGGCGCCCGTGTGCCGCTAGTAAGGTCCGGCGGCGTCCCCTCGCCGCAAGCTGGCTGTGGGGCTGAATCTAGACCTCGGCATCGGCGACCGAGAGCGGCGACCGCGCAGTTTGCGGCAGATGCCGAGCAGCTCGCAGTGCACTCGTGCGGCGCCGCCATGTTGCTCGGCGGCTACGGCCAGGGCTTGCCGGCGCTGCGGCGCTCCACTCCATCCGCGCTCGCCAGCAGGATCAGGCTGACCATCTCGGGCGCGAAGAGGCCGTGCTCGACGACGCCGGGCGTTGCGCCGAGCGTCGCCTCCAGCGCACGTGGATCGCCGACGGGCCCGAGGTAGTCCGCGATCAGGCCGCCGTCGGGACTCGCAGGCACGTCACGAAGCTGCGCGGGCGAGAGGGACGCGAGCGTGTGCTCGACCCCGAAGCTCACCAGCTCGAGCGGCACGGGCGCTCGGATCTCCGGCACGGCCTTATCAGCGGAGACGATGACGACGAAGCGTGCGGCCGCCGCCGCGATGATCTTCTCGCGCGTGTGTGCGCCGCCCCCGCCCTTAACGAGCCAGCCAGCGGGGTCGACCTGGTCGGCGCCGTCAATCGCTATATCGAGCTCGCCGAACTCGTCAAACGGTGCGAGCTTCAGCCCGAGCGCGCGTGCCGCGTGTTCGGTGGCCGGTGAGCTGGCTGCGCAGAGAAGTCCGCTGAGACCGCGCTCGGCTATGGCCGGCAGGAGCTCGGCGACAGTGCTCCCGGTGCCGAGCCCGACGCGCATGCCGTCCTCCAGAAGCTCGGCGGCGGCAACCGCGGCTGCACGCTTGAGGCGCGCGACGTCGGCGTCGCTCAGAGGCGACTGTCGCTGCCGAGGCGCACGAGAGGCCGCCATGGCGCGGACGTTACCGCGGCGGCATCACGGAGGCGCAGACGGTCTGGGGATGCAGGGTTGTGGAGCAGGAAGCCTTGACCGACTGTGCACTCGAGCTCACGCACGAGCGCAAGCTGGCGATTCGTTTCGATGCCGACCGCAACCGCGGTGAGCCCGGACGCCTTGGCAAGCGCGATGGTTGCGGCGAAGACCGCACGGCGGTCTCTGTCGTGGTCGAAGCTCTGCACGAGCCCGCGATCGAGCTTGAGGAGGTCGAGCGGGAGATTGCCGGGCAGCCCGAGCGAGAGTTCGCTTGAGCCGAAGTTGTCAAGCGCGATGGACACGCCCAGGTTCTTGAGATCCTTCAGCGCAGCCCTCGCACGCTCGGGGTCGCGCAGCACGGCGTCCTCGCCGATCTCGAGGCATAGCGCGCGTCCGGGCAGCCGGCAGTAGGCCAGCGCCTCGCGCACGCGCTCGGCGAGATCCAGCTCGGTGAGCTCACGAGGGGAGATGTTCACCGAGACCGGAACGACCACGCCTTGGCGCCGCCACGTCTCCGCCTGCCTACAGGCCGTGTGCAGCACCCAGTTGCCGATCTGGACCATCAGCTCGCTGTCGGTGGCGCGCAGCAGGAAGCTCGCGGGCAGCAGCTCCGCGCCCGTTTGGCTGTCCCCCTGTGGGCGCCAACGCACGAGTGCCTCGACGGCGACGGCGGTGCCCCCTGCGAGAGGCATGATGGGCTGGTAGGCGAGCAGCAGCTCGTGCCTCGGCAGGGCTTCGCGCAGGCGACTTTCGATCTCCACGCGCGAGTCGAGCTCTTGGCGCAGACTCTCGTCGAAGAGCTTCAGCCGGCGTCCGCCTTCGCCCTTGGCGCGATACATCGCGACGTCGGCCTCGCGCAGCATTGCCTCGGCGTCCGTTTCGGGGCTGCGCGAGATCGCAATGCCTACGCTGGCGAGCATTGCGACCTCGGCCGAGGCCACCGGGAACGGCCGCTCGAGCGCATCGAGCACACGCTCTGCGAGCGCGAGTGCTTCCTCGTGACTCTCGATGTTCTCGGCGAGGATCACGAACTCGTCGCCGCCGAGCCGCGCGACCGTGTCGCTGTCGCGCATCAGGTCTGCGAGCCGCTCGGAGGTCGCGATGAGCAGCTGATCGCCGACGTCGTGGCCGAGATTGTCGTTGACCGCCTTGAACCGGTCGAGGTCGACGAACAGCATCGCCACGGCGCCTTGAGTGCGGTACAGCCTCGCGAGCGCCTGCCTCGCGCGGTCCATCAGCAGGAGGCGGTTGGGGAGGTGGGTCAGCGGGTCATGCAGCGCCTGGCGCTCGAGCACCATGTGATCGGTGACGTCGCGTGCGGCCGCATACCACGTGTCACCGTCGAGGCGCGCGCTCCACATCAGCCAGCGCCAAGATCCGTCCCGGTGGCGATAGCGGTTGGTGAACTGCTCGAGCTGTGCGCGCTCGGGCCCCGCGCCGCGCAGCAGGCTCATGGTGTCCTGCACGTCCTCGGGATGCATGAACTCGGTGATCGAATGCGCCTGAAGCTCCTCCCGGCTCAAGCCGAGCAGCCGCTCCCACGCGGGGTTGAGCAGCGTGAAACGGCCGTCGGTCGAGATCGTTGCGAGCAGATCGCTCGTCATCTCGAACAGCCGCTCGATTCGCGCCTCGCCGCTGTCCGTGCACTGAGAACGAGCGCTGGCGGAGCTACTCAAGGTCCTGTCCATTCGTGCCTATTCCCTCGGCCGCCCGCGTGCCGTGGTGCGCCGGCGCAATGCACGATTGGACAGATTGACTAGACGAGCGTCGGGCCGCTCAGCGTGAGTCCAAGTATTTCCGAACTCTGCCTAGGAGGCGCTACGCGCGGGCGTCGCCGGCTCGGGCGAAGCCGCTGCTGCTGCGGGTCCGTCGACGCCCGTCGGCTGCTCACCGCGCAGGAAGCTCCAGATCGACAGGCACATCAGCACCGTCACGATCACTGCGCTCGAGACGCAGTACTCGCAGATGTGGTGGATCGTGAACAGCTCGCGGTAGGTCAGGTAGGCGCTGAAGCCGAAGCCGAGGACCGTGAGCGCGGCGGTCGCCAGCCTCGTGTTCTCGCTCTGGCGCACGAGCAGCGAGGCGAGAATCGCGATGTAGCCGAGCAGCCCGATCAGAGCGACCGGCACCCCGGCGAGTTTCGAGTACTGCGAGGTCTGCACGATCTCGCACCCGCCGCCGTTGCGACCGCACAGCGGCTTGATGCCCGCGTAATGGATGTAGGTCAGATAGCTGGCAACGCCGATGCCCAGGACGGTGAGCGCAATGAGCGTTCTCCTCAGGGTCTGCGTGCTCATCGTCGAGATCAGGCCTTGAGCAGCTTTTCGATCTCTTCGTTCCAGGGCCCCGGTTCGGTCAGCGAGCTGGCTTCGTACTTCGTCATCGTGCCCCCGGTCTTGCCGATCAAGAACGACGGCGTGCCGGTGAAGCTGGCGTTGTTGGCCGCTTGCGCATCGCTCGCCACCTGGCTGGCGAGTTCGGAGTTCTTGCGATCGCTCGCCCATTTCGCGAGGTCGAGGCCCTGCACCTGGCGGGCGATGCCTTCAAGGAAGGCCTCGTTGACATAGCCGGAGTTCTCTTCGCCCTGTTCGTGGTAGAAGGTCTCGACGAAGTCCCACATCTTCTGCTGCTTGCCCGCTGCAAGTGCAGCCTGCTGCTGGGTCTGGAACACTTCCGGTTCGCGCGTCGCGGTCTCGAGCGAGCGGTATTCGATGCGCAGCTTGCCCGACCGCACCCAGTTCTGGATCAACGAGGGCAGGGCGCCGAGCGTGAAGTCCTTGCAGATCGGGCACTCGAGGTCGCCGAAGTACTGCAGCGTGACGGGAGCCGTCGGGCTACCCAGCGCGTTTCCGCTCTGGGGTATGCCTCCGATCAGCGACGTGACTTCTCCGGCGATCTTGGTTTTTTCCTGTTTGGTGGCGTGTTTTCCACCACCGCCACCGCTGGCCACAAGGATCGCGACGACCGCGACCACCACGATCGCGACGACGATCCCGAGTTGCGTGAGGCGGGTGCGGCGCACCTCGCTGGCGGCCTCCGCCTGCTCGAGCGCCTTGCGTTGAGCGCGCGCGGCTTCGCGGCGCTGCTTGCGAGTGAGATCCTGCTCGTCGCTCTCCACGGGCGGCATAGGCCGAACTTTTAACAGGTTTCAGCTGAACGGGGCCTAAGTTCAGCTCAACGAGACCTAAGTTCGAGGCGACCCGCGAGATCCCTCGCTGCACGTCCCGAGCGATCGCGCGCCCACGTTCGGTCTCCGCTTCGTGGCACGATGCACACACCGCCCGCTGCGCGACCTCGTGGCCCGCGCTGCAGGGCGCTCGCCCCCGTAGCTCAGCCGGATAGAGCATCGGACTTCTAATCCGAGGGTCGCTGGTTCGAATCCAGCCGGGGGCATGGGGCGCGGCCGGGCGCTGTCGATGTCTCCGACCGGCACCCGAGGTGCGGCCCGCGCGAGCGGGCCTCGACGGCGCCGCGGCCTGCCGGTGGGCTCGCCGTCTCCGACCCCAAGAAAAGGCGGCGCGCCCCGTGCCGCGGGGCGCGCCGCGCTCTCTGGAGATGAGACGACCCAATCTTTCCATCCATGAAGGATTGATGTCAAGTCGGGTTTATAGCGTCCGCCGTCTGCAGGGGGGCTCCTTGCGGCGGCCAGGTCGCGCCTCCCAGCGGCACGACTTGGCGGCACCGGCAGGGCGCTAGCTTAGCCTTCGCCGATGTTCGTGCTGACCACGCTGGTCCATCCGGCGGCGCTCGCGGGACTGTGCCTTGGCGCCGGGCTACTGGTGGACCGGGTCGCGGGTGGTTGGGTGCCTGGCTGCGCTATTGCTCGCTGTGGGCGCGGCGGGCTTGATAGCGCTGTCGCAGCTCAGCACGTACCTGTCGGCGCTCGCGCCCGCAACTCCCTACCTGATGCTGGCGGCTGCCCTTGCTGGGTTCGTTACAGCTCGCGAGCGACTGCTCCGGTTTCTCCGCGGCCTGCGCCGCACCCCTTGGCCCGCGCTCGCCGCAGGGCTCGCCTATCTCCTCGCGCTGGCTCCCGTGCTCGCCGCCGGCCGGCCGAGCTTCTCTTCCTACCTCGCGCTCGCCGACTCAGCTGTTCACATGGCCGGGGCCGACTTCCTCATCCACCACGGCCAGGACTACTCGCAGCTCGACTTGCGCAACTCCTACGGCCGGGTGATCAACGCCTATTACAACGCGAGCTACCCCTCGGGCGCCGACACGCTCTTCGGCGGCAGCGCCTTGCTCCTTCACCTGCCACTGATCTGGTGCTTTCAGCCGTTCAACGCGTTCATCCTGGCGTTGTCCAGCGGGCCGGCCTGGCAGCTGGCGCGACGCCTGCGGCTGCCCGTAGCGGTGGCTGCTCTGGCTGCGCTGACGAGCGTGCTCGCGGCGCTCGACTACGCCTACGAGCTGCTCGGCTCCGTCAAGGAGCTCACGGCGCTCGCGATGATCCTGACGTTGGGGGCGCTCGTGGTGGAGCATCGCCGCTGGCTGTGGGGGCCCGCGCGCGGAGCGATCGTGTTCGCGCTCGTGGTCGGCGCCGGCGCATCGGCGCTGGGCGCGGCGTTCGGCGCCTGGGCGCTGGTGGCGGCGGTGGTGCTCGCGGGGATCGTCGCTGGGGAGCTGCGTCACGCGCGCGCTCGCGCCAAGCCATTGCTCGTGTCGAGCGCCGCGGGCCTGCTCGTGCTGCTCGTCGCGGCCTGGCCGACATGGCGGCAGCTCTCCGGATCGCTGCGAGTGGCTCGCGAAATCGCCTCGACCAGCAACTCGGGCAACCTGCGCACGCCGCTGCGAGTCGAACAGATCCTCGGCGTGTGGCTGCGCGGAAGTTACAAGCTCTCGCCGGCCGGCGCGAGCCTCCTCGCCACCCATGTGCTCGCGGTGATCGTGCTTCGCCGGCGCGCTGCTCGGCGTCCTACAGCTGCTGCGCGTGCGCTCGCTACGCACTCGCGGCCTGGCTCGCGTGCTCGCTGCTCGCCTGGCTCATCGTGAGCCACTCGGTCACGACGTGGGCCGAAGCGAAGACGATGGTGCTCACCTCACCGGCGGTGATGCTCCTCGCCTGGGCCGGCGTAGGCATGGCCGGCGCGTTGCGCCCGCGGGCCCTCGCGACCGCGGCTGCGGCGGCGCTCGCGCTGGCGATCGCCGGTGGCGTGCTCGCCTCGGACGCGTTGCAGTACCACACCTCGAACCTCGCGCCGACCGCGCGCTACGAAGAGCTCGCTTCCGTGGACTCGCGCTTCGCCGGCCGGGGACCGGCGCTGTTCACGGACTTCGACGAATGGTCGCTGTATGTGCTGCGCGATCTCGATGTGGGCGGACCGGACTTCATCTATCTGCCTCCCGCGCTCGCCGGGATCGCCGCGGGCAACGGCTACCCGGTCGATCTCGATGCCGCATCACCTGCGGCGCTCGCGAGCTACCCGCTGATAATCACGCGTCGCGACCCCACCCTGAGTCGCCCCCCGGCCGCCTATCGTCTCGTGTGGCAGGGCCGCCACTACGAAGCATGGGGCAGGCGCCGCGGCGCCCGCCCTGCCCTGCGCCACGTGCCCCTTGACGGTACCCCGGTGCAGCAGTGTTCGAGCATTGCCGCGCTGGCGCGCTCCGCCGGCGCCGGCGTGCTGACCGCGGCACAGGCCGCGCAGGTCGTGAACGTCTCGCTTCTTGACTCCTCACACCCCGCGCATTGGGGCCACGCTCGCTCCGGCCTGGTGATGTCGCGGCCCGGGACCCTCGATGCGCACTTCCGGCTCGCGCATGCGGGCCTGTGGAACCTCTGGATCCGGGGCGAGATCATGCCCTCGCTCGCCGTGCGCGTCGACGGGCATCTGCTCGGGCATCTCGCCGGTGAGCTCGGCGGAAACTCGCTCGTCGTGAATATCGCTCCGGCGATTCGAACGCAGCTCTCAGCCGGCGAGCACCGCATCGAGTTGACGCTTTCGCGCTCGACGCTCGCGCCGGGCAACGATGGCGCTGCGCTGCTCGCCGCCGTCTTCTTACCCCGTCGCTCGCCGCCGGCGAGCGCCCGCTCGTGAGCGTGCCGGCGAGTCGCTGGCACGCATTGTGCGGTGCGAGCTACCAATGGGTTGAGCTGACGAGCTCCTAACCGCCTGCCGTTGACCGCGTGACCGTGAGGAGCGCAGCGCTGCTCGGCGGGATGGTGATCTGCAGCACGCCGGCTCGGACCGGGATCGGCTGCAGCGGAGCCGGCACGCTCCACGAGCCATCGGCCGCGACCGAGCGCCCGGCCAGCCGCACGCCGCTCGTGGCGCCGAGTGCGCGGGCGGTGAGCGCCAGCGCTTCACCGCTCCGGTAGTGGCGCCCCACGTGCAGACTCATCGTGGCGGGGCCGGCCGTGCTCGGGTCGCGGTTGACGATCACGAACTGAAGAGCGCCCCCCCGCGCGCGGAGAGCCTCAACGGTCAAGTTGGGGCCCTGCGGCGCCAGCACGGTTGTCCGCAGCGGGCGATCTCCCACCAGCGAACGCGCGAGCAGCAGGGCGTACCACACCGGACGTGCAACCAATTCGCCGCGCGCGAGCTGTGCGGGCGTTTCAGCGCAGAGGGGCGAGTAGCCGCTACAGCGGGCCAGGTTGCCGTGGAGGTTGATCCCGCTCACACCGGCCGCCATCACCTTGGATATGTAGGCGGTCGCCCACAGCGCAGAGGCGAATGTGTCGCTGATTTCCGCCACGCCTCCGCACGAGACCGAGTTCGCCTCGTCCAGGCGGAAGCGGATGCCGCGGTGTTTGGAGAAGCGCATGAAGCGCGCGAGCGAGCGGCTCTCGAGTTCCTGTACGCGGAAGCTGAGCAGGCGTTCGATCGAGGGAGCCGGCACTTCGTGGCAGCCGAGCGCATAGTGGTGGCCGGTGAGAACCGACGTTCGCACCTCGCGCGCGAGCGGTGGTGCCCACTTGCTGAACGACGCCGATCCGGACGCATCGGGACCAGCGATGGGAACGTTTGGCGCGAGCGCGCGGATCGCGCGGCGGTAGCTCACCACCTGCCCGGCGAACTCCTTTGGCGTCCACGGCAGCGAGCGAAAGCCGTGCTGTGCGTACGCGTCGGGCTCGTTCCCAACCTCGACGCCGGCGAGCCATGGCCCGAGCGCGGACTGCGCCGCGGCCGTCTCGCGGGCGGCGACGAGCGGGTCGTAGTGGGCAAGGTTGAGCGTGAGCAGCACGCGCCAGCCGCTGCGAACGGCGAGCGCCCGCAGCGCCTGCAGTTCGCCGGCGTCGAGCGTGCTCGAGGCCCACGCGGGTTTCGGCGTCTGCGCGTCCGTCCAGGCGACGCGCGTGTCGGCCGAGATCCCGCCGAACCGGAGCACGCCTGGACCGAGCGAGCGCAGCAGCGTCACGAGGTCCCCGCGGTTTGCCGAGCGAGGCGATATCGCCGAGGCTCGAGAGCTCGAACGACAGGCCGAGGAACCTGTGGGCCACCTGCCGGCCCGGGTGGTGGGCGTCGACCCACACCGTCACCGGGTTGGCCGGCGCGTCGCTGCCGCTGCTGGTGGCCGCGCACGCGAGCGTTCCCGCGAGGATGGCCGCCAGCCACAGGTGGGGGAGCCTCGTCGCGCCGCGCAGGCGGCGTCGCAGCGCGCCTCCGTCGTTGTTGCTCATGGCCTGGCAGTTAACCGTGTTGGCGAGTGTTGCACGCTGCTCCGTCGGCGGAGCGACCTAAGCTCAGGCGCTGTGGGACGCACGCGGCCGCCGGCTGGGGAGGATCGCATCCTGCTCGGCGAGAACCTCGAGCTGCTCGCCGGCTTCCCGGATGAGTCCTTTCAGCTCATCTACATAGACCCTCCCTTCAACACCGGCGAGCGCCGCGCCCGCAGGACGCTCAGCGCGGTCCGCGACGAGACCGGCGAGCGGACCGGGTTTCAGGGTCGTCGCTACGCCACCAGGCTGCTCGCCGAATCCTCCTACGGAGACCGCTTCGACGACTACCTCGCCTTCCTCGAGCCGCGTTTGCTCGAGGCCCGCCGGCTGCTCGGCGCAGAAGGCAGCTTGTACTTCCACATCGACTATCGCGAGGCGCATCACTGCAAGCTGCTGCTCGACGAGGTGTTCGGGCGGGAGTGCTTTCTCAACGAGATCATCTGGGCCTACGACTACGGCGCGCGCGCCAAGCGACGCTGGCCCGCCAAGCACGACACGATCTTCGTGTACGTGAAGGACCCCTCGGGCTACTTCTTCGATAGCGAGAGCCTCGATCGCGAGCCCTACATGGCGCCGGGACTGGTAACGCCCGAGAAGGCCGCGCGCGGCAAGCTGCCGACGGACGTGTGGTGGCACACGATCGTCCCGACCAGCGGGCGTGAGAAGACCGGCTACCCGACGCAGAAGCCGGAGGGGATCGTGCGGCGCATGGTGCAGGCCTCGACTCGACCCGGCGACTGGTGCCTTGACTTCTTCGCCGGCAGCGGCACCCTCGGCGCGGTCGCTGCGGCGCTGGGGCGCCGTTATGTGCTGATCGACTCGAATCCCGAGGCCGTCGAGATCATGCGCACGCGGCTGGCGGGCTCGGCGCTTGCCGGCGATACGGCGCTGCGGGCGAGGCGCGCGGCGCGGTCATGAGGGTGCTCGACGTGAGAGCCTTTGGGCCATGTATCACCTCGAGCTTCGCCAGTTTCCCCACAAACACCATCGCTTCAACCTGACCGAGCGCGAGCTGCAGTCGCTGCTCGTCCCGTGGGCGCACGAACGCGTGGTGGAACTCGGCGAACGCAAGTGGCACCCTCAGCAGGCGACGCTCACCGTGCTCGAGGGACCCGAGCTCGAGGTCAGCGAGCTGTCGATGGGGCGCGGATGGCGCACCGCGGAGCGGCGGGGAGAGGACGTCACCGCGCGCACGCTCGCCGTCGCGAGCGCGGCGCCGGTTACCGCACAATCCCCAGGGGGTGCACCCAGCGCGTCGCCCGGGCTCGCCGTCGCGGCGCCCGGACAGGCCCCGCTCGCCGGCGTCGCGGCGCTCGCCGACCCGCTCTCGATCGGAGTCCAGCTCGCGTCGCTGCTCGGCGCCGATGCGGCAGTGCTGCTGGCGGCGTGGCGGGAGGTGGCGGGCGAGAATCCGGGTCTTGCGGCGAGCGAGAGCCTCGCGATCGCCGAACGCAGGATGGCCGGTGCCGGCGGCGCCTAGCCGCGGCTCGCCGCTAGACTTTGCACTCGCGCGTGGTGGGCGTAGCTCAGCTGGTAGAGCTCCTGGTTGTGGTCCAGGCGGTCGGGGGTTCGAGTCCCCTCGCTCACCCTTACGAAAGGCCTGGAAATCCTGCTGTTTCGGGCGGATGAAGGGTTTCGCTGAGCGGGCCAGGGTACCAATGGGGTACCAAACTCTTGCGGAGCGCGCGGCCGCTCGGGCGCATCGTCGAGCCCGATGATGCGTGTGCAGCCGACCTAGACGTTGGTCGATGGAGCGTGGCGCGGTTGGGGATGCGGTCGGCTAGAGCCGCCTGCCCAAGCCGGTTCAGCTGCCGTTCGATTCTATGTCTGCGGCGTGGCGTCAGTGCTGCTCAGCCATCAGGATGGAGCGCAGCGTTGCTGCTGTCGGCCGGTGGCCGCAGCCTCCTTCGTCGGCGCGGGCATAGTCCGCAGCGGGATAACCCGGCTTCATGCAAGCCCACGTTGGATCGTCGTGGGAAGCGCCAGAACTGTCATGCCTCACACGACCGGCCAGGGCGCGAAGACATAGAGAGCGAGCTATTCGAGCTGGATCAGGAAGGCAAGGGGCACCCCGTAGTGCGAGCTTGCTCGCTGTGCTCGATAATGCATGTTCTCTGTGTCGGGTGATCTGCGGCCAGGCACACTCGGAGGGCGGGATTCGGTCCCGGATTTGTCCCCGGATTCCGAATCCCGCCTGAACCCCCGTCATTACTGGGCGTATGGCCTGGTTTGGTGCTTGACCTCGCCCACCCACCATGGTGTCCGTGCGAGGTCAAGAACCAAACCAGGAACAGAGGGGTGTGAGAGGAGAAGAATTCGGAGTTCTGGAACCGAGTAGGTTGGTGCGGGAGTCGAGGGGGTCGGGTTGGAGCAAGGATGGTTTCGAGAGTGAGCGCGTAGGCGGTGGCAGAGCCGGTTGAGCAGTCAGGCAGAGGGAAGGCAGGAGGCGCGGCGGAGATCGAAGGGGAAGCACTGAGGGGAGAGCCGCACTGGTAGCGCCGACGATTTTGTTGCGATCGGAGCGTTGGAGGGAGCGGAGCGATTGCGCCGCAGCGCCGCGTGCCGGCGTCAGGCTGTCGCCGAAGGCGTCGGAAACGGGTTCTGAAGAGCCTGCTCGTACAGGTGCTCAGGCGCGAAATCGATCCCGTTCGGCCACGCGATCGTGCCCCACTGCTTGTCGACGAAGACCTTTGCGAAAACGGCGGGGTCGTTGAGCGGAGCGAGGACGCCGGTGAACTGTCGCTGCTCGTAGGACACGTCACCGACCGTTCCGTCGTCGAACGTGAGGCGCAAGCTGCGATCGCCGACGATCTGCACGTCGGTCACGCGGGGCATGGGCGGGACGTCGGGCACGCCCTGATCTCAGGCCTGCGCGGAGGAGACGCGCACCTGATTCTGGCGAGCGTCTGCGTACAGAGGCTCGGGCGCCATGTCGAGGCCGTCGTCGGGCCAGACGATCGTGCCGGCTTCGACGGTCACCTTCGCAAAGCGCTCCGGATCGCGGAGCGGCTCGAACACGCCGGTCCAGTGGCTGTCGTCGAACGCAACATCGCCAACCGTGCCGTCGGCGAACGTCAATCGCAGCTCGTGATCTCCGATGACCTCGACACGCGTGACGTCAACGAGTGGGGGGATCTCCGGCATGCGGTCGATTTTACGCCAGCGGCTCGATCGGATCGAGCGGCTCGCGCTTGCGGGCGCGCTGCCAGTTGGCGAGGAGCTTCGACGGTCGATTGGACCCGCTGGGCCTGGTGGAGCGGCGGATGTACCTGACTGCGTAGATCAGCGTCGTCTTGAAGTCGCGGTGGCCCATCATCTCCTGGTGCACGCGCTGGCCCGCGAGCGGACGACGACGAGCGCCCGGGAGGCGGATGGGTCGAGGCAGCTGCCGCCCCAGGCACCGGCCGGCCGGCCAGCCAGCCGCCCAGCCGGCGGTGGCGACGAGACCAGACAGGGTCCGTTGAGGGCTGCGCGGTTCTCGCAGCGTGCCTGCGGCCTTCCACGGCTGTGGTTAGATAAGGACGGACGTAGCCTCGCTCGCGTTCCGCATCCCAGGGGAGGTCCCAAGATGTCCGCCGTTCCTGCATCCACCCCGCCCGGCATGACGCTGCTGGATGGTTTCTCGCGAGCAAGTGCAGCCCGGCTGATTGGGGTGTTGGTCGCGACGCTGGTCGTGGCGGCATGCTGCCTCGGCGTGTCCTCGGCGGGTGCTGAAGGGGTGATTCGCACGATCCCGGTCGGCAGCGCGCCCCGATTGGCGCTGTCGTCGGATGGCACCCACGTCTGGGTCGCGAACTTCGGCGGCGTACGGTCAGTGAGATCGATGCGTCGACCGGCACGGTCGTCAACACGATCCCGGTCGGCAGCGAGCCCCAGGGGGTGTCGTCGGATGGCACCCACGTCTGGGTCGCGAACGGCGACGGCGGTACGGTCAGTGAGATCGATGCGTCGACCGGCACGGTCGTCAATACGATCCCGGTCGGCAGCGACCCCCTGGGGTGTCGTCGGATGGCACCCACGTCTGGGTCACGAACACCTACGACGGTACGGTCAGTGAGATCGACGCGTCGACCGGCACGGTCGTCAACACGATCCCGGTCGGCAGCGGCCCCATGTGGCGTGTCGTCGGATGGCACCCACGTCTGGGTCGCGAACGAGCAACCGGCGGTACGGTCAGTGAGATCGATGCGTCGACCGGCACGGTCGTCAACACGATCCCGGTCGGCAGCGACCCCTGGGTGTGTCGTCGGATGGCACCCACGTCTGGGTCACGAACTAGGCGTGCGACGGTACGGTCAGTGAGATCGAAGCGTCGACCGGCACGGTCGTCAACACGATCGCGGTCGGCAGCGACCCCTCGGGGGTGTCGTCGGATGGCACCCACGTCTGGGTCGACGAACGGCGGCGGTACGGTCAGTGAGATCGAAGCGTCGACCGGCACGGTCGTCAATACGATCCCGGTCGGCAGCGGCGCGCGGGGGGTGTCGTCGGATGGCACCCACGTCTGGGTCACGAACTACGACGACGGTACGGTCAGTGAGATTCCGACCAGCTACATCTCTCGACCGAACGCGGCGATCGAATCTCCAGCGAGCGGCGGCACCTACTTTCCGGGCGCGGTCGTCACGACGAAATTCTCGTGCACGGAAGGCGAAAGTGCGCCGGGGACATTGAATCGTGCATGGACTCCAATGCGGGTCTGGCGCCTCCGCAGTGCTTGAAACCTCGACCCCGGGGTTGCCGCCTACACGGTGACTCGCGGAAGGCAGGGACGGCCGACCGCCACGGTATCGATCACCTATAGGCTCGCGGCTGCGCCGAAAGCTGAGATCGAAGCTCCAGCGAGCAGCGGCACCTATTTGCGCGGCGCGGTCCTCACGACGAAATTTTCGTTAGGAAGCGAATGGGTCAGGGCTCGAATCGTCACGGCTCCAACGGCGCGGCTGGCACCCCAGGCGCGCTTGAAACCTGGAGACTGGGGCCGCACACCTACACGGTGACCGCGAAAAGCAAAGACGGTGAGACCAGCACGGAATCGATCAGCTACACGGTCGAGGTGACCCCTCCGGAATTTGGGAGATGCGTAAAAGTTCCATCCCGAAAAGTAGGGGGGAAAACGGTTTACCACGGCGGGTTTCTTACCGCCACCTGTGTGTTCGAAAGCGGGTCGCACACAGGCCCGTACGAATGGGAACCGGGAGTCCTCAAACTCACTTCAGACCAAACTCAAAGGACCTACGAAATCACACTCCAAACTGTCAAAGGCTCGAAAGTGATTTGCACCGGTGAGACGAGCAGGGGTGAATTCACCGGCCTGAAAACCGTCGGCGGCGTGGTCCTCACGCTCACTGGCTGCGAACTGGCCAGCCCCGAAGGCGACATGCGCGAGCACGGGCGGCGCGCCCGGAGAAATCGTGACGAAACAGCTCGAAGGCGGGCTGGGCATAGACACGCTCGGCGAAACCGCAGAAAAGAACAAGATCGGCCTCGACCTCTTCCCCGTTGGAAGAACGGGGCCGCTCATGGAATTCAGCTGCGCGAGCGCGACCGTCTCGGTGCAGGGCTCGGTTATCGTGCCGGTCGCCGTGCGAACAAAATGCTGCTGACGGCTACCGTAAAAGCCTCGGCAGCGACAGGCAAACAGAAACCGGAAAGCTTCGTAGGAGGACCGAAGGACATCCTCGAAGAGTCGTTCAAAGGCGGCGGCTTCAACAGGCCGGGACTGACCCTCACGACAACCCAGACCAACGAAGAAGCGGTAGAGGTCAACTCGGTCGTCTAAGCCGGCCGCGTGAGGCGATGGAGTTCTACGTGGGGCGAGAACGTAGCCTTACGCACCCCTGTGGGCGGATCGCCGGTGATGTGCGCTGCCGCTTTCGCGAGGATGCAGTCGTCCCGCTTGAGGGCCATTGGCCTACGGGCTCGCGCGTTGCTCAAGGCGAATGCAGGCGCCGTCGATCCCGCAGGCTATGGAGGCGATAGTCGGACTCGACAGCAGCGATCGAGGAAAGTTCGCGGTCGCCGAGCCGGCCGTGATGGCGCGGAGCCTGGGCGGTCTCTACCTCGCAGGAGCGACGATCGGGTTGATCTCGTTGTTCTTGCCCCGCGCGCCAGGCACGCATGTGGGCGCGCTGCTCAGCAACATCGGGCTGGCCTATCTCGGTGGCGTGATCGTGTTGACCGTGTTCCGGCGGCTGCCGGCCTGGACGTTTCACATAGCGCTGCTGGCAGGCACGGCATTGATCACGCGCGCTGTCTATTACAGCGGCGACGGCGTCAGCTACTACGGCATCTGGTACCTGTGGGCGGCGCTGTTCGGCTTCTCCTTCTTCCGGCGCGGTCCGGCAACCGTGCATGTGGCGGTGGTCGCCGGTGCGTATGCCGCCGTCCTCGCCGTCAGGCACGAGCCGATCGCCGAGGGACGCTGGGTGACGACGATCGCCTCGCTGCTGATTGCCGGGGTGTTCATCGACGCGTTAGTGCGGCGTGTTCGCCGCCAACGGCAGCAAGCCGCCGACGACGCCGAGAATCTCGGCACCGTCATCGGCGCGATGCATCGCATCTTCCAACAGCCGAGCGCCGAGGCGACACGCCTTGATCTCTGCAGTACGGCGGCACGCGTAGCTCGGGCGGACAGCGCCGCGCTCTGGGAACCTCGTGGCCTCGAGGGCGTGTTGGTGCCCACCGCGATAGCCGGCGAGACGATCACCGCTAGCGAGCTGACGCTGCGTGGTCATCCGACTGGCGCTGCCCAGGCATACCTCAGCGGTGAGCCGAGCTTCGCCGGCCGTGTCGAGGGAAACACTGCCGAGCTCGCCGCCGCTGAGCATGGGACCGTCCGCTGCGCGCTGTGGCAGCCAGTGATGCGAGACCAGGACACGGTCGCGATCTTGGCGCTGTACTGGCTGACCCCAGTGGCGGCACCCGAGGAGAACGTGCGAGCGACGATCACGCTGCTGGCGGCGCAGGCTGCGCTCGCCATCGAGCGTGTCGAGCTGCTCACGCGGCTGGAACGCATCGCCCACACCGACGAGCTCACCGGCCTACCCAACCGCCGCGCGTGGCGGGAGGCGCTACCTCGCGAGATGGCTCGCGCCAAGCGCGAGCAGTGGCCGCTCTGCGTTGCCATGCTGGACGTTGACGGACTGAAGCAGCTCAACGACACGCTCGGTCATCACGCCGGCGACCAGCTTCTCAAGCAGAACGCCGCAGCATGGAGTTCAGCGCTGCGGCCGGTCGACCTGCTCGCTCGCTACGGCGGAGACGAGTTCGCCGCAGTACTGACTGGCTGCCACCTCGAGGACGCCCAAAGGCTCGTTGAGCGTCTCGCCGATGCGACGCCGGCGGATCACAGCTTCTCGGTCGGGATCGCCGAATGGGACGGCAAGCAGGACGCCCACGCGCTCATGGCCGAAGCCGACGCCCGCCTGTACACGGCCAAGGGTGCCCGCGCCCGCACGGTCACCGCCAGTCGCTCGCCCGCCGAAGGAGCTGGGTTCAGTGGCTCGCGGTGACGCTCCCCGACGATGAGGTCGGGTTTGCCTGCTCCCGCTGTCTCAGCCCTGTCGCGCCGCTCTCGGCGCACGCAACATCGCCGACGGCTCGGTCGACCTGGGCGAGGAAGCACGAGTAGAGTTCTCACTGATGGAACGAGGCGACACGGAAGACGATCGCCCTGATCCTGGAGAGCAGGAGACCGCGAGCGACCCGTCCGGGCGGGCCGATGGCATTCTCCGCCAGGACATCGCAAACGAGGTCGGCCGTCTCTACAAGGAGCACTACGGCAAGGGGCCGCTCACCTGCCGAACCTACATGCAGCGCGAGCTGGTTGTGGTGGTGTTGACCGGCGGGTACACCGCAGCAGAGCAGACGCTGTTCGATGCAGGCAAGTGGTATGAGGTCCGCCAGACGAGGCAGCTTTGGCAGGACAGCATGAAGGGCCGCTTCATCGAGAAGATCGAGGAGCTGACCGGGCGCACGGTCAAGGCGTTCATGAGCGCCAACCATCAAGGCCCAGACTTCGCCGTCGAGATGTTCGTGCTTGGCAGCGACGACGACGAGCCGGAGAGCGAGACACGGGCCGATCGTGGTACGCCACACGACACGTCGTTGAGCGAATAGCAGAGAACCTGAGAGCAGCAGCCCAAGGCACAATTGCGGCGGCCATGCCCGGCGCCCCCACCGAGCTGCTCGACGAACTGCTCGACGTTCGGCGTCGTGACGTCCTTGACGTCGGCTGTGGCGAGGGGGCGCTTGTGCGGCGGCTCGCCTCGTCGCAAGCGCGCGTGGTCGGGCTGGACCCGCTGCCAGGCGCCTTGGAGCAGGCGCGCCGGTTGGGGCGCTCGGACCCATCCACGCGCTATGTCGAGGGCACTGCCCAGGCCCTCCCGTTCGCTGATGCGAGCTTTGACGTGGTGATCTTCTTCAACAGCCTGCACCATGTTCCCCTCGGGTCGATGGATGCGGCGCTTGGCGAGGCAGCGCGGGTGCTTCGCCGTCGTGGCGTGCTCTACGTTCAGGAGCCACTGGCTGAGGGTCCGGCCTTCGAGCTGCTGCGCCTCATCGACGATGAGACTCGAGAGCGAAGCGCAGCTCGAGAGGCGCTCGAGCGGGCGTTGGGCGGCCGCTTCGCCGAGCTAGCCAGCCGGCACGCGACGCTGACGGTGCGCCATGCGAACCTCGAGGCCTTGCACGCCCGCACGATCAGCGTCGAGCCAGCGCGGGCTGCGGCGTTTGCCGAGCACGAATCAGCGGTGGCTGCCGCGTTTGAGCGTCTCGGGCGGCCGACCGACGATGGCGCCTACGAGTTCGACCAGCCGTTTCGCATCGATCTCTTGAGTCGTCTGTGACGCAGCCCATCCGCACCGACCAGCGGCGTCTTGCGTTCGGGCGCAGAGCGCCTCCTCGGTTGAACTGAGCAGTTGCGGGCACGACTACCCTCCGAGCAATCTCCTTCAAGTTGCCGAGCTGTGGACAACCTGTAACCAGGTCGTAAAACCGCGCGCATGTCGGCGTTGACGGCCCGATGGCCAAACCCGCGCGCCGATTCCTGGCCAGCGGGCCCGTGCGCCGCGCGCCTGCGATGGGCAGGATTGGCGCTTCCGTGGGCGCCGAGGTGATCATCTCCTACGACGGCACCGAGAACGATGACGACGCGCTCGTGCTCGGCGGGCTGCTGGTGGGGGACGTGGGCCGCTCGGCGCTCGCCTACGTGCGCCACTCACCGGAGTTCGATCCGCGCCGCGAGGCGCTCGCGCAGCACGACGCCGAAAGCCGGCTCGAGCAGGGTGCGGCGCGGCTGGGTGCTGCGAACGTGCCTCGCCACGTCGTCTTGGACGGGTCGACCGGCGCTGGACTGGAAGAGCTGGCGGCCGACGAAGGCGCATCGCTGATCGTGTTCGGATCCGACTACCGCACGCCGCCGGCCCACGCCGAACCGCCGACCTCCGCTCAGCGACTGCTCGAGATCGGCGGGACCGCGATCGCAGTCGCCGCGGCAGGCCTACGGGCCGATCGGGACGCCACGATCGCAACGATCCTGCTGCTCGGCGCAGACCAGGACGAGGCAGCTCGGCAAACCGCCGCGGCGCTCGCGGACAGGCTCGGAGCTCAACTCGTCGGAGCCGGCACGGCGGCCGCAGATCTGATCGTCGTTGGATCACAGCCCGGCGCGCCTGCCGGGCGCCTCGCGCTGGGCGGCTCGGCTCGCGCGATGCTCGACGCGTCGCTCGGCTCGGTGCTCGTGGTGCCGAGCGGCAAGCCGCTGCTGCTCTGATCCGCCAACACGGCGCCCGCCGTCTGACGCCTTTTGTATGCGCGGTTGGCATTTCGCCCGCTCGGAGGGATACTGAGCTGGGGATGTCGCAAGAGAACGTCGAGATCGTGCGCTCGGCCTATGAGCACTTTCAAGCCACAGGGAACCTGCAGCTTGAGCTCATGGCGCCAGAGATCGTCTGGGACATGTCCAAGTACGCCGGCTGGGTTGAGCGGACCGTCTACCACGGCGTCGACGGAGCGCAAGAGCTCGTCGAGGATTGGACGGAAGTGTGGGACGAGTGGCATGTCGAGCTCGACGCGCTGCTCGATGCCGGCGACCGGGTGGTTGTGATCATCCAGCAGCGCAGCCGCTCGCAGTTCAGCCAGCGACCGGTCAACCGCTCGCTGGCTCAGGTGTGGACAGTGCGCGAGGGCAAGGTGATTCGTATGGACGGGTACTCCACGCCGGGTGATGCGCTGCGCGCCTGCGGCCTGGCCGAGTAGGCATAAGCGGGCGCCTTCGGCGCGAGTCCGAGCGCCGTCGGGTTCGCCACGATCTTCGCTCGTCAGGCTTGGCGCACGCGCGGGCGTTCGCGCTCACGCTCGGCTGCGAGACCCTCCCGCTTGGCCTTCTTGCCCTTGGCCGGCGGGGGCGCGATCAGCGCGAGCAGCTCGGCCATCGATCGCTCGACGCCCGCGGTGAGGATGTCGATGTCGCTCGAGCTGTCGTAGTCGGCGGTGACGCCGAAGTAGAGCCCGCCGTCGTAGGAGAAGATTGCGATCGACGTTCTCACCTGACCGATCACTGGAACGTAGGGAAACGACTCGAGCAGCCGCCGGCCGAGTGTGTGCAGCGGCGCCTGCGGACCAGGCACGTTCGTGACGCCCGTCTGAAGTCCGAGCGACGGCGCGCGCGCTGCCAGGCGCGCTCCCAGCGCCAGCAGCATCGGCGGCGCGAACCCCGACAGCGACGTCAGCACGTCCCCGGCCACCGCCTGCTTGGCCTGCTTGAGGCCGTCCATCTGGTTGCGCACAGCCTCCAGCCGCGCGGCGGGATCGGCGATGCCCACGGGCAGCTCGGCGAACATCGCCGAGACGCGGTTGTTGTAGACGCCGCGCTCGCCCGGCGTGCGCACCGAGACCGGGACGAGCGCGCGGATCGTGCGATCGGCGACCTGCTCGCCGCGTGCCTCCAGAAGCTCGCGCAGCCCGCCCGAGACGACCGTCAGCACCACGTCGTTGACCGTGCCACCCAGAGCTGCGCGTAGCGCCTTGACGTCACTCAGGCGCAGCTGTGCCCAGCTCCAGGTGCGGTGCGGCCCTACCGGACCTGTGAGACTCGAGCTGCCCAGCGGGCGCATGATCCGAGCCGCCGAGGTGAAGCTGCGCAGCAACTCGCGGCCCTGCGCGAGCGAGGAGCGCGGCGTCCGCAACGCTGCGCGTACGCTGCGTAGCTGCTCCGAGGGGATGAGCGTGCGACGTGTGAGCGTGCGCAGCGCGAGCTCGATGTCGCTCGGCTCCGGAGCCGGTTCCCAGCCGTTGTCGGTCGCGGTCGGCGCGGCGTCCTCGAACATGATCGTCATCAGGTCCGTAGCGGACACGCCGTCCACCATGCAGTGATGCACCTTCGACAGCAGCGCCCAGCGGCTCTTGTCGAGACCCTCGACCATCCAGATCTCCCACAGCGGCTTGCTGCGGTCGAGGTGCTGCGCGAAGATACGCGCCGCGGTGCGGCGCAGCTGCTCCTCGCTCCCCGGCGCAGGCAGAGCTGTGTGACGCAGGTGGTAGGCCAGGTTGAAATGCGGGTCATCCACCCACACCGGGCGGCCCAGGCCGAGCGGTACGAAGCGAACCTTCTGGCGATAGCGCGGCACCAGGCCGAGCTTGCCCGAGACCATCTCGGCGAGCCGCTCGAACGGCGGCGCCGGTCCCTCGAGGATGCTCACGCCGCCGATGTGCATCGGGTTCATCGGCCCCTCGATATGCAGGAACGACGCGTCCATCGGGCTCATCCACTCCATCGTTCGGCCTCCTCGTCGAGGACCTTCGCCAGCACCCCGTACACCTGCTGGTTCACAGACATACCCGTGTGGCTCGAGGCCACCTCGACGTGCTCGGCGCACGGATCCAGGCACGCCTGCCACGCGACGATCGCGTCGCTGCGCGAGTAGATCGCCACGGCGCGCACATCCGGATCGAGCGGCGCCAGCAGGTCCTCGCGAAACTCGGCGCAGCAGGAGCCGTCGTGGCACTCGCTCGAGAGCATTCGCGGCACGCCGAGATCACCAAGCCGCGCCACCGAGCGGAGCGTTCCGAGGACGAGCGGGTCCACGCACAGGGGCGCACGCACCGGCGAGCCGAGCATCACGAGCGCGCCGACCAGATCCGGTCTGCGCTGCGCCGCGACGCGCGCCAGCGCGCCTCCCCGGCTCTGGCCGATGAGCGCCACGCGGCCGCCGGCGCCCTCCGCTAGCCGCTGCAGCCGCGATTCGATCCCGGCCATGGTGCGCTCGGAGCAGTCCGAGTTGAGGAGAATCCCCGAGCGCGCGACCCGCGAGCCCCTCCTGCGCAGCCAGTCGCCGAGCACGCTCAGCGACGAGTCGCCCGCCATGAACCCCGGGACGAGCAGCACCGGAGGTCCTTCGCTGCTGCCGGCCGGCCGGCGGAACTCACGGGTCGCCAGGAGTCCGGCGAGCTCAAAGCCGTAGCGGAGCTCCCCGAACAGCGGTGCGGTTGGCAGCTCCTCCACCGAGATCGTTGGGAATCGCACAAGCGAAGCCTACCGGCGTGGCACTAAGCTCGCCACAGAGACGGCCGCCTGGATCGAGCTGCGACGCGGGAACATGCTGCTCGCATGGCAGCGCGCGTTCGATCAGCCTTCGTCGCGAGCCGGGAAGCCAGGCTGCGTGAGGCGCCCGTAGGCGTCAGGGCGCCGGGTGTCCAGGAACGGGAACAGCTCGAGCCAGTCGCGGCGCTGGTCGAGGTCGAGGTCGGCGACCAGCACCGCGGGCTCGTCGCGGGGCGCCTGCGCAAGCTTGCGCCCGTACGGGTCGCAGATGAACGACGATCCGTAGAAGCGAAGCGGCGCCTCCTCGCCGGTTCGGTTGACGGCGACCATGAACACCCCGTTCGCGATCGCGTTGCCGATGATCACCTGCTCCCACAGGGGCTCGGTGTCGAACTCCGGATGATCGGGCTCCGAGCCGATGGCGGTCGGATAGACGAGCACGTCGGCGCCGCCGAGGCTGTACGCGCGTGCGAGCTCCGGAAACCACTGGTCCCAGCAGGTGGGCAGGCCGATGCGCGCTGCTCCCACGGGCGCCAGGGCGAAGAGCTCCCCTGCGCAGGGGCCCGGCATGAAGTAGCGGTCCTCGTGGTAACCCGCGGTCACCGGGATGTGGAGCTTTCGCGTGCGCGCGACGAGCTCCCCCGCAGGCGAGACCACGATCGCGGTGTTGTAGCCGAGCTCGGCGTCCGGCCCGGCCCGCTCGTACAGCGAGGCATGTACGTGCGCGCCGGTCTCCGATGCCATCCGCGCCGCGAACTCGAAGGTCGGCCCGCCCGGCAGATCCTCCTGCTCGACCCCCGCCGCGCCCGCCCCGCCGGGATCGACCGCGAAGTAGCGACTCAACGTCAGCTCCTGCAGGCACACCAGTTCCGCGCCCGCGCCCGCCGCGAGGCGGATGCCCTGCGCGAGCGCCGCAGCATGCTCGTCCGGGTCGGGATGCCAGCGGTGCTGCACCGCGCCGACTCTCAGTGGACGCCGCTGCGGCGGGCGCGTGCGAGCCGGCGAGGGGAGGGGGCCGGGCGACGCGATCAGCCTGATCGTCTCGGACATCCACACAACCCTACGCCGCCCTGCCCGCGTGTTCGGCGGTCGTGTTGGGCGCGCGTTGTACTGTCGCGGGGTGTGAGCGCCACTCTCAGCTCCCTGCCGGCCGCGGACGGATACCGCATGCCCGGCGAGTTCGAGCCTCACTCGGGCTGCTGGATGGTGTGGCCCGAGCGACCCGACAACTGGCGCCTCGGCGCGAAGCCCGCGCAGCAGGCCTATGCGGCCGTGGCGGAGGCGATCAACGTGTCCGAGCCGGTGAGTATGGCCGTCTCCGACGCCGAGTTCGAACGATGTCGCTCGCTGCTCTCCTCCTCGATACGCCTCGTCGAGATCGCCACCGATGACGCCTGGATGCGCGACACCGGTCCCACGTTCCTGGTGAACGCGGACGGGCGCCGGCGCGGCGTGGACTGGCAATTCAACGCCTGGGGCGGGCGCCACGGCGGCCTGTATTCCTCCTGGGAGCGCGACGAGCGCGTCGCGAGGAAGGTGCTCGAGGTCGAACGCGTCGATCGCTACCGGGCGCCACTCGTGCTCGAGGGCGGCTCGATCCACGTCGACGGCGAGGGCACCGTGCTGAGCACCGAAGAGTGCCTGCTCAACCCCAACCGCAATCCGTCGCTCTCACGCGAGCAGATCGAGCGCGCGCTGTGCGAGCACCTCGGGGCCGAGAAGGTCCTGTGGCTCGGACGCGGCGTGTTCAACGACGAGACCGACGGTCACGTCGATAACCTCGCGTGCTTCATTCGCCCCGGTGCCGTGCTGCTCACCTGGACCGAGGACGAGTCCGACCCGCAGCACGCGATCTCCAGCGACGCGCTCGCCAGGCTCGAGGCGGCGACCGACGCGCGCGGGCGCTCGATCGAGGTCGTGCGCATGCCAGCGCCGGGGCCGCTCACGATCACCGCCCAGGAGGCGGAGGGGGTGCAGGAGGTGCCCGGCACCAAGGCGCGCCGTGCCGGTGAGCGCCTGGCCGCGTCCTACGTGAACTTCTACGCCGCAAACACGCGCGTCGTCGCTCCGCTGCTCGACGAGCGCCATGACGAGCAGGCGCTCGAGCTGCTGGGCCGCTGCTTCCCCGGCCGCGAGGTGGTGGGCATACCCGCGCGCGAGATCCTCCTCGGAGGCGGCAACATCCACTGCATCACCCAGCAGGTTCCTGGCGCCGAGTGCTCGTGACAACGCCAACCCGCGGGACTATCGTTCTCGGCGCGGTGAAATCCGACCTATCTGCACTTTGCTCCACGCCGTTATGGCGACGCGCGCCGGCGCGCGGGCGGTGCTGGAAGCGCAGCCGCCGGCCCACCGCATGGCAGATCCTCGCCTCAGCCGATGCCAACCCCTCGCCAGCGAGGTAGGCGTCGGCGTGGCCTCCCATTTCCCATCAGGCTTCGATCCCGACGCCGCCGAGCTTGCACCCGCGGGCGAGCCGGCATACGTGAGCCATCTTGCGCTGAAGCGTGCGCTGATGGCGGGCGCCACGGCGTTCATCTCGGTGAACCTGTGGACCGGCGCTCCCCTCATAGCGCTCTGGGTCGGCTCGCAGTTCGTCGGCAAGACCGTGCTGTCGATGACCGCGGTCATCATCGTCGTGGTCGTGCTCGCGGCGCTCGTCTTCTCGATGGCGATCGCGCTGACCTGGCTGAACGCGACCTACGATCGCCTCACCGGCAGGCCGCCGCGTGAAAGCAGGGTCGCGTGGCTGCGTGGCATGGGCGTCGACGAGCAGGTCGAACCGATCGAGGTGGGCATGTCCAGCAACGCGCTCGAGCGGATCGTGATGGTCAGCGTGTATGTCGCCGTGATCTCGCTGCTCGTGTGGTTCTTCGTGTTCGCGCACTCCCCGTTGCCGCACTGACCATGCTCGACCTCGACGCCTACCTCGAGCGGATCGGCTTGAGCGGACGCCCCAGCATCGCCGAGCTGCACCGCGCGCACGCGACCACGATTCCGTTCGAGAACCTCGATCCCCACCGGGGCATTCCCGTCTCGCTCGCCGCCGAGGACCTCGAGCGCAAGCTCGTGCACGCCCGACGCGGCGGCTACTGCTTCGAGCAGAACATGCTCTTCAAGGAGGCGCTCGAGGCGCTCGGCGCCAACGTCGAGCTGATGCTCGCCCGCGTGCTCTATGGCGCGCCGCCCGGCGTAGTTCGGCCGCGCGCACATCTCGTCCTGCGTGTCGACGCCGAGGGCGCGAGCTGGCTCGCCGATGTCGGGTTCGGCCTCGGCACGCTGCTCGAGCCGTTGCCGTTGCGCCCTGGCGGCGAAGGCGAGCAGTCCGGCTGGCTGTTCCGGGTGGGCACTCACGACGACGGCGAGCTGGTGCTGCAGACCGCCGAGGAGGAAGGGTGGGTCGACGTGTACAAGTTCTCCCCGCGCGCGGCGCCGCTGATCGACGTGGAGATGAGCAACTGGTGGACCTCCACGCATCCGCACTCGCCGTTCGTCACCGGGCTCGTCGCCGGGACCTACGAGCCGTCGGGCAGGCGCCTCGCGCTCAGCGACTGGGGCGAGCTCGCGCTGGTCGAGCAGACACCCGGCGAGCGCCTCGTCACGCTGCTCGAGCGCGAGCAGGTTCCCGAGCTGCTCGCCACGCGCTTCTCACTCGAGGGCTTCGAGCTCGACCCGCACGGTCGTGTGCGCGCCGAGGCCGACGGCGCGCCCGAGAGCGTCTGACCGGAACCCGAGGCGGCCCTCGAGCGCTATCCACGCCTCGTCGTCTGAGTAATGCACGTGCAGGCCCGCGATCGCAAGGCCCGGACGCGTGCCCTGGTCCGTCCATTCGGCCATCACGAAGGAATCGCTGACGATCGTCTCTCGATCAGTCCGTTGGCGTCGTGTACGCGCCGCTCAGGCCGCCGTCGATGAGGAAGGTTGAGGCGGTCACGTAGCTCGACTCCTCGCTTGCCAGGAACAGCGCGCCCTGGGCGATCTCGCGCGCGTGTGCGAAGCGCCCCATCGGCACATGCACGAGGCGGCGCGCCGCCTTCTCCGGGTCCTTCGCATACAGCTCGCGCAGCAGCGGCGTGTCCACCGGGCCGGGGCACAACGCGTTCACGCGCACGCCGCGTCGCGCCAGCTCGACCCCGAGCTCGCGCGAGAGAGCCAGCACGCCGCCCTTCGATGCCGTGTAGGAGATCTGCGAGGTGGCGGCGCCCATCACGGCCACGAACGAAGCCGTGTTGATCACCGACCCGCGCAGCGGCCCCTCGTTCTCGAGCAGGTGGGGGATCCCGTGCTTGCAGCACAGGAACACGCTGCGCAGGTTCGCCGCCTGCACGCGCTCCCACGACTCGAGGCTCGTCTCGAGCACCGAGCCGTCGTCACTCGGCGAGATGCCCGCGTTGTTGAAGATCACGTCGATCCGCGCGTATTGCTTGCGCACCTGCGCGAACGCCGCGCGGACCTGCTCCTCGCTCGTCACGTCCACCTGCAGCGCGAGCTCGCCGGGCGCATCCGGGAGCAGGTCGAGGCCCACCACCCGCGCACCCTCGCTTGCGAACAACTCCACCGTGGCTGCGCCGATGCCACCGCTCGCGCCGCTCACCACGCACACCTTGCCCGCCAGCCTGCCGCGCTCGCCGCTCATGTCCCCGTCGCGTAGTAGATCGTCTTGAGCTCCGTGTAGGCCTCCAGCGCGTATGGGCCCAGCTCGCGGCCGTAGCCCGACTGCTTGAAGCCGCCGAACGGCGTCGTCACGCGCACCGAGGTGTTCGCGTTGATCGACAGCACCCCCGTTTCGACCGCGCGGGCCACGCGCAGAGCGCGCGCGCCATCGCGCGTCCAGATCGAGCCTGACAGGCCGTAGATCGTGTCGTTCGCCAGCGCCACCGCCTCGGCCTCGTCGGCGAACGCGATCACCGCAGCGATCGGTCCGAACACCTCCTCCCGCGCGACGCGCGCATCCGGGCTGACCGGCGCGAGAACCGTCGGCGCAAACCAGAACCCCGCGCCCTCCGGTGCCGAGCCGCGAAAGGCAAGCGGAACGCCATCCTCGAGAAACGAGGCCACCGACTCGCGCTGTGCCGCCGAGATCAGCGGACCCATCTCGGTGTCCTCCTCGAGCGGGTCGCCCACGCGAAGCGCCTTCACGTGTCCCTCCAGCAGCTCCAGGAAGCGGTCCAGGACCTCGCGTTGAACGAGGATGCGCGAGCGCGCGCAGCAATCCTGGCCTGCATTGCCGAACACCGCGAGCGGCGCAGCGGCGGCGGCCTGCTCGAGGTCAGCGTCGGCGAACACGATGTTCGCCGACTTGCCGCCAAGCTCGAGTGTCACGCGCTTGATGTGCGCGGCTGCTCCCGCCGCGATAGAGCGGCCAACCTCGGTCGAGCCGGTGAACGCGATCTTCGCCACGTCCGGGTGCTCCACCAGGCGCCTGCCGCAGACCCCGCCCGGACCCGCCACTACGTTCACCACGCCGTCCGGCACTCCCGCCTGGCGCGCGAGCTCGCCGAAGCGCAGCGAGGTGAGAGGGGTGAGCTCGGCCGGCTTGAGCACGACCGTGTTGCCTGCCGCCAGCGCCGGAGCGAGCTTCCAGGAGGCGATCGTGAGCGGGAAGTTCCATGGCGTGATCATCCCCACCACGCCCAGCGGCTCGCGCACGGTGAATGCCTCGCCGCCCGCCACCGGGATGGTCGCGCCTAGCAGCCGCTCGGGTGCGCCCGCGTAGTAGCGGAACGTGTCCACGACCATCGTCATCTCCCCGCGCGCGTCCGCGATCGCCTTGCCCGCATTGCGCGCCTCCAGCTGAGCCAGCTGCTCGCGCTCATCCTCGAGCACCTGCGCCAGCGCGTGCAGCGTCCGCGCTCGCTCACCCGGGGAGAGCGCCCGCCACCCGGGTAGCGCGCGCTTGGCCCGCGCTACGGCGTCGTCAACCTCGGCGACGCCCGCGCGCGGTACCTCGGCGAGCACCTTCTCGGTGGCCGGTTCGATGACCGCCAGCCGCTCGCTCAAAGCTCAACCCACCGCCGCGGCCGTGAGCTGTGACGATGCGCTCGCTCCACGTACCGGCCTACGGCGACTCCGCGATCGCGGGCAACGCCTGTTCACGATCGAGCTCGTCGACCGTGCGGATCGGCCCCTTGAACGTGTTCTTCGCGGAAACCATGTACCAGATCGTCACAGCCAGTATCACCCCAATCGTCACGAGCGGAGCGTAGTTAACGGCGTTCCAGCTGAATGAGCTTTCCCAGGGCACGCCTTCCGGGGAGAACGGCAGCGAGAAGATGATCACGCACAGCGCGACCCACACGACCGCGATCGGATTGATCCATTTGTACTTGCGCCCCAGCGTCCATGTGCCGGCGACGAATTTCTCGCCCTGGCGCCAGCGCAGAAACACCGGGATCGTGTAAGCGATATACAGGCCGATCACCGAGATCGAGGTCACCGCGAGGAACGCCACCGGCGTCCCGAGGTGGTTCGGGAAGTAGGCCGGAACGGTGATCACGGCCGCAAAGACCACCACGAACAGAACCGACCATGTCGGCGTGCGGTTCTTTCCGAGCCGCCGCCACAGGTTGTGGCCGGGCACGGCGCCGTCGCGGGAGAAGGCGAACGTCATCCGCGAGGCGCTCGTGACGCACGCCATCCCGCAGAACAGCTGCCCGATCGTCGAGATCAGGAGGACCGCCTTCGCCGCCGAGGACGTGAGCGCGGTCTCGATGATCGTCACCGCCGGGTAGGCCGATTTGTAGATCTCGCTTTCGTGGGAGTGCTGGATGGCAAAGGTGATCGCGAGAAGCACGATCCAACCGAACACGGCGGAGTAGAACACCGAGCGCCACACGCCCTTGGGCGCCGCGTCTTCCGCGCCGTGCGTCTCCTCGGAGACGTGCGCGGAAGCGTCGTAGCCGGTAATCGTGTACATCGTGAGCAGGAAGCCGAGCGGTAGCACGTAGAACCAGAATTTGGCGCCGCTGATGGCGCCGCCGCTGAACCCGGATTCGTTGGCCCTGTGGCTGAAGACGTAGGAGAAGCTCGCGTGGTGCGAAGGCACCGCGAACAGAAGCACGATGATCGCGATCACGCCGACGATGTTCCACCACACCGAGATGTTGTAGAGCATGGTCACGAGCTGGCTGCGAAAGACGTTGACCAAGAGGTCGAGTAGCAGGATCACGCCGAACAGGGCGAAGTTGACATGCGCCGTGTAATGGAGGTCGGTGCCCGCCGCAGCCTTGCTGAAGTTGAAGATGAAGTGCACGTCGTAGAGCCCGAGCGTGTACATCAGGAACGTCGCCGACACATAGATCACCGACGCAGATACCGCCACGAGGCCGATCAGGTTGAACCAGCCCGTGAACCAGCCCCAGCCGGCGCCGCCGAGGCGCGACGCCCAGTAGTAGATGCCACCCGCGGTGGGGAAGGCGGAGGCGAGCTCGGACATCGAAAAGGCCACGAGCAGGATGAGGATGCTGATGATCGGCCACGCGATCGAGATCGCGATCGGACCGCCGTTCTTGAGCGCCTGCCCATAGGTTGTGAAGCAGCCGGCGAGGATGCAGATGATCGAGAACGAGATCGCGAAGTTGGAGAACCCGCTCCAGCGGCGGTTCAGCTCCTGCTTGTAACCGAGCTCGGCGAGGCGCTGCTCGTCTTGCCCCATCGTTCCAGCTGTGCTCATCCGCTCGCCCCCTTAGGGAAGGAAATGGTTTGTCTCTCCGTCCTTCGATCGTGACAATAAGCTCGATCGCGGACGGAAGTCAAGCTCCGCAATGGCCAAATCTGCGCAAGCTGCACGCAACAGATGGCCATACGCCCGCGCCTGCCCGCTCAGCCCGCGCTGGGGCGCGCTCAGCCGCCCGGCAGCAGTCCCGCGAGCACGTGCTCGGTGCCGTGCAGGTGCTCGCTCATCACGCGCGCCGCGCGCATCGTGTCGCCGTCGCGCACCGCCGCCAGCAGCTTTCGATGCTGAGCGTTCGAGGACGCAAGGATCTCGGGTGGGTGGGCGATGTAGCCGATCAGGTCGGTCATCGCTCCCTGCGCCTCCGTGCTTGCCGCCACCAGCCGCCGCGAGTGCGTCGCCGCCGCCAGACCCACGTGCAGGCGGATGTCCCCCTGGCGGTAGGCCGTGAAGTCCTCGAGCGCGCGATCGAGCGTGTCGGCCACCTCCTCCAGCGCATCGAGCTCGGCGCTCGAAGCGCGTTCGGCCGCCAGCACCGCGACCCCGAGCTCGACCGCCATGCGCTGGTCGCAGAGCTCGTGCCATTGCGCGAGCAGCTGCGGCGAAGGGGGGTTGGCCGGCGGCTGCGGATCGGCCACGAACGTGCCGCCGCTGCGCCCGCGCATCGCGAACACGTGGCCGCTCTGCGCCAGCGCCGTCAGCGCCTGGCGCAGAGTCGAGCGCGCGATGCCGAGCCGCGCACACAGCTCGCGCTCGGCCGGCAGCCGTGCGCCCGGGGCGAGCAGGCCCAGCTTGATCGCCGTGCCGAGGCGGTCGACAGTCTCCTCGAAGGCTGTCTGCGAGCGGACCGGCTCGAAGATCGCGTCGGGCGTGGCAAGCCTCCCCGCGGGAGCGCTGCGGCGCACGCGAACTTCGGCCACGGCTAGGACCCGCTCGTCACAGTCGCTCGAATCCCCGCATCAGCTCCCAGTCTGTCACCGCAGAGTTGAATGCCGCAAGCTCGACGTCCGCCGCGTTGACGTAGTGCGCGACCATTTCCTCGCCGAAAGCCGCCCGCGCCACCTCGCTCGAGGCGAACAGCTCGCGTGCGTCGCGCAGTGTCCCCGGCACGCGCGGGCGCTCGTGAGCCGTGTACGCGCTGCCCTCGAGCGCCGGCTCGAGCTCGAGTCCCGCGTCGATGCCGTGCAGGCCCGACGCGATCATCGCGCTGAGCGCCAGATACGGGTTCAGGTCCGCGCCGCCCACCCGGTTCTCGAAGCGCAGCGAGGGGCCGTGGCCGACCACGCGCAGAGAGCACGTGCGGTTGTCGTGGCCCCAGGCGACCGCCGTGGGCGCGAAGCTGCCCGCCGCGTAGCGCTTGTAGGAGTTGATGTTCGGCGCCAGCAGCAGGGTCATCTCGCGCAGGCACGCGAGCTGACCAGCGAGAAACGCGTGGAACAGCTTCTCCTCGCGCGCGAACAGCGGCCCGTCTGCGTCGGCGAGCGAGAAGTGAATGTGGCACGAGCTGCCCTCGCGCTGATCGAACTTCGCGATGAAGCTGAGCGCAACGCCCTCCTCGGCCGCGATCTCCTTGGCGCCGTTCTTGTAGATCGAGTGCTGGTCTGCCGTGCGCAGCGCATCGGAGTAGCGGAAGTTGATCTCGTGCTGGCCGAAGTTGCACTCGCCCTTGGAGTCCTCCACCGCCATGCCCGCCGCGGCCATGCTGTTGCGGATGCGTCGGATCAGCGGCTCAACGCGTGCCGTGCCCAGCAGCGAGTAGTCGACGTTGTAGAGGTTCGCCGGGCGCAGCTCGCGGTAGCCCTTTTGCCACGCCTCCTCGTAGGTGTCGTTGAACACCAAGAACTCGAGCTCCGTGCCCGCGTTCGCCTGCCAGCCGCGCTCCGCCAGCCGAGCGAGCTGGCGGCGAAGGATCTGGCGCGGCGAGGCCACCACCTCTGAGCCGTCCAGCCATGCCACGTCGGCGAGGCACAGCGCAGTCCCCTCCTGCCAGGGCACCGCGCGCAACGTGTCGAGGTCGGGGACGAGCAGCATGTCTCCGTAGCCGCGCTCCCACGAGGACATCTCATAGCCCTCCACCGTGCGCATGTCCACGTCCACCGCCAGCAGGTAGTTGCAGCTCTCCGCGCCGTGATCGTGCACCTCGTCGAGGAAGTGCATCGCCGTCAGGCGCTTTCCCTGCAGGCGCCCCTGCATGTCGGTCATCGCCAGAACGACCGTGTCGATCGAGCCATGCGCGACCGCCTCTCTGAGCTCCTCCACCGTCACGTCGCTGGACGGTACCCGACTACGCAGTCCGCAGCAGCCCTGGCGCCGAGGAGCGAGGCGCGTCGCGTTGCGGCCACGACGATCCCGACCCCACGTGCGCGCATAGCATGCTCGGCGCGCGGGAACATGCCAAGCGTGGGCAGCGAAAGCGACAGCGGCCGCGAGCGGCGCTGGCGGCGCACGGACCGAACGCTCGGTGCAGCCGGAGCGCTCTCGCTCGCCGTCGGCGTGGTGCTCGCGCTCGCCGTCAGCGGACTCGGCGCGCTCATCGCCGGGATCCTGCTCGCGGGGCTCGGCGGCATCGCACTCGTCTCGCTCGCATTCCTGCTGGTCGGGCAGAGCGAGGAACGTGACCGGACTCGCCGCCCGCGCGGGTGACGCTTGTCAACAGCACCGTTGCGCGCGCGCATTGGTTAGGCCCGTGCGCACCTCTCCCAGGATCTGCTCACCGTTGTCTCGACGGCGGCTACACGCGCGGCGAGCAGACGCTCAACGCTCGCGGATACGTCAACGAGGTGTGCAGGCGCGGCTCGCGATGCGGCGTGCCGTCGAGGAGGAGTTCCGCGCCGCGATCGAAGCTCTGGTGAAACGCCGCGTGCGCTCGTTCATGAGCGCCAACGATCCCTCCACCGACCTGCAGGCGGAGATCTTCGTGCTGCATCCTCCTCGCCACGGCGACAACGGCACACGGCCTGACTAAAGCCGCCGAGCCCCGGGGCCCCGCCGGGGCGCGTCGACGCGGCGCCCGGGCCCGCCCGCCGTGCGCACGCGCGGGAGCGGAAGCGAACCGGGACCGGAACTGAACCGGGACCGGAACCCAACCGGGACCGGAACTGAACCGGCACCGGAACTGAACCGGCACCGGAACTCGGCACCGGAACTGAGACCGGAACCGAACCGACGCCGGGGCACAGATATTTGTCTAGCGCCTTGAAAAAGAGATCTTGGCATGCCAAAATACTTTCCGTGGCAGCCGCAGATTCGATTTCAGCGCATGTTCAGGATTACGCCAAGGCGGTTTATGCGCTCGAGCAGCGCCAGCACGGCGCGGTGTCCACCAACGATCTCGCCGAGCGGCTGGGCGTCACGCCGGGCTCGGTCTCGGCGATGATGCGCAAGCTCTCCGAGCTGGGCCTCGTCGAGCACGAGCCCTACCGTGGCGTGCGCCTCACAGACAGCGGCCGCAAGGTGGCGCTCGAGGTGCTCCGCCACCATCGGCTGCTCGAGCTGTTCTTGGCGGAGGAGCTGGGCATGCCGTGGGATCGCGTGCACGACGAGGCCGAGGTGCTCGAGCACGTGCTCTCCGAGGATCTCGAGCAGCTGATCGCGGCACGGCTGGGGGACCCCACGCTCGATCCGCACGGCGACCCGATCCCGAGCGCCGCGTTCGAGGTCGACGAGCGCCAGACGCGCAGCCTGGAGGAGCTCTCGACCGGCAGCAGCGGGCGCTTCGTGCGCGTGTCGGACTCGGACCCCGAGATGCTCCGCTACCTGGCCGAGCAGGGCATCACGCTCGGCGATCGCCTCGAGGTGACCGCGCGGCAGCCCTTCGGAGGCCCCGTGTTCGTGCGCCTGGGCGACCGCGAGCAGGCGCTTGGCGGCGAGCTCGCGCGGGCCATGCGCATCGAGCCCGAGCAGGCCCGCCTGTGACGCCGCCGCCGCGCGGCGTCCCCACCCCCGTCCTCGAGGGCGCCGCAGACGGCGCCGCAATAGCTCTTGGCGAGGGCGCACTCGCGCGTCCGAGCGCGCTCGAGCAGCTGCTCGCCAGGGGCCGGCTGCGCGCCACGCTGGCGATGCTCGGACCCGCCTTCGTGGCCTCGATCGCCTACGTCGATCCCGGGAACTTCGCGACCAACATCCAAGGCGGCGCGCAGTACGGCTACCTGCTGCTGTGGGTAGTGCTCGCAGCGAACATGATGGCGATGCTCATCCAATATCTCTCCGCGAAGATCGGGATAGTCACCGACCGCAACTACCCCGAACTCGTGCGCGAGCGCTTCCCGCGCGCGTTCACATGGAGCATGTGGGTCCAGGCCGAGGTGATGGCGATGTCGACCGACGTCGCCGAGTTCCTCGGCGCTGCGATCGGGCTGAACCTGCTTTTCGGCGTGCCGCTGCTGCCCGCCGGCCTGATCACCGGTGTGATCGCGTTCGCGATCCTCGAGCTGCAAACGCACGGCTTCCGGCGGTTCGAGCTGGCGATCACCGCGCTGCTGGGGATCATCTTCCTCGGCTTCCTGTACGAGACGCTGCGTATCGGCCCCTCGACCCACGGCTCGCTTCGCGGGTTGCTCCCCGGCCTGCACGGCGCCGCGTCGCTGTACCTGGCGGTGGGCATCATCGGCGCGACCGTGATGCCGCACGTGGTGTATCTGCATTCGGCGCTCACAAACGGGCGCATGCCGTGCCGCGACGACCGTGAGCGTTCGCGCGTGCTGCGGTTCGAGCGCCTCGACGTGATCATCGCCCTCGGCCTCGCAGGTGTCGTGAACATGGCGATGCTCGCCGTCGCAGCGAAGTTGTTCCACGACAACGGCCTCGCGGGCCTGAGCACGATCGAGCAGGCGCATGCCCAGTTCGGCCATCTGATCGGCGGCGGCGCCGCGCTCGCGTTCGCGGTCGCGCTGCTCGCCTCCGGAGCCTCCTCCTCGAGCGTGGGCACCTACGCCGGGCAGGTCGTGATGGCCGGGTTCATCAACATACGCATCCCGCTGGTCGCCCGCCGCGCGATCACAATGCTTCCGGCGATCGCGATCCTCGCGATCGGCGTGAGTCCGACGAGCGCGCTCGTGCTCAGCCAGGTGGTGCTCTCGTTCGGAATCCCGCTCGCGCTCGTGCCGCTCGTGCTGCTCACGAGCCGCGCCGAGGTGATGGGCGCTAACGTCAACCGCCGCCTCACCACGGTCCTCGCCTGGAGCTGCGCCGGGCTGATCAGTGCTCTCAATGTCTTCCTGCTCATCCAGACGCTAGGCTGACGCGCGCCCAGCGACGCAGGAGGGAAACCGAGCAGATGAGCAACCGCACGTTCGTGATCGGCGTCGGCATGACGAAGTTCGACAAGCCCGGCAGCAAGGAGGGTGACTACCCCGACTGGGTGCTCGAGGCGGGCACGAAGGCGCTCACGGACGCCGCGGTCGCCTACGAGGACATCGAACAGGCCTACGCCGGCTACTGCTACGGCGACTCGACCTACGGGCAGCGCGCGATCTATGGGCTCGGCCTCACCGGCATCCCGGTGCTCAACGTCAACAACAACTGCTCCACCGGCTCGAGCGCCCTGTTCCTCGCGCGCCAGGCCGTCCGCGGCGGGCTCGTCGAATGCGCGCTCGCCGTCGGCTTCGAGAAGATGGAGCGCGGATCGCTGGGGATGAAGTACACCGATCGCACACCCGCGATGGACAAGCACATGACGCGCATGTTCGAGCTGCGTTCGCCCGAGGAGTCACCGTTCGCACCGCAGATGTTCGGCAACGCGGGCCGCGACCACATGGAGCGCTACGGCTCGACTCCCGAGCACTACGCGTGGATCGGCTGGAAGAACCACAAGCACTCCACCGGCAACCCCTACGCGCAGTTCCAGGACGAGTACTCGATCGATGAGATCAAGGCCGCGCGCATGATCCACTCGCCGCTCACCAAGCTGCAGTGCTCGCCCACCTCCGACGGCGCGGCCGCGGCGGTGATCGCGAGCGAGCGCTTCGTCGAGGCGCGCGGCCTGTGGGACCACGCGATCGAGATCGCCGGCCAGGCGATGGTCACCGATCTGAGCTCAACCTTCGACGAGAACGCAGACTGCATCAGGATCGTCGGCTACGACATGAGCGCGGAGGCCGCGCGTCAGGCCTACGAGGAAGCGCAGGTCGCGCCGCAGGATGTGCAGGTGATCGAGCTGCACGACTGCTTCAGCGCGAATGAGCTGATCACCTACGAGGCGCTCGGCCTCGCCGAGGAGGGGCACGGGCACGAGCTCATCGACGCTCACGACACCACCTACGGCGGGCGCTGGGTCGTCAACCCCTCCGGTGGCCTGATCTCCAAGGGCCACCCGCTCGGTGCAACCGGGCTTGCGCAGTGCAGCGAGCTTTGCTGGCAGCTGCGCGGCGAGGCCGACGCCCGCCAGGTCGACGGAGCGAGCGTCGCGCTGCAGCACAACATCGGACTCGGCGGAGCGGCGGTCGTGACGATCTACAGGCCGCCGGCTTCCTAGGTCTGCTTGCGAGACCGGCCCGGGCGCGGGACAGACGTCCCCGCGCCCGAGCGGTAGGCACCGGCGGCCGCAACGAGCCGCCGCCGGCACCGAATCTCGCCTACTTGACGATCTTGATGATCCGCTCCATGCCCAGGCGGGCGTGGCTGATCTTGTTCTGGGTGTCCATGAAGCACACCTGCACGTAGATGCCCGGCTTGGCGGTGATGGTCGACTGCTGGAGCGCTTCGTGGGACAGCGGTCCCGCGAACGTGGCCGGTGGGCCCGCGATGAGCTTCCCCAGCGCCTTTTCGTTGCCCGACTTCAGCAGGCCCATCGCCTTCTTCGCGGCCTTCATGTTCTTGACCGGGAAGGCGATGTCCATGTGGACGAGGAAGCCTTCGTTTTCGAAGGCGACCAGCTCGCCGTCGTGAAGCGTCGTCGGGCCAGTGAAGCCGAACTCGATCGAGCGCTCGGTGGCTTCCGCAAGCGGCAGCGGGCTCGGAGCTTTGGAAGTCGTCACCGTGAAGTGCGAGCGGATCTGCACTTCGCCTTCGCCGGCGCCAACCAGCACGACGTAGGTGGCCGGCTGCAGCAGGATCTGCGTTTCGCCCGTCTGGCCTTCATTTGCTTCGGTGTCGAACACGAGCGAGCCGTACTTGCTCGTGTAGTTCGGGTCGCCCTTGTGGCGTTTTTCGTGCTGGTAGGTTTCGACTTCGGCGATGCGTGACGCCCGGCTTGAGCTGGAACAGGATCACCGTGGCTTCCTTGACGCCGGTGTCTGTCGTCACGATGTTCGCGGCGCCTGATTCAAGCGCTCCGCCGACGCTCGCCGTGGTCGGAGTGACGGCGATCGTGACCTTCGGCAAGGTGCTGGCGGCCTGCGCCAGCCCAGGCGCGAGGCAGCTTGCTGTAACGGCACACATCAGCAGCGCAGCGAACCACGGCGCGCGCGCACGACTTCGAAACATGAGCTGATCCTTTCGAACGAGATCCGGACGGCCAGGCACCGACGTCCGGCGTAGGGCGTCCCCCTGGAACGCGCAAGCATAGTCCTCGTTGCGGGCGCCGTAACAGTCGGATACGTCGAATCTGCCACCGTCGGCCGATGATTTCGCGTCGCGTGCCCGGTCTATAGGTCAATGCTCGAGGTGTCTATCCGGGGGCCGATCGAGCCCGCCCATCTTCCTGGGCTGATCGCGCGGTTTTGCGCCCTGCTCGATGGTGCCGACGGGCAGTCGGTGCGCTGCGAGGTCGGCACGGTGGGCGCAGATGCGGTTGCCGTGGACGCGCTGGCGCGCCTGGCGCTCGCGGCGCTCAGGCGCGGGTGCGAGGTGCGACTCTACGGCGCCAGCGAGGAGCTGTGCTCGCTCGTGCACTTCATGGGGCTGAGCGAGACGCTTCGGGTTGACCCTCGGCGTCCAGACGATCCGGCAGCCCGAACAGCGGAAACAGGGTCTCGGTTGCGAGGAAGAACGTGAGCTCGCTGATCCGCCCGTCGCGGATCTCGATCGCCTGCAGCGCCCACGGGTCGTAGCCGCTGCCGCTCTCGCTTGGCTTGTACTGGCCGAATGCCGGCAGGCCATTCGCGTCCACGGTCGGGATCACGCGCGAGCCGCGGCATGCGGCGCCCGGCCCGTACCACCATCCGAAGATCTGCTCGCGGCCGCTCAGCCACAGCTCGTACGGAGGCATCGATTGGGTCGCGTCCTCGTGGATCAGTGACGTCAGCGCATCGATGTCGTAGCGCTGGAACGCATCGACGTAGCGCTCAAGCAGGTCCCGGTCGGGCTGCGCGAGCGACGCGTCCGCCTGCGCCCCGTGCACATCGGCGGCCTCGAGCGTGGCGCGCGCCCGCTGCAGCGAGCTGTTCACCGACGCGACGCTGCTGTCCAGCAGCTCTGCGACCTCCGTGGCCTTCCAGCGCAGCACCTCGCACAGGATCAGCGCGGCGCGCTGGCGCGGCGGCAGATGTTGGAGTGCCGCGATGAACGCGAGCCTGATGCTCTCGCGCGACTCGGCCACGCTCGCTGGGTCCGCGTCCTCGGAGAGGACCAGGCCGTCTGGCACCGGCTCGATCCAGGTCGCCTCCGGCAGGATCTCGCCGACCGGCCCGTCGAATGGCCGCGCGCCGCCGAGGTCCATGGGACGGGCGCGCCGCTCGCGACCGGAGAGCATGTCGAGGCAGACGTTGGTCGCGATCCGGTAGAGCCAGGAGCGGACGGACGCGCGACCCTCGAAGCGCTCAAGGCTGCGCCACGCGCGCAGCATCGTCTCCTGCACCGCGTCCTCGGCCTCGAACGGCGAGCCGAGCATGCGATAGCAGTGGGCCGTGAGCTCACGGCGATGGCGCTCAAGATCGCCGAAGGCCGGATTCCTGGCAAGCGTCGATCCCTCCATCCCGCACATCCTAGGACGCTACGCGCGTGCGGTGTAGAGCAGCCTGTGCGCCGAGCCCTCGCCGCCGAGCGTCTGCAGCTCGGCAAAGCCGGCCTGCTCGATCCATTGGCCGAGCTCCGCGCGCGAGTAGTTGCGAGTGCCGCTCGAGACGAAGTACACGAGCCCGCTCATAGCGCCGTCGAGCGTCGGCTCCTCGCGCGGTCCCCTGCGCTCGGTCTCGCCGATCACGATCACGCCGCCGCGAGCGCAGCGCGCGGTGCGCGCGCACGAGCAGCTCGCGCACCCCGGGGGGCGCGATGTGGTGCAGCAGGTTGAAGATCGAGATCACGTCGAGGTCCTCTCCCAGAGACATCTCGAGCGCGTCGCCCTCGCGGAAGCTCACGCGCTCGGAGAAGCCCTCCTCTGCGACTATGCGCCGTCCCACGGCGACGCTGGCCGGCAGGTCGAGCACTGTCGCCCGCAGGCTTGGAAAGCGCCGGCACATCGCCATCGCAAAGCCGCCATGGCCGCCCGCCACATCCAGGAGCGTCCGCGGATCCTCGATCGGAACGAGCGCGGCGCTGCGCGCGCACTGCACGCGCCCGAGCTCGTGCAGTCCGCGTATGTATCCCTCCCAGAAGGGATCGTCGGACGGCCTGGCGTGCGAGGCGGCCGCGTCCGGCTCCCTCAGGAGGCGCTCGAGCGACCCCAGCATCTCCCACGCCTGCTCGCTGTAGGCGCCGACGAAGTGCGCGAGCGAATCCTGCGTGCCGGCGACGAGTCGCATGCCCGCCGGCGTCGGCGTGTACGCCTCATCACCCTCGAGGGCGAGGTACCCGAGCGCCTGAAGCGCGGCGAGCAGCGCCTCGCAGCCGGTCGCATCGAGACCGAGTCGGGCCGCCAGCGCCCGCGCGCTCGCCGGCTGCTCGGCGAGCGCCTGCACGATGCCCATCTGCGTCGCCGCGATCACCGCCCGCGCGCCCGTCATCGCCACGAAGGTGTCACGGAAGGGGTCCGGCTCGTGATCTCCCACAGCGAGATTCTTATGTGTTTGTGCGGTTGCGCTGACGCACGCTTTCAGGACATGCGCTTGGCTTTGGTGGATGCCCCCGAGGATGCAAGCGCTTACGCGCCGCGAGCTGCTCCGCACCGCGGGTGCCGGCGCGCTCGGAGCGGTGGTCGCGGGACGCCTGCTGGGCGGAGCGGGCGGGTCCCAGTCGGCGCACGCCGCGGCCGCCGCGACGCCGCAGTGGCGCTCGCGCCCGGACCTGCGTGTTCCCTCGCTCCAGGTCGTGCGCTGCGAGGCCGGCGTCTCGCCGGATCCGATCTTCCTCGCTCCGTACAACTCGCCCGTCGGCCAAGCCGGCGCGGTGATCGCGCGCAACGACGGCGAGGCGATCTGGGAGCGCCCGCTCGACGGGCTGCAGATGACCGACTTCCGCGTTCAGCTCTACGAAAGCCGCCCGGTGCTCACGTGGTGGGAGGGCAAGATCGAACTGGGGCACGGCGTCGGCCACTACGTGATCCTCGACGACTCCTACCGCACGATCCGCACGGTGCACGCTGCGCGGGGATTGCACGGGGATCTGCACGAGTTCCTGATCACCCCGGACGACACCGCCCTGTTGACGAGCTACATAGTGCGCAACATGGACCTCTCCGCGGTCGGGGGTCCTCGCAACGGCACGATCCAGGACGCCATATTCCAGGAGATCGACCTCCCGAGCGGCACCGTGCTCACAGAATGGCGCAGCCTCGACCACGTCACGCTCGAGGAGTCCTACGCCCCGGTCACGCCCGACTGGGACTTCTTCCACCTCAACTCGATCGACATCGACACCGACGGGAACCTGCTGATCTCCGCCCGCAGCACGCATTCCGTGTACAAGCTCGACCGCGAGACCGGCACCGTGCTGTGGCGCCTCGGCGGCAAGCTCAGCGACTTCAGCATGGGTCCCGGGACCAGCTTCGCCTGGCAGCACGACGCCCGCCGCTGCCCCGACGGCCTGCTCAGCGTCTTCGACAACGGCGCGAGCCCAGCCGTGCGCCGGCTGTCTCGGGCGCTACTGCTCGACACCGATGAGCAGGCCCGCACGGTCTCGTTGGAAAGCGAATACACCCACTCCGGCATCCTCTCTCAAAGCCAGGGCAACGTGCAGCTGCTCCCCGGCGGCAACGTGTTCGTGGGCTGGGGCCAGGAACCGTACATCTCGGAGTTCGACCCCACCGGCAGCCTCCTGTTCGACGCGCGTCTGGGCTCCGAATATCAGTCCTACCGCGCCTACCGGCTTCCCTGGGCGGGTACGCCGCTCGAGCGTCCCGCGCTGTTCGTGCAGCGGGCCGGTCCCCACGTGCAGGCCTTCGCCAGCTGGAATGGGGCCATGGACGTGGCCGCCTGGCAGCTGCTCGGCGAGGACCGCCACGGGCGCCGCAGCACGATCGCCTCGGCGCCGGCGGCGGGCTTTGAGACGAGCGTGAGCGCGCTCAGCAACGCGAGCCGCTTCAGCGTCGAGGCGCTCGACCCCGGCGGGCGGCCACTCGACCGCAGCGCTCGCGTGGCGGCGGCGCCGATTTGAGCTCGCTCCCGCTAGCGTAGGTCGGCGTGTCCTTTCCCGCCGAGGGCTATCAGCTGAAGGGCATCTCGCCGAAGGCGTACGAGCACCCCGCCGACCGCGCGGCCACCGCAGCCTTGAAGGCGGTCCCGCACCTCGACAGCGTCGTGCGCAGGATCATCGAGTTCGGCTACGAGCGCGCGCTGCGCAGGGGCGTCCTCGGCTCCGCCGTGCGGCTGGGCGAGGATCAGCTCGGACACGTGTGGACCGCGCACGAGCGTGCCTACCTGACGCTCGATCTCGAGCCCGTGCCCGACCTTTACCTCACGCAGTTTCCGATCGCCAATGCGCTGACGATCGGCGCGGGCAAGCCAATCGTGGTGGTCAACTCGGAGCTCGTCCGGCTGCTCGACTCCGAGCAGCTGCGCGGCGTGTTCGCGCACGAGGCCGGTCACGTGCTCTCAGAACACGTGCTCTACCGCACCGCGCTCGTGATCCTGCTGCGGCTGACCTCGCTGCCCGGGCTGCCGGTGCCGCTCTTCCCCCTGCAGGCAGCGCTGATGGAGTGGTTCCGCGCGGCCGAGCTGAGCTGCGACCGTGCCGCCGCGCTCGTCATACGCGACCCGATCGCGGTCTGCCGCACATTGATGATCATCGCGGCTGGCGCCGAGGCCTCGAACCTCGATCTCGACGTGTTCATGCGACAGGGCCAGGACTACCGCGTGAAGGCCTCGCCGTTCGACCGCTTCTCGCGACTGCTCGTCGACCTGCACCTCACCCATCCGATGTCCGTGCAACGGGTGCACGAGCTGACCAGCTGGGTCGCCTCCGGCGACTACGACCGGATCGTGGGCGGCGAGTACCCCTCGCGCGAGGATCCCCTGCGCCCGCGCGCCGAGGCCGGCGACGCGGTCGCCCACTACGCCGAGCGCTTCCGCGACACGTTCAAGGATCTCGGCGACTCGATCAACGACGCCGGGCGGCAGCTGAGCGACTGGCTGCGAAAGTCACAGGAGGGCGAGGAGTAGGTGCCCGTGATCTACGGTGCAGAGCCCGTCAGCGCCGCCGCCATCTCCTCGAAGGCTTGAACATAGGCGTCGATTGCCTCGTCGTCGTGCGCGACCGACAGCGTCCACTCCTCCTCGCGCCCCGGCGTCATGTAGATCCCGCGATTCATGTTCCACAGCCACGCCAGTTCGGTCACGGGCACGTCCTGGTTGGCCTTGAACGTTTCGTAGTCGACGATCGGGGTGGGGGAGAACGTCACGCAGCCCTTGGAGCCGATGCCGACCGCGTAGCCGGGAAGCTGGAAGCGCTCGATCACCGCTTCGCAGCCCGCGGTGATCCTTTCGTTGAGCCCGTCGAGGTGACGGTAGGCGTCCGGCTGTCATGACCTCCTCGAGACTCGCGCGGGCGGCGGCCATCGTGAGCGGGTTGCCGTTATAGGTGCCGACCTGGTAGACGCTGCCGTCCTCGACCACGCTCATCACCTCTTCGCTTCCGCCGATCGCGCCAGACGGCAGCCCGCCGCCGAGCGTCTTTGCCAAGGTGACCATGTCGGGCTGAACGCCGAAGCGCTCGGTCGCGCCGCCGGCTGCTATCGCGAGGCCCGTCTTGACCTCGTCGAAGATCAGCACGATCCCGTGGCGCGCCGTGATCTCGCGAACCTGCTCGAGGTAGCCCGGCTGCGGCAGCACCACGCCGAGGTTCATCATCGCCGCCTCCATGATCACGCAGGCCGGCGCCCGGCCTTCCGCCGCCAGGCGCTCGATGCGTCGCTCCATCGCGCCCGCGTCGTTGAACGGGACCGCGACCGTGAGCTCGCTCACCGCCGTCGGTATGCCTGCGCCGTAGGGCAGCGAAGCGAGGTTCTCGCGGTCGCCGATCTCGCTCGTAGGGGACGCCGATCGAGACCATCACCGCGTCGTGGTGGCCATGGTAGGAGCCGAAGATCTTCATGATCGTCTCGCGGCCGGTCAGCGCACGCGCGATCCGGATCGCGTCCATCGTCGCCTCCGAGCCCGAGTTGACAAAGCGCCAGCGCGCCAGCGCGAAGCGCTCGGCAAGCGCCTCGGCGACGATCACCGTGTCTTCGGTGACCGCCGCGAAATGCGTTCCCAGCTCGGCGCGATCGCGCAGCGCCTTCACGATCGCGGGATGTGCGTGCCCCTGCACCATCGAGCCGAAACCGTTGTGGAAGTCCCAGTAGCGGTTGCCGTCCACGTCGGCGACCGTGGCGCCGTGGCCCGAGGCCAGATAGATCGGCCAGGGGTCGCGCAACTGGTAGGAGGAGGCGACGCCGCCGCTAAGAGAGCGCTCGGCGCGTTCGAACATCGCCGCCGAGCGCGGCGTGCGCTCGTTCAGGCGCGCGATCTCTTCGAGCGTGAGCTCCTCGACGCGCTCGCGGTCGATATGGACGGGGCTGCTGACGGCCATCGATGTCTCCTTGGATGGGAGGCGCCGCGGCGGGACTGCCGTGCGCCTGCCGGCCAGGTTAGTGCTCGCGCGTCGCCTGCTCAGTCCGTATCGATGTGCCTTATGCGATAGCGCGCGTCGTGGTATCTGATCGTCTCGTAGGTGATCAGCCCGCACGCGGCGGCCGTGACGAGGCCCAGCGCGAGCAGCGCCGGCACCGAAACGGCGACGGGCACGAGCGCGAGCAGGATGCCCGCCACCACGAGGCGCGGCCGGTTGAAGCTGCCGATGTTTCGCCGCTTGAACGCGCTCAGCGCGATCAGGTAGAGCGCCACGCCTCCGCACAGCGCGCTCGCCGGCACCACGGCGAGGTGCGCGTTGAGTTCGATCAGCGTGCGCTTCACGCCGATCGCGAACACCACGATCCCGGCGATCATCGCGAGATGCAGGTAGGTGTAGGAGTCTCGAGCTATGAGCACCTGATCGTGCTCGGCGGCGCTGCGCATGCGGCGCTCGCCGACGAGCGCGACGATGTCGAAATACGCCCACCAAAGTGCCGCCGCCGTCGCCATGCCGAGAAGCGCGGCGCCGATGACGCCGGGGCCGAGCCGGAGCGTCTCGGCCCCCACCCCGAGCGAGGCGATCGACTCGCCGAGCGCGATGATCACGATCAGGCCGTGGCGCTCCGCGAAGTGTGCCGGGTTGATCGTCCATCCCTCCACGCCGCGCACGATGATGCCGCCGTAGTCGAGCGTGAGCGCTGCGATCCAGAAGATCGCGCGGGGTGTGCCTTCGAGAGCGCCCGCGACGATCAGCAGCGCCGCCGCCGGCAGCATCGTCGAGGCCAGCCGCCCGACCACCGCCGCAAGCTGTGCGTCTCTCCGCGCCCGTGCCACCATCGCGTAGGTCGCGACATGAAAGAGGCGGACAGCGAAGTACGCGATGCCGAAGATGAGACCGTACGAGCCGAACGCGTGCGGCACCGCCAGCGACACGATCAGCATCGCGGCCATGGCGCACAGCAGCATGATCCTGACGAGGCCCTCGTCCGCGTCGGCGGTGTTCCCCAGCCACGCATAGCCCGACCACGCGAACCACAACACGGCGAGCACCGCCACGCCCTCGAGCAGGCGCGTCCAGTTAGCGTCGGCCGATACGAAGACGGTCACCTGCGTGATCGCGAACACGAACACGAGGTCGAAGAAGAGCTCGAGCGTCGTGACTCTCTTGTCCCCCTCAACCGTCTGAGCGGGCTGCGCGCGCTCGACGGCAGCGGCGTCCTGTGCGAGCTCCTGCATCGCCATGAGAGCAGGGTACGCGGTGTCTTGCGGCATACGCGCACGAGCCGTCCCGCGCGCTTTGCCCGCCGGCGCCGCGAAGCGGCCAGCCGCGATAGCTTCTTTGTGCGATGGCCTCCCGCGAGAAGAGCACAACCTCAGCCGGCCGGGGACGCCTGGCTGAGGTGATCGCGACCCGCGGAGGCCGTGCCGCGCCCGAGGCGCCGTTCGTGATCGAGCATCGCGAGGCGCTGATCTACATGCTCTGCGAGGCGGCGGAGCTCGAGCACGGGATCATGTGCCAGTACCTGTTCGCGGCCTTCTCGTTGAAGCAGCGCGCAGAGGAGGGCCTCGGCGCGGAGGAGCTCGCCGCGGTGACTCGCTGGCGCCGCGTGATCGCCCACGTGGCCACGGAGGAGATGCTTCACCTGGCTCTCGTGCACAACCTGCTCTCGGCGATCGGGGCCGCGCCGCATTTCGGGCGGCCGAACCTACCCGCGCCGGCGCACCACTATCCCGCCGGAGTGAACCTGACGCTCGTGCCCTTCGGCGAGCAGGCGCTGCAGCACTTCATGTTCCTCGAGCGACCCGAGGGGATGGCGCTCGAGGGCGCCGACGGCATCGATGCGCCCGTCCACGACGCGGTGCCGCTGATGGCCGAGCGCGACATCGTGCCCCAGCCACAGGACTTCGCTACGGTCGGGCACCTTTACCGCTCGATCGAGCAGGGCTTTGCCCACCTCGCCGAGAAGTTCGGAGAGGCCAACCTGTTCGTCGGCCCGCCGCGCGCGCAGGCCACCAGCGAGAACTTCAGCTGGCCGGAGCTCGTGGCCGTCACCGACCTCGCGTCGGCGCAACGGGCGATCGACACGATTCTCGAGCAGGGCGAGGGCGCGCGCGGCCACTGGCAGCAGGCGCATTTCGGGCAGTTCGTTCAGGTCCTCGACGAGTACCGCGAGATGAAGGCGTCGAACAGCGCGTTCGAGCCGGTGCGCCCGGTCATCTTCGCCACCGTTCGGCTTTGTCAGCACGACGAGTCGGTCCCGCTCATCAGCGAGCGCGTGACCTCGCGCTGCGGGGATCTGTTCAACGTCAGCTACGAGATCCTGCTGCAGATGCTGGAGCGCTTCTTCGCGCACACCGAGGAGAGCGACAGCCAGCTCGCGACGCTCGCGGACGCGACCGTGTCGCTGATGATCGGGGTGCTGAAGCCGCTGGGAGATCTGCTCACGACGCTGCCGGTCGGTGCTGAGCATGCCGGCGCGACCGCGGGGCCGAGCTTCGAGCTCTTCTACGAGAACGACTACCTGATGCCCCACAGGGAGGCCGCGTGGACCCTGCTCGAGGAGCGTGTGCGAGAGGCGTCCAATTTCTGCGGGCTCATCACCGAGATCGCGCCTGATGCCGTGAAGCAGCTGCTGGAGCCGGTCGCTGCGGCGCTCGACGGCGTCGCCGACTCGCTCGCCGCCCACTTCGCCGAGTGGGGTGGCGCGAGCCGCTTCGCCAGCACTCGCTCGCGGCGAGAAGCGCCGCAGAATGAACTCGGTGAGCGCCGTCGGCAGGCGGCCGGCGCTCGCGGCAGCGCTCCCCGAGCATGCGTCCTCGCAGCATGCTCGCGAGCTCGCGCGGATATTCGAGCAGGCGCACAGGGCGTTCGAGGTAGCGATGCTCCACGCTCGCTGCGCCACGAGCGCCGACGCCGCCGCGATCGCGAGCGATGCCAGCGAGCGCCTGCTGGGCAGCGTGCTGCGACCCCTCGCCGAGGCGCTCACAGGGCGCCGGCCAGCCGCCGAGGCGACGGCGGCGAGCGACAGCTCGGAGCCCGAGACCGAAGCGCCCGTGGGCGTGGAGCTGGACCCCGCCGAGCTCGACCCTGAGCTGTGGGCGCTCGCGCTGTCAGCGAGCGAACTGCGTGTGCGCTGGAGCGGGTCGGCGCGCGACGCGAGCGCTCTGATCGAGGCGACGGCGGCACTGCAGGAGCTGGCGCTCGAGCTCGCGGCGCGCGGCGAGCCGAAGCGGCCGCGACGCGCGCCTGCAGAAGCTGCGCGACCTCGAGGCCGGCCTCGAGCCCGCGGTCCGCTGCGCGCCCGACGGTCCCTATCTCGTCACGAACGCGCCGCGGCTGACGAGCTGGCTCGGCGAAGAGCTCGCCACGCGCCCCGAGATGGCGCTGTGCCGCTGTGGCGAGTCGGCGCGCAAGCCCGCCTGCGACGGTGCTTGCGCGCGCGTCGGATTCAGCGGTGCGAAGGATCCCGAGCGTGTGCCAGACCAGCGCGACACCTACCGGGGTCTGGCGCTGACCGTCTTCGACAACCGCGGAATCTGCCAGCACTCGGGGTTCTGCACCGACCGCCTGGCCAGCGTCTTTCACACCGAGGGCACGTTCGTGACGCCGAGCGGCGGGCGCATGGACGAGATCATCCGCGCTGTCAGGGATTGCCCATCGGGTGCGTTGAGCTACGCCATCGACGGCGTGGAGGCGCGCTCGCAGGTCGACTGGGACGGGGCCCGCGAGCCATCCATCGAAGTGAGCAGGGACGGCCCCTACAGGATCACCGGGTCGATTCCCCTTCAGGATGAGAAGGGCAAGCCCGTGCAGCCTGCGCAGGGCGCTTCGACGGAGCACTACGCGCTGTGCCGTTGCGGTCACTCTCAGAACAAGCCGTTCTGCAGCGGCATGCACTGGTACGTCGACTTCAAGGACCCGCGGCCCGACGCCGAGCGCGAACCGACGCTGTTCGAGTGGTGCGGCGGGCTGCCAGCGCTCACCAGGATGACCCGCATCTTCTACGAGAAGCACGTGCCCGCGGACCCGTTGCTCGCGCCGCTGTTCGCCAATATGGCGCCCGACCATCCGCAGCGGGTCGCGCGCTGGCTGGGCGAGGTGTTCGGCGGTCCGAAGCTCTACAGCGCAAGCTTCGGCGGCTACGAGCACATGATCTCCCAGCATCTCGGCAAGGCGCTGAGCGAGGAGCAGCGAGCTCGCTGGGTGGAGCTGATCTGCCTCGCAGCCGCGGAGGCCGAGCTGCCGTCCGACGCCGAGTTCCAGGCGGCCTTTCGCTCCTACCTTGAGTGGGGCTCGCGCCTGGCCCTGGAAAACTCACAGCCCGGAGCCAAGCCCCCGCCGCACATGCCGATGCCGCGCTGGTGGTGGGTGTGCGACGCGACGCCCGGAGCGCGAGCTCCCGCTCTCGCGCCCGAACAGGGAGACGGCGAGCCGCCGGTCGCGCTGCCCGCCGAGGATGAGCCGCTCGGCTTCGAAGAGCACATCAAGCCGCTGTTTCGCGAGCGCGACCGCAAGTCGATGAAGTTCGTCTTCGACCTGTGGTCATACGAGGACGTCGCCAAGCACGCCGATGCGATCGCGCAGCGCCTGCAGGACGGCTCGATGCCGTGCGACGGCGCCTGGCCGGCCGAGCGCATCGAGGTCTTCCGCCGTTGGGTCGAGAGCGGGAGTCCTGCGAGCGTCGTCCAGCGCACGCCCAGCGGCGCCGGCGAGGCCTAGGCCATTCGTCCAGCGAGCGCGCGCGCTTGCACATGAAGACCGCGCCCGCTCGTGACATTTGATGTCACAAGATGGAGGCTCGTGCGAAGGAGAAGGTGTGGGCTCACTCGAGCGCGTTGACGACGGTGCCCTGCTCGTTGCCGCAGCAGCAGGCGACGTTGCAGCCTTCGAGCTGTTCTACAGACGCTGGCTGCCCGTCGTAACCCGGTTTCACCTGCGCAGGGTGGGATCGCGCGAGGCGGCGTTCGACGTGACTGCGGAGACCTTCGCTGCGGTGGTCGTCGCGCTGTGCGAGTTCGACCCGGCGCGCGGCTCCGCGGCCGGTTGGCTGCTCGCGATCGCCGACCACAAGCTGCGCAGCAGCTTCCGTCGCGGAAGGGTCGAGGCGAGAGCCAGGCGCCAGCTCGGACACCGGCGCCTGCTGCTCGACGACGACGACCTCGCCCGCGTCGAGGAGCTTGCGTCTATGGGCGACGCCGCTCGCGTGGGCGAACTGCTCAGCGAGCTCGCGCCCGCTCTGCAGGACGCCGTTCGCGCGAGGGTGCTCGACGAACGCTCCTATGCGGAGATCGCCGTTGCTCTCAGATGCTCGGAGGCGGTCGCGCGCCAGCGCGTCCATCGAGGGCTGCAGCGGCTGCGAGAGCGCCTGGTGGAGGCGACATGAGCGCGTTCGACGAGCTCGAACACCAGCTGGCCGATAGCGTCGCCGCCCGCGCCGGGCTGAGCCGTGCGGCGGCGGCCGGCAGCGTCGCGCGCCGCTGGCGCGGTCGCGGCGCAGGCAGAGCGTTCACGCTCGCAATGCCAATCGTGTGCACGCTCGTCCTCGCCGCCGGGGCGCTCGTGCAGCGCACGGGAGCCGGGGCGCCGAACGCGCCGCTGGCGGGCGCGCTCACGGCGAGCGCAGCGGAAAGCTCGTGCGTGCCCTGCATGGCCGTCAGCGGTCGGCTGCACGCCCCGCTTCGTGGCGAAGCCGTTGCGGGCGCCTCGCCCGTCTTGCGCATCCGTGAAGTGCGTATCCGGCGCGGGCGCCCGATCGTTGGCTGGGGGACATCTGGCGGGTTGGGCGGGCAGGCGGAAAGGACGCCGGTCGGCTGAGCGCGAAGTGCGTCCGGCGCACGCAAGCGAGGAGTTTGAGATGAGATCAGCCAAGACCACGCTCACGGTGATCGCGATCGTGGTGCTCTGCAGCGTGCTGGCGGCGTGCGGATCGAGCAGCTCCGGTTCGAGCAGCACGAGCTCGACGGGATCAGGCGCGGCCGGCAGCGAAAGCGCCGCGCTCAGCTCGGGCGGCTTCAAAAGCCCCCTGACCGAGCCGCTCGGCGGCGGAAAACGAGGCGGAACACTGCGCGTGCTCAATGAATCTGATTTCGAATACCTCGACCCCGGGCGGGCCTACTACGCGGTCGACTACGAGGTCGTGTATGCGACCCAGCGGCCGCTCTACTCGTTCAAGCCGAACACCGAGGTCGAAGCGAGCGCCGACATGGCCTCCGCTCCGCCGGAAATCTCTCCCGATAACCGGACGGTGACGGTGCATCTGCGCGAAGGCGTCCACTTCAGCCCGCCGGTCAACCGCGAAGTGACCTCCGAAGACGTCGCCTACGCGATCGAGCGCGGCACCAACCCGAACGTCGCGAACCCCTACGTCCACACGTACTTCGACTCCGTTGAAGGGCTCGCGACGTCCACCGGCGGTCCGGTCAAGGGGATCGCCACGCCGAACAAGCACGAGATCGTCTTCCATCTCAGCCAGCCGAAGGCGCAGATCGTCGCGGATGCCCTGGTCCTGCCGCTGTCGGCCGCCGTCCCGAAGTCCTACGCGGAAGCCTTCGACAAGCACAAGCCGTCCGACTACGCCTCCTATGAGGTTGCCACCGGGCCCTACATGCTCAAGAACGACAGCGCCGGCAAGGTCCTGGGCGTCGGCTACTTGCCGGGCAAGTCCGCGACCCTCGTGCGAAACCCCAATTGGAATGCCTCCACTGACATGCGACCCGCATATCTGGACGAAATCGCGATCAATATCGGCGGGACCAACTCGGTGATCGGCCGCCAGGTTCTCGAAGGCAAAGCGCTGGTCGAGAACGAACCGCCCGCCCAGAGCATCGTTCGTCTCGCGGCCGAAGGCCACAAGTCCCAGCTCGAGATCTCACCGGGTGCGGGCAGCCACGACATCGCCGTCAACAACAGGGTCGGCCCGTTCAAGAACGTCGACCTGCGCCGGGCCCTGTGGGCGGCGCTCGACCGCGCGGCGATGGACAGGGTGCGCGGTGGCTCTCTCGTCACCAACGTCGCCACCCACTTCCTGTATCCGGGTGTGCCGGGCTTCGAACAGGCCGGCGGGCTCGCCGGCCCCAAGCTCGACTACAACGAACACCCCGAAGGCGATGCGGCGGTCGCCGCCAAGTACATGAAGCTCGCCGGCTACCCGAGCGGCAAGTACACCGGCTCAGAAGCGGTCACGACCGTCGGCTCCAAGGGCAACCCTGCCGAACAGGACGCCGAAATCGTCAACCAGACGCTCAAGAACCTGGGCTTCAACACGAAGTTCACGCTGGTTGAAGCGGCCACGATGTACGCGAAGTACTGCAACGTGCCGAAAGAACAGATCACGATCTGCCCGTCCGTCGGCTGGATCGCAGACTTCGCCGACGGCCAGGCGGTGCTCAACATCACCTTCAACGGCAAGTTCATAAACGAAACAGGCAACGTGAACTGGGGGCAGGTCAACGACCCGGCGAGCAATGCCGCCGCGACCGCCGCGGAAGTGGTGAGCGGCCGACCGGCGCGCGCAAGCGCATGGGCGAAGGTGGATGAGCAAGTCGTCGAAGATGCGGCCGAGATTCCGTTTGACTGGGATAAGCAGGCGAACGTCGAGGGCAGCGAAGTCAACGGCGTCGGCGACCTGTGGGACGTGGGAGAGTGGGACTACAGCTGGAGCTCGCTGAAGTAGCGCGGGCGCGCTCAGAGCACGGCAGCGCGCGCGAGTCGATCAACCGGCGGAGGCTCGGCCCGCGAGCCGCCCGGCGAGCGCGTACACGAGGTTCGTAGCGTCGGCGATCGTGCTGTAGTCGAGGTTCTCGGGTACGTCGGACATCAGGTGGTAGTTCGCCGGCACGCGCCAGTCGGTGAGCGATCCGAGGAACACGCTCGGGTAGCCGGCGCGGCTCGGGATGATGCTGTCGGTCGAGGCGCGCGCGCGGAAGCCGCGCTCGAGCTCGATTCCCAGCGACCTGGCGGTGTCGTATGCGAGGTCGCGGAACGAGGGGTCGGCGTAGTCCTCCATCCAGATCGGGCCCTCGCCCTCGAGCATCACGAGATGCGGTGAGCCGACCGTGTCGAGGTTCACGAACCAGGTTGACTCGGGGTCGAGCTCGTGCCGGTGGGCGGCCATGAACCCGCGAATGCCGTCCTGCAGCGTCTCCTCCGCGCCGCAGGAGACGAGCAGCACACGCAGGCCCGGCACCGGCCGCTCGCGCAGCAGCTCGGCCAGCGCGACGATCGAGCCGACCGCGGACAGGTTGTCGTTCGCGCCCGGCACGGTGGGGCTACGCAGGATGTCGATCATCGCTGCGGTGATCAGCGAGCCGAAGCCCGCGCCGAGCATGGCGGCGCCACGCCGGCGCGTGATCAGCGAGAGGGGCGCGAGCAGAGGAGCGAGCAGCCCGAGCCACCATTGCGGCGGCTGGGTCTTGCCGCGTTCAATCAGCTCCGGCCAGCGCCGGTGCAGCGCGATCATCAGGCTCTGGTCGAAGAAGCGTCCCGTTTTGGCCGCGTCGTGGTGAGCCAGCACGACCAGCGTACGCGCCGCGTCGTGCTCGCCCGCGCGCGCGAGCACGTTTACCGTCGCGCGGCGGCGGCGCAGCGCCCGGCGCAGGATCCGCGGGCCATTCTGCGCCTCGTCGACTATGCCGAGAACAGAGCCGACGGCGCAGCCCACGGCAATGGCGGGGCGTCGCGCGAGCGCGAGCAGGCACGCGAGGGTCCCGAGCACGCCGAGCGCGGTCGCCTGCGGCTGGAAGGAGCCCCAGCTAGGCGCCAGCTCGAGCTCGACCTCGCCGACCCCGGCCGCACGCAGCCGTGACGCGATCCACTCGGCCGCCTCGCGCTCATCCGGCGAGCACGGCGTGCGCTCGAGCGGGGCGAGCCGCTCGACCACCTCGTGCAGCGTCGCCTGGGTGGCGTCTCCGCCCTTCGCGATGTCCTCCGTGGTCGACATCGAGGCCAGCGTACACCCGATCTGCAGAATGATTAGTGTCGCCGGCGTGGCGACGATCACGCGGGCCCAGCCTCCAGCGGCCGGACTGTCGGCTCAAGCCCGTTTGGCACGCTATGAAACGGCGTTCGCCGAGCTCGACGCTCCCTTCGCGTTCGTCGACCTCGACGCGCTATGGCTGAACTCGGCAGACATGCTGCGCCGCGCCGGCGGCAAGCCGATCCGGATCGCGTCGAAGTCGCTTCGCTGTCGTGGCCTGACGCGCATGATTCTCGATCGTGCGCCCGGCTACAGGGGCCTGCTCACGTTCACGCTGCCCGAGACGCTCTGGCTGGCCGAGCAGGGGTTCGAGAACCTCCTGCTCGCATACCCCTCGACCGACCGCGCCGCCCTCCGCGCGCTCGCAGCACAGACGGCCCTGAGCGCCGGCTCCGCGCCGATCGTGATGGTCGACTCGGTCGAGCAGCTCGATCTCATCGAAGCGCTCGTCGCAGGCTCCGCGCGACCGCTGCGCGTGTGCCTGGACTTCGACGCCTCCTACTGGCTCGCCGGTGGGCGGATCAAGCTCGGGCCGAAGCGCACGCCCGTGCACACCGTCGCGCAGGCGCGCGCGCTCGCCCAGGAGATCTCGCGCCGCGCGGTGTTCGCCCTGGTCGCGATGATGAGCTACGAGGGCCACATTGCTGGAGTCGGAGACCGGCCCGCGAGCTCGCGCGTCAGGGCCGCGGCGCTTCCGCTGTTGCAGCGCGCCTCCTACGCCGAGCTGCGCGCGCGGCGCGCCGAGGCGATCGCTGCGGTGCGCGAGGTGGCCGAGCTCGAGCTCGTAAACGGCGGCGGCACGGGCGACCTGCACCTGATCGCCGAGGAGCCCGCGATCACCGAGGGCAGCGCGGGCTCGGGCTTCTACGCGCCGGTGCTGTTCGATAGCTACCGCGCCTTCTCGCTGCAACCGGCGGCGATGTTCGCACTGCCGGTCACGCGCCGGCCGGGAGCGCGGACAGTCACCGCGCTCGGCGGCGGCTATCTCGCGTCGGGAGTCGGCGCGAAGGACCGCATGCCCCAGCCCTATCTGCCGCCTGGCCTCGCGCTCGACGCGATGGAGGGAGCGGGGGAGGTGCAGACGCCGCTCAGCGGCCCGGCGGCGCAGCAGCTTCGCCTCGGCGAGAACGTCTACTTCCGCCATGTCAAGGCGGGAGAGCTGTGCGAGCGCTTCGACAGGCTGTACCTCGTGTCGGGCTCGCGGGTCGTCGAGGAGCTGCCCACCTACCGCGGCGAGGGGAAGACGTTCCTTTGAGCTTCACGAACTGGACCGGCGACCAGTCATGCCGGCCGGTGGCCCACCTCTGGCCGCGTACGCGCGCCGAGCTCGTCGAGGCGGTCGCCGCAGCGGCGCAGGACGCTCGCCCTGTGAAGGTTGCGGGGAGCGGGCATTCGTTCAGCGCGGCCGCGCTGACCGACGGCGTGATGGTGCACCTCGATCACCTGAACGCGGTGCTCTCGCGGGAGGGTGATCTCCTCACCGTCCAGGGCGGGATCGTGCTGCGTGATCTCAGCCTGGCGCTCGCGCGGCATGGGCGCGCGATGGCGAACCTGGGCGACATCGACAAGCAGACGCTCGCCGGCGCGATCTCGACCGCGACCCACGGAACGGGCGTCCTTTTGCCGAACATCTCAGCCCAGGTCGCGGCGATCGAGCTCGTGACCGGGCGCGGTGAGGTGGTGCAGCTGAGCGAGCAGAGCGACGCGGCCGCATTTCGGGCAGCCCGAGTCGGTATTGGGGCGCTCGGGGCGATCTCCGCGGTCACGGTGCGCACGGTGCCCGCGTTCAACCTTCACCGCGTGGACCGGGTATGCAAGCTCGAGGAGGTGCTCTCCAACTTCGACCGGCACGCGCGCGAGAACGACCACTTCGAGTTCTTTGCGTTTCCCTACGCGACCAACGCCTGCACCGTGGCCCGCAACCGGACGACCGCAGCGCTGAAGCCGCGCCGGGCGAGCACGCGCTTCGTGTCCGAGAAGATCGTCGACGCCTACCTCGCCGATGGCCTGTTCTCCTGACGCGGCGCTTCAACGCGCTGATTCCCCACTTCAACCGAGCAGGTGCGTGGCTGGTATCCGAGGGCGAGTACATCGAGCCGAGCTACGAGGTCTTCTCGAGCGAGCGCCCCTTCCGCTTCACCGAGATGGAGTACGCGCTGCCGTTCAGCAGCGGACCGGAGGCGGCCGCGCGCGTGCTCGACTGGGTCAGGCGCAATCGCTTCCCGGTCGCCTTCCCCATCGAGTGTCGTGCCGTGGCCGCCGACGATGCGCTGCTCAGCCCGACCTTCGAGCGCGACGCCTTCTACCTCGCCGTCCACCAGTACCGGGATATGGAGTGGCGACCCTATTTCGAGGCGGTCGAGCAGATCGCCGCCGAGTATGGCGGCCGCCCGCATTGGGGCAAGCGCCACCATCTCGGTGCCGATGCGCTGCGCGAGCGCTACCCCCGCTTCGGCGACTTCCTCGCCGTCCGCGATCGCTTCGACCCGCGGCGCGTGTTCGCAAACGAGTACACGCGCCAGTGCCTGGGGGAGTGACTCAGCTCGGGCGCTGAGGGTCGCGCGCTTCATCGGGCGGCGGTCCGCTCACCGCACGGAAACCGCTCAGTGGTCGGCGGGTTCTTCGGCGGGCGTTTCAGGGGAGCACTTGGTGCCGGGCGCGACCGGTTCGCTCGGGCACTTCGCTTCTTCGCCGGGTCCGTCTTTCTTGTCGTCTTCGGCGCCGTCCGCGTCGTGTTCTGCGCCTGTCGTTCCGTGTTCTCCGCCTGTGGTGGTGCCGCCTTCGCCGGTCGTGCCGCCGCCGGTGGTGGTGCCGCGTTCGCCCGTCGTGATGGTTCCGGGCGTCGGCGCGGGCGCTCCGCTCGACGATCCCGGCGCGGGGGCCGCGGCCGCGCCGGCGGCGGTTGACGGGCCCGTCGACGGTTGGGGCGAGGCGGGTCCGCTCGGCGGAGCCGCGCCGCGCGGCTGCGACGAGAGCGGTCTGGGTGGGAGGCGGTGCCCGACGCTTGCGGTCAGCTGAGGCGCGCCGCGGGCAGCTCCGGTGCCCTGCGCCGGCAGGGCACCGGCGGCGCGGCGCACGGGGGTTGTGCCTCGCGTGCGCGCGGCGGCGCGGGGTCGGGTCGGTCCGACCGGCTCAACGCGGTCGCTAGGAGCGCCGATGCCGGCGAGCGCGCGCGCCGGATGGCGGTGAGCGCGAATCACCCCCGAGCCGGCGACCACGACGGCGGCGGTGATCGCGACGGCCGCGCTCTTGACCAGCGCTCCGCCGAGACCCGCCGTGCCGCCGGCGAGCGAGAGCTGAGGGACGCCCGCCGCTCCCGGCGAGGCGCTTCGGGCCATGGAGCTGCACACCCAGTTGACAAGCGGCGCCGGTGTCAGCGCCGCCGCGGCGGCGCGCAGCGTCGCGCGTGCGCGGTAGAGCAGCCCTCGCACCGCTCCCTCGCTGATTCCCAGGGCGCCGGCGACTTCATCGTAGGAGCGGCCGTCGACTGCGCTGAGCAGTATCGCCTCGCGCTGCAGCCTCGGCAACGCCGCGAGGTCGCCGAGCGTTTTACGCATCGCCAGCCCTCGCCCCAGCTCGGGGTCGGCCAGGGCAAGGTGTGGCGGTGCGGCTGCAAAGGTGTCGGCGTCAGGCGTCCTGCGCATCGAGTTGACCGCGAAGTTGTGCACGATTCGATAGAGCCATGGCCGCAGATCGCGCACGACCGCTCCGCGGTCGATTGCCAGCCACGCGTGCATCAAGGCCTGCTGCAGCACGTCCTCGCTCTGCCCGTGCGCGAGACCGATGCGCGAGCAGTAGCGCATGAGCGGACGCCGGTAGCGCTTGACGATCGCCTCGAACGCCCGCTCGTTACCCTGCTCGACCAGCTCGACCAGCCGCTGATCGGACTGAGCGGCGAGCAGGCCGCCGAGCATACGCGCCCCCATGGCACCGCAATCTAGTGGTGTCTTCGGCGTGAGTCCAGGAACTTCAGCGAGCGTCAGCTGCCGTCGAGGCTCACGCCGATCAGCTTGAGTCGGCGATCGAGGCCGCCAAGCGCGAACGCACGGAGCTCCTCAGCTGAGGCGCCCAGGCTCCACGTGTCGGCGCCTGCCGGTGGCGTGAGGGACTCTGCAACCGCGGGCAGCAGCTCGAACATGGCGCCGCGCACGACCTCGGCCATGTCGGGGTCCTCGGCGATGGCTTCCCGTAGGAACCAGGTCCCGTAGCCCATGTGCCGCTGCTCGTCGTGGTGGATCTTGCTGTAGCCGGCGATGAAGCCTGGGAGAAGCTCCTGCTGGCGCAGATAGCGCGTCGAGAACTCGAACGTCGTGAGGCCCGGAGTGCCCTCGAGGATCTGCTGGTAGATCGTGACGAATGTGACCTTCGCGGCGAGATCGTAGGGACTCGCGAGGAGCCGATCGCGTGCGGCAAGCAGCTTCTAATCGAAGATCGTGCGGAAGGCAGCGCTGAGGAGCTCGCGCGCTCGCCGGACGTGCTCCGCGATGAGCGCGGGCTCTGACCCGGTCTCGATTGCGGGCTTCATCGGCGCGCAGCTCGTGGGCGGCTGTGCCGCAGTCCTGCTGCTGCGGGCGCTCTACCCGCACGTGACCCGGCCGAGGCGGCGGACGTGATCTTCCCGCATGGCGAGGAGCTCGCGGAGGTCCGCTGAGCCGCGAGTCTGCCTAGCCCGGTTCGGGATGCCCGGTTTCCGCCTGACGTATCTCCTGCTCGCTGGCTCCTGCCGCGAGCGCGTCCCGACGCAGCTTGTCCTCGAATAAGGCAAGCTCGTCATCTGGAGCATCGCGAAGCCGCGTCAGCGCAACTTCCTTGGCGCGCGGGTCTGGGAGCGGGGTGTCGACCTTGATCAGGCTCTCTCGCCATCGGGCGCCCGCCGGGCGCGAGGCGATCGGTGTTCTCTCATCACGGTCAGGGTAGCTGCCTCACCGCTCGGGCTCGCGCGCCGCGAGTCGCAGCGTCTGCCCGGCTGGGCCCGCCGACGCATCGTTCGCGCGCTCGATCGCCGCGTTGACCTCCGCACCGAGGAGCAGCGCCACGTTCGTGAGCCACAGCCAGACGAGCAGGATGATCGCCGCCGCGAACGAGCCATAGGTCACGTTGAAGCTCCTGAAGTTGCTGATGTACGCCGAGAATGCCGCCGACGCTGCGAGCCACATCGAAACTCCCACGACGGCGCCCGGTGCGATCGTGCGGCCCGCACGATTCTGCACGTCGGGCGTGACGTAATAGATGTAGGAGAACACGAGCAGCGAGCTTATGAACGCCCCCGGCCAGCGAGCGATCCGCCAGACCGACGCCGCCACGGGTCCGAGCACATCGTGCGCGACGCCGCCGCCGGCAAACACCAGCACGAGCGTCGTCAGCACCAGCCCAAGCAGCACGAACGTCGAGACGGTGTCGATCAGCTTGCGACGCAAGAAGCTGCGTCCGCGTGAGGCTGCGAAGACGACGTTCAGCGCACGGCGCGCCGCCTCGAGAAAGCCGGTCGCCCCGTACAGGGCCGTGAGGATCGCCGCCCCGAGGGCAACCGCGGCGGTGCCCTTGCTCTTCAGCGCTGCCCGGACGGCCGCATCGAGTGGCGCAAGCGTGGCAGCGGGCACCACGCCGCGCAGGTGGTCGAGAATATCGTTGTAGGTGCCCGGAAACTCGCCCAGCAGGCCAAGGAGCGATACCGCCAGTAGCAGTGTCGGGAACAGCGACATCAGGGCGTAGTAGGTGAGCGCGGCCGCGTGATGCGTGCCCTGGTCGTGGTAGAAGGCGATCACCGAGCGCTTCGCTACCTCCCATGCGCGCGTCATGATGGCGAGGCCCGGGTCGGCCTCTTCCTCAACCGGCTGCAGCGCGTCTGCCCTGCGGCGGATCAGGCTCTCGGCCGGGTCGGTCTCGCATGTCAACAGCCGCGATCTGCGCCTGCGTGATCTTGCCGTCGTCAGGCACCAGCGGGTGGTGCAGATGGCACAGTTTGTAGCGGCCGTGGACGAAGCGCCCGAGTCGGTGACAGCCTGTCTTGTGGCATTCGAGATGCCTGTACACACCGATCACGAACGCGATGAGCGTGATCGTGCTCGCGAGTTCGACCCAGCTATCGGTGACGACCTGCGGCTGGCTCCAGAAGGTCAGAGCGAGGATGATCTCGTCTCCAAAGACTCGTTGGCGATGAGTTCTCGGTCTTCGACGGCGACGAGCGCATTACCTGCCAGAACGGCGAGCAGATAGGCGGAGAAGGAGCTAGTCGCCCTCCTCGGCGCGCCAAGGCGCCTGCGCCGGCTCGGAGTCGAGCGCGCGTCGGAGCAGCAGCATGAGCTGGCGACGCTCGTCGGCCGCGAGGCCCCGGAGCACTTCGTCTTCCACCTGAAGCGCCATGCGGCGGCCCTGCTTGAGAAGCCGCCGGCCCTTCGCTGTGATCGCTACCTCTCTTGCGCGGCGATCCTTGGGGTGGGGCCGGCGCTCGGCGAGCCCCGCAGCCTCCAGCTCGTCGACCAGCGAGACCATCGTGCTTGGATCGATCCCCATCGCCGCGCCGATCTCCTGCTGGATAGCCCCCTTGCGTGCCCCGAGGAAATTGAGCAGGCCGAACAGTGCCGGGGTCAGGCCGATCTGCGCGAGCGCCTCCGCGATGCGGATGTGCGAGGCCCGCCAGAGGCGGAAGAAGAGCTGGCCGGCGAACTCGGCGACCTCGGCATGCGCGGGAGGGCTTGCTGCCATTCCAGAGATCTTACGACATTTCCTGGAGCTCCAAAATCATTTGTGCAGCAAATTATGGCGCCGACCCGGAACGGCTCTCGCCGCTTCGCGCACACGATCCCGCCTTCAGCGAGGCGGCATGATCAGCCGTGGAGACGTGGCTCGGTCCGGCGGGTGCTGCTCGCAGGCTGTGCGAGCTCCGCTCGCCAAGCCGAGCGCGCGTGCTCGATGCCGGAGGGATCTTTCAGAAGCTGTCGTTGCCAGTTGGCCGCCATGCCGAGCGCGTTCAGCCGGAAGGCCAGCCCGGCCGCGTCGACATCGGCGCGTAGCTCACCCGCGGTGATCGCCGCCTCGATGTTGGTGGCGAGCACCGCGATCCATTCGCTCATCACCGATGCCACCGCATCTCGCACGGGCCCGGGACGCCCGTCCATCTCCGCGGAGGCGGCGCACAGGAAGCAGCCGCCTGCGAACACGTCAGAGCCGAGGTAGTCGCACCAGGCCTCACCCATCGCCTGCAGCCGCAGCAACCCGACGTCATGCCCCAGCGCGGGCGCGATCACCTGCTCGATGAGGATCGTGCGCGCCGCGGCGAGCGTCGCCAGCTGCAGCTCCTGCTTGGAGCCGAACAGCGCGTGCACGCTGCTCTTGTGCACGCCGAGGCTCGCCGCGAGGGCGCCGATCGTGAGGCCTTCGAGGCCCTCGCGCGAGGCCATCTGCACAGAGCGCTCGAGGATGGCGCCGCGGCTGCGCATCCCGCGTGCGCGCCGCCCATCGCTCGGCTCGTGCTCGGGCGGGCGCTCGAGCAGACGTCGATCGTGCGCGCCGGCAGCCGCGCGGAGGCTTGCGAGCTTGGTGGGGCGTTTCGGCATGGCTCCATGTTAGACAGCTAGACGGACGATCGTCTATATTGCTCGGCTTAAGCGAGTCAATCGAAGGGGGCTGGGAGGATGCGCAAGCGGAGCGTGAGCGAGGATGATCGGCTCGAGGATTTCGACCCGCGCGAGGTCACGTTCGACGGTGTCGGGAAGCGCGTGCACGTGGCGGGCAGCGGCCCCGCTGTGATCGTGATGACCGAGATGCCGGGCATCAGTCCGCAGGTTGCGCGCTTCAGCCGCTGGGTCAGGGACGCGGGCTTCACCGTGTACATGCCCTCGCTGTTCGGCCGCGACGGTGCGGTTCCGGATGTCGAGGAGGGCGCGGTGATCTTCCGACGCGCGTGCATGAGCGCCGAGTTCCGTGCGTTCGCCGCGAACGAGTCGAGTCCGGTGACGCAGTGGCTGCGCTCGCTCGCGAGGCTGGCGCACGAGCATTGCGGCGGTCCCGGCGTGGGGGCGATAGGGATGTGCTTCACGGGCAACTTCGCGCTCACGATGATGCTCGAGCCCTCGATGCTCGCACCGGTGCTCTCCCAGCCGTCGCTGCCGCTCGACGACCCTGCCGGGATAGAGATCGCCGCCGACGAGCTCGCCGCGGTGGCGGAGCGCCTCGAGCGCGATGACCTGACCGTCATGGCCTATCGCTTCAAGGGAGATCGTTTCTGCAGGGCGCAACGTTTCGCGGCCTACTCGGAGGCGCTCGGCGAGCGATTCATCGCGCGCGTGCTCCCCGACAGCGCGGCCAATCCCGAGACTCCGCCATTCTTCGAGAAGGTGGTGGCCAGCCCGCACAGCGTGCTCACCGCTCACCTGATCGACGAAGCGGGCCAGCCCACGATCGCGGCCCGCGACGAGATTCTTTCCTTCTTCGCCGAGCGCCTGGCAGCGACAACACTTTGATCGACGACGCCGCGCAAGACACCCCTGCCTTCCGAAGCGTCGCTCCGCCTGCCGTTACACGCCTGGTATGACAGCGCGCTGCCCCGCGAGCCGATGCTGACGCGCTGGAAGGCGAGCGCCCACGAAGGCGTCGAGGCTCGGCCGCGACACATCGGCAGGCGCACGCGTCGCTGAGAGTCTCGCGTTCTTCGACTTCGTGCAGGCCGAAGTACCAGGCATGCTCAAACGCTGGAGAGACACACGAGCCGCACCTGCAGCGTCGCCGACGATCTGAGGCGGCTCGCTAGTCCTTCGCTGGCGGCGGCTGTGCGCCGAAGCTCTGCGCGAGTCGGTACAGATGCCTGTGGCTTATCGCGAATTTCCGCAATTCGCGAAATACCGCCTGAACCTCAGGATCGTCGGTCAGGGCCTGGCGATCCCGAGTGCTTCGCATGCGCAGCTCGAGGAGCACCGTGTCGCCGTTGGCACTCTGGTAGATCTCGGCTGATACGAAGCCCGGCCGCGTCACGGCGAGGCGCTGCACGTTCGCGCTCATGGCCCGCACGAGTTCGTCCTGCTGCTCAGGCTCGACGGTCCACATGTCGATCAGGATCGGCGAATCCACGAGGACTGTCCTATAGCAGCCTGTTGCGAACGATGCGACTCGGTCCGCTCGGCAACCGTCTCAGCGGGCGCGGCGCCGGCGGGCTGGTGCTCGTCCGGGGGGCTGCGTCGGGGTGCTGAGACCCGTGACGGGAGGAATCCTCCGCGTCTGCGGTTGCGCGGTCGTCAGCGCGAGCTCCTCTCCGTGGTGAGTGATCTGTAGCGCGTCACCGGCCGCCATCGTGTAGGTCGCGCGCTGTGCGTCGAACTGAACGCGCAGCTGGCGCCCGCGAAAAACGAGCCCGAAGCCCAACTCGGTCAGCTCCTTGGGCAGCCGGGGCCTGAAGGACAGCTCGCCGTCGTGATCGCGCATGCCACCGAAGCCCGCCACGGCGACGATCCAGGAGCCTGCCAGCGCCGCCAGGTGCAGGCCGTCGCGTGCGTTGTGCTCGATGTCGTCCAGATCGATCAGGGCGGCCTCGCCGAAGTAGTCGAACGCGAGCTCGAGATGCCCGACCTCGGCGGCGAGCACCGCCTGTGTGCAGGCGGACAGCGACGAGTCGCGCACCGTGAGCGGCTCGTAGTAGGCGAAATTGCGAGCCTTCTGCACGTCCGTGAAGGCATCGCCCCGCAGATGCATCGCGAGCACGAGGTCGGCCTGCTTGACGACCTGCTTGCGGTACAAGTCGAAGTAGGGAAAGTGCAGGAACAACGGATAGCGCTCGGGCGCGGTGGCTGCGAAGTCCCAACGCTCGTGGTCGGTGAAGCGCTCGGCCTGCGGGTGCACTTCGCGCTCGGTGTCGTACGGGATGAGCGTCGCCTCGGCGGCGTCGCGCCAGGCGGCGATCTCCTCCTCGTCGACGCCGAGCTCGGCGGCTCGATCGGCGAGACGCTCGGCGATATCCGCTGCGGCGCGCAAGTTTCGCTGAGCCATCAGATTCGTGTAGATGTTGTTGTCGGCGATGGCGCTGTACTCGTCCGGGCCGGTGACGCCGTCGATGCCGAAACGCCCACTCGCGTCCCGATGCCCGAGCGAGCGCCACAGACGCGCGGTTTCGACGAGCAGCTCCACGGCGGTGTCGCTCTCGAATCGAGGGTCCGGCACCGCGGCCTGGTAGCGGACCGCCGCGTCGGCGATGTCGGCGTTGATATGGAAGGCGACGGTGCCCGCCGGCCAGTAGGCCGAGCACTCCTCGCCCGTGATCGTCCGCCATGGAAACGCGGCCCCGGCGAGGCCCAGTTCGCGGGCCCGCTGACGGGCATGGTCCAAGGTCGCGTGACGCCAACGCAGCGAGTCACGCACGGCGCGCGGAGCTGTGTACGTGAGCAGCTGCAGGACGAAGCTCTCGGTGTCCCAGAAGGTGTGGCCGTCGTAGCCCGGGCCGGTCAGCCCCTTCGCGCCGACCGCGCGCGTCTCGGCGCGAGCGGCCGCCTGCAGGCAGTGGAACATCGAGGTGCGAATGGCGCACTGCAGCTGGTCGTCGCCCTGGATCTGGACATCGGCGCGATCCCAGAAGTCGTCGAGGTACGCGCGCTGGGCGGCGAGCAGCCCGTCCCACCCGGTGTGACGCGCCTCCAGGGCCGCCCCCCGGACCTGGTCGGCGATCGCGAGCTCAGAGCGCTCGCTTGACCAGCCATAGGCGAGCACCTTCACGATCCGCAAACGCTCGTCCTTCTCGAGGTCCGTCGCGAACATGACGCGCGCCTCGTCTGAGGTCGACTCGCCACTCGCCTCCGTCCCGCTCGGACCGTCAAGGATGTGATCCATGCCAGCAGCCATCACGAGTCCGCTCGCGGTCGTCCCGTGGACGAGCAACGCGCCGAGGTCACGGGAGCGCGCGAGCCGCGGACTCAGCGTCACGCCGCGGCTGGACCCCTCGCGTGGGTCGTCGATCGCTTGCGGCAGCGTCTCGTTGCAGACCAGCTCTGATTGCACCACGACGCGGATTGGCGCCCCGACGGCCGTGACCTCGTAGCAGATGGCCGCGACGGCGCGCTGGACGAAGGACACCAGTCGCGTCGTGCTGACGTGCACCGCCGCACCCGCCGGCGAGCGCCACTCCGCGCTGCGGCGAAGCACGCCATCGCGGAGGTCGAGCACGCGCTCATGGCTCAACAGTTCGCCGTAGCGGACGTCGAAGGGCTCGTCCTCGACGAGCAGCCGAATGATCTTCCCGTTTGTCACGTTGACGAGGCTCTGACCCGCCTGCGGAACGCCGTAGGCGGGCTCCGAGCTCGGCAGCGGCGTCACCTCGTAGAACGAGTTCAGGTACGTGCCGGGCAGGCCGTGCGGCTCCCCCTCGTCGAGGTTGCCGCGCAGCCCGATGTGGCCGTTCGACAGCGCGAATAACGACTCGGTCTGCGCGAGCAGGCCCAGATCGAGTTCCGTCTCATGCAGCGCCCAGGGCTCCGGCACGAACGTCGGGTGCTCGATCACGGCCCCAACAGCTCACTGAGATCCGAGACGACGATGCTCGCGCCGTGCTCTCGCAGCTGTTCGGCCTGGCCGACGCGGTCGACGCCGACGACATAGCCAAAGTGGCCGGCTCGTCCCGCCTCCACGCCGGCGAGCGCGTCCTCAAACACGGCCGCCGCTTCGGGCGGGACGCCAAGGGCGCGCGCTCCCGCCAGGAACGTATCGGGTGCCGGCTTGCCGCGCAGGTGCTCGTGCTCGGCGACGACGCCGTCGATGCGGACCTCGAACAGATCCTCGATGCCCGCGGCACGCAACACGTCGCGGCAGTTCGTGCTCGACGAGACGACGGCACGTCCCAGCCCCGCATCGATCGCCGCCTGGACATATCTCACCGAGCCCTCGAACGGCTCGACCCCCTGCTCACGGATCAGCCGCAGCACGATCGCGTTCTTGCGGTTGCCAAGCCCGTCGATCGTCTCGGCGGTCGGCGCATCGTCCGGCTCCCTCCAATACTGATCCCGCGAGCGGCGAGGAACGATCGCACGCCTTCATAGCGCGGCTTGCCGTCGACGTAGCGGTCGTAGTCCTCGACGGCGTCAAAGGGCACGAAGGGTTCGCGAGTCCGGCGCGAGCGTTCGCGCAGATAGGCGTCGAACATCTCCTTCCAGGCTGCCGCGTGAACCTTCGCCGTCTGCGTGAGCACGCCGTCGAGATCGAACAGACAAACGCGCACCCCGTCGGGAAGGCCGAGCACCCGCGTCACCTTACGCCGCTAGGCTGCCTCAGGGGAGGTCCCACCTAGCTGCGCCGCCTGCGCACCACTGGGGTCATCTCATGGGGTGGAGCAAGCAGCCGTTCTCGCGTTGTTGCTCTGCGCGTGCGCAGCGTCCAGACGAGGGTTAGCCTAGCCGTCAATGACCCGGGAAAGCATGCACCGCGTGGTGGTCGTCGGAGGCGGGTTTGGCGGTCTTCAGGCGGTGCTGAAGCTGCGGCGTGCGCCTGTGGACGTCACCCTGGTGGACAGGCGCAACTTTCATCTGTTTCAGCCGCTCACCTACCAGGTCGCCACGGGCGCGTTGTCGCCGGGCGAGGTCGCCTATCCGCTGCGAGCGATCTTCAAACGCGACCGCAACGTGCGCGTGCTGATGACGGAGGTCGTCGACGTCGATCTCGACGCACGCGAGCTGCAGCTGGAGTCGGTTGAGGGCGTGCCCGCGCCCCGCTCAATCTCCTACGACACTCTGATCGTGGCCGGCGGCTCGCGCTACTCGTTCTTCGGCAACGACCAGTGGAGCCAATTTGCCCACGAGGTGAAGTCGCTCGAGAGCGCTCTGCTGGCGCGCGGGTGCATCCTCAGCGCGTTCGAGGCGGCTGAGATGGAGCCGGACGCGCAACGACGTGCGGCCTGGCTGACGTTCGCGGTTGTGGGCGGCGGCCCGACCGGGGTCGAGGTGGCGGGCCAGATCGCCGAGCTCGCGCGCGACACGCTGAGCCGCGACTTCAGATCGATAGACCCCCGTACCGGACGCATCCTGCTGATCGAGGCATCTGACCGGGTGCTTACAAGCTTTCCGCCGTCGCTGTCGGCGAAGGCCGAGCGGTCACTCCAGCGACTTGGCGTGACCACGCTGCTCGGTCGCACCGTCGTCGGCGTCGACGTCGAGAGCGTGGCCGTCGATGACGGCAGCGGTCAGATCGAGCGGATCCCCACGCGCACCGTCGTCTGGGCAGCCGGGGTCACGGCCTCGCCGCTCGCCGCCAAGCTCGCCGAGGGCAGCGGGGCGGAGCTCGACCGCGCGGGGCGCGTCGCGGTAGAGCCCGACCTCACGCTACCCGGGCACCCGGAGGTGCTTGCGCTTGGCGACATGGTGCGCGTGCGTGGCGGCGATGGCGTAGCACGCGTCCTTCCAGGGGTCGCGCCGGTCGCGATGCAGCAGGGCCGCTATGCGGCCCACCTGGTACGCACTCGGCTACGCGGAAAGGACGCACGGCCCTTCAGCTACCGCGACAAGGGCAACCTAGCGACGATCGGCCGAGCGGCCGCGGTGGCGGACATCAAGGGCCTGCGCCTGAGCGGCTTCATCGCCTGGGTCACGTGGTTGCTCGTTCACCTCTTCTACCTCGTCGGGTTCCAGAACCGCATAGTCGTCTTCATCCGCTGGTCGTTCAGCTTCGCCACGCATGGGCGCGGCGCGCGCCTCATCACCGACACGGAGGCGGACAGGAGCGACGAGCCGCCAACGCGGCCGCACTAAGCCAGGAGGGAGGATCCTTGATCAAGCTCGTTTTCACCATCCGCCGCCGCGAGGGAATGACGCGAGACGAGTTTCAGCGCTATTGGCGTAACGAGCACGCCGAGCTGGTCTGGCGCCATGCGGAGGTTCTTCGCATCCGCCGCTACGTCCAAACACACGCCCGCGACACCGCTGTCGACGAGGCGCTCGCCGGGTCACGCGGATCTGAGCCCCGTCACTACGACGGGGTTGCCGAGCTCTGGTGGGATAGCGTCGACGATCTCGTCGAGGCGAGCAGCAGCGAGGAGGGACAGATCGCCGCGAATGCGCTGCTCGAGGACGAGCGGCGGTTCATCGACCTTCCCACTTCGCCGATCTGGCTGGGCGAAGAGAACGTCGTCATCGACCGGCCGGCAGAAGCGGCTCCCTAGAGCTCTCGGAGCGCCCTTCCGGGGCTGCTGATCACCCGACGGCCGACGATTATGTGTCACACGCTTCGACGATACCCGGGGTCAGATCGGGGTGATTGCGATCGCCGACCCGCGGGAGGTCGCTGACCCAGTACGCGAGTCACCGCTCCAGCACCTCGGCGCTTGGCGCCGTTGAGCCGCGGCCGCCAATGAGATTGACGCTCAGCTTGATCGCGTTGACGGCCCCCGTCGTCCCTGCCTGCAATGTGAACCCCAGCGTGACAACGATGATGCCCGGGATCAACAACGCTTTGGACCCGAGCATGAGGATGCCGATTCGGGCGAGCGCGTATGGGGGTGTGCAGACCGCTGCGCCGATCGCTCCGCTGACTGCGCTTGCGGTCAGCTTGTCCCTGCGGGAGTGGACTGGCTTCACGCCGAGCAGCCGTGACGGCACGGCGACGTAGCCGATCATCATCACTCCAACCACGACGCCCAGCGACAGCGCGAACCAAGGGCTTCCCCAGCGGGTGACGACCAGGGTGGACAGGCCGAGGAGAACGCCAACGGCTGCTCCTGCCCCCAATACGGCCCGGAGGTGTGCGCGGGCGCCGTCAAAGCCCGACCGCACGGCTGGTGCGCCCGGCGTCGCGATGGCGAACGCGAACACGGCGTTCAGGAAGAACGCGGCCATCGTGATCGCAACCACGCCGGCGATGAGCGGGATCAGGACAGGGCCACGCAGAACATGAAAGGACTTTCCATGCAGCACGTGCAGTTTCAGATCGAGCATCGCGACCCATACCCACATCGCCGGAAGGATCTGGACGAGAGTCAGCCGCCAGTTGGTGAGCACCAGCTTGAGTCCGTCGAAGAGCATCGCAAAGGCGCTCGTGGCCAGCGCGAGCGGCGCCAGCCAGCGGCGTGACTGGCTGAGCCGAAGGACCGCCTTTTCGGCCATCGCCTGGTCACCCTCGCGGATCGCGTGCACGAGCGAGCGGATACGCCCGACCATGCCCGGCCACTTGGACATCTAGGTCGCGACGCTCGAAGTCATGCGCCGCTCGGTCGTGCTCGGCAACCGGGACCTGCCCAGCCCTGGACTAGCGCGGGCCTGGGGTGGCGAACAGGTCTCGCTTGGCGGCGGCGTACTCGTCGTCTGTGATCGCGGCGCGGTCGTGCAGCGCGACGAGTCGCTCGAGTTCTGCGGCCGTTGATGGCGCGGCGGCTGGCGGCGGGGTCGCGGGGTGCGCGCGCGCCGAGGTTGCGGCGCGGGCGCGGCCGATTGTCTCGCTGATCGATGCGCGCATCGAGCTGGGTTGCACGTCGGGGAACTCATTTGCGATCTGGTCGCGGAGTACGTGTGCGCCGGCGAAGGCGAGGACCGTGAATAGCAGCATCTCGAGCGGGTTGCGTGTCGCTGGTATGGGACCCCAGATGAACACCAGGGCGAGCAGCGCGGCGGTGACCCAGTAGGCCAGGGCCGGCCGCTGGCGCAGCGCTGGCGCGATGAAGCGCCGGCTCGCAACCGCCCACCGCGCCGGCCCCGCAAACCACGCGGACAGGATCAATGGGATCCCGACTATCATCGCGGCGCTCGCGACCTGCACCAGCAGTGACGTCGCCACGGAGTAGGTATCTCTGGCTGCGGGTTCGATCGATGCGTCGGAGGTGATCGCGGACACGAGCTGCCCCTCGCCGACTTTGCGTCCCACGAGCACGAGCAGACCGGCGAACACGAGGCTCCAGCCGACCCACATCAGTGTGCGGCGTCTGTGGCCGCGCGCGAGCGCAACCGCGAGCGCATACAGCAGGAACACGAGGATCGTCAGTGCCAACGCGAGCGCATGCAGAGCTTTGGCTAGGGTGCGCACCGCCCCGAGCTGCTTGGAGGTGACCACCTTCACCGTTGCGATAGAGGCAGGCAGCTTGGCGGCGATGCCGCTGGGCAGGCCGAGTTGCTGAGTGAGGTCGGCGACGATCTGGCGAAGGTTCAAGGAGACGGTGCCTCCGTTGATCTGCACATGCGAGCCGCCGCCGTTGACGATCGTCACAAGCGCTTGGTCGGCGGCATGATTGGCCTTCTGCCAGGCGCTCTGGACCCTGGGTGCTTCGAGCAGACGCGCGGCTGCTTGTTCGGCCACACCGTGCAGAGCACCGGACAGGGGACCGGCGAGCGGCTCCAGGCGCGTGGGCAGGCCGGACCGCAGTTGGGCCGGGACGTCCACGTTCGCGTACAGCTGGTCGACCAGATAACCCGAGAGCGCGGTGCGAACCGTCGGCTTCTGCAACAACGCCGTGCTGGTCTTCGCCCAGTTGGTCGGGTTCATGAGCTGGCGATTCGCCCACACCGCGAAGATCGCGAACACGGCGAGCACCGTGGCCAAAGCGAGAATCACCCGAACCCAAACCCGGTGCGCGGGGCCCGCTACCGAGCCCGGCGCCTGCTGCGCGGAGGCGGGCACCCGGCCCTCTCCGTCGCCACCCGCACCAGCGCCGGCCACCGCGTCAGGCTCGACAGGCATCACGGGCCAATCGGGGACGCAGCCAACCGACGAGTGGAAAAGTCCGCACGACCAGCGATCATTGTACGAGCCCCCGAACCGGGCATCATCCGAGTGAGGTGAAAAGCGTCAGTCCACGGATCCGTGCGCATCGCGCCGCGGGGATGTTGCTATCCGTAGTGCTCCCGGACCCATTGCGGATGCGCACCCATTGCGGACCAGGCGGCCGATTGGGACACTGTGCGTGCAGGGCGGCCCCGCACCCCGGTGCTTGTCGGTGCCGTCCCTGTCGTATTCGAAGGTCGTGACCTGCATTGAACCCGCTCAACGCTCTCTACCGCACCGGAACGAAGATCGCTCTGACGCCCTTGAAGAGCGCTGCAGCGACGATCGAGGGCGCACGAAGGCTCGAGCAGCAGATGCGCCCGTTGATCAGCGGTGCGCTCGAAGAGGCGTTCCTTGCGGCGATCGACGCCACCCTGACCAGGCTGCTGGCGGACGACATCGTCGACCGCACCTTGGACAAGATCGAGACGTCAGGTGCCGCCCAACGCATCGCAGAGCGCCTACTCGACGACGGAATCGCTGAGCAGATCGCCGACCGGGCGCTCGCGGGGCCTGCGGCCGAGCGCGTGCTGGCAGCGGCTCTCGGCGGACCGCTGGTCGAGGAGACGGTCGCCCAGCTGCTCAAGAGCGAGGCGATATGGGTCCTCGTCGACGAGATCGCACGGAGCCCGTCGGTCACCGAAGCCATCACCCAACAGGGAAGTGGCTTCCTCGAACAGGTGACAGAGCGCGCACGGGATCGCTCCCGCTACGCCGACAACCGTGTGCAGGGCATCGCCGACAAACTGCGCCGCGGACGCCGCGTGAGCGCTGCAGCGCCGGAGTCGCTGCCCCACACGAAGCCGAGATGAGCGCCCAACCCACGAGGATCGACACCGAACGAGCTCAGGCAGAGGCGATCCGACGGCTGCGCGGCGGGCCAGAGGACGCGCCCCTGCGAGTCAACCCGGGGACCTACGCCGGCCTCGTGACGCGCACAATCGCCTTCGCCGTCGACGCGATCATCGTGGGCGCTTGCGTGGCGGTCGTTGGCTTGACCGTCGGCCTGGGCGTGAATCTCCTGCACCTGCCCGAAGAAACGGACAAGCTCATAGCGGCCGTTCTCGGCGGCCTTGCCCTGCTCTGGCCGGTGGCGTACTTTGTGTTCTTCTGGTCATCGACCGGTCAGACGCCCGGGTCCCGGGTGATGTCGATTCGGGTGGTCGACTCGCGTGAGCGCGGGGCAATCAAGCCGCGTCGGGCCCTCTTGCGCCTGATCGCGCTGTGGCTTGGGGCAGTTGCGCTGCTCGCGGGCCTGCTCATGATGCTGTGGGACCAGCGGCGTCGTTGCTTTCAAGACCGGGTGGCCCGCACGGTCGTCCTCTACACGGCCGAGGACTGACCCGGCATATAAGGCCGAACGACCTCCGTTCTGCGTGAGCGCGATCTCGCCAACGCCTCGCCATGGAGCTGTGTCGTCCTTCATCCGATGCGGGTGATGCTCAGATGCGCTCGCGACGGCAAGCTTGCTGGCGGTAGGACTCGCCCGGCTGCGGGTCGCTGCGACGGTGCCGCTCGCGGCGCCCGGTCCATTCATGAACTAAGGAGAATCGTTATGGCAACATTGGTCGCGGTTGGCTATCCGGATGAGTCGACAGCGGAGCGCGCGAGACAGACGGTTCAGGCTCTTGAGAGTGAGCTCGTGATCCAGGCTGATCAGGTCGCGGCAATATCGCGCGACGCCCAGGGCAAGTACCACGTCACGACCACGCACGGCGGCGCCTCAACCGCGGGCGGAGCGGTCTGGGGTGGTTTCTGGGGACTGCTGTTCGGGCTCCTATTCTTCATCCCCTTCGCCGGCTGGGCTGTCGGGGCGGGTATGGGCGCGCTTTTCGGCCATCTCGGGAAAAACGCGATCGACAAGCAGTTCCAGCAGGAAGTCCGCGACTACGTGCAGCCGGGTACCTCGGCCCTGTTCATGATCATCGAGAAGGCCACGCCGGACAAGGCTGTGGCCGCGCTCAGCGAGTACGGCGGCAAGGTAATCCGCACGTCTCTGTCCGACGAGGACACCGCGAAGCTGCAGGAGGCGCTGGCGGCGAAGGAGCCCGTCGGAGCGGCCGTATAGCGAGGAGGCACACACTGCACGGGCAACGTCAGGCAGGTCATCGCGCGGCAATCGGGCCGCGCTGGTGCACAGCAACATGACATTGGCGGGATGACCGCCATCGAGGAGCGAATATGTGGTGGGCAATCGGAATCATCGCTGCGTTGTTGTACCTGGCGCTGCTTGTGACGCTCGGCTTCACCACGATCAGAAACGGACACACGTGGATGTTCTTTTTCGGGCTCTTCTTGCCCTTGTTCTGGATCGTCGGTGCCTTTATCCAACCAACGGGCCCACCACAGGGCCCCCATCCCGTTTAGCGCGCCCCTGCGCTCCCGCTGAGCCGCTCTAAGCCGGGGCGGTGCTGGCGCTCCTCGGAGCGTCCGTACCGCTAGATGCGCCGTCTAAGCGGAGGTGGCCCTTGGACCGCGACGCCCTGTCGGGCGCCGTCCCCGAGTCCGCCTCGGCTTCGACAGTGGACAGTTCAGCAGCTAACTGTCTTACGAGAGTCGAGTCCGGAAGTCGATCCTCGAGCATCCGCAGGCACTGACGGTAGTGAGTGAGACGCAGGCCGCGTCGCGCGATGCGGCGAGCTCCAACCGCGTTTGCCGACGTGAGCTGGCGCAGCTCCCGCACCTTTGAGACCTTGTCCGCCGCAAACAGCGTGAGCGCCTCCTCCCCCGCTGCAGCGACCTGCTCACGCAACGCCGCCTTACGCGCCGCATAACGCGGAATCCTCGGATCCTCGCTGACCGCAGCAACAAGGGCCGCGATCGAGCGTCCAAACCGGCGCCGCAGCTCAGACGCAGTGACACTGGTGCGCTCGATCGTGTCGTGCAAGGCACCGGCTGCGATCACGCGATCGGACGCACCGACCTGATAGAGAAGCGCAGCGACCTCCAGAGGATGCGCTATGAACGGGCCTCCGTCGACCCACCTGGCCTGCCCCTCATGGCGTTCCCGCGCAAACGCAATCGCCGCTTGCGTCTCGGGTAGCCCTGGCACCCCCTCCGGAACGAGCAAAGATCCGCGCCCCACAGCGTCGAGTCTACGCCACCTCCCGCACGGCTCGCCGCGGATCGAGCTTCGGTCTGCCCAGTAGCCAACATGGGTGTCCGCCTCGACTCCATGCAGGTGCACACCTCCTTGCGGCGAGGCCGGGGAGGAGCGACGCTTGACGTGTGGCTGTTTCAGGCTTCGCTCAACCCGTTGCCGGACGAGCCGCTCGACGCGAGTACCGCGCACGCAGCGGGCACCCGCTGTGGTCTCGCTGGAACGACGAGCTGGATCTGCGCTATACGCTCGGGGTCGAGGAGGAGGTCATGCTTCTGGACCCGTCGAGCTGGTCGCTTGCCCAGTCAAGCGACGAGGTCCTGGCGGGACTCTCCCAGCAGCTCTCACCTTTCACGTCGCCGGAGACTCATGCAGCCGTCGTTGAGCTGGTGACGGGCGTCCACCCGGATGTAGACGCTGTCGGTGCAGAACTTACGTCATTGCGTGCGCGTCTCCGGGACGAGCTTGCCTCGATGAACCTGAGTGTCGCCGCCGCGGGTATGCATCCTCTGACCGTCCGGGAGGAAACTCGCGTCTCCAGCGCCGCGCGCTACCGTGCACTCGACGACTCGCTGCGGGTCCTCGCCCATCGAGAGCCAACGATGGCGCTCCACGTCCACGTAGGCATTCCCGCGGCTAGCGACGCCGTTCGGGTCCTAAACGGCCTCCGTCGCAGCGCCCCGATCTTGCTGGCGCTGTCGGCGAACTCTCCATTCTGGCTGGGACACGACAGCGGGTTCGCGTCCTCGCGGACCCCGATCTTCCGAGCGTTCCCGCGCACCGGCTTGCCTCGATCGTTCGTGGACTATCGAGATTACGTCCAAGCCCTTGACGGGCTTGTCGTCCCAGGGGCCGTCCCCGATCCAACCTGCGTTTGGTGGGACCTGCGCCTGGCTCCCTCTCTAGGGACCGTGGAGGTGCGCGTGATGGACGCGCAGTCCACCGTCCGGGAGGTCGCGCCGCTCCTCGCCTTGGTGCAGTCGTTGGCTCGCCATGAGCTCGAGGGCGACTCCTCGCCCGCCGCTCCGAGCCCCGAGGTGCTCGAGGAGAACATGTTCCTTGCCGCTCGCGACGGGATGACGGCCGAACTGATCGACCCGCGTGCCGGCTGCCTGGTGCCTGTGCGAGAGATGCTCGACGTTCTGCTGTCCGAACTTCGCCCGCACGCGCTCGTGCTCGGGTGCGCCGAGGCCCTTGATCGAATAGCCCGACTTGCCGCTGCAAACGGAGCGGACCGGCAGCGCGCCTTCGCAGCCTGCAGCGGCTCCCTCGAGCTGTTGGTCGCGAGCCTCGCCGACCGGTTCCTCGCGCCCGCGTGGGAGTCCGCCGCGGTGCCGGTCGTGCGGCAGCGCGGGTGACACGTTGCCAGCGCCTCGTCTCAGAACACCGTCCCCCAGTCGTCCTTCGTGCTCACGACGGTCCACCCGAGGTCCGATCAAGCGACGGTCGGGTTCACGCCGCAGACCGGGCAGCCCGGCGCGGGTTGCTCAGCGCTTAGCTCGCTCGGCGACCGCCGCGCCCGGAACGTTCACGTTCGCAGCGCCGTGGCACTGCTTCCACTGGCGGCCGCTGCCGCACGTGCACGTGTGGTTGCGGCCGCGCTCGGCGTCCTCGGTGGCATACACGCCGACGATCTCCGAGGGTGCGCGGCCCTCGGCAAGCGAATCACACATGGTCCGCATCGGTCGGTCGATGTGGTGGAAGAACGCCAGGTAGCCCTCGCACAGGTAGTTGAGGCCCGGCTTCGCCGTCGGCGGTGTGGGTGAAGCGGTCCTTGGGGCAGCCGCCGTGGCAGGCGAAACGCACGTCGCACTCCAGGCACTGCCTCGGCAGCGTGTCGAGCTTCGCTTGCCCGAAACGCCTGCTGGCGCCGCGAGGCCACGAGCTCGATCATCGGAGTCTCGGCGATGTTGCCGAGGTTGTAGTCGGGCTCGACGAAGTGGTCGCAGGAGTACAGATCGCCGGTGTGCTCGAGCGCAAGCGCCAGACCGCACGTTTCGGAATGGACGCACAGGCCGGGCGGCTCTCCGAACCAGTTGGCGAGCGCAACGTCGAACATCTGCACGTACACCTCGCCGACGTCCCGCCGCACCCACTCCTCAAAGACATCGATCAGGAAGCGCCCGTACTGCTCGCCGGTGATCGAGCGGCCGGTGACGAACTCGCCGCTCTGCTCGTACAGAGGGCGGTCGCGCCATGAGGACCATGGGACCGTTCCATCGAGCGCGGCCTCGGGCACGCGCTCGATGATCGGTATGAACTGAATGAAGCGCGCGCCGCAGTCGTCGCGCAGGAAGCGGTACACCTCGCCCCCGCGTCCCGCGTTCGCCGCGTGCAGCGTTGTGAGCGCGTTGAACTCGACGCCGGCATCGCGCAGATGGCCAAGCCCGCGCATGACCTGCTCGAAGCTGCCGCGCCCGCCCTTCGTGACCCGGTAGGCGTCATGGATCTCTCGCGGGCCGTCGATCGAGATCCCCACCAAGTAACTCGTTCTCCTTGAAGAACTGCGCCCACTCGGCGTCGATCAGCGTGCCGTTCGTCTGGATCGTGTGCACGGCACGCTGCCCCGGCTTCAGGTATCCCTGCGCGATCTCGACCGAGCGCTCGAAGAAGTCGAGTCCCATCAGGGTCGGCTCTCCGCCCTGCCAGGCGATTGTGACCTCCGGCACGCTCGCGTGGGCCTCGATCAGCTGGCGCAGGTAGTCATCCAGCTGCTCATCGGACATCCTGAAGCGGCTGTCGGGATACAGCATCTCCTTTGACAGGAAGAAGCAGTAGTCGCAGTCGAGGTTGCACTGCGCGCCCGTCGGCTTGGCGAGCAGGTGGAAGGCGGCCGGGGCCTCGCTCCCGTGGACCTCGCGGACGGGAACCTCGCTGCTGGTCACTCGCGCGAGAGCATCGCGGCCGCCTCGCGCTCGAGGTCCACGTAGGGCTCGCCGCTCACGTCGACGGCGACGCGGTTGATCGTGCCGCCCACGAAGCCGTGGTGGTCGTGCGAGGGCGGGTAGTCGTCGGTCACGGGCTCGCCGCTGTCGCGCCCCACGCACAGCCCCTCGCCGGCGAGCGTGAACTTCCCCGGCTGGGTTTTGATGCGGCCTTCTCCGACCTTGTGCTCGCCGTGGTAGAGGGACAGGATCCCGGTGGCCACGCCGGGCGCGTCTTCACCGTCCTTCTCGAAGCTGGCCGACAGGATCAGGTTCTCGCCGACAGGAACGTCCTCGCTGCCGACGATCCTCTGCGAGATGCTGCCGACGAAGTCGTACACGTAGTGCAGGCGGTTGTCCTTGATGTAGAGCGTGTGCCCGCCGAAGCGCGAACCGTGCGCGAACAGCACGCCCTCGGCGCCCGGCGCCGGGATGTCGACGAGCGCGCCGATCGCGTATGAGCGGTTGCGGACGTTGACCGATTGTGACTCGGGCACTTCCGCAGTGCCCGGGTAGTAGACGTAGCGGTCGCGCGGCGGGCTCATCACCGGACGTTGCGTGAGGACGATCTCGATCGCTTGACGGTCATCGATCGGGAAGCCCTCGTTGCGCCCGGCCTCGGCGTACCACAGGTTGATCAATTCGGTCAGCCGCTCGGGCTCCTGCGCCGCGAGGTCGTGCAGCTCGGAGCGATCCACTTCGCTGTGGTAGAGCTCCCATTTGTCACTGGCGAACCGGCCCCATCCGGCGAGCGTCGGATGGTCGGTCACGGCCTTCCAGCCTTCGTGCCAAATCGCCCGTGAGCCGAGCATCGAGTAGAACTGGGTCTCTCGCGCCGTCGGCACCGACGCATGATCGAAGCTGTAGCGCATGCTGATGCCGTCGAAGTCGCTCTGCACGTGGCCGCCAAGCTCCTCCGGCTGCTCGATGCCGAGCACGTCGAGGATCGTCGGCACGAGGTCGATCGCGTGGTGGTACTGCTCGCGCAGCTCGCCGCGCGCCTTGATCCCCTTCGGCCAAGAGATGATGCAGGGGTCCGAGGTGCCGCCGTTGAACTCATAGCGCTTCCACATCTTGAACGGCGTGTTGAACGCCATCGCCCACCCGTTCGGATAGTGGTTGTACGTCTTCGGGCCGCCGAGCTCGTCGATCTTCGCGAGGTTCTCCTCCATCGAGTCCGGGATGCCGTTGGCGAACTTGTTCTCGTTGACCGACCCGTCCGGTCCGCCCTCGCCGCTGGCGCCGTTGTCGGAGATCAGCACGATCAGCGTGTTCTCGCGCTGTTCGGTCTCCTCGAGGTAGTCGAGCAGCCTGCCGATGTGGTGGTCGGCGTGCGCCATGAAGCCGGCGTAGACCTCGGCCATGCGGCTGAACAGCCTCTGCTCGTCGGCCGACAGCGAGTCCCACGGCCGCGTGACGTCCAGCGCCGGGAAGGGCTGCCCGTCCGGGCCCTTGCGCGTCTCATTCGTTCCGATCGGGTTGATCGGCGGCAGCTCGGTGTCCTTCGGGACGATGCCCATCTCCTTCTGACGCGCAAGCGTCTGCTCGCGGATCGCCTCATAGCCCATGTCGAACTGGCCCTTGAACTTGTCGATCCACTCCTTCGGCGCGTGGTGGGGCGCGTGGCACGCGCCGGGCGTGTAGTACAGGAAGAATGGCTTGTCGGGGGCGATCACCTTGGCGTCCTTGATGAACTCGAGCGCCTTGTCGGTGAGGTCCTCGGTCAGGTGGTAGCCGTCGCTGGGCGAGCGCGGTTGGTCGACGGGGTGGCTGTCGTAGACGAGATCCGGGTACCACTGGTTGGTCTCCGCGCCGAGGAAGCCGTAGAAGCGCTCGAAGCCGCGGCCGGTCGGCCAGTTGCGCCGGGTGGAGGCGAGGTTCATCTCGGCTTCGGGGCAGAGGTGCCACTTGCCCGTCATGTACGTGTTCCATCCGCGCGCGCCGAGGATCTGCTGGATCTGGCCGTTCTCGGGTGGGATTACGCCGCTGCCGTTGGGGAAGCCGATCGCGCCCTCGGTGATGCAGGCCATGCTGTTGCGGGTGTGGTTGCGCCCGGTCAGCAGGCACGAGCGCGTCGGCGAGCACAGCGCCGTGGTGTGCATCTGCGTGTAGCGCAAGCCGCTGTCGACGATCCGGCCGATGTTGGGCACCGGAATCGGGCCGCCGTAGCAGTCCAACGCCGAGTAGCCGACGTCGTCAAGCACGATGTAGATCACGTTCGGCGAGCCCTCCGGCGCCGTCGGTGCTTCGAACGGCGTCCAGTCCGGAACCGAGTCGCGGATGTCGACGTTCACAACGCCTTTGAATCGCTGGGTCATCGGGCACCTCGCTATGCGGACGGAACACGGGATACGACTGCTCGCCGCGATTTGGCTCGCATCACGATCGTGACCGGCTGCCGAGCAGGCGCATCGCCCGTTTCGGTTGATATAGCCACGAGCGGATCCGCTCGAGTCTGGCGTGTATGCCGGGGGTGAAAGACTCGTGGCAGCCGCCTTGCGGCGCGATGCGCGCAGTCCTAGGCTGGCGAGACGGCGATGCCGTGCCGGTTCGGGCACGGGCGAGCGACGCTCGAGCGAGCGCACTACCCCGTGGCGGGCTCAAGGCGATCGGCTCGCCGAACCGCGGCCTTGCGCCCTCAACCACTTCAAAGGGGGTAATTCATGTCTCCGCTCGAAATGTCCGCCACGGCGCCGCGCACGGTTCGACCGGGCTCGAGCGCCAAACCCGGCTCCAAGAGAACGGTCGAGACCGCCGCGGATACAGCGGAGCGGAATCTCACTGTCGCCGAACGCATAGAACGCGGGAGGGTGGCGCGGGCTGAGGTGCCACGGTCCAGTCACGCGGTCTTCAAGCCATCGTCGCGTCGCGGCGATCCCGTCGAGCTGCTCGAGCGTCAGGCTAGGACCCGGGTGCCAGAGCTGGTGCCGATCCGTTACGGGCGGATGCTCGTCTCCCCATTCACTTTCTATCGAGGGGCGGCCAGGATCATGGCGAACGACTTGGCCAGCACGCCGCGGTCGGGGCTGACCGTGCAGTGCTGCGGGGACGCGCATCTGTCCAACTTCGGTGTCTTCGCCTCGCCCGAGCGGCGGCTCGTGTTCGACCTCAACGATTTCGACGAGACCCTCCCCGGGCCGTGGGAGTGGGATGTCAAGCGCCTGGTCGTCAGCATGCTCATCGCCGCGCAGTACAACGGCTACGCCACCAAGGACCAGGAGCGCATCGTGCTGGGGACGGTAGAGAGCTACCGCACCGCGATGGCGCAGTTCGCCGAATCCAAGAATCTCGACGTCTGGTACGCGCACCTGGATGTCGACAGCGCCGTTGCGCAACTCGGGGCCCAGCTCAAGCCCAAAATGGCCAAGCGCACGGAGAAGGCGCTCGCCAAGGCCCGCACCAAGGACAGCATGTCGGCCTTCTCCAAACTCGTGCGTCTGGTCGACGGCGAGGCTCGCATCGTCGCCGACCCGCCCTTGATAGTTCCGATCGATGAGCTTGTCCAGGGCAGGGAGCGCGGCGAAATGTTCAACGGGCTGCACGAGCTGGTGCGCTCATACCGCGACACGCTCGAGTACGACCGGCGCATCCTGCTCGAGCAGTTCCACTTGACCGACTTTGCTCGCAAGGTAGTCGGCGTCGGCAGCGTCGGTACCCGCGCCTGGATAGCGCTGCTGCTCGGGCGCGACGGCCGGGATCCCCTGTTCCTGCAGATGAAGGAGGCCGAGGCATCTGTCCTGGAGGAGCCCCTCGCGGCGAGTGAGTTCGCCAACCACGGCGAGCGCGTCGTCGTCGGGCAGCGGCTGATGCAGGCCAGCAGCGACATCTTTCTCGGTTGGCTGCACGTAGAGTCGGGGATCGACGGCAAGGAGCGGGACTTTTACGGCCGCCAGCTGAAGGACTGGAAGGGCTCGGCGGAAATCGAGCAGATGGTCCCCAGGGGGTTGGCCCTCTACGGAGCCCTGTGCGGGTGGACGCTCGCGCGTGCCCATGCTCGCAGCGGCGACCGCATCGCGATCGCCGCGTATCTCGGAAAGGGAGCAAGCTTCGACCGCGCGCTCCTCGAGTTCTCCCACGCCTACGCCCAGCAGAACGAACGTGATTACAAGGCGCTTCAGGAGGCAGTCAAGACCGGGCGCATCAAGGCGCAGACCGGCCTGTAACCGGAGCCGGGCCACCCTGCGACCACCAATCGAGGACAAGGAGAAGAGCGATGGCCACGCCACCAACCACGCAGGTCGAGGCGGACGAGTCGAGCACTGCGCAGCCCACTGAGATGGAGGCGCTGTTCGTCCAGAGCGCACGAAGGGCCACCAGCAGCGTGGGTTCGCTCACGCTTCACGAGCTGGCGCCCTCGACGCTCATGTTCTCCGATCGTCCTGAGCGCATCGTCGGGCATCTCACCAGCAAGCAGTTCGTGGAGGGCTGGGGACACGGACAGAACAGCTTCCTTGAGGATCCGCCCAACGCCGTCCTCTCGTTTCTGACCGATGAGGATGAGGTGCCCGAGGACGTCGTGGTGACGCTCACCAATCCGAAACTGGAGTGGGAGCGACTCACCTACGACGTCGATGTCCTCGAGGGCCGGCTTCCCGCCACGAGCGGTCCCTGCTCATTGTTCATCGACCCGGTCGGCAGGCCTCTGAGCCCTGTGTCGGTGATGGGTGTGCGTCGCCGGTCGCGGCGACGCACGAGGCGCGCGTGACTCGGCGGTGGCTGAACGCGGCGAATGGGCCGGGCTGTTCTCATCGGCCTTCAGGCAGTCACGCAACGCCATGGCGTTGGTCGACGGGGAGCGCTGCTTCGTCGACGTCAATGGCGCCTATTTGAGCCTGTTGGGCTACAAGCGCCAGCAGCTCATCGGGCGTCCGATCTTCCGTTTCGTGGTCGGTGGGCCGCTCGCGTCGAGGGCCGAATGGAGGGCCATGCTCGCCGCCGGGCAGTTCGCCGGCGACGCCCGTCTCTTGGCCGCCGACGGCAGCGCGGTGGCCGTCCAGTGGGCGGCAACGGTGGAGGTCGTGACAGGGCACCATCGCGTTCTCGTCGTCGCGTTGAGCACCTCGACGTGGGGATCACGCTTCCGCCGAGCGGCGACGTTTGGTCCGGGTGACGGCTTGCTCTCCCGCCGCGAGCGAGAGGTCGTGCGGCTGGTCGCGCTGGGGCAAACCGGGCCTGAGATCGCCTACGAGCTGCACATCAGCCACGACACCGTTCGTACGCACGCACGCAACGCCATGCTGAAGGTGGGTGCACGTTCCCGCGCGCACCTCGTGGCAAAGGCTCTAGGCGACGGGCTCACGCTTGATCCCCGCCCCTAGGATCGCGCAACTGCGGTATCGACCGGCCCGGCGCTAGAGGAGATGATCGACGTGTGGGCTACTTTGATGCTATCTCGAGCGCCTCAGGCGCAAGGCTCCTCGAGCGCGCACACCTATGTTGCTCGTTTCATGCACCTACGCTGCGCGACGCGGCGGGCCTCGCCGCCGACCTCCACACGATCGCTGCGTATGTTCCCAGGGTGCGTGCGGAGCGAGCGGTGCTGGCAGACCACCGCGAGTGGATCGCCACAGTCACGACGTCCCCGGTTCCGCTGCAGCTGCGTGTTCTGAGACGCTGGGAGGAAGAGCTTCTCGCTATCGAGCAGCGCTGGCCGGGATGCCGCTTCCTCGGCTGGCGGATCTGCGAATCGTCGCGCCCTAGCGTTGGCGACTCGCGAACCCCCTCAGCGCCCAGCGCGCACGCGGCCGGGCAACAGTCACAGCGTCAGCTCGTCATCGAGTCGCTGTTGCGACACCCGCCGGGCGAGAGCCGGGACAGCATCGGGAGGCGCGGATAGCCGGCGGCGGAGCCGTTGAGTCGCGGGACCATCATTGGTTTTGCGCGATGACACTGCCCCACGCCGCGCAGAGGAGGTCGGAGAGCAGGGTGAGGGAGTCTTCCTCGTTCGCCTCGTCGAGTTCGCGGACCACCAGACGTACCTGCGCATACACCGCCTGCGGGTCCTGCGGCCAGCAATCAGAGTCCATCGCAACGTCCTTGTTTGTCCGCCCGGTTCACCGGACCTATCCTGGCCGCAGCCCGGTCACGGGTCCATACCGCGGATGCGTGACCCTCGCGGACCGCCCAGGCAGGCGCGCACCACGCGACCACGTCCGCCGACGAACACACGCGAGATGTGCGCGAAAACCAAGCCACCGGCTGGCAGGCATACCCCGTCACCCGGTTTAGACGATGCGATCCCCCGCATGTCGATCTAGCGTCGCCCTCTCGCGGGGCCTCGGTGCCCGCCTCCAAGCGAATCTCATCTTCAGAAGGGTGCCTTCATGAATGACAAGCCGATGTTCCTCTTCGCAGGCGTATACGACGACCTCGCTGAAGCAGAAGCCGATTACGCCGAGGTCAAGGCCCTGCATTCGGGCGGCCTGATCGGGTCCTACGACTCGGCGATCATCACCAAGGACGCCGACGGCAAGGTGAAAGTCACCAAGACAGAGAAGCCGACCCAACACGGCGGTTGGGTGGGGCTGGCCGCCGGCGCGGCGGTGGCGGTCATTTTCCCTGTGGCCCTACCCGTAGCGGTGGCCGCGGGCGGCGCCGGGCTCGGCGCCTGGATCGGGCACCTGGCGCACGGCACGAGTCGCGAGGACGCGAAGGAGATAGGCGAACTGCTCAACGAGGGCTCCGCCGCGCTGATCGTGATCGGGGTCGACAAGGACGCGCAGCGAATCGAAAAGGCGGCAGCAAAGGCGAGCAGGCATACCCTCAAGCGCGTGGAGGGGGACTCCGAGGAAGCTGAGCAGGAGGCTCTCGCAACGATGGCGAGCGCATAGGCCGGCGTCGCACGTGCTGCTACAGCGCGCAGTCAGAGCCGGACAGGGCCCGATCGGCCACGGAGCAGGCGCCGGAATCCTCGGCGATCGATGAGCGTTACGCCCGACGAGTCGTTCGCGGTGACCTGGGCCGGTCATTCCACCGCCCTGATCGAGCTCGACGGCGTGCGGATTCTCACGGATCCGGCACTCCGCAACCGCGTTGGCCCGCTTCGCCGCATCGTCTCGCCCGCCAGCCCTCAGCTCAGCGAGCGGATCGACGCCGTGATGCTCTCTCATATTCACGCCGACCACGCCGACATCCCATCGCTGCGTCGGCTCAGCGACGCCGCCACAGTGTTCGCTCCGCGCGGAGCGGCGCGATGGCTCGCGCGCCGCGGGGTGCGAAACGTCCACGAGCTGAGCTCCGGCGAGCACGCGTACGTCGGAGGTGTGCGTATCACTGCGACCGCTGCTCGCCATGACGGCCGCAGGCACCCCCTAGGTGCGCGTGCCGAGGCAATCGGCTTCACGGCGCACGGCTCCAGCGGGCTCTACTTCGCAGGGGACACCGATCTGTTCGAGGGAATGTGTGCGCTCAGAGGCACGGTCGAACTCGCATTGCTGCCGATCGCCGGCTGGGGACCCACGGTCGGACCCGGACACCTCGATCCCAGCCGCGCAGTGCAGGCAGCTGCCCGGATCGCGCCGCGCCTGGTCATCCCGATCCACTGGGGCACCCTGACAATCCCGTGGTGGCCCGCGCGGCACCCCCGCGATCCGCAACGGCCCGCCCGGGAGTTTGCAGCGCTGATGGCGCGCGCGCAGCCCGAGGTCGAGGTCCGGGTGCTATCGCCGGGCGAGCGCATCGAGCTCAAGCGACGCGGGCATGGCGCCGAGTGTGTGCCGAGCGGCTCTCGATGAACAGCGCGGGGGAGCATCGTGGAGTCGATCGCCCGCATCGGCAACGCCCGGTGGCCCGAATCGTGGTTGTGTGGCTACTGAGCACGGCCACGATCGTGGCGCTCAGCGAGATTCTCAGTGGCGTTCATGTGAACAGCTTCTCGGCGGCTCTTGGCGCAGCGGCGGTGATCGGGCTCGTGAACGCGCTCGTATGGCCGATCGTCTTGTGGTTCGCGCTGCCCTTGACCGTGATGACACTCGGCCTCGGTGTTGTGTTACTCAACGGAGCGATCGTGCTGTTCGCCGCTGCGATCGAGCCCGGGTTCGAAGTGTCCTCGCTGTGGAGCGGGATCGTAGTGGCGGTCTCGGTCACGATCGTCAACACCGCTGTCTCCTCCGTTCTCGCGATCGACGACGACGGGTTCTGGTACCGCCATGTGGTGACGCGTTACGGCAAGCGCGTGACGCCGGCCGCGACGGGGAGCTCTCCCGGCCTGCTGTTCCTCGAGATCGATGGTCTCGCCCACGACGTTCTCGTTCGCGCTCTCCGCGACGGCAACGCGCCGACGATGGCGCGCTGGCTGCGCGAGGGCTCGCACCAACTCGCGCGCTGGCAGACCGACTGGTCCTCGCAAACCGGAGCGTGCCAGGCCGGTCTGCTCCACGGCAACAACGACGACATGCCCGCGTTCCGCTGGTGGGAGAAGGACCGCGGGGCGGCGATCGTGACCAATCATCCGCGTGACGCCGAAGAGCTCGAGCGCAGGCATTCGAACGGCCGCGGGCTGCTGTTCTCAGACGGCGCCAGCCGCGCGAACATCGTCTCAGGCGACGCACCGCACAGCCTGCTGACGATGAGCACCGCCCTGCGACGCGACAGGCCAGGGCGGATCGGGCAGGACTACTTCGCCTACTTCGCCAACCCGTACAACGTGATGCGCACGATCGCGCTGGTGGTGCGAGAGGTCGTGAGTGAGCTGTGGAGCGCCTCGCGCCAGCGCCGGTTCGATGTTCAGCCGCGCATCAGGCGGAGCGCCAGTTACGCTCTGATTCGCGCTTGGGCAACGGTGATTCAGCGCGACTTGCAGGTTGACTCGGTGATCGCGGACATGTACGCGGGGCGACCGGTCGCTTACACGACCTTCCTCGCCTATGACGAGGTCGCGCATCACTCGGGCATCGAGCGCTCAGAGACGCTCGCCACGCTCCGGCAGGTCGACCGCCAGCTCGGCCGGATCGCCGCCGCCGGGCATTTCGCGCCGCGCGAATACCGCCTCGTAGTGCTCTCAGATCACGGCCAATCGCAGGGCGCAACCTTCCTCGACCGCTATGGCAGGACGCTCGAATCGCTGGTGCGCGAACACGTCTGCACAGCGACGACACCCGTGCACGCGACCGATGGCGCGAGCGAGCAGAGCGCCGCCGCCGGCAGCGACGAGCACCCAAGCGAGGCTCGAGCCTTTCTCGCTGCCTCGGTGGCGGAGGTCGCAGCAGGAGCCTCGTGGGCGTCGAAGGCGGTCCGCTACCTGTTCCGTCGGCATGTCGACGTTGACGATGCGCCGCCCGATCACGCGAGCGCCGGGCCCGACCTCCGCCACCGAGCTGCCGGAGGTCGTGGTGATGGCCTCTGGCTGCCTGGGACTCATCTCCTTTCCGCACGAGGCCGGGCGCGTGACGCTCGAGCGCATCCAGGAGCTCTATCCAGACCTGCTGGGTGCGCTGCGCTCACACCCCGGGATCGGCTTCCTACTGGTCCATTCAGAGGAGCACGGAGCCGTGGTCCTCGGTGCTACAGGTATCAACTTCCTCGACGAGGGCAGACTCGAGGGGACCGATCCGCTAGCGCCGTTCGGGGCCGACGCCGCCAGGCACGTCAAGCGCACCGACGGTTTCGCGCACTGCCCTGACATCGTCCTCAACAGCACCTACTGGGGCGACCGCGACGAAGTCGCAGCCTTCGAGGAGCTCGTCGGATCGCACGGCGGGCTCGGCGGCACCCAGGCGTTCCCGTTCCTGCTTCATCCGGTCGAGTTCGGGCTGCCGCCTGAGGAAGTGATTGGCGCAGAGTGCGTGCATCGCCACCTGCGTCGCTGGCTGGTCGAGCTGGGACATGCGGAGTACCGGATCGATGACGCGCGCGAGACCCCGCTCGAGCCGGCGCGGGCCGCGGTATAGGCATGGACATGGAGCCCGGCGCCCCGGCAAACCCGACGCCAAGTGAGCCACTCCCGCTGAACGCCGGCGACGGAGACGTTACTCGCCGCACCTGGCTCGCCGCCGAGCGAACCTGGCTGGCATGGTGGCGCACCGGGCTTGCGGCCTCCGCCGTCGCGCTCGCCGTAGGGCGGCTGCTGCCGAGCGTCAGCCATGGTGAGCACTGGGAGTCGCAGGCGCTCGGAATCGGATATGCACTGCTTGCGCTGGGTGTCTTTGTGATGGGCGCTGTGCGCCAGCGGGCCAATGCGACGGCCCTGCGCAGCGGCTCATTCGACGAGCTCTCGCCGCGGTCCGTGCTCGTGTTCACAGCAGTCAGCGTCGTGCTCGCCGTCGCGACGCTCGCGATCATCGGAGCGGCCCTATAGCGACGCCCCGCATGCGCTCCTTCCGTTGGGGCCGCGGGTCCCCCCGCCGGTCGGCGTTGCGGATTTCGAAGGACAGCCGTTGATTACCGGGTGGTGCCGACACCCGTCTGCGTTGGGAGGTCCACCACCTTGCGCGACCGGCCGGCTGTCGAAATGCTCTGCGTGAAGACGGCATACCCACCCATCCTCTCGGGAAGGGCCGACAGGCCATGCGCAGCGCACCAGTCACATCGACACGCGGAGGAGTCCTGCCGGCGCAGACCGCGAGGCCTGCAGCGCGCCGCCGCCGCGAGCAATCCCCGCCGCGTTTGAGCATTTCTGGCCCGAGGCAGCCGCTTGCTGAGGAGCGGGGCGAGAGTCGCGCTCCGCTGCTGCGCGAGAGCTTCATACGCCGCCCACGGCTCGTGTATCGCCTGCTCGAAGATCGCGAGGCCTCTCTCGTGCTGCTCACCGCGCCGGCGGGTTACGGTAAGACGAGCACGCTGGCCGAGTGGGCCGAATGCGACGAGCGGCCGTTTGCGTGGGTCGCGCTCAGCGAGAATGACAACCAGCCCGAGCGCCTACTCGCCTCCCTGGCCGTCGCGATGGAGCAGTTGCCGGGGCTCGATCGGCGTGTACCTTGCCGCTCAACCGCTTCACCTCCCGGCGCGCAAGCCCTGTCCGGCGTGGTCGAAGCGCTGGCTGCTGTGGGCGGCGGAGCGGTTCTCGTGCTCGACGATGTCCAGCACGTGCGCTCGCGTGCGTCGCTCGATGTGCTGGCACGACTCGCAAACGCGATGCCGGCCGGGGCAAGGCTCACGCTGGCTTCACGAACCTCGCCCGTGCTGTCGCTCGCGCGCCTGCGGGCCCAGCACGAGGTGCTCGCGCTGGGCGTGCGTGAGCTCGCGATGACGCTCGAGGAGGCAGGTTCGTTGCTCGCCGCCGCGGGCCTGCATCTCGCCGACGACCAGGTCGAGACGGTCTTGCGGAAAACCGAAGGCTGGCCGGCCGCCCTCTACCTGGCGGCGATCGCGCTTCGCGAGGAGCGTGGCGATCCCGGCAGGCTCAAGCGTTTCGCCGGCGACGACGAACTGCTCTCGCAGTACATCAGGGAGGAGCTGTTGTCACAGATGCCGCCTGCCGCGGTCGCGTTCCTCATGGACACGTCGATCCTTGAGGAGCTATCCGCCGACCTGTGTGACGTCGTGCTCGCGCAGCCGGGCTCTGGCCTCGCGCTGCGCGCGGCCGCCGCCAGCAACCTACTCGTGATGCCGCTCGACCGGAGTCACCGCCGCTATCGCTGCCATCCGCTGCTGCGGGAGGTCCTCAAGGCCGAGCTCTCACGCGTGGATTCGGCGCGTCCTGTGAGGCTGCATCGCGCCGCCGCGCGCTGGTTCGATGAGCATGGCGAGCGCGAGCAGGCTCTCGACCACGCTCTCGAAGGCGAGGACCTCGAGCACCTCGGCCGGCTGCTGTGGGCGCAGGTGGCGCACACCATGCTCGCGAGCGAGGGGCCGGGCCCTCAGAGGTGGCTGGGCAGACTGACCCCCGCGCAGACCGAGTCGGTGCCGACCATCGCTTTATCGGCCGCGCATTGTCACCTCTTCAACGGCGATCTTCGCCATGCGGCCCATTTGGCTGGGGTGGCTTCCGCGCCGCGTGCGGCGCACGCCGGGCCCGATTCGGCCCCGGGCTTCGCCGCGGGTCTGGCCGTCGTCGAGGCCGCCGTTGGTCAGCATGGCATCGACGGCATGGCTGCGGCGGCCGCGCGAGGCTACGAGCTGGCTGACGCCGGCAGCCCGTGGCGCCCTGTGTGCTGTCTGCTCAGAGGGGTGTCAGACCGTCTCGGCGGAAAGCGCGAGCACGCCCGCGAGATGTTGCGCGAGGGGGCTCGCAGGGGCGCAATCACCTGTTCCGCCATCCATAGCCAATGCCTTGCACAGCTCGCAGTGATGGCCGCCGAGGATCGCGATTGGGAGTCGGCCGCCGACCACGTTACGCGCGGGCGCGCGGCGTTGGAACGCGCTGGACTCGGCGAGCATCCGACCTCGGCGCTCACTCTGGCAGCCTCGTCCTGGATCTGCTCACACCGGGGACGCGCCGATGAGGCGAAGCGCGACCTCGGCCGATCGCTGCACATGCTCGGGGCGCTCAAGGACTTCATCCCCTGGTACGAGGCCGAGACCCGCGTGCTGATCGCCCGTACCGCGGTCCGTCTCGCAGATGTCGCGCTTGCGCGTACGCAGCTCGCGCAGGCCTCGCGGCTGGCGCGGCGCACCCCCGACATCGTGATCTTGCGTGTGTGGCTCGACGAGGTTTGGAGCAAACTCGACGGTCTCAGCGCCTCTGCGCTGGGCGGGCCGTCTTCGCTGACGATGGCCGAGCTCAGGGTCCTGCGTTTCCTTCCCACGCATCTCTCGTTCCGCGAGATCGGTGGGCGCCTGCACGTGTCGACCAACACGGTGAAGAGCCAGGTGCACGCCGTGTACCGCAAGCTGGATGCGACATCGCGCTCGGAGGCCGTCGAGCACGCCTCCACGATCGGTCTCATCGACGCCTGCATCTGAGTCGCCGCGGCGTCGACTCAGCCCAGGCTGAGGGCACCGTTGCGATGGGGCCGGTTATGGAGCGCCCGCGGGCGCTGTGCTCGTCTGCGTGGCGGCGGGCGCTGAAGCGGGAGCGGTGACCGTTTGCGTTCGCGCCGGGACGGTTTGGGCCGGCGCGGTCACGGTCGTGGTCTGCGCCGGCTTGGGAGACTCGACGGTTACACCGAGGCTGTTCGTCGTCGAGCTCGTCTGCTGGCTCACGGTCGTTGACGGCGACGTCGACTTGTTGTTCGATGCGAGCACGGCGGCCACGATGCCGAGCACGACGATCACGGCTATGACCGGCCAGATCCACCGCTCGTGAGGCTGTGATTCGCGCGTTTGAGTCTGCTGTGCATCCGGCCCGGGGGGAGGAATTTCGCCGTCAGGATTCGGAGCGGCGCCGGGAGGTGCGGGAGGGTCGGACATCGACTCAACCTATTTGCGGGCGTGAGCGCGCGCATCATCCCGTTCGGATGAGCTTCCGGGAGGGCGATTGCGGTCTCGCGCGGCCTGCCAGGGCTGGCGCAGCGGAACGGCACTGAGCGAACATTGCGGCAATTCCGCGATGTTCAAAACCACTAGGTGGTACCGTCCGTCCATGCGGTGCAGGCACCGCAAGCATGGGCACGCCGAGGGGTCGAGCGCGTGAGCGCGCGGCGACGGATCTGCAGCTCTGGGGCGCCCAGTAGACCAGCTTGCAGAACCTTAAGGGGCGGCGTGTGGGTGTGCGGGTGAAGGACGTGGGGCGAGCTGCCCTGGGCCCGGTGGCCCTTGGGCCCGACGCAACGACGGATTGGTCCGGGTGGCCGGCGAGCCCCGCGGCAATCGCGATCGGGGCCGGGTCGCTGAGCTTTGCCGCGGCATGCGCTGTCGCGGCCAGCCCGCGACTGTCCGACAGCCAGCTCGCGTCCGTACTGATCGCGATCGCAGTCTCGGCTATCGGGATCGGGTTCTACGCGGCGATCTACGGGGATCGGGCACGCCGCCGCCAAGTCCCGACGGTCGCTTTGGTGGTGCTCTGGGTCACTTGGCTTTTACTCGCCTCGAGCCTCCCGATCCCGTTCACGATGGGATGGCTACTTGCCGGACTGACCGTGCCGCTCCTCGCCCTTCAGCTGTTCCGCATCACGAGAGACAGGGCAGCACTGTCTGTAGAGCGGAGGTTTTTCCTCGCAGGCGCGGCGCTCGTTGGGATCAGCTGGACCTATCTGGTGCTGACCGCGCGTCAGCCCACGCTATTGGCGCCCTTGGTCAAGTGCCAACCTGCCTGTCCGCGCAACGCTTTGTTCCTCGGCTCGCCGCCCGGCGTGCTCGCTGAGCTCGGGCGTGGGATCCTGCGCATCGGATGGCTGCTCACGGCTCTTGCGGCCGCGGCGTGTGTCGCCCGGCGCTTCGGGGGGGCGGGGGCTGCGGGTCGGCGTCGACTCGGCCCCGTGCTCATTGTGGCGATCGCATACGCCACGACCGTCGCAGCGCTCCTGGTAGTCCAGTTGGCGGGCAAAGGGCTCGCGCCGCTGTTGTCGGTGTCCGTGATCGCCGCGGCGGTGCTTCCGTTCGCGGCGCTGGCCGGGCTTGTCTGGGAGCGGCTGTTCATGGGCGAGGCGCTTGAGACATTCGTGAGCCGCCTGGGGGATACTGCGCCCGAGGATCTCGGCGCCCTCATGGCGCAGGTGCTGCACGACGGATCGCTCGAGGTCGGCTTTACGCAGCTCGCGAGCGACCGCCACGGCGGACCCTCTGAAACGAACGGCGAGTTGCCCGACACGAATGGGGCCCGGGTCGCCACCGCCGTGCGTGGAGGAGCCCAGGAGGTTGTGATCCTCCACCGGCACGCTGATGCCGGCCAAGAAGCCTTTATCCGCGCGGCAGGCACCGCAGCGCTCGTCTCCCGCGAGAACCACCGTCTCGAGACGGACCTGTCAGTCTCGGCGGCCGAGGTGGCGGCATCGCGCAAGCGCCTCGTCGACGCCGCCTATAGCGAACGCCAGCGAATCGAGCGCGACCTCCACGACGGGATCCAGCAGCGCATCGTGAGCGCGCGAGTCAAGCTCGAGCTCGCCGACGAGACGCTGAACACAAGCGCCGCCCGCGGACGGCGAATGCTCGCCGAAATAGGTTGTGACTTGGACGACGCACTTGAGGAAGTGCGCTCGCTTGCCCAGGGCGTCTATCCGACGCTCCTCACGACGCACGGCCTGGTCGAGGCGCTCCGCTCCGCCGCTCGTCGCTCGCCGGGGTCGGTCGCGGTACGTGGCGAGATCGCGCGCTATCCCGCGGATACCGAGGCTGCCGTGTACTTCTGCTGTCTGGAGACACTTCAGAACGTCGCCAAGCACGCCGGCCGCGAGGCCACGGCCACCGTACGCCTGTGGGATGACGGGACGATGCTGCGCTTCCAGACCCGCGACTCGGGCGTGGGCTTTACCGTGAATGGAGCGCCACAGGGGCGTGGCCTGGTCAACATGCACGACCGGCTGGCGGCGGTCGGCGGGAGCCTGACTTTGAGCTCTCGCGTCGGCGTCGGCACCGTGGTCGAGGGCGGCGTTCCGCATGAATGAGCGCCGGAGAACCACTGATTTGTCCGAGCGCGCAGCAATCGCAAATCCACGATGGTTAGCGTGCCTGCATCGCCCGCTCGGGCTGGACCGCGCACGCCGAGACCGTCCGCCAGCGGTGCTCATCCGGTTCGGGCGATGCGCGCTCGGCGCCGGGTAACGACGATGCGGCAACGTCGCCTTTTCGGCGCCGACGGCTCGTCGCCACAACGAGACGGCCCGTGTCCCATCGTTCAGGAGAGCTCGTGACTGCCGGACACAGCCCTGTCAGAGGCTCGCAGGAGCCGATCCGCGTTGTCATCGCCGATGACTCCTACCTGATCCGCGAGAGCTTGACGGGGATGCTCTCGACCGATCCCGAGATCGAGCTGGTCGGTGTCTGCTCGGACGGCAAGGAGCTCGAGGCGTGCGTTGCCACCGAACATCCATCTGTCGTGATCGTCGACATCCGCATGCCGCCCACCGGAAGCGATGAGGGCGTGCGTGTTGCGAATCATCTGCGCGAGACGGATCCCGAAATCGGCGTGCTCGTGCTCAGTCAGTATGCGGAGGCGGCATACGCGCTCGCCCTGCTGGAGTCGGGGTCCGCGAGGCGTGCATATCTCTTGAAGGAGCGGATCAGAGACAAAGACGAACTGGTCGGCACCATCCGAACCCTCGCGCGGGGAGGCTCGGTCATCGACTCCAAGATCGTCGATGTGTTGATCGAAGCACGAGCGCGGATAGCGCGATCCCCGCTCGCGGAACTGACTCCGAGGGAGCGCCAGCTCTTGGGCGAGATAGCGGAGGGCAAGAGCAATGCGGCCATCGCGGAGTCCCTTGTGCTCTCCAAGCGCGCCGTTGAGAAGCACGTCAACGCGATATTCGCCAAGTTGAACCTACGCGATGCCCAAGACGTCAGCCGTCGTGTGAAGGCCGCCCTTGTGTATCTCGCTGAGGAACCAGCTGATACGTAGACCAAATTCGTTGATCGCTGCCCTGCATCGACGCTAGGTCGCGGTCCGCCACCAGACGCTGGCTCACGACCGGGCCTGCGAGGAGGGAACCTCCCGCTTCATGCTCCGCGATAGCACCGATGTCCACCCAACTGGTCAGCATGCGGATGAGGTCACGGTCTTGGTCGTCGATGATCAGAAGGTCTTCCGCGATGTGATGGTCGCCGTCATCCAGGCGACGCCGGGTATGAAATTGGTCGGCGAGGCGGACTGCGGCGATGATGCACTGCTCGCTGTGGACGCGCTCAGCCCCGAGTTCGTCATCCTCGACGTCCGCATGCCGGGCATCGACGGCCTTGAGGTGGCGCGCATGCTGCTGCAGCGGACTCCGCCCCCGGTGATCATGCTCGTCTCAGCCCAGCCGGCTCCCGCGCATTTGCCGACTACCTCCGATGGCCGGAAGGTGGCGTTCGTGGAAAAGCGTCATCTGCGCCCGGCCGTCCTCCTGCATGTGTGGACCGGCAGAAGCCAGCCGGACGGCTTCGGGTCAGCTCCAACAACCGCAGGCTCCGAGCCGGACTCCTACTCCTGATTCGTCGCACGCGAGCTTCGCGGGCAGACGCACCCCTGTGCTTAGCGGCCGAACGGCAAGGATCAGTTGCCTGCGAGGCAGCGCTGCTTCTGCTGGGCGAACTCCTCATCGGTCAGGACACCCTGATCGTGCAACTCGCCCAACTGCTTGAGCTGGTCGATGGTGGCCTGCGACATGCCGGTCCCGGCGGCGGCGGTCGGCTGTCGCTGAGACTGTTCTTCGAGTTCTGCGATGCGCTGCTCCTGGCCGCTCTCGCGTTCCGTGTTCCGTGCGTGGCTCTTGCCGGCCATGTACGCGCCGCCGCCCACAGCCGCGGCACGCAACAGCGGTCGCCTTCTCATGAGTGGCATCTCGTAGACCTATTCCGCGCCGTCGGGCAGCGCGAGACCGAGGGCTAGCATGATCTCGGGTGCGGCTGCGATGACCCTGGGACCTCCGACCTGCAGCGCAACCGCGCGCAGGACGCCCAGAATTTGCTCTGGCGTCGCGCCTTCCTCGAGCGCGTTGGCAACCTGCCAAGCATAGGAGGCGGGAGGCGCGTCCAGCGCGATCAACGCCGCGACTTTGACCAGCGCGAACGTCACGGGGTCGAGACCGCTCCCCTCGAGTTCCGCCTCACGAAGCCCGATCGCCGTCTCCAGTATCTGCATGTCGCCGACGGAGATCCCCGCCAACATGTCGTGAGTGTCCTGCGCTACCGCCGCCATCGCCCGGCTCCTTTGGTTGACTTTGCGCCCCTGCACGCCGGGCGCGCTGCCAGCGACGATACGCCCCCCGCGCTGTCGTGACGATGGTGCGCGCACCAGAGTCCTGGTGCGGCCAGCACTCCGCGTGATCCACAACGCGGCCGGCTGCTCACGCCTGCGGCCGACGGCCGCGGCCGAGATTCGCAACCACCAGCGAGACGATGGTGACGAGGTAGACCTGCCCGAGCAGCGCCTCTGCCACCGACAACGTGTGGCCAAGGTTGCTGTGCGCGGTCAGATCCCCGTATCCGACCGTGCTCAGCGTGGTGAAGCTGAAGTACAGGCAACTCGAGACACTCGACGGCGCACCGCCGGCGAAGAACGAGGTGCCACTGACGCGTGCGATCGCGCCGTATACGAACGCAAAGAACATGCCGATCAGCAGGTAGATGCACAACACCCCCATGACGGCCTGAATGGTGACCGTCTGGCGAGCGCGCAGGTCGTGCACCACGCCCACGACGATCGCGGGCGGCGCGAGGGCGACGAGCAGCGCGTTCGCCACACGCGTGGCGGCGCCGTCGATCTCACCGTTGAGGGCCTGCACCACGCTGGCGATGCCGACGAGCACGACCAGAACCATGGCCGGGACCATGTAGCGGCGTCTCGTGTCCGTCGCCCACAGAGCCAGCAGCAGCGTGATGCCCAGCAGCACGCACACGATGATCTGCTCGGCGCCGCCGGGCGTCGCGATGCCCTGTATTGCGAAGGTGACGACGATCGCGGCGAGCAGCAGGCCGTAGCGCTCGCGCAGTCGGCGCGTCACTGAGCCCGGCGCGTCAGGCGAGCCCTCCATCGCTCGCAAGCTAGGGGGTCGCGGTCTGCGCGACATCATCTCAAGCGGGTGACTGGGCGGATCGGGGTCAGCTCGGGTCGCGCCGTTTGGGTGCCGTGCAAGCATGCGCGCGCGTGCCGAAGGGGGGTGTAGCGGCACAGGAATAGGCATGTACGCATCACTCTTATCGTGAGGTCACGGGCTTAGAATCGCGAGCCGAGCAGCAACGCAATAGCCGAGCTGGGAGTCGCGCCGACCATCGGCGGATCTCACGAAAGGAGCATGATGAGAGGGTTTGGAAGCGCCATGTTCGTGGGCACGCTGCTGCTGATCGCAGGCATGCTTAACATCATCTACGGCATCGCCGCCGTCGCGGACTCACACTTTTATGTCGCCGACACGGTGTACCTCTTCTCGAGCCTCCACACATGGGGCTGGATCACGATCATTCTAGGGATCATCGAGCTTTCCGCTGCCTTTTCACTCCTGGCCGGTGGCGCCTACGGGCGGATCATAGGTATCTTCGCGGCCACGCTGGGCGCGATCGGCGCCCTCCTGGACATCGGTGGAGCTCACCCGTGGTGGTCGATTGGCGTGTTCGCCATCTGCGTCATCTGTATCCACGGACTCGCCGTATACGAAGAGCCCGCGGCAGTCTGACGGCACAGACAGCGGAGGGGATTCGCTGTGACCACCTACGGTGACCTGCAAAAGGCGCTCAACGGGCTGGAGACCGAGCGGATCCAGCGCCTCGTAGACCGGCTCGAAAGCGACCCGGACATAAGAGTCACCGTGGGCGGATGGCGTCCGCGCTGTCCGATGGTTCTCTCCGGCTTCGACCCGAGCACCGCGGCCGTGAGCGCGCCCGAGGTTCGCTTCGCCAAGGCCTGGGATCAGTTTGCTCTAGCCGCGCCGTGGCGCTGGTGGCGGCCTGTGCAGATCTTCGCCGCGCGCACGGCCCGCCGCTCGGACGTCCAGTTGCTGCTGCGAAACGCCAACAGGGTCCTTGCCGAGCGCGCCGCCGTCGCGGGCGAGCTCCGGACCTCCACGCGAGCCAGCTCTGCGGGCTCCAGCGCCTCGCCGGAGGACGGGCCCGATCCCACGACCGACCCCTAGGCTCGGCCATCTGGCCGGTGCCACCGGCTCGTGTGCGCGGACCGTCTCGACTCAGCGGTCTCACGAGTATCGGCCGCGTCGCGCGGTGCGCGGCGCCGACGTCAGTTGTGGTTGAAGCTCGCTGCCTCCTGCTCTGTGAGCGAAGTCTTCGGGGCATGCTTGTCGAGGTGCTTCAGGGCGCGCCTGTAGTCATCGAGCAGCAGGCTCGCTAGGTCGCGGCTGAAATCGTGGCGCACCAGAATCCGCTGGATGGCAAGATCTTCTCGATGCGCCGGAAGGGTGTAGGCGGGCACCTGCCATCCCGATGTGCGCAGCCGGTCCGCGAGATCGAAAAGGTTAAAGCCGTGATCCCGGTCCGCTGTCAGCGTCCACGCGAGCGCGGGGAGGCCGCCGCGTCCGTCATAAATGATCTCGAAGGGACCGAGCTTTGCGATCTCGCTTGCGAGATACTGCGCGGTCTCATAACCGGCCTGATGGATCCTGCGATAGCCCTCGCGTCCGAGCCGCAAGAAGTTGTAGTACTGGGCAACGATCTGTCCGCCGGGCCGAGAGAAGTTGAGGGCGAATGTCGGCATGTTGCCGCCGAGGTAGTTGACGTTGAAGATCAGGTCCTCAGGCAGCTCCTCGGCATCGCGCCAGATTATCCACCCCACGCCCAGCGGGGACAGCCCAAACTTGTGTCCCGAGGCGTTGATCGACTTGACACGTGGAAGCCGGAAGTCCCAAACCAGGTCGGGGTCGCAGAACGGTGCCAGGAATCCCCCGCTGGCGCCGTCGACGTGCATCGGGATGTCCAGGCCGGTCTCCGCTTGGTGCGTGATCCAACGCCTTGCTGACGGCCTCGACCGGCTCGTATTGGCAGGTGAACGTGACCCCAAGGGTGGGCACGACGCCGATCGTGTTCTCGTCGACGCGCCTGACTGCCTCCTCGGGAGTCATGATCAAGCGATCGCCTTCCATCGGGATCTCGCGCAGCTCGATGTCCCAGTAGCGCGCAAACTTGTGCCAGCAGATCTGCACCGGCCCGGTGACGAGGTTCGGTCTGTCGGTCGCCTTGCCCGCGGCCCGCTGGCGTTCCCGCCACTTCCAGAGCAGTGCCATGCCGCCCAGCATCGCCGCCTCGCTGGAGCCGGTGGTCGATGTCCCGAGGGTGTTCTGGGCCAGCGGGGAGTTCCAGAGGTCGGCAAGTATGTGGACGCATCGCTCCTCGAGCTCGGCGGTTTGCGGGTACTCGTCCTTGTCGACCATGTTCTTGTCGAGCGTAAGAGCCATGATCTCGCGGACCTCTGGCTCCTCCCAGGTCTGGCAGAAAGTCGCGAGGTTCTGGCGTGAGTTCCCGTCGAGCATGAGCTCATCCTTGACGCACTGCATCACATGCCGTGGCTCGTGCTCATGCTTGTGGATCCTGTACTTCGCCATCGCGTGCGACAAGTCGCTCGAGGCAAAGATGTCGTCGTCGAGATTCAGGCGTACCGTGTTCCGTTGATGCAACATCAGAAGACTCCTTTGGGTGTGGGACAGCGAACTCTGCGTCCGTTTCCAGCGAGCGGAGTGCCTGTTCCGGAGTGAGTTCGCTGATTGCGTGTTCGCATCCGAAGAGCTTGTGGGAGCAGTAGGTGAGGATAACCGCGGTGCGATCCGGCTCATCGGCGAGCAGCCAGCCAGGTCGCCTCCGGCTAGGTCAGATCTGCTCGATTCCCGCCGTGTCGCTGCCGCCGCGCCGTCGTGGCCAGGCAAGTGCACCTCGCGGAGCGGGGAATTCCTAGAGCTCTTCGGCGAGCCCGATGAGAAGTCCGTCGGGCCCCCGGATGTAGCAGAGCCTATACGCGTCTTCGTACTGCACCACTTCGCCGCTGACTAGCTGCGCGCCTCGCTTGCTGAGCCTAGCGAGAGTCTCATCGATGTCGTCCACGGCGAACATGACGCGTAGGTAGCCCAAGGCGTTCACCGGGGCAGTCCGGTGATCAGCGACCACAGGCGGCTCGAGAAAGCGCGAGAGCTCGAGCCGGCCGTGGCCATCTGGCGTGCGCATCATGGCAACCTCGACACGCTGGTCGCCGAGTCCAGTGACGCGCCCAGCCCACTCTCCTTCCACCATGGCTCGCCCTTCCAGCTCAAGGCCGAGTTCGCGAAAGAACTCGATCGTCCCTTCGAGGTCCTCCACGACGATGCCGATGTTGTCCATCCGCATAAGCGCCATGTTCGTCCTCTTCAAGCATGTCGCCGACTTGCGCGACACCTCACGAGCCTGAGGCTCCCGCGACACGTCTTGGCAACCGACACGCCGCGCGCAGCGTCCTTCATCCGGCGGCTCGCTGACGCGGATACCCGCGTCGTCGCGCGATCAACCGATCTGGGGAGTCGTGCGTTCGCACGCTCCGGATGGTTGTTCACGAATCCAGACGGCCCCTGCGAGATCACGCGGTCTGCGGCTTGAGGTGATCGATGAGTATCGGTAGGCCGCTTGGCCCGGATACGTACGCAAGGGCTGCGCGGACTTCGATCACCGTCCGTTTGTCGTGGACGCCTTCGTCAGCCCGTGTCTGCGTCCTCCGTCTATGCGTGCCTGTCCGTCGGCGCGCAGGACTGGACACTTCGAACGGGTATCGGCTGGCTGTACCAGCTTACGTCCAAGGCGTAGCGCGTACAGGTGCTCTAGAGCGAGCTGAGCGGCACGCCGATGATCTCGAGCCGGCGGGTCAAGCCGCCGAGCGCGAACTCGCGAATCGCCTCGCTGGTGGCGCCGATCGCGGCGAAGTCGCGGTCCGAGCCGGTGTCGGGCGGGGCGAGTGACGCGGCGACGGAGGGCAGCAGATCGCGGAGCGTCTGGCGGACCGTGTCGGCCTGCTCAGGCTGCTCGCGAACCGTCTCGCGCAGGAACCAGACGCCGTAGCCGATGTGGCGGGTCTCGTCGTGGTGGATCTTCGAGTAGCCGTCGACGAAGCCGGGGAGCAGCCTCTCGGCCGAGAGGTAGTCGGTCGTGAACTTGAACGTCGTCAGGCCGAGCGTGCTCTCGAGGATCAGGTGGTAGATCGTCACGAAGCGGACCTTGGCGGAGAGGCTGTGCGGTTCGGCGACGAGGCGTTCATGTGCGTCGACGAGCTCCTCGTCGAAGATGTGGCGGAAGGCGTCGGAGACGTTGGCGCGGGCGTGCTCGACGTGCGCGGCGATCTAGTCGGGCGCGGCGATGACCTCGTCCTGGAAGCGGGCGTAGAACTGCATGTGGCGCGCCTCGTCGACCTGCTGGGTCGCCAGGAAGGTCGCCTCCTCCTCGGTGCCGTAGGCGCCGACGAGGCCCGAGAACTTCGTCGTGATGCGCTCCTCGGCGACCATCAGCGAGGAGAGCACGAAGAAGATCAGCTCGCGGTCCTCGCCCGACATCCCCGGCCCACTGCTCGTTGTCGCGGTCGAGGTCGATCGCGAACGGGGACCACTGCGAGTCCTCCCAGCGCCGGTAGAGCGTCTGGGGGTCGTTGAGCTGGATCTCCTCGTCGCTCAAGCGGCTGCGCGCGGCTTTGTGGCGCGGATGATCGCGGAGCCGGCGTGCTCGTGCACCCGATGGGTCTCGCGGATCTCGATCTCGGCGAGCCCGGCGGCGGTGAGCGCCTGCTCGAACTCGGCGCGGGTGAGCGCGCCCGCGATGCAGCCGGTCCACTGCTGCATGTCCGCGCGGGTCGCCTCGTCCATATCCGGGTCGGCGATGACGTCGGAGACGGCGAGGCGTCCGCCGGGCTTCAGCACCCGGGCCGCCTCGGCCAGCACCTTCGGCTTGTCGCCGGAGAGATTGATCACGCAGTTCGAGATCACCACATCGACCGTCTCGGCGGGCAGCGGGATCGCCTCGATCTGCCCGCGAAGCCACTCGACGTTCTCGACTCCGGCCTTGCGCTGGTTCTCCCTCGCCAGCTCGAGCATCTCGTCGGTCATGTCCAGGCCGTAGGCCTTGCCGGTCGGGCCCGACCCGACGTGCGGAGAGCAGAACGTCCAGCCCGCCGCCGGAGCCGAGGTCGAGCACCGTGTCGCCCTCGCGCAGCCCGCGACCGCGGTCGGGTTGCCGCAGCCGAGCGAGGCCATCGTCGCCGTGTCGGGGAGCTCGTCGCCCTCCTTACCGTAGAGCCCGGCGCCGAAGACTGCCGCTTCCTCATCGCTAAGGACCGCATCTCCTCCACAGCAGGAGCTGCGCTCGGCACACCGTGGTGGCTGCGGCGGCGTAGCGTGCGCGGACCGCCTCGCGGATCTCCTCGGCCTCGCCGATGGAGGTGTCCGCCGAGCAGCCGCAGCTGCCTCCGGCGGCCGCCTCACCGCAGCAGGAGGCCTTCTCCGTCGGATCGCAGCAGCTCTCTTGCGCCTCGTTCGAACAGCATGAGGCTGGTGCATCGGCGGCGATCGTGGTCTCGGTTAGCTCAGCCATGCGGACAGCTCCTCCAGGGCATCGGGGATCACGTAGTAGTAGGCCCACAGCCCGGGCCGCTCGGAGCCGACGATGCCGGCTTCCCTGAGCTTCTTGAGGTGGTGGGAGACGGTTGGCTGCGACAGGTCAAAGAGCGGCACGAGCTCGCATACGCAGACCTTGCCCGCGTGCTTTCGAAGCACGTCGACGAGCTGGACGCGCACCGGGTCGCCCAGCGCCTTGGCGATGGTCGCCATGCGCTGCGCCTGCTCGCGCTCAACATCTGGGTAGACGACTGGCTCGCAGCAGGGCTCCCCCGGTGACCTCTTCGTCTTTGGCTCCAGCTCCAGATTCACGTTCATCTATCTACATATATCTATTGAAGTCGGACTTGTCAATGGTTAGAATCGCTTTCGTCCCATGACGGTCAAGATCAGCGACGAGCGGGAGACGTCGGCACTGGGCGTCAAGCCGGGCGCTGTTCCAGCCAGCGTCGCTAGGCAGCTTTCCACGCTGGACCGCTTTCTGCCGCTCTGGATCGGGGTTGCGATGGCAGCCGGTCTGGGGCTCGGCGCTGTCATCCCGGGGCTCGAGCATGCCCTCTCATCGGTGGCGATCGGCGGCACCTCTGTGCCGATCGCGATCGGCCTGCTGTTGATGATGTATCCGGTGCTTGCGCGCGTGCGGTACGAGGAACTGGGGCGGCTGCGCGCCGAGCGCGGCCTGTTCGTTTCGTCGCTGGCCCTCAACTGGCTGATCGGACCGCTCTTGATGTTCACCCTGGCGTGGCTGATGCTCCCGGACGAGCCGGCGTACCGGACCGGCCTGATCGTCGTCGGCCTTGCCCGCTGCATCGCGATGGTCTTGATCTGGAGTGAGCTCGCCTGTGCCGACCGCGAGGCGACCGCCGTGCTCGTCGCGATCAACTCGCTGTTCCAGATCGTCGCCTACTCCATCCTGGGGTGGTTCTACCTGTCGGTCCTGCCGGACTGGCTGGGGCTCGACACCGAAGGCTTCTCGGTGGACCTCTGGGATGTCGCGAGGACCGTCCTGATCTTCCTCGGCATACCGCTTGCGGCGGGTTACCTGACGCGGGTCATCGGCCTGCGTCGCCGCGGTCCCGAATGGTACGAGCGGACCTTCCTCCCGCGGATCGGGCCGATCACGCTCTACGGGCTGCTCTTCACGATCGTCCTGCTGTTCGCGCTCCAAGGCCACCAGATCACCGGCCATCCACTCGACGTGGTGCGCATCGCGCTGCCACTGCTCGCATACTTCGCGGCGATGTTCGCGATCGCGTTCGGCTGGGGGATCACCGCCGGCTACGGCTATCCGCGCACCGCGACCCTCGCCTTGACGGCAGCGTCGAACAACTTCGAGCTGGCGATCGCTGTGGCGATCGGCGTCTTCGGAGCCACCTCGGGAGAGGCGCTGGCCGGCGTCGTCGGTCCGCTGATCGAGGTGCCGGTCCTCGTCGGGCTCGTCTACTTCTCGCTGTGGGCGCGCGGCCGCTGGTTCGGCGCATCATCTTCGGCACCCGGCTCGCTCGGGACTGCAGGCTGATGGCGCACGTGCTCTTCGTCTGCCTTCACAACGCCGGTCGCTCGCAGATGAGCCGCGCGCTGTTCGAGCGCGCCAGCGACGGGCGGCATAGCGCAGAGGCCGCGGGGACCCAGCCGACCGACCGCCTGCACCCGACCGTCGTTGAGGCGATGGAGGAGATCGGCATCGGCCTCTCCGCGCGGACACCGCAGCTGCTCACCCGGGAGATGGCCGAGCGGGCGGACGTCGTGGTGACGATGGGCTGTGGTGACGCTTGCCCGTATATTCCGGGCAAGCGCTACATCGACTGGGATCTGCAGGATCCGGAGGGCATGCCCACCGAGCAGGTGCGCGAGATGCGCGACGACATCGCCGTACGGGTCCAGGCGCTCGTCCGTGAACTCGACGAGGAGCAAGCGGGGGCACGAGCGTGACCCGTGTCGGCATCAACGGATTCGGCCGGATGGGCCGACTGGCACTGCGGGCGGCTGCCGGGTGGCCGGAGTTCGAGTTCGCGTTGGTCAACGAGACCGCAGGCGACGCCGCGGCCGGCGCGCACCTGCTCGAGTTCGACTCCGTCCACGGTCGGTGGTCACCCGGGATCGAAGCGCGCAACGACGCGCTGGTGGTCGAAGGACATGAGATCGCCTGGTCCTCGGCCCCGACTCCCGGCAAGGTCGCCTGGGACGCCGCGGGGTCGAGATCGTCCTCGAGTGCTCGGGCCGCTTCCGCACGATCGCCTCGCTCGCCCCGTATTTCGAGCGAGGGCGTGCGCAAGGTCGTCGTCGCCGCGCCGGTGAAGGAGGAGGGCGCGCTGAACGTGGTGGTCGGCGTCAACGACGACCCGACCGAGCTCGCCCGGCACGACATCCTGACCGCGGCGTCCTGCACCACCAACTGCCTGGCGCCGGTCGTGAAGGTCATCCACGAGGGGATCGGCATCCAGCACGGCGTGATCACGACGCTGCACGACATGACCAACACCCAGGTCGTCGTCGACGCCCCGCACAAGGACCTCCGCCGGGCGCGGGCGTCGAGCCTCTCGCTGATCCCGACGACCACGGGCTCGGCGACGGCGATCGGGCTGATCTTCCCCGAGCTGCAGGGCAAGCTCAACGGCCTCGCGGTGCGCGTGCCGATGCTGAACGCCTCGCTGACCGACTGCGTCTTCGAGGTCGCCCGCCCGACGACGGTCGAGGAGGTCAACCGCCTGCTCCGAGCAGGCCGCCGACGGGCCGCTCGACGGGATCCTCGGCTACGAGGAGCGCCCGCTCGTCTCCGTCGACTATCGGACGACCCGCGCTCCGGCATCGTCGACGCGCCCTCGACGATGGTCGTGGACGGGACCCAGGTGAAGGTGCTCGCCTGGTACGACAACGAGTGGGGCTACGCCAACCGCCTCGTCGAGCTGGCGCGCGCCGTGGCCGGCGACCCGGGGAGCGGCGAGCGATGAGCGCCGCCAGCAGCCGGCGATCGACCGTCGCGGCGACCTGCGCAACTACATCCTGGTCACCGCCGCCTACTGGGTCGAGACGCTCACGGACGGCGCGACGCGGATGCTCGTCCTCTTCCACTTCTACGAACTCGGCTACTCGCCGTTCACGGTCGCCTCGCTGTTCATCTTCTATGAGATCTTCGGGATCGTCACCAACCTCGTCGGCGGCTGGCTGGCGGCGCGGTTCGGGCTGCGCACCACGCTCTTCATGGGCCTCGCGCACCCAGGTCTTCGCCATGGCGATGCTCGGTCTCGTCCCCGCCTCCGTGGCTCGTCGTCCCCTACGTGATGGCCTCGCAGGCGTTCTCGGGGATCGCCAAGGACCTGACCAAGATGAGCTCCAAGAGCGCCGTCAAGCTCGTCGTGCCCGAGGGCGACCAGGCCTCGCTCTACCGCTGGGTCGCGGTCCTCACCGGCTCCAAGAACGCGCTCAAGGGCGTCGGCTTCTTCCTCGGCGGGCGATGCTGACGATCGCGGGGTTCCAGACCTCGATGGCGATCCTGGCCGGTTCGGTCCTGACGACGCTGATCGTCGTCGCGCGCTGATGCATGGCCACCTCGGCAAGCCCGACGCGAAGGCGAAGTTCAAGCAGATGTTCTCCAACAACCGGGCAGTCAACGTGCTGGCGGCCGCGCGGATCTTCCTGTTCGCCTCGCGCGACGTCTGGTTCGTCGTCGGCCTGCCGGTCTACCTCGAGACCGTGCTGGGCTGGAGCTTCTCGCGACCGGCGGATTCCTCGCGATCTGGGTGATCGGCTACGGGATCGTCCAGGCTGCGGCCCCCGCGCTTCATCCGCCGGCGAGGCGCGGCGAGAGCGCGGCGAGCCCGAGGGCCGGACGGCGACCTGGCTCGCCTTCATCCTCGCCGGTACTTCCCGGCGGCGATCGCGATCGCGCTCACGGCCGGAGCTCGATCCGACGCCGTGATCGTCGTCGGCCTGATCGCCTTCGGCAGTCGTCTTCGCCGCCAACTCGGCGGTCCACTCCTACCTGATCCTCGCCTACTCCGACACGACAAGGCGGCGATGAACGTGGGCTTCTACTACATGGCCAACGCCGGCGGGAGACTCACCGGGACCGTCCTCTCAGGGCTGCTCTACGAGCTCGGCAGCCTCGAAGCCTGCCTCTGGGCCTCGACCGCGTTCGTCCTCGCGGCCGCCTTTATCTCGCTGATGCTTCCCACTCACACACCCGACCACTCGAGACCCGTGGACACGCTGGCACTCGCCGGCTGAGAAAGGAGTTCCATGAGATACGTGCTGTTCATCTGCACGCAGAACGCGGGCCGCTCCCAGATGGCGGAGGCGTTCTTCACCAGCCTGGCGCCGCCGGACCTGCGCGCTGAGTCGGCAGGGCAGCTGCCCGCCGGCGAGGTACATCCCGCGGTCGTCGAGGCGATGGCCGAGGTCGGCCTCGACCTCTCAGGGCGCGTCCCGAAGAGGCTAACGGTCGAGATGCAGCTGCATGCCGACTGGGCCGTCACGCTTGCCTGTGGTGGGCCGTGCCCGTACGTCCCCTCAGCCGTCGAAGAATGGGACGTCCCCGATCCGGCCGGCAAGCCGCTCGAGGAGGTTCGCGTCATCCGAGACGACATCCGCGGTCGCGTCGAGCAGCTCCTGGTCCGCCACGCCGACGACATCCGCGCCGATCGCACAGCACACGAAGCGCGGCTCGTGAGCCTGCTGCCACGCCTCGACCGCGAGTTCGGCGGTATCCGCACGCAAGAGGAGATCCGCGCCTGCGCGGATGCGGTCCTCGCCAGCTTTGCCGACATGCCGATTCGGACCTTCATCCACACTCTCGCCGAGCGCCGTGCGACCGAGTGCCTCCGCGCCGATAAGTGCTACGAGCTGACCGAGGCCTAGTGTGCTCCCTCTGAGCAGGAAGCCAAACCTGAGCTAGCTGAACGCCCTAATCTCGCGGGGGGCCGGCCGGTCCGAATGCGCCCGAGTGGACTCGAACCACACGGGGAAATCTCCCCACAACGCCCTCAACCTCGTGCACCCGCGCAAGATGCTTCCAGGACCGTCCGCATCGTCCAAACGAGTGCGCTTTCGCGGACGCATCGGACGCATATGGACGGGTGAGCGTTGCCACGGTGTTGCCACGCGAAACAGAGCCATCGCCACGCCTGATCACCGTCCGAGATCGTGGAAAAGACCTATCGCGAGGTCCGGAGGGCGCTGATGGACGCGGGGTGGCGGCTCGTGCGTCAGCGTGGCTCGCACGAGGTCTGGATGCATCCGGAGCACCCGAGGCGAGTGGTGGTCGCAGGCAAGGAGTCCGATACGGTCCCGCCGGGAACGCTGGGTAGCATTCGACGGGCAAGCGGTTTGGAGCATTTGCGGTGAGCGAGTACGTCGTGATCTACGAGGAAGCGGAGGACGGCGCCTGGGGCGCTTACCTGCCCGACCTCCCCGGTGTGGTTGCCCTCGGCTCTGACCGTGCCGAGGCCTCTGAGCGTCTCAAAGAGGCCCTCACCGCGTACACCGATGATCTGCGCGAGCGCGGCGAGGAGCTCCCAGCACCACATCACGTGGTCGGGACGATCGCGGCCTGATTCAGACGGTCACGCCGTGTCTAGGCGTCCGAGATCACTGGTACGGGCGTTGCCGCCGACCGGGACCGTTTCCAACACCGTCATTGAGAAACGGCCGCAATTGCCTCGCGATCGTCTCGGGCTTCGCCTCAGGCGCTGTATGGCCGACGCCGTCGACAATCCTCACGCTCGACCGCGGGATTGCGGCGGCGAGAGCCTCGAGCTGTCGCGCGACGAAGTCCGGACTCCTGCCGCCGCGGAGCAGCAGGACCTCCGAGTCGATCTCCTGATAGTCGGCCATGTTGCCCGTCGCGGGTATCGCCTGCTGCTCGAGCAGATTCGCCTCGAGCAGCTGCTCCGTGCGCGCCCACTCCTCGCCGCGCATACCTAGACGCAGCACCAGTCGAAGGCAGGGGAGGGGCAGAGCGGCGAGTGGCCCAGGGGCAAAGCCCGAGTGCTTCACCATGGTTGCGAACGCTCCGCGGCTGTCGTCCGATGCGAGCAGATCCCGGTAGCGCGACAGCCAGGCAGCTGGCGGCTGGGCGGCGACGGGGACCTGCGGCTCGTAGACCGCAACACGACGGAAGACGTCGCCTTCGCGTGCGCTCTGCAAGGCGATGACTCCGCCGTAGCTGTGGCCGAACACGGCGTCCGCCCCCGTCGCGTGGCGCACGGCCAAGAGGTCCTCCCGCTCCTTCTTGATGCCATACGCGCCCCCTTGCGGTCCAGAGGCTCCACGGCCACGGCGGTCCATCAGATGGACCGTGAACCTCTCGCCGAGAGACGTTCCGAGCTTCGCGTAATCCTGCCCCGCACGGAGCACCCCGCCGACGATGATCAACCCCACGTCGCCCGAACCCACGGTCGTGAACCCGACCACGGTCCCATCGGACGATCGGACCGTGTCAGGTTCGCCCTGCGGCGATTGCCTGCGCGCTCGGGACCCTTCGCGCGATCGATCCTTGACAGTGGACACGAAGCCTCCTCTTATCCTTCAGGCGCCGGCGGGCAAGGGCTGCGAGCGCCAACAGCGCGAGGGCTCGTGGCGTGTCGATGCGGTGAACGCTTCGATGGCGGCGGCGAGGGGCGCGTTATGGGGGGTCCGGAAGTGGTCGAAGGCGTGCTGTGCGCCGGGCAGCTCGACGAGCTCCACGGGGGCGCGAGAGATGGCGCGCAGGGAGGCGGCGAACTCGCGCGCCCACTGGACTGGAGTGACAGAGTCGCGGTCGCCGTGCAAGAGCAGGAATGGCGGCGCGTCTTCGCGCGCGTGGGCGAGCGGGGAGGTCTCGGGGCGGGCGTCGTCGAGGGGTCCGTAGTAGCCGCCCAGGCCCACCACCGCGGCGACCGTCGTATCGGCTTGCGTGAATCCGGGCTGGTAGGTCGGGTCGTTCGCGGTCAGCCCTGCAAACGCGGCCAGGTGCGCACCCGCAGAGTCGCCGGCGACCACGATCGTGCGCGGGTCGCCGCCGAATGCGGCGATGTGCTCACTCACCCAGGCCAGCACGAGCTTGGCGTCCACCTGGGCGTCAGGGAACGACGCCGCCGGAGCGAGGCGGTAATTGGCGCTGATCACGATCCAGCCGTTCGCAGCCAGCCGGTAGAGCAGCGGCAGGGCCTCACGGTTCTTGGAACCGGAGCGGAAGCGGCCGCCGTGGAAGTAGACGAGCACCGGCGCGCCGTCCGGGCAAGAACGATGCCGGTAGAGGTCCAGCCGCCCGTATCGCCCCGCGCCGTAGGGCAGATCGGCGATGCGTTGCACGTCGCGGCGACGTCTCAGGAACGGCACCAGCAGCGCAGCTGCCAGCGTGCGCCGCTGCGCGCTCTCCGACAGCGCGCAAGGTCCCCCGGATCGGTCTTCCGCCGGCCTGTATCCCGCCAGCGCCCGCTCGACCACCTGCCGAGTGGGCAGGGCACGAGCCACCAGCGTCCCGAGCCCAGCCAAGGTGCACACCGTTAGCGCGAGGCCAACCAGGCCGGAAGCCGACCACAGCTCGCCCTGCCCAAGACACAGCGCGGTGGACGCCACCAGGTAGAGCGCGACGGGCACGGGCAGCTGGCTGGGCGCAAAGCCAGCGACGTAGCTCGCCGTACCGAAGCGACGAAGCGCGCCAGCGGTCGGCCACAGGGCGCACGCCGTGCCGAGCGCGACCGGCGCGACGGAGAAAAGGTATCCGGGAGCTTGCATGCCCACAGGATCCGCCCAAGCAAGTCCATAAGTCAAAGACCTAGATCAGCTCACCGCTAGAGTGATCAGCTATGGAGCTGCGCCAGCTTCAATACCTCCTCGCCGTCGTCGAAGAGGAAAGCTTCACCAAAGCTGCCGCCCGCCTGCACGTGGCCCAGCCCTGGGTGTCAGCCCAAGTCCGCCGGCTCGAGACGCAGCTTGGCCAGCCGCTGGTGGACCGCTCGCCGAGAGGAGTGCGGCCGACAGCGGTCGGTGCCGCGGTGCTCCCGCATGCACGCGCCGCGCTCGCGGCCGTCACGGCTGTCAGCGACACCGTCGACGAGTTCGCCGGCCTGTTGCGCGGCCAGGTGACCGTCGCCACCGTCCCATCTATCGCGTCGCGCGCCGTGAACCTGCCGCGCGTCCTGGCCGACTTCCACCACCAACATCCAGACGTCGAGATCGCGCTGTTCGAAGACAGCTCAGACGACATCGTCGCCGCACTCCAGGACGGCCTAGTCGACCTCGGGCTCGTCGGAGACACCGGCCCCCAACCTGGCATCGAGAGCCAGATCGTCGCCGACGAGCCGATGGTCGCCGCCGTCAGTTCCGACCATCCGCTCGCCACGAAGACCACGATCGCGCTCGGCAAGCTCCAGGACCAGCCCCTGATCAGTCTCCCGTCCGGCAGCGGACTGCGTCTAGGTCTCGAAAAAGCGTGCGCCAGCGCGGGGTTTACGCCCCGGATCGCTTTCCAGGCCTCGGACCCTCGGACCCTCGTCGCCTTCGCCGCCGAAGGACTCGGCATCGCGATCATCACGCAGGCGGCAGCCGACAGCTACCCCCCCGATGTATGTGCCATGAAGATCACCCGTCCGGAGCTGCGAGCTCGCCTCAGGCTCGCGTGGCGCTCCCCGCAAGGACCCGCCAGCCCAGCCGCCCAAGCGCTCACCCGCCACGCTCGCGAGCAACTCGGCGCCTTAGCCGTCTGATAGCCGAGCCGAGGGGAGATGTCACAGGGGCACCGTGACGAGCATGCGCTGCAGCCGGATACCCCTCGCCGCGAGATCAGGGTTTTCCCGCAATCGGATGTGCCCAACTACGGCCAAACGATCTTTGCCACCGCTTAGTATCGGTTCTGGTCGATCGGACCTATGCCCTCCGGCATACCTTCCAAACGAGGAGCACAACATGCCGTTGGGACGCCGCCGTCCAGTTGCCCGGACCGCCGCAGTCGGGGCCGTCGCCCACAAACGTGGTCAGCAGGCAGCCGAAGCACAAAACGCGGCGTCGGGCGGTGCCGCGCCGCCCGCCCAAGCGCCTCCGCCAGCAGCCGCGACCCAAGACGAGACGACAAAGAAGATCAACGAACTGGTCCAGCTACACGCCAGCGGCGCACTGACCGACGAGGAGTTCGCCGCCGCGAAGGCAAAAGCACTTGGGATCTGAGGCATCGGATAGATGCCTGCCACAACCAGCCGCCACCGTCGCGGGGCGGCGGCGGCAGCCCTCGTTGCCGTCGTCGCTGCCGGATGCGGAAGATCCCCGTGGCGGCGAGCTGCTTTTCGATCTGGCCCTCGACCTCGGAGCCCGGGATCTGCACCGAGCCCTGCTCGAGGGTGTACGTGTAGCGGCCCGCACCGAGCTGGGTGACCGTCGCCTTGCCCGTCGCGCTGTTGCTGAAGGTCACCGAGCACGTGAACGTGTCCCCGGCCCTGACCGGGACGTCGGGAGGGCACGAGACCTTGCTGACCTGCACGGAGGAGGTAGACAGGCTCTACTTGATGTCGCGACGGTCATTCGTAGATCGCCGCGATCTCCTCGCGCCCGGTTGCCAGACGGGCAGCAGCGTGGACGGTTTGAGTACGGCACCTCTGTTACGCCGCCAATGCACTTGAGTGGACACTAC
>CAWCCZ010000002.1:0-389128 GCA_963794275.1 uncultured Solirubrobacteraceae bacterium | reverse complement strand
GGCCTTCGACTAGGAAGTTTGCGTTTGCGGCGGCGGCTGCCATTCGCTGTTCTGCGACCCGGCAAACGTAGGGTTTGCAGCGGTCTACAGCGAGCGGCCAGAGCAAACAACCGCCGGCATATCGTCGCGCGAAAACCCTCAGCGCGCTGTGAGCGAGTTTCCTTCTGTCGTTTCCGTCAAAAATTAGGAGTAATTTAACCATGATTACGATGACGTTAAAACATAATCACCTATAATAGTGACGATGCGCAGTCTAATCTCGCCACAAAACGGTCTATATAAAGAATCCGGGTGTGTCTTTTCTACACTAGACGCAATACTCGCCGCGAATACTATCCGTGGACCTACGTGCGATGGAGATCCACAGATGAAGCGTTTGTTTGTTGCGGCGTAGCCCTGCTCGCGCTGACCGGTGCAGCGATGGGAGCCATCTGCCTCCCGGTCCATATTACAAAGCGCCGTATATGCCTCTCGCCTTTTACCTGGACCGGACCCTGTATTGGTGTGAACGGTGGGGGTGGTTTCGGAATTCGACGTGGGACACGACGAATTCCTTCACCATGAGCGGCGGCCTGGTCGGCGGCATGATCGGCTACAATTATCAGTTCGGGCGGGCGGTTATCGGCGCCGAAGGCGACATTGACTGGAACGGCATCAAAGGGACGACCACGACCGGCACTTGCCCCGCCGGCTGCACGACCAGCGATTCATGGCTTTCGATGGTCCGGGCGCGCCTTGGTTATGCGGCCGACCGCTTCATGCCTTATGTCACTGGCGGTGGCGCCTTCGGTACATCGATGCCGCCACGCCAGGCCTCGCCGGCGGACCTCAACAATGTCGGCTGGACCCTCGGGCCGGCCTCGACTTCGCGATTGCCGGCCATTGGTCGGCGAAAGCGGAATACCTCTACGTCGATCTCGGCAAATTCAATTGCGCGCCGGTGCGGCGCGCCGACCGACAACGTGTCGTTCACGACCAGCGTGGTTCGCGCTGGCGTCAACTACCGGTTCTGATCGCACCGATAGCCGCCAACGCAGGCGGCGCACGGCAAAACCCCGGGACTTGTCCCGGGGTTTTTGTGGCGGACACGGCTCAATTGTCGTTCCGTAGCGACCTTACGTTTTAAGTGTGCTCGCGCCGAACGCCGGCACGCGGGCGGCGAAGCTATCGAGCCAAGTGACAAGCCGCGGATGATCGGCGCGCCAATCACCGCCGAAACGCAAATCGCGGTAACCCAGCGCACAGGCCATCGCAATCTGCCCGACATTGGGAAGTGCCGGGGCCGGATCAAGCGGCGGCGGCGCGGCCTCAAGTGCGCCGAGCGCGCGCGTCACTTTGCCGGCCTGGTGTTCCAGCCATTTCGGTTCATGATGTTTTGCCGGGCGCCAGCGACCCTCATAAACCGTCAGGATCGAGGCATCGATCAGGCCATCGCAGAGCGCCTGCAATCTTAATGCGGCGAAACGCTGCCTGGATTCGCGTGGAATGATCTTGCCGCCGCCAGCGCGGTCGTCGAGGTATTCAAGGATCACGCGCGAGTCGTAATACGCGGTGCCGTCATCGCCGATCAGTACCGGAATCTTGCCGAGCGGATTTTGCTCGCGAACGGAGTCGCGCGGATCCATGGTGTCCGTCGCTTCGATCTTGACGTCGTCGAATCCGAGCACCGACAGTGCGATCTGCACCTTGCGGCCGAACGGAGAAGGCGCTGCAGAACGCAGGATCATCATGATGGCTTCACTTGGTTGATGGCCGGAATTGTAGCGTAGGAAAAACAATGTGGAAAAGACAATAGCATTGCAGCGGCCGCGAGCCGCCCGCAATCAGCGGCGCGCTCGCACGCGCCGCTGACGGCTTCGTTATCCTCAGTGAAGCAGGATCCTTGGGGAAAACCGGGTTTCCACTTTTTCGGATCGTGCGACTAGCCGGTCACCACCAGATTGACCGCTTTGGGGCCTTTGCCCTTCTTGTCAGGTTCAACATCGAAACTGATGCGCTGCCCCTCGATCAGCGACTTCAGCCCCGCGCGTTCCACCGCGGTGATGTGAACGAACACGTCGCGTCCGCCGTCATCAGGCTTGATGAAACCGTAGCCACGCTCGCCATTAAAAAATTTGACCGTACCGGCCATTGCCATCGAGCAACTCCTTCCCCGTGGTTGCTTCGCCGCCGGCCCCCACGGCGCGACGGCTTGGCTGGACATCCACACAGGCAAGGCTTCGGCCGCGTACGGCCTCGGTTACTCCGCCGGCCCCCCACAGGAGGCGGAACGTCTAAGCCAGCAACCTTTCAATTAGGCCACATTTTTTGCGTGTGGAAAAGTGGGCGCTGAACGCCGACCAACATCCGGGTCCCACCCGGTTAGCGGCCTAGCAAGCCCTCAGGGGCCAGCCAATCGATCCTGCTGGCCGCCGCCGGCCCCAGCACCCCAGCGAGCGCCGGCATAAAACTCCGCAAATCCGCTTGCAGCGTAAATGGCGGGTTGACGATGATCAGCCCTGAGCCGATCAGCCCGGCATTGGCGCGCGGCAGACCGAGCGTCAACTCGCAACGCAGGATGTCCGGCACCCCCAAGCGTTGCAGCCTTCGTGCCAGGGCATCGGGTGCGCCGCGCTCCTTGATCGGATACCACATCATGTAGATGCCGGTCGGCCATTTGCGATGCGCCGCAGCGAATGCGCTCGACAGGCGCTCGAAATCACCGGCCTCCTCAAAAGGCGGGTCGACCAGGACAAGGCCGCGACGCTCGTTCGGCGGTACATACGCGCCGAGCGCCGTCCAGCCGTCGATCGTCACCGCTTTGGCCCGGCGGTTGCCGTGGAGCATGTGTGACAACGATGCGGCTGAGTTTGGCTCTAGCTCGCAGGCGATCAGGCGGTCTTGAGACCGCAACAGGCTGTTCACGACCAGCGGGGAGCCCGGATAGATCCGCAACTTGCCGCCCGGATTGAGCGCAGCTACGGCGTCAAGGTAGGGCGCCAGCAGCGCGTCTACCGCTTCCGACCGCCGTGCGTTCCAGAGCCGCGCGATCCCACTTTGCCATTCGCCACTACGGCTGGAATCCGGGCCCGAAAGGTCATAGCGGCCGGCCCCGGCATGGGTGTCAATGACGCGAAAGGCGGCAGGCTTTGCGCGCAAGTAAACCAGGATGCGCGCCAACACGGCATGCTTGTGCACGTCGGCGAAATTGCCGGCGTGGAAGGCATGGCGATAATTCATTAGCCCCCGCGGAGCGGCGGCATCTGCACTTGGTCCCTGCGGCAACTGCGCCGTGCGATCTCCGGGCAATCGCGGAATTGCAATTCCCTGGAGAGACAGATCCTGACCTCGGTCAACCGCCTTTTGTCACAGCCGATCGCCATACCGTTTGTCGAGAGCCCGGGATTGGCCGACTTGAAAGCTTCCTCGACCGCTGCTGGCACGACACTGAGCTGTTCGTGCGGATTGATATATTCGGGCGGGATCTTCACCACCGCACGTGCCTTGCGCACCGTCTCGAAGTAGGCGCGCGGTTCAAGCCCTGAACAGGTCCCGTGCTTATCCCACTCGTTGAAAATCAGATGCGGCGCTGGCATCAGATCGAGCATCGACGACACGATGCCGCGCGCGAGCCGCGGCGCCGGCACCTGGCAATATTCCGGAAAGCCGCGGTCGTATTGCGGCCACAGGCCGTGAACCACGAACGAGTAAGGCCGCGCGCCACACTGTGAGGCGGGAGCGCGCCCACTTTGCCGTTCCGCGGCGGCGGCACAGAAAGACGGCGACCACGACAGCGAGAGAACATAGAAGTCGAACTGCCCGGCCTCGTTCTGCCGTGCGTCCTGAGCTGGCGCTCGCTGCGGCGCGGCGGCCATAACAACAACTGCAACCAACGCGGCGTCAACAAAGGACCTAACCATGACACCACCTCGCACAACCTACGTTTATGCGCATTCAAACTTAGACGGGTGCTAGAACAAATCAAGAACATATCTCTTGTAGTCGAAGCGCCTAGACCGCTCCATCCGCTCACGGCTAATTTCGATGCTTGGGCGGATTCGTCCCACGATCGCCTGACTTTCGTGCTGTTTGCCGCTATGCTATCCGCTACGGTCTAATGGGTCGATTTCGGCTGATGCGCCAAAATCAGGAGGGGATGAGCCCATGAGATTACTGATCGCAGGCTTGGTCATGGCGCTCTTGACGGCGAGCGCGCAAGCGCAACTTTCACCTCAATCCTCACAAATGCAGGGCGCTTCGTCCATCGGGCAGGCGGCGGGGCGAGCAGCAGAACAAGACACTTCCAGCGGCCAAAAGGTCAAGGCCAGCGAGAAGGCCTATAATGCCGTACTCAAGAATTTGCCGGACAAGCAATACGATCCGTGGCGCGGCGTCCGCTGATCAAGCTTGATCGTGAGGACGCTCACGGCCGCGCCGCGCGACAGGCCGGCTCGTAGGCCCAGTTGCGATCGAGCCCGACGACGCAGAAATTGACGCCGAAATCCATCCCGATCATGCCGGTATCCTCACCGATCGAATAATAAATCGGGTGCCTGGCTCCGTCGCTGGTCAGCGCCGTGCCGCTGCAGAACCGCCGCGGAATGGACTGCGCCGCCCAGGCCAGCACGGCGGTTTCGCGGATGTTCTCAATACCGACGACCTTAAGCTGCGAATTCCAGAACCTTCTCTCTTTGTCTTGAAAATTGCCCATAATGCGGTCAAGCGCAGGGCGAGAATCGCACGCCGGCATATCGCGAAAATATTCCGGACCAGGCAGCCAAAAGTTCTTTTCGAACCAATTCGCTGCCCGTGGCTGCGAAAGCGAAATGAGGCAGAGCGTTAGCCCCAGCGCTAACGACGCGATCCGAACTGACATGGAACCTCCAGCGCTTGCCGCGCGCAGAACCAAGCAACCGTGCCGCGCTGACGTTTGCCGGTCAAGAGTGACCGACACCGAAAATGGTTGAATGCCTGCCGAATACCGGCGCTACGCCGCGTCTGCATCCCGACCGCACACGCAGCCGAAGTGCCTCGCCGCGGGACGGTGTGAATCTGGTCTTGATCCCAGATCATTTCGCGGTGACTGCGCACGCGGAATCCACCGACATTATGCTAGTGTTCGCATGCTGTTGTGTCTGATTCGTCAGACGCGTGTGTAAGTGTCCAATCGGAATTTGTCGATCTGTGCAGCCTTTCTGTCTGCGCCATCCCGCGAGCGGATCGGCAAACGGACGGCGGGGAAGTGGTTCTGATTCGCAGGCGAGGCGTGAGTTTCGACGGCATTGGCGACGCGAGAGCTTTTGGGCTCCGGTCGAGAGCGCGACAGACCCTTGAGGGTAGGTGGACATGGGCGAGGTGCACCAGCTCCTGCCGTCCGAAGCGGCGTTCGGTCTTCTGGCCGCGGGCCGGCTGATGAACACGATTTTTCCGCCTTGGGTCCAAGACCTGGCCTTGCTGGTGGAGAACGTGGAGGTCGTTCGCCCCTCTGGGGCGTTGCCCGACTGGCAACCGGGAGCCGTGCTACGCCTACCGTTCGCCAAAAAGATTTGTGCCGACGGCGAGGCAGTGTGCAGCCAGGCGCTGATGGCGCTCGCGGACAGCGCCATGGTGATCGCTTGTTCGGCCGCCTGGAATGGCTATCGGCCGATGAGCACAATTGATCAGACCACGCATTTCCTTCGGCCCGTGACGTTTGACGTTGTCGCCGATGCCCGTGTGGTGCGCATCGGCCGCAATACCAGCTTCGGCCGCGTCATGCTGCTGGGGGCTTCCGACAAGCGTCCGGTCGGCATGGTCGCCAGCGCTTATTCGATGCTGTGAGATTGCTGCGCGACGCTTTCCAATATTGCTCCTGGCATCTAAGATTGTTGTCCGTTGTGCGGAGGCTTGGGCAATGGTTAGAAATACCTTGATTGCTGTCGCGCTGAGCGCAGTGTTGAGCGCCTGTACCGGCGGCGTCGCGCTGGCCGGATTGTCCGGCCCAGGGCCCTGGTTCGAATTTCCGTGGCCGTACGGTAACGACACCGGCGGCATCATTCCCTACCAGCCGCACATCAAGCCGGTCGAGTATCGCGAGATGGCCGCGAGCTATTGCGCCCACTGGGGCCGCCTGTCGCATGTGACCAGCATGCACGCCAGATACGGCGACTACATCACCTTCGTTTGCATGGATCGCCGGGGCGTCATTCACTAGATACCGGTCGCTCAGCGCCAATCGCCGATCAGAGCTTGAACGAGCGCCAGCGCCGCTACGGCGGCGGTATCAGCGCGAAGAATCCGTGGCCCAAGCGAAACGCGGACCACGTTTGGCAATTTGAGCAACATGGCTCGTTCGTCCTCGGCAAATCCGCCTTCCGGACCGACCAGCACGGCTAGTGGTGAGCGCGGCACTCCAGTCAGCGCGGCGACCGGGTTCGTCATCTCCGCGTCTTCATCGCAAAATATCAGATGGCGCGCCGGGTCCCATTCGGCCAGGAGGCGAGAGAGCGGCATTGGAGCCTCGACCGATGGCAGCGAAAGAATGCCGCATTGTTCGGCGGCTTCGATAGCATTAGCAGCCATTCGTTCGGCGTTGACGCGCGTAACCTGACCATGGCGGGTGAGCACGGGCTGCAGTCGCGAAACGCCCATTTCCACTGCTTTCTGCACCATGTAGTCGAGCCGCGCGGCCTTGAGCGGGGCAAACAGATAATGCAAGTCCGCCGGCATGGTTTGGGCGCGGGCCTTGACACCGACGACCAGTGTGGCAGCCCGCCGCTCAACAGCAAGGGTTGCGCTCCACTCGCCGTCGCTGCCGTTGAAGACGAGAACGCGGTCACCGGATTTCAGGCGCAGCACCGTACCGAGGTAGTGCGCCTGAGCGCGCTCAAGGGCGATGTGAGCACCCTCCCCGAGATGCGCCTTGACGTACAAACGCGGACTGCGAAAGTCGTATCCGGCCATGAGAAACATGAATAATATGCGCGGCACTGGCGCACCAGCGGGAGTTGCCGGTGTCGGGAGCCCCAGCGTCGCAGTACCCGGCTTCGCGAAGGCTTTGCCGCCTTGTTGCCGAAATCAACGAGCCTTTAACCACAAAGACTCAAGGTTTGAGTCACCGGGAACGGGAAAGGACCCAAAATGAAGGGGAGGCTTGCAGCGTTGGTTCTGCTTGCCCTTGCTACGGGATCGCACTCTGCGCTGGCGCAGGCCCCTCCGCCGCAGTGCAACGCCTTCGGCCACCTGAAGGACGATGCGGAAAAAAAGGCCCTCGCGGTGCGCGCGGCGCTTGAGCACAAGTCCGAGCGCAAGGAAATCTGCACGCTCGTGCAACGCTTCGCCTCGGCGGAAGAGACGGTCATCAAGTTCCTCGAACAGAATAAAACCTGGTGTGGCATTCCGGACTTTGCGATCGCGAACGCCAAAACCAATCACGAACACACGTTGAAATTCCGTACCGCTGCCTGCACGGAGGCGCCCGCGGCCAAGCCGCGGCCGCCGTCGCTAAGTGACGCAATCGGCACTCCATCGGTCGACACTCAGAACAACACCAAGACCGGTCGCGGTACGCTGGACTCGCTCACCGGCAATCCGCTGGCGAAATGAGCCCAACGACCGGTTCGGTCGCCGACGCGACTGGCAATTGGGTCGATACAAGCGCACCGGTTTGGTCACGCCCGTACCTGCGGCTTGCACGGTTGGATCGTCCAATCGGTTCATGGCTTTTGCTGTTGCCCTGCTGGTGGTCGTCAGCCCTTGCAGCGGTTGCCGCCCACGAAGCTGCGCCGAGGCTCCTCCATATCGGTCTATTCCTCATCGGCGCGTTCGCGATGCGCGGGGCCGGCTGCACCTGGAATGATATCGTCGACCGTGACCTCGACCGCAGCGTCGAGCGGACGCGCTCACGGCCGATTCCGTCAGGGCAGGTCAGTGTTTTTCAAGCCGCGATCTTTTTGGTTCTGCAGGCGCTGATCGGTTTTTTGGTGCTTATCTCATTCAACACCTTCACCATCGCGCTCGGCATCGCCTCGCTCGCGATCGTGGCGGTCTATCCATTCATGAAACGGATCACCTATTGGCCGCAGATTGTACTGGGCCTGGCGTTTTCGTGGGGTGCACTGATGGGGTGGGCGGCGGCCTTCGGCCGGCTCGACGCGCCCGCGCTCCTCCTCTATGCCGGCTCGATCGCCTGGGTGATCGGCTATGACACGATTTACGCCCATCAGGATCGGGACGACGATGCGCTCATCGGTATCAAATCGACGGCACTGCTGTTTGGCGAGCGCACCAAGCTGATGCTCGGCCTGTTCTACGGGGCTTCCGTTATTCTCCTTGGCGCCGCCGGCTTTGCCGCCGGCGCCGGAATGGTCTTCGCTTTGGGCCTGGCCGCGTTCGCCGCGCACTTGACCTGGCAGATCGTGCGTCTCGACATCGCCGATCCCGACCGCTGCCTCGCCTTGTTCAAGTCGGACCGCGATGCCGGCCTGATCTTCTTTGCCGGGTTGTTGCTTGACGCCGCATTGCGCCGGTTTGTTTGATCGTTTGCGGAGCCGGTCGCTATTGCGCAGTGAGTCCGCCATCCACGGCGAGCGCCTGTCCGACAACAAAAGACGCGTCGTCGGAGGCCAGGAACAAAACCGCGCGCCCGATCTCTTCGGGCTCGGCTATTCGCCCGATCGGATGCCGCGACAGGATGAATTCTTCGACCTTCGGATCCTGAAACCAGTCCGCAAGAATGCGCGTGCGCGTGGCGCCCGGGCAGACAGCGTTGATGCGAATGCCCTCGCCGATATAATCGAGTGCGGCGGTCCGGGTGAGCCCGACGACGCCGTGCTTGCTCGCCGCGTATGCCCCAATGCCGCGCTCGCCAACCAGGCCCGCGACCGAAGCAGTATTGACGATGGCGCCGCCGCCGGCGGCCAGCATGGCCGGGATTTCGTATTTCATCGACAGAAAGATGCCCTTTAGATTGACGTCGATGAGACGGCTAAACGCGACCTCCTCCTCGTCGGCGACCGCAAAGCCGCTCGCGCCGACGCCGGCATTGTTGAACGCGACATTCAGCTTCCCGTAAGTCGCGACAGCGCGCTCGACCATAGCGCGGCAATCGGCCTCGCGGCTGACGTCGGCGGTTACAGCAAACGCGTCGCCGCCGGTGTCCTTGATCAGCGCGACGGTTTTCTCGACATCCGCTTCGTTCTGATCGACCACGACCACGCGTCCGCCTTCGGCAGCGAAGAGCTGTGCGGTTGCCCTACCGATGCCCGAACCCGCCCCAGTGACCAGAACACCACGGCCGGCAAAACGTCCGCTCATGCCATTCTCCTCAGACACTCAGCCGGCCAAATAGGCGCTGTGCAGGATATCCGGATTGCGCCGCAACTCGTCCGGCTCGCCGGAGAAACGAATGCGGCCGCGCTCCATCACGCAAACGTGGTGCGCGAGCCGGAGCGCGATATGGGTGAACTGTTCGATCAGCAGGACGCCGATGCCCTGCTCGGCAAGCTTGGTGACCACCGGCACCAGCCGCGCGACGATCACCGGCGCGAGCCCGAAGGATAGTTCGTCGGCCAAGAGATAGCGCGGGCGGTCGACAATCGCCTGAGCGAGCACCAGCATTTGCTGCTGACCGCCCGACAGCGACCCCGCCCGCGAGTCGAGCTTGGCGCGCAACTCCGGAAACGTGTCCAGCGCCGCCTCGAAGCCAGCTGCCCGCCTGGCGCTGTCAAGGTGATAGCCGGCTACGTTCAGGTTTTCCGCCACGGTCAAATCCGTAAGCACGAGGTGGCCCTCTGGAACAGCGGCAACTCCCTTGCGGCGTACCTCCTCGGAGCGCAGCCCCGTAATCGGTTCACCGTCGATCGCGACACTGCCCGACTCCGCGGGCAGAGCGCCGGCGACCGCCAGCACCAAACTGCTTTTGCCGGCGCCGTTGGCGCCGAGAAGCGCTGTGATCCGGCCGGGCGCAATTTCGAGATCGACGCCGTGGATGACCTCACGCCCGGACCGCACCACGCGCAGACGCGAGATCGACAGTCCCTCGGTCACGCGGCCTCCCCCAAATAAGCGGTGCGCACCGCCGGATCCTTGAGGACCTCCTCGGTCGGTCCGTAGGCGATCTTGACGCCGAAATCGAGCACCAGCGTCGCCGAGCAGGTGTGCGAGATCAGGTCGACGTCATGGTCGACCAGGAGGACCTGCGCGCCGCAATGTTCCGGAATTCCGACAATGACGCGGCGCAGATGATCGGCTTCGGCCTCGCTCAGGCCCGCGCCCGGCTCATCCATCATGATGAGGCGCGGCGATCCAACCATGCCGCGGGCGATCTCGACCATGCGGCGATCGTTGGCGGAAAGCTCGCCGCCCAATCGATGTGGCCGGTCCTGGAGGCCGACATACGCGAGCGCCGTGCCGATGATTTCGTCCCGGCTCTTGGGCCCATGCGGGACGTGATCGAGGATCGCCGCGACGTTGTCCCAAACTGAGAGGTTGAGAACCACCTGCTCGGTCTGGAAAGTACGTCGGATACCGAACGCCGAGCGACGATACGTAGTGATGCTCAGAATATCGGTGCCGTCGACCTTGACCGTTCCCTGCGCCGGCCGGACGAACCCGCTGAGGACATTGAGCACTGTGGTCTTGCCGGCGCCGTTGGGGCCGATCATTCCTGTAACCGGCGCGTCGAGCCGCACCGTCAGATTGCTGACCGCGCTTACCCCACCGAACGCGACAACCAGATTTTCGATCTCGATCACGCCGGCTTCCTCACCCAGAGTTGCCCGGCTTTCGTCTTGATCAGGCGCGACAGCTCGACCAGCTGGCCGGAAACACCCTGCGGCGCGGTTATCAGAGCATGCAACAAGCCGACGCCGAAGATCATGGTCGCGATGTTGCCGTTGATACCGAAATCGTTGAGCAGCGCCGGGAACGCGCGCAATAGAAGGCCGGCCACGATCGGGCCGGCCCAGTGGCTGGCGCCACCAATGACTGTGAGCGCGAACAGCAACACCGATTCGCTTGCAGGGAACGCTCCCTGCTCCATTTGCCCGACGAGTTCCGCTCAGCAAGGCGCCCGCGACTCCGGCGAGGAATCCGGCAAGCGTGAAGGCCCACACTTTGTAGCGCACGATATTGACGCCTGCCGCCAGCGCGCAAACTTCGCTACGCCGGATCATCGCCCAGGCGCGTCCTGCGCTGGAGCGCTTGTGCCACAGCACGACGAGATAACCGATGACGAGGAATGCCACACAATAACGGAAATAATCCGGATCGCTGAGCGCGAGCGCGGGCCTGCCCATCCAGGAGCGCTGGCCGCTGACCATCTTGCCGATGATGCCCGGCCCGCCGTCCGGGAATTCGATCGCGCTAATCGCGACCTGGAATCCGCCGGCGATCATCAACGTCGTCAGCGCTAAATAGAGGCCGCGCATACGCAGCGCCGGCAAACCAAAAACCAATCCGAAGATTGCGGCGCTGACGCCGCCGGCCAATATCGAAAACTCGAACGGAAGATGCGTCGCGTGGTAAAGGCGCAGCGCAAACCAGCCGCCGACGCCAACCAGCGCGAATTGGCAGAGGGACACCATCCCGAGCTGGGCGTAGATCACGCCGACGCACAGGCTGGCGAGCGCGAGAATGACGACCGACGTCAGCGTTTTGAGCCAGTACGCGTTGGCGATCTCCGGGACCAGAACGGCAACAACGATCGCGGCCGCGATTCCCGTTCCGACCCGCAGCATGAGATCGCGTCGACCGTTGCTGGCCGAAGCGCCGTAAAGGCCCTGATCGGCTTCGCCGAGGCCGGAACCGGCGCTGAACAAAATCTGCCCTCGGCGCTGCAGCCACAGCAGTGCGGCGATGGCGAAGATGAACGGTGCCAGGCCGCGAACCGACCCGATGTACGGAAACGGAGTGGCAATAGCTTCGGCAATGCCGATTAAGAGCCCGCCGATGACCGTGGCGTACAAGGAGCGCATGCGTCCGGCGATGGCGGCTGCGATCGCCGGTATCACCAAAAAAGTGAGGATGAGCGCCTGCAACCTCACCATGTTCGCCAGCAAAATGCCGCTCACGCCGGCGATCGCGCCCGACATCACCCACGCCCAGGCGTCAACTCGAAGAATTGGTACGCCAAGCAGACCGCTGATTTCGCGGTTGTTGGCCAACGCGCGCATGGCAAGACCAAGCTTGCTGCGGTTGAAGAAAACGATCACGCCGCCGGTGATGGCGAGCGACAGGGCCATCGCAATAACGCGGGTGTAAGTGATGCGAACCCCAAGCACGCGAAAGCCGAGCGCGTCGGTCGGCAGGCGCAAAGCGCGCGGCCACTCGCCCCATATCAACTCCATGAAGCCGAGAATAACCAGGGCGAAGCCGAGCGTGGCGACGGCGCGCACGATCGGATCGCTATACGCAAGCCGTGGCGCTATGAGCCGACCGTAGGCGAGCGAGACTGCGGTCGCTGCGACGATGCCTGCGATCCATCCCACCCACGGCGGGCCGCCGGTATCGGCGATGTTCCACGCGATCAGCGCAGACAACGCGCCGACCGCCCCTTGCGCGAGATTCACCACGCCGGAGGATTGAAAAAGAATCACAAGGCCAACACCGGAGAGGACGTAGACCGCTCCGGTGCTGAGCCCCGAGATCAGAAAAGGCCCCAGATCGGGCACCATTTCAATCGGCGACGTGAGTGGCCGCTTCCATTTTGCGAATATTCGCCAGATCGGGATCGTCGATCTGGAAGCAGGACGCCTTGGTCACGAACTTACCGTTCTCGATGACCGCCACCGAGCCCGCGTGGTTGGCGTTATGTTCGTCGCCTTCACCGAAGTACCAGGGACCGCACATAATATCGGACCGAAAGCCCTTCATCGTTTTCAAGGCCTGGCTGACGCTGGCGCGGTTGATCTTGGCCGGATCCATTTTCAACATGAGGTCCACTATGGCCCGGGCGGCGACGTAGCCGGCCTGCGAGAACGTGTCGCGCTGATCGCTCGGATGACCATAGGTGTCGAGGATCGCGTGCCAGTTCTTGGTGTCGGGCGCGTTTTTGTCGAGCGGTTCGAGCTCAAGTTCTACGAACGCCTTGCCGCTCCAGTACGGTCCGATCGCCTTCGGGAACAGTTCGTTGTAGACCGATGTCGGCGCGGCGAAATGGATCTTGTCGGCAAGATCCTGTTGCTCGGCGGCCGCAAAGATCGGCGTTGCACCTTCACGCGGCAGGCTGACCTCGATCAGGTCCGGCTTGAGCGAAACCGCCTGCAGCAAGATTGAAGTGGCGTCGGGCGTCGCGGGATCGATCAGGATGTTGTGATACTGAATGCCCTTGTCGGCGACCCAGGCCTTGATGCCGTCGCAAGAGAAATCGCCCACGCCCGGAATATTCGGCGAGATGCAGACGATATTTTTGATGCCAAAGGTTTTGACCATGTACATCACCGCGCCCAAATTGCTAAGCCGCGGGCCTTCGTTGGTGGGCGCAATGTTCTTGACGTGGAAGCAATCGCGCGGCACGCCAACGCCGGCGACGACCAAAACGCCCTCGGTCTCATAAAGATGCTCGTTCACCGCGCACTCGACGAAACTTGAGTTGCCGACCATCACCACGACTTTTTTGTCTTTGACAAGCTTTGCCGCGACCTGCGCAGCCTGCTCCGGTTTCCAGCCGTCGTCTTCGATTGAATAAGCGATCGGCCTGCCGTTGATACCGCCGTTCTTGTTGACGCATTTGAAATAAGCGTCCGCAGCCTGCGCAGGCGAACTGAAATCGGCCGGGCCGGTCTTGCCGACGATCGCACCAATCTCAATCGGTTGGCCGGTGGCGACCTTGCCGTTGTTAAGTCCGCATTTCGGCGCATCCGCCGCCGAGGCCGGCGCGATCGCCAGCGTCGATGCAAGCCCGGTAACAGCCAAGGCAAGCAACACGGTAATTGTCCGTTGCATTGAAACTCTCCCCTCCCTTTTGAACGCACATTGTTGTGCGCGAGCACGATTCGACCGTGGTACGTGCCTATACGTTTGAAGTGTATCACCGGCTTTCGCCCGAGCGAAGCACGGAATGCAACGTCGTCGATTAAACGACAAACAAACGCAGACGCCCGTGTCGCTTCCAAAGAAAGAGATCGCGTGATCCAGCCGACGCTAAGAAAGTACCAGCTGGCACGGAAAAGTACCGGAGGTTGCCAAACTAGGAGGCAGTTGTTCGATTTGCGAACGCCAACAAAACCGGAAGCGCCAAAGTCACTCCGCCGATGCTGAAGCGTGAACGACCGCTTTGAGCATCCCGGTCCGCTCGTGGCAACTCAGATACTCGAAGAATTGGTCAGCGGCAGGAGCTACAGTCACTTCGTGATAAAGGCGGAGCTTCGCGGCTGGTCCCAAAGACGAAAGGTACTTCATTGCCGCACCGAAAATGCTGACGTGGGTCGGATGCGACTCGGCCCAGCGCTCAAGCGCAGCGAGACTCGTCCACCAGCTCATGCCGTAGCTCTTTTCGGTCGGACGCCCGCTTTGATCGAGAACCGTCATGTAACGGTTGGCGAAGCACCCAATCGCCAGGCCGTCGTCGCGCAAGAATTCCATCCCGGCCCGGAGAACCGGTTCAACATCGTCGAGATACATCCGGCGCTCGGCGGCGTCGGTATCGCTCCAATCCTGGCCCGAGCGGATCAGGCAGATATTCTCGTGCGGCCTGACCCGCACCCGGGCGCCGTCGCGAACCAGCCCCGGTACGCCGGCCGGCGCCAGCGCGCTGATCTGCGAAGCCGGAATGCGATCACGCATGCCGCCCCAATAGGCATGCTCCATTATCTCGCCGCTCATATCGCCGGCGAGCATCGCCACGCCCTCGGGACGGCCCAGGGATGAAAACAATGTTTCGTAATTATCGACCGACGGACTCAGCACTTCGATAAAGGTGCCTAGTCCGGCACGACCATGCCTGCCACCGGTCCACTTCTCGCGCACCGCCGGAAACCAGGCGTCGAACACGGTCCGCTCGTCCCAATAGGCGACGGAAACAATGTTGGAAAAGCCGGCTTCGTCCACGTAAGCGGCGCGGTCCCAATGTTTGGGGCCGTTGGCAGCAGTGAATGCTTCCACGATTTCAGCAAGTGCCTCGCTTGCCGCCGGCGGCGCTGTGCCAGCGTGCTGGACTCCGAAATACGCCATCACCACCTGCGCGACCGCAGAACGATGACGCGCGACGAAGGACGGATAAGGCGGCTTGTAGTCTTCCGGTACGCGCCGATGGCGGGTCCGCGTTACCTGAAGATGTCCCGGGATCGCGGATTCCATAGCCCGGTTACTCGGCCGCCGCCTGCGCATGGGAGAAAGCGGCGAGAGTCGGCGATTTGGGCACGGATTTGCCGCCACCAACCGTCTCCGCCTCCTGGTCGACCGGCAGCGCAAGTGTCTCCACCCGATTCCCGGGACGATTGTTGAACAACAGACGCGTCACGTCCGGGCGGGCGTAGTGCCCCGCCGGATCGGCGGCCGCCTTCGCGACCGAAATCATGCCGAGGTCGATATCCGCGTAAAGAAGGCCCTCCTGGTCGGGCGGCAGCGGCTTGGCGAGCGGCGCGCCGTCTGGACCGTAGATCACGGCGAAGCCGCCGCCGACGTGCAGGAACTGATGCTTCTCGGGCGAGTCACACAATTCATCGATCATCGCTTGGGAAACCGTCGCGCATGGCGCAATCACAAAGCACGAGCCTTCGACCGCGTAGATCTTGCTCGCGGCGTTGTTGACCTCGGCGCCCAGCGCATGTGCAAACGGGTCGTAGAGCGAAAAGCTCGGCCACGCCGCGATATGAACTTGCTCGTTCTGGGCGTACATCGCGTACTTCGACAGCGGCTGCAGGTGCTCCCAGCAGCACAGTGCGCCGACCCGGCCGATCTCAAGTTCATGGACCGCAAGGTGCGAGCCGTCGCCTTCGCCGAACACCGTCCGCTCGGCGTGAGTAGGCTTGAGCTTGCGTCGTGTCGCGACCGTCTCGCCGTCGGGTCCGATAATCCATTAGGCGATGTAAAGACTGCCGCCGTCGCGTTCCGAGAGTCCAAGCGCGACAAACATTTTGTTGCGTTTGGCAGCCGCACGCAGCCGGTCGGCTTCCGGGGTGCCATACTTCAGCGAATTGTCGAAATAGCGCGAGACGAACCCGCGCATGATCGCCCAGGCCGGAGCACCGAGCCAGATCCACCACGGATAGCCGGGGATAAACGTCTCGGGAAACGCGATGAGGCGGGCACCGGCGGCGCCGGCTTCATCGATCAAGCGCTCCGCCTTTTCGACCGACGCATCGAGGTCAAGAAAAGCCGGAGCCGTCTGAACGGCGGCCACTTTAAATTTCGGATGTGCTGTCGCCATGTTCCGCTCCTTTGGGACGACTGACCCAGGCGCGTATGGGCGCACCATGGCCAGCGGCGCAAACTACGGCGCCGCGCTTCAACGCTCTTGGCTGGGCGCGCAATAAAAATGGGCTGGCGGCGCAGTCGCAACGACAGGTGTTTCGCGGCGCCGGGACGGCGTGTTAGGTTGCGCCGCCGGGCTGCTCGCAGGAACGGGTGCGGTCCATGAAAACCGTCCTGACTACGACCGAGATCCTTGAGCGCAAGCGCGCTCAATACTGGCAAGACGCGGTCTGCGACACGTTCGTCGAACTGGACTGCGAAGTCCGCGCCAAGCGGCCGTTTTTCGGCGAGCTTGCGACCACACAGTGCGACGGCTTGCATTTCTCCAACGTCCGATCCGAGGGGCAGATCGTCAAGCGCACGCGCACACGGATCCGCCGCGCCCGCGAAGAGGTCATGCTGATCAGCCTGCAGGTGAGCGGCGTGGGTTTGGTTGCGCAGGACGGCCGCGAAGCGAGAACTCGAGCCCGGAGATTTTGCCTGCTACGACAGCACGCGGCCTTATACGCTGCGCTTCAACGCCGAGTTCGAGCAGCTTGCCCTGCATATGCCGCGCGACGCGATAGTCAGGTGGATCGGCCGCACTGAAACTTGGACGGCGCGGCGGGTCGAGGCCGGAAGCCCGGTCGGCTCGCTGGTGCTGCCGTTCGTACGCCGGACCGCCGCAATTGTGTCGGACGTGGCGCCGGCGACCGCGAGCCGGCTCTCGGAGACCTGTCTGTCCTTGCTAACGGCCGCTCTTGGGGAGCAGCTGGGCGGCAGGATTGACGGTCAAACCTCGGCGAGGACGGCGCTGATGTTCCGGGCCAAGGCCATCATCGAGAGCAACCTGCACGATCATGCCCTCAACACCGAAAAGGTTGCGGCTCTTCTATGCATTTCACCGCGCTATCTGCAGGATCTGTTCCATGCCGAGCAAACAACCGTGAGCGATTGGATTTGGCGGCGACGGCTGGAGAAGAGCCGGCGGGATTTGACCGATCCGCTGAGGGCCTCGGACAGCATCGCGCAAATCGCGCTCGCCTGTGGCTTCGCCGACTTTGGTCACTTCAGCCGGCGCTACAAAGAAGCCTTTGGCGTCCCGCCGCGCGAGTACCGCGCAGCGCTGCGCGTCTCGTTGCGGACGAGCGGCGAGGAGACCCCGTAGCCGAACCGGGACAGCAGGCGCTCGTGCAATAAAAATCCGAACGGCTTTCACGCAACTCGCGCAATGATGCTATCGTTTCGCAAGAAACGGATAAGCGTGGGAGGTGAAAAGTGAAAGCAGCTAAATTGTTCGACGTCAGCGGCCTGGCGACCATCGTGACCGGCGCGGCGAGCGGCATCGGTCTCGCCTATGCGGAGGCCATGGCCGACAACGGCGCCCGGGTAACGCTGTTCGATCGGGATGCGCCGTCGCTTGATGCGGCAGTGCGGCGGCTCGCGCAACGAGGCGGTGACGTGCGTGGCCAGGTTCTCGATGTCACCGATCGGCCGGCGCTGCGGGCGGCCGTCGATGCGGCGGCCAGCCACTACGGCAAGCTCGATGTCGCCTTCGCCAATGTCGGCATCGATTCGCCACCGGGCTTTCTCGGCATGACCGGCGAGCGCGTCCCCGACGGCGCATTCGAAAATGTTTCGGACGAACGCTGGGACCAGGTGATGGCAACGAACCTCACCTCGATCTACTCAACGATCAAAGCCAGCATCCCGCATATGAAAAAGAACGCCAACGGCGGGCGCATTATCGTCACCACATCGGTGGCCGCCATCCGCGGCGAAGCGATCGTCGGCATGCCCTACATGCCGGCAAAGGCGGGCGCTGCGCATGTGGTGCGGCAGGCCGCGCTTGAACTCGCCAAGTACAACATCCTCGTCAACGCCATCGCTCCCGGGCCGTTCGTCACCAATATCGCAGGAGGACATATGCGGGACCCGACGACGGTCGCAGCTTTCGCGCGCTTCGTCCCGCTGCACCGCATCGCCTCGACCGATGAAATCCAGGGCCTGGCGCTGTTCCTTGCTTCGCCGGCCGCGAGTTATGTGACCGGATCGCAAATGGTCATCGACGGCGGCGTGTTGCTCGGCATGGCCGACTAGTCCAGCCGGCCAACAGAACCGCTCCGACCTTAAGCGGCGTTCAAGTGTGCTTCGAGGAATGTGCCAGCACTTCGGATCGCATCACGTCCCTCGCTCAGCATGAAGCCGAACAGATGCCAGACATGCGGCATGTTCGGCCAGACTTCGAGTCGGGTCGAAACATCGGCGGCGCCGGCGCGCGCCGCGAGCCGCGTCGCGTCATCAAGCAGGATTTCGGCTGAGCCCACCTGAACGAGTAGCGGCGCTAACCCGGAAAGATTGGCGTTGAGCGGCGCGAGCTGTCCGCCGCGCCCATCACCCGCGGTGTCGCCGCGATACGAGCGGCCGGCGTGCAGCAGTTCATCCCTGGTCAGTGCCAGATCAGAAGCCGCCTTCGTCTTCATCGACGCACCGGAGCATTCGAGGTCGAGCCATGGCGAGATTGAGAGGCCCGCAGCCGGCAACGGCAGGCCGGAATCGCGAACCGCCATCATCACCGTGACGACGAGACCGCCGCCCGCTGAATCGCCGGCGAACACAATGGACTTGGCAGAGACGCTGCGATCGAGGAGCGATCGATAGGCGGCAACGGCATCGTCGACCGCCGCCGGGAACGGGTGCTCCGGCGCCAACCGATAGTCGATCGCGAGCGCCCGCGCCTTCGTGGCGCGGCCGAGTTCGCCGACCAACGACCGATAACCGTTGGCCGAGCCCGCGACATAGCCGCCGCCGTGGAGATAAAGCAGCACGCGATCCTGCCGCGCCTCCGGCGCGTCGATCCAGAGGCCCGGCACGCCGCCGGCGCTCGCAGCTTCGATCTTAAGGTCCGGACTGACCGGCACATTCGCCAGCAGGGCTTCGAAATCGGCGCGCGCTTGTGCTGGCGGCGCAGCCAAATCCGGACCGCCCTCGCCCATCATACTGATGAGGGCTGCCAATTCTTGAGTGCTCATGATTGCGTTTCTCCTCCGCGCCATGACGGCGAGTGTAGCTGGCGGGCACATCGGTCGCCGGCCTGGAATGCGTCGCTTCTGCCGGTGCCCCCTGATGGGGCCCTTTGTCAGTTCAATGGAATGTACCCTGGCTAGGCGTGGCCTGACCAAGCAAATTAGGCTATGAATTGATCATGAAGCTAAATGGGGGCCATTCGTGAGACGCAAATTTACCTTTATCCTCGCCGCCTCAATGGTCACGACATGGTCTGCGATGGCGGCGCCGGATGAAAAATTCATCACTCTGACGATAAGCAACTCGGCGAAGGTTCCAATTCAGATTTTAGTACGAGATTTAATTAGTGGTAAGACCGACGAGCAAAACGCAGTCGTGGCACCGGGCAAAAGTACCTCGTCTAAAGCGAAGCTTGACCCGAAAGGCATTGTCGACTTCTTCGTAAATGTCCGCTTCGTGGACGAAAAGAAGGGTTCGTCTTATCGCTGCGTGGCCTTTAGGGCACCGGTAGGGGACAAGGGACTGAAATACAATGTAAACGAGTCATTCGGCAAATCTGTAGGTGGCTCGGGCGTCGGCTGCAGGCCCTGATCGCGAGCTGTTCGTCAATCCGAATTCGGCTAGCGAGAACGAGCTCGCGGCTTTGGCCGAAGGATAGCCCACAACTCGCGTGGCGACACAAACGCATCCCGGTAAACCAATTGCTTCCTGGCAATGCGTACTGCCAGCGGCAGTACTCGCGAGGCTCTGCTTTACACCCGCGCGATCACCGCTACCGGTCCGCCGCCCGGCGGTCCTTGATGCTCGGCCCCGCCGGAAACGTAGACCGCGCCGGTACCGGATAATCCGCCGATCAAGCCGCCGACCGCGGCGCGGGCGTGACGCGTCGAGCCGACATCGGAATCGTCGAGCATAATGTGGCGGAAACCGCGCACCATGCCATCGGGCGACGCTTCCGCTTTGGCGAAAATGTTGACGAGTCGATCCGGCGCCCGTTCGTCAGCCAGGCCGAGTCCAACGCTCTTGAGCGCTTCCGTCACCGCGGAAAGATCGATCGCGTCGCGCATCAGCGCATGACCGATCACGAACGGACTCGTCGCCGCGCGGGAATTGCCCATGACGATCACGACGTTGTGCATCAGCTCGATGCCGGCGGAAGCGGAGGCGACCGACGAATACAGTTCCCAGTTCTTCAGAACTTCGGTCTCTTCAAATTCCTTGATCTCGCCGAGCGCCCGCGCCACGCCGAGCGCCGAAGCACCGCGCGAATAGCCCATCGAAGTGTAAGCGCTGGTGGTCACCGTCTTGTGTCCGCGATGCAACGCCGCCTCGACGCGTTCGGAGGTCAGCAACGGACATTTGACCTGGACGAAGTGCACGTCACGCACGTCGTCGATACCGGCATCTTTCATCGCCTCGTGGACGGATTTCACCGTCTCGTCGATCTGAACCTTTCGTCCGATCTCCTCCGGCAAGAAGTCGCGGGTGTGCGCGATGCCGATGCTGAAGCGCTTGTCGCCCTGACCACCGTTTGGCGCGTCGGTTACAGTGCGCGTGAACACGGTCAAATGCGGCGAGAGCACTCCTTCGGTGCCTCCAGACATGACAAACGCGATCCTGTTTTCGACCGCGCGCGGGGTGAGCTCCAGATGCGGCGACAGCGCCGCACACAACGCCGCCATGGCGTATTCACGGGTGAAATCGTTCACCCCGCCATTGCCTTCGGTCTTGCCGAGCACGGCGAGGATCGACGCGGGCGCAATCTTTCCCGCTTCAATCAACCGCATGAGGCCCGAGACGTCGCCCGGACCTTTGGTCGGAATGCGCACCACATCAACAGAGATCACACGACTATTCATTCTGCTTCACCGCTCGACCAAAAGATCAGTCTGCGCTCGGTTCAATCGATCGCCTAACAACATCGCTATACCGGCAAAAGCCGTACCAAAGATAGCGGAAAACAGGCCGCGGTTTTGCGGAGTGCCGAGGAAATAATGATCAGATCGCCGGGGCCCTGGCTGGCGCCGACAAACCGCCGACGATGGAGCCAACCACGGCAAGCGAAGACGAAATATTCGGCGCCGAGAGTGGACGCGGCAGAGACCGCGACCGCGTCATCTCTGGGAAGCAAGGCACGCCGCACTCAATCCTGTGCGATGATCTCGCGCTCGCCGCGATGCTGGGTGGGCGTCTCTGACGGCACCCCGGTGCGACGCCGCAGCAGGATCGAAGGCCGCCGGCGTGCGATGGCGCTGCGCCGGCGGCGGCGCCAGGTCGGGGCTTCGATGCGCACCGCGCCAAGACGTGCGAACGGTTCGCGCACGCAGCCGTCGGGCTCAACGATGAGGAGCGGCAGACCAAGCACGCGACCCCAAGACTGCCATTCGGCCACGATGTCGTCACCTGTGCTCGACGAAAACAGCGGCAGCGACAACGCGGGGTCGCCGTGCTCGAGCACGACGGCGATCGAGGTCGGCGGCCCGTTTGCTGCGCCGGTCAGGCGGATGGCTACGCCGCGAAATGCCGCGACCGGCAGATTCAGCGCCATGCGCATGCCGCGCACCGAGCGCCGCACGACGACGCGTTCGCGATGCAGATCGATGACGCGCCGGCGCCCGTCGGCCGCTTCATCTGCGGCTTCGAAGCGCACGGGCAAAGAGAAGGGGTCGAGCCGCAACGTGCGGCTCGACCAGGCAGCGAACCTGCCGGCTTCCATTTTGACGCCCCGAAAACTCGGCTCCCGCCGGGCTGTTGCCGCCCGGTCGCCGCTACGTTGCCACGGCGCGGTCGTCATCGGCTTAAGAACACTGGTTAATCGCGCGTATCGCCCCGGCCAAAGGTCTCCCATGATTGACGAGCGGTTGCCGCGGCGCATGCAATTTGCCGTTTCAGCACCGCACGACGAGCCTCGGCGCGGGTTGAATAGCCCGGTGGTGGCCCACATCTCCGCCTTGTGTTCCCCAGTCACCACGCATAAACCAATCGTGCTAGTTCCATGACTTCACTCCTTGATCAATCCGACCTCACCGATCTCGCCGAACGTCTCGTGAGCGCCGCCCGGCGTGCCGGGGCCGATCAGGCCGACGCCATTGCGGTTCGCTCGGTGTCGCTTTCGGTCGACGTGCGCGACGGCGACGTTGAGGAATCACAGCGCTCCGAAGGCGACGACCTCGGGCTGCGCGTCATTGTTGGCCACAAGCAGGCGGTGGTTTCGACCAACGATCTCAAGGGCGACGGCTTCGACGCGCTGGCCGAGCGTGCAGTCGCGATGGCGCGGGCCGCGCCCGATGACCGTTTCGCCGGATTGGGCGATCAATCGCTGCTGGCGACCAGGTTGCCTGACCTCGACCTTCTCGATCCGGAAATGCCGGACGTCGAAGTGCTCGAAACCCGCGCCCGCGAGGCGGAAGCGGCCGGGCTCGCCGTCGCCGGCGTAACCAAATCGGGCGGCTCCTCGGCATCGGCCGGGATCGGCGGCCTGGTGCTGGTGACAAGCCACGGCTTCCACGGCGCCACCATCGGGTCGCGCCACGGCGTCGCCATGACCGCGATTGCCGGCGAAGGCACCGGCATGGAGCGCGACTACGATTTTTCCTCGACGCTGCACGCCTCGGATCTGGAATCCTCCAAGGCGATCGGACGCCACGCCGGCGAGCGTGCGGTCAAGCGTCTCAACCCGCGCAAGGTCGCCACCCGCCGGGTGCCGGTGGTGTTCGATTCCAGGATTTCAGGTTCGCTGGTCGGCCATCTCGCCAGTGCCGCCAACGGCAGCTCTGTTGCACGCAAGACCAGTTTTCTGCGGGAAAAACTCGGCGCCAAGATTTTTGCGTCCGGCATCGACATCATCGACGACCCGCTGCGGCCTCGCGGCCTGCGCTCGCGGCCGTTCGACGCCGAAGGCATCGCCGGGCGGAGCCGCAAGCTGGTGGAAGACGGTGTGCTCAAAACCTGGCTGCTCGACAGTGCGACCGCACGCGAGCTTGATCTGCAAACCACCGGCCACGCGCAACGCGGCGTTTCTTCCACGCCCTCGCCTGGCGCCAGCAATCTGCATCTCGCACCCGGAGACAAAAGCCCGGACGAACTGATCGCCGACATCAAAGACGGGTTCTATATCACCGACATGATTGGAATGGGCGTCAATCTGGTGACCGGCGACTACAGCCGCGGCGCGTCGGGCTTCTGGATCGAGAACGGCGAATGCACCTATGCGGTGAGCGAAGTCACCATCGCCGGACACCTGTTCGAGATATTCGCCAGCATAACGCCGGCGAACGATCTGGTTTTTCGCTACGGCACCAACGCGCCGACAGTGCGCGTCGAAGGCATGACCGTTGCCGGCCAGTGAGGCCGTCGACCTTACAGAAATAGCCGCGCGGCTTGCCGCGTGTGTGCGCGAAGCCGGCTTGCTCGCCCGCTCAATGTTCGGAACGCCCGTCAGGAACTGGACCAAGGGTAAGTCTTCGCCGGTCAGTGAGGCCGACATCGCCGTCGACCGATTGTTGCATGAACGGCTGACCGGTGAGGGATCGGACTTCGGTGACGAGGACGACTTCCGCAAGAGAGTGGCCGTCAATCCCGAGTGGCAAAAGGAATACGGCGGCGCCTGGGACGCGATTGCCCATGTGGAAGAGCAGATCAAGCCGGAAATCAAGTCGCAACTCTTCCGCCGCACCGACAGCCAGCTCTTCACCATCGCCTTGCATATTGTGCAGTACGTGGCTGAAGTGAAGAAGCCAGACGGCGAACGCCTGCCCGGATTCCACGACGCGCAGCTCAAGTCCATGCAGTTCCAGCTTCTCTCACCGGCACCGATTCACCTCTCCACCGAAAAGCTGTTCATGGACAGCGCCCTCAAACTGGCGGGAGAGAAACTCGGCAAGGACGATGCGTATGTACAGGCGATTGTGCAGGGCCGGGATGTGGACGAGACCGTGAATTCGTTGGTGGATGGAACCAAATTGACAGATCCAGCCGCGCGCAAAGCACTGCTGGATGGCGGCGAAGCAACTGTGGCTGCCTCTACCGACCCCATGATCGAAGCGGCGCGGCGCGTTGACCCGATCGTGCGTGCAACCGAACGCCGTCTTCGCGACACAATTTCCAGCGTGCTGACCCCGGCGGAGGAAAAGCTGGGCAAGGCTCGCTTCAAGGTGTTCGGAAAAGATGCCTATCCAGACGCTACATTCACGCTTCGCCTGAGTTATGGCACCGTGACGGGCTATCCCTACAACGGCACCATTGCGCCTCCATTCACCACGTTCTATGGGCTCTACGACCGCTCGGCCAGTTTTAGCGATAAGGCGCCGTTCAACCTCACGCCGAAACAGCAGGCGGGCCTGAGCAAGCTGGACCTCACGACTCCACTTGATTTTGTTTCGACCGGAGACATTATCGGCGGCAATTCAGGTTCGCCGGTCGTCAACCGGGAAGGTGAGTTGGTGGGCCTGATCTTTGACGGCAATATCGAGTCGCTGGCCGGCGATTTTGTCTACGACGGAGAGAGAAACCGCGCGGTCGCGGTCCATTCTTCCGGCATGATTGAAGGCATGCGCAAGTTCTACAACGCCGGTGCGCTGGCTGACGAATTGGTAGGCAAGCAATAGCGCGTTTGCATCATCAATCACGGGGAGCCGAGTTGGCTCCCCTTGTTTTTGTCACATTCAAATTACTCCGCAGCAGCCATAGAACGCGCCGCGCCCATGGCTGGCAACACAAAGACCATCACCAGCAATGCGGCCGGAATGGTGAGAATTCCTACGCGCAGACTTCCTGTGTGGGTGGATATCCAACCTGCGAGCCATGGCAATACCGATCCGCCGAATCCTGCTGTAGCCAGCACCCAGCGCGAGTCGGAGGTGTGGCGAGCGCAAGCAAAAAACCCCGCAATCACAAGCGGATAAATAGGTGCGAGCGCAGCGCCCAGCAAGAACATAGCGGCGCTGCGCCCTGCGACAGAGGGAACGGCGGCGAGAAGCGCTGCGGCACACAAGGCGACCCCCACGGCCACGCGAAAGACACGTACCGGATTTGCGCGCAACAACAACAGCGACGAGAAATCCACGCGAAGACAAGAAATCCCACCCAATAGATTGACGACGAAGCTGCCGCCAACACGACACCGTTGCCGCCATGCGGAGCGCGTAGGTCGAAAGCCAGGCGGCCGCGGTGTTCTCCACGCCCACTTGAAGAAAGGCGGCCAGCGCAAAGACGATGATGAGGCGCAGATTAGAGAAAGATCGAGCTTGGGCCGCGGGACGCGCGGCCTCTGGAGCATCCTGAATGAGAAACCAGCAGGCCAGTGCGGCCACAGCGGCAACGACGGCCAGCAGCAAGTAAGCTGCACGATAGCTGTGATGGATCAAGACCTGCGCGGCCAATAAAGGGCGATCAACGCTCCAGCGCTCCAGCTGAAGTTGAGAAATGTGAGCTGCGGTGCGCATCGCTCGCTGAAATTACGCCCTACAAACAGGCTTACGGCCGACATGGGCACACCCACGCTGATGCCCAGCAGCAGAAACAACGGCGGCAACAGCAGCCGGCCGAGCCACCGCAACGCCAAGACAGCATGCCGTCATCGCCAAAAACCCGAACGCCATTGCGCGGGCATAATTCACGCGGCAAAAAAATGCGCCCAGAGATGTCCCGGCAAAATAAAGCAGAAACAGCAGGCCCGACTGGCTGTCGTTCAGATGAAACGTTGAAGCCAGTGAAGGCAACAGCGGACCGCCGATGGCGTGGACAACGCCCGTGAGCGCAAAGGCCGGATGCAGTACGGCCAGCGTTCGCCCGGTGGAGTTCCTGGCGTTTGACTGCATCTGTTTTTCAGCTCCGCTTCCCACGGGCGCGCCGCGGATTGGGCGGGCAGGTCGACTCGCGAATCACGAGTTCCGGATGGATCGGGACCACATCGGGAAAAGTCGCCTGCCCGCGAATTCGCTGCAGCAGAATACGCGCGGACACCCTGCCCATTTGCGTGAGCGGCTGGCGAATCGTGGTCAGGCTGGGGTTGTGGAAGGCCGCGCCCTGAATGTCGTCAAAGCCCACCACCGAAACGTCTGCCGGCACGTGCAGGCCATGGTCCATCAAGGCGCGGATGGCGCCGATGGCGGCGATGTCGTTGTAAGCAGACCATGGCCGTGAATTCGGCACCGCGCTGGATCAGTTCATTGGCAGGCTCAAAGCCCAGTTCGGGCGTGGAAACCCGCAATTGCAGTTGCACGGTCAGTTCAGGCGGAACGGCGAGTTTGAGTTCCCGCGCCACGGCCATCAGGCAGTTCCAGCGGTCGTCGGCGTCGGAACTGTGGCTGCCGCCGCGCATGAAGGCGATTTTGCGATGTCCCAGCTGATACAGGTGGCGCAGGGCCAGTTCCGCCGCCCGCCGCTGATCCAGCACCACGTTGGTCACGCCCTCGATCTTGCGATGCCCGGCAACCACCACCACGGGCAGGTTCAGGCTCTTCTCCAGGATGGTATCGATCAGGATGAACCCTTCGACGGAGCGGTCCATCAGCAGGCGCGGATACTCCTCGATCAGATCGGGCTTGCGGCGATGGCTGGCGGTCAGATAGAAGTAGCCTTCCTCGATGAGGAACTCCTCCACCCCGGCCAGCACCTGGGTGGCATAGTTGTCGCTCAGTTCCGGCACCAGCACGCCGACCGTAAATGTTTGCCGCTTGCGCAGCGACCGCGCATAAAAGCTGGGCCGGTAGTCGAACTTGGCCGCCGCCTCGGTCACCCGGTCGCGCGTCTCCTGCGGGAATGGACCGCACGCCGGGCGCGTTGTTCAGCACCAGCGAGATCGTCGCCGGCGACAGATTCAGGTACTCCCCCAGCGTGCGCAGGCTGATGGGCTGACCCGGCTGCGGATCCGCTCCTGATTTCGTTCGCTTGACCATGCACTCCTGTTGTAACACTCTTTGCACCTTATGGGGTGTGTTTTGAAGGACTTTGATGCTTTCAGCACTTGCGTCCGTAAATGGACATCTTATTTGCTCCCGATTGACCTCGATCAGATTTGAATCATCAGATCGCGTGATGCAGGTCCCGATTTGGACCGGGAGCTGAGAGCAGGAGCGTGCAACAACAAAGGGTCGCAGTCTCGCCCAGCCGCAGAGTTCGATGGGTTTCAGCTCGATTGGGCGAATGCGGATGCCTTGCAAGACTCGCGCAGCGTGGGAGATCCGAAGGGACCGCGGCCGGAAAACTCAAGGTACGATAAACTAAGGGACATCGAGCTTGTCTCGTCCGCGGAGGGATGGGTGAGCGGTTGATACCGGCGGTCTTGAAAACCGTTGTGCCTGAAAGGGTACCGGGGGTTCGAATCCCTCTCCCTCCGCCAGTCTTTTTTCCCGTCAAAATCGACGCGGCCTTCGACGCTTCAACCCCAGCAAACGCAAGGTGTAGAGAACGAAACAGCCTGAATAGGCATGAACCGTTCTGAAACCACCATAGCTGAAAATCAGGCCTCAAATGGTGACATTCTCGGGGAAATCTGAAATGAATCGGAGACGGGGCGGAGGAACCTTCGGCACGCACTAGCCCTAATACTGTTCACTTAACTAGATTTGTGGCCTTCTGTATAAGGCAGGGACAGGAGGCCACAGTTGGCGCGGACGGTTGCGGAACTTCCTCCGGGTACGCGGATCACGGACTATACCAGTCTCGGCGTCATCACCAAAACATTTCCTGATTCGGCCATCGGTGGTGTGCTGGCCCGGACGGGCAAAGCCAGCGTTCGTCAGCGTGACCTTCCCGCGCAGGTGGTGGTTTACTATGTGATCGCTCTGGCTCTGTATATGCAGTCGTCTTATCGCGAGGTATTGCGCTGTCTGCTGGAAGGAGTGCAGTGGCTTCGCGATCCATCGGCTGGGTCGCCCACGACACATCGCCCCTTTTCATGATCAATATCCGCAAAGCCATCAGGATCGTTAAGTGAACAGTATTAGCACTAGCCCGCATTTCTCACGAGCAGTAGGCGACAAGTAAATATCGGGAGAAGAAAAAGTGGCAAAAGGCCGCTTTTTTCATGGCATAGCTACTGAGATGAACCCTTCTGTTGAGACACACCATTCGGGAGGTCAAATAGGGCCCCGCTAGATTCTCTCAATCCCAGAAATCCCTCGTTGGTGTCTTCTGGGGGGCGGATACGCAGTCTTCGGACGGCGGTTGGAGTCGAGCTCGTGTTGAGCATTGAAAACACGTAACTTATTCATTCTAGGAATGCCTGAAACTCACAGATTTCCATGAGTGCCAGCGTTGCGGGAAGCACGCTGTATAAAATCCATTGCTATGATGATGTCAGGATCCAAAAACACCAGCCGGCGCCAATTCATGTCGCGTTCAGCGCTTCTGACCGGCGGCATCTCCCTCGGCCTGAGTTCCGCTGCCCGAAGCGTGGTTGCCGAAACCGAGACCTCATTCTTCGCATACCGGCAGCGCAGGCGCTCCGATCTCTGGGACCTGCTTGGCGATTTGCCATGGCAGCATGCCCCCGCCCCTCCCCAACTGGTGCACAGGGAAGAACACGATCAATACACCCTCGAGCGGCTTGTTCTCGACTTGAACGGGCTCGAATCGGTTCCCGCGCTCCTGTTGATCCCCAGGCGGCTTCAACAGCCCGCGCCTGGCCTCCTCTTCATTCACTGGCACGCGGGAATGTACGAGCTCGGCAAGGAACAACTGGTCAAAGGAACCAGCGTTCAACCCGCCTATGCGCCCGTCCTCGCTGAAATGGGAATAGTCACTCTGGCCATCGACAGCTGGTGCTTTGGTGAGCGGCAGCACGACAGCAACGGCCACCGCGGAGAAGAAGACGCTTTCAAGCTCATGCTCTGGCGCGGGCAGGTGCTCTGGGGCATGATGATGTTCGACGAATTCCGCGCACTGTCTTACCTCGCAAGCCGGCCGGAAGTAGATCCGCAAAGGCTCGGCGTAACCGGTATGTCGATGGGATCGACTAAGACATGGTGGCTCGCCGCGCTCGATCCGCGTGTCCAATTAGCCATCGACATCTGTTGCCTTACGGATTTCGATTCGCTGATTGCCGCGCACGGTCTCAGCGGCCATGGCATTTTCTATTACGTTCCATCGCTGCTGAAAGAATTCGATACCACTGCGATCAACGAGCTGATCGTCCCGCGGCCAAATCGTCGGGCACATTATCGAGAAGTACAACATTGGGCCGACTGCCCGCGTTGTTCTCGAACTTCTCCCGAGTTTCTTTCTCTATCCCCGCCAGCAGCGCGCCCAACGCGGAAAACCAGGCCTTGCTAGCGATCCGCACGTGGCGGACGCGCGCGGAGCCATGAACGCGATTCGCGACGCGGACACGGCAAAAAACCTGGACGATGCCAGACGCGTCTGATGCTCGCGAAAGATGGCCTTCGCGCGCTACGGGACGCCGGGGTTCTTGGGCGGCGCCATCATGAGCGCGTACTGCTGGGCGCGATAGTAGCTCTCCAGCTGTCGAAAGGTCACAGCTCGGGAATCAAAGTAATGGGAGTTGTTCGGGTTGTCGAGACAATCGCAGTCTTCGTCGTGCTGGTGCGGATCCAGAGGCTCGAGTTCCTCGAGTTCCGGCATCTCGGCTTCAGAGGCGCCTTCATCAGAGGGGTCCTCGACTGTCTCGACGTCGAATTTTGTCTCCTCACCGCCATCGGGCGCGCCCGGTTTTGTTCGGCAGCCCCGGGCTGCTCGCCGGCTCCGGACGCGGCCCGCCGACCAGACGCGTGTCCGCCGGACAGCCAGAAAGCGAAGGTCGACAAGCGGTCGAGTTCGGTCATGTATCGTGCGCGCGGTCTCCTTCAAATCTAACAGAGGCCTAACGGGCCCATTCGGCGAATTGGGCCGCCCTTTCGCCGCCCAATAGAAGGGTACCTCCTCCAGAGCACCCGCGAGCGCATGGACTGGTCGACGAGCGACTACACTCGGACCTACGCTGACACTTTCTTCCTTCCCTACCAGGACCACGACACCGGCGTGCACCTTTTCGATGAGGGTGGCGCAGGGCCGAAAAACAGCTGGCTCGGGCCCGATCTCGATGACGAGGCGACCGATTCCCGGATTCGCGTCCCGATACGCCCGTACGCCGGCGGGTCGTGCGGCGGACTCTCGCAGTGGGACGGGCCTCGCGGTTACCCCGTCGGCCGCCACGGCCGCGCTGCGCTGGATACGCACCACGCGACTCCGTACAACAAATACAGAACTCAGTTAGGCGCGCGCACGCCAACGGGGCAAAAGAAGGCTTCTATGGCAACGTTATCAGCGACCGCGGGAACAACAAGGCCATATTCGACGCCGCCTGGAACTCGACGAGCGGCCCCTCCATTACAACCCGAACGCCGGGTCGGACTGGGCGCACCTCGTTCCGCCCCGGAGCCGCCGGCCTTACGGCGGGGGCCCGGCGCCGAGCCTCGCCTTCCCGATGATCACCCAATCAGAGGCGCAGGTCGGCCCCAAGGATTTATTTACCGGGTCGCCGGCCGGTCCTCCAGCGCGTGGACCGCCGAGATCATCATCCAGGTCATTAAAGTGATATTGCTGGTCATCATCGTCGTCCTCCTCGCGATGACTCTTGCCGCCCCAGCCGGCCGAGGTTTTCGGCTTCACTTCATAGGCAAGGTATCGTCCGTCGGGCGACCACGTCGGATTCAATTCCGCAATCTCACTCGTCTGCGTCAGGTTCACGACCTTGCCAGTCTGCGGTGAGACGAGATAAATGTCCCACTGCTCATCGCCGTCATAATCCGACTGATAGGCGATCCACTTTCCGTCCGGAGACCATGCCGGAGAAGTCTGCCGCTGATCACTGACTGTCAACTGAGTAGGGAAGCCGCCCTCCGCCGGAATCGTCCAAATGTTGTTTTCGCCCGCTCATGTTCGAGATAAATGCGATGCTGTTTCCGTCCGGAGACCACGTCGGTCGCCCAATCTGCCGCGTCATATACAGCTTCTCGATGGTCAGGCTGCGAGGCTCGACCTGCGCATTCGGCTTCGACGCAATCTGCTTGGGATCGGTAATCGCCTGCGGCACAGGCAAAGTTTGACCTAGGGCTTCAAAGGCAACGGCGCTCATGAGGATGGCGATAGAAAACAATGTATTGAGGCGCATGGCGTGGAATCGCAAAGTGATGTAGAAGAGATTGTTGCAAAAGATAAAGTCTAGCAGAGGCGGTTCGAGCGATGTCACGGTTCGGGCCTGTGCACCCCCCGGAAACGATGTCATCCTGAGCGACGGCAAAGCCGACGCGAAGGACCGTACGTCAGAGGAAAGCTAAAAAACAGTGGACGGGAATAGCAAGAAAGCTCGCAGCTCTGAATTTGAAGATGACATGCCTTTCACGAACCCGATGAAATTCCGATTTAGTACCAACTTGATTCTCTCCGTTCTTGCTTTTTTGGTCAGCGCGGTTCCCGTCATCCCCGAGAGCTTCTCGTAAAGGCGGAAGTAGTTCTGGTAGGTGATCGTCGCGAGTGTCTGGTTCTCCTCCTGGATCGCCACGCCCTCCTTCGCCTCGACCGCCTGATGGAGCCCTTCCGACCAGCGCCTGCCCTCGAGGATGCGGCCGGTGAACTCGTCGATGATCTTCACCTCGCCGTCCACCACCGCATAGTCGACATCGGCCTTGTAGAGCGACTCCGCGCGCAGCGCCTGGATCAGGTGGTTGACGAGGTGGCCGTTCTCGGCCCGGTAGAGGTGGTCGATGCCGAGGAAGCGCTCGGCCTTGGCGACGCCCTGCTCGGTGATCGACACGGCCTTGTGCTTCTCGTCGATCTCGAAGTCGAAGTCGGCCACGAACTGCTTCTTCGATGCGCGGGTCCATGCCTTCCGGCGTCTTGCCGGCCACCATCTGCGGGGCGAGCCGCGCGAACTTGACGTACAGGTCCGCGGCCTGTTCGGGCGCGCCGGAGATGATCAGCGGCGTGCGCGCCTCGTCGATGAGGATGTTGTCGACCTCGTCCACGATGCCGAAGAAGTGCCCGCGCTGAACCTTTTCGCCAAGGTCCTTCGCCATGTTGTCGCGCAGGTAGTCGAAGCCGAACTCGGAGTTGGTGCCGTACACCACGTCGCACGCGTACGCGCGTTGCTTGTCCTCGTAGGACTGCATGTTCTGCAGCACGCCCACGCTCACTCCGACCGCCTCGTAGATCGGGCTCATCCATTCGGCGTCGCGGCGGGCGAGGTAGTCGTTGACGGTGACCACGTGGACCCCCTTGCGCTCGGGTGGGCCCTCCTCCTGTCCGCCGTCGCCCCCCGACTGCCTGTCGCGCACCGCGAGCGCGTTCAGCACGACCGCGAGGGTCGCCGTCAGCGTCTTACCCTCGCCGGTCTTCATCTCCGCGATCTGGCCCTCGTGCAGCGCCATCGCACCGATCAGCTGCACGTCGAAATGGCGCATCCCGAGCGTGCGCTTGCCGGTCTCGCGCACCACCGCAAAGCACTCCGGCAGCAGCGCGTCGAGCGACTCGCCTCCGGCCGCGCGCTCGCGCAGGTCGTCCATCCGCTCGCGCAGCTCGGCGTCGCTGTCGTGTTCGAGCTCCGGCTCAAACGCCGAGATCAGCGCGACGCGTTTCTGGTAGGACTTGAACTTCTTCGCCTCGCCGACGTTCAGGGCGCGGTCGAGCAGGGAGGGCATGCGGCAAGGATAGCTGCCGTCGCGGGCCCGCCGCGCGGCTTCAGCCGGTGAAGCTGAACGTCCGCGAGCTCGGCGTTCCCGGGCAGTCTCGCAGCGTGATCTTCAGCGGCCCATCAGTGCTGACGGCGAGTTTCGCCGAGCAATCCACCCGCGCGCGCGCCGCGTCGATGTCACCTGGCGAGACGTTCGTCGCGGTCACATCGAGCGCGTCGCTTGCCGGTTCGGCCGGAGCTTCGCCCCACGTCTTGCTCTGGCTGGTGTATGGGATCGCCGGGATCTGGCCGCCGCTCAGCACCCCGGCCCCGTGCTGCGTTTCCCCGGGCGGCGGATCGCCGACACCGAAGCCATGCGAGCGCACGTCGACGGTGCCGAGCGGCGCACTGCCGGTGGCCTGGCGCAGCGTGACGCCGTACACCCAGTAGGCGTGGCCGGCAGCGGTCCCGTCGGCCGGGAAGTCCATGGTGGGGTTGTAGGTGTAGGTCACGTGCGGCGGGTTGGCCTGGACGGTTTCGGTCGCCCAGGAACGCGGCTGCAGGCGCGATATTCGTCGTTGAGCGCGAGCGTCAGGTGCTCGCCGGCGAGGAACTGGTCGAACTCGTAGCGGTAGCCGAGCGCGTCGAACTTCGCGACCTGTTCGAGCACGCCCGCGATCGGCACGAGCTCGTCGGTGGTCTCGTCCCAGATCAGGAAGGGAACGTTGCGCACCGAGGCGAGCTGGCGCTCGGTGAGCGACTGGTTCCCGCCGGGCTGCGGTTCTGCGGGCGGCACCCAGACGCCCGAGACCCGGCGGCCCCACCGTCGGCTGGGCCCTCGCAAACAGGTCCGGGAACTGGCGAGGTGAACTTGTAGGTGCCGTAGCCGCCCATCGAGTAGCCGGCGATGTCGGTGAAGGCGGGATCGAGCCGGTAGTGCGCGGCCACGTCGGCCCACACTTCGAAGGTGTCCGCGCCGCGCGTGGTCGTAGTACCAGCCGTCTGGCCCGCGGCCGGAGGGCGTGATCACGATCGAGCCGGTCCCTCGGTTGGCGAACTGCGACTGGTTGTGCGAGCCCGCGAACTGGTTGTAGTTGGCCGACAGCGAGTGCAGCAGCAGCGTGAGCCCGAAGCCGCCCGCCGGCGCGGGGCCGCTCGGGACATAGATCGCATACGGCAGCAGCTGCCCGCGCATCTCGCCGATGCAGTCGGCCGAGGTTGCCGCATCCGCCGGTCGCATAGTCGGCGCCCTGGCCGTCGGAGAAGTGCGACGCGAGGATGCGGTCAAAGACGCCCGTCTGCGGCACGCCGGTTGGCTGGCCCGGCATGTCGTCGTTGATGCGTTCGCGCAGCTTGGCGAAGTCGACCTCGGCGAAGAACTGGCTGATGTCGCCGCTGGCGAGCGCCTGTGCCTGTGCCGACTCGCGCCACCAGGCCGGGTTCCGCCGCGGTTTCCGCGCCGGGCGTGCCCGGCACCGGCTCCTGGCCGTTGTAGCGGAACGCGACGTCGAAGAACGCCGGCGGGCCGGGTCGGCGCCTGCGCCGCCCGGCTGCGTTGCGCTGGCCACCGCCCCCGGCAGCAGGTAGGACCCGGTGGCGGCGTTCCACAGGCCCACGCCGGCGGCCAGGCGAACCGTCGAGGTGCCCGGATTCCAGGCGCTGTGAGGCACGAGCACGGTGATCTGGCGGCGTGCGAGGTTCACTTCGACCGTCGGTTCGGGTCCCGGCACGCTCGCCCCGGTGGCCGCGTCGGTGAGCACCGCGCTGGTGCCGTGGACGGTGAGGAAGTACTGGGCGGGCGCGCTTACGTTGGCGCCGAACGGAAACGGGTGGCTTTCGCCGGGCTGCCGCCGATCGCGATCGACGTGGCGATGAGATCCGGGTTTTCGAGCGTGTTCAGCGTGATTCGGAAGGCGGTCGCCTGCGCGAGCGGCTTGACGCGCAGCTCGAGCAGGTCGGCGGCGTTTTCGTCGTAGCCGGGTCCGGTCGGGTAGGTGTAGGTGCCGTCGGGCATCGAGAAGATGTCGCCGCCCGTGGGGTTGCCGCCGGGCGGATCCCATCGGATTCGGTCGGGTCGGGGGTCTCCTTGGCGCCGTGGTCGTCGTAGAGGTAGCCCTGGTAGAGGAACTCGCCTTTGCGATACGCGCTCGCGCCCGACACCAGGATCGGCGGCGCATGCCAGATCGAGCGCGTTTGCGTTTTCGAGTTGCGGAGCGCGAGCCGGTTTGGCGTAGAGGATTTCGGGCCCCGGGCGCGGGCCCGCGCCTTCTTTGGCGGGCAGCGACGGCGAGACTGTCGCAGCCAGCGAAGCGCTCGGCAGCGCGAGCATGACGCCGAGCACGAGCGCGGTCACCCCGAGAAGAACTCGTTCCCCCATCCAGCGGGAAGCGATACCCGGCGCGCGGATTTTCTAAACCGCGGGCAGACCTCGGCGCCCGAGGCGCCCACTTCAGGCGTCCGGGCTCCTCACGGGAGCGGTTCGGCTGCGAGGGCTTACGCCAGGCCCACGTCCATGAGCCCGCTCGCGCGACGCGCAGCCTCGGCGTGCGCCTCCCGGCGGTGGCGCAGTTTGTCGCGATGGCGCTTCACCTGGCGCGCCAGGTCGTCGACCATCACGTTCAGTGAATGCTGCAGCTCAGGTGAGCGCTCGCGAGCTCGCAGCGTCACGCCCTTCAGGTAAAGCGTTGCCTCCGCCACGTAGCAGTCTGCTACACGCGGGTTCGGCTCCTTGAAGATCTCGATCTCGAGGCGGGCCAGGTCTGAGACCTGGCGCGCGACCTTTGTCAGACGGCGCTGTGCCTGCTCGCGCATCTGCTCGGTGACCGGGACGTTTCGACCCTTCATGTCGATCTGCATCGTCGGCTCCCTTGGTCGGGCGATTCTCTGCAATCGATGCTACGCCCGAAATCGGCGGATGTAAATGGCATCCGACAGAATTGGAACCGCATGAGCCCGGACCTCGCATGGACGTTCAGCCCCACGGTGCTCGTTCTCGCCGCGGCGGCGGGCGTCATCTACGTGCGCCGCTGGCTGGCCGTCCGCGCCTCCTCCTCACCGGCGAGCGTTGCTACGGCGGCGCCGGTGTGGCGGCTGTGCTGCTTTGCGGGCGCGATCGTGGCCGCGCTGGCGGCGCTGATATCGCCGATCGACTCGCTCGCGGATCAGCTGTTCTTCATGCACATGCTGCAGCACATGCTGCTGCTGGACCTCGCGCCGATCCTTGCCATCGTCGGGCTCACCAAGGTCATCCTGAGGCCGGTCACGCGCGCGGTCCATGTGGTCGAGCGGCGGGCCGGCCTGCTCGCGCATCCCGCTTTTGCGGTGGTCCTGTATGTAGGGGTCATCTGGGCCTGGCATGTGCCCGCCGCCTATGACTTCGCGCTGCGCCACTCGGGCGTGCACCTGCTCGAGCACGTCTCCTTTCTGGTGGCCGGCTCGCTGTACTGGTGGCACCTGCTGTCTCCGATTCGCGCGCGCCTGCGCCTCGGCGGCATGGGCCCGGTCGTGTACATGGCCTCCACCAAGATCGCCGTGGGCGCGCTCGGGATGGGCCTGGCGTTCGCACCAAGCGCTCTGTACGCCTACTACACCCATCGCGCTCGGGTGTGGGGTCTCTCCGCCGGCGAAGACCAGGCGATGGCCGGCATGGTCATGGCGGTCGAGCAGTCGCTCGTGATGGGCATTGCGCTGGTGGTGCTGTTCCTGCGCGCGCTCACCGAGTCAGAGCGCGAGCAGGAGCGCAGCGAGCGCTACGGCGTGGTCTGATTGGCGGCGCGCCGGTGACGGCGCAGGCTCTCGAGGATGCCGCTGTGGCCGGCGATCGCGCCGATCAGGATCGCCCCCGAAGCGATCTCGGTGCCGGGGAAGATGATGCTCGAGCGCAGCTGGGCACCCGCGCCGACGCTCGCGCCGTCGCCGAGCACGATCGGGCCCATCAGACGCACGCCCGCGCCGATGCTCACGTCGTTGCCGATCCAGGCGGGGCCTTCGATCTCGAGATCCTCGGGCAGCGGCGTCTCGCCGGCGAGGACGATCCCGGGGGTGAGCTCCTCGCCTTCGATGAGCAGGTGCAGCTTGCCCCTGAGCGCGTCGAATGTTCCCGTGCGCAGCTCGCTGAGCGAGCCGATGTCGTTCCAGTAGTCGTGGGTCTCGTGGATGTGGAACGGCACGTCGTTCTCGAGCAGCGTGGGAAACACGTCCTTGGCCCAGTCGACGAACGGCCGCTCGGGGAAGTAGTCGAAGATGCTCGGGTCGAACACGTAGATGCCACAGTTGCCGAGATCCGACAGCGCCTCCTCGGGGGACGGCTTCTCCTGAAAGCCCGTGATCCGGCCCGCGGCGTCGTGCAGCACCACGCCGAACTCGCGCGTGTCGGGCACCCGCTTGACAGCGAGCGTGGCCACTCCGCCGGACTCGGTGTGGCGCCGGACCAACGCCGTCAGGTCGATGTCCGTGAGCGCATCGCCTGAGATCACGATGAAGGGCGCCGTGCCGAAGAACTCCGCGCACGCGCGCACGCCGCCGGCGGTGCCGAGCAGCTCGGGCTCGTAGCGATAGCTTAGACGCTCGCCGAAGTGCTCGCGGATCGAGTCGGGGAAGTAGTGCAGGTTGGCGATCACCTCGCCGAAGCCGTGCTTGGCGAGCAGGTCGACGATGTGCTCCATCACGGGCCTGTCGAGGACCGGCACCATCGGCTTGGTGATCTCGTTGGTGAGCGGGCGCAGGCGCGTGCCGAGCCCTGCCGCGAGGACCATCGCTCTCATGCGGGTACGCGAGCCTTGAGCGCTAGTAGCGGTAGTGGTCGGGCTTGTACGGCCCGTCCTGCGGGACGCCGATGTAGGCGGCCTGCTCGGAGCTGAGCCGCGTCAGGCGCACGCCGAGCGCCTCGAGGTGCAGTCGCGCAACCTTCTCGTCGAGGTGCTTGGGCAGCACGTACACGCGCTTCTCGTACTCGTCGTTCTTGGTGAACAGCTCGATCTGGGCGATCGTCTGGTTCGAGAACGAGTTGCTCATCACGAAGCTCGGATGCCCGGTGGCGTTGCCGAGGTTCAGCAGGCGCCCCTCGGAGAGCATGATCACGGCGTGTCCGTCGGGGAAAACCCACTTGTCGACCTGCGGCTTGATGTTGACCCGCTCGATGCCCTCGATCCGCGCCAGGCCGGCGATGTCGATCTCGTTGTCGAAGTGGCCGATGTTGCCCACGATCGCCTGGTGCTTCATGCGCTGCATGTGCGCGGCGGTGATGATGTCGCGGTTGCCGGTGGCGGTGATGAACACGTCTCCGCTGCCGACCACTTCGTCGAGCGTGCGCACCTCATAGCCCTGCATGGCGGCCTGCAGCGCGCAGATCGGGTCGATCTCGGTGATCACCACGCGGGCACCCTGGCCGCGCAGCGACTCGGCGCAGCCCTTGCCGACGTCGCCGAAGCCGCACACCACAGTCATCTTGCCGGCGATCATCACGTCGGTTGCCCGGTTGATGCCGTCGATCAGCGAGTGCCGGCAGCCGTAGAGGTTGTCGAACTTCGACTTCGTGACCGAGTCGTTGACGTTGATCGCGGGGAAAAGCAGCTCGCCGGTCTCGACCATCTGGTACAGGCGGTGTACGCCCGTCGTGGTCTCCTCGGTAACGCCTTTGATGCCTTCGCCGATCCTCGTCCAGCGCTGCGGCTCCTCGGCGAGCGAGCGCGTGAGCAGCGAGAGGATCACCGCGAGCTCCTCGGAGTCGGCGCTCGCCGGGTCGGGCACCTCGCCGGCGCGCTCGTACTCGGTGCCCTTGTGCACCAGCAGCGTCGCGTCCCCGCCGTCGTCGAGGATCATGTTCGGGCCGGAGCTCGCCCCGTCCTCGCCGTCGGGCCAGCGCATCACCTGTTCGGTGCACCACCAGTACTCCTCGAGGGTCTCGCCCTTCCACGCGTACACGGGCACGCCGCTGGGGCTCTCGGGCGTCCCGTTCGGCCCCACCGCCACGGCGGCGGCCGCGTGATCCTGGGTCGAGAAGATGTTGCAGCTGCACCAGCGCACCTCGGCACCGAGCGCGGTGAGCGTCTCGATCAGGACTGCCGTCTGGATCGTCATGTGCAGCGAGCCCGTGATGCGCGCTCCCTTCAGCGGCTGGGCCTCGGCGAACTCCTTGCGGATCGCCATCAGACCCGGCATCTCGTGCTCGGCCAGCGTGATCTCCTTGCGGCCGAAGTCGGCGAGCGAGAGGTCGGCGACCTTGAAGTCGTCCTTGGTGAGCGTGGCAGTTGGGTTCATCTGTGGAGGTCTCCGATCGTCATAGTGACAGCTCAGCGTTTGGCGAGCCCTGCCTTCAGTTCGTCGAGCACTTTCACCGGCCCGGGATCCACGCCGCGCAGCGTGGCCAGGTATATCGACACGAGGTCGCCCAGCAGGACCAGCGAGATGACCCGCTCCATCGCGGTCTGGCCGCGCGTCTCCAGGCGGAAGCATGACACCGCGTTGTCGGCGATCAGGCGCTCGGTGAGCTCCATGCGCTCCTTGACGCGCGGATGGATATCCGAATCGTCGAGGAAGATCGCGGAGAAGCGGCCCGTGTCGCGCGCCCCCTCCCAGCCGGCGATCTCGTTGTGGTCGAGCTCGGGAAGCTCATGCGAGAACGCGGGCTGCTTGGCGTTCTCGTTGATCTGGGTCTTCCAGCGGTAGGCGATCGGGGCGGTCAGCCCCGCGCCGGCGATCACCGGGGTGGTGCCGTGCAGCCCGCGCGCGATGACCTTGCCGAGCGAGTCCTCGGCGGTGTCGGGGCCCCACTCCTCGACGAGGTGCTCGACGTGCGAGGCGGCCACGTCGATCTCTGAGGTCAGGCGCGGGCCTGCTCCGCAGAGCGCCGCGACCTCGAGCGCCGCGACGATCATGTACGCGACCGCCGCGCGCGGCTGAAAGCCGCCCGGCAGCGGTATCACGGGCACGCCGTCGGCGCGAGCCATCTCGGCGAGCCGACCGCCGGTGGTGACCACCGTGCGGCGGGCGCCCAGCGCGCCGGCCGACTCATAGCAGGCGAGCGTCTCCTCGGTGTCACCCGAGTAGCTCGCGCACAGCACCATCGTGTCGGGCGTGGTCCACGTGGGCAGCCCGTATGCGCGCGTCACGAAGATCGGCCGCGAGGCGTGATCTCCGAGCGCAGCGCGCGCGAGCGCGCCGCCGATCGCCGAGCCGCCCATGCCGGCCACGACGAGCCCGCTGGTCGTGTCCCAGTCCTGCATGATCGCCGACTCCACGCGCCACAGCGCATCGCGCAGGTGCTCGGGCAGCGCGAGCACGTCCGCGATCTGGTCGGAGGCGTCAACGCGGGCGATCGCCGCGCGCGAGAGCTCCGCTGCCGGTGTGGCGGTGGCGCTGCCTTCGCTCATGTACTGGTCATCTCCTGTCTGATCTGCGGTCGATCAATGGGCGGGGTTGTGCGCTTGAAGGTGCTCGCTTGGCGGCGTGGCCGGCGGCCACAGCCTAGAACTCGATGGCCCCATCCGGCAGCGTGACACCCGGGAAGATACGCGCCCCGCGCGTGATCACGTTGTCCGCCCCGATGCTCACGCCCTCCCCGAGCACCGCTCCGGCCGTTATGCGCGAGCGGTCACCGACGCTGGCGCCGGCCGCGACGATGCAGTCGCGCAGCACGCAGCCCTCGCCGATGTGGGCGCCCTCGAGGACGACCGCGCGTTCGACCCTGCTGCCCGATCCGATCGACACGCCGGCGCCGAGCACGACCAGGCTCCCCACCTGCGCTGCCTGCGCCACGCGCACGCCCCGCTCGAGCACGGCGGGCGGGATCACGCGCCCGCTCAGCTGCACGCTCGGATCGACGGCAAGCCAGTCGCTGCCCAGCCGCTCGCGCACGGGGGTCTCGACGTTGCCCTCGATGATGTCGAACGTTCCCTGCAGGTAGCGGCCCGGCGTCCCGATGTCGAGCCAGTAGCCGCTCGAGGGATAGCCATACAGCCCTTTGCCGATCAGAAGCGGCCACACCTCGCGCTCGATCGACACTTTCGCTCCCGCCGCCACCAGCTCGAGGATCTCGCGCTCGAGCACATAGGCGCCTGCGCTGATGAGGTTGCCGGGCGCGCCCTCCGGGCTCGGCTTCTCGATGAACTCGCGTGACTGAGCGGTCCTCGTCGAGGATCACGAGCCCGTAGGCGCTCGGATCGGCGACCGGCACGAGCGCGAGGGTCGCCTTGGCGCCTGTCTGCTCGTGCTGGGCGATCTGGCTGGTCAGGTCGATGTCGGTGAGCACGTCGCCGTTGAGCATCAGGAAACGCTCGTCGAGCAGCGACTCGGCCTGCTTGAGCGCGCCGGCGGTGCCGCGCGGGTCGGGCTCCTCGACGAAGCGCACGCGCAAGCCCAGCTGCGAGCCGTCGCCGAGCGCGTCGCGCACCCTGGCCGGCGAGGAAGCCGCAGGACATGATCACGTCGTCCACGCCGTGCCCGCGCAGCCATTCGAGCATGTACACGATGAACGGCCTGTCGACGAGCGGCACCAGCGGCTTGGGCAGCGTGGATGTGAGTGGGCGCAGGCGTGTCCCCTCCCCGCCCACGAGGATCACGGCCTGAATCTGCTCACCTCCTGCCGATTCCCTCGTAGCTGAGGCCTGCGGCTCCCACCACGTCTGGATCGAGCGCGTTGCGCCCGTCGATCAGCACCTCGCCGCGCATCGCGCCGGCGACCTCGCGCCAGTCGAGCTCGAGCAGCTCCTTCCACTCGGTCACGAGCACGACGGCGTCGGCCTCGCGCACGGCCTCGAGCGCCGAGCTGCAGTAGGCGAGCTGGGGCATCAACTTGAGCGCCTCGCCCTCTGCGATGGGGTCATATGCGCTCACCTGCGCGCCCTCGGCCAGCAGGCGAGCGGCGAGCACGAGCGAGGAGGCGCCGCGCATGTCGTCGGTCTCGGGCTTGAATGCCAGCCCGAGCAGGGCGATGCGCCGGCCCGCAAGCTCGCCGAGATGGCGTTGCAGCTTGGAGACGACGCGCCGCTTCTGCAGCTCGTTGACCTCGATCACCGCGCTGAGCAGCTGGAAGTGGTAGCCCGAGTTCGCTGCCAGCAGCTTGAGCGCGCTCACGTCCTTCGTGAAGCAGCTGCCTCCGTAGCCGATGCCGGCCTGCAGGAACTGCGGCCCGATGCGCCCGTCCAGGCCAACGCCGCGCGCGACCTCGATGACGTCGGCGCCGGTCTCCTCGCAGACGTTGGCGATCTCGTTGATGAACGAGATCTTGGTGGCCAGGAACGCGTTGGCCGCGAGCTTGATCATCTCGGCGCTCGCCACGTCGGTGCGCACCAGCGGCGCCTCGAACGGCGCGTACAGCTCGACCACGGCGTCGCCGGCCCAGTCGCGCTTGTCTCCCACGACCACGCGATCGGGGTTCAGGAAGTCCTTCACGGCGGAGCCCTCCTTGAGGAACTCCGGACACGACACGTAGGCCATGGCCGCCTTCGCGCGCTCGCGGAAGGTGCGCTGGATTGTCGCGCCGGTGCCGCACGGCACGGTCGACTTCATCACCAGGGCGTGAGCCTCGGAGTCGGGCATCGCCTCGACGACGGCGTTGACCGCGGCGAGGTCCGCATCGCCGGAGTGCGTCGGCGGCGTGCCGACGGCGACGAACAGCAGGCGTGCGTTCTCGAGCGCTCCTGTCGAGCTCGGTGGAGAAGTGAATCCGCTGCGACGTTGCGCGCCAGCAGCTCTTCGAGGCCCGGCTCGTAGATCGGCACCTCGTCCGCGGCGAAGGCGCTCGATCTTCTCGGCGTCGATGTCGACGCACCAGACCTCGCTGCCGAGCTCGGCGAAGCCGACCGCGGTGACCAGGCCGACGTAGCCGGTGCCGATGACCCCGATTGGCTCGCGTGCGTGCGCTCATGAGTCGGCGAAGGCTAGTGGCTGCGGGCGGCCGACGCGGCGCACCGGCGGCGCCGATTCGATCACCCCGTGCCGCCCTCGATCCGGAACACCGGATGCCTTGGCGCGATGCGGCGCAGCTCCTCCTCGGGCGAGTCGGGGCCGACCCCTTCGAAGAACACGCCGACCTCGGCCTTCCAGCGCTTCAGGTAGGCGCGCAGGATCGCCGGCCTTCTCCCCGTCGTCGAGAACCTCGCTCGCGCGGAAGGGCTCCGTCTTGCGGCCCAGGCGCAGCCGGCCCTCGCCGCTCGACGCGCAGGTTGCGCACCCACTGGGCGTTTCCCCGCGGCGCCAGCAGGTAGCGGTCTCCGTCGTGGGTCAGCAGGTTGACCGGCGTTCGCCGCCACTCGCCCGAGCTGCGCCCGCGTACTTCCAGCACGCGCGAGCCCAGGACGCTGATGCCGCATGCGCGTGAGCCGGCGACGAGCCGGTTGAAGACGTTCTTCGTGAACCAGCCGGGGCGCTTGAAATGGCTGTCGGCGGACTGCCTCCATCGCGATCGAGGCGGCTAGGCCGCGACCGCCAGGAACGCCTCGTAGCGGCGTATGTCGCGCTGCGCGCGGGCCTGTTCCTCGCTGCCCGCGGGCGCGCGCTCGGCGGCGGCGCGAGCTTCGGCGAGCTTGCGCCTCGATCGTCGCGCGGTCGAGCGCCTCGGGCGCGATCGCCTCCTCCACGAGCACGAGCGCGCGGTTCTCGGCGAACTGCAGGTAACCCTCGGCCTGGGCGAAGCGCACGATGTCCGACTCCGAGCGATACAGGCGCAGCTCGGTCGGCTCGAGCATCGCCAGCACCGGCTGGTGGTTGGCGAGGATGCCGATCGAGCCCACCGCGGTGATGCGTGGAGAGCATCTCGACCTCCCCCGAGAACACCTCGCCCTCGGGCGTGAGCACTTCGACTGGGAATTTCGTGTGCGCCATCGCCGCTATTTCTTGGCGGCCTCGACGACCTCGTCGATCGTGCCCTTGAGGAAGAACGCGCTCTCGGGCACGCTCGTCGTGCTTGCCTTCGATGATCTCCTCGAAGCCTCTGATCGTCTCCTCGATCGGCACGTAGGCGCCCGGCGTACCCGTGAATTCTTCGGCCACGAAGAACGGCTGTGAGAGGAAGCGCTCGATCCTGCGCGCGCGCTGGACTGTCAGCTTGTCCTCGTCGGAGAGCTCGTCGATGCCGAGGATCGCGATGATGTCCTGCAGCTCCTTGTAGCGCTGGAGGATCTCCTTGACCTGGTTTGCCACGCGGAAGTGGTCCTCGCCGACGATGTCCGGCTTGAGGATCGTCGAGGTCGAGTCGAGCGGGTCGACCGCCGGGTAGATGCCTTTTTCGGAGATCGCGCGCGACAGAGCCGTGGTGGCGTTGAGGTGGGCGAACACAGATGCGGGCGCCGGGTCGGTGTAGTCGTCGGCGGGCACGTAGATCGCCTGGATCGAGGTGACCGAACCCTCGCGAGTCGAGGTGATGCGCTCCTGCAGCTGCCCCATCTCGGTCTCCAGCGTGGGCTGATAGCCGACCTGCGAGGGCATGCGCCCGAGCAGCGCCGAGACCTCGGAGCCGGCCTGCACGAAGCGGAAGATGTTGTCGATGAACAGCAGCACGTCCTGGCCCTGGTCGCGGAAGTATTCGGCCATCGTCAGACCCGACAGCGCGACGCGCATGCGCGCACCGGGCGGCTCGTTCATCTGCCCGAACACGAGCATCGTCTTGTCGAGCACGCCCGGACTCCTTCATCTCGAGCCACAGGTCGTTGCCCTCGCGCGAGCGCTCGCCCACGCCGCAGAACGCCGACAGACCCCCGTGCTCCTTGGCGAGGTTGTGGATGAGCTCCTGGATGAGCACCGTCTTGCCGACGCCCGCGCCGCCGAACAGGCCGACCTTGCCGCCCTTTGCGTAGGGGGCGAGCAGGTCGACGACCTTGATCCCCGTCTCGAACATCTCGGTGGTCGGGCTGAGATCCTCCGCTCGCGGGGCGTCCTGGTGGATTCCGCGCCGTTCCACACCCTCGGGCAGCGGAGCGCCTTCGTCGATGGGCTCGCCGAGCAGGTTGAAGATGCGCCCGAGCGTGACCTCGCCGACGGGGACCATGATCGGCCCACCCGTGTCGATCACCTCGGCGCCGCGGGCGAGTCCGTCGGTCGTGTCCATCGCGACAGCGCGCACGCGGTCATCGCCGAGGTGCTGCTGGACCTCGCACACGAGCACGCCCTCGCCGGCGCTCGAGCTGACCCCAGGCTGCTCCTCCTCGGCTGCGGCCCCGGGCCGGGCGACGATGATCGCGTGATTGATTTCGGGCAGGCGCTCGGTGAACACGGCCTCGATCACGACGCCCTGGATCTCCTCGATGCGGCCGACGTTGCGCTGCTCGGTGGCTGTGCCCGAGCGCTGCGGTTGGCCGGTCGACTGGGTGGCGGTTGAGGCGTCCATTTTCTTTGTGTCTCCTGTCTTCGGTGGGTCGTCGGTTGCGGGGTCGGTCGGCTCAAGGCCGACTCAGCTCAACCCCTCTGCGCCGGCGACGACCTCCATGATCTCCTGGGTGATCTCTGCCTGGCGGGCACGGTTCATCTGCAGCGTATAGTCGCTGATGATTTCCCCGGCGTTCTCCGATGCGCTGCGCATCGCGGTCATCTGCGCGCCGAAGAAGCCGGCGGCCGACTCGACGAGCGCGCGGTAGATCGAGATCTCCACGTAGTCGGGGATGAGTCGTTGAAGGATCTTTTCGGGGTCGGGCTCGTACTCGACCAGCGCTTTCGGTCCGGGCCGGTCGGCTTTCTCCTGCTCGGTCGCGTCCTGCTCCTCGCCCGCGATCGTCGCCTGGGAGAGTGGCAGCAGGCGCTCGTGGGTGACGGTCTGGGTGAGCGGCGAGACGTAGGCGTTGTAGATCATCTCGACGCGGTCCACGCGACCGTCGAGGAAAGCCTGGACCACGTCGTCGGCCATGCTGCGCGCGTCCGCGTAGGCGGGCCGGTCGGAGAAGCCCGTGTAGCTGCCGCTGAGCTCATAGCCGCGGAAGGCGAGCGAGGAGACGCCACGCCGGCCGCTCGCGAACCACGCGCTCTGCAGGCCTTCGCCGGAGAGCGCGTTCGCGGCGAGCACTCCGGCGCGTATCACCTGCGAGTTGAACGAGCCCGCCAGACCGCGGTCGCCGGTCACGAGCAGCAGACCCACGTTGCGCTCGCTCTCGCGCGTGCTGAGCAGCGGAGTGCGCGCCGCCTCGGCGGACCCGGCGGCCTGGGCGGCCTGCTTGGTCATGCGCCTCAGCGCGTCCGCATAGGGTCGCAGCGCCTCGATGCGCTGCTCGGCGCGTCGTAGGCGCGCCGCCGCGACCATCTCCATGGCGCGCGTGATCTTCTGGATGTTCTTCACCGAGGAGATCTTGTTGCGAACGTCGCGTTGAGAAGCCATGGTCGTCTCCGGCCCCCGCGCTAGGCGGCCTTGACCTCCTCGAGCGACTGGCCCTCCTCGTCGAGGTCGTAGCCGAAGTCCGCCGCGAACGCGGCCACGGCGTCGTCGACCGCCTTCTGCGTCTCATCGGACCAGTCGCCGCCTGCGATCTTCTCGCCCAACTCAGCGTGCTCGGCGTGCATCCGTTCGGTCAGCTCCTTCAGGAACTCGGTCACGCGCTCCACGTTGATGCGGTCGAGGTAGCCGTTCGTCGCGGCGAAGATCTGCACGGTCTGGTCCTCGACGGGGAGCGGTTCGCGCTCGCCCTGGTTGAGCGTCATCACCAGGCGTTCCCCGCGCGCGAGCGTGCGCTGGGTGTCGGCGTCGAGGTCCGAGCCGAACTGCGCGAACGCCTCGAGGTCGCGGTACTGCGAGAGCTCGAGCTTGATCCTCCCGGCGACTTTCTTCATCGGGCCGATCTGCGCGTTGCCGCCCACTCGCGAGACCGAGATTCCGACGTTGATCGCAGGGCGAACCCCGGAGTTGAAGAGTTTCGACTCGAGGAAGATCTGCCCGTCGGTGATCGAGATCACGTTCGTGGGGATGTACGCGGATACGTCTCCGGCCTGGGTCTCGATCACGGGCAGGGCCGTGAGCGAGCCGCCGCCGAGCTCGTCGTTGAGCTTGACCGCGCGCTCGAGCAGACGCGAGTGCAGGTAGAAGACATCCCCTGGGTACGCCTCGCGGCCCGGCGGCCGGCGCAGCAGCAGCGACATCTGGCGGTAGGCGTAGGCGTGCTTGGTGAGGTCGTCGTAGACGCACAACGCATGCCGGCCCGCGTAGAGGAAGTGCTCGCCCATCGCGCAGCCCGCGTACGGCGCGAGGAACTTGATCGGCGCGGCCTCGTCAGCCGGCGCCGCGACGATGATCGTGTTCTCGAGCGCGCCGTATTCGTCGAGCGTCTGCGCGATCGCGACCACGGTGGACATGCGCTGTCCGATCGCGACGTACACCGACACGACACCGGTGTCCTTGTTGTTGATGATCGCGTCGATCGCGATCGCGGTCTTGCCGGTCTGGCGGTCGCCGATGATCAGCTCTCGCTGCCCCCGGCCGATCGGGATCATCGCGTCGATCGCCTTGAGGCCGATCTGCATCGGTTCCTTGACCGGCTGGCGCTGCACCACGCCCGGCGCCTTGAACTCGGCGGGCCGCGTCTCGCTCGTCTCGATTGCGCCCTTGCCGTCGAGCGGGCGGCCGAGCGGGTCGACGATGCGCCCCAGCAGGGCGTCTCCGACGGGTATGTCGAGCAGGTGGCCGGTGCGCCTGACGGTGTCGCCCTCGACGATGTGCTCCCACTCGCCGAACAGCACGGCGCCGACGTTGTCTGACTCGAGGTTCAGCGCGAGCCCGGTGACCCCGTGTGGAAACTCGAGCATCTCGAATGACATGCAGTTCTCGAGGCCATGCAGTCGTGCGATGCCGTCGGCCACCGACAGCACCGTGCCGACCTCGGTCAGCTCGGCCTGTCCGCTGTCGAGTCCCTCGATGCGGCTCTTGAGGATGCTTGTGATCTCGTCTGGGTTGATCTCCATGTGCTTTTCCTAAGAGGCTCCTTGGGCAACGTGCCTGCGCAGCTGCTCCAGTCGGTTGCGGATTGATGCGTCGAGGATCGAGTTGCCCACCCTCACGATGATGCCGCCGAGGATTTCTGGGTCGACGTGCGCCGCCAGCTTCACGCGGCGCCCGGTGCGCTCGCCGATGGCCCGGCCGAGGCTGTCGGTCGCGGCCGGGTCGAGCTCGATCGCGCTGGTGATCTCCACCGGCAGCATGCGGTGCTCCTCTTCCCACAGGTGCTCGTAGCGAGCACGGATGCGGAAGATCACCGGCATACGGTGGTTTTCGATCAGCAGCTTCAAGAAGTTCACGAAGGCGGGCTCGGCGCCGTCGAGCATGCGCGCGAGCCCGTCCTGCTTCTCCTTCGTCGCGAAGTAGGGCGAGAAGAAGAACACGGCGAGCTGGCGGTTCGCGTCCAGCGCGTCGGCGAACTGGGCGAGCTGCTCGTGCAGCTCGTCGATCTTGCCCTGCTCGCGTGCCACCTCGAAGAGAGCGCGCGCGTATACCTCGGCTAGCTCCTCCATCAGTTGCTGGAAGCTCCCGCGGACAGGCCGGAGAGGTCGAGTTCGTTGAGCGCCTCCTCGACGAGCCGTCGCTGGTCGCCCTCGTCGAGCACCTTGCGCGTGACCTTCTCGGTGGCGAGGATCGTGAGGTCGACCACTTCGCGGCGGATGTCGTCGAGCGCGCGCTTGGTGGCCGCCTCTATGTCGCGCTGGGCTCGCTTGGCCGCCTCGGCCACGAGCTCCTGACCACGGTCTTTCGCCTCGTGCTCGTGCGCCTCGGCCGTCTGGCGGGCGCGCTGCAGGATCTCTTCCGCCTGCACCCTGGCCTCCTTCAGCCGCTCGCGGTATTCCTCGAGGATCTTCTCGGCCTCCTCGCGCGTGCGCTCGGCGGTGACGATCGACTCTTCGATCATGCGGCTGCGTTCGTCAAGGGCCGTGCGGATGCGCGGAAAGACGGCCTTGATGAGGATGAAGAGCGCGATCGCGAACACGAGCAGCGTCCACACCATCAGGCCGACGTTGGGCGTGATCAGCCACGAGGAGCTGCTTTCGGCGACCGGGAGGTTGAGGGTGGCGAGCGACATGGCGGCCTACAGGAAGAAGGCGATGAAGCCGCCGACCAGGCCGTAGAAGAACGTCGCCTCGGTGAGCGCGAAGCCGAGCCACTGGATCGAGGTGATCTCATCGCGCATCTCGGGCTGGCGCGTAACCGACTCGATCACCTTGCCGAACAGCATGCCGATGCCGGCTCCCGCGCCGGCCGCGCCGCCGCCGGCTCCGACGCCGAGGGCGATCGCGCGCCCGGCGGCCTTGCCCGTCTCTTCGGCAGTCGTCGACGCCACGAGCAGCGCATGCCCGACGTGAATGGACAGGAACGGGAAGAGGTGGGTCACTGTGATTCTCCTTGTCGGTGCTTAGTGGCTTGCGGCGGTTGCGCCGCCTAGATAGATGGCGGTCAGGATCGCGAAGATGAAGGCCTGCAGACCGGCGATCAGCACCGCCTCGAACAGATAGATCAGCACCCCGGCTGGCAGTGTGAACCAGCCGAGCAACTGCAGGCCCAGCAGCACCGCGAGGTTGCCGGCGAAGAAGTCGATCAACAGGTGGCCGGCGAGCAGGTTGGCCCACAGCCTGATCGTGAGCGACAGCAGGCGCAGGAAGTTGGAGACGATCTCCAGCGGATACATGAGCAGCAGCATCGGCCCTTTGATGCCGGCCGGAATGAGGCTTTTCGTGTAGCCGATGAGACCGTGATGCGCACGCAGGCCTTCCACGTTGTAGGCGACGAACACGCCGAGGGCTAGCACCAGCGGGACGGCGACGTTGGTGATGCTCGCGTAGATCTGAAACGACGGGATGTTCGCGCCGAACAGCCTGAACGTGTTCTGCGAGTCGACCGGCAGCGGGATGTAGCCGAGCAGGTTGTTGATCAGGATGAACACGAACAGCGTGAACACCAGCGGGAACCATCTCCTGGCCAACTGCTCGTCCATGTTCTCGCGCGTGAGCCGCTGCATCAGGTCATAGCCCCATTCGACGGCGACCTGCATGCGGCCGGGCCGGCGCTGCTGCATGTGCCGCGAGACGTACACGAGCACGCCGACCGATAGCACGGTGGAGAGGAGCAGGTAGAGCACGCCCTTGTCGAACTGGATCGGGCCCGCGATCTTGAACCACGCTTCCAGGTGGAAGGCGTCGATCACCTTGAAGCTTTCGTTTTTGTGGGTCTTCACCCCGAAGCCGACCGCGAAGCCGATCAGCCCGATCACGTACACGGCCAGGACGCTCAAGCCGATCTTGCGTTTGGTGCTCATCGAGCGCAAGCGGCTCATCGGGGGTTCCTGCGCTGCGGCGGGCCGGACAGCACCCTGACGGCAAATGCCACCGAGTAGGCGGCGAAGATCACGAGCGCCGCGGTCAGCCCGTCGGCGCGCCCGCCTATGACCCCGGCCGCGATGATCGCGCCGGCGAGCAGCCAGATTCGCGCGAACGCCTCGGCCAGGTTCAGCCCGAGCTGGGCGCGCGGCTCGCGCGCGGAGCGAATCCAGCGCCGGTCATAGCTCGCGAGGGCGCGCTGACCGAGCCATGCACCCGCGCCGATCAGATAGCCGAGCGCGGGTGCGCCGAGCAGGAGCGCGGGAGCCGTCGCGAGCGCGAGGCAGATCACGTCGAAGCCACGGGCAAGCGCGAGCGCGCGGCCGCCGGACTCCGGGCCGGCAGCGTTCGCGGAGGAGCTGTGCTGAGGGAGCGGCGGCTGCGGGGCGGGCGCCCCGGTGGCGTGCCCTCGCGCCGCGAGCGCCACGGCAGCGGCGCTCGGGCCGTGAGCGTGTGCTGAGCCCGGAACGCCACGCGGCGCAACGGCAGGCAGGCGAGCGAGGTCCTCGCTGGAATCGAGTTCAGGCATATGTGCAGGGCCACCCTACAGACGAAAAAGCCACTGCGCTGTGAAGCGGCGGTGCCGTCGAAGTGTTCCCTCAACTGTCTGCGGCGGCACCGCGCAGTCTACCTTGTTTAGGACTTCGTAACAACTTTGTGACATGCGATACGGGGCCGCGCGAAGCGACTTCAGCCCGCGCGGGCCTGCTCGGCCGAGGCTCGCGCTGCGCTCGCGCAGGGCCAGCGTCCACGCCCGCGCTCGCGTGCCGATCGCGAGCAGCGCGAGCGCCACGGCAAACGTGGCCAGGCCCGCGAGGATGTCGAGCACGAAGTGGTTGCCCGTGGCGAGCACCGCGAAGGCGGTCACGAATGGGTAGGCGAGCGCGGCGGCGCGCAGCCATCGAGAGCTCGTCAGCCTCCACACCGCCAGCGAGCACCACGCGGCCCAGGCCATGTGCAGCGAGGGCATCGCCGCGAGCTCGTCGGCGTGGGAGGCGAGCGAGCCGCTGTGCCAGGATCCGATCGCGTGCGTCGAGGCGACGACGTCGACGAAGCCGCCGAGCATCCGCGGCGGCGCGACCGGGTAGCGCCAGAACACGGCGAACGCGATCAGGTTGGCCAGCACGAGCGTGTTGCGCAGCGGCCGGTAGAGGTCCGCGCGCCGCCACCACAGGAACCCCAGCAGGCCGAGCGTGACCACGAAGTGGGCGTTGTCGTAGTAGTCGGAGACGAGCAGCGCGAGGCTGTGGTGGGGCGCAAGCCAGCGATCGAGCGCGAGCTCCGGGTCGATGTGCAGCGAGCGCTCCAGCGACAGCAGCGAGCTCGCGTGCGACAGCGCGACGTGCAGGCGAAGCGGCGCGAAGTTGGTGAGCCAGTCGTACAGCCACAACAGCCACGCGACCGCCAGCACCTCGACCCACCAACGAGGGCGCATGCGCGAGCGCGCCGCGGCCGCGGCGTCGCTGATGGCAGAGCCGACGGCAGATCGCCGCGAGCTGCCGCCGTCGATTGGCACGACGGTGGACAAGCGCTTGATGTTAGCCGCGCGCGTGGATCTCACGCACGGCTGCACGGCGCCTCACACGGCCCGTCAGGCGGGCGCGGGCTCGAGTCCACGCGCGTGCAGCAGCTCGAGCACCCGCGGAAGCGCGGCGGCCGTTCGCCGCCAGGACCCCGGCGCAGAGTAGTCGTCGGCATCGTGCAGCAGCACCACCGAGCCCTCGCCGGCCTCGGCGGTTGCGCGTGCGGCGATCGAGGCGGGCGTGGCCTTCGCCTCCCAGTCGCGACCCCAATGGCTCCACAGCATCGTGCGCCAGCCTCGCCGGCGTGCCTGCAGCAGCGCGGCCGCATTGAGCACTCCATAGGGAGGGCGGTACAGCGACGGCGAGTAGCCGGCCTCCTGCGCGATCAGTTCGTGCGCGCGAGCGATGTCCTCTCGCACCTGTCGCGGAGTCAGCCGCATGAGGTTGCGGTGGCGATGGCAATGCAGCGCGATCTCGTGCCCGGCGGCAACGATCTCCGCGACTAGCGCAGAGTTGCGCTCGACCTGCTCGCCAACCAGGAAGAACGTCGCCGGCACGGATGCGGCGGCGAGGATCTCGAGGATCGCCGGTGTTCCCTTCGCGTGCGGGCCGTCGTCGAAGGTGAGCGCGTATCCGCGCCCGCTGGCGGTTCGATCCTCGACCCCGAACGGCGCGCGCAGCGCGGGCCATGCGGCGGTGAGTGCAGGCAGCAGGTAGCACAACGCCGCCGATGCGGCCACGGCGCCGGCGGCGGCGCCCACGGTGATGCGATCATCGTGCGCTGACATGGTCGACCTGTTTCTTGGAATCGCTGCGGCTGTGGGTGCGTCGAGCCTGTACAGCCTAGGGGTCGCCTTCCAGGCGATGGACGCGAGGGAGGCGCCCCACGAGGAGCACCTGCGTCTTGCGCTCGCGCGGAGCCTCGTGAAGCGGGGGCGCTGGCTGATCGGCACGGGCCTGTCGATACTCGGCTTCCCCCTGCAGGTGCTCGCGCTGCTGCTCGCGCCGCTGGTCGTGGTGCAGCCCTCTCTGGCGGCGGGCCTGCTCGTGCTGATGCTGGTCGGCGAGCGTCTGCTCGGGGAGCGCGCAGGCCGCTACGAGTACCTGGCGATGGGCGCGATCCTGATCGGCATGCTCGGCGCCGCGCTGACGGCGCCGCCACGCACGACGCACACCTCCGAGAAGCTCACGATCACGCTGGTGCTGGTTGGTTTGGGAATGGCGAGCATGCTTCCCTACGTGCTGCGCGCGCTCGGCCGCCGCATCGCGATCGCGACGATGGCCGGCGCGGGCCTGGCGTTCGCGTGGAGCGGCGTCGCGACGAAGCTCGCGTCCGACGACCTCTCGGGCGGGCATCTCGTGCCGGCGCTCGCATGGGCGCTCTCCACGGCCGCCGCCTCGGGGGTGGGCGTGCTCAGCGAGATGAGCGCGCTGCAGTCGCGCCCGGCAATCCAGGTGGCGCCGGTGGTGTTTGTGACTCAGACGGTCGTGCCGGTGGTGCTCGCGCCGCTGCTGCTCGGCGAGCGCTTCAGCGCGACGCCGCTGGGCGGCGTGCCGCTGGGCCTCTCGCTGGCTCTGCTGCTGGTGGGCGCCGCGATGCTCGTGCGCTCGCCGCTGCTGCTCGGGCTGATGGAAGCCGAGCCCGTGAGCCATGCCAGCGGGGCCACGCCGAGCGAGGATGCCTCGACGCGCGAGACGATGCGCTCGAGTCCGAGCACCGAGGCGGTCGACCCGTCGAGTTCGACGACCACCACGTCGCCCGCACGCAGCCTGCGCTGAGGCGCCGCTGCGCTCGCGTTCAGGCGAAATGCGCCGCGCACCGGCGTCGCCCCGTCGCTCGCGCCGAGCACGAGCTGGCCGACGGACTCGCCGCCGCGCGGCTGCAGGTAGTAGAAGTGATGGCGCAGGCCCAGCGCCCTGGCCTGCGAGCGCAGCTGCGCGCGCGTTTTCATCCAGCGCAGCCCGCCCGCTGCGGGGACGGCCGGGAGGAGTTCATCGCCCTGCGCGCGGAGCGCCGCCAGCTGCAAGCTCGACGGCGCGCGCGCACCGTCGGCGAACGACGCGTGCACGCCCTCGGTAGCGAGCTGTGAGGCGAGCCGCACGAGCTCGCGCTGCGGCGCGTCGACGATCAGCGCGACCTCGCGCTTGCTCGTGCGCACGTGCACAAGCGGGTTGACGTGCAGGAAGCTCGATGCGAGCGCCATGACCTCGTCGGTCGACATCACCCATGAGCCGACGCCGAGCAGCAGCGCGGCCTGTGCCAGCCCCGTCACGAGCCGCAGCCGCCAGCGCGGGATCGGCCGCACACGCCGGGGTGCGTCGAGCACGAGCGACGCGGCGTCCGCCACTCCGAGGTGCGCGGAGGAGCCCGCTCCGTTCTCGCCGGGGCGTTCGCTGAAGCTGGACTCAACGTGGCTGCGCAGTTCCTCGGTGTCGTTCGCGAGCCGCAGCAGGTCGAGGTCGGCCATCGCGCGTGTGTTCAGGCGCGCGTGTCCGACGGGCAGCCCGTAGGAGACGATCGGCGTCCCCGCGGCGCGCGCCTCCAGGCAGGTCACGCCGCCGGTCGAATGCACGAGCACGTCCGCGGCGGCCAGCAGCTCGGGCATCTTGTCGGTGAAGTCGTACACGTGCACGCGGTCTTCGCCGAGAAAGGCACGGCGCAGCTTCTCCGCGAGCTGATGGTTGCGCCCGGCCAGGCAGACGATGCTCGAGACCTCGGACACGCCGACAAACTCGCGCACGGCGCCGGCGATGTCTCCAACTCCCCAGCCTCCGCCGGAGACGACCACTATGCGCCCCTCCTGCGGTAGGCCGAGAGCGCGACGCGAGTCCAGCGGACAGCGCGGCTGCAGGAACTCGGCAGCTATCAGAGGACGCACGAGGCGTGCGCTGCCGGCACCGGCGATGCGCTCGACGGAGTGCATCGACTCGTCGTACATCACCAGGTGCATGTCGATCCCGGGCTGCGCCCAGAAGAAGAGGCCCGTGAGGTCGGTGATGGTCGCGACCGTGGAGCAGTTCACGAGGTGGGTGCGCCGCAGGTGCGCGAGCACCACGGTGACAGCGGGATAGGTCGACACGACCACGTCGGGGTCATGCTCGGCGATCGTGCGGGCGAGCGGGCGCGCGCCGAACAGACACAGCAGCCGGCGCGTGAGCATGCGGATCGGAGGCACGTGGTCGAGCAGCCAATAGACGAGCGTGTACGTCCACGGCACGAAGCGCAGCTGCACGCGATAGCCGTCCTCGACGACGGGCCGCAGCAGAGGCCCCATCGCTGCAAGCCCGTCGATGACCGTGACCTCGGCGGCCCCCGGGGAGCTCTCGATCTGAGCGGCGAGCGCCCGGGCCGCGGCGGCGTGGCCCTCGCCGACGTCGGCCGAGAGCACGAGCACGCGTTGTGCCCCGCGCCCGGTGTGGGCTGCAGGCTCGCGTGTTCGGCGCGTAGTGCGCTTGCGGTAGCTGCGTCGCATTGTGGGGAGGGAAACGGCGCCGAGGACGCCTCTTGCGGGGCGTGCGTCTGCGCACGACCAAACGCCCAGCAGGGCACGGTAGCCGCCACAGCGTAACGCCCCCGGCGGATACCTGCATGCCGGCGTAGTCGCCACAATAGCCGCATATCGGCTGCGACCCCCATACCGCGCCTGCGCGGTGCCGCGACGGCGCCTGATGCGAGCGGCGAGACCGACGCCGCGCGCGGGCCGCGGCGCGCCCTGCGCGTGGTGGGTGCAATCGGGCTTGCGGGCATCCTCGCCGGCGCGTTCCTGCTCGCCGCGGGCGCGGCCGGAGAACCCTCGGCCTACGTGCCCGCGCGCCACGGCGGCTGGCCGGGCTGGCTGTCGGGTCCGCTGGGCCCGATCGGGCTGAAACTCACCAGCACGAGCTTCGAGACCTGGCTACTGCTGATGTGCGCGGGCTACGCTGCGGTGCTGGCGAGCGCGCGCACGCTGCCGTTGAGATGGCTCGCGGGAGCAATCGTGGGCGCGCACGTGATCCTCGCGCTGGGACCGCCGCTCATCTCCCAGGACGTGTTCGGCTATCTGAGCTTCGCGCGTCTGGGAGCGCTGCATGGCCTTGACCCGTACACGCACGCGGCCACGGAAGCGCCGAGCGACGCGGCATTCCCTTTCCTGGGCAGTCAGGCGACGCTGCCCCCGACCTCTCCCTACGGCGCGCTGTTCACGCTCGCCAGCTACGCCTCGGCGCCGCTCGGCCTGGCCGGCGGGATGTGGACGTTCAAAGCGATCGTGGCGGCGTCGAGCCTCGGCTCGATCGCGCTGGTGGCGAGCGCCGCGCGCAAGCTGGGCGTCAGCGTGCGCACCGCAGCGGCCTTCGCCGGGCTGAATCCGGCGTTGCTCGTGCTGGCCGTGGGCAGCGCACACGTGGACACGCTCGTGATGCTCGCACTTGCTGCGGCGGTGGCGCTCAGCGCGGGCGCCTCACCGCGCTTCCGTGCGGCCGCGCTCGCGCTGACGGCCGGGGTCGGGGTCAAGCTGAGCGGCGGGCTCGCGCTGCCATTCCTGGTGCTCGCGCCCGATCGTGCACGCGAGCGCCTGCGAACGGCGCTGAGCGCGCTCGCGGGACTGGCCGTGCTGGTGGCGATCGGCTTGATCGGCTTCGGCTCGCATGCGTTCGGCTTCCTCACTGCGATCGGCGAACAGCAGAAGCTCGTGGCTGCGCACAGCGTGCCGGCTGAGACGGCCCGCCTGTTCGGCCTGAGCGGAACGCCGACGTGGTGGCGAAACCTCTACCTGGCCGGCTTCGTGCTCGTGCTCGCGGTCAGCCTGTGGCGCACCGCGCGTGGCGCCGATTGGCGCGTGGCCGCCGGCTGGAGCACGCTCGCGCTGCTCGTCTCGACGGCGTGGCTGTTGCCGTGGTATGCGATCTGGCCGCTGCCGCTAGCCGCGGTCAGCCGCAATTGGCGCCTGCGCGCCGCCACGCTCATCTTCTGCGCGTACGCGATCCTGATCCACCTTGCCCTCGCCGACCCGCTGTTGGCTCCCCCCCACCCGGGCCCCGCGCCCCTCATCCGCGGGCTCGAACTGCGGCACACCATCGGACACCGCCTGGAACTCACCGGTTTCCAGGTGCTGCGTGACGTTCAGCTCGATCTCGGCTGGTGAGGCCTCGGGCCGCAGGCGCCGCAGGCGCACCGAGTCAAGGCGCCTGAACTTGAGGATCTCGAGCACGTAGACCAGGTACACGCTGGCGGCGGCAACGACCAGGCCGAGCGCGACCAGCACGAGCGTCCAGCCGGTGTACAGGTGGCCTTTGTGGTCTGAGTAGGGGATGAAGCGGAGCGCGAGCGCGAGCCCGGCGAGCATCAGCGTCCACGTGTAAAGGTAGGCGATCGTGCGTCTGCTCGAGAAGCCGATGCGTGCCATGCGATGGTGGAAGTGCTCGCTGTCCGAGCGGTAGATCGGCTGCTTGTACTTGAGCCGCTTGAGCACCACGAAGGTCGTGTCGAGGAACGGCACCGCGAGCAGGATCAGGGGCAGCACGAAGGACACGACGGCGGCGGTCTTGACGGCGGCCTCGACCGTGATCACGCCCATCAGCAGCCCGAGCAGGTTCGCCCCGCAGTCGCCCATGAAGCTCGAGGCGGGTGGGAAGTTGTAGATCAAGAAGCCGAGCGCCGCGCCGGCGGTGAGGGCAGCCAGCACGCCGGGCTGCGGGCGGCCGAGGTCGAAGGCGATCACCGCCATCGTCGCAGCGATGATCACGCACACGCCCGCGGCCAGCCCGTCGACCCCGTCTGAGAAGTTGACGACGTTCATCATCGCGACCAGGCCGAGCACGGTGAGCAGCGGCCCGGCATTGGTAATCCCGGCATTCGGGAAGTGCAGGACGCCGATCCAGGGCAGCGTGATCGCCTTCACGGCAACGCCGCCGTTAACCACGATCGCCGCCGCGAGCACCTGCCCCGCGAACTTCACGAAAGGCGGCAGGTCGAAGCGGTCGTCGAGCGCACCGACGATCGTGATGACGGCGGCCCCGAGCAGCACGCCATGCCACAGCTGATGGTCTCTGGCGTACCCGCTGGGCAGCCAGATGAGCGCAGCGACGAGCGCGCCGGCAAAGATCGCAAGGCCGCCGAGCAGCGGCATCGGCCGCTCAGAGAGTCCCCGCTCACGCGGCCTGTCGATCGCGCCCACGGCCCTTGCGAGGCGCATCGTGAGCGGCGTAACCAGCGCGGTCACCGCGACGGCCACGAGAAAGGCATAAAGCGCGTCGAGCTCGTTAGGGTGCGCCATCGGCTCGCGCACAGCATCGCATGAGCCGGGGTCGCAAGCGCGGCGGCAGCATGCGTGTCACACCGCGGCGGCGTCCGCGGAGAGCTCCTGATAGAGCGGGTAGCGCTCGACGATCGCCGCCACGCGCTCGGACAGCTCGCCGGCCCGGGAGGAGAACTCGGGGGTGAGAGCGGTTGCGAGGATGCGCCCGATCTCGGTGAAATCCTCAAGCTGCAGTCCGCGCGTGGCGAGTGCGGGCGTGCCGATGCGAAGCCCCGACGCCTCCATCGGCGGACGCGGGTCAAACGGCACGGCGTTGCGGTTGACGGTGATCTGGATGTCGTGCAGGCGATCCTCGGCCTGGCGTCCGGTGAGCTCGCTCTCGCGCAGGTCGACGAGTACGAGATGCACATCGGTTCCGCCGGTCAACACGTTGACGCCGTGTCCGGCCTTCATCAACTCGGTGGCGAGCGCGGCTGCCCCCTCGATCGTGCGCCGCTGCCGCTCGGCGAACAGCTCGCTCGCGGCGATCTTCAGGGCGACCGCCTTGCCGGCGATCACATGCTCGAGCGGGCCGCCCTGCTGGCCCGGGAACACCGCCGAGTCGATCTTCTTGGCGAGCTCCTGCTTGCACAGGATGATGCCGGCGCGCGGGCCGCCGAGCGTCTTGTGCGTGGTGGTGGTGACGACGTCGGCGCCGTACTCGACGGGATTCGGGTGCAGGCCTGCGGCGACGAGCCCTGCGAAGTGCGCCATGTCGACCATGAGCAGCGCGCCGACCTCGTCGGCTATCTCGCGGAAGCGCGCGAAGTCGAGCTGCCGCGGATAGGCCGACCAGCCGGCGAGCAGCAGCTTCGGCCTTCGCTCGCGCGCGAGCTGCGCGAGCTCGTCCATGTCGATCAGGCTGGTCGTACGGTCGACCTCGTAGGGCGCGATCTCGTACAGCCGCCCGGACACGTTGATCCTCATCCCGTGCGTGAGATGCCCGCCGTGGGCGAGGGACAGCCCCATGATGGTCTCGCCGGGAGTGAGCAGCGCGTGATACACGGCGGCGTTGGCCTGCGCGCCCGAGTGGGGCTGCACGTTTGCGTGCTCGGCTCCGAACAGCGACTTGGCGCGGTCGATCGCGAGCTGCTCGGAGACGTCGACCCACTCGCAGCCTCCGTAGTAGCGCCGGCCGGGATAGCCCTCGGCGTACTTGTTGGTGAGAACCGAGCCCTGGCATTCGAGCACAGCGCGCGGGACGAAGTTCTCCGAGGCGATCATCTCGAGCGTGCTCTGCTGGCGCTCGAGCTCGCCGCGCAGCGCCTCGGCGATCTCGGGATCGACCTCGGCGACCGGTCGGTTGAAGTAGTCGGGGCTCAGCTCGGACACGGCGCTCTCCTTCGGACGACGGCGACTCGGTGCCCAGGCGCGCGGCGCGTACGCTGACCGCTTCCCGGTGGTCGGTTCCACCTCAGAGCGCCAGTCGCGGCAGCAACGACGAGGCTAGCAGGGCGCGGGGATCGCGTGTGAGCGCACACCTCAGCTCAGTGCCTCGAGCGCGCGTTGCACATCGCCGTGTGCGAGCGCGCCCTCACGCACTATGCGATAGCCGCCGCCTGCGGCGAAGCGGCTCAGGTCCACGACCGTGGAGGGCACGCCGGGCAGCTCTCCGGCGTCGAGCACGAGCTCGGCGCCTGCGCGCACGCTGGCGGGTACCTCGCCAAGGGTGCGCGCCTCGCCCTGCCCCGAGAGGTTGGCGCTCGACTGCATCACCGGCACGGTCACGGCGCTCAGCGCGCGCACGGGCGGGCTGAGACCGGGGACGCGCAGGCCGAGCGTGCTGGTGAGCGGTCCGCCCGCAGCCGGGTAGCGCCGCGAGGGGTTCGAGAGCAGCAGCGTGACGGGACCGGGAAGCAGCGCCTGCAGCGCGCGCCGCTCGAGATCGGCGAGCTCGGGCAGCGCCTGCAGCGCGAGCGCAAGCGAGAAGAACATGACCGCGGCGGGTTGCGTGGGCGGGCGGCCCTTGAGCGCGTACAGCCGCGCGGCAGCGCGCTCGTCGGCGGGATCGCAGCAGAGCCCGTAGACGGTGTCACAGGGGAACACCGCGACGCCGCCGGAGGCCACGCACGCCTGCAGGCTGCGCGCGTCCTCGGGCGTGAGCGAGCGCTCGGGCGCGTTCATCCGCTCGGATCGCGTGAGGCCTTCACGACTCGCTCGATCCCGGCCAGGTCGCGCAGGCGGCCGATGCGCTCGAAGCCGGCGTCTGCGAGCAGCGCGGCGACCGTGGCTGCCTGCCCCTCGCCCACCTCGAGTGCGACTGTGCATGCACGTGGATGCTCGCGCAGCTGTGCGACGAGCTCGCAGATCAGCGTCAGCCCGTCGGCGCCTCCGGCCAGCGCCTGGCGCGGCTCGTGGCGCAGGATCTCCGGCGCCAGCGATCCCAGCGCCGAGTCGGCCACGTAGGGTGGGTTGGAGAGGATCGCGTCGTAGCTGTCGGGGACGCCGGCGAGCAGATCGGCGCGCAGCCAGCTCACGCCGATCCCGAGCCGCTTCGCATTGTCGCGCGCGAGCTCGAGTGCCTCCTCGCTGATATCGCTGCCGCTCAAATCGAGGTCGGGACGCTCCTCGGCGAGCGCGAGCGCGACGGCGCCGCTGCCGGTGCCGACGTCGAGCACACGCGCGCCGCTGGGCAGCGACAGACCGACTTCGACGAGCAGCTCGGTCTCCGGCCGCGGCACGAGCGCGCGAGCATCGACGGCCAGCTCGATGTGGCGGAAGTGGCGGCGGCCGAGGATGTAGGCGAGCGGCTCGCGCTCGACGGCTCGGCGGCGCACCGCGGCCTGCAGCGCGCGCACGGCGGGGCCGGCGACGCGCAGATCTCGATCGGTGAGCAGCCGCTCGCGACCCACGCCGAGCACCTCGGCGAGCAGCAGTTCGGCGTCGAGACGCGGGTTCTCGCAGCCGGCGGCCGCGATCGCGGTCATCGCTCCCTCGAGCGCCTCCCGTGCGGGCGTGCCCCGCGCGGCAGCAGAGCGCGCGCCGGCGCGCGCGCTGCTCACACCGCCGCCTGCGCCTGCAGGCGGCGGCGCTTCTCGTCGGCCTGAAGCGCGGCGGTGAGCTCGTCGAGCGCGCCCTCGAGGACCTGGTCGAGATTGTGCACGGTGAGCTTGATGCGATGGTCGGTTACGCGCCGCTCGCCGTAGTTGTAGGTGCGGATCTTCTCGGCACGATCGCCCGTGCCCACCTGCGAGCGGCGGTCGGCGGCCAGCTCGGCCTGCTGCTCTGCGAGCGCGCGCTCGTAAAGCCGCGCGCGCAGCACGCGCAGCGCCTTCTCGCGGTTCTGCAGCTGCGACTTCTCGTCCTGCATCGAGACGACGATCCCCGACGGCCGGTGGGTCACGCGCACCGCCGAGTCGGTCGTGTTCACCGACTGACCCCCCGGCCCGGAGGAGCGATACACGTCGATCTGCAGGTCGTTGGGATCGATCTGCACGTCCACGTCCTCGGCCTCGGGCAGCACCGCGACGGTTGCGGTGGAGGTGTGCACACGCCCCTGGGACTCGGTCTGGGGCACGCGCTGCACGCGGTGGGTTCCGCCCTCGAACTTGAATACCGAGTAGGCGCCCTCGCCCTTGATCGCGAACGTGTACTTGCCCTCGCCGATGTCGAGCGCCTCGGTCTGGAAGCCGAGCCGCTCGGCGTAGCGGGTGAGCATCCTGTAGAGGTCACCGGCCCACAGCCCGGCCTCCTCGCCGCCCGCTCCGCCCTGGATTTCGACGATCACGCTCTTCTCGTCGTTGGGGTCGCGTTCGACCATCGCCAGGCGGATCTGCTCCTCGAGCTGCTCGATACGCTCGCGCGCGCCAGAGAGCTCCTCGCGCATCTCGACGTCCTCGCCCATCTCGCTGAGCAGCTCTTCGGCGCCGGCCGCATCATCCTGAGCGAGGCGCCACTGGCGTGGCGAGCGCGGCGGCGCTCTCGAGCTGGCGGTAGGCGCGGCCGACCTCGGCGAAGCGCTCGCGGTCGGAGATCACCTCGGGGTCGGTCATCTGCTCGCCGAGCTCGGCGAATCGGCTTTCGATCTGCGCTACGAGGTCCTCGATCATCGCGAGCTGAGTGTAGGCGCCAGCGGCGCCGGCTCACGCGGCGAGCGCGTCGGGTGAGGCGGCCTCGATCAGCTCGTCGAGCGTCGCCGAGAGCGCCTCAACCGCGTCACGCTCGCGCGGCAGCCCGTCCTCGCCGAGCGCCTCGTCGGCGAGCGCGACGGGCAGCTCGCGATCGACCACGCGCGCGCCGATCGCGCCGAGCACCTTGCGCAGCTCGGCTTGCGCCCAGACTGCGCCGAACATGCCCGTGCTGGCGCCGATCACAGCCACCGGCTTGCCGCGCAGCGGGCTCTCGGCGACCGGCCGTGAGACCCAGTCGAGCGCGTTCTTGAGCTGGCCCGGGATCGAGTGGTTGTACTCGGGCGTGGAGATCAGAACGGCGTCCGCCCGGCCAATCGCGGCCTTCAGAGCGGCGACGGCTGGCGGGGCCTCGTGCTCGGTGTCCTCGCTGTAGGGCGGGATCTCGCCGAGCTGCTCGAACACGACCAGCTCGACCCCGGGAGCCAGCAGCTTGCGCACGCCGCCCAGCAGGCGGGTGTTGTGAGAGTCGCGCCGCAAGCTGCCGGACAGTCCCAGGATCTGCATGACTACGCCTCCCGCACCAGCTCGAGCGCGACCTGCAGCTTGACGTCGTTCTCGAGCGCGAAGCCGCCCTTGGGCAGCGGCGCGTTCCACTCGAGACCGTACTCGCGCCGGTCGATGACCGCCTCGAGCTCGATGCCCACCTTGTCATTGCCGCCGAGGTCGACGTGCGGACCCGAGAGCGTGCCGCGTGCGGTCACGGGGTGCGTGTGGTCCTTGATCGTGAGCTCGCCCTCGACCTCGAGCTCGCCGTCGTCTGAGACGTTGACGCGCGTCGAGGTGAAACGGATCTCGGGGAATCGCTCGACGTCGAAGAAGTCCTCGGCGCGCAGATGCGCGGCGAGGTTCTCGTCCTTGACCGCGAGCGAGTCGGCACGAACCACGCCCTCCAGGCGCGGCGAGCCGTCCTCGGCGACACTCAGATCGCCCTGATAGTCCTCGAAACGGCCACGGAACGTGGCGACGACCATGTGCTTGACGGCGAATCCGATGTGAGAGTGGACGGTGTCGATGTTCCACGTCCCCGCGCCGATCTCCTGTGCTGTTGCTGTGCTCATGTCTGCTCCTATAACTGTTGAGAATGGTCCTGCCGGACCGCAGTCCGGTTTGCTCTGAACAGAGGATAGCAGGTAACCGGACCATAGTCCGATTTGATAGGATGATGGTTGTGACGAACACGCACATGGAGCTTCCGCAGGTGCAGGACGGGCTGAACCAGCGCGCGGATGCGGCGCGCAATCGCGAGCGCGTGCTGTGCAGCGCGGCGCGCCTGTTTGCCGAGCGCGGCGCGGGCAACGTGTCGATGGACGAGATCGCCGAATCGGCGGGCGTGGGCAAGGGCACGCTGTTTCGCCGCTTCGGCTCACGTGCGGGGCTGGCGAGCGCGGTACTCGACGAGCAGGAGCGCGCCCTCCAGGAAGCGTTCATCCGCGGCGAGCCGCCGCTCGGACCGGGCGCGCCGCCGTGCGAACGACTCGTCGCCTTCGGCGAAGCGATGCTCGACATGCTCGAGGCCCATCACGAAATCCTCTTCGAGGCGGCGGTGCGAGGCGCTCACTTTGCGGCTGGGCCCTACGGCGTGCACAGGCTCCACGTGCTGCTGCTGCTGCGCGAGGCCGACCCGGGTTGCGATGCGGAGCTGCTCAGCGATCTGCTGATGGCGAGCCTGGGCGCGGAGCTCTTCATCAACCTGCGCCAGGCGCGCGGCGTCGAGCTCGAGCGCATCAAGCGCGGCTGGCGCGAGCTGGTCTCGCGTGCGCTGAGCCGCGAGCTCGCCGGCAGCCAGGCGACCTAGGCGACGACCTCGACGCCGACCAGGTCGGCGGCGGAGAGATCGCCCGGGGTCTCGCGCGCCAGGACGGCCTCGAGCGCCGCGATCGCCACTGCGAGCTGGTGAAGGTCGGGCTCGCGCGTGGTGAGCAGCTGCAGCTTCAACCCGGGCCACATCACCGCGCGCACCCAACGGCGCGAGCGGTTGCGCCCGGCGAACTTGATCAGCTCGAAGGAGATGCCTGCGATCAGCGGCACGCCGAGGATGCGCGTCGCCACCAGCCAGTACCACGCGGGCAGTCCGATCGGCGCGAACACGAAGATCGCGACGATCATCACCACGAGCAGGAAGCTGGTGCCGCAACGGGGGTGCAGGCGAGAGAAGCGCGTCGCGTTGGCTGGGGTCAGAGGCAGCCCGGCCTCGTAGCAGGAGATCGTCTTGTGCTCTGCGCCGTGGTACTCGAACACGCGCCGCAGATCGCGCACGCGCGAGAGCACGAGCAGGTAGCCGAGGAACAGCGCCGTCCTCAAGAGGCCCTCTACCAGCCAGAAGAGCAGCGAGGAGCCGAGCTGGTCCTTGATCAGGCTCGTGAGACCGACCGGGACCAGGAAGAACACAACGACCGCCAGCGCCACGGCCACGACCACGGTGCCGAGCCACACCGCCCGCGGGATCTCCTGCTGCTCAGCCTCCGCCTCCTCCTCCGGCGGGAGCTGCGCGTTGGCCGACACTTCGAGCGCGCGAAAGCCGATCGCGAGCGAACCGCCGAGCGCGACCACGCCGCGCACGATGGGCAGGCGCAGAACGCGATGGCGTCGCGCCGCAGATTCGAGCGGGAAGGTCTTCACCTCGATCTCGCCGAGCGCCGGCGCGGTCCTTCGCCTCGGCGGCGGCGGCTTCGCCTCGGCGTGCGCCGGCGCGGCCGTCGCCGTTGCGCCCTGCGCGCCATTCGGCAGCTGCGGCGCCGTTCGCCGCCTGCGTCGGCGCAGCGCCGTTCGCCGCGTGTGCCGCCGCGCCGTTCGCCGCCTGCGCGGGCGCGGCGCCGTTCTCCTCGCCGTCCGTCGGAGCGAGGGGCTTTCGCACGGCGACCGCCCAGTTGGCGACGCCGCGCATCATCACGCCCTCGAGCACCGCCTGACCGCCGACCGGCGCGTCGCGCTGCGCCGTCAGCTCGCCGTCGCGCTCGATCTCGACGGCAGGGGCCGCGACGTTGGCCATCGGCCTACTGCGCCGGGCGAGACTGTGCGGAGTGCAGGCGGCCCTTGGCGACCCGCCGCTGGAAGCGCTCAACGCGTCCGCCGCTGTCGACGAGCTTCTGCCTGCCGGTGTAGAAGGGGTGGCAGTTGGAGCAGACCTCGACGTGCAGCTCGTCGCGGGTGGCGCGCGTCGTGAACTCGTTGCCGCACGTGCAGCGCACGTGCGCGCTCACGTACTTGGGGTGGATCTTCTCCCTCATGGTCGCTTCATTCTAGCGGCGGTCCTCAGCCGCCGACAGGCGCCGGTTCTTCGGGGGCCGGCGCGGGCTGTTCGCACTGTGTGGTGCGCACCTCCTGAACCTTCATCAGGCGCGAGCGGCCGTTCAGCCAGCGGAAGCGCACCGAGGCCCGGTAGAACGCGGGCGCCGACAGGTCTGTGACCTGCTTTATGTACTTGAACACTTTCACCCCGGGATCCGACGAACGCCATACGCTCAGCCCAGGCGCGGCGACCAGGTGGAATGTTTCCTCGCCGGGCAGCCGCTCGAGCAGGTCTATGCGCATCTCCATCCGCGCCGATCCCGCGATCGTGCTCATTTCACCGGCAAACGTCGCCGAGCGTTCCGCCTGCTGGTTGGAGGTCTGGCATTCCTGCAGCGAGGCTGACGCGGGCAGTTTCGCACGCGCCCCGACCAGCTGCCCGGCACCGATGGCGCCGCCGGGCAGGGCTGCGCAGACGGCCAGTGCGAGCGCGAGGCTCGCGAGCAGCCGGGCGTTGCGAAGGCGTGAGAGCGGCGAGGTGTCGCGCGGACGCGCGAGCATGGCACGGACGGGTTGCCACATGGCAAGCAACTAAACACACCTGAGGCGCTCAGGTTTCGGGGTCGAGCGAGACTTTGCAGGTGCTCGCTGCGGGCCCGCCTGACGGGCTCCCGGGCGCGCCCCGCTCAGGTCAGCTGGTAGAGCGGCCCGTCGCCGCCCTCGGGCGTCGTCAGGCGCCCGCCCTTGGCGGTGATCGCACCGCATTGAACGCAGTTGGTGTAGTTGACGATCACGTCTACCTCGCCGTGCTCGGGCGCGTCGTCGGGAATCTCGTAAACCCCTGCAGGACACATCCAGCGCCACGTCTCGGCTATCTCGCGCGGCACGTGTTTGCGCACGCGGATGTGGTTCGGCGCGTCGTCTCGGGTTGCGTTGCCGCTGATGAACACCGATGAGAGCTTGTCGAACGTGTATTTGCCGTCGGGCTTGGGATACACGTCCTTGGTGTCGCCCATGAATACCGGCTGCATGTCGTTGCGGTGCCAGCTCGCGCGCCCCGGGAGCTTGCCCTTGGTGATCTGCTGAATGCCGCTGAGCGGCCCGCCGAGGATGAGCCCCTTCTGCAGCGGCTGGCGCGCGTTGCGCACCTCCCACAGCTCTTTGCCCACCGAGGAGTCCTCGATCAGCTGCTCGTAGGACTCGAGGCTCTTCTCGCCGCGCTTGAGCGCCGCGTAGATCGTCTCGGCCGCGAGCATGCCCGAGCGGATGCAGTGGTGCACGCCCTTGAGCGCCATCGTGTCGACCATGCCGCCTGCGTCGCCGACGAGCAGCGCGCCGGGCATCGAGAGCTTCGGCATCGACCAGTAGCCGCCGCCCGGCAGCGCCTTCGCGCCCCAGGCGACCCGCTCGCCGCCCTCGAGGATGCCGCGCACGAGCGAGTGCGTCTTGAACGTCTGCAGCAGGTCGTGGGCCGAGGTGGTCGCGTCGGCGTACTCGAGCTCTACGACGAAGCCGATCGAGACGAGATCCTCGCCGGTCTTCTCGTTGTGCATCGGATACAGCCAGGTGCCGCCGATCTGTCCGTACTTGTGGGAAAGCTTGAGCGGCCAGGGGCCCATCGTGTGGATCAGGCGGTTCAGCGGCTTGGGGACCTTCCAGACCTCCTTCACGCCAAGCTCCCACACCTGCGGCTCGCGGCCGTCGGCGAGGTCGAACTCCTTGATCGCCGCGCCCGTCAGATGCCCCCAGCACCCCTCGGCGAGGACCGTCATGTGGGCCTTGATGTCGGTGCCCGGCTCGAAGTTCGAAAGCGGCTCGCCGTCCTTGCCGCGACCCTTGTCGCCCGAGCGCACGCCGGCGACCGTCCCGTCCGCCACGATCAGCTGGGTGGCGGCGGTCTCGGTGAGCACGTAGGCGCCGGCGTCTTCAGCCTGCTGCTGCTGGTAGCGGGCGAGGGCCGACACCGAGATGACCTCGTTGCCGTGGTTCTTGAACGGCGGCGGCGTGGGAATGCGCACGGCGAGCTTGGAGGTCGGCGTCAGGTACACGGCCTCCTTGGTGACCTCCCCGAACGCGAAGCCCAGCTCGCGCCACTGCTCGCGCGTCAGCTCCGGGAACAGCTCCTCGAGCGGGCCCGGGCGCATGACCGCGCCGGACAGGTTGTGGCCGCCGCAGGTCTTGGCCTTCTCGATCACGGCGACCGGCACTTCGCCGAGGCGCTCCATCGTCTCGGCGTCGTCCGCCAGCAACTGCAGCAGCCGGTTCGCGCAGGCCAGACCGGCGGTTCCGCCCCCCACGATCGCCACGCCGACCTCGATCAGCTCGTCCTCGGCGTCGAGGCCGCGCTTGATGAATTCCTTGCGCGAGTCCACCGGCGGCGGGAACGCCGCCGGAACGACCCTGCCGTTCGCACTGCCGTTGCCCGACACCTCAGCTCCCCTTCTTCGCCTTCACGGCCTCCGTCAGCTTGGGCAGGATCTTGTTGAGATCGCCGACGATGCCGAGGTCGGAGAATTCGAAGATCGGCGCGTTCGCATCCTTGTTGATCGCGACGATGTTCTCCGAGCCCTGCATCCCGACCTTGTGCTGGATCGCGCCGGAGATGCCCGCGGCGAGGTAGAGCTTCGGCGCGACCGTCTTGCCGGTCTGCCCGATCTGGGCGGCGTATGGGTACCAGCCGGCGTCCACGACCGCCCGCGTAGCGGCGACCGCGCTGCTCGAGCCGAACGCCTGCGCCAGTTCCTCGCACAGCTCGAAGCCCTCGGGCTTGCCGAGACCGCGGCCGCCCGCCACCAGGATGTCGGCGCCCTCGATGTCGACGTCGGCGCCGCGCTGTTCACCGCGGGTGAGCATCGTCGCCTGCAGCGCGTGTGGGCTCAGCTCGTAGTCGAGCTTCTCGACAGCCGCCTCGCCGTCGCCGCTCTCGCGAGCCTCGAAAGCGTTCAGGCGGCCGATGATGATTCCCACGGGAGAGCGGTACTTCACTTCGGAGATCGCCGAGTCGCCGAGGATCGGACGCTCTGCGATCAGCTCGCCACCCTCGGCGCGGACGTTCGTGACCTCCATCACCACGCCCGCTCCGAGCCTCGCCGCGAGGCCGGCTCCGATCTCAAAGCCCAGCAGTCCTCCGCCGAACAGCGCGTAGGAGTAGCCGCCGTCGGTGATCGCCTTCGCCATCGCGTCGACGAGCGGCTGTGCGAGCCCTTCGGGACCGTCGGCGATGAGCGTCTTCTTTGCCCCGTAGCGGCCGAGCGATGCGGCCAGCTCCTGCGGCACGTTTTCGCCCAGCAGGATCGCGTGGGCCTCGCCGCCGAGTTCGCCGGCGAGCTTGGCGCCCTCCGAGACGGCGCCGAGGGAGTTCTTGTTGATCGCGCCTTCGTAGTGGAGCGCGTAGACCAGGATGTTCGCCATTTTCGTGCGCCCCTTTCCTATATGAGCTTGCGCTCGTCGAGCCAGGCGATGATTTTTTCGACCGTTTCGCCGGTGTCTTCGTCCTCGATGATCTCGCCGGCTGCCTTCGCCGGCGGCGGTTTGGCCGCAAACCACTGCGCAGCTGAGTTCTCGCCGCCGACTTTCGACGGATCGATCTCCGCGTCGGCCGCCGCGAGCGAGTCGAGTGGCTTCTTCTTCGCGCCCATGATCGCCTTCAGCGATGGGTAGCGCGGCTCGTTGATCGCGTCGCCGACAGAGATCACGGCGGGCAGCTTGATCTGCACCGTGTCATAGCCGTACTCGGCCTGGCGCTCGCAGCGCAGGCTGTCGGCCTCGACGTCCATCTTGATGACCTGCGTGAGCGACGGCATGCGCAGGTGCTCGGCGACCACCGCCCCGATCGTGTAGCACTCGCCGTCGTCGGACTGCTGGCCGAGCAGCACGAGGTCCGGGCTCTCCCGCTGCAGCGTTCGCGCGAGCGCGTAGCCGGTGGCGGCGACATCGGATCCGGCGAGGCTCTCGTCGCTGAGGTGAACCGAGCGGTCGGCCCCGAGCGAGACGGCCTTGTGCAGCGCGCGCACGGCGCTGTCGGGCCCCATTGTGACCGCGACGATCTCCTCGACCGGCACGGCGCCGCCCTCCTTGATCTGCATCGCCGCCTCGATCGCGTGCGTGTCGTAGGGGTTCAGGTTCTTCTCGCCTTTGCGGTCCATACGCCCCGTCGAGGGGTCGATGTGCTTCTCGACGGCGGCGTCCGGGACCTCCTTCACGAGGACGCATATCTTCATACTCGGACTAGCTCCTTCGGTTCAAAGTTGCCTGCGATCCTAGCTGGTTCAGCGGTTGACTGACGAGTCAATCAGCCGCTGGCGCGGGCCGTGGTTGCGCTGCGGATGAAATCGACGATCGCCTGCGTCGGCGCCCCGGGGGTGAACACCTCGGCCACGCCGAGGTCCTTCAGCTCGGGAATGTCCTCGGCCGGAATGGTGCCGCCGACGGTTACCACCACATCGTCGACCCCCTGCTCGTGCAGCAGCGCGACCACCCGCGGCACGAGCGTCATGTGCGCGCCGGAGAGGATCGACAGGCCGACCGCATCGGCGTCCTCCTGGATCACCGTCTCGACGATCTGCTCGGGAGTCTGGTGCAGGCCCGTGTAGATCACCTCCATGCCGGCGTCGCGGAGCGCCCGCGCGATGATCTTCGCTCCCCGGTCGTGCCCGTCGAGGCCGGGCTTGGCGACCACGACGCGGATCTTGCTGTGGGTGGGCGTGCTGGCTTGCATGGTGGTTCGAGCAGGCGTGCGCCGACGGGCGCAGTTCAGGCGGGCGCCGGCGGGCGCCCATAGATTACGCGCCGCAACGCCGGGGAGAGCGCGAGCTCGCCGGGCACAGGCATGCCGGCCAGGCCTGCGGCCCGCTCGCTCATGCGCCGCGTCGGCGCCGGGCCGAACGGCGCAGGGCCCCACTGCCGTTCGCGCGCTCCTCGCCGTTTCGTTCGCGTACAACTCGCCCGAGCGATGCGAGCGCGGTGCCGGCCCCGACGGCGGCGACCACCTTCAGCCGTCGTCCGAGGCGATCGAGGCGGAGCATCTCCCAGCCTTCCTCGCTGGCGATCTTGCGCAGGTGCGGGTCGGGGTTAACGACGACCGCGTGACGCACGGCTCGCAGCATCGGTACGTCGGACTCCGAGTCCGAGTAGGCATAGGAGGCGCCCAGGTCGATGTCCTCGCGCTCGGCCAGTTCGACCATCGAGATGACCTTGCCCTCGCGATAGTTGAAGGGCCCCGCCGGCCGTCCGGTGTAGCGCCCGTCGACGATCTCAGAGCGCGACCCGAGTCCACCGTCGAAGGCGAGCACGTGCGCCAGCAGGTCGGCCATCTCCTGAGAGGCGGCGGTCAGTATGTACACCAGCTCGCCCGCGTCCTGGTGGGCGTAGGCGCGGGCCAGCATCTCCGGGTACAAGCGCGGCAGCACACCCGCGAGCACCCGCGGGGACATCCGCTCGAGATCCCGCACCCGCACGCCGGCGATCATCCTGCCGACGCGCTTGCGCACGTCGTCGGCGCGTTCGTCGGTCGAGCCGCGCAGGCGGAAGCGCAGGTTCTCGTACACGTCGCGCGCCAGCCGCCCGCGGGTGATCATCCCCGTTTCATAGGCAGCTCGCGCAAAGAAGATGCCCGAGGAGCCGGCCATCAGCGTCTTGTCGAGGTCAAAGAAAGCCGCGGCTCGCTTCTGGCCGTTGTTGGACGCGTTCGCGCCCTGCTCTGCAGCGGCCACTAGACCTTGAGGATCACCGCGTCGCCCTGGCCGCCGCCCGAGCAGATCGCCACGCAGCCGAGGCCGCCGCCACGGCGGCGCAGCTCGAGCGCGAGGCTGCCGAGGATGCGAGCGCCGGAGGCTCCGATCGGGTGGCCCAGGGCAACAGCGCCGCCGTTGACGTTCACGCGCTCCTCGTCGATGCCGAGCATCCGGATCGAGTTGAGCGTCACCGAGGCGAATGCCTCGTTGATCTCCCACAGGTCGATGTCGCCCGGCTGCAGACCGGCCTTCTCGAGCGCCTTCTTGGCGGCGCTTGCGGGCGTGGTGGCGAGATAGGCGAAGTCGTTCGCGCTCTGCGCGTGCGCCACGATCTCAGCGAGCGGCTCGGAGCCATTCGCCTGCGCCCATTCCTCGGAGGCCAGCACAAGCGCACCACCGCCGTCGTTGACGCCCGGCGAGTTGCCGGCCGTGTGCGAGCCGTCCTTGCCGAGCAGGCCCGGCAGCGAAGCGAGCTTCTCGAGCGAGGTGTCGCGCCGCGGCCCCTCATCGACCTCGACCGTCTCCTCTCCCTTACGGCTCTTGACCGTCACCGCCACGATCTCCTCCGCGAGCCTGCCCTCGTCGGTGGCCTTCAGCGCGAGCTCGTGCGAGCGCAGCGCCCAGCGATCGAGATCGGCGCGGGTGATCTCGAGTTCATCTCCGATCACGGTAGCCTCGGCGAACATCTGCTTGCCGGAGAACGGGTTGGTGAGACCGTCGTGGACCATCGCGTCGAGCATCTTCGCGTCGCCCATGCGATAGCCGAAGCGCGCCTGCGGCAACAGATAGGGGGCCCTCGACATCGACTCCATGCCGCCGCCCACCGCGACCTGTACGTCGCCGGCGCGGATCGCCTGGTCGATCAACACGGCCGCGCGCACTCCCGAGGCGCACACCTTGTTGATCGTCTCCGAGGACACCTCCTTGGGGATGCCCGCTTTGATCTGCGCCTGGCGCGAGGGGATCTGCCCCTGGCCCGCTTGCAGCACCTGCCCCATCACGACATGCTCGACCTGCTCGGGCTGGACGCCTGCGCGCTGGAGCGCCGCATCGATCGCCACGGCGCCGAGCTCGGTGGCTTCGAGGCTGCTCAGGCCGCCGCCCATCTTCCCGATCGGGGTACGCGCGGCACCGAGGATCACGGTCTTTGACATGCGCTGGCTCTCTCCTGTTCTGGCTGCAAAGGGACGAGGCCGAGAATGGTATCGACCGCCCCCCAGACGCCGGCGCGGCACTGCGGCTAAGGTGAGCGCGCATGCAGGTCTCCGTCAGCCCACAGCTCCCACACGACAACGACCTCGACACGGTCGTCGTCGGGATCTTCGAAGGCGAGGAGCCGGCAGCAGATCTCCCCGCCGAGATCGGCGAGCTGCTCGCCTCCGGCGAGGCGCGGCGTTCGTTCAAGCGGCTCGCGCTGGCGCACGCCGACGGCCTGCGCTGGCTGCTTGTGGGTCTCGGCTCGCGCGCCGAGTTCACGCCTGAGCGCGCGCGGGTGGCCGCCGCCGTGGCTCGCGCGAGGGTGCGCGAGCTCGCATGCGTCGTGCTTGCCTGGCAGCTGCCGGCGCAGACCGACGAGGCGGTCGCTGCGGCGATCGTCGAGGGCACAATCCTGGCCGACTACAGCTTCGACGCATACAAGTCCGAGCCGGCCGACTCCGCCGAGGAGCCGGCCAAGCACCTCGATGCGTTGATCATCTGCTCGCCCGGCGACCTCGAGAGCCCCGTGGCCGACGCGGCGATCGTCGCCGACTCGGTCAACCGGGCGCGCAACCTGCAGAACCGCTCGGGCAACGACCTGACGCCCACCGCCCTGGGTGAATACGCGAGCGCGCTGGCAGATGAGATAGGCCCGCTGTCCGTCGAAGTGGAGGGGCGCGAGCAGATCGTCGTTCGCGGCATGGGCGCATTCGCGGCGGTCGCGCAGGGCTCCGCGCAGGATCCGGCGCTGATCACGCTTCGCTACGAGTCCCCAAGCGCGTCGGGCCCGACGCTCGGCCTCGTGGGCAAGGCCGTGACGTTCGACAGCGGCGGAATCTCGCTGAAGCCGGGGGCGAAAATGTCGGAGATGAAGTTCGACATGTCCGGAGGCGCCGCGGTGATCGAGGCGATCGCGGCGATCGCAAGGCTGGGAATGCCGGTCAAGCTGATCGGCGTGGTGGGTGCCACCGAGAACCTGCCGAGCGGCCGCGCGATCAAGCCGGGAGACATCGTGACGGCCTCCAACGGCAAGACGATCGAGGTCAACAACACCGACGCCGAGGGACGCCTGGTGCTCGCCGACTGCCTCTGCCACGCGGTCGCGCAGGGCGCCGAGCAGCTCGTCGACCTCGCGACACTCACCGGCGCGGTGATCATCGCGCTCGGGTCGACCTACGCGGGACTCATGTCAAACGACGACGAGCTCGCCGCACGGCTGATCGCCGCCGGGGATGGCACCGGGGAGATCCTCTGGCGCCTGCCGCTGCACCCCGAGTACGACGAGCTCGTCAAGGGCCGCTACGCCGATCTCGACAACGCGCCCGAAGGGCGTAAAGCGGGAACGATCGTGGGCGCCACGTTCCTGTCGAACTTCGTCGGCGGGCTGCCTTGGGCGCACCTTGACATCGCCGGCTCGGCCTGGGATCTCGACCGCGCCTACGTGGGCAAGGGCGCCTCGGGCTACGGCGTGCGCCTGCTCGTCGAGCTCGCCCGGGCGAGCTCGGGCTAGAGCTCGGGCAGCCGCTCGAGAACCGCGCGCCAAGCCGCCCCGCGCGGATCGATGTGGGCTCGGTGGCGCCCCGCCTCCCCCTGTATCTCCACGAGTGCCACCTGTGCTCCAGCAGCTCGGGCCGCCTGCTCATAGCCTCTGCTCAGCTCCACCGAGACGACCTCGTCGCGGACGCCGTGCACCAGCAGCACGGGCGCGCTCGGCGGCAGCAGCTGCAGCGGGTCGGCGGCTGCGTAGCGATCGGCGAGCTCCTCGGGCGCGCCTCCCATCAGCGCACGCACGGCGCCGCCGCGCCAGCGCGCATATGCGCCGGCGAGATCGCACACGCCCGCCTGCGCGATCACGCAGGTGAAGTCCACGGTGGCGCCGTCGGCGCGCACGCCGGGAGCTCCAGTGGGCAGGTTCGCACGCGAGGCGGCCCACAGCGCAAGATGGCCTCCGGCTGAGTGCCCCAGCACGCTCACCCGCTCGAGGTCGAGCGGGGAGTCGAGCTCGCCGAGCAGATCGATCGCGCACGCGACGTCGGCGAACGTGTGCGGCCAGCCCCCGCCATTTCCCACCCGCCGGTACTCGATGTTCCACACCGCCCAGCCGCGCCTGACAAGGTCGCCGGCGATCGGGCGCATCACGATCCGCCCGTAGCGGGCGCGCCACGAGCCCCCGTGGATCACCACGATCACCGGATGCGGGCCGGCGCCGCGCGGCAGATGCAGCTCGGCCCGCTGGGAGCGATCGGGGCCGTAGCTGACCGTACGTCCGCGTTTGCACAGGTCTAGGATCAGGCGCCCGCTGAGCACGGGCCGGGCATGCTAGCTGAGCGGACGTGTGAGAATGCGCGCGCGATGGACTTCGACCTGTCCGACGACCACGAGCTGATCCGCCGCACCGTGCGCGAATTCGCCGAGGGCGAGGTCGCGCCACACGCGGAGGAGCTCGACCGCACCAAGAGCTTCCCCTATGAGATCGTCGAGAAGCTGGGGAAGCTGAACCTGATGGGCATCCCCTTCCCGCAGGAGTACGGCGGCGGCGGCGGCGACACGCTCGCCTACACACTCGCCGTCGAGGAGCTCACGCGCGTTGACTCCTCGGTCGCGATCACGCTGTGCGCGCACACCTCGCTGGGCACCCAGCCGGTGTACCTGTTCGGCTCAGAGGAGCAGAAGATGCAGTGGCTGCCGCAGCTGTGCTCGGGCGAAAGGCTCGGCGCGTTCGGCCTGACCGAGCCGGATGCCGGCTCGGATGCCGGCAACACCCGCACCCGGGCGCACCCGCAGGACGGCGAATGGGTGGTCAACGGGGCCAAGCAGTTCATCACCAACGCCGGCACAAACATCTCGGGCATGGTGTGCATCACGGCCGTCACCGGCGAGCAGCCCGACGGCTCCAAGGAGATTTCCAACCTGATCGTCCCCAACGGCACTCCCGGCTACGAGCAGGGCGAGCCCTACAGGAAGATGGGCTGGAACGCTTCGGACACACGGCCGCTGACCTTCAGCGACTGCCGCGTACCGGGCGAGAACCTGCTCGGTCCACGCGGCGCAGGCTTCAAGCAGTTCCTGCACATCCTCGACATCGGCCGCATAGGGGTGGCCGCGATGGGCGTCGGCCTCGCCCAGGGCGCGCTCGATCAGGCGCTCGCCTACGCGCGCGAGCGCCACGCGTTCGGCAAGCCGATCTCCAAGTTCCAGGCGATCCAGGGCAAGCTCGCCGACATGTCGACCGAGATCGCCTCGGCGCGCCTGCTCGTCTACAAGGCGGCGCGCGAGAAGGACCTGAAACGCAACTTCACGCTCACGGCAGCGCAGGCCAAGCTCAAGACGGGACGGCTGGCGGTGCGCTGCGCAGAGGAGGCCGTGCAGATACACGGCGGCTACGGCTACATCGAGGAGTACCCGGTGTGCCGCTTCTACCGCGACGCGAAGATCCTCACGATCGGCGAGGGAACCGACGAGGTCCAGCAGATGGTGATCGCCCGGGCGCTCGGCGCCTGAGCCGAGATCGCCGTGCCCGGCGCCGCTGCGGCACCTCAGCGCGGCTCGAGCACGATCAGCGGGATCTCGCGCTCGGTGCGCCGCCGGTAGGCCTCATAGCCGGAGTAGTTGCGGACGACCAGCGGCCACAGCCGCTCGCGCTCGGCCGGCGTCGCCACGCGCGCGTGGACGGGGAGCCTGCGTGAGCCGACCTGCACGGTCGTGTCGGGGTTTGCGAGCAGGTTGTGAAACCACGCGGGGTTCTTCGGATGGCCGCCCTTGGACGCGACCAGGACGAGATCCTCGCCGTCGGGCGTGTAGAGCAATGGCGCGGTGCGCCTGATCCCGCTCTTGGCGCCCACATGATCGAGCAGCAGCACCGGGCCGAACCCTGGGAAACGGTGCCCGACCGCGCCATGCGTGGCGCGGTAGAGGGCGGTGTGCCCCGCCATCAGCCGTCGCAACAGCGGCCAGCTGCGGTCCGCGACGCTCATGTAGTCCATCGCCTGCGAGCCTATCCACGCGGCGGCTCGCGCGTCGCCTGGATAGGCTCGCGCGTTGGTCGCAGCTAGTCGGCGGCTCGCTCGACGAGCGGACTAGCGCGCCCCAGCAGCGCGGTCGCTGCGCTCGCGGGATCGAGCCGGCGCTCGACCACCTCCTCGATCAGGCGCTGGAACTCTGCGTCCCCGGAAAGACCCTGCTCGAGGCTGCGGCGCATGCGCGCGGTGGCGATCGCGAGCACCTCATTGCGCAGGTTGCGCCTGCGCCGCTCGGCCAGCTGACCGCCGGCGAGGATATGCGCGCGGTGCTGCTCGAGGGCCTCGACGAGCTCGGGAGTCCCGCGCCCGCGCGTCGCCTCAGTCTTCACGATCGGCACGCGCCAGCTCGCTCGCACCTCCTCCGGGGAGCGGTCGATGTTGGCGAGCGAGAGCACGCCGCGGATCTCGCGCACCATCGTGTCGGTGAGTGGGTGATCGGCCTTGTTGATGACGATCACGTCGGGGATCTCCATGACGCCCGCCTTGAGCGCCTGGATCGAGTCGCCCGAGCCGGGCATCAGCACGAGCACGATCGTGTCGGCGTGGTCGATGATGTCGATCTCGGCCTGGCCCACGCCCACGGTCTCCACGAACACGTCGTCGCGGCCGGCCGCGTCGAGCAGAAGCGCCGCCTGGAGCGCTGCCTCGGAGAGCCCGCCCAGCGCTCCGCGATTGGCCATCGAGCGGATGAACACGCCGGGGTCGAGAAAGTGCTCGGCGAGGCGGATACGGTCGCCGAGCAGCGCTCCCTTGGTGAACGGCGAGGAGGGATCGATCGACAGCACGCCGACGCTGCGACCGGACTCGCGGCGAGCCTTCGTGACCGCGCCGATCAGCGTCGACTTGCCCACCCCGGGCGGGCCGGTGAAGCCCACCACGGCGGCGTGGCCGGTGTGCGGGTAGACCTCCCTGACGAGCTCCCAGCCCTCCGGGCGATCGTCCTCGACGAGCGTGATCGCGCGCGCGAGCGCGCGGCGGTCGCCGGCTAGCAGACGCGTGGCAAGCGAGTCCTCTGTCATCGCGCGGGCAATCATCGCAGGGCGTCCTGAGGCACCACCGTCCCTTACGATTCGCGTGCGATGCAGCTCGCCGCCGACCCAACCACCGCCACGCCCGAGCAGGCGATCGCAAAGGCGCTGCGCGCACCTCCTGGGCCGCTTCACGGCGGACCGCTCGCGCTGCTGCGCTTCATGCGCCGCAACCGCATGCTCACGGCCCGCTACGCGCACCTGCTCGCGCGCTGGTGCTATTTGAAGCTGCGCCACCGCAAACGCTTGCAGACGGAAGGAATCTGCTTCATCTGCCCGGGCGTGAAGCTCGAGATCGGGCCTCACGCGACGCTCCAGGTCGGCCGCTGGGCGTGGATCGGGCACGGCTGCAAGATCCGCGTGCACGAGGGCACGGTGAGCATCGGAGCGAAGACCGTGATCGGCCAGGAGTGCACGATCTCCGCGTATCAGCACGTCTCGATCGGGCGCGAGTGCATCATCGCCGACCGCGTGATGCTCATCGACTTCGACCACGGAGTGACCGAGGTCGAGCGGCCGATCCGTCTGCAGGGCATCTACAAGCGCGACGTGCACGTGGGAAACAACGTGTGGATGGGCTATGGCGCCTGCGTGCTGCGTGGCGCGAGCATCGGCGAGAACAGCGTGGTCGGCACGAGCGCGGTCGTCACCGGCAGCTTCCCCGCCAACGCGGTGATCGCCGGCGTGCCCGCGCGGCTGCTTCGCATGCGCGAGACGCCGAGCGAGATGCGCTGGGCCTAGAGAGGCAGCAGCAGCGACAGCGGGTCGGCGTTCACGGCGATGTTGCGAAGCCCAAGCTCGCCGGCGCCCTCGCCGGCGTCGAGGGCCGCTCGCAGTCCGCGCGCGTGACCCTCGAAGCGCTCGCGCGCGTAGGGAACGGTCAGCCCGCGCGAGACCATGAACGCCCAGTCGCTCGCCTGCAGGGCAAGCAGCTCGCGCACCGCAGCGCGACCGGGCCGCCCTGCGGCGAGGAGGTCGAGCTCGCCCGCACGCGCCGCAAACGCCATTTCGGCGACGGCGGGGCCCGACCAGGTGGACAGGTCACCGCCACTTCCCCAGGTGCTCGCCTGCATGTGGGGGGCGACAGGCTGCGCCGTCGAGTCCGCCCGGCGCCGGAGTGCGCTGACACGAGCGTCCTGCTGCGGCGCGATGAGCTCGAGCGCGTCGTCGAGGCGGACCAGCTCGAGGCCCTGAATAGCGCACTGCTCGACCACCTCCTCGAGCCACGCGAGCCCCTCATACCACCAGTGCCCGAGCAGCTCGGTGTCGAACGCGCAAACAAGCAGCCCTCCACCCGGGAGAGGCGGAGCGCTTGCCTGCTCGCGTGCGGCGCGCAGGCGCGCGATCGCTCGCCCTACGAAGTCGGCCGCGTGGGCCCGCGCCTGCTCGAGAGCGCGCTCGCGCTCGTAGGCCTCGCCGCGGTTGTTCCACGGGTTGTGGTGGTGAACGGTGTGGTGGTGGTAGTCGCGGTAGACGCCATGCGCGGGATAACCCTCATCGCTCCATACGAGCGCCATCGTCGCCCGGTCGACCGGCACGTGCGCGATCCCCTCCTCGCTCCACACCGGCCGCAGCTGCTCGTGCGAACCGAGCCCGAGCTGCTCGGTCAGCTCCACGCACACCGCGCTCACTCCGGCTTCCTCGAGCGAATGCTCGAGCCACGGCGCATACGCGCACTCCGGCAGCCAGCAGCCCGCCGCGCCAGTCCCCGAAGCGGCGGCGATGCGCCTCGACGCCGGTGCGCACCTGCAGGCGCACGCCCGCGTCGCTCGCCAGCAGCGGCAGCACCGCGTGCGTGGCAGCGGAGGTCCACTGCGCGTGGGGCGCGAACGCACGCAGCAGCTCGCCGCCGCGCCGGCGCAGGCCCTCGAGCGCCCGCTCGTAGTCGCCCCATGCGCGTTCGAGCTCGCCCGCGAGCTCGGCGTGGCCGGCCGCGCGCAGCCCCGACGCGTCCTCTGCGTGGGTGGCACCTCTGACCTCGCCGATGAACCGCTCGAAGCGCTCAGCCAGCCCGCGGCGCTTCGAGCTGGTCGCACAGCACCGGCGTGAGCGAGAGCGTCAGCGGCGCAGCCGCGCGTCGAGCATGTCGAGCAGGGGCAGGTAGCAGCTCGCCATCGCCTCCCATAGCCACTCCTCGCCGAACGGCCATGTGCCGAACCCCTCCACATAGGGCATGTGCGTGTGCAGCACGATCGCCAGCGCGCCGCTCTCGCGCCGCACGCTCACGGCCGGCACACGGCGAGGAAGTCGAGCGCGCGATCGAGCTGCGCGGCGTGCGCCGCGCAGCAGACGGAAATCGCTCGCGGCGATCGCCGGCGTGAACCAGCCGTAGAAGCGCTCGCGTGAGACGAGACGTGGGTGCAGCCGTCCCAGCCGAGTCGCAGGGCGATCTCGTGGACGCGCAGCTTGCGCGCGTGGAAGAGGCCGTACAGCTCGCACCTGCGGTGAAGCTGCGCGCGGCACAGCTCGCTCGAACTCGCCGGCGCGGTACTCGCGCACGTGCCACGGGTTATCCGAGCGCGGCGCGCCCTTGGGCGCGAGCGTGAGCACGTTGGGCGTGGAGACGAACACGCGTGCCGCGCTCGCACCCACCAGCGCGCGGAAGTGCTCGAGCGCCGCGCGCGGGTCGGAAAGGTGCTCGATCGTCTGCAGGAACACGACCGCATCGGCTGGCTCGGAGTAGGCCTCCACGAGGTCGCGCACGAAGCGCAGGTTCGCGCTCGCGTAGCGAAGCTGGGCGTGCTCGTGCGCCTCGGGGTTGGCGTCCACGCCGACGACGCTGCGCGGCGCTGCGCGCGAGCACCTCCGAGCCGTAGCCCTCGCCGCAGGCCATGTCGATCACGCGCGCATCCGCTCACGCGCTCGCCGATCCACTCGTACACGACGAGATGGCGGCGAAACCAGTAGTTCTCCTCCGGGACGTCGGGCAGCGTGCGCTCGCCCGTAAGCGCGAGCGGGGGAACGCCCTCGGGCTGGTCGCGCTGCACGTAGGAGGTCTCGCTCAAGTTCCTGCCCGCCACCTTCAAGGGGGCGCCGCTCGGCGCGCTCGGCACGGGCGCGCGAGTATATGGTGCGCCAGCGTGCCACCCGCGCTCAGCGCCGAGCAGATCCGCGATGCGAACACGCGCTACCACGACGTCGCGTCGAGCCACTACGACGCCAAGTGGGGCATCGACTTCGGCGAGGTGGGCCACGACCAGGTGCTCGCGAAAGTGCGCAAGGCGCTCGGGCCACGAGCCTGCCGCGCTTCGCGCGCTCGCTGGAGATCGGCGCGGGAACCGGCTACTTCACGCTCAACCTGCTGCGCGCCGGGCTGATCGGCGAGGCGACCTGCAGCGACATCTCGCCGGGCATGCTCGCACGCTCGCAGGCCAACGCGAGCTCGCTCGGGCTCGAGGTGCAGACCGCGCCCGCCGACGCCGAGCGCCTGCCGTTCGAGGACGAGAGCTTCGACCTCGTGTTCGGCCACGCGGTGCTCCACCACATCCCCGACCTTCCGCGTGCGCTGCGCGAGTTCGAGCGCGTGCTTGCGCCCGGCGGCACCGTGCTGTTCGCGGGCGAGCCCTCGCGTTACGGCGATCGCCTTGCGCGCGTGCCCAAGCGCCTCGCCGGCGCGCTCGCGCCGGCCTGGCGCCGAGCCGTGGGCGCAGCGCACGCGCCCGACGCCGGAGTCCTCCGATGACGCCTCGCTCGAGGGGCTCGTGGACGTGCACGCGTTCGCGCCCGCGGAGCTCGCCCAAGCGCTGCAAGCGCGGGACTGCGCGACGTGCGCGTGAGTGGCGAGGAGCTGCTGGCCAACTGGTTCGGCTGGGTCAACCGCACGCTCGAGGCGACCGCCGAACCCGAGCAGGTGCCGCTGGCGTGGCGCCTGTACGCCTACCACGGCTACCTGCTGCTGCAGCGGCTCGACCGCCGCCTGCTCGAGCGCCGGCTGCCCCCGGCGATCTTCTACAACCTGATGTTGAGCGCTCGCAAGGCCGCGGCGGACGCTTCATCGGCCTAGACTCGGGCCATGCCCGAGCGACTCGCAAAGGGCTTCCCGCTGTTCCCGCTCGGCATCGTCGCGCTCCCCACCGAGAGCGTGCCGCTGCACATATTCGAGGACCGCTACAAGGTGATGATCGAGCGCTGCGTGCAGGCCGCTCGCGGTTCGCTCGAGGGCGAGTTCGGGATCATCTGGCTGTCCGACCAGGAGCTCAAGCCGGTGGGCTGCGCGTGCGAGATCGAGAGCGTGCTCGAGCGCATGCCGGACGGGCGCATCAACATCCTCGCTCGCGGCGCGCGCCCCTTCATGCTGCTCGAACGCCAGGATGAGTACCCCTACCCGGCGGGCGTCGTGGAATTCCTCGACGACGCGCCCGAGCCGCCCGACCGAGATGCCGTGGACAGCGCACGCGGCCTCTACCAGGAGCTGGTGATGCAGGCCACCGACCGCGCGCTGGAGCCCGACGAGCTGCAGGAGCTGGACTCCTACCGCATGGCTGGCAGCGTCGAGTTCGCGACGGAGTCAAAGCAGCAGCTGCTCGAGCTGCGCTCGGAGAACGCGCGCCTGCGCCTGCTCGCGCTGCTGCTGCGCGCGGCGATCGATCGGCTCGAGCTGGTCGAGCGCGCCCAGGCGAGAGCCCGCTCGAACGGCAAGGTGCGCTTCGGCTAGCGGCCCCGCCGGGCTATTCAGGCAGGTGGCAGACCTGCTGGGCAGCTCGCAGCACGAACAGGGCGAGCTGGCGCAGCACCTTCGGCTGACCGCTCGAGTTATCTGCGAAGCGCACGCTCCCGTCGACGTCGCGCACGTAGAAGCTCACGACGGAGCCCGGTCGAGGCGCCAGTGTCAGGTGCGAGGAGGCCGAGTCGTGGAGGTCTTCCTGGATGCCCCGCGCTTCCACAAGCTGCGCATCGCTCAGCTTCAGCGTCGGGCCCCCGTTGCAGTGCACGCCGCCTTCTTCGTCGACGAGCAGCGTGAGCCGGGCATGCGGCGTCGCGCCGCTGCGCTGCACGAGGAACAGGTCCGGCGCGCGCACGCCGCCACACCCGAGCGCACGCGAGCGCACACGCCAGCGCCAGCGCCAGCGGCGCCGCTCTCCTCACGCGCTCACCGCGACGCCGCCGCGTCGCGGGTCACCGGCGCCGGTGCACGTCCCGGCGGCGCGGCGAACGGCCTGAACGCCGCCGAAGAAGAGGTTGCGTGCGCCGAAGCGCACGATGCGCAGGTCCTCGTCGAGCTCGTCGGTGTCTATCCCCGGCTCGGCGAACACCACGCCGTCCTCGAAGTGGACGCGCGGCGCGTGCACAGCGTCGCGCACACCGAGGCCGAGGTCGACCACCCCCACGATCGTCTGCAGGAGCGCCGAGCGGATGCGGTTTGAGCCGGCGCTGCCGAGCACCATCTCGACATCGCCGTCGCGCATCACGACCGACGGGGCCATCATGCTCGGCATGCGCCTGCCGGCAGGGTGGCGGTGAAAGCCGAACGGGTAGAGGTCCTGCTCGCCCATCACGTTGTTGACGTGGATGCCGGTGCCGGGCACGACCACGCCCGAGCCCTCGCCGTTCGTGCAGGTGACGCTGCACGCGTAGCCGTCGCGGTCGATCACCGAGATGTGGGTGGTCGAGCCGAGCCGCAGCGCGAGGAAGCGTTCGAGGAACCCGTCGCTGTCGAGGCCCTCGAGGAAATCCGGCGTGCGCTCCCGCTGAGCTGCCAGCATCGCCGCGACAACGTTCGCGAGCGTGGGCGGCGCGGGCCCGCGGTCGAGCAGGGCGAGCGAATAGGCGAGCAGCGTTCCGCCGGCCGAAGGCGGCGGGTTGGTGAGGATCTCGCGGTCGCGGTAGCGCACCCGCACGGGATCGCGCTCGATTGCGCGGTAGCCCGCGAGGTCCCCGCCTGTCACCGAGCCGCCGCGCGCGCTGCAGCCAGTCGCGCACCGCGATCGCGACATCACCGCGGTAGAACGGCTCGGCGCCGTCGCGGGCAAGCCTGTCCAGCCCATCGCCGAGCTCGGGGTTGCGCAGCAGCTCTCCCTTCTGCAGGATGCGCCCCTGCGGCGCCCACAGTGCGGCGCACTCGGGCGTGGAGGTGAGAAGGTCGGTGAGGATCTCGGCCACGTAGGCCTGCTCTGCGTTCAGAACGACGCCATCGCGCGCGAGCTGGGCGGCTGGCGCAGCCAGCTGCTCGAGCGGCACCGTGCCCCAGCGGCGGACCGCCTCGCACACCCCCGCGGGCAGGCCGTAGACGCCACATGAGGCGGCTCCGATGTTGAACACCTGCACGGCGTCGCCGAAGGAGACGTCGATCGCGTGCAGCTCCGCCTCGCTTCCGTCGCCGCGTCGCGAGGGCGCCGCCACGAAGAAGTCCAGCAGCGCAGGGCGCTCGTCGCGCCCCGCCACGAGCATGTAGCCGCCGGCGCCCAGCCCGGTGAGCAGGGGCTCGGCGGCAAAGGAGGTGAGCATTGCCGCCACCGCGCCGTCGACCGCGTTGCCGCCTTCCCGAAGCACCGCGGCGCCGGCCTCCGCGGTGAGCGGATGTCCTGCTGCGACGACGCCGTGCTCAACCGCGGGCATTGCAGAGCGATAGCACAGCCGGCCCGTACGAGGCCGAGCGCGTGGTGCGCAGGCGAGCGCCGATCAGAGGTTGGGGATGAACTCGGGCACGTCGAGCTCCTCGACGCGCAGCCCTCCGCGCCGTTGCTCGCCGCGACCGGGCCGCCCGGAGCCCGCGCGCTTCACCCGCAGCTCTCCCGAGGCTGGCTCGGTGAGGCGGGCGACGCTCTTGCGCCTGCCCTCGTCGCCGTAGCCGGTGGCGACGACCGTGACCCACACCTCTTCGTCGAGCTTTTCGTCGACCATCGCCCCGAAGATGATGTTGGCGTCCGGGTGGGCGGCCTCGGACACCGACTTGGCCGCCTCGTTGACCTCCCACAGCGACAGGTTGGCGCCGCCGGTGATCGAGAGCAGGATCGAGCGTGCCCCCTCCATCGAGGTTTCGAGCAACGGCGAGGAGACAGCCTGCTCGGCGGCGTCGATCGCGCGGCTCTCGCCCACGCCCATGCCGATTCCCAGCAGCGCGCTGCCGGCGTCGTCCATGATCGTGCGCACGTCGGCGAAGTCGAGGTTGATCAGGCCGGGCAGCGTCACCAGGTCGGAGATGCCCTGCACGCCCTGACGCAGCACGTCGTCGGCGACGCGGAAGGCGTCGACCATCGAGGTCTGCTTGTCGAGCACCGTGAGCAGCCTGTTGTTGGGCACCACGATCAGCGTGTCGACCTCCTGCGCGAGGGCATCCACGCCCTGCTCGGCCTGCTCGCCGCGACGCGAGCCCTCGAAGCCGAACGGCTTGGTCACGATCGCGACCGTGAGGGCGCCGAGCTCGCGTGAGATGCGCGCAATGATCGGCGCGGCGCCCGTGCCGGTCCCGCCGCCTGCACCCGCGGTGATGAAGACCATGTCCGACCCCTTCAGCAGCGACTTCACGCGGTCGTAGTCCTGCATCGCGGCCTGACGGCCAACCCTCGCGTCCGAGCCCGAGCCGAGCCCCCTGGTCAGCTCTGCGCCGATGTGGATCGTGATGTCGGCGGTCGACTGCTGCAGCGACTGCATGTCGGTGTTCACCGCGATGAACTCGATGCCCTCGACCTGAGTCTCGACCATGCGGTTGACGGCGTTCACGCCTGCGCCTCCCACTCCAAGCACCCGGATCACGGGCTGGCCGACCGTCCCGTTCGCGCGCGCCGGCTCCGCGTAGGAGCGCTCGTAATCGCCGATCGCTGCGGAGGTGGCGGGCGCGGGACGCTCCATCACATCTTCGGGAATCTCCGAGGAGAATGCGTGGCGCAGGCGCTCGCGCGGGCTGGGAATGTGCACCTCGGGCTCGCTCATGGGGGGCGAGCCGCCCAGTCCGGGATGCGGCGGGGCGCTCTCGCGCGTGCTCGCGGCGGGCGCCTCCGCCGGCGGGCGCTCGCGGGGCTGCTCGGCGGACGCGCTCGCGCCGGCCGGCTCCTCGCCCTCTTCGCTCTTGCGGAACAGAGCCGCCAGTGGTCCTTCGCGCATGCTCGCGCGTTTAGCGTTGGCCATGAGTGAGAACCTCCTGCGCGAGCTGGCGATAGGACTGCGCGGCAAGGCCGTCGGGCTCGTACTTGAGCACCGACATGCCCTTCACGGGCGCCTCGGCGAAGCGGACGGTCTTGCGGATGCGCGAGGCGAACACGCGGTCCCCGAAGTTTTCCTCGAGGATCTCGATCGCCTCCTTTGCGTGGATCGTGCGCGAGTCCACCAACGTCGGCAGGATACCCTCGATGTCGACGCGAGGATTCAGGTTCTCGCGGATCATCGCGAGGGTGTTCTGCAGCTGGATCAGGCCGCGCATGGACAGATACTCGCACTGCACGGGGACGATCACCTTGTCGGCTGCGGTGAGCGCGTTGATCGTGAGCAGGCCGAGGCTCGGCGGGGTGTCGATGCAGATGAAGTCGTAGTCCTCGAGAATCGGCTGGAACGCCTTCTGCAGAGAGCGCTCGCGACCGATCATCGTCGACATCGCGATCTCGGCGCCGGCGAGGTCGATCGAGGCGCACGCCACGTCGATCTCGCGCCTGCGGATCACCTCGCGGATCGACACTTTGTGTACGAGCACGTCGTACATCGATTTCTCGAGCGTGTCGGGATCGATGCCCTGGGACATCGTCAGGTTGCCCTGCGGGTCCATGTCGACGCACAGCACCCGATGCCCCTCCTCGGCGAAGGCGGCCGCGAGGTTCAGCGTCGTCGTTGTCTTGGCCACGCCGCCCTTCTGGTTGGCGAACGCGATGACCTTGGCCCTTCCTTCCACGGTGGCTCCGATGCTGGTTTTGCGGGAAAGCCGTCCGGTGGGTATTCGCATGACGGCCGACGATTCCTGCATCGAACTAGGATCCGACGATGGCCGCGAGGCATCGGCTGCGAGCGAGCCTTGAGGGCAAGCGCGTGGTGATCTGCGTGGGCGCCGGAGGCGTCGGCAAGACGACGACCTCGGCGGCGCTGGCGCTCGGGCTGGCGGCCGGCGGGCAGAAGGTCGCGGTGGTTACGATCGACCCGGCCAAGAGGCTGGCGAGCGCGCTCGGGCTCGAGCAGCTCTCGGGCGAGCCACGCATGATCGAGCGGCGCCGCTTCACGGCGCAGGGAGTTGAGGTCAAGGGCGAGCTGTGGGCGATGATGCTCGACGCCAAGCGCACGCTCGATGAGATCGTGACGCGACTCGCGCCGGACGAGCGCTCACGCGAGGACATCCTCCACAACAGCGTCTACCGCGAGCTCTCGACCGCGGTCGCGGGCTCGCATGAGCTGAGCGCCATCGCCAAGCTGTACGAGCTCTACGAGGAGCACGACTTCGACGTGATCGTGCTCGACACGCCCCCATCGCGCAACGCGCTGGACTTCCTCAGGGCACCGACGCGGCTGCTGGGCTTCCTCGAAGGCCGCGCTTTGCAGGTGTTCCTCGCGCCCGGGGGCCTGACCGCGCGGCTGTTCGGGCGCGGCTCGGGGCTGGTCTTCGGGATCTTCGCGCGCATCACGGGCGTGGACATGTTTGCCGAGCTGTCCAAGTTCTTTCGCGCGCTCTCGGGGGTGATCGAGGGCTTCGGCCAGCGCACGCGCGAGGTCGCGGCGCTGCTCCGCTCCCCCGACACGGCCTTTCTGATCGTCACCTCGCCCGAGGCCGAGCCGGCGCGCGAGGCGGTCTTTCTGGCCGATGCGCTCGCAGCCGCGGGCATGGGACGCGGCGAGCTGATCGTCAACCGCGTCCACAGCGACGGGCTGGGCGGACGCTCGGTGGAGGCTGTCGCCGAGCTGCTCGAGGACGACCTGGGTGGAGCGCTCGCCGGGCGTGTCGCACGCAACCTCGCCGACTTCGACGTGCTCGCACGGCGCGACAGCGAGACGATCGCACGACTCTCGAGCGCGGTCGAGGAGCCCCGGCCGCTGCTCGTGCCTCACCTAGATGATGAGGTCCAGGACCTCCTCGGGCTCTGGCACGTATCCGAGTACCTCTTCGCCTGAGGGCTCCTCGCGCGTGAGCAGGATCTCGTCCGCGAGCGACGCCAGGTCCGGCGCCAGGTGCCCGCAGATGACATCGCGCAGGAGCGCGCGCAGGTTCCCCGCGATCTCCTCCACGAGCGCGCAGCCGCCGGTGTGCTCGACCGCCGTGCCCGCGATGACCGCGCGCTCGAGCTCGAGCGCCTGGGTGGCCCGCTCGGTCAGGCGCGGGCGGGCGGTGGGCGTCGCGCACAGGGCGGACAGGCGTCCTGCCAGCAGCCCGCTCGACGGACCCTCGGGCTCGAGTAGCGCGCGCAGAGCAAGCAGGTAGTCGGTGAGCGCGGCGTAGGCGCTCTCGCGCGCACATCCAAGCTCGAAGCGCTCGAGCGCCCAGGCGATCTCATCGCCGTCGGGGGCGCGCCGTGAGACGAGGCTGCAGAAGGCGCGCAGCTCATCCTCCTGGTCGGGGGTGACCAGCAGCACTCCGTGGGGGCGCCCTCCCGCCGACAGCGCGAGCGGGCTCCACGTACCGCCGCCGACGCGCGAGAAGGCGAGCGCGCCGAGACTCACGCGTCCGTCGCCGAACAGCCGCAAAGCGCGCAGCAGCTCGCCGAGCGCCTCGACCGAGCGGGCGATCGCCTCGCGCGGCTGCTCCTCCTCGCCGCTGAGCACGACCACCAGACGAGGCTCGAAGCCCTCGCCGGCGATCACGGCTTCCGGCAGCCCCGCGAGCGCGTCGGGCTGAGCGATCGTGAGGCCGCTGGCCAGCGCCAGCTCCGGGCAGCTGATCTGCACGCCGAGCAGCGACGCCACGAGCATGAACTCGCTGGCATTCGCCAGCGAGGAGCGCTCCAGCCGCTCGAGCGCGGCCTGTACCCGCTCGGGGCGCAGCTCGAAGTCGGTCTGTTCGCCGAACGCGTCCTCGAGCAGAACGTTCAGCGCGCGGCGCGCGCGCGTCGGCGGGTCGGCTCGGCCGGGCTCGACGCCGGCGCTTTCGAGGTAGCGCTCGAGTCCTGCGAACTGCTCGAGCGCTCGCTTGGCCTTGGCGTGTGCGGGCAGCCGTTCGAGGGCTGCGCGGCGCTCCTCGATGAACTCGCCGGTGAGCGCGCGATAGCAGTACAGCGCGGAGCCGCGTGAGCCCCTGCGCTGGTTGCGCGGCTCGACCTCGAAAGGCACCTCGGCGCCCGCCGAGACCTCCGCGTGCAACAGGCCGGAGGCCTCCTGCATGAACAGTTCGAGTGCATCCTGGAAGGAAGACGATCGCATCGTGAGGCTCCCCTTCGCTCTCGCACGCTCGCGCTCCTGCGCGCGCAGCGTTGGTTGCAGCGCTCGCTGCGCGAGTCGTTAGGCGAGCAGCAGATCGGCCGCGGCGGGGCGCTCGCTGCACTCCGAGCCGAGCCAGTCTTCGCCGTAGGCGCGCATGTCGTCGATGATCGGAAGCAGCGCCCGACCCTTCTCGGTCAGGGCGTACTCGACGCGCGGAGGAACCTCGGGGAACGTGTGGCGCGCAACGATGCGCTCCTCCTCGAGCGCTCGCAGCCGCAGCGAGAGCGTGCGCGGGCTGATACCGGACAGCGACCGTTCGAGCTCGCAGAAGCGCGAGGTGCCTTCGGCGAGCTCGCGCACGAGCAGCAGCGTCCACTTACCGCAGATGATCTCCGCGGTCATGCACACGGGACAAGTCTCATCGACGGCCATTTCGCCCTTTACTTTACCAATTGAAGCGGCCGGGGCGAGCTCACGCGCGCGGGCCTAGGACGGGAAGGAGCGTCAGGCGGCGAGCGTGGCGTCGGGCTGAGGCTCGCGCTTGCCCTCGGCGGAGGCGACGTCGTCCATCGTCGTGCCTCTGCGCCCTTCGGCCTGCATCAGCAGCTTGAAGTCGTGCGGGCTCGACGCGACCCGCATCGCGTCCTCGAAGGTGACGCGGCCGGCCTTGACGTGGCCATACAGCGCCTGGTCGAAGGTCTGCATGCCGTAGTAGCCGCCGCTCGTGATGACCTCGATCAGCTTGCCGGTCTGGTTGGAGTCGACGATCATGTCGCGCGCACGGCCGGTCATACGCAGGATCTCGCACACCGCCACGCGGCCGCCATCGGCGCCCGGCACGAGACGCTGGGAGATGACTCCCTTGACGGTCCCGGCGATCATGCTGCGCGCCTGCTCGTGCTGGTGGGGCGGGAAGAAGTCGAGCATGCGGTTGATCGACTCGGTGGCGTCGACGGTGTGGATCGTGGAGAGCACGAGGTGGCCTGTCTCGGCGGCCGACAGCGCCGTCTGCACCGTCTCCTCGTCGCGCATCTCGCCGACCAGGATCACGTCGGGGTCCTGGCGCAGCACCCGCCTCAGGGCGCGCTTGAACGAAGCCGTGTCCATGCCCACTTCGCGCTGGTTGATGACGCAGCGCAGGTCCTGGTGAACGAACTCGATCGGGTCCTCGATCGTGACGATGTGCTTGCTCATCGTGCGGTTCATGTGGTCGATCATCGCCGCGAGCGTCGTCGACTTTCCCGAGCCGGTGGTGCCCGTCAGAAGGACGATGCCGCGCTCTTCCTCGGCGAGTTCGCGCACGACGGGCGGCAGTGACAGCTCCTCGATCGTCGAGATGTGGGGCGGGATCGCGCGGCAGGCCATCGAGATGACGCCGCGCTGTTGGAACGCGTTCACGCGGTAGCGCGCCACACCCGGTATTTCGAACGAGAAATCGACCTCGTGCTCGCGTGCGAATTCCTCGAGCTTCACCTCGTCGGTGAGCAGCGCATGCAGGGCGACCGTGGTCTCATCGGCGCTGACCGGCTCGGCGCTCGCGTCGAGCATCAGCTCGCCGTTGACGCGATAGAGCGGGGGCGAGCCGACCTTCAGGTGCAGGTCGGAGCCCTGCTTCTCGACAAGCGCGCGCAGCGCGTCCTCGACCTGGAACATGGGTCCTCATCGGCAGGCCGGCCGCGCTGCTTGAACACATCACCGGGGCCTGGACGACCCCCCTTCAGACGGGCGTGTGCGGCGTCCGATCAGGCGACGTCGCGGAGCTTCTGGGCCTCGGCGAGGCTCTGCAGCTTCTTCAGCGACTGGTTCTCGATCTGGCGGATGCGCTCGCGGGTCACGTTGAACGTGCGCCCAACCTCGTCGAGCGTGCGCGGGTGCTCGCCGCCGAGGCCGTAGCGCAGCTCGAGCACGCGCCGTTCGCGGTAGGAGAGGTTCTCGAGCGCCTCGCGCAGCGCCTCCTTGGTGAGGATCTCGGCGGCCCGCTCGTAGGGCGACTCGGCGCGCTCGTCGGCGATGAACTGGCCGAACTCCGACTCCTCCTCGTCGCCGACAGGCTTCTCCAGCGAGACCGGCGCCTGCGCCGAGCGCTTGATCGAGTCGACCTCCTCGGGGTCGATGCCGGTGACCTCGGCGATCTCGTCGGCGGTGGGCTCGCGGCCGAGCTCCGTGACGAGCTTGCGCTCGGCGCGGCCGATCTTGTTGAGCTTCTCGACCACGTGAACGGGAATGCGGATGGTGCGGGCCTTGTCGGCCAGCGCGCGTGCGATGGCCTGGCGGATCCACCAGGTGGCGTAGGTCGAGAACTTGAATCCCTTGCGGTAGTCGAACTTCTCGGCCGCGCGCACGAGACCCAGCGTCCCCTCCTGGATCAGGTCGAGGAAGGGCAGCCCCTGGTTGCGGTAGTTCTTCGCGATCGACACCACGAGACGCAGGTTCGACTCGACCATCTTCTGCTTGGCGTCGAGGTCGCCGCGCTCGATGCGCTTTGCGAGGTCGACCTCCTCCTGGGCGGTGAGCAGGCGCACCTTGCCGATGTCCTTCAGGAACAGCTGCAGCGAGTCGGTAGTCATGTCCGGCTTGAGGTCAAGCGCGGTTTTTGCTTTGCGCCGGCCGCGCTTGTCCGGCGCGCGCTCGAGCTGCGCGGACGCGGCGATCGCCGGGTCGATGTCCTCTACGAGCTCGATCTCGGAGCGCTCGAGGAAGCCGTGGAGCTCTTCGACATCGGCCTCGTCCAGGTCGAGCTCCGACATCGCCTTGCTGATCTCTGCATAGGAGAGAACGCCGACCTGTTGCCCCTTGGCCAGCAGGCCCTTGACCTCATCCAGCTCCTGAAGCTCGACTACTGACATCGCTCATCCATTCTTCCGTCGATCGACAACCCGCAGGTGATTCCGACGCGATGCCCGCCCAGCGGCCGGGATCGGGCCAGGCGAGACACATACGGCCGAAGCGCTCGCAACGTTACAAGGCAAGTGAAGCTCTCGGGACACCATCCTAACGGCTCGCACTCGATTATCGGGCTGAACTGTGCGCTTCTGAAGCCGCTGCAGGCGTGCATTAAGCAATGATGTGAGCGATGAGCGGCCCCGGCGACAGCGCGCGCGAACCAAGCACCGCGGAGGACAGCCCGAGCGTGCTCGCAAAGCTTCCCAGCACGCGTCCGCAGAGGGCGAGCGCGCGCAGGGCGGCCGCGCGCACGGCGAGGACCCCGTCCGGCGGTCCGGAGCGAAACGGCTCCGCGGCCGCGGCCACCGCCAAACCGCGTTCGGCGCGCAAGCCCAAAGCCGCCTCCGGCGCGCCGCGGCGCAAGCGCGGCACCGCCGCTGGAGCTCGCGAGCAGGCGCCTCGGATTCCCCGACAGGGGTTTGAATCCGAACGAGACGCGACACGCGGCACTGTCCATCCGCCCGGCGGAACCGAGCTGATCGCCTCCGCCTTCGAGATCGTCGGCGAGCTGGCCAAGTCGGGGGTCACCACAGGCGAGCGGCTGCTGAGGGACGTCTTCTCGAGGGTCACCCCCTCCTGAGCCGGCACCCCGTCGTCCGGGACGGGGTTTTGTATACTGCGCGACTTCGCCGAACCGACCCGAGCCAGCTCGAGTCGGACGGGGGACCCAATGTGGATCCCCAGGATCCACCGGGGCGAATCGGCCCAGCAGGGCCGTAGCGCGGCAGAAAAGCCGCGCGAGCCCGTCAGCTCACCCCGTAGGCGTGACGATGATGAAGATCAAGCTACGGACAGCCCCATCCCTGTTTGCGATCCTCGCGACATGTGTGTGCGTCGCGGTGACGAGTGCAGCCGCGCTCGCATCCACCGGCGGGGCGGCCGCTCCGAGCACGGCGAAGCGCGCCTCGAAAGCACGGGTCCACTCCAGCGGCATCGCCACCTGGTTCGGACCCGGCTTCTACGGACAGAAGACGGCGTGCGGGCAGACCCTGACGCCGAGCGTCGTGGGAGTGGCCAACCGCACGCTTCCGTGCGGCACGCTGATCAAGGTGACCTACGCCGGCCACGCGCTGACGGTTCCCGTGCTCGACCGCGGACCGTACAGCCACATCGGGGCCGACTGGGACCTCACGGCCGGCGCGGCGCAGGCGCTCGACATCACCGAAACGGTGCGCATCGGAACGCACGTCGTCGGCAGCGCGCCCAACTCGCCCTCGCTGGGCCAGCCCGAAGTCCCGGCCTCGGCCGTCATCGCCGGCGGCGTAACCGCCGGCTGAGAGAAGCTTCTAGGCCCGGCGCTGCCGCGCTGCGTCGTGCACCTGCTCCGGCACCCCCGTGGAGGAGCGCCACGCGTACAGGTCAAGATCGGCGTGCTCAGCCAGCGCGACGGCGTCGGTGGCATCGTCGGGACACACGGCCGAGCCGATCGCCACCTCGACGGTCCCGCCGCGCTGGCTGGCGGGCCGTGCGACCGCACGCTCGAGCCGGCGCACGAGGTCGGCCGCGCCGCTGCGGTCCGTGTCGGGCGCCAACAGCCAGAAGCGGCCGGGCCCCTCGCGGGCAAGGGAACCGGGGCGTGAGCCTTCGCGCAGTGAGCCGAGCTGACCTGAGGTGAGCGCCCGCGCAGCCTGGCGCAACTCGGCCGAAAGCACCCGCTCGACATCCTCGGCGAGCGCGGAGCGCCCGGAACCCGGGTCGCGCGCGAGCGCGGAGCCCCGCAGTTCGATCACGAGCACGCTGAAGGGCCGTCCACTGCGTCGGTAGGAATCGAGCTCCCGCGCGATCGCGTCGATCCACGGCGGGTGCGGATGCTCACCGCGTTCATCGCGAGCCTCGATCTCCCGCCGAGGCTCCGTCGCTCTCGTGGGCTCGCCGCGCTCCGCCACCGCGGGCGCGAGCTCGTCGATGATGAGCAGGCGCGGACGTTGGCCGCGATCGACCTGTTCGGGCGCGGCGCCGGCCACGATCGCACGCTCGACGCGGGCCATCGCCGGCTCGAACGCTCGCTGGGCGGCCGCGAACCGCTGCTCCACCGCGCGCGCCTCGCCCAGGCCCGCGAGCGCACCAGCGCCTGCCGCGGACCTCTCGCCCACGGGTGGGCCGACACTCGCAGCCAGCAGGCACGAGCACACGAACGCCAGCCTGTCGCACGCGTCGGCGGCAGCTCGCGTGGACGTCCGCTCGAAGGCGGACGCGTCGAGCTGCTCGAGGAGCGCATCCCATAGCACGCCGCGCAGGGCCTCGACCGCCTCGACCAGCGCGTGCGGGCTGTGCGCGCCGGAGATCTCCTGCAGGCGCGCGGCCGGGTCCTCTGCGGGCGCGCCTGCGCGCGGCCTCGGCCGCATGCCGTCGATCAGACTGTCGAGCTCCGCGTCGGAGGCGAGCGCGCGCAGCACCTGCACGCACAGCTCAGGAGCCTCGCGCGCGAGCTCCTCGAGCGGGACTTCCGCCAGGCCGTCGAGCGGGCGAGCGAGCACGAGCGCGATCGCCCAACGGCGGGCCAGCTCCTCGGCGCGCTCGAGCACCCGCTCGATCGGCAGCTCTGCCAGAGGTCGAGCCTTCGGCAGGTGCTGCTCGTGCTGATCGTCGCTCACCGTTGGTGCATATCAGGCGCCGAGGACGACTAGCGCAGGCGTTTCCCGCAGATAGCCTGAAGAACCGGTGACACTCGTGCGGCGCAAATGACGCTCGCCCTGATCGTGCTCGCAGCCGGGCTGCTCGCGCTCGCGGGCCTCGACGTGGCGCGCGTGCGAGCCCGTCGTGCCCGGCCGCCGAGGGCTCGGATCGTGGCTCTGGACGATTCGACCTCGGTCGATACCGACAGCGGAGCGGTGCGCTCCACCCAACGCGCCGACCTCGAGCTCTCAGAAGCGGACATCGACGAGATCTGGACGCCGGCGCATCTCGAGCGCCTGGCACGAACCTACTGGCGCTTCCTCACGCGGGTAACGCTCGGGCTGATCCGCGTCCACTACAGCGAGAGCGGGCGCTCGGTCGTGCTGCTCGCGCGACCGCTGCGCCTGCTCAGCTTCCACGCGCCCGAATACGAGATGGACGCGCGACGCGGCCTCGTGCGCTGGCGCATCGCGCGCGGCCTGCTCGTCTCGCGCCGCGGGCGCGGTCGTGGCTACCTGCAGATCGAGGTCACCCGCAAGGCCGGCGGAGCCCCCGGACGCGCAACGCTGCACGTGGAGGTCGAGGTCGCGAACTTCTACCCGTCGATCGCTTCAGGGCTGAGTCGTCGGCTGTACAACGTCACGCAGTCGCGCATCCACGTGATCGTCACCTACGGGTTCCTGCGCTCGCTCGCGCGCCTCGACCTCGCCGAGTCGCGCGTCGGGCGCTTCGCGCCCCCTCACTGACCGGCGTCGTCCTCGGTGATTCGCGCAGAGGGACCGACCACCGTCGCACCGGCCGGCACGTCTCGCGTAACGACTGCGCCCGCGCCGACCCGCGCCCCACGCCCGATGCGAAGGCCGCCCTCGAGCGGCGAGATGATCACGGCGTTGGCGCCGATGTTCACGTCGTCCTCGATGATGATCCGGTGAGGCGAGCCGGTCGAGGTGCGCGCGGCGATCGTGACGTGGTGCCAGATCTTCACGCGCCGCCCGATCATGACGTTGCCGTGGATCACCGTGCCGAACCCGTGGTGGCCGAGCTGGATGTCGGGACTGAACTCGACCAGCGGCGCCAGCGAGTTGTGGTAGAGCGCCGAGTTGAGTTTCTTGACGAAGCGTGCGAGTCGCGGATGCCCGCGCGTGAGCAGAGCGGCGGACAGTCGCCACAGCCGTTCCGGGCTCATCCCCCCGGCCCGCGGCATGCATGTAGCGGTCGCCGCCGACCGCCCGCAGCTTGGCGCGGTCGTGGGTCGCCCTGATGCGCCTGATCGTCCCCGAGCGCGAGCGCGTCACCAGCGACTCGGTCGTCGCGCCGCCGGCGCTCGGGTAGCGCACGCCCTGCAGCACGTCGCCGTCGGTGATGCCGGTGGCGGAGAAGAACACGTCCTCGCCGGCCACCAGGTCGTCGCGCTGCGAGCACTCGCTCGAGGTCGTAGCCGGCCTCGAGCGCGGCGGCTGCGCTCGCGCTCGTCGCGCGGCCACAGCCGTCCGAGCAGCTGGCCGCCGAGGCACTTGACGGCCGCCGCCGAGATCACCCCCTCGGGCGTGCCGCCGATGCCCCACAGCAGATCGACGGGAGAGCGCTCGGTGACCGCCAGCAGCGCCGCCGAGACGTCGCCGTGGGGGATCAGCCGCACGCGTGCACCGGCCTCGCGGATCGCGGCGATCCCCTGCTCGTGGCGGGGGCGGTCGAGCACCACGACCATCACGTCGCCGACCGGGCGAGCCCTTGCGCTCGGCGACCAGCGCGCACGGTCTCGCCGAGCGGGCGGTCGAGGTCGAGCAGGTCGGCGATCTCGGGCGCGCCGGCCATCTTCTCCATGTACACGCACGGGCCCGGGTCGAACATCGTGCCGCGGGCGCGACAGCGCGATCACCGCCAGCGCACTCGGCATGCCGTTGGCCGCGAGCGTCGTCCCCTCGAGCGGGTCGACCGCGATGTCGACCTGCGGCGGCGAGCCGTCGCCGATCTGCTCGCCGTTGTAGAGCATCGGCGCCTCGTCCTTCTCGCCCTCGCCGATCACCACCACGCCGTCCATGGCACCGAGTGCAGCATGTAGCGCATGCCGTCCACGGCGGCCTGGTCGGCCGCCTCCTTGTCGCCCATGCCGACCAGCGGCGCGGCCGCGAGCGCCGCCGCCTCGGTCACGCGCACGAGCTCGAGCGCGAGGTTGCGGTCGGGTCGTTGACTTGGAGAATCGGGTTCGGACATGTTCTTCGACGGCGACGGATTCTGCGTCTGCTCGCGGCGCACCGGCGCTCTGAGCGCGAGGGCCTCAGGCAGCAGCGCGGACCCTGCGGACGCCGGAAACCTATACCAGCGCCGCGGCCACTACGATCGTGGCGTGAGCGACGCCAACCCTCACCGTCGAGGCCCACCTGCCGGCTTCGCTGCGGCGAGCGGTGAGCGAACGGACTGGCGCTCGCCGGCGAGCAGCGACGTGGCCGAGCGCCTGCGCGAAGGCGACGCGACGCTGTGGGGCCCGGCCGGGCACGCCCGAGGTCGCCGAACCGCCTGGGCTGGCTGACGATCGCCGAGCGCATGCTCGCCGAGCTCGACTGCCGTCGAGGCGTTCGCCGACGAGGTGCGCGACGACGGGCTTCAGCGACGTCGTGCTGCTCGGCATGGGCGGCTCCTCGCTCGCGCCCGAGGTGCTGCGCCGCTGCTTCGCGCACGCGCCCGACCGGCCCGCGCTGCACGTGCTCGACTCGACCGACGCCGCCTGGATCGAGCGCGACGGAGCACGCGGTGCAGCTGCCGCGCACGCTGTTCCTCGTCTCCTCGAAGTCCGGCGGCACGATCGAGCCGCTGTCGCTGTTCGCGCACTTCTGCTCGCTCGTGCCCGACGGCGCGAACTTCGTGGCGATCACCGACCCCGGCTCCGGCCTCGCGCGCTCGCCCGCGAGCGCGGCTTCAGGCGGACCTTCCACGGCGACCCCGACATCGGCGGGCGCTACAGCGCGCTGTCGCCGTTCGGCATCGTCCCGGCCGCGCTGATGGGAGTCGACGTGCGCGCGCTGCTGCTCGGGCGCGCCGAGCGCCTGGGAGACCACGCTCGTGGCGAGCGACGGCGAGCCGGCGCGCAGGACTCCGAGCTCCGCCGGCAGCCGTGTGGCTCGGGGCGGCGCTGAGCGCGCTCGCGCGCGCCGGCCGCGACAAGCTCACGTTCCTGATCGCCCCCACGCTGCCGGGCCTCGGCCTGTGGCTCGAGCAGCTCGTCGCGGAGTCCACCGGCAAGCACGGCACGGGCATCCTGCCGGTCGCCGAGGAGCCGCTCGGCGACCCGACGGAATACGGCGAGGATCGCGTGTTCGCCTACCTGCCCGACATCGCCGCGCCGGACCCGGAGCTCGACGCGCGCGTGCGCGCGCTCGCCGACGCCGGCCACCCGCTGCTCACGATCCCCACCCGCGGCCCGCGCGACCTCGGGCGCGTGTTCATGCTGGCGGAGCTCGCGGTCGCGGTCGCCGGCTGGGGGCTTCGAGATCAACCCGTTCGACCAGCCCAACGTCCAGCAGGCCAAGGACGCCACCAAGCGCGTGCTCGCCGACTACGAATCCGAGGGCACGGCTGCCGGCGCTGGCGGACGCCGACGACGCAGCGCTGCGCGCGCTGCTGCTCGACGCCGCGCCCCCGGCATACGTCGCGCTCATGGCCTACCTCGAGCCGTCCCCGGCGCTGGACGCGGCGATGGCCGAGCTGCGCGTGGCGATCCGCGCCGCGACCCGCGCGACGACCACGTTCGGCTACGGCCCGCGCTTCCTGCATTCCACCGGCCAGTTCCACAAGGGCGGCCCGAAGATCGGACGCTTCCTGCAGCTGCTCCACGACGGGCCCCGCGACGTCGAGATCCAGGGCGCGCCCTACACCTTCACGACGCTCAAGCACGCTCAGGCGATCGGCGACCTGAGCACGCTGCGCGAGCTCGGCCTGCCCGCCGAGCGGCTCACGCTCGCAGGCGCCGATCCAGCGAGCGCGCTGCGCGCCCTAACCGCAAGCATCAAGGAGCCAACATGACGCAGATCGGTTTTGTCGGGCTGGGCAAGATGGGCGGCAACATGGTCCACCGCATCCGCCGCGACTCCGACCACGAGGTGGTCGCCTTCGACTTCGACGCCGAAGGCCGTCGCAGGCCGTCAAGAACGGCGCGTCCGGCGCGCGCTCGCTGAAGGAGCTCGTCGCCAAGCTCGAGGCGCCGCGCATGGTCTGGATCATGGTTCCGGCGGGCGAGCCCACCCAGCAGACCGTCGACCAGCTGGCCAAGCTGCTCGACCGCGGCGACGTGATCATCGACGGCGGCAACTCGCGCTGGACCGACGACAAGCGCCGCTCTCAGGCGCTCAAACGCGGCGGCATCGAATACGTCGACGTCGGCGTCTCCGGCGGCGTGTGGGGGCTCGAAGTGGGCTACTGCATGATGGTCGGCGGGCCGCGCAAGGCGGTCAAGCGGCTCGCGCCGATCCTCGACGTGCTCGCGCCCGCAGACCAACGAGCAGAGCGTCGCGGCGATCGGCCCGCGCGGATGGATGCACTTCGGCCCCTCCGGTGCGGGGCACTACGTGAAGATGGTCCACAACGGCGTCGAGTACGGGCTGATGCAGGCATACGCGGAGGGCTTCGACGTGTTCGACAAGTGCGAGTACGAGCTCGACAACGCCAAGATCGCGCACCTGTGGGGCCAGGGCTCGGTCGTGCGCTCGTGGCTGTGCGAACTCGCCGCGCGAGCGTTCGAAGCCGACGGCAACGAGCTGGAGGCGATCGAGGGCTACACCGAGGACTCGGGCGAGGGCCGCTGGACGATCGCGGACGCGACCGCTCACGACGTGCCCACGCCGGTGATCACCGCGTCGCTGTACGCGCGCCTGCGCTCGCGCGGAAACGGCGACTTCGCCGACCGCGTGCTGGCCGCGCTGCGCAACCAGTTCGGCGGCCACGCGGTCAAGCCCGCGCCGGCCGCCGAAGCGCGCGAGAGGGGGCGCGAGGGGCTGAACATGGCGGTCGCTGCCGGGCGTCCAACCAGCCGAGCCGAGCCCGAGAACCCGCTGGTCGCGGGGCTCGAGCGCCTGCCCGTGCCGCCGACCTCGCTCGTGATCTTCGGCGCCACCGGGCGACCTCGCGCGGCGCAAACTGCTGCCGGCGCTCTACAACCTCGCGCACGACGGCGCGCTGCCCGAGCGCTTCCACCTGATCGGCGTCGCGCGCAAAGAAAAGGCGCACGAGGACTACCGCGCCGAGTGCGAGCAGGCGATCCGGACGCTTCTCGCGGCGCACGCCCGACGAGGACGTGCTGCGGGCGCTGCTCGAGAACGTGAGCTACGTGGCGGGCACGTTCGACGACGACTCGGTCTACGCGCAGCTGCGCGAGGAGCTCGACGCATTCGAGCGCGACGCCGGCGAACCGCTCAACCGCGCCTTCTACCTGTCGACCGCGCCCGCGTTCTTCCCGGTGATCATCGAGCAGCTCGGCGCGTCCAAGCTGAACGAGCACGAGCACGCGCCAGGTGCGCGTGATCATCGAGAAGCCGTTCGGCACCACCCTCGAGGAGGCGCGCGAGCTGAACCGGCGCGTGCTCGCGATCTTCGACGAGACCCAGGTCTTCCGCATCGACCACTACCTGGGCAAGGAGACGGTCCAGAACATGATGGCGTTCCGGTTCGCCAACGGCATGTTCGAGCCGCTGTGGAACCGCAACTACATCGACAGCGTGCAGATCACCGCCGCCGAGGACATCGGCATCGGCTCGCGCGCCGGCTACTACGACTCGGCCGGCGCGCTGCGCGACCTGATCCAGAACCACATGCTGCAGCTGCTCTGCCACGTGGCGATGGAGCCACCGGTGAGCTTCACCGCCGAAGACGTGCGCAACGAGAAGGTGAAGGTGCTGCAGGCGATTCCACCGCCCAGCGACGGCGAGCTGGCCGAGATCGCGGTGCGCGCGCAGTATGGCGCCGGCCACGCGGGCGGCGAGGACGTGCCCGGCTACCTGGAAGAGGAGGGCGTTCCCGAGGACTCGAGCACCGAGACCTACGCGGCGCTGCGCCTGGAAGTCGACAACTGGCGCTGGGCGGGCGTGCCGTTCTACCTGCGCACAGGCAAGCGGCTCGCGCGCAAGGTCACCGAGATCGCGGTGACGCTCAAGCCGGTCCCCCACCTCGCCTTCAGCCAGCAGGGCTCGCTCGGCGTGCAGCCAAACCAGCTCGTGCTCACGTTGCAGCCCAACGAGGGCGTCTCGCTGCGCCTCGGCGCGAAGATCCCCGGCACGCGCATGATCATCCGCCCGGTGAGCATGGAGTTCCTCTACGGGACCGCGTTCCTGTCGCAGTCGCCCGAGGCCTACGAGCGGCTGATCACCGACGCGATGCGCGGCGACGCGACGCTGTTCACGCGCAACGACGAGGTCGAGGCGCAGTGGCGCATCTGCGATCCGATCCTGAAGACCTGGAAGAGCACGCCGGGACCGCTGCCGAAATACGAAGCGGGCTCGCAGGGACCGGTCGAGAGCGAGCGGATCCTGCGCGAGGGCGATCACTGGCGCGCGATCTGATGAGCGGCGTGAGCGAGGCGGTGTGGAGCGAGCAGGGCACCACGCCCGACCGCATCGAAGAGGCGCTGCGCAGGCTGCTCGCCCAGCGGCACGCAGAAGACGAGCGCTACGTGCCCGCGCGCGTGCTCAACATGATCGCCTTCGTCGACCGCGAATGGAGCGGCGAGATCGCCAACCGCCTGCGCGGCGTGGGCCGCTTTCATGCCTCGCGCACCGTCGTGCTCTCCTACGAGCCGCGGCGCGACCGTCTCGACGCGCGCGTCATGATCTCCTCCGAGGGCGATCCCCACGACGGTGAGGTCGCGCTCCTGCGCGAGACCGTGGTCGTCGAGCTCGGCGAAAAGCACCTCGACGACCTGCTCACGATCGCCGACCCGCTCGTCGTGACCGACATGCCGACGCTGCTGTGGTCGCCGCACGGCCACGAAGAACAGGCGCACGCGCTGCTCGACCTGTGCCAGGCGATCCTGATCGACTCGGTCGACGAGCCGGACCCGCGCGAAGCGCTGCAGCGGGCGTGCGCGCTGAGCAGGCGTGTGTACGTGGTCGACCTCGCCTGGCTGCGCTCGATCCCGTGGCGCGAGCGCGTGGCCGCCGTGTTCGACCCGCCGTGGCTGCGTCGCGAACTGCGCACGATCACCAGCCTGAGCATTCGCCACCATCCCGCCTCGGCGGTCGCGGCGATGCTGTTCGCCGGATGGCTGGCTTCGCGCCTGGAGTGGCGGGCTGCGCCCTTGGTGGCCCACGGCGACGCGCTCACGGGCAAGGCGAGCGCGCGCGGCCAGGATGTGGCGGTCAGCCTGACGCCCGCCCCGAGCTGCAGGTGCGCGGCCTCGAGGGGCTCGCGCTCGAGACGGCCGCGGGGCGCAACCTGCGCCTGGACCGTGGCGTCGGCGGGCTGCGCGCGACCGTGCGCGACGCGCGTGGCTCAGAGCGCGAATGGACGGTGCTCGGCGCCTCACGCGGCGAGACCGGCGTGCTCGCCGAGGGCATTCGCCAGGCGCTGCTGCGCGACCCCACCTACGTACCCGCGCTGAGGGCCGCCGAGGCGATGCTGCCTTGACGCGGCTGACCACGTGCCCCGACGCCGAGAGCGTCTCAGAGCGCGCAGCCGCGCACGTCGCACGCCAGCTCTCGCGAGCGCTCGCAGAGCGCGGGAGCGCACACCTGGCGCTCAGCGGCGGAACGACGCCGGGGCGCACGTACGAGCTGCTCGCCGGCGCCGTCGAGGACTGGAGCGCCGTGCACGTGTGGTTCGCCGACGAGCGCTGCGTGGAGCCGGAGGACGAGCTGAGCAACTACCGTCTGCTCGCCTCGACGCTGCTGCGAGCGGCCGCGGTGCCGGCCGCCAACGTCCACCGAATGCAGGGCGAGCTCGGCCCCGATGCTGGTGCCGAGCGCTACGCGCAGGAGCTCGCCGGCGCCGTGCCGAACGGCGACGGCGAGGCGTCGGGCGCCGTGCCGGCGCTCGACGTGATCGTGCTCGGCATCGGACCCGACGGGCACGTCGCCTCGCTGTTTCCGGGAGCCGCGGCGTTAAGCGCTCCTGAGAGCGCGATCTGCATAGGCGTGCACGACTCGCCCAAGCCACCTCCCGAGCGGATCACGCTGAGCCTGCCCGTGCTGCACTCGGCACGCGGCTGCTTGCTGCTGGCCGTGGGGGCGAGCAAGGCCGACGCGGTGAGCGCGATGCTCGGCAAGCCCTCCCCGCACGTCCCCGCGAGCCTGCTCCGCCGCGAGCGCCTCACCGTGATCGTCGACGATGCGGCCGCGCCCCCGGGACCGCTGCGGTGAGCCCGTCTGCGGGCGGTGCGGAGATCGTGCTGGTCCGCCACGCGGAGACCGAGTGGAGCCTCGCGGGCAGGCACACGGGACGCACCGACGTGCCGCTCACCGAGCAGGGGCGCGCCGCCGCGCGCGGGCTTGCTGCGAGGCTCGCGCAGCATCGCTTCGCGGCCGCGCTCGTGAGCCCGCTGCGGCGGGCGCGCGAAACGTGCGAGCTGTGCGGGCTCGGCGAGATCGCACAGGTGCGCGACGCGCTGCTCGAGTGGGACTACGGCGAGTTTGAGGGCCTCACCACGGCGCAGATACGGGCAGTGCAGCCGCAATGGAGCCTGTGGCGCGACGGCTGTCCCGGCGGCGAGAACGCTGCGCAGGTGGGCGAGCGAGTCGATCCGATCGTTGCCGAGCTGCGTGGCGCAGGAGGCGAGGTCGCAGTGTTCGCCCACGGGCATGTGCTGCGCGTGCTCGGCGCGCGCTGGGTCGAACTCGGCCCCGAGCAGGGCGGGCGGCTCGGGCTGTCGACCGCAGCGATCAGCGTGCTCGGCTACGAGCACGGCGGCACGATACTTGCGCGCTGGAACGACACCGGCGCCGAGTGAGCCAACCGCGACCGCGGCTGCGGGGCGACACGGCATAATTGGGTCACGCGGGAGCCACCCGCAGGGAACGCTGACGTTCTACAGTGAGGCGAGCCGTGGCAGCCAGCGCCGAGAAGACCAGCGGGCTCTCGAGCGACGACGTCGAGCAGGCGTTGCGTGCGCTGGCGCAGGCGCGCGAGCATACGCTCGCGCTGGTGGCCGAGATCAGCGACGCGGATCTCGAGCGGGTGCACTCGCCGATCATGAGCCCGCTCGCGTGGGATCTCGGACACATCGCCGCCTACGAGGATCTGTGGCTCGCGCACCGGCAGGCGCGGACTCGAGCTGCTGCGAGGAGACCTCGCGGAGCTGTATGACGCGTTCGAGACGCCGCGCGCGATCCGCGGCGAGATCGACGCGCTCAGCGCACGCGAAGCACACGAGTACCTGAGCGCGGTGCGCGAGCGCGTGGCGAGGCTACTCGAACACGAAGGAGTCGGCGACGGCGTGATCTGCGAGATGGTTGTGCGCCACGAGCTCCAGCACGGCGAGACGATGCGCCAGACGCTCGCGATCGCGGGGCTGCTGGGCGCGGAGGACCGCGCGAGGATGCAGGCGCCGCTCGACGGGGGCGAGGGCTGGCTCGAGATCGCGGCGGGGCCGTTCAGCATGGGCGCGGGCGAGGATGTGTTCGCCTACGACAACGAGCGGCCTCGGCACGCGCGCGAGTGCGGCGGGTTCCTGCTCGCGCGGCGTCCCGTGAGCAACGCGAGCTGGATGCACTTCAGCGAGGGCGGCGGCTACGTGCGGCGCGAGTGGTGGTCTGACGAGGGCTGGGCGTGGAAGGAGCAGCAGGACATCACGCACCATCCCGATGTGGCCGCGGCGCACCCGGATGCACCCGCCTGCCACGTCTCCTGGTTCGAGGCCGATGCCTTCGCCAGAGCGCACGATGCGCGCCTTCCCAGCGAGGAGGAGTGGGAGAAGGCGACGACCTGGAACCAGCGGGCTCGCGGCACCGACACGGTGCCGGCGGGCGTCGGTCGCGTGTGGGAGTGGACCGCGTCCAACTTCAGCGGCTACCCCGGGTTCAGCGCCTATCCCTACCGCGAGTATTCCGAGGTGTTCTTCGGCGAGCGCTACCGCGTGCTGCGCGGCGGCTCGTGGGCGACGCACCCGCGCGTGGCGACGAGCACGTTCCGCAACTGGGACCTGCCGCAGCGGCGCCAGATCTTTGCCGGCCTGCGCCTCGCGAGGGACGCGTGATGGAGCCGAGCACTCCGCCGGAGGAGACGATCGAGGCTGTGCGCATCGAGTCGCATCTCGACGGTGCCGAGTCGCGCTCGCTCGCCGACGACGTGCTCGACGGCCTCACCCGACCCTTCAAGGAGCTTCCGCCGAAGCACTTCTACGATGCCCGCGGGGCAGAACTGTTCGACGAGATCTGCGAGCTGCCCGAGTACTACCCCACGCGCACCGAGCGCGCGATCCTCGAGCAGAGTGCAGCGGAGATCGCGCATCTCACCGGCGCGGTTGAGCTCGTCGAGCTCGGCTCGGGAACGGCGGCGAAGACGCGCGTGCTGCTCGACGCGCTGCATGGCGCGGGTACGCTCGAGCGCTACATCCCCGTGGACGTCACCGAGAGCATGGTGCGCGACAGCGCCGAAGAGCTCGCGAGCGAGTACCCCGGGCTGCGCGTGCATGGCGTGATCGGCGACTTCGAGCGTCACCTGGACCGCATCCCAGCAGCCGACGGCCCGCGTGTGGTGGCGTTCCTCGGCGGCACGATCGGCAACTTCCCGCCGGGCAGCCGCAGGCGCTTCCTGCGCAAGATCGCAACTCTGCTGGGCCCCGAGGACCACCTGCTGATGGGCACGGACCTGGTCAAGGACCCGCGCGTGCTCGAGGCTGCCTACGACGACGCGCAGGGCGTCACGGCGGAGTTCAACCGCAACGTGCTGCGCGTGCTCAACAGAGAGCTGCAGGCGGACTTCGACCCGGAGGACTTCGAACACGTCGCGCTGTTCGACCCAGACCACGAGTGGATCGAGATGCGCCTGCGCGCGCGCCGGGAGCACACGACGGTCGTGCGCGAGCTCGACCTCGAGGTCCATTTCGACGCCGGCGAGGAACTGCGCACGGAGATCAGTGCGAAGTTCACGCCGGCGCGCCTGGAAGGCGATCTGTCGGCGGCGGGTCTCGAGCTGGCGCGCTGGCTGACCGACCCGGAGGGGCTGTTCGCGCTCACGCTGTCGCGGCTTCGCGACGTGTAGTCTCTCGCCGCGATGGAGATCGAGGGATCAGCGGCGCTCGTCGCCGGAGGCGCGTCCGGCCTGGGCGAGGCCACGGTGCGTGAGCTTCACCGGCGCGGCGCGAACGTGACGATCGCCGACGTGAACGCCGAGAAGGGGACCGCGCTCGCCTCCGAGCTGGGCATCGAGTTCGCGGCCTGCGACGTGCGCGAGGAGACTCAGGTGCAGGCCGCGGTCGAGACGGCGAGCGCCGAGGGCGGCCTTCGCATCGCGGTGTGCTGCGCGGGCACGGGCTGGGCGGAGAAGGTGGCCGGCTCCAGTGGCCCCCATCAGCTGCTGCCGTTCGAGACGATCATCCAGATCAACCTGATCGGCACGTTCAACGTGCTGCGCTTCGCCGCCTCGGCGATGATCGCGGGCGAGCCGTTGGCCGACGGGGAACGCGGCGTGTGCGTGAACACGGCGTCGATCGCTGCCTTCGACGGCCAGGTCGGTCAGATCTCCTACTCGGCCTCGAAGGGAGGCGTCGTCGGGATGACGCTCCCGGCCGCGCGCGATCTCGCCCAGTACGGGATCCGCGTCAACACGATCGCGCCGGGCCTGTTCGACACCCCGCTGCTGGCGGCGCTGCCCGAGGAGGCGCGCCGCAAGCTCGGCGAGGGCGTGCCGTTCCCGCAGCGTCTCGGCACGCCCGCGGAGTACGCCCAGCTCGCCTGCCAGCTGATCGAGAACCGGATGCTCAACGGCGAGACGATCCGGCTCGACGGCGCGTTGCGCATGCCGCCGCGCTGAGCTCCGCTCAGGCCAGGCGTTCGACCAGCATGCCCATGCCCATCCCGCCGGCGACGCACATCGACTCGATGCCGTAGGTCGCATCGAGCGTCTCGAGGTCGTTGAGCAGCGTGGTCATGATGCGCGCGCCGGTCATCCCGAACGGATGTCCGAGCGCGATCGCGCCGCCGAAGGGGTTGAGTTTCTCGGCGTCGATGCCGAGCTCCTCCATGCACGGCACGATCTGCGCGGCGAACGCCTCGTTGATCTCCACGACGTCGATGTCGCCGATCGACATCCCGCTGTCGGCGAGCAGCTTCTGGATCGCCGGGATCGGGCCGAGCCCCATGATCTCCGGGCGGATCGCGGCGACGCGTCGAGGCGATGATGCGCGCACGCGGTTTCATGCCGAGCTCCTCGGCCTTCTCTTCGGACATGATCAGCAGCGCCGCGGCGCCGTCGTTGAGCGGGCACGCGTTGCCGGCGGTGACGGTCCCGCCCTCTTTGAACGCCGGCTTCAGCGCGGCGAGCTTCTCCATCGTGGTGCCGGCCGCGGACCGTCGTCCCTGCTCACGACGGTCTCGGGCACGCTCGCACCTCGTTGCCCTCCTTGTCGGTCTCGGTGTGGGCGGGCACAGTCACCGGCACGATCTCGGAGTCGAAATGGCCCGACTCGACCGCCGCCACGGCGCGTGTCTGGGAGATCACGGCCCATTCGTCCTGCGCCTCGCGGCTGACGTTGCAGCGCTCGGCCACGTTCTCCGCGGTCATGCCCATCGGGATGTACACGTTGTACGCGGCCCCTCGGAGCCGTCGACGCGTGGTTGAACTCGAACGACGCGCCGCCCCCGGCGCGCGACACGGCCTCGACGCCGGCGGCGATGTAGGTGTCGCCCTCGCCCGCCTTGATCGCGTGGAAGGCCATCCGCGTCGTCTGCAGCGAGGACGCGCAGAAGCGGTTGACGGTGCACGCCGGGACGTGGTGGTCGATTCCGGCGAGCAGCGAGGCGACGCGGCCGACGTTGTAGCCCTGCTCGCCCTCGCAGAAGCCACAGCCCATCATCACGTCGCCGATCGAGCTCTGGTCTAGCGCGGGGTTGCGCTCGATGATCGCCCGCAGCGGGATCGCGGCGAGGTCGTCCGCGCGCACGGAGCGCAGCGACCCCTTCACGGCGCGGCCGATTGGCGTGCGGATGGCGTCGACGATCACTGCTTCGGGCATGTGCGGCTGTCTCCTTGGTCGTTTTGCTGGAGGCGGGCCTGCCGCCTCGCGGAGGGCGGCTCAGTCTATGCCCTCGTAGCCCCACAGGGTCACGAGGTCGCGGCCGAGATACTCGCCGAGCGCCACCACCTCCGGCTTGAAACGGCGCCGCAGCTCGAGCACCAGCTCCTCGTCGGGCGCCGGCGCGTCGGTGTTGACGATGCGCCGCCAGCGCCCGCGCACGGCGTCCGTGCGCAGAGCTCCCGGCGTGAGCGCGTTCACCACGCGCCCCACCCTGGTGGCCGCCGCGGGGTTGCGGCGCGCCACACGAGCCGAGTCGGAGAGATGTTTGAGCGTCATGAAGCGCACAGCCTTCAGCGGTTTGGTCTCCACGGCGTCGATCGGCACCGTGTCATCGACCCCGAGGAAGCGCAGCACCTTGCGGACCACAGCCTCGTTGTCGCGGCGGAAGTCGTCGTAGATCAGCACGAGAACCTGATCCGCTCCGAACACCGAGTGATAGCGGCGCAGCTGATCCACGTAGCGCACGTGATCGGAGTACATGAGCGCCGGCGGCGAGCTGCATCTGCTCGGGACGTGCCTGCCCGCGCGCCGCTCGGGCTCGAGCGCCATCGCCTTGCGCAGGTCCCGCTCGGACTCGAGGTTGTTGGACACGTTCTGCAGATGCAGCGAGCGCAGAAAGCTCGCCGGCTCGCGCAGGATCGCGATGATGCGCGCGCCCGGCTGGACCTGCGCGATCCGCTCCGCGGCCTCGTGCGAGCGCAGGTACTGCGGCGAGGCCTCGCCGGCGAGCTGCTCGGGGCCTGCCTGCGCGAACACCGCGCAGTAGCCCTCGAACGTGGTCGGGCGCCCCGGCGTGTCGCGCGCCCCGAAGCGCGAGCGCAGCTCCGGTGCGAAGTACTTCTGCTCCTTGACCTCCGGCATGAAGATCTGCGGGTGGCTCTTGAGCATCATGTCGAGCGCGCTGGTGCCGCACTTTTCGTGGCCCACGATGAAGAAGTCGGGCACCCTGCCGGCGGGCGCGTCGGGTCCGGACTCGACGACGCCGCGGGCCGGGTCGGGCGCCGCGGTGGACGCGGGCTCCTGCGGAGACCCCACCGACATGAAGCTGACGGGCACGCCGCGCATATCGCTACAGGTCGAGGCGGCTCACGCCGAGCTCGTCGAATCCGACGTGGTGCGCGAGCTCGTGGCGTACCGTGCGCGTCACCTGATCGCGCAGGAGCTCTGCGTCGTGGCCGAAGTCGCGCCGCAGCGTGTCGCGAAAGATGACTATGCGGTCGTGGGTGTTGTCTCGGCTCGCGCCGTCGCCCTGGTACAGGCCGTACGCGCCCGCGCGGCGCCCCCCGTCGGAGATCACGACGGCGACGTGCGCGAGCGCGTTGCGCAGCAGGTCGGGCAGGTCGTCGAGCGCGTCGCGCACCAGCTCCTCGAAGTCATGGTCGTCGAGCGGGTCGAGCTCGATGAACTCGTGCTTCGTCGGGCACCGGCGCGAGCCCTGCGCGCGCGAGCTCTTCGGAGTGGCGCACGATCTCTTCGAACTCGGTCTCGGACTCCGGGTCGCGCCAGCCCGCCATGCGCACCGCCACGAACGGCGACCGCGCCCATCAGCGCGGCGGCGACGATCACGCCGAGCGCCGACGTCCTCGAGCGCGCGAACGACGCCGATCGAGCTGAAGCCCTGGCCCACGACGAGCACGACCAGCCCCAGCGACATCGCGACGAGCGCCGCCACGCCGACGCGCCGAAGTTGACCGGAGGCGGTTGGTGAGCTCACCGCGCATCGTCCCGCGCCCCATCTGCGCGTGGGCGCAGGCGCGACTGGAGTGCTCGCTGCTCCTGTGTTATCGACGATCTTGCGCGACGCTCCGCCCAGCCATGTGAGCCATGGTAGAGCGAGAGCCTAGCTGCTGGCGCCGGACCGGCATGGGGCCGCGCTGTGAACTTGCGCGAGCGCGACTCCCCTACTTCAGCGTGCGGGCGATCACGAGCCGCTGGATCTCGTTCGTGCCCTCGTAGATCTGGGTGATCTTCGCGTCTCGCATCATGCGCTCGACCGGATACTCCTTGACGTAGCCGTAGCCGCCCAGCACCTGCACCGCCTCGACGGTCACGGCCATCGCCGTGTCCGAGCAGAACACCTTCGCCATCGAGGAGTACTTCGCGCGCTGCGGGTGGCCGCTGGTCGGCCATCGCGCACGCCTTGTAGAGCAGCTCGCGGGCGGCGGCGGTGCGCGTTTCCATGTCGGCGAGCTTGAACTGGATCGCCTGGAACTCGTTGATCGCCTTGCCGAACTGCCGGCGCTCGCGCGCGTAGGCGACGGCGTAGTCGGTCGCGCCCTGGGCGATCCCGACGGCCTGCGCGGCGGCGCCGAGGCGGGTGCGCTCGAGCGTGCCGAGCGCGACCGACAGGCCCCTTGCCGACCTCGCCGATCACGTTCTCCTCGGGCACGCGCACTTCCTCGAAGATCGGCTGCCCGGTGGGCGAGGCGCGGATGCCGAGCTTGTGCTCGAGCTTGCCCACGCTGAAGCCCGGGCCGGTCGGCCTCGACCACGAACGCGCGTCATCCGCGCGGTCTCGCGGTCGGTGACCGCGAAGCAGATGTAGAAGTCGGCGACGCCGAGGTTGGTGATCCAGTTCTTGGTGCCGTTGATCACCCACTCCGTCGCCGTCCTTGCACGGCCGTCGTCTTCATCCCGGCCGGGTCCGAGCCGGCCTCGGGCTCGGACAGCGCGAACGCGGGCGACCACTCGCCGGTCGCGCACCTCGGCAGGAAGCGCTCCTTCAGCTCGTCGGTGCCGAACAGCTGGATCGGCAGCGTGCCGAGCTCCTGCACCATCAGGATCAGCGCGCAGGAGGCATCGACCTTGGCGATCTCCTCGACCGCCATGTTCAGCATCAGCGTGCCCGTGCCCGTGCCGCCGTACTCGGTCGGGAAGGGCAGCCCGAGGATGTCCTGCTCGGCGAGCAGCTTGCGGATGTCCCACGGGTATTCCGCCCGCTCGTCGATCTCCGCCGAGCGCGGCGCGATCCTCTCGCGGGCGATCTGCCCGATCGTCGCGCAGAAGTCGAGGTTCTCCTGGGGGATCGTGTAGATGTCGCTCGAGCGCCTGCATGGCTCGGGAGATCCTATTGCTGCGCCGCGTTCGCGCATCGGCAAGCCGCCCGCGCGGCGTGAGCGGCACCGAGGCGCGTCCATCCGGCGTTTGCCCGCGCGCGGCCCGGGTATTCACCGAACATGCCACTTGGAACCTCGATATTCCTGGTCGCAGTCGGTGCGATCCTCCGCTACGCCGTCAGCGCAAGCGCTTCCGGCATCTCGATTCCCACGGTCGGGCTGATCCTCATGATCGCCGGGATCGCCGGCATCCTTCTCTCGCTCGTGTACACGGCGATGTGGAGCCCGCGGCGCGCTGGGCGCGAGCGCGAACGCGTGGTCGAGCGCGACCCCTACCAAGAACCGCCTCGCGCGTACTGATCACGGGCACCGCCCCGCTTCGGCGCTAGGCTCGGGCGATGAGCGGCAACGAGACAGCGGCCTCGATCGACATCGACCCGGCGGCGCTCGTGGAGCGGCTCGCGCGCGAGCCGCGACGTTCAGCTGATCGACGTGCGCGAGCCCTACGAGCGCGAGGCCGGGCACATCGAGGGCTCCGCCACATCCCGCTATCGAGCTCTCAACGCAGCCGGCGAGCTCGAGCGCGACCGGCCGGTCGTCTTCTACTGCCGGGTGGGCGCTCGCTCGCAGATGGCCGCCCAGGCCTTCCGCGCGGCCGGCTTCGAGGCATACTCCATGACCGGCGGACTCGTGCGCTGGGCACACGAGGGCAGGCCGCTTTCTCCCGAGGGCGGCCACGTGGCCGACCACTGAAGAGAGGAGAGCCAGTGGAGGCTTCGACGGAGTACCCCAAGGTGAGGACCGGCGAGGGCTAGGCGGTCGGCAACCTCGACGACCTCGGCGACGGACCCGGCTTTCGCAAGGTGCGCAAGGGACTGGACGTGACCGCGTTCGGAGTCAACGCGATCGTGCTGCCCGCGGGCATCGAGACCGGCTTCCACTATCACGACGCGCAGGAGGAGCTCTACTTCGTGCACCGCGGCACGATCGAGATGGAGTTCGGAGACGGCTCGGTCGAGCTGCCTCGAGGAGGGCGGCCTCGCGCGCGTCGACGCCGCGACTGTGCGCAGCTCCGCAACGCCGGCGACACTCGACGCCGTGTACCTGTGCGCCGGCGGCAAGGACGGCTATGTCGGCCGCGACGGACGCGTGCCCGACGGCGAGGAGCAGCGGGTGAAAGCGATCGGCGCCTCCGGCGCCGGCGAGCGATGCCGGCGGCGGGGAGCGAGCTGACGGCGAGCCCGCGCGGCAGCTGCGCGTCGAGCCGCGATCTCGCGATCCCGCTGGCGGAGATCACGCTGCGCGCGAGCCGCTCCTCGGGACCGGGCGGCCAGCACGCCAACGTGACCGCCTCGCGCGTGGAAGCGATCTTCGATGTGCTCGCCTCGAGCTCGCTCAGCGAGGCGCAGCGCGAGCGCCTGCTGGCGCGAGCGGGCCCGCGCGTCGCGGCCGTCGCCCAGGACGCGCGCTCACAGGCGCGAAACCGCCAGCTCGCGCTCGAGCGCCTCGGCGAGCGCCTGCGCAACGCACTTGCGCGTCCCGCGCTCGCGTCACGCCACGGGTCCCTCGGCCGCCTCGCGCGCACAGAGGCTCGCGGACAAGCGCCGCAGGAGCATGCGCAAGGCCGAGCGCCGGCCTCCGCGCGCCGATGGACTAGTTGAGAAGCTCCTTGACGTAGCGCTGGTGCAGATGGCCCAGCGGCGTTTTCTCCGGGTGAAAGCCGATCGCTTTCCACAGCAGACCCGATGCCGGGGCCCAAGCGACGATCAGATATACGCCCACCACCAGGCAAGCCGCGCGCAACCTGGGCGAGCTCGATAGGGCGGCCATCGGCAGCGCCCAGATCACATACCAGGGCAGCACCCAGCTGAGCGTGACGAGGAGCGTCACGCTGGTCCACCCGCATGGCGCGATCGGATCGCGCGTGCGCCACGCCTGCCAGCAGCTCGCCAGCAGCACCACGGCGAGCAACGCCGTCATCGCGGCGCGCACCGTCCCGTTCTCGCCGCCCGCGCCCACGGCAAGGCCGACCAGGTTGGGCACGCTCTCGTTCGTGACCAGCGCGCTCTGCGTGTTCAGGTCGGGGATGTGCAGGCCGAAGGCGAACAGGCTCGCCACCCCCACCACCGCTCCCGCGGCGAGCATGCCGCACGCGAAGCTCACCAGCGTGCGCCTGCTGCGAAGCGCGGCGACCAGCACGATCGGGACGAGCACGGCCGCGGACGCCTTGATCGCCACCGCCGTGACGAAGGCCGCGCCGGCCGCGACCTCTCGGCCCGACAGCAGCGGCAGCAGCGCCGCCGAGAGCCGGCCGCGGGCGCTCAGGGCCCGTCTGAGCGAGCCGAGCGCGTGAAGCGAGGCCGGGCGCGGCGTCGCCTGCCGGGGCGCCGGCGCCGGCGCCGCGCCCGCCGCCCGCGCTCGAGCCTGCAGCAGCAGGTAGAAGCCGAGCACGATGAACAGCATCATCAGGAAGTCGTTGTGGTCGCCTCCGAGTCCCCACACGAGCACGATCGGGTTGAGGCCGACGAACGTGATCGCGGCGAGGGGGTTGCGGCCCGTCAGGCGCGCGCAGCGCCAGACCAGCACCAGCACGGCGAGGCTGCACAGGCCGAGGATCAGCTTCAGCACCCAGAAGGAGGCGGCGACGCCCAACGGCACGACTGCGAACGTGAGCATCGTGAACAGCGGCCCGTAGGGGCTCAGCAGCTGATGCCAGTTGCTAAGCGCGAACGCGGGATCGCTGTGCGGCTCGAGGATCGGGATCGACGTGTACGGGTTGAGGTGGTGCACGACCTCCATGCGCCCGTAGTTGACGTAGTTGAACACGTCCGTGAGCGCCATCGGCGGGGCCAGCAGGAAGATCACGTGGACCGCCACGATCGCCCCTATGACCACGCGCGCCGGGAGCAGCGAGGCATATTTGAACCCGAATATGTAGGCGATGTACATCACCGCCACGCCGCCCGTGAACAGGTACTTGAGCATGTTCGGTTCGCGCGTCAGGCCCGGCCACAGCCCCCCCAGCGGGCCCGCCATCCAGCGCGGGTAAAAGCCCGTGTGCGAGGTGGCCGCCAACACGCTCGGCCGGTCCGCGGCCATCAGCACGAGCACAAAGCTGAGGATCACGATCACCGCCAGCGCGAGCACTCCTGCGCGAACGCGCTGGTCGGCGCCAAGCAGCTCGCGTATGCGCCCGCGCGCGAGCCATCCGTGCGCGCGGCCGGCCGCGCCGCCGCCGCGGAGTGGGATGGTGCTTGCCTCGCCGGACATTCTGGGCGTCGCCACGATACCCGTCTTTCTGCGCGAGCCACGCCATGCGTCGCGAACGCAAAGGGGGCCCGCCGAAGCGAGCCCCCGAAATCGGTCTATGTCCGGTCTGCTAGATCGTCTGGACGTTTACGGCCTTGGGGCCCTTCTCGCCCTGCTCCGGGTCATAGGAGACCTTGGCACCCTCTTGCAGCGAGCGGTAACCCTCGCCGTTGATGCCGGTGTGATGGACAAAGAGGTCCTTGTCGCCGTCGTCGGGGGTGATGAAGCCAAACCCCTTGTCGTCGCTGAACCACTTAACCGTGCCGGTAGGCATATTGTGAATTCCTCCACGGATTTGCGTGCTGCTGCGCGGAGGATGCCGATCAGAGCTTCGCACCTGCGCCTGCACTACTTTCGCCGGCTTTCCGCCGGCCAGACCACACGACCGTAGCAGGTCATCCACATTGGGTGTTGTCGAGTTGTTGCGCCGCCAGGCGACTGGCGCCGGCAGGGGAGCCGCGGCTAGGGTTCGGTGCATGGCGTCGGCGTCGCACGGCGGTCCGCAGCAGCCCGATCAGCGACCGACGCGGCTGCGACGGGTGCTACCGGGCGGCGAGCCGGTGAGCGCGCTCGAGCTCGTCGAGGAGCTCGGACTGTGGCAGCGACCGCTGCCCGCGGCCGACAGGCCACGGGTGCTGCTCAACATGGTCTGCACCGCCGACGGGCGCGCAACGCTGGGCGGGCACTCGGGCCCGATATCGAGCCCCGCAGACCGGGAGCTGTTTCACGCGCTGCGCACAGTCGCGGACGGCGTGATGGCAGGCGCGGGCACTGTTCGCGCCGAGCGCTATGGGCGCATCATCCGCGACGAGACCCGCCGCGCAATGCGTCGCGCGCGCGGCTTGAGCGAGGAGCCGATCGCGTGCGTGGTCTCCGGTCGCGTGGCGCTTGGCGCCGATATCCCACTGCTCGCCGAGGCGGGCGCACACGTGGTCGTGGTGACCGGCTCGGCCGCCACCGTGCCGTCCGCCGCCGCCGACGTTCAGTACGTTCGCAGCGGCGCGGATGGCATCCTCGACCTTCGCGGGGCGCTGGCCGAGCTGCGCAGTCGCTTTGAGATCGAGCTGCTGCTGTGCGAGGGCGGCCCGCATCTCGCACTGCAGCTGCTGGCCGATGGCCTGGTGGACGAGCTCTTGCTGTCCCTATCGCCGATGCTCGCGGGCGGCGAGCTGAGCGACGGCGCGGCGCTGCGCATAACCGCCGGCGCGGAGTTCACACCCCCGGCGCGCTCACGCTCGCGGGCGTGCTGGAGCACGACTCGACCCTATTCCTGCGTTATCGCGTCGGGCTTGCCTGAGTGCGTCTCGCGCGAGACGATCGAGAGCAGTTCGCTGGCAAGCCGACGCCCCTGGGTGGCCACGCGCGGTGTCGCGGCGATGCGAACCACCACCTCCTCGCCATCTAGCTCCTCGAGCGTGATGCGCGGCGAGCTGCGCAGCGGCGTCTCCAGCGACTTCTCGAGGATCTCCTGCAGGTCACCGGGCGTCATGCCGGCGCGCAGGCGCGCACGCAGGTTGACCGCCTCGGGCTCCCGCACCGGCAGCACGGCGACGTTGAGGACGACGCTGTTGGGCACCATGATCAGGTCCTCGCCGGTCGCGAACGTCGTATACAGCAGCCCGAGAGAGCTCACCGTGCCCTCGATCTGCCCGGCCAGGTTGCCGCCCTGCAGGCGAACCCGCTCTCCGACGCGGAAGGGGCGCGCGCTCAACAGTACCGTTCCCGCGATCACGTTGCCGAGCGTCTGTTGAGCCGCGAGGCCGAAGATCACCGCCGTGAACGCTCCGCCGAGCGCGAGCGTGTGGCCCGGGATGCCGGCGACGCGCAGGGCCACGAACAGCGCCGCCACAGCCGTCAGTAGCCTGATCAGAAAGCCGACGGTTCCAGCGGTCGCCGGCTCGAGGCGGCGAAACAGCGCCGGCCCGAAGCTGCGCCCGATGTCTCGCGCGATCGCCCAGCCGAGGATCATCAGCGCGATCACCGTGGCGACGGTCACGAGCGATTCGAGCGGTTCTTCCAGCGACGTCGCCGGGTGGCGGGGGGTGCCGCCGGCGCCGAGCAGCTGCACGCGGTTGTCGTAGAAGAGCACCACGGCCACGAACGCGGGCACCAGCAGAAGAGCCTCCAGGCGCGCCCGCTTGACCACGCGCGGGCTGACCTGGCGCAGGAGGCCGACCTCCTTCCACGCCTGGCTGCGGGTCTCGAACATCCTCTGGGGGGTTCTCCGTGCGGGCATAAGTCTGCTCAGGATGATGGCGATTCGCAGCCGGCTCCACGCTTCGCGGCGCAAATGAGCGTCGGCGCTTGCTCTACTCTTGGGTGGCGATGGACCGAAATCTGCGCAAACTCGTTGTCCCGGCAGTGGTTCTCGGCGTGGTGCTCATCGTCGTCGCGGTGATCTACTTCATCGAGCCGCAGCACTCGCTGCCGTCGTTCTTCCCCGGACACAGCTCGGCCACGGCCGCCGAAGCGAACCACCATCACACCAAGCACGGCATCGCCGCCCTGATCGTTGCCATCGCCTGCTTCGCGTTCGCGTGGTTCCAGACCGGGCCCGCCAAAGCCGACACGGCGAGCACGCAGGCCTGAGCGAGGGCGCTCGCGCTCCGCGCCTAGCTGACTGCGAATGCGACCGTGCAAATCGTGCCCAGTGCCACGCAGTAGATGCCGAACGGCGTGAGCCGATTGGTCTGGAAGTAACGCAGCAGGAACTTCACCGCCACGTACGTCGTCGCCGCCGCGCACAGGCCGCCGACGAGCGCCGGACCGCGCACGCCGTTGCCTTGCGAGCCGAGCAGTTCGGGGAGCTTGAGCGCGGCCGCCGCCAATATGACTGGAGTCGCGAGCAGAAACGAGTAGCGCGCCGCATCCTCGTTTGAGAGACCAACTAGCAGGCCGCCCCCCATCGAGAACCCGGAGCGGGAGATCCCCGGCACCAGCGCCGCCACCTGCGAGGTGCCGACCGCGATCGCCTGGCGCCACGTCAATTTTGCCAGTCGCCCGTCGGAGTCGCCCACGCCGTCGCCGGGCCGCGGAGGCCGGCGGCGAAGCCGCTCGAACAACAGCAGCGCAACACCGTTGACGATCAGGAACGCCGCCGCCGTCTGCGGCGAGGCGAACAGTTTGCGCAAGGGCGTCTCGAGCACCAGGCCGATCACACCGACGGGAATCGTGGCGGCCACAAGCAGCCAGCCGAGGCGGGCATAGGTGTCATCGGCGCGGATCTCACGGATCACAAGTGACCTCCAGAGCCCCTTCACGATCCTCACCCAATCCTTGAAAAAGATCCCGAGCAGCACAAGCGAGGTGCCCAGGTGCGTGGCGACGAGGAACGTGAGAAAGAACTTGTCGTTCTGGTGGATGTGCCAGCCCAGCAATCGCGGCAGCACGACGCCGTGCCCCAGACTCGAGATCGGGAACGGCTCGGCGACGCCCTGAACGAGACCGAGGATCACGGCCTGGAAGTAGGAGATGGGATGCATTGGCCGCGAGAGCTTAATGGTCGGACCGGCTGGGCGAAGCGGCACGTACGCTGCGCTCGCATGCTCCCGGACGCGTCGCAGCCGAGCACGCCTTCGCTCGCCGAGATCGCGACTCGAGTGGGGGCGAATCGGCTGCATCGGCTTCGGTGGGCCGCCCGCGCACATAACGCTGCTGCGCGAGCTGTGCGTGACGCGCCGAAAATGGCTCAGCGACTCGCAATTCGAGCACGCGATCGCGGCCACCAACCTCCTGCCCGGACCGGCCTCGACGCAGCTTGCGATCTACTGCGCCTGGCGTGCTGCGCGGCCGTCGGGGTGCGCTGCTCGGGGGCCTCTGCTTCATCGTGCCCGGACTGGCTTTGATCCTCGCGCTGGCGGCGCTGTTTCTCTCCGGATCGCCTCCTAATTGGCTGCGCGGCGCAGGCAACGGCGCGGGCGCAGCGGTGGCGGCCGTCGCGGTCAGCGCAGGCGTGACGGTGGCGCTGCCGATCTGGAGGCGCACGCCCGCGCAGCGGCGCAGGCGCACGCTTGCATACGGCCTTGTGGGCGCGCTGGCGGCGGCGTTTGCGGGGCCCTGGCTGGTGCTCGCGCTGCTGGCCTGCGGCGCGCTCGAGGCGATCGTCCGGCGGCGCCCCGGCGCCGGCTCGCCGGGTGCGCTTGGCGCGTCCTGGCCGACGGTCCTCGCGGGGCAACTGCACGCGCTCGCAGGCGGCGCGGCCGGCAGGCCCGCGGCCTGTGCTCGCCAGGCTTCCGGTCGCGCTCACCGACCTCGCCGCGGATCCCGGCGGCTACGGCGCGCTCGCATGGACAGCGTTGAAGGTGGGTGCGCTCTCGTTCGGCGGCGGCTTCGTGATCATCCCGCTGATGCAGTCGGACGCCGTCAGCACCTACCACTGGATGAGCCACGCGCAGTTCCTGAACGCGGTCGCGCTCGGCCAGATCACGCCCGGTCCCGTCGTCCAAACCGTCGCGGCCGTCGGCTTCAGCGCATATGGCCTGGCCGGCGGTTTGCTCGCCGCCGCAGTGGCGTTCAGCCCCTCCTTCCTGTTCGTCCTGCTCGGCGCGCGGCACTTCGAGCGCCTGCTGGCGAACGAGACGGTCATCGCCTTCCTCGCCGGAGCCGCTCCGGCCGCCGCCGGAGCGATCATCGGCGCGGCGATCCCGCTCACCGCCGCACTGAGCGAGGGCTGGCAGTACGGCGTGCTAGCAGCTGCTGCGATTCTGCTGTTCGGAATGCGCCGCGGCGTCGTGGCGACCCTGCTGCTGGCCGGCGCAGCAGGCGCGGTGGCCGCGCTGCTGGGCGCGCCGGTGCCGCGCTGACTTATCAGCCCGTTCACAGCATCATTCCTGCTTGATCACAAGAAAGCGGTCGTTTGCAGGGAATCTCTTGGCTATGGATAGGAGCGGGAGCGCGCCGGCGGGGCCTCGCAGCGAGGCTCGCGCTGACATGCACTGCCACTCCTCCGCGTCGGAGCTCTCGAGACTGGGAGTCCAGCGTGCAGCGGGCCTGCCGGAGTGCGCAACTCCTCCCGAGGAGGTCTATGAGCTGGCCAAGCGGCGCGGCATGGACTTCGTCACGATCACCGATCACGACACGATCGCCGGCGTCATGCAGATCGCCGACCGCCCAGATGTGTTCATCTCCGTGGAGCTGACCGCGCACTTCCGCGGCGAGCCACAGGCGGTGCACGTGCTCTGCTACGGCATCTCGCCCGAGGACCACGACTGGCTGCAGGCGCACCGCCACGACGTGGAGCTGTGCGCGGCGTACATGTGCGAGCGCGAGATCACATGCGCGTTGGCGCATCCCTACTACACGGTCGCCGCGCCGCTGGCCGCCCGCCACCGACGACGTCTGGCCGAGCTGTTCGCCGTCTGGGAGGTGCGCAACGGCGCACGCCCGCGCGAGCTGAACCGTCCGGCGGCAACCTACGTGGCCACCCGCGACGGCATCGGCATCGCCGGCAGCGACGACCACGCGGGAGTGGACATCGGACGCACCTACACCGAAACCCGGCCCGCCTCGAGCGTCGAGCGGTTCCTGGCGCACGTGCGCGCCGGCAACACGCTCGCCCGCGGTCAGGAGGGAAGCGCGGCCAAGTGGGCCCACGCCGCGATCGCGCTGGCCGCGCGCTCGCTCGGGCGAGGCACGGGCGCCAGCCCCGCCCGCCCCGACCCGCAGAGCGTGCTGACGCTCATGCGCAGGCTGCTCAGCGAGGGGGACGCGCGCGAGGGCTCCACCCCCGTCGAGCGAGGCGTAACCCCCGAGGACGCACGCTGCCTGCTGCGCGCGTGGCTCGCGGCGGTCGGGCTGGACCACCTCGACGAGCGCGGCCTGATCGCATACATGCAGCACGAGCAGTTCAGCCACGGCGACCTCTACCGGCGCGCCTGTCGCGCGCACGAGCGCAAGCTGCGCCAGGCGGTCACCGAGGCGCTCGCCGCCATCGGCGGCGCCGGCGACGTGCACACGGCGGCGGAGGGCGTGTTCGAGGCGTGCACCGCTGCGATCCCCTACGCCCCCGCAACCGCGTTCATCGCAAACGAGCTGGCCAAGCTCGCGGCGATGCCCTACGCGCGGGGCGCGAGCGCTGCGCGCGGCACCGCGCCCGCGCGGGCCCTGGAGGACGGGGAGCTGCCCCGCGTGGCGATCATCGCCGACGGGATCGGCTCGACCCACGGCGTCACTCGCACGATCGAAGAGATCCGCCAGCGCGGCGTCCCGGGCTTCGAGATCGAGGTCGTCGGCACGGACCCCGAGGTGGACAGGCGCCTGTCGGCCGTTGCCGAGATCGAGGTTCCCTTCTACGAGGGCCTGCGCATCGGCATTCCGAGCCTGCCCGCCGCAGTGCAGACGCTCGCCGACGGGCACTTCGACGTGATCCACGTGTGCTCGCCCGGGCCTGCGGGCGTGGCCGGCGCGCTGCTCGCGCGCGCGATGGGGGTGCCGCTGGTGGGCAGCTACCACACTGAGTTGAGCGCCTATGCGGGCCTGCGCAGCGGCGAGCGCGCGGTCGCCGACGCCGCCGCGCTGGCGGTGAGCGCCTTCTATAACGCATGCGAGGTGGTGCTCTCCCCGAGCCCCGCATCGGATGACGCGCTCGCCGCGATCGGCATGGGCCGCGAGCGGGTGCTGCGCTGGGACCGCGGCGTCGACACCGAGCGCTTTGCCCCCGTGCTGCGCAAGCCGCGTGAGCATTGTGAGGGCGAGCCGATCAGGATCCTCTACAGCGGGCGGATCACGATCGAGAAGGGCGTTGAGCTGCTCGCCGACGCGTTTCTGCTCGCGCGCGCAGGCGAGCCGCGGCTGCAGCTGGTTCTCGCCGGCGGGGGTCCCGAGGAGGACTTCCTGCGCGAGCGGCTCGGCGAGTCCGCCACCTTCCTCGGCTGGCTGGCAGGAGAGCAGCTCCCACGCGCGTACGCCGAGGCGGACATGTTCCTGTTCCCGAGCTCCACCGACACCTTCGGCCAGGTGATCCTCGAGGCGCAGGCGAGCGGGCTGCCCGTGATCGCGGTGGCCGAGGGCGGGCCCGTATCGCTGATCGAGCACCGCGTGAGCGGCCTGTTGTGCGAGCCGGACGTCGACGACCTGGCCGCTGCGATGCTCGAGCTCGCGGCCTCGCCGCTGTTGCGCGAGTCGCTCAGCCGCGGAGCGCTGCGCGCCGTCCAGCGCCGCACCTGGGAGGGCGCGCTCGAGCGGCTCGGCGACGGCTACCGCCGCGCACTGATGATTCGCGCACACGGCGAAGCCGACGCCGAGGGGTGGGCAGCGTGAGCGCGGTGCCTGCCCACGCCGGCGGCAGCGGTGAGCTCGCTGAGCTCGCCGGCGCCGGGCAGCGCACGATCGCCGTCGCGCTTCACGGGATAGAGCCGGCCACGTTCGAGCGCTGCGCGCTGATCCGCGATTGGCTTGACGATCATGGCGTCCAGCGAGTGACGCTGCTCGTGATTCCGGCGCGCGACCTGCATCCGATCGCATCTCGCTCGCCCGAGATGGTGGAGTGGTTGAGCGAGCGGCGCGGCCGCGGAGACTCGATCGCACAGCACGGCTTCCAGCACGTCGGGCAGCGGCACGGGCTCCTTCGCCGCAGCCGCGGCCACCGCGCCGGAGAGTTCGTCGGGCTCGACTGCGGCGAGACACGTCGCGCCGTGCACGCCGGCTGGCGCGTGCTCAAGCTGGCCGGCATCGCGCCGGACGGCTTCGTCGCCCCCGCCTACGCGTACACGCCGGCGCTGCGTCAGACGCTCGACACGAACTTCCGCTGGTGGGCCTCGCTACTGCGGGTGCACACCTCGCGCTCGTTCGACCCCGACGGCCGCGACGTGCTCGCGCCGGCCTGGCGATTCACCGCCGGCGGCCCGCTGAAGCGCGCGGTCTCACCGCAGCTCGTGCGCATCGGCTCGATGCTGCCGACGCGGACGCTGCGGGTGGACCTGCACCCGGCGGACCTCGAGCACCCGCGCCACATGATGGCGCTCGAGTGGATGCTCGCGCGCAGCGTGCCGCGCCGCGTCTCGGTCACATACGAGCAGCTAGCGGCCGCTGCCGCGCAGCGCTCTGCGCCCCATCCCTCCGAGCTTCGCGTCGCCGGGCGAGTCTGAGCCCAGGGCCGCGTCGGCTCTCTGGGGCAGCTCGATCTCCGGCAGCATCCCGTCGCCCATCCCCGAGGCGATCAGCGAAGCGTTGCGGTAGTAGGCGTTCTCCTCCATCAGCGCCGCCTTCGTATCGAACGCCGAGAGCCGCCCATCGAGGATCACCATCACGCGATCGCACATCTCGAGCGTGGACATGCGGTGAGCGATGGTGAACAGCGTGAGCCCGCTCTTCAGCGCAGTGAGCGACTCCTGGATGAGCGTCTCGGAGTGGGGATCGAGTGCGCTCGTCGGCTCGTCGAGGACAAGCACCTCGGGCTGTGCCGCAAGCGCACGCGCGAGGCAGATGCGCTGCTGCTGTCCGCCCGAGACCGCGTCGGCGCGCGGGCCCACGATCGTGTCGTAGCCGGCCGACCAGCCGACAATGTCCTCGTGGATGCGGGCAAGCCGGGCAGCCCGCTCGACCGCCTCGTCGTTGAGGTCGCGGAAGAAGCGGATGTTCTCAGCGACGCTCGTGTGCAGCAGGCGCGGTTCCTGGGGCACGTAGGCAACGAGCCTCTGCCAATCCGCGCGCGCGAACTCGTCCACGTCCTCGCCGTTGACCAGATAGCGGCCGCCGTCGGGCGGACGCAGACGCAAGAGGATCGAGACGAGCGTCGACTTTCCGGCTCCGGATGGACCCACGACGCCGATCGCTTCGCCGGCCTCGATGCTGAAGCTGACCTGCGAGAGCACCGGACGTCCCGGGACGTAGGCGTAGGAGACTTCATCGAAACCGAGCGTGTTTACGACGGTGAGCGCCCGCCCGCGATCGAGCGGCTTGCTGTCGGCGTAGCGGCGCTCGCTGTCAACGAGGCGCTCGACGAACGGCAGCGACTGCTGCAGCGCCTGGTAGGTGGCCTGAAAGGCCTGGCCGCTCTGAGCCGCGCGCAGGAGCAGCAGCACGGCAGCCGCGATCGAGCCGCCGCGGCCGCCCCCGTAGGCGCTGTAGATCGCAAGGCCCACAACAGTTATCAGCACGATCAGGTTCTGGTACAGGTTCGGCACCAGTTTGGCGATGAGCTGGGTGCGGTAGAAGAGCTCGCGGCAGCGCTCAACCAGGTAGTCCATGCGCTGGTACTGCGTTTCGACGACGCCGAACACGTGCGACTCCTCCGAGAGCCGGTTCGCCTCGGCGATGCCGCCGGCGTAGTCGATCATCGCCTGCGAGAGCTCGCGGCTGCGCCTCGCACCGAGGGCGCGCAACGGCCCCAGCACAACGAACATCAGCACCGCGAGAACGAACACGAACCCCGCGGCTGCAGGGCTCAGGATGAGTGCGCCCGCGAGCATGATCACGAACCGCAGCCCCGCCGTGATCAGAGCGGTCGCCTGCAGCGCACCCGCCGTCGCCTGCGCGGTCTGGCTGGTCATCACCTCCTGTAGCTGCCCCTCGCGGTCGCTCGCCTGGATCGCCGGCGCCGCCAGCGTGAAGGCGCGAAACACTCGGCGTCGCAGCGCGGCCTGCACCTCCGTTGCGATGCGCACGGGCAGCGTCGACAGCGGCCACTGCAGCGCGGTCAGCACCAGCGCGAGCCCCAGCGCGATGAGGATCATTGTTCCGACCGGCTCGTGCACGTGGATCGGGCCGATCGTCGCGTTCACTCGCTTCGCACCCGTGACGAGCGTCGTAGCGACCTGGGCGATGATCGCGAGCGTCGCCGCTTCGAGCAGCGCGCCGGCGATCGAGCACGTGGTCAGCGCTGCGACGAGCCTGCGCTTGTCTCCGATCAGCAGATCGAGCTGCGAGCGAAACGAGAAGCGAGGCGGCACCGCCACCTCGGTGCGCGACCAGTATCCGCTGTTCACCTGGGGGGTCACGCTGTGAGAGTTTAGGGCCGGCCTGCGCCGCGGACTAGGACCGGATCGACTGCAGCGGCTCGCCCGAGGCGGCCTCGCCGGATCCGCCCGCAGGCGATTGCGCAGGCGCCGCCGACGCGACCAGCGCCCAGCGGACCTCGAAGCCCGAGAACGCAGCGTCCGCGAGCAGATGCCTGACGCCGTAGTTGAGGCTCATCTCATAGCAGCGGACCGCCTCGGCCTTCGCCGCCGCCGAGGCCGCGTCGAGACGCTGCACCTCGGCACCGTCAAGCGCAGGCATCTCCGGCACGCCGCCCAGGAACGATCGCCAGTAAGCGTCGACGTCGCGGTTGGGCTGCGCCGGCAGGCCGTCCACCCAGCCGGGCCAGCCGTGAAAGAAGCAATAGGGAACGTCCGCGTAAAGGACCACGGGCATGCCGATCGCGAACAGCCGGCGAGCATACGCCCGCACGAGCAGGTGGTCGGCGTGGCCGCCGATGGCGGCCGGCGCGTATACCCGCGAAGCGCTCGTTGCGCTCGCCTGCGAAAACGCCCCGTCGATCTCCGCCAGGCCTACGCGCGCACCCGCCTGGCGACGGTACTGCTCGTCGAGCAGCGGCAGGTTGAGCGCCTCGCGACCCGCGCGCGAAAGTGCCCGCTCGTCCTCGGCCAAACGTAGCCGCGCACGCTCGGCGGAATCGCGTACTCCGGCGATCTGCTCCCACGTTCCCGCGTGCCCCGCCGGCGGAATCCCCGCGAAGACGTTGACGACGCGCACGTCGCGCGGGCGTGCGAGCACGCTCCAGCAGCTCAGCACCGCGTCATCCCAGTGCGGCGAGAGAATCAGCTCGGCCGCGCCATCGTCGAAGCGCACGCATGGGCGCAGATCACGCTCCACCTTCGCGCTGCGCGACGCCCGCGAGCGCCGTGCGAGCTCGCGAGACAGAGCCTTCAGCCGATGCTGCGAGAACGACGCCATCGCGCCGAGAAGTATATGGCCAGGCCTGAGTGCCTAACGGCAGAGCGTGGCGGCAATTCAACCTCTTAAGCAACCCTCTCGCGGCGTCGTGGAACGACGCGCCGGCGCCGAAATCAGTTACGGGCGCCTTGGTAGACTCACGCCGATGTCGACGCCGATGGAGCTTCTCACAGAAACCCCCGCAGCAAGAGGCAGGGTCCCGGATTTCTTCATCGTCGGCCATCACAAGTGCGGGACCACGGCGCTCTACGAGATGCTGCGGCGCCATCCTCAGATCTTCATGCCGCGCATCAAGGAGCCGCGCTTTCTGGCCACCGACATGCGCTCACGCTTTCAGCCCGCGCGCGGTTACAGGCTTCCCGAGACGCTCGAGGAGTATCTCGCGCTGTTCACCTCTGCGACGCCCGACGCAGCGCATCGGCGAGGCGACGCCGTCATATCTCTTCTCTGCAACCGCCGCGAGCAACATGGCGCAGCTGACACCGTCGGCGCGCAGCATCGCGATCCTGCGCGAGCCCGCCGCGTTCCTGCGCTCATTGCACCTGCAGCTCCTGCGCAGCCACGTCGAGACCGAGAAGAGCCTGCGTACGGCCATAGCGCTCGACGTGCCTCGCAGCGAAGGCAAGCACATCCCGAGCCGCTCACATCTCCCCCAGCTGCTGCGCTACAGCGAGCATGTCCGCTATGTCGAGCAGCTGCGACGCTACCACGCGGTATTCCCGCGCGAGCAAGTGCTGGTGCTGATCTACGACGACTTTCGCGCCGACAACGAGAAGCACCGTTCGCCAGGCTGCTGCGATTCCTCGAAGTCGACGATGCGCTGCCAGTCGAGCAGATACGATGAAACAGACGGAACGCTACGATCCGCTCGCAACGCCTCGACGACATGCTGCGCACGCTTCGTGCAGGGTCGCTCGCCGGCCTCGCGCTCAACGCGCAGCGCGGTCAAGGCGCTCACCTCCCGCACGCAGAGACATGAGGCGATTCGCACCGCCAGAACGCGCGCCGTGTTCGCCGATGTGCCCGAGCCCGATGATGAACTGATGAGTCGAACTTCGGGATCGCTTCAAGCCGGAGGTCCAAGCCCTCAGCGAGTACCTCGATCGGGACCTCGTGGCGCTGTGGGGCTATGACGCTCTCGACTGAGCGTCGATGAGCCTCGTACTGTTTCACCGAAACTTCCAGCGGTTTCAGGGAGGCCACCTAAAGGTCTTTCACTATTTCGAGCACGTCCGCAGCTCACCCTCACACGAAGCGCGAATCCGCTTCAGCGACGACTCCGTGTGGAATGAGACGAACCCCTGGTCGGGGCTGCGCGAGCTGGTAGTGCGCGAGCACGAGCCGCTCGCCGCCGACGTGCTCTTCCTGGCGGGCACGGACTGGCGCTTCATCGAGCCCGCGCAGCGCGCTCGATCGCCGGTTCCGATCGTGAACCTCGTGCAGGACTTCCGCTTCGAGCGCGGCCACGTTCAGCTGCGCGAGTTCCTCGCCCACCGCGCGATCCGCGTGTGCGTCACGCCGGAGCTCGAGCAGGCGGTGCGGGCCGCCGGCGCGACGGGGCCGGTGCTCACGGTTCCGGTCGGGGTCGACCTGGCCGCCATGCCGCAGCAGCTCGCACGCGATCAGCGTGACCTCGACTGCGTGGTGCTCGCCACCAAGGACCCGCGCCTCGGAGAGCAGGTGGCCGCACGCGTGCGCAAGCGCGGCCACGGCGTGCTCGTCGTCGATCGGACGCAATCGCGCGCGGAGCTGCTCTCGGCGTTCGCGCGCGCGCGGGTCGCCGTGCTGCTTCCGACTGCGCTCGAGGGCGCGTACATGCCGGCGCTCGAGAGCATGGCTCTCGGCGCCGCGGTCGTGTGCCCCGACTGCGTTGGCAACCGTTCCTTCTGCAGGGACCGAGAGACGTGCGTCGTTCCGCGGCGCAGCGCGCGCGCGATCGCCTCGGCCGCGCTGGAGCTACTCGGCGCCTCCGAGGCCGAGCTCACTCCGCTGCTCGAGCGAGCGAGCGCACAGAGCACGGCGCATGGCCTGGATCGGGAGCGCCAGCGGTTTCTCGAGCTGCTCGACCGAGTGCCCGAGCTGTGGCAGGCCGGGTGAGCGGCGCAGGCGCCCGTGACAGCGGCGCGCCCGGGCGCGGCACGGCCGAACGCTCATTTCTGCGGGCTCGCCAGGAAGAGAGACGGTTCGAAGGAGCTCACCTTGGGAAGAGCAGCGTAGCCGAGATGGGAGAGCCCGAACAGGTCCTCGATCGTGCGCAGCAGCGAGAAGTGGTCATACGGTTCTTGGCTTGTGCTTGCGCCTTTCACGTACGGCGAGAGCAGCAGCGCACCGACGCTGCCCCCGCCGCGGGGCGAGAGCCCGGCTGCGGGTGCCGGGCAGGTTCGGGAACTGCGGCTGCCCGCAGCACGAGCTCGAGTCGCCGAATTCTCCGCCCGCCGGTGCATTGTCGGTGGTGATCACGAGCAGGCCGTTCTGCTTGTACGCCTTGGAGCTCAGTATCTGCGGGACGATCGTCTTGAGGAAGGTGTCGGCGGCTGCGAGCCCTGCAGGAGCGCCGGGCGCACATGCGACGGGGCTACCGTCGTGGCACAGATTAGGGGCGATGTAGGAGAAGTTCGGCGTGCGCTCAGCGCTCGCGAGATCGCCGCTGAGCTGAGCGAGCCCGACATCGCCGGTGGCGCAGGCGGGCGAGTCGATGAGCGAATGGAAGTACACGAACGGGTTGCGGAACGTGGCGTAGCTCTCACCCGCAGCGGGCGGCGCGGCGCTCGAGTCGGTTGAGCCGAGCGGCGGGTGCGCGCAGGCGGCCGCGGCCGTCCCCGCGCCGATCCCCTCGATATACGCGCGCCAGCTCAGGTGCTTGGCGGTGAGCTGGTCGGCGAGTGTCTGCGTGGTGGACGGATACACGCACCCGTTGCCGAGCACCTGTTCCTCGGCGCCGGCGCCGGCGGGTGCGACATCGGCGTAGTCGGGACAGTTGACGGCGGTTTCCGGGGTCGGCCCCTGGCCGCTGATGAGCGCGACCCCGTTCGCCAGCTCCTGGTGCGCCACCGCGTCGTAGTGGACCAGCAGCGCACCGCGACGCTCGAGCGTCTTGGCGAGATACGGGGCGGGCGATTCGGGGCCGAAGGTGAGCGCGTAGGGCTCATCGGAGAGCATGATCACGAACACGTGCCGCAGGGCGGGAAGCTTCGTCGCGGGCGCGCCAGCGGGAGCGGGCGGATTGCCGGTGCTCGTTTTCGGTTGTTTGCCTGAGCCGCCGGAGGGCGAGTGTTTGCTTGGAGTACTCGCGTGCGCCGGCGTCGTCGGCGGGCCTTCGGCGACCGCGGGCGCTGGGCTCGCTTCGGGTTCGCCTGCAGGTGCTTCCCCGCCGCCCGAGGAGGGTTCCTGCGGGCTCGATGCGGACGGTTCGGCCGTGGTTGGCGTCCGCCCGCCGGCGCTTGGTGCGAGCACGACCCTGAGCGGCCGCGAGGAGGCGGCCAGGGACGGGCTCGAAGCCGAGCGGGCGGCCACCCCCAGCACCACTCCAAAGCCCAGGAAGGCGAGCACGAGCACGGCCGAGATCGGCAGCGAGGGCAAGCGCAGCGCCGATAGCGGCGCGAAGGCTCCGAACAGGTGCCTGGCACGGGCACCGAGCCCGGGCGCGGGGGCGGCTGCGACCGGCGTCGAGGCGTCCGCAACGTCGCTGCGGCGCTGCTTGCGTGTGCGATCCAGAAGCTCCTGCAGCTGCGGGCTTCGCGCGGCCGTCCGAGCGCCGCAGGCGATGCAGTAGCGCTGTGCGCGCTCGAGTGGGGCGCCGCAATCCTGGCAGCGCTCGGCGCGCTCGGCGCTCACCGTGCCGTCCTACGCGCCGGAGCCGAAGGCGGACCCGGAGCCTGCGGAGTCCGGCGGAAGCAGCGCCTCCATGACCGCGGTCTGCGTTGCTGCGCTCGAGTCGGCGCCGTCCTGGCCGGCGAGCGCGGAGCTGGACACCCGTTCCATCAGCGTCGCGCCGCACTGCCAGCAGTACATTGCCCCGCGGCTGTGCGGCGCAGAGCAGTGGGGGCAGTGCCCGGCAACGGCCGCCTCTTCCATGCGCAGCAGCCGCTCGAGCTCGGCGAGTTCCGCGTCGCGTTCCTGCAGCAGCGCGGCGCGCCGGACGAGCACGTCGAGACGGAAGTGGTCGCGGATGGCCATCTCGTAGGCGAGGCCGCCGAGATCCCAGTGAAGCTCGGTGACCTGATCGGCCAGCGCGTCGCGCCGACGGCGCAACTCCGTCTGTGCGCTCACCTCGGACGCGCCGTGTCCGGGTGCGGCCGTGGAGGCCGACTCGGCTTGAGCGGCAACGCCCGGCTGCCCCGTCGCGCCGGCGCTCACGTCTCTTCGCATGGAGTCTGGGAGGATCCGCATGCCTAGCCGGTCTGGACGACGTTAGGAAGATGCGTTGACTGTTCCTCGAAGCTCTTACCTTTGGCGTTGTGTTTCACGGCGGTCGACGGAGCCGGGTGGCTGAGGCTCCCGCCCGCGCCGCCGCTCGGTTTGCCGGCGGACCCCCCTGAGCCGGCGGACCCCCCTGAGCCGCCGCCACTCGAGCTCTTGTTCGAGACTTCGAGGAGCTTCGCGCCGGGGAAGCTCTTGTGCAGGCCGACGAGCGCCTTCTGCGCTGCGGCCTTCGTGTGGTAGACGCCCGAATAGATCACGTACTGGCCGGCTGTGAGGCTCGTGAAGTCTGCTGAGGAGAGCGCGCCCACGTTCTTTGCTCCCTTGGCGGCGACAGCTGCCTTGGCCGCCTGGACCGCGCTCACGGGGGTGCCCGACAGCGGCAGCGTCTGCAGCTCGACCGTGTAACCGCTCGTCCCGGAGGGCCAGTCGTCGGTGAACGCCGTTTCGCCGCCCGGCGAGCCCAGCCCGCCACCGGTACCGGTCGATGGCGCGCCGGCGATCGTTACGGCCGGGGATGGCGCCGTCACGGTTTTCGCGGCGCCCGAGCGTCCGATCAGGACGCCGACGCCCATCGCGAGCAGCAGTACGCCAACCCCGGCGATCACCGTCAGGGCCGGGCTACGCTGCTGCGGCCCGTCGGCCGCCGGCAGGCCGGGCGGGCGGGGCGGTGTCGCCGGCGCTTGGGCGGCGGCGCCTCCTGGCCCGCCCATCATCACGCTGCTCATCGGCGTGCGCCGCTCGCCGCACTGAAGGCAATAGCGCTGGTCGCTCGCCATCGCCGCCCCGCAGCTCGGGCACGACTCGGGCGCCGCTACGGTGCGCGCGGAAGTGGCGATCGATTCTGTGGACACCGTGGCTGGCTTCGCTCTCCGCTCGGTCGTGCGCTTCGGGCGCGGCGCGGCATGACCCCGGCGCCCAGGGCTACATGCTCGGGATGATGGCGGCCGGCCTCGTGAAGATTCGGTGAAAGAGCAGGCTCGAAACCACCAGGTGCCGGGCTGGATGTCGGATATAGAGCCGTATCACCGCTTCTCGCCGCAACGCACGCGGCGCAGACGAGCGTCCGAGGTGAATTCGCCGCTCGAGTTGCACCGTGGGCAGCATGGTTTTGACTTTTTTGGCGTCCGTGAACGTGAGTTTGATTTGTCTTCGGCCGGAAGGCCCGCGCCGCTGGGTTTTGCTCGTGATCGTCGCAGCTGCCTCTTTTGCGAATACGCCGCTGCGGCCCGAGCTCGATCCAGGCATCGTGAACCCTCCGTGATCGGCGTGTCTAAATGGCCGCGGAGCCGCCCGGCTCCGCGGCGCTTTGCTGGCGCCCACGTCGTTCCCCCAGTCGGGGCGCGCACCGGCAAACTACATATGCCGTCGAGCGCCGTCAATGCGCGCGATATGCTCGCTCCGCAATGGCTACGTATGGTGTTTCCAAGCGCCCACGGCAGATGAGCGTTGCCTCACGCTCGGGATTGCGGCGCATCCTTCGAGCCGCCGGCGGGTTATAGCGAGCAGCCGGCGGCGCCCCGCACGGACATGTGCGGCCAAGGGCGCGAGACGCAAGAGACATCGACGAGCTGAGAACCAGGAGGAATCCGGAACATGAGACGCTTCAGCCGCCGCCAGGCGGGCCTACTGCTCGTGGTTGGCCTCACGACGGCCGCGCCGACGCTGGCTGTGGCAGCGCACACCTTGACGGCGCGATTCGCCACTGGGCACGCGGCACACGTCGGTATCTCCTCGGCGCAGCTGACCGGCCTCGTGTTCGAGCCGCCCACGGAAGCGACGAGCTACTTCTTCCAGTGGGGACCCAAGGCTGCGCCGCACACCGTCCAGACCTTCCCCAAGCAGACGCCGACCGTGAACCTGCCCCCGGGCAAGAAAGAAAAGGAACTCGAAAAGATCAAGGTCGGCCAGGAGATCACGGGCCTGCAGCCGAACGGCACCTACGTCTTTCACATCGTGGGGCTCTACGGCGCGGGCAAGACGAAGATCGGCAAAGAAAGCGAATTCGCGGTCAAGGCCGCCAAGCCCAAGCTCGAACTTGAAAAGCTCGCGAGCGTCAGCGTCGGCTCCCCGTTCGTGCTGGACGGCGTGTTGACGGGCTCGGGCAACGCTGGCCGCAGGGTCGAACTGCAGGCGACGCCGTTCCCCTACCTCGAAGCGTTCACGAGCATCGGCATCCCCGCCACCACCAACGCGACCGGACACTTCGCGTTCCGCGTGGCGAACCTGACGAGGAGCACCGAGTTCCGCGTGGTCAGCCAGGATCTGCGGCCGCTCTTCAGCACCACGATGACCGTCCAGGCGGCCGTGCGCGTGAGCTTCCACGTGCGCTCGAGCAGCCAGCAGGGCTTCGTGAGGCTGTACGGCACGGTGAGCCCGGCCGTGTCCTCCGGCGCGCGAGTCGAATTCCAGCTGCTCAAAAACATCCGCCCGAACAAGAAGGAAGAATCGACGCGCTACGCGAGCCAGTTCTTCGCGGAAGTGAAGAAGGCAACCAAGAGCTACTCGCGCTTCAGCGCGATCGTGCGCATACGCCACACCGGGCGCTACCGCGCGTACGTGCGGCTCCCGCGCGGCCCGCTGGCCTCCGGCTTCAGCGCCCGGACGATCGTGCTGCACGCGGCGCCGAAGGCGAAACGCAAACACTGACCGGCTTGGAGCAGGCCCGCGCTCGCAGCGTCAGGCGCAGCTGAAAACCGGGTTGTTATCGACGCGATCGCGGGCGCGATAGCCGAGCGGAGCGAGGTTCGCGGCGACCCACTCCGAGCCGGGTAGCGCGGCGAGCACTATCAGCGGCCGGCAGCGCTCGATCGTCGAGAGCGCCCCGGCGAACGCCTCGCGCTCGTGGCGCTGCACCGTGAGGTGTATTGCGGCGACGTTTCGTCCGGCGCCGAGCGTGTCGTCTATCGAGGTGAGCGCGATCTCTTCGGTCGAGCGCCAGCGTGCCCGCGAGCGATCGCTGAGGATGCGGCTTCCGCCACCGAGCGGCTGTCCCTCGCGGTCGCTCACCGCAAGTAGCGCGGCGCCCGTGCTGGCCGCGAGCCCGGCGTTGCTCAGCACGCCGTGCTCGAGGCTATTGAGAGTGGCGGTGGCCTGCGCGCACTGGAAGGTCTCACGGTTGGGCTCGAACGCCCACACCCGTGCGCCGCCGCGCCGAAAGTGTGCGAGCGCGGGCAGGAAGTCGCCTATGAACGCGCCCGCGTGGACCACGTCGCCCTCGGGTTCGCAGGCGCACAGCAGATCGAGCGTGTCGGACTCCCACACACGCGAGCGCAGCAGCCCTTGCAGGACGGGGCGCGGCGGACGCCGCAACGCGAGCGAGCGCGGTACGCAGTAGACGCCATGCCTGTTGCTCGCGAGCACGCACTCGGGCGCGCCGGGGTCGAGCACCTCTGCCGGGACGGCAGGAAGCGCCGAGAGGTCGATGTCGGCGTCGCCCGCGACGGCCGCCGGGGCGGCGTCGCTGCGCGAGCGCAGCGAACGGCGCCTGAGCAGGTAGGCCCAGCCGGCGACGCGCTTTAGCGCCGCTCGCACAGGCGACGGAAGATTCCGTCGCAGTGCTGCAGGCTGCGGCATGCGCGCAGGATATCCGAGCCCCGCTGCGGCGCACCGTGGCTGCCCGCGACTCCGGGCCGAGGCTAGACTTTCCCGGGACATGGTCGGCGGTGGGGTAGCGATGGGTGTGGGCAGGCCGCGTGCCGCGCGAGCGTGGAAGCGCGCCCGCTGGCTGCTGGGCCCGGCGCGTCCCAGCGCGGCGCGGCGACTCGCCCAGGAACCGGTGCTGCGCGAGGCCGCCGCACAGGAGCGTCCGCACGGAAGATGCCTCAACGCCGGCAGCGGCACGCTCGGCGTGTACAACGGCTTTCTCGAGTCGTTCGTCGCGATCGACGAGATCGTCAACCTCGACGTCGAGCAGCCGGAAATCAGCGAGCGTCGGTCCGACGCGCGCCACACCGACATGGTGGGTTCGATCACCGAGCTTCCCTTCGCCGACGAATCGTTCGACTGGATCCTGTGCACGAACGTGCTTCCGCTGGTGCCCGACGATCACACGGCGGCTGCCGAGCTCGGCCGCGTGCTGAAGCGGGGCGGCTGCGCTCTGATCAGCGTGCGCACGCTGCGCGCGCCTGTCACCCGCTACCAGGTCGCCGAGTATCCGGAGTCCCGGCCGCGCGAGGGCTATTCGCTGAAGCAGCTGCGAGAGCTGCTGGCGCCGGCCGGCCTCCAGATCGTGTGGCAACGCCACAGCTACAACCTGCCGATGACGCTGCTGTTCATGATCTCGCAATGGCAGAGCCGCCGGCCTGAGGGCCTGCGCAGGGTGCTCCTGCCACGCTTCGCCGCGCTCGCCATCGGCTACGCCGATCGCTGGGTCCGCCTCGGACGCTCCTCGGACCTCACCGTCCTCGCCAAGCGCGCCTGATGGCGCGCAGGCTGCTGGGCGCTCCCCGCGACCTCTACCGCCGCGCGAACGCGCTGCGCTCGGCTCGCGAAGAGACACGCTTTCAAACGCGGCTACGTTACGAGGCAGACGCCGCGGCGCTGTTGCTCTCACCTCACTGGGATGACGCGGTGCTCGACTGCTTCAGCCTGCTCGCGGCCGACGTCCCCGTGACCGTGCTCAACGTGTGCGGCGGGGTGCCCGCACCGGGACGCCTCACGCTATGGGACGCGATCACGGGCGCAACGGACTCTTCCGAGCGCGCACGGGAACGCATCGCCGAGGACAGGGTCGCACTGGCCATGGCAGACCGCGAGCAGGTCAACCTGCCGTTCCTCGATGCTCAATACCGCCCCCCTCCGCCGCCCTCGCTCGAGGATATGGATGCGGCCGTGAGCGCTCGCGTGGCGAGCGCCTCGCGCGTGTATGTCCCCGCCGGCCTCGGCTCGCACCCCGATCACCTGCTCACCCGCCGCTACGGGCGGATGCTGCTCCGGGGCGGGCTGCCTGTAACTCTCTACGCGGATCTGCCCTACTGCGTGCTTCACGGCTGGCCCGACTGGGTCGACGGGCGCGAGCCGGACGCGCACCGCAACGTCGATGCCTTCTGGTCCTCCTTCCTCGAGGACGTGCCCGAGATGCCACCGCTGCGCTCAGCTCACGTACAGCGCCTGCCCCCCGAGCTGGCCGCGCGCAAGCTCGAGGCGATGCGCTGCTATGAGACCCAGTTCGCGGCCCTCAGCTACGGAGCGAGCGACCTGCTCGCCGACCCCGCGGTGTACGGGTTCGAGGTCAGCTGGCCGCTCGAGGCAGAGCCGCTGCGCTCGATCGCCTAGTCGATGCGCTCATAGCCCCACAGGCTCACGAGATCGCGGCCCAGGTACTCGCTTGCCGCCTGCACCTCGCCCTTGAAGCGACGCCTCAGCTCGAGCATGAACTCCTCGTCCTGGCGTGGCGCCTCGCCATGGGCGAAGCGACCGAGCAAGGGGTAGTAGACGCGTCTGCGAAGGCCGCCCGTGGTGAGCGTCTTGCCTGCGCTCCTGGCGGCTCGAAGCAACGGGCTGCTGCCGGAATTGAGAGCACGCCTTGCGTTGTGGACCCGCACCGAGGTGCCGATCGTCGGGTTTACGTCGACCGCCTGCACCGGGTGGGTGTCGTCGACCTCCAGGAAACGCAGCACCTTGCGCACGGTCGCCTCGTTGTCGTTGCGGAAGTCGTCGTAGATGAGCACCAGCACCTGCTCGGGCGCGAAGTGTGAGTGGTAGCGGCGCAGCTGCTCGGCATAGCGCACGCGATCGGAGTAGATGAGCGCTCCCGGCCAGTAGGCGCCCGGCGGGATCTGCCGGCCCTGCAAGCGCGGCTCGTCGAGTTCGACGGCCTTGCGGAAGTCCTTCTCGCTCTCGACGTGGCGCTGCAGCAGCTGCAGGTGCAGCGAGCGCAGGAAGCTCGCGGGCTCGCGCAGGATGGCGATGATGCGCGCCTGTGGCTGGACCTGCGCGATCCGTGCCGCCGCGCTGCGTGACCACAGGTAGGAGGTCGACCCCTCCCCCGCCAGCTGGTCGGAGCGTGCACCCTCGAACAGCGCGAGGTACTCCTCGAGAGATCCCCTGTGCCTGCCCGTGACCTTCACCGTGCGCTCGCCCGATCCCTCCGGCTGCGGGTTATCGCGTGCGAAGAACCACGGCTCCTTGAGCTCCGACATGAAGATCTCCGGGTGGGAGCGGAGCATCTCGTACAGCGCCGTGGTGCCGCACTTTGCGTGTCCCACGATGAAGAAATCGGGGATCCTCATGCCGCTCGCGCGGGCCGTCTCGGCCTCGTCGATCAGGTCGCTCATGGTCTCCCGCGCTCCCTCGAGCGGCGGGCTGTCAGTCTGGGATCAGCCCGCGCGCGGCAAGCAGCGCGAGCACCCGTTCGACCTCTCCTCGACCGTTTCCTCGGTCGGCTGCCGAGCACGAGGTCCGGCTCGTCCGGCGCCTCGTAGGGCGCCCCCACCCCGGTCAGCCCCGCCGAGCTCGCCTGCGCGGGCGCGCGCGTAAAGGCCCTTGGGGTCGCGCTGCTCGCACAGCTCGAGCGGCGCGTCGACGAAGATCTCGAGGAACGCCAGCTCGTCGGCGGCATGCAGCGCGGCCGCCGCCTCGCGGTCGGCCGCGTAGGGGCTCACGAGGCTCACCAGCGCGATCGTGCCCGACTCCGCCAGCAGCCGCGCGACGTGCGCGGTGCGGCGAACGTTCTCGCGGCGGGCGGTCTCGTCGAAGCCGAGGTCGCCGTTGAGGCCGTGGCGCAGGTTGTCGCCGTCCAGCAGGAACGCGGGCTGGCCGGCGGCGATCAGGCGCTCCTCGACCGCGGCGGCGACCGTCGACTTGCCCGCACCGGGAAGACCCGTGAACCACAGCGTCGCGCCGCCGTGGCCGAGATCCCGCCAGCGGCGCTCGCGCGTCATGCGGGTGCCCTGCCAGCGCACGTTCGGGCTGCGCTCGTCTTGGGCGCGGTCGGCGCCTCGACCTCGGTGTCGAGGATCACGCCGGCCGCGACGGTTTCGTTGGTCGCCTCGTCGATCAGGATCAGGCTGCCGGTCACGCGGTTGCGGCGGTATGAGTCGAAGACCAGCGGTGCGCTCAGCTCGAGGTGCACGCGGCCGAGGTCGTTCAGTTCCAGCGTCTGCGCCGTCTCGTCGCGGTGCAGGCTCTCCACGTCGATCCTGTAGCGAACGTCGGCCGTGCCGAGCATCACCGTGCGCGTGGTGTGCTTTACCAGGTAGCGCCGCCGCGAGCTCAGCGGCTGCTCGGACATCCAGCAGAGCAGGCACTCGAAGCGGTTGACGACGCTCGGCTGGTTGTGCGGGCGCACGATCGTGTTGCCGCGACTCGACGTCGAGCTCGTCGCTCAGCCGCAGCGCGACGGACATCGGCGGGTAGGCCTCCTGCACGGGGCCCTCGAAAGTGTCGATCGTCGTCGATCGTGGTGCGCTGCCCGCTCGGCAGCACCAGCACCTCGTCGCCCGCCCGGAGCACTCCGCCGGCGACCTGTCCGGCGTATGCGCGGTAGTCGGCGAGGTTCGTGGCTTCCGGCCGGATCACCCATTGCACCGGGAAGCGCACGTCGATCAAATTGCGGTCCGAGGCGATGTGGACGTGCTCGAGGTGGTAGAGCAGCGGCGGTCCCTGATACCAGGGCATCGCATCCGAGCGCTCGACCACGTTGTCGCCGAGCAGCGCAGAAATCGGGATGAATGTCACGTCGGGCAACTCAAGGCGCGCGGCGAAGCGGTCGAAGTCCTCGACGATGGTGTCGAACACCGCCTCCTCGAAGTCGACCAGGTCCATCTTGTTGACGCACACCACCACGTGAGGAATACCGAGCAGAGAGCTGATGAACGCGTGGCGCTTGGACTGCTCGACGACGCCCTTGCGGGCGTCGATGAGCACTATCGCCAGGTCGGCTGTGGATGCGCCCGTGACCATGTTGCGGGTGTATTGCTCGTGGCCGGGCGTGTCGGCGATGATGAAACGCCGCTGGGCGGTGGCGAAATAGCGGTAGGCGACATCGATCGTGATGCCCTGCTCGCGCTCGGCGCGCAGGCCGTCGGTGAGCAGCGACAGGTCGAGGAAGTCCTGGCCGCGCCGCTCGCTTGCCTGCTTGACGTGCGCGAGCTGATCGCTGAGCACCTGCTTGGAGTCGTAGAGCAGGCGACCGATCAGCGTGCTCTTGCCGTCGTCCACCGACCCCGCGGTGGCGAAGCGCAGGAGGTCGGCGGGACGATCGGTGAAGCGCCGAAACGCGCTCTCGGCGCCCTCGACCGAGGCGCCGCGCGCGCCCGTCGCGACCTTGCCGGTTCCGTTGCCGTTGCCGAGCACCTCCGGTGGGGAAGGACGGTCCATCAACAGCGCCCCCGCCGCCCGCGATCGTTAGCCGCCAACATGCGCGCGCGCGCAGAGAGCTCCCGCCCGTGGGCGAGATAGATCGAGGGCGCCTCGAGCGCCTTCTCAGCGATGTGCAGCCACACGTCGAGCTCGGTCCAGTTGGAGGTGGAAAGGCACCTTGCCGTGCTCGCCTTCCCGGATGCCGGCATTGTAGAGGCTCCGCAGCCTCGCGCTTCGGCTCCCCTGCGCCGCCTGCCGACGCCGGAGGGCACCGCTTCGGCGTCGAGCGTGCGCGGGTGGGCTGGCTGGAAGGTGGAGGGCATCCGTGCGGTCGCGGCGGGAGGCTAACCTGCGCGTCACGCGCCAGTGTGAAGATTAGGAGGCGTGCGGGGGAAGCGCAAGGTGGGCGTCGTGCGGGATGCGGCGGTCACGCGCTCTACGCTGATTGGCAGCTCGTTCCCGGCCCGTGCTCAAACCGCCGGGATCACCCGTCGCAGGCCGGTTATCGAAACACCAGATGAGCAGCGTCAGCGAAATGGTCCGCAGGGCAAACCCGCGCATGCGCGGCGCCGGTCGCCTGTCGCGGCGGCAGGTGGCGATGGCGCTCGCGTGCGCACTCGTGGCCGCGCTGCCCGCCGGCTGCGGGAGCACCCCAGCGGGCGGCGGCCAGGCCGGCCAGGCGCCCGCGCCGGCCGAAGAAGAACGCAACGAAGAAGCCACCAAAAAGCGCGAAGAAGCCGCCGAAGAAGCGAAAGACCGTGAACTGCTCTCGGCGATAGAAGCGCACAAGAAAGAAGAAGCCGCCGAAGCGAACGCCAAGAGCCGCGAACGCGCCGCCTCGGCCGAGGCCAAGCAGCGCGAAGCGAAGGCGAAGGCGGAAGCGAAGAAGAAGCAGGAAACGAAGACGAAGGCCGAAGCGAAGAACAAGGAAGAAGCCGCGAAGGCCAAGGCGAAAGCGGAAGCGGAAGCCAATAAGCGCGAAGAAGAAGCAAAGGCCAAGAAGCACGGCTCCTCGCACGGACGAACAGCGCCCACGCGCACCACGAGCGGCTCGCAGAAGAGCCCGCCCCCCGTCCAGGTGGTGACGACCGGGTGAGCCGAGCGCCGGGAGAGCTGGCGTGCGCGTGCAGGGCGGCTTCTAAGATGCGCTGGGTGCAGGCACATTCACGACGGTTCAGGGCGATCCTGGTGGCGCTGGCGCTCGGCGGGGCGCTGACAGGTGCGATCACCGGCTGCGGAGAAGGCTCGAGCGGCTCCGCGGGCTCTGAAGGGGGCGAAAAGAGCACTCCCGCTACGGCGAGCGCCGGCGACGAATCGCTTGAAGCCGAAACCCGCAAGCGCGTGGCGGAATTGAAGAAACACGAAGCGCAGGCCGAAGCGGAAGCGACGGCGCTACGCGAAGCTCGCAGAAGAAGCGCCCTAGCGCTTGCCGCGCAAAACTCCAAGCAGCGCGCGACCAAGAAGGCCAAGGGCACCCACAAGAGCAAAGCCAGGCACACCAGCGGCAAGCGCTCACCGGCGAAGGGCACCGGCAAACCCGGTAAAGAAAAGATCGAAACGCCGGCTGAAAAAAGCGCCCGCAGCCAGTTCACACGCGAAGAAGAACAGGAAGTCGCCGCGGCAAAGAAGCACCAGCAGCAGGAAGCCGCCGAAGGCAAATAAGCCGCCCGGCCGAGCCCGCTGCTGCTAGCTTGCGCCCCGGCGCGGGGCTTCGCGCCGCATCTCCGACGGGAGCGCAGCTTGCCCGACACTGCCGCCACCAAGCTTCCCCACGCCGCCGACGGTCCGCTCGCCGCGAGCGCCCGTCCTGCGCGCGTGCTGATGCTCGGGATGGGGTGGTTTCCCGACACGCTCGGGGGCCTCGATCGCTACTACCGCTCGCTGCTGGAGGAGCTGCCGGAGGCGAGCGGGGTCGTGATCGGACCGGCCGCAGATGCACCGCCGGCCGTGGTCGCGGTGGCCGGCCAGGATCAGCCGCTGGCGCTGCGGCTGCTCGGGTTCTCGCGAGCCGCCCGCCGCGCCGTCGCAGCGGCAGAGCTCGTGGACATGCACTTCGCCCTTTACGCGGCCGCTCCGCTGCTCACCGGCGCACTCGCAGGGCGCCCCAAGGTCTGCCACTTCCAGGGACCGTGGGCGCAGGAGAGCATCGAGGCGGGGGACTCCTCGCGCCTGCGCTTCGCGGCGCGGGCCACGCTCGAGCGCTGGGTGCTGCGGCGCGCCGACGCCTACATCGTGCTGTCCTCGGCTTTTCGCAGGACGCTCGTGGAGCGCTACCGCGTGGCCCCGTGGGACGTGCACGTGTGGCCCCCCGCGGTCGCGATCGATCGGTTCACCACGGGAGATCGCACCCACGCTCGCGCCGCGCTCGGCCTCGCGCCCGAGTCTTTCATGGCGGTTTGCGTGAGGCGCCTGGTCGCGCGCATGGGCATCGAGCGTCTGCTTGAGGCGTGGGCGCAGGCCGCACACGAGTTGCCGCCGGGGTCGCAGCTGCTGATCGTCGGCGACGGGCCACTGCGCGAGGAGTTGACGCTGCGCGCCGAACAGCCAGACCTGCTCGGAAGCGTGCGTCTCGCAGGGCGCCTGTCCGATCGCGACCTGACCGAGGCCTACCGCGCCGCCGACGTTGCCGTCGTGCCGACGATCGCGGTCGAGGGGTTCGGCCTGGTGGTGCTCGAGGCCGCGGCCTGCGGCACACCCAGCATCGTCAGCGACGTGGGTGGCCTGCCTGAGGCGGTACTGCCGCTGGATCCCTCGCTGGTCGTGCCGGCGGCGGACACGCACGCGCTGGCCTCGCGCATCCGCGAGGCCGCCGCCGGCGCGCTTCCGCAGCGCGGCGTTACACGCCGCTATGCGGAGAGCTACTCCTGGCCGGCGCTCGCCGAGCGCCACCGCGAGCTGTACCGGCGCCTGGCCGCGGGCGAGCGCGACGCAAGGCCGCGTGTGCTGTATCTCGATCATGTTGCCCGCCTGTCCGGCGGCGAGATCGCGCTGCTGCGCGTCCTGCCCCGGCTGCGCAACGTCAACGTCCACGTGATCCTCGGCGAGGACGGTCCGCTCGCGGCCCGCCTCTCGCAGGCCGGCGTGTCGGTCGAGGTGATGCCGCTGGCGCCGTCGCTGCGTGACCTGCGACGCGAGCGCGTGCGGCTGGGCGGCGCCTCGCCGGTCGCGCTCGCGCAGACGCTCGCCTACGTCGTAAGGCTCGCACTGCGCGTTCGCCGTCTGCGACCCGACCTCGTCCATACCAACTCGCTGAAGGCAGGGGTCTACGGGGCGCTCGCAGCGAGGGTCGCGCGGGTTCCGCTGCTGTGGCACGTGCGCGACCGGATCTCCAGCGACTACATTCCCCGTCCCGCGGTCCTACTGGTGCGCACCCTGATTGCTCGCCTCGCGCAGGGGGTCGTGGCCAACTCGCAGGCAACGCTCGAGACGCTCTCCGCTAAGGGCCAGGACTCGCGGCGTTGGGTGATCGCCGACTCGGTCGAGCCCTCGCCGTATGAGCGCGTTCCCCGCGAGCAGCCGACCACATTCGGCATGCTCGGACGGATCGCTCCATGGAAGGGCCAGGATCTGTTCCTGAGAGCCTTCGCCGTGGCCTTCGCGCAGGGTGACGAGCGGGCGGTGATCGTGGGCTCGCCGATGTTCGGCGAGCATGACTACGAGCGAGAGCTACACGAGCTCGTCGCCCGCCTGGGCCTCGGCGAGCGCGTCGAGTTCCGCGGGTTTCGCGAGGACATATGGCGCGAGCTCGCATCCTTCGATGTGCTCGTGCACGCCTCGATCATCCCCGAGCCGTTCGGGCAGGTCGTGCTCGAGGGGATGGCGGCGGGGCTGGCAGTGCTCGCGCCCGACGAGGGCGGCCCGGCCGGGGTGATCGACGACGGCCGCACAGGCCGGTTGTTTCGCAGCCGCGACATCGACTCTCTCGCCGCCGCGATGCGTGCGCTGAACGAGCAGCCGGCCGAGCGCGAGCGCCTGGGCAGCTCGGCCCGCAGCGCGATCGAGGACTACCACCCCGACGTCGTCGCAGCGCGTCTTGAAGATGTGTATCGCCGGCTGCTCCCACAGGACGCCGGCGCGGCCGTCAGCTCACCTGCTCCAGCCAGTCGCGCCCGCCGGCCCTGATCTGCTCGTAGATCCGCTCGGAGCGCCTCACGAGCTCACGTTCGGTCGCGCGTTCCCAGCGCACCCAGCGCGCACGGTTGGCGACGCGCAGCGGCAGGCGCAGCAGCGCCGAGCGCGGCGCGGGCAACGGCCTGGGAGCGAGTGCGCGGTGCGCCGGGCTGAGTTCACCGGTGCGGAAGCCTGCGCCGTGGTGATAGATCGCGTCGCCGTAGATGCCGAAATAGAGCGGGTCCACACGTCCGGCGTTGGTGCGCAGAACCTGCTCCCATGGCGTTCCCGTGAGCTCCAGGCGGCGCAGCAGGTTGCCGCCGACGTCGCTCGTGCGCTTCCCCCCCGCCCCGCGCCAAGTTGCGCCCGCCGTCCAGTCGCCGGGCAGTTTGCGCCACTGCCCCACGGTGGTCACGCAGAAGCACGGATGCGGCTGCGGCTCATCGCCGTTCTCCGCCCGGCGCACCGCCAGCAGCGGCGCCCGCGAGAGCCCCTGCGAGATGAGCGGCATCGGGTCGGCGATTGGGAATGCGTCGCCGTCGAGGAACATCAGCAGGTCCTCCTCGGAGGCGACCTCGGCGATCTCCATCGCGAGATGGTTGAGCTTGCCCGCATGCGAGCCGCGCTGGTCGAGCACGCGGTCGAAGCGGACCCCCTGGCTCGGGTCGATGTCCTGCAGCGAGGACCAGATCTCCATGTCCGCCGCGATGTGCTCGCGCAGGTAGCGCGTCTGGATCTCGATCCAGCGCGGCGACTGGAAGTGGACCGTGGCGACGTAGAGCATCAGGACTTCGCCCGGGGCCTGGCCAGCCAGTTGACGACGTCGCTCTGGCGGCCGAACGTGGCTCGCGTGAATGGCCCCTCGCCGGTCACCGCAAAGACCTCGTAGCCCAGCTCGCTGAGCTCCTCCCACAGCGCCTGCGAGGAGCCGTCGTACAACTTCGCCGCCTCTGCCACGTGCTCGAATATCACAAGCGGCCGAGCGCTCGCGAGGGTTGCTCGCGCGCCCTGTAGGACCGCGAGCTCGGCCCCCTCCACATCGATCTTGATGACGCTGGGGTCCCATCCGGCGAGCTCCGTGTCAAGTGTCGACACCGTGACCGTTATGTACTCCGGGCGGCCGCGCTCGTCACTGATCTCGGGGCTGCGGCGCAGGCCGCTCCAGCCGTCCAGCCCGGTGAAGTGGCAGAACTGCGTCACGTCCGGCGCCGCGGCGAGCGCGAGCTGCCTGCACTCGACGCCGGGGAACGTACGCCCGAGCTCCTCCGCGAGTGCCGGAATAGGCTCGAACGCAATGTGCCGGGCATGCGGCGCGATGCGCACCGCCTCGCTGAGCACCTGCCCGCGGTTGGCGCCGACGTCCACGTAGCTCGAGTCCTCGCGCAGCGTGCTCGCGATCACTGCGCGGATCGCAACGGCCTCGTCTTCGGCTCGGCGCGCGGCCGGGTAGATCGCACCCAGCAGCTCAGGGTGGCCGAGCCGCCTCGACACCGCACCGATCGTCCTTGCCAGAGCCCGCAACGCTAGTGAGGTTCCGCGCCCGCCACACGTGGCGGCGGTGTGTGTGGGCGCACGGCCGGCCGAAGCCGTGAGAGCAACGGCGCCCACGGCAGCTGCATTATCGCGGTCATGAGCGAAGCGCGCGCCGGACGCTTGGCCGTCGTGCGCAGCGCGATTACGCCCGAGTCGCGCAGGAACCGGTTGCCCTGAAGCGGGCTGCCCGTGCCAAGCGCCGTGAAGTCCGGCAGGGGCGCTGAGGAGCCGACCCAGTCGAGGATCTGCCGCGCGGCCTGCTCGGGGGCTGCGATGAAGTCCTCGTGGCGAACGAACAGGCGTCGCTCGCGCGGCTGGCGCAGGAAGACAGCCACCGACAGCAGGTACGTGGCCCACAGGTGAAGATTGGTCGTGAGCGGCGACTTCGACCCCGAACTCTCATCATGCGGGTCGAGCGAGGCGACGATTCCCTGCGGGTCGCGCACGAGGAAGAGGATATAGAGATCGATTCCACCCATCTGCTGAAGCTCGTGTGCGCGCAGTGGATAGTGAGAGCTGTCAACGATGTGGCTTGCGCCCGCAACGAGCGCGATGGCGCGATAGAGATTTTCGTTCAGGCGCCTGTAGCGCGGGCGCAACCGGCGGCGCGTGCCCCAACTCTTGACCCGGTAAAGCGCAGAGGACCGATCGAGATACAACTGCGTCTCATCGCCGAACAGCTCTGCAGCATCTGTCACACCTTTGCGCACCGCTCGCCACAGCTCTTCGCCGGGCTCGTCGCAGAACGATGGAACACCCCGTCTCGTCGGCCATGAGTGAACCTCCCCGGCAAAGAAGAAGCCCTCGCAGTTCCCCAATGTGACACCGAGGATCGTGCTGCCGCTGCGATGTGCGCCAAGCACATATACGACCTTGGGCCTCTCGCCCGCGCTCATACCGTCGGGCTCCGCCGTCATTGCATGCTCGATCGTCGACGGTCCCGCCATCGCGGGGACTGTAGCAAAGCACCCCCGACGGCCTGCGGCGCTGGCTCAGCGGTCATCCAGTCGCGCGCGGGGCTGGGCCAGCGCATCCGCGCGGGGCTGCGCACGCGATGTCGAACTGTTCACCTTGGGGCGTAACAGTGCGAAAACGAGCGTCCATGGAAGCTGCAGGATGGTGGTCAACGGCGAGCCGCGCCGTCCAGAGCGTGCGGGATCCTCGAGCGCCACGACCTCCTCGGCGACCAACCGGTTGCCGTGCAGCGGCACGCCGGTCCTGAGCGAGCCGACATCGGGCACGGACGCATTCGAGTCGAGCTGACGAAGCACCTCCCCGAGAACCCGCTCGGGATTTGCGCGAAGGTCCTCGTAGCGCAGGAACAGCCGTCGCGCACGTGGGTGGCGTAGGAACACCGGCACGGCAAACAGGTGTGTCAGGAACAGATAAGCATTGCTTACGAGCGTTCCAAAGCTGCGCTCGGGGACATCCTTGCGGCCCAGCGACGCGACCACGCTGTGCGGATCGCGTACGAGGTAAAGGAGATAAAGATCGATGCCCGCCAGGCCCTGCAGCTCGCGGGCGCGCAGGGGATAGTGCGAGGAATCGACGATATGCGTCGCTCCGGTCGCGCGCGCAATTGCGAGGTATAGCTCTTCTGACACGCGGCGATACTCGCTGCGAAGCCGCCGCCGCGCCGGCCAGGCGCGGATTTGAAACACGGCAGAGGAGCGCTCGAGGCACCGCGTCTGGTAACCGAACAGATGCTCGGCGTTTTTCACCTGTTCGCGCACGCCGCCCCAGAAACGCGCGCGCTCGGGGTCATCGAGCGTGGGGCGGCCCGACTCGGTGAGCCACTTGTCGAGCTCGCCGGCGAAGAACACTCCATCGCAGTTGCCGAGCGCGACGCCGAGGATGGTGCTGCCGCTGCGTCCCGCGCCCAACACGTACACGACCTTCGGCCTGGGCGCTTCGCCGGGCCGCATGGCCTGCGTGCTCACTGGCTGCGCCACGCCAGCCATTCTTGCATACGCCCTCACGGCCCAGCCGAGCGGCCATGCGCACACGAACACGTTGTTATGATCGGCCTCCCGTAATGCAGGGCGCCGCCTCCAGAACCCAGTCGAGCTCAGACGCAACATGTCAGTAACACCGAGCTCGGTGCTGATGGTGACTCCGCGGTGGGCCAGGGACGGCGGCGTGGGCGCACATGTTGAAGAGAGCGCCGCCCTGATCGCCGGCCAGGGCGTGAAGGTGTCGGTGCTGGCCGCCCTGATCGAATCCGAGCAACGGATCCCCGGTGTGACTCTGCACCAGCGGCGTGACCTGTTCAATCCCGAGGTGGGCGCCGCCGCCAAGCTCGAGGAGGCACTTTCATCAAAGCCGCAGCTGGTTCACGTCCATCAGGTGGACGACCCCGCGATCGTCAACGTCCTGCGTGCACGCGGACCGGTTGTGATCAGCGCCCACGGTTACACAGCATGCCCATCGGGCGTCTACTACTTCCGCCCAGGCCACGAATGCACCCGCAGCCACGGACCGGCGTGCATGCCCAACATGATCCTGCGCGGTTGCGCACACGCGCGCAACCCCTCGAAGCTGCCTGCCAAGTACCGCAACGCGCGCAGGAGCCTCGAGGCCGTGCAGGCTGCCGACATGGCCGTCTCATACTCCACCGCGGTGGACCGGCACCTGGCTGCGAACGGCATCCTCGCGCGCCGGATCGTTCCCTACTTCCCAACCATGAACGCCAAGCACGGATCCGGACACTCCGCTCGGCGTCGGGTGGTCTTCGCGGGACGGATCGTGGCACCCAAGGGCGTCGATGTCCTCGTTCGCGCGGCCCGCGAGGTCGAAGCCGAATTCGTGGTCTGCGGCGACGGGCCGCGCCTTGAGCCGATGCGACGCCTGGCGCAGCGCCTCGGCGTCGAGCAGCGCGTGCGGTTCAGCGGCTGGCTGGCCGGCGAGGATCTTGCGCAGGAGCTTGCCGAGGCCTCGGTGGTGGCGATCCCGTCGGTGTGGCCGGAGCCGTTCGGCCTGGTCGGGATCGAGGGCTTTGCCGCGGGGCGCCCGGCGGTCGGCAGCGCGACCGGAGGAATCGGCGATTGGCTCGATCACGGCGTCAGCGGCCTGACCGTGGCGCCCGGCGATCCCGGCGCTCTCGCGCGCTCGCTCGAGGAGCTCCTGCGCGACCCGCAGCTACAGCAGCGGATGGGCGAGGCGGGTCGCCGGACGGTCTCAGAGCGCTTCTCCCCCGAGCGCCATCTCGCGGCCGTGCTCGAGGCCTACGCCGCTGCACATGCGAGCTGGCAGTCACGCACCGGGGAGGGACCCGCGGTCGCCTCTGATCTTGCGACGCGCGCTCGCGGATAGGCTTGCGCGCACGATGTCGGGCCTGAAGACGTTTGCGCGTAGCGTCGTTCCGCATTCGCTGTACCGGCGTTATCGGCGACGCAAGATCGCGTCGATAATCGCCGGCTACAGCCCGCGCGAGGTCACGCATCGATACGGCGCGAGCGAGCTGCGGATCCGACTCGAGGACCCGCTTGCCGAGGCCTGGTATGACCGGGATTGGAAAGAGCCTGAGATGGTGCGCTTCCTGCGCGAGCACGGCGCTCTCCCGCGCGGAGCGACGGTTTTCGACATGGGTGCGCACCAGGGCGTGCTCGCGCTGATCCTGGCCGGAGTGGTCGGGGCGGATGGACGCGTGCTGGCAGTCGAGGCGGAGCCGCACAACGCACGCCTGGCCGCCGTCAACTGCGAGCTCAACGCGGCCGGAAACGTGAGCGTGATTCATGCAGCCGCCGCCGCACAGGAGGGCTTTGCGACGTTCGCCGAGGGCCTCACCGGACAGGTCGACGAGCAGACCGGGGCGGGAAACGTGACCGTTCCCGCGCTGACGGTCGATGGCCTGGCGAGCACCTACGGCACACCGGACGCCGTCCTGGTCGACGTCGAAGGCTACGAGGAGCAGGTGCTCAAGGGCGCGCGCCAGACGCTCGCGAACGGCTCGACCAGCTTCCTCGTGGAGGTGCACGACGAGGACACGCTCGGGACGTTCGGTGCCAGCGCGCGCTCGGTCATCGAGTTCCTCTCCGGGTTCGAGACGTTCGTCGCCAAGGAGGACGACGAGCCGTTCACCCCGCTGCAGGGCCCGCCGCCGAGCGGTCGCTTTTTCCTCGCGGCGATCCCCACCCGCTGAGGGCGGGCTCCAGCGGAGCTGCAAACGCGCGCGCTCGCGTCAGCCGAGAACGCGATCGAGCAGGGCGCTCACCACCGCTGCGCTGCCCTGTGGGCTCATCTCGCTGCCCACGAACTCTCGCCCGTGCGCGCCGAGCACAGCGCGCGCATCCGGTTGGCCGAGCAGCGCGCGGATCTCCCGGGCAAGCGCCTCGGCTTGCGCCGGCGCCACCCGCGCCGCCTCCGCGCTTCGCAGCTTCTCCCAGGTATGGGGTCCGTCGAGCGCCAGCACCGGGGTTCCGGACGCAAGCCCGGCGGCGAGCGTGGTCTTGCGCGAGGTCGGACCGGACGGGTCGGCGAACAGCAGCACGGCGCAGCGCGCGAGCGCGTCGGAGAGCTCCTGGGCGGGGATCGTGCCGGAGAAGCGCACTGCCTCGCCCAGGACCCGCGATCGCGCCTCCTCGCGCCACAGCTCACCTGCGCGCGAGTCGGCACCGGGCGCGCCGAGCAGAGCCAGGCCCGGCTCGAGCCCGCTCTCGCGCAGCAGAGCCAGCGCGTCGAGGATCAGGCGCACGGTCGCGCGCGGGTAGGAGTACCCGAACATGCCGAGCTGCTGCCCCGAGCCGCCGTCGTGGAGCTCTGCGAGGGGAGGCGGCAGGTTGGAGAAGACGGGCGTGACCGCGATGGGGCGCCGCGCCAGCCACGCGCGCGAGGAGAGCCACTCCTCGCGAAAGTCGGTCGTGACGATCACTCCTGCGGAGGCGCGCATCACCTCGACGAGCAGCGCCCGCTGCGTCACCGCCCAGACCTTGCCGCGCAGCCCGTCGAGTGTCCACGGGAACGCGAACTCGTGCAGCACAGTGACGAGCGGCAGCCGGGAGCGCCGCAGCGCCGAGAGCACCGGGCGCAGGTAGAGCGGAACTCCCCGATAGGAATAGGAGAAGACGGAGTAGTGCAGCAGCGCGATGTCCGCGCCGGCGCTTGAGAGCTCGGCCGGCAGGCCACGCGCCCACTCGCGCATCTGTGCGCCGGCCGCGCGCATCGGCAGCTCGTCGCGCAGCAGCCAGTGAACAGAGCACTGCGCGCCTTCCTCGTGCATCGCGCGCGCCAGCCCGTCCGCATGATCTCGTGCGCCGCACACCGGCGAGGCGGAGACCCCGACGACGGCGACCCGCACCGAGCGGCTCGCGGACCGGCCACCGCGAGCGACCGCGCTGGCGAGGCTCTGCGGCGCGTCGCGGACGACTATGGCTCGGCCCCCGCGGCGTCCAAGACCTCACCCCTGTACGCGGAATCGATCGCCTCAGACAGGGCGAGCGCATCGCCGGTGGGCACGATCAGGCCGGTTCGGCCGGTATCGATGACCTCCTTCATGCCAGTGTCCTCGCTGACTATCAGCGGCAGCCCGCACGCGAGCGCCTCGGCGGGCGCGTAGCCGAAGCCGTCGAGGTAGCTCGGATGCACATACAGGCGCGCGGCCCGCAAGCGCCCCAGCGGATCCCCCGGCGCCACCACGATGCGCGCGTCGGCAGCACGCGCCGCTTCGACGTGGCGGCGCATCGAGCGTGTCGTCCAGCCGCCGACCAGCACGAGCCGCATGTCCGGGTGGGCAAGCCGGCGGAACGCGTCGATCAGCAACGGAACGCCCTTGTCGACGGTCAGGGCGCCCATGTAGAGGACATCGAAGGTGGCAGAGCCGTTGGGTTCGGGCGACGGCGTGAAGCGCGGGTGTGGCGTGAGCGGAAACCGCGCGAGCGAAGTCTCGGGAACTCCCTCTTCGAGGAACGAGGCGCGCACGTACTCGGAGGCGACGTAGATCCGCTCCGCGCGCGCGTACTCGCTGAGGTTGCGCCGCGCCAGCAGCGTCGACCACGGCCGCTCGAGCGGATACTGGCGGAATGCGCGGGCGTGCTGGCGTATGACCTTGCGGTAGTGCGGGTTCGCCGATACGAGCGACAGCGACGCCAGAGCCGCTCGCTGCGCCGCTCGGAACTGCGCCGCGGAGGTGCCGTTGAAGCCGATCAGGTGACCTTCGCGCGGCAGCCGGCGAGTCGCGTACCGGTCGAACTCGACGCTCGCCCTCCACATGCGCCAGGCCGGAAACACACGCCCGGGTGGGCGCATCGCACGTGCGAGCACGCTCGCGCTCCGCTCGCCGCGAAGCGCCGGCGCAGCCTGCTCTTCGCAGATGCATTCGCATGTCCCATTGCGACGTTCGAGCGCGCCGAGCATCTCCTCGAGATGGCGTCCGAGACCTCCGCGTCCGATCGGGGCAGAGCAGCTCACGGCGACCTCGCCGGAGGGCACCACGGCCTCCTGCTCGAGCGCGGCTCGCGCGCGCCATTGCCCGTCGAAGGGCGCGCCGAGGCCGGCGTGGGGCGCCTCGTTCTCAGCGTGCAGCGTCATACCCCCACTCGGCCATGAGGTCGCGATCCAGATACTCGCTCAGCGCGAGCACCTCGGGCCTGAAGCGCTCACGAAGCTCGCGCATGAGGGCCTCGTCGGCGGGTGGCGCATCGCGGAAGGCGGCGCGACGCACGTTCGAGTAGTAGACGGCGCGCCGCACACGCTGACTGCTCAGAGCCTTGCCGGCGCTCTTGACCGCCTGCACGATCCGTCCGTCGCCGCTGTTCAGTGAGCGTCGCAGCTGGTTGGCGCGTTTGGAGCGCAGCGCAACGCTCGGATTCGCCCGCACGGGCTCGACCGGCACGGTGTCGTCGACCTCGAGGAAGCGGAGCACCCTGCGCACCGCCGCCTCGTTGTCCGCGCGCAGGTCGTCGTAGATGAGCACCAGCATCTGCTCGGCCGGAAACACGTCGCGGTAGCGGCGCAGCTGCTCCACATAGTGGACGCGCTCGGAGTACATCAGAGCCTCCGGCCAGCGCGAGTGGCGCGGAATCCGGCGCCCCTCGCGGCGCGCGTCCTCGAGCGCCAGCGCCTTGCGCAGATCGGTCTCCGACTCTGCGTTGTTCTGGAGCATCTGCAGATGCACCGAGCGCACGAAGCTCGCGGGCTCGCGGAAGATCGCGATTATTCTTGCCGCCGGCTGCACCTCGGCGATGCGCGCAGGCGCAAGCTCAGACCACAGATAGAACGTCGATGCCTCGCCCACGCGCTGATCGGGTGCCGCTGGTGCGAACAGCGACAGGTACTGCTCGAAGGTCATGGCGTGCTTGCCTCTGAATGCGAGCGATCGCGCGCGCGGCGGCTGCGGCTCGCCCGTGGCGAAGAACTGCGGCTCCTTCATCGATGGCATGAAGATCTGCGGGTGGCGTCTGAGCATCTCGTACAGCGCCGTCGTGCCACACTTCGCGTGCCCCACGATGAAGAAGTCCGGGATGCGTCCTGCGGGTGCCGCGGGCGTGTGCGCGCGCGTAAGGGCCTCGGCGGCCCGCTCACTCGATGCGGTCATAGCCCCACAATGAGACCAGGTCGCGATCGAGGTAGCCGCTGAGCGCTTCGACCTCTCCCTTGAACCGTCTGCGCAGCTCGAGCATCAGCTGCTCGTCGGGTGGCGCCACCTCGTCGGACAGCGCGCGTCGCCTGCTGGCGCTCATCAGCTCGTGACGCAGCCTGCGCGGGGTGAGCACCTTGAGCGCCCGCTTGGCCGCGAGCGGGCCCGCGCCGTGGCCGACGGAGAGCGCGCGCATCAGCCCGTGCAGCTGCTGGGAGCGCACCTGCACCGTGGGGTTGGCTTCGAGCACGTCGAGCGGGTGCTCCTCGTCGACTTCGAGGAAGCGCAGCACGCGACGAAGGGTCCCCTCGTTGTCCGCGCGAAAGTCGTCGTAGATGAGCACCAGCACCTGCTCGGGGGGAAACACGTCGTGGTAGCGGCGCAGCTGGTCCACGTAGCGCACGTGATCGGAGTACATCGGCACGAGCGGCCAGTAGGAGTGCTTGGGGACACGTCTGCCCTCGCGCCGGTCCTGCTCGAGCGCGAGCGCCTTGCGGAAATCGGTCTCGGTCTCGACGTAGCTCGCGAGCAGCTGCATGTGCAGCGAGCGCAGGAAGCTGGCCGGCTCGCGCAGGATCGCCACGATGCGCGCCGCCGGCTGCACCTCGGCGATCGCCTGCGCCGCGGTCTGCGACCACAGGTACAGCGCCGTGGCCTCGCCCGCTCGCTGCTCGGGAGTGGCGCCGCTGAACAAGGCGGTGTACTCCTCGAGCGTCCCAGGAGTGCCTTCGGGACGCGGCGGAGTGCGCACGCGCAGCTCGCTCGCAAAGAACCATGGCTCCTTGTTCTCGGGCATGAAGATCTGCGGGTGGCGCCGCAGCATTCCGTACAGCGCGGTGGTGCCGCTCTTTGCGTGACCGACTATGAAGAAATCGGGAACGCGGGCTTGCGCCAGGCGCGCCGCGGCCGGCCGTTCAGCCGAGACGGTCATAGCCCCACATCTTCACGAGGTCGCGTCCCAGGTACTCGCTGAGAGCCACGACCTCGCCCTTGAAGCGGCGACGCAGCTCTTGCATGAGCGCCTCGTCCTGCGGCGGCGCGGCGGCCTGCACGATGCGCTGCCGCGTCGCGAGCAGTGCATCGCGGCGCAGCTGGCGCGGAGTCAGCGCCTTGACCGTCGTCTTGACAGCGCGCGAGAGCGGCCCCTGGCCGACCGATACCGAGTAGACGACGTCGTCCAGGCGCTGCGAGCGCATCGTGCGCGCGGTCGTGTTGACCTCGAGCTCCTCGATCGGATAGTCCTCGTCGATCTCGAGCAGGCGCAGCACCGAGCGCACGGTGCTCGCGTTGTCGGCGCGGAAGTCGTCGTAGATCAGCACGAGCACCTGCTCCGGCGCGAACAGCTCGTGGTAGCGGCGCAGCTGCTCGACGTAGCGGACGTGCTCGGCATACTGCAGCAGCTGCGGGCGATGCGAGCGGCGCGGTATGTGCTTGCCTTCGCGCCGGGCGGCTTCGAGAGACAGAGCCGTGCGCAGGTCGCGCTTCTCCTCCACGTGCGACTGCAGCAGCTGCTGGTGAAGCGAGCGCAGAAAGCTCGCCGGCTCGCGCAGGATCGCGATGATCTTGGCCGCGGGCTGGGCTTGCGAGATTGCGCCCGCGGCCGTGCGAGACCACAGATAGGACGAGGAAGCCTCCCCTATCCGCTGCTCTGGACGCGCCCCGGCGAACAGGGCCAGGTACTCCTCCACGGTTCGCGGCGCCACGCCCGAGGCGCGCGGTTGAAAGCGCGGGCGCATGTCGCTGGCGAAGAACCACGGCTCCTTCCACTCGGGCATGAAGATCTGCGGATGGCGCTTGAGCATCTCGTACAGCGCCGTGGTGCCGCTCTTGGCGTGCCCGACGATGAAGAAATCAGGAAACCGACCCGGCGCGTCGAGCGCGGATCCATCCGCCTGCGTCAGCGCTTTCGGGTCCACTGCCACCTGCTGATCCCTCGTCGTTCGCGATGATCCCGCCACTGTCGACGGTCGCGTGAAGAAGCGCCGACAGGCCCGATTATAGGCCAGCCGCTGCGCTTGGGACGGGCGGCGCGAGGCCCACGCCGGTGCCCGGGCGGGCGCGCACGGCCGCGTTCCATCCGGGCCCCGCGAACCAGTAGGCGGCGACGCCCGCGGCAAACCAGTAGAACGGCCCGAGTGCCGCGCTCGTCGACAGCGGCCCCGAGAAACCCATCAAGAGCAGCGCTATCAGCGGCGCGACGACAGCTGCCAGGGCTATGCGCATTTCGACGTCGGGGATCCTGCGCAGCCGTCGCATGGCGAGCATGATCACGCTGAAGGCGAGCCCCACCCACAGGACCAGTCCGGGTGCTCCGACTTCGTCGACCAGGAAGTTCCACTGCGTCTCGGCGTTCGCGGCTCGCCCTTCGACCTGTTCGGTCACTTTGCCTCCGAGCCCCGCAACCGGCCCCACCGATCCAAGGCCGACCCCGAACGGAGCCACCGAGATCAGGTGCGGCACGTGTTCCCAGGCCGAGGACTTGTAGCTGGTTGATGAGGTTCCGATGCTTTCGTAGCGCGAGAACGTGCCGCTGCGCAGGGTGGACACGAACACGGCGCCGAGCGGCACCGCCAGCGCGATCACACCGAGAACCGCCGCGAGCGGGCGGCTCACGCGGCGTGCGCCGACCGCGGAGAGGACGACGAATGCGAGCACCCCGAGTCCGGCCCCGACGACCTGCAGCCGTCCGAGGCTCGTGATTATCGCGACCAGGGCTCCGAGGTTGAGCAGGACGATCAGCCATCGTCGCCGTCCCCGCCACATGGCGAGCAGGGCGAGTGTGCAGGGAAGGGCGATGATCCCGACCCCGCCGCCGAAGCCGCTGTCGGAGCCGAGCCCGAGCGGGCGCACCCGGCCTTCGCCTTCGCTGCTGTAGGCGCGCCCGCCTTTGCCGGACACGGGATAGATTTTGTTGTGGTAGCCGGGGCCCCAGGCGGCCACCTGGCCGGGGCTGAGAAACGTCTGGTATGTCGCTATCGCGCCGTTGGCGGCGGCGGCGACGCCGAGGATCAGGAATGCCTTGCGGAACATGCGCTTGGAGCGCATGAGCGCGTAGCCGAAGAAGAAGAACGGGACCCACTCGAGCAGCTGCCTGAACCCGCCCAGGGCGTGCAGAAAGCCCGCCGTGTTCGGGTTGAACGCCTCGACCAGCACGAGCGCCACCCAGCCCACGACCCAGCCCGACAGGGGCGGCAGGACGACGCGTTCGCGCCTCACCACGAGGCCGAGGACCGGCGCGAGACAGACGGCGACGATGAGGATGTCGCGCAGACCCGAGGTGGCTTCGTGGCCGCCGCCGGCGAGCAGCTTCACCGGCCCGTCCAGCATGAGCAGGTACAGGCCGAGGATCGCGACCTTGACCTCGAGTCGCCTGCCCGCAATGAGAACGACGATCGCGACCGCGCCGGCCACGGCCGCGAAGACGAGCGCGTACTGCGGGCGCGGCATCGCCACCGCAATGCCGAGTGCGAGCACGAGCGCCGCCAGCCACGTTCCGCCGATCATCAGCAGCTCGCGCTGGCTGCGGCCGGTCCGCGCCCGCGCAACTCCGGGCGACCCGCGCCGCGGGTAGGCGCTACTCATCAGCGGCTCGTCGTGCGGCGCGCGGGCCTGGGTGTCGAGAACCCGTAGCGCGCGATGTCAGACGCGGAGACGCCGTTTGCCACCGTGCCGATGACGGGGGCGCTGGAGGCCTGCGCCAGCAGCTGTCCGAGCCGTTCGGCCGAGGCCACGCGCGTGTGAGCCTCGCGCGCGACGATCACGATTCCGTCGACGAGCGGAAGCAGCGGCATGACGTCGCTGACCTCCAGGGGCGAGGGGGCATCCACGAGCACGTAGTCGCGATCGGCAGCGAGCGAGCGAAGCAGCTGCTTCATCGCCTCGCTCCCGAGCAGCGCAGGCGGATTGGCGACCGTGGAGCCGCCCGCCAGGAGCGAGAGCGAGCCTGTGGCAGCGGTCTCCACCGCCGTGGCCACGCCGCCGCCGGGCTCCTCGGGGGGTGCGCCGGCGGAAGCCTCGGCGGAGAGGACGCGCTGCATGGCGTTGTCGATCGGCAGGGTGCCGCTGAGCACCTCGGCGAGGCCATACGGCCCGGCCGCTTTCAAGAGCGTTGCCAGCACGGGCCGGCGCAGGTTGGCCTCCACGACCGCCACCCTCGCGCCGCCGTCGCTCTGAACGAGCGCGAGGTCGGCCACGAGCGTTGACTTGCCGTCGCCCGAGTCGGCGCTTGTGAACAGGATCACGCGAGGCGTCCCGTGGCGGCCGTTGCTGCTCGGCTCGCGCTTGGCCATGTCGAGCAGCTCGAGGTTGGCGTGCAGGCGGCGCAGCGGCTCGAGCAGCGGGCCCGACGGCGAGGGCTTGCCGTCGCGGTTGACGATCGGGCGCCTCACCGCCGGCAGCGCGCTGAGGATCGGCACGCCGAAGACCCCCTCGATGTTCGCCAGCGAGCGCAGCCGCCGATCGAAGCGCGAGATGACATAGGCGGCGACCGCGGCAAGCAGCAGCCCGACGAAGAACCCGAAGATCGCGTTCTTGCGCGGTTTCGGAGAGCAGCTGCACCGCACCCGCCGGTTTCGCGACTTTCACCTGCTGCACACCCGTGACGGCCAGCTCCGATTCCAGCTGGTTGATCCGGCTCTCGAGGTTGGCGCTCTGCAGCACGCTCGAGGTGCTCTGCGTGGGCGCGGCCGGCGTGCTCGACCCCGATTTCGAGGTGCTCGATTTGGGCGCGACCGCGGGCGTGGCGGCCGCTTCGATCCTGCGCAGCTGCCTGCGCGCGATGCTGATCGCGGTGAGGATCGAACGCTGGTAGTAGAGGTGCTGGCGCCTGACGTACGCCTGCGCCACCGCGTTGGCGAGCAGCGCCGCCGTTCTGGCGCGGTGAGCTTCAGCCGTGATCGTTATGAACTGGCTCTTTTCGCCCGCCGCTTTCGCCTTGACTTTGCCTTTCGCGGCCGCGAGGTCTTCTTCCTTGCGCAGCTGCTGGCGAACGCCTTCGACGACGATCGAGTTGATGATCGCCACCTGGTCGGTGGGGTTGACCGCGAAGGCTTTCGCTTTTTCGCCTGGCGCCGCTTCTTCGCCGGCCGCGCCCAGGTAGACCTGCGTGGTCGACTGGTACACGGGGGTCTGGCCCTTGTAGTACAGATAGGTGCCGGCGGCAGCGATGATGCCCACCGCGAGAATGATCCACTTGCGCCTCCACAGGGGGGCGAAAATTGAGGTAGCTTCGGTTGTCTCGCTCATGGGATGCCGAACCTGTCCGTGGCTCTTGCAGGCCATGGAAGGTAGTGGCCCGGCCGTCGCAGGCCATGGTACGTAGTGGCCTAATCGGTCACTAAAGAGTAGCCGGGGCTCCGGCGCCGGACAAGGTCGCGTGTAACTATGTCGCGGTGCAGGGACCGATAGCGCTCGGACGCAGCCCGACGCCGGGGCCGAAGCAAGCCGCGGGAGGAGAGCGCGCGGCGCCGGCTGCTCGTGGTCAGCCACCCCGCCGTGGTCTGGGTCAACCAGGAGGTCTATCGCGAGCTGCGACGGCGTGGCTGGGATGCTGAAGATCGTGCTGCCGGACCATTGGCGCAGCGAGTACTCCGGCGCAGTCATGACGCCACGCGCGCTCGCCGGACATGGAGGACTCGCTGCGACCGACGCGGGTCGCGCTGGCCGGGCGGCCGCAGCGCCACTTCTACCTGACCAGCTGCCGCTCGGTGTGCGCGCGCGTGCGCCCCGACGTCGCTTTCATCGAGGCCGAGCCGTTCGCGTTCGCCGCCACGCAGTGGGGTCGTGCGTTGGCGCGCCGGGGGGTGCCGTTCGGGGTTCAGTGCTACGAGAACATCGACCGCCACCTGCCGGCGCCTGTGCGGGTGCTGCGCGGCCGTGTGCTGCGGACGCGGCCTTTGTGGCGGCGCGCTCTGAGACGGCCGAGCGGCTGGCCCGTGGCTGGGGCGCGACGGGCGAGGTCGGGCTCGCACCTCCAGCGGTCCCCGCCTGGCCAAGCGTGCCAGCGCAGCCCGGCGAGGCCGTTCACGGTCGGATACGCCGGCAGGCTCGTGCAGAGCAAGGGCGTCATGGACCTGCTCGCCGCGGTGCGCATGCTCGAGGCGCCCGTGGAGCTCTTGATCATCGGCGACGGCGAGATGCGCGCGGCAGCTCGAGGGCAAGCCGATCCCCGGCTCGCACGTGCGCGTGCTCGACAACCTGAGCCACGAGGAGATGGCCTCCGGCTACGCGCAGATCGACGTGCTGGTCCTGCCCTCGCACACGACGCTGACCTGGAAGGAGCAGTTCGGGCGCGTGATCGTCGAGGCGCTGTCGTGCGGCGTCCCGGTCGTCGGCTCGGACTCGGGCGAGATCCCATGGCTGATCGAGCTGACCGGCGGCGGCCTCGTCTTCCCCGAGGGCGATCGCGTGATGCTCGCCCGCGCCGGCTGGAGAGGCTGCGCGCGGAGCCTGCCCTGCGCGAGACGAGCTGGCTCAGCGTGGCCGCGCAGGCCGTCGAGCGGATGTTCTCGGTGCCGGCCGCCACCGACCGCTCGAGCATCTGCTCGCGGGGCGCTGCGAGCGCGCGCCGTCGCAGCGGACGCTCAGCCGCCTGAGCGGCGGCCAGGCGCGCGTACAGCGCTCGTGCTCGGCGACCATCCGCTCCCAGCTGAATCGCAGCGCGGACTCGCCGCGCCGCGGCGCCCAGCCGCGCACGCATCTGCGGGTCGGCTCCAGCTGCGTGCAGCCGCTCGGCGATCTCGCGCGGCTCGCGGCTGATCAGAAACCCGCTCCCACCGTCTGCGATCAGCTCGCGCACGCCGCTCACGGGCGTGGCGAGGATCGGCAGCGCCGCTCGCGGCCGCCTCGAAGGTGACGAGCGAGAACGTCTCATACGCGGAGGGCAGCACGAACGCGTCGCCGAGCTCGTATACGAGCTGGACGTCGGGCGTCACTCCCAGCCAGTGAACGCGCCTGGCCGATCCCCAGTGAGTCTGCGAGCTCCTGGTAGCGCTGGCGGTCTCCGCCACCCGCCACCACGACATCCCATTCAGGCGCGAGCGCGAGCGCACGGATCAGCGGCTCGAGGCCCTTGCGCTCCCACTCGCTGCCCACGAACGCCGCGATCAGCCGCTCGTCGGAGATCGCAAGCCGGGATCTCAACGCCGTGGCATCCGCCGCCCGCAGCCCGGGCGCGAACATCTCGGTGTCGACCCCGTTGTGGATGCTCAGCACGCGCCCGGCGAGCTGTGGGTAGTGCTTGCGCACCTCCTCGGCCACGCCGTCGGAGACTCCGACGAAGGTGGCGGCGCGGTTCGCGCGAAAGCAGGCCCGCTCGGCGAGCCGGGTGAGGCGTCCGACGAGCTTCGCGTGCGCTCGGAAGAGCAGCGTCGAGCGGCTCGGATTTGCCGGGCCGGCCTGGTGGCAGTAGTGCACCGAGAGGATGTCGACGTGGTTGAACACGATCGCGCCGGTTGCCTGAACGATGCCGCGCCGCCAGCGCGCCACCGCGATCGATCCGGCGAACATGAACCACGGATAGGCCAAGAGCAGCGGGCGACTCGGGCCTCGCACGCGGTGAAGCGTCACCGTCGCGGACGCCGGCAGCTCGCACCTGCGCGCGATCACGGTGACCTCGTGACCGCGATCGCAGAGACCGACGATGAGCTCGGCGAGAACCCGCTCCATGCCGCCGACCCCGCCTATGTCGTGGGCCACGATCGTGACGGGCAGGCGCGCCGGCGCGTTCTCAGCCTCGGGCGCCGCACGCTGGGCTGGTTGCGTCAGCATCGCGACGCCTAGGTTAATCAAAGCTCTCTCCTACCCCGCGGCGGGGCTGCGTTGCGCGCCGTCCCGCGCGTGGGCCTGAGGTAGGCTCTGCGCGCCCGCAGTTGCCCACGCCCCACCGCGCACGCCCGGCCCGCCGGAGCGCGGGGCGACTGGCCCTACAACGTGTGCAACCTCGTGCAACCTTCACTCTCTCCGGCGCACCGCGCCTACCGATTCGTCAACCGTCCCTACTACTGGTGGCGCCCCTCGCAGCTCCTCAGGCGACTCGGCCAGCCGCCCCCGGCCGATGGAAGCCCACAGCTGCTGCGCACCGCGTGGGGCTCGCAGCTGTACTGCTGGCCCGACCCGCTCGGCCTGGCGGTGGCGCGCACCGGCGTATATGACCTGACCGTCGCCGAGACGCTGGCGCGGCTGGCCGGGCCGGGCGAGACGGCGGTTGACGCCGGTGCGAACGTGGGCCTGATGTCCAACCTGCTCGCGCACGCGGTGGGCGCTCGCGGCCGCGTGGTCTCGTTCGAGCCGCACCCGCTCATCCACGAGACGCTGACCCGCAACCTCGTGCGCTGGAGCTCCGTCGAGGGGATAGACGTGATCGACGCGCGCCAGGCCGCGGTCTCCTCCTCGGCCGGCGAGCTGCCCCTCGGCGTCGACCCTGACACGTTCGCTCAGAACAAGGGGACGGCGTCGCTCGAGCACACCGATCCGGCGCACGCGACAACCACCGTGCGCACGGTTCGCCTCGACGGCGAGCTGTCCGGGCCGATCGGCGTTCTCAAGCTCGATGTCGAGATGCACGAGCTCGAGGCGCTGCGCGGGGCCCAGGAGCTGCTCGAGGGCAGGCTGGTGCGCGACATCGTCTTCGAGGAGCACGAGCCGCCGCCGACGCCGGTGACCGAGCTGCTCGAGTCCCATGGCTACACGATCCTCGGAGTTCGCCAGGGATTGGCCGGGCCGATCGTCTCCTCGCCCTCGGCGGCCTACGAGCGCCAGCTGTGGGACCCGCCCGCGCTGCTTGCGAGCGCCGATGCGGCGCGCGCGCGTGCACGGCTGCGAGCGCGCGGCTGGGTCTGCCTGAGATCCAGCTTCGGCACGCGCCCCTTGTAGCATCGCCCCGTGCGCTCGTACTCCGATCAGCTGGCCTCGGCAGGCTCATCGCTGGAGGAGATAGTGGACGCCGCGCTGGCCGCAGCATGTCCCGAGCCGGGGCTCAGCTGGCTTGATATCGGCTGTGGCCGCGGCGATCTGCTGCGCAGGCTGCGCGACGAGTGGCAGCCCGCGAGCCTCGGCGGGATCGATCCCATCGACTGGCTCGACGACGATTTGAAGGACGACGTCGAATTTCACACCCTCGCAGCTGAGAGCGCAGGCGCGCTGGCAGCGGCCGACCGGGTCCTGCTGATCGAGGTGATCGAGCACCTGGAGGCACCGTGGAGCGCGCTGCGCACGGCTGCGAGGCTCGTCGCACCGGGCGGCCGGCTCGTGGTCTCCACGCCGAACATAGCCACGCTGCGAAACCGCCTCGAGCTGGGCGTGCGCGGCAACCTCACGAGCTTCCGGCCGGGCTATGACCCTCATATCTCACCGGCGCTGCCGCATGTGACGCGCCGGATTCTGAGCGAGGAGGGACTGATGCTCGAGGCGCCCGTGTTCGCCGGCGCGGATGTGATCTCGCTGACGGGCGGTCGCGTGTGGCCCGAGTCACTGCGCGCGCGCTTCCCCGAGCTCACCTCGGTCTCGGTGCTGATCGCGGCGCGGCGCGCTGCGATCGACGAGTCGACCGCCGCGCCCGGTATGAACGGGGCGGCGAGCGCGAGCTAGCAGCTAGCCGGCTCGCGTGTGCTGCAGAACCTCTTCGAAGCGTTCGAAGAACCTGCGCCTGAGCGCGGCGTCCGTGAATTCCGCCATGAAGCGCTCGTGTCCGGCTTTGCCGATCTCACGGCGCAGCTCTGCAGAGGCGAGCAGTGGCTCCAGCGCGTCGGCGAGCGCCGGCGGCTCGCCCGAGCGAGCCAGCATCCCGGTACGACCGTGCTCGATGAACTCGCTGGGCCCGCCCGAATCGACGGCCACCACGGGCACGCCTCTGGCCATCCCCTCCAGCAGCACGATCCCGAACGGCTCGGGATCGGAGGCGTTCACGAGGATGTCCATCTGGCGCATGTACGGCCCGGCGTCGGGCACCTCGCCGGTCATGGTGACGTTGCCCGCGAGGCCCAGTTTGGCCGCGAGCGGCGAGAGAGAGGCGGCGTACTCGGGCGACAGGCCGTAGGAGTCTCCCCCGACGATGACGGTGTGGAATCGGTGTCCGCGCTCACGCAGGAGCGCCTGGGCGGCCAGCAGCCGATCCTGCCCCTTCCAGGGCTGTAGGCGCCCCACCAAGCCCACCACCGGGACGTCGTGGGGTAGCTCGAGCGGCGCGCCGTCGCCGTCGGGCGCGGGTACCGGGCTACCGGCGTTGACAACGAAGATCGTTCGGCGCGGCCACATGCGCGCCTGCGCGTCGGCGGCGGCCTGGGAGTAGCAGCCGACCGCTGCCGCGGGCAGCAGCGTGGCCAGGGAGTCGAGCCAGTTGCTGCGGGCGGGGATCGCCTGTTGCCACCACACGACACGGTCGGCCATGCGTGCGAGTACCGCAGCGGGGGAGCCGTACAGCTGCGTTTTCTCAGACCAGTTGAGGATCAGGTCGGGTTGGCGGGCGCGCAGGAGCCTGGCGAGACGCACGACGCTCGCAAGCCACCGGTGCAGCTCGCGCACGCGCCCGGCGCGGATCACGCTGACGCGAAAGCCGGCAGATGCCAGCTCCTCGGGCCACGGCCCCGGCTCGAAGAACACGAACTCGAGATCGTGGCCGCTCTCGCGGGAGCCTTCGAGCACCGACTGCAGCATCGCCTCGGCCCCGCCGAGGCGCTCGCCCCACGGCACGGTGATCAGCAGACGCATCCGTGCACCGCTAACGCTTGACGCCGGTCAGGGCGACGCTCAGGTACCGGTAGCGCAGCATGCGCGTGAGCGGCGCATCGAACACGACGAGCGCGCGCAGGGGCAGCGTGAGAGCCCAGGCCGCCGCTAGCCCGATCCTCTCGGTCAGTCTTCTCATCAGATCGGTCAGCTTCTGCGAGACGAAGCCGCTGATGAAACCCTCGCTCGCGACTTCGAGGCCCGCGTTCTCGGCGAGGGCTCTGAGGCGCTGCGGTGAATATCCGTAGCGAACGTGCGAGCCGTCCTCGACCGTGCTGGGGTTGCGTTCCTCGCGAAAGAGCGGGTGATGCTCGTCATATGGCGTGGTCAACAGCAGCCGTCCTCCTGGCTTGAGCATCGCGGCGAGTGATTTCACGAGAGCTTCGTCGTCCGTGAGATGCTCGATCGTCTCGAAGCAGATTATCTGGTCGAAGGAGCCGAGCTCCTCGCGGTGCTGCTCGATCGTGCGCAGGTCGAGCGTGCGCAGCTCGAGCCCGTCTCGAACCCCGATCATGCTCGCCCTGCGCGTGACGTCCTCGAGCTCGCGCGAGGAGAACGACGCCGCCAGCACCTCGTTTCCGGCGAGCCTCGCATAGATGCTGAAGGCGCCGTTGCCGCAGCCGGCGTCGAACGTGCGCACGGGTCCGCGGCGAAGCTGACGGCGCAGCCACAGCCAGCGATCGAGCACGCAGGGGTCGCCGTGAATCAGCAGCGAGCGCCAGCCGAGGACGCGAAGCATGGTGTCGGACATCGCGCGCAAACATATCCGAACCCGAACGGGCGCCCGCCGCGTAGACCGCGCCGGGCTATCCTGCAGCGGCTGTGAACTCCCCGCCTTCGAAGGCCGACTTTGACTATCGCGTAACCCTCGCCCACGATTACCTGCTGGTGATGCGAGGCGCCGAGCGCACGTTCGGCGCGATGGCCGATCTCTATTCGAACTCCCCGATATTCACACTTCTCTACGACGAGCAGGGCACGTGTGGACGCTTCGCCGCGCGGGACATCACCACCTCGCCGCTGCAGCGACTCGGCGTGCGCCAGTCGACGTTCAGGCGACTGCTTCCGTTCTACCCGCTGGCCGCGGAGCGGATGAAGCTCACTCCCGCCGATGTGATGTTGAGCAGCTCGAGCGCCTTTGCGCACGGCATGCGCGCTCCGCAGGGTGCGATACACGTCTGCTACTGTCACGCGCCCTTTCGCTACGCCTGGTATGAGGAAGCTCGCGCCCTCGCGGAGATGCCGAGGGTGCTCAGGCCGGCGTTGCGCCTGCAGCTGCGCCGCATGCGCTCCTGGGATCTCGCGGCCAGCGGCCGTGTGGACGATTACATCGCCAACTCAGAGCTGACGCGCGAGCGTATCCGGCGCTTTTACGGACGCGACGCGACGATCATTCACCCGCCGGTGGAAACACACCGCTTCGCGCCGGGCACCCCTGGAGACCGCCTGCTGGTTGTCTCGGAGCTCGTTCACCACAAGCGAGTGCACATCGCGCTCGAGGCCGCGCGCCGCGCGCGCGTCCCAATCCGCGTCGTCGGCTCGGGGCCCGACCACGAGGCTCTCAGCGCGGCCTATCCGGAGGCCGAGTTCTACGGGCGCGCAGCGGACGAGGAGATCGCCGAGCTTTACGCGAGCGCGCGCGCCGTGGTGGTACCGAGCATGGAGGAGTTCGGCATAACCGCCGTCGAGGCGCAGGCGGCGGGACGACCGGTGATCGCCGCCGCCGCCGGCGGGGCCCTCGAGACGGTCATCGATGGTCGCACGGGCTGTTTGGCGCAGCTCGACGATGTGGACTCGTTCGCGCGTGCCATCAGGACTGCCGACGAGCTCGACTTCGACCCAGCGGCCGCCGTGAGCAACGCGGCGCGCTTTTCGCTTGCGAGATTCAGGGAGCGGATCGCCGGGCATGTGGCGCGCACGCTCGGGCGTAGTGGTGAATCCTCGCGGCGAGCGACGGCTGGTACCGTGTAGCGGTGCCTGCGAAAAAACCACTTCACATTGCGTGGTTCGGCTCTGCACCGATGGAAGCGGGAAGCGCCCCCGGCGTGGCAACCGAGCTGCTACACGGTCTCGCCGCGATGGGTCACAGGATCGATTGTTACTTTCCTGGATCGGGTGTAGAGCTGCCCGAGCGCATTGCCGGCGATGAGAATGTGACTGTCACGTGGGGCAACAGCACCTGGCGCTGGAACCGCTGGTACAGCCGCACGCACATGACGATGTTCGTCTCGGGCCTGATCGCCCGCGGGTTCGCGTCGATGCGCCTGCGGCGCGAGGTGCTGCGCCGCCATCGACAGGACCCCTACGACGTGATGCTTCAGCTGTCCAGCATCGAGAGCCTCTCGGCGCCGCGCAGCCTGAAGCACAGGGTCCCGCTCGTGATACGCCCCGACAGCCACCAAGCAGGCGAGTTGAGGTGCCTGCTCGCCGAGCGCGAGATCAGCCTGCGCTGCCAGCCCGCTCAGATCTTCGCGTTCTCCGCAGCGGTCATGGCGGTGCGTTCGCTGGTCCAGTTCATAAGGATTCGCCGGGCCAGCCTGCTGATCTGTCTCAGCAGCGTCTTCCGCGACCACATGGTTCACGACTATCGCTTTCCGCTGGAGCACACGGTCGTTGTCACGAACCCCGTGCACCTCGAGCAGTACGCGGCCACGGACCTCGACCGGGGCGTCGGGGAGCCGCCGATGATCCTCGTCCCGGGGCGCGTGTCCGTGCGCAAGGGCATCGAGGACGTCGTCGAGGTCGCTCGCATACTGCGCGAGCGCGGGGTGGCTGCGAAGCTTCGCGTCGTGGGCGGCCCGAGCCTGTGGTCGGACTACCGCAAGCTGCTCGAGGACCTGCCGGAGAACGCTGAATACGTGGAACACGTCCCGTCGGCCGAGATGCCGCTGGAGTTTGCCGGCAGCGATGTCGTGCTGCAGCCGAGCAAGTACGACCCGTGCCCGATGACGGTCATCGAGGCGCTGGCGGGCGGTGTGCCGGTCGTGGCGACCAGCGAGGTCGGCTCGATCGAGGGCGTCGACCGCTCGGTCGTGAGCGAGGTGAGACCAGGTGATGTCGAGGGCATGGCCGACGCGATCACCGCGATGCTCGAGCGCTTGCGGGTCAATCCGGCACAGACGCGTCACCTGGCGAGTGCCGAGGCACACCGGCGCTTCGCTCCGGCGGTCGTCTGCGAGCAGATCTCAGACGCGCTCGAAGCCGTGGCCAACGGCGCGCGCCACAACGGCGCTCACGGCTCGGCAGGCGACGGTGCCCGCGGCTCGGGCAGCAACGGCGCCGGGCCCGGCGCCTGACAGGCTCGCCGCGAGTGGCGCGGCCGTGTTACCTAAAGCCCGCGGCGTCCGAGGACGTGTGGGACTGTGCGTAGCAGGATCTTGATGTCGGTCCACAGCGACCAGTTGGCTACGTACAGGTAGTCGATCGCGACCATTTCCCTGAGCGGCACGCGCGAGGGGCCAAGGATCTGCCAGGGGCCGGTCATGCCCGGCATCAGCTCCAGCCGGCGGCGGTGCCAGCCCTCGATCCGCTGGTCCTCCTCGATCACCAGCGGCCGCGGGCCGACCAGGCTCATCTCGCCCCTCACGATGTTCAACAGCTGCGGCAGCTCATCAAGCGCGCTCTGACGCAGCCAGCGCCCCATCCGCGTCACCCGCGGATCCGCCGCGATCTTGAACAACCCCTCCTTCGCCTCGTTGCGATGACGCAACGACTCCTTCATCGCCTCCGCCTCGGGCACCATCGTCCGGAACTTCAACATATGAAAACGCTGCCCATAACGCCCCACCCGCAGCTGACGGAAGAACACCGGACCACGACTATCCAGCTTGATCGCGATCGCGATCACGATCATCAAAGGCGCGATCGCCAGCAACCCGAGCAAAGCACCAAACAAGTCAAACGCACGCTTGAACCGCGCCGAGGAACGCGTCAGGTCAAACCGCCTGACCCCCATCACCGTCACCCCATGCAGATCATCGAACTCCACCGAGGAGCCCACAACCTCGAGCACCCGCGGCAGCACGCTCACCCGCACCCCCACCGCCTTCAACGTCCGCACCAGATTCAGCATCTCCCCCGCATCAGCGCTACGCGGCGCGATGACCGCGCGATGCACATCAAGCGTCTGCGCCAAATCCCGGATCTCCGCAAGCCGCGACTCCGAGAACGTGTCCGTCGACCACGGCGCGACCTTGTCCAGATCCAAATGAGCCACGACCTTCGCGTTGACTCCCCCATGACCCAACAGCTTCGAACGGATCGTCTCCGCCGAGCGCTCATCACCGATGAACAAGCACCGCTCCACCGGAGCCACCCGCAACGCCACCGCCCGCGACGCCGCCCGACACATCAACAACAACGCCGCCAAACTCAGCCACAAAAAGAAAGTCTCATGCCGATCGAGCTGGCCATGCACGATCAGCCCCCCCGTCAACCACGCAACCAACGCACACAAGGTCGCCAGCTGAAACAACTTCGGCGCCTCATCCAACGTCGTCTTACGCAACAACATCTCATCCCGGTCATACAAGCCAGTCGCCTTAGCCCCAGCCAGCACAACCACAACCAACGCCAACCCCACCCACGTCAACGCCAACGACCGCGCCGACAGCTCCACCGTCAACACAAACGCCCCAACAACCGCAACCACATCAGCCACCAACAAAAACCGCCGAAACACCGCATCCCGACGCAAACACGCAGCCGGACCACGAACCTCGCGGATGCCGGCGAGAGCGAAGCGGCGACGAGAGCGCGGCAGCCCACGCGAGCTCGAGATCGCCGAGGACGAGACCCAGGGAACCCCGTCCGCGCCAGTCCCGGTCTCAACGCTCATTGTGCCTCTCCGCCTCCTTGCACGCTCACAGTCCTGACCCCCAAGGCACGCTGCTCTCCGCCTACATACGCCGGTTTCCCGGCCCTAACTACCGCCGAATCCCCTTGACCCTCTCTGGGGAGTGGCATCATAGACACCAGCAGGAGCTAGCGCAAGACCCCCGGGCGCAAGAAGGCCCCCGCCAGGCCCAATCGGGCAAGCCACATGCGGGGCTCGAGTGCTCGGCCTGAAACGTGAGAGACCGCGCGGGGACGCCGTGTTTACGGCGATCGCGCAAGCCCCGAGTACGCCCCGGGGAGGGCGCCTGGGCGGCCGGTCGAGGTGCGCGCGAAGCACAGGAGTGTCCAGCCTGAGCGCTGTGGGCTCAAGTAGGAGGAGCCGGCGGCCGAAGACGGGCGTGGCTTCCTGCTCACGGCTTTCATCAGCACACATGCCCACACTCCTCATCCTGATCCCGATCGCCTGGACGGTGCTGGTGCTGCTGGTCCTGGCGGCATGCAGAAGCGCTGCGCGCAGCGAGAAGAGCTCCGAGGCCTCCGCGGCCGAGCGCACTCTGCCCGTCGTCGCCGTCCCCGGGCTCACGGTGTGGGACTGCCCGGACGAGGAAACCGCCCGGCCGCTGGCCAAAGCCATCACCGGCAGCGAACGTGCGCGGGTCGCCGACTCCGCGCGCAAGCAGCGCAGGCCGCACCACGAGCGTCTCCCCGAGACCGTCGGAACACGTTCGCGCTGAGCGCGCCGGACCGAGTCTCGCCTCAGACGCCGCGGCGTCCGAGGACGTGTGGGACTGTGCGTAGCAGGATCTTGATGTCGGTCCACAGCGACCAGTTGGCTACGTACAGGTAGTCGATCGCGACCATTTCCCTGAGCGGCACGCGCGAGGGGCCAAGGATCTGCCAGGGGCCGGTCATGCCCGGCATCAGCTCCAGCCGGCGGCGGTGCCAGCCCTCGATCCGCTGGTCCTCCTCGATCACCAGCGGCCGCGGGCCGACCAGGCTCATCTCGCCCCTCACGATGTTCAACAGCTGCGGCAGCTCATCAAGCGCGCTCTGACGCAGCCAGCGCCCCATCCGCGTCACCCGCGGATCCGCCGCGATCTTGAACAACCCCTCCTTCGCCTCGTTGCGATGACGCAACGACTCCTTCATCGCCTCCGCCTCGGGCACCATCGTCCGGAACTTCAACATATGAAAACGCTGCCCATAACGCCCCACCCGCAGCTGACGGAAGAACACCGGACCACGACTATCCAGCTTGATCGCGATCGCGATCACGATCATCAAAGGCGCGATCGCCAGCAACCCGAGCAAAGCACCAAACAAGTCAAACGCACGCTTGAACCGCGCCGAGGAACGCGTCAGGTCAAACCGCCTGACCCCCATCACCGTCACCCCATGCAGATCATCGAACTCCACCGAGGAGCCCACAACCTCGAGCACCCGCGGCAGCACGCTCACCCGCACCCCCACCGCCTTCAACGTCCGCACCAGATTCAGCATCTCCCCCGCATCAGCGCTACGCGGCGCGATGACCGCGCGATGCACATCAAGCGTCTGCGCCAAATCCCGGATCTCCGCAAGCCGCGACTCCGAGAACGTGTCCGTCGACCACGGCGCGACCTTGTCCAGATCCAAATGAGCCACGACCTTCGCGTTGACTCCCCCATGACCCAACAGCTTCGAACGGATCGTCTCCGCCGAGCGCTCATCACCGATGAACAAGCACCGCTCCACCGGAGCCACCCGCAACGCCACCGCCCGCGACGCCGCCCGACACATCAACAACAACGCCGCCAAACTCAGCCACAAAAAGAAAGTCTCATGCCGATCGAGCTGGCCATGCACGATCAGCCCCCCCGTCAACCACGCAACCAACGCACACAAGGTCGCCAGCTGAAACAACTTCGGCGCCTCATCCAACGTCGTCTTACGCAACAACATCTCATCCCGGTCATACAAGCCAGTCGCCTTAGCCCCAGCCAGCACAACCACAACCAACGCCAACCCCACCCACGTCAACGCCAACGACCGCGCCGACAGCTCCACCGTCAACACAAACGCCCCAACAACCGCAACCACATCAGCCACCAACAAAAACCGCCGAAACACCGCATCCCGACGCAAACACGCAGCCGGACCACGAACCTCGCGGATGCCGGCGAGAGCCCGCCTCCGCGCCGCCACGCCGATGCTGGCCAGCGGGGCCGAGAAAGCTCGATTCGCGGCGGCCGCGCGGCGCTCCGCGCGGAGCGCCCGGCGCGGGCCGAGGACCCGCGCGCGCGTGTCCGCCGTATACATCCGCTGCTCGACGGCGCCCGCGCCGGCGGGATCCTGGCCGGGCACCGCCGCGGCCGGATCGAAGGGCCCCTCCGGCGCTGGGCGCGGGGCGCCACCGGCCTCCGAGGCAAGCGCCCCGTGGCGTCCGGGCTCAGGTGCGGGCATAGCTAGTCTCGCCGCCTGGATTCGCGCCGCCGCCCATGCCGACCAATGGTGCGGATGCCGCCCGCAGCAGATGTCGAGATTTGGTTATGTCGAGCAACAAAGCGCAGTTTCGCGGTTTGGGTCGAGGCCACTCGCCCGGATCTTCGCACCGGCAGGGTCCTGATGCTGCCTTCAGATCCTTTGACGCGACGGGCAGCGTATATCTCGCGCGGCCGCGCGGCCGCGCCGGCGCGCGACCGCGCGAACGCCGAACGGCCGCCCCATCCCTGGGGCGACCGCACGGTTCACATCCTTGTGCTTGGCGCCATCGCGGCCGCCGCGGCGGCGCGCGGGCTCGGGTTCGCGATCAGCCTTCTTTGAACCCGATTTCCTTGACGCCCGTTTCGGCCTCTTTGAGTACCGCGGCGGGCAGTTTTTCGTAGTCGTGGTTTTTGATGACGTTACCGCCGCCGCCGGTTTTCGCGTTGAGCGAGAACAGGAGGTAGTTCTCGACCGTCGTCGCCTGTTCTTTGCTGGCCGCAGGCGTGTAGAACGCGTATTCGCGCAGTGCGAGATCGTAGGTCAGACCGCAGATCGCGTACTTTTTCTGCGTGATTTCGGCTTTCACCGCGAACCATGTTTCGCGGGTGTTTTTCGGCGGGAATTTTTCACCCGGTTTGCTGGCGTATATCGTGCCGGCGCAGTTGGAGTTCGCTCCTTTTTCGATGTCTCCGTTGCTCGCCGGATCAATGTAGGTCACCGGCGTTTTGCCCGGTTCGCTGTTCTGGACCTCGGCCCAGAACCGCTCGTTCTGTTCGCCGACTTTGGTTTCCGTGCCTTTTTTGTTTTCGCCGCCGAGGCCTTTCTTGGAGAAAGACCCATTTTCGCGCTCGACTGCGAGGTCCCCGTAGGCGATGCTGCTCGCGGTCGCCGCGACCTTTTCGATCACGGCCGGGTTGCCGTTGGCGCTCGGGCGGACGATTTTCGCCGCCGCCGGCCAGCGCTGGTTTTCACAGCCTTCCTGGACCTGTTCCCAGGTCTTTTCTTCTTCGGGAAGCGCAGCGCCGCACGGTTTTTTGCCTGAGCCTTCTTCTGGTTCGTTGAAGGCTTCCATTTTCAGTTTGGCCGTGTCGACCTGGGCCAGCCACGACTTGAAGATGTGCGTCGTGCCCGATTTGTCGCGGCGCACCACGACGGTGATCGGATCTTCTTCTTCGCTGGCTTCTTTGCACGTCAGTTTGTCGGCGCCGTGGCCGCCCTGCGCTTCGACGGCGGCCTTCCACGTCCGGATCGTGCCGGCGAAGATGCCCTCGAGCGTCGAGTCGTCGAACACGAGACGTCCGAGTTTGACTTTTTTCGTGCCCGAGGCGACTTCGCTCTGCGCGCGGCAGTTCGTCGGCAGGTTGACGATCATCCCCTCAGAGCCCTGCAGCACCGGAATCGTCTCAAGCGATTTTTCAGCGCCGCCCGATTTGTTTTTTTCGATTTCGGTTTTCTGGGTCGGGTTGGGCGCTTCGTCAGTACCGCAGTACGGGAAGAGATTGTATTTCGGCGCGCTCGCGGTTTCTGCGCCGAAGTCGTGCAGACAGGCACCGCTCCCGGTGTTGCCGCTCCCCTGGTTGTAGACGGCGGTCGGGGTGCCTTTGCTCCCCTGCGTGCCGCTGCATGCGGTGATGTTGCTCCCGAGATTGAAGTCCGGGTTCCACACTTTCTGGGCCGGGGCCTGGAACGTCGACCCGAGGCCTTCGATGGACGACCCGGAACACTGTGTCCCGAGGTCGGTCGCGCTCGCTGCGCCCGGTGTCGCCAGGGCGGCCACCGCGGCTGCCGAGACGATGCACGCAGACACGATGCGGCGTGCGGAGAGAAACGTCATTGCGTGACTACCTCCTGGTTGGTATTCCGATTCCCGCGCGGACTCCGGCCCACGCACACGGGAGCTGGCCCCCGCGGCACATAACCTCGCATCCGGCCGCGGCGGCGGAGTTACCATCCTGTGCCTCGCCAACGTGATCACGGGATGTTCACAACGCCGTGCTGCCAGCGGCGGGGCGTTTCACACATCCTTTACACCTGCCGGCACACGCATCTTCGCGCGGCGCGTCCCGCAGAGTGGAATCTCAGTGCTTGTGCGAAGCCTTCAGGGTGACCGTCGCCCTGGTCGTGCGCGTCGTACCGGAGGCGTCATGCGCGACGACCGTCGCGAGCGCGCGCAGCGTGTGCATGTGAGCCAGCAGACTCTTCGCCTTGGCGGAGAGATGCAGCGTGACGCTCTTCAGTTGCCCGCCAGTGAGGCTGAAGGAGACGCTGGCGAGCGTCAGGATCGTCTTCTTCTTCGCGCTCACGGCGCTCAGCGTGCGCAGCGTGACCGTGCCCACGCACTCGGACTGGCCCGCAGGGCACGTCAGCTTCAGTGCGAAGGACCCGGTCTTGCCGACGCTCACCGACGCTCCCGCGACCTTAGCTTCGGGGTTGTGCGTTTCTTTCGCGTGAAGAACGCCTTTGTGGGCGGCTTCTTCGGCCGCTTTTGCCGCTGCCGCCGCTTCTTCGGCGGCTTTCAGTTCGCCTGCTCTTTTGGCATTGGCGGCTGCTTCTCCAGCCGCTTTCGCGGCCGCGGCCGCCACTTCTTCGGCGTGTTTACGTTCTTCTGCGTGTCTACGTTCTTCGGCAGCGCTTTCCAGCACGCGCACTTCGGTGTGCGCTTTTTCTTCGTGCCCCGAGCCGTCGGTCACCGTGAGGCTCACGCTGCAGCTCACCGGCAGACAGGTCCTCGCGTACGTGTGCGTCGCTTTGTGCACAACCGGCGAGCCGCTCGCTTCTTCGGATTCTTCCACCGGCGCCGTCCCGTCGCCGAAGCTCCACTTGTATTTGAGATGCGGTTTCGGTTCGGTCGCGTCGTTCACGGTGACTTCGAACGTCACAGGTTCTTCGGCGTGCACGGGGCCCAGCGCTTTGATCTTGGCCGACAAGTTTCCGCCCGCCTGGGTGACGAGGAGTTTCGCAACGCGTTTTTCGGCCGTCACTTCCGGTTCGCCGAGGTTGTCGGTGAGCAGCGTCTCCACGACTTCGTATTCGCCGGCGTGCAGGAACGCATGTGTGAGGCTCGTCGTTTCGAACTGGTAGCCCGTTTCGAACGGCCCTTCTTCGACCCCGCTGCCCTTCGGCTTGAACGTCCATTTGGTTGCCTTGGCGTTCGCACCGGTGACCGTTGAGCTGATCGCGACCGGTTCTTCGACCGGTACTTCTTCGGCGTTGTTCTGTTCCTTGTACTTGACCACGGGCGGGCTGACTTTGACGTGTCCGCAGTGTTCCCCGCTGGGGCCGAATTCCATCACGTCGATCAGGGCGGGCACTTCGCCTTCTTCGGTTTTCAGGGCCGGCCGCGTGTCGAGGATCAGCGCGCCGCTGCTGTTTCCGCCCAGCAGCATGATGCCGTTCGCCGCCGGGATCGCGCACTTTTCCTGTTTTGAGACCTGGCTCTGGCCCCCCGTCCAGCCGCGCTCGGTGACTTCTGTTTTGCCTTCGTGTTCGACGTAGTCGAGCACGAGCACGCCGGCGAGGTTGCCTTCGACGTTGACGTTGATGAAGAACTTTCCTTCGGTTTCGCTGCTCGCGACGAAGGACATCGTGTTTGCCACTTCTTCGCTGCCGCCGAAGTTGACGAGCGTCTGCTGCTGCTGTTCGGTGGAGAGCGAGAAGGCGCGCTTGGGGATCACGGGGACTTCCTTGAAGGTTTCGCCGGCTGTGCCGGGTGTCGGCACCATCCAGACTTCGCCAGCGTTCCCGGTGAGTTCTACGTAGACGTTGCCCTGCGGCGTCACCACCGGCGATCGCGGGGATTCTTCGGCGGGTTTCTGCGCGCACGCCGGTTCGGCTGCCACGGCGTGCCCTTCGAAGAGGCAGTTTTCCTGGTCGACGTAGCGTGGACCGAGCGTCCCATCGGTCTCGTGGATCCGCTGAACGACGGTCGTGTGCAGCTGTTCTTCTTCCGGGCTCGAAGACTCGTTCTGCTGACCGAGCAGCACGACTTCGTGGTTCTTTTCGTCGACCGCAATGCCTCCCGGCGTGAGCACGGGCACCTTCGCCGATTCCGAGAGCGGCTGCAGGACTTCCGCGGAGGAGAGCGCTTTCGGTTCTTTGAGTTTTCCGCTGGTCGCTTCTGTCGAGAACTCCCAGACTTCCGCGGCCGCATTCACTTCGGGCGAGAAGATCTGCTCCTGCACTTCGAGTTTCGCGATTTCTTCAAGGAGCTGTTTGGTTTCTTCGTGTTTTTTTTCCTTGACTTCGACTTCATGTTCCTTGGTTTCGATCTCCGCCTGGATTTCCGGATTGACCGCGGGGCGCAGTTCGCTCACCAGCATGTATACGTGGCCGCCTTCGGCATCCACCGCGATCCCGCCGAGGGTGATGCCGACCTTTGGCGAGACTTTGTTTTCGGCGAGGATTTCGCCTTTCGGTCCGAACTCCTGGATGCGCTCGACCGTCTTGGTCCCTTCACCGATTTCTTCGGCGATGAAGAACTTGCCGTTCTTCGGATCCACGGCGAAATTGTGTGTCCCGGTGGGAACGACCTGCCCGGGTTTGCCTTCGCTGCCCGGCTTGATCGTGCTGGCGCCGACCCGCCCGAGGCCGCCGAACACCGGTTCCGCGGCCCGCGCGCGCGACGCGAAGAGGGTTGCGAGAGCCAGCAGCAGGCCCGCAAGTGCGAGCAGCGTGCGGCAGGTGGTGAGACTGCGAGCGTTATTCATCCGTGGTCGGGCCCCTCTGTGACTAGGCTCGCGGATGGGAGTCCGCGGCGTGTTGAAAAGCGGTGAACACGAAGCAAAGCGTCAGCGCGGCCACTCACGGCCCGTGCGCCGCTGGCGACGTGCGCTGGAAACGGTCGCGCGTGCAACTTCGATCTCCCGCCGCCCGCGCGGACGCCGTCTGATGGAAGCGCCGGCGAAGGCTGCGAGGACAACTACTCCGAGCAGGTAAAGCGGTACGGGTTCGTGTTCGGCGGGTTGGTAGGCGACCGCCTTGTTGGAGACCGACTCGGGCGCCTCCTCCTCCTCCTCTTCCTTTTCGGCGGCCTCGATCGGCGAGGTCACCGCCGAGGTCCCGCTCGGCGGTGTCGGCCGTGCCGGCGTCGGGACCGGCGGTGGCACGAACGGGATCAGCGGCGCCGGCAGCGCGGCCAGCGGCACGAAGGCGGGCAGCACCCCCGGGTGCGGCAGCGCGGGAGGCACAGGCGTCGCGAGTGGCACTGCCGGCGGCGGAAGCGCCAGCGAGCTCGTCGGCGCGGTGCCCTGCGGCGCCGGCTGGGGTGGCGGTGGCGGTGGCGGCGCGGTCGCGTTCTGCGAGTGTGACGCGAGCGTCCTTTTCGCGGGCACCGTCCCGCATGGCTCGCGCACGCTCCCGGGCTGCACGTTCACGAGCAACGAGGACTTCAGGCCTCCTGCTTCGACCGTCACGGTCGTGGGACCGGGGTTGTAGGCGCAGAAGAGACCCGAGTGAGCGTCGTGGATCGGTTTGCCATCCGGACCCTGCAGCGGCGGATGCGGTTCAGGCGTTGCGAGGTTCGGCTCGACGAAGTCTCCGATCGACGTATCGGATGAGGTGAAGGTGTACTCGGGGAGCAGCCCCGTCGGACATTCGGGAGAGCAGATCGACGGGATCGGCACGTACGGGTCGACGCGCTGTTCGGGGAACGTCAGTCCCGAACTGCTGCCCGCGCGCGGGCGACGCGCCAGCCCCGCGAACATCGCGGCCTGGCTGCGGCGCAGCAGCACGCCGCTTTTCGCTTCGATCGCGAGCTCGTCGATGACGGGGATGAGGCGGGCCAGGACCGGCGCTCGGTGCGAGACCGGGTCGTACTTCTTCACTTCGACCTCGCCAAGCAGGATGCCGCTGGCACCATGGAAGTTGCCGAAGCGCTCGTTGCTGATGTCGCCGTAACCGAGCGTGCCGCTGCCGTAGCTCTCGATCGATTCGCCGCCGACCGTCAACGGCTTTTTCGCGTCTTCGTTGGGAGAGTCATAGAAGTAGGCGGAGGCGCCGTCGCGTACGAGCACCTCGATCACTTCTTCCGCGCGCCTGTCGCCGGCGTCCTTCTGCGCGCTGAGATCCGCCGCCCCGACCACGATCGCGGGCGTGCCGCTGCTCTCGGCCGCCCCGAGCTGCCCGACGAGCCACCCAAGCTGCGCGTTATCGACGTCGCCCGTGTCGTCGAGCACGATCACCTGCACACCGGCGTCGTTGAAGCTGAAGTACGCGGCCTGGCAGCCGACGGTGCTGGCGCAACCGGCTTCAACTTCGCTCGACTGGTGTTCCACCTGGCCGGGGTTGAAGGCTTTGAGCACGCTCTCGAGCGTCGCCTCGGTGCCTTCCCGTTCCGGGCGTGCGTCGAGGTCCTGCGGCGCAGCGGCCATGTACACGGGCAGCGACGCGCCCGAGTCGAGGATGCTCGCGTTGGTTTCGAGCTCGCTGGCAAACGGGATCGAAACAGATCTCGGCCCGCTCACCGTCCCAGCGCTCACGGATGGGCCCGTGTAGATGAAAGACTGCACGCCCGGGATCCCGCCGGCGAGCGCCACCGCCTTCGACAGCCACGCGAGCGGACCGATTCCGGCGTTCGCGCGTTCTGAGCACGGCGCGACGCATTCGGCGCCGCCGCCGAACGCGAACGTCACGTCGCGTGCGCCCGATTCCGCTCGTTCTGCCGCGGTTTCTTCGCCGCAGCTCGACGTGGCCGGGACCGTGCGCGAGCCTTTCGACGCTTCGCCGTCGACACACACCTCTTCGCTGCCTTCGCCGGTGGGTTTCACGCCGTCCGCGGGGTAGCGCTCCACGTCGCCCGTCTCGACGTGTTCTTCGGCCTCGAGGAAGCCGCCCACGGCCCAGCCCTGCGTTCCCGAAGGGTCGATCAGGACGTCGAAGATCGAGTCGGGGCGGTATGGCAGATCCTGTTCCTGGTAGCCGCCGGCGGGCTTTCCGACGAGGTTGAGTTCGTGGCCCTCGTCGTTCCAGCCGCTCGCCGTCTGGCGCAGCAGACCTCCGCTTTCCTGTCCTGCCACCGGTTCGAGAATCGGTGGCAGGTTCGGCGGAGCCCCAGGAGGGGGCGATTGCCCTTCGCTCTGGTTCGTCACCCCGCCGCCGCCTGAGACGATCGCGCGCAGCGCGCCTGCTTCGCGGAAGAGCGAGAGCGACCCCGCCGACTGGCCCGGCAGCGGGGTTGGGGTGGCTACCCACGGCGAGCCCGCCGATTCGCGCTCGTACACGCGCGGGCCTTCTGGGCCGGTGGTCTCGAACGCCGCCCCGCCGTCCGGCAGCCCGGCGAGAGCCTCGGGCTGAGCGGAGCCCATCAGGCCGGTCGCTTCCTGGTCGACCCGCCATCCGGACCCGTCGTTGAGCAGCAGGCCTCCGACGAAGCGCTGTTCGTGGGGATTCGGTTGCGAGCGATAGGCGACGATTGCCTGCGAGCCCGCGAAGGCGATCCCGATGAACACCGCATGCTGCGCCTCGGCGGGGAGTTCGGTTTCCTGGATCCAGCTCTTTCCATAGCGCAGAAGCACGCCGCCGAGGCCGACTCCGGTCGACCCGACCGCGTAGCCGCGCTGCGGGTTGCTGGGGTCGAACGCGACCCCGAGCAGATCGCCACGGAAGTTCAGCGGCTCCGCCGGATCGTGTTCCCACAGTCCCGTCTCACCGCGCCATAGCCACATTTCACCCTGGTCGCCGACGGCGAACGCCCGCATCGGGGTGGGCCACGCCACCGCGCGCAGCCGCGGCGTTTCGACTCGGCCGCCGGGCCCGAACAGGCTTTCGGGCACCCACCCCTGGCCGGGCTTGTAGCGTGCGACGGCTCCCCGGTCGCCGACCGCCAGCGCTTCGCTCGAGAGCGCGCCTATCGGCTGCCCTGGGGCGGGGGCGATCGCGAGCAGCGGATGGCGGAATGGGACCGGCCACGGCTTGAGCTTGCTGGGGGCGAGGCTACGCGTCATGTGGATCGGCAGTCCGCCCATCCCCAGCCAGCCCTCGGTGGCGCTCGAGAAGGCCGCTCCGAAGCGGCCGCCCGGCACTTCTTCGGCGCTCGCGCCTGCGCCGAGTGAGAGCACGGTGGCGAACACTTCCCCGTGCAGGGTCATGAGCTCGCCGCCACTCAGGCCGGTGATGACCCGCTGGCCGAAGCGGCTGCCGTCGTCCCAGGCGAGGCTGCGCCCGGACCCGATCGGCAGAGCGTGCGGCAGTTCGAGCTGGCAGGCCGCGCCGCCTTCCGGCGGAGGCACGCACCAGCTGCCTTCGATCTTCCCCCCACCGGCGCCTTCGGGCTTGAAGAAGAGGGTCGCGGAATCGGGCGTGCGGGCGTGGATATCGGCGCGTTCCCCGTCGACCCACACGCCGGCGCTCGTCACGGTCAGCAGCTGCGCCTGCACGCTCGGCGGATTGCCGGTGTTCGCAACCGTGAACGGCGCCGATGCGCCGTGTTCATCGACGAGCGTCAGCGGGTGCGCTTCGCCGTCACCTGACCCCGGCGAGAGCGCTACCGGCTTCCAGCTCCAGTGCCCCGCTTCTTCGACTCTCCTGAAAAGGGCCACGGCTCCGGCTGGATAGGAGCCGCTAGAGGCCAGCTGCGCGAGCAGCCAGGCGTTGTGCGGCGAGCTGGCGGCGAGCGCGAGCACGCGGAAGCTTTCTGCGCTCGGCGTCGGAATCGCGATCGGCTCGCTCGTCCATTCGTGGCCGTCCCAATGGAGGACCTGGTGCTCGACGCCTTCGCCGAGCACGGCGGGCGCGATCAGGGCACCGGCCGAGCCGCCTTCTTCATCGAGCGCTGCGATCAGCGGAGCGCGGTGGGTTCCGAAGAGTTCTTCGTGTTCGCCCAGCAGAGCTTCCCCGCCTTCGGCTTCGTTTTTCCCCTTCGTGATCCGCGCCGTTTCCGAGAAGGCCCCGCCAGGGGAGCGGACGAGCAGCACCTGGCGCGGCCCGGCCCCTTCTTCGGGCACTGTCCCCGCGAGAACGCCTGCACCCCGTGGCGTCATCGCACCGGTGAGCGGGCTGTCCTCGGCCCGGAAGCCGTTCGGCAGCGCTCCTCCCAGCGTCCATCCGCTCGCGCCGCTGTAGCGCACCACGACGGTCTTGGCGCCCTCGAGCCCCACGCCCCAGGTCTCGTTCGGGCCGGGTGCACCGGCTTCTTCGGGCGTCGCGCCGATCATCGTGACCTGGCGCGCCGGCACCGAGGCATCGGTCTGGGCGAGCATCTCCGCGGACGGCAACGCGGCGGCACGCTCACTCGCACCGGACCCCGGGAGCGCCCCGGCCAGCGCCAGCGCGCCCAGAGCGAGCGCCGCGGCCAGCGCGATCGCTGCCAGACCCCGACGTCTGCGGCGCCGGCCGGCTCCGATGGGGGCGGGCGCGACGCTCATCCGAGCAGCACCGACCCGTTGCCGAGGAGCGTGCGCGGCAGCGCGATGAGGCTGGTGCTGACGTTGCCCAGTCCGCCGGTGACCGATGTGACTTCCGGCAGCGGTGCGAGCGCGTGGGTCTGCAGTTTGATCTTCGTGGGCCAGCGGTGCGGATTCAGACGCAGCAGCAGCTTGCGAGCGCCCGGGTTGAACGTCCGCGCGGGCGTGGACGCAACGGTCGCGTGCTTGCGCAGCGCGATGACCCGCACGCGCGCCCTGGCCGAGAGATGGAAGCGCAGTTCGAGCACGCTGCCGCGCAGGCGGCTGTGCACGGCGGAGAGCAGAGGCAGGGTCACCTTGCTCTCTGCGGCTTTGTTTTCCGCGATCGAGCCGGACGGGATCGCCGATTCTTCAGACAGCCCAGAGGTGTCCGGAGGCGGCGCGTCGGGCGGCTGCTGAGGTAGGCCCTGGTCCGGCGGACGGAACGTGATCGGCGGCCCGTTGAAGTTGGGATCGGTATCTCTCGGGAGCGTCCGTTCGCCTTCGGGCGCGAGGTGGAAGAGCCAGCCCTGTGCCGTGACCATCCAGCAGTCGCCCGCTTCGGGACAGATGAGCTTCGTCGCTGGACCCTTCGGGCCGATGCCTTCTTCCTCTTCGCTGTTCGATGGCAGCGTCTGCTCCTCGAGCACCTGTCCTTCGGAGGAGACCCGCACGAGCACCGCACGGCTCGAGGACGCCTGTGCTTCGGGTTTGCTGAGCGCGACCCAGGCGCTGGCGGTCCTGGGCTCGGCCGCCAGCGCGGTGACTTCCGCCTTCCGGGCTTCGCCGCCCAGCAGCTGGTCTTCTTCGGCTTCGGGAAGGATCGCGCCGAGCGGATGCTGCGCACCGATCAGCTGCGTCCAGGAGCCGCCTTCGCGGGTCGCGACGGTCACCTGTCCGGCTTCGTGTTCTTCTTCTATGGGTTCTGCGTATTTGCGCCCGGCCGCCGCCCACAGGCGCCCTTCGTCGGCGGAGAGGTGCAGGAAGTCCAGGCCGCGAGCCAGCTCGCTCGAGCCGTACAGCGGCAGGCCCCGGCCTTCTTCGTCTTCGGCTTCGAACGTCGGCGGCACCCCGATCGGGTTGATCCGGTGTAGGACCGGGGCTCGCGGCTGCTCGCTGGCAACACGGTCTTCCTTGGCGACGCGCACGCTCTCATAGATGCGCCCTTCGAGTGCGCGCATGTCCTCCACGGCGTGTCCTTCGCCGGGGTACGGTTCGGCTTCAAGCGAAGCTCCGTTCCAGTGCAGGTGGAACGCGCCGAGCTGGGGTTCGGGCAGTGGATCGCCGGCGAACCAGCAATCCGCCGGCCCCAGGCATGCGGCGGCGTGCATCGCCTGGTAGGAGTCGGCCTCGAAGGCGGGGTGCGCGTAGGAGCCGACGACCTGGCCCGAGGCGAAGTGGCACAGCGTGTTGTCTTCGAGCGGAACCTGCTGTTCGATGATCCCGCCACTGCTCTGCCCGGCACGCCCGTTGGACACCGTCCAGAATTCCTCCGGGCCGGCCCATGCGATTCGCCCGTCGCTCGCGCCGCAGACCGTGGCGAGCAGGTGCCATTCGACGCCGTTGTAGGCCCACACACCCGGCGCGATCGTCGGAGGCACCCCGGCGGTGATCAAGAGCCCTCGGTTCGGCGCCTCGAACTCGATGTCGCCAACTTTTCCGAGCCCGACCGGCCAGGCCGACCCGGCGGGAATCGGCTGTTCGGAGCGCCAGCTCAATCCTTCCTGGGCGCTCGCAGGCGCTGCCCCCAGCGCGAGCGCCACGAGCATGAGCGCGAGGCACACGTGCACGCGCGTCAGGCGAGCCGCGATCACCGGCGGGTCCTCCGCGTGCCGGCCTTCTGGGCGGCATGTTTCGCCTTGACGGTGCGCGCGAAGGTCACGCGCAGCGAGCGGCGCAGCGTCGGATGACCGGGGGCGGCGAAGGCGACGCTCACGCTCGCCGACAGGCCGCCGCGCCGGGAGCCCAGAGCGGCGTATTTCTTGCCGAGCCGAAGCACGAGCGTCAGCAGTTCCTCGCCGTCGGCCGCGACCGACCGCGCCGCACTGGCGACAGTGCGGCTGACGACAGCGGCCTTGCTCCTGCCCCTGCTCGCGCTCCGAGCCCGCCCGTGTGAGGCCGAAGCTCGCCTTGCATGAGCCTTCTTGGCAGCGGGGCTCAGGCGCAGCGTGCTCTGTGCGCCGACCCGCAGGGCGCCCGAGCCGGGAACGAGCACATACAGCAGCACGCTGCCGTCACGTCGGGAGAGCGAGGTCACGCCGAGATCCCACGCCGGTTCGGTGGGCGTCTGCGGCCCCGGCGAGATGTACTGCGGGGTCGGCATCGCACCGAGCACCACGCGTTCGAGCACGAACGCGTCGCTCCCGTCGAGGGGGCCGGCGGGCGGCGTGTTGCCGTCGCCGAAGGCGAGGTTCGAGGCGGTCGAGGAGAACGCGAGAAGCGTCCCGCCGGCCGCGAACGACGGCGACTGTGCCCCCCAGGAGACGTGCGTCCCGTGGCCCCCGTACGCGTCTTCTTCGCCCTGTTCCTTAGGTCCATGCGGCTGTTCGCTCGGGCCGCCTTCGTAACCGTGGGTGACGCGCGTGAGCGTCGCGTCGTGAAGGTCGGCGTCGTAGAGCTCGCTCAGCCCCGGTTCCGCCGCCGGTTCGCTGATGAACGCGGGTGAGCTCACGCGAAACGCGGTGCGACGTGTGGTGAACGCCACCTGTTCGCCGTCCGCGGAGATCCCGAATTCGTATATCGGTTCGGTGTCCGCGACGCCTTCGGCGCCGGCCAGCGCGGTCACGGTCGTGAGCGCCGCAGAGCGGGACAGGCCCGGGGACATGTCGGCCACATACAGGTCCGCCTCCTCGCCCACACGTCGCGCGGCGTTGTAGTTTTCTCCCGCGGCGACCGGCAGCGCGCCCGAGATGAACGCGACCTTGGATCCGTTCGCGCTGAGCCTCGGGACGAAGTCGCCCAGGCCGTCGGCGGTGCCGCCTTCGTCGGGCCAGATGCCAAAGCTGGCACTCGAGCCTGCGAGGTTGACGACGAACGGGCCGAGGCACGGGTCCGCCGCGCTCTGCTGTTGGGCGCTCGGCAGCGCGAGCTCGCCTGTCGCCTGGCAGGCCGGGCTCAGCGGTTCAGAGCCGCCGGTCACGCGCTCGGTCGCCGTTTCCGAGCCGGGCGCGATCCGCCGCCACAGAGGCTCGGTGTAGAGCGGCCCGGGAGATTCCGCCGGCAGCATCTGCGCCTGCAGCTCGACGTCCTCACCCATCCAGGCGACGCTCGACCCGTCGGCGCTTATCGAGGCGCCGGGCGGCGCGTTCTGGCCCCATTCGCCATAGGCGGGGGGTGCTCGGAACTGTGGTGTTACGCCCGGGTACACCGCGCCGAACGTGCTGCCGCCCGCGTTGGCCGAAACCGGGCCGCCCGTTTCACGCTCGACGCTGACCAGCTTCGTTTCCGCGCTTGCGATGTAGCGAACGGCGACCTGCAGCGCCGGCGTGTTTGGTTCTCCCGGCGTTCCGGGGTCGGTCAGGTCCGACACCGCGGTCGTCACGAACGCGACCTCGTTGCCGTCCGCGCTGATCGCCGTGCGCCCGACGGCGACCGATCCGAAGGTGGCGCCGGCGCCGCTGTAGCTAAGTGGTTCGCTCGAGCCGCTCGCGGCCGAGGCGACGATGAACGCTCCGCCTTCAAGGGGTCCCGCCGACATATCGCGCACGTATACGTTCACGGCTTCGCGCACGGGCGCTTCGTCGGGCCGGTCGTCGGTTATGGCGGGAAGGCTGCGCCCTTCGTTGGTGGTGAAGCTGATGCGCTGGCCGTCTTCGCTGATCGACGGCAGCTCGGCGTCGCCGCCGGCCACCTGGACGATCGCCCCGGTCATGAGGTCCCGCCGCCAGACCCCCGTCACGCCGCCGACCGAGCCGTCGAAGGCGACGTAGCGCCCGTTGCCCGAGATCGCGGAGTCGTGCGCGTATTCGGCCTGCTGGGCCGCGCCTCCGGCGACGCTGCCCTCGGAAGCGAGCGAGATCGGGCCGAACAGATCGGCGTGGGCAGGGCCGGCGCCGAGCAATGCCGCGCCCACCAGGGTGAACATGAGCGCCGGCAGGAGACGCTCGAGCGGCCCGGGGAGCGCCGGCGCTGGGTGCGGCGGCCGATGCGCAGGCGGTACGCGCTCACCGCGCACTCACCCACTGGCGGACGACGCCGCCGTTGCCGATCTTGGCCTGCGCGTGCACCGTGACGAGGTACACGCCGGCGTGCGCGTAGCGGTGGGAGAAGCGCGACTTGCCGCGGGCGCTGTGGCCGTCGCCGAAGCTCACCCTGACCGCCCGCGTCGCCAGGCCGGAGTATGAGTCGCTCACGCGCACGCTGACCGCGGTGTTGCCGTGGCTGCGGACGATCTTGACGCTCGGCGGCGATCCGTCCACCAGCAGCGTGGCGGGCGCAGACAGCGTGGACTGGCCCGTTATGTCGGTGGCGAGGATCTGCAGGCGATGGCGCCCCGAGCTGAGCCCGCGCGGGTCGACGCGCGCCGCGAGCACGCCTGCCGGCGTGGGCCTCACATGACCGTCGAGCACGATCTTGTAGCTGAGCGGCCCGTCGGCGCTTTCGGCGGGCAGCCAGGAGACGGCCGCCGCGGAGGGCCTGACCCATTCTTTGGGCACGGTCACGATGAACGCATCCGGCGGCGCGGTGGCCTGCGCTGCGACGATCGCCGCGTTGCCCAGCGCACCCTGGCGAAAGGCGATCAGGCCGTCGCCGAGACCCGAGCGCCCGACCGCGAGTTCGGCGACTTCTCCGCCGGCGCCGCCGCTGACCAGGGCGGTCTGCACGGCACCTTCGGGGAAGTCCTCACGTACCGCCACCGCCGGGTCGCCGTGCGCGTCGGCGCTCGCCCATGCCGAGACGCCGCCGCCTTCCGGGCTCATCACGCTCTCAGCTGACAGTTCGCCTCCCACGAAGGGCGAACCGAGCGACAGCGACCCGGCCAGGCCACGGTCGTTGCCTTCGATCACGCGCGGCGTGCCGTTGGCGTCGTACAGCAGCCGCATGTCCTGCTTTTCGTCGATGTCGATGCTCGGCGGGCCCACGCTCGCCGCCTTGCCGCCGGACACGTTGGAATCGACCACGCTCGCGCCCTGGAACTGCGCGCCGCTCGCCGATTCGCCGTCCGGGAGGATGTTCAAGAAGATGCGCGGCCCGGGCATCGGCGAGCCCGGGCCGGCGGGCTGACGGTAGGCGACCTCGGCCTGGCCGAGGCGGGAGAAGGCGACGCTGGGCGCGTCCGCGTCGTCGGAGATCGGTGCGCCGTTGTAGCTGCTGGCGGTTACCGGCAGCACGTAGTCGAGCGTCGTGGCGAATATCCGCCGCGCCCAGATCCTCGCGACGCCTTCCACGTCGGGCTCCTGCCACACGACGACGCCGTTGCCGGTCGGGCCGACCGCGATCTGCGGCGCGTTCGCCTCGGTTGGCGGACGCATCGAGGCGCCGGGGTTGCGGTTGATCTTTCCGAGATTCAGCCAGCGCGCGCCGTTGTAGTGAGCTAGACGCACCTGCTCGACCACATCGCCGGGACGCAGCGGCGGCACGTTGGTGACCAGCGGTTGCACGACTCTGTAGACGACGTCGGCCTGGCCCGTCGTGGTGACCGCGAGGTCCGGGCTCGTGCCCGTGGCTTCTTCGATATTGGGGTCGATGATCGCCGCCGGACCGAAGCTTTCGCTGCCGGGCCCGAGCTCTGCGCCGAGCAGCTCGTAGACCGCCTTGCCTTCGCGAGCGGGGTTGGTCGCGAAGGGCGTCGCCCACACGACGATGAGCTCACCGCCGGCGGCGGCGCCGATACGCGGCCAGCTCGCCGCGAACGGCTCTTCGGTGTCGACCCGTATCGGCGCGAACCAGTGCCCCTGCGCGTATCGCGCGACGAAGACGTGGGTCACGCCTTCCACGCGCTTGAGGTAGACCGCACCGCCTGTGCCGTCTTCGGCCATCGCGACGCCGCCGAAGCCGACGATGCTCTCGTTGGGGCCATCGAGCGTGGTCGCGGGCAGGATCACCGCCTGCGCCGGCGCGGCGACCAGCAGAGCTACTCCCGGCGCGAGCAGCGCCGCGATGAGCCTCGCCGGAACGCGGGGGCACGAGCGCAGGCGCGTGTTCGACGTGGCCGGGCGGCGTGTGCAGGCGCGGGCGATGCAGACACACTGACTAATGAAGCGAGGGGCGGCGCCGGAGTTCACCGAAACGTCACGACTCGCCGATGTCGCCTCTCCCGAGCGGGATGACATCACGGCTCAAGAGGTGGCGCTGTTGACCGCGCCGGCCGACTTGTTGTAGGCACAGCGGAAGTTCTCCGGGTTTGAGACCGGCTCTGAGCCCGCGAAACCACCTTTCGTCCCGTTGCTGTAGACGGTCACGTACTGCAGCGATTCGGGCAGCGGGTCGGCCGCCAGGGGGATCGGGTTGGCCTGGCCCTGGCGCGGGTTGCCGGTGGCGCCTTCGCTCACCCCCTCGAAGCCCGCGGCCGCCGATCCGGCTTCGGTGGTGATCAGCGAGGAGCTCATCTCGCGTTCGTCTTTCAGGCCGCGTGAGGGATCAAGGTTGATCGTCGCGGTGAGCTGCGAGTCGTGGATCGTCGACTCGAGCTTCACGCGTTCGGCAGCGCCCAGCAATTCTGCGGCGGAGGGCAGCCAGCCGCCTTCCTTCTCGCAGGTCTTGCTGGCGAAGAGGAAGTTGTTCTTTCCGATGTCTTCCTTCTTCACCGGATAGGGCGAGCTTTCAAGGCACCAGCTGCCGAGGTTCACCGTGTCGGGGTTGCAGGTGCCTTCGAGTTCGCCCGCCGTCTTGCCGCCCACGCGCGTTGCGTTCTTGACGGTCGGGATGGCGGAGGCGGGGAACTTGCGGTTACCGCCGAGCAGCAGGATCCCGCCGGCGTGCGGCTTGCTGGATATGGGATGCCCCGCGAACGCGCTCACGACCGCGTGGCGTGCCGCGTCGGCGAGACCGGTGGTGGAGAAGACGAGCGCGATCAGCGCAATCACCATTGCCGGGGAGGGCGCGCCCAGCCTGCGTCTCATGCGCCCTGCTTGGGGTCTCGAGTCTGGTTCGTGCGGCGCACGTCGCGCAGCTCCTCGAGCGTCACCTCCTGGACTGTGGAGAGCAGCGCGTCGAGAGCGACGCCGGACAGGGTCTCCTGCTCGAGCAGCGCCGTGGCGGTCTCCTCGACGGAGCTCCAGTTGCGGTCGAGGATCACCTCGGCGCGAGCCGCCGCCTCACCTACCAAGCGCTCCACCTCGTTGTCGATCACGTTCAGCGTCTCCGGACCGACCGAGCCAAGGTCTTGCAGCGACGCTCCAAGGAACACCTCGCCGCCCTTCTCGCCGATCGTCACCAGCCCGAGCGCCTCGGACATGCCGAAAGAGGTGACCATGCTGCGCGCCAGCGCGGTCGCCGCATGCAGGTCGTCGTTGCCGCTCGTGGAGACATGGCCGAAGGCGATCCGCTCACCCGCGATGCCGGCCACGATCACGATCAGCTGAGTCTGCAGGTCGGGTTCGCTCATGATCAGCTGGTCGCGGTCGGAGAGCATGTGCGCCGCGGTACCCAGCTGGCGCCCACGCGCCACGATCGAGAGCTTGCGTGTCGAGCTCGCGTGGCCCAGCGCATCGGTCACGACCGCGTGCGCGGACTCGTGCACCGAGATCAGCCAGCGCTCGTGCTCTGAGAGGATGTGATGCTTGGCGGGGCCCGCGACAACCCGGTCGATCGCCTCCTCGAGCGTCGCCTGGTCGATCTGACCGCGGCCGTCGCGAACGCTGAGCAGGGCTGCCTCGTTGATCACGTTGGCGAGCTCGGCGCCGCTGAATCCGGGTGTCTGGCGCGCCACCTCCTCGAGCGACGCGTCTGCAGCCAGCGGGCGCTTGCCGCCGTGCAGCCGCAGGATCTCAAGACGCCCGTGCACGTCGGGGTTGTCGATCACGACCTGGCGGTCAAAGCGCCCGGGTCGAAGCAGCGCTGGATCGAGGATGTCGGGGCGGTTGGTCGCGCCCATCACCACCAGGCCGCCGTCGCCGGCGAAGCCGTCCATCTCGACGAGGATCTGGTTGAGCGTCTGCTCGCGCTCGTCGTTGCCCTGGCCGATGCCGGCCCCGCGCTTGCGCCCGGCGGCGTCGAGCTCGTCGATGAAGATGATCGCCGGCGCGGACTTGCGCGCCTTGCGGAACAGGTCGCGAACGCGGGCGGCGCCAACACCAACCAGCGACTCGACGAACTCGGAGCCCGACAGCGAGAAGAAGGCCGCGTCGGCTTCGCCGGCGACCGCCTTGGCCAGCAGCGTCTTGCCGGTTCCGGGGGGCCCGACGAGCAGCACGCCCTTGGGAGCCGCCGCGCCAACATCCAGGTACTTGCTCGGATCGGCAAGATAGTCGCGTATCTCACGCAGCTCGGCCACCGCCTCCCCGGCGCCGGCCACGTCGGCGAACGTAATCGCATCCGAGCGGCCCTTGCCCTTCTTGCGGCCCTTCCCCGCGAACTGCGAGAACGACGCGATACCACCCGCCACACCTTCGCCGCCGACGCGCATAAACAGCGAGAACAGGCACACGAGCAGCAGGATCGGGATCAGGAACTGCACGATGATCGTCTTCGTCGGCTTGCCCGCCTGCTGATCGACCGTGACCGTGGCCCCGGCGGCATACAGTTCGTGCGCGAGTTGCTCCGTCTGCGCGCCCGAGGACGGGTAGGCCGCCCACAGCTGCTGTTCGCCACCCTCCGCACCGGTGACGGTCGGGCTCCTGGACCCGGTTTCGCGAGGCGTGGCCGGCGCCCCGTTCACCGCGATCGGAGGTGCCGTCGCGGTCGTCCTCACCTCCACCCGGCTGTCGTGGTCAAGCAGCGTCGCCGCAGCGATCTCGTGGTTTTTGGCGAGCGTCTGCACCGTCGAGATCGGCACCGGCGTGCCCAAGCTACGCGGCTTGATCGCACCCAGCAGGAGGGCGAACGTGATCGCCAAACCGATCGACGCGAGCAGCAGGAACACCGCCAGCGGGTCACGCAGAATCAGACGGCGTGCAGTCTGGCCGGCCTCGCCGAGCATCACCAGCGCAGGGTTGCGCCGGTGCGCGAGACCCGAACGCACCGACGCAGCACCCTTGCGCGAGAAGCCGTTGTGCGAGCCGTTGGTGGAAGCGCCCTCGCCGGCGTCGTCGCCTGATGAGTGCGTGGATGGGTCGGGCTGGTCTGTCATAGGGGTGAACTTTGCGAGAGCCGGCGGCGATCACCCGTCCGGGAGATCCGCCCGCTCGCACCGAACCTGCACGGAACGACCACACCGCTCTCAGCGCAGGACACCGAGCGCGGTGCCGCTCGAACGTCGCCAGCGTCACATGCCGCGGTCGGAAAAGCAATCCCGTTCACAAGAACGACACAATCCGCAAACTGCGCCATTTACATTTCATTCACACCTGGCCGCCGGAGCGCCGCACCCTGCACGGCTTGCGTTCACAAAAACGACACATCGCGCACACCCTTGCGGCGGCAGTCTTCCAGCTTGGGTGCCCTCAGCAGCGCTGACCGCATCGAATGGACGCTCGAGTTGTTTTCGCCGACGCGTTTTTGCACCTAAGCCCCATCACGACGAGCAATAAAGGAGACAACCATCGTGCGCGTGCACCGCACCCTGACCATTTACATAATCTTCGCGTTGGCCTTGGCGTTGCCTGTGAGCGCGCTGGCGGCCAAGCGGCTCATAATCGGCGGCTCGACCTCGGTGCTGCCGCTGGCGCAGAAACTCGCCGCCGCCTATCACAAGGCGTATAAGAACCTACCTGCCCCCTCCGTCTCGGGCGGTCAGTCGGATATCGGCATCAAAGGGGTCGCCAACGGCGAATTCGATATCGGTGACTCCTCGCGCGACCCGATCAAAGGCGTCGACCCGAAAGGGCTGATCTTCGTAAAGATCGCGCACGACGGCGTGTGCGTGATCACGAACAAGTCCAACCCGGTGGCGAACATGTCGGCCGAAACCGTGCAGGAAATCTACACGGGCCAAAAGCGCGACTGGAGCGAAGTCCCCGGCGCGAAGATCACGGGGCCGATCAACCTATTCGACCGCACCGGCTCCTCCGGTACCCAGGACGCCTTCCAGCACATCTTCCTGGGCGAAGAAAAAAGGATCTCCTCGAGCGCGACGCCCGAGGCATCCAACGGCCTCGAGCAGCAGAACATCACGGCCAAGAAGAACGCGATCGGCTTCGTGTCCTTCGCGTACACCGGCGGCGTGCACGCGGTCAGCTACCAGGGCATCGCCTGCAACCTCGCCAACGCGAAGTCCGGGCAGTACGGCGGGGTGCGTAACTTCTGGATGGTCGTCAAAGGCAAGCCGACCGGGCGGACGATCACCAACGAAGCCGGGGAACAGGAGCCCGAAGTCGAAGTGCCGCCCGGGCCGATCAAGAACTTCCTCGCCTGGGTCACGAGCGGCAACAAGACGACGAAAAAGATCATCAGCTCACAGTGGGTAGCGATCCACTAGGCATTCGTGGCGGCGGGGTCTGAGCATCGTGTGAAGCTCCCTGCGGCCGTCAGGACGGACCGACGCGCCGAGCGATTGCTCGGCGCGTTCGCCGTGATCGTGCTCGTCTTGATCGGCCTGATGGTCGTGACCGTGCTCGTCAAGGCATGGCCGTCGTTCCACGCCAACGGCCTGTCGTGGTTCGCCTCTGGCGGCGACGTCGACCAGCAACTGCGTGCGATGCAGGAAGGCACGCCCCTGCCTGGCCACTCGGCGCTCTACATCCGCACCTGGTCGCTGATCTGGGGCACGCTCCTGACGACCGTGCTCGCGGTCGCGCTCGCGGTGGTCGTCTCGACGCTTGCGGCGGTGTTCCTCACCGAGTTCGCCCCTGCGGCGGTGAGGCGCGTGCTCGAACCGGTGATGCGCCTGCTCGCGGGGGTCCCCTCGGTGGTGTATGGCCTGATCGGGCTCCTCGCGATCGCTCCGTGGGTGAACGAACACCTGATCTCAAAGGCACGCGAACAGTCGGTCGTCTACGTCGTGAGCCTCAACGGGGCGAACCTCACGACGGCAACGCTGATCCTGACCGTGATGATCACGCCGATCATGGTTGCGATCACGACCAACGCGCTGATGGCGGTGCCGGTCTCATGGCGCGAGGGCTCGGCGGCCCTCGGGGTGAACCGCTGGCGCACGATCTGGCGGGTCTCGTTGCGCACGGCCCGGCCCGCGATCGCCGCCGCGACGGTGCTCGCGACCGCGCGCGCCCTCGGCGAGGCGGTGATGCTCGCGATGGTCTCAGGTTCTCGCGGCTTCGCAGCAAACCCGCTCGACGGCATCACGTTCCTGTTCGAGCCGGTGCGGCCGCTGGCCGCAACCCTGTTTCAGGAAGCGGACGGGCTCGCGGGCGGCCCGACGAGCCACACGCTGTATGCGATGGGCGCGGTGCTGCTCGTCTCGGCGGTGCTCCTGTCCTTCGCCGGCTGGGCCGCCAAGCAGCCGCTCAAGCGCTACGGGATCCGCGCGTGATGGCGGGCGCCGAGCTGACCTCGGAGCTTCTTGCGCCGGCCACGTTGCGCCCGCCCGCCCCCGTGCGCCCGCCGCGCGAGACGACGCGCTCATGGCCGCTGGCCGACCGAATCGGCTACGCGCTGTGTTGGGCGACCGGCATCGGGCTGTGCCTGATCGCCGCGGCGATCGTGATCTTCATGTTCGTCAAGGGCATCTCCTACCTGCACCTGAGCATGTTCGTGACATCGCCCGCGCCGTCGCTGCGCCAGACCCAGAGCGGCGGCTTCAGCGATCCCGTGATCGGCACGCTGATCGTGACCGCCGTCGGCATGTTGATCGCGGCGCCGCTCGGCGTCGGGCTCGCGACCTGGCTTTCGGAGTACGGACGACCCGCGTGGCTGGCGCGAGCGCTCGAGTCGGGCATCGAGATGGTGGCGGGCGTGCCGAGCATCCTGTTCGCGATCTTCGGGCTGTTGATCTTCGCGCGCGGGTACTTCGGTGTGCTCTCGCAGCACGCGGCCTCAGGCGGAGTCGTCGGGAAATCGCTCTTGAATGCCGGCATCGTGATGTCGGCACTTGCGCTGCCGCTGGTGTTCGCCTCCACGCGCGAGTCGCTCGCGCAGCTGCCCGATCGGCTGCGAGAGGCCTCCTACGCGCTCGGAAAGACGCGCGCGACCACGATCCACCGCGTGCTGCTTCCGTCGATACGCCCCGGCATCGCCAGCGGGGTGGTGCTGGGCATGGGCAGGATCATCGGCGATACCGCGATCATCGTGGTGCTCGCCGGTGGCACGCTGAAAAACGAAGCGGTCGGCTCGACTCCGATCATCGGAGCGCTGCGCGGCACCGGCTCAACGCTCACCAGCTACGTCTATTACAACTCGCCCGCGGGCGAGGGCAACGCGCATGAGAAGTCATACGCGGCCGCGTTCGTGCTGCTGCTGATGGTGCTGGCCCTGAACGCGCTCGTCACCCGCATAACCCGTGGTGCGACGCCACACAGCGGCGCCGGCGGACAACGGCGCGCTGCGCTGCGCGCGCGACTTGGAGGGATGCCGTGGACCCGTTGATGCCACCGCCGGTGCGCCGGATCGCGATCGAGCAAACTCCCACCGTCGCCCCGCCCGCGCCGCCCCAGAACGGCTCGCAGGCGCTCACCGTGCCCGCTCGCAGCTCGCCGGCCCATCGCAGCCCGGCCGCGAACGTGCGCGAGCGCATGCGCGTGGAGGCTCTGTGGCTCGCGTACGGTGAGAACTGGGTGGTGCGCGACGTCAGCCTGCCGGTCCGCCAGGGCGAGGTGCTCGCGCTGATCGGTGCCTCGGGCTCGGGCAAGACCACGCTCCTGCGCTCGCTCAACAGGCTCACCGAGATCACGACGGGCGCAGCACGCGCGGGAGCGATCACGCTCGACGGCCAAGACATCCATGTGCTCGAGGTCAACGAGCTGCGCCGCCGCGTCTCGATGGTCTTCCAGCAGCCCAACCCGTTCCCGATGAGCATCCACGACAACGTCGCCTACGCGCTCGCCGAGCGAACCGGCGGGCGCCAGCGACGGCGCAGGCGCACGTCCGAGCTCGAAGAGGCTGTCGCCGACGCACTGCGCCGCGCGGGGCTCTACGACGAGGTCTCCGCGGACCTCGAGCGCTCCGCGCTGCGGCTGTCGGGTGGCCAGCAGCAGCGGCTGTGCATCGCTCGCGCGCTCGCCGCCGAGCCCGAGGTCCTGCTGCTCGACGAGCCGTGCTCGGCGCTCGACCCGATCTCGACGGCGATCATCGAGGAGCTGATCGTCTCGCTGCGCGAGAGCGTTGCGATCGTGATAGTCACGCACAACCTGCAGCAGGCGATGCGCGTGGCCGACCACGTCGCCTTCATGCACCTCGGCGAGCTGATCGAGTACGGCCCCAGCGAGCAGGTCTTCGGGAGGCCGGCCAGGCAGCGCACGCGCGACTACGTGAGCGGAGCCTTCGGGTGAGATGGGCGGCGCTCGCGCTGGCGGCGATCGCGCTCACCGGATGCGAGACCACGGCTGAAAAGAGCGCCAAGCTCGAACACCAGGCGAAGCTCGCGGCGGCCCGCGAACACAAGAGCAGCCAGACGCTCAGCTTCACGCACGAAAGCGCGATCGTGAAGGTGCTGGCCAGCGCGCTGCTGCAGGGCTCGGAAACCTCGGCTGCGCTCGTGACGGTGCGCAACACCTCTGCTCATGCCCTTGAGGGTGTGCCGATCGAGATCACGGTCAAGGAATCGAGCGGCGCACAGCTCTTCAAGAACGACGAAGCCGGAAGCGAAGCTGCGCTCGTGTCGATCCCCTCGCTTCCTGCGCACGCCGAGCTCACGTGGGTCGACGACCAGGTGCCCCAGCGGCGGCGCGTCGCTCAGCGCGCGCGTCGGCGAAGCCCAGTCGGTGAGCGGCCACCTCCCGCAGATCGCGGTCTCAGCTGTCCATAGGACCGAAGGCGAAGGCAGCGCCGTGGGTGTGGCGGGCACCGTGAGCAACCGCTCGCAGGTCACACAGCAGAAACTCGTCGTGTACGTCCTCGCCTTGCGCTCCGGGCATGTGGTCGCGGCCGCGCGCTCGGTGCTGACGGAACTCGCCGCCGGCGCCTCGGCCCCGTTCCAGGCCTTCTTCGCGGGCGACCCCCGCGGCGCGACGCTTCAGGCCAGCGCCCCGCCGAGCACGTTCTAAGCGGCCGCCGCGGGTCAGCTGCGCGCCCGCAGCCGCCGCCCGCGCTGCTTGAGCGTGATGCCCTCGAGCACGTGCGCGACGGTCTCGCAGGCATCGACCGAGGCCTCGAGCGACTCGAAGATGTCCTTCCAGCGGATGACGAACATCGGGTCGATGCCTCCGGCGAACAGCGAGGCGACGCCATCGCGCTGGAGGCGATCGCCCTCGTTCTCGAGCCGATGGATCTCAACGAGGTGCGGCGCGAGCTCGGTGCCGGTGCGCAGGCAGCGCAGCGCCTGTGCTATCTGCTCGCCGGCGCCCACGAGCACCTCGGTGAACGCCACCGCCTGCTCCATCGGAGCTTCCACGCCGTAAAGCCCGAGCTGAGCGGCCACGTTCTCGGAATGGTCGACGATGTCGTCGAGCGCGGTCGCGAGCGCATAGCCGTCGCCCGTGTCGAACGGCGCCCGCACGCGCCCGTGTTCGGTCAGCCGGTGGATGATGTCGTGGGTGATGCGGTCGCCTTCCTGCTCGCAAACCTTCAGATCCTGCGCGAGCGTGGCCCGCTCGGGATAATCGGCAAGGAGATCGTGCAGGAGCAGGCCGCAGCGCTGGACGTTGCGCCCGGCCTCCTCGACGAGCGCCATCAGCGCGGCGTCGGGTGTTCGGCGCAGCAGGCTCACCATCAGCAGCCTATTGCCCTGTTGCGGGCCCCGCATACCCTTCACGGCGTTTTCACGCTCCGATAACCAGTTCGCAACTACCTCGCGCGCGCGAAACGCGATGCTGGGATCGTGGCGGCATACCCCGAGAGCGCTGACACGCTGTACGCGGGCGAGCTGGAGATCCGGCTGTCAGAAGGACTGGTGCTGGCGACGGGACGGGCGCTGATGCTGTCGGTCCGCGAGTTCGAACTGCTGGTCGCACTCGCGCGGCGGATGGGATCGATCATCACCCGCGAGGAGCTCTACGCGAGCGTATGGGGCGGAGCGTTGCGCAACGGCGACCGTTCGGTGGACGTGTACGTGAGCAAGCTGCGCGGCAAGCTCGAGCGCGCGATGCCCGACCGGCGCTTCATCCACACCCACCAGGGCTTCGGCTACCGCTTCCAGCCCGAGCCGGCTCGCGAGGGCACCGCCGGCATGAGCAGCGTCGGCAGCTCGCGCGAAAGCGGGGCCACGCTTTCACGAAATGTTCACATCGACTCGCAGGGGGGTTGAGAAGACTGCACCGAGGGCACCAGGCGGGGTATTCGCCCCTGCTGTGCTCGGCGCCCCAACCAATCCAGAAGAGGAGACCTTGTGACTCGCATCAGGATGGTCGTGCTCTTAGCCGCATCCCTACTGACCGCTCTGGCTCTCGCCGCGTGCGGGAGCTCGTCAAAAACGACCACGACGAGCTCGACCCCGGCCGCGTCGTCTGGGGCTTCCGGGACGATCTCGGGCGCCGGCTCCACGTTCGCGGCCCCCGTCTACCAACAGTGGGCCTCCTCTCTTACCGGCCTGACGGTCAACTACCAGGCGGTCGGCTCCGGCGCAGGGATCACGGCGGTCGAGAGCAAGACGGTCGACTTCGGCGCGAGCGATCCGCCGCTCAAGCCCGCCGATGAAGAAGCGATCGCCAAGAACGGCAGCCCGGCCGTGCAGATTCCGATGTTCCTGGGCGCGATCACGGTCTCCTACAACGTGCCGGGCCTGAAAACCGGCCTCAAGCTCGACGGCAAGACGATCGCCGACATCTACCTCGGCAAGGTGAAGACCTGGAACGACGCGGAGATCAAGGCGCTCAACCCGGGCGCGACCCTGCCGTCCACCACGATCACCGTGGTTCACCGCTCGGACTCCTCGGGCACGACCGCGGGCTTCACCAGCTTCCTCGCCGCGGTTGACCCCGAATTCAAGAGCAAGGTGGGCGAAGGCAAGGACGTGCAGTGGCCGACGGGCACCGGCGCGAAGGGCAACGCGGGCGTCGCCGCGGCGATCCAGCAGACGACCGGCGCGGTCGGCTACGTCGAGCAGGCGTACGCGCTCGCGCACAACTTCACCTACGCCGCGGTCAAGAACAAGGAAGGCAGCTACGTGCTGCCCTCATTGGCGTCGACCAGCGCAGCCGCGCAGGGCGTGACGATCCCGGCCAACCTGGGGATCAAAATCTCGAACCCCGCGGGTGCGAACAGCTACCCGATCACCTCGCAGACGTTCATCGTCGTGAACAAGGACCTCTGCAAAGCCGGCATCCCCGGCGGCGAATCGGCAGCCAAGGGCGTCGTCAAGTTCATCGAATACGGCCTCGGCCCCGGCCAGTCGATCCTCTCGCAGGCCGACTACGCGGCGCTGCCGAGCGCGATCCTCGAAAAGTCGAAGGGCGCACTCGCGACGCTTCAGTGCAACGGCAGCTCGCTGTCGGGCTGAAGCTGATAGGACCGCTGCCATGGAGGCGGCATCGGTTGCGGGCGGCGGGCGCTCGATCCTTGCGCGCTCGCCGCTCGGGCAGTTGCCCGATCGGATCCTGCGCTACGCGCTGACGACGCTCGCCGCGCTGATCCTCGCGCTGATCGTCTACTTCTTTCTTCGGCTGGTGAAAGAAGCGCAGCCCGCGTTCAGCCACTTCGGGATCCTCGGATTCACATTCGGCAAGGACTGGAACGTGAGCGCCGAACAATTCGGCGCGCTGCCGCTGCTGGTGGGCACGCTGATCACCTCGGCGCTCGCGCTGCTGATCGGCGTGCCGGTCGCGGTCGCGACCGCGGTCTACGCGACCGAGCTGTGCCCGATGCGCCTGCGCGGGCCGCTGACGGTGCTGGTCGAGCTGCTGGCGGCGGTGCCGTCGGTCGTGTACGGGCTGTGGGGCATCTTCTTTCTCGCGCCGAAACTGCATGGCGCCGAGCAGTGGCTGGCCGACCGGCTCTCGTTCATCCCGTTCATCGGCGGCGGCGTCGCCACGATCCCGAACTACTTCATCACCGGGCTCGTGCTCGCGATCATGATCCTGCCGATCGTCAGCGCGATCAGCCGAGAGGTGATGAGCACGGTTCCGCTCGACCACAAGGAAGCTGCGCTCGGCCTCGGCGCGACCCGCTGGGAGATGATCCGCATCGCCGTCCTTCCCTATTGCCGCTCGGGGATCACGGGCGGCGCGATGCTCGGCCTCGGTCGCGCGCTGGGCGAGACGATCGCGGTGACGATCCTGATCGGGAACGCTCCGAAGCTCGGCGAACATCTGTTCAACCAGGGCTACAGCCTCGCGGCGGTGATCGCGAACGAGTTCGGCGAGGCGCAGGGCCTCCATCGCTCAGCGCTGTTTGCGGCCGCTTTGGTCCTGTTCGTGCTCACGCTGCTCGTCAACGGCGTGGCGCGCTACATGGTGTTGCGCGCGTCGCGCGGCGGCGGGCGGGGCGCAGGCGCAGGGCCGAGCGGCGGGCAGCTGGTGGCAAACGCGGCGGCGGGCGCATGAGCGCGCACGGAGCAAGCGAGTCGATGGTCGCGCGCTTCGCGGTCAGCCCGGCGCGCCGGCGTCGCGACAGGCTCGCCCGCGGAGGCGTGACGGCGGCGACCGCGCTCGCGCTGGTCCCGCTCGTACTGATCATCTACTACCTGCTGCGCAAGGGCCTCAGCTCGTGGAGCGTGAGCTTCTTCACGACCGATCCCACCGGCAACACGTTCTTCAAGAGCGTGAGCATTGGAGGGATCAAGAGCGCGATCCTCGGGACCATCGAGATCGTCGCGCTCGCAGCGGCGATCTCGGTGCCGATCGGCGTTGCGGTCGCGGTGTGGCTCGTCGAGTTCGGCAAGCAGAGCTGGTTTGCGCAGCTCGTGCGCTTCTTCATCGACGTGCTCACGGGCGTGCCCTCGATCGTGTTCGGCCTGTTCATCTACATCGTGCTGATCGCGGGCACCGGCACCTCCTACGGCGCCTACAAGGGGGCCTTCGCACTCGCGCTGCTGATGCTCCCCGTGGTGGTGCGGGCGAGCGAGGTGATCCTGCTGCTCGTGCCCGGGAACCTGCGCGAAGCAGCGCTCGCGCTCGGCGCACCGCGCTGGAAGATGATCCTCCGCGTGGTCCTCCCCACCGCCCTGCCGGGCATGATCACGGGGATTCTGCTGGCGATCGCACGCGCAGCCGGCGAGACCGCGCCGCTCCTGTTCACGGTGGGCGAGACGCTGAAGACGAACTTCAGCCTCAGCGGCTTCATGAACACGCTTCCGCTGCAGATCTACTACGACGTGACCTCCGCGACGAACTCCGTCGTCAGCCGCGCGTGGGGCGCGGCGCTGACGCTCGTGATGATGATCCTCGTGCTCAACCTGGTCGCCCGCCTGATCGCGCGTAGAAGCCGGCTCTGATGAGCGCGTCGCCTGCCTTGCAAGCTCGCGGTCAGGGCAGCTGCACCATGTGGACGCCGCTGCCGGCTTGGATTATCCTCGCGATCTCTACTGTTCTTGTGATGCAGCACCCGTTTGCCACGCCGCCCGGCGGCGCCGTCGTTTTTCGTGCCGTGCTCGCCGCGCTCGTGCTGGTCGTTGCGCTGCTGGTGCCGGCGGCGAGCGCGTTGGCCGCCCTGCCGACGGTCACCACCGTCGAACCGACGTCGGGCAGCACCGCTGGAGGCACCCCCGTCACGATCAAGGGCACCGGCTTCGTGGTACCCGCAACCGTCACGATCGGCAGCGAAGCGACCAAAGTCGAAGTCGTCTCCGAAACAGAAATCAAGGCCGAAACGGCCGCCCACGCCGCCGGCAGCCCCGAAGTCGTCGTCACGGACACCAACGGCACTTCAACACTCGGCCCCACCTTCACGTACGTCATCCCGCCGCCTCCCCCCGCCGTCACCAGCATCGAACCCACATCCGGCAGCACCGCCGGCGGCACCCCCGTCACGATCAAGGGCACCGGCTTCGTCGCGGGCGCCAAAGTGACGATTGGCAGCAAAGCGACCAAAGTCGAAGTCGTCTCCGAAACAGAAATCAAGGCCGAAACGGCCGCCCACGCCGCCGGCAGCATCGAAGTCGTCGTCAAAGACACCAGCGGCACCTCAACGGCTGGCCCCAGCTTCACGTACGTCGCCCCACCCCCGCCGACCGTCACCAGCGTCGCGCCGAGCACGGGCCCCACCGCCGGCAGCACGCCGGTAACGATCAAAGGCACCGGCTTCGTCGCCGGCGCCACAGTCACGATCGGCAGCGAAGCAACGGAAGTCAACGTGGTCTCCGAAACGGAAATCACCGCAAAGACAGCCGCCCACGGCGCCGGCAGCGCCGAAGTCCTCGTCAAAGACGCCAACGGCACCTCAACGGCTGGCCCCAGCTTCACGTACGTCGCCCCACCCCCGCCGACCGTCACCAGCATCGAACCCGCCTCCGGGAGCACCGCCGGCGGCACCCCCGTCACGATCAAGGGCACCGGCTTCGTCGCCGGCGCCACAGTCACGATCGGCAGCGAAGCAACCGAAGTCCACGTCATGTCCGAAACAGAACTCACGGCGGTCACGGCCGCCAACGCAGCCGGCACCGCCGAAGTCGTCGTCACAGACACCAACGGCACCTCCACCGGCGGCCCCTCCTTCACGTACGTCGCCCCGCCGCCTCCACCGACCGTCACCAGCATCGAACCCCCGTCCGGGAGCACCGCCGGCGGCACCCCCGTCACGATCAAAGGAACCGGGTTCGTCCTGGGCGCCACAGTCACGATCGGTGGCAGCGAAGCGACCGAAGTCAGGGTGATATCCGAAACAGCAATGACGGCGAGGACCGCCGCCCACGCCGCCGGCAGCGACGAAGTCGTCGTGAAAGACGCCAACGGCACATCCACGGGCGGCCCGTCCTACACCTACGTGGCGATCGTCGAACTGCCGATCATCGTCGTCGAAACGCCTCCGCCCACCAAAACCCCCTCCTCCAAATCCCCGCCCGTGCTCGTCCCCGTCCCCCTCGTCTCGCAGCTCCATACACGACTCATTCACAAGACGACGCTCGAAGTGCGCTTCCGTCTGGTTGTGAAGGCTCGCGTTCGACTGGTTGGACGCAAGGGATCGAAGGTCGTGGCTCACACCTCCCTGAAGGTCCTCGCTCCGGGGATGCACAAGCTGCTGCTGAAGCTCAACCGCCACAAGTGGCCGACCAAGATCGAACTGCAGAGCCACGCATTGGCCGCCCTCCCAACCGTCGTGCAAGGAGGTTGAGATGGACACCGAAGCGTCCGCCGAAACGCAGCCGCAGGAGCGCCAGCCCACGGATGCGACAAACGGAAAGGCCGAGCAGGTGCCGCCCCAACGCTCAGTAGAGAACGGCCCCACCGCTACGGGCGATGCTCCGCAGCCGGTGCAGGCCGTGAGCATCCGATTGGAGCAGCTACGGGCGTTCTACGGCGACACCGAACAGGTCAAGGGCATCGACCTGGAACTCGGCGCCAACGAAGTCACCGCGATCATCGGCCCGTCCGGTTCGGGCAAGTCGACGCTCATTCGCTGCATCAACCGCATGCACGAGGAGATACCGGGCGCCCGCGCCGAGGGGCGCGTGATGCTCGACGATCTCGACGTCTACGACCCCGCGGTCAACGTCTCGGCGGTGCGCAGGGCGATCGGCATGGTCTTTCAGAAGCCCAACCCGTTTCCCACGATGTCGGTCTTCGACAACGTCGCCGCCGGCGTGCGGCTCACCTCGGGCAGGCGTCGCGATGTGAGCGCGCAGGTCGAGTCGGCGCTTCGCGGCGCCGGGCTGTGGGACGAGGTCGCCGATCGCCTTGGCGAGCCCGGCGCGGGGCTCTCGGGGGGTCAGCAACAGCGGCTGTGCATAGCGCGCTCGCTCGCGGTGGCGCCCGAGGTGATCCTCATGGACGAGCCGTGCTCGGCGCTCGACCCCATCGCCACACTCAAGATCGAGGAGCTCATCGACCAGCTGAAGTCGCGCGTCACGATCGTGATCGTCACGCACAACATGCAGCAGGCCGCGCGCGTAGCCGACCGTACGGCGTTCATGCTTGACGGCAGCCTCGTCGAGGTCGGCCCGACGGAGCGGATGTTCACCAAACCGGGCGACGCCCGCACCGAAGAATATGTCACCGGAAAGTTCGGCTGAAGGCCACGCCGGCGCCGCGCAGGGCGCCATCGAGAGCCAGCCGCCGCATGCGGACGGCCAGGGCCGCGCGCACTTCCAGGAGCAGCTGCGCGAGCTCGAAACGCACGCGCTGGGCGGGCTCGATCTGATCGTCGAGCAGCTCGACCGCGTGCTCGAAGCGCTCGACACGCATGATGTCGAGCTCGCACAGATGGTCATGGCCGACGACGACCGCGTCGACGGGCGCTACCTCGAGGTGCACCAGGGCATCCTCTCGCTGCTCGCGCTGCAGGCGCCCGTGGCCGGGGACCTGCGCCTGGTCGCGGCGCTGCTGCACATGATCAAGCACATCGAGCGCATGGGCGACCAGTGCGTGAACATCGCCAAGCTCATTCCGCTCTCGGGCCACGAGCCGCCCGTGCACGGCGAAATGCTCGACGTGCTCGCCAAGATGGGCGCATTCGCGCGCTCGGAGGTCGTGCAGAGCAAGGCCGCGTTCGCCGGCCGCGACGTCGGCCTCGCCGAAGACCTCGTGCGCCAGGACCGCGACATCAATCGCATGAATCGCGAGGTGTTCCGTCTCGCGATCGAAATCGGCGACGACCCCGACACGCGCGAGTGGGCCATGCATATGACGCTCGTCGCAAGAGCGCTCGAGCGCATCGGAGACAACGCCGTCGACATCGGCGAGCAGGTCGCGTTTGTAGTCACCGGCCTCTTTCGCGAGTTCCCCGAACCATCCGCGTCGTCGGACGTCACCGGCTCCGATACGGGCTTCGAGCGGCTGTAACCGCAAACCGGGCCGTCTTATGACGACCAGACGAGCGCAAATTGCGCACGCTCGGCTGTGAACATCCTGTGACGATCGCATTGCCGCGCGGTTCCGCCGCGCCGCGATCGCTTACACTCGGCCGCGATGACGGCAAGCGTGCGCGCCGACGACCGGGGGGCCTCGTCACAACCATCAGACGGCACGCCCCCGGCTTCGGGCTCTCTGCGTATCGCCGTCCTTGATCGCGACAGCGGGTTCATCCAGGTCCTCAGCAAGCGCCTCGACCGGCTCGGCTGGGAGCATCGCGTGCTCGCCAGCCCCGTGCCCGCAGAGGCCGTCGTCTCCATGCGCCTGAGCGCGCTGGTCGTCGACCTCGCGGTGCTCGGACCGCAGGCGTGGACCTGGCTCGAGCGGCTCTGCGCCGCGCTGCCGGACCTGGGGATAGTGGTCTGCACCGGCCCCTCCACCGTCGCCCAGCGCGTGCGCGGCCTGCGTCTCGGGGCCGACGACTGGATCACCAAGCCGTGTCACCCCGAGGAAGTGATCGCACGCGTGCAGAGCGTCGTCAGGCGCCGGCGCCGCAGCACCAGCAGGGTCGAGACGAAGCCGATCGCCGCCGGCGAGGTCTCGATCCGGCCCGACCGCTTCCAGGCGTTCGTCGGCGATCGCAGCCTCGACCTCACGCGCCGCGAGTTCGAGCTGGTCGAGCTGCTCGCCGCAGCCGAGGGACGCGTGCTCGAGCGCGAGGAGATCTACTCCCGTCTATGGGGCTACACGATGGTCCGTGGCGACCGTTCCGTAGACGTGTTCGTGCGAAAGCTGCGCCAGAAGCTCGAGAAGGCCTCGCCCGCGTGGCGCTACATCCACACGCACTTCGGCATCGGCTACCGCTTCGCTGCGGAATCGCTCGAGGTCGTCGACCCGAACGAGGTGCCCTCCTCAGTGCCCGCCGAGTGGGACGCCGGCGATGAGAGCAAGCTCGCGCGGGCGCATGAGCAGCAAGAGCTCAGCAGCGGCACCCTCTAGGCGCACGATCGCCAGCCCGCCCTTCTTCAGGTCCACGCTCGCGCCCGTCAGCGCGGCGATCACGTTCGACAGGTCCGGCTCGTGCCCCACCACGAGCACGCGGCCGTCCGGCCGCGTGCCCTCCATCACCGCGAGAGCGTCACGCGCGCTGAAGCCCGCGCCCAGCCGCTCGAGCTCCTCGAGCTTGTCGCGCTCATGCGCGTCCCACGCTTCCACCGCGATCTCGGCGGTCTGGCGCGCCCGCACCTTCGGGCTGAACAGCATCGACTCGAAGGAGGCGTTCATGAGCGCCAGCGCAGCCCCGGCTGCGCGCGCCTGCTCCTCGCCGCGCTCGGTCAGTCGACGCGCGGCATCCAGCCGAGTTCCATGCGGCTCGGCGTCGGCGTGCCGTAATAGCCAGAGCTGGCGAGCCATCGAGTCTCCGGGTGCACCCTAGCGGCTAGATGTGCGTGCACGCGTCAGGGCGGCTGTTCCGCTGCCGGCGCTCACGTTGTAGCGTGAAGGCCTAATGAGCGCCGATCACGACTCCAGCCTCAACAGTCGCGCAATCGTCGCGAGCACCAACCCCGACGGCGTGTACGACCCCTCGCTGTTTCTGAACCGCGAGCTCTCCTGGCTCGACTTCAACGACCGCGTCCTGCAGCTCGCCGAGGATGAACACGTGCCGCTGCTCGAGCGCGTCAAGTTCTGCGCGATCTACACGACCAATCTCGACGAGTACTTCATGGTGCGAGTCGCCGGTCTGCGCGACCAGATCGATGCCGGCGTGGAGACGCCGAGCCAGGATGGCCTGACCCCCTCGCAGACGATCGCGCTGATCCGCGAGCGCGTGCTCGAACAGGGCAAGCGCCTGAGCGGTTGCTTCGAAGGGCTGCGCGAGTCGCTCGCCGACGGCGACATCCGCATCGTGGAGGTCGAGGCGCTCGACGACGAGCGCCGCAGCGAGCTCGCAAAGCATTTCCAGCAGGCCATCTTCCCGGCCCTCACGCCGCTCGCCGTCGCGCCCGGACGCCCCTTCCCCTACATTTCGAACCTCTCGCTCAGCCTCGCCGTGCTCGTGCGCGATCCGGTCAGCGGACAGACGGTGTTCGCACGCGTGAAGGTGCCGACCGAGATCCTGCCGCGCTTCGTCTCGCTCAAGCAGCCTCCCGGCGCACCCGTTCTGCTGGTGCCGCTCGAGGACGTGATCGCGCACCATCTCGACGCACTGTTCCCCGGCATGGACATCGCCGACTACGACTACTTCCGCGTCACCCGCGACGCCGACCTCGAGGTCTCCGACGATGCCGCCGACCTGCTGCAGGCCGTCGAGGACGAGCTGCGCAGGCGGCGCTTCGGCGAGGTCGTGCGCGTCGAGGTCGGCGCGCACTGCTCGGCCCAGCTGTCCGAGGAGCTCGCGCAGCTGCTCGGCGTCGAGGACGAGGAGGTCTACCCGGTCGACGGCCTGCTCGACATGGGTGCGCTGTGGCAGATCGTCAAGCTGCCAGGGCACAACGAGCTACGCGAGGAGCCGCTCGTCGGCGTCACCCATCCGCGCCTGATGCACCCCGAAGGCGAGCGGCCCGACGTGCTCGGCGCCATGCGCGAAGGCGACCTGCTCGTCCACCACCCCTACATCTCCTTCGCGACCTCCGTGGAGCGCTTCGTCGAGCAGGCCGTCGCCGACCCCAACGTTCTCGCGATCAAGCAGACCGTGTACCGAACGAGCGACGACTCGCCGCTCGTGCCCGCGCTGATCGGCGCGACCGAACGCGGCAAGCAGGCGGTCGCGCTGGTCGAGCTGCAGGCGCGCTTCGACGAGCGCATGAACATTCACTGGGCGAAGGCGCTCGAGGAGGCAGGCGTCCACGTCGTGTATGGCCAGCCAGCGCTGAAGACCCACGCGAAGTGCGTGCTCGTCGTGCGCCGCGAGGGCGACGGGGTGCGCAACTACGTGCACATCGGCACCGGCAACTACCACTCCGCCACCGCGCGCCTGTACACCGACTTCGGGCTGTTCACCACCGACGAGCAGATCGGCGCAGACGTCGCCGACATGTTCAACTACCTCACCGGCTTCGGGCGCCCGCTGCACTACCGCAAGGTGCTGATGGCGCCCGACCATCTGCGCGAGGGCATCATCAACCAGATCGAGCAGACGATCGCCGCGCACTCGGCAGAGTCGCCTGCGCGCATCGCGATGAAGATGAACGCGCTCGTCGACGGTCGCTGCATCCGAGCTCTGTATGCGGCCTCCCAGGCCGGCGTGCGCGTGGATCTGAACGTGCGCGGCATCTGCTGCCTGCGTCCGGGCCTGGCGGGCATCTCCGAGAACATCCGCGTCGTCTCGATAGTGGGCCGCCTGCTCGAGCACTCGCGCGTGTACACGTTCGAACGCGGCGGCGAGCACACCGTGTACATCGCCTCAGCGGACCTGATGCCGCGCAACCTCGACCACCGCGTCGAGCTCGCGGCGCCGATCGAGTCCGCCGAACTGCGCGCCGAGCTGCTGGACACGCTCGACCGCGCCTTCGCCGATAACCAGAACGCCTGGGAGCTCGACGGCGAGGGGATCTGGCACCGGCGCACCATGCGCGCTGGCGAAAAGCCCCGCAGCATGCAGCTCGAGCTCGCGGAGCTGTACGCCGCGCGGGCCAACGCCGCGCGAGCCAACGCAGAGCGCAGCGCCGCAGGCCGCGAGGCGGCCGCTGTCGCAGCCGCTCGCTGATACCCGACCGCCCGACCGCCCGCCCGCCGGACCGGCGACGCTCTATGCCACGGGAATCCGCGCCAGCGCGTCGCGCAGGTCATCCACCGACTGGTAGTCCAGGCCCAAGCAGGTGATCGTGGCGGTGGCGCACGATGCCCTGCTCGTCGATCACGATCACCGCGCGCTTGGTGCCGAGCGGTCCGCGCGTCTGCGCTGTACGCCTTCGCCACAGCCTTGTCCATGTCCGCCAACAGCGGCACTGTCAGCGAGTGTTTCGCCATGAAGTCCTCGTGCGAGGCCACGTCCTGCGCGGAGATTCCCACGACCGTCGCCTCCAGCGACGCGAAATCCTCGGCACGGTCGCGGTAGGAGCAGAACTGTTTGGTGCACACGGTCGTGTTGATCCCCGGGGTAGAACAGCAGCACGACGCGCTCGCCGCGGTGATCAGACAGACGGAACGGTCCGTCGGTGCCAGGCAGCTCGAAGTCCGGTGCCGCTCGCCGACCTGCGGGGTCTTCGCCATGCTCGCCTCCTCCTCTCGTGATGCCGTCGCCGCGGCGCGAGGGAGCATAGCCCTCCCGGCCGCAGGCGACCGGCGCTCGCATGCCCGACGCAAGGCACCCGGCGTTGCGCTAGAACGATCAGCGCATGCGCGCCCGCCGGCTGCCACGTGTGGCGCTCGCCACCCTCGCCTGGGCGCTCGGCGCGGGCGCGCTGCTCGGGGCATGCGGGTCGACCGGTCCGGCCCGCGTCTACACGCCCACCGCCCCCGGCAGCGCGATACCGAACCAACCGCGCGCGGCGCGGCGACGCAGCGGCTGCTCGACTGGCCCGAGTTCGGGCTGGACCCGCAGCGCAGCGACGTCAGCGAACTCTCCACCGGCATCACCGCCGCGAACGTCGCGCACCTGCACCGGATCACCGTCACGCTGCCGGGCACCGTCGACTCCTCTCCCATCTACCTGCACGGCGCGAGCGTCGGCGGCGCAAGCCACAACGTGGCCGTCGTGAGCACCACCTACGGCAAGACGATCGCGCTCGACGCCGACAGCGGCAGGATCCTGTGGACGTTCACGCCGGCCGGCTACTGCGGCTGGGCAGGGAGCTCGCAGATAACCACCACGAGCCCGCTCGCAGACCCGGGCGGACAGTTCGTCTACGCCGCCTCGCCGAACGGCCTCATCCACAAGCTCTCGCTGTCAAACGGCGTCGAGCAGAGCGGCCTGGCCCGTGCGCGTCACGCGCGAAGCCCATCACGAGAAGATCGCAGCCGCGCTCAACATCGACGGAGCCGACCTGATCGCCGCCACAGGCGGCTATTTCGGCGACGCGCCGCCCTACCAGGGCCACGTCGCACTGATCGACCGCTCCAGCGCGAGCGTGCGCGCCGTGTTCAACACGCTGTGCGCGAACCGCGCGCACGCTGATCTGCCGAGCACTTGTCCCGGCGAGCGACTCCGCGATCCTCTCGCGCAGCGGGCCCGTGGTCGAGCCGGGCGGCCAGCGGATCCTCATCGACACCGGCAACGGCCCGTGGAACGGCACGCACCAACTTCGGTGACAGCGTGCTCGAGCTGAGCTTCCCGAGCCTCGCCCTGCGCCAGTCCTTCACCCCCGTAAACCAGGAGCAGCTCAACCACGAGCGACACCGACCTCGGCTCCAGCGCGTCGGCGCTGCTGGAGCCGACCGCGTCGCGCTCGCCGGCAAGGACGGCGTGCTGCGCGTGCTCGCGCTGTCGCGCCTGGACGGCCGCTCGCCCGCGCGCCCAGCGCAGGCTCGGCGGCGAAGTCCAGCGCCTGCCGGTGCCGGGCGGCGCCGAGCTGTTCACCACGCCAGCGGTCTGGCATGCATGCACGACACACGACCGTGTTCATCGCCGACGGCACCGGCACCGCCGCCTTTGTGCTGCGCGGCGGGCAGGCTGCTACCGCGCCTGGGAGAACGAAAACGCCGGGACGAGCCCCGTGATGGCCGGCGGCCTGCTGTACGTGTACGACCCCTCGGGCGGCGGGATCTACGTCTACCGGCCCGGATCGGCGCGCGCCGATCGCCAAGCTGCCCGGCAGCTCCGGCCACTGGAACAGCCCGATCGTCGTCGACGGCCATGTGCTCGAGCCCGAGGGCGACGCCAACGACCACTCGCTGTCGCGGCACGCTCGAGATCTTCTCGGCCGGCTGACGCCCGCGGCGCCGGCGGGCCGCTGGGCCGCCGGCCGGGGCGCTCAGGAGAGCAGCTCGCAGCGTTCGAGCAGCTTCAACCAGATCTCGCTGCGCGTGGGAAAGGCACGGCACCGCATGCCACAGCCGCTCGATCGGCACCTCCGCCACCAGCGCGATGGTGGCCGCGTGCAGGCTCTCCGCGATTTCCGCGCCCGTGAACGTCGCGCCGACGATCACGCGGCGATCCTCGTCGATCACGAGGCGCGCCGACCCGGGCGCGCCGTGACCGATAAGCTCGCGCCCGGGGTCTCCTCGAACTCGGCATCGACCGCGCGCACGTCAAGGCCAGCCTCGCGCGCGCTCGCGAGCGTGTGCCCGACCGCCGCGATCTGCGGATCGGTGAAGATCACCCTGCGGCGAGCCGCGCCCGTCGATGCGCAGCTCGTGGCGGCGGCCGAGTATCCTATCCGCGGCGATGCGCCCTGGTACTTGCCCATGTGGGTGAGCAGCGCGCGCCCGTTCACGTCACCGATCGCATACAGCCACTCCTGACCCGCGACCTGCATCGTGTCGAGCACCTGCACCGGCCCGCCGCCCTCCAGGCCGATCGAGTCGAGCCCCAGCTCCTCGCTATGGCGGCGCCGCGCCCACCGCCACGAGCAGCTCATCGGCCGTGAACGAGCGACCGTCCTCGAGCACCAGCGTGACGGGCGCCGCCTGGTCCTCGCGCTTGACCGCGATCGCCTTCACGCCGAGCGCCAGCTCTCACGCCCTGGCGCTCGAGCGATTCGCGCAGCTGCTCGGACGCGAACTCCTCCTCACCCGCGATCAGCCGCGGGAGCCCCTCGACCACCGCCACCCGCGCACCGAGCGAAGCGTACGCGCACGCCATCTCCACGCCCACCGCGCCGCCGCCGAGCACGAGCAGCGATGACGGGATCACCGACGCGGTGGTGACCTCGCGGTTGGTCCACGGCGCGCGCCTCGCGCAGGCCCGGGATCGGCGGGATCGCGGCGCCGCTGCCGCTCGCAAGAACCACCGCGCGGCGCGCGCGCAGGAGCTCCTCGCCGCCGACCTGCACCTCACGCTCTCCGCTGAGCCTGCCCTCGCCGCGCACCAGCGTGATCGAGCGTTCACTCAGCCACGGCAGATGCGAGGTGTCGTCGCGGTAGTGGATCACCTGGTCGCGCCGAGCCAGCAACGCGTCGACCGCGAGCTCGCCACTCGCCGCCTCAGCCGCGCCGGGCATGCGGCGCGCCTCCGCCAGCGCCTGAGCTCCTCGCAGCAGAGCCTTCGACGGCATGCACGCATAGAACGAGCATTCCCCTCCCACGAGCTCGCGCTCGACGATCGCGACCGACAGGCCGCGCTGCGCCAGGCGCCCCGCACACACCTCGCCCGCGGGGCCGGCGCCGACCACCACCACGTCGAACTCCCGGATCTCGGCCATGGCGCTCCTTTCCTGCCGGGGCGCCTCGACGGGGCCGGCATACGGTTGGACCTCTGAGACTCGAGCTGTAGCCTCGAAGGTGATGATTGCGGAATCGCTGACGGGCCAGCTGCTGCTCGCGTCGCCGTCGCTGCGCGACCCGAACTTCATGCGCTCGGTCGTTCTGATCGGCGTTCACAACGATGACGGCGCGATGGGTGTGGTGCTCAACCGGCCCTCCACGCTCACGGTGCACGAGGCCGTGCCCCAGCTCGAGCCGGCCGTCGACGAGCTCGAGCCGGTCTACGTGGGCGGCCCCGTTCAGCCGACCTCGGTGGTTTGCCTGGCCGAGTTCCTCGACCCCTCGCTGGCCGAGCTGCTCGTGCTAGGCCGCATCGGCTTTCCGGCGCCGAGCACCGGGGTCGACGAGCTTGCCGAGGCCACCGCGCGCCGACGCGTGTTCGCGGGCTACGCCGGCTGGAGCGACGGCCAGCTCGACGCCGAGATCGACCAGGGCGACTGGATCGCGCACGCCGCGCTTCCCGAGGACGTGTTCTCCGAGGACCCGCAGGATCTCTGGAGCACGGTGCTGACACGCATGGGCGGAAGCTACGCGCTGATCGCGCGAATGCCGGTTGATCCGACCGTTAACTAGGCGCCTTACTACTACCCTTGCCTGAGCGCTTCGCCGCTCTCCCCGTCACGCCTTCCCCCCGAGGATTCCATGGTCTCCTACGCCCGCTGGATCACCACCCATCGCAAGTACGTGCTGCTCGGCTGGCTCGCCGTGCTCGTGCTGCTCAACGTTCTCGCCGCTTCCGCCGGCACCAATTACTCGAACAACTTCACGCTCCCCAACTCGGGGGCCCAACGCGCCGCCGACATGCTTCAGCGAAGCTTCCCTGCGCAGGCAGGCGACCGCGACACGATCGTCTACCGGGCCGCGTCGGGCAGCGTCAGCGCGCCCGCGCTGCGCTTGCGCATGGAAAGGATGTTCGCCGAAGTCGCGCGCCTCCCCCACGTCACCAGCGTCATCAGCCCGTACAAGGCGGGCGGCGCGAAAGCGATCTCAAGCGACCAGAGGATCGCGTTCGCCACCGTGGTCTTCAACGAGAAAGCCAACCTGCTGCCGGCAAGCGCGGGCGAACATGTCGTGAAGGTCGCGCGCGCCGCCGCGCTACCCGGTCCGCGCGGCGTCCAGGTCGAGCTCGGCGGACAGGCGATCGAGAACACGCAGCGCGCCGGATTTGGGCTGTCCACGGCCGTCGGGCTGATGGCGGCGATCGTCGTGCTGCTGCTCACCTTCGGCTCGCTGATCGCGATGGGCCTGCCGATCGTCACCGCGCTGTTCGGCCTCGGAACCGGCCTGGGGGTCATCGCCCTGTTCACGCACGTCGTCGAAACGCCCAACTTCTCCTCGGAGCTCGCCGCCATGATCGGCCTCGGCGTGGGCATCGACTACGCGCTGTTCATCCTCACGCGCTACCGCGAGGCCTACTGGACGCCCGGCCCCACCTACCACCAGGTGCGCGAGTCCGTGGTGCAATCGCTCGACACCGCCGGTCGCGCGGTCGTGTTCGCCGGCTGCACGGTCGTGATCGCGCTGCTCGGGATGATGCTGCTGGGCGTGAGCTTCCTCTACGGCGTCGCCATCTCGGCCTCGATCGGGGTGCTGCTGATGATGTTCGGCTCGCTCACGCTGCTGCCTGCCCTGCTGACCGTCGCCGGCCGCCGGGTCGCAGGGCGCCGTGCCCGCGGTCGGGCCCCCGCGGCCGCGCCCGCCGTCGCGGGCTCCCCCGAACTGAGCGTCGCGGGCACCACGTGGCTTCGCTGGAGCGCGATCATCGCGCGGCGGCCGAAGGCGATCGCGGCCGCCTCGGCGCTCACGATGCTTGCGATCGCCTCGCCCGCGATCGCGCTGCGACTTGGCTCGAGCGACGCCGCCAACGACCCCGCCAACCAGACCACCCACCGCGCCTACGAGCTGCTCGCCCGCGGCTTTGGCGCCGGCTTCAACGGACCGCTGCAGGTGGTCGCGCGTCTGCCGAGGAGCTCTGCGAGCGCCGCAGCCCAGGCGCAGCGCGCAGCCGGCCCGGTGGCCGAAGAACTGCGCAGCGCCGTCGCCGGCGCCGGCGACGTGGCCGAAGTGGCGCCGGCGCGGATCAACCACGCCGGCACGGTCGCGGTCGTCACCGCCTATCCCCGCTCCTCACCGCAGGCCTACGCGACCAGCCAGCTCGTCTCGCGGCTGCGCGACAAGGTACTGCCACCGTGGAGCGCACGCACCGGCGCCACGGTCTACGTCGGCGGCGTGACCGCCGGCGCGGTTGACTTCGCCACCACGCTTAGCCACAAGCTGCCGCTGTTCATCGGCGTGGTCGTCGCGCTGTCGGCGCTACTGCTGCTGATCGTGTTCCGCTCGCTGGTGATCCCGCTACAGGCAGCCGTCATGAACCTACTCAGCATCGGCGCCTCGCTCGGCGTGATCGTCGCGATCTTCCAGTGGGGCTGGCTCCGCTCCGTGTTCGGCATGCAGCAGGGGCCGATCGAGTCGTTCATCCCGGTGATGCTGTTCGCGATCGTGTTCGGCTTGTCGATGGACTACGAGGTCTTCCTGGTCTCGCGCATCCACGAACGCTGGATGTACACGCGCGATAACTCGCGCGCGGTAGCCGAGGGCCTCGCGCTGACGGGACGCGTCGTGACCGCCGCCGCGGCGATCATGGTCTGCGTGTTCCTCTCCTTCCTGCTTGGGGGAGAACGCGTGATCGGCGAGTTCGGGCTGGCTCTGTCGAGCGCCGTGTTCCTCGACGCGGTGATCGTGCGCTGCCTGCTGCTGCCTGCCACGCTTCACCTGATCGGCCCGATTACATGGCGGATACCAGCGTTCCTGGACCGCAGGCTGCCTCGCGTCAACGTCGAGGGCACGCTCGCCGGCTCCGGGGACTCCCCCTCGCCGGACGGCCGCCGCGACGGCGTGCCGCGCAGGGCAGCCGGGGTTGCGGCGGAAGGAGCGGACGGCTGAGGCCCGGCCTGCGCGGCGCAGCCCTGTCGCTGCTGCTCACGCCGGCGCTGCTCGGCGCCGCGCCGGGGCCGGCGATCGCCGCCGCGGGCGGGCCGCCGCCAGGCGCAAGCGCCGCTGCGCCGGCACCCGCGCGCTCGGCGCTGGTGCTTTTCACCACCGCCGATGGGCGCCAGCTCGCCGGCATCCCCGGGCTCTCGCTGGGCATCCTCTCCGCCGCGCAGGGCAGCTACTCGAGGACGCAATTCCTGCTCGACCTCACGCAGGGCGCACGCATCGACGGTGCGGCCTACGACTCCTCGCAGCCGCCCGCGCTTTCGATCTTCGCCCCCGCGAGCGTCCGCACGGCGAGACCGGGCGGGCTCGCCGAGGGGGCCAAGGTGGCGGGATGGAACGCGGCGCGCTCGCGAGCGCGTCAAGCGCCACAGCTGCTCGAACCCGGGCTGCTCGCCGGCGCCGCCGGCGGCGCAGGGTATGCGGGGGTGAGCGGCCAGGACGACCTCGACGCCGTCCTCGCCGCCGCGCCGGGCGGGCAGATCGGGCTGTTCTCGCTGGGCAGCCCCCGCACGCTGCTCGCGCGCCTGGCCTCGCTGCGTCGCGGCGAGCGGCTCACAGTCGCGGACCTGCCCGGCGGAGCCGAAGGGCTCGCCGACCTGCGCACGCTCGTGGCGGCGCGCGGCCCGAGCGCGCTCGTGATCGTTCTGCAGCGAGCTCGCGGCGAGGCCGGCCCGCTGCTGTGGGGCGCTGTCGCCGGGCTCGCGGGCGCGGGAGCGAAGGAGCTCACCTCGAGCACCACGCACGAGCGCGCGCTGATCGCCTCGATCGACGCGGCGCCCACGATCCTCGCGCACCTCGGCCTTCCCGTTCCGGCGGAGATGCGTGGCGGGGCGATCTCGAGCGAAGGGCGCCTAGACCCCGCGGGGCTCTCCTCGCTGCGCGCTCGCCTCGGGGTGATCGGGGGCAGGCGGCTGCGCGCGCTCGGGCTGATGCTGTGCGCATTGGCGCTCCTGCTGCTCGCCTGCACGCGCTCGCCGCCCGCACGCGCACGTGCGTTGCGCCTCGGCGCTCTGGGAATGCTGTGGGCGCCCGCCGTCGCGCTCATCCCCGCCGCGCTCGAGCCCTCGGCAGCGGTGGAGTACCTGCTCATCGTCGGAGTGTGCTTCGCGCTCGCAGCGCTCAGCGACGCGCTCGTGCCGTGGCCGCGCGCACCGCTCGCGCCGGCGCTGGCCGCGATCGCTGCGCTCACCGCCGACGCGTTGGGCCACACGCAGCTGCTCATGCGCTCGCTGCTCGGACCGGACCCCAGCATCGGTGCGCGCTTCTACGGAATCGGCAACGAGCTCAAGTCCGCGCTCGCGGTGCTCGTGCTGGCCGCGGTAGCCGCGCTGCTCTACCCCGCCGCGCGCGGGCGTGGCGGCGCCGCGACATTCGCCTGCGCCGGCGCTGTGCTCGCGCTGATCGAGGGCTCCGCGCGCATCGGCGCGGGGGCTGGCGGCGTGATCCTGGTGAGCGCCGGCTTCGCCCTCGCCGCGGTGCTGATGCTCCCTGGAGCGATCACGCGCAGGCGCGCGCTGGCACTACTCGGCGCACCCATCGCCGGGCTGCTCGTGCTGGCAGCGGTGGATCTCGCCAGCGCGCACGGGTCGGGTCATTTCACCGGCAGCGTCCTGCACGCGCGCTCCGCCGGGGACATCCGCGATCTCATCGTGCGCCGCTACCAGGCCGCCTGGCGAGAGCTCTCGAACCATGCCATGCCCGCCGCCACCGTGCTCGCGCTGGCCTGCTCGATCGTTGCGATCGCGCGGCGAGACCGGCTGCTCGCGCCGGTGCGCTCGGACCCCGCCTTCGGCGCCGCGCTCGCCGGCGGCCTCGCCGCGGGCATCGTCGGGGCGCTCGTCGAGGACTCCGGTCCACTTCTGTTCGTCACCGCCGCCTTCACGCTCGGCTGCCTCGCCAGCTACCTCTGGGGCCGCGCGCCGGCGCCCATGCCTGCGCTCACATCTTCAAGGGCACAGCCCGGGCGCCGCAGCCTGGCAGGCGGCCCTGTGCAGCGCGACCTGGTGCTCTGAAAACCGCCGGGTCGCCGGTGCCGGGCTGCAGAGGCGCACCGGCCGGCCCGGGTGCCTCAGGCGTCCGCCTCGGGGCCGAGACCGAGCGCCGCGCGCAGCTCTTCGCGGTCGAGCCCCTCGACATGTACGAGCTTCTCCCGCGAGCGCGCCCCGCGCACGATCCTCACGGCGCGCAGCCCCACCCCCGCTCGCCGCGCGATCAGCCTGCACAGAGCGTCGTTGGCGCGTCCGTCCACCGGCGGCGCATTCACGCGTGCCAGCAGCACCCCCTCGCGCTCGCCGAAGAGCCCCTCCGCGTGTGCGCGCGGCTGCAGGCGAACCCTTATCTCGCACGAGCCCATCTCTTCAGAGTGTGACCGCGGCCGCGCAGGCCCTGCGTCCCGCGCGTGCGCGCCACCCACCCGTCTGCTGAGCTCTATTCGACCGCCGCTTTGCGCCGCCGGTCGATCAGCACCACCGCTCCGACCACCACGATCACCGCGATCAGGATCCCGCCTGCGATGTAACGGAGTTTGTGGTGCACCGGCACTTTCTTCGCTTCCGCTTTGGCCGCCGCCGACTTGAGGATCGTGACCTGCACGTGCTTGGCTTCCGCGAGCGAGACCATCTTCGGCTCCTGGCCTTTGCTGTAGCGGACGAGCACGTGGCTGCCGTCCTTGAGCGTCACATGCAGCCGCGCAAGGAATTTGTTGACGGTGACGGTGGCCACCTTGCCGCCCGTGAGGTCCTGTTCGTATTCGGCGACGGTCGCGTGAGTTTCTTCTGCTGCGCTCGCCGCCGCGGGCAGCGCGAGAACACCCGCGAGCGTGAACAGGACGAGCGCCAGCTGGGCGAATGTGCGTGCTTTGGGGGATCTGTGCATTCGCGGAACCCTATCGTCGCGGACCGCTCGCTGCGCCGTCGCCGAGCGCTCGCCGTGGCGGAACCCGGCGGACGCCGGCTTGCCCGCCGAAGGCCCTCATTTGCGGGCGAGTTTGAGCGCCTTCTGGCGGTGCAGCTTGGACAGCTCGAGCTTGCGCGGGCGCACCGACACGGGCGTCACTTCCACGCACTCGTCGTCGCGCACGAACTCCAACGCCTCGTCGAGGTTCATACGGTGGTGGGTGTCCAGGCGCACCAGCACGTCCGCGGTCGAGGAGCGCATGTTCGTCAGGTGCTTCTCTTTGGTCGGGTTCACGTCGAGATCCTCCGAGCGCGCGTTCTCGCCGATGATCATGCCCTCGTAGACCTCCTCGCCCGGGCCCACGAACAGCGAGCCACGCTCCTGCAGCGTCATCAGCGAGTACGTGGCCGACTCCCCTCGGCGGTCCGCCACGAGCGCCCCGCTCGTGCGCGTGACCAGGTCTCCCGCCCACGGCTCCCAGCGGTCGAACACGTGATGCAGCACGCCCGTCCCGCGCGTCTCGGTGAGGAACTCGGTGCGAAAGCCGATCAGCCCGCGCGCCGGCACCAGGTAGTCCATGCGCACCCAGCCCGTGCCGTGGTTGGTCATGTGCTCCATACGCCCCTTGCGCGCGGCCAGCAGCTGGGTGACCGTTCCCACGTGATCCTCGGGCACGTCCACCGACAGGCGCTCCACGGGCTCGTGGCGACGGCCGTCTATCTCGCGCTCGAGCACGTGCGGCTGGCCCACCGTCAGCTCGAATCCCTCCCTGCGCATCATCTCGACGAGCACCGCCAGCTGCAACTCGCCGCGGCCCTGCACCTCATATGTGTCGGTGCGGTCGGTCTCGCGCACGCGCAGCGACACGTTGCCGACGAGCTCCTGGTCAAGGCGCGCCTTGATCTGGCGCGCGGTCAGCTTCTGGCCATCCTTGCCCGCCAGCGGTGAGGTATTGACGCCGATCGTGATCGACATCGCCGGCTCGTCCACCGTGATCACCGGCAGCGGCCGTGGGTCCTCCGGGTCGGCCAGCGTCTCGCCGATCGTCACCTCTTCGATTCCAGCCACCGCGATGATTTCGCCCGGCCCGGCCTCCTCGGCGTCCACGCGCTCCAGAGCCCGCGTGACATAAAGCTCCGAGACCTGCTCGCGCACGATCGAGCCGTCGGCCCGGCACCAAGCGATCTGCTGTCCGCGACGGATCGTGCCATGGCGCACCCGGCAGATCGCCAGTCGGCCCACGTAGGGGGAGGCGTCGAGGTTCGTGACGAGCGCCTGCAGCGGATGCCCGGGGTCGTACATCGGCGGCGGGATGTGTTCGAGCAGCAGGTCGAGCAGCGGCGCGAGGCTGGTGCCCGCCAGCTGCTCGCCCGGCTCGTAGCGCAGCGAGGCGATGCCCGCCTTGGCGTTGCAGTACACGATCGGGAACTCGATCTGGTGCTCCTCGGCGTCGAGATCGAGGAACAGCTCGTACACCTCGTCGACCACCTCGGCCACGCGCGCGTCCGAGCGGTCCACCTTGTTCACCACCAGGATCACCGGCAGCTTGGACTCAAGCGCCTTGCGCAGCACGAAGCGCGTCTGCGGCAGCGGCCCCTCGGAGGCGTCCACCAGCAGCAGCACCCCGTCGACCATCGTCAGACCGCGCTCGACCTCGCCGCCGAAGTCCGCGTGGCCGGGCGTGTCGATGATGTTGAGCTTCACGTCGCGGTAGCGCAGCGAGGTGTTCTTGGCGAGGATCGTGATGCCCTTCTCGCGCTCGAGGTCCATCGAGTCGAGCACCCGTGTAGCCACGTCTTGTCCGGCGCGGAACGCGCCTGACTGCCACAGCATCGCGTCGACCAGGGTCGTCTTGCCATGGTCGACGTGCGCGATGATCGCCACGTTGCGAATGTCCTGCCTCGGTTGGAGCACGGCTCGACAGGCTAGCGGCGTACGCGCGCAGTCCTGAGGGCAGTGCGCAGGCCGAAGCGCGCGAGCGCCGCGGGGTAGCGCTCGGCCGCCGCGATCGTCTGCTCCAGCGCCGCCGCGAAGCGCGCGATCTCCTCCTCTTCGATCGTCAGCGCCGGCAGCGCCTTGATCACGTTCATGTGGTGCCCAGCCACCTGGCAGAGAATCCGGTGCTCGTGAAAGAGCGGCACCGTGACCAGCTGCGAGAACAGCCCCGGCTGGCGCGCCTCGACCGACTCCCACAGCCTGCGCGCTCCCGCGCCCGATGGCGGACCGAACTCGATCGCCCACATCAGGCCCAGCCCGCGAACCTCGCGCACGACCTCGAATCGATCCACGAGCGGACGCGTGAGCTCGAGCAGCAGCTCGCCGAGCCGCTGCGAGCGTGCCACCAGGTCCTCCTCCTCGAGCACCGCCAGCGTTGCGATCGCCGCGGCCGCCGCGAGGTCGTTGCCGCCGAACGTCGAGCCATGGCGCACCGCGCGCTCCATGCCGTCGAACACCTTCTCGAAGGCCGCCCTCGACACGAGTGTCGCGCCGATCGGCACCAGGCCGCCGGAAAGCGCCTTGGCCACGCACACGATGTCCGGCTGAAGCTGGGAGTGCTCGAGCGCCAGAAAGCGCCCTGTGCGGCCGATCCCCGTCTGCACCTCATCGCACACGAACAGCGCGCCCGCGGCCCGGCAAAGCTCCTGTGCGCCCGCCAGGTAGCCCTCGGGAGGCAGATTCACGCCCTTGCCCTGGACCGGCTCCACCACGAACGCCGCCACCTCGCCGCGCGTGAGCTCGCGCTCCAGCGCATCCGCATCGCCGAACGGCACCGCGTCGCATCCCGCCAGCAGCGGGCCGAAGCCTTCGCGGAACTCCTCGTTCCCGTTCAGCGACAGCGAGCCGAGCGTGAGGCCGTGGAAGGCGTGCTCGGCGTAGAGCACGCGCGGGCGCCCCGTGGCAGCCCGGGCGATCTTGATCGCAGCCTCGACCGCCTCGGTGCCCGTGTTCGCCGGCACCATCGCCGCCACGCTTTCGGGCGCGCGTGAGAGCAGCTGCTCGGCGAGCACGCCGCTCAGGAGCGTCACGCCGAGCTGCGGCATGTTGCCGGTGCGCGCCTCCATCACCTCCTGCACAGCGGCGATCGCCTGTGGGTGGTTGCGACCGATCGCGAACACGCCGTAGCCGCCGAACAGGTCCAGGTAGCGCTCGCCGTCGGAGTCGATCAGATGCGCGCCCTCGCCGCCGCGCCAGGACTTCTCGAAGCCCAGCGTGCGCAGGATGCGGCCCATCTGCGGGTTCAGATAGCGCTGGTTGAGCGCCATCTCCTCGCCGGCGCGCTGAGCGATCAGCTCAGCGACGCTCAGCGGTCTCCGGCGAGCCATAAGCTGAGCGTAGCTTGCGATAGATTTCTTGCATCATCGGGGTGGATCTGGGTAGACTATGCCGGTCTACCGGCTTGAACGCCGGTTTTAGGGGTGCTGGAAACAGCGAACGGGAAAGCTAGTGAAGGGAGCAGCCATGCCCCCGCAGGTACAAACGAGGCAATCCTCATCGCAAACCGTGGGTTCCGCCGAGGATCCGCGCCGGCTCTTCGAGCGCTGGCAGCGGGACGGCGACCAGAGCGCACGTGAGGCGCTCGTGCAGCGCTTCATGCCGCTTGCGCGCAGTCTCGCGCGTCGCTACGGGCGCTCCTCCGAGCCGTTCGAGGACCTGCTGCAGGTCGCCTCGCTCGGGCTGCTGAAGGCGCTCGACCGCTACGACGCCGACCGCGGACACCCTTTCCCCTCCTTCGCGGTGCCGACGATCCTCGGCGAGATGCGGCGTTACTTCCGCGATTCCGGCTGGGCCGTGCACGTCCCGCGCGGTGCGCAGGAGCGCGCGCTGAAGGTGCGCGACGCGCAGGAGCGCCTCGCCAACGAGCGGGGTCGCGCCCCAACGGTCAACCAGCTCTCGGAGTACCTCGAGTACGACACCGAGGAGGTGGTCGACGCGCTGCAGGCGATCCAGGCATACGAGACGCTCTCACTTGACGCCCCGCGGCCCGGCGCCGACGGCGATGTGGTCGCCTACGGGGACTCTGTCGGGCGTGAGGACGAGCGCTACGAGCTCGTCGAGCTCGACGCCACCGCCAGCGCCGTGCTCGGTCACATCCCGGCGCGCGAGCGGCTGATCCTGCGGATGCGCTTCGTCGAGGACCTTACGCAAACCGAGATCGCCGAGCGGGTGGGGATCTCCCAGATGCAGGTCTCACGGCTGCTGCGGCGCTCGCTAGATCAGCTGCGGACGCTCGCGCATGCGGACTGAGCCTCGCACCGCCGAGGCCGTCAGCCCTCACGCTCGCGTTAGGCAGGCGGCCGACTCGGCCTAGCTGGATCGGCTCGACCGCCGCGCGATGGCCGAGATCGAGAATGTTTGCCTGAAGCTCTCGAGCAGGGCCGAGAACGTGCTGGTCGTACGCCAGGCGCTGACGGGCTTCAGCGAAGCGCTCGGCCTCGACGCGATCGAAACCAACGACCTCGCCACAGCGGTCACCGAGGCGTGCAACAACGTCGTGCTGCACGCCTACGGCGAGGGCGAGGAGGGCCCGATGGAGGTGGAGATCTGCGCTTCCGATGAGCTGATCGCCGTGACCGTGCGCGATCACGGCCACGGCATCGGCGCTCACGCGCTCGACTCCATGCGCAGCGGCGAATCGGGCATCGGCCTGCCGGTCATGCAGGCGCTCGCACAGCAGGTCACCTTCAAGAAGGTGCCCGACGGAGGGACCGAGGTGCGCATGGAGTTCGCTGCGCCCGAGACTCACGGCATCGAGCCGCTGCAGGACGAGTGGGAGCCGCCTGTCGCCATACGCGCGCAGCTCGCAGGCACCGTCGAGATGACGCTCGCGCCCTCGAGCGTCGCGCGCAGCGTGCTGCCGCGCGTGCTGTGCGCGCTCGCCGCCCGCGCCTACTTCTCCACCGACCGCATCGCCGACGTGCAGCTCGTCGCCGACGCGCTCGTCGCCGAGGCGCGCGACTCAATCGTCGGAAGTCACCTTGGGGTCGGAGTGGAGCTCGCGCCGCGCGACCTCGAGCTGAGGGTCGGCCCGCTGCGGGCGGGACGCGCAGAGCGCATCCTCAGCGAGCCTGGCGAGAGCACAGGGCCCGTGCTCGGCCGCCTGACCGACGCGCAGCGCGTCGCACCCGCGGTCGAAGAGACCGAGGTGCTCGCGCTGCGCATGCTGCAGCGCCGCTGAGCGCCTCAGTAGCTCGCCGCGGTGTGCTGGCGGCTCATCACGCGGCGCCGGTCGGGCGCAAGGCCCGAGATCAAACGCGCGAGGATCGCACCGAGCAGCAGGTAGACGACGAGCGCGATCCCCCAGTCTACGGCGATCGCTCGCTTGGGGTGACCTTGAAACGTGATCAGGCCGGTGAACGAGCCCGCGAAGAAGTTGGCTCCTTCGTGGACCCCTTTGACGATCGAGTTCGACGGATTCGCGTCCGCCACGCGCAGGACGATCGCGAGCCCGACCAGGATCGCGATCAGCACCGCGATCGTCATCACGAGGCGGGCAAGACGCAGCACTCCTGCGCTCAGCGCGTCCGCCGCCGCCGCGCCAACCGCGCGTCTGCGCGCGCGCATGTGGGGCCTGCGAGGCGCCGCCTCGTTGCGCGTGGCCGGCTCGCCGACCGAGTCGCGGGCGGCCAGTGGCTCGCCGGCTCCTTCCCGAGTGGCTTCACTGCGTCGACGTCCAAGCATCTGATCGTCACCTCCAAATCGTGACTGCATGGTTCATCTACCCGGGTCACTCGAGCGCAAGCGCGCAGCTCACGCAACGCGCGCACGCAGAGCCCCCTCCCTTTACGCGCGGTCCCGCGCCCAGCGGTGCAGCTGCTGCAGATAGTCCGATCCCGTGACCACCGCGAACATGCTCGCCACCGTCCTCGTCGGCCGGGGTGCGAGCACGAAGCCGCCGATGAACGCGGCCGCGATCCACTGGTCGAGGCAGTACGGGCAGCTCAACAGCTCTCCCAGCGCGCGGCGCAGTCCCCGGCCGGTCGGCCGCTCCTTCAGCTCGAGCGGTGGATCCTGTGCCTGGATCTCGGTGAAAGGGGCGCGCAGCGGCCGCGTCACGCGCTCGCGCGAGATGAGCCGACTCAGCTTGTGGGTCGCGAGCGCGCCGAGGATCAGGTCCTCGGCCGCGAAGCGCTCGGGGAGCCGTCGCCGCGCCGCGACCAGCAGGCCGCCGAACGCGCTCACGAAGGTCGTGCCGAAGGCCACGTATGAGCCGTATGGCTGCTCGGCCACGTCCCGCTGCGCCGCAGCGTGCTGCGCGCCAGGCGGAACCGCGCCCGGGCGCAGGTCTCGCTCGTGTGCGGTGGCGGTGTTCGCAGGCATACACCTCCTAGCTGCCCCGGTCCCAGCGCGACAAACGTCGCAGGGCGGACACGCGCGGCCTCAGATTTAACCGCGGCATGCCGGTAGGCCAGCGTCGGGGGGCCAGACCGGCATGCCGCAAAGACGCTCCCCCTCTAATAGCCGGGCCGCCGGGGGACGCGACCACGACCTGCTGGGGAAGCGACACTACGAGTTCAATATGCCCCCTTCTGGGGGTCCTAAACAGTGCACCCACTTTTGTGGGGCCGCACCCCTGTATTGCCCAATCCCCGCGACGGCTAAACCTACCGGCCAGGTTGAGCGCCTGGGAATGGACAGGTTTCTCGAGCGTGCGCGCCGGGCAATAGCGACACGGCATGTCAGCCGAAGCGAGCGAACGGACGCAGTTCCAGCGGAGAGGCGGGCCGCGCAGTCCCGGCCAAGCGGGCGTACGTGGAGTCCACAAGAGTCATGTCGATACGAAAACAATCGAGACAGACATCCCGGCGCGACTCGACAGGCTCCCGTGGTCACGGTTTCATTGGCGTGTCTCGCGGGACTTGGGACCGTGTGGATCCTCGATGGACTCGAGGTCACCAACGTAAGCTCGATCTCCGGCCGCCTCTCGGAAAGGGGGGCTGGGGTGGGCATCTCCGCCGGAGACGTCTCAGGACTCGCTGCGTCGCTGTACGTCGCCGGAGCATGCGCAGGGGCTCTCTTCTTCGGCCAGCTCACCGACCGCTTCGGACGCAAGCGTTTGTTCATGATCACGCTGGGCACCTACCTGCTCGCGACCTGCCTCACGGCGCTGTCCTTCTCGCCGCTGTGGTTCTTCGTCTTCCGCTTCCTCACCGGGTTCGGCATCGGCGGCGAGTACAGCGCGATCAACTCGGCCATCGACGAGCTCATCCCGGCACGCAAGCGCGGGCAGACCGACATCGCGATCAACGGAAGCTATTGGGGCGGCGCGATCGGCGGCGCGATGCTCGCGGTTGTCGCCCTCTCCACCACGAACTTCGCCCCCAACGTCGGCTGGCGGCTGTGCTTCGCGCTCGGCGCGGTGCTCGGAGTTGCAATCCTGCTCGTTCGCAGAAACGTCCCCGAGAGCCCCCGCTGGCTGTTCATTCACGGCCGCGCCGAAGAGGCAGAGCTCCTCGTCACGCACATCGAGCAGGAGGTGCGCGAGGAGACGGGCCAGGAGCTGCCCGAGCCCGATTCCGACGATCACCGTGCACCAGCGCAAGACGATCCCGCTGGCTCTGATCGCGCGCTCGGTGCTCAGCATGTATCCGCGGCGCACCGTCCTAGGCTTCTCGCTCTTCGCCGGCCAGGCGTTCCTCTACAACGCGGTGCTCTTCAGCCTCGGCTACATGCTGAAAACCTTCTTCGGCGTGGCCAGCGGCGACGAGCCGTACTACATCGCGGTCTTCGCGGTCGGCAACCTTCTCGGTCCGCTCGTGCTCGGGCGTCTGTTCGACACGATCGGACGCAAGCCGATGATCGCCGGCACCTACCTGCTCTCGGGGGTGCTGCTGTTCCTCACCGGCTGGCTATTCAAGGAAGGCGAGTTCACCACCGCCGGCTTCATGGCCGCGCTCAGCATCGTCTTCTTCTTCGCCTCGGCGGGCGTGAGCGCCGCCTACCTGACGGTCTCAGAGATCTTCCCGCTCGAGACGCGCGCACTGTGCATCGCCGTCTTCTACGCAATCGGGACGGGCCTGGGCGGGATCATCGGGCCGCTGCTGTTCGCGCACCTGATCGAAAGCGGCAAGCCGAGCCACGTTTTCGTCGGATTCAGCATCGGCGCGGGCGCGATGATGATCGGGGGGATCGCCGAGCTCCTCTTTGGTCTCAAGGCCGAGCGGGTCAGCCTCGAGAAGCTCGCGCGTCCGCTCACCGCGGCCACGGGCGAGCGCGGCGCGGCCGCCGCGGATGCCGGCGGCGGGCGCCCAGCGCCCTCGACGGCCTGACGGCGGCGCCGGCGACCGCAAAACCTCGGCGGCGCCGGCGCACGCCTTACCGGCGCTGCTAGGCGGTCGAGCCGACGCCCGCCGTGGCGCCTGCATCGGCGGTCTGGTGGCGCCCCTCGGCGAACTCCTCGACGATCTTCTCGCAGAACGCCGACAGGTCATCGGGCTTGCGGCTCGACACGAGGCCGTGATCGACGACCACCTGCTCGTCCACCCAGCGGCCCCCAGCGTTGCGAATATCTGTCTGCACCGAGGGCCAGGACGTGAGCGTCCGGTTGCGCACCAGGTCCGCCTCGACGAGAGTCCATGGACCGTGGCAGATCACGCCGACGGGCTTACCTTCGGCGAAGAACCGCTGCAGGAAGCGCACCGCTCGTTGATCGGTGCGCAGCTCGTCGGGATTGGCGACGCCGCCGGGCAGCACCACGGCGTCGTACTCGCTCGGCTGCGCCCGCTCGAGCGTCGCATCCACGCGAAAGGTGCCTGCCTTGTCGAGATGGTTCATCGCCTGGACCTCACCTTCCTGGGGCGCGATCAGCTCAGGCTTGCCACCCGCCTTCTCGACGGCCTGCCACGGCTTTGTGAGCTCAACTTCCTCGACACCCTCCTGGGCCACCATGAACGCGATTCTCTTGCCGTTCAGCTTCTGTGCCATCGAACAACTCCACTTCTCCTTGTTGGATCGACGCTTACGCACTGGCTACCCGGCCGCGACGCAACAGCGACACCGACAGAGAAAGGTTTGGAATCTGGCCAATTAGGGCAACTGTTTGCGTACACGGGGAATCCAGCAGCGCACCCGGGGGCAAAACACCTACACGAATCGAGGACATTCAATGGTTGCTTTGCTTGCTCTGCTCCTGATCCTGGCCATCTTCGGAGGCCTGGGCTTCGCCATCCACGCGCTGTGGATCATTCTCGTCGTCGCAGTGCTCCTGTGGGCAATCGGTTTCTTCATCGGAGGAGCTGCCGAGGGCGGTCGCCGTCGCTGGTACGGGCGATGGTAGGCACGAGGTGCACGCTCCGCACGTGAGCAGCTCGTCGGTCGTGGCGCTGCCGTGCACGGCGCGCCGCGACCCGGGCGAGCATGAGATGCCTGCCCGCGGTTTTCGCCACGAGGCTGTCTTCTACACCAACGGCGATCACGGCTTCATTCGTGAGACGCTGCCGCTGATCGAACGGGCGCTCGCCGATGACGCGCCGATCCTGGCCGCCGTCGGACGCGAGCGGGCGGCTGCGCTCAAAGACGCGCTGCCCGACGACGATGCGACGGCGCTGCGCTTCCTCGACATGCCCACCATCGGGCGCAATCCGGCCCGCACGCTGTCGATCTGGCAGGAGTTCGTCGATCAGAACTCGCGAGCGCCATATGCGCTCGGACTCGCCGAACCGCTGTGGCCGGGGCGCACAGCCCCGGAGCTGGAAGAGTGCGCGCGTCATGAGGCGCTGGTGAACCTCGCCTTCGCGGGGGGTCCGGCGTGGCGTCTGCTCTGCCCCCACGACCTCGATGCGCTGCCCGACGCGGCAATCGAGGCGGCGCGGCAAACCCATCCGCTGCTCGCGTGCTGCGGCACGGCCTTCGCCAGCAACTGCTACGCGGGCTCTGAGGCGAGCACAAGCCCCTTCGCAGGCACGCTTCCCGCGCCCGCCGGATCGGTTCGCGAGCTGACCTTCTCGAGCGGGGAGCTGGCGAGTATGCGACATCGCCTCGGCCGCTGGGCAAGAGCGCATGCGCTCGACGGCGAGCGGGTCGATGAGCTGGTGCTGGCGTTCAGCGAGCTTGCCACGAACAGCATCTCCTACGGCGGCGGCAGCTGCACGCTCAGGTTCTGGCGCGAGCAGCACGTGCTCATGTGCGAGGTGCAGGACGAAGGCGAGCTGCACGCGCCTCTCGCTGGCCGCGTCCGCCCGCCGCCGCTCGCGCGCCGCGGGCGGGGCCTGTGGCTCGCCAACCAGCTGTGCGACCTCGTTCAGATCCGCTCCGCGTCCGCCGCCAGCGTGGTTCGCATCCACATGCACCTGCTCTAGCCGCCACAGCTGGTCTTGAGCAAACGGCCGGACGCGCTCAGCGCTTGCGGTCCTCGACCGCGCGCTGGAGCTGCGCCTTGTTCATGCTGGAGCGGCCTTCGACCCCGAGCCGGCGCGCCTCAGCATAGAGCTGCTCGCGAGTGCGTCCACGCGGACCGGGCCTGCCGGAGCGCAGTCCTCCGCGTCGACCCGAGGAGACGTCGCCGGTGGAGGTGCGCGACCTCGTCCGTGATTCACCGCTTCGCGCGCGCTCCTTGTTCACCGTGCGGGCGGCGATTTCCTCCGCGCGCGCGTTCGAAACGCCGCGCTTGCGCTCGCTGTCCTTGACGTGCTCGTATTGGCGCTCGCGCTTGCTGCCCTTCTTGACACCACGTGGGGGCATCTCTGACCTCCTCACAGGTTTGCTGGTTCACTCGATGCTCCGCGCTCTACCCGAGGATCGGTAGGTGAAACGGGCTGCCGCTACAGGCGATCGGGTGCTCGTGCTGCGAGATCGTTTCGAGCTGATGCCCGCCGGGTAAAACCCCGCAGGGTGCTTCGCATGGCGCTCGCGCGAATCGTCGCTAGTACTGTGAGTAATGCAAACCTTTAGCGTCACCGAAAGAAGTCATGGCCGCGAGGAGACGTCGCTCGAGCGCCTGGACCGCAACCTCGCAGAGCTGACCTCAGAGCTGCGCGTCGTCGTGACAGGGGTGCAGGTGCTGTTCGCGTTCCTGCTGGTCGTCCCCTTCGATAGCCGCTTCGCCGGAATCGGTCCGTTCGAGCGCGCCGTCTACTTCGTAACGCTGCTTCTCGCCGCCCTCTCCGCGTTGTTCATGCTCGCTCCCACCGCAAGCCACCGCTTCCTCTTCCGCCACGACGACAAGGGGTACATCGTGTTCAGTGCCAACCGCGAGGCGATAGCGGGCATGACGTGCCTTGCGCTGGCGATGTGCGGTGCGTTGCTGCTCGTGACCACGGACCTGTTCGGGGTCCTCGCGGGCGCAGCCACGGCGGCCGCTGTCGCGGTGGCGTTCGCGCTGCTGTGGTTCGTCCTGCCGCTGCGCCGCCGCGCGGCGCTTGCCGCCGGCCGACCCTCCGCAGGCAACGAGAAGGACCGCGCGTGAGGAGCGTGATGCGCTCGAGCGGCGCCGAGGAGCGTTGCGATACTGAGGGCGGGTGAAGGGACGCGGGGGCGCCCCGGCCTCATCATGACTGCAGATCTGACAAGCGATCAATCGCGACACGGCGGCGGGCTCGCGGTCGAGCTGCTGCTCGAGGCGGGCGCCGTGCTCGCCAGCTCGCTCGATCTGCAAACCACGATCGCGCAGATCGTTCAGCTGACCGTGCCACGCCTGGCCGACCTCTGCGTGATCGATCTGCTCGATGCGGACGGCTCGATCCGCAAGGTCGCGGCCGCGGCGCGCGAGGAGCGGATCGCGGTGGAACTCGAGGCGCTGCGCGCGCAGCGTCCGGTGGACCCCTTCGGCGCCCATCCTGTCGCGCGGGTGATTCGCAGCGGCGAACCGCAGCTGCTGCCCGAGATGAGCGGCGAGCTGCTCGAAGGCTTCGCGCAGGGCTCCGAGCACGCCCGCTTCATGATCGCCAACGGCTATCGCTCCGCGGTGGTGGCGCCGCTGTTCGCGCGAGGGCGCACGCTCGGAGCGCTGTCGCTGCTTCGGCTCGGCGAGGACAGCGAACCCTATGGGGGCGATGAGCTGGAGCTGGGCCACGAGCTCGCCAGGCGCGCGGCGCTGGCGGTGGACAACGCGAAGCTGTTCTCCGACCTGCGAGCGGTTGAGCAGCGGCTGGAGGCGATCCTCGCCAACCTCGCGGAGGCGATCACGGTCGTTGACGCGCACGGTCAGACAGTCTTCGCCAACCACGCCGCGGTCGCGCTACTCGGATTCGACTCGACCGCCGAGGTCCTCTCAGCGCCGCCCGGCTCGATCGCCGCGCGTTTCGTGATGCTCGACGAGCAGGGCCGCGAGCTGAGCCTCGACGAGATGCCGAGCCGACGGCTGTTCGAGGGCGAGACGCCCGAGCCTCTGCTCGTCAGAAGCATCGTGCGCGCGACCGGCGAGGAGCGCTGGCTGGTGGTGCGCTCATCGCCTGTGCTCGACCCCGACAGCGACCGCATCGCATACGCGGTGAACGTGCTCGAGAACATCACCGGCGTCAAGCGCACACAGCTCAACGAAAGCTTCATGGCCGAGGCGAGCCGCGTGCTGGCGTCCTCGATGGACTACGAGGCGACGCTGCAACGCATCGCGCAGCTGGCGGTGCCGCAGATCGCCGACTGGTGCGCGGTCGACGTGATCACCGAGCAGGGCTCACTCGAGCGCGTCGCGATCCATCACTCCGATCCAGAGATGCTCGCGATAGCCGCTCAGATCAACCGCAACTACGGCCCGCAGCTGGAGGAGGCCACGGGCGTCGCGGGGATCATCCGAAGTGGGCGCGCACGCCTGTTCACAGACTTCGACTCCGAGGCGCTCGCGCGCCACGCGCGCGACGACGAACACCTGCGGCTACTCAGCGCGATCGGTGCGAGCTCCGCGATCATCGCCCCACTCGCTGCCCCCGCGCGGACGCTCGGAGCGATCACGCTCGTCTCCTCGGAGTCGGCTCGCACGCTCACCCAGAACGACCTCGATCTGGCCGTGAGGCTCGGCAGGCGCGCGGGCACGGCGGTGGAAAGCGCGCGCCTCTACAGCGAGCGCTCGCGCATCGCGAAGACGCTCGAGGCCGCGCTGCTGCCCGAGTCCCTGCCGCAGATCCCAGGCGTGGAGCTGGCCGCGAGCTACCGGGCCGCGGGCGAGCTCAACGATGTCGGCGGCGACTTCTACGACGTGCTTGAGCTCGGAGAGGACCGCTGGCTGCTGGCGATTGGCGACGTGTGCGGCAAGGGCCCGCGCGCGGCCGGCGTGACCGCCCTGGCGCGGCACACGCTGCGCGCCGCGGCGATGCTCGGCCAACCGCTGCGCGGGATGCTCGCGACGGTGCACCGGGCACTGCGCAGCCAACCGCTGGGCGCGGACCTGTGCACGATCTGCCTCGTCGAGCTGCGGCGAGCCGGAGGTCGCACCGAGCTGACGGTCGCGCTCGCCGGGCATCCGCCGCCGCTGATCCTCGCGGCTGACGGCACGCGCAGACAGATCGGAACCCCGGGCACGCTGCTCGGAGTGCTCGATCCGATCAGGATCACCGAGGAGCAGGCCGAGCTTCGTGAGGGCGAGACGCTGCTGCTCTACACGGACGGGCTGATCGAGACGGGAGCATCTGATGAGCGCCTGGCCGAGGAGTCCGTGCTGGCGACGCTGAACGGCCCGGCCGCTCAGAACCTCGACGCGCTGCTCGAACGATTGATCGAGGGCGCGGCAGCGCACGCCGGCGAGAGGCATCGAGATGACATTGCGCTCGTGGCGGCACGCCTATACGAGGACCGACCGGACAGCTAGAATCGTGCACATGGGGGTTGCAGAGCAGCTTGCGATTGACACGCGCCGCGAGCAGGATCGCGTCGTGATCCGCCTAGCCGGCGAGCTCGACATGGCCAGCGCACCGCAGCTGCGCAGCGCGATCGAGGAGCTCGAACTGGCCGAGCGTCCGCTGCTCGTGCTTGATCTGCAGGAGCTCTCCTTCATCGACTCCACGGGGCTGCGCGTGATCCTGTGGGCCCACGAGCGCTGGCGCCAGGCGGGGCACACGCTCGCGCTCACGCCGGGCTCACAGCAGGTGCAGCGCCTGCTCGCGATCAGCGGCGCTGGTGAGCGCCTGCGCATCGTCTCGAGCGCCGACGAGCCGCTCTAGCCGCCGAGACTCTCCAGCCGACGCTCCAGGAAACGCCGCTCCGGCGGCGAGACCACGAGCTCGAGCGCACGACGGTACGCGTTGCGCGCCTCGGTGGTGCGCTCGAGCCTGCGCAGGAGGTCGGCGCGCGCGGCGTGGAAGTAGTGGTACTGGTCGAGCTCGAGGCGCTCGATCTCCTGCAATCCCCGCTCGAGCCCCTCGGCTTCCGCGAGTGCGACCGCGCGGTTCAGGGCGACCACGGGCGAGCCGCTGATCGCGGCGAGCTCGTCATAGAGCGCCGCGACCCGCGGCCACGCGCTGCGCTCGGCGGAGTGCTCGGACGCGATCGCCGCCTGCAGCACGTAGGCGCCGCGGCCGCCGAGGGCGAGGGCGCGCTCGAGCGAGGCCCTGCCCGCTTCGATCTGCTCCCACTTCCACAGGGCGCGGTCCTGATCGGCGAGCAGCACGAGCTCTTCGTCGCGCACGCGCGCCTCGCGCCGCGAGTCGTGCAGGAGCATCAACGCGAGCAGGCCATGCACCTCGGCCTCGTCGGGCATCAGCTCGCCCAGCGAGGTGCCCAAACGGATCGCCTGCTCGGCGAGCTCGCCGCGCGCGTCGTAGCCGGCATTGAAGATCAGGTAGACGACGGCGAGCACCGCAGTCAGACGATCGGGAAGCAGATGCGCGGGCGGAACCCTGAACGGGATCCCGGCCGCCCTGATCTTGCGCTTGGCGCGCACCAGCCGCTGGGCCATCGTGGGCTCGCTCACGAGGAACGCGCGCGCGATCTCATCGGTGCCGAGACCGCCCAGCGCGCGCAGCGTGAGCGCGACCTGCGCGTCGGTCGACAGCGCAGGGTGGCAGCAGGTGAAGATGAGCTCGAGCCGTTCGTCGCGGAACGGCGTCTCCTCAGGTTCGGTTTCGTCCATCGGCTGGCGTGGCTCGAGCAGCTTGCGCTTGTCCACGAGCTTGCGCTCGCGGCGGATGCGATCGATCGCGCGGTTGCGCGCGGTGACGATCAGCCAGGCGGCAGGGTTCGTCGGCGCGCCCTCGCGGGGCCAGCGCTCGGCGGCGATCGCGAAGGCCTCCTGGACGGCCTCCTCGGCGCGATCGAAGTCGCCGAGGAAGCCGATCAGAGAGGCGAGGACACGTCCCCACTCGTCGCGGAAGACCTGCTCGATCAGCGCGCCACCACCGGGCGCACCTCGATAGCGCCGCCCAAGCGGGCGGCAGGGATGCGCGCCGCGAGCTCGATCGCCGCGTCGAGGTCGTCGGCTTCGAACAGGTAGTAGCCGCCGAGCGCCTCCTTGGTCTCGGGGAACGGGCCGTCGGTGGTGAGCGTGCGGCCGTCCTGCACGCGCACCGTGGTGGCCGTGGCCGGAGGCTCAAGCCGGTTGCCACCAGTCACGCCGGGCTCGCCCGAAATCGCGAAGTACTCGCCGGTCACCGCCTCTTTCTCGGCATCGCTGAGCGCTTCGTAGCGATCCGCGGTCCCGGTCGAGAAGATCTGAAGCAGATACTGCATGACTTCCTCCTTGCTGAGAAGTATGGGTCGCCGCTGAGACGAAGCGGGGTGAGCCGAATCGACACAACAGACAATATATCTATTGACAGACATATGAGTATTTGCTGATATATATGGATGAGCAATACCTTCGACGCGCTCGCAGAGCCCGCGCGGCGGGACATCCTGGACCAGCTGACGCAGGGACCAAGGGCCGTGGGCGAGCTTGTGGCCGCCACCGGGCTCAGCCAGCCGAACACGTCCAGGCATCTGCGCATCCTGCGCGAAGCCGGCCTCGTGGATTCGCGCGCCGATGGCCAGCGGCGCGTGTACGAGCTGCGCAGCGAGGGCTTCACCGAGCTCATCCGCTGGCTCGCACCGTACGCACAGCTCTGGCAGGCAAGCCTCACGGCTCTCGAACGCCATCTCGACAGCAAGGAGTGAACATGCCCGCATCGGCGAAAGCAAGCATCGAGCAGGACGGGGAGCGCTTCGTCCTGTGCTTCGAACGCTCCCTCCCCCACCCGCCGGAGGTCATTTGGAGCGCGCTGACCGAGACGGACCGCCTGCGCGAGTGGCACCCCACGCCGTTCGAGCTCGACCGGGGCGCGGGCACGGACGTTCACTTCATCGCCGAGGCCTCCCCGGTCGAGATCGGCGACGGCGAGCTGCTCGAGTACGACCCTCCCCGCACGCTCGCCTACACGTGGTTCGAGGACGAGCTGCGCTGGGAGCTCGAGCCCACGCCGGAGGGCTGCCGGCTCAGCTTGCGCCACACCTTCTCCGATCGCTTCAAGGCCGCGCGAGACGCCGCCGGATGGGACGTGTGCCTCGAGTGGCTCGTCGCGTCACTCGCGGGAACGCCCGCGCCGCCGGAGGTCCGCTCGAAGCTGGTGCCCGACGGCTGGGCGAAGCTCAACGCCGAGTATCAGCTGCGTTTCGAGATTCCGCCCGAGCTGGCCTCACCGCCGCCCGTCAGCTGACAGAGTTTCGCCCAGCGCTCGCAGGGTACCCCGACGACGAGAGCGAGGACTGGAGATCTGGCGCGATGAGCAACAGCGCGGGACTCGAGGAATGGGACGACGCCGAGGAGGACGACGACCCGTTCGAAGACGACGAGGAAGTGGACGAGCTGCTGGAGCGCGAGCTTGTCGGCGAGCCCGACGAGCAGCACCGGCGCCTGGAAGCGCAGCGACCGCTCGTGGAGGCCGGCGAGGGAGTGGCCGAGGGCTTCGAGCTGAGCGAAAGCGAGTTGATCGAACACGCCTCGCACGGAGACGAGCAGAGCGCGCACGCGGTGCTTCACGACCAGGGAGCTGACGAGGAGGAGACCTCAGAGCAGGACGGCGAGGCCGATCACTTCCGCAGCAGCGAGGTCGAGGACGCCTGACGTCGTTGCCGCGGGCGGACGACGACCCCCCGCGGCGGACCCTCGGGCGGCGAAGCCCCGCGGCCGCCTTCGCCATGAGCTCGCTTAGGAGGCGAGCACGCGCTCCGAGCCCGCGTACACGTTGACCCGGCCGCCGCGCGCGAAGCCGCACAGCGTGATCCCGCGGTCGACGGCAAGCTCGACGGCGAGCGAAGTGGGCGCTCCCACGCCGACGAGAATCGGCGCGCAGGCGCGCGCGGCCTTCTGCACGAGCTCGAACGACACGCGTCCGCTCACACACAGCGCGCAGCCGTGCAGGGGCAGACGCCCCGCGAGCAGGCTCCAGCCGATCACCTTGTCCATCGCGTTGTGTCGCCCGACGTCCTCGCGGGCGCAGATCAGCTCGCCTCGCTCGTCGAACAGGCCCGTCGCATGCAGGCCGCCGGTGCGGGCGAACCCCGGCTGTGCGAGACGCTCCGGCAGATCGGCGAGCAGCTCGCGCGACATGAGCGGGCCGGGCGCAGCGGGCCCGGCGTGGACGGCGATCTCCTCGAGCGCGCCCTTGCCGCACACGCCGCAGGAGGAGCTCGTATAGAAGCGGCGCACGGGCAACGGCCGAGCCAGCGGGCCGCGCAGCTCGATCGTGTTCGCGGCTAGCTCGCGCGTCAGCCCGAGCTCCGGCGGCTCGTCGATCAGGGCCTCGCCATAGAGAAACCCGGCGGCGAGCTCCTCGTCGTTGCCCGGGGTGCGCATCGTCACCGCGACCGGCTCGTCGTCCACACGTATCTCGAGCGGCTCCTCGATCGCGACCACGTCGCTCTCGCCGTCGCGCACGATGCGCTTCAAGGAGCCCGGCGGTACAGCGGGCCGGCCATGGCCCGCGAGCAGGTACTCAACAGACGCCATCGCGAGCTACGTTACCCCTCCGGAGCGCCGCTTAGACGCGGATGCGGCAAATCGGAGGCTGCGACCCAGGTGCGGCGCCCTGCAGCCAGTGGACTCGTGACTGCAGGGACACCGCGGGGGTTGGGAATGAGCGCCTGACGTTAGGTTCGCCATCCGGGCGCGGCAACACCGACTGCCGAGTTTGCGGACTTTGCCGCACGGACCTGGACAGACGTTCGGGCGCTCGCGCGAATGGGGATGGATTGCCCGTGTCGCGGCCGCTCAGGCACCGGCCCGCGCCGCCGCGCAGCGCCGCTGCGCCGCGCCGCGCAGCGCCGCCGCGCCGCGATCTGGAACTACTCCTCCAGCCCGACGGCTTTGAGAGCGGCGGCGCGGTCCAGGTACAGATCGAGCCGGACCGCCTTGCCAGCACGCATTGTCCAAACATGGGCGGTTCGGTTCTCCTGCACCTCGGCCCCACTACCTCTGCCGCGCCCCCGCTCGATCGCGAGCGTCACGACCTGGTCGCCCGCGTCCAGTAATCGCTCGATTTCGGGGTGATAGTCCTCGAAGGCTTCATACACGGTGCTCATGTATTCACCGACGCCAGCATGACCGTGGTAAGTACGGTTGACCCCGACCCAGTACGCCTCGGGGTCGGGATGAAGCTCGATATCAGGGTCAAGCGCATCCAACGCGCTCGGGTCATTGCGAAGCCAAGCCTCGTACATTCGCCGCATCTTCTCCACGTTCTCCTGCGACACCGCCTACTCCTCGAGCCCCACGGCTTTGAGTGCGTCGGGCCAAGTCGGAAACGCGCGAACCTCGCGGAACGTTCCCTCGCGGAAGCCCGAAATCACAAATCCGAGTCGTTGACTGACCTCGGCCCCCGAGTGCTTGATCCGTCCCGTCATGTCAACGAGCGCGATAACGCATCATGTGCCTCGCGAACATCGTGGACGTCATAGCGAAAGTCATCGAAGTTCTCGGAGAAGGCCGCCGCGAGCTGTCGCATGCCGTCGTGCCCGCTGTAGGCGGAGTCGTCCAGCCAGCGATCGGTCGGGTACCAGACGACGTCGGGCGAGACGAACGAGAGCGATGCCTCGATTCCTTCCGCGCCAAAGGTCTGGAACGCGCTACGCACGATCTCCACGTTCTCCTGCGACATCGCCTACTCCTCCAAACCGAGCTCGGCGAGGGCGAGATCACGGTGCCAGTAGACGACGAGCCTTGCAACCTTGCCGTCGCGGAGCTCGAACAGGTTCGCCCCGTCGGTCGCGAGCTGCCCGAGGTCGAGTCCGCTCGTCTTGCCGCGCCCGACGCCGCGACACAACACGAGGATGCGCTCGCCCTCGAGTTCGCGGTAGTCGGTCGCCTCGATCGTCCACCGCTCCCAGGCGTGAAGCCAGTCGCGCATCGGCCGTGCCATGGCGGCCAGACCGGTCCCGCTGCCCGGCTCGGGTCCCCCGACGTACTCCCATGCGATGTCGGGGTGCAGCCCGGCGGTCCCGCCGAAGTCACCGCGTCACGACGGCCGAGGTTCTCGCCAAACTGCCGCGCAAGTTCCATCAGGTCGGGGATGGTGGACTCCTCAGACACCGCCCGGTCAGTATCCAGCACGCGACTGAGGGCGGGTTTGTTGAGCGTGCTAACTGCCCCCGATGTAGCACGACGCGCTCCACGTTCTCCTGCGACATCGCCTACCCCCTTTCCTCGGCGAGGCGTTCGGCGGCAGCACGAGCCTCGTCGAGTTCGGAGTTTGGGTAGACGATCACGCGAACGAAGCGCTCACGCTCGGCCCCACGAGAACCACCGCGAACTCGTCGTTGTGGAAGGCAGGAATCACGCAGACCATCGAACGGGTCAGCCATCGACCCCGTCCTCGACAAGTTTGGAAACCGGCGCGCGTGGGGAAGACGAGCCGCCCGCGTCGCTCGAGGCCGCCCCGCTGATAAATGACCGTCCGGGGGCCCGCTCAGCGAGTCGCGGTGTTCGGCGTCCTCGCCCATCAGGTTTCGATGCGTACAAGCTGGCCCCGCCGGGTATAGGTCCGGTATGAGACTTCGCGCAGCGTCGACTTGGCTCGCCCCGATTGGCCTGATGGTGGTCGCCGCGCTCGGCGCGCCAGGCGCCGCGACCATCGCGGTCCTCGCGATATTCGCCGCTGCCGTCGCGAGCGTGGTCACCCGCCAGCCATGGGCGTCCCGGCAACAGCAACCTACGGCGGTCACGCCAGTCGGGGCCGCGCCACAACGGCCACGGGTGGACGCTGCCGCCCGGGCGCGCGCCCAGACACATCCAGCGCGGACGCGCGGACAGGCGGCCGGCCCCGCTCGAGCTGGCGTTCGCTGAGTATCATCGCTGCGGGATCAAGTCACGGCAGCTCACCCCCGCCGGTAGGCCCGCCTTGTGGAGTTGCTCGACCGCCTCGCTGAACGCGGGCGCGGCAGCGTGCGGGATCGAGCCGAGCTCCTTGCCGCCCGACGGTCACGCGGACCGCGCCCGCGTACTCACCCTCAGACTCAAGCACGAGCTTCGCCATCACTAGCGACCCGAATCGGGCGATCGCGCCCGGTAGCGTGTCCCTGTGGTAGTAGACGCCGGCGCTCTTGATCTGGCCGCCTCCCACCGCGCGAGAACCGTCGCCTCGCAGGACTGGCGCGAATCCTCGCGCGAGCAGCCCCGAAAAGCCCCTATACGCCCGGTATTCCGGGCTCACCCGCCGATGTAGGACATCCGTCGGGGCCTCCCAGTAACGCCTAGAAACACGGGCTTTTCGACGGGTTCGCGCCAGCTCGCGCCAGTGATTCGCGCCAGTCATGCTCAAAGCTGCGCGATCCGCGCCTGGCTATCCGCCCGTTCGAGGTAGGCATCCAGCAGCCCCGCCGCCTCCGCCTCGTTGCCGGGCATCAGATGGCCGTAACGGTCCATCGTCACGCTGATGTTCGCGTGGCCCATGTAGGTTTGCAACGCCTTCGCGTTCACCTCGGCGGCGATCATCAGTGACGCGAACGTGTGCCGGCACTCATGCAACGTGAGCCGCTCTAGTTTCGCGTTCGTCCACGCTGTCGCGGAGCGTTCCATCAAACCCTTGACGTCGAACGGGGTTGCGGGACGCGAGCCGAACACAAGCCCGTCCCTCCACTTGAGCGTAAGCAGCTGCTCGTCCAGGTAGTCACGCAGAATGGCGGCGATCGGCACTCGCCGGTCTTTACGGGACTTCGTGGCGATCTCACCGTCTTTCGCATCCCAGCCACGGCGCACATGGATCACGCCCGCACCGAGGTCCACATCCTCAACCCGTAACGCCATCAGCTCGCCGCGTCTAAGCCCCCCGAACATCGCGGTAGCCCACAGCGCCCTGTCCCGGTGCGGCAGCGCCTCCAGCAGCCTCCTGCACTCCTCTGGCGTCGCGATACGGTCGCGGCCGCCACGCACCGCCGGCATCCGTAGGCCCGTGGTTGGGTTCACGGCGACGGTGCCGGTTTCCATCGCCTGCTTGAAAATCGCCCTGAGCGGCAGCAGCGTCACAACCACCGTTGACGGTTTCATCATCCCGTTCAGCTTGTTCACGAACACCTGCAGGTCGATCCGGGTGACGTCGCTGAGGCGCTCATCCCCGAACGCGGGGTAGACGCGCAGCCTGAGCGCGGTCTCATAGGACCGGATAGCTGACGGCTTGTAGGGGTCGCCCGAACGCGTCAACACGAGCCCCTTCCTGGCGCCTTCCAGCCACGCCTCCCCCGCCTGCTCGATCGTCAAAGCCACAGGGGCGCGCATCAGCTTCTTGCGCACCGCCGGCCTGCTGTCGTGCTGCCATTCCAACGCCTCGGCGCGCGTGGCGAACGTCTTGCGGAGCTTCTCGGCGTCGGCCTTGCTGTAGACGCTGGCCTCCCACGGGCAGCCGCAGCGCCCGCCCCTGCATTTGAGCCCGTGCCGTTGACGTAGACCGGCCATCATGCGCCCGCCCTGGTCGTGCTGTTCATCGTCGGTTCCTCCGTTCGTTGGAGGCTCCGGGAGAGGCTTTCAGCGAGGAGGCCGCCGCTGGTAGCGTGGCCGACGCGCCGGGAGTTACTGCTCTCGGTGCCACGGGGCCGGTCGTTAGCGCGACGCGGCCCCACTTGTCTGTTGCGCCCAGCATACGCGCAGGGCCGACGGACGGCAAGCGCTCTGGGCGGGATACTGAGCGGGCGATGTCCGAGGAGTCCACGACGCCCGATCTGCTGAGGCTTGCGCGGCAGGCCTACGAAGCCGCGAGTCGCGGTGACCTTGACGCGGTGATGAGCTTGTATGCCGCCGACGCCGCTGGTTTCGCAGCTGGGAGGAATATCGGTTCGAGGTGGAGGAGCTTCTCGATCTCGGGCACGGTGTCGTGCTCAGCGTCATTCGGGAGGGCGGGTCGCTTGGTCGGCGGCAGTGGTCGCGTCGAGCACGAGGTGGCGCACCTCGCCACATTTGCGAACGGCAAGATCGAGTGGCAAAAGGCCTACTTTGACGTCGACGCCGCCCGTGCAGCCGCCAAACGCCTCGCCGACGAACGGGGATAGACGATGTCGGAGAACCTGGACTTGGTGCGGTCGATCTACGCGGAATGGGAACGTGGCGAATTCGGCGCGGCGCCACGGGCACACCCCAAGATCGAGTTCGTGATGATCGGTGGTCCTGACCCGGGCATCTGGACGGGCATCGCTGGGATGAGCGAAGGCTGGCACGGCTTCCTCGATGCATGGGAGGAGTTCCGCGTGGTGGCGGATGAATACCGTGAGCTCGACCCCGGGAGAATCCTCGTACTTATCCATCGCAGCGGGCATGGCAGGACCAGCGGGCTGGGCGTCGAGGAGCTCGGTTCGACGGCGGCCGACCTTTTCCATATCGACGACGGCAGCGTGACGCGGCTCGTCAACTATTGGGACCGTGATCGCGCCCTCGCCGACCTCGGCCTCGCGGAGTAGGCGATGTCGCAGGAGAACGTGGAGATCGTCCGAGAGGCCTTTAGGGCGTGGTATCCGAATGACTCCGAGGCATTTGCCCGTAGCCTCGACGCGGAGTTCGAGTACCACGTCACCTACGGTCCGGAGAAGGGCATCCATCGCGGCTGGAAGGCGACCGTTGAAGCGTTCGACCATTGGCAAGATGTGTTCTCGGACTACCGCTGGGAGCCCGCCGACTTCATAGACGGGGGCGACGAGCACGTGATCGTTCCGTTCATCGAGCAGGGGCTTGGACAGGTGAGCGGCGTCGAGATCGGGCAACAACCGGCGTTCCTCTGTGGGATGAGGGACGGTCGGATTCTGCGACTCACCGAGTACCAAACAACCGGCGAAGCCCTCAAAGCCGTGGGGCTTCAGGAGTAGGCGATGTCGCAGGAGAACGTGGAGGTCGTGCGACCTGGCGCGCTCCGGTGGGATTGCTGCGAGAGGTAGCGTTGTAACTTCGATCACGAGGAGGCTGGCATGGCCATCAAGCTTCACCGTTGTGCATTCACGTTTATTCACGCTGAAAAGGATCGTTGCTACGTCGTCCAGAAGGCGCTGGACGAGCAGGGCATCGACTACGAGGTCGTCAAGCAGCCTCTCATTCCGAAGAGCCGCCGTAAGGAAGTTGAGCGGCTGAGCGGCCAACGGCTGCTTCCGGTGATTGAGTTCGACGACGGCTCGGTCTATCGAGAGGAGTCTGTCGATATGGCCGCGACCATCCGGGCCGGGTTGCTCGATGGCAAGCGAGTTCTGCCGCGGGCCTAGCGGATCGAGGCCCAGGCGCAGACGCCGATAGCGGACGGTCAGCAGTAGATGATGTCGCAGGAGAACGTCGAGATGACTCGCCACAGCATCGACGCTTTCGACCGGCGCGATCTCCAAACGCTGCGAGCGCTCTATCACCCAGACGTGGTGCTGGACTTTTCCGCGTCCGTGGGAGTAGAGGCGGGCGTCTACAAAGGGATCGACGCAGTCTTTCGATTCTATAAGCGCTACTTCGACACGTTCGAGGAGATAACACTCAATCCACGCCGCTTTATCGACGCTGGTGCGTCTGTCGTGGTGCCGAACCGAAGCCGCTCTGTGGGTAGGGACGGCGTGGAGGTTTTCGCTCGAAGCACCTTCGTATTCACGTTTGATGGTGGTCAGCTCACTCACATCTGCCTCTATCGAGAGACCGACGAGGCCCTCAAAGCCGTCGGGCTGAAGGAGTAGGCTATGTCGCAGGAGAACGTGGAGCTGGTCAAGCTGGCACTCGACGCGTTCAACCGGCGTAGCGTCGAGAGCCTGACAGGTCTCTTCGCTGATGACGCTGAGATCGTGCCGGTGCGAGCCGCGATTGAAGACACGGTCTATCGGGGAGCAGACGCTGCCGCTCAGTACTGTGCCGCGATCGAGGACAGTTGGGAGAATCTCCAGTGGGAGGTCGAGGACGTTCGTGACGACCGAGACTGGGTGATTGCGTTGGGGTGGATTCGGGGCCGCGGACGCGACAGCGGTGTCGTCATTGACGCGAGGGGCGGCTGGGTCGTCCACCTCCGCGACGGCGTAATAACACGCTTCCAGACATTCAGCGAGCGAGCCAAGGCCCTCGAAGCCGTGGGGCTGGAGGAGTAGGCGGTGTCGCAGGAGAACGTGGAGGTCGTGGCGCGATCGATCGATGCCTTCAACCGTGCCTTCAACCGGGGTGACCTCGAGGGTTTCCTCGAGTTCGTGACGCCGGACATCGAGTGGGTCCCGGTGATGGGCGCGATGGACCGCGACGGCAGCTTCCGCGGGCGCTCGGGCGTGGAGGCGTACTTCGACGCTCTGCGGGACGCATGGGAGGACCTCGCGTTTGCGCCCGGAAATGAGGTTCGCGACCTTGGCGAGAAAACGCTTATGGTTGGTCGCCTTCAGGGGCGCGGAAGGGGAAGCGGCGTCACCGTCGACACGCCGATCGCGGTCCTTTACGACCACCGCGGAGGACAGATCTCGCGCATTCACGCGTTCTACGATCCCGCCGAGGCCCTCAAAGCGGTGGGGCTGGAGGAGTAGGGCGCGACCGTCCGAGGTCGCCATGTCTACTTCTCCCCTGCGAACTGAGCGAGCGCCTCAGCGTTGCTCACCCTCGCCGCCGGCGGCGCGCCCTCCGCAGCCTTGAACGCACGCCAGCGCGCCTCGCTTTCGCCCGGCCACGCTTTCAACATCACATCTTTGACTTTGCCTCCCACGTCGCCGAGGTCGTTGAAGCCAACTTCCGACGGCCGCTCGACTTTGAGCTCCCGGCGCCCGTCACGCGAGCGCCTCCACGCTTCTTTCTTCGCTGCTTGCTTGGCCAGAAGCACGTCGAGATGGGCGAGGAACGCCTCGCACTCAGCCTCGAGCGCCCTAGCCGCCTCTTCGGCCTCGGCGTCGAAGTGCGGCAGGCCGGCAGCGATGACCTTCATCCGTTCTTCTTCGCGCTGCGCCTTCTCCTTGGTGGCGTCGGCCTGCTCCTCCTTCGCTTCTCTGACAACTTGCTGAAGGCGCGCCGGCTCGTCGTCGTCGGGCACCTCAACATCCTCACCGAACCTCCGGAGCAGCCTTGCGTCGCTGCGGCGGCTGTCGTAGGACTTGAGCAGCCCTTCGGCGTCGCCCTGGCGGGCGGAAATCGCTTCGCGTTCCGCGTCCAGCTCGGCGATCCGCTGGTCAACAGCGGCCAGTTCGTCGCGCGGGCTCGGTTTCTTCGCGGGCGCCATCAGATACCCCGCCGCATGGCCGCGTCGATTTCATCCATGTGCGCGAGAACCGCCTCCCGGCCTTCACCTTCGATGCGGTCCACGTCCTCCCGCGTCAAACCCGCCGGCTCGGTGGCCGCCTGCTGCTGCTCGCGCAGCGCGTGCTCCTGGCCCGGTGTTAGCGCGGCCTCTGCCGGTGCGGCCTCTGCGGCGGGAGCGTCCTGCGCGGGTGCCGCCGGCTCGCTCCTGAGAACCTCCGCAAACGCCCGTAACGCCGCCTCGAACCTGTCGTCTTCAGACATTTCATTCACTCCGTTTTCGTTTGTTTGCGCCGAGGCCGACCGGCCCGACCTAAGCCCTTCACCGGGCCCAACGCGTCGAGCGCCACGAACGGGTCGTCCTCACCCTCCGGCTGCTCTACCGGCTCCCGCGACTTGACCATCCCGGCCACACGCGAGATCAACAACGCAGCTCTCCTGATCTCCGTGTCGCTGGCCGCCACACCCGGATGGACGAAGTGGCGTCCAGACGCGCTCCTGCTGAACAACTCCTCCTCGGCGAGCTCACGCAGCCGCGCACCCAGCCGCAGCGCTTCCGCGGCCTCCGCGAGCAGCACCGCGCAATCCGCCGGCATCACCCCCGCGTGCTCGGCAATAAGCCGGTCACGAAGCTGCATGCACGCCGACACGTCGTCAGCCGCGGGCGACACACGGCCGTTTTCGCGGCTGCCGGACATCACGCTTTCCCGGTTTTCCGTCGCAGAAAGTCCCGCACCACACCGGACGGTAGATGCGCCTCCCGTGCGATCCGAGCGACCGGGATACCTTGCTCATGAGCGGCGCGAACCGAAGCCTCGAGCGCCGCCTGCGCCCTCCTAGCCTCAGAACCCCGGACGCGGGCGTTCACGCCGGCACGGCGGATGCGATCAAGGGACATTTTTCTACTTTCCGATTTTCAGATTTTTCTCGCGGATGACCGCCGGGGTGTCCCATGCGGGCGAGCTAGTCCTTGCGCGGCCCCCTACCTCCGACGCGCCTCGTTGGCTGGCGTGGGGGATACTGGGCGGACGATGTCCGAGGAGTCCACGACCCCCGACCTGGTGGCGCTTTGGCGAGAGGCGGCAGATGCTGCTGATGGCCGTGATTTCGACAAGGTGATGGACTACGTCGCCGACGATGCGGTCTGGGAGGTGCCGCCGCTGGGTATCCGGCTGGAGGGTGCACCAGCGGTCCGTCGCTTCCTGGAAGATTGGTTCGGCTCCTACGAGGAGTACGAAAACGAGCAGGAGGAGGGTGTCGATCTCGGCAATGGAGTGGTGTTTGCCGTGAGCCAATTGAACGCTCGTCCCTTTGGGAGCCAGGGGATGGTGCAGGAACGGTGGAGCTTCACGGTCACCTGGGCTGCGGAGACGATCGTGCGTGTAATTGGGAGCACCGACATCGACGAGGCCCGCGCTGCCGCCGAACGCCTCGCCGAGGAACGGGGGTAGGCGATGTCGCAGGAGAACGTGAAGGCGTTGCAGTCCGTCTACGCGCGGTGGGCCATTGGCGACTTCTGGACGCCGGAAATCTTCCATCCCGACGTTGAGGTGCTGTGGGCCAGGTCGATGCCCGATGCCAAGAGGACGGCCCGCGGCCTCTCCGAACTCGCTGCTGGCATGCGGAACTATCTGGCGGCGTGGGACGACGCCAGATGGGAAGCCGACGAGTTCATCGCGGTTCAGGGAGGACGTGTCCTGGTGTTGCTGACCGCGCGTGGCCGAGGTAAGGGCAGCAGCGTAGATGTGCAGGCGCGCTGGGCGCAGCTGTGGACGTTCCACGAAGGGAAGGCAACCCGGCTGGAAGGGTTTGTCGATCAGGCCGAAGCCCTCAAAGCCGCGGGGCTGGCGGAGTAGGCGATGTCGCAGGAGAACGTGGAGATCCTGCGAGCGGGTAACACGTTGCTCAACGAAGGCAACTTCGACGCCCTCTTCGCCTCGTACCACGACGACGTGGAGTTCTGCGATCTTCGGAGCGCGGCCGATACGGCAGAGGTGCTGACAGGCGTCGAGGCCGTCCAAGACCTGCTCGTTGGTTGGAGCGAAGCCTGGGCTGACTTCGGCGCGGAGGTCTACGAGTACATCGATACCGACCCGTGGGTTATCTGCGATACGCGCTGGTATGGAACGGGTCGCGAGAGCAGCGTCCCGATTGACATTCGCCAAGTCGATGTGTTCGAGTTTCGCGACGGCGAGATCATTCGAGTAACGCTCGGCTACGCCACGAAGGCCGAGGCCCTCGTCGACCTCGGCCTGGAGGAGTAGGCGATGTCGCAGGAGAACGTGGAGATCGTGCATCGGCTCTTCGAGGCGTTCAATCGGCAGGACGCCCGGGCTGTAGCGGAACTCTGGACGCCGGATAGTGAATGGCGACCTGCGTACATCGGCGGTGGCCAGCTGGAGGGTGCCGTGTTTCGAGGGCCGGAGGGAATGGCCGAGTTCGTCGAGGTGCAATCGGAGACATGGGAAAGCGTCGACGCCGAGCCGGTGAAAATGCAGGACCTCGGCGACACCGTCCTGGTCGAGGTGCATCTCTCGGCGGTCGGTAGAGGTAGCGGCGTTCCGGTCGATGTGGTCACCTGGAACGTGTTCGAGGTTCTCGACGGCAGACTCACGTTCGGGACGGCGTACACCAGCAAGGAGAAAGCCCTCAAAGCCGTGGGGCTGGAGGAGTAGGCGAGCCACAAGGCTGCCGCGCGCCAGCCGCTCCCCCACCAGGAGGTCTAATCCACGGGAGCGGCGGCGCTGCGGCCTTCGCTGTGCTCGCGCGAGCGAAGTCATTGGGTTAGAAGGTTGTCAGTGCTGGCCGGTGTGACTTGGCACTCTTGGCACTCCCGGCGAGCGCGGTAGTAGGTGCGCCTGCTGACCTTCGCGAGCACGGCGTCTTTGGCTGCGCCGGCTTCGATTAGCGCGAGTGCGGTCGCGAGTTGGCCGCCGGATGGGCGTGGAGCGCGGTCGGCGTGGAGTTCGGCGGCTGCTTCAGCGAGCACGCTGTCGAGCGCGCCGCTCTTGTTGAGCACGTTGACAAGCGCCGTGATGTTGCCCTTGTCGATGGCGCCGATCACGTCCTGCCACGCGGCTTCGAGCCGGGTGCTCACCGCTCCGCCTTCCCGGTGGCGTACTCGTCGGCCCAACGCTCAAGCTCGGCAACCGCGATCCGCCGGCATCGTGGCGTCAGTTCGATCACCCGCAGCTCGGGCAGGACTCGCGCCTTGAACACGTCGAAGCTGAGGTCAACGAGCGCGGCGGCTGTCTGGAGATCCACGCACACGGCGGGCGTTGCGGGTTTGACCTTTGGGGCGCTCATGCCAGCCCCTTCCGCCTGAGGCGCTCCAGTTCGGCGTCACCGTTGCCGTTCCAACTACCGGCGTTAGCCGTGCGATCCGCGCCAGTTGTGCCACTGTCTGAGTCTTGGCACAACTGAGACCCCGAATGGCCCGGATTTGGCTCCGTAGTGCGGGATTGCCTAGTTGTGCCGGCTCCGGTTGTGCCAGTTGTGCCAGCGGGGGTTGGCACAACTGCAAGACGCCACTCTGAGACTGCCGGGAAACCGTCGCGGCGAACCTCCACGCCGAGCGCGTCGCGGGCGCGGTGAAGGGTTCGCACGGCCACGTCCGCAGCCTTCGCGCTGGCCTTGATATTGCTCGCCTTATGCCATTCGCCGTCCGCGAGCTCGTCGGCCAGCCAGTCGGCTGCTATGCCCCGGTCTGACCGCTCGTCCTCGCTGCGCGTGGCGAGCAGCGCGTCCGCGTCCGTGTCGCACTCCCCGACAATCACCAGCCGCGAGGTTTCAATCGTGCCGGTTTCATCCTCGATCACCCTCGGCTCGACACGGCAGCCCAGCGACGGCGCCTCACGGCCGACGTTGCACGCCGCGTGCGCGAGCACACGATCGGGCGAGCCGTCCTCCACATCCGGTGCTTTGCCGAACGCGAGCACACTCCTAACGGCCGCGGTCAGCCCGCGCGATCCGAGCACCCGCGAGAGTGAATCCCCGCCCTGGCTCTTGTTGAAATGCGCGACCAACAGCACGGCGAGGTCGGCGTCCTCCGCGAGCTGCGCCAGCGGCGCTATCGCCCGCCTGATGTCCTGGTCGCGGTGGGAGTTCACGTCCGCCCCGAGCGCCGCGCTGAACGGGTCGATGATGAGCAAACGCGCGCCGTGCCTGCTCGCGCACTCCGCGATGCGCTCTATGTCATCGGGGAATGACACAAGATCGAGCGAGCCTTGATATTCGGCGCGTACCCGGTGAACGCGCGCCGGGTCAGCGTTAGCCGCCAGTAGCCGCGGCTTGACCGTGCTCGCGGCGTTGTCCTCGAAGCCGACGATGAGCACGTCCGCTGGTTCGCCGGCAAGATCACCCGGCAGCTCCCCGCGTGTCAGACGCGCCGCGAGCTCGTTAGTGAGCGTGCTCTTGCCCAGCTTTTCGCGACCGACGAGCAGCGTCGGCGCTCCGAGCGGGATGCGGCGGTCCCAAAGCCAGCGGGTGCGCTCCGCTCGGATGAGAGCGAAGCTCTGGGCGATGAGCCTGCGCGCACCGTCGTCCTCGGCCGGCGGATCGGGCTCGCTGATGGCGTCGAGGTGCCGGACGATCGAGCTTGGCTTGCACTTGTTCCGGCAGTGGACCGTGACGTGTGCGCCGCGCACACTCTCGCGGATCGTGAGCGCGTGTCCCCCGGAGTGCACCGCGCAGAGCGGGCAGACCGCCTGCCATAGCCCGTCCGGCTGCCGCGGGTCGGCCGCATAGCTCAGGCCGAGCCGCCTACAAGCGTCGAGGGCTTCATCGGCGGTCACAGGACCACCTCCTCGCCGCGCTGGTCGCGCGTTAGGCAGCCGTATGCGTATTTGGCCGCGCTTGGCGGCGGAGGTTCTGCGGGTAAGTCGGGGTCAGCGCCGGCTGATGGTGAGCCGCGCGTTGAGCGAGCCGACTTGCGCCCAGGCCGGCGACGGCCGCCGACACAGCTCTGTCGTGCACGCGGAATACCCCGGCTGCGCTGCGCCTGGCGACGCTCAACTAGCCGTTCGGTAGCCCAGCGGCGCTTTGTCTCACCGCTGAACCGAATGACGCCGTCTACCGGCACGTCGATGAACTCAATAGTGACGCGCTCGGTTTCTACTGTGAAGGTGAGGCGCTCAGCGGCGCCAGCGTCCTGCGGTGACACGTGTGCCTACTTTCGTCGTGATCGAGTAAGTCATTGCTCGCGTCAGATTACGACCGCGTCCGGATAGCAAGAAGCCGCCCCCAGGGGACGGCTTCGAGCAGCAATGAATCACAAACGAAAGGCAACCGCAGCCGGCTTACTCAAGGCCGGTGCAACCATTTTACGCGCCGCGCGGACGGTGCCGCTCGCAGACGAAACTCGCGCCAGCTCGCGCCACTCGTGTAGGCAGATTGACCCCTACTGGGCGGTGAAACCCCAATAGACACGGGGGTTTGGGGCCTACCCGCCGATGTAGGACATCTCGATGCGCTCGCGCCGGGGCTCGGCGGCGCCCGCCAGCGAGCGTTCGGCCGAGTAGCGATCCTCGCGTGCGCCCCAGATCTCACTCAACCGCTGCGTCAGCTCGGCCTCTCCGGCGCCGCCTCTCATCAGCGCGCGCAGGTCATGCCCGCGACTCGCGAACAGGCACGTGTAGAGCATGCCGTCGGCGGACAGCCTGGCACGTGTGCAGCCGCCACAGAACGGCGGCGCTGATGGAGCTGATGAAACCGATCTCGCCTGCACCGTCGGTGTAGCGGTAGCGCGCGGCCACCTCCCCGTCACGCGTCGGCTGCGAGCGGCTCGAGCGGCCAGCGGGCGCCGATCGTTGCAAGTATGTCGCGCACCGGGACCACCTCCTCGCTGCGCCAGCCGTTTGTCGAGCCGACGTCCATGAACTCGATGAAGCGCAGGATCTCGCTGCGGTTGCGGAAATGCTCGGCCATCGCCAGCACGCTGCGCTCGTTGCGCCCGCGCCGGACGACCATGTTGACCTTCACAGGCGAAAGGCCCGCCTCACGCGCGGCGTCGATGCCTTCAAGGACGCGCGTCGGCGCCACCTTGGCTCCGCTCATCGACTCGAGCTCCCGCGGCTCGAGCGAGTCGAGGCTCACGGTCACGCGCCGCAGGCCCGCGTCGCGCAACCGCTGCGCATCTCTGGCGAGCAGCAGTCCGTTGGTGGTCAGCGCGAGATCCTCGATTCCTTGAATCCCCGCGAGCATGTTCACGAGACGCTCGAGCGCTGCGCGCAGCAGCGGCTCCCCGCCGGTGAGGCGTACGGTGCTGACGCCGAGCGCGGCCATGGCGCGCACGACGTCTGTGATCTCCTCGAAGCGCAGCAGCTCCTCGCGCGCCAGGAAGGCGAACTCGCGGCCGAACACCTCCCGCGGCATGCAGTAGGGGCAGCGCAGGTTGCAGCGATCGGTGACCGACACACGAAGGTCGCGCAGCGGCCGCTGGAGCATGTCGCGCATGCATTGAACCTACCCGCTCGGCGGGCCTGTAGCCGGTTATGCTGCGGCGCGTGACGCGCGATGAATGGATCGCCTCGTTCGCGCGCGAGGCCGGCGTCGAGCGTCCCTCGCCCGAGGAGATCAGAGACCTGCTCGAGCTCGCCGGGAGCGCCGCGCACACATCCGAACGGACGGCGGCGCCGCTCGCGTGCTGGGTGGCCGGGCGCTCATCGGTTCCATTGAGCGAGCTCCTCGCGCGCGCCCAGGAGATCGGCGAGAGTTCCTAGCGCACGGCCGGCTCGAGCCACGCGCACGCGGTTTGCAGGTCGCGCTCGTCGTTTACGTTGAACAGCAGGCGGGCCGGGTTGCCGAAGCGCGCGAGCTCGCCCTCCTCGAGCACACGTGGCGAAAGCGCGCGAAAAGCCTCGGTGAGGGAGCTTCTCTGCTCGAGCGAGCGGCGCAGGCTCGAGCCGGCGCTCACGGGAATGCGCGCGGGTAGCGGTTGCATGCGACCGCCGAGACTCGCCAGCGCGGCACCGCGCTGCGAGGCGAGCCAGCTCAGCAGCCCGGCGGCGAGGAACGGCATGTCGCACGCGAGCAGCAGCACCGCGTCGACGTCCGCGAGGCGGGCCGCGTGCTCGATCGCCGCGAGCGCACCACACAGCGGGTGGCGCGGGTTGGCCGGCTCGCGCACGATCGTCTGCTCGAGCGCTGGCAATTCGGTATCGGGCTTTGCCACCACGATCGCCTCGAGCCCGGCCCGCGCCGCCGCCTCGAGCGGGCGGCGCACGAGCGGCTTGCCGGCGAGAAGCGCCGCCGGCTTGTCGTTGCCGAGCCGTTCGCCCCGGCCACCGGCGAGTACCGCCGCGATCGCCCGCTGCTTCGCCATGCCAGGCAGTCTCGCACTACAGTCCCTGACGATGCCCGCGAGCGGCCTGGTCGAGATCGAGGACGCGCGCAGCATGGTCCGCGCCCACAGCCAAGCGCTGCCCGCCGAGCGGGTCGCCCTGGCAGAGGCGCTCGGGCGGGTGCTCGCGCAGGACATCGAGGCCGAGGAGCCCGTACCAGCATTCGACGGCTCGGCGATGGACGGCTTCGCGGTTCGCGCCCGCGACATAGACGGCGCGCGCCTCGATCAACCGGTGCTGCTGCGCGTCCTCGACGAGTCTCGCGCGGGCTCGCCCGCCCGCCGCGCCGTGGGCGAGCGCGAGGCGATCGCGATCTCGACGGGCGCCCAGGTGCCTGCGGGAGCCGACTCGATCGTGCGCGTCGAGCAGACGCGACCGGCGGGCGACAGCGTTGAGGTGCTGTCGGCGGTCCCGGTCGGCCAGGACGTTCGCCGTGCCGGAGACGACATGCGCCCCGGCCAGAGAATCCTCGAGCGAGGACGCAGCCTCGGGCCGGCGGAGCTCGGCGTGCTCGCCTCCCTCGGGCACCAAGAGCTCATGTGCGCCAGGCGACCGCGGCTGGCAGTGCTGGTGAGCGGCGATGAGCTGTTGAGCCCCGGTGAGCAGATGCGGCCAGGCGGCGTGCGCGACTCGAACTCGTACACGATCCCTGCGCTGGCGCGCCGCGCGGGAGCGGACGTCGTGCACGCGGAGCGGGTCCGCGATGATCCCGACGCGACGCGAGAGGCCGTCGCAACAGCGATCGGAAGCGCAGACGTCGCGGTGATCTGCGGTGGCGTCTCGGTGGGCGCACACGATCACGTCAAGCGGGCCCTGCGCGAGCTGCAGGCGCACGAGCTGTTCTGGGGGGTTGCCTTGCGACCCGGCAAGCCCACCTGGTTTGGCACCTCGGGGGACACGCTGGTGTTCGGGCTGCCCGGCAACCCCGTCTCCGCGATGGTCACGTTCTCGCTGCTCGCGCGACCCGCGCTGCGCGCGCTGCAGGGCGCCGGCGATGGCGCAACCCGGGCCACGGCGCTGATGGCGAGCGACTACGAGAAGACGCGAGGCCGCGCTCATGCCGTGCGCTGCCGCCTGCGTGCGACGCACGACGGCTGGCTCGCGGAGCCCACCGGGGCGCAGGGCTCGCACATCCTGACCTCGATGCTGGGCGCGCAGGCGCTGGCGATCGTGCCGAGTGGAGTCGAGCGCGTGCACGCGGGTGAGCGCGTCGAGATCGAGCTGCTGGGAGACGTCTGCGGAGCCGCAGCATGAGCTCAGCTCGCACGGTCGAGGACAGCGACGGCGGCGTCGGACCCGCCCAGATTCGCGTGCGAGTGCGCATGTTCGCAATCCTGCGGGAGCGTGCCGGCGCAGGATCGATCGAGCTCGCGCTGCCGCGCGGCGCGTCGGTCGCCGAGGCGATCAGCGTTCTCTCCGAGCGCCCTGCGCTGGGGGAGCTGCTGGGCCGTCTGCCGGTGAGGGTCGCCGTCAACCGCGACTACGCCGAGCCGCACACCGTCCTGCAGGCCGGCGACGAGCTCGCTCTGATCCCTCCAGTAAGCGGAGGCTCTGAAAGCATCGGGCCGAGCACGCATGTTCGTGTGGGCGAGGAGCCTCCGTCGCTCGACCGGCTCACCGCCGCGGTGCGCGAGGACGGCGCCGGGGCAATCGTGATCTTCCAGGGCGTGACGCGCTCGGTGGAGCGCCTGGAGTACGAGGCCTACGTGGAGATGGCCGAGGCCCAGATCGAGCAGATCCTGCGTGAGTGCATCGAAGCGCACAGCCTGCTCGGCGCGGCGGCCGAGCACCGCGTCGGGGATGTTGCGCTCGGCCAGCCGAGCGTCGTTGTGGCCGTGTCGGCGGCGCATCGCGCAGAAGCGTTCGCGGGCGCGCGCGCCGCGATCGACCGGATCAAGGCCGAGGCTCCGATCTGGAAGCGCGAGCATCCAGCGCACGGCGAGGCTCGCTGGGCATGAGCGAGCAACGCATGACCCATCTGGATGAGGACGGGCGCGCGCGCATGGTCGACGTCGGAGCCAAGCAGCCCGGAGAGCGTGTCGCCCGTGCACGCGCGCGCGTGCGCATGTCGAGTGCAAGCGCCCGCGCGGTGGAGCGGGGCGAGGGGCCAAAGGGAGAGGTGCTCTCCGTAGCGCGTCTGGCTGGCATTCAGGCGGCCAAGCAGACCGGGCAGTTGATCCCGCTGGCTCATCCGCTCGAGCTCACCTTCGCGGATGTGATGGGCACGGTCGACCAAGAGCAGGGCCTGGTAGAGCTCACGAGCGAGGTGCGCACGGTCTCCCGCACGGGCGTCGAGATGGAGGCACTGACGGCCTGCGCGGTGGCCGCTCTGACGGTCTATGACATGGTCAAGGCGCTACAGCGCGATGTGGAGATCGAGCACGTCATGCTGCTCGAAAAGCGAGGCGGGCGCAGCGACTACGTGCGAGCAGGCGAGGACGCCGGCGACGCGCCGCCGGCGTCAGTTCACACCCGAGGACGCCGAGAGCGCGCATCCGTGCAGGACAAGCCGCGCCTGACGGCTGCGCTCATCACGATCAGCAGCTCAAAGGCTCGCGGCGACGGCATCGATGAGAGCGGACCGCGGCTTGCGGCGCTCGCCGAGCGCTTGGGCGCCGAGGTCGTTGCCCGCGAGCTGATCGGGGACGATCGCGCGCTGATCGAAGCGCGCATGCAGCACCTCGCCGACTCGCAGCGCTGCTCGCTGGTGCTCAGCAGCGGCGGCACCGGAGTCGCAGCGAGCGACGTGACGCCTGAAGCCACCGCCGCGGTCATAGAGCGCGCGATCCCCGGTCTCGCGGAGGCGATGCGTGCAGCCTCGCGAGCGCATACCGCCAACTGGATGCTCTCGCGCGCGATCGCAGGCGTGCGCGGCTCGACCTTGATCGTCAACCTGCCCGGCAATCCAGCGAGCATCGAGCAGCTCAGCGAGACCCTGCTCGAGCCGCTTGGCCATGCTCTTGAGCTGATCGCCGGCCGGAGCGTCGCGCACTGACCGTTTGACGCGAGCGTCACGGCGCCTCAGCGTCGCGAAACGGGAGCCTTTCGAGGAGGTCGGTGATCTCGAAAAGGCGTCGCACGGGCTCCCCGATCTGATCCCGTGCAGGGCTCATGGCGAAGTCGCAGAGCCTCTCCTCGCAAAGCGCTTTGCTGTTTAGGATCGCGCGCAGGCCCGTCGAATCGATGAAGACGAGCTCGGCCACGTCGAGCACCAGCTCTCGCGCCCCATTTGCGCACAGCTCGAAGACGGTGCTGGTCAGCTGCTGGGCGGAGGTCAGGTCGAGTTCGCCCTGAAGCGCCAGGCGGTGGCGCGTGCCCGCGGTGCGCGATTCGATGTTGAGGATCTTGCTCGTCAAGAGGCCGCGGCGTTGGGGTGCCGGGGACCCTAGAGGACGAACTCGAGCTGCGCCGCTCAGGCCTCTCGCTCAATCGCGTCGCGATCCTGCGTGCTCGCACCGTGGCCGCGGCCGCTGTCAACGCGTGCTCGCTGGGGATCGACCGTGTCACGTGGATCGCGAGCTGACTGCAGGCCGGCCTCGAACACGCTCCAGCGCTCGCACCACGCGCCTGCCAGCAGCATCCCTCCCGCCGCCACAGACGCTGGCCTGCTGCGTCGGCCGCACACCCCGAGCAGGAGCGCTCCTGTCAGGGTCAGACGCTTCGAGGACCGTGCGTAGGCTCCGGCGGCCTGCGCCCGATAGGACTCACCCAGCCCGCCGAGCCTGCGCTCCATGACGCGCACCGCTATCAGCTCGATCGACGCGCTGAGCAGCGCCAGGCGGCGGGCCGGGCGCGCATGCTCGACGGGCGTCGCCACGGTCGCCGCTGCGCCGGCGCTGATCGCCGCACCGGCCGCGAAGACCGCGGGCAGCTCACGCCGCGCCTCGTGCCACACCGGCACCGCCGTCTGCGCGATCAGTGCAGCCGTGTACGTCGAGACCGGCAGCCCGAGCGCGGCCGCAGCGGGCTTTCCCAACCGACCGGCCCAGCGCAGACGCCCGGTCAGCGAGCTGAGCGCAGAGACGCCCGTGCTCGCTCCCCCCGCCGCGAGCACCCAGGAGCCGACGCTCATCGGCGAGGTGACCTTGAACATGCGCAGCATGTTCAAGAAGCGCCCGGGCCGGCCGAGATCCGAGATCAGTAGCGCCGGGCTGGCCGCGAGCGCCGACAGCGCGATCGCCCACGCGCGGCGCGCGAGCACGTCGCAGCCGCGAAGCTCGCACGCGTAGGCAAGGGTCGCCGATGCGCCTCCGAGCCCGCCGAGGAAGAAGTACCAGGGGATCTCGTGCGTCCACACGGGCTCCTTGATCACCGCCTGTCCGTAGTAGGAGCGGCTGCTGCGCGCAGCCGGGCCGGCTGCCGAGGCGTCTCCGAGTGCGCTCACCTACGTCCTCCGAAGACCGCAACAGCGATCCCCGCCGCGAGGCCCAGCGCCGCCGCGCCGACCGCACCCCATGTCCCGGCGAGATCGCGAGTCGTGTCGAGCGGGTCCGGTGGAAGCCCGTACACCTCGGGGTCATCGAGCAGCAGGAAGAATGCGCCTGCGCCCCCGATCCCGTCGGCGTCGTCGCGCAGATACAGCTGCGCGCGCTCGGCCCCGGCCTCGGTGAGGGCCTCGAGACGCGAACTCGGCGCGCTCGCGCAGCTCGGAGAGCTCGCCGAACTGGATGGAGTTCGTCGGACACGCCTGCGCGCAGGCCGGTTCACGCTCGTCCTTCAAGCGGTCGTAGCAGAGCGTGCACTTCCACACGCGTCCGTCGCCCTGCCGCCGGTCGAGCACGCCGAACGGGCATGTCGGCACGCAGTAGCCGCAGCCGTTGCACACGTCCTCCTGCACCACCACCGTGCCGAACTCGGTGCGAAACAGCGCCCCCGTGGGGCAGACCTCGAGGCACGCGGCCTCGGTGCAGTGCTTGCACACGTCGCTCGCCATCAGCCAGCGCATCCCCTCGCCGTCCTGGTAGGTGCCGAGGCCAGCCTGCCCGATCAGCTCCTCCAGCGTCGCGCTCTGCACGAGCGAGCCGCCATCCGGACCGAGCTCCTTGCGCTGCTCGATGAACGCGACGTGGCGCCAGCTGTTGGCGCCGAGGGCGAGCGTGTTGTCGTACGAGCGCCCGCTGAAGCCCGTCGGCGGCTGAGGGCACACGGTTCCACTCCTTGCACGCGACCTCGCACGCCTTGCAGCCGATGCACAGGCTCGTGTCCGTAAAGAAGCCCATTCGCGGCCGGGCCTCCTCGCCGTAGCCGGCGGGCCACGTGTGCGTGCGGAGCTTCATCGCTCGATCCCCGCGCGAGCGCGGTATTCCTCCAGGAGCCGTGTGAGCGCCGAGCCACGCGGGCGCCGCCCCGGCCTGATGTCGCACGTGGCGGCCTTGTACTCGGAGATGTGCACGTTGCGGTCGAGCACGAGCGAGAGGAGCTCGTTGGCCGAGTCGCCCTTCACCAGTCCCTTGCGGCCCCAGTGATAGGGCAAACCGATCTGATGCACGGTGCGGCCGTCGATCGTCAGCGGCCGGATGCGATCGGTCACGAGCACGCGAGCCTCGATCGCCGCACGAGCCGTCACGATCGTGGCCCATCCGCCGTGCTCGAGAGCACGCTCGGCCGCGAGCTCGGGGCTGATCTCGCAGAACATCTCTGGCTGGAGCTCGGACAGGTAGGCCACGTTGCGCGACATCGCGCCCGCGGTGTGGTGCTCGGTCAGGCGATAGGTCGTGAACACGAACGGGAACACCTCGGCGCCCGGCTCACCGGCGGAGGGGTTATAGGGATTCTCGCGCCGCGCGAAGGTCTGGAGCGTGGGATTCGTGTCCTGCACGTAGAGGACGTTGGACACCGGCGACTCGAACGGCTCGTAGTGGGTGGGCAGGGGGCCGTCGAGGAGCCCCGTAGCCGCGTACAGCCAACCGAGCCCATCCGGGTGAACGATGAACGGCGCGCCGCCGTTGATGGCATCCATGCCCTTGGCACCGGGTGGCGACACGTAGCCGGGAGGCTTCTCGCGCTCGAAGTCGACTTCGTCGCCGAGGCCGCTCCAGCGGCCCTCCTGCTCGTCCCACCACATGTATCTCTTGCGCTGTGACCAGGGCCTGCCATCCGGATCGGCGGAGGCGCGGTTGTAGAGGATCCGCCGGTTGCCGGGCCACGCCCAGCCCCACTCCGCAGCGATCCAGTTCTGCTCGCCACCGGGCTTCTTGCGGGCTGCCCTGTTCACGCCGCCGGCGTAGATGCCGGCGTGAATCCACGACCCACACGCGGTCGAGCCGTCGTCGGCCAGCTCAAGGTATGAGGCGATGGACCTGCCGTCGGCGTGACGGCCGCCGATCTCCTGCATGATCGCGTCGGCATCCGGCTCGCCCTGCGGGCCCTGTGTGGGGTAGTCCCAGGTGAGATCCAGGATCGGGCGGTCTTTGCGCTCCTGCGAGCTCGCGAGCTTCGTGCGTATGCGCTGTCCGAGCTGGTGCATGAACCACAGGTCTGAGCGGCAGTCCCCGGGCGGCTCGAGCGCCTTGGAGTGCCACTGCAGCAGACGCTGGGTGTTCGTGAAAGTGCCGTCCTTCTCGGTGTGCGCCGCGGCCGGCAGGAAGAAGACCTCGGTGCCGATCTGCTTGGGACGCATCTGCCCCGCCTCGATCTCCGGCGAGTCGTACCAGAACGCGGCGGTCTCGATCTCGTTGGTGTCGCGCACGACCAGCCACTCAAGGTTCGCCAGCGCGCGCCGCTGCAGCGAGGAGTTCGCCGAGCCGACCGCCGGGTTCTGCCCGATCACGATGAAGCCCCTGGTCAGCCCATCGATCATGCGCAGCATCATCGGGTAGTGCGAGTGGTCTCCGTCGATGCGGGGAAGGTAGGAGTAGGCGAAGTTGTTCTCTGGCGTCGCCGCCGCGCCCCACCATGCCTTGAGCATGCTCACCGAGTAGCTCTTCAGCGAGCCCCATACACCGGTGTCGGGGCCGTTCAGCTCGACGAATCTGTCGATGTCGTCCTCGCTGTCCGGCCGGGGCATGGGAACGTAGCCGGGCAGGATGTCGTACAGCGTCGGGATGTCGGTCGAGCCCTGGATGTTCGCGTGTCCGCGTAGCGCGAGGATGCCTCCGCCGGGACGCCCGATGTTGCCGAGCAGCAGTTGGATGATTGAGGCGCAGCGGATGTTCTGCACGCCGTGGGTGTGCTGCGTCCAGCCGACCGCGTAGCAGATCGCGCTGGTGCGCTCGCGCCCCGAGTTTCGGCACAGCGTCTCCGCGACCGCCACCAGCTTCTCGCGCGGAACGCCGCAGATCTGCTCGACGACCTCGGGGGTGTAGCGGGCGAAGTGGCGTTTGAGGATCTGAAAGACGCAGTTCGGGTGTTCGAGCGTGGGGTCCTCCTCGGGGGGCTCGCCCCGCTCGAGCCTCATACCGTGCGCGCCGTGCGCCTCGTCACCTGAGACATCGCCCGTCCGCCCCTTCCTGGTATCCGATGCATCGCTCTCGGTGCCCGCGTAACCCCAGCTGTCGAGGTTGTATGCGCCGTCCTCTGGCATCCACCCGGAGAAGAAGCCGCCAAGCTCCTCCGTGTCGCGGAACTCCTCGGCGATGATCACGCGAGCGTTTGTGTAGTGGCGTACGTACTCGGTGAACTGCCGCTCGCCGGCGAGGATGTAGTTGATCACCCCGCCGAGGAACGCGATGTCGGTGCCGGGCCGCAGCGGCACGTGCAGGTCGGCCATCGCGCTCGTGCGCGTGAAGCGAGGATCGACGTGCATCACCGTCGCACCTTTCTCCTTGGCCTCGATAACCCACTGGAAGCCGACTGGGTGCTGCTCGGCCATGTTCGAGCCCATGATCAGGATCGCGTCAGCGTTCTGGAGGTCCTGCTGGAAGGTGGTGGCGCCGCCGCGCCCGAACGAGGTCCCCAGACCGGGGACCGTCGAGGAGTGTCATATGCGTGCCTGGTTCTCGATCGAGACCGCGCCGGCGGCCGAGAAGAACTTCTTCATCAGGTAGTTCTCCTCGCTGTCCAGCGTGGCCCCGCCCAGCACCGCTATGCCGAGCGTGCGCCGCAGCGGCAGGCCGTCCTCGTTGTGCTCTTCCCAGGTCTCCGCGCGCGTCTTGATGAGCCGCTCGGCGATCATCTCCATCGCCTGATCGAGCTCAAGCTCCTCCCAGCTCGTGCCATGCGGGCGGCGATATTTGACCGTGTGCTCGCGCAGCGGGCTGTTGACGTAGCCCTCTGAGGCCGCGCCCTTCGGACAAAGACGCCCGCGTGAGATGGGACTGTCGGGGTCTCCCTCGATTTGCACGACCCTCTCGTCCTTCACGTAGATCCGCTGGCCGCATCCCACGGCGCAATAGGGGCACACCGATTGGACCACGCGGTCAGCGGTGCTCGTGCGGGGCGTCAGCTGCGCCGAGCGCGGCGAGCGAGCCGAGCGCCCGAGCCCGAGCGGGTCTCCATCGAGCTGGCGCAGGAACGGAGGCAGTCGCGGGCGGAGCACAGGCTCAATCTACCCGCGCACGCGGCACGCCGAACAGTGCCCCTTGGCGTCGCAACTAGCTGAGTCGCGCGCCCCAGCGAGCGCTGTGCGCGGCGCCCGGCTCGAGCCGCACCAGCCCCTCGCCGCTCTGGAGGCTGTTCGGCGGGCAGGTCATCGGCTCCGCGCCGAGGCCACGCCGACGGCGCGAGGGCTCAAGCTGATCGCCGCTGTAGATCTCAATCAGCGGGTGCAGCTCGTCGACCCACAGCTCAGCGGTGGCGCCGTCGGGCGCCGCGAGCCGCACCGTGGCGAGACCCCGCTCGTCGCGCTCGAGGTCGGTGTAGGGAAGGTCGAACTGCTGGGCGCCTATCGGGCGCGGGGCACGGAAGTCGAACTCGCTCGCCTCGACGGCCTCAAGGCCGATCGGGAGCATGCGCTGCTCGTCGACGAGGATGCGCGTGCGCGCGGGCACCTCGAGCGTGCACTCGTCGATCAGCCCGCCTCCCGGCGAGAGGTAGGGGTGCTGGCCCGCTCCGTACGGGCAGGCGCGCTCGCCGACGTTCGTGGCCGTGGTGGTGACGAGGAGCCCGTCGTCACCAAGCTCATAGGACACGCGCACATCGAGCGTGAATGGGAAGCCGGCCATCGGGTGCAGGCGGATGCCCATCACGACTCGCTCGGGGTCGCGCTCGGTGGCACGCCACGAACGCCAGCGCAGAAGGCCGTGGATGGCGTTGCCGCGCTCTGGCTCGCTGAGCGGCAGCTGGTATTCGACGCCGTCGAAGCTGTAGCGGCCGTCGGCGAGGCGGTTGGGCCATGGGATCAGCGGCGCGCCGTGGGCACCGTCGCAGATGGCCTCGAGCGGGTATGGGTCGAGGACCTGTCGCTCGCCGACGGCGTAGGCGCGAATCCCGCCGCCGACCTCGACGACGGTGGCGCGCTGCTCGCCGTGCACTATCTCGAACTGCACGCCCGAAGGCGGGACGTTCGTCATCCGCTCACGCTCCATGCCCTACATCTTCGATGTGGCGTAGCTTGGCACACACGGCTCTATGTCCGATGCGGCCGTGTAGCCGCGGCGTGTTCAGGTGAAGATGACTTGCCAGAGGTGGCTCTGTACAGCCATATTTGGCGCGCTAGAGCCAAACACACTCGCACCGAGTCGCGTGGAATCGCGCTCGCACCGAGTCGCGTGGAATCGCGCTGAGTTTGGCACAAACTGGCGCGAGAACTCGCGCGCACCTGAGGTGCATGCTCGGCCTCGGTGGCCCGGCTCGATGACCTCGTCATCGCTCGCGAAGTGCTCACCCGTCAGCGCCGCCGCTGCGTGAACTTTGAGCAGGCGTGGGAGGCGGCGCTGCAAGCGATCCCGAGCTTGCGCAACGGCAGACCGGGACATCGACCTACCTTACCCCCACGCGCTCGAGCGTATGCGCGCGGGCCTCGACCGGGCGCCCCGATCGGGCGCTCGTATTGCCCAGCGCCACTCAGCGCTCGTCGGTGGACACGATCAGGACGTTACAGCGAGCATTGTGCGAGACCTTGTTGGGCACACTCCCGAGCACGCGTCTCGCCCCGTGCATGCCGCGACTGCCGACGACGATGAGGGTCGCTCCGACAGTGTTCGCCACCTCGAGCAGAGCGTCCGCGGGATCGGTATCGAGCGCGTGCGTTTGCGCCTCCGCCCCGGCTATGCGCGCTACAGCCGCAGCCTCATCGAGGATCGCGCGCACCTGGAAATCGGGTGGCGGGGCCGAGACGTCGGCTCCCCCCTCCACTGCGCCCGCCACGCGCGCGCCACGCAGCGGGGCGTACCCGGAGACGATGTGTAGCTCGCCCTCCAGCAGCTTGGCGAGCCGAATCGCCTCCTCGACCGCCCGCTTCGCGGTGTCGGACCCGTCGGTACCCACGACGAGCGACTCGCGGATCTCTTGCGCGTTCACCGTGCGGGGACTCTATTGCAGCGGCGCTGGGGGTGTCGATGGCCGAGAGGATCGAGCAGAGCCAAGGCCAAGCTGGCGCGATTCGCGTCCAGTGCAGGGTCGCGAGCAGGCACTCGCGACGCTGGCGAGCACGACGCCAGCGTGGCAGGCCGCCTACGAAGGGCGCCCGCAGCCGCGAGCCCCGGGACCGCGCTACATCTTCCCCGACATCGAGATGACCCGCGCAAGAACTGGCGCGAATCCTGGCGCGCTCCCCCAAGAATCGGCTCTGCACAGCCAAATAGCTCAGGTGAAGATGATCTGCCCCCCGGCGGCAAGCTCGTAGAACTCGCCGACGGTGATCACGTCGCGCACCTGGGGGATGAAGTCCTCCTCGCTCAGCCCGAACAGGTCGACGGAGGCCTTGCACGCGTATAGGCCGGCGCCCGAGTCGGAGATCAACTCGACGAACTCGGGGATCGGCGGGATGTCGAGCTTCTCCATCTCGTTCGCGAGCTTGCGGGTGACGAGCGCCGAGACGCCGGGAACGGCGCCGGCCCAGGTCGCGAGGTGAAGGCCCGGGTTGCCGACGGTGGCAACCTTGACGCGCTCGGACTTGACTCGGTTGATCGCGTCGAGCCCGAAGAAGGTGAAGAACACGTTGGCGTCGATCCCCTCCATGCGCGCCCCGTTGGCCATGATCAGTCCGGGGTACACGCCCTCGAGCGAGCCCTTGGAGATGATGATCGAAACCTTGGCGATCGGATCGGCGCTGGCGCCGTTGTGCGACACGCTGTCGAGCATGAAGTGCTCCTTTTCTAGATACAGCCGCGTGGCTTGGGGATGCCCGCGATCTTTGCAGCCAGCTTCGCGGGCCCTTTGGGGAACAGCTCATACAGTTCCTTGATCGACACCCCTGAGGCCTTGCCGAGAGTTCGGATCGACGGCGCGGCACCCTTGTCCAGGTAGCTGTTGCGCATGAACTCGATTACCAGCCAATGGCGATCGGTGAGCTCTTCGATTCCGGCCTCGCCGGCGATCTGCGCCGCCATCTGCCGGTTCCACTGGTCCGGGTGCTGGAAGAACCCCTCGGCGTCCACCTCGACAGGTGCGCCGGCATAAGTGGCGGTGCTCATCGTGTATCTCCTAGCTCGCTGAGAGTGGACGTCCGCGAATCACGCATCCCGCCCAGTCCTGGCATCCGATGGCCGGGCAGCAGCATGTGCCAGTAGGCGGACTCGAAGGCGAGCTTCGCGAGATGGTTGATACGTGACTCGTGAAGCAGCGTCAGCGGGCCGAGCCGTGGATCCGGATAGTGACCCGGCAGCGGCTCGCTGTCGTAGCTGAAATCGATCAGCATCGCCTTACGAAAGCCGGTCTCGATGAAGCAGTTCACGTGTCCATCGTAGGTGGCTTCGAGTGATTCTCCAGCGAGATAGAGCCCGACGTTCTCAACCAGCGTGTCGCTCTGGAAATGCACAGCCGAGCCTGCCTTGGAGATCGGCAGGTCGCTCGCGTCGCCGATCGCGAAGATGTTCTCGACGTCCCGGCACTGGAGGGTGTGCGGGTCGGTGGGCACGAAGCCAAGCTCATCGCCGAGGCCCGACGGATCTGACAGGAACCGAGCACCCCCGTGCAGGGGCACCGCCACAAGCAGCTCAAACGGGACCTCACGCTCATCCCAGCTGATCAGACGTCCGGCGTCTCCGTCCACGCGGCCGGTGACAAACTCTCTCTCAAGCCCGATGCCCTTGCTCGCAAGCAGGCCGGCCAGCCGCTCCGCAGCCACGGGCTTGGTGAACGCGCCATCGAGCGGCGTCACCAGGGTGATCTCGACATCCGAGCGCACGCCGCGCTCGCGCAGATACCAGTCCGCCAGGAAGCAGAACTCGAGCGGCGCCACGGGACACTTGATCGGCATGTCGGTCACGCTCACGACCAGGCGCCCCTCCTTGAAGCTGCGCAGTGCGTCGCGCAGGGCGACGGCGTCCTCGAGCGAGTAGAACGTGAACACCCGCTCGCGCCAGCCCGAGTCCATAAGCCCGTCGGTCTCCTCGGGCAGCAGGGCCGCCCCGGTGGCGATGACGAGAACGTCGTAGGGAAGCGTCGAGCCGTCGGCGAGGCACACGACGCTCGCGCCGGAATCCACCTGCTCGATTTCCGACACACGAAGGTCCACCGCCGGGCTCAGCTGAGCGCGACGCGAGCGGATGAGGCCCTGCGACTGCTGCATTCCAAACGGCACGAACAGAAGCCCCGGCTGGTAGAGGTGGCGATCATCGCGATCGACAAGCGTGATCTCGAGCTCATCGCCGTGGGAGCGCTGCAGCCTGTTGGCCACGACGGTGCCTGCCGTGCCCGCGCCGAGAATCACAACGCGATCTGCCATAAGCGCATCATTGCGGCGGCCGGCCGAACGCCCATCGTGGAAAAACCCGTGTCCGGCACGTTCGAGCTACGCATGCGCGGCCACGCCAGGTCCACGCGCCGGCACCCGGACCGGTCCCGCAGCGAGCGCGGTGTGAACCGATTGTTGCGGGTGTGTCCACATGCGTCCACTCGGCCTACATCAACTACATCGGGTGTTCCATACTGCCGAACAACACCGGTACACTCCGCCGTAGGTCGGACCCGGGGCTCAGGAGGACGAATGAGCTGTTTCTTTGTTATCAGCGACGAGACCGCAGCCGGGGGCATTGCGATCATCGCCATGGGCGGCGAGATCGACTTCGCGGCGAGCCCACAGCTGCGAGAGCACCTCTTCACGCATATCGACGCGGGCCACCACCGCCTCGTGCTCGACCTGACAGCGGCCACGTTCATCGACTCGACGGCGATCGGCGTCCTCATGGGGGCCGTGGCTCGGCTCCGCTCAGAGCATCAGGGCTCGCTCGCAGTTGTGTGCGGCGAGGGCAACGCCTCGCATGCGGTCACCTGGCCGAACGAGAGCAACCGCGTACGCGAGATCTTGCGCATAACCGGGCTCGACGCCGAGATCGCGCTATGCAGCACGCGCGAGGAGGCGCTGCACGAGCTTGCCATCGCGGGCTGACCGAGTGCGCGCCGAGCCCAACACCTGCGAGATCGCCGGCGAGGTTGCACTCCCCGCCGAAAGCTCGCAGCTGTCGGTCGCGCGTCGATACGCGTTGCAGGCCGCCGACACGTTCGGGCTCGACGCGCGCAGCAGCTATGAACTCGTCTACGCGGTCAACGAGGCGGTCACCAACGCGATCCGCCACGGCGCGCCGGATGCCGATGGCCTGATCCACATGAGCGCCGACGCCGATGAGGAGATGCTGACGCTCAGCGTGCGCGACTACGGGACCTTTTCAACGGGCGGCGCCGACGACAGCACCGGGGCCGAACATGGGCGCGGGCTCGCGCTGATGGCGCGCTTCACCGACGAGCTCTCGTTGACGATCACGCCGGGCGCGACCGTCGTCAGCCTGTCAAAGGCACGTGCGTGAGATCGCGCGGACGATCGCGCCTGTCACATGCGCGCAGCGTCCGCGCGACGGCCGCGCTATTCGCCGGCGCCTGCTTCGCGGTCGGTGCCGCCAGCGCCTCGAGCACGCCGCTCATCAGCATCCCGAGCCCCGCGGGCTCCGCCTCGAGCCCACCGCTGATCAGCGTGGCCACACCCGAAACCGCGCCGGGCGCTCCGTTGATCGGCATATCGGTGGGCGGCAAACCCACTGTCGGGGTCTCGACTCCGGACACCTCGCCCGGCGGACAGCTCGTCGGCGTATCCGTCGGCGGCAAACCCACGGTCAGCGTCTCGACCCCCACCCTGCCCGCAGTTGAAGCGCCCGCGGTCGGCAACCCCTTGCCGCCGACTCCGACAGCGCCCTCGACGCCCAGCCCGTCGGCTCCCGCGGAAGGCTCGCGCACCTCTTCAGGCGCGGCGCCCGCGAGCGCGAAAGCGGCGTCGATTGGCGCTGTCGGCGACTCGCCCGGGGCATCGGGTGCGGCGGTGCCGACGGGCAGCCGCCGCGGCGGATCGGACCCGACGGCGGCCGGAGCGCATCGGGTGCACACCGCCAAGCACGTTTCGAGTGCGCGTTCGGCCGCGAGCACGGCTTCCTCGTTGAGCGGCGCGCTCGCGCCGCTGGCGGCGAGTGTGTCGGACGGGGCCGGCAACGGAGGCTCAGCCGTCGCCACGACGCAAAGCTCGAGCAATCCGCTCGAAGCGATCGGTCGCGAGATACCGCTGCCTCTGCCGGTGCCGGACTGGAGCAAGCCGATCATCCTCGCGCTGCTGCTTCTCGCGATCGGGCTCGGCACACGCGCGTTCCTGGCTTCTCGTCGGGCGCGTCGACTCGAGGCGCAGGGAGTGACCCTGCGTAGAGACATCGCGGCGATGCAGGCTGCGCTCGTGCCCGAGGTGCCCGCGCGGGTCGGCGGCGCGGCTGTGTCGGTCGCCTATCGCCCCGCCGAGGGGCCGGCGGCGGGCGGCGACTTCTATGACGTCTTCGAGCCATCGCCGGGCCGGGTCGCGGTGATCGTCGGCGACGTCGTCGGCCACGGCCACGACGCGCTCACGCAGGCGGCGCTTGCTCGCTACACCCTGCGCGCCTACGTGCAGGCGGGCCTCGAGCCGCGAGCGGCGCTCGCCCTGGCCGGATGCACGCTCGCCGATCCGAGCTGCGAGCGGCTCACGACGGTCGCGCTGGCGGTATACGACTCCGAGACCGCGACGCTCACATACGCGCTCGCCGGCCACCCACCTCCGATCATCCGTGGGCGTGAGATGCGCGATCCCCTGATGGTCTGCTGCTCGCCGCCGATCGGATGGATCGAGCCGACGGGACGCCGCCAGAGCACGCTCTCGTTCGCCGCAGGCACGGAGGTCTGCTTCTTCACGGACGGCCTCACCGAGGCGCGCTGCGCTGGGTGGGGCAGGACCGGCTGCTCGGCCGTGAGCGACTGACTGAGATCGCCGAGCAGCTCGGCCGGTGCTCGAGCGCGGCGGAACTGCTGACGGCGGTGCGAGCCGCGGCCGAGGCGACCCCGGACGACATGGCCGCGTGCATACTCGCCCCAGATGCACCCGTGCGCGCGGAGCAGGTCGAAGTCGAGGAGCTCGAAACCGACATTCATGCGCTCGAGGCACCTCACGTCGCAGAGTTCCTCGCGGGCTGCGGCGTGGAACCGGCGGAGATCGCAAGCGCGCTCGAGCGGGCGCACGCTGTCGCCTCCGCTCATGAGGCCGTGCTGCTGCGCGTCGAGCGCCGCGCAGGACGGGTGAGCCTGACGGTATGCGCGCCGCCGTCTCCCAGCGAGGCGCAGGTGGGCGAGCCCTCGCGTAACGCGAACGCGGCGATGGCGCTCGCCGCGAGCTCGCGCGAAGCGACGATCAGCTCGCGCTGACGTCGGGGATCGCACCCGACGAGCGCTCGAAGACCGTCTTCGAATCGACCCGCGGGTCGATCGCGGCCATCGGCGCGCGGCCCTTTAGCAGTATCTCCTGATACTCCTCCTCGGCATCGGACTGCATCACGATCGCGCCGCCGACGCCAAGCGAAGCGGTCTTGCCCTCGAGCACGAGTGTCCTGATCACGATGTTCAGATCGCAGCCTCCGCTCAGGCCCAGGTAGCCGATCGCGCCCGAATACACGCCCCGCGCCTCGCCCTCGAGCTCGTCGATGATCTCCATCGTGCGCTTCTTCGGCGCGCCGGTCATCGAGCCGCCGGGAAAGCAGGCGCGGATGCAGTCGGGCGGCTCGACGTCCTCGCGCAGCAGCCCGCGCACGGTCAGACACGAGCTGGTGCACGGTCTCGTAGGACTCGACGTGCATCAGCTTTGGCACGTGAACGGTGCCGACCTCGCAGACGAAGCCGAGATCGTTGCGCAGCAGGTCCGCGATCATCAGGTTCTCCGCGCGGTTCTTCTCGCCGGTGCGCAACTCCTCGGCCAGACGCACATCCTCGGCCGGCGTCGCGCCGCGCGGGCAGGTGCCCTTGATCGGCTTCGCCTCTACCCAGCGATCGCGCCCGACGCTGAGAAAGCGCTCGGGCGAAGAGCTGAGGACCGCGTCCTCGCCGAAGCGCAGGATAGGCCGAGAACGGCGCCGGGTTGACGCGGCGCAGGGTGCGATACAGCGCGAGCGGCTCGGCGTCGAGGACCGCGGTGATCTTGTTGGTCAGGCAGATCTCATACGTCTCGCCTTCGATCAGGCGCTGCTTGCAGGTGGCGATGTCATCGAGGTACTGCTGGTGGGAGCGGCTGAGGCGAAAGGCCGGAGGCTCGGGCTCGGACGTGCCGTCCCACTCCGGAGCGCTGATCGGCGGCAGCGAAGCCAAGCCTCAGGCTCGTCTCGGCGATCCAGCGATCGCCCTGCTCGGCGTCACCCGGCTCGGCCACGCAGAGCACGTAGGTGCACTGCTCGACGTGGTCGAACGCGATCAGCCGGTCGGCGAACACGAACGCGGCGTCCGGCATCGTCGAGTGGTGGGCGTCGTTGCCTTCGCAGTCGGCCTTCAGCTCATAGCCGAAGTAGCCGACGAAGCCGCAGTTGAAGTCGAACGGCAGGTCGTGGGACAGGTAGCGCATGTGACGCATTTCGCGGCTGAGGTAGTCGAAGATCGATTCGGGCACGCACCTCCGTGCCGGATGCACGCTCGATGCGCAGCTCGCCGCTCGAGACGTCATAGGTGATCGACCGCTCCAAGCGGGCCCCCGGCGCGCTCCCATGAACGAGAAGCGGGCCCGCTCGTCGATCTTGCTGCTGTCCAGCCAGAACGCGGTGTCGCTGTCGCCGTAGAGGTTGACGAACGCCCGCTCGGGGTCGTAGAGGGTGTCGAGCCGCTTCACCTTCAGCACGAGCTTTGCGCGACTGGCGACCGCGTCGCCGGGGACGCGTGCGCACGGCGACCGCAGCCTCGCCGCGCCTTCCATTCGCGCTCGCGAGACCGAACTCGCTGGTCAGGTCGCGGAAGTTTGCGAGCAGCTGGCGGCCGTAATCGGTGCAGATCGACTCGGGGTGGAACTGCACCCCCCACTGCGGGCGGGTGCGGTGGGCGACCGCCATCACGACGCCGTCGCTCGTGTCGCGCAATCGCTTCGAGCTCCGGCGGAAGCGGCTGCTCGACGCACAGCGAGTGGTAGCGGACTGCCTGGAACTCACGGGGAATGCCGGCGAACAGCGGCGAGTCCTCGTGCAGGACCGCGCTGATGCGTCCGTGCATCACCTCGGGTGCGTGCAGCACCTTGCCGCCGTGCACCCATGTCAGCCCCTGGTGGCCGAGGCAGACCCCGAGCAGCGGCACCTGCGCCCGGCGGATCGCTTCGGCGCACACCCCGAAGTCGCCCTCGTGGTCGGGGCTGCCGGGGCCGGGAGAGATGACGATGTTGTCGAACTCGAGGCGTTCGAGCTCGTCCCAGTCGGCGGTGTCGTTGCGAACGACGATCGGCTCGTCCCCGTTCGCCTCGGCCAGCAGCTGGAAGAGGTTGTAGGTGAACGAGTCGTAGTTGTCGATCAGCAGGGTCTTCAAACGAGGTACTTCCTGAGGATCTTTCCGAGCGGGCTCTTTGGGATCTCGTCGCGGAATTCCACGGTACGCGGGACCTTGAAGTTGGCCAGGCGCTCGCGACAGAACGAGATTAGCTCGCTCTCGTCGCAATTTTCGCTCGGGACCACAACCGCCTTCACGGTTTCCTCGCCGGCACTCTCCCCCGCGACACCCACCACGATCGCGTCGCTGACGCACGGGATGTGCCTTGACCACGTCCTCGACCTCGATCGGGTCGACCTTGTATCCGCCGATCTCGATCAGAAGCTTCTTGCGCCCCTGCAGGTAGAGCAGCCCGCTCTCGATCGAGGTAGCCGAGGTCGCCGGTGAGGTAGCGCCCATCCTGAAACGCCGCGAGGCTGGCCGCGTCCGCGTCCGCGTAGCCGGTGCTGGAGGCTGGGCTCTTCACGGCAACCTCGCCCGTCTCGCCCACCGGCACGGGCGCGCCGTCGTCGTCGAGGATCTCCAGCTGCACGCCCTCGCACGGCCGTCCCGACCGACTCGAACGTCGACACCGGGTCGGCGCTCATGTTCGCCGTGATCATGCCCGTCTCGGTGCTCCCGTAGAGCTGGCGCACGAGCACGCCGAAGCGCTCGCCGAAGGCCTCGAAGCTCTCACGCGGCAGCGCGGTTCCGGCGGAGAAGCACAGACGCAGCGAGGACAGGTCCGCGCGCCCCGGGGCCTCGGCCATGAGGCGGAAGTTGAACGGCACGCCGGGAAAGATCGTGGCACGCTCGCGCTCGATCAGCTCGAGCGCCCGGCGGCGCTTGAGCAGGAAGGGGTGGGGTTCCTCGAGGATCACGATCGTCGCGCCGGAGGCGGCCGAGCCGAACAGCGATGCGCCCATGCCCCAGGTGTGAAACAGCGGGATCGCGCTGAAGATCCTGTCCTCATGGGTCATGCCGAGGGCCTTGTACATCTGGGCCTCGGCGGCGCACTGCCCATGCGTGCGCGGGACCCGCTTGGGCCTGCCGGTCGAGCCGGAGGAGAACTGGTAGACGAAGGTCTCCTCGGGCGAGCGTGGAGGGAGACGCTCGGCACTGCCTTCTGCCAGCAGGGCGTCGAGCGTGTGCGCCTGGCCGTGCGCGGTGCTCGAGCTGATCACCTCGACCTTGCCGTCAAGCCGGGCGGCTATCCGCTCGCAGACGCCGGCGGCGCGCTCGTCGCTGATCACGCCGGCGACGTTCGCGCTGCGGAAGTTGAACTCGAGCTCGGCCTGCTTGAAAGCCGGGTTGATCGGCACCACGATCGCGCCCATCGCGGTGATCGCGTGAAAGCTCACCGCGAACCATGGGTCGTCTGAGAGCAGCAGCGCGACCGCGTCGCCGTGACCGATGCCACGCTGGGCGAGCCCGCTCGCAACGCGCTCGATCCGCTCGACCAGATCGGCGAAGGAAATGCGCTCGTCGCGATACACGATCGCCGTGTGACCCGGGCGTGCCGCGGCCTGCTCGTACAGGAGCTCCATCAACATCGGCTAGGCCCCCGTCTGCTGCACGAAGGCGGCGATCGAGTTGACCGAGCGGAAGTTCTCGGGGTCAAGGTCGTCGTCGCCGACCTTGATTGCGTATTTCTCCTCCAAGAAGGCGATGAGCTGGACGATCCCCAGCGAGTCGATCACCTCACCCGCGAGCAGGTCGAGGTCGTGGTCGACCGGCCCGAAGCCGGGCGCGATCTCACGAACTATGAACTGTTCGACTTCGCCCGCCACACTCACGCTCCAACCTCCATCGTCAAGGGGCCTCACGAGTCGTCCGCGACAGCATCGCGACTCGCCTTCTGGTCACGATCCACATCGGCGTGTAGCCACGGGTACTGTAGATCCAGCGGGCCGGCCTGTTGCCACTGACCACATAACCCCACAGCTGCGTATAGCCGCGGTCGCGCAGCGCAGTCTCCAGCTTGAACAGGAAATCGGCCGCGATGCCTCCGCCGCGATGCTCCTCGAGCAGGAAGAAGTCCGACCCGTACACGTCGCCCTCGCCGAGCTCGATGCCGAGCCCGAGCTTCTTGCGCAGGTCGGGAAACGGTGTGTGCACGTCGCGATCGACCCACCAGTAGTAACCCACGAGCTCCCCGCCGCGGTGGGCGACGAAGCCATGAAAGCCGTCGCGTAGGTAGCGCGCGAAGCGCCGGTCTGCCTCCGGCTGGCCGCGCTTGCGGTTGAGCTCCGAGAGCTCGGGCAGGTGTCGACCTTGGAGATCCTCCAGGCGCAGGTCGCCCGGGCGTGCCGGAACGACGATCGAATCGAGCGCCTTGACGATCACGATCAGCCGCTGCTCGTCGTAGATGAGCTGGCGCAGCTTGTGCAGGACCGCCGCGGCGGTGTCGCGAACACCATGCGCGCGCAGGTAGCGGCGCAAGCGAGCGAGTCCCGGTGGCACGGCCGCAGAATGGCACAATCTTCGCGTGTCCGATTTTCCCCGTCCGAATCAGGCGCTCGGGGTCTTCGAGACACTCCTGATTGTTGCGGGCGCGCCGGTGGAACTCGACGCCCACCTGGAGCGGCTGCAATCGAGCGTTCGCGAGCTGTTCGCGCAGGACCCGCCGGCGAACGCACGCGAGCTCGTGCTCGATCACGCGCGTCCGCTCGAGCTCGGACGCCTGCGCCTCACGCTCGCGCCCACATCCGACGGCCCGCTCCTCGCAGACGTGTTCACCGCCGCAATCGATCGCGACGGCGTGTTCCCGCGCTGGGAGCGCGCAATCGAGCTGCGCTCGTTCGTCGTGCCCGGTGGCATCGGCGCGCACAAGTGGGCAGACCGGACCGGGCTCGCGCAGATGGAAGCGCAGGTGCCGGAGGGCTGCCTTCCGCTCGTGCTCGACGCCGGGCAGGTCGTGCTCGAGGCCTCGCGCTCGAACCTGTTCGCCGTCGAGCAGGGGGTTCTTCTCACGCCCCCGCGCGACGGGCGCATCCTGCCCGGGGTCGCGCGCGCCCGCGCGATCGGCGCGGCACGCGCACTTGGGATCGAGGTACGCGAGCGAGAGCTGACGCTCGAACGCCTCGCCGGCGGCGAGGCGTTCCTGACAAACGCGGTTCGTGGCCTTCAGCCGGTGCGCTCCGTCGATGAAGCCGAGCTGCGGCCGCCCGGCGAGGCGGCCCGCGAGATCGCCTCCTCGCTGAAGCGAGACTGGATCGGCGAGCGCGTTGCGCTTGGCGGATAGACGCCTCGAGCCCATTGATTTCTCCTGCCGGTGAGCGCGACTGCGCTCATGCACTCGGTGCGATCCCCCGTCTGCGTCTGATCGCCTCGGCCGCTGCGCTCCCGCGCAGGCCTATGTCGAGCGCCGCCGCGGTGGCTGGAATCCAGCTGCGCGATGAGCCGCTGGGAACGACCATCCGCGTGACTTCACGATCATTCGCGCCCCAGCGGTACTTGTACTCCTCGCGACCGGGGCCAAGGTCGAGCTCGGTGCGTCCTTCGATGATCGACTGGTCGATCGCGTAACGCTCGAGCGTTCCGCCGGGGCTGAGATTGCGGTGCTCGTCGCTGAGCCCGAGCAGATAGCTGTGCTCGCGCGGACCTGCCAGGAGGTTGAGGCGCATCGCCAGCGTGCGCCCGTCGAGCTCGAGCGTCCACAGCCGCACCGCGGTGGGAAGCATCCCGTGCACCGCAGCAACGAGAAAGCGCTCGAAGCGCTCATCCATGTGCTCGTGACGCTGGCCCTGCTCGTTCGCGCGCAGCATGCGCAGCTCGAGCAGCCGGTGAAGCGCCGGCTGCGCCTCCTCGGGGTCGGTTACCAGCCTCGCCTGCGCCCCGAGCGCGCTCAGCCGCTTCGCCTTGCGCCGCTGGGTGCTGCGGCCCTTGCTTGGAAAGCGAGCTTCGAACTCCTCGACACTGTCGGGCAGCTCGATGAAGGGCTGCAGACGCACATCGCTGGCGGTGGGACGCAGCTCGCCGATGCCGTCGAGCAGCACGCGCGCAAGCTCGGTTGTGCGAGGTAGCCGGCGCACTCGCCAGAAGTCCCACTCACGACGCCTCTCGGCGAGCTCGGCAAGCAGCGTGGCGGCGAACTCGGCTTCGCTGCTGCGCGCACAGACGAGCGTCTCGATCCCGTTCCACTCGGAGGCCGCGAACGTGAGCGTCCGGGCGATTGGGGAAGTGGACAGCGCCAACACCGCCACCGCCGCCAGCGATCCGTCGGCGTTCTCGGACACCATGCACCACGGCTCGCGGCGGGTGCCGTAGCAGCTCCACCACCCAAGCACCCAGCCGGGATCGGCAAAGCCACTCGGGAACTCGCTCGCGGCCAGCAGGTCTCGCCACTCGTCGCATCGTCCCCCGAGCTCATCGAGCGTTGTCCAACGGCAGCTGTTCACCCGCGCATAGACTAGGCGCTCGCCGGCCGAACGCCGAGGCTGCTCACGATGGATCGCCTACCGATTCCGCTCAGCTGCACGCTCGAGCAGCCCCCGGCCTGTGGAGCACGCCCGTGACGTGTTCAGGCGCGCGCGGGAAGGGGTGCAGGTCAGCTCCTCGCCTCGGCTCTCGGTGGCTCGTGGATCCCGATGAAGTTACCGTCGGGATCCTTGAGCCAGGCCGCACGGTAGTCGCCCATCTCGGCAATGCCCTCGACGGTCTTCAGCGCGGGAGTGTCGTATTCCTCGATCACCACCCCAGCGCTGCGCAGCGAGCCGATAACGCCGCCGAGATCGTTGACCTGAAAGGCCGCGATCGTGTGCGGTGGCGGTTTCGCGTCAGGTCGGTGCAGGAGCGGGAAGATCGTGCCCCCTCCGGCCGCCATGAACACGCCCGTCGAGACCTCGGCGACGACCTTGAGGCCCAGTTTCTCGTAGAACGCCCGGGCCCGCTCGAGGTCCCTGACGAACACGGTGGGATGGGCGAGCGCGTGCTCGAGCATGTCAGGCGCGCGCCTCGAGCACGATGTTGAAAGGCGTCTCGGCGACCCGTCGCACACGGTCAAAGCCGCCCTCGTTGAGCACCGCGGTCAGCCTGCGCTCGCCGGCCTGCGCGCCGAGGGCCAGCCCGACCTCCTGGCTGAGCGACGCCGGGGTGCACAGCATCGTCGAGCCACCGTAGAAGATTCGCCCCACCGGGTTGAGGTTCTCCTCGATCGCGTCGCCGGCGAGGGGCTCGACGACCATCCAGGTCCCATCCGCTGCCAGCTGCTCGCGTACGTGGCGTGCGGCTCCCACCGGGTCGCCCATGTCGTGGAGTGCGTCGAAAACGCACACCAGGTCGAACGGGCCGCCGCTGAAGTTCTTCGCCGAGGCCACCTCGAAGCCAACCCGCTCGTCCACGCCGCGACGCTGAGCGGCGAGGCGCGCTGCCTCCACCGACCCCTCGTGGTAGTCGGAGCCCATGAACTCGGACGCGGGGAACGCTTCGGCCATCAGAATGGTCGAAGCGCCGTGTCCGCAGCCGATGTCGGCCACGCGTGCGCCCGCGTTGAGCTTCTCGATGACGCCGTCGAGCGCGGGCAGCCAGGCCTGCACGAGGTTCGCCAGGTAGCCGGGCCGGAAGAAGCGCTCGGTGCCAGCGAACAGGTCGTGGTGATGCTCGTGCCAGCCGAAGCCCTCGCCGGAACGAAAGCGCTCGGCTATCTGCGGCTCATCCTTGAGCGCAGCCGCGGCAAGCTGGAAGGCGCCGGGGATGAAGGCGGGGCTGTCTTCGTCGGCCAGTGCCATCGCCTGCTCCGGTGGCAACCTGAACGTGCCGTCGGACGCGTCGTAGTCGACATAGCCACTCGCTGCCTGCTGACAGAGCCACTCGCGGATGTAGCGCTCGCGACAGCCGCTGCGCTCGGCCAGCTCGCCCGGGGTGACGGGCTCGCCGTCGGCCATGGCCTTGTACAGGCCGAGCTTGTCGCCGATGAGCACCAGCGGGGCGGTCAGCACCGCTCCCAGGTCGCCCACGAACTGGCCCATGAACTGTTCGAGCTTTGCCTCGTCGATTGCCATGCTGCTCATGACTCATCCTCTCTGTGTGGTTGCGGATTGCTCGGCAGAATGGATGACGCGCCGTCACCCTCCCGTCAATCGACCGTCAAAGCCGACAGGGCCGCGAGATTCGCGAGAGAGGCACGTATCGTGCCGCGCTGTGTGTCCAGGCGGGCGGCCTCGGCGTCGGGGATCTCGACCTCGACGCTGATGCGGGTGCCACGGTCGCCGTCGAGTGGCTCGAGGGCCCATTCGAAGCGCAGGTCGGACACCAGGCAGGAGACCGTAACGCGGCTCTCCTCGCGCACCGTGTCGAGCAGCTGCGCCATCGGAAAGTCGGGGTAGCCCTCCGGATACATCGTGTAGGAGCCGTGCTGGTCCCCCACCTCGACGGTGCCGATGCCGGCCCACCAGTCGGGGAACCGCGATGGGTCGTACAGAAGCTTCCACACCTCCTCGGGCTCCGCGCTGGTGTCTGCACTGTCACGAAAAAATGGCATGCTCGGCTCCCTTCTCAGTGGCTTGGATGGCGTGCAGCTCCTCCAGCACGCGCTCGAGCTCTTGCTCGGGCTCGATCAGGCCGACCACGGGCCTGCCTAGGTCGGCGAGGGCCACGGTCAGGCTGTCGCCGCGGCTCAGCGTCGCGACCTGGCGGCGCCAACCCTCGGCTGCCTCACGCAGACGACGCTCGGCCAGCGGGCGATCGCCCGACAGCGCCGCGATCAGCGCCTGGGCGCGCGCCATGCGCGCCACGAGCGTCGCCGGGAAGTCGCTCGGGCGCACCGGCTCGCGCGTTGTTGCGCGCAGTTCCTCCTCTGCGTCGGCGATGCGGCCGCTGCGCGCGAGCGCCTCGGCCCGGCGCAGGCGGGTCAGCGGGCGGCTGATCGGCGCCTCGCGGGCGAGGGCCTGCTCGAGCAACTCACCGGCGAGCGCATACTCGCCCTGCGCGAGCGCGACCATCGCCCGGTCGTGCGCTGCCATGGCCTCGAGCTCCGGTGCCGCGAGCCGCTCGGCGAGCGTCGTCTCCTGCGCGGCGGCAGCGCAGGCGTCGGCGATCCGACCTATGCGCAGCAGCACGAATGAACGCATCGCCAGCAGCTGTACCTCGAGGCCGACGAGCCCCTTGCCGGCCAGCGCGGCGGCCGCTCGGTCGATGAACTCGAGCGCACGCTCGTGGTCGCCCGCGGCGGCGGCCGCGCCGGCAGCGTTGGCCCAGCACCCATAGGCGAGGTCGGGTCGCCCGGCCCGCGTGATCGCGTCTCCTGCCGCGATCGCGGGGCCATATCCCTCGACGAACGCGCCTCGGCGCATCATCGCAAGCGCGCGTGCGTGCGCCACGTCGTAGATCGACAGGTCGTCGGCCTTTTCTCCCGCGGACAGCTCATACACGTCCACGAGCAACCTCTCCGCCTCCTCGACGCTGCCGGCGACCGCCTCCGCCCAGGCGAGGGCCGCGAGCGCCTCGCGCCGCTCCTCGGTCGCGTCGGGCGCACAGCGGTCGAGCAGGGCGAGCGCCTCCCGGCAGCATTGGCGCACCATCGTCGGCACGCAGATCGGGCCGTGGTACCAGCGGGCGGCGCGTAGCCACGCTCTGGCGAGCGCGAGCGGATCCGCCGCGACCAGCTCGGTGGCTCTCGCGAAGGCGAGCTCGGCGTCCGGGCGCAGCCCACGCCAAGCCTGCACCTCGGCGAGCTCGAGCCACAGCTCAGCATCATCGTCTCCTAGCGACAGCGCCTCCTCGATGTAACCGGCCGCCTCGATCAGCGCCCCGACGGCACGTGCCTCGCCCGCGGCCAGAGCGAGCTGCTCGACGGCCTCTGCGTCCCTGCCCGCGAGGCGAAGGTGTCTGGCGACCTCCGCCGCCCGCCTCTGCTTACGCTCGCTGGCTCCGCCGAGCAGCGTCCGAGCCCAGCTCTCGTGCAGCGCGGCCCGGCGAGGACGGGGAAGGTCCAGGTAGGCGGCCTCGCGCAGCAGGGCGTGGCGGAAGCCTATGCACTGCTCTCGCTCCACCAGGATCCCGCTATCGAGGGCCTCGACGGCAGCTCCGACAGGGTCCGCGATCGGCAGCGCCGCGATCTCGTCATGTGCGAGCTCGCGCGCAGCCACGGCGGCCAGCTCGACGAACCGCCGGCCGCCATCCCCGAGCGACCCGAAGGCGCCGCGTACCGCCCCGCGGACGCCCTCGGCAAGCTCGCCCTCCCCGCGGGAGACCGCCCGCGCGATCTCCACGGCCAGCAGGGCGTTGCCCTCCGAGGCCTCGACAACGCGGGCGACGTCCTCCGCTTGGAGCGCCGCCACGTCGAGCGCGATCGCGGCGACGGCCGCCGGCTCGAGCGGGTGGAGCTCGAGCTCCTCGCGCAGAAGCCGGCGCGAGCGTAGCGCGTGCTCGAGCCGGTCGACCTCGGCGCGGCGGGGCAGCGGACGGCGCGTGAGCACGAACAGGACCGGCAAAGACTCGATCCGTCTTGCGAGGTACCCGGTGAGCTCGAGGCTCGAGGGGTCGGCGATGTGCGTGTCCTCGAGCAGCAGGACGAGCGGCCGCTCGTGCGCGGCCCACTCGATCGCCGCCACGGCCGCCTCCAGCAGCCGCGCACGCTCGAGATCTGGCGAGACGAACGAGCGCTCGGCGACGCTGCGCCCGAGCATCGCAGGCAGGCCGGGCACGAGCCGCGCGAGGTCCTCGGGCCAAGCCACGTCGAGCGGAGGAGCGGGCACCGTCGCGAGCAGCTTGCGCAGTAGTTCCGCCCACAGCCCGAACGGAGCCGCGCCTCCCAGGTCAAGAGCAGCGCAGGCCGCCGTTGCCGCGCCCTGGCGCGCGGCAACGGCGAGCAGCTCGCTGGCAAGCCGCGTCTTGCCGATGCCGGCCTCCGCCCGGATGCAAGCGACTCCTCCCTCGCCGCGCTTGGCCCCCTCCCACGCGTTCATCAGGCGGCCGAGCTCGCGTGTGCGTCCGAACAGGGGCCGGGACGGCCGCGCGGTGTGCGCTGCCACGTCGCGCGCCGAGGGGTCTTGCGGCGCATGCGGCTCGCCTGCGTGCGCACCTGCGCCGACCGTGGAGGGGCGCGTCCCGGCGGCAACGTCTACGGAGGCGTCGTCGGCATCGAAGCGAAGCTGCTCCACCAGAGCACGCGTGGCGTGCGAGGGGGCCACCGACAGTTCGCGTCGTAGCCGCTCGGAAAGCGCCCGGTAGACCATCAGCGCCCGCGCACGATCGCCCGAGGCGGCGAGCCGCGCGATCAGGCTGCGATGAGCATCCTCGCTGAGCGGATCCACCGCCACCGCGCGGCGGCTGTACTCGAGCGCCTTGTCCAGATCGCCCGCCGCCTCGCTGCTAGAGGCGAGCCGCTCGAGCGCTTCCAGCAGGTGCTCGCGATGCTCATCGCGAGCGCGCAGCACCCACTCCTCGTCGAAGCCGGCGAGCAACTCTCCCGCGCACAGCTCGACCGCCTCGCGCTCGCGGCTCGCTTGGACGAGCTCAGCGAAGGCGAGCGCGTCGACCCACAGCTCGGGCCCGGAGACCAGGCCGAGGTGGTCGCGATCAACGATCAGGAACCGTTCGCCCGCCTCGCCGAGCGCGCGCCGCAGTGACCAGACCGCGCTACGCAGGCTCGCGCGCGCGCTCGAGTCGAGCACGTCGGGCCAGAAGCGAGCAGCGATATCACCGCGCGATTGCGGACCAGGCGCGAGCGCCAGGTAGGCGAGCAGCGACCAGGAGCGGCGGGCGCTTGGCACGGCGAGCTTCTCACCGTCGCATTCAACGTCCATCCCCCCAAGTAGCTGAATCCGCAACACCAGGCCAAAGCGTAGCCCTCCACCCGAGCGGCGAACCGGCTCCTCGCAAGTCCAGACCGCTTTGACGCTCACTTGACGCTCACGCAACGCCGCCACTCCCAGCATGCACACAACGTCCATCGTCAACCCCGATCAAGGAGCCACCATGACCACCACCCATCAGTTCGACCTGACAACGTTCAAGCAGGCAGTCGAGGAGCGCGACGCCAGCGCCCAGCTCAGCATGTACGCCGAGGATGCGGAGGTGACGCTGATCGACCGCCTCGCGCCGCCCAGCACACCCCGCGCGCTGAGCGGTCGCGGGCAGATCCGAGCCTGGCTGGAGGACGTCTGCGGACGCGACATGAGCCATCACATCCAGCACTCGGTGCAGGACGACTCCGGAGCCGCCTTCACCGAGGCCTGCCGGTACCCCGACGGCACCGCCGTCGCCTGTGCCACCGTGCTCGAGACGCACGGCGGCCTTGTAACGCGCCAGACGGTGCTCCAGGCCTGGGACGAAGCGTAGGAGCGGCTGCGTGCGGCGCGAGCGGGTGCGGGCCGCTGCTTGCGCTGGCGCGCGTGAGGACCCCGGCACGACTCCGGCCGACCGATGGGCTCGAGCGGCGGGTGGCGACTACGTACCGCTCGCCGCAGACGCCACGGTCGGCGGCTCGCCGCATAGCTCGCGCGCAAGCTTGCGCAGCAGCGTGTCCACCTCGGGACGTCGGTCGGCGCTCTCGTCGGCAAGCGCGTCGGAGAGAAGCTCGCGACGCGCGCTGAGCAGCCGATCGGCGTAGTTCTGCCCTGCTTCGGTGAGCCTGCGTTCGGTCTGCGTGCCCGCGACGAGCTCTCGCGCGGCGAGCTCGCGCACCACCGCGGCGATGCGCTCCTCGGGCACGCCGTCCTCTCCGGCCATCCGCCGAGCGCGATCGAAGCCGTGCTCGTCTATGCGGACCAGAGCCCAGGTCGCACCGGGACTGAGATCAAGCCCCGCTCGCTCGGCGATTCGCTCCCTGAAGCGCTGGCGCTCCTGCGGCGTGGTGACGCGCGTCAGCGAGCGCTCTATCTCGGCCAGCGAGTCGAGCGAGCGCGGCGCCGCGAGGCCGTCCTCGAGGCCGGTGTTGGCGGCGGCTGTGCCGCGCAGCTCGCGGTCCTCCAAGAACAGGCTCAAGGCGAATCCGAGCGCGGCCACGCCCGCTGCCATCACGAAGACGGGGCTCAATGCGTGAACGTAGGCGTGTTGATAGATGTGCCGCTCGGCAGGCGCAAGACGCGCGACCTGCGCACCGGTCAGCCTCACGCCGTGGCTCGCCTGCACCGCAAGCGGCCCGCGCAGCGTCGCCCGCAGTTGGCTGGCGAGCTGCGTCGAGAAGATCGTCCCGAAGATGGCGGTGCCGAGCGAGCCGCCGATTCCGCGCAGCATCGTCACGCCGGAGGTCGCGGTTCCGAGGACCGAATAGTCGACCGCGTTCTGCACAGCCAGCACGAGCACCTGCATGACCGATCCGAGCCCCAAGCCGAGCACCAGCAGGTACAGGTCGGCCGTCGCTGCGCTGGTCTCCGTGTCCAGGCGCGAGAGCAGCACCAGCCCAGCGCTCATGAGCAGCGTGCCGAGGATGGGAAACGCGCGGTAGCGACCAACGCGCGAGATGACCCTGCCGGAGACGATCGACATGGTGAGCACGCCGACCATCATCGGCACCAGGTGAAGGCCCGCCTCGGTCGGCGATGCCTGGTCGACCGTCTGGAAGTACAGCGGCAGAAACGTGACGGCGCCGAACAGCGCAAAGCCGACGATCAGCGAAAGCGACCCGGCCACGGCGAACACGCGGTCGCGTAGCAGTGACAGCGGAAGCACGGGCTCGCGCGCGCGGCGCTCCGCGAACAGGAACGCGACGATGAGCGCGACCCCGAGCGCGCCCACGAGGACGACCTTGCCTGACCCCCAGGCCCAGGTCGTGCCCCCCAGACTCGTGACGAGCACAATCGCGCTCAACCCACCGGCCAGCAGGGTTGCGCCGAGATAGTCGATCGATGGGCGACCGCGCTTTGCCGTGGAGGGCAGCGTTACACCAAGCACCACCAGCGCCAGCGCTCCGAGCGGCAGGTTGACGTAGAAGATCCAGCGCCACGAGACGGCCTGCACGATCACGCCGCCGAGCAGCGGGCCGCCGACGCTGGCGACGCCGAAGACGGCTCCGAACAGGCCCTGGTAGCGGCCTCGTTCACGCGGCGGCACGATGTCGCCGATCACCGACTGCGTGAGCACGATGAGACCGCCTGCGCCGAGGCCCTGCACGGCGCGGAACGCGATCAGCTCCGTCATGCCCTGCGCCTGGCCGCACAGCGCCGAGCCGGCGAGGAAGATGACGATGGCGCTCTGCAGGATCCGCTTGCGCCCATAGAGGTCGCCGAACTTGCCGTACAGGGGAGTCACGACGGTCTGCGCGAGCAGGAACGCGCTCGTCACCCACGCCAGCCGGTTGAGCCCGCCGAGGTCGCCCACGATCGTCGGCAGCGCGGTCGCGACGATCGTCTGGTCGAGCGCGGCCAGCAGCACGACGAGCATGAGCCCGCTGAAGATCACTCCGACGCGCGGCCGCGCCAGCGGAGCCGACGCCGTTGCGGTGACGGCGACCGACATCAGCCTCCCTCGGCCGTCCTGCGCGCGCGTTCAGCCATGCGCCGCAATCATTGCGCCGCGGCGACGGCGCCGCTTAGCCGTCGCAAGCGGGCGTGCAAGCTCGTTTGTCCCACGAAGTTCACGGGTATTCCAACCGTTGGGGTGTTGAGGGGAAATGCTTAGGCTGCGGTGTCTCGCGTGTGGGCTTACGGTGCCTTACAAGGGCTCCGCGGGTGACCTGTGCCCGCGCTGCATGGTGCGCGAGGGGCAGGCGGTCACGCTGATTCCGGTGAGCGATCAGCCTTCCTCGCTCGCCGGGCGCCCGATCGGACGTCTGCGCATGGACACGAGGACCGAGGGCGCGCGTCACACGATCGTCCTCAGCGGGGAGCTCGATGTCGCCTCCGCGCAGATGCTCGAGGAATCGATCGCCGAGGCGTGCGCCGCCGGAGCCAAGGAGCTGGTCCTCGACATGGGCGCGATCGAGTTCATGGACTCCACTGGCGTGAGAGCGATCCTCCGCGGCAGGTCCTCCTGCGAGGCGCACCGCTGTGACTTCCATCTGACACCCGCACAGCGACCGGTCGAGCAGACGCTCGAGGTGACGGGTGTGCGGCGCAAGCTGCCGTTCCGCGGCGAAGCACGGCGCGGAGGTCGCGCGCACCGCAAGCCGATCGTCGAGTGAGGCCGCGCCGGCGCGTCGAGCTGCGCGCTCTGTGCTGAGATACCTAGCCATGGGAGGGGCGAGCGCCGTCCTGCGAGGCCCGCGGGATCTCACGAGCGAGTGGCTCGCGCACGCGCTCGGCAGCGGGCCGATCAGCGACTTTCAGGTGGAGCCGGTCGGCACCGGTCAGATGAGCGAGACGCGCCGTGTGACGATCGCATACGCGCCCGGCCCCGACGCAGGCCCGGCGGCGCTCATCCTGAAGACCGCCTCAGCGGACCCGACCAGCCGCGCGACCGGGGTCGGGCTCGGCGTCTACGAGCGCGAGGTCCGCTTCTACCGCGAGCTCGCACCAAGGATCGGCGGCCCGCTCGCGCAATGCCATCTGGCCGAGATCGACCGGGCCGAGGGGTGGTTCACCCTGCTGCTCGAGGATGTGGCGCCGGCGACGCAGGGTGACCAGATCGCAGGCTGCGAAGTCGAGGACGCGCGGCTGGCGATCCACGAGCTGGCGAGACTGCACGCACCGGTGTTCGCCGATCCACAGCTGGGTGGGACCCCATGGCTCAATCAGGCATCGATCCTCACGCAAGCGATGCTGACGCAGCTGCTCGCGGCGTTCCTCGATCGCTACGGCGAGCGCGTGGCGGCCGATCATCGGGAGGTGTGCGAACGCTTCGTGGAGAGCCTCGACGGCTGGGCGGCAGATCGGCGGCCGCCGCTGGGGCTGGTGCACGGCGACTACCGGCTCGACAACCTGCTGTTCGGCGCCGAGCAGGCCCCGCGACGATTCGTCGTGGTCGACTGGCAGACGGTCGGCTGGGGCCCGGTTATGACCGACGCGGCGTACTTCCTCGCCGGCTCGTTGAGCGTCGAGGACCGGCGCACGCACGAGCAGGCGCTCCTACGCGAGTACTTCGACGCGCTTCACGCCCACGGCGTTCGCGGCTTCGAGTGGGATGAGTGCTGGACCGGCTACCGCCGTCAGAGCTTCCTCGGGATCCTCATGACGGTCGCTCCCGCGATGCTCGTGGAGCGCACCGAGCGCGGCGACGACATGTTCCTGACAACGCTCGCGCGATACGCACAACAGGTGCTCGACCTCGACGCGCTCGAGCTGCTGCCGGAGCCGGGCTCTGGACGGCCGCCGGCTCTCGAGCCTGAGCCGCACGATGAGGGCTGCCACACTCCCGGGCCCGAGGAGCTGTGGAACGAGAGCTGGTACTTCGACGCGGTAGCCGACGACGGATTGACCGGAGTGTACACACGCCTCGGGCTCTATCCGAACCTGGGCGTGTGCTGGTTCACGGCCTTCATCTGTGGCCCGCGGCGTCCGGCGCTGGCGATCGTCGACTACGCCGCTCCGCTGCCGGCGGACGGCGCGCTGACGCTCGAGGGCCCTGGCCTGCGCGCCGAGCACATCTGCACCGAGGAGCTCGAGCGCTTTCGCGTCCGCGTGACGGGCACCGGCGAGTCGCACGCCGACGAGTCCGCGCCGCTTCGCGGTCAGGCCGGCACGCCGGTCGAGGCGAGCTTCGACCTCGAATGGGTGACGCAGGGACGCCCCTATGCCTACCGGGTGGCCACCCGCTATGAGATCCCGTGCCGGGTGAGCGGCACGGTGCGCGTCGGAGAGGAGACGATCGCCCTGCACGGCTGCGGGCAGCGCGATCACTCCTGGGGCGTGCGCGACTGGTGGTCGGCGGAGTGGGTGTGGTCGGCGGGTCGGCTGGAGGACGGCACGCGTTTTCACGGTGTCGAGTTTCGGCTCCCGAACACACCGCCGATCGGCGTCGGCTATTTGCAGCCGCCCGACGCGGGCGTGATCGAGCTCGACCGCGTTACGGCGACCGAGCTCGTCGCTGCGGACGGCCTGATCGGCTCGGCGAGGCTCTGCTACGGCGAGCTCGCGCTTGACGTCGAGCCCGTGGCGTTCGGGCCGCTGCTGTTGCAGGCACCCGACGGTCGCATCTCGCAGTTCCCGCGCGCGATGTGCCGGGTTCACGCCGAGGACGGCAGGACCGGGGTGGCCTGGGTGGAGTGGAACCGCAACGTGTCGCTCGGCTGAGCGAGCGCCGGTAGATCACGCGGTGCCCGACGCTGGGAGGGTCGGGCTATGCTCGCGCTGCGAACGAGCAGACAGGAGGCCAGAAATGAAGGTTGCTGTCGTCGGCGCCGGGCGCATCGGCGGGAACATCGCGATCCGGTGAGCTCGTGAGATCGAGCGTGTGCTCGGCGAAGGCTGCGGCGCTCGCGCTCGCGACGGTGCTCGCGGTGTGCGGCGCCGCTCGCGGGAGCAGCGGCGCTCGGCAAGCTTCGCCCGACACAGCCGCGGCGAGCGCTCCGCTGCTGAGCGCATCCACTAGCGGCCTGCAGCCATGCGGCGCGGCCGCGGCTGAAACGCTCGCCCGCACAGCCGGCCTGGTGGCGACGCGCATCTACAGCGCCGAGCTGGCCAGCGCCGAGGTGTTCGCCGACAGGCGGCAGGTCGAAACCTACTCTCCACTTCTTCGCGCGCTGGGTCGCCACGACCGCAGGGCGATCGGCGACGCGGTCAGCAGGCTCGTGTACTCGCACACGCACATCGTGCGCCTGCGGGTGACCGGCGTCGCCGGAGAGGTGCTCGCGGACGTCGGTGGACCGGAGATTCTCGCGCCGGTGAGCGGCGTGCTGCGGCGAAACGGCAGGAACCTGGCTCGCTATTCACTTTCGGTTCAGGATGACCTTGGCCACGTCAAGCTCGTCACCCGCTTCATCGGCGTCCCCCTGCAGCTGAGCGTGAGCTCGCGCGCGCTGCCGATCGAAGGGACCCTAAGCAGTCTCTCGGCGGCCGGCATTCCGGCGCACGGAGCTGTCAGCTACAGCGGCCGCAGCTACCAGGCGTTCTCCTTTCCGGCGCGGGCATTCCCGCAGGGAGCCCTGCGCATCTCCCTGCTCGTGCCGGTCAGCAAATCGCTCGCCGGCAGTGCGTGCAGCGAAATCACGGTTGGCGAGCTCGGTCACGTCGCGCAGCGGATCTCGCGGCGCTTCACGCTCTCTCCCGCAACCTTCTCCGACTACATCCACGCAACCACCCCTCTCACCGGCGGGCTGATCTACATCCGCGCGGGCTCACGCCAGCTTGCGGGCAGCAGCCGGCGAGGGCCCTCCCGCCTCCCCAGCGAGGGGGTGCTGTCCTACCGAGGCGACAGCCACGGCGTGTCCTCGTTCGCGGTCAGGACCACGGTCGGTCAAGCGCGCGTCTATCAGCTCGTGCGCCCCTAGCGAGCATCTCGCCCGCAACGGGTCCACGATCGCAATACAGACATGGCCGCAGGCGCCGGCGAGCTCAGCGCCGGCGCCTGATGCGTCTTCTCAGCTCGGCTCGACGACCATCAGCGAGTGCCCTTCGGGGTCACGGAACCAGAACATCGGCGGCACGGGGTCGCCCATGCGCATGACCTGCTCGTCTACATCGACGCCGAGTGAGCGCAGCTCGCCATGTGTGCCGTCGATGTCGGCCGTTGTGAGGCTGACGCCGATCTCCTTTGGCTTGACGTCTTCGCCGGGTCGCGGCGGCGCAAGCGCGATGCCTGTCGTTCCCGAGGGCGGGTAGACCTCGACCCAGCGGTAGTCGCCCCCGAAGGCGATATCCGTGCGCTTCTCGAAGCCGATGCTCTCGTAGAACTCGATCGAACGGTCTTGGTCGCTTGTCGGGACCATCACGAGGTTGATCGCCTGTATGCCTGTCGTCGTCACGGTCATTCTGCCTCCCGTCTGGGTTGTGGATTCAACCGATTAGACGTGGCTGGCGAGGAAAACTCATCGGCGCGCCAACGGAGTCGAGTCACAGATCGCAGCGCCCGGGGTTAACGCAGTTGTGGACTTCGATGCGAGCAGCGACAGCGAGCTGCTGGCGATGTCGCGCTCCGAGCCGGACGCGTTCGCGGCGTTCTATGACCGCTACGAGCACTCGGTCGCCGGCTACTTCGCCCGTCGAACGGGTGATCCGGAGCTGGCGGCGGATCTGAGCGCAGAGGTGTTCGCGGCGGCACTTGGCGCCTCGCGTCGCTACAAGCCCCAGACGCCCTCCGCGGCGGGCTGGCTGTTTACGATCGCGCACAACACGCTGATGAAGAGCCTTCGCCGGGGGCGTGTCGAGGCCGTGGCGCGCCGGCGGCTCGGGGTTGAGCCGATAGAGCTCGCGCCAGCAGAACTGGAGCAGGTTGCCAACGTCGCCAGCTCCGGTGGCTGGGTGATCGATCTGCTGGACCGGCTGCCGCCGCTACAGCGCGAAGCCGTGCGGGCGCGGATCGTCGACGAGCGCTCCTACCCGGACATCGCCGGAGAGCTTCAGACCTCGGAGCTGGTCGTTCGCAAGCGAGTCAGCCGCGGGCTTTCAAAGCTCAGAGCCGAACTGGAGGAGCACGCATGACCCTCATGCCACAGGTCCGCAGCCAATTGCATGCGGCCGCCGGCCGGCGAGCCCACCGCCGCGCCCGCCGTCTTGGACTGTTCAGACGCACCGGTGAGAGCTCGGGGTGGCGCCGAGCCCCGCTGCTCTCCCTCGTCGTCGGACTGAGCCTCGCCGGCGCCGCGCTCGCGAGCGGCGTGATCGGGTTCGGCGCCCCTGCCCCGAAGTCACCGGTGCAGCTCTTCACGGCGCCGCGGACCGGCGACGGTGCGCTCACGCCCGGGACCGCCAGGGTGCTGGCGCTCTCCACGCCCGACCCCGCCGGCGGAGCGCCGTGGGGCATGCGCGAGTTCGCCACCAGCAGGGGCCTTGGATGCATTGAGGTGGCGCGTCTGGCGGGAGGCAAACTCGTCGCCGTAGGACAGGACGACGCATTCGCCAACGACGGCCGCTACCACGAACTGAGCGTTGCGAGCGGCGGCGCCGGCTTCGGCGACTGGTGCAGCGCGCTCGACCGCTACCACCGCCTCTACATCAACCAGACGTGGGGCGAGCAACCGGCGAGTGCTTGGCAGGGCCGCTGCTACGCGCCCGGCTCCGCCGCCGGCGGCCACAGGCCGCATGAAGCGGCATGCCCACTGAAGGACGAGCGCAACCTCTACTTCGGGCTGCTCGGCCCGGACGCCAAGAGCGTCACCTACGTCCTCGACGGTCAGCGCCATACGCGCGCGACGAGCGGGCCGGAGGGTGCCTATCTGATTGTCACGCGCTCGACCCCCGGTCAGCTGCTCACCGGCGTGGGCTCGGGCGGGATCGTCCCGGTGGACGGCCCGATAACCGAGGTTCACTACCGCGACGGGGCAACCTGCCACATCACCTCGCGCAGCTGGATCGGCGGCGCATACGCATGTACACCGAGCTTGCAGGTACCCGTCGGGTATGTCGCGCCGCCGGCCCTTTCATACACTCATGCGCAGGTCCAGACACCCGTCCGGGTCAAGCTGGTCCGCACGCGCCAAGGCCGCTACGAGCTGCGGCTCGCCATCACCTCGCGCGTCGCTCTGGCGAACGCACAGAGCGGCTACAACTTCATCTGGTCGGTGCCCGGCGCACTCCACGAAAACCACGGCGGCTACCGAACCGAATCGGACATCGCCCCCGGCCAGACGGTCAGCACCACCACCTGCCCCCTGCCGCCCGGCGAGATCCACGGGACCGTGAGCGTCTACGAGCCCGATGAAACCTTCACGAGCAAGAGCGAAGTCGTGTACGCGTTCAAATACGAAAAAGTGGGCGTACTGGTGGCGAGCTTCTTCGTTCGCGTCCCCGGAGCACCAGGCCGGATCAACCCCGAAGCCGTACGGAACGCCTCGCCGTTCGCCTCATGCAGCCTTCGCGCTCGCGGACCACGGGGTTGACGAATCGCCCGCGACCCGAGGACGCGTCCTTGCCCGACCCCTCGACGTCGATGATGTAGTCGCTCACAGCGCGCGCCTCACGCTCGGTCAGGCAGTCGGGACACACCCATCCGACCTCCCCGCCAGGCCCTATGACCGGGCGCCATTCGAGATACTCGGGCGTGCCAACCCGCGGAGCTGGACGCCCACAGCGGATGCAATGTTGATTGTCGATCGCCGCGCCCTCCTTCCTTGGAGCCTGCGGTTGACTCGAAACCCCCCGCTCCCCGCAAGCGTAGTTTCCGCACGCGCAGACGCACACTGCCCAAAGGTCGAGGCCTCGTCCTCGGACGCTCGAGCACGGAGGGCTCGCCGCTACGCGCGACTAGCCCCTCAGTGCTTCGGTCGGGCTCAGACGAGCGGCCCTGGCGGCCGGGTAGAGCCCGGCGATCGTACCGATCAGGAAGCCGGCCGCCGGCGCGGCCACGAGCGCGTAGGAGGGAACGACGAACGGCTCGCCCTTGACCTCGGCGTAAATGAGCGTGGCAGCGGCGCCGAGCATCAGCCCGGCGGCCCCGCCGATCAAGGCGAGCAGGGCGGACTCGGCGAGGAACTGGGACGCGATGTGGCGCCGGGTCGCGCCGAGGGCCCGCCGCAGCCCGATCTCCCTCCGTCGCTCGAGGACCGAGATCACCATGATGTTCGCGATGCCGATCGCGCCGACGAGCAGCGCGACGGCACCGAGGCCCAGCAGGAGCGTCGTGAACTGGCCCTGGGCGGCTGCGCGCGCTTGGAGGGCGTCCGTCGGGCGACCGACCAGGACGCCGTCGGCGTTCTGCGGGTCGGCGCTCGGGGCCAGTAGTGTGGCGACGTGGTTGACCTCGCTGACGCTCGCCCGCACGAAGATCTGCGAGGGATTCGGCTTCACGGCGAACGTTCGCTCGGCAACGGGTAACGAGATGAACACGGTCGAGTCGAGAGACGGGTCCAGCAGCACCGGCTCGAGGATTCCGACCACGCTGAACCAGGTGCTGCCGAGGTAGACGAGGAGGTGGCCGCCGACGTGGGTGATCTGCAGAGTGCTGGCCGCCTGGGCGCCGAGCACGGCCTCGGGGAAGCGCTCCGCGACCGCGTCAAGGAAATGCCCGGATGCCAGGCTCGTCTGCAGGACCTCGGGCAGGTTCCTCTGCGCAGCGTCGACCCCGATCCCCCCGCTCTCGAGCGAGGGTACCAGCGGGGTGCGGTACACGTTCGCGTTCGCCACCTGGTAGACGGCGGCGTCGCTGGCGACGTTGCGCATATCGCCGATCATCGCCACGGAGGTGCTCGGCAGGACCTCGTCCTGGCCCGTGAACGTCTGCCCCGGGGTCACCGTGAGTAGGTTCGTGCCGAGGCTGTCGATCTCGGCCAACAGGTTGGCCTGCGCCGAGGCCGAGACGCTCACGACCGCGACCATCGCGCCTATACCGATCGCGATCCCAAGTGCCGACAGCGCCGCCCGCAGGCGGTGACCCCGCAGGCCCTGGAGCGCGGAGCCCACGAGCTCCCGTGGCGCCAGCCGGGCGACCTCCGACCCCGGGGTGGCGGTGACGCTCATGAGCTCTCGTCGGCGACGATGCGCCCGTCGCGCATGTGCAGCCGTCGGGGGAACGACGCGGCGATCTGCTGATCGTGGGTGATCAGCACGAGCGTCGCCCCCTCGCCCGCAAGCGCGTGCAGAAGCTCGACGATCTCACCGCCGGTCCTCGAGTCGAGATTGCCCGTTGGCTCGTCGGCGAGCACGATCAGCGGCCGCTTCACGATCGCGCGGGCGATAGCCACGCGCTGGCGCTCGCCGCCCGACAACTGCGATGGGCGGTGCGATGTGCGATTTGCGAGCCCCACGCGGACGAGCGCGTCGAGCGCCGCATTACGTCGCCGGTGGGCGGACGCCCCCGTGTAGAGCATCCCGTTCGCGACGTTCTCGAGCGCGCTGAGCGACTCCTGCAGGTGGAACGTCTGAAAGACGAACCCGAGCCGGTAGGCGCGCAGCGCCGCCAGCTGCGCGTCGGAGGCGCCGCCGAGATCGCGTCCGACGATGCTCGCCCTGCCGGCGCTGAGCCGCTCGAGAGTGCCCATGATCGTGAGCATCGTCGTCTTGCCCGAACCAGAGGGGCCGACGATCGCGACACGCTCCCCGCCGGCCACCTCGACGCTCACCCGATCGAGCGCGAGGACCCCGCCCGGGTACTCCTTGCTGACCGCGTCGAGCTCGATCGCATTCATCCCTCGGAGTCGCTCACCTGCAGGCCGGGGCGGATGCCCACGCCGGAGATCTGCACGTCCCCGGCGGCGAACAGCCCGGTCGTCACCGCGATCAGCCTGTGCGGCGCCGCGGCTTCCTGCACGTCGTAGCGGCCCCCGCCGATGGCGAGGAGCGCGGTCACCGGGACCGACAGGACGTTGTGAGCGACCGCCTGGACGAAGTTGACGCTGACGGCCGCCTGGTCCAGGCCGGCTCGCGTGCGCCGGCCGCTGAGGGTGATCGTGACCGGGACGGTGGAGCCCGAGCCCCCTGTGCCGCTGCCGCCGCTGCCCTGCCCGGCCGCGTTGTTGTTGGCGGCGTTGGCGGGCGAGCTCTGTGCGACGGCGCTCACGGCGGTGATCTTGCCGTTCACGGTTTCGCCATCGGCGAGTACGACCGTGACGGACTGGCCTGCCGTGGCCTCGCGCTGCTTGCTCGCTTCGAGCTGGACCGTGACGATGGGCCGCGTTGAGGTCGTCTGCAGGATCGGCGTGGGAGTGGCGCCGCCCGGCCCGCCGGAAGGTTCGTTCAACGAGCTGCTCGGCGATTTGACCGAGCTCGGGCCGTTGGCCGTGCGTGGGCCGCTCGCGCCCGGACCGCTCGGGCCGGGGGCTGCCCCACGTCGGGAGCGCAGCGCCTCGATCTCGCTCCTCAAGTGCGCGATCAGCGCTTGCTCGCTCTTCGCGCTCGTCCGCCTGCGGCGGTGCGAGGCGGCCGGATGACGGCTGGGCGCCGGCTTGGGCGCTTCTGGACCCGCGGCCGCCGGCTGTGGGGTGGGTTGGAGGTCGGCGTACTCGAGCCTGGCGGAGCCTGTGAGGTCGCCCGCGTTCGTCGCCGAGGGGCTGCTCGACCCGGAGCCGCCGCCACCGAGCGTGGCCTCGACGCTCGACACGATCTGCTCGCCTGGCAGGAACACGACGTGACCGAGCGCCAGCTTGCCGGTGGCGGCCTCGCCGAGTGAGCTCTGCAGCTCGTCCACGGCCGCGGTCGTGGACGCCTGCCATTCATCGTCGAGCGCGATCGCGTCCGCATTGAAGCCGAGCGCAACGAGATTGCGGTTCAGCTGCAGGACGTCCTGCCCGTCGCTGACCCCAGGGGCGAGGTCGCGGTAGGCGGGCGTCGTGCCGTCCATCAGGATCACGGGCGCACCGTCGACCCTGAACAGGATGCCGCCCGGCTTGATCACCCGGCCGGCCTGCGGCAGCCAGGTGATCGTGCCGCCCAGGCGGTCATAGACGGTCTGCGGACTGGCGTAGCCGAGCGTGCCCGCCTCGGTGTCGGTCGCGACGAGATCCCGACGTTCGACCACTGCCGCGTAGGACGCGGTCGTGCCCGCGGCCGCTCCCGGCTTCGACGGCGACTCGCCAACGATCACGAGGGCGGCCGCGGTGCCGGCGACGAGGAGCAGCGCCAGCAGGGCGACGCGGCGACGAGCACGTGCGTGCTCCGGGCGCAACAGTGCCCTCACCGGCCGCCACCGCCCTGTTCGGCTCCTTCGCCGCCCTGCCCGGAGCCGCTCGATTCCGGCCCGGCGGGGTGACGAATCGCCTGCTGCACCTGGGCGAGCGTGATCGCGCCATGGGTGACGCCGACGCACGCCTGCGCGGCCGGCAGGAAGGAGGGAGCCTGCAGGTCGACACCGGCGCTGCGGAGCATCTGCAGCGTGAGCTGCCCCTGCGCTGTCGGGTCGGGGAAGCTCTTCACCCCATGCGCCCGCAGGCATTGCGCGAAGGCCAGCAGGTACTGCTCACGAGCGTGTCCCTCTTCGCTTCGTTGCTTCGGGCTGCCGTTTTCGGGCCCCGGCATGATCCCCTTGCAGGCTTCCTGCGCGGCCTTGAACTGCGGCGAGGAGACGATGCTCTGCGGAAGCGGGCGAATGCCGATCGCCTGCTTGCCCGGGGTGTTGATCACGACGTGGGGGTCGGGGAAGCTCGGGACGCCGTGGCTGCGCATGCACGCGGAGTACCGGTAGGCGTCGGAGACGAAGTTCTGGGAGGACTGCGAGTTGCCGCTCCCGGGGGTGTCGTCGTTCTTCGAGGATCCGCAGCCGGCGAGCAGTAGCGCTGCCCCCGCGGCGGCAAGGAACGGCTTGACGGCGCTGATTGTGTGCCTGGTTGTGGTCATGGCGCAGTTCTAAAGACCGCCCGGTGCCAGGACGGTGACCGGCGCTGTGACCGGGCTGGCACCGCCGGTAAGCCATCCTTGTGAGCCAGATGAGGGTGCTGGTTGTCGAGGATCACCGCCGGCTGGCGAATGCGCTGGCCGAGGGCTTGCGCCGCGAGGGGATCGCGGTCGATCTCGCATTCGCGGGCGGCGAGGCGCTCACACAGGTCGCTGTGAACGCCTACGACGTGGTCGTTCTCGATCGCGATCTCCCCGACATGCACGGCGACCAGGTGTGTCGGGCGTTGCTCGCCGACGGTGGCCACGCCCGAGTGCTGATGCTCACCGCGGCGAGCACGATCCGCGATCGCGTGGAGGGACTCGAGCTGGGAGCGGATGACTACATGGGCAAGCCGTTCGAGTTCGCCGAGCTGGTGGCGCGCGTAAGGGCGCTGGCGCGGCGCGCGGCACCCGCTCTGCCGCCGGTCCTCGTCCACAACGACCTCAGCCTCGACCCCTCCCGCCACGCGGCCTACCGCGGCGAACGGAGGCTCGAGCTCAGCCCGAAGGAGTTCGCGGTCCTCGAATGCCTGCTCGCGGCCCACGGCCGGGTGCTCTCGGCCGAGGAGCTGCTGGCGAGCGTCTGGGACGACGCGACCGACCCGTTCACGACCACTGTGAAGACGACGATGGGCCGCCTGCGCACCAAGCTCGGCGACCCGCCGATGATCGAGACCGTACGCGAGAGCGGCTACCGGATCTGATGGCCCCGCGACTCGCGAGATTGGGCTCCTCGCGCGGCAGTGCACGGCTGCGGCTCACGATGCTCTACAGCGGCATGTTCCTGCTGCTCGGCACGATCGTGATTGTCGTCATCTACGTCTTCACCTCAGTCGGCACCGTCGTGCACGTCGGCAGCACCGCCGTCGCGCACCCGACGCGCTTGGGCGTCCCGGCGGTGGGCGTCGTCCCGGAAATCGTGGAAAGGCAGCACTCGGCCGACCAGGGCCGGCTGCTCACAGCCTCCTGGCTCGTGCTCGTGGTCACGGCGATCGGCTCGACCGTGCTCGGATGGTTCATCGCCGGGCGCGTGCTGCGCCCGCTGCGTCAGATGACGGACACCGCCCACACCATCTCTGCCCGGAACCTCGGAGAGCGCCTCGCGCTGAGAGGTCCCGACGATGAGTTCAAGCGACTCGGCGACACCCTCGACGATCTCCTCGACCGCCTTCAGGCATCGTTCGAGGCGCAGCGGCGCTTTGTCGCCAACGCCGCACACGAGCTCCGCACCCCGCTCACCGTCGATCGCACCCTCTTGCAGGTGGCGCTCGCCAACCCTGATGCCGACGCCGAGCAGCTGCGAGCCACATGCGAGGAGCTGCTGGCATCCGGCCGCGAGCAGGAGCGGCTGCTCGAGGCGCTCCTCACGCTCGCATCCAGCGAGCGGGGCCTCGAGCAGCGCGAGTGCGTCGACCTAGCCGTGCTCGCCGGACGGGCCGCGACCGCCCAGGAGGCCGCCGCCGTGGACGCCACGCTCTCCTCGGCACCGACGAGCGGAGACCCGGCGCTGATCGAGCGCCTCATCGCCAACCTGCTGGACAACGCGATCCACCACAACGACGAGCGAGGGATCGTCGAAATCTCGACCGGCAGCAACGCCGAGGAGGCCTACGTGACGGTGGCAAACACCGGGCCGGTCCTACCGGCGTGGGCACTCGAGCGGCTGTTCGAGCCGTTTCGACGGATCGACGAGCTGCGCACCGCGGAGGCCAGTGGGCACCACGGCCTCGGCCTCTCGATCGTCCGCTCGATCGCGAACGCCCACGAGGCGCGCATCGAGGTGAAACCCCGAGACGGTGGCGGGCTCGCGGTCACCGTCAGCTTCCCGCGCTCAGACGAGTAGGCCGACTCTCTCACTTGCGGTCATCCAGGCCGCCCCTGAGCTTCGGGTTCTCGCCGAGCGCCCGTGGAGGTCTCTAGCGCCGGGGGCTGTGTCGTCGCGTTGAGATGCTTCGCGTCGAGGGATGTTGAGGGGAAAGTGACTTCCACCGTCAGCCCGCCGCCCGGGCGCGGCTTGGCGCTTAGCGTGGCGCGATGGGCAGCGGCGATCGCGTTGACGATCGCGAGGCCGAGCCCGTCTCCGCCGGCGTGCGTGGTGCGGGACCCATGAAGGCGCTCGAACGGTTGCAGCAGTCGCGGCACCTCCTCTGGGGGGATCGTCGGGCCGCTGTTGGTGAGCGTCAGGAAAGCGTGCTGATGACGGCTGCCTGTGGTGATTTCGACATGTCCGTGGGAGTTGTTGTGGCGGATCGCGTTGTCGAGGAGGTTGGCGATCAATCGCTCCAGGAGCCGCGGATCCCCAGTCGTCGGCGCTGAGGTGAGCGTCGCACGGACATCCAGGCCGAGGTCCGTGGCCTCCGCGCCGCGCATCCGTATCACCTGTGCAGCAATGGTCGCGAGGTCAAGGCGCTCGCGGCGCTCCAGTCCCGCTTGGCCGCGCGTGAGCGTCAGCAGCCCGTCGATCATCTGCTCCAGGTGCTGCTCCGAGGCAAGCACGCGCTCGTGGGCTGCGCGCAACGAGGAGAAGCTCGCCTCCGGATCGGCAAGCGCGACCTGGATCAGCGCTCGCTGACGCGTCAGCGGCGCGCGCAGCTCGTGCGATGCGTTCGCGACGAACTGGCGCTGCGCCTGGTAGGAGTCCTCCAGCGGCTGCAGGACGCGCCCGGCCATGAGCCAGCCGGCCAGGAGGGCGAGGACGGCGACCACGGCCAGCGCGATTCCTGAGTTGACCAGCAGCTGGTGCGAGTCGGCAGCGCGTTGTACGGCCTCGACGGACCCTGCCTGTGAGACCTGGTGCACGGCTCGTGCCAGCTGCTTGACCGCCTGAGCCAGCTGATGCTGGTCCTGTGCAAGCTGATGCTGGTCCCGTGCCAGTGGAGGTACGGCAAATGCCAGCCCAGCCGCTCCCAACGGCCCCTGGACCTGTGCCAGCTGAAGCTGGTCCTGTGCAAGCTGATGCTGGTCGAACGCCAGCTGAGGCAGAGGCGGCTGAGGCGACTTGAGCTGCTGGATGGCGGGGGCGCGAGGGATGTTCGGCAGGTGTGGCTTCGTGTACGCGGTCGCCTGCTGAAAGAGGACGTAGGTGATCGCGACCAGCGCTGCGCCGGAGAGCAGGAACAGGGCGACGTAAAGGAGCGCCAGGCGCGCTCGCACGGTCCGGTGCGGCAGGTGGCGCCCGACCGCCAGCTGGGTGATCCGGTTGTTCAGCCGCACCGCGATGCTCATATTCGGTAGCCGGCCTTCGCGACGGTCTCGATCAGAGGGGGATTGCCGAGCTTGCTTCGCAGCCGGCTCATGGTGATCCTCACGGCGCCTGTGAACGGGTCGGCGTTCTCGTCCCACACACGCGCGAGCAGCTCCTCCGCCGAGACGACCCGGCCCTGGGCGGCGAGCAGCAGCTCCAGCACGCCGAACTCCTTTGGCGTCAACTCGAGATCGCGCCCGGAGCGCTGCGCGCAGCGCTTGGCCGCATCGAGCAGGACGTCGCCGTGCTCCAGCACGGGAGGGATGCTCGGCTGCGCGCGCCGGGCCAGGGCACCTATTCGGGCCACCAACACGGGGAAGTCGAACGGCTTGGCCAGGTAGTCGTCCGCGCCGAGCCCAAGCCCGTCGACCAGATCGTCGCTCGCCGTCGCGCCGGTGAGCATCAGCACCCGGCTGCGTCCGCCTGAGGCGACCAGCTTGGCGCACACCTCATCGCCGTGGAGCAGCGGAAGGTCGCGGTCGAGCACGATCACGTCGTAATCATTGACGAGCGCGCGCGTCAAGCCGGCTTGGCCGTCGAGCGCGACATCGACCGCCATCCGCGCGTGGCGCAGCCCGGCGGCGACCGTTCCGGCCAGCTCCACATCGTCCTCGATCACAAGCACCCGCATCTGTGGCTCCTTCGTAATCAAGGTAGCGACGCGGTGTTTCAACGCTGTTTCGCCTGCTCCGCCAAACAAGACCGCTGCCTGCGTCGGAGAGCGAAACAACGGCGAAACAACCTGCCGCGTAAAACCGATCCGGGAGGTGGCAAACGCCCCTAAGGAGACCAGATGCCAAACAGCATTCATACGAAGAGGCTGACCCCCTCGCCACGCGCGCGCCTGCTCGCACTCGCAACGCTAGTGAGTGGGGTTCTGCTGGTCGCCGGCTGCGGCGGCTCATCGTCGAGCCCCGCTGTCGCGCACCTCTCCTCAGGGAAGAGCGCCTCCTCGGCTAGCTCCGAAGGCGGCGGCTCGTCGCCTGAAAGCAATAAGAGCCCCGAAGAGGCGATGGTTGCCTTCGCCAAGTGCATGCGCTCCAACGGCTTGCCCAACTTCCCAGACCCGATAGCCGGCGGCGGCGGCTTCCGCCTGGCAGCTGAAATGAATCCCTCCTCGCCGGCGTTCAAAGCGGCGCGGGCGAAGTGCCAAAGGTTGCTGCCGGGCGGCGGCCCCCCTGGCCCCGGCTCCTCGACGCACCCCTCCCCGCAGACGCTGGCGAAGATGCTCAGGATCGCGCGGTGCATGCGCCAGCACGGCATCTCTGACTTCCCCGACCCACGGACCTCGGTCCCGTCGAATCCGTTCGGCTCCGGCACCGGCGTGATCAGCGATATCGAAGGGGTGATCCTCGTGTTCCCCAGCACGATCGACGAGCAGTCGCCGGCGTTCACGGGGGCGGCGGCCGCGTGCGCGTTCCCGCTGCACAACCACTGATCGAAACTCGCTGCCATGCCGTACGGCATTCACACGAACCCGAAAGCATCGATTCCCGTAGGCGGCATCGATGAGCGACGCCGCGTCAGAATGCTCGCGGGTGTGGGGCTGGCGCTCGTCGCGGCGGTCGCGGTCCTGATCGTGATCGATCCCTTCGCCGGCGAGGCCAGGCCCGGCGGCGTTGGCGATAACGCGACGGCGACCTCGCTTGCGACGGTGCAACGCCGGTCGTTGTCGTCACAGACGCAGGTGAGTGGGACGCTCGGCTATGCGGGCTCCTCGAGCATCCGCGTGCCGTCAGGGACGGCGCCGTCGGCGGTGTCACAGGCGCAGCAGTCGGCGACCAGCGCCGAAGGAACGTTGCGCACGGCGAGAGTGTCGTTGGCGGCTGACACCGAAGCGCTCGCCGATCAACGATCGGCCCTGTCGGCCGCCCGCGCCAAGGAGGCGCTCGACTGCGCGGGTGATGGCGCCGCCGAAGGCGCCTCCAGCGCCACTGCCTCCGAAGGCGGAGCCTCGAGCGGGTGCGCGAGCGACGTGCAGGCGGTCTCGGCCGCCGCTCAGAGCTCAGCCGGTGCCACAGTCAAGGTCAAAGGCGACCGGACGCAGGTCGCCTCGGCCGAACAGGCGCTCGCAAGCGCCGAGGCAAGCTCGACGACGGCGCGGTCATCGGCCGCGGTGTACGGCCAGAGCTCGACCTTCACGAGTTTGCCGCCGGTCGGACAGGTCCTCACGCGCGGGCAGAGCCTTTACGAGATCGGTGGTCAGCCGGTCGTACTGCTGTATGGCCCGGTGCTCCCGACGCGCGCGTTTATCGCGGGGATGTCTGCGGGATCCGATGTGGCCGAGCTGAATGCGAACCTCGAAGCGCTCGGCTACGGGCAGGCACTCACGGGCGAGACCTTCAGCGCTGCGAGCGCTGCGGCGATACGCGCGTTTCAATCAGCGCACGGCCTGAGCGTGACGGGCGAGCTGCTGCTTGGCTCGGTGGCGTTCGAGCCCGGGCCGATGCGAGTGACGAGCGTGACGGCGACGGTCGGCGCGACGGTCATGCCTGGTCCGGTGCTCGACGTCACCTCGACCGCCCGCCAGGTCAAGATCGCGCTCGACGCGGCCCAGCAGGCCAGCGTCAAGGTGGGCGACACGGTCGCGATCACTCTGCCGGATAACAGGACCACACCTGGGCGGATCACGTATGTGTCGAGCGTCGCGACGTCGCCCTCGAGCAAATCCGGGGAAGGGTCGGGCAAGTCTGGTGGAGAAGAAGGCTCGCCAACGATCGAAGTCGATGCCACGCCGACCGATCCGGCAACGACGGGACGCCTCGACCAGGCGCCCGTGAACGTCTCGATCACGAGCGAAAGCGTCCAGAGCGCGCTCGCGGTGCCGATCGACGCGCTGCTCGCTCTCAGCGGTGGCGGCTACGCGCTCGAGGTCGCCGAAGGTCGCGTGCACCGTCTGGAGGCGGTCAGCCTCGGCCTGTTCGACGACGCCGACGGCCTCGTGCAGGTGGACGGTCAGGGTGTGTCCGCCGGCCAGCGCGTGGTGGTGCCACGGCAATGAGCGCGCGGCCGGTGCTCGAGCTTGACGGGGTGAGCAAGGTCTACGGCGCCGATCCGCCTGTGTACGCGCTGCGGAGGGTGAGCTTCGCGGTGGAACAGGGCGAGCTCGTGGCGATAGTCGGTCCCTCGGGCTCGGGTAAGACGACCCTGCTGCACGTCATGGGCACACTCGAGCGCCCGAGCACGGGGGTGGTTTCGATCACCGGCCTCGACGCAGCAGGACTCGCTGATCGTGAGCTCGCCACGCTGCGTGCCACACGCATAGGGTTCGTCTTTCAGCAGTTCTTTCTGGCGGAGCACTCGAGCGCCCTGGAGAACGTCGCCGAAGGACTCCTGTACGCCGGCGTGGCTGTCTCCGAGCGCCGGGAGCGAGCGGCCCACACGCTCGCCCGGGTCGGGCTCGCCGATCGTGTCCACTTCCGTCCGAGCAAGCTCTCCGGCGGCGAGCGCCAGCGCGTCGCGATCGCACGCGCTCTGGTTGGCCGGCCCGCGATCGTGCTGGCCGACGAGCCCACCGGGAACCTCGACAGCGGGTCCGGTGAAGCGATCCTTGTGCTCCTGGAAGAGCTGAACGCCGAAGGCGCCACGATCCTCGTGATCACCCACGACCACAACCTCGCCGGGCGCCTGCCACGACAGGTGCAGATGCTCGACGGGAGCATCGTGAACGACACGGCCGAAGCACGGGCAGAGCGCTGATGACACATATCGGCGTCCGGCGCCTCATCCGCCGGGTGACGCTGGGCCTCGTCACGGCCGCCGGTTTGGGCGCCGCTCTCGGTAGCACCCCGGTGAGGGCGTCAGCGCCTGCCTATGGGGCAACCGCGGGGTCGCCCGGCGAAACCGAAACGTCGACTATCGGCACATCGGGGTGCCCGTCGTCCAATCCGCCGAACCAGATGACGCTCGTGGCGGGCACACCGCAGACCGCGCGACTCGGGAGCGCGTTTGCGAGCGGCTTGCAGGTAGCGCTCAGCAACAGCGATGGCTGCCCCGTCACGAGCGCCGCCGCGGGGATCGCCGTCACGTTCAGCGCGCCCTCGAGTGGCGCGAGCGGGGTGTTCTCCACCAGCGCGTCCAACACGGCCATCGTAGGCGCCGATGCCTCGGGCGCGGTCGCCGCCCCGCCGTTTACCGCCAACGCAGCCGCGGGCAGCTACACCGTCACCGCAAGCTCGCAGTACGGCTCGGTCTCGTTCTCGCTGACCAACACCGCCGCGGGTTTACCGGCGAGGCTCGTCGCGATCCCGCTGAAGAGGAGATCGGCGAGCGTCATGCGCCACTACCCCCAGCCGCTGCAGGTCAAGGTGCTGGACTCCGGCGGGGACCCGGTCGCGGGTACCGCCGTCACGTTCACGCTCGGCTCCGGCGGCTCTAGCGCATGCGCCACGAGCGGCTCCTCGAGCGCCGGCGCGACCTTCGCCGGCGCGGGCACCCAGGCGACAGCGACGACGGGTGCCACCGGCGTGGCGAGCTCGCCGCTTCTCACCGCGAACGGCAGCGCCGGCTCGTTCACCGCGACGGCCGCCGTCGCGGGCAAAGAAGCAACCGGAGGGTCAGGCGCAGAAAGCTCTGGGGCGTCCGCTAGCGGCGCGACCACGCCGGTGAGCTTTTCGCTTTCAAACATCGCCGGCAAACCCACCAGGCTCACCCCCGGTGTCGGCTCCAGGCAATCCACCCCCGCGGGAACGCCCTTCCCGATCCGGCTCGCCGTCATAGCCACCGACGCACAGAAAAATCCCGTCGCGGGTGCGGCGGTCACGTTTTCAGCGCCTGTCGCCGGCGCGAGCGGACGCTTCACGGTGCATGCTCGTGGCCACCACAACGGCGCCCGCGTCTCTCACCCCTACTCCGTCAAGGTGGAGACCAACGCCTGCGGGATCGCCGTTGCGCCGGCCTTCACCGCCGGCGACACGCAGGGCGGCTACATCGCCAAGGCGACCGTCGAGCACGTAAGGCCGGCGGCGTTCGCGCTCGTAAACGTTGGACCCGGGCAATCCCGATGAGTGCCGTTGGCGTCCTCGAGCCCAAGAAACTGCACCCGTCCGATCTCGCGCGCGTCGCGAGCGTCGGGCTCCGTACCAGGCGTATGCGTGCCGGGCTCTCCGCGCTGGGCATCGCGATCGGCGTCGCCGCGATCGTGGCCGTGCTCGGCCTGTCCTCCTCGAGCCAAGCCGGGCTGCTGTCGGAGATCGAACGCCTCGGCACAAACCTCCTGACCGTGACCAACGGCCAGAGCTTCGCCGGCAAGACCGCCGAGCTGCCGCTCCTCGCGCCCGCGATGATCGCCCGTATCGACCCGGTCGAAAACGTCGCCGAGACGGGGGACGTCAACGGCGGCGTCTATCGCTCTCCACTGATCCCCAGCGTCGAAACGAATGCCCTGAACGTCCAAGCTGCGAGCCTTGACCTGCTGCGAACGCTCGGCGTCGCTGTCGTTCAGGGTCGCTACTTGAACGCGGCCACCGCCCAGGAGCCGGCAGCCGTGCTCGGCCCGGCGGCCGCGCAGCGACTCGGGATCGACCACATCTACCCCGGTGAGCGGATCTGGGTCTCAAACCAGTGGCTGTACCTCGTCGGGATCCTCGGCCCATCGGTGCTCGCGCCCGAAATCGAAGGCTCGGTACTCGTCGGCTTCAAGGCCGCGGAACGCTACCTGCAGTTCAACGGGCACCCCAACACCGTCTATCTGCGCGCACAGAACAGCCAGGTCGCGGCCGTCCAGTCGGTGCTCGCCGCCACCGCGGACCCAGAAGCGCCCAACGAAGTCAACGTCAGCCAGCCCTCGACCACGCTCACCGCGCGCGCCGACGCCCAAGGCGCGTTCAACGGTCTCTTCCTCGGACTCGGCGCTGTTGCTCTGCTCGTAGGCGCCGTCGGCGTCGCGAACATCATGGTCATCTCCGTGCTGGAACGCCGCTCAGAGATCGGGCTGCGCCGCGCGCTCGGCGCGACCCGCGGGCAAATCCGCACCCAGTTCCTCTCCGAGGCGATCCTGCTCGCCCTCGGCGGCGGCGCCGCCGGCGTCGCTGTCGGCGCGCTCGCGACTGCGCTCTACGCCTCCTCCAAGGGCTGGGCGATCGTCATCCCCATGCTCGCCTGGGCGGGCGGGTTCGGCGCGGCGCTCCTGATCGGCGCGGTCGCCGGGCTGCTTCCCGCGCTGCGCGCCGCGCGGCTCTCACCCACCGAAGCGCTACGGACCGTGTGACTCCGCAGGCCAGCGGATTCAGAGCTGCTCCTGTGCGGTCGGACACGTGGCCGGCATACGCCTGTATGAAGAACTCGTCGGCGATCAGCCGGCCGGCGGGCGTAAGTCCACTCAGGTCGTAGGTGCCGAATTGCAGCGCGGCGCCAACGAAGGGGCCGGCCAAGCCTCGGTCGCGGAGCCGCAGCAGCGTGGTCATCGCCAGCGTCGCACCTGCCGATGCGCCGCCGATCGCCAAGCGCGTGGTTCCAAAGCGGCTCTCGGCCTCCTCCAGGAGCCACAACGCCGCCGTCTCGCAGTCCTCGGGTGCGGCCGGCCAGGGGTGCTCCGGGGCCAGCCGGTAGTCCACGCTCACCACGGCGACGCCGAGGGCGTCGGCGAGGCGGCGATTGCGCGCGTCCGCACGCGCCGCCCACCCCAAGTAGAAGCCGCCGCCATGAATCTGCAGATACACCCCTCGTGCTGTTCTGCTCTGAGGAGCGAAAATCCTCACCGGCACCCGCCGCCCGGCGGCTTCGGCGAGCCGCTCGATTGCCGCCGGTCCCGGCGCTTGCGCCGGCACCGCGAGCGTGGCCCGCGCCTCTTTCAGCCCCTCCGGGGTGCTGGGGTCAGGCTGGAGATTGGTGTCGCCGCCTACGCCCACCGAGGCGTTGAAGTCCCGGCTCTCCTGTACGTACGCGGCCAGCTCCGCGTCGATCAAGCTCTCCAGTCCAAGCTCCATGACCCTCCTCGCCGGTCCGTGTCGCCTTAGCGGGGTGGACCAGTTCAGCACACTCCTCCGACGCGCCCGCGCAGAAAGCTCGAGCGTCTCCGCGTGACTTTTGGGAACGACGCGTGTCTGAAGGGACAATTCGCGTCGCCGGAGAGCTATCCGCGTTGGCTTCATTAGGAGGAACGCGGCTTGGATCCCGACTTTCAACCAGGGGAGGACCTTGAACATGCCGCGCAAGATGGTCGTAGCCGTAGGGGTGTGGGTATGCCTGTCGATCTGCGCCGGTCTCGGGGCTGCGTCGGCGTCGGCTTCGCCGATCAGGCTGCTGCTCAGCGAATACGGGGCCTTCCACGTCCTCGGCCACTGGTGCGGGGGGATCTCGCAGAAGGTCTACGCGACCGGCTTCGACAGCAATGGCTATCCCACCGGTGCGGAGCTCCTGAGCACGACCTGCGGGGGGAGCGGACGAGGCGGCGGCGGGCGGAGCACGACCTACAAAGCGTGGGCGACCTCCGAATGGGATTGGTACGGGGAAACCCGCAGCTTCGCGGCCTCGACAGCCCCGGAAGGCCTCAGCGAAACGTTCTCGGCCGAAGACTCCCACCGGGATCACATCTACAACGTGGGCACCTCCGCGTACCTCGAAGCTTCCTCGCCTCCGGTGCAGCCGCCGGCGCCGCCGACCGGCGTCACCGCGTACGTACAGGAAGTCGAAAACGGCGAACACGTCGAACTCCGCTTCCAGGTGGGCTGGACACCTGCGACGGAAACGGCCGGGCTGCTGACATCGTCTCGCGTGGTCGCGACTCCCGTGGGCTCAACGGCACCGGTCCTCGAAGCGAACGTCAACGGCGGCGGATCTGCGACGCTCCTGATGCCGCTCGAACGGCGCACCACCTACCGGATCACGGTCACGAACAGCGACCGCGAAGGAACGAGCGCGCCGAGCACGCCGATCGAAGTGAACAGCGTCAGCCAAGAAGAAGAACGCGAACAGAAACTCGAAGAAGCCGAACCGCAGGCGCCTGAATTCGGCCGCTGCGTGAAAGCGTTCCACGAAAAAGTGGGAAGCACCACCTACTACTACGGGGGCTTCACGACGGCCGGCTGCACCGAACGGAGCACGACCCACACGGGCAAATACGAATGGCAAGAGGGCGTCGCCAACGGCGCCTTCACGCTCGCGCTGAAAACCGGCCCGGTTACGCTCGAACAGGTCAATCGTACGAAACTCACCTGCACCGGCGAGACCGGTGGCGGCGCGATCACCGGCCGCAAAACCGTGGGCGAGGTCGTGCTCACGCTCACCGGCTGCGAATCCGGCGGGCAGAAATGCACCACGTCGGGGCTCGCCGAAGGGGAAATGCGCGCGAACGGTCTCGAAGGCGCGCTCGGCATCGAAAGCCAGACCGAAAAAGAAGGCAAAGTGACCAACCACGTTGCGGTCGACCTGTTCCCCGCCGGCAAATCGGGTGCTCTGCTCGAATATGGCTGCGGCGGCGGCGCGGCCGAGGCGCTATCGGGATCGGTGATCGCGCCGGTCGTATCGAACAAAATGCAGACCAGCTCGACGCTCAAATTCAGCCAGAGCGCCGGCCTGCAGAAACCGCAAGCGTTCGAAGAAGGACCGACGGACGTGCTCGCGAACGCGATCGGCGAACAGGTCGGCCTGGCGCTGACCGCGACCCTGCACACCGAAGAAGCCGTCGAGGTGAACGGCGTGATCGGCCCCCTCGAAGGGGGCTGATCACGCCGGTGCAGTTTCGCGGGTCATGCTGATCGTCGCCGACGCGGCGCCGGCGATCGCCTGGTAATCGGGGCGCCCGGATTCGAACCGGGGACCTCACCGACCCGAACGGTGCGCGCTACCAGGCTGCGCCACGCCCCGATGAGGCGCCAGTATCCCACAAGGGCCGCTCCATCACGGTCGCTGGCGCCGACGCTGCCCGGACGCTCGCACCCACACGCACCCCCGGCCGCCCGCGCCGCTATCGTCGCCGCGTGCCCGCGAAGCTCTCCGATCTGCTCGCCGAGGCCGACCGCCTGCTCGAGCCCGGGCGCTTCGAGGACTACTGCGTGAACGGCCTGCAGGTGCCCGGTGGCGAGCACATCGAGCGCATCGCGACCGGCGTCTCCGCGCACGCCGAGCTGTTCGAGCTCGCCGTGGGCGAGCGGGTGCAGCTGCTGCTCGTGCACCACGGCCTCTTCTGGGGCCCCGGAGTCGATCGCATCGACACGCCGCTCAAGCGGCGCCTGAAGCTGCTGTTCGACTCCGACATGGCGCTGGCCGCCTATCACCTTCCGCTCGACGCGCATCCGCAGATCGGCAACAACGCGTTGCTCGCAGGGGCGCTCGACGCGCTGTCGCTGCAGCCGTTTGCGCTGCATCGCGGTCAGCCGATCGGCTTCATCGCCGAGCTGCCGGCGGACGGGCTCACGCCCGATCAGCTCGCCAACCGCGCGCACGCGCTGACCGCCCGCGAGCCGCTCGTGTTCGATGGAGGGCCCGAACGGGTGACGCGCCTGGCGATCGTCTCGGGCGCCGGCTGCGACTACCTCGACGAGGCCGCCGGCGCCGGCGCGCAGGCCCTGCTCACCGGGGAAGCGCCCGAGCGCGCGCCCGCCCACGCGCGTGAGCTCGGGCTGCACCTGATCGCGGCGGGGCACTACGCCACCGAGACATTCGGCATCCGGAGGCTCGGCGAGTACCTGTCCGAGCGCTTCGCCGTCGAGCACGTCTTCCTCGACGTGCCGAACCCGCTGTGAGCCCCGGCTTGGCGGCCACCGCCCGCTCCTACGGGAAACAGCCGGTCCACTAAGATCAACACACCGTTTTTTCCGGTTTTCCAGGAGGAGAGTGATATGCAGGCCAGCGCCGCCGTGAGCACGACGGGGTCGAAAACGATCGCCGACCTGATCGCAGTTGCCGCGCGCACGCACGGCGAGCGCCCCGCTGTGCGCTACAAGCGCGACGGCGCATGGCATGACGTGAGCTACGTGCAGCTCGCCGCGATCGTCCAGGAGATAGCGCTCGGATTGATCGACGTCGGCATCGAAGCGGGCGATCGCTTCTGCATCCTCGGCAACACGCGTCCCGAGTGGTCCTACGTCGACATGGCCGCGACCTCGGTCGGCGCTGTCGTCGTCCCCATCTACCAGACCAACTCGCCCGAGGAGTGCCACTGGGTCATCTCCGACTCCGGCGCGTGCGCGATCGTGTGCGAGAACGAAGAACAGCTGCAGAAGATCGCTGACATCCGCGACACCCTGCCGGACCTGCGCACGATCATCGTGATCGACCCTCCCACCGGCGAGGGCGCCGGCAATGGGGGCGGACCCGGCCTGATGGAGTCACTTTCAGCGATCACGCTCGATCAGGTGCGCGCACGCGCACAGGGGCGTTCGCTCGAGGAGCTCGAAGCGCGTCGCGCCGGCGTGCGACCGGAGGACTCGTTCACGTTCATCTACACCTCCGGCACCACCGGACCTCCGAAGGGCTGCGTGCTCACGCACGGCAACTACCGCGCGATCATCGACATGGTCGGCACCGTCGGCGAGATTCGCGAAGACGAGATCACCTACCTGTACCTGCCACTGGCGCACTCCTTCGCGCTGCTGATCCAGCTCGCAGCCTTCGACCTCGGCGGCACGCTCGCCTACTTCGGCGGCGACACAAAGCAGATCATCGCCGAGCTGCAGGAGGTCAAACCCACCTACCTGCCCTCGGTCCCGCGTGTGTTCGAGAAGATCTACACGCTCGCGCAGGGCGCGCTGCAGTCCCAGCCGCTCGAGGAGCGCGAACGCGCCGCACAGGCGATCGCGCTGGGCGTGAAGGTGCGCGACCTGGAAAACCGCGGCGAAGAGATCCCGGCGGAGCTGAAGGCGCCCTTCGAAGAAGCCGACGAGAAGCTCTTCAAAAACGTGCGCGCGCTGTTCGGCGGGAGCGTTCGCCACGCGACCAGCGGCGCCGCGCCGATCGCGAAAGAGATCCTCGAGTTCTTCTGGGCCTGCGGCGTGCCCGTGCTCGAGGGCTACGGCATGACCGAGACCGCCACCGCCGCAACCATCTCCACCGTCGAGAACCACCGCTTCGGCACCGTCGGGCGTCCGCTGCCGGGGGTCGAGGTGAAGATCGCAGACGACGGCGAGATCCTCGTCAAAGGCCCGAACATCTTCAACGGCTACCACAACCGTGCCTCGACCAGCTTCGGCGCGGTCGAGAACGGGTGGCTGCACACCGGCGATCTCGGCTCGATCGACGAGGACGGCTACCTGTCGATCACCGGTCGCAAGAAGGACATCATCATCACCGCCGGCGGCAAGAACCTCACGCCGGCCAACATCGAGAACGACCTCAAGCAGTGCCGCTGGATCTCCCAGGCGGTCATGTACGGAGACCAGCGCCCCTACCCCGTCGTGCTGATCACGCTCGACGAGGAAGAGATCCCGATCTACGCGCGCGAACACGGGCTGTCCGAGGACCTCGCCTCGCTCGCCAAGGACCCGACCGTGCACACGCTGATCGAAGGCGTGGTCGAGGCTGTCAACGAGCGCTACGCGCAGGTCGAGCAGGTCAAGAAGTTCGTGATCCTCGACCACGACCTCTCGCAGGCGACCGGCGAGCTCACGCCCACGCTGAAGGTCAAGCGCAACGTCGTCAGCGAGAAGTATGCGGAGCTCTTCGACAATCTCTACGCCAGCTGACCGGCGCTCGCGCTGAAGCTGCGAACATAGGAGCATGCGCAGCGACCCATCCGACAGCGGTGGCCTGTTCGTAGGGCGCCGCCCTGGCACGGCTCCGGTCCGCTTCCGCACGCTCCCCGAGCGAGCCGGCGAGGGCCGTCGGCGCCTCGACGGTTCGCTGGCAAACATGCTGCTCGCCGCGATCACGTTCGTGAGCGTGCTCTGCTGGGGCCCGATACCGCTCGCCTGCCTGTGGCTGGGATCGGAGGCGAACTACCTGTCTGGGAGCGTCAGCCTCGGCATCCTCGTCGCGTTCGCCGGTCTGTTCGCGCTCCTGTTCGGTGCCCTGGCGCTGATGCGCCGGCTCGATAACGCCTGGATACTCGTCCGCCGTGCCGCTGGTCACGATCAGCGCACCGGCGCGATGGGCCGCGTGTTCGGGATCACCGCGGCCGTGTGCGCCGTGGTCTTTGCTCTGTGGTTCATCGTGATCCACGGGCCCGGCTCGACCGTGTTCTCTGGCACAGGCCGCGTGTAGAGCGGCACGTCGCCGGCGTGGGCCTGCTCGACTACTACAAGCAGTTCGAGGCGCTCACCGAGGAGGAGGTCAACGCGCAGCTGCGCGAACAGGCCGCCGAGCGCAAACGCAAAGCGCTCGCGCGTGTCGAGACGCTCGACCTGTCACACACCACCTGGCCCGAGCTGCCCCATCCGCGCATCGTCAGCACGATCACCTACGTCGCCCGCCGCGGCCTGTACCGCTACCCGCATCTGCAGCGGATCCGAGCTGCGCGACGAGCTCGCCGAGCGCCACGGCGTCGAGCGCGAGCGCCTGATCCTCGGCAACGGCGCCGCCGAGCTGCTGAGCGCCGCCACGCGCGCACTGCTCGAGCCCGGCCAGAAGCTGCTCACCCCGTGGCCCTCCTACCCGCTGTATCCGCTCATGGCACGCCGCGCGCACGGTCGCGCGCAGCGCGCGTCAGGGCGGCGTCGAGGCGCTGCTGCGCGCCGCTCACGAGCCCGACGTGCGCGCGATTGCGCTTGCCAGCCCCAACGACCCAACCGGCGAGCTGCTCGCGACGGCGGAGCTCGAGCGGCTGCTCGACGGCGTTCCCCGGGACGTGGCGGTGCTGCTCGACGAGGCGCTCGTCGAGTTCTCCGACGCGCAGGAGGCCAGCTCCTCGCTGGCGCTGCTCGCTAGCCACCCGCGCCTGCTCGTGTTTCGCAGCTTCTCCAAGGCCTGGGGGCTCGCCGGCCTGCGCATCGGCTACGCGATCGGCGCGCCCGGCGCGGGCGAGCTGCTGGCCGAGCTCGAGCCCGACCTGGGTGTCTCTGAGATCTCCCAGGCCGGCGCGCTCGAGGCGCTTCGCAGCTGCAGCGAGCTGATCGAACGACGCGTGCGCACGATCTGCGAGGAGCGCCGCGCGGCTCACCGGCGAGCTGCGCGAGCGCGGCTTTGACGTGACCGACAGCCAGGCGAACTTCCTGTGGGTCGCGCACCCCGAGCTCGACGGCGCCGAGCTCGCCGGCGCGCCTTGCCCGCGCCGGCGTGCTGGTCGCCCCCGGCGAGGCGCTCGGCGAGCCCCGCCACGTGCGCATCAGCCTGCGCAGCGATCCGCCTCCGCGCGCCTGCTCGAGGCCCTCGATAAGGCGCTGCAGAGCAGCTGAGGAAACTCAGGCCGAACCGGCCTGGCGCAGCAACGCGCCGGTGGTGCCCTCGAGGATCTTGCGCCACGCGCTGACCCATTCGGGCTCCTCGTCGAAGTGTTCGACCACGCTGCGCACGCGCTTGGCCGAGATCGACAATCCGTGGCGCTCGGCCACTTCCTGGTAGCGCTCGTACTCGCCCGCGAGCTGCTTGGTCACCGACTCGAAGCCGTGGCGCGCGATCTCCACGCGCGAGGTGAAGCTCATCATCGAGGTCTGGAACATCAGCTCGTCGTTGGGCTCGGGCTCGATCAGCACGATGTCCATGCCCGGATAGCGCTCCTCCCAGTGCTTGGCGAGTTCGTGCAGGCGCTGGTGGGCGACGAGCTTGAACGCCTGGTATCCGATCTGCGGGAAGCCCATGTCCGACACGCGCCGCGGGCGCGCGCCGCGCAGCGTCCTGACCGTTCCCGGAAAGTCGTTGACGAACGGCACGATCGGGTTGATCACGACGACGAGCTTCGCCCCCGCCTCCACCGCGATGTCGAGGTTCGTCGTGGACACGATGCCACCGTCGATCAGCTCGCGGTCGTTCACCTCGACCGGCGCGTAGACCATCGGCAGCGCTCCCGACGCGCGCACGGCGGTCGAGATCGGCACGTCCTCGAGGTCCTCCACGCCGAACACCACCCGCTCGCAGGTGTCGAGGTCGGTCGCGGTTATGTAGAGCTCGCTGGCGAGGTCGCTGAAATCGTCGGTACGGCCGGGCTCGCTCAGCACCTTGTGCAGGTAGCGCTCGATTCCCGACGCCCGTGTACAGGCCCGAGGGCAGGACCTCGGCGAGGCCGAGGACCACGTCCATCAGCGACATGCCGCCCGGTTGGGCGACCAGCTGGCGCGCCACGGAGATCGCGCGCAGCGGCATCAGCGCCCCCTTGCGCGCAAACTCGAGCAGGTTCACGTGCAGCAGGTCGCTCGATGTCGATGTCTTTGAAGGCCGGCGTCGCCCTGGCGCGTGACCACGCGCATCATCTCCTCGGGCGTCACGCCGTTGGCGCACAGCGCGGCGATGAACGCTCCGGCCGAGGTGCCCACGTAGACGTCGAACTGGTTCACCGAGCTGTTCACCGCGAGCAGGTCGAGCGCGCGCAGCGCACCGATCTCATAGACGCCGCCGGTGAAGCCTCCGCCGCCGAGCACCAGCGCCGTCTTGTCGCGCCTCGGACGCCGCCGGCGGTCGATCGATCCGGGCCGTCCAACGCCCCGTGGCGCCATAACCCGACCGTTCGCCTTCCTTGGCCGACTGCTGCCTTGCCAGACCGGTTCCAGCTTGACAACCTTGCCCATCCCATCAACATTCTAGCGGCTCGCATGAGGCGAATCGGCCCGCGCAGATACGTATAACCGCCGTCTACTCGCACGCTGCTCCTGCCTGCGAGCATCTGGCGGCGCCCGCCGGCGGCGCCACGAGCCTGCCCGCCCTGCAGGCGAGCCTCGCTCGCCAGCTGGCGCTCGCGGGCCCGCACGACGGCGCCTACGTCTATGACCTGACCTCGAAACAGCCGCTCTTTTCCCTACGCGCCAGCGCCCTGCGCCCGCCCGCGTCGGTCGAGAAGCTGTACACCGCCACCGCCGCGCTCACGCGTCTCGGACCCGCCGCGAGGTTCGCCACCACCGTGTATGGGGTCGGAGCGCTCGGCGCGGGCGGGGTCTGGGAAGGCACGCTCTACCTGCACGGCGGCGGCGACCCCACGTTCGGCTCGAGCGCCTTCATCCACAGCCACTACGGCGGCACCGGAGCGAGCATCTCGGCGCTCGTCAGCCAGCTCGTGCAGACCGACGGCATCCGCAGCGTGACCGGCGGGGTACGGGGCGATGAGTCCTATTTCGATTCGCTGCGCGGCGAGCCATCCAGCGGCTTTGCGCCCGACCCGTTCCTCGAAGGCACGCTCAGCGCGCTCGCGTTCAACCGCGGCGAAGCAGGATCTGAACGGGGCGGGCACGCGCCGGCCGCATTCGCCGCGCGCAGGCTGTGGGCCGCCCTCGAGGCTGCCGGGGTGCACATCGAGTGGCGGGATCAGCACAGCCATCACGCCGGCCGGCGCCACGCCGCTCGCGCAGGTGCTCTCCCCCACGATGGCTGAGCTGCTCGGCCTGATGCTGCCGCCCTCAGATAACTTCTTCGCCGAGACGCTCGTGAAGGACCTCGGCGCGCAGTTCGCCGCCGCCGGCACGACCTCGGCTGGCGCAGCGGTCATCTCCTCCACAATCGCGACGCTGCTCGGCATCCACCCGCGCGTGGTCGACGGGTCGGGGCTCTCGCCGAGCGATCGGACCTCCCCCGCCCAGGTAGCGCAGCTGCTCGTCAGCCTGTACGAAACGCCGACCGGCGCGGTGCTGCGCGAACACCTTGCGGTGGCAGGGCGCACCGGCACACTCGCTCTGCGGCTGCGCCACACCGGCGCGGCGGGGCGCTGTGAGGGGAAGACCGGCACCCTCACCGGCGTTTCCAACCTCGTCGGCTACTGCCGCACCGCCGGCGGCCACGAGCTCGCGTTCGCGATCTTCACCGACGCGATCGCGATCGAAACCGCGCATCTCTTCCAGGACCGCATGGCCGTCGCGATCGCCGGCTACTAGCGGCCACCGCGCGCGCGTGTGAGGTGGTAGGCGAGCCACAGGATCACGCCGACCACGATCACGAGCACGATCACTTCCCGTGCGGCCAGCACAAGGCTTTCGCGGCCCAGCATGCCGAACTCAAGCATGATCGCGCGCCAATCCTAGCGCCGCCTTGGCGCAGGCCGCTACAAGTAGGATCGGCGCAACGGGGCTCGGCCTTTAGCGCTCGCGGACTCAAGGATGGTTGACGCCGTCCGCGCTCAAGTGAGCGCAACGCGGGCCGAAGAGAACGGCGATGGTCGCCGCACGAACCAACACCTGCGCCTTCCTCGTTCTCGCGCTGCTCGCAGTCGTGGTCCTCGCCGGTAACGTCGGCGGTGAACACAGCGCGGCCGAAGCGTTCGTCAAGAGCGGCATGCTCGGGCCGGTGGGCAAGGTGCTCAAAACCTACGAGGACGAACAGGAAGTCCAGGAAGGCCGCGAACAGGCGGCCGAGCCGCGTGAACAGCGCGAAGCGCAGCGCGAAGCTCGCGTGCAACAGGACGAACGCACAGAAGAAGCGCGCGCCGAAGCCGAAGCTCCGGCCGAAGCGAGCGAACCCTAGCCCGCCGCCGGCGCCTGCCCGTCGAGCAGGCGGCGCAGCCCCGCTTCGTCGAGCACCGCCACTCCCAGACGCTCGGCCTTCTCGAGCTTTGACCCGGGGCTCTCGCCGGCAACCAGGAAGTCGGTCTTCTTGGACACCGAGCCCGTGACGCGCCCGCCCGCGGCGGTGATCCGCTCGCTGGCCGTCTCGCGCGACAGCTCCGGCAGCGTGCCGGTCAGCACGAGCGTCTTGCCCGCCAGCGGGCCCTCTGCCGGCGCGGGGCCCTCTTCGGGGAAGCGCAGGCCGAGCTCGCGCAGGTCCTCGATCAGCTCGCGCATGCGCTCCTCATCGAGCTGCGCGCGGATCGACGACGGCCATCTTCTCGCCCACCCCGGGCGTCTCCTCGATCTCCTCGGGCGAGGCGGCGAGCAGCGCGTCCATGTCGCGGAAGCGCTGTGCGAGGTTGCGCGCCGTCACCTCCCCCACCTCCTCGATGCCGAGCGCGAACAGCACCCGCGCGAACGGCCGCTGCTTTGAGGCCTCGATCGCCGCGAGCAGGTTGCTCGCCGACAGCTCCGCGAAGCCATCGAGTTCGAGCAGCTGCGACTCCTGCAGGCGGTAGAAGTCGCGCAGCGCGTCAGCACGAGGCCGCGCTCCTGCAGCATCGCCACCTGCTTCTCGCCGAGGCCGTCGATGTCCATCGCTCCGCGCGAGACGAAGTGCTTGAGAAGCTGCCACGCGCGTCGCCGGGCAGACGCGGGTTCGGGCACTTCGTGAACACGCCCTCCTCGGGCTTGATGGTCGGCGTGTCGCAGAACGGGCAGCGTTTCGGCGGGCGCGGCAGCGGCGGACGCTTGGCGCGCTCGGCCACGTGCGGCGCCGGCGAGACCACCTGCGGGATCACGTCGCCCGCGCGCACCACGATCACGTCCTCGCCCGCGCGGATGTCCTTGCGCACGAGGTCCTCCTCGTTGTGCAGCGTCGCGAGCTTGATCGTCACGCCCCCGACCGCGACCGGCTCAAGCACCGCATACGGACGCAGGTCGCCGAACTTGCCGACGTTCCACATCACCTTCTGCAAGCGCGTGACCGCGGTCGTGGGCGGGAACTTCCAGGCCACCGCCCAGCGCGGGTCGCGCCCGACCGAGCCGAGCCGGCGCTGCAGCTCGAGATCGTCGACCTTCACGACCGCGCCGTCGATCTCGAAGTCGAGCTCGCCGCGGCGCCGCTCCCACTCCAGGCACTGCTCGATCACCTCGTCCTCGCTGCCCAGCAGCCTGATGTCGCGGTTCACGCGAAAGCCGTGCTCGCGCAGCCACTCGAGCGCCTGGGAGTGCGCTCGGAACGACAGGCCCTCGGTGACGCCCACCTGGTAGCACCAGATCGACAGCGGGCGCTTGGCCGCGTCGGCGGGATCGAGCTGGCGGATCGTGCCCGCCGCCGAGTTGCGGGGGTTCATGAACGTCGACTCGCCCGCTTCGGCGCGGCGCTCGTTCAGCGCGGTGAAGTCCGCGAGCGACATGTAGACCTCGCCGCGCACCTCGAGCAGCGGCGGCGCGTCGCGCACGCGCAGCGGGATCGCGCCGATCGTGCGCAGGTTGTGCGTCACGTCCTCGCCGATCTCGCCGTTCCCGCGCGTGGCGCCGCGCTCGAGCACGCCGTCGCGGTAGACGCAGGCTGATCGCCAGGCCGTCGATCTTCGGCTCGACCACGAAGCTGAAGCTCGGGTCGGTGATGCCCTCGCGCGCGAGGTGGTTGCGCATCCGCTCGACCCACGCGCGCAGCTCCTCCTCGGAGCGCACGTTGCCGAGCGACAGCATCGGCTCGAGGTGCTCGACCTTCTCCAGGCGCCCCACCGGCTCGCCGCCCACGCGCTGCGTGGGCGAGTCGGGCTGATCAGCTCGGGATGCTCGCGCTCGATCCCGCGCAGCTCGTCGAGCAGGCGGTCGTAGGCGTCGTCGCCGATCTCCGGGTCATCGAGCACGTAGTAGCGGTGGGAGTGGTGTTCGAGCTCCTCGCGCAGCTGCGCTGCGCGCTTGCGCGACCGTCCTTGCGGCGGCCTGCGTCGCGGAGCCGCTCACGTCGCCCGCGTCGCGCGCGACCGGAGCGAGCAGCGCCTCGAGGTCGAAGCGCCGCAGCGCCTCGAGGCTCGGGCGGTCGGTCAGGTCGAAGTGGATCGGCGTGACCGCGATGCGCCCGGCCGCGACCGCCGCCAGGTCGGTGCCGGGCTCGTCGTGGATAGCCGGGATCCGAGCCGTAGATCCAGTAGCGGCGGCGGTGCTCCTCCTCGTGCTCGAGCTTCAGCTCATCGCGGTAGATGCGCTTGCCGAGGCTCGTCACCTCGACGCCGCTCGGGCGCGCCCGCGGGCACGTTGACGTTGAGCAGCGTCCTGGCCGGCAGCGGCACGTCCTCGATGCGCTCGACCAGGCGCGCCACGAACGCGGCGGCGACCTCGAAGCCGAAGCCGCCGTCGAAGCGGTAGTCGAGCGCGCGCGCCCCCGACTGCTGGGAGACGGCGATCGCGGGCAGACCCAGCACGACCCCCTCGAGCGCCGCGGCGACGGTGCCCGAGTAGGTGATGTCGTCGCCGAGGTTCGCGCCGTGGTTGATCCCCGAGACGACCAGGTCGGCGTGCGAAGTCCTCGACCAGCCCGAGGCTCGCGAGCCGCACGCAGTCCACCGGCGTGCCGTCGGTCGCGTAGCCGACCGTGCCGTCGGAGAACGGCACCTCCGCGACCCACAGCGGCCGGCGCGTGGTGATCGAGCGCGCCATCGCCGAGCGGTTGCCGTCGGGGGCGATCACCGCCAGGCGCACGCCGTCGAGCTCGGCGAGCGCGCGGCGCATGCTCTGCAGGCCTTCGGCCTCGATCCCGTCGTCGTTGGTGAGCAGCACGTTGAGCATCTCCGTCCAGCATAGGGGCCGCCGCGGCCCCGGCGTGAAGATCCGTTCGGCCGGGGCGCCGCCCCGGCGCAGGCTCAGTCCGCGTAGGAGACGCGCGGCCAGCGCCAGCCCGTGCGCGGGCGCGGTCCTGCCCGCCTGCGCGCGCGGGCGGCCCTCGAGCAGGTCGCGCGAACTCCTCGATGCTCTCGTCGCCCGACCGCCACTTCGAGCATCGTGCCCACGAGCACGCGGTTCATGTGGCGCAGGAACATGTCGGCCTCGATCCAGAACTCGAGCAGCTCGCCGCTGCGGCGTCCCATTCGGCGCGGCGCACGTCGCAGCGGAACCGCGTGTGCTCGGTTTCGCGCGGCGTGAACGCGGTGAAGTCGTGACGGCCGCGGAGCGCCGCCGCGCACGCGTCAGCGCCCGCGGTCGAGCTGCCCGTCCACCAGTACGCGCGCCCGCGCTCGAACACGCTGCGCGTGCGCCGCGCGAGCACGCGGTAGCAGTAGGTGCGGCTGCGTGCGTCGCGGCGAGCGTCGAAGCCTGCCGGCGCGGGCTCGGCGCTCAGCACCGCGACGTCGTCGGGATCAGGCCGTTCAGGCGCAGCGGGTCGACGGCCTCGTGCGCGTAGCTTGCCACCTGCCCCCACGCGTGCACGCCCGCGTCGGTGCGCCCGGCCACGCTCAGCGTGCAGCGGCGCCGCCGTCGGCGCGTGCTCGCCGAGCACCGTGCGCAGCGCCCGCTCGAGCTCCTCCTGCACCGTGCGCTCGCCGGGCTGGCGCGCCCAGCCGGCAAAGCCCGTCCCCGTCGTACTCGAGCGTCAGCTTGGTGACCATCACTCGCGTCGCGCCAGCCGCGGCAGCGGCGCGCCTCAGACCAGCTCGATGAAGACCATCTCGGTCGCGTCGCAGCGACGCGGGCCGAGCTTGAGGATGCGCGTGTAGCCGCCCGGGCGCTCGGCGTAGCGGGGCGCGATGTCCTCGAACAGCTTGTGCACCGCGAACTTGTCCTGCGAGAGCGTCGAGAGCGCCTGCCGGCGAGCGTGCAGATCGCCGCGCTTTGCCAGCGTGATCAGTTTCTCGATCTCGGGCTTGACGGCCTTGGCCTTGGCCGCGGTCGTCTTGATCCGCTCGTGCTCGATGATCTCCTTGCTCAGGTTCATGAGCAGCGCCTTGCGGTGCGCGCTAGTCACGGCTGAGCTTGTTCCGGGTCTTCTGGTGGCGCATTGGGACGGAGAGTCTAGATCGGGCGGTTAATCCTGGCGCAGGTTCAGGCCGCGCGCGTGCAGCGTTTCGATCACCTCGTCGATCGACTTTTTGCCGAAGTTCGGGATCGCGTTCAGCTCCGCCTCGGACTTGGAGATGAGATCGCCGACGGTCTGTATGCCCGCCCGCTTGAGGCAGTTGTAGGAGCGCACGCCGAGCTCGAGCTCCTCGATCAGGATGCCGCACTCCTCGCCCTGCAGCGCCGCGCGGGCGCCCCGCCGACCGCGCAGCCGTGGCCGTCGAGCTGGCCGCCGGGGCCGCTGGCGCAGCTCCTGGATGCGGTCGGCGTCGGTGAAGATCGCGAGCTGGGAGATCAGCAGCTCGGCCGCCTCGCGCAGCGCCGCCTGCGGGTCGATCGAGCCGTCGGTCTCGATGTCGAGCGTGAGCTTGTCGAAGTCGGTCTTCTGCCCCACGCGCGCCTGCTCGACCGCGTAGGCGACGCGGCGCACCGGCGAGAAGATCGAGTCGATCGGGATCACGCCGATCGGCTGGTCGGCGGACTTGTTCTCCTCCGCCGGGCGGTAGCCGCGGCCCGCGGCCGATCGTCATGTACAGCTCGAGCTTCGTTTTCTTCTCGAGCGTCGCGATGTGCAGGTCGGGGTTGAGGATCTCGACGCCCGCGGGCAGGTCGATGTCCTTGGCGGTGATCTCGCCCGGGCCGGTGACCACGAGCGGCGCCTCGACCTCGCTCGCGTCGGAGTGCATGCGGCAGACGACGCCCTTGAGGTTGAGCACGATGTCGGTCACGTCCTCCTTGACGCCCGCGATCGTCGAGAACTCGTGCGCGACGCCCTCGATGCGCACGCTCGTCACGGCAGCGCCGGGCAGCGAGGAGAGCAGCACGCGGCGCAGCGAGTTGCCGAACGTGTAGCCAAACCCGCGATCGAGCGGCTCGATCGTGAAGGTGCCGCGGTTCTGCTCCACCGCCTCGCTTGTGATTCGGGGGATTTGGAAGTCGAGCATGAGAGTCCTAACGTCGTTGTGGTGTCGCACCGGCGCCGTTGGCGGCGCCGCTCATGAGCCTGTTCCGCCCGCGGGCGGCGGCGCTCGTGAAATTCGTACTACTTCGAGTACAGCTCGACGATGAGCTGCTCCTGCACCGGCGCGGCGACCTCTCGCCGCTCCGGCTTGCGCAGCACCTTGGCCGTGAGCGACTCGTGATCGGCCTGCAGCCATGCAGGGATCTGGCCGGTGAGCTCGGTGGCGTCCCGCACCACCTGCGTGGCCGGCGTCTCTGCCTTGATCGCGATCACATCGCCGGGACGCACCTGGTAGCTGGGGATGTTCACCCGCCGGCCGTTGACCGTCCAGTGGCCGTGGCGGATCAGCTGGCGCGCCTGGCGGCGCGAGGCCGCGAAGCCGAGCCGCACGAGCACGTTGTCCAGGCGGCACTCCAGCAGCGCGAGCAGGTTCTCGCCCGTGATGCCCGGCTGGCGCGAGGCCTTCTCGTAGTAGCCGTGGAACTGCTTCTCGAGCACGCCGTAGTAGCGGCGCGCCTTCTGCTTCTCGCGCAGCTGGACACGGTACTCGCTCTGTTTCATGCGCCCGCGCCCGTGCTCGCCCGGCGGGTAGGAGCGGCGCTCCACGCCGCACTTGTCCGTCAGGCAGCGCTCGCCCTTCAGGAACAGCTTCTGGCCCTCGCGGCGGCACTGCTTGCACTGCGGGCCTGGTGTCTCTCGCCATCGCTACACGCGCCTGCCGCTTGCGCGGCCGGCAACCGTTGTGAGCCTGCGGCGTCACGTCCTTGACGCCCGTGACCTCGAGGCCGGCGGCCTGCAGCGAGCGGATCGCCGTCTCGCGGCCCGAGCCCGGACCCTTGACGTACACCTCGACCTTCTGCAGGCCCTGCTCGAGACCCTTGCGCGCCGCCGCGTCGGCGGTCACCTGCGCGGCAAACGGCGTCGACTTGCGCGAGCCCTTGAAGCCCGCGCCGCCCGCCGACTCCCACGCGATCACGTTGCCCTGCGTGTCCGTCAGCGAGACGATCGTGTTGTTGAACGACGTCTTGATGTGCGCCTGCCCGATCGGGATGTTCTTTTTCGGCTTGCGCCGTCCGCGCGCGCGTTTCGGAGCAGGGGGCACTACTTCTTACCGGCTTTCTTCTTGCCCGCGACCTGCATCCGCTTAGGACCCTTGCGCGTGCGCGCGTTCGTCTTGGTCTTCTGACCGCGCACCGGCAGCCCGCGGCGGTGACGCAGCCCGCGGTAGCAACCGATGTCCTGCAGCCGTTTGATGTCCTGGGAGCGCTCGCGGCGCAGATCGCCCTCGACCGTCAGGCCGTCGTCGATCGCGTCGCGCAGCTTCGCCACCTCGTCCTCGGTGAGGTCGCGCACGTAGGTGTCCGGGTCGATCCCCACGCGTTTCAGCAACTCGTTGGAGGTCGAGCGCCCGACCCCGTAGATGTAGGTCAGACCTATCTCCGAACGCTTGTTCAGAGGCAGGTTGACGCCAGCGATGCGAGCCACTTAGGCGATCACCCCTGGCGCTGCTTGTGACGCTTGTTCTGGCAGATCACCAGCACCACACCGTGGCGGCGGATGATCTTGCATTTCTCGCACATCGGCTTGACCGACGGTCGTACCTTCATGATCCCTTTCGGCGGCTGGGCACCCACGACCGGCTCTGGCTGCCGCGAGAGGCCGCCGCTACCAGATCGTGGACATGCCTTCCCGCGCACAAAGTCTGCGCCGGAGGGCAGGACTCCCCATGCTAGCAAGTTCAAGCAACGCGCTGCTGTGCCGCCGCGTCGGCGACCGGCTCGCCGCTCGCCTGCGCCAACAGATGCCACGGCGTGAGGATCCTCGGACCTCCCGAGGTGATCGCCACGGTGAACTCGAAGTGCGCTGCCGGGGAGCCGTCCTCGGAGTAGATCGCCCAGCCGTCCGCGCCCATGCGCACCGCGGGCGATCCGACCGTGGTCATCGGCTCGATCGCCAGCACCATGCCCTCCTCCAGCAGCGGGCCCTTGCCCGGCCTGCCGTAGTTGGGGACCTGCGGGTCCTCGTGCATGCTGCGCCCCACGCCGTGGCCGACCAGCGAGCGCACCACAGAGAAACCCGCCTGCTCGACCACTTGCTGGATCGCGGCCGAGACATCGCCCATGCGCCTGCCCGGATGGCATTCGGCGACGCCCGCGTGCAGCGACTCCGCGGTCGCCGCCAGCAGCCGCGCGGTGTCCTCGCCGATCTCGCCCACCGCGAACGTGCGCGCCGCGTCAGCCACCCAGCCGTCGAGCGTGACGCCCACATCGATCGAGATCTCATCGCCGTCCTTGAGGCGGTAGGTGCCCGGGATGCCGTGCACGATCATCTCGTTCGGCGACGCGCAGATCGACCCCGGAAAGCCGCGGTAGCCCTTGAATGTCGGGGTCGCTCCCTGTGCGCGGATGAAGCGCTCGGCCGCCTCGTCGAGCTCGGCGGTGCTCACGCCCGGGCGTATCTTCGACTGCAGCAGCTCGAGTGTGGCGATCAGCACCGAACCGGCGCGAGCCATCTTCTCGATCTCCTCGGGCGACTTCTTGATGATCACCCTCGGAGCTTAGCTTGCGCTACAGGTCCTCCTCCAGGCGCAGCGTCGCAACCGTCGCGCGGATATGCGCGTGCACCTCGTCGGGACCGCGCCGTCCGTCAAAGCGGCGCAGCAGTTCCGCGCGGTCGTAGTAGGCGATAAGCGGCTCGGTCTGGGCGTGGTAGACCTCCAGGCGCCTACGGATCGTCTCCTCGCGGTCATCGTCGCGCTGGATCAGACGCGCGCCGTCCTGGTCGCATACGCCGTCGTGCTTGGGCGGATCGAAATCGACGTGGTAGATGTGCGTGGGGTTCTTCACACACACGCGCCGCCCGGCCAGCCGTCTCACCACGTCCTCGTCGGGCACCTCGATGAGCAGCGCCGCGGTGAGCCTGCGTTCGAGGGCCGCGAGCGCCTCGTCCAATGCCTGCGCCTGCTGTTCGTTGCGCGGGAAGCCGTCGAGCAGGAAGCCGTCGCGCGCGTCGCCCTCGCCGAGGCGACCGGTGATCATGCCGATGATGACCTCGTCGGGAACGAGCTCGCCGGCGTCCATGTAGCGCTTCGCCAACGCGCCCAGCTCGGTGCCCTCGGCCACCTGTGCGCGCAGGATGTCGCCCGTGGAGATGTGCGGGATGGTGAAGTCGTCGCGCAGGCGGTCGGCCTGGGTTCCCTTGCCTGCCCCCGGAGGACCGAGCAGGATCAGGTTCAACTCGGACACGACGAAGCAGCCTAACCGCTCGGCCGCGGGCGTGTGAAGCTCGCGAGGAGCGCTGCAAGCTCGCGCCCGCCGCACGCGCGGCGGGCGAGCGCTACTTCAGGAAGCCCTCGTAACTTCGCATCATCAGCTGCGCCTCGAGCTGCTTCATCGTTTCGAGCGCAACCCCGATCACGATCAGGATCGAGGTGCCGCCGAAGTAGAAGTTCTGGTGAGTGCGCGCGATCAGAATCGCCGGCAGCGCGGCGACCGCGGCGAGGAACAGCGCGCCTGGGAACGTCAGGCGCGCGAGGATGCGGTCGAGGAATTCTGCGGTCGGACGGCCCGGTCTCACCCCAGGGATGAAGCCTCCGTACTTGCGCAGGTTGTCGGCCTGGTCGACCGGGTTGAAGGTGACGGCGGTGTAGAAGTAGGTGAAGAGGATGATGAATAGGGACTCGCCGACGACGTAGTGCCAGCCGTTCGGCGTGAAGAAGTCCGACAGCGAGCGTCCCCAGGGCGTTTTCACGAGCTGCCCCACCGTGGGCGGGAACGCCATGATGCTGGCGGCGAAGATCACCGGGATGACCCCTGCCATGTTCACGCGCAGCGGCAGGTAGGTCTGCCCGCCCTCGGTCATGCGCCTGCCGATCACGCGCTTTGCGTACTGCACGGGTATGCGCCGCTGCCCTTCCTGCACGAACACGATGCCCGCCACCACCGCGAGCACGAGGAACGGCATCATCACCTTGAAGACCTGGTCCTGGCTGGTCCACCAGGCCTGGATCCCCGACGGCAGGCGCGCCACGATCGAGGCGAAGATCAACAGCGATATGCCGTTGCCGATGCCGCGCTGGGTGATCAGCTCGCCGATCCACATGAGCAGCACGCAGCCGGTGGTGAGGCATACGACGATGAGGAAGATGTGCGGCGCGTCGAAGTGGGTGACGACGGATTCGCCGGCTTTCGCCTGCAGGCTGTGGAACAGGAACACGTAGCCGATCGACTGCGCGAACGCCAGACCCACGGTCAGGTAGCGCGTGTACTGCGTGATCCGCGCCTGGCCGACCTCGCCTTCCTTGGAGAGCTTCTCGAGCGACGGGACCGCGACCTGCAACAGCTGCAGGATGATCGAGGCCGTTATGTAGGGCATGATGCCCAGCGCGAAGATCGCGATACGCGAGAGCCCGCCGCCTGAGAACAGGTTCAGCAGGCCGAGGATGTTGGAGCCGCCGAACTGCTTCTGGATGTTGTTGACCGCGGTCAGGTTGACGCCGGGCACCGGTATGTGCGAGCCCAGGCGGTAGATCACCAGCATGCCCGCGGTGAACGCGATCTTCTTGCGGATGTCCGCGACCTGGAAGGCGTTGAGGATCGTGGCGAGCATGGCGTGAGAGCGCGTTGCCGGAGGTGCCGAAGGGCGCGGCGCAGCGCCCGATTCTAGTGGATGCGCAGCGGCCGGCCGCCGGGTGCGCCGAGGCGGATCGTCAGTCCTCGATCAGCGTGCAGCTGCCGCCCGCCGCCTCGATGCGCTCGCGCGCTCCCGCGCTGAAGGCGTGGGCGTGCACCGTCAGGGCCTTGGAGATCTCACCCTTGGCGAGCACCTTCACCGGGACGCCCTTGCGGCCCGCGAGGCCAGCCGAGCGCATCAGCTCGAGCGTCACCTCCGCGCCCGCGTCGAAGCGCTCCTCGAGCGCTGCGATGTTGACGGCCTGCGTGTGCGTGCGAAACGGCTCGAACGGCATCGACTTCTTCATATGCGGCCCGCGCAGCTTTCGCATGCGCATATGGATCGGCATCTGGCCGCCCTCGAAGTTGGCCTTGCGCTTTGACCCCGAGCGCGAGCCCGCGCCCTTCTGGCCGCGGCCCGAGGTCTTGCCCGTGCCCGAGCCTTCGCCGCGGCCAACGCGCTTGCGCGGCCGGCGACTTCCCGGCGTGGGCGCCAGGTTGTGGAGCCCCACGCGCTCGTTGGCGTGCTCGGAGGGGCTCACTTGCCCTCCTTGACCTCAACCAAGTGGCGCACCGCGTGCAGCATGCCGCGAGCCTGCTCGCAGTCCTTCACCTGCACCGTGTGGCCGATGCGGCGCAACCCAAGCGAGCGCAGCGTGTCGCGCTGTTTGCCGTTGGCGCCGTTGCTCGAGCGGCGCTGGGTGACGCTCAGCTCGGCCATCACGCGGGGGTCTCCCCGGCGGGCGCCTCCGCGCTCGCCGGCTGCGCCTCGGCGGCGGGCGCGTCGGCGGCCGCAGCGGTGTCCGCGGGGCTCGCCTGCGCCGCGCCGGCGCCATCGGCCTGCTCGGAGGCGCCCTCGACGGGCGCCTCGGCGAGACCGAGCACTCGCGCGATCGAGAGACCGCGCAGCGTGGCCACCTCGTCGGGCGTGCGCAGCGAGCGCAGCCCAGCCACCGTGGCCTTGACGAGGTTGATCGGATTCTGCGTGCCGAGGCTCTTGGAGAGGATGTCGTGGATACCCGCCAGCTCCAGCACTGCGCGCACGCCGCCGCCGGCGATCACGCCGGTTCCGGGCGATGCCGGCTTGAGCAGCACGCGTCCCGAGCCGAACACCCCGGTCGTCTGGTGGGTGATCGTGCTGCCGTGACGCGGCACGCGGAAGAGATCCTTCTTCGCGCGCTCGACGCCCTTCTGGATCGCAAGCGGAACCTCGTTGGCCTTGCCGTAGCCGACTCCGACGACTTCGCGTTCGTCGCCCACCACCACCAGCGCGGTGAAAGAGAAGCGCCGTCCACCCTTGACCACCTTGGCGACGCGGTTGATCTCCACGACCCGCTCCTGCAGGTCGATTCCGGAAGCGTTCACTGAGCGGTCTATGGAGATGGTCATGGCAGAAGTGAGAGGGTAGCGGGCGCCGGGCCGGGCTCAGACGGTGATGCCCGCCTCGCGCAGCGCCTCGGCGAAGGCGCGCACGTGCCCGTGGTATTGGTAGCCGCCGCGATCGAACACGGCCTCGGAGATCCCCGCGGCCTTGGCGCGCTCGGCGAGCAGCTGGCCCGTGCGCGCGGTTCGCTCCGCTTTCGGGAGCGAACGCAGCTCGGGCTCGAACCAGTTCACGGCGGCGAGCGTCGTCCCGGCGAGGTCGTCGATCAGCTGCGCCGAGAGGCCGCGGTTTGAGCGAAAGACCGAGATGCGGGGACGTTGCGCGGTACCCGAGACCTTCGCACGCACGCGGCGGCGACGTTTGAGGCGGCGGGTCTCCTTGGTGAGCACGGTCATGCGCGCTTGCCCACCTTGCGCTGCACGTGCTCGCCCTCGTAACGGATTCCCTTGCCCTTGTAGGGCTCGGGCGGGCGCTGCTTGCGGATGATCGCCGCGGTCTCGCCGACGAGCTGCTTGGAGATCCCCTTCACGACCACGCGCGTCGGCTGCGGGACTTCGAACTCGATCCCGTCCGGCGCCGCGATCGGCACCGGGTGCGAGTAGCCCACGGCCAGCTCGAGGTTCTTGCCGCGCAGCTGCGCGCGGTAGCCCACGCCCTGGATCTCCAGGCGCTTCTCGTAGCCGCTGGTCACGCCCTGCACCATGTTCGCAACCAGCGAGCGCGTGAGGCCGTGCAGCGCGCGATGTTCGCCGCGGTCCGTCGGCCGTGAGACGAGCAGCTGCTCACCGTCCTGGGTGACCTCGATGTCGCGGTGGATGCGCTCGGAGAGTTCACCTTTGGGGCCGTTGACGCGCACCGACTCGGGCTCGATCGAGACCGTAACGCCGGAGGGCACGGGGATTGGCTGTCTACCGATTCTCGACATCGCTGCTACCAGACCTGGGCGAGCACCTCGCCGCCGACGCCGGCCGCGCGGGCGTCGTGCCCGGTCATGACCCCGTGCGAGGTCGAGACGATCGAGGTGCCCATGCCGCCGAGCACCTTGGGGATGCTCTTGGCGTCCACGTAGGTGCGCCGGCCCGGCCGCGACACGCGCCGCAGCCCCGAGATCGCCGAGCGACGGTCCTCGGTGTACTTCAGGCGGATCTGGATCAGCTGCCCCGGCCCGCCCTCGGCGGGCTCGACGAGCTTCCACGACTCGATGTAGCCCTGCTCGTCGAGGATCCTCGCGAGCTCGCGCTTCTGCTTGGAGGCGGGGATCTCGACGGTCTCATGGGCAGCGTGGATCGCATTGCGCACGCGCGTGAGAAAGTCGGCTATGGGATCGGTCATTGACATGATTCTCGTGTTGCTCTCAGCCGTCCGAGACCTACCAGGAGGACTTCGTCATTCCCGGGATCTGGCCGTTGTGGGCTAGCTCGCGCAGGCAGATGCGGCACACCCCGAACTTGCGATACACCGCACGCGGTCGCCCGCAGCGGGTGCAGCGAGTATAGGCGCGCGTTTTGAATTTGGGCGGTCGCGTCTGCTTGACGCGCAGCGACGTCTTGGCCATCAGTCGTTGCTCTCCTTGGAGTTGTCCTCGTCGGGGCGCTCATCGAGTGCCTTGAAGGCGCCGGGCCGGCCCTGAGTCGCGAACGGCATGCCCAGCGCCGCAAGCAGCGCGAAGGCCTCCGGGTCGGTCGCGGCGCTCGTCGTGATCGTGATGTCGAGCCCCCGCACCATGTCGATTGCGTCGTAGTCGATCTCGGGGAAGATGATCTGCTCCTTGACTCCCAACGAGTAGTTGCCGCGCCCGTCGAAGGAGCGAGGGTTCAGGCCGCGGAAGTCGCGGATGCGCGGTATCGCGATCGAGATCAGGCGGTCGAGGAACTCGTACGCGCGCTCGGCGCGCAGCGTCACGGCCACGCCGACCGGCATGCCCTCGCGCAGTTTGAACGCCGCGATCGACTTGCGCGCACGGCGAACGCTCGGCTGCTGCCCGGCGATCGTGGCGAGCTGCTCGGTCGCGGCCCTGAGCATTTTCGCGTCCTGCTTGGCGAGGCCCACGCCCATGTTCAGCGTGATCTTCTCCAGGCGAGGCGCCTGCATCATCGACGAGTAGCCGAAGTGCTCGATCAGAGCAGGGCGGATCTCCTCGAGGTAGCGCGTCTTCATGCGCGCGGGGGGTGCGGTGTCGGTTGCGCCTGCCATCTCGATCACTCGATCCTCGCGCCCGTGCTTCGTGCGACGCGCACCCGCGAACCGTCCTCGCGCTGCACTCCCACTCGCGTGGGCTTGCCTTTCGGGTCGAGCAGCATCACGTTCGAGATGTGGATCGGCCCCTCGCGCTCGATCACGCCGCCGAGCGCCGCCTGGGTCTGCGAGCCGGCGACCTGATGCGGGCGCGTGTGGCGCTTGACCATGTTCAGGCCCTCCACGTACAGGCGATTCCTGCGCGGCTCCACGCGCAGCACGCGGCCGCTCTTGCCACGGTCCTTGCCCGAGATCACCTGCACGCGGTCGCCCGAGCGGATCCTCAGCGCGCGCCCGCGCGCAGCGGCTGTCCGCGACGCGGCCATCACAGCACCTCGGGCGCGAGCGAGACGATCTTCATGAAGTTGCGCTCGCGCAGTTCGCGCGCCACCGGCCCGAACACGCGCGTGCCGCGCGGGTTGTTCTGGTCGTCGATGATCACCGCCGCGTTCTCGTCGAAGGCGATATAGGTGCCGTCGTCGCGGCCGATCGGCTTCTTCGTGCGCACGACCACCGCGGTCACGACCTCGCCCTTTTTGACCGCGCCCTGCGGGTTCGCCTGCTTCACGGTCGCGGTGATCACGTCGCCCACGAACGCATAGCGGCGGCGGGAGCCGCCCTTCACGCGGATGCACAGGATCTCGCGCGCGCCTGAGTTGTCGGCGACCCGCAGCCGTGTCTCGTTCTGGATCATTGCGCCCTCTCCAGCACGTCGACGAGGGCCCAGCGCTTGGTGCGCGACAGCGGCCTCGACTCGACCACGCGGACGATGTCGCCCTCGTGCGCGTCGTTGTTCTCGTCGTGCGCGTGCACCGTGCTCGAGCTGCGCACGATCTTCTCGTAGCGGCGGTGGCGTCGCGCGATGTCGATCCGCACCGTGATCGTCTTCTCGGCCTTGTCCGAGACCACGATCCCCTGGCGCATCTTGCGCGCGCCCTCGACCGAAGCGTGCACCGGCGCCAGAGGCTCGGGCGACGGCGCGGCCGCGCGTCGCGCGGCCGCTTTCGCACGTTCCTGGGCGCGGCGCGCGCGGCGGCGCGCGGCCTTGCCGGCACGCTCTGCGACGCGCTCAGCCTGTCGCTCCTGCGGCGAGCGCGCAGGGCGCACCTGTCCACCGTGCAGTCGAGCGAGACCGGCGCCGACGCTCCTTCGGCGAGAGCTGCTCGGCCGGCGCCTGTGCTGCGGCCGGCTCCTCGGTCGCTTGCGGCTCGGACGCGTCCTCCTCGGAGGCGGGCTCAGCCGGCGCCTCGGAGGCAGCCTCGGCCGGCGCCTCGGCCGGCGCCTGCGCCTGCGCCTCGGATCCCTGCGCCGGCGCGGCGTCGGGCTCTGGGCGCGGCGGCCTCGGGCTGGGCCTCGGGCGCGGCGGGCTCGGGCTCGGCCTCGGGCTGGGCGGCCTCGGGCGTCTGCTCTGTGTCGTTGTCGGGTTGCTCGGTCACGTTCTCGGTGTCTTGTTTGGGTGGTGGTTTCAGCTCGGAGCGGTTGACCGTTGGCGCTCGCGGGCCACGGTCAGCGCGCGAGCGAGGTCGCGCTTGGCACGGCCGATGCCCGACGTGTCGTCGAGTTCACCGGTCGCGTTGGCGAAGCGCAGCCCGAACAGCTCTTTGCGCAGCTCGGCCACACGTTTGTCGAGCTCGCGCTCGTCCAGGTCTCTCATCTCGCTTGCTTGCATTGATCAGTCCTCGCGCAGCACGAACTTCGATTTCAGCGGCAGCTTGTGCGCGGCGAGGCGGATCGCTTCGCGCGCGAGCGGCTCGGGCACGCCGGCCAGCTCGAACATCACGCGGCCGGGCTTGACCACGGCGACCCAGCCTTCGGGCGAGCCCTTGCCGGAGCCCATGCGCGTCTCAGCCGGCTTCTTGGTCACGGGCTTGTCGGGGAAGACGTTGATCCACACCTTGCCGCCACGCTTGATCTTGCGTGTCATCGCGACTCGCGCAGCCTCGATCTGGCGGTTGGTGAGCCACCCCCCCTCGAGAGCCTTCAGGCCGTACTCGCCGAAGCTGACGTGCAGCTGGCCGCGCGAGGTGCCCGCCCGGCGTCCACGGTGCTGCTTGCGATGCTTGACGCGCTTGGGGGAGAGCATCAGCGCCCGGCTCCCGCCGGCGGTCCGCCGGCCGAGGAGTCACCGCCACGAGGAGGGCGAGCGCCGCCGCGAGGGCCGCGTCCGCCCGGACCGCGACCGCGGCCTCCGCCCCCGCCTCCGTCGCGCCCGCCGGAGCCACCACGTCCGCGCCCGCGGCCGTCGCGGCCATCGCGCCCGCCGCGTCCGTCGCGGTCTGAGCTCGGCGGCGGCGGCGCAGTCATGTCGGTGAGGTCTGCGCCGGTGTAGCCCTCGGGCATGATCTCGCCCTTGTTGACCCAGCACTTCACGCCGATGCGCCCGAACGTGGTGCGCGCCTCGTAGAAGCCGTAGTCGATGTCGGCGCGCATCGTGTGCAGCGGCACGCGTCCGTCCGAGTAGCTTTCGGTGCGCGCCATCTCCGCGCCGCCGAGGCGCCCGGCGACCTGCACCTTGACGCCCTTGGCGCCCGAGCGCATCGCGCTGGTGAGCGCGCGCTTCATCGCGCGCCTGAACGCCACGCGGTTCTGCAGCTGCTCTGCGATCGACTGCGCGACGAGCTTCGCGTCGAGCTCGGGACGCTTGATCTCGAGGATGTTGACCTTGATCTGCTTCTTGGTCATGCGATGCAGGTCGCGGCGGAGCGCGTCCACTTCGGTGCCCGACTTGCCGATCACGATCCCCGGCCGCGCGGTGTGGATGTTCACCTCGAGCTCGTTTGCGTCCTTGCGGATGGTGATGTCCGACAGCCCCGCGTGGGCGAGCTTCGCGGTGATGTGCTCGCGCACCTTCACGTCCTCGGCGAGGTACTCGGCGAAGTTGCGCTCGTTGAACCAGTTGGACTTCCAGTCGTGGATGTAGCCCACGCGCATTGCCTCTGGATGAACCTTCTGTCCCATGTCTCGATCTCTCTAGCTGTCCGTTGCGGTCGTCGGTCTTAGCGGTGTCTTGCGGTGCTGTGGCGCTCGGGTGCGGGGGTGAGCGTGATCGTCAGGTGGCTCGTGCGCTTGCGGATCGGCGTCGCGCGCCCCATCGCGCGCGGGCGGAAGCGCTTGATCGTCGGCCCCTCGTCGGCGTAGGCCTCACGGACGATGAGATCGTCCTCGAGCAGTTCGTGGTTGCTCTCGGCGTTCGCCACGGCCGACTCGAGCAGCTTGCTCCAGTCGCGAGCCACCTCACGAGGGGTGAAGGCGAGGATAGCGCGTGCCTCCTGCACCGACTTGCCGCGCAGGTGCACGCACACCATGCGCGCCTTGCGCGCCGACGTGCGCACGTAGCGAGCATGGGCGTGAACGACCCGGCGCCGAGCCGGAGCTTTGCCGGCTTTGGCGGCCGGCGCGGCGCTCGCCTGGGGCGGTGGCGGTTTTGCGGCTTTGGTCGGTTTGCCGGCTTTGGCGCGTGGCGGTTTGGCCGCTGCGGGCGCCTCGGGCGCCTCGGCGCTCGCGTCCTCCGCTGCCTCTGCCTCGGGCGCCTGCGCGGCGGCGTCCTCTTTGCCCGTGCGGGCGCCGCGCAGTTTTTTCACGGTCGGGCGGCGTTTGGCTTTTGGCGCCTGCTCGCCGGCCGGCGGCTCCTGCTCGGCAGCGGCCGGGTCGGCCTCCTGCGAGGCGCTCGCTTTCGCGCGGGCGCGCGCCGGTTTGCGTTTGGCCGGGGCCTCTTTGGCCGGCGTCTCGCCCTGCTCGGGCGTCGCGGCGGCGTCGGCCCCGTCCTCGGCGCGCGCGTCCGGGTCGCGGTCCTGAGCGTCTGGGCTCATCTCACCCTCCCCGAGCCCGCGTGTCCGCGGAAGACCCGCGTGGGAGCGAACTCGCCGAGCTTGTGCCCGACCATCGACTCGCTGACGTAGACGGGGATGTGTTTCTTGCCGTCGTGCACCGCGATCGTGTGGCCGACCATCTCCGGGAAGATCGTCGAGGCGCGCGACCAGGTGCGCAGCATTTTTTTGTTGTTTTCGGCGTTCAGGGCTTCGATCCGCGCAAGCAGACGCTCTTCCACCCATGGGCCCTTCTTGCTCGAGCGACTCATCGCTGCTTGCCCTTCCCGCGCCTGCGCCCGCGCACGATGTAGCGGTCGGAGGGCTTGTTCTTCGGCCGTGTGCGGTAGCCGAGCGTTGGCACGCCCCACGGGGTCACCGGATGGCGCCCGGCGCGTGGTGGAGCCCTCGCCGCCGCCGTGAGGGTGGTCGACCGGGTTCATCGCGGTGCCGCGCGTCTGCGGGCGCACGCCCATGTGGCGCTTGCGGCCCGCCTTGCCGACCTTCACGTTCTGGTGGTCGGCGTTGCCGATCGTGCCCACGGTCGCGCGGCACTCGGCGCGCACCAGGCGCATCTCGCCCGAGGGCAGGCGCAGCGTCGCCATGTCGCCGTCCTTTGCCATCAGCTGCACCGAGGCGCCGGCCGAGCGCGCCATCTGGCCGCCGCGACCCGGCTGCAGCTCGACGTTGTGAACGACCGTGCCGACCGGCATGCGCGCGAGCTCGAGGCAGTTGCCGACCGCGATGTCGGCGTTCTCGCCGGAGGCGACGGTCATCCCCACGGCGAGGCGCTGCGGCGCGAGGATGTAGCTCTTCTCGCCGTCTACGTAGTGCAGCAGCGCGATGTAGGCGGAGCGGTTGGGGTCGTACTCGATCGCTGCGACCTTCGCCGGCACGCCGTCCTTGCGCCGCTTGAAGTCGACGCGCCGGTAGGCGCGCTTGGCGCCGCCGCCGCGGTGGCGAGCGGTCTTGCGCCCGCGCGCGTTGCGCCCGCCGCTCTTCTTGAGTCCTTCGACGAGCGTCTTCTCGGGTTCTGAGTGAGTGATCTCCGCGAAGTCCGCGTAGGAGACGAAGCGCCGTACCGGGGCTCGTTGGCTTGGGCTTGCGGATCGCCATCGCTGCTCGCCTAGCCCTCGAGGGCGTGCAGCCCCTGGAAGATCGGGATGCTCTCGCCGGCGCGCACCTGCACGATCGCCTTCTTCCACTCGCGCGTGCGCCCGCGCCCTGTGCCGCGGCGCTTGGGCTTGGACTTGACGCTGAGCGTGCGCACCTCGACCACGTGCACGTCGAAGAGCTCCTCGACGGCCTGGCGGATCTGGGTCTTGTGCGCGTCGCGCGTGCACGCGGAAGGTGTAGCGGTCGGCGGCGGAGAGCACGTAGCTCTTCTCCGAGACGACCGGGCGGATGATCACCTGCGTGTGCTCCATCAGCTCTCCTGCTCCCCGGCGTCGCCGGCGCCCGGCTGACCGGCGCGCGCGCGTGAGCGCGGCGAGCGCGGGCTCGGAGACCAGCGAGCGAGGCGGCGCCGAGCAGGTCGGTGACGCCGACGTCCTCGGCGTCGCAGCACGGCCACGCGGGCGAGGTTGCGGAACGACAGCGCCGCGGCGGACTCCTCGGCGCGCGAGCACCACGAGCGTCGGGCGCGCCTGGCCCCAGTCCTCGAGCAGATCGGCGCGCCTGGCTCGTCTTGGGCTGCTCGAACGCGGCGGCGTCGAGGATCGCGATCGAGCCGCGGCCGGCGTGCAGCGAGAGCGCGCTGCGCAGCGCCGCGCGCTGCTCCTTGCGGTTGACCTTGAAGGTGTAGGAGCGGGGCTGGGGGCCGAACACGGTGCCGCCGCCGGTCCAGATCGGCGAGCGGCTCGAGCCCGCGCGGGCGCGGCCGGTGCCCTTCTGGCGCCACGGCTTGGCGCCGCCGCCGGAGACCATGGCCGCGCGTTTTCGTCGCGGCGGTCCCGCGCCGGCGAGCGGCCTGCTCGGCGCGCACGCTCTGGTGCACGAGCGGCCCGGGCGAAGCGCGCGCCGAAGGCGGCGTCGTCGAGCTTGACCTTCCTGCTGCGCGCCGCCCAGCACGGGGGCGTCAGCCATCGCTGCGCACCTCCACGATCGAGCCGCTCTGGCCCGGGTACCGAGCCGCGCACGAGCAGCAGGTTCTCGCTTGGCGTCGACGCTCACGACCTCGAGCCCCTTCTGGGTCGCGCGCTTGTTGCCCATCTGGCCCGGCGCCGCGGATGCCCTTGAGCACGCGCGAGGGAGTCGCCGAGGCGCCGATCGAGCCCGGCGCGCGCACGTTGTGCGAGCCGTGGGACTTGGGGCCGCTGGCGAAGTTGTGGCGCTTGATCGTGCCCTGGAAGCCCTTGCCCTTGGAGGTCCCGGACACCTTCACGCGCGCGCCGACCTCGAAGGTCTCGACCGTCACCGTCTCGCCGAGCGTGAGCTCGCCGGCCTCGCCGCGGAACTCCGCGAGGCGTGCGCATCGGCGCCGCGTCGGCCTTCTTGAGGTGGCCGAGCTCGGGCTTTGAGATGTGCTTCTCGCGTGGCTGCGCCGAACGCGAGCTGGACGGCCTCGTAGCCGTCGCGCTCGAGCGTGCGGATCGCCGTCACCGGGCACGGCCCCGCCTCGAGCACGGTCACGCGCGCGACGCTGCCGTCCTCCTGGAAGACCTGGGTCATGCCGAGCTTCTTGGCGAGGATGGCGGACATTTGATCGAGGGTCGGTGAAGGTTCGGCGGGTCGTTGCTCTAGGTGGCGAGGCGGATCTCGATGTCCACCCCGGCCGGCAGGTGGTCGAGGCGCTGCAGCGAGTCGACGGTCTTGGGCGTCGGCTGATGGATGTCGATCAGGCGCTTGTGCGTGCGGATCTCGAAGTGCTCGCGCGAGTCCTTGTCCTTGAACGGCGAGCGGATCACGCAGTACACGTTCTTCTCGGTGGGCAGCGGCACGGGGCCGGACACGCTCGCGCCGGTGCGCGTCGCCGTCTCCACGATCTCCTTCGCCGCGGACTCGATGGCCGAGGTGTCATAGGCCTTCAGCCTGATGCGGATCTTGTTCTGGTTGGCGGCTGCCATGGAAGTTCTCTTGTGTACTCGCTTGTGTGGTGGTGTCTGTTTGCTTAGCTCGCGCGCTGCGCGCGCTGCGCGTGGCGCGGGCTCGCGTTCCGCCGGCCGGCTCGGGTGGTGAGAGAAGGACGCGGATCCCGCTGGGGAATCCGCCCCCTTCGTCACGCCCACGCCTCACCGGCGGGGCTGATCAGTCGTATCGGACTGCCAATGGTTGCGCGTCTTCTCCGACGATGCCGGATCCGACGCGCGGGTGCTACTCGATGATCTCGCTGACCACGCCCGAGCCGACCGTGCGGCCGCCCTCCCGGATGGCGAATCGCAGGCCCTGGTCCATGGCGATCGGCTGGATCAGTTCGATCTCCATCTGGACGTTGTCGCCGGGCATGACCATCTCGACGCCGTCGGGCAGCTTCGCCACGCCGGTGACGTCGGTCGTGCGGAAGTAGAACTGAGGCCGGTAGCCCGTGAAGAACGGGGTGTGGCGACCACCCTCCTCCTTCTTGAGCACGTAGACCTCGGACTTGAACTTGGTGTGCGGGGTGATCGAGCCCGGCTTGCAGAGCACCTGGCCGCGCTCGATCTCCTCGCGCTTGGTGCCGCGCAGCAGGCAGCCGACGTTGTCGCCGGCGCGGCCCTCGTCGAGGATCTTGCGGAACATCTCGACGCCGGTGACCACCGTCGAGGTCGTGTCGTGGACGCCGACGATTTCGACCGTGTCGCCGGTTTTGACGATCCCCTGCTCGACGCGGCCGGTCGCCACCGTGCCGCGGCCGGTGATCGAGAAGACGTCCTCGACCGGCATCAGGAACGGCTTGTCGAGCTCGCGCACGGGCTCCGGGATGTAGGAGTCCAGCGCCTCGGCGAGGTCGAGGATCTTCTGCTTGTAGGCCTCGTCGCCTTCCAGCGCCTTCAGCGCGGAGCCGGTGATGAACGGGATGTCGTCGCCGGGGAAGTCGTACTCGGAGAGCAGCTCGCGGACCTCGACCTCGACCAGCTCGAGCAGCTCCTCGTCGTCGACCATGTCGGCCTTGTTGAGGAACACGACGATGTAGGGCACGCCCACCTGGCGGGCGAGCAGGATGTGCTCGCGCGTCTGCGGCATCGGACCGTCGGCCGCGGAGACGACGAGGATCGCGCCGTCCATCTGCGCGGCGCCGGTGATCATGTTCTTCACGTAGTCGGCGTGACCGGGACAGTCGACGTGCGCGTAGTGGCGGTTGTCGGTCGAGTACTCGACGTGCGAGGTGGCGATCGTGATCCCGCGTTCCTTCTCCTCGGGCGCGTTGTCGATCTACTCGAAGCTGCGGGCTTCGGCGCCTCCCTTCTCCGCCAGCACAGACGTGATGGCAGCCGTCAGCGTCGTCTTGCCATGGTCGATGTGACCGATGGTCCCGACGTTGACGTGCGGCTTGTCGCGCTCGAACTTCTCCTTCGCCACTTTGTGTTCGCTCCTGTATCGACTTGTATGTCCGCCACCGTCGAGGGCGAACCGGGGAAATCTATCTGAAATGCGTGCTGTCGTTGAAAGCTGCTGCCTGGTGAGTGTGCGAGCCGCTCTGTGCCCACCGCCGCCGGGCGTCTAGGCGGGCACCGGCTCGCCGGTGCGCTGCTCGACGATCTTCTCGGCGATGTTCGGGGGCACCTCCTCGTAGGCGTCGAACTGCATCGTGTAGGTGGCCCGTCCCTGCGTGTTGGAGCGCAGGTCGGTGGCGTAGCCGAACATCTCGCAGAGCGGCACCCTGGCGGTGACCGCCAGCGCGTTGCCGCGCTGCTCCTGGCCCTCGACCCGTGCCGCGCCGGCTGGAGAGGTCGCCGATCACACCGCCGAGGAACTCCTCGGGCGTGACCACCTCGACCGCGAAGATTGGCTCGAGCAGCACCGGTTTGGCACGTTTGGCGGCCTCTTTGATCGCGAGCGAGCCGGCGACCTTGAAGGCGATCTCCGAGGAGTCGACGTCGTGGTACTTGCCGTCCACCAGCGTGACGCGCACGTCGACCATCGGGTAGCCGGCCTTGACGCCCGTTCTCGAGCGCCTCGGAGACGCCCTTCTCCACGGCCGGGATGTACTCGCTGGGAATCGCGCCGCCCTTGATCTTGTTGACGAAGTTGAAGCCCTCGCCGGGCGCGGGTTCGAGATCGATGAACACGACCCCGAACTGGCCGGAGCCGCCTGTCTGGCGCACGAACTTCCCTTCGACCTTGTGCACCTCGCCGCGCACCGTCTCGCGGTAGGACACCTGCGGGCGCCCCACGTTGGCGTCGACCCCGAACTCGCGCTTCATGCGGTCGACCAGCACCTCGAGGTGAAGCTCGCCCATGCCCGAGATCTCGGTCTGGCCGGTTTCTTCGTTGGTGCGCACCTGGAAGGTCGGGTCCTCCTCGGCCAGACGGCCGAGCGCGATCGACATCTTCTCCTGGTCGGCCTTCGTCTTGGGCTCGACCGCGACCTTGATGACCGGCTCGGGGAATTCGATTTTCTCGAGCTGGACGGGCGCGTCCGGAGCGGCGAGCGTGTCGCCCGTTATGACCTGCTTGATGCCCACCGCCGCGGCGATGTCGCCCGCGTAGACCTCCTCGAGCTCCTCGCGCTCGTTCGCGTGCATCATGAGGATGCGCCCGATGCGCTCGGTGCGGCCGCTGGAGACGTTGAGCACGCGCGAGCCGGCCTGCAGGCGACCCGAGTACACGCGGAAGTAGGTGAGCTTGCCGACGTAGGGGTCGGCGGCGATCTTGAATGCGAGCGCGGCGAACGGCTCGCTGTCGTCGGCGTGGCGCACGGCCTCGCGCTCGGTCTCCTCGCCCTTGATCAGTTCGTGGCCCGTCACGGGGGGCACGTCGAGCGGCGAGGGCAGGTAGTCGATGACCGCGTCGAGCAGCGGCTGCACGCCCTTGTTCTTGAAGGACGAGCCGCACAGCACGGGGGTCATCTTGGAGGAGAGGCTGGCCTTGCGGATCGCCTGCTTGAGCGTCTCCTCGGGAATCTCGCCTTCCTCGAGGATCAGCTCGAGCAGCGCGTCGTCGTAGTGGGAGACCTCCTCGAGCAGGTGCTCGCGCGCGGCTGCGGCGGCGTCGGCGAGATGCTCGGGTATCTCGGTCGTTTCCTGTTCCTTGCCCATCTCGTCCTTATAGACGACCGCCTTCATGGCCACGAGGTCGACGATGCCGGCGAAGTCGCCCTCTGCGCCGATCGGCAGCTGGATCGGTACGGGGTGCGCCCCGAGGCGGTCGATCATCGTCTGCACGCCCTGCTCGAAGTTCGCGCCGATGCGGTCCATCTTGTTGATGTAGGCGATGCGCGGGACGTGGTACTTGTCGGCCTGGCGCCAGACCGTCTCCGACTGTGGCTCGACGCCGGCGACGGAGTCGAACAGCGCGATGGCGCCATCGAGCACGCGCAGCGAGCGCTCGACCTCGACCGTGAAGTCGACGTGACCGGGCGTGTCGATGATGTTGATGCGGTGGTCCTTCCACTGCGCGGTCGTGGCGGCCGAGGTGATCGTGATGCCGCGCTCCTGCTCCTGTTCCATCCAGTCCATGACAGCGGCGCCCTCGTGGACCTCGCCGATCTTGTACGTGCGCCCGGTGTAGTAGAGGATGCGCTCGGTCGTCGTCGTCTTACCGGCGTCGATGTGCGCCATGATCCCGATGTTGCGGGTGTTTTGGAGTGAGAACTTGCGTGGCATCGCTGGGGTGGTGAGAGTTTTCGCTGGGTGGGGGGATGGCTGCGGACGAAAAAAATGGGCCCCTCGGGCCCACGCACGCTCCTAGTCGGTATGGACCGGCGGCGTCGCTATCTGCTCGAGCTCTCCATGGTGATCAATATTCGCTGGGCACGCTCACGCACCTGCGTGCACCTGCGAGGCTGGACCGACTATAGCAGGCTCGCGCTTGAGATTCCTCGGATTTCAGGCGCTCGGAGCCCCGCTGAGGTCGCGTTTTCCCGAGCTATCGCGACGGGTGTCGGCGGGCGCTTCCGGACGCTCGCTGGCGGTGCTGGCGGAGCTCGCGGCGGCGGGCGCGGGGGCGTCCTCGTCGAGCATTGCGTCGAGGCGTTCGAGCACGCGCCTGGCAGCGTGGAGCTCCTCGGCGCTCACGCCGGCGAGCGCACGCTGCCAGCGCTCGAGCCACGCGTTGCGCTTGCGCTCGATCTCTCGCGCGCCGCGCTCGGTCAGGCGGCTCACGACCACCCTGCGGTCAGAGCCGCTGCGCGCGCGCTCGACGTGACCGCTGGCTGCGAGGCTCTCGAGCATCTGCGTGACGCTCCCGGGAGTGAGCCTTGCGGCGCTCGCTAGCTCTCCCGCGGAGAGCTCGCCGCGTTCGCCCAACTCGGCCAGCAGCTCGAACTGGGCGTGGCTGAGCTCGGCGCCGTCGAGGTGGGTGTCGCGTCCGCGTAGGCGCCCGAGCGTGCGAAACAGCCGCTTGAAGCTGGCCCGCAGCTCGTCGAGCTCCCGCGCGCGCGCGCCGACCGCGGGCGGGCGCTTGCTGGAACGGGGCGACGCTGCGCTCATCGCCTTCTCACGCCCCCAGCAGCTCCGCCGACGCGTCTGCGCCGACGCTCTCGGGCACGCGCCGGCGCGGGCGCGAGCGCTCGGCGCGCAGCAGCATCACGCAGGGGATCAGCGTGAACACGGCGATCCCGAGCGCCCACCAGTAGGCCGTGTCGAACGCGTCCGCGGACCCCCCGCCAGCGTGGGAGTGCCCGCTGCCCGCGCGCTGCAGGACGACCGCGAGAACCGTCGTGCCCACCGCCCCGCCGAGCCGCATCAGCGTATTCAGCTGCGGGGTCGCGTCGGACAGCTGGTCCGGGCGCATCGCCGCGAAGGCCGCGGTCATGGCGGGCATGAAGGACATGCCGATGCTCACCCCGCGCACCACCAGCACGGCCGAGATCAGCACGAACGAGGTGTGCGAGCCGATGAGCGCCAGCGGGATCGTGCTCACGCATAGGAGCGAGACGCCGCACAGCGCCACGCGCCCGCCGCCGAAGCGGTCGGTGAGCCGGCCCGCGAGCGGCATCGCCACAAGAGCGCCGATCCCCTGAGGGCCGTTGAGCAGGCCGGTGTCGATCACGTTCTGGCCCCGCACCTGCTGGTAGTAGAGCGGCACCAGGATCATCGCGCCGAACAGCGCGGCGCCGAGGCCGAACGTCGTCAACGAGGCCGCCGCGAACACGCGATTGGCATACAGCCGCACGTCGAGCAGGGGACGCTCGGCGCGCAGCGCGTGCGCGATGAAGGCGAGCGACAAGAGGATGCCGGCGACGCACGGGCCGAGCACCGACGGCGAGCCCGCGCTCGCGCCCGAGCCGAGTTCTGAGAGCCCGAACACGATCGCCGCACCACCGGCCGGCAGCAGCGCGAGGCCAACCAGGTCGAGCCGTCCCGCCTCCCCGGAGTCGGTGCGCGGAAGCAGCCGCAGCCCGAGCACGAGCGCGACCACTCCGATCGGCACGTTGACGAAGAAGATCCACGACCAGTGCAGGCTCTGCAGGATCACGCCGCCGATCACGGGCCCGAGGATCGGAGCGAGCATCGCCGGCATCGAAACGACGCCCATGACCCTGCCCATGCGCCGCGGCCCCGCGACCTGGGCCATGATCAGCTGCGCAACCGGCATGATCATCCCCCCGCCCGCGCCCTGAAGGATGCGGAAGATCACGAGTGTGGGGATCGAGTTCGAGAGCCCGCAGGCGGCCGAGCCGATCGTGAACAGCACGAGCGAGACGAGGTACACGCGCTTGGCACCGAAGCGGCGCGCGGCCCAGCCGCTCACGGGGATCACAGCGGCCAGCGCCAGCAGATAGCCGGTGACGACCCACTGGACCTGCGAGATGGGGCTGTGCAGGTCGCGCGCGAGCGTGGGCAGCGCGACGTTCACGATCGTCGTGTCGAGGATCGACATGATCATGCCGACGATCACGACACACGAGATGATCCAGACGTGGGCCTCGATCTTGTCGGTGTCGGCGCCCGGAGAGGCGCTTTGGAGCTGAGCCTGCGACATCGGCTCAGAAGAGCTTAGGTACCTAAGCTCTTTCTTCAACCCCCTCGTGCGGCTCCCACGCGAAATACGCGCCCCCCGGCGGCGCGAGCGGTGCAGCGCGCGCAGGGCGCGGCGGAGACCCCGCTACCAGCGGTAGTGCGCGAAGGCCTTGTTGGCCTGGGCCATGCGGTAGATGTCGTCCTTGCGCTTGTAGGCCCCGCCCTGCTGGGACTGCGCGTCCATCAGCTCGTTGGCGAGCCGCTGGGCCATCGTCTTCTCGCGGCGCTGGCGCGCGAACTCGACGAGCCAGCGCACGGCCAGCGTGCGGGCGCGCCTGGCCGGAACCTCGACCGGTACCTGGTATGTGGCGCCGCCGACGCGGCGGGAGCGCACCTCGAGCGTGGGCGTGAGCGCCTTGATCGACGCCTCGAGTGTCGTGACCGGGTCTTTGTCGGAGCGCTCGCCGATCACCGCGAGCGCGTCGTAGACGATGCGCTCGGCGACCGACTTCTTGCCGTCGAGCATCACCTTGTTGATGACCTGCTGGACGAGCTTGGAGCGGTGGATGGGGTCAGCCTCGACGGGGCGGACCTGGGCGGCTGCGCGACGCGGCATTGGTTATTTCTTCTTCACGCCGTACTGCGAGCGCGCCTTCTTGCGGTCGCTCACGCCGGCTGCGTCGAGCGTTCCGCGCACGACCTTGTAGCGCACGCCCGGGAGGTCCTTGACTCGACCGCCGCGGACGAGCACGACAGAGTGCTCCTGCAGGTTGTGCCCCTCGCCGGGGATGTAGGCGGTGACCTCGATCGAGCCCGAGATGCGCACACGCGCGACCTTGCGCAGGGCGGAGTTAGGCTTCTTCGGGGTGGTGGTGTACACGCGGGTGCACACTCCGCGCCGCTGCGGCGCGGAGACCTTGCGCTTGCGACCCTTGCCGGACTTCAGGCCGGGGGTGGCGAGCTTCTTCTTGGGCGTCACGCGCCCCTTGCGCACGAGTTGCGAGGTCGTCGGCATCGAGCGCAGATGCTAGCAGTGCGCCGGCGAGCGCTACGCGCTCTCGGCGGCGACCGCAGCACGCACAGGCGCGGGCATCATCGCCGAGGCGACGACCACGAGCACCAGCGCGAGCGACTGCACGATCACCCCGAGCGCGCCGGCGGCCATGGGGTCGCCGAACACGAGAAGGCCACCGGCGATGCCGGAGATGTTGGCGGCTGTGCCCGTGACCGCGATGACCGGCACCGCGTCGCCATCCTGCAGCCCTTTGGCGGAGGCGTAGAACGCCACGACCGAAGCGAGCAGAGCGACGGCGAGCCAGGGGCTGAGGACGAGGCCGAGGAGCCCGTGCGCGCCGGTGATGCCGGTGAGCGCCTTGATGGATGTGTCGGACACGCCGAAGAGGATGCCCGCGGCCGCTCCGAGCATGACGCCGTGGTGCTCGACCGGCCCGCCCATGCGCGGGCCCATGATGAGCAGCCCGCCAAGGCCGAACAGGCCTGCCTCGAAGCCGATCATCGCTGCGGGCGAGAAGTGCGAGTGCGAGCCGTGCATCGCCGGCAGGGTGATGCCGAGCAGCACGAGCCCGGCCGCGGTGAGCATCAGCCCGATCCACTGGCGGCGGCCGACTTTGAAGCCGAAGATGCGGTCCGCCATCACCGCGATGAAGACCACGCCTGCGGCGAGCGCGACCTGAACGACGGACATCGGTGCGACGGCGAGCGCCGCGACGTGAAGGCCCCAGCTGCCCGTGGCGGTGAGCATGCCCAGCGTGAACCACTTCGAGGAGTACAGCTGGCGGGCGGAGCGCAGCGGGTGAAGGACGCGCACGCGAGGCACTTCGTTGGCGCCCCGGTACTTGAAGAAGAAGCCGAGGTTCGCGACGAAGGCACACGAAAGTGCCAGGAGTATGCCTAGGTCTAAGGTCATTGACGGTGTCGGGAGGACAGGTTGATCCATCGACTGCGACCACGCGATGCTTTACTCCGCCAATGCGATCTAGGCGGATCAACCGTCCCGGCCAGGGTACCCCACGGAACCTCTGTGCAAACTAAAGAAGACCTCGGAAAAGCCGCAGACATCGAGTGTGTGGCGGTCGGCACAAGCGTCCGCGCGCCGCGGGCGCGCGGCGAGAAACCCCTGCTCATGGTGGATATCGACGGGGTGATCTCGCTCTTCTGGACGCGGCGAACCGGGTCCACGGAGCTGGCGCCGGCGGGCTCGTTCCACTCGATCGACGGCATACCGCATTTCCTTTCGGCCACGGCCGCCGCACACCTGCTCGAGCTGGAGACGCTGTTCGATTTGGTGTGGGCGAGCGGCTGGGAGGAGAAGGCCGAGGAGCATCTGCCACACCTGCTCGGACTCCCCGCCGAGCTTCCGTTCCTGCGCTTCGAGCGCTCGCCGGGCAAGGCCAACGCGCATTGGAAGCTCGATGCGATCTCCGCATATGCGGGCGAACGGCCGCTGGCCTGGGTCGACGATGCGATCACGCCGGAGTGCGAGCGCTGGGCGCTCGCGCGTGCAACCCCGACGCTACTCGTGCGCACGGATCCCGAGGAGGGCCTCACCCAGCGGGAGGCGGCGCGTTTGAAGGAGTGGGCGCTGGCGCTGGAGATGTAGGCGCGGCTGCCGGGCTGACGTGCACCTGCAGCGGATCTGACACGGCCGCGCCATGGGAGCCTGAGCCCTCGAACAGGGCGCGCAGCCACATCTTGCGCGCGGCGGGCACGGCGAAGCTCGCCGGGGCCGACCAGGCGCCGGCGGCGTCGGTGAGCGCTTCGCCGAGCGTGCGCTCTTCGACAAGCTCGCCCCTGCGGCTGACGAAGCGCGCCTGGATCATGATCGGCGCGCCCGCGATCGGCGGGCCGTCGAGCAGCGCGAGCGTGCCCGACAGCGTCGGCGGCGAGGCTTGCGGCGGAGCGATCGGCGGCGGCGTGCCTTCGCCGCCGCTCGGCGGCGCGGGCCCCGGCGCGGGCGCCGGCGCGGGCGGCGCGGGGCTGACGGCAAGCGTGGCCCGCACGGGTGCCGGCGCGAGGGCGCCGACGCTGCCGCGGATCGCCGGCAGTTCGCCGTAGAGCACATCGCCGGGGCAGTCGGTCGAGTCGCCGTCGCGGTGACCGGCGATCCGCGGCAGCGGCACACGGGCGCCGGCGGGGAAGCGGGAGTAGACGGCGCCGGCGGGGTTCACGCGCACGGTGACTTTGCCGTGGGCGGGCAAGCCGTGCAGCGAGAGCTTCCACGCGAGCAGCCGCTCCAGGGCGCTGCGCGCGGTTGGGGAGATGGGCGTGCTCTGGAAGGAGCCGAGCACGGCCACACCGGTGGACCGCAGGTTGTAGCCGCCGGCCTGGGCGCCCACGACCGGCTCGTCGATCCCGCCGGCGCGCGCCTCGAAGATGCGCCCGAAGAGGTCGATCACGAAGTTGTAGCCGATGTCATTCCAGCCGTGCACGTAGCGATGAAACGCGTAGATCGCGAGCAGCATCGCCGGCACCTCGCCGGAGCTGTAGCCGTTCGGGTTCTCGGTGTGGTGAACGAACGCGAGGCGCACGGCGCCGTATTCGGGCGCGACCCGCGGGGGCGCGAGCGCGTGCGCCCACGCTCGCCTGGCGATGATCGGTGGCTGCCCGGCGCCGGCGTCGAGCACGGGCGCCGCAAGCGCGGGCGCGCCGGCCAGCAGGGCTGTGGCGCGCGCACGCCTGCTCGCCCCCACCCCGTCGCTCACGTCGATGAGGTGCAGGCGCACGCCGGAAAGCTCGCGGTCTGCGCGCAGCTGCAACTCGCGCGTGCCTCCGGCCCAGATCGGCTCGCCGATGGTCTGCGAGCCGCGCTGCTCGCCTTCGGGTGCGTGCCCGCGCGTGCCGGCTGAGACCCACCGACTCCAGCGGCCCGCCGGGGTGCGGAAGCGCAGTTCGATGCGCGCGTGCGGATCGCCGGGCCAGCCGACGCCGAGCAGGTCGGCAACGGCGGCTAGCGCGACCGTCCTCGGAGCGGGCCCCACGGCTCCGATGAGGCGGGCGCTGAGCAGCGGCTCGGGCGCCGGCGCGAGCGCCGCGAGCACGCCGCGTGGGCGAAAGAGCACGCCACCGATGGCGCCCGCGGTGGCCCCGAGCAGCGTTCGCCGTGTGGTCCTATGCGCGCTCATCACCGCATGAGAACACACTCCCGGCGCTGCGGTCGCGCACCGCGAGGTGGTTTCTCATGAGAGCATTCTCAGCCGGTTCGCGGCGCGCGCCCGCCGCGCGCTGAAGCGCGGCTCGTGTGAGCTGGGCGCCGGCCGCACGAGCTGCCGGGCACGCGCGTGCGCTCGCGGACGGGCAGGGCGCCGGGCTCGATTGCGACCGAGCGCGCGTCGGCGTGGCGTGCCACTCATCACGGCTGCCCGCCGGACGACGCGCTCAATCGTCGGATTAGTCGGTCGCGAGCCCCTCGTCGGGGATCTCGAGCTCGGCGAGCTCCTCGGCGAAGCCGGTGTCGGTGGCGCCGGCGCCGATCTTCTCGAGCGAGGCGAGATCGGCGTCGAACTCCTGCCCGTAGCCGCCTCCGAGGCCGTCGCCGGCAAGCCCGAGCTCGGCGGCGATCTCCTCCTGGTCGAGCAGGCCGACGTCGTCGATCGCACGCGGCAGCGGTTCGGCCGGCTCGATCTCGATCCGCCGGTAGCGCTTCAGGCCGGTGGCGGCAGGGATCAGCTTGCCGATGATCACGTTCTCCTTGAGCCCATTGAGCCGGTCGATCTTGCCTTCAAGCGCGGCGTCGGTGAGCACCTTGGTGGTCTCCTGGAAGGAGGCCGCGGAGAGGAACGAGTCGGTGTTGAGCGAGGCCTTGGTGATACCGAGGATGATGTCCTCGAATACCGCCTCCTCACCCCCGGCGTCGCCCACGGCAGCGTTGGTGCGCGCGAATTCGAAGCGGTCGACGAACTGCCCTGGCAGGTAGTCGGTGTCGCCCTTCTGGTCTACGCGCACCTTCTTCAGCATCTGGCGCACGATCAACTCGATGTGCTTGTCGTTGATGTCGACGCCCTGGGACTTGTAGACCTCCTGCACCTCGCGCACGAGGTACTGCTCGGTCTCGGTGCGTCCGCGGATCGCGAGCAGCTCGTGCGGGTAGATCGATCCCTCGTTGAGCTGCTTGCCGGCGCTGATCTTCTCGCTGTCGGAGACGAACAGCCGCGTGCGCCTGGGGAACGCATGACGGTGCTCCTCGCCGCTCGAGTCGGTGATGACCACGGTGAGCGCCTTGTCGGTCTCTTCGATCGACACGACCCCGTCCTGCTCTGCGATCTTCGCGAGCCCCTTGGGCCGGCGCGCCTCGAACAGCTCGACCACGCGCGGCAGGCCGTGCGTGATGTCGGCGCCGGCGACGCCGCCGGTGTGGAACGTGCGCATGGTCAGCTGCGTGCCGGGCTCGCCGATCGACTGCGCGGCGATGATCCCGACGGCGTCGCCGATCTGGGCGAGCGCGCCGGTGGCCATCGCGCGCCCATAGCACGCCTGGCATACGCCGCTGGGAGCCTCGCACTTGAGCACCGAGCGCACGGGCACGGTGACGTCCACGCCCTTGGCGCGTTCGTCCTCGAACGCCTGCGCGATCTCGATCAGCTCGCCGCGCCCGATTTCAGCGCCCTGCTCGGTGAGCATGCGGTTGCGCTTGGTCGTGATCGGCTGGGCGGCGATGCGTCCGACGAGGCCGTCGTTTGGCTGGCCGTCGTCCTTGAAGACCGCCATCTCGATGTGCTCCTGCGTGCCGCAGTCGGCCTCGCGGATGATCACGTCCTGGGCCACGTCGACGAGTCGTCGTGTGAGGTATCCGGAGTCGGCGGTACGCAGGGCGGTGTCGGCGAGTCCCTTTCGCGCGCCGTGCGTGGAGATGAAGTACTCGAGCACCGACAGGCCCTCCATGAAGTTGGCCTTGATCGGACGCTCGATGATTTCACCCTTCGGGTTCGCCATCAGACCGCGCATGCCGGCGAGCTGGCGGATCTGCTTGAAGGAGCCACGCGCCCCGGAGTTGGCCATCATGAAGATGGGGTTCAGCTCATCGAGGTTCGCGACCATCGCGTCGGCCACCTCGTCGGTGGCGGCGTTCCACTGCTCCACAACAGCCTCGTGACGCTCGGCCTGCGTGATCAGGCCTTCGTCGTACTGGCTTGTGATGTCGCCGACGAGCTCGTCGTAGCGATCGAGGATCGACTGCTTCTCGGGCGGCACGACGACGTCGTTCTTTGAGATCGTGATGCCGGCCTGGGTGGCGTACTTGAAGCCGAGGTCCTTGAACGCGTCGAGCACGAGCGAGATCGTGGTGGCACCGTAGGTCTGAACGAGGATGTCGATCAGCCGCGTGGTGTCGCGCTTCTTCATCGATTGGTTGACGAACACGTACTTGGAGGCGTCGAACTCCTCGCCCAAGGCCTCTGCGAGCGCGCGCTCGATGCGGTCGTTGTAGATGATGCGCCCGATCGTGGTGAGCACGTGGCCGCCCTCGCGCCCGTAGGGGCGGAACTCGGCGAGGTCATGCAACTTCACGACGCCGGCCTCGTATGAGAGTTCGGCCTCCTGGGCGGTGCGGAACACGTGCGGACGCGGCTCGTGGGTGGCCCGGTCGATCTTGGCCAGATCCTCGGCCTCGGGTCCGTAGGTGAGGTAGTAGGCGCCGAGGATCATGTCCTGCGTGGGCGTGGCCAGCGGCGCGCCGTGGGCGGGGCTGAGGATGTTGTTGGAGGAGAGCATGAGGATGCGCGCCTCCGCCTGGGCCTCAGCGGACAGCGGCAGGTGCACTGCCATCTGGTCGCCGTCGAAGTCGGCGTTGAAGGCGTGGCAGACGAGCGGGTGCACCTGGATCGCCTTGCCCTCCACGAGCAGCGGCTCGAACGCCTGGATGCCCAGGCGGTGAAGCGTCGGCGCGCGGTTGAGCAGCACGGGATGCTCGTGGATGACCTCCTCGAGCACGTCCCACACCTCGCCGATCATCGAGTCGACCATCTTCTTGGCGGCCTTGATGTTCTGCGCGGACTTGCGCTCGACGAGGCGGGCCATGATGAACGGCTTGAACAGCTCGAGCGCCATGATCTTGGGCAGCCCGCACTGGTGCAGCTTCAGGTAGGGGCCGGCAACGATCACCGAGCGCCCCGAGTAGTCGACGCGCTTGCCGAGCAGGTTCTGGCGGAAGCGGCCCTGCTTGCCCTTGAGCATGTCCGACAGCGACTTCAGCGGCCGGTTGCCCGGCCCGGTGACGGGACGCCCGCGACGGCCGTTGTCGAACAGCGCGTCGACGGCCTCCTGCAGCATGCGCTTCTCGTTGTTGACGATGATCTCGGGCGCGCCCAGGTCGAGCAGCCGCTTGAGCCGGTTGTTGCGGTTGATGACCCTGCGGTAGAGGTCGTTCAGGTCGGAGGTGGCGAAGCGCCCGCCGTCGAGCTGGACCATCGGACGCAGCTCCGGCGGGATCACGGGCACGGCGTCGAGCACCATCATGTCGGGCTTGTTGCCGGACTGGATGAAGGCGGAGACGACCTTCAGGCGCTTGACCGCGCGGGCCTGCTTCTGGCCTTTGCCGGTCTTGACCTGGTCCTCGAGCTCGATGCGTTCGGCGTCGAGGTCGACCTGTGAGAGCAGGTCGCGGATCGCCTCGGCGCCCATGCCGCCGCGGAAGTATTCGCCGAAGCCGTAGGAGGAGCCGAAGCGCTCCTTGAGCTCGCGGAAGGTGGCCTCGTCGTGCTCGATCTGCTTGGGCTCCATCGTCTTGAAGAGCTCCCACACGATGCGCATCCGCTCAGCGGCGTCCTCGATGTAGGCTTCGGTGTCGGCGATGTCGGCGTCGAACGCCTTCGTGAGCTCCTTGAGCAGTTTCTCGCGGTCCTCATCGGAGATTTTCTGCAGGTTGATGTCGAGCGAGTCGGCCCACAGGTGGTCTTCGTCGTTGAAGTTCGTCTGTTTGCCGTTCTGCAGGTACTTTTCGCGGCGCGCAAGCGACTCGCGCAGCTCGAGCACACGCTCCTCGCGCTCGGCGGCGTAGGCGTCGAGGACCTTGTTGACCTCCTTCTCGAGCGAGTCGATGTCCTTGGCGCGCGCCTCCTCGTCGATCCAGGTGACGATCGAGGCCGCGAAGTAGAGGACCTTCTCGAGTTCCTTGGGCGCCATGTCGAGCAGGTAGCCGATGCGGCTGGGCACGCCCTTGAAGAACCAGATGTGGCTGACGGGCGCGGCCAGGTCGACGTGGCCCATGCGCTCGCGTCGCACCTTGGAGCGCGTGACCTCGACGCCGCAGCGCTCACACACGATGCCCTTGTAACGGACGCGCTTGTACTTGCCGCAATAGCACTCCCAGTCCTTGGTGGGACCGAAGATGCGCTCGCAGAAGAGGCCGTCCTTCTCGGGCTTGAGCGTGCGGTAGTTGATTGTCTCGGGCTTGGTGACCTCGCCGGAGCTCCAGCTGCGGATCTGCTTGGAGGAGGCGAGGCTGATCTCGATTGCGTCGAAGTTGTTGATGTCGATCATCTGGTCGCTTTCGCGTAGCGGGTGAATCGGGGCTGTCGGGTGGTGCTGCTGGCTGTGGGGTGTGGGATGGGTGTGGTGGGGTTCGTGTGGGTCGCGCGGTTACTCAGCGGAGACCTCGCTGTCGAGGGTCTCGAGGTCGACGTCGGCGTCGGCGTCGGGGTCGAGTAGCTCCTCGATGCCGGCGGCGGGCGCGTCGGGAGAGGCCTCGCCGTCATCGTCGGGAGCGCCGGCGTCGGTTTTGTCCTCGCCCTCGAGCTCCTCGTCCGAGGCCTCGCCGGCGGTGGCGGCGCGCACGCCCGAGAGGTCGATCCCGAGCTCCTCGGCGGCACGCAGCAGGTCGTCGTCTTCGTCGCGCATCTCCGCACGCTGCCCCTCCTCGGAGACGACGTTGACGTCGAGCGCGAGTGACTGCATCTCCTTGAGCAGCACCTTGAACGACTCCGGGATGGACGGCTCGGCGATGTTCTCGCCCTTGACGATGGCCTCATAGGCCTTGACCCGCCCGACGGTGTCGTCGGACTTGATCGTGAGCATCTCCTGCAGCGTGTAGGCGGCGCCGAAGGCCTCGAGCGCCCACACCTCCATCTCGCCGAAGCGCTGGCCGCCGAACTGGGCCTTGCCGCCCAGCGGCTGCTGGGTAACCAGCGAGTAGGGGCCAGTCGAGCGCGCGTGGATCTTGTCGTCGACGAGGTGCAGGAGCTTGAGGATGTACATGTAGCCGACGGTCACCTGCTCGGCGAAGGGCTCTCCGGTGCGGCCGTTGAAGAGCGTCATCTTGCCCGAGGCCTGCTCGCCGGGACGGCGGGACTTGGTGACGTCCATGCGGATGCGTCCGGTGTGCGCGTCCTGCCACTTGACGAGCGCGCTGTCGACGTCTTCGACGGTGGCACCGTCGAACACGGGCGAAGCGACGTACACACGGCCGCTGCCGCCGTCGGCGTGCGCGCGGCTGTAGGCCTCCGAGTCGTCGTCGTACCAGCCTTGCGCTGCGACCCACCCGAGGTGCGTCTCGAGGATCTGCCCGACGTTCATGCGCGAGGGCACGCCGAGCGGGTTGAGGATCACGTCGACGGGCGTACCGTCCTCGAGGAACGGCATGTCCTGCTCGTCGACGATCTTGGAGATCACACCCTTGTTGCCGTGACGGCCCGCGAGCTTGTCGCCCTCGGAGATCTTGCGCTTCTTGGCGACGAACACGCGCACCAGGTCGTTGACGCCCGGCGGCAGGTCATCGCCGGCGTCGCGGCTGAAGGTCTTGACGTCGATCACGACGCCGCCCTCGCCGTGGGGCACCTTCAGCGAGGTGTCGCGCACCTCGCGCGCCTTCTCCTTGAAGATCGCGCGGATCAGCTTCTCCTCGGCGGTGAGCTCGGTCTCGCCCTTGGGCGTGACCTTGCCGACGAGCAGATCGCCGGAGATGACCTCGGCGCCGACACGCACGATGCCGCGGTCGTCGAGGTTGCGCAGCGACTCCTCGGAGCGGTTGGGGATGTCGCGGGTGATCTCCTCCTCGCCGAGCTTGGTGGTGCGGGCGTCGATCTCGTACTCCTCGATGTGAATCGAGGTGAGCTCGTCGTCGGCGACCAGCCGCTTGGAGAGGATGATGGCGTCCTCGAAGTTGTAGCCCTCCCAGGACATGAACGCGACCATCAGGTTCTTGCCGAGCGCCATCTCGCCGCGGTCGGTCGAGGAGCCGTCGGCGAGCACGTCGCCCTTGCCGACCTTCTGGCCGGTCCTCACGAGCGGCTTGTGGTGGATCAGGGTGCCCTGGTTGGAGCGCATGAACTTCTGCAGCTCGTACTCCTCCTTGGTGCCGTCGTTGGAGGTGACGACGATTTCGTTGGCGTCGATGTACTCGACGGTGCCGGCGGAGCGTGCGAGCAGCACGTCACCGGTGTCGAGCGCGGCGCGGCGCTCCATGCCGGTGCCGACCAGCGGCGCGTCGGCCTTCAACAGCGGCACCGCCTGGCGCTGCATGTTGGAGCCCATCAGCGCGCGGTTGGCGTCGTCGTGCTCGAGGAACGGGATCATGGCTGTGGCCACGGACCAGATCTGCTCGGGCGAGACATCGATCAGATCGACGTCCTTGGGACCGACGGTTACGTACTGGCCGGCCTGCGTGCGGCACAGGATTTCGGGGCCTTTGAGGCGCCCGGTCTTGGCGTCGACCGGCGTGTTGGCCTGGGCGATCAGGAGCTCCTCTTCCTGGGTCGCGTCGAGGTGCCTGACCTCCTCGGTGACGACGCCGTCCTTGACCACCCGGTAGGGGGTCGTGACGAAGCCGTACTCGGAGACCTCGGCGAACGAGGAGAGCGAGCCGATGAGCCCGATGTTCGGTCCCTCGGGGGTCTCGATCGGGCACATGCGCCCGTAGTGGGTGGGGTGCACGTCGCGCACCTCGATGGGCGCGCGCTCGCGCGTGAGGCCGCCGGCGCCGAGCGCGGAAAGGCGGCGACGATGGGTGAGCCCGGCAAGCGAGTTGGTCTGGTCCATGAACTGGCTGAGCTGCGAGGAGCCGAAGAACTCCTTGAGCGCGGCCACGACCGGCCGGATGTTGATGATGGTCTGCGGCGTGATCGTGTCGGCGTCCTCGGTGGTGAGGCGCTCGCGCACGACGCGCTCCATGCGGTAGAGGCCGATGCGGAAGGCCTCCTGGATCAGCTCGCCGACGGTGCGCAGGCGACGGTTGCCGAAGTGCTCGTACTCGTCGAGGTGCTCGGCGACGGGCTCACGCGGCATGCTCAGCGCCTCGGCGGCGTAGTCCTTGATCTCGACCTCGCCGTCTTCGGGCAGGCCGAGACGCTTGGGTAGCGAGACGAGCTCGCGCACGAGCTGCAGGATGTCGTCGTGCGTGAGCGTGCGGGTGTCGATGTCCACGTCGAGCCCGAGCCGCGAGTTGAGCTTGTAGCGCCCCACGCGCGTGAGGTCGTAGCGCTTGGGGTCGAAGAACAGCTGGTTGAGCAGCGCACGCGCGTTGTCGATGCTGGGCGGCTCGCCGGGCCTCTGCTTCTTGAACAGCTCGATCAGCGCGCCCTCTTCGGTGCGCGTGACCTCGGTGTCGGCGTCGATCGTGTTGCGGATGTAGAGCGAGTCCTCGAACAGGCGCAGGATCTCCTCGTCGGAGGCGTAGCCCATCGCGCGCAGCAGCACCGTGACGGGCAGCTTGCGCTTGCGGTCGATGCGGACGAAGACCTTGCCCTTCTTGTCGATCTCGAGCTCGAGCCACGAGCCGCGCGCGGGCATGAGGTTGGCGATGAAGACCTGCTTCTCGCGGTCCTTGGGCTCCATCAGGTAGGCGCCGGGCGAGCGCACGAGCTGGGTGACGACGACGCGCTCGGTGCCGTTGATGACGAACGTGCCGCGCTCGGTCATCCAGGGGAAGTCGCCCATGAAGACGGACTGCTCGCGGATCTCTCCGGTCTCGCGGTTGATGAACGCCACGGTGACGGTGAGCGGACGCGCGTAGGTGAGGTCCTTCTCACGGCACTGATCGAGCGAGGCGACGGGCTCGTCGAAGGTGAACTCGCCGAACTGGACGGCTAGGTTGCCCGTGTAGTCCTCGATCGGCGAGATGTCATCGATCGTCTCGCGCAGGCCGCCGCTCTTCGGGTCGGTGAGCCAGGCGAACGAGCGGCGCTGGATGTCGATCAGGTTGGGGACGTCAACTGACTTATTGAGGCGCGCGAAACTTCTGCGCGTCCGGAGAGCGTCTGCAGCAGCCAAGAAATGACTCCTTCGGAGGGCGATACACGGGCAGAGGAGGGCGCCTAAGCGCGACCAGCAAAGATAGCACAGACTATCGCTGCCCTTAAGGGCCGCCGGTGCTCACGGACCCCGCCCCGGCTATCGCGTATGTGGCGCGACGCTCGTGTGTGGACGGCTGCGACTATCGACCAGCGCAGACCACTGTACCGGAAAATGGGCGAATGTGGACGAAAATCAAGAAGAGCTAAAGAACGGCCCCGCTGAGCGGGGCCGTTTGATGGGGTCGCGCGGCGCAACGTGCACGCGCGGTCGAGGAGCCGGGGCCAACGGCGCCCGGCCGGGCGCTACTTGAGCTCGACCGACGCCCCGGCCTCCTCGAGTTCGCCCTTGAGCTTCTCGGCCTCCTCGCGTTCGATGCCCTCCTTGACGGGCTTCGGCGCCTCGTCGACGAGCGCCTTGGCCTCTTTGAGGCCCAGGCCGGTGGCGGCGCGTACGACCTTGATCACCTGGATCTTCTTGTCGCCGGAGCCCGAGAGGATCACGTCGACGGTGCTCGCTTCTTCGGCCTCGGGCGCGCCGCCGTCGCCGCCGCCGGCTGCGGGCGCGGCTGCCGGCGCCGCCATCGCGGCGGCGGATACGCCGAACTCCTCCTCGAGCGCTTTGATGCGCTCGGCGAGCTCGAGCACAGAGATGCTCTTGAGCTCCTCGATCCAATCTTGTGTGCTGGTGGCCATGCTGATCAGTCCTCCTTGGTGGGATTCGCCTCGGCGTCCCCGGGCTGATCATCAGCCGCGGCATCCGCCTGCTTGTCGTTCTCTTGCGCCTGCGCCTCCGGCGCGGGCTCAGCTTGTTGCTCGTCGGTCTCCTGTGCGGGCTCCTCCGTAGCTGGCGCCTCGGCGGGCTCCGCCTCGGCTGCGGGCTCCTCCTCCACGGACGCCGCCGGCTCCTCGGCCGCCTCAGCCTCGGCCGCGGGCTCTTCGGCTGCCTCAGCCTCGGCCGCGGGCTCTTCGGCAGCCTCAGCCTCGGCCGCGGGCTCTTCGGCAGCCTCAGCCTCGGCCGCGGGCTCCTCGGCAGCCTCAGCCTCGGCCGCGGGCTCTTCGGCCGCCGGCGCGGCGGCCTCGGCGGGCGGCTCACCGGCAGGGAGCTCGCCGGAGTCCTTCTTGTCGCGGACCTGGCCGAGCGCGACTGCGAGACCTCCGATGAGCGCGCCGAGCGAACGCACCAGCCCGTTGATGGGCGAGGCGACGACGCCGACCAGCTGGCCGTGCAGCACCTCGCGCGAGGGCAGGCGCGAGAGCGAGCGGATCTGGTCGACCTCGAGCGGGGAGTCGCCCATGAGCCCGCCCTTGAACGGCAACAGCTGAGTTGCGCGGGCGAAGTCGGCGACGGCCTTGGCCGCGAGCGCGACGTCGCCGCGCACGAAGGTGAGCGCGGTGGGCCCGCTGAGCAGCTCCTTCAGCGACGCTGCGCCGGCGTCGTCGGCGGCGCGTTCGGTGAGCGAGTTCTTGACGACCTTGAAGGTCGCGTCGGCCTCGCGCAGACGCCCGCGCAGTTCTGCGAGCTGCGCGACGCTGATGCCGCGGTAGTCGACCGCGAAGATCGCATCGGACTCGTCTATACGGGCGGCGATCTCGGCGATCGCCACTGACTTCTGCTCTCGGTTCATGTGGCTCCTGTCCCGGGCTTATGCGGACCGATCGCCGATCGACTGCTACGCGGTCGGCCAACCGCCGGGGGTCTCTGGTGGCCTGTGCCTGATGGGCTGGGGAAGGCTAGGCGGCCATGTTAGCCGCGGACGCCTCCTCGCTGCTCAGTTCCTGCGGGTCCGCCACCTTGGCGGTGGGGTCGATCTTGACGCCGGGGCCCATTGTCGAAGCGAGCGTGATGCTGCGCAGGTAGCGCCCTTTCGCGGCTGAGGGCTTGGCGCGGATCAGCTCTTCCATGACCGCGGAATAGTTCTCGAGCAGGCGCCGCTCGTCGAAGCTCGCCTTGCCGATCACGAGATGCACGATCGCAGTGCGGTCGGTGCGGTATTCGATCTTGCCCGCCTTGGACTCCTCGACGGCCTTGGCGACATCCATCGTGACGGTGCCAACTTTGGGGTTGGGCATCTTGCCGGCCGGACCGAGAATGCGCCCGAGCCGCCCCACCACGGACATCATGTCTGGCGTGGCGATCGCGACGTCGAACTCGTCGAAGCCCTCCTCGATGCGTTTGGCGAGGTCGTCGCCGCCTACGACGTCGGCGCCCGCCGCTTCGGCTTCGCCCACCTTCTCGCCCTGCGCGAACACCGCGACCCTGACGTCCTTGCCGAGCCCGTTTGGCAGCGCGATCGTTCCGCGCAGCTGCTCGTCGGCGTGGCGCACGTTGAGCCCGGTGCGAACGTGCACCTCGACGGACTCGTCGAACTTGGCGCTGGCCAGGCTGCGCACGAGCGCGATCGCCTCCGCGGCCTGGTACTCGCGCTCGCGATCGACCTTTGCGAGCTGCTCGATGTGGCGCTTGCCGTGTCTGGTCACTGGGCCACCTCCACGCCCATCGAGCGCGCCGTGCCGGCGATGATCTTGGCTGCCTGGTCGATGTCGTTGGCGTTGAGGTCGTCGAACTTGCGCTCGGCGATCTCGCGCAGCTGCTGCTGGCTGATCGTGCCGACCTTGGTGCGGTTGGGCTCGCCCGAGCCCTTGTTGATCTTCAGCGCCTGGCGGATCAGCACCGCAGCGGGCGGTGTCTTGGTGACGAACGTGAACGAGCGATCCTCGTAGACGGTGATCACGACCGGGATCACGGTGCCGGTTTCGCTCTGCGTCTGGGCGTTGAACGCCTTGCAGAACTCCATGATGTTGATCCCGTGCTGGCCCAGCGCGGGACCGACCGGAGGCGCAGGGCTTGCCTGGCCGGCGTTGGCCTGCAGCTTGATCGTGGTGAGCACCTTCTTGGCCATCAGAGCTTTTTCACCTGGTCGAAACCGACCTCGACGGGAGTCTCGCGGCCGAAGATTGATACCAGCACCTTGAGGCGCGCCGCGTCCTCGTTGATCTCGGAGATCTCGCCGGAGAAGTCTGACAGCGGACCCGAGACGACCTTGACGGACTCGCCGATCGAGAACTGCGCGCGGGTGCGCGTCGCGGTGGCCACCTCCTTGTGGAGCAGCCTGTCGACCTCGACCTGGGTGAGCGGCACCGGCTCCTGGGAGGCGCCGACGAAGCCGGTCACGCCGGGGGTGCCCTTGACGACCCCCCACGAGTCCTCGTTGAGCTCCATGTTCACGAGCACGTAGCCGGGCATCGTGCGCTTCTCCACGGTGACCTTCTGGTTGTCCTTCATCTCGGACACGGCTTCGGTGGGGACGACCACGTTGCGGACCGCGCGCTGCTGGCCGAGCGAGACGACGCGGTGCTCGAGGTTCTGCTTGACCTTGTTCTCGTGTCCCGAGTAGGTGTTGACGACGTACCAGCGAAACATTCAGCGTTCCTCAGAGGATGAATTCGACGATTTCTTTGGCGACGAAGTCGGCGAGGCCGAGATACAGCGCCTGCGATCGCGACGAAGCCGAGCACGACGGCCGTGGCCTGCGAGACCTGGCGCCGGTCGGGCCACTGCACGCGCTGAAGCTCGGCCCAGCTTGCGCGCAGGAAGCCTGTGACGCGATTGCCGCCACGCAGCGGTGCGCCCGATGGCCGCTCGGCGATTGCACCGCCAGCACCACCGGCGCCGCCGGCACCACCGGCACCGCCGGCCGCGAGCGGTCCCTCCTGCAGCAGATCGCTGCTTTCGTCGGCCTCGGGCTGCTCCGCGGCGACGGGCTCCTGTGAAGGCGGTTGCTCACGATCGGCCACGGGCTCTTCGGGCGTGCCGAAGGCGTTCTCCGCTGCCTCGTTGTCGAGCGGAACTCCATCTGCGCCGCGCAGCAGCGCGGCATCGAACTCGTCGACGTCCGCGGATGCGTGCTCGAGCGCGCCGGGGACGTCGCCGCGCAGGGGGCGATCAGGCGCGGCTGCCGGCGCACCTTCGCGCACGCGCCGTTCGCGGCGCTGCTTTGCACGTTTACGGTCACGGGCCACAGCTGCGCTCCTGTGCTAGCGCGTCTCCCGGTGGCTCGTGTGCCTGCGGCAGAAGCGACAGTACTTGCGCAGGGTGATGCGATCGGGGTTGTTGCGCTTGCTCTTGTTGGTCTGGTAGTTGCGATGTTTGCACTCCTCGCACGCGAGGGTGACAGCGATTCGAACGTCTCCGCGGGCCATGGTCAGAAACCCCTGCGTAGTTTTGGTCAGCCGGACCCAGGCGAAGAAAAACCCCGCCCAGGCGCGAGGTACAGCCAGTCTAGCGTGCATGTGTTGCGGGCGGAGCTCGGCAACTGCGCGTGCCGCTACGGTGGCCGGGTGCGACCGGCGAGCAGCAACCGCCAACGGCGCCCGCCAGGCCAAGGACGGCGACCGCGGCGCCGAATCCATGCGCGCCGGCGGCTGGCGGCGCTCGGCCTGCTCTTGACGCTCGCGGCGGCCATCGCGGCGGCCGTGATCAGCGGCGGCGGAGACCACGGGCATCTGCGCGCGAGCACCGGCGGGCACCCGGCCACGTCGCCCACCGCCACGGCTGCGGCGACACGGACGCACGCGCGACGCAACGGATATCCCGAGACGAGCGCGGTGCGGTCGCTGATCGCATTCGGCAGGCCGATCTACTGCGCGGCCCCGCACGGCAACGAGGTGGCGCTCACCTTCGACGACGGCCCGGGCCCGTACACACGCCTGGTGCTGGCCAAGCTGCGCAAGCATCACGTGGCAGCCACATTCTTCGTGGTCGGACGCAACATCGACCTGCTCCCGGGCGCCACCCGCCAGGAGCGCGCGATCGGCGCGGTCGGCGACCACACTTTCACCCACCCGCTGCTGACGGGGCTTGCGCCGTCGGAAGCCGAAAGCGAAATAACGCGCACACAGAGCGCCCTGGAAAGCTCGTCGGGCGGCAAGGTGTTTCTGTTTCGTCCACCCTACGGCGGCCGCAACGCCACCATCGACGACATCGCACGCGCACACGGCCTGCTCGAGATCATGTGGACGGTCGACAGCCGCGATTCGCTCGGCGCGAACTACGCGCAGATCGAACACAACGTGATCGCCGGCATGAAACCGGGCGCGATCATCCTCATGCACGAGAACCACGGCCAAACCGTGCGCGCGCTGCTGGCGATCTTCGCGGCGCTGCAGAGCAAGCACCTGCGCGCGGTGAGCGTCCCGCAGCTGCTCACCGACGACACTCCGAGCGCCGCGCAGGTCCGATCGGCCGGCGGCGGCTGCGGGCTCGCGACCGGCGGGCTGAGCGGCGGCTAGGTGTGCCTGAGGGGCTCGCGAGCGAGCCCCTCAGGCACGAGTGAGTAGACGAGCGCCTGGCCCGCCTGAGCTTCGTCCGGGCGCCTTGACTGAACGACTGGCAGCGGTGAAGCTGGGCGGGGCCACCACCCAGGAGGAGAACCCCGTGAATCTGCCGGAGCCGATACCAGCGAGCGTGCACGATGAGCAGTTCGGCGGCCTGACCTACCACATCCGCGGCGAGCTCGTTCCAGAGCTCCAGATCGAGGTGGGCGACGCGAGCGTGATGTTCGAGCATCACGTGCTGCTGTGGAAGCAGACGCAGGTGAACATCGAGATGAAGAAACTGGCGGGCGCGGTCAAGCGCAAGATCGCGGGGCTCGAGTTCTTCGTTACGCGCACCTCGGGCGCCGGGCGGATCGCGTTCTCGCGTGACTCGCCGGGCCAGTGCGTTCCCCTGCATCTGCGCCAGGGAGAGGGCCTGGATGTGCGCGAGCACCAGTTCATCGCGGCGACCGACAACCTCGACTACACCTTCGAACGGATCAAGGGCGTGCAGAACATGGTTCTCGGCGGCTCGGGCTTCTTCATGGACAAGTTCCGAGCCACGAACGGCGACGCTCTGGTGTGGCTGCACGGCCACGGCAACGTGTTCCTGGTGAACCTCGACGCGGGCGAGCAGCTGGACGTGGAGGCGGGTGGCTGGCTCTTCAAGGACCCCGCTGTCAAGCTGGAGGCGGTCACGATGGGGCTGAAGACCGGCATCTTCGGCGGGGGTGGGAAGCTCACCTGGAACCGCTTCACGGGGCCCGGGCGGCTTGCCATCCAGACGATGTTCATCGCGCCGCTCGAGGGTGGCGTGGAGAGCACCGCTACCGCGGCCGGAGCGGGCGGACTCGCGGGCGCGCTGATCGATGGGCTCGCACGCGGCTAGCGCACCAGCTGGCTACTCGTAGAGCGTGAACGCGCCGAGCACGACGTACAGGGCGACGAGCGCCCAGCCCTCGAAGGCGGCCGCCTCGCCGTCGCCGGTCACCTGTGCGAGGGCTAGCGCGGTCAACGCCAGCGCGCCGATGTAGACGGGGGCGAGCGAGAACGTGAGCGTGGTGCTGAGCGCAGCCGAGACCAGCACCAGCAGCGGAAACAGGAACGCGGCGATCTGCGCGACCGAGTTCTTGACCACCGAAATCGCGAGGTCGGCCTTGCCGTGCCACGCGAGCACCAGGCCGGCGGTGTTCTCCACGGCGTTGCCCGCGATCGCAACGATCACGAGGCCCGCGAAGGCCTGCGTGAGGTTCAGCTTCGCGATCGCAGGCGCGAGCGCGTCGATGAACCACTCCGAAACGAAGGCCGAAGCGCCACCCGCGAGCGCCAGCAGCGTGAGCGTGAGCCACAGCGGCAGGCGCGGCTGCGCGCGGACGGCGATGCCACCGCGCGGGCGCCCGCCCCTTGGTCGGAGCGCAGATACGGCACCACCCATGCGAGGTAGACGATCAGCAGACAGATCGCGCCCACGACCGAGATCGCCTTCACGTGGTGGCTCGCGGGATCGTGCGAGCTGAGCGAGAGGCCGAGCAGCACGATGATGAAGACAGTCACATACAGCAGCGTCGCGGTGTCGCGCGGAAGCCGCTTGGAGAACCGCATCACGCCGTCAGGCGAGCGGCGTGACCCGACGACGATCACGAGACCGAGCACGAGCAGCGCGTTCGCGAGGATCGAGCCGATGATCGCTGTCTGCGCGACGATCAGCTCGCCCTTTTGAAGGGCGAAGATGACGACGAACAGCTCGGGCAGGTTGCCGAGGGAGGATTGCAGCATCCCGGTGACCCCCGGGCCGGTGCGCTCGCCGAGCTGCTCGGTTGCGAGCGAGACGAGCCACGCCAGGCCGGCCAGCGCGAGGGTCGCAAGCGCGAAGCGCGGCACCGGCGCCCAGCCCTGGTAGTTGGCGAGCCCCGCTACCGCCGTGAGCAGCGCGAGAACCGGCAGCAGCAGACGCTCGGCAGGACTCAGCCCGGACATGCGCGCGCGACGCCCCCCACCGGAGCCTCAGTGTTTCTCGAGCACCCTGTCCACGAGCCCGTACTCGACCGCCTGCTCGGAGTTGAAGAAGCGATCGCGCTCCATGTCCGCGCGCACCTGCTCGGTCGGCCTTCCCGTGTGCTCCGCATAGATCTGGTCGATTCGCTCCCGCACCTTGAGGATCTCGCGCGCGTGTATCTCGATGTCCGTCGACTGCCCTTCGAAGCCCGCCGAGGGCTGGTGGATGAGGATTCTCGAGTTGGGCAGCACCGCGCGCTTGCCCTTGGCGCCCGCAGCCAGCAGCAGCGAACCCATCGACATCGCGACGCCCACGCACATGGTGGCGATGTCGGGCTTGACGAAGTGCATCGTGTCGTAGATCGCCAGACCCGAGTAGATGCTGCCACCGGGCGTGTTGATGTACAGCGAGATGTCCTTTTCGGGGTCCTCGCTCTCGAGGTGCAGCAGCTGGGCGACCACGAGGTTGGCGACCTGGTCGTCGATGGGCGTGCCGAGAAAGATGATGCGCTCATTGAGCAGCCGCGAGTAGATGTCGAACTCGCGTTCACCGCGCGCGGTGCGCTCGATGACCATGGGGATCAGCGGCATGAGCCCCCACCCTAGCGTTAGTGCAAGCCGGCGCCGCAGAGTGCGTGCGCGGCGTCTCGCGCCGCACGCGCTCACCGCGCGCGAGCGGCCACGTCGCGCTCACACGTTGACCGAGCGCATGCCCTGCTCGTCATAGCGCTCGCCCGCCGCGAGCGGCACCTGCTGGGCGATCGCGTCCACCTCCTCCTGGGTCAGCTCGACGTTGGCCGCGGCGAGGTTCTCTTCGAGGTAGGACAAGCGCTTGGTGCCGGGGATCGGGACGATGTGCTCGCCGCGATGCAGCACCCAGGCCAGAGCCAGCTGCCCTGGCGTGAGCCCTTTCTCGACCGCCAGCTGCTTGACGACGTCTGCGAGCTTGAGGTTCTGGCGCAGGTTCTCGCCGCTGAAGCGCGGGCCGTAGCGGCGGAAGTCGCCCTCGTCGAGCTCTTCGGGCGAGGAGAAGCGCCCCGAGAGAAACCCCCTTCCGAGGGGCGAGTAGGCGACGAGCCCGATCCCGAGCTCAGCGAGCGTGGGCATGACCTCCGCCTCGAGATCGCGCGTCCACAGCGAGTACTCGCTCTGCAACGCGGTTACCTGGTGCACGGCGTTCGCGCGTCGGATCGTCTCGACGCTCGCCTCGGAGAGGCCGATGTGGCGGATCTTGCCCTCCGCGAGCAGCTCGGACATGGCGCCGACGGTGTCCTCGATCGGCGTGTTGGGGTCGACGCGATGCTGGTAGTAGAGGTCGATGTGCTCGACGCCGAGACGCCGCAGCGAAGCCTCGCATGCGCTTCGCACATACGCGGGAGAACCGTCGATCGAGCGGTAGGGCGGCTCGGCTTTGAGCTTGATGCCGAACTTGGTCGCCAGGAAGACCTCGTCGCGGCGTCCGGAGATCGCACGGCCCACGAGTTCCTCGTTGGTGTGCGGGCCGTACATGTCGGAGGTATCCAGGAAGTTGCAGCCGAGATCGAGCGCGCGGGCGATAGTGCGCAGCGCTTCGCCTTCGTCGGTTGCGCCATAGAAAGCCGACATGCCCATACAGCCGAGACCGATGGCTGAGACCGTGGGGCCGTTCGGACCGAGCGTGCGTGTGTTCATGTCGTTTTCCCTTCGCTTTGGATCGGTTGGGGGCGCTGCGCGGATATTGTCAGCAGTCGTGTTCCCGCTGAACCTGCCGAACGTGCTCACGGTGCTGCGCATCATGCTCGTGCCGGTGCTGGTGGTGGCGCTGCTCGGGAAGACGCCCGCGGGCGACGTGCTCGCAGCAGTCGTGTTCGCGCTCGCCTCGCTCACGGACTTCGTGGACGGCTACCTCGCGCGCGCGCGCGACTCTGTTACGGCGTTCGGCAAGCTCATGGATCCGCTCGCGGACAAGCTGCTGGTCGTTGCCGCTCTGATCACGCTCGTGTCGCTGCACCGCCTCGCGGCGTGGGTGGCGATGGTGATCATCACGCGCGAGCTGGCAGTCACGGTGCTGCGGATGGGCGCGAGCCAGGCCGGCGTGGTGGTCGGCGCGAGCATGCTCGGAAAAGTCAAGACCTGCCTGCAGATAGCCGTGATCCTCGCGATCATCGCGGTGCACGGTCAGCCGCTCTGGCTCGCCACGCTGCTCTACGTCACGGTGTTCGTGACGGTCCTCTCGGGACTCGACTTCTTCTTCGGCGTGCGCCGGCGCATGCAGAAGCTGAACGCTCCGGCCGGCAGCTGACGCGTCAGGCCGCGGGGCCCGCGTCGAGCCACTCCTCGAGCGTGGTGTGGTGTGCGGCTGGTATTCCCGATTGGATCTCGGCACGAAGCTCCGCGAGCAGCCCGTGGCGCTCGGCGATGACGTTGTGCTGGTGGATCGTCTCGAGGTTCTCCTGGCGGGCGCTGACGAAGCTCGAGCCGTCGAGCTGGGGGTAGCGCTCAACGACCCCCGCAAGCATCTCGCGCACACAGTCCTCGACGAAGCGCGGGCGCCGGTGGGCCTTTTCGACGACGGCGAGCTCGTCGGAGCGCTTCATGAGCTCGTAGATCTCCGAGGACATGCTGCCCTCGGCGATCTCGAGCAGCCCGGCGGCCTCGATCTCGGCGTCGCAGTCCTCGACGCAGCCGAGCTGCAGCGTGGCGAGCCCACGCTGGTTGTGCGTGGCGATCGGGATGCTCCGCAGGACCACCTCGATCTGCTCGTCGCTGAACTCCTCGGCCGCGAGGCGTTCGCGTGCGCGGGCGGCGACCATCTCCTGCGCGCAGGGGCAGGCGGTGATGCCTGTGGCTGACACGCCGACCGTGCGGCGCGTGCCGTGCTCGAAGGCCACGGCGCGACCGTGCAGCGTGTAGATCTCCTGCGTCTGCACGCCCGATACGGGCGCGGGCTTGTGCTCGGGGTAGCGCGCGGCGATCGTGACCTCGGCGCGCTCGGCGCGCTGGCGCTCGCGCACGAGCTCGGCGATGTGCTGGGCGAGCGTCTCGGCGCGGAACGGCGACTCGCTCAGCACCACCTGCCCGATCGCCTCGTTGATGACCTCCTCGAAGCGCGACATGTGCGCGCCCTTCTGGTTACGGCTGAGGTCAACGAAGCAGTCGAGCCTTGCGAAGAACGTCTCGTTGCGGATGCGCACGACCTTCTCGACGCCGGTGACACCGACACGCGAGAGGCCCGCGGCGATGCCCGGCGGGCGCTCCTGCACATCGTCTCCGCGTCCGAGCGCGGCAGACGGCGAGGTGGTGATCGCGGACAACTGCACCGCGCGCAAGCCTAGCGCGCCCGTGCTGCACCTCACGGGAGCTCTCGTCGACCGCCGATTCTGGTATCAATCCGGCGTGGTCTACGGGACGGACTGCGGATGCGGGAGGGAAGCGGCTCGCACGCAAGGCGAGTGACGGCAGGCTGGCGGTGATCATGAAACGCAACGCACGGGAGGGCTTAGCGTAGGCAGGGGAGGTCGGAGCGAAGCACCGCTCCGGCGGGAGCCGGTTGGGTCCTTGGAGGGTCCACGTGAGAGAGAAGGCCAAGGGTGCGTCGATCGCCGCGGAACCCGCTGTGGTCGATATCGAGGAGCTGGAGGGGATCATCGGTGAGGCCCATGAAAAGGGCTTCCTCAACGCCGAGGCGCTCGCGAGCGCCATCGAGGACGCAGAGCTCACTGCAAAGCAGGCCGACGACCTTCTCGGCTACCTGGAGGAGCACGGCATCGAGGTGCTGCGCGGCGGCGAGCATGCCGTCGAGCTGGGCAGCGCGCTGAGCGCGGCCGGACGCGAGGACGGACGCGCGGACGATCCGCTGTCGGCTCCCCGCACGGAGGGGCTGCGCGGTGAGGAGCCGGGCGAGGAGGACGCGGGGGCAGGCGAAAGCGGCCTGCGCGGGCGCCTTGAGGGATTGAGGCGCGCCGAGCTCGACTTGAGCGCGGAGGCAAGCCTCGACTCGCTGCGCCTGTACCTGCGAGCGATTGGTCGTGTGCCGCTGCTGAACGCCGAGGAGGAGGTCTCGTTGGCGAAGCGCATCGAGCGCGGCGACATCGCCGCCAAGCAGCACATGGTCGAGGCGAACCTGCGCCTTGTGGTGTCGATCGCCAAGGGCTACGTGGGCCGCGGCCTGACGTTGCTGGATCTGATCCAGGAGGGCTCGCTCGGACTGATACGCGCGGTCGAGAAGTTCGACTATCGGCGCGGCTACAAGTTCTCGACGTATGCGACCTGGTGGATCCGCCAGGCGGTCACGCGATCGCTCGCAGACAAGGGACGCACGATCCGTATCCCTGTGCACATGGTGGAGCGCCTGAACAAGCTGATCCACACCGAACGGCGGATGATCCAGCAGCTCGGGCGCGAACCGACCATCGATGAGCTGGCCGGCGAGCTCGACTGCTCGGCGCGCGACGTTCGCGAGGTGATGCGGGTAGCGCAGCAGCCGATCTCGCTCGAGAAGCCGGTCGGCGAGGAGGACGACTCGGCGCTCGCGGACTTCGTCGAGGACGTCTCTGCAGAGTCGCCGTTCGAGATCGCCTCAGACGCGCTGCGCAGGGAGAGCGTGATTCGCGTGCTCGCGGTCCTGCCGCGACGAGAGCGCGAGGTGATCGAAATGCGCTACGGCATCCACGGCGGGCGCTCGCGCACGCTCGAGGAGGTCGGCCGCGCGTTCAACATCACACGCGAGCGCGTCCGCCAGATCGAGAACCGCACGCTCAAAAAGCTGCAGACGCTGCCCGACGCGCAGCAGCTGCGCGAGGCGTCCTAAGGGCTCGGACAGCCTCGGTCGGGACCGGCCGCGCGCAGCTCGCCTGCTGGCGTGCGGCCGTGGCGTCCCATCACAAGCGGCACGTAGGTTCGAAGGATGGCGCACATCTCACCGCGGCGGCAGGGCGAACTCGGCGAGCTTTCGGCAATGGAGTGGCTAGGCTCGCAAGGCTACGCCGTTTACATTCCGGTCGGCCACAGCCCCCACCTTGACGTTGTCGCCGATGATGGGAAGAGATTGATCGGCGTGCAGGTGAAGACCTCCACGCTCTACCGGAACCACCGGTGGGTCGTGACCATCTGCACGCGGGGCGGCAACCGTAGCTGGGACGGGACGGTCAAGTTGTTCACCGCTAAGCGCTGCGACAAGCTCTTCGTGTTGGTTCGCGACGGGCGACGCTGGTTCATACCGGCCGAGGCGGTCGGCGGCGGCGCGAAAGTCACTCTCGGGGGTCCAAGGTACGCAGAGTTCGAGGTCGAGCAGGGACGGCCACTGCTGCCGTGAAGCGGGACGTCACGGTCGCTATGCTCGATGCGCCTGGGCGGGGTTCCCGAGCGGTCAAAGGGGTCGCGCTGTAAACGCGATGGCTCAGCCTTCGCAGGTTCGAATCCTGCCCCCGCCACCTAGTTGCGTATGCCACAAGGCGGTGGTACGCTTGAGCCCTGGGGTCTTGGGTCCAAGGCAAATGACAAGGCCCCCGAAATCGAGGCCGACCAGGGCGTAGGACTTGCAAGAGCCCTGCAATCCGGCCGACTGAGAGCGAGGGCCGCCCATCCCGGGCGGCCCTCGTCGTGAGGGAGCCGTAGGAGCGCCGCCGGCGGATCCCGTCGCGAACCTGCGATTGGTCCTTGCGAGAAGATGTGCCGAGCGTCGAGGATGCGCTCGTGAGGGTTGAGCGAAGCATCGTCATCGAGCGGCCGATCGCGGACGTCTTCGGGTTCGTCGCCGACGCGCGCAACGACACCCTGTGGTGCTCCAAGGTCCTCTCGAGCTTGCAGACAGACGGCGACGGTCCGGGGCCGGGCGCCCGCTACGAAGTGCTACACCGCCCCATCCCGCTGCGGCCAGCCAGGGAGATGGATCATCGCTGCCTCGACTGGGCGCCGCCACGAAGCATCACCTGGAGCGAGGACGACGGGCGCGACACGCTCGTGGTCACCTACCAGCTCGAGGAGCTCGGCGGCTCGACGCGCATGATTCAGATGAGCGATGCGCGACTGGCTGCGCCCCGCGTGCTGCATCCGCTGATGCGCGCGGGCATCGGCCACGACATCCAACGACAGCTCGGGGCGCTGAAGGTCCTACTCGAGGCAGGCTCGACGCCCGCCCGGCCGGCACCCGCCGAGGTGCGCCCAATCGGCTCTCGCCCCTAGAGCCTGCGGGCGAGAACCACCAGGTCCCAGGGCCGCCCCACCCGTACCCAGCGATCGGCGTAGCCGAACGCGAGCACCGCGAAGCGCGGCATCAGGTTTCGCCGGCCGCGGCCGAGATAGCGGTGCTGCCAGCGCCACACCGCGCCCAGCAGTGTCATGGGCAGGTAGAAGCCGTAGCGGTACCACACGATCTCGAGGTGGCCGTGCGCGAGCAGCTGCTCGAGCGACTCGAGCGTGTAGCCGTCACGCACGTTGTGACGGGAGATGCTCGCGCGCGGCGCCTGTGGAGTTCGCGCGCTGATCAGCGCGTAGGACCCGAGGGTGAGCACGCGGCCCAGCTCGCGCGCGGCCGCGAGATCGTCCTTGACCCACGGGAGCACGTTGCTGCACAACAGCCAATCGAACGAACCGTCCGCGAACGGAAGCTCGGTGATCGACCCGGCAACGTCCTCGTGGCGCGGATCGAAGCGGCGCGTGCTCGTTTCGGGAAGCGTCGTGTCGAGGTTCACGATCCGCGAGACCTGCTCATAGCTCTCGAGGAACGCGCTATACATGCTCAGCTTGCCGCTGCCAACGTTGAGGCAGCGCCCGTGCGGCGGTGCGAGCTCGGCGGCGCGCCGGAACAGCGGTTCCTGGACCAGCCTGCGTGCGTCATCCGGCCAGCCCGGACGCAGCGGCGAGGCCGCGAGTCTCGCCACGATCGAGTCGCGTGCGCGTGACATGCGCGGCAGCCCGCGCCTAGCAGTCCGCACCGGCAAGCTTGCCGGCGTCGCGCAACGCAGGATGACGATGCGCGTCGTGCACGCCCGGTGGCAGGTCGAGTGCCGTGCCCACGCGCGCAAGCAGGTCAAGCAGCTGCTCACGCTCGGCCGCACTCAGGTCCCCGGTCAGTTCGCGCTCGAACTCGAACGCAACGGCCATCGCCGAATCGTGCATCTCGCGGCCGGCCTGCGTCAAGTAGAGCGCGCGCGCACGACGGTCCTGCGGGTTCTGGCGCCGTTCCAACAGGCCGCGCTGCTCGAGCGCGTCGACGAAAGCGACCATTCGGCTCGGCGGTATCTGCAGGCGCTCTCCGATCGTGTTCTGGGACTCGCCCTCGGCCTCGCGCACAGAGCGCAGCAGCGCAAACTCCCGAGGCTCGAGCGACAGCGGCGCGAGCGTCTGGCGAAAGCGCCGCGAAACCGCGTAGCCGAGGCTCGAGAGCGTGAAGCCGACGCTGCGAAGCGGCTGGCCGTCGCTCGGCTGCGCGTGCGTGCGCGATGAACTCTGCGCGTCGCTCGCGTCTACATCCGCGGAACCTCCACCTCGGCTACTCAACTGCTCCCCCGGCCGCTCAACTGCACGCTGTGATCATAGCGACCACGTAACTATTTATAATATAAAATATTTCGCTCGAAACGATTCTATCTGGAACCCGGAGGACGACAGATGACCCCCTCGCCCGTCAGCCCCCGAAACACAGTCTCGCATTCGCCTGCCGATAGCGGATCGCTCGCACGGCTCGCGCGGTGGGTGCTCGCGCACCGGCGCCTCGTCGTCGTGATCTGGCTGCTCGCGCTGTTCGCGGGCGGCTTCGGCGCAAGCCACGTCTCCAAACGCCTTTCGCTCGACTTCTCGCTACCCGGCCAGCCGGGCTACGAGACCGCCAGGAAGATCCAGCACACCTACGGCAACGGCGGCAACAGCCCCTCTTCAATCGTCGTCGTGACTGCGGCGCCGGGGCAGAGCGTGCGCTCCGAGCAGGCGCAGATCGCGGGCGCGTTCGCTCACGCGCGCTCCGCCTCGCCACGCTCGCGCATCGTCGACTACGCCTCGACCGGCGACCCGCGCTTCATCACCAACGACGGACGCTCCACCTACGCGCTGCTGTTCACGCCCGAAGAGAAGAGCTTCGGTGCGGCCAAATACCCGGTGCAGGTGCAGCGAGCGGTCGCGGCCGCCCTGCCCGCGAACACGCAGGTCGGTCTCACCGGCCTCAACCAGCTCTCCAGCGGCGGCTCGAGCAAGGGACCTGGCGTCTTCGTGGAGACGCTCATCGGCGCCGCCGGCGCGCTCGCGGTACTCGCGTTCGTGTTTGCGTCGCTGCTCGCGCTGGTGCCGCTGCTCATCGCGGCCGTATCGATCCTCACCACTCTGCTCGTGGTTCTCGGGGTGACCTACCTCGCGAACATCTCCTTCATCGTCGAGTTCCTCGTCTCGCTCGTCGGGCTCGGCGTGGCGATCGACTACTCGCTGCTGATCGTTACGCGCTGGCGCGAGGAGCGCGCGAACGGACGAGAGAACGCCGACGCGGTCGTGGCCGCCATGACCACCGCGGGGCGAGCCGTGCTGCTATCGGGCCTGACGGTCGCGATCGGGCTCGTCTCGCTCGTCGTGCTGCCCGTGCCCGGGCTGCGCAGCGTTGGCTACGGCGGCATGTTGATCCCGCTGGTCTCAACCGCGGTCGCGCTCACACTTCTGCCTGCGCTGCTTGGCGGCATCGGGCCGCGCTTTGACTGGCCTCGTGTGCGCAACGAAGCGCATGCGAGCAGCGCCTGGAGCAGGTGGGCGCGCGCGGTCGTGCGCCGCCGCGGTCTCGCCGCCGGGCTGGCCGTGGCGATGCTCGCGGTGCTGATCATCCCCGTGTTCAGCCTCACCACCGGCCAGACCAGCGCCAACGCGCTCGCACGCAACGGCTCGGCGCACGACGCCTTCGCGCGACTGCGCGCGGGCGGCACCCCGAGCGGGGTCCTTACGCCGATCGAAGTTCTGGCTCGCTCGGCGGACGCCTCGAACGTGCGCGCGCGCCTGCAGACCGTGCCCGGGATCGCGAGCGCGGTGCGATCCAGCGCCGCCGACAGCAACCGCCGAGGGACCACGATCATTCTCGGTATCCCCGACGCCGAGACCGTCAATGCGAAGACGCTCGCGCCGGTGCGGGCCGCCCGCGACGCGCTCGCGCGCACCCCGGGCGTCATCGGCGTGTCGGGCGCCGGCGCCATCGACCTCGACTACCAGCACGCCGTATTCGGCAACTTCCCGCTGATGTTCGCGGTCATCGCGCTGCTCACGATTGCGCTGCTCACGCGCGCGTTCCGATCGCTCGTGCTGGCCGTCAAGGCGGTGCTGCTCAACCTCGTCTCGATGGGCGCAGCATTCGGCTTGATGACCTGGTTCTGGCAGGAGGGGCACGGCTCCAACGCCGTGTTCGGGCTGCCCGCGACCGGTGCGATCACCTTCTGGATTCCGCTGATGGTGTTCGCATTCCTGTTCGGGCTCTCGATGGACTACGAGGTGTTCATCCTCGCGCGCGTGCGCGAGGAGTACGACCGCACAGGCTCAACCGACGAGGCTGTGATAGTGGGCCTTGGACGCACCGGGCGACTCGTCACGAGCGCCGCGTTGATCCTGTTCCTGGCGTTCGCCTCGCTTGCCGCCGCGCCGGACACCGACGTCAAGGTCCTCGCCACGGGCCTCGGCTTCGGCATCCTGCTCGACGCCACGATCGTGCGCGCGCTCCTTCTGCCAGCGCTCGTATCGCTGCTCGGCCGCTACAACTGGTGGCTACCCCACCCGCTCGCGCGGCTCATGCGGATTCCGCCGGGCACGCCGGTTCGGAGTCGCGAGGTCATTGAAGGAGCAGCGTCGTGAGCGAGAAGGCGAGCACGCGAGGCTGACACGAAGCGCGGTTTGCGGTAGAAGACAGTGACACGCCCTCCGCGGCGGACTGCCGCGCGGCGTGCAACCGCTGAGCGCAAGGAGGTCTGGTCCATGGAGTCCTCGCAGGTGCCAAGCCGGGTGCTGGTGGTAGCGCACAAGACCGCGGCGACCAAGCCGCTGATGGAGGCGGTTCGGGCGCGCGCGCAGCGCGGCCCGAGCACATTCACTCTGCTCGTTCCCAACCCCGCGCACGGGCTGCACCGGGTGATCGATCCCGAGGATCTCGGCGCCGAGGAGGGCCGCGAAGTGCTCGACGACGCGCTCCCGAAGCTGAGCGAGGCCGCGGGCTCCCAGGTGGAGGGCATCATCGGCGATGCTGACCCGGGGGCGGCGGTGTCGGATGCGATCAACCTGCGCGGCTTCGACGAGGTGATCATCTCGACCCTCTCGCCTCGTCTGTCGCGCTGGCTGAAGCTCGACCTGCCGAGCAAGGTCTCGGGCATGGGGCTGCCGGTCACGACGGTCACACCGGCTGACGAGTCATGAGCGCCGGCCTCACAGAAGCGGGCTGAGCCGGCGAGAGTGGCTCGTGGAGGACTCCCGCATTCAGTTCGCCACGAACCTCCGCCGCCAGCGAAAGCGCGCGGGGCTCTCGCAGGAGGCGCTCGCGGAGATCTGCAACCTGCACCGCACCGAGATCAGCCTGCTCGAGCGCTGCAAGCGCTCACCTCGCCTCGAGACGCTCGTGATCCTTGCGCGCGGCCTGCAGCTGTCCTCGGTTTCCGAGCTGCTCGACGGCATCAGCTGAGAGCGCCCACGACGCAGCGCCTGCCGCGCTACAGTCCGGTCTCGTACGCGCCCAGCTAGCTCAGTTGGTAGAGCACTTCCATGGTAAGGAAGGGGTCATCGGTTCGAGTCCGATGCTGGGCTTGGCTTGGTAGAGCCGTTTGCTCACCGCCACGGTTATTCGTTTCAGGCGTTCTGGAAGCGTTATGGAAGCGCATGGCGGCGACGGCTACCGTGGCATCGCGACGGCAACGTCACGCGGGCGGTGTACGTGCGCGAGATCGCCGACGCGCGCCGACGAGTGATGCGCCGCTCACGGATGAACGCCGAGTTCGGAGGCGTTCTGGAGGCCGGAGTGGCCGCGCCGGTCACTACCTACGCCAACGCTGCCAATGTCACACAACGTGAGCATTCGTCCGTCCGCGCGCTCGGCGACATCGGAAGCGACCGCCGATCAGGATTGGCGCAATCAGGCCGGAGTCTGGGCTGCGGCCGGTTGGCGTAGTAGTGGCTGGTTGCCCGTCACCCGGTAGCCGAGTTTGACCCGTGCCAGCTGAGCTCGGCCCTGTCTCTCATCGCGGCATCGTCTCGTTCCCGGACGGCAAACAGGAGCTCTTCGCCTGCGGCTGTGAGCGCCCACGTGTTTGAGTCGCCTGTTCGCTGTGCTACGCGGCACTTTTCGGCCAGGCCGTATTTCCGCAGGCGCGCGAGGAGCAGTCGACGGGCGCATTCGTCAATCCATCTGGTTTCTGACCGGCGAGTCTGTCCCTGCGGCGGGGCGCGTTATATGGTCGTTCAGTGGCCGACGAGGTGGATGACGCCCACGCTGTCGAGCCCGTCGAGGATGAGTTGGACGGCGAGCGCTGCGAGCAGCACGCCGAAAATCTTCTCGGTCACGAGCAAGCGGCTCTCGTCCAGCTGTTCGCTGACACGGTTAGCCCACCGGAACACCACGACGTCGAGGGCGAGCACCACCGCGAGCACGACAAGCACCATCGCGACGACGCCGACCGAGTTCGCCTCGGCTGAGAGCGTCACGAGGGTCACGATGCCTGCGGGGTTCAGCAGGTAGGGGACGGCGAGCGGGAACGTGGCGATCCGCATCGGATCGCGTCCCTCTACCGTCTGATTTTCCTCTGGTGCCGCCCCTCCGAGGACCATCGTGATCGCGATGATCACGAGAATGATGCCGCCTGCGATCGAGAGCGATCCCGTCGAGAAGTGAAGCAGTCGCGCGAGCAGCTCGCCGAGTCCGACGAGAATCAGCGCGACGACGCCGGCGGTGGTGAGCATCTTGCGCACGACGCGGGACTTTGTTGCGCTGTCGAGCGAGCCGGTGAGCTCTAGAAACGGCACGAGCGCGATCTTTGGTCCGATCCCGATCAACAGCAAGAGGAAAGTGTCGATCACCAGGTAAATGTCGACCGATGTGTGATCCATCGCGCGCCGCCTCCAGTCGCCTAACGGATCCGACCGCGGTAGGGCTGGCAGGGTAGGCCGTGTGGACCGAGCCCGACGATTGAGAACAGTCTCCCCGAGTCGGGTTGGCGGGCGCGGGCAACGTCGTCCAATCCCGCGCGCGCGGTGGTCACGAACAGGGTCGCGAGGTCGGGTCCGCCGAAGGCGCACGATGTCGGTCGCTCGACCGGGACTTGCAAACTGGCGAGCAGCGACCCGTCGGGCGCGTATCGGTTGACTGCGCCCCCGCCCCACCACGCCACCCAGATCGCGCCGTCGGCGTCTACGGTGAGGCCGTCCGGCACGACCCCCTTCTGGTCGCTTTGAACGAGCGTGCGGCGTTCACTGATGGCGCCGGTGGGAGCGTCGAATCGAAACGCCTCGACGCGGCCCGTGCCGCTGTCGTTCAAGTACATGGTCTCGCCGTCGGGGCTCCAGCCGATGCCGTTGGCGACCGTGAGGCCGGTGAGCACGGTCGTGCAGCTGCCGTCGAGCTCGAGGCGATAGAGCGTGCCCGCCCCGGGCGACTCGTCGTAGGCCATCGTCCCCGCCCAGAACCGCCCCCGCGGATCGCACGCCCCGTCATTCATCCGCACGTCGGTCCGGCCAGCCTCCGGCTGGGCGAGCTCCCGCACCGTGCCGTCCTCTTCGACGAACAGAAAGCCCGGGCCTGCAGCGAGCACGTATCCGCCGCTCAGGGCCGGTGCGACCGCGCCTACGTGCCGGTCGATCGCGATCGTCGCCACCCGCTCGAGGCTGCCGTCGGCTGCCAGGGTGCCGCGGTGCAGCTGGCGCCCTAGGATGTCGACCCACAGCAGCTCCTGGCGCTCATGGTGCCATCGCGGGCCCTCGCTCAGCAGTCCCGGGGTCGCCGAGAGCGCGACGATCTGAGGGTCGCTCATGTCGCGAGATCGACGACGACCTTGATGTCCTCGGGCTGGCGCTCGAGCGCGTCCGTCCAGCGAGCGAGCGGGATTCGGCGTGTGATCATCCGGCGCAACCATGCCGGATCGGCGGTCGCGAGCGCATCGACGGCCTGCTCCCAGTGGCGCCGACCGGCGTTGACGGTGCCGAAGATCAGCTGGTTGTGCAGCACCATTGCGCGATTCATCGCGGTCGCATCGACGTCGAGCTGCGCGTCGACGTTCATGATCCCCGTCAGGCACATGATCGCCCCGCTTACCGCCCGCTGCGCCGCCGAGCGTGCGACAGTCCCGAGGCCGGTGCACTCGATCACGACTTCCACCTCGGCGTCGACATCGGCGGCGTCGCCGGAGTGGTAGTGCGCGCCGAGGGCCTCGACGAGATCGCGCTTTGGGCCAGCGCTCGGCAAGTCGACGGCGTGCACCTCGTAGCCACGCTGCACGCCCAGCAGGCATGCCAGCAGCCCGATCGGGCCGGCGCCCGTGATCAGCGCGCGCCTGTGTCGGAAGAACGCGCGCTGCGAGATCCGATCGACCTGCTCCCAGGCCTTGGCCAACACGGACGCCGGCTCCAGCAGGACGCCGAGGTCACCGAGCTCGGCGGGGAGCGCCACCGCGAACTCCGGCTCCAGGCGCCAGCGCTCGCACCCGTATCCGTTCCGCCGGACGATCCCGCGCTCAGCGAACTGGTCGTTGCGGCACATGTCCCATTCCCCGGCCGCGCACGCCGGACACGGCACCGGATCCGGACGACGGACGATCCCGACGACGAGATCACCCCGCTCGAACCCCGATCCCGTCGGGGCGTCGAGCACCTCACCGAGACCCTCGTGGCCGATGATCAACTTCGTCTCGCCGGGCGGCGGCTCGCCATACTGACCCTCGGCGATCTCACGGTCGGTGCCGCAAACGCCGACCAGCAGGCCGCGCACCAACAGCGCACCATCCGCCTCCGAGGGATCTGGGACCTCCTCGACAGCCGCGCTTCCCCGCTGTCCCGGCACTACCGTCATCGCGAGCATCTCGCCAGTCTCCCACACCGCTGCGGGTGATACGCACCGGGCTCGGCACCGATTCCACCGCCCCTGCCGCATAATTGCGGCCGTGGCCTCCGCGAGCGAGGACAGCCTCGATGTCCTAGTCGTCGGCGGGGGTCCGGCCGGGGTGATCGCCGCGCTGCGCGCGGCGCGACTCGGAGCCCGAACCGCGCTCGTCACGCGTGACGCGCTCGGCGGAATGGCGGCACACGACGGGCCGGTCCCGGTCCGGACGCTCGCCCACGCGGCTCGGCTGATGCGGGAGGCCAGGCAGCTCGCGCGCTACGGCATCAGTGCGGGCGAACCCGCGCTGGACTACGCGCGGCTCCTTGATCGCGTGCGCGAGGTAACCGCCGACGTGGGCGCTCACTCGCTGCTGCGCAAGGAGCTCCAAGAATCCGACGTAGCCATCCACGAGCACGCCGGTGACGCCCGATTCATCGACCCGCACGTGATCGAGAGCGAACATGCACCGCCACTGCGCTCGGAGAAGGTCATCGTCTGCACCGGCGGCGAATCACGGCGACTTGATGTCCCCGGCTTCGACTTGACGAGCACCCACAGCGACGCTTGGGAGCTCTCCTCGACTCCTCCCTCGATGCTCGTGCTCGGCGCCGGCGCGACCGGCGTGCAGGTCGCCTCGGTCTTCAACGCCTTCGGGTCACGAGTGACTCTGTTCGACGCTGCGCCACGGATCCTTGCGAGCGAGGACGAGGACGTCTCCGCGGCGATCAGCGCTGGCCTCGAGACGTCCGGAATCCAGGTCCTCGTCGATGCCGGAGCGATCGTGCGCTTCGAGCCCTGCCCCGCAGGCGTCCGTCTGATTTACGAAAGGGGCGGCGCGCAGCAGCTCGTCGAGGCAACGATCGCGGTGGTCGCGGTCGGCTGGGTCGCAAACACCGCCGGGCTCGACCTCGCCGCCGCCGGCGTGGAGATCGGGCAGCGCGGGTACGTGCAGGTGGACTCCGAGCTTCGCACGAGCGCACCGCATATCTTCGCCGCCGGCGACATCACCGGTCACCTGATGGTCGTCCACGAGGCGGTGCGTGAGGGCTACCTGGCGGCCACCAACGCCGTGCTCGGCAGCAGTACCGCGCTCGCCGCCGAGGTCAGCCCAATCGGGAGCTTCACCGACCCCGAGTACGCGTCCGTCGGGCTCACCGAGGCCACAGCGCGGGAGACGAGCGAGGTGATCGTGGCCACCGAGCCGTTCGACTCGCTGCCGCGACCGATAATCGACGGGCGCTCCGCCGGCTTTTGCAAGGTGATCGTCGACCGGCGGCTCCACACCATCCTCGGCTGCCACATCGTCGGAGAGCGTGCGGTCGAGCTCGCACAGCTCGCGGCGATTGCGATGACCTGCGGCATGAAGGTGGAGCAGCTCGCCCTCGTCCCGTTCTCATTCCCCACGTACGCCAACGCGATCGGGCGTGCGGCGGTCAGAGCGGCCCGCAAGCTCGACCTGCCTGTCACGTGGGCCGACGAGGACCTTCCGCTGTAGCCCCAGGGAGATTGATATCGAGAGTTCACCGCTTTGTCACCGCGGCCGCTCTGTTTAGGTTGGCGCGGTGACGGGCGCGGCTGAGCGCCGGCGTGCGCGGCTGGAATCGTTCTGGTAACGCTGTGCGCGGGCCATTCCTGACGATGCTCGACAGTTCGGTGATGAACGTGTCGATCGCGACGGTCGCTAAGGACGTGGGCACGACCGTCACCGGAATCCAGACAGCGATCACGCTGTACACGCTAGTGATGGCTTCGCTGATGCCGAGCAGCCCGCCTCGGGGCAGGAAACAGTTTCCGCGACAGTAGCGTGCCACCTCGACGCTCAGGCCTTCCGCCCACGAGTCGATCGCGCAGAACCGCAAGGCCGATTGGCAACGCGGCGGCAAGAGGCAGCATCACCACCCGAACTTGATCCCCACGGCGATCGATAGCGACCCGGTCGAGAAGTGAAGCAGCCTGGCTAGGAGCTCGCCGAGCCCGAGGAAGATGAGGAAGACGACGGTGGCCGCGCTCAGCATCTTGCCGACGATCAGGGCCTTCGTTGGCCGACCACCTTGAGCAGGATCACTGGCAGCGCCAGGACGACAAGGACGGCGACGGCTCGCGGCACGTTGAGCGCCTCGCGGTCAAGCTCGAACACCTCCTTTTACCACCGGAGCCATCAGTTCTCCCCTCTCGACCGGCCTGTGTACTCGCCGGCCGCGCGATGTATCTTGGAGTCGGCGTTGTTTTCGGCGCTCGCTTCACTACAACGGAGGGGAAACTGGCCATGAGTCCCACCAAGACCAAGAACGCGAGACCGAAGGCGCCGCCGAAACTCGACGAGCAGGGGACGTCCGCGCCCGGACCTGCCGCCGAGGCGCCCTGGCCCGCGCCCGCGACGGGCAAGAGGGGAAGGACCGCCCCCCAAAGCGCGGCCGCCCTCTCGCCGTTCCCGCCGATCGCGGACTACGCGTTCATATCCGACTGCCACACCGGCGCGCTGATCGCGCCTGACGGATCGGTCGATTGGCTGTGCGTACCGCGCTTTGACTCCCCCAGCGTCTTCGGGACGCTGCTGGATCGGCAGGCTGGCAACTTCCGCTTCGCGCCGTTCGGGACCAACGCCCCTTCCGTGCGCATCTACGAGCCGGGCACGAACACGCTGCTGACCGCCTGGTCCACTCCCACCGGCTGGGTGCTGGTGCGTGAGGCGCTCACGATGGGTCCGCGCCGCGGCGCGGACCGCGTCACCCCCCACACACGTCCCCCGACCGACGAAGACGCCGACCACATGCTCGTGCGGCTGGCCACGTGTCTGCACGGCGAGGTGGAGATGGAGCTGACCTGCGAACCGGTCTTCGACTACGGGCGCGTTCCCGGGGAGTGGTCGGTGGACGAGGACGGCCACCGCGCCGACATCAGTGGAGCCGACGTCACCTGCAGGCTCCAGACCGACATGAGCGCCGGCGTCGAGGGGGAATCGGTCAGGGCGAGGCACCTGTTGAAGGAGGGCGAGCAGATCTTCTGCGCGCTCTCGTGGGCCGAGCAGCTCGAGGTGCCCGAGAGCGTCGAGGAGGCCAAGGAGCGGCTCGAAGCGACGATGCGCTACTGGCGCACCTGGTTGAAGGGCGCGCGCCTCCCCGACCACCGCTGGCGCGCCCCGATCGAGCGCTCGGCGCTGGCCGTCAAGGGCCTCACGTACATGCCCACCGGGGCGACCGTCGCGGCGCTCACGACGTCGCTGCCCGAGACGCCGGGTGGGGAACGCAACTGGGACTACCGCTACACGTGGCTGCGCGACTCCACGTTTACGCTGCGGGCGCTGCACTACATGAACCTCGATTGGGAGGCGCAGGAGTTCATGCAGTTCGTCGCCGACCTCGAGCTAAACGACGACGGCGCCCTGCAGATCATGTACGGCATCGACGGGCGTCGGGACCTCACCGAGTCGCTGCGCGAGGAGCTCTCGGGTTACGCAGGCGCGCATCCCGTGCGAATCGGCAACGGCGCCTTCGATCAGCGCCAGAACGACGTCTTCGGCGCCGCCCTTGACTCGATCCTCCTTCACAGCCACCGCAGCCAGCGACTCCCTCGCCGCTTGTGGCCGATCGTGCAGGCGCAGGCCAAGTGCGCGAGCGCCGTCTGGCGTGAGCCAGACCAGGGCATCTGGGAGGCGCGCGGGGCGCCCCGCCACTACGTCTCCTCGAAGCTCATGTGCTGGGTGGCGATGGACCGTGCGGCCAAGCTCGCGGCGATCCGCGGAGACAGCAAGCTGGAGAAGGAGTGGGCCGCGACGGCGGATGAGATCAGGGACGACATCCTCACCCGCGGCCTCACCGACGACGGCGTCTTGCGCCAGCACTACGAGACCGACGCGCTCGACGCATCGAACCTGCTGTCCGCGATCTTCGGCTTCCTGCCCGGCGACGACGAGCGCCTGCACGCGAGTGTCATGGCGATCGCGGAGGACCTGACCGAGGACGGTTTCGTCCTGCGCTATCGCACCGAGGAAACCGACGACGGGTTGTCCGGAAAGGAGGGCAGCTTCCTGATCTGCTCCTTCTGGCTGGTCTCGGCGCTTGCGATCATCGGCCAGTTCCAACACGCGCGCGACCTGATGGAAAAGCTGCTCAGCGTCGGCTCGCCGCTCGGGCTCTACGCGGAGGAGTTCGATACGAGCACGAGCCGGCACCTCGGCAACTTCCCCCAGGCCTTCTCGCACCTCGCGCTGATCGAGGCCGCGGGGCGGATCATCCTCGCTGAGCGCCTCGAGGAGATCTCCGGATAAGCGAGCACCACGATGTCATCGTGATCCGCAGCGGCGCGCGCGGCGGCACGCTCGTACACCGCCAGGCGCCGTCCTGGAAGCGCGTCCGTCCGATCGAGCGCGGCGCCGTGGATCCGGCGCTCACCGCGATGGCGAACGGGCTGCGCGTCGGAGACCACCTGCTCGAGCGCGTTGGTGCGTGCAATGGTGGCTGACGCGCATCCTAGGCGCCACGTGGTGATCGTGGGCGGCGGCTTCGGCGGCCTCGCGGCCGCCCACAAGCTGCGCTGCGCGGACGTCGAGGTCACGCTCGTCGACCGCACCAACCATCAGCTCTTCCAGCCGCTGCTCTATCAGGTGGCAGCCGGGGGCCTCGCCTCGGGCGAGTGCGCATACCCGATCCGCGTCGCGCTCCGTCGCGCCTCGAACACGCGCGTGCTGATGGCCGAGGCGAGGGACATCGACGTCGAGCGTCGCGAGCTCGTGCTCGATCGCGGCGAGCGCCTTGACTACGACAGCCTGATTGTCGCCTGCGGCGCAGAAACCTCATACTTCGGGAACGACGAGTGGCGCGATGTCTCGTGCGGCCTGAAGACGCTCGACGACGCAGTGGAGCTGCGCAACCGCTTCTACGGCGCGCTTGAGGAGGCAGAGCGCGCGACCGAGGAGTCCGAGCGCCAGGAGTGGATGACGTTCGTGGTGATCGGCGGCGGCCCCACCGGCGTCGAGATCTCCGGCCAGCTCGGGATCATCACCCGCCACGCGATGAAGCGCGAGTACGCGAACGTCGACCCGCGCAAGGTTCGCATCATCCTGCTCAACGCCGGTGAGCGCCTCATCGCGGCCTTCGCCGAGAGGCTCTCGGAGAAGGTGGCCGAGCAGCTCGCCTCGCTCGGCGTCATGATCCGTGAGCGCGCTCGGGCCACCGTGATCGACGCCCATGGCGTCACGATGGAGGTGGGGGAAGGAACCGAGCACATCGCGGCGCGGAGTGTGATTTGGGCGGCCGGCGTTCGTTCCGTGCCGTTCGTCGCCACGCTCGCCAAGGCCACGGGAACGAGCACGGACCGCGCAGGGCGGCTGCGGATCGAAACGAACCTCACGGTGCCCGGCTATCCCGAAATCTCCGCGATCGGTGACATCACGCAGCTGGCGGGTCCGGACGGCAGGCCGCTGCCCGGACTCGCGACGGTTGCGATCCAGCAGGCTCGCCACGTAGCCAAGGCGATCCGCGCCGGGAACCCCGGCGCGTCGGCCCCGTTTCGCTACTTTGACAAGGGTGCGCTGGCGGTGGTTGGACGCGGTAAGGCCGTGTGCGAAATCCGTGGGTTGAAGCTCTCGGGTCGTCTCGCATTCATCACCTACCTGACGGTCCACCTCTACTATCTCGGGGGCGCGCCCGGGCACCGGCTGAAGGTGCTGATCGACTGGATCGCTGCTCGCCTCGGTTATCGCCAGAGCCAGGTGATCGAGGGCGAGCTGAGGAAAGCGATGTTGCCCTGAAGTGAGCCGGATCGAACATTCGGCGACGAGACTCAGCCCAAGCTGGGCGACACGAGCTAGCCTTCCGGCGTCATCATGCTGTCCGTGTTGCAGGTTGACCGCATCCCACCGTGGCCGCGTCTGATGGTGCTCGCCACCGCGCTGCTTGTGCCGCTCACGCTGGCAGCGGTCGAGGCCGCTCCCGGCTGGAGTGCATCGGCGACCTCAAGCAGGGTGATCACGCGGGTGCTGCACATCGCCCCCTCGATGTCGGCGGCCCCCGCGCATCTGGAGCTCGACTATCTGGATCGCCAGTACGCCCGCAGCGAGCCGAGCCTCATCTCTTGGCACGTGAGCGACTGCCGACGGCGGTCGCGGACGGCCGACAATGTCGCGAGCGCTACCTCTAGTCACCGGGGAGCAACGGCATGACGGTGCCGAACGTGCGCCTTACGCGGGTGGCCCTGCAGACGACGCGCGAGCAGCTCGTCGAAGGCCCCACCACCTGTTACTCGCTTGATCGCTCGCGGCCGCAGATGGTCGTCTTCGGGGCATCTCCGCACCAGACGGCGAAGGTGACTCAGCCCTTCTTCGGGGTCGTGGCCAAGCTGCCCGAACACGGCCAGTAGCCGTGCCCGAGGGCCTCTCGGCGTCCGAGGTAGGCAAGTCCTTCACGGCGGGTAATGCCAACGCGGAGCGCCTCGCCGCGAACCGCCTGCGCCTGGGCTACCGGCCGGCGTTCTACGCATGGCTTGCCACCGACCCCGCGCACAACCCCAAGGCTCCGCGGGGTCCGTCCTACATGCCGCAGTACGTGATTCCCCAAGAAGCCGCGGCGAACTCGGAGGACGCGAAGGCGGACAGCGAGTTCACGAAGGGCTCGGACGCCGGTGCGACGGGAGACAAGTATGTGCCGCGACACCGTGTTCCTCGCCACCGTGCTGTTCCTGGTCGGGATCAGCAGCCACTTCCCTCTACCTCAGGCGCGCTACGGGCTGATCGCCGTCGGCGCGCTGATCCTCGTCTTCGCGGTCATCCAACTGCTCGGCCTGCCGCGTCCGCCCGCCTAGAAGCCGGTCGAGTCGCGACGGTCTGAGCGAGCCTTCCTCTCCGCCGAGACGAGGGCGGCGCCTGCGCCGCAGACGCCGCGCCCCGCTCACGGTAGGGTCCGCGCTCGTCCGTGACGATCCAGATCATCCTCCTCGCGGTGGCGAGCGCCGTACGGCCGACGAGTCTCGTGGCGCTCTACGCGCTGGTCCGCGAGCACCTTCCTGCGCGCTTGATGGTCGCGTACGTAGTCGCAGGGCTCGCGTTTACGCTGACAGTGGGGGTCGCCGTGATCTTCGTGTGCAGCGGAATTGACCTTCACGCGGGCACAGCCCGGACGAAGGCGGTCGCCGAGATTCTGGCGGGCGTCCTGGCGCTGGGTCTGGGTATCGCGGTGCTCGGCCGCCGCGTCCGCGTGGGAGCTGTCAGCCAGGGCCGCCCCACGGGTGGTCGCGCAGAGCGTCTTCGGCACCGCAAGATCACGACCCGCACCGCGGCGCTCGCGGGCCCTGCAACACACATTCCCGGGCTCCTCTACCTTGTGGCCCTCGATCTAATCGTCTCCGAAGAACCGGATGTTCCCGGTGGGCTGCTCGAGATCGGCATCTACAACGCGATCTGGTTTGCCCTGCCGATCGTCGTCCTGGCGCTCTGCATTGTGAACCCGTCGGCCGCGCGCAGGCTTGTTTACAAGATTCAGGAATGGGCCGGCAACCACGTACGGGCTATCGTCCTGCTCGTCTCCTTCGGCGTGGGCAGCTGGCTCCTGGTAGCAGGAGCGTCGACCATCTAGGGGCTCACCGGGCGAACTCGCCTTCACCGAGGAGCCCCACTCCACCCGCCCGGCTGCACGCGAGGTGGCCCGGCCGCAAACCTCCTCGGTGAACGCTGGGGGCCGAGTACGCCACCGCCGAGTTCTTTGGTTCCGACATCAAGTCCGTCCGGCACGGCGGGTCACCGGGTTCGTAGCTCGTTTGCTGTGGTAGGGCGCGAGCGTGAGCGCGAGACGCCCGCATTCCGCCGCCAAGCAAGCGTGTCGGCTTCCTGGCCCCGCGCAGTCGCAACGGACGACGACCACTGGTCCGTGCTCGGGCTCGCCACACGCTCGCTTACCCGGCGGAAGCAGCAGTCTGACCTCGCGTGTCGTCAGCCGCATCGGGCCCCGGACGTCACCACGACCACGCTGTCCGCGCCAGCCATCGCAGCCTCCCGACCGTGGGTGGGCGGCCTCGAGGTGCGCAATATGCGTCCATCACGCACACGCCCACCGCTAACAACGACGCTCAGGCGGCGGGGGAGGCTCAACCGCGGCTTTGAGTCCCGCGCGCCTCAGGGGGCACCCGGGGTCGCGCGCAAGGAAGTTCGAGCCGTGGGGGCATGCAGCGCGCAGCCGCCCGCAGCGCCGAGCCCTAGCGCGGGTACGCCGCGGGTACGCCTCGTTGTCACCGGAGGTCGTCGAGCGTCACTGTCGGCGCGCTGCAGCCTTGCGCGGCCGGGCTCGAGCGACCGTGATCGACGCTCGCGAAGCCATTAGTCCATTTTAAGGAAGGGGTCATCGGTTCGAGTCCGATGCTGGGCTTGGCCTGGTTCCGCTCTGTAGAGCCGTTTTCCGGGCTCGCTGGTTGCTCGTGCAATGGCCGTCGAGACACGAGACGGCTTCTGCTGCCTTTTCGCTGCCCTTTCGCAACCCCGCACAGTCTTTCACCAGCTCGGTCGAGCCTGCAGCGCGGGATCGAGGCTACACCAACATCTCCCGACACGCGTTGAGCGCCGAGGCCTCGGCGCAGCTGATCGCTGAGCTCGATACGGATTCAGCCGACAGCGCGGAGTGACCAGGACCGCCTGCGCCGCGTCGCCCTCGCCAGTCGAGGGCGATTGTGGGGCGGCACACGGGGGTCGGGCGTGTGGGGTCGATCGTGCCGCCGGCCGCCTCGCTGGCTTTCAGGGCGATCGGCCGCAGACCGCAAAGGAGGGACGGGATCGGAACGGCTGACGTGGCTCGGTGCGAGGATGCGGTGGCATGTCCCATCGTTGGGCATCGTCTTGCAGCTTTGCGCCTAGCTGCGCGTACACTCGGCGCATCAATTGCAGCACGATCAAGGGGAGGCTCTATGGAAGCGGATGACGTACCCAGCTGGTGGATATTCGCCGGCATCCTGCTCGGTGTCAGCGGTGTCCTGAATGTCATTTGGGGCATTGCGGCAATTAGCAAATCTCACTTCTTTGTCCTGAACACGCATTACATCCTCAGCGACCTAAAAACGTGGGGTTGGATCACCCTGATCCTCGGTGTTGCTGAGGGGATCGCCGCGGTGTCACTGTTCGCGGGCGGCGCGTACGGCCGCTGGTTCGGCGTAGCAACGGCTGCGCTCGTGGCGATCGGCTCGCTGCTGGACATCCCCGCCTATCCGTTCTGGTCGCTGTGCGTGTTTGCGCTCTCGGTGATCATCCTCTACCAACTGGTAAAGACGCCCGACGCCCGGGCAAGGGGCTAAGCGCTCGCGTCGGCAGCCGCGGCGACAACGACCGCTGCTCTCGCATGGAAAGCAGGCGCGCGTCCTGCTTTCCATGCATTCCGAGACGGTCTGCCCCGGCTCCAAGATTGCCCGTGGGCCGCGGATGCAGGTTGGCCAGTCGGCGTAACCTATTGGTAACGACCCATCGCTCCTCGTTCAGGCGACGACGGCGCGCGGCGGGGCCGAGAGTCCCTGCTTGACGCTGCGTGTCACATCGTCGGCCAGGATCTCGGTGAGGTCGGTCTCGATGCCGTCCAGCGCCAGTGCTGCGACGTCAGCCGGGTCGGCCTTGGGGGCGGCGATGTGGGCTGCCATGTCCGTGTCCATGTAGGCAACATGCAGCGCCGCGACGTGGATGCCGCGGGGCGCGAGCTCCTGGCGGGTGGCGTCCGTCATGGCCCACGCGGCGGCCTTCGCGGCGCCGTAGGCACCGGCGGTCGGGAGGTGCAGCCACGACAGCACCGATAGGACGTTGAGGATCGTCCCGCCGCCGTTGGACTCCAGGATCGGCGCGAAGGCGCGCGTGACGCTGAGCGGGCCGTAGAAGTTTGTCTGCATCTCCAGCTCGATTTGGGCCAGGTCGCCGTCCGTCAGCCCTGTGCCGGTCGATATGCCGGCGTTGTTGATGATCAGCGTGGCGTCGTCGGCGATCGTGGCCGCCCGGGCGACGGAGTCCGGGTCGGCGATGTCAAGGCCGAGCGCAGTGACGCCCGGAATCTGAACGCTCTCGGGGTGGCGCGCAGTGGCGTACACCTTCTTGGCGCCACGCTCGAGCAGCTGCGCGGCGAACTGACGGCCGAGCCCGCGGTTGGAGCCGGTGACCACGGCGACTGAATCTTGCAAGTACATGCGTTTGAGTTCCTTTCCTTGATCGGTTCATGGGGGGGTGTTCCTCTGCAGTTGTCGAATCAGCTCTTGGCTCGCGTCAGCGCGATCGACGTGGTGGCGTGTCCGACGAGCTCGCCCGCTGCGTTACGCGCGTGGGCCTCGGCGAAGGCGATGCGGCTGCCCGCCCGCAGGACCTGACCGTGCACCTCGATCGTGCCGCCGTCGGCATGCAGCGGCCGCAGGAAGCTGACCTTGATCTCGATAGTTCCGTAGCCGGCGCCGGCGGGCAGCAGCGTCTGCACGGCGCAGCCGGCGGCCGAGTCGAGCATCGTGCACAGCAGCCCGCCGTGCACCATTCCGATCGGGTTGTAGGTCGACTCGTCGGGCGTGATCCGGAACACTGCCTCGCCGTCGCCGACGCACACGAGCTCGGCGCCGAGCAGGCTGGCGATCGGCGGTGGCGGCAGCCATCCGTCGGCGATCGCCTGGAGAAACTCGCGGCCAGGCAGCCTCGCGGCCGCGGTCGCCGGGATCGTCGGGTCATACCAGGTGAGCTCGCGCGTGCGCGCGACGCCCCAGCCGTTGGCCGTGAACGCGCTCTGTTGCACCGCGCTGCTCATGACGTCACCTCGACCGCTGCAGTCGGGCCCGCGTGCCTCTCCGGGGAGGGCCGCGCGAGCAGCATGACGCCGATCAATCCTGCGATCAGCGCCAGGCCGGCGATGATGTAGGACGCGCGCTGGTAGGTGTCGAGGGTCGCTTGCGGCGTGTGCGGCGATCCCAGCACCGCGATCAGAACGGCAACCCCGATGGCCAGGCCGATCTGGCGCATCATGTTGATCAAGCCCGACCCGGTCGCGAACGAGTGAGCGGGCAGCGCCGCGGCGCCCGTGGCTGTGAACGTCGGCAGCGTGAGCCCGACGCCGACGCCGGTCAGCACCATCCCGCCGAGCATCTCCCCGGCGTAGTTCGGCGCCAGTCCCATCGCCAGTGCCCACCACGCCACGCCGGCGGCGAAGATTGCGCAACCCGCGGCGATCACGGGGCCCGGGCCGAAGCGGGCGATGAGGCGACCCGCGAGCAGCAAGGCGACCAGCGGGACCATGATCGGCCCGGGAGCGATCGCCAGCCCGGTGCTGAGCGGCGAGAAGTGCCAGACCTCTTGCGCCCAGAGCACGCGTGAGAGCAGCATGCCTCCGAAGGCGGCCATGAAGAACACCGCGACCGCGGATGAGCCGACCACGGCTTTCAGGTGAAACAGCTCACGGTCGATCAGCGGGTTGCGGCTGCGTGCGGTATCGAGCGCGAACAGCGCCAGCGCGACCGCGCCCGCGGCGAGCGTCGCGATGGTCCTGGTGTCGCTCCAGCCCCAGCCTCCGCCCTTGACCAGGCCGAGCACGAGCGAGCCGACGCCGCCCGTGATCAGGAGGGCGCCGAGGGCGCCCGGGAGGGGCACGGGTTGCCCAGCGACGTGGGGCAGACGGCGCCAGCCGACCGCGAGCGCGAGCAACCCGATCGGCACGTTGACCAGGAACACCCAGCGCCAGCTCGCCGCTACCAACAGGCCCCCGACGACGGGACCCGCGGCTGCTGCGAGACCACCGACGGCGGTCCAGGTCCGCACGGCTCCGCCACGGCGCTCGGGCGCGAACGTCGCAAGGATCAGACCCAGGGACGTGGGGGTCAACAGCGCGGCTCCGGACGCCTGGATAATGCGGAAGACCACCAGCATGGGCAGGCTGGTTGCAGCTCCGCAGGCTGCCGATGCGGCGACGAAGATGACCACCCCGAGCAGGAACGCGCGCTCGCGGCGGTAGCGCTCTGCCAGCCGCCCGAACAGTACGAGGAAGGCGGCATAGACGATCGCGTAGGCGTTGAGCACCCACGAGAGGCCCCCGAGGTCTCCCGCGCGTAGATGGAAGTCGTGCCCGATCTGGGGAAGCGCGACGTTGACGATGAACAGGTCGAGGCTTGCGAGCACGACGCCTGCGCAGACGATCAGCAACACGAGCCCGGACGAGGCGTCCTGGCGCGAGCCCGCGGCATCAACACCCACCCCTCCCGCCTTCCCATCGGTTCGCGTCGGCCGGCGTACCGTCGCTTGCAAGGCCATCGCTTCTCCTTTCAGGCCATCGGACAGTTGCATAACGGAACGCACTCTACCACCTTGCGTTCTGTGACGCAACCCACTATTCTGAAGGCATGGAGCGCAAGAGCTTTTCCGACATGCACTGCTCCGTCGCCCAGTGCTTGGAGGTGGTGGGCGAGTGGTGGTCGCTGCTGATCGTCCGTGACGCATTCCTCGGGGTCAGGCGCTTTGACGAGTTCCAGTCGCGCCTAGGCATCTCCCGCAACATCCTGAATCAGCGACTCGCCCGTCTTGTCGAGGCGGGCGTGTTGATCAAGGTGCCCTACAGCGAACACCCACCGAGATCCGAATATCGGCTGACCGACAAGGGCCGTGACCTGTGGCCAGTGATCACGACGATGCGCCAGTGGGGCGACAAGTACGCCGCGCCGACCGGCCCGCCACTCCAAGTGATCCACAAGGAGTGCGGCCAGATATCGGAGGCCCAGCTGGTGTGCTCAGCCTGCGGCGAGCCGATCGGGCCGCGCAACGTCGAGGCCATCCCCGGCCCCGGAGCGGTGGAACCGCTGCTTCGCACGGGCTAGAGCGCGAGCCCGCCGCCCTCATGAAGAACTTACGTTCCACGGACGGCCAGTTCGCGCCCATCACCGTCTTCGTCTCCGACTTCAGGACCAAAGCAACCAACCTCGTTGACAACCTCGCCCACAGCGTAGTCCGGCTTATCCACGCCGTGCTGCGGACGGTCTAGCTGCCCGACGTTTGGCACAGGGGGTCCAACGGAGGCAGCAGCGTGAAGCGCCCGGTACATCGAAAGCAGGACTCCACTGAACAGCCGGCGCAAGTCCTACTCGTCGCCAGCGGTGGGTATGGCGGGTTGGCCGGCGCACGCCGGCCAACCCGATCGCTCGCCTACCGCCTGCTCTGCAGTCCGGCGCTTGCATGGATCACCGGCGATGGCCGCCCGTGGACGGTGTCGATGATCTCGGCGCTGTCGATCCCTTGGAGGTATACGCTCGTGATGCCGAGGTTGGCGTGTCCGAGCTGTCGCTGGATGACCACGAGCGGAACGCCCTCGTGTGCCATCTCGACCGCATGGGCGTGCCGGAGCTGGTGCGGGGCGAATCGCCGCCGGAGCCCTGCCGCCGCAGCGGCGTGATGCAGCTGCTTTCGCGCTGCCGACGCCTCCCAGCGCCGTCCGGCTGTCGGACCGTGGATCACGCACAGCAGCACTCCGATCGGAAGCTGCCGCCGCGTCTGCAGCCACGACTCGAGCTGGCCCCAGGCCCATCGGTCCATGCCGACCTCACGTCGCTTCCCGCCCTTGCCGCTGCGGACTGCCATGAAGGAGGGCCTCCTCGGTGGCAAGCTCCGCTTGTCATCGAGAACCGACCTCGAGGAGGCCCGTTTACATGTTGCACGCTGGATTGGATCTAAGTCGCAAAAAGCTCGACGTCTGTCTGCTCTCCGATCAAGGAGGGCATCTGGACCAGCTCGCCGTACCCCCAGACGTCGACTCGCTCAGAAGGCTCGCCCGCCGCATCGAGGAGGTGCATTGTGAGCCCGTGTGCGCCGTGATCGAGTCGATGACGGGCGCGAGGATCGTCCACGACACGCTCGAGCAGCAGGGCTGGTCTGTTGAGATCGCTGACGCGCAGAAGGTCAAGGGGCTGGCGCCGCTGGCGTGCAAGACCGACAAGATCGACTCGATGGTTCTCGCGGTGCTCAGTCACCGCGACCTGGTGCCGGCGATCTGGCTGCCCGACCCGAGCGTCCGCGAGGAGCGTGAGCTCGCCCGCTTCCGGCTGCACTTGGTCAAGCACAAGTCGGCGCTGAAGAACCGCATCCACTCGACCCTGATCAACTTCGGCAAGCCCTGCCCGGTCACCGACCTGTTCGGCCTCGAGGGGCGCCGGCTCCTGGCGCGACTGCAGGTCCCGGAGCCCTGGCGGGCGAACATCACCGCCTCGATCGAGCTGATCGACGACCTCGAAGCCCAGATCGCGGAGATCAACCGGCGGCTGAAGGACAGCCACGCCGAGCACCCCTACATTCCTTTGCTGTTGACGGTCCCCGGGATCGGCTGGGTCCTTGCCTTCACGATCGCCGCGGAGATCGGCGAGATCGAGCGGTTCCCATCACCGGAGAAGCTCACCGGCTACACGGGCCTCTGTCCGCGCGTGAACCAACCCGGAGAAAAGGATCGCCGCGGGCCGTTGACCAAGCACGGGCCGACCTACCTGCGCTGGGCGCTCCTTGAGGCGACGATGCACGCGCTCAGGCACCCCGCCTACGCCGAGCGCTACCAGCGCACCAAGCGCCGGCTCGGGAAACAGCGCGGCGCGAAGGTCGCCCAGGTCGACCTCGCGCGAAGACTCTCCCACGCGATCTGGCACATGCTTTCCCGCAAGGAAAAGTTCGCTCCTCGAGGCGCCGCTTTTCGTCTGGCGGCTTGACCGCCCTTTTCCGGACTTGCGCCCGAGCGAACATCCCAATTTCGCCTGATCCTCCCGATGAGGAGGCCATAGAGACATGAGCGTCGCTCCACCAGCACGACCCGCGAAAGGAAATTAGCCCGAACCACAGATCGCCACTTGACAATCAACCCTCCTTCATAGAGACGAGAATCGCGCCGCGAGTCGCATCGAGGTCGCTCTCCTGAAGCGCGAGTGCCTCGCTGATTCGAAGCCCTGCTCGCCAGAGCAGGACGATCAGCGCCCGGAGCCGCTGACCGTCGGCGCGATCCCCGACGGCGCGCATCACCTCGACGATCTCCTCGATGGTTGGCGGGTCGGCTGGGTAGTGCTCGCCCTTGTTGCGCGGTGGGCGACCACGGTGGTAGCCCGGCATCGTCGCCGGCGAGCGGCGATGGCCGGCGACGTCGAGCAGAACGGATTGCATGAATCCTCCCTTGGGTTGGATGGCTTGACAATCCACTGCTGTACTGCCATTGTGAGTACATGTCAACCACGAAGGAAGAGCGGCTCCAGATCCGGGTCGGCCCTGCCGACAAGGCGCTCCTTGAACGAGCGGCCGCCGCATCGCATCTGAACGTGTCGGCGTTCGTGGTTCAGGCCGCGGCATCGAAGGCTGAGGAGGTCCTGGCCGAGCGCTCGAGCATCCGGCTCTCAGCTGCAGGCCGCCGCCGCGTTCACCGAGGCGCTCGAACGGCCCGCGGAGGTCAACGACCGCCTCGCCAAGGCGCTCCGCCGCAAGCGCAAGTTCAGCTGGCTTGACTGAGCTCCGCCGGCCGGCGCTGCTTGACCCGCGCCGCCACGACCGCGAGCAGTTCGACAGCGGCGAGCCGGTGCTCGATGAATGGCTGCGCCGCTACGCCGGCCAGAACCGGCGACGCGACACCGCCGCGACCTGGGTGATCGCCGACGCCAACGATGTCGTCGTCGCATACGCGAGCGTCGCGATGACGGGCATCGATCGCTCCGCAGCCCCGGAGCTGCTCGCCAAGGGCGCGCCTGATCCCGTCCCCGCGCTGCTGCTCGGCCGGCTCGCAGTCGACCATCGATACTCGCGCCTCGGGATCGGAACCGCCCTCGCCGGCCACGTGCTTGCCACCGCCATGGAGCTCAACGAGAAGGCGGCATGCCGAGCAGTCGTCGTCACCGCGCTGACCCAAAGCGCTCGCGCTTGGTGGGAGCGACTCGGCTTTCACCCGTTCGATCCGGACGACCCCGACCAACTCGACCTCTACCTCCTCACCGCCGAGATCGACGCCACACTCCGGCGCCAGCGATAGGAATCGGGGCACCTGATGTCCGCGCGAAGCGAAACTGGGCCGCGCTTGTTCAAGATGTCCGTGCGGTCATCGATGCAGGGCTGGGCACCAGATAAAGACAACATCCACCCAAAGCGGCTGACTCGCTTACGGCGAGCGTGGCTGCTCGCTGCCGCAGCCCTCGTGAGCGGGGCGCTGTCGGGCTGCGGGGGAGGCTCGCCCAGCCCGACCGCGGCGACCCGGGGCGGCGCGGCCGGCCCGGCCACGGTCACGACCGTGGCGAGTGGCTCCGCGCCGACCGTCGCCGCGCCGACCGGCGCGGCTCTCTACTGCGAATCTGCTCCGTGCTACACCCCGCACCAGTTCCGGGTCGCGTACGGCATCCAGCCGTTGCTGGACAGCGGGATCGACGGCCGTGGCGAGACGGTGACGGTCCTTGTCCCTGTCCCACGCCGCAAAGAAGGAGCCAGCGATATCCGTCAGGACTTGGACAGTTTTGACAGCACGTTCCGGCTGCCCGCCGCGCGGATCGAGGTCGTGAGGAGCCTCGCCGGCTCAGCCTCGCCGTGGCAGGCTACTGGCGAGGAGGTCGGGGACACCGAGTTCGTGCACGCGGTCGCCCCTGCCGCCACCCTGCGGGTGGTCCTTTTCCCCTCCAACTGGGGGGCGAGTGCCGCGAACGCCACCGCGGACATGCTCGCCGGGTTGCGGCTCGTTGTGTCCGATACCGACGTGTCTTCGATCAGCTGGAGTTTGGGGGAGCACTACTTCACGGCGGCTCAGGTGGCCGAGATGCACTCCATCCTGCTGGGGGCGACCGCTGAGCACGTCACGGTGATCGGCAGCTCCGGCAACGGAGGCGAGTTCAGCGTCAATCGCTTCAATAAGGGCATACCGGTCAAGGAGGTCAGCCTCCCGGCCTCCGACCCGCTCGTGCTGGGCGCTGGCGGCACCACACTCACTGCAAATCGCAAGACCGGCGCCTACATCGACGAGACCGCCTGGAGCGATTCGGGTGGCGGCTTCAGCCACCTGTACGCTCGTCCCGCCTATCAGTACGGCGTCCCCGGGACCTCGAAGACGAGGGGCGTGCCGGACGTGGCCGGCGACGCCGAAGAAGGCGGCATGGCGCGGGTCGAAACCGCCGGCAGCGAGGCATCGCTCACAGCGCCCGGCGGCACCAGCGACTCCGCGCCGCTCTGGGGGGGACTGATGGCGCTGGCCGACCAGTACGCCCATCACGACCTCGGCTTCGTCAACCCCGCCATCTACCGCATCGGCGGCAGCTCCATCTACCACAAAGCATTTCACGACATTACGACCGGTACCAACGGCTACCCGGCCGCTCCCAGATGGGACCCAGTAACGGGCTGGGGAACCCCCAACGCGCAGGTGCTCATCCCTCTGCTGGCGCGCTTCATCAGTCGCGGCAAGACATAGCAGGATCACGCAGCCGCTAGGCGTGACAGCGCCGGCGACCGCTACGCCTTCTTGAGCGCCAAGACGTTCGCGGATGAGTCGCGTTTTCAGGCTGTGAGATGTGCTTCGGCGATACGGACGCCAAGGGCGAGCGCGCGCGAGTGGGCCCGCAGCCCGACCCGCACCCACGCTCGCCGAGCAGAAGCGGTCGCAGCGAGGCGAACGGCGGACGACGTCTCCCGCCCAGACCCCCCGGACAGGCGCCGCCCGCGTGGCTGCTCGCGCCGGGAAGCAGAGCAGGATCGGGGCACACACGGCGGGCGCCAAGGCTGCCGCGCTCGGACACAGGCAGCCACGCCGGCGCCGGCAGCGGCACATGCCCGCGCGAACACGAAGGGAGGTGTCGGCGTGCTCTTCACGAGCGACGTGCCTGTCGCCAGCGGAGGGTGGGGCTGTTTGCGCTGCTCGGAGGTAGCAACGGAGGGCTTCGCGGATCAGCTCAGTCCTCTCTCTAGCAACGCGAGCGCGACGATCGGCAGGTCCGATCAAACAACCCAAGGAGGAGAGGACATGGAATCTCTGTTGCTGGATGCTGCTGGTCATCGCCGCTCGCCGGCCACGATGCCTGGCTACGACGAGGGGCGAGCCCCGAGGAACAAGGGTCTTCGCTATCCGGCCGATCCGCCGACGATCGAGGAGATCGTGGCCGTCATGCGCGCGGCGGGCGATGGGCCGGACGGTGCTCGCCTGCGGGCGCTGCTGGTGATTCTCTGGCGTGCCGGTCTGCGAATCAGCGAGGCGCTTGACCTCGCCGAGAGTGACCTCGACCGATCGCGAGGCGCGATCCTCGTCCGCCGCGGCAAGGGAGGCAGGCGCCGCGAGGTCGGAATGGATCACTGGGCCTGGGATCAACTGCAGCCGTGGCTCGAGCTCCGCGTGAGTCTTCCGGTCGGGGCCTTGCTTTGTGTCATCCACGGAGCAACAGCTGGAAGGCATTGGGAGCCGTCAGCCGCCCGCAAGCAACTCCGACAAACCGCAGCGCGTGCAGGTGTCCGTCGCCGGTTCGCCCCTCATCAGCTCCGCCACGCTCACGCAGTCGAGATGGCCCATGAGGGCGTCCCCTTGGTCGTCATCCAGCGTCAGCTCGGGCACGCGAACCTCGGTATCACCTCGATCTACCTCCAAGGAATCGACGGCTCGGAGATCATCGACACGGTTCATTCCCGGCCAGCACCGGTGATCTCAGCCACGGCTGGTCTCATCCGCCGATAGACACACAGCGGGCTCGGCGGGCCACGTGACTAACGTGGCCCGCTGCCCGGCCTCCGCGCTTTCCGGGTCTCCGTGCGGATTCGGCACGAATACCCTCGCGGGGCGAAAGCAGGGGTTCGCCTCGCGCTCATGTGGGCGGCCTTGAAGCATCCTGGAAGCGGCGCCGCCGTTGACGTAGACACGCTCGCAATCGGGGACGAAGCGGTAGCCAGCGGAGTGCCGCGGCGCGCTGCTGCTGATCGTCCATTGCGCCACTCTCGCGCCCCATGGAAGCGGTGATTGCTTCGTCACCGAAGCGGTCGTGCCGACTCAACAGCCTCCGGCGAGCCATGCCCGGAGCGACGATAGCTACCTGGCTCATGCCCAGACGGCGCGCAGACGACGGCCGAGCTCTGCGAAAGTGCCTCTGCCTTGCTTCCGAGCACCGGGTCTGGCGGCGCCCGTTCGAGCGACGAGCGATCGACTCTGCATCGTCTGCGTTGGCTCGCTGCGTGGCTGGCGCCAGGACGCGCGCTGCCGCTCCGCTGGCTGTCGACGCGAGGCAGCGGGCTGGAGGCCGTTCTGGCCGTCGGGACCGACGGCTCCTACTGACCGCCATCGGGGCAGCTCTAGAATCGCCGTCAGAGGCGTGCAGACCACTGATCGCGGACGTAAGCGTGTGACCAGCGCTACGCTGCGGCGCGGTCATCGAGATCCCCGGCAGCGCAGAGGTGTTCGTACTGTCCGTAGTTTCCACCAGGCGCGTGTGGTGGGCCACGGATGCGCACGCTTGAGGTATGCGTAGGTTTGAGCGACTCTCTGGGCTAGCCGATGTCGGACCGCGCGAGCACAAATGCCGACAGGTCGGCAGCCTACCCCGAGAACCCCTGCCCAGGCCCCAGTGAACCACCGAACTCATGCCGGCCGCCGGTCACCATCACCACGTCGGGGTGGTACACGTTCCGACACACCTTCCGTGATGTAGGCGGTGAGTTGAGCATCACGCTTCAGATACTCACCCTGTCCGGCTCCACGGTCCCTGGCGCCGAATGGACGATCAGCTCTCAGAACCCGGTCTCAGAAGCTGGTGGGCGGCTCTTCTGTGGTTCCCAAATCAGGAAATCACCGAGCTGGCGATTTATACCACGGCACTGAAGGGGATCAGAACATGACGCTCCACCACACAGTAGTCAACCTCGAGCAGAACCAGCGCAGTCACGACGAACGGAGAACAACCATGATTCCCCAAATGACAAGAAGGGTCATACTGTTAGGCGCCGCTGTCGTCGCGATGGTTGCGGCGGCCGCGATGGCACCGGCTGCGATGGCGCGGACAACAACATGTCCGGAATTCAACCCCGAAGACACAACCGACAGCACGGTGTACCAGAGCACGGCGGAAAACCTGGTTGTTCCTGCCGGTCACTCTTGCGTGATCTACAACGCGCACATAACCAGTAATGTGACCGTCCAAAGCGGCGCCTTCTTCGCCGCCATGAACTCTACTATCGGGAACAACTTGATCAGCAGGGGCGCCTCCGTCGTATATACCGGGGTGTACTACACGCCCGGAGGAAAAGGCCCGGGACACGTGACGGTGGGCCACAACATCGTCCTCAAAGGCTCCTCATACAATCTCGACTTCTGCGACACGACCGTGGGGAACGATTTCATCGTTAGAGAATTACACAATGCCTATGAGCTCCAGATCGGTGACAGCTCCAAACAGGACCTCGATTACACGGGTGACTTCTACAGCTGCCAGGGGGAATCCGAAGGAAAACCATTTAGCCTCTCCCCGCCCGTCACGATCAACCACAATCTGACCATCAAGAACAGCAGCTTCGGCCTGCTTGACGTTGCCAACGACTCGATCGGCTACGACCTCACCGTCACCAACGACGTCACGACCTACGCCCAGGAAGACTACCTTCCCGCAGGTCAAGGCACGTGGGTAAATAACAACACCAACGCGAACCGCGCCAGTTGCGTCAACGACACGCCGACCCTGGCCAACCCCGGCCCGGATGCCCAACCGAACCAAGCGGGCACAGCAAACTCCTGCACATTCTAGGACAGCAACGCTCAGGAATTGCCTAACCCGAGGGCCCGCCACAGTGGCGGGCCCTCGCTGTGCTCGAAACGGCGCAAGCTGCACGAACCTCGTCTAGCTGTCCGAACAGCGGACCTGCGGCCGGCGGTACGAACGCAAAGGTCATTGGCGGTTTCGCCGTCAGGAAACCCCAACGAGCTTCACCTCGAGTCCACGAAGGCCGCAATGGCGAAGTCGTGCGGCAGGAAGTGGCGCCCGTCGGCGCCGGAGCGGGCGCGGTACGCGTGGGGCGAATATGTGCGCTTCCCCGCTCAGTCCGGTGTGCATACGCGATGAGCGGGCGAGGGCCCTGGACAGCTGAATGGCCTCCCGACCCGCCGCTGTTACGGATCGGCACACCCCTGAGCACCGCTTCCCGCAGACGAGCGAGCGTCCGAGCGAGGACCGCGCTGACGCTCGCTTCGGACTGCCATGAAGGAGGGCCTCCTCGGTGGCAAGCTCCGCTTGTCATCGAGAACCGACCTCGAGGAGGCCCGTTTACATGTTGCACGCTGGACTCGATCTAAGTCGCAAGAAGCTTGACGTTTGCCTGCTCTCCGATCGGGGAGAGCATCTGGACCAGCTCGCCGTACCGCCCGACGTCGACTCGCTGAGAAGGCTCGCTCGCCGCATCGAGGAAGTCCACTGCCAGCCGGTCTGCGCGGTGATCGAGTCGATGACCGGCGCGAGGATCGTCCACGACACCCTCGAGCAGCAGGGCTGGTCGGTCGAGATCGCCGACGCCCAGAAGGTCAAGGGTCTCGCGCCGCTGGCATGCAAGACCGACAAGATCGACTCGAAGGTTCTTGCGGTGCTCAGTCACCGCGACCTGGTGCCGGCGATCTGGCTGCCCGATCCGAGCGTCCGCGAGGAGCGTGAGCTCGCCCGCTTCCGGTTGCACCTCGTCAAGCACAAGTCGGCGCTGAAGAACCGCATCCACTCGACGCTGATCAACTTCGGAAAGCCGTGCCCGGTCACCGACCTGTTCGGGGTCGAGGGCCGCCGGCTGTTGAAGCGACTGCAGGTGCCCGAGCCCTGGCGGGGCAACATCACCGCCTCGATCGAGCTGATCGACGACCTCGAACGCCAGATCGCCGAGATCAACCGCCGCCTGAAGGAGAGCCACGCCGAGCACCCCTACGTCCCGCTGCTCTTGACGGTGCCCGGGATCGGCTGGGTCCTCGCCTTCACGATCGCCGCCGAGATCGGCGAGATCGAGCGCTTCTCATCGCCAGAGAAGCTCACCGGCTACACGGGTCTTTGTCCGCGCGTGAACCAGTCCGGAGAGAAGGATCGCCGCGGCCCATTGACCAAGCACGGCCCGACCTACCTGCGCTGGGCGCTGCTCGAGGCGACGATGCACGCGCTGAGGCACCCCGCCTACTCCGAGCGCTACCAGCGCACCAAGCGCCGGCTCGGCAAGCAGCGCGGTGCCAAGGTCGCCCAGGTCGACATCGCGCGCAGACTCGCCCACGCGATCTGGCACATGCTTTCCCGCAAGGAGAAGTTCGCTCCCCGAGGCGCCGCTTTTCGTCTGGCGGCCTGACCGCCCTTTTTGGACTTGCGCCCGAGCGAACATCCAATTTCGCCTGATCCTCCCGACGAGGAGGCCATAGAGACATGAGCGTCGCT
>CAWCCZ010000001.1:0-25793 GCA_963794275.1 uncultured Solirubrobacteraceae bacterium | reverse complement strand
CTAGCGGGCGGCGGTCCGCTGGCAGACGATGTTGACAGCAGGCGGGGGGATTCCTCGACGCCCACGCACCAGCTTGGGGAGGTCGGTGATCGGCTCGAACTCGAGCGTGAACGGGGCGAAGCCCAACTCGCCGAGCAGCGCCTGTATCTCCGATATGGCCTGCTCGCCCGCGAGCATTTTGGGGTGGAGCTCGAGCATGATTGCCGCGACCGAGCCGCCGAAAGTGTTCGCTCCGCCCTTCAGCACCTCGAGCTCCATGCCCTCGACGTCGATCTTCGCGAATTCCGGTGTCAACTCGTGATCGGCCGCGAAGTCGTCGAGCGTCTGAACAGTCATGGTCATGCTCCCCGGCTCGTCGGTGGCGACGGCGTGAAACTGAGCGCCGTGCGCCAGGATCGGTTGCAGGCCCGAGCGCGACCCGAGCGCGAGCTGGAACGGCTTGATGTCGAAGCGCGGGTTCGTGTCTGTGAGCGCGGTCAGCCGTTCATACATCTCCGGTGACGGCTCAAACGCATACGCGCACCCGCCGGTGAGCGCGCAGAAGGCCGCGGCGAAGATGCCACCCGCGGCTCCGATGTCCAGGAACGTGGCGTGCCCGGGCGCCAGCCGCTTGAACGCGTCGAGCTCAGCTGTCCCCAGGCCGCGGTCAATCCAATGCGATCTGACGCCGTGAAGCGTCGAGGCGTGAAGCATGATCGGCACTGGCGCGCCGATGTCGAACGGTGCGTTGGCCTGGAGCTCGGGCGCGTCGCGCGTCGCGCGCCGGCGCCATGCGCGTCGCAGGTAGCCGCGCGGCCCAAGCCGTCGCAGCCAGTAGCCCTCGCGACGCAACCGACGCGGGGCATACCTCCCGAGAAGGGGCCGGATGGCCCGACGTCGGCCCATCGGCGGAACCTATCAGCTACGCGCCAAGCGCTCTGGCGATCACCATCTGCTGGACCTCGTCGGTGCCCTCGCCGATCGTCAGGATCTTGGCGTCGCGGTAGAAGCGGCACACGGGGTACTCCTCGATGAAGCCGTAGCCGCCGTGTATCTGGACGGCCTCCTCGGCGCAGCGCACCGCCAGGCGACCGGTCTTGAGCTTGGCCTGCGCGGCGGTCAGCGTGAAGTTGCGTTTGGCGTCCTTCTCACGGGCGGCCTTGTACACGAGCAGCCGCGCCGCGGCGATCTCGGTGGACATGTCCGCGAGCTTGCCCTGGATCGCCTGGAACTTGGAGATCGGGGAGCCGAACGCCTTGCGCTCCTTGGCGTATTTCAGCGCCTCGTCGAGCGCGCCCTGCGCGAGGCCGACGCCCATCGCGGCGACGCCGATGCGCCCGATATCGAGGATGTGCAGGAACTGCTTGAGGCCCGCGCCGCGGGGGCCCAGCAGGTTCGCCTCGGGCACGCGGCAGTCGCTGAACGTCAGCGGCCGCGTGTCTGAGGCGTTCCAGCCCATCTTGCGGTACGGCTCGCCCTGCTCGTAGCCGTCGGTGCCGTTGGCGACGATGATGTTGGAGATCTCCTTCGAACCGTTCGTGGCGCCACCCGTGACGGCCGTGATGCACACGATTCCGGATATAGATGTGCCGGCGTTCGTAATGAACTGCTTGGCGCCGTCGATCACCCACTCGCCGTTCTCGAGGCGTGCGCGCGTGCGCGTGTTGCCCGCATCGGAGCCCGCCTCGGGCTCGGTCAGTCCGAACGCGCCGAGCCGTTCGCCGGCGCAAAGCTGCGGCATCCATTCCCGCCTCTGCGCCTCTGAGCCGAACACGTAGATCGGCTGCGTTCCGAGCGAGGTGTGCGCGCACAGCGTGATCGCCACCGAGGAGTCCACGCGCGTGAGCTCCTCGACCGCGAGCGCATAGGCGAGCGTGTCGCCGCCGCCACCGCCGTACTCCTCGGGGAACGGGATGCCCATCAGGTTCAGCGCGCCGAGCTTCGCGACGATCTCGTACGGGAACGACTTCGTACGGTCGAGCTCCTCGGCGACCGGCGCGACCTCCCCCTCGGCGAATTCCCTGACGGTGCGCCGGATCAGCTCATGGTCTGGCGACAGGTCGAAGTCCACGGCGGGGCATTCTCTCAGAGTCCAGCCAGGCGCCCGCTTGCCGCGGCTTTTCGTTCCCTCGCGAACGCTGTATAGCGATGGTTATACAGCGTTCGCATTCGGACGACAATGTGGGAACGGCGGGCCCTCGTGAGCGCCGGACCGGGCCGTGGCGAACCGTCAAAAGACGATCGTGCGGCCGTCGTGCACGAGCACGCGGTCGTCGAGCTCGCTGCGAACCGCGCGGGCGAGCACCATGCGCTCGAGGTCGCGTCCCACGCGCTCGAGGTCCTCGATCGTGTAGCGGTGGCCGACGCGCTGCACGTCCTGCTCGATGATCGGGCCCTCGTCGAGCTCCTCGGTGACGTAGTGCGCGGTGGCGCCGATCAGCTTGACGCCGCGTTCGTAGGCGTGCCGGTAGGGCTGCGCGCCCGCGAACGCGGGCAGGAACGAGTGGTGGATGTTGATCACCGGGCAGCCGATCCGCGCGAGGAAGTCGCCGGAGAGGATCTGCATGTAGCGCGCGAGCACCAGCAGCTCGGCGCGGCCGGCGAGCGCGTCGAGCGCGCGCTGCTCGGCCTGGGGCTTGGTGTCCCTGCTGACGGGGACGTGCACGAACGGCACGCCCAGCGCGTCGACCTCGCCGCGAACGTCCTCGTGGTTCGAGATCACGCAGATGACGTCCATGTCGAGCTCGCCGCGGCGGTTGCGCCACAGCAGGTCGAGCAGGCAGTGATCTTCGCGCGAGGCCATCAGCGCGACGCGGCGACGGTCGCGCGCGTACGCGATCCGCCACTGCATCGCAAACCGCTCGGCGAGCGCGCCGAACGTAGTCTCGAACGCAGCGCGATCGTTCTCGATCGCCGGCAGGTAGAAGGCCGAGCGCATGAAGAAGCTGCCGTGCTCGGGGTCGGTGGAGTACTGGTCGGAGCTGACGATGTTGGCTCCATGCTCGAACAGGAAGCGCGAGACCGCGGCGACGATTCCCGGCCCGTCCGGGCAGGAGATCAACAGGCGCGCGGTGTGATCTGCGCCGCGCCCGGTGTGCGAGCCGAGGTAGGCCATCAGTGGCTCACCGCGGCGGCCGCGAGCTCGGAGACGAGCCGGTCCTCGTAGAAGCGCTCGAGCGCGAACGGCGCGATCAGCTCCGGGGTGCGGCCCGTGTGGATCATGTCGGCGAGCGTCCGGCCGACGATCGGCGCGGCCTTGAAGCCGTAGGTGCCCCAGCCGGCACTGACGTGGAAGTTCTCGACGCTCGTGCGGCCGAGGATCGGGCTGTAATCGGGGGAGAGGTCGCACAGCCCCGCCCAGCTGCGCAGCAGGCGCGCGTGCTCGAGCTGCGGGAACAGCTCGAGCGTGTGTCGCGTGAGGTCCTGCAGGAAGTTGAGCGTGCCCTGCATGCGATAGGTCGTCCACGGTTCGATCTCCGAGCCCATCACGAACTCTCCCCGGTCGGACTGCGAGATGTAGACGTGCATCTGCGAGGAGACGATGACGACGTCGAGCAGCGGCTTGACCGGCTCGGTCACGCATGCCTGCAGGATGTGGGTGGTGATCGGCAGCGGCACGCCGGCCATCGCGCAGACGAGCGTGCTCCAGCCGGCGGTGGCGCTGATCACCTGCCCCGCCTTGACGGTGCCGCGGTTCGTGCGCACCGCGGCGATCCGCCCGTCGCCGCCGGTGTCGAAGCCTTCGACCTTCGTGTAGGGGTGGATCTCGACGCCGGCGCGGTCGGCGCCGCGCGCGTATCCCCAGACGACGGCATCGTGGCGGATGATCCCACCGGGCGGGTGATACAGCGCGCCGAGGATCGGATAGGTGACGTCCTCTGAGACGTTCAGCTGCGGGCACAGCCGCTTCACCTCGGCGGCGTCCACGAGCTGCGAGTCGATCCCGTGCAGACGGTTGACCTCTGCGCGGTTGGCCATCACGAACATCGCGCGGTCTGAATGCGCGAGCGTGAGGTGGCCGCACTGCGAGAACAGCACGTTGAAGTCGAGCTCGCCCGACAGGCCTTCGTAGAGCTTGATGCTCGCGTCATAGAAGCGCGCGCCCTCCGGCGTCTTGTAGTTCGACCGCAGGATCGTCGTGTTGCGCCCAGCGGCGCCCGAGCCTATATAGCTCTGCTCGAGCACCGCGACGCTTTTGACGCCGAGCTTGCCGAGGTAGTACGCGGTCGCGAGGCCGTGGGCGCCGCCACCCACGATCACCACGTCGTATGAGTCGCGCAGCTCGCCCGCCCGTCTCCACATCCGACCGGGCCGGAAGATCTCACGCATCGTCTCTCTCCAGGTGGTGCGCGAGCGCTTCGGCGCCAACCGGGCCGCCGCCCAGCCGGTCGGCGGCGTCCGCGACGACCTGCCACAGATACTCGCCGAGCGCCCAGCCGACGAGCACGAGCAGCCGGTCCTCCGCCTCGACGAGCACGTAGCCGGGAGTGCGGGCGACCGATCCCGGACGGAAGGCGCCGGGGGGCGCGAGCGCCGGGCGCACGTCGATCGCGCAGAAGCGCGCGAGCAGCTCGCGCGCTTCGGGGCCGATCAGCGACAGCGCCGCGAGGCCGCATGTGGCATCGAGCACGCTCACCGTGCCGCGGGCTCCCGCGGCGGCCTCTTCGACCCTCGCGCGGAGCGCCGGCGCCTCAGCCGGCTCGCTCAGCGCCAGCACGCGGCTCGGCGTCACAGGGCACCACCACGTCTCATGCTCGTGCCCCGCAAGGCCCGGCTCGAGCGCCACCTCGCCACCGTCACCTGCGAGCGCCACGATTCGCGCGAGCTCCTGCGGCTCGGCCTGGATCTCCAGCTTGGCGAGGCTCGAGCGGTCTGCGAAGGCCACGGTCCGCGTGAGTCGCTCCCACTCGATGCGCGGCTCGCTGTAGGCGTTCGGCACGCTCCATCCCTCCACGCGCGCAAGCCGTGCGCCGGCGCCCAAGGCCATGCGCTCCATCGGCGAGCGCGCCCACACCTCCCGCGAGGCCGTGACGTCGGGAGTCAGGAATGCGAGGCTCACGAGCGAAGCAGCTCGCCGTCGGGGTCGTAGAACGGCTTGGTCACCACCGAGGCGCCGAAGCGCTCGCCGTTGTCGGAGATCGTGATCAGCTGACCGTCGCTCGCGAGGGCACCAGGCACCCACGCCATTCCGATCACACGCTCGAGTTGGCCCGAGCGGCGCGCGCTCGTGACCTGGCCCGCCGCGAGGCCGCGGTGGTCGAGCACGACGGCGCCCTCCGTCGGCACGTGGCCTCCCGCGACGGTGAAGCCCACCAGGGCGGTGTCGGCGGGGGCCTCGGCGACGTGCTGGAGCGCCCACTTGCCGATGAACTGCTCGTCCTTGTCGAGCTTGACCGCCCACGGCATCCCCGCGCCGAACGGCGTCGACTCCGAATCGGTGTCCTGGCCGACGATGATGTGCTGCTTTTGCAGGCGCAGGATCCGCTGCGGCTCGAGGCCGAACGGGCGGATGCCCTCGGGCTCGCCCGCCCTGAGGATCGCGTTCCACACATCCTCGCCATACGCGGCCGGAAAGTGGATCTCATAGCCCAGCTCGCCGACGAAGCCGATCCGCATCAACAAGGCGCGTGCGCCAGCGACGCGCGCCTGGCGCGCGTCGAGGTAGGCGAATGCCTCCGGCGAGCAGTCGGCGTCGGTCAGGCTGGCGAGGATCTCCCGCGCGCGCGGCCCGGCGAGGTTGACCGCGCACAGCGACTGCGTGACGTCTGAGAGCTGCACGTCGAGCTTCCAATCGGCCAGCCACCACGAGAACCACTGCTCGACTGCGCCGGCACCGCTCGAGGTGGTGGTCACGTAGAACGTGTCCTCGTCGATCCGCGTGACGGTGCCGTCGTCCATGATCCGCCCGGCGTCGCTGCTGAGCACGCCGTAGCGCACCCGGCCGGGCTTCAGGTTCGACAATCGGTTGGGGTACAGACGGTCGAGGAACAGACCCGCGTGCGGACCGCGCACGAGCAGCTTGCCGAGCGTCGAAACGTCGATCAGCCCGGCGGCGGTGTGGACGTTGAGCGCCTCGCCCTCGGGGTCACCGTAGTCATACGCGCGCCGCCAGTCGCCCGCCCATTTGATGCTCGCGCCGAGCTCGCGGTGCACGCCGTGGATCGACGAGCGCTTGGCCGGCTCGAGCGGCCGGCCGGCGAGGGCGCCGAGCGGCACCGTCGACCACGGCGGTCGCGCGGTCGTGGTGCCGATCTGCTCGAGCCCCTGGCCGGTCTCGGCGGCCATCAGGCGGATCGAGGAGAGCTGGCACATGCGGCCTTGGCAGGGGCCCATTGTCACCGTCGTGAAGCGCTTGCACAGCTCGATCGAGTCATAGCCCTCCTGCACGCCGCGGTGGATGTCCTTTGCGGTGACGTCCTCACACAGGCACGTGAACGCCTTGCCCTTGCGCGACGCGGCCGTGGCGAGCACCGGCGCGAGCGCGTCCTCGTTGCGGCGCGGCGCTCCGGGCAACCGTCCCGAGAGTTCGCGCTCGCGGGATGCGGAGCGCTCGTCGCCGAGACCGAGCGCGTGGGCGGCCTGGAGCCCGGCGCGCTCGCCCGCCAGCGCCACCAGCAGCTCGTCGCCGTCGCCCGCGAGATCGCCCGCCACCCACACCCCGGGCGGCAGCTCGGCGAGGCGAAAGTTGCCACGGGCGGGGTCGTACTCCGTGCGTGCGCCGGCCTGTGCGACGAGCGCCGTTGCAGGGGCCTCGCCGCCACAGACGAGCACGAGGTCGCAGCTCAGCTCGCGCCGCCCCGAGCTTGACGCGCGATTGCTGCTCTCGTCGGCGACGGGTGCGAGCGTCGCCGCCTCGACCGTCTTGCGACCGCGTGCGCCGACGATCGTCCAGCCGCTCAGGATCTCGACGCCCTGCGCGCGCAGCGCTTCGGCCGCGGGCGAGGCCGCGGAGCGCAGATCCGCCACGCCGACCAGCTCCACGCCCAGCCCGCTTAGCGCAGCCGCCGCGAGCAGCCCTCGGTCCGAGGTGCTCGCGACTACGGCGCGCGTCCCCGGCCGCACGCCGTACAGCGCCGCCAGCCGCCAGGCGCCGCTCGAGAGCATCACGCCGGGCAGGTCGTTGCCCGCGAACACGAGCGGTTGCTCGATCGCGCCGGTCGTGTACACGTGCTGGCGGGCGCGCACCTGATGCAGGGTGTCGCCCTGCCACACGGGCACGAGACCGTCGAAGTGCCCGAGCGCAGGGGCAGAGCTGAGGATCTCAACGCCGACTGCGCTCGCCCTCTCGACCAGGGCGCCCGCCAGCGCGTGCCCGCCTTCCCACAGCAGGCGCCCGCCCGGCTGAGGCCCCTCGTCGGCGAGCACCACGTCCGCGCCGAGCTCGGCCGCCGCGATGGCGGCGCTCAGGCCGGCGTGGCCGGCGCCGACGACGAGCACGTCGGCGTGGCGGCGGCGGTACTCGGTGCGCCAGTGCCGCTCCGCTTGCTTCTGGGGCAGGCGGCCGAGTCCCGCGGCATGCCGCAGCACCCACTCATACAGCGGCCACAGCCGTCGCGGGCGGATGAACGTCTTGTAGTAGAAGCCAGGAGGGGTGAACGGCCCGCCGAGCTTGTCGGTGATCGCCATCGCATCGAGCTCGAGCCCGGGGCTGGCGTTGAGATGCTCGACCTGCATCCCCTCGCGCGCGGGCTCCGTGCAAGCGCGCACGCCGGGCGCGCCGTCGACCGCCACCATGCAGTTGGGGCAGTTGCCGGCGCAGCACAGCAGACCACGACGCCTGTGGTACTTGAAGCTTCGCGAGAAGGTGCGCCGCCCCGTTGCGAACAGTGCGGAGGCGATCGTGTCGCCCTGAAGCGCCGAAACCGGCTGGCCGTCGAAGCTGAAGCTGAGCGTCTCGCTGCGCACCAGCCGCTCACCCGCCTGCGGCGGCAGCCGGCTCACGCGAGCTCCCCCGGCAGCCCCACGCGCAGCACGTGATTGGTGCGCGTGTCGCGTTCGGCCTGGAACCACGTGCGGCACCCCGAGCGGTGGTACCACCACTCGCGCTGAACGCCTGCGACATTGGCCCGGAAGTAGTTGTACTCGCACAGCTCGCGTAGCGAAGGGGGCTCAACCGGGCGGATGCTCAGCTCCCCGCCGAACGCGAAGTCAGCGACCTCGCGGACGCCGCAGTACGGGCACGTGAGCACGAACGACACTGCCGCGGATCCTAGACAGCCGTCGCGCAAAGCGCAATACTGTTGCCGATGGCGCAACACCTGCAGAAGCCGGATGCGCGGGCACGTCCGGTCGCGTCGGTCGCACGCGCGCTGGCGTTGCTCGACGAGCTGCGTGAGAGCGAGCAGGATCTCGGCGTCAACGAGCTCGCGCGGCGGATCGGCGTCAGCCCGAGCACGGCCTCGCGGCTGCTCGCCACGCTCGAGGTCGCGGGCCTGGTCCAGCGCGAAGGCCAGGGGCCGTTCCGCCTCGGACTTGGGTTGGTGACGCTCGCCGACCGCGTGCTCGCGCGACTGGACCTGCGCGCGTTGGCACGCCCGGTTCTGGTCGAGCTGATGGAGCGCACGGGCGAGACGGCGACGCTGTCGGTGCCCGGGGAGCGCGAGGCGATCACCGTCGACTCGGTGCCGTCGCGCTCGAGCGTCGTCAGCATGGCGCGCCTCGGGCGCCCGAGCGTGGCGCACGCGACGGCGGTCGGCAAGGTGATGCTCGCCTTCGGCGGTGGCGCGCTTCCGCGCGAGCGCGACCTGGAGGCTCTGACCGAGCGGACGATCACCGATCGCACGCAACTCGGCAGGGAGGTGCTGTCCGTGCGCCAGCGCGGCTATGGCACGGTGTTTGGCGAGCGCGAGCTCGATGTCAACGCGATCGCCGCGCCGGTGTTCGACCGCGCCGGGGCGCTCGCGGCGATCCTTGGACTGCAGGGCCCGGCCAACCGTCTCGAGGATCCCACGCGTTTGCTCGGCGAGCTGCGCGAAGGCGCCGCGACGCTCACCCGCGCGCTCGGAGCAGAGCGCTGAGACGGGCGAGCCTCAGCCTGCTCGCCGATGTGCCCCGCGCGCTAACGCCGCTGGCGCTGCTCGCTGCGGTGCTCGGAGTTGTGGTCCCCTCGGGAGCGCTCGCGGCGCGCTCAGACCTGCTGCTCGCGCTCCTCGTGCTCGTCACTGCGCTCGGGATCTCGTTTGCCGATCTGCGCCGTCTGCGCGAGCACGCGCGTGCCGTCGTGCTTCTCTCGCTGGCGCCGCTGCCGGTGCTCGTCGGCGCGGCATGGCTGCTCGGGCGGCCGTTCGCGCCGCTGGTGCGCGACGGGCTGCTCGCCGTCGGGCTGTCATCGGCGGAGGTCGCGTCGGTTGGCCTCGTCGCGCTCGCCGGCGCCGATGCGACGATCGCGCTCGGCGTGGTCACCGGCTCGCTGGTCTTGGCGGCGCTCGTCGGTCCCTTGGCGATCGGCTGGCTGTCGGGGAGCACGGTGCACGTCGGCTCCGCGCATCTGCTCGGGCGCTTTGCGCTGGTCGTGCTCGTGCCGTTGCTCATCGGTGTCGCCGCGCGCAGCCGTGGGGCGCTTGCGCAGACGCTCGCGAAACCGGACGTCGACGCGGCCCGCGAGGGTATTGCCGCGCTGACCGTGGCGGTGCTCGTGTACGCGGCGCTCAGCGGCACGCACGGAGCGCACCACCTCGGCGCTGCGCTGCTCGCGAGCGTCGCCTTCTTGATCGTCTGCGTGTGTCTGGCAGCCGTGTGGCGTCGTCTCGACGGAAGCCGTACGAGCGCGATCCCGGGCGCGTTCACGATCGCGATGCGCGACTTCGCCGTCGCCGCTGCGCTCGCCACGCAGGCGTTCGGCACCGCCGCCGGCGACGTCCCGGGGGTCTACGGCGTGGTGATGCTCGTCGCGGCGGCGATCGCCGCCGGGCGCTTCTACAGTGCCCGATAGAGCACAAGAGCTAGGAGCGGTTCGAGTCGCGCCTGAATGGTCGCTGGCGCGGGTGGGACCGTTTAGGGGACCCCTAGCTGTGCGGCCGGAAGCCGGCCCCGCACACGCAGCGCTCTCAGGGCAACGGTACGAGAACCATCCTGCGTGTTTTCGCCTTGCCGCCGACTGCCGGCGCGGCGCTCAGCTTGACTTCGTACTGGATCGGCTGCAACGGGACTTCGTCGAGGGTTGTGAGCAAGACGCCGTCCTGACCCGAGAGCTTGATTTTTTGCGCCGCCGATTTGCGCCCTGCTTCTTCGGCTTTGACGATTTCGGTGGTTTCTGAGGCTGCTACGCCGTGCGGTGCGACACCGTTGCGCGCGGTGACCTGCAGCTCGAGCTGGTAGCCCACATCTTCTTCGCTGATCAGGTATTCCTTTTCGACCGCGTCGACGATCGCCGAGCACTTGCTGTTCTTGCACCGCAGCCACTGGTATTCGTATGTGATCGGTTGCGTGCCGCTCCAGGTGCCCGACGTGCCCGCCTTGGCCTTGTCGCCGACGGCGGTCGACACGGCGTTCTTTTCCAGGCGTTTCCCTTCTTCTTCATAGAATTCGATGACTTTGACGTGCGGCAACACTTCGTTTTTCGGCGCTTCGCCGGTGCCGGTTTCGGGTTCTTCTTCTTCGCAGGCCGACTGGTTTTCGCATTCTGGGGGGCCTACGGCTTCACCACGCGATTCCCACAGCCTGTAGACGACTTCTTTCGCGGATTCTTCGTCCGGTAGCTGCCACTCGAGCTTCAGTGCCTGCTGCGCGGGTTCGTCGGCCACCTTCGGCGGCGGCGGCGCGCCTCCAGCTCCAACCAGCGCGAGCACATGTGTGGTGCCTATCGAGATGGCCTGCACGCCGCTGAGCCCCGGCACCGCCTCCCAGCGGCTGCTGTGGCAGGATTCGGAGGTGTAGAGGCCCATTTCGCCGCCTCCTTCTTCGCAGCCGGGCCCGCGCCCGAGCTCGCCCATCGCGTTGCTGCCAACGGTGTAGACCTTGCCTTCGCTACCCAGCACGACGCTGTAGCCGCCGCTGCTGGTCCCGAACGCCTTGATCCTCACCCCTTCCAGTCCACTGATCGGCGTCGCGTAGCGGTCGCATGGAAACACCTGTTTGCCGGCGGTGCATCCTTTTTCTTCGCTCGTGCCGAGCGCTCCGCTTGAGTCCTCGCCCCACCCGACGAGCTGGCCATCTTCGCGCAGCGCCAGCCCGTCGCCTTTTCCGGCCGCGATCGCAACGACGCGCGTCAGCGGTGTCGTTTTGTTTTCCATCACCGGCGCGGGCTTGGTGAAGGCGGTGTGCACCCCTGGTTCGCCCGGCTGGCCGAGCCCGTCCCAGTGGTCCACGCCCCACGAGAGCACTTCGCCGTCCTTCAGCAGCGCGAAGGTGTTTTCGTCGGTCGAGCTCACGGACACCACTTCCTTGATCGGGTTGCCTTCTCGTTCCACGACGGGCTCGGGTTCTCGGGCGCACAGTGACCAGCCGGTTTCCATGAAGCACTTGTGTTTAGGTTCTACTATGGGTTCTTCGTTTTTGAGGTATTCCATGGGCTTCTTCACGCTCGGTTCGCACGTCAAAATCCTTTCGCATGCTTCGGGCCAGCCGACTCCGAGCTGCCCGTGATCGTTGAAGCCCCACGCCAGCAGTTCGCCGTCTGCGAGCACCGCGAAGTTCGAGCCACCACCGGAAGCGATCGACACCACTTCACGCCCGTGAAGAGCTTTCACTTCTTTCGGTTCGAGCCCATTTTCGCCTGTCCACTGTTCGAAGCCGCCCTTGCCGTTGCCGAGCGCCCCGTGTTGGTTGCTGCCCCACGCCTCCACGTCGCCGTCGGCGAGCAGCGCCATCCCGTTGTTTGCACCGGCGGAGATCTGCACGGCGTTGCTGATCCCCTTGACCGTGACGTGGCCCTCGCCCTGTTCCCAGCTCGCGTTGCGCGCTCCGTCGCCGATCGCGCCGTACGCGCCGCTCCCGGAGGAGCTGATCGTGCCGTCGCTCCCCAGCTCCAGGCTCTCGTTGCCGCCGGCGGCGACCGACGTGATGTTCGTGACGCCTTCCACCGCCACCGGCCATTCTTCCCACCCCTCCAAGATCTGATAGCTCGTGCCAAGCTGTCCCTCCCAGTCTTCGCCCCAGGCGACGGCGAAGTCTTCCGATTTGCCGAGCACCCGCGGAGTCGCGACCGAGCTGGCCGTCGCGGATCCGAGGCTGTTCTGCGCCGTCACCGTCACTCGGATCGTTCTGCCGACGTCATTGGCTCCCACTGCGTAGGAGGATCCCGCTGCGTACGTGCAGCTGTCTTCCGCGTCGCAGCTTTCCCATGTATAGGCATATTCGATCGGCGACACTCCGACCCACGTGCCCGGGGCGGCTTCGAGCGTCCCGCCTTCGCGCAGGCTGCCCGTGATCGTCGGGAAATCGACCGACACCGGCGGACCATGCGTGACCTTCGCCGTCTGCGGGGAGATGGCGCTCTTGCTGCCGCCCGGGTTTTCGTCGGTCACAGTCACGCGCAGGGTGTCCCCGATGTTCGCCGCGCTCACGCGATAGCTTGCTTCGTCTGACCCGCTGATTGCGGTGCAGTGATCCGCGGTCGTACACCATTCCCACTGGTAGATGTACGTCGTCGCCGGCGTTCCACCCCAACCACCGGTACTCGCCGACAGCAGTTGCCCTTCCTCAGCCACGCCGGAGATCGCCGGCAGTTCCGTGTTTTTCGGCGCGACCGCCGTGACCTGCGCCGTCTTTTCCGAGGCCGCTTCCCTAGAACCGGCGCTGTTCCTGGCGGTGACGACGACGCGCAGCGTGGAGCCGACGTCGACTGCGCCGGCAGTGTATTCGGAGCTGCTCGCCAAGAGGATGTTCGCGCATTCGCCTTCCGGGTCACAGCGCTGCCACTGGAATGAGTAGGTGAGGCTTCCGCCGGTCCATTTGCCTGCGTAGGCCTTCAGCGGGCTCCCTTCCTGGGCTTTCGCCCCCCCGGAGATCGTCGGCGGCGAAGTGTTCGCGGGGATTTCTGCGGCCAGCGCGGCGCCCGCTGCTACGAGGAATGCCACCGCGAGCGCGAGCAGCGCCGCCGCAATTGCCGGCGCACGGTGCAAGCACCTCCGGAACACCACGCTGTCCGTCCCGTGCGAGCCTCGCGGGCGCCTGCTTCCCATGACCCGATCCTCCTCTTTTATGGTCGCATCCCATGTTGCTCCCCGGCCCCCGAGCACCCCCGGGGACCACCCACACTGTCCCGGGAGCGCTTCCTGCGCGCGAGTCTAGGCAAGCAGACTCGATCCTGTCAACCCTGATTCGCGCTCTCGGCTGCTATCAGAACGGCACGCAGAGTTCTGTTGCCCGCACGGCGTACCTCCCGATCAGCCCCACAGGCGAATGCCGTAAGTATCGCTCCCGGGCCAGTGCCGATACCGATCCTGGGCCAGCCCGCGGTACAAGACGAGGCGCACGGGCCGCGACCGCAACCCGACCTGAGCACTTCCGAGAGGACCTCATCGATCATGATCGGTCGAGATGTTGGTGATCGCACGTCAGATGAGCCCCTGGTCGCAACAGGGATCTGGCGCTTTAATTCACACGGCAGGCAGCGAGGTGACGCTGACACACACACACACACGTCCGGCCGGCCGCCACCCACACCCGGTGGCTAGCCACTGCACTCACACGTCGCGCCCCGGAACCCAACTGGTCCCCGCAAGTGGCACACGCGCCATCGCCGCGGCCTCGATCGTCAACGCGACGAGATCCTCGGGCTCGAGATTGTGAACGTGCGACTTCCCGCAGGCGCGCGCGAGGGTCTGCGTCTCGAGCACCAGCGTGCGCAGGTAGTTGGCTAGACGCCGCCCGCCCTCGACGGGGTCCAGCCGCGCGGCGAGCTGCTCGTCCTGGGTCGAGATCCCTGCGGGGTCGAGCCCAGCCTGGTAGTCGTCGTAGAACCCGGCGGCCGACCCGATCGCGCGGTACTCGGCATCGTGCTCGGGGGCGTTGTCGCCCAGCGCGATCATCGCCGCCACGCCGATCGAGACAGCGTCGGCGCCGAGCGCGAGCGCCTTCGCGACGTCGGCGCCGGTGCGGATCCCGCCGGAGACGATCAGCTGCACCTTGCGGTGCATGCCGAGGTCGATCAGCGACTCGACCGCCTGCGGGATCGCGGCGAGGATCGGGATCCCGACGTGCTCGATGAAGACCTCCTGCGTTGCGGCGGTGCCGCCCTGCATGCCGTCGAGCACGATCGCGTCGGCGCCGGCCTTCACCGCCAGCGCCACGTCGTAGTAGGTACGCGTCGCGCCCACCTTGATGAAGATCGGAACGCGCCAGTCGGTGATCTCGCGCAGCTCCTCGATCTTGATCTCGAGGTCGTCCGGCCCCGTCCAGTCCGGATGCCGGCAGGCGCTGCGCTGGTCGATCCCGGGCGGCAGGTCGCGCATCTGCGCGACGCGCTCTGAGATCTTGTGGCCGAGCAGCATGCCGCCGCCGCCGGGCTTCGCGCCCTGGCCGACGACCACCTCGATCGCATCGGCGCGGCGCAGGTCGTCGGGGTTCATGCCGTAGCGCGAGGGCAGCAGCTGGTAGACGAGCGTGCGCGAGTGCTCGCGCTCCTCTGGGGTCATGCCGCCGTCGCCCGTCGTCGTGCTCGTCCCGACCGCGCTCGCGCCGCGCCCGAGCGCCTCCTTAGCCGGCCCGGAGAGGGCGCCGAAGCTCATCCCCGCGATCGTGATCGGGATGTCGAGGTGCAGCGGCTCGCGCGCGAAGCGCCCGCCGATCACGACATCGGTCGCGCAGCGCTCGCGGTAGCCCTCCAGTGGGTAGCGCGAGACACTGGCGCCTAGGAACAGCAGGTCGTCGAAGTGCGGCACGTGACGCTTGGCGCCGAAGCCGCGGATGTCGTAGGACCCCTCGCGCGCGGCCCGCTGGATCTCAGCGATCGCGTTTCGGTCGAACGTCGCCGATTCGCGCAGGCCCGGGTGCCAGCCGCCCGCTATCGCCCCATCCGTCTGCGGCGGGGAGCCGTTGGTGGTCATCTCAGTAGCTCCCGAGGTTGTCGACGTGGAAGTTGTACAGAGCGCGCGCCGAGCCGTAGCGACGGAAATCCGCAGCATCGAGATCGTCGATCTCGGCGCGCTCGAGCAGCTGCGCGAGCTCCTCGAGGTGCTCGGCGCGCATCTCCTTCTCGATGCAATCGGCGCCGAGCCCTGCGACGGAGCCACGCACGTACAGGCGCGCCTCGTACAGCGAGTCGCCGAGCGCATCACCGGCGTCCCCGCAAACCACGAGCGAGCCCTTCTGCGCCATGAACGCGCTCATGTGCCCGACCGAGCCGCGCACGACGACGTCGGCCCCCTTTAGCGAGATCGCGCACCGCGCGGAGGCGTCGCCGTGGACGACGAGCAGGCCGCCGCGCGCGCTCGCGGCGGCGGACTGACTCGCGCTGCCCTCGACGATGATGGTGCCCGACATCATGTTCTCGGCCACACCAACTCCGCAGTTCCCGTGCACCCGCACCGTGGCCCGCTGGTTCATCCCGGCGCAGTAGTAGCCGACGTGTCCGTCGATCTCGATCTCGTGCTGGGCGTCGACGCCCACGGCGACCGAATGCATGCCGGCAGGGTTGAGCACGCGCACGCGCTGGGGCTCGATGGTGTCGTGGAGGCGCTGGTTGAGCTGTCTGACGCTTTCGCTCGCCAGGTCGACGAACAGCACGGCCTCCCGGGTCGCGTCCGGGGCAGGCATCACGCCAGCAACGCAGCGCGAGCGGGGCGCGTGGCGTGGGTGGGGTGGGTGGGACCCCAAACGTACACACGTCCAGGCTCGGGCTCCCAGCTGACGGCATCCTCAGCGCCCGGCAGCACGGCGATCGCCCGGTACTCCGACGCGATCGCGACCCACTCGTCCGTCTCGGCCATGATCGCGGGCTTGCACGCGATCGGGTCGCGCAGCACCGCGAAGCCGTCGGCGCTGCCCACCGCGAACGTGTAGAAGCCGTCGAGGTCCTCGAGGCAGCCCTCGAGCGCCTGCTCGAGGCTCGCGCCGTCCTGTAGCCGCCACGTCAGGTAGCCGGCCGCGACCTCGCTGTCGTTGTCGGTTTGAAACTGGACGCCTTCGCGACGCAGCTTCGCGCGCAGGCGATTGTGGTTGGAGAGCGAACCGTTGTGCACGAGGCACAGGTCGAGGCCCGTCGAGAACGGATGCGAGTGCTCGGTCGTCACGCGGCTCTCGGTCGCCATGCGCGTGTGACCGAGGGCGTGGCTGCCGTCGATTTGATCGATCGCGAAGCGCCGCACGAAGTCGCTCGGTCGGCCGGCCTCCTTGTAGATCTCGATCGAGCTACCGGCGCTCATCAGGCGCAGTTCGGGGTGATGCTCCGCGAGCCACGCCTGCAACTGCTCGGCAACGCCTGCGACGACGAACACAGCATGCGTGGCGCGCACCCGCGGGGCCGAGCACGCTCCGAACGCGTCTTCGAGCTCGCCTGCGAGGACCGCCCACTCCGCGTCGCTCGCCGCGCCGCACAGCGAGATCTTGCACGAGCCGGCGGGCGCCGGATCACGATAGAACGCTACGCCCGCACTGTCCGGCCCGCGAAAGGAGAGCTGCTCGAGCATGCTCGAGAGGTGCTCGCCGAGTTCGGCCTGCAGCGCGGGAGACTTGGTGTAGAGCCCTGCGATCCCACACATGAGAATCACTGTAGACGCCGGACTTAGCCGCGCACATGGCGGCCACGCGCACACTTTCAGCGCAGAATGTGGCCGCTCGCGCTACAGCCTGGGTGGTGACCAGACGCCGACGCGCTTCTGCTCGCGACGCACCGTATGCAGCGCCTCGCGCAGCTCCACGCGGGCGATTGGCGCCAGCGCGTCGGGATCGATCAGGTTCTCCGGGGCGGCCCCCGACGCGATCAGATCGGCGTGGTGCTCGAAACGCACGCGCGTGATGACTTCGAATGCCTCCCGCAGCGCGTCGGCGGTGTCCCGCTCGATGCCGCCGGCGCTCGCCGCGGCCTCGATCCGGTCGAGCGTCGGCGAGATCGTCACGCCGTTGGCGAGCGCGTGGAAGCGCACGAGGTTCACCAGCGGGATGATCGCGCCGCGCTTCAGGTCCAGCCGACCAGCCGCCGCGCCACGTCGCTCGACGGCAAGATCCCCGCGGAAGCCGAGCGCGACGGGGTAGCCGGTAGCGGTGCGCGCCATCAGGCGCATGAAGTCGGGGTGTTCGCGCGCGTCGCGGATGCGCGCGGTGAGCGCCGCCGTGAGCGCCAGGGCGCCGGCGCACTGACGGAAGTCGAATGCCACCGACGCGCGGATCAGATGAGACTCGCTCGGAAGGCGCAGGCACTCGTCGAAGGTCTCGATCCAGTCGGCCTTCGACATCCGCCACAGGCGGTTGCCCGCGAGCACGTCGTTGTTGTCAACGCCGAAGCCGCAGCGAGCGAGGCCCGCGTTCACCTCGCGCCCGAGCCGCGCGAAGTAGTCATCGACGGCGTCGGCGTTGCCGGCGGGCGGCGTCTCGTAGGCGAGCGCGTTGTCCTGGTCGGAGGCGAGCGTGAACTCACGCCGTGCGGCGCTGCCGAGGTCGAGCCACGCCCACGCGACCGGAGCAGGGCCGTGGCGTGAGAGCGAGAAGTCGATCAGCCGGATCGTCAGCGCGTCGTGCTGGAGGCTGAGGACGCGTCCGATGTCGCGCGGCGGGACGCCGGCGCGTACGAGCAGGTGGAACAGCTGCGGCAGGTGCTCGGCGGCGCGCGCGAGCACGTCCTCGTCGGCTGCCCCCAGGATCGTGTGGCGCAGTGCGATCGGGCTGCGGGCGTCGAGCCCGAGCAGGTCGGCGGCCGAGAGCATCCCGCACACGCGCTCGCCGTCGAGCACCGCCATGTGCTCGACGCCGGCAGCCAGCATGTCGACCGTCGCCTCGACCGCGAGCTGCCCCACCGGCACCGTCTGGGCGGGGCGGGCGAGCGCCGCCACGTGCACCTCACCGTCGCTCCCGCCCTCGGCGACCCACTCACGCACCTCGGCGTCTGTGACCAGGCCGAGCTGCTCGTCCGCGAGGCGCACCAGCAGTGCCGTCGCCTCCCCGTCGGCGCCGAGCCTCGCGGCCGCGATGTGCAACGGCTCCCCAGGCGCGCAGAACACCGCCGGGCGCATGATCGCCGAGACCGGCGTCGTGCCGACGTCGAGCAGGCCGTGCACCGTGTGACCGGTGCGGGTCAGGCGCGTGCGCATCGTCCCCGCCACGTAGCGCACGCCGGCCTCCGTGCCGAGCACGCGGCGCGCGCTCGACGCGTCCAGCAATGCGCACACCGACGGCTCGCGCGCGCGGACCGTGAACAGGGGCGCCATGCCGCTCAACAGCGAGGGGTGACCGAAGCACTCGCCCGGCTCGAGCACGACCATCGGCTCGCCCTCGTGCACGAGCTCCATCGAGCCCGCGGTCAGGACGTAGAGGCCCTCGGCGGGGATCCCGTCCTCGACCAGCACCAGCTCTCCGGTATCGAAGGAGACCTCGCGCGCCCGCGTTGCCAGCGCAGACAGCTCAGCAGGGGGCAGCCCGTCGAACGGTGGCTGTAGAGAGAGGAATGTGTCCAGGTGCTCCATGTCGCTCCCAACAATTGTGTTCACATCTCGCCTGGGAGTTCTCCCGGTCACCTGGCAACCTGGCGGCGAACACACAACCGTGATCGGGAGAGCATATGGCGGATGAGACTGGCTCTGTTATCCACGACGAGCTGAGCTACGAGGGGGGCGGGCTGCCGAAAACCATCAACTGGTGGGGCGCCTTCGTCATCGGGCTCGCGGGCGTGATCCTGGTCACGGGGATCGCGCCGGTGATGGTGACCTCGCTCGGCGCCGCATCGATCCCCGTGATCTTCGTGATCACCTGCAGCGGCTGGCTCTTGTGCCTGTTCCTGGCGGAGCTCTCGGCGATGATGCCCGAGCGCTCGGGCGGCTCGCCCGCCTACGCGTACCCCGCCTACAAGGACAGATGGCCGCGTTTGGCCGAACACATCAACGGCCTCACCGCCTGGGGCTATTGGCTCGGCTGGTTCCCGGTGGCGCCACTGAACATGATCCTCGCGTCGTTCTACATCGTCGACCTGCTGCACCTCTCGACGGCCGGCTTCACCCCGATCGACACGCCGATCGCCTATTGGACCGTCGGCATCTCGGTCGTCGGACTGCTGCTGCTGTTCATTCCCTCATACCGTGGTCTGCGTTTTGGCACGGTATTCGCGACGACGCTCGCGATCCTGGCGATGATCCCGTTGACGTTCCTCGCGATCTCGTGGATCTTCAACCCGTCGGTCGTCAACTTCGCCGAACTGACCCACTTCCGTCACATTGACGGCACGGGCTTCTTCGCATCCCAATTCGGGCACGGATGGCTGACGTTGTATGTGGCCTTCGCATTCCTGCTGACCTGGAACGTGATCGCGATGGAGGCGGCCGCGTGCTACATAGGCGAGACGCGCAACCCTGACCGTGATGCGAAAATCGCGCTCAACCTCGAGGGCGGCTACGGCGTTTTCATCTACACGATGATCCCGATCGCATTCGTGATCGTGCTCGGCGTCAAGGCGCTCGGCAACACGGCGCTCGTCGATCCGAAGACGATCTTCGTCAGCTTCGCCTCGGATGTGTTCGGCGCCGGGAAGGGGTCGGAAATTCTGAACTGGGCGATCGCGATCATGCTGATTCTCGCGCTCGTGCTGTCCGCGCTGAACGCGATCACAGGCACGGCGCGCTCGCTGCACCAGATGTCCACCGACGGGCACTTCCCGCGCTTCTTCCAGGCCACCAACTCACACGGCGTGCCGCATCGCTCGATGATCTTCAACGTGGTCTGTTCGATCGTCGTCGTGTTCTTCGGGGGGGCGGTGCAGATCTACACGTTCTCGAACGTCGGCTACCTGTTCTCGTTCATCCCCGTGCTGATCGGCTACTACCTGCTGCGCAAGCACCGGCCGAACGTGCGGCGGCCGTTCAAATTGCCGGAGTGGATGAAGTACGTGGCGCTCGCGCTCGCCGGTGTGTACGCCGTCATCTACATCTGGGGCGGACCCGTGTACGCCGACTGCACCTGCAACGCCGCCGGCCAGAAGACGCTGCCCTACTACTTCATCGGGTTGGCGGTGCTGCTCTCCTACTACCCGCTGTATCGCTGGCGCAAGTGGCACGACAAGCGGGCCGGCGTCGGTCCGCCGGCGTCCTCCTCGCCCAAGCTCGACGTATCGACCGCGGAGGTCGCCACCGCCAGCGCGGATCCCGGCCCATGAACGCGGCGCCGGCGCCTGTGATGGTCCGCAGCGAGCAGGACCCTGGCTTCGCGCGCATCCTGCTCGCGACGGAGGGGCGAGCGATCCCGGACGCGGCAATCGCACGCGTGGCCGATCTCGCTGACAGCTCCGAGGCGAGCGTGTGCGTACTGTCGATCGCGCGCGTCCACGGCGTCGCGTTCGGCCTGCCGAACCCCGGCCTGCTGCCCACGAAGAAAGAGCTCGACGAACAGCGCACGATCGTGGACAGCGCGATCAAGCGCTTGAAGCGCAAGGGCCTGCAGGCCACAGGCCATGTGATCGGAACGCGCAAAGCGACCGCTCGCATATGCGAGGAGGCCACCGCCAAGGAGTGCCAGGCGATCGTGATGGCAGCCGACCCCGACCGCAATCGCCTGGTCGCCGACATGATGTGGACCCAGGAGCCGCAGCGGGTACGCCGCAAGGCGAAGGTGCCGGTGTTCCTGGTGTCAGACGGCGACTGAGCCGCTCGGCGCGCCCGGGCGCCCGTGGAGCCGTGCCAGCTTGATCGCGAGCTCGAGTGACAGCAGGTCGTCCTGGTCGAGCTCGACGCCGGTCAACTCCTCGATCCGCGCCAGCCGCTGGCGCAGCGTGTTCGGGTGGATGAACAGCGCGCGAGCGCTCTCGATCACGCTGCGACGCTCGGCGAGATATCGCTCGAGCGTGTCCAACAGCGACGAGCGTCGCCTGTTGTCGTAGGCGATCAGGGCGTCGACCGCCTCGCGCATCCGGTCACGCGGGGCCTGCTCGGCAGCGATGTGCACGAGGTAGCGGTATGCGCCGAGCTGCGAGTAGGCGATCGCGCCGCCGTCGTGCAGCAGCGCCCGGCCGATGGTGGCCGCGTCGAGGGCCTCGTGGTAGGCGCGCGTGGCCTCCGCGCCCGAGCTTCGCAGCTGGCTGACGCCGATCGCCGCACGCGTCTGCCGGCCGAGCTCGACGCACGAGCGCAGCAGCTCCTCGACGCGCTCGGGCCGGCTCGTGCCGAGCGGCAGCGCCGCCCGCACGGGCCCGGGTCCGGCCTCGACCGCCGCCCTTGGCTGCAGCGCCGCGAGACCACGGCCCAGCACCTCGGCTGCATCGCGCCACTCGACCGACGCCGAGTCGAGACCACCCGCCGGCTCGGCGCAGACCATCAGGAACGGGCTCGTCAGATCGCAACGAACCTCGGCGGCCTTGGCGACCGCGAACGCCGTCGCGCCCGCCGCAAGCGCCTCGAACAGGTCCTTGACGGTGTTGGCGTTCGTCAGCGACTCGATCAGCTCAGCGCGCTTGATCGCGACCGCCGCGATCTGGGCGATCGCGCGCGCGAGGTCGGTGTCCTCGCCGCTGAACTTCCTACCCGGGGGCGTGCCCGCGCACAGCAGCCCGAGCCGCTCGCCCCCGGCGGTCAGCGGCGTCAGCAGCAGATCGCCGACGTCGAGCCCCGGCCACAGGGCGCGGGCCGCCGGCCCGGAGCCGCGGCCGTCGAGCGCGTCGATCAGGACCCCGGCAGCCGACAGCTCGGGCGGCGAGGACACCGCCTCGGGATCTGATCGCAGCAGCTGCAGGCCGCTGTCGCCAGGGTCGAGGCGGTAGACCTGACAGAGCTCGGCTTCGAGCAGCCGTCGCGTGCCGCGTGCGACGATCAGCCCGAGGTCGTCGGCATCGGTCGCCGAGGCCACTTCGCCGCCGATCGCCGCGAGCCGCGTCAGCGTGTCGACGCGACGGCGCTCGCGCTGATAGAGCTGTGCGTTCTCGATCGCGCCGGAGACCAGCGACGCGATGTTCACGAGCAGCTTCAGCGTGTCCTCGGTGAACTCGCGCGGCGCCTCGGTGTGGAGCACGATCACGCCGAGCGTGTCATTCGAGCGCGACAGGATCGGGACCGCGACCATCGACTGGAAGCGCTCCTCCTGCAGCAGCGGGATGTACTTCATGCGCGGGTCGTTCATCGCCTGCTCACGGATGAACTCGGGCGTGCGATGGCGCGCCACCCAGCCTGTCAGGCCCTCCTCGATTGCGAGCTGCACGCGCCCGACGGCGTCCGCGAACACCTGCGATGCCGCGCGGATCGTCAGCTGGTCGTCTTCGAGCAGGTAGATGAAGCACGCGTGGCAGTCCGTCGCCTGCGTCGCCAGGTCGACGATCCCCTGCAGCATCGGCCCGAGCTCCACCGAGGAGGACACGAGCTTGATGACGCCGTAGAGCGTGCGATTCTCGTCGCGCAGCCCGCTTAGCTCGGTGATATCGGACATATGTGCGTACTGCACATGCTACCTCTCGCTTTCAGGATGCGCCGGCCATAGCGGCATCCCGGCGGTGCGGATATACCTTCACCAGATGACCGCGCCGCCCCAGAACGCCGACGATGTGCGGCGGATCGTCAAGGACGCGGGCATCGAGTTCCTGTTCGCGCAGTTCGTCGACATGCACGGCAAGCCGAGCGCCAAGCTCGTGCCGGCGCACCACCTCGACGAGATGCTCGAGGACGGCGCCGGCTTCGCGGGGTTTGCCGCCGGCGACATCGGCCAGGGCCCCGACGACCCCGATCTGATTGCGATCCCAGACCCGCGCAGCCTCGCGATCCTGCCGTGGCGCAACGACGTCGCGCGTTTCGCCTGCGACGTCACGGTCGAGGGCGAGCCGTGGCCATACTGCCCGCGAACGATCCTGCGCGGGGCGCTCGAGCGTGCCGCGGCGCTCGGCTTCGAGCTCAAGATCGGCGCCGAGCTCGAGTACTTCCTGCTGCGCCGCGGCGCTGACGGCGAGCTCGAGCTCGCCGACCCGCTCGACACGCTCGAGCAGCCCTGCTACGACATGCGCGCGCTGACGCGCAACCTCGACTTCGTCACGACCGTCTCCAAAGCGGTCACGGAGCTCGGCTGGGATAACTACGCGACCGACCACGAGGACGCCAACGGCCAGTTCGAGCAGAACTTCGCGTTCGCCGACGCGCTCACCACGTGCGATCGCGCCGTGTTCTTCCGCTACATGGTCGAGTCGCTCGCCCAGGAGCGCGGCCTGATCGCGACGTTCATGCCCAAGCCGTTCGCCAAGCTGACGGGCAACGGCTGCCACTTCCACGTCAGCCTCTGGCGCGACGGCGAGAACGTGTTCGAGCGCGATCCCGGCGAGGATCCGCGCGGGCTCGGGCTATCGGAGCTCGGGTACCAGTTCCTCGGCGGCCTGAAGGCGCACGCCAAGGCGTACATCGCGCTGACCGCCCCGACCGTCAACTCCTACAAGCGCCTGTCGGTCGGCGCGCCCACGAGCGGCTCGACCTGGGCGCCCGCATACGTCAGCTACGGCTACAACAACCGTACGCAGATGCTGCGCATTCCCGCGGGCGGGCGCATCGAGGATCGCACGGTCGACGGTTCGTGCAACCCCTACCTGGCGGCCACCGCGATGATCGCCGCGGGGCTCGACGGGATCGAGCGCGGGCTCGACCCCGGGGAGCCCAACGCCGCCAACCTCTACACGATGAGCGACGACGAGCTCGCGGCGGCCGGGATCGAGCCGCTGCCTGCGAACCTGCTCGACGCCACGCGCGAGCTCGAGCGCTGCGAGGTGCTGCGCACCGCGCTCGGCAGCACGGGCGGGCTGGGACCTCATCACGATTACATCGACTACTACGTCGAGGTCAAGCGCCGCGAAGTGCAGGCCGCTCACGAGCAGATCACGCCGTGGGAGCTCGAGCGCTACCTGCAGCTGTTCTAGCGGGACGGGTACGCTAGCAGCGACTCGAGGCGACCATCGGCGGCGCTCAGGCGCCGCACCGTCTGCGGTTGCAGCGCGTTCAGATGCGTGGCCAGCGCCAGGAACACCTGCGCTGTCGTCAGCGCGTCACCGAATGCATCGTGTGGATGGTGGGAGGGCAGGCCGAGTGTCTGGCTGAGGTTGGCGAGCGACAGATGACGGGGGCCGCCGCCGTAGCGCTCGTGCAGCCAGACCAGTCCGAGCACGCTCGTGTCGATCATCGGCGCGCGCAAGCGCAGGCCCTGCCGGCGCAGCGCGGGCCGCAAGAAGCCGCGCTCGATCGCGGCGACGTGGACAACCGGGATCCTGCCCGCCATCAGCGCGAGCAGTGGGTCGATCGCCTCCTCGAGCGCGGGCGCGTCGGCGAGGTCGGCCGCGCGCAGCCCGTGCACGCGGATCGAGGACTCGCTGAGCTCACGCAGCGGGCGCGCGCGCCCATGGACTGCACTGGCGAGCTGCACGCGCCCATCCTCGATCGGCACCGCGCCGAAGGAGATGATCTCGTGCCGCTTGGGGTCGAGGCCGCTGAGCTCGAGGTCGACGGCGCAGTAGCCCGCGTCGCGCCACGGCGTGCGGCCGGCCGGCAGGCGCGCGCCCGTACGCGCGGCCCGGGGCCGTGCGGCGGCGGCGGAGTCTCATCGCACGCCGAGGCTCAGCTCCGCGGCGAGACGCTTCTGCACCGACGCGACCGCGCGGAACGCATCCTTGAGGTAGCTGCGCGTCAGCGCGCTGAGCTCGTCGGGGTCGCATGGTCGTCAGGCTCCACCCCGGCGCGCAACTGGCCGACCTGATGCTCCATGCGCAGCTCCGAGAACAGCTCGAACGCGTCCTCGAGCGTGTGCACGTCCGCCGCCGGCAGCGTGTCCGCGTCGGCCGCGGCGCGCAGGCGCTCGAGCGTCGACGCGCTTGTCACGCCCGCCGCCATCCCGCCCAGCGCGCGAGATCGACGACCGGCAACAGGCCCCCGCGCTTCAGATCGAGCCGTCCGCGATGCTCGCCCCCGTGCTCGACGACGAGCCCGCGCAGGAACCCCGTCGGCGGCCGGTGCGCGAGCGCGAAGCGCGCGAGCAGATGCAGGAGCTCGGGCGCGAGGAGGCAGCGCGGAACGTGTCCGAGACGGGCGCGCCGCTGTGCACTCCCCACACCGGGCGGCTGTCGACGAGCACCGATACGAGGATCAGCGCCTGCTCGCGGGTGGGGGCTCGATCCAGTCGCGCGCCGCGCGCCGCCAGGACTCGAGCGAGCGCACGAACAGCACGTCCGAGGCGCTGGCCCCATGGCGTCCTGCGTATGCCGCACGCTTCGATCCCTCGACGACCTCGCTCGCGACCCCGTGCAGGTAGGGACGTATCGAGCTCCTCCTCGCGTCTCCTACCAGACGATCGCGCTGTCGGCGTCCGAGCTCGGGCGTGGCCTCGCGTCGCGCCTCGCTGCCGAGCGCGAGCCACGAGAACTCAGCCGGAGGCTTCCGGCGCCGGCCAGCGCGAGCTCGATCAGCCTGCGCGTAGCGCGTCGAGCACGACCGAGTAGATCGCGGCGACGCTCGACGCCGCCACACGCGCCTCGTGCAGCGCGATCACTGCCGGGCGCACGCCCTGCGACGCGCGCGCGAGCTCCCTGACATCTCCGGCGCGTACGATCGCCCGGCGCAGATAGAAGGAGGAGCAGCGTCTCGACCGCCCTGTAGGTCGACCGCCTCGACGACGCCGATCACCTGACCCTGCCGGCGCGAAGCACCGGGAAGTGGCGTACCCCACGGTCGAGCATCTCCAGCAGGACGTCGCCTCCCAGCATGTCCGCCGCGACGGTGTACGCGGGG